>CP171223.1:2660000-3063943 GCA_050908905.1 Bacteroides sp. KG123 | reverse complement strand
GCAGCGCAAAGGGTTGGAAATAGCCTTAGGCAAGCCGGCTTATGTCCTGAAGATAAATCCACAGAAAAACACGGTCATGCTGGGAGATGCCGAACAATTAAAGACTGAATACATGCTTACCGAACAGGATAACCTGACGGATGAAAACGAATTCTTTGGCACTAAGGAACTCACCGTGCGCATCCGCTACCGCAGCAAACCTGTTCCTTGCACAGTGAAGCGTCTGGAAGACGGGCGTTTGCTGGTTCATTTCTTATCGGAAGCCTCTGCCATCGCCCCGGGGCAGTCCGCCGTATTTTATATCGGCAACCGGGTAGTCGGCGGTTCGTTTATTGCCTCCCAGCGGGGTATCGGGATGTATATTGCTGAAAATAATAATGAAACATTGAATACATGAGGAAACTTTTTTTTCTTTTGACCTTCATTCTGACCGTTGCGGGAGCATCGGCTCAACAAGATACGTTGAAATATCGCGTCAGCCTCAAAGACAAGGCCGCCACGGTGTATTCATTGAAACGTCCGGAGGCTTTTCTTTCCGAAAAGGCGATTGCGCGTCGCCGGAAACAGAACCTGCCGATAGATTCTACGGACTTGCCCGTGTGTCGCAAGTATGTGGACGAGATTCGTCGTCAGGGGGTGAATATCGTTGTGACCGGTAAGTGGGATAACTTTGTCACTGTGTCCTGCAACGATTCGGCGTTGATGGAACGTGTCGCCGCATTGCCTTTTGTCGGCCGGACGGAGAAGGTTTGGACGGCGCCCAAAGGAGATGGCCCGTTTATGGCCACGGAGCGCGATTCTTTGTTAAACAGTCCGACTTTACACCCCGACAGCATTTATGGACTCGCGATTCGGCAGATACGGTTGAGCAATGGTGATAAACTGCACGAAGCGGGCTTCAAAGGACAAGGGATGACGATTGCCGTCATCGACGCCGGTTTTCATAATGCCGACAAGATTACCGCCATGCGGAATATCCGTATCTTGGGTACGAAAGATTTTGTAAATCCCGAGGCCGATATTTTTGCGGAGAGCAGCCACGGCCTGATGGTGCTTTCGTGCATCGGCATGAACCGCCCTGATATAATGACCGGCACGGCTCCGGAAGCCTCTTTCTGGCTGCTGCGCAGCGAAGACGAGTATTCCGAGCATCTGGTGGAGCAGGATTATTGGGCAGCCGCTGTGGAGTTTGCCGACAGCGTGGGTGTGGATATGATCAATACCTCGCTGGGCTACTATTCTTTTGACGATAAATCCAAAGACTATACGTATCGTGATTTGGACGGATGCTCTACTCTGATGTCCCGTCAGGCATCGCGCATAGCCGATAAAGGAATGATATTGGTGTGCAGTGCCGGAAATTCCGGCATGGGTTCTTGGAAAAAGATTACTCCTCCCGGCGATGCCGAGAATGTGTTGACGGTAGGTGCGATAGACAGAGGAGCTGTTTTAGCCCCGTTCTCTTCTGTCGGCAATACGGCCGACAACCGTGTGAAGCCGGATGTCGTGGCTCTTGGACTTGGAACTGAGGTGATACGTACGGACGGCAATCAGGGAAAGGCCAACGGAACTTCTTTCTCCTCACCGGTTATGTGTGGCATGGTTGCCTGCTTATGGCAGGCTCGTCCGGAACTGACGGCAAAAGAGGTGATTGAACTGGTGCGCAGCGTAGGCAACCGTGCCGATTGTCCTGATAATATTTATGGGTATGGGGTGCCGGATATATGGAAGGCGGCTTCTCTTCCTGATTTTTAATATAAAGAGTGGGTATGTTTTTATCAAAACCGAAAAGATGAACCTGAGTAACCATTCCCCCCTCCCTACGGGGAAGGAGACAGGAGGGAGAGGCTTCCTCTCTCTCTTCGACCTGAATGCGCTGGTACGTAGCAGCATGGAACAATGCCTGCCCGATGAATACTGGGTGCAGGCAGAGCTGAGCGACGTGCGCACCAACAGTACGGGGCATTGCTATCTGGAGTTTATACAAAAAGCCCCCCGTGGCAATAATCTGATAGCCAAAGCGAGGGGAACAATCTGGTCGAATGTCTTTTGTTTGCTGAAGCCCTATTTCGAGGAGGCTACGGGGCAGGAGTTCGTTTCCGGCATCAAGGTACTGGTACTGGTTACGGTCAGTTTTCATGAATTGTATGGATATACTCTTACTGTACAGGACATCGACCCTGCCTATACATTGGGAGATATGGAGCGTCGCCGTAGAGAAATCTTGAATCAATTGGAAGAAGAAGGCGTACTGACTATGAATAAGGAACTGGAGATGCCGCGACTTCCGCAGCGCATTGCCGTCATATCTTCGCCTACGGCAGCAGGTTGCGGCGACTTCTGCCATCAGCTGGAGCATAATCCTCGGAACTTTTTCTTTTATACCGAACTGTTTCCGGCCCTGATGCAGGGCGACCGTGTGGAAGATTCCGTATTGTCGGATCTTGATAAAATAAATGCGCGTCTGGCAGAGTTCGATGTGGTTGTCATTATCCGTGGCGGAGGTGCAACGTCCGACCTTTCCGGTTTTGATACCTACCTGCTTGCCGCAGCTTGTGCCCAGTTCCCTCTGCCCATCATTACCGGCATAGGGCATGAACGGGATGATACGGTAATCGATTCCGTAGCCCACACCCGTGTGAAGACTCCTACTGCCGCCGCCGAATTTTTGATAGACCGTATGAACGATGCCGCCGATGAATTGGAGATGCTCGCCGTTCGCTTGCAGGAAGGAGTTAGAAGCCTGCTGGGGCAGGAACGGCGTAAAATAATCACTTGCAAAAATCGGATTCCTACTGCTGTTTACCGTACCCTCTCGTCCGGACGTCTCTCTCTGCTTACTTTGCGCAAAGACCTCATGTCGTCGCTCCGAGGACGTTTGTCGGGCGAACGTCATCATCTGGAGCTGTTGCAACAACGTTTAAAGGATGCTTCGCCGGAACGTTTGTTGGCGCGTGGTTACAGCATTACGCTGAAAGACGGAAAAGTGGTGAAGGACTTCAGGCAAGTGGAAGAAGGAGATGAAGTTGTGACCCGCATCTATCAGGGCGAATTGCTGTCTGTTATAAAGGCGTCCAAGGAAACAGGAAATACTGTGTGAGTATAAAAAACAATAATACGATGGCTACAAAGAAAAAAGAAACCTATGCCCAAGCCTTGGCACGCTTGGAGGATATTGTCAGCCGTATAGACAATAACGAGCTGGAGATTGACGAACTGGCCGAAAAGATAAAAGAGGCCAATGAGATTATTGCATTTTGCAGCGATAAACTGACGAAAGCCGACCGGGAAATTGAAAAATTACTGTCGGAGAAGCGGAATTCTGAAGAATAAAAGCTACATTTGTTGCAAAATATACGTATTGACGTAACTAATACTTTGAGATATGAAAGAACTGGATTGGGCTAATCTGCCGTTCGGATATATGAAGACAGATTACAACGTGAGAATTTATTATCGTAACGAACAGTGGGGCGAATTGGAAACTTGCAGTGAAGAAACCATTCCCATGCACATGGCCGCTACTTGCCTGCATTACGGTCAGGAAGCTTTCGAAGGCTTGAAGGCTTTTCGGGGTAAAGATGGCAAAGTGCGTATCTTCCGCTTGGAAGAGAATGCGGCCCGGTTGCAGTCTACTTGTCGGGGGATTCTTATGCCGGAGCTTCCTACGGAGCGTTTCAAGGAAGCTGTCTTGAAGGTGGTAAAACTGAACGAGCGTTTTATTCCGCCTTATGAATCGGGCGCTTCTTTGTATATCCGTCCGTTGCTGATTGGCACCGGTGCGCAGGTGGGTGTGCGTCCTGCCAATGAATATCTGTTTTTGATATTCGTAACGCCGGTAGGTCCTTACTTTAAAGGTGGATTCTCAACCAATCCGTATGTCATTATCCGTGAGTTCGACCGTGCCGCACCTCTTGGAACCGGTACATATAAAGTGGGAGGCAACTATGCGGCCAGTCTGCGTGCCAACAAAAAAGCGCACGATTTGGGCTATGCCTGTGAGTTTTATTTGGACGCCAAAGAAAAGAAGTACATCGACGAGTGCGGTGCTGCCAATTTCTTCGGCATCAAAAACAATACATACATCACTCCGAAATCAACGTCCATACTTCCATCCATCACGAACAAGAGCTTGATGCAATTGGCCGAAGATTTGGGCATGAAGGTAGAACGCCGCCCCATTCCGGAAGAAGAGCTGCTGACGTTTGAGGAGGCGGGTGCTTGCGGCACAGCCGCCGTCATCAGTCCTATCGAACGTATTGACGATGTGGAAAACGGCAAGTCGTACGTCATTTCCAAAGACGGAAAGCCGGGACCTGTGTGTACGAAATTGTATAATAAACTGCGTGCCATTCAGTATGGCGATGAGCCCGATACACACGGCTGGGTGACTATTGTGGAATAAGAGCATGGGGAAAGGTAAATTGGCGAAGTTTGCCGATATGGCAAATTATCCGCATGTGTTTGAATATCCGTATTCGGCAGTTTCCGATATCCCGTTTGATTTAAAAGGTAGGTGGGGCGAGTCATTCTTCGGGAATGACCGTCCCATTGTTTTGGAATTGGGATGCGGGCGTGGCGAGTACACCGTGGGGTTGGGAAAGCTGTTTCCGGAGAAGAATTTCATCGGGGTCGACATAAAAGGTGCGCGCATGTGGTCGGGAGCTACGGAAGCATTGCAGGCAGGCATGAAGAATGTTGCTTTCCTGCGAACGAACATTGAGATTATCGACCGTTTCTTTGCACCGGGCGAAGTCAGTGAAATCTGGCTTACTTTTTCCGATCCGCAGATGAAGAAAGCCACCAAGAGGCTGACCTCTACGTTTTTTATGGAGCGTTACCGCAAGTTCCTGAAAGACGACGGGCTGGTGCATCTCAAGACGGACAGTAACTTTATGTTTACCTACACCAAGTACATGATAGAACGCAACGGCCTGCCCGTCGATGTGATGACCGATGACTTGTATCATGCGGGTATGGCCGACGAGATACTAAGTATCAGAACCTATTATGAACAACAATGGCTCGATCGTGGTTTAACTATCAAGTATATCAAGTTCCGTTTGCCGCAAACAGGCGAGTTGAAGGAACCCGAAGTGGAGATTGAATTGGACGAATACCGCAGTTACAACCGCAGTAAGCGTAGCGGACTGCAAACCTCTAAATAAAAACTTATTAATGATGAAACTATATCCTAAACTTATATTGGACGCATTGGCAACGGTGCGTTATCCCGGCACCGGAAAGAATCTGGTCGAGGCGGAAATGGTGGCCGATAATTTGCGTATCGACGGAATGACGGTCAGTTTCTCATTGACGTTCGAGAAGCCCACAGACCCGTTCATGAAGTCGATGGTAAAGGCTGCCGAGACGGCCATACATACGTATGTATCTTCCGAAGTGGAAGTTACCATTACAACGGAAAGTCGTCAGGCGGCACGTCCGGAGGTGGGCAAGTTGCTTCCAGAGGTGAAGAACGTGATAGCCGTGTCCTCCGGTAAAGGAGGTGTCGGGAAATCCACGGTGGCAGCCAACCTTGCCGTTGCTTTGGCGAAGATGGGTTATAAAGTGGGCTTGCTGGATGCCGATATTTTCGGTCCTTCCGTTCCTAAGATGTTTCAGGTGGAAGACGCCAAGCCTTATTCCGAAAACATCGGCGGGCGCGATTTGATTGTTCCGGTTGAAAAGTATGGTTTGAAATTGCTTTCCATCGGTTTCTTTGTGAAGCCCGACCAAGCTACCTTGTGGCGTGGCGGCATGGCGAGCAATGCTTTGAAACAGTTGGTGGGCGATGCCGCTTGGGGTGAATTGGATTATTTCATCCTCGATACTCCTCCGGGCACCAGCGATATTCATCTGACCCTGCTCCAGACGCTTGCCATTACGGGCGCCGTCATAGTGAGCACGCCCCAGCAGGTGGCTCTTGCCGATGCCCGTAAGGGGGTGGATATGTACACCAATGACAAGGTGAATGTTCCCATCTTGGGTCTGGTGGAAAATATGGCATGGTTTACGCCTGCCGAGTTGCCGGAGAATAAGTATTATATCTTCGGCAAAGAGGGCTGCAAGCAATTGGCAGAAGAGCTTGATGTACCCTTGCTGGGTCAGATTCCTATTGTGCAGAGCATTTGCGAAAACGGCGATAAAGGTACTCCGGTGGCTTTGGACGAAAATTCAGTAACCGGGCGTGCTTTCCTGCAACTGGCCGCGGCTGTTGTCCGTCAGGTGGACAAACGGAACGTGGAGATGGCACCGACGCAGATTGTAGAGGTGCATAAATGACGTGGGATTGAATATCGGGACACGGAGGTGCAGAGATAGCGAAAACAGGCAATAATCTCTGTGCCTCCGTGTTTTTGTGTTCAAATCTTATTTATCAGAAGTATTCTTCTCAGGTTTTTGCAGACGGAATGTGACGGGCAGTGCGTATTGCACATTCACAACTTCCCCTTTTTGCTTGCCGGGTTTCCACTTGGGCATGCCGGCTATTACCCGGATTGCCTCGGCATCTAACAGCGGGTCTACTCCCTGCACCACCTCCGGATTGGTGATATTCCCTTCTGTGTCTACGATAAATCTTATGGTGACTTTTCCTTGAGTTCCGGTTTTCTGTGCCAATACGGGATATTTGATGTTCTCGCTTAAGAACCGCATCAGTGCAGGCAGGCCGCCGGGAAATTCCGGCATCTGTTCTACTACTTCGAAAACTGTTCCTTCTGCTTTCGCCGTTCCCTTTACGGGGGCATATCCTGTTACTACAACTTTTTCCAGAGGTCCGTTGACCGGTGCGTATTCTTTTGTATTTTTGCCGTAACCAAATGAGAATGTAATCGGGACGGTGTACTTCACCCGTACGACTTTTGTCCCCTGCCTGCCGGGCTTCCACTTAGGCATGCTGCCGATTACACGGAGTGCTTCTGCATCCAAAGAGGGGGCGGCACCACGGATGATTCTGATATGGGTGATACTGCCGTCCTTTTCTACGATAAACCCTACAATAACCCTGCCTTGAAGATCGGCTTTCTGTGCTTCTACCGGATATTTGATGTTTTTGTTCAGAAAGCTCATCAGTCCGGACACGCCGCCGTCGGGAAATTCGGGCATGTGGTCTACGACTTCAAAAACCCGGTTGTCGGGGTCTTCCTGTTCAACTTTCAGCACGGAGGAGTTTTCCAGCATCCGAATATCCGTTGCGGGCTGCTCCGTTCGTATGTCTACGGCCTCCATGATTTCTGCGGTAATCCGTCCGGTGGTGCGTGCCACGGTTTCGATGTTGCTCACAATCATAAGTAAGGCCGTCAAAGGAAAGAACATCAGGTATTTGGTTCTTCCTATCTCTTTCGTTCTTGCTTTGTTCATCATTTTGATACGTTTTTTTAGGGGTAAAACATTGAAATTGTTATAGATGGTTGCTGCAGCCTTTTGATGAGACAAACCTAACAGGTGATACTGATAAGCTTTGGAGTCATAGCCGTTTTCCAGTACCCGGGCATCGGCCATGTATTCCAGATTGGTGCGCACTTCCCGCTTCATGAGCCAGACAAAGGGGTTGAACCAGCAAAGTGCGCATGCCAGTTCGCCGATGATGACGTCGATGGAATGCCATTGCTGTGCGTGTGTCTGCTCGTGGGTCAGTATCTCGTCGAGTTCTTCTTCGGTATGCGAAGAGGGGTGGATGAAAATCCAGTGAAAGAAAGAGAATGGGCCTCCTGCCTTGCGTAGCACGAAGACGTCCGCGTTGCCTATTCTTGCTCTGTGGCATTGGCAGGCCAAGCGGCCGATGCCTATTATCTGTATGATGATGCGTATGACCAGCAGCGCCGCTATTCCTCCATATATGATGCCGATGTAATCGGTGGCATGGATGCTTCGGCCTGCTGCAACGGGTTGGGCGTCTATTGTAAATTCCGGCAGAATGACGTTGGCATAGAGGTCTGCCATTGCTGCCATCGGCTCTTGCGCGGTTATCCACGCTTGTATGTTCAACAAAGGTACGGCGGCAGAGATGACGAAGAAACAGAGCAGTGTCGCCCTACGCCAGCCGAAGAACGTATCTTTGTAGAAGAACAGCCGATAGAAAGCATAGAAGATTGCTATCGCTGCGTTTACTTTTAGAAAATAGGCTAACATGTATATCGTTGTGTTACGGTTATTCTTTTCCTTTCTCTATCATATTTATAATATCTTTCAGGTCGTTGGCCGAAATCTTCTGTTCTTTGGCAAAGAAAGATACCATTTCTTTATAAGAGTTTTCAAAATAGTTGCGCACGAAGCCGCTCATGAAGGTACGTTTGTACTCGCTTTCGCGAATCAAGGGTGTGTATCGGTAGGTGTTTCCTACGCGGGTGGGGCGGACGTACTGTTTCCGTTCCAGATTCTTCACGATGGAGGCCACGGTGGTGTAGGGAGGCGCCGGTTGCGGATATTTGGCAACAATGTCTTTTACGAAGCAACTGTCCAGCTCCCAGATGTACAGCATCACTTCTTCTTCTTGTATCGTTAACTTTTCCATGGATAAATGTTTTAATGAATTCGATGCAAATCTACGAATTATTCGTAATAAAACAATAGACAGATGGTTAAATAATATGAAACACTTTCCTCTGAGAGTGATTTGTCAAGCTCCCGGATGGCAGTATCCTATGAAGTGCACTTCATTTTATTCAAACCTTAATTCATCTTTTGTATCTTATGCCGTTTGTATTCTTCAATCATGTGCTTCCTGCTTTTCAGTATCTGCCAGCGATACACCGCGCAGGTAGTGATGAAATAGAAGCCCGTTTGCAGCCATAGGGCATGATATTCGAAAGACACATCGTTGAGCACAGCTCCCATGCTGTTGATGCGTACATATCCGTTGATGCCGAAAGTGGAAGGGAAGATATACGAGAAATATTTCCAAAAGGCAGGCATGGCAGCTCCCGGCCACGATATTCCGGAGAGAAACAGCAGAGGCACGGAGGTGAATACGAACAACAGCATGCACGTCTCGCGATTGCGTATGGCGATAGAAGCCGTCATGGCAAAGAATATGCAGGCGGTCAGATAGGGGAGAGTGAACAAAGTCAGCACATCGGGGAGGCCTATTTGGGTGAGGCTGAAGAGACGTGGAACCACGCACAGCACATACACGGCCACCAAAGAATAAACCATGAAGTAGCTCAATCCTTTTCCCATGACGATGCGCAGCGTACCGTTGTAGTGGCGGTTGATGGGCACCAGATCCTTGAAGCGGTTCTTCTCACGGGCCGTGCCCACAGACAGGCCGATGCCCAGCAGCAGCGTCTGTTGTATGATTAATATCAGTACGGCCGGAATCAGGAAAGCCGCAAAACCGTTGGTCGGGTTGTAGAGAGCCACGTCATCGTATGCTATCGGGTAGGCTGTAATCTCGTCTTGGCGGTTCGTGGTATTGGCTGTACGTTCTATCTTGATGTCCGCATTCATTGCCAACGATACGTTTGTGTTGGCAGTCAGTAAGGACTTATAGTAGAGCAGGCTGCTCATGTCGCAGAAAAGGCTGACGTGCGTCTGCTTGCTACGGACAATGTCGTCGCTGAAAGAGGAGGGGATGTAGATGATTCCATACGCTTTCCGCTCTTTCAGCATCAGCTTGGCTTCTTCCATGTCGGCACAGTAGGCCGCGATGCTCACTTCCGCACTGGCATCCACTTTCCTCAGATATTCGCGGCTCAACGAAGAGCGGGAGTTGTCTACCACTGCGGCGGGCACTTCTCTGATGGTTTCGTTGGTATAGATAAAGGCATATATAAGCGGGTAGACCAACGGGACAAGCACAAAGAAAATCAGTACGCCCTGATCGCGGAAGGTCGTGCGGAATTCCTGTTTCCATATATAGAACAAGTCGTGGATGCCCTGTGCTACTTTCTGTTTGAATGTCAAGTCTTTCATCACGGTACATATTTATAGTAAACCAATGCCTCTTTCAGTCTGCGGGCAATGAGGAACGGGAGCGTCATGAAAATCAGTAATGCCAAGTAGTTGACCCATGAATAGACCATGGGATAGCCGTTCAGTGCCTGGTCTACATAAATCAGGAAATAGTGGCGCAGCGGAAACAGGTTTGCCAGTGCTTGCAGCGTGGGGTGCATGCCCATGACGGGGAACGACAGTCCGCACATGGAGAAAGAAAGCACTCCCCACAAAGAGGCGAAACTGAGGCCTAAACGCAAGGTAGGCAAAGTGCCTATCATCAATATTCCCACACTTTGCGATGCCAGTATCAGGCAGAGGGTGGCCAAGAGCATAGGCAGAATACCGCTATTGCAAGGGAAGTGGAGGAAACCGTATAAATAGGTGTTATACAGCATGCCCATCAGGAAAAATACGGCTGTCTGCGGCAACAGTTTTCCGGCAAGGGAAATCCAGATGGAGTTATTGGCTGCGGACAGCCATTCGCGGGCGGTTCGGTCTTTTATCTCTACGCCGATGGAATAGACGGTCACCATAAAGATGAGCAACATCAATACGCCCGGAGCGAATGTATTGCACAGATATACGGAATAGTTCAGCCACGGATTGTTGAGTGGATGCGTATCAATGACAATGGGTTGAAGGAAGGCCATGGCTTGGTCTTCGGTGGCTCCTTTGGCATAGAGTATGCTGCGGGCTGCGGCTCCCGATGTCAGTTCGCTCATCATCTTCATGTCCTTGAACAGCAACGATCCTGCAACGAGCAAACTGTTGTTGGTGTAGAAAGAGAGTTTGGGCTGCCGTTGTGCCTGCACTTTGGAAGAAGTTCCCTTGGGAATGTAGTAGAAACCGTATATTTCTCCTCGCTGCATGGCGGAACGGGCTTCGCTGACAGTGGGATAATGGACTGTTACGGCGGTCTGTTCGAAAGCGTCCAGATTGCGTGTCAGCCGGCGGGAGGTGGTACTCATGTCTTGGTCCACCACACCCACGGGCATGTCTGTGGGTAATCCGGAGTCCAATAGCGTGGTGAAAAACAGATAGCAGAACAGCGGCGCTATCACCATGCAGAACAGATATAGCGGACGGGAGACAAGACGGCGGCATTCGCGTCTCATCACATCAAGCAAAAAAACATATTTGGATTTACTGTTTACCATCGTGCCTTTTTACGATTTAACCATGCGGATTGCATTTAAGCAGCATCCTTATTTTTTCAATATCACAGACATGCCCGAACGCAGGCCTTCCGTTTTCTCCATCAGGGAGGCTTTTACTTCAAAAGTTTTCAAATCGAACTGGCCGGTGGTTTTAGTGGCTTTCCAAGCTGCATAGGTTCCGAGGTCTTTCATATAGTACACTTTCAGACGGATGTTTCTGTCGAGAGCGGGAATAAAGGCTTCGAATTCCGTATTCATGCCCAAGCCTTGCAGCAAGTCTTCGCGCACATTGAAAGTTACCCACATGTCATTCATCACGGCAATGTTCATGATGGGGGCTCCTGTTCCTACGAGCTCGCCGACTTTAGGGAAGATCTCGGAAACCTCACCGGCGGTCTGTGCAATCAGATATGTCTCGCTGATGTACGACTCCACTTCGGCCACAGCTCCTTTGGCACGTTCCACCAAGGCTGCTGCGGCGGCTTTGTCTTCGCGTTCCGCACCGTTCTTGGCCATTTCATATTGGGCATTGGCTGCTTTCTCGGTGGCTTTGGCGGCATCGAGTTGGGCAGTCACTTCATCTAACTTCTGGGCCGTCATCACACCTTGCTCGTGCAGGCTTTTCACCCGTTTGTATGATTTTTCAGCAATGGACAGTCCGGCACGGGCTTTCTGCCACATCTCGTAGGCAGCCTGTATCTGTTCCTGCCGGGCGCCTTTCAAAGCCTTGTCGTTTTGAGCTTGCGCAGCAGCTTCGGCAGCACGCGCCTGCTCCAGTTTGGCTTGTACTTCCGGAGCTTCCAGAATGGCCAGTGTGTCACCGGCTTGTACGCTTTGTCCTTCTTTGACGCGGAATTCCAGAATACGTCCCGGAACCTTGCTCGATACCCGATACTCCGTTACTTCTGCTTGCCCCTGCACTATTTCCGGGCCTTTGCGCAGCATAAAGAAACCAACGAGAGCTACTATGGCTATTACTCCTATCAGTGTGAGGAAAGCCAGCAGCATGTTACTGTTTTGCAATTTTGTATCCATCTTGTTTTTTTAGCATTTAACACCTTTCCGATTCGGTTCTCTCGAAAAGAGTATCCGAAATTTTTTCTGTCTGTTACTTTTCTTTGTTCCCGTCTTCAGGGATATGATATGGCAAGCTCTCCCGTGGCCTTCTTTAAGTAGACTTCCGTGAGCTTCACGTCTATTTGTGCATCTATCTTTTCCGATTGGGCCGACAGCCAAGCCGTATGTGCTTCGAGCACGTTGCTTGCGGGAATCACGCCTTCTTCGAAACCGAGGTTGGCGTACCGCAGGTTTTCGTTGGCTTTTTCAAGGTTCTTCTCGGCCATGACCAGTTTTTTGGCGGCTTCATTTACCTTGAAAGCCGATTGGTTGACCTGTAATTCGATTTTCTCTTTGGCTTCGTCCAATTGGTATCGGGCTATCCGCGCTTCGGATTTGGCGGCTTTTACCTTATAGAATCCCTCACCCCAATGCCAGATGGGGACGGAAACCATGACTCCCACATTCCACATGCCTTTGAATTTCTTCTCAAAACCATTGAATAAAGACGGGTTAGACACCATGTAACCTCCTATCAGGGCCATGGATGGAAGATGTTCGGCACGGGCCACGTTTACTTTCTGCTGATAAATTCGGGTGGCAAGTTCCAGACTGCGCACTTCGGGACGGTTGGCATAGATGTTGCCGATGTCTATGGAATTGGCGGCGATAAGGCCGGGAGACAAGTCTTCTTTCCGCTCATCTTCCAATGTGATGGAAGTGGCGAGGTCGAGACCGCACAACTGACATAGCAGCATCTTGGAGAGGCTCAGTCCGTCGGTCACCTTGGTCAGCGTCATTTCCGCCTCATTCACCTTTACCTTGACGGAGAGGCCGTCCGCTTTGGTGGCTACTCCCTGTGCTATCATTTTATCGACATCGCTATCCAGTTTCTGCAATAATTCCAGATATCCTTCAGCCAGTTTCTTTTTGTGGGCGAGCGACACTACTTGCCAATAGGCCTGATCGGTACTCAGGATTACTTCCTGCATGCCGGTGTTGTGTTGCTGGCGAGCCAGTTCTTCGGCGTATTTGGTGATTTTATTGTAAGCTCGTATCTTGCCGCCCATATAGAGGGGTTGGGTCAGGGTGAGTGCCCCTGCATACATGTTGCGGGTGTCTGTGCGGAAAGCTTCTACTATTGAACTGCCGGCGTTGTTGAGCACACCTTCCATACCCTGTCCGAGTTGTCCCAATAAGCCTCCAAATTGAGGGTTGGCTTGCGCAATGGCTTGTATGGCTTGTCCCAGAGGTCCGCTCAGGGTAGTGCCTATGCCGGACAAAGCTCCTTTTTGTGCATCGTTCAATATGGACATCTCTTTTTGACTGCGCATGTAGCCGCCTTTTGCCGAGATGTCGGGGAGATAGTTGGTGAATGCGGCTTTTTTCTGATAATGCGCGGCTTTGATTTTCTCCCGGCTTATCAGCAGTTCCTTGTTATTGGAAATGGCCAATGCACGGCAACTATCCAAACTGAATACTTCTTGTGCTGCTATTGGGAATGCCGGGCATATCAACCAGATGAAACAGAAGAACTTTCTCATTGGGTCTATACATTATAATGATAATAAAATCGTGGTTTGCAAAATAACAATAATTGCATAAACAACGATGCAAAAGTATAGGCTTTCGGTGATATTGCAAAATAAATTAACCTGTTTTATCATTTGCCGTTTCCGCGTGTTGCAGTGCGGTCTTTGTATCGGATATGGGTCTTCCCCGTATCTGCTCCATATAATAGGCATGGAGTTGATATGGGGCAGACACGGAGTAGACTGTTCTGTGAAAATGTTTTTGGGAAAGTAGGTCGGGTTCAGGCATCCGGAGTCATTCCAGTGCGAACGGTTGCGAACCGATGAGGGTGCCTTCTGCGAAAATGTCCGCTCGATAGGTACCGGCATAAAGATACTCTTCCACATCCCAATAGACGGTGACGGCTTGTTCTTCTCCATTATATTCTATATACTTTTTGATGGAGTATGCCAGATTGCGATTTTCGTATGGAAAGGTGTTGGCCGGGTTCTTGGTCAGCACATCGTTGTCCGGTTTGGTAATGCGTATGTATAGGGTGCGTTCGCCGGTTTCGGCGGTAATGTTCTTCACGATGCTGAAGCTGATTTTGAGTTTTACGACATCTTTGACTTTCTTGGCTGTTTTTCCCCGCTTGTTGGTGGCTTGCACGGAAATGTTGGTTGCATCCAATTGGGCGGCAAGGGTCACGGTCTTGGTCAGGTTCTTCTTTTCTTCCGCCAAGTTGCTGATTTGTCGGGAAGCCGCATTGTACTTTTGAGTGACATCGGCTATGATTTCTTTTTGCCGGGCCGTAAGGCGGTTCAGGGAGTCGATTTGATTGATATAGCCAACCATGACCTTGCGCAAGGAGGCCAATTCTTTCTTCAGACGCCGTATTTCGGAGGCATTGCTGCTTTTTACGGTGCGCAATTCTTCAAGCAGTCGCCGGGTTTTCAGTTGTTCCTGTTCCAAAAGCGTGGAGAGGGAGTCGTTGTAAACGGTCAGTTTCAATTCGTCATACTGCTTGGCGAAGTCGCTATATTGGTTTTCCAAGTCTTCTTTTTCCAGTTGAAACTCCTGTGTCAGTTCATGGTTGGTTTTCTTTTCGGATATCAGCAAGACGGTGAGGCTGATTAGCAAGAGTGCCGATATGCTTCCTACAATAATCAGAGATTTGTTTTTTGCCATTGATAGTTTTGTTTAATTTTTGTTCCTGATTGTATGTCGCCTGCAGCAGTGCAGGATGACAGTCTGATTTTTGTGCCAAAGATACAACAAAGAAGCGAAAATGAATGTGAAATGGAGAAATGATTTCTGATTTAGAGAGAATGGTTTGATTGTCGCAGCCTGAAGGAACGAATGCCGGCTGTATTGAAAGCAGGCAGGGACAAACCGCAACCTTTTTGATTTGAAGATGAAAGGCACGGTGTTGAAATGCAATGGAAAAGCACGGTGTGTGAGACTCTGATGCGATACTCTAATTTGCATGTCTTTTTTGCTATTGGTCTGATTTTTTTTATTATGTTTGTATATTGGTTATAATCTATGCAAACCTTATGAGTACATCATTTTCCGGAGATCCTTCCAATACGATGCAATACTTCCCCGGTCTGTCTATCAAGGTACATTGTTGCAGGTATTGGTGGTTGAAGAATTGGGAGTATTGCACGCTTTCGTTTCCTTTTTGGCGAATTTACTATAACTCCGAGCCCGGCGGTGTTATTGAATACCAAAACAGAAGGTATCGCATGGAAACGGATAAAGTCTATCTCATCGCTCCGAATACGGATTACAGATCGAGTATAGAGGGGAACAGTATTCCCCGTCAAGGACACTGCTTGCGCGGCGGGAGTTTTGGCCTTTTGTCTGAAAGCAGCCGGAAACGATTACTGGCAGAAGGAGCTATCGGACATTTGTTTATCCATTTTTCTCTTGGATTTCCATACGATAATGCACTGACGGGTGTATTTCCGCTGGACTTGACAGAGAACCTGCAAACCAAAATTGCTTACCTGCAACACTATTTGTCGGTCGACGGTCAGGTAGTTACATTCAGCTTGGAGGCTTATCTGAAAGTTCAAGTCCTTATTTGCGAAGTGCTTCTGAGTGTCGATAAGAGCTTGTGGAAACCGGATGCGGGTGATGCCCGAATTATTCAGACAATTCGCTATATCGAGACTCATTGCGAAGAAAATCTATCCAACGAATTTCTGGCGGGAAGGGCTTGCATGGCCACTAACTCTTTTTCGCGTCTTTTCAGGAATGAGACGGGACTGTCTTTACAAAAGTATGTGAAGAGAAAAAGGATAGAGCATGCTTGTATGCTTATGAATCATACCCATATGAGTATGGAAGAGATAGCCGCCAAGACAGGATTTTCCAACCGTTTTCATTTTACTCGTGTGTTTTGTGAAGTCATGAAGATAACTCCGGGCAAATATCGCGATTTGGTTATATTGCCCGTGTAGAAGAAATTGCCTCGAAAAGGATGGGGGAGACGGAAGCGGTAATCATTTGTGTATTACACATGACGTAGCATTAATAACTGCCTGATTGCTTGAAGAATGAGCTTTTTTTGATGTGTGCATGTTTGTTACAGATACAATATCGGTCATATCGGATATTTATAAGCTCTGAATAATGTTGTATGTTTGCAATCGTGATTTTATGTTAAACTAATCTAATGGTGCTATGATTAAAGAGAGATTATCTAAAGTACTCTCCATTCCCTTGTTTTGGGTATTGGGGGGGGTAATTCCCTGTTTTTCAAGTGGTTATGCTAATACAAAAGAAGCATTGGTTATTCAGCAGACACGCACGGTGAAAGGAAGTGTCAGTGACGAGATGGGGCCTATTGCCGGTGCAACGGTTATTGTAAAAGGTACGCAGAACGGAGTTATCACCAATGTGAACGGAGAATTTATGCTTTCGGGTGTTAAGGTGGGCGATGTCATCGAAGTGTCATACATCGGTTATGCCACTCTTAGCGTGAAATACAATGGCGAACAACGCTTGAGTTTACAACTGAAAGAAGATTCGCAACAACTGGGTGAAGTGGTGGTGACTGCTTTGGGCATCAAGCGTGAAAAGAAAGCGTTGGGTTACTCCATGCAAGAGGTGAAGGGAGCCGACATTTTGCAGGCTCGTGAGACTAATGTGGCTAACGCTCTTTCCGGAAAAGTATCAGGTTTGCAGATTATACGTTCGGGAAATGGCCCCGGCAGTTCCTCTAAAATCCAATTGCGCGGAAACAATTCATTGACAGGCCTGAACCAACCGCTTATTGTGGTAGACGGTATTCCGATGGAGAACTTCACCGGAGCGGCAAATAATGACTTTTGGAATCCATCGGCGGATATGGGTAACGGTATTTCGGACATCAGTTCTGATGACATTGCTTCCATGTCGGTGCTGAAAGGTGCTTCGGCTGCCGCCCTTTATGGTTCGCGTGCGGGTAACGGTGTTATCCTCATCACTACCAAGTCCGGGCGCAAGACCGAAGGATTGGGTATCACGATTTCGGGAACCGTATCGGCCGAAACCATTTTCATGTCGCCCAAGATGCAGAATTCATTCGGGCAAGGTTCGAACGGTACGTTCGACAAAGACACCGGCGCCAGTTGGGGACCGAAAATCGAGGGGCAGGAGTACACAAACTGGAACGATCAGAAGGTGCGTATGAGTTCGTTCGACAACGTGGGCAACTATTTTAATACCGGTATCAATCTGACGGAGACGTTCTCGTTTACACAGCAATATAACAAGACGGCAATCTATACGTCGCTCACCCGCATGGATGACAGTAGCAAGATTCCGAGTTCCAAACTGAAACGTACCGGCTTGACGGCACGTGCCACATCTACTTTCGGAAAAGATGACCGTTGGACATTTGATACCAAGATACAGTACATCAACGCCGAGGCCCAAAATCGTCCCATCAGTGGTAAGAACGATTCCAATAACTTCTTAGCCATGTACTTGTTACCTCGCTCGATGGATATCCGCGATTTTTCGGCAGGCACGCGTTCGGACAACAAAATGTTGTGGTACGGCAGTAGCCAGCAAATCAATCCTTATTGGATGGAAACGCACAAGCTGAACCGTGATGTACGCGATCGTTTCTTGTTGAGCGGCTCGTTGAAATATCGCTTCACCTCATGGCTGGACGCCGAGTTGAGAGCCGGTTCGGACATGTACTTCACTGAGTATGAGAACAAGACATATTCAGGAAGTTCATTGAAAAACACTTACTCTATCAAACAGGAACGTTTCTATGAAAACAATTACAGTTTCCTGCTCAGTGCCCGCAAGGATAATCTGTTCGGGAAGTGGGGTGGAAGCGCTACGTTCGGAGGTAACTTGATGATGCGCCGCCATCGCTCCATTTCCACAAGCCCGGGTGAACTGAAAGTGCCCGATTTGTTCACTGTAAATAATGCGACGAAGTCGGTTAGTGTAGGCGAAGAATTCAGCCGTAAGAAAATCAACTCGCTTTATGGTACAGCTCAAATCAACTACAATGGTTTCCTGTTTATAGACGGAACATTCCGTAACGATTGGTCTTCTACCTTGTCGAAAGAGAATCGTTCGTTCTTCTATCCTTCAATATCCGCATCATGGGTCATCTCGGAAATGTTAGAGAAAATGGACAAGCCGTTGCCCGAATGGTTTACCTATGCAAAACTGAGAGGTTCGTATGCAGAAGTAGGTAACTCTCTCGAACCTTATCAGCTTTACAATACTTACTCCATCGGTCAGGCACCTGATAATACAACGACTGTATCTCAGGATAAGACATTGTATAACAGTAGCGTACGCTCGGAGTTAATCAAGTCGTGGGAGTTTGGAGCAGAGATACGTTTCTTCAATAATCGTTTGGGATTCGATTTCTCATGGTATAAATCAAATGCTACCCGCCAGTTGATTAATTTGCCGATGGATAACCTTTCCGGTTATGAAAAACGTAAGGTGAATGCCGGAAACATCGAGAACAAGGGCTTTGAGTTGATGGTAAACGCTCGTCCGATAGAGTTGAAGAACGGTTTCAGCTGGGATTTGATGGTGAACTTCTCTGCCAATAAAAACCGTATCATCGAACTCTATAAGACAGCCGATGAAGAAATCACTCTTTATCCCTTGGGCGGTTACGACAACTTACAGGTATATGCCACTGCCGGAGGCAACTACGGAGAAATCTGGGGAACCGTGCTGAAGCGTGTCACTGATGAGAAATCGCCTTACTACGGTAAGCTGATCACTCAAAACGGATTGCCTACGGCAACCACCGAGAAACAAAAAATTGGAGATCAGCAACCGGACGCTTTATTAGGTATCAGTTCTACCTTTAATTATAAGGGATGGTCGTTGAACTTCCTGATCGATTCTCGTTTCGGTGGCGATATCTTCTCGGGCACTCACCAGACAATGCAGGCGGCAGGTACGTCCAACGTCACAGTGGTCAATGGTGAGCGTCCTCAAATGGTTGTGGACGGTGTATTCATGAACGAAAAGGGAGAATATGAGAAAAACACCACTGAAATCTCTACACAACAGTATTGGAATGCTGTGGCAGGAGGAAACCTCGGTGTGGGCGAAATCAATATTTATAGCGCTACCAATATCCGTTTGCGTAATTTAGGATTGTCTTATACTTTCAGCAAGCAACAATTAAAGAGAACTCCTTTCACACAATTAAAATTGGGCGTTTCTTGCAACAACGTATGGATGTTGAAGAGCCACATGAACGGTATAGACCCCGAATCTATCTATGCTACAAGCACCAATGCCACAGGATTTGAGTATGGTAGCTCGCCTACTTCACGCACTTATCTGTTTAATGTTACTTTCGGATTCTAAACTAAATACATTTGCGAATATGAAAAACTATAAATATCCATTATATGCGCTTCCCGTCGGACTGTTTGCGTTGGCTTCATGTTCCGATTTTGAAGAAGTAAACACCAACCCAACGGCAGCTAATATCGAACAGGTTCGTATTGAGTATGCCATCAATAAGTCTATTACCGGAACTCAGCAGAATCCCGAAGTGGCGGAGCGTTGCTTTGTGCTGAACTGGCAGACGGCGGCACGCCAAGTCGACCCGAATACAAACGGAGGTCTTCCGGTTGGCGAATACAACGACGACTGGATTAGCAATTATTATTCACACTATGCAAGTTGGATGTCGCCTATTGTACTTGCTATCAACTTGGCCGAAGAAAAGATGAAAGGTGAACTGAATTCACACGAAGCCCAAGTGATACCCAATATGAAAGAAGTGGCCCGTATCTGGCGGGTATATCTGATGAGCGAGTTTACCGACAGCTTCGGAGCCATGCCCATTGAGGCTTTCGCAGGAAAAAACCCGAAGTTTAATTCTTGCAAAGAAGTCTATTACTTTATGCTGGATGAACTGAAAGATGCTGCAAGTAAGATTAAGACTGATGTAAAAGCCGATGACAAGGAAAAAGAGTGCGACCGCGCTTATAAGTTCGACTTCGGCAAGTGGGTGAAGTATGCCAACTCCATGCGTATGCGCTTGGCAATGCGCCTTTCCGAAGTAGATGCCGCCAAAGCCAAAGCTGAATTTGAGGATGCGGCTAAAGGTGCTTACATCTCCGAGAGTGGTGATAACTTCACGGTTAAGGAACAATCGGGATGGGATGATCTGACAGGTGTCATGACGCGCGAATGGAACTACTTCCCACTTTCGGCCACGATGAATAACCTGCTCGTCGGTCTGGGAGGTATCACATCAGACGAACAGCTTGCCGGTAAGAATGATTTGCTGGCTCGTATCAAGCCGGCCGATTACATGGGTGTGCAGTACACCAACCATTATGCTTTGACAACGAACGATCCGGCTAAGGGATTTTGGTTCGATGGCTTGCATAAGGTAATTGATCCGCGTGCTTATAAACTCTTCTCTATTCCCGGCAATTTTGATGATGCCAACTATTGTAAGTATCCTTCATGGAACTCGAACCACAAAGTAGTGAAACGTAAACTGCTGAAGGATAAAGACGATGCCGACGGATTGGTGGAATTGGATGCCACGTTTACGTGGAATACTGCCGCTTGCGGTGAGTGGGGCGATAAAGGCTCATTGAACAAGATGTATTATTGGCCTTGGGCTATCCCGCATTTGGTCTTGAAATATCGTAAGAGTGAAAATTCCCGTATCTTCTTTGCCTCTTGGGAGTCTTACTTCCTGCTGGCCGAAGCGGCTCTGAAAGGCTGGAGCGTTCCTATGGGCGCCAAGGCTGCTTATGAGCAGGGTGTACGCGAGAGCTTCGCATATCATGGTGTGGGTGGCTTTGCCGACGCTTATTTGGCATCGGAGGACTATAATAATGTAGGAACTTCCGTAAAATGGGAACACGTGGCCGAACCGGCAGCGACCAAAACCATGAAGATGGTGAATGGATATACCAAAGCAGAATCGACCTATACCTTTACCTATCCTGTGGCTTCGGAAACACTGTATGGCAAGGCGTTGAACGACCATCTGACAAAGATTATCACGCAGAAATACATTGCACAAATGCCATGGTTGCCCTTGGAAGCATGGAACGATCAGCGCAGATTGGGTTTGCCTTTCTTCGAGACTCCGGCTGTGGAGCAGGCCATTCGTGCAATACCCGGTCTCAATGCCTCCAACTACATGAAGCAGACGACGAAGTTTTTCCCGCAACGCTTGAAATTCCCGTCGGGTTTGGAAAACAGCAGTCCCGAAGGTTACAAACAGGCTGTGCAATTGCTTGGAGGACCGGACGATGTGTTTACTCCGTTGTGGTGGGCTAAAAAATAAGAATATGATTTGTGAGGGTGTGCTTGTCACACCCTCCTTGATTTTTCTGGATGTTTATCTTCCTTCATACGTCCACCCGTAATCATTGTGGTAGACCATCAGTTTGCTTATGCCTCCGTCCACAACGATGTTGGTCCCATTGACGAAGCTGTTTTTCTCGTCGCAAAGGAATGCAACGGCACGGGCAATGTCGCCGGGTTCGCCTATGCGGCGTGACGGATGTTGCATCACATCACCTTCCGAATATTCCGGCTTATACGTTGCATCGTGATAGGCACCGGTGTCAATCCATCCGGGGGCTATCGAATTGACGCGGGCAATACCGCCGAGGCTGATTGCCAATGCGTGGGTAAGTGCCGTGATACCGCCTTTGGCCGCAGTGTAGCTTTCTGTGTTGGCCTGAGATTGAAAACAACGTGTGGAAGAGATGTTCACTACCGAGCCTATTCCAACGAAATGATCCTTGAAGAGTTTGGTGAGCATGAAAGGGGCGGCAACGCCTACTCGTTGTACATAAAGAAAATCTTCATAATCACAATCGGACAATATCCCGCCATTCATCAGGCAGGCATTGTTTATCAGGCAATGTATGCCTTCGGGATGCGCCTTCAGCACTTGCTCGGCAAAATCAATAAGTACCTGTTTGTCGGCAATATCGCCGACAATGCCTGTCACATCCCATCCCTTTTCTCGCATGGTATTGGTGGTTGAGACTGTGCCTTTAGCCTCTTTGTCCAAGAAGTACACCGCATCTCCGGCCGATGCAAAGTGTTCCGTCAGGCAACGGCCGATGCCGTTTGCACCACCTGTTATCACAACTGTTCTATTCATATGCTGTCTCTTTTTTTATGTTTATATAAGTGGATAATATGCCATTATTTCCGAATCTTTGTCCGCAGTGTGTGAATATTCGTTTGCATGGTGCGAGCAGAGATTTTGCTTGATTTAGTCTTCACCGTATCCGCAAAAATAGATAAAAAATAAGAGCAACAAGTAAAGATGTTTTTTAGTATTCCTTTCTCTTTGTTTCTGTGTTGTTTTTCAGATGTTTACCTATGCTTTGTCAGACGCTTGTGTTTGAGCTGTCAGACGCTTGTGTTTGAGCTGTCAGACACTTGTGTTTGAGACGAAAAAGGCTTGTGTCTGAGAAATCGGAGATTTGTATTTGAGAAAGAGAGGATGATGTTTCTGGTGCGCTATCTACGATTTGTAAGGTAGACATGTGGCGGTATCGGAAAAAAATAGTACGTTTGTGCATCCTTCAGATAAATGTGGTAAAAATGAAAAAAACAATCTTTCGCTCCCTGCTGCCGATGGCGGTTTCCTGCTGTTGGCTTCCTTTGTGGGCATCGCCGTCGGCTCCGGACAACGACTGCAATCACCGGCTTTACTACACGGCTCCCGCTTCCATTTGGGAAGAGGCGCTTCCGTTGGGGAACGGCAGGCTCGGCATGATGCCGGATGGAGGAGTGCATCGCGAGCACATCGTTCTGAATGAAATTTCCCTTTGGAGCGGCTCGGAGGCGGATTACAGTAATCCCGATGCGGCGAAAAGCCTGCCTGCCATCCGCCGGCTATTGTTCGAAGGAAAGAACCGTGAGGCACAGGAACTGATGTACAGCAGCTTCGTCCCCAAGAAAGAGGAGGCTGACAGAAGATATGGCACGTATCAGGTGTTGGGCAACCTTGATATGGAGTTCTCATATCCTTGGCGGGGGGTGAATGCCAGGGTGCAAACCGCCGCTCCGGAAACGCCCGACTACCGGCCGGAGCATTACCGTCGTGCCCTCAATCTGCGCGATGCCGTGGCATATACCGCTTTCACGCTGGGCGGCGTTGCCTATCGGCGTGAATATTTCGTCTCTCGCGACAAGGATGTCATGCTGATACATCTGAAGGCCGACCGCAGGGGGGCGCTGAGCTTTTCCGCCCGTCTGAGTCGTCCGGAATGTGCCTCTGTCACTATCGGGGGGAATACCCTCTTGATGAACGGAATGCTTGATAGCGGACAGTCGGGCCGTGACGGAATGAAATACCGTGTTGCCATGCGGCTCGTTTCGAAAGGAGGCAAACAGGCTATCGACATTGAACGGGGAATCAGCTTGAAGAATGGACAGGAGGCGTGGCTGGTGATTTCGGCAACCACATCGTTCGAGGCGGCAGGAACCGATTTCCCCGGTGCGCGCTACGCCTCTGTCTGCGACAGCCTGCTGGATGGAGTGGCGCCTTCCGGCTCTTCATTTGCCAAACTGAATGCGAAACTGGAACGGGCGATGAAAAAAGAAACGGCTCATCGCTCTCTCTACGACCGTGTGTCGCTCACTTTGCCCGCCTCGGAAGAGGATGAGCTTCCCACCGACGAACGCATTCTGCATTTTGCTCGGAAAGAATCGCCCGCACTGGCTGCCTTGTATTATAACTACGGGCGCTATCTGCTCATCAGCAGTACCCGTTCCGGCAGTCTGCCGCCCAACCTGCAAGGGCTTTGGGCAAATACCCTGTCGACACCTTGGAACGGCGACTATCACACCAACATCAATATCCAGATGAATCATTGGCCGCTGGAACAGGCCGGCCTTTCCGAACTCTGTCAGCCGTTGACCACCCTGATGGAGCGCCTCCTGCCTTCGGGCAAGGAGACCGCCACGGCTTTTTATGGCGACAAGGCCGAAGGGTGGGTACTCCACATGATGACCAACATCTGGAACTATACCGCTCCCGGCGAGCATCCCTCGTGGGGAGCCACCAATACCGGAGGCGCTTGGCTTTGCGCCCATTTGTGGGAGCATTTTCTTTATACGCAGGACAAGGAGTATCTGCGGCGAGTCTATCCGATACTGAAAGGGGCTGCCGACTTCTTCCGCTCCACGACAGTGCGCGAACCCGGGCGCGGATGGTTGGTGACTGCTCCCGCCTCTTCGCCCGAAAACGGTTTCTATATGCCGGGCGACAGCACGACGCGCGTCTGCGTCTGCATGGGGCCTACGATGGATGTGCAATTGCTCACCGAACTGTATTCCAATGTCATCACCGCCGCCCGTCTGCTGAATTGCGACGAGGATGACGTAAAGAAACTGGAAGCCGACTTGAAAGAGTTTCCGCCGATGCAAATCAGCAAGGAGGGCTATCTGCAAGAGTGGTTGGAAGATTATACGGAGGCGGAGGTACACCACCGTCACGTTTCACACCTCTATGGTCTGCATCCGGGAAATCTCATCTCTCCGTCCCTCACGCCCGGACTTGCCGATGCCTGCCGTGCCACCCTGAATCGTCGCGGCGACGGAGGCACAGGGTGGAGCCGTGCTTGGAAGGTTAACTTCTGGGCCCGTCTGGGCGACGGCAACCGTGCTTGGAAGCTCTTCAGGAATCTCCTTCAGCCGGCTGTCGATGCCCGGACCGGACGGCACGGCAGCGGCACTTTCCCAAACTTGTTCTGTTCGCATCCGCCTTTTCAGATTGATGGAAACTGCGGCGGTGCGGCAGGCATCGGCGAGATGCTCTTGCAGAGCCATGAGGGTTTCATCAATCTGCTGCCCGCCTTGCCGGATAGCTGGAGCACCGGAAATTTTCGCGGAATGCGTGTGCGTGGCGGTGCTTCTGTCGACCTCGACTGGAAAGACGGGCGTGCTGCGAAAGCCGTCGTCCGTGCGCTTGTGCCGGGCAGGTTTGCCGTGAAGATGCCGACGGGAGCAGTACGGGCGGAAGCGACGAAAGGAGGAGAAACCTGCGGGTTCGCGAATCCTGTTTTTACTTTGGAATTGCAGGCAGGAGAAACCTGTGAGTTGATTTTTTTCTAATTCTCTGATATTATGAACCGTGTCACACTTGCCTTGAAGCGTCCTTTTGTCTGGCTGCGGCGTTTTCGCCACCGCTGCGGCTATGGAGTGCATTCTCCTTTTGCCTTCAATCTGATTACGCAGGTCATTTATGAAAATATGCCCTATTATAAATACGAAGACTTGGCCGAAGAACAGAAAAGGCGGGCAGGGGAGAAAGGAGAACATTGGTTGTATGAGTCGAAAAAGGTGAAGCGCCTCTTGTTTCGGCTGGTGAACTATGCCCGCCCCGATACGATTGTCGATGCCGGAACCCTTTCCGCCTCCTCGCTCTATCTGAAGGCCGGCAGAGAAACGGCGGATTATACTGGCGCCTCCTCGCTTTCCGAACTTTTTCTGGAAGCGGGCGTGCCCGTCGATTTCCTCTATTTGCACGACTGCCGCCATGCGGAATTCATGGAGGAAGTTTTTGGAATTTGCGCTGCCCGCACAACAGGGAAATCCCTTTTTGTGATTGAAGGCATCGGCTATACCCCGCAGATGCGCTCCCTTTGGAAGCGTATGCGGCAGGACGGACGGGCGGGCATCACCTTCGATCTTTACGACTTGGGCATTATCTTCTTCGATAAAACGAAGGTAAAACAAGACTATATCGTCAATTTCTGATTCTCCGGTGCCGGCCGTGAGAAAATCAGCAGACGCCAATGAATAATGAAAAGGAAAACTTGAACTTATAATCACTTACCAATGAAAAAGAGCGTTATTTATACCAAAACCGGAGATAAGGGAACCACCTCTCTTGTAGGCGGAACACGGGTTCCCAAAACGCATATACGGCTCGAAGCCTATGGCACGGTAGATGAACTGAACTCCAATCTGGGGCTGCTTGCCACCTGTCTGTCCGATGAGGCGGACAAGCAATTCTTGCGGCAGGTGCAGGATAGGCTTTTTGCCGTAGGCTCTCATTTGGCTACCGACCTCGAGAAGACCGGCCTGAAAGCGGCGAGTATCATTAATCGGGAAGAAGTGGAGGCTATGGAGTGCGAAATAGACCGATTGGATAATCTTCTTCCGCCCCTGTCGGCTTTCGTCCTTCCCGGCGGGAGCCGGGGAGCTGCGGTTTGTCATGTCTGCCGCACAGTCTGTCGCCGTGCCGAGCGCAGGATTCTTGCCTTGGCCGAGCAGGCCGAAGTCTCCTCGGAGCTGATGGCTTATGTAAATCGTTTGTCCGACTATTTGTTCGTTTTGTCTCGCAAGATGAATCGGGATGAGAAAAAAGAAGAAATATTTTGGAATAACCGTTGCAAGTGAAATAAATTATTATACTTTTGCCGAAAATTAGAAGTAGGACTTATATTCACAAATTTAAGACTTAGAAACTATGTATTGGACATTGGAATTGGCATCCAAATTGGAAGATGCCCCTTGGCCGGCAACCAAGGACGAACTGATAGACTATGCCATGCGTTCGGGTGCTCCGCTCGAGGTGATAGAGAATTTGCAGGAAACGGAAGATGAAGGTGAAATTTATGAGAGCATAGAAGATCTTTGGCCCGATTATCCCAGCAAAGAAGATTTCTTTTTTAACGAGGAGGAGTATTAGACTTCCGATTGGCGCTTGAATATTTAAACATCAATGCAATGAACGGACGGAATGTTTGTTGTGTTGATGTTTTGTTTAAATCTTCTGAAAAGCCAGCCTCTCGTCTCCGTTGGCCAGATAAATGATGCCGCAGTATCGGAAGCCGTGCTTCTTCAGGATGTGTTGCAGGATGTGGTTGTCCCGATGGGTGTCGGCGCGCAGGTTGGGCATCTGTTCGTAGCACCATTGCAGGCAGGCGTGCGCCACGCCTTTGCATGCGCCTGTGCTCGCCAGCCGGTGGATGACGCCGTAGGGCGACGTGTTGTCCACCCATTCCCCTTCATGAATATGCGTGTAAGTAGGCTCGTTGCCCCGGATAAAGGCAAAAGTCCCGATAATCTCTCCGGCGTTGTCTGTACACACATAGCTGTTGCCGTTCTCGATGTCTGCCACGATTATTTCTTTGGAAGGATAGTTTCCCGTCCATTGCCTCATGTTCCCGCTTTCCCGCATGATGCGTTTGGCTTTCCCGAAGACGTCCGTCAGGACATCCGCTTCCTCTGATCGTGTTCTTCTGATTGCTATCATAGGCGTCCGCATGACACATATCCCCATTGGGGGACGAGCGGAAAGAGTGGGATTCAAACCCACGGAACGGCATGAGCCGTTCGCCGGATTTCGAGTCCGGTCCATTCGATCACTCTGGCATCTTTCCTTTTCAATTACGGTGCAAATGTAATGCGTTTTGCGGTTCGTTGTTCTTTTTTCTCCGCTTTTTTTGCCGGGCGCTGCTATTTTTCCCGGTTTGTTTCCGTCGGGCGTTCCCTTTTTCCGGCCTTGCCGGAGAACCGGACGAAAGGACGCCCCATCATGCCGGACAAAATCTAAAATCCCCTTAAAGAGTTGGTAAATAACCAAATAAAGAAGAAAAGCAGTTCCGGCTGAAAGATTTTTCCCTATATTTGTCTCGTAAATTAAACGAGATTGATTATGAAAAAGTTTGTTAGTTCTTTCGTGATAGCCATGTGCTGCATGCTCGTGGCTGTGCCTGCCCGCGCTCAATTATTGAAGTGGGGCGTCAAAGGAGGTGTAAATCTTTCGGAGATTGATTGGAGAGGCGGATTGGCCGCAAACAAGAACAACTCCACGGGTTTCTTTATCGGGCCGATGGCCGAGCTGACCATTCCCGTTATAGGTGTGGGCATCGACGCGGCTTTGATGTATTCGCAAAGGGGGAACAAGTACGATGTTTCGGCGAAAGCCTTCTCCGGTTCGGTCGATGAGAGGCAGCAAGGCATCGAGATTCCCGTCAACCTGAAATACACGATCGGCTTGGGCAGTCTCTTGGGCATATATGTTGCGGCAGGCCCCGATTTCTTCTTCAATTTTAAGGACATAGGCCTGCAGGCTTCCGGAAGCGGCGTGAATGCCGACGGCGGCGTCGACTCCAAAAAGGCGCAGGTAGGCCTGAATGTGGGGATGGGCGTCAAAATCCTGAAGCGTTTGCAGGTGGGTGTCAACTATCAGGTTCCCATGGGTGATACCTTCTCTGTCGGCGACGCCGTAAACACGATATGGAAAGACGTCTTGGGCAAGAACGCCAAAACGAAGACGTGGCAGGTGTCCGTCGCCTATATTTTCTGATGCGGAGGCCGGTCTGAGGCCTCCCTTTCATTCTTTTCCCCCGCCGGCCGATTGCTCGTATTCTTTCAGCGTGCGGTAATATCCCTCCACACGTCCGTCGGGGTTCACCGCCACGAGCGTGGGGGTGGCCACGATGCCGTAGGCCTCGAAGTCGTTGCTGTAAAAGCCGTAGGCCGCCCGCCACTTCGTGGCCCATGGCAGCGAGGCGGCACGGGCGTGGAACGTGTCGCCGTCGGCGTCCGAGGCGATGGACACCACGCGCATGCCCCTGCCTTTTAGGGTGGCATAGCTGCCGCACAGCTCGCGCAGCAGGGTTTCGCACTCCGGGCAGTCCGTCTCGTAGAAGAGCAGCAGCGTGGTGCCGCCCGATACCGACGGGGCGGTGTGCGTCAGGGCGGGGGCTTTCTTTCCCACGAGCAGCAGGCGGGTGAGCAGGCGCACGGCGATGTCGCCCGGGCGGGCGGGGTCGGCGTCGATGCCCACGGCTGCGGCGGCGCTCACGGCTGCTGCCTCGTCCATTCCCAGCTCCAGCAGCTGCACGGAGACGATGCGCAACATCTCTTCCAGTTGCTTCTCCCTGCCCTCGTCCAGCAGGCGCACGGCAAGGCGCTTCACGTCGGCCGAGATTCGCTCCGTGGCGGCGGCGTTGGCCGTTTCCTCTCCGAAGCCGTAGGAGTCTGTCCATGCGCGCAGATACTCCCGCATGCGCGGAAAGGCCGTCAGGCTGTCCGCGGGCAGCGTGTCCGCCAGATAGCGTTGCTCGCGGCGCAGCGCCGCGGTGTCGTTTGCCACGAGCGCACGCAGCAGCGTCTCGTGGCGTCTCATGGTTTCGGTCTGCCCCACGGCCTTGCGGCATCCGCAGCAAAGCACCGGCAGGAAGATTGCGAGAATCGCATATACTTTGTTCATAAGGTCAGATATTAGATATTGATATAATCGGTTCTTTTATCCTTTTCTCCTTTTATCTTTCTTTTCATCTCCGCCCTCCTGCATTTCGCGTCTCTGCGTGTCCGACGCCTGAGGTCTCCTTTCTGACGTCTGTTTCTTCTTGCAGAATAACATTGTAATAAAATATTCAAAGATTGAACGATAGCCCCACGTCCTGCCTGCACATGCCCTCGGACGGCTTCCCGGAGGGGTGTTGCCGAGAGTGGACACTCGGCCATGTCAAGAGTGGACACTTGGCCATGCCGAGGTCGGACTCTTGGCATCGTCTAAGTCGGACACTCGGCATCGCCTCCCTCCGGACGAGTGGGCGTGAATTCCCGTTTGTCATTATTTATAACTCCTGAGTGTTTAATTGTCGGGGTAGTGGTTAGTGGTTGGTATGGATGCTGACCGCTTACCGCTGATTGTTTTTTTCGATCGTTTTGCGGTCAATAAACAAATCAATCCGACAAGACGGCAATGCGCCGTCTTACTATTCCGAGGAAAACAGGCGCACCGCAAACCCGTGGTTCCTGCTGTCCCGACTGTACGCGCGCGCGTTGAGCGAGTAGAAGTACGCGAACAATGAGAAGGAACTGTCGTACCACGTGCCCGACCAGTAGTAACCGAGGCCCCGGTAGTTGAGCGTGCCCGAACCGGACACGTAGGCGGGGTAAATATACCCGGCGGCGGGGAAGATACGGGTGACGGTCTCGGAAGCACGGGCAGACCACCAAGAATCATCACTGATGGTGGCGATGGGCATGGAAGCCCCGGCCTCGCCCAAGTAAACACATTCCACTTTCAATTGGGCGGTGAGATTATTGTCGTTGGCAAAAGAACCCACACGGGTGTAACGATAAGCGCAACACATACTATTGTCAGCAGCCAAAGGGAAATCCCCCAGAGAAGACCCGTCGTTGGGATTACCGGTAGCCCGCTTGAAGCGCAGGGCGTAACAAGTACCGTTACCCGTAGAAGTATAATCGGCGCCGAAAGTCCTCTTGATGTTACCGAACTGACAAGCCTCGTTGACGTTAGAATAATTGACAGAACTACCGTAATGGGCCTGACCACTGTAAGAGAAAACACCCGTCAGTTCTTGGCGAGAAGGCAGGTGGTAACCATGACCCGCACCTGTGGTAAAGAAAGGATCATCTAAGAGCTTCTTTGTGCTTGGATTGAAAGTGGCATTGTATATACCTTTGCACACATACCAATTATAATAACCGCTCTGGGCATTATTATGGCTGTTGGCAAAACGCAAGGCGGCATCGGTCTGGGCAGAGGTGGGAGAAGCACCCGAAGGAGACGAAGAACTGAAAGTAGAACCGTATTGGAAACCTCCCGCAAGGTTGAACTCGGCCACGTACTCCAAAGGAAGCTTCCAAACCTGCTCCACGTTCACCTTTGTATAGAGCCGCCCGGCACGCACCTCCAAGTAGCCCTTATTCTTCCCTGTGCCGCTGGTAAGAGCCTGCACCTGCTCGGTGACGGGAGAGGCGGGGGCGGCGCCCGCCGCCCCGCTGCCTTGGCTGGGGCGCAACCACGGGTCGGCCGACGGAAGTCCCGTCCCGTCGGCATTGTAAGCAGTCACTTTATACCCCCCGGGGTAGTTGGTACGCACGGAGAATCCGTTCTGCGTGCTTGTGTTGTCGTGCCTGCCTTTGAGCGTCATCGCCGTGCGGGTCACGGCAAGAAAATAACCCGATTCATTGAACGTTATATCCGTGAATGCCTCGTCTATTACGATGGGCGTCACCACGATGTTATGGAGGTTGGTATGGTTCTCAGGGCTCCCCAAGGCCTCCTCCACGGTGGAGAAGCCCGGCCCCTTCACCTCCCTGATGGTGAAGACATAGCGGTGGTTGCGCAAGATGGGCATGTATGTCCCTTTGGTGTAGGGAGCCGCGCCGCCGCCCTTGACGCCGTCCCAAGTATAATCGAGGCGGTAGTAGTACCGTTTTCCCTGATAGTCAAGCGGCAATACGATGCAGGGACGGCTGCCACTGGAGGTTGCGGGCTGCTCGTTCAGGTAATAGGTGATGAGCGGGCTGCCGGTACCGGCCATTCCTTCAAGCGCATGCCCTCCGCTTACTGCCGGTTGCAGTACGGTAGGCAATGTAGGGTTCATATATCCCGACTGTGCAGCGCCGGTATTGTATGTTGCGAGGTCCACCCAGACGCGTCCGTTGCCTACAGAGTTGACGAAGTAAACTTCTCCTGCTATCGTCCCGGCCCCCGAAGTCGCCGGGTTGATGATGTCCACCCGTGCCATCGAGCGGATGAGCGGTACGGCCTGCGCAATGGTCTGCGACACGCCCGCCCTCAACTGTATGCCTTCCGACGGGGCGTGCTCGCCGTACATGGGGATGTACTTGTCGGTTCCCGTTCCTCCTTTTTGTCCGAACCTGCCCGTGACCTGCACCTGCTTGAGGTCATCGTATGTGGAGACGCCTTCCGTGATGCCCGCCAGCTCCGTCCGCGCATTGGCCACGAGGGCTATGCGCCTGTATGTGCCCGCAGTGACGGGCACGCTGAAGACTTTCGTGTCCGGAGAACCCGAGAGGCCGTGCAACGAAGTGTGGGGAACATCGAACTTCTTCATGACCTTCTCCGTGCCGCCCTCATCGGCAATCAGAAGCACGGTGATGTCCTGTATCGCCTCCTCGTACACGCCCGCCCGTGTCACGGCCTCCCGGAAGCCGGGAATCCTGACGGAGAGCGTCATTTGCGCCGTGCCTCCCCCATCGGGCGGGGGCGGCGCGGGCGAAAAGGGTTCGTCTTGCCGGCAGGCGAGGGCCAGCGGCAGGAACAACAGGAACGTGAACAGGTTGCGGAACGCTATGGCGGTTGAACTCTTTGGCATAATATATGGTGTTTTTATGATTTGCATTTCATGATTCGGTCGGTGTGCGCTTTCTCTTCCGTGTCACACCCCTCCCGGCTTTACGTTATGGCTCTCCCATCCCTTGACGGTGATGCGGGTGTGTCCCGCCCCGAAGGCTATCTCGATGGGGATGGTCACCTCGATGTCCCCCTCCAGCGGTATGCCGTAGCGGGCGATGAGCTCCGCTATGGAGACGGGCGGCACGATGAGGTTCCCCGTTGCGGGGTCGATGATCTCCACCGTGCCGGGCGTGTCGGCCCTGAAGCGTGGCATGTCCGCCACAGCCTCGGCGTGCCGGCCGGCGGCGTCGTAGGCCACCTCGGGCACGAAGGTCTTGCCCTGTTCCACCGGCACGATTTTCCATGTGCGCGAGGTTTCGTCGAACACAGGCTGCAAGGCCGATGCCATGCCGGCGATGCGCACCACGGGCTTCACGCTGATGCCCTCGAGCAGCACGCTCACCCGCATGGTGGCGGGAGAAAAATTCACGGTACGGTTTGCCGTTGCGTCGTGCTCGCTGACGCTGAGCGGCGTGGCGGCGAAGAGCAGGCGGTCCAGCGTGGGGATGGTGGACGAGGTTCCGGCCTGCGGGTGCGAGGCGGACAGGTTGTTTATGGTTTGTCCTTCGGAGAAGCCGCCGAGCTTGGTATGCGTATCCGAAGCATTTGCCCAAAGCACTACGGTGTAGCTGCCCTGCGGCAGGTACATCTCGACGCCCTGCAGGCGGTCGAGCTCGCCCTTCTCCAGCGTCTGCGTATGCTCGATGCTGCCGTCGGGGCGGAAAACACACAGCGTCACTCGCTGCACACGCTCCCCGAACAGGTCGGCGGCCGACCCTTGGGGCTTATAGGTGAATCGCAACAAGACGTCCAGCGGACAGCCTTCCAAAGACTCTCTGAGGCACCCCGACAGGAGCAGGGCCAAAATGCCGGGAAGCGTCAGAAAGCGTATCGCTTTATACAATTTCATGCGTAGTGTCATTTTGAATGAATAACTGTGGTTCTTTGTTTTTTAAAATCATTGTCGTTGTCTCGTTATGGCAGGCGAACCGGCCGGGGAATTCCGGGCTTCCGCTCCGCACATTGCAGGTTAAACAGGCGCGGGGACGTGGGGTAATGACGCCCCGCGACCTGCATCCGTTCCGCCGTGGCGCGGCGCAGAATGAAGCAGTTGAAGATCTGCGCCTTGCGCGGCGGAAGGAAAGGACCGGGGAGGGCGGGTCTCCCGTACCGTCAGGCCGGAAACAGCCACCCCCGGATATTGAAACTTGAAGATTGTCAGAGGTTGGGCTTAACCGGTACAACAGTCCAAGGCTGTACCGTCACCTTCAGCCAAACGCCCACGGCGGTGGTATTGGGAACGGTGCTCAGGTTGCCCTCGTCGAATTTGAAGTCGGCCTTGCTGATGGTGTAGATTTTGCCTTTTTCTATTTTCACAATCTGGCCGAGATTATCCTTGAGACCTCTCACGGTCAGGAACTGGTTGTTTTCAAGAACCACACCGCTGCTCGGATCGGCGGTTACATTGCTCAACTTGAACACAAGCTGCAATTGGTCGTTGGCTGTCGTGCCTTCGTTCTGGAAAACATGGTAGGCCCAACGGTTGGTCGCAGGAGTCGGAGCCACTGCAAGCGGAGAGCCTGAAGCCACCAAGGCAGGGGCGAACTTATCGAAAAGCTTGGTTTTGTTTGCAGTCGTGTAAAGCGTGGTAGCCGCATTCTCGTCATACTTCGTGGCATCGGCTCCGTATTGTACTATGGGGCTGACCGAGCTTCCGTCTCCCATCTTCAACTTCTCATAGAAGTTGGTCAGGTAGATGCCGTCGAGGCTGAAGCCGTTTACCACGGCGCCTTGGGCCTGCAAGCCTTCAATCTCGATACGTGCCACGGCGGGAATCAATGTCACTTCGGCGTATTTGTCTTGGGCCGACATGCCGGCAATCGGAGCAGAGCCTGTGCCGTCCCACTGGCTGATATTAGCAGCCAGATGTCCCAGCAGGATGTTGTCCTTGTCGTTCTGCGTAGTGATGTTGACCTCTAAGTTCTCAACCGCGGTAATCAAACCGCTTGTAGGCAAAATAACGCCCGAAGGCACGTTACCACGCACCAATACCCTGTCGGCGGCCACAGGGACGTCAGCTATTTGTGCTCCTGTTGTAGTAAGGTCAGTAAGAGAAGGTGTACTGACTCCGTTGATTTTCAGATATTTCTGAATGCTCTTGTCAGAATCCTTATAGAAGTACACATGCAACTCGCTTACTTGGGCTTTCGTACCGTTATTGATCGGCGCTTCCGTGGCTTTCGTCTGCGGCTTCTGGTTCAAGTCCAGTTTCACAAATACACTTTTGGTGTCTTTTCCCACATTGGGGATGTCGTTGTTCTCTTTGCTGCACGAGGTGAAAGCGGCGGCAAAGGCGCACATGGTCAACAGACCTTTAAACACATTCTTTTTCATAATTCTCTAAATTAAATAGGTGAATAAATAAATGATTGATTAAATAAATAATAAAACAATTGGTTGTATATCCGTTTGTATATCCGTTCAGACTCCCCCTTCCGAGATTCTGTCCAGCTCCTTGCGCAGGCCGACGAACTTGGGTATGAGGTCCGAGAGTTCGGGGTCGAGCGGGATGCGCAGCACAAGGTCGGGGTCCATGCGGCAGGCATCGAGCATGTGCAGCACGGCGGACTGCCCGTCGCCCTTGCGGGCGCATACCACCGCATGCAGGTATTCCGTGCGCGCGCCCTTGGGCAGCTGTTGCAGCAGCCCCAAGGCCTCGTCGTGGTATCCGAGCTGAGTCAGGCACAAGGCCGTGTTGTAGTCGGGGTGCGACTGGAGCAGGGGCAGGGCCTTGCGGTATTCGCGCTCCTGCAGCAGGCGCAACCCCTCGGCATACTCCGCCCCCCCGGCAGAGTATACGGGACCGGCGGCGAGACTGTCTCCCGGAACGGGAATGGAGTCGCCCGCGGGAGGGGTTGCGACGAACTGTTGCAGCAGGGAGCGGTCTATGAGGTCGCTCAGCGAGGCCACCACGAAGAGCAGGGTGTCCGAGGCCGTGGGACGCCACGTGCTGCGGTCGGTGGCCTCCACGATGGACTCCAGACGGAGGCGCAGCTTCTTCATCCCCTCCGTCACGGGCAGGGTATGGACGTAGCTGTAGACGTAGTCCTCGCCGGGCACGACGGGCCCGCTCGCCATCGCGGAGTCGATGTAGGGGAAAGGAATCATGCGCCCGCGGATGAGGTCGCGGTTGCGGTCGTTCATCTCGTTCTCGGCGATGCGGTCGAAGAAATAGCGGTGGCTCGATATCTCGGCCGAGTCGGCGGCGCTCAGGGTGTGGTTGCGTATGTCGGACATGGTGCGCCCGCTCACGTACAGGAAGCGGTATTTCGAGGGCACGCGGGAGGCCGTGAGCTTCCGCTCCATGCGGTACTTGGGCCAGAAAGAGGCCGTGCGGCGGTACTTGCGCCCGTAGGAGGCCGAGAGGCCGAGGGTGTCGCGCCCGGTCACGTGACGGCGCACGCCCTCCTCGATGCGCCTGCGCTCGAGGCGGTGGCGCAGCTCGGTGCGGTTGGCCCGCATGCGCATGTTCCAATAGTTCTGGCGGTCGAGGGCGAGCCGCTTCCAGCGCTCGTAGGCCATCTGGCGGTCGCGCTCCCTGCCGTAGAGGTCGTAGAAGAGGCGCTGCCGGCGGGTGATGTCGCGGCCGATGCCCTTACGGTCGAGGTAGACGCTGTCGTAGGCCGAGGGGTCGACGATGCCCTTGAGGAAAAGGTCGTAGGCCTTGTAGTCGGCCTCCTGCATGCGGATGAAGTCCGGCCCGGCCAGCACCACGGGCGGCAAGGGCGAGCAGACGCTGTCGGAGGTGTTGAGCACGGGGGTGAGGGTGACCCTCCAGCAACTGTCGATGAGCACGGAGGGGACATGGATGTCGAACTCCAGACGCACCGAGCCCTGGCGCATGGTGACCTGCTTGATAACCGTGCGCGCGGCCACGATGCTGACGTTGTCGAGGTGCACCGTGCGCCACACGTCGTCCACGCTGTCGGCAGCCTCGGCGGGCGGCGCGGCGTTCAGGGTGTCGGAGACGGTGGTGAATTCCGACTGCTCGGCCAGCATGCCGGGGAGCGACTCCCCGCCCTCACCCCGGGGAAGGAAGATGTTGGGGCGCCCGGACTGCATGAACAGGCGCATGGTCTTGGGCTCGCGCGGGGTGGAGCAGGATACGGCCAGCAGCATTCCCGTGCAGAGGGCGGCGGCCGTTATGGGTGATTTGAGGTATTTGTTCATCGTTAGGTTCTTTATCATATCTTTGTTTGGGAGTTCATGTAAATCATGTAAAAAAAAAGCGTGTCAGAACAGGTAGACCAGGTTGACGGCCGTGCGCGTGGGCAGCAGGCGCACGCCGCTGTCCTTGCCCACCCGGCGTCCGCAGTGCACGCAACGGAAGCGCTCCCAGTCGGCCCATACGATGCCGCCGCCCAGCTCGAACTCGATGTTCCAGCGCCGAGAGAGCGGGCGTGCCAGCCCGAGGGAGAGCCCCCCGCCCCATGCCGTGCCCTGATAGCGGTAACGGTGGCCGAAGAGCCCCCCGGCATTGAAGTAGGAGAAGAGTCCGTGGAGGCCGAAGAAGCAGCCCCGCCCGTAGGTCTCGCGCAGCCAGTAGCGGACGCCGGGGGCCACGGTGAGGTTCTTCAGCTTGGCGTTGTCCCAAAGCTCGAAAGGGTTGTACTGCAAGGGCAGGTGCGCCGACCAGCGGGTGGAGAGGGCAATGGAACCCTCGAGGTTGAGGTTACCGGTGGAAAGACCGACAAGGTTAGTGCGCAGAGAATAAAACTGTGCGGAGATGTCGGCCGGGTGAAACAGGCAGCACAACAGAAGGGCAAAAAACAATGAATGGAATTTGTTTCTTGAGTTCATAATTCAAAATCGAATATATTTAAATGCATAAAATTTTCCGTTACTTCGCAGGTAACGGAAAAGTGTGGTTAGAGACGCATTCTCGAATATCTTTTTCCCCGGTATTGTTGGAATTGTTAGAAAGGTGGATCCTCGTTTCTGGGAAAGGAATAGGGCAAAAAGGCCGAAACATACAGCCGTATTATACGGCCGTATATTTAAGTCCCATTTAATAAACACAAGTGTAACTATATATTGCCATACAGTGTGAATCCTTGTTAGGCAGTAGGGTATATGAAAATATAAATCTTCTATAAATCGTATAATCGCTTATAGAGGGTTTTACTGTAAGATAATTAGTCACCAACACAAGTATGAAGTTTTGTAGGTCTTTATGCCGATGGAAAAAGAGCCTTGGTTGCCAAAGTGAAGCGGCGGCGCAAGAACTTCAGGCCCGAAGATTTTGCCGAAAAGGTAGAGGTGTTGCGCAACAAAGTCTTGCCGAAATACGAGATAGAAACTGCCTGTCTCATATTGGAGGATATGTAGCGAAATAAATGTGTAATTTCTTAACGGTAAAATAAAAGCGGAGCAAAAAACTCCGCTTTTAAAGTTTATTATTTGTTGTATTCATCTCTTGCCATTGGATAGCTTGTTTTTATTGTCATTGGCTTTAACGAAGACAGATGCTACCGAAACCAATGTTGTAGCTCCCATAATTCCGGCAAACCACGGTTTGTCCAAATAGAGAGCGTAACCGGCAAGTGCTATCATTACAACAATGGATAAAAAAGCAAAACACATTCCCCACCAATTTATTCGGCCGTCTCTTCTGTCTGTTTTCCTAAGCAATTTCAATTTTTCTTTATCCATCGTGTGCCGATGATCCTGCTCCTTGACAGAAGCTGAAATAAGATAATCAACAATTCTTGGATCTATGCTTTTATACGCAGCCAATTCTTGAGGAGAAGGCAGGCTACTGTCATCAACTATATAGGTTTGTTCTAATTGCTTTCCTAAGCCGTCACTCGTAGCTACCTGTGTTTCCCGCTGTTTTAGTTCTTGTTTAGCCATTGTTTAATACATAATTGTTAAAAGATTTGCGGACATCTTTCTCAATCTTTCTTCTGTCTTCAAGAAGGTTTCTCCTGTCATCGGCTTTACTTCTGCTTTTTCCGATGACTTCTTCCCTGATTTCAGATATGGCCTCGGAGTTTTGCTTGTAATTACCCTGAGAGGCTTCACGAAAGGTAGAAGCTCCATTCTTGATAAAACGCCTTACTTCCTTTAATATACACATATCGACTCCATCTTTAATTACAATGCAAATATAGGAATAAATAATTTCTTATTCAAAATCCATAATAATATTTATAATCAAAGCAAAACTGCTTATGTGTCTGTTTTGCCCACTGCAACCTTATTCCTGTTCCGTGCTTGCAGAAGCCCCGTCGCTTTTCACAAACGAGATGACCGTCCGGTTCGCTTCGTCTATTTTTTGGTCGCAAAAGGGTTTCAGGTAAGTTTCCGTGACGCTGATGGACGAGTGTCCCATAGCCTCCGAAATGATTCCGGGGTGCACTTGGCAATAATAGGCCATCGTAGCCCACGTGTGGCGGGCGGTGTAGGTGCTGATGTGGGAGTTTATTCCCAAGCGCCTCGACAATACGGATAATTGATGGTTGAAGTTCCTTAAAGCCGACTGGTACTCACGGTAAGCGGCTTCCGAACCGTCTTTGCTATGCAGGATGGGAAACAGGTAAGGAGAATCGGGGTTGGTATCCGCCATCAGGCGTATCACGTTCATGGCTTCGGGCGAAAGCACCACTTTCAATATACGCCCTGTCTTTTTACGCCGATAGGACAACACATTGCCCTGCAAGTCCTTCTTATGCAAGTAAGCCAAGTCTACAAACGGAAGTCCCCGAGTCAGGAACATGAAAACAAAAAGCAACTGGGTTCTCCTGAGGCTTGCGGATGAAACCCTTTGAGAGAGTTCGGCTTCCGCTTTCCGAATCAACACCCCCATTTCCTCCGCCTCCAAAGCCCTTTTGCGGTCGGCTTTCGTGCCGGTATACACATGCTCGAACAATCTGGGAATGTAGTCGGCATGCCCCCTGTCGACGGCACGGTTATAGGCCGAACGCACGGTTTTCATGTAAGTCGATACGGTGTTCCAGCTGCAATTGCGATGGCGCAGATACATCTCGAATTCTTTCAGCAGCATGGGACCAAGCTCGTGCATGGGCGTTTCTTCGCGCCTGTTGAATGTTGCGAACACATTTCGGGTGGCTTCATAAATATGGGCGGTTCCCCATCTCCCGTTCTCGCGAAGCTCTCCGGCAATCGCCGACAGCATTTCTTCTAAAGTAGTCTTTTTCATAATAATGTTTTGTTTTTAGTACTTGATATGGAAATGTAGCTTGTTTTTTGGGAGACGACCTCCTCCGTATCATGTTCGTATCATGTTCGTATCATGTTCTTGTCATGTTCTTGTCAACTTCGTATCAGTTTCGTCTCTATGAACACGAAGAAAATAAGAACATGACACGGCTTTGACACGGGTTTGCCGCCACCCCCGGAATCGTCCCGGCGTTACATCGGATAGAAATAAACCACTTGTAAACGGTTGCTTCCCGACGAATTGTTTTTTCAATTCGGAGGAATAGGCGCAAAGACTTGTCAGCAGCCGATTAAACACCCTTTTCCCCGATAAAAGGACGCTCTTTGGTGTAAGTTCTTTTTAAAAAGTTATAAAAAAATAGCTGTTTTATTTGCTTGTTTATGGAAAAACGTTTATGTTTGCACCGTAATTTCTTCCGTTACCTGCGAAGTAACGGATATTCTCTTCAGAAAAAGATTTCCCTTTTTTAACATTCCCGAAAAAAAGATAGGGTGCTCTTGTTCCGACAAGACAGATCGGCATAGGTTTGCCGACATTGATTCTCCGGCAAACGGTATTCCGGCTTCAGGCGTTTATCACTGCCCCCAATGCAACTTCCGTAGGCCGTGAGCCGGTTGTCCGCACCGAATTGGCGGAAAAAGGTATGAACATCTGCATACAAAAAAGAATAGCGTATAAAAACGACAGGCAAAATGAATTATATCTATCTTTGCCCTCGCAATGAAGAAATTCGCGGATGTCATATTACCCTTGCCTTTGCATGGCTGCTTCACCTATTCCCTGCCTGCGGAGTGGGCGGATGATGTGCGGACGGGATGCCGGGTGGTGGTGCCTTTCGGTCGGAGGAAATACTATACGGGCATAGTGCGCAGTGTGCATCATTGCGTGCCCGTGGGGTATGAAGTGAAAGAGGTATCGGCCTTGCTGGATGCCGCCCCGATATTGCTTCCCGGGCAATTTGCGTTTTGGGAATGGATTGCCGATTATTACCTCTGCACGCCGGGTGATGTCTACAAAGCGGCTTTGCCGTCGGGCCTGAAGCTGGAAAGCGAAACAATCGTGGAATATAATCCGGACTTCGAGGCCGAATCCCCCCTTCCGGAGAAGGAGCAGAAAGTGCTGGAGCTGCTCTTGACAGAACCGGAACAGAGCGTGACGAAGCTGGAGAAAGAAAGCGGCATCAGGAATATCCTCGCTACTGTCAAGTCGCTGCTCGACAAAGAAGCTATCTTTGTGAAAGAAGAGCTGCGCCGTACTTACAAACCTAAGACAGAAACATGTGTGCGTCTGACTGCCGCCGCAAGCAATGAGCGCCGGTTGCATTTCTTTTTCGATGAGTTGCAGCGCCGGGCACCGAAACAACTGGACTTGCTGATGAAGTATATCGAACTGTCCGGTTGCTTGGGAGGAAATGAATTGAAAGAAGTCTCCAAAACAGAATTGCTGCAACGTGCATCTGCTACTCCGGGCGTGTTCAACGGACTGGCGGAGCGCGGTGTATTCGAGGTCTACCGCCGGGAGGTGGGCCGTTTGGACGCAACGGGCTTCAAAGACGTGGTAGCCCTTAATGCACTGAACGGGCATCAACGGCAGGCTCTCCATGATATACGGGAGAGTTTCCTGACAAAGAATGTCTGTCTGCTGCACGGGGTGACGGCAAGCGGCAAGACCGAGATTTATATCCACTTGATAGAGGAAACCCTCCGCCGTGGGAAGCAGGTGCTGTACCTTTTGCCGGAGATTGCCCTTACCGCCCAGATTACGGAGCGTCTGCAACGCGTATTCGGCTCTCGTTTGGGCATCTATCACTCTAAATTCCCGGATGCGGGGCGAGTGGAAATATGGCAGAAACAAATGACTGAAGAAAGCTATGATATCATTTTGGGAGTTCGCTCTTCCGTGTTCCTTCCTTTCCGTAACCTCGGGTTGGTGATAGTGGACGAGGAGCACGAAAACACCTACAAGCAGCAAGAGCCTGCACCCCGCTATCATGCCCGCAATGCGGCCATTATGCTGGCGTCCATGTGTGGCGCCAAAACCTTGTTGGGAACGGCCACCCCTTCGGTGGAGACTTGGCACAACGCCCTGTCGGGAAAGTACGGGCTGGTGGGACTGAAAGAACGCTACAAAGAGTTGCAAATGCCGGAGATTATCCCTGTGGACATAAAGGAGCTGCATCGCAAGAAGAGGATGAACGGCCCTTTCTCGCCGCTGCTGCTGCAATACGTGCGCGAGGCATTGGAGCGGAAAGAGCAAGTCATTCTGTTTCAGAACCGTCGCGGCTTTGCCCCCATGATAGAATGCAATACGTGCGGATGGGTGCCCAAATGCAAGAATTGCGATGTGAGCCTGACCTATCATAAAGGATTGGATCGGCTGACCTGCCATTATTGCGGCTATACCTCCCCGCTTCCGCGTGCCTGTCCGGCTTGCGAAGGCACCGACTTGCGCAACCGCGGGTTCGGTACGGAAAAGATCGAAGACGACGTCAAAGCGCTTTTCCCCGAAGCCCGTGTGGCACGGATGGATTTGGATACCACCCGTACACGTGCGGCTTACGAGCGCATTATCTCCGGTTTCGAGCAGGGAAAAACGGACATTCTGATAGGAACGCAGATGGTCTCCAAAGGACTGGACTTCGACCACGTCAGTGTGGTAGGGATTCTGAATGCCGACACCATGCTGAATTATCCCGATTTCCGTGCCTACGAACGCGCGTTTCAGCTGATGGCACAAGTGGCGGGGCGTGCCGGGCGGAAAAACAGCCGGGGAAGGGTGATACTGCAAACCAAGAGTCCCGACCATCCCATTATTCCGCAAGTCATTGCAAATGATTATGAGGCGATGGCGGGCGGACAACTGGCCGAGCGGCAGATGTTCCGTTATCCGCCTTATTACCGACTGGTGTATGTCTATCTTAAAAACCGCAACGAAACGTTGCTCGACCTGATGGCGCAAACCATGGCGGGCAAGTTGCGCGCTGTTTTCGGAGGCCGGGTGCTGGGGCCGGACAAGCCGCCCGTGGCACGCGTGCAGACGTTGTTCATCCGCAAGATTGTCCTGAAAATCGAGACGGATGCACCGATGGCACGTGCACGTGAATTGCTTGTACGGGTGCAGAAAGAGATGGTGGCCGAAGATCGTTTCAAGTCGCTGATAGTCTATTATGACGTAGACCCCATGTAAAGGCTTCTTGGAGGTTGTTTATCAAAGACATGAGCCGGAAAGGCAGAGTAGCAGTCACTTATAAATTTGTGCGTTATGGAAGATAAAAAGAAGATACTTTTCGTTTGTTTGGGCAATATCTGCCGTTCTCCTTCGGCAGAAGGAGTGATGAGGAAAATGCTGAAAGAGGCCGGTTGTGAAGAACGGTTCGTGGTAGATTCGGCAGGCATATCATCCTATCACCGGGGTGAACTGCCCGATGGAAGGATGCGTGCCCATGCCGCACGGCGCGGTTATGACCTGACTCACCGTTCGCGCCCTGTGCGTACGGACGATTTTTATGATTTCGACCTGATTATAGGGATGGACGATCGGAATATAGATGATTTGAAAGAGCGTGCCCCCTCCGATGCCGAGTGGAAAAAGATACGTCGCATGACGGAATTCTGTACGAAGTTCGTGCATGCCGACCACGTGCCCGACCCCTATTATGGCGGGGCCGAGGGATTTGAATATGTGCTCGATATTCTGGAAGATGCCTGTGCCGGGCTGCTGTCCGAGATGAATCCTTAGGGAAGGAAGTGTTCGGAAAGGAAAGCGTGTCTGCATGATGACATCGGGCACGGATGAGCGCGGCTTTTATGAACTAATGGTTGACATAACTGTCCTGATAGAATCGCTTGTTGTCGTTCAGGCTGCAAGTGGCATCCACCCCGACCTGTTGCAGGAGGTCGGCAATCTCGTTCAGCTTCTTTCTGGAGACCCTTCCGATGTAGAACAGCCGGTAACGGTAGTGATTGTCCAGCAGTTCCATGACGTGCGTAAAATTCTGCTCACGGGCAAAGTCGAAGTTCACCTTTCTCAAACTCCGGTACGGGTAACATATCGTTCTGCCTATGCTGTGTATAATCAGGGCTTCATTGGTCAGCGTCAGGTAGCAGAAGCGTGTCATCAGCATACAGATGAAAAAAAGGCTCGAGGCAAAGGAGACAAAGGCGGCGAGAAAGCCCCACCAAGCATTGATGCCGATGGAGTAGTAGCCCAGTATGAGGAACATCAGGAACAGTACGAAGAACCAGAACATATAGAGCGACGGGCGTCGGTAGGTCGTTGCGGGCACTTCGGAGGCAGTCCGTTCGCATGGTGTATAGTTGTCAAAACTTATCCCGTTGGAAACGAGGACGCGAATCACCGACGATGGATGACGGAAAGGAGGCAGGCAGACGGTTTTTTCTTTTCCGTCTTGCAGGTGCAGCGTCAGTATGCCCGGCCCATATTGAGTTTTGAACGGGGCGCTGCCTTGCGATAGAGTCGGGTGGTTACGTTTCATAAAACTGAAACCCTTGATTTGATGCAGGCCGATTTGCAGGCTTTGCAGCAACCGGCCGGCCCTTTTCTGTTCTTTACTGTTCACTTCCATGATACTTATTTTTTTAGTTCGGGATAGCTGATGCGTGTGTGGTATATCGTTTTCAGCTTCTCCTTGAATACCGTTTTTACGACGTCGATATCCTTGAATGTGACGGGACATTGCTTGAACGAACCTTCTGCCACTTGCGAGTCTATAATCTTGTCCACAAGGTGGCTGATGCTCTCCTCCGTATATTCGGGGAGGCTGCGTGAGGCCGCTTCGACCGAATCGGCCATCATGAGAACGGCCTGTTCTTTGGTGAACGGGTTGGGGCCGGGATAAGTAAACACTTCCTCGTCGGGCTCTTCGTCCGGATGCTCGTTCTTCCAAGAGATATAAAAATATTTTGTTTTTCCGCGCCCGTGATGAGTAGTGATAAAATCTTTGATGACCGTGGGCAGATTGTGCTTTTCTGCCAATTTCAGTCCGTCCGTCACGTGGCTGATGATGGCTTGTGCGCTTTGCTCGTAAGTGAGATTCTTATGCGGATTGACGTTTCCCGACTGGTTTTCGGTGAAGAATACCGGATTTTCCATTTTTCCGATGTCGTGATACAGTGCTCCGGTACGCACCAACTGACTTTTGGCTCCGATGCGGTTGGCCGCTTCTGCCGCAAGATTGGCAACCTGCATGGAGTGTTGGAATGTGCCGGGAACGGTTTCGGACATGCGGCGCAACAAGCTGTTGTTGATGTTGGACAACTCGACCAGCGTAACGTTTGATGTGAAGCCGAAGGTTTTTTCCACGAGGAAGAGCAGGGGGTATGCAAACAGCAGCAGAATCCCGTTGACGATGAAATAGGTGTACATGCTTCCGTTGATTTTAGACAAGTCGTTTTCCGTAATCAACTCGAAAGCGAAGTAGACGGCCGCGTAGGTCAGTATTACGAGGAAAGCTGTCCGGAACAGTTGAGAGCGTTGTGACAGTTCCCTCAGACTGAGGATGGCAACCAATCCGGCGGAAAGTTGGAGAAGGATGAACTCGTGCGGATAGCGCAGGCAGATGGAACATATCAGTATGGTGGTTGTCTGAGCGATGAATGCCGTGCGCGAATCGAGGAAAACCCGTAAGATGACAGGGAGCATGGCGTAGGGGATGATGTAAATATTGAATATGTTGTCGGCAACCATGATGCCCGTCAGCACACAATAAAACATGATGGAGGCGAAAAGCAGCGAAAGGCTGCCTTTACGTTTGTAATAGTCGTTGCGGAATGAATCGAGATAGAGCATGAAACACAGCATGAAGATGCCGGTGAACAGAATCTGCCCTGCCAGTATCAGGCGTTTCTGCCCGATGGACTCGCTGCGCTTGATGGATTCCTTCCGGAGGCTTTCGAGTATGTTGTATGTCTCTCGGCTGACAATTTCGCCCCGATCGATGATTTTCTGTCCGCTCAGTACGATGCCGTTGGCCCATGAATAGTTGTCGAGCATTTCCTTCCGGGCGGCTTCCGTCCGCTGTGCGTCATAAGTAAGGTTGGGAAACAGGTATTCGTTCAGGGAACATTGGCGCAGAATCTCCGGCCGATAGCGGCTGCTGTCGGCTGTGAGGATGTAATGATAAGCGTCTTTGACGGAATAAGCCTTATCGGTGGCCTGCCGGTATGCCTGTTTCTCGTCGACTACCATAAAGGATGCGACACTGTCCTTATGCAGCGTGTCCAATTCTTCGGTAGACACAATGCCGGCACGGTATACTTCGGATAACGTCTTTTCCACGAAGCGGACATAGTCCGTAGAAGGAAGCAATTCGCGCAGGTGGTTCTGATAATCCGTTTTAAGTTTGGCGAGGGCTTTTTTTTCGATTTCTTTATCCAGTCGGAAATAGGGTTGGAAAGCAGATAGAATGCTGTCTTGCTCGCGTTTCACCACTTCGTCGGCTTTATATATCGGAAAATCGAATGTGGCCATGAGCTGTCCGTACTTCCACGGCTTGTCTATATCAAACTGATAGTTGAACTTGCCGTCTCGTGGCAGGAAATAGACAATAACCCCCACTGTACCGATAAAAATCAGTGCTCTGTATAGCAAATCTCTCAGAGGGAACTCTTTTTTGGTATTGAAATTACTCATAACGGCTGAATTTTTTGCGAAAAGTACAAAAAAAAACATTAGTGTGAAAAAAAAGGCTTAATTTTGCCATCTATAAAGTATATTTTAGATGTGAAGAAACCGATAAAAAGGTTTTGAATATTAAGTTAAGTAGATTTATGACAGAAAGAAAGGTCAGAGTCCGTTTTGCCCCAAGTCCTACGGGGGCGTTGCATATCGGCGGTGTGCGTACTGCTTTATATAATTATCTCTTTGCCCGTCAGCACAACGGAGACTTGATTTTCCGTATTGAAGATACCGATTCCAACCGCTTCGTTCCGGGTGCCGAGGAATACATATTAGAGTCTTTCAAGTGGCTGGGCATCCCCTTCGATGAGGGGGTGGGCTTCGGTGGAAATTACGGGCCGTATCGTCAGTCGGAACGTCGGGAAATATACAAGAAGTATGTGCGGATTTTATTGGAGACGGGAAAGGCATACATCGCTTTCGACACTCCGCAAGAGCTGGAAGCCAAACGTGCGGAAATAGCCAACTTCCAATACGACGCTTCCACCCGCATGCGGATGCGCAATTCGCTGACCCTTTCCAAGGACGAGACGGATGCCTTGATTGCTGCCGGTGAGCAGTATGTGGTGCGCTTCAAAATTGAACCGGACGAGGATATACATGTGAACGACCTGATTCGCGGCGAGGTGGTGATTAATTCGTCCATTCTCGACGACAAGGTACTCTATAAATCGGCGGACAAACTACCCACATACCACTTGGCGAATATCGTAGACGACCATCTGATGGAGGTGTCTCATGTGATTCGCGGTGAAGAGTGGTTGCCGTCGGCTCCCCTGCATGTGTTGCTCTATCGTGCATTCGGTTGGGAAGAGACCATGCCCGCCTTTGCCCATTTGCCTTTGTTGCTGAAGCCTGAAGGCAACGGGAAATTAAGCAAACGTGACGGTGACCGTCTGGGATTCCCCGTTTTCCCGTTGGAGTGGCATGACCCTAAGACGGGAGATGTCTCTTCGGGTTATCGTGAGTCGGGATATTTGCCTGAGGCGGTCATCAATTTTCTGGCCCTGCTGGGATGGAATCCGGGCAACGATCAAGAACTGATGACGATGGATGAATTGGTGAAACTTTTCGATTTGAGCCATTGCAGCAAGTCGGGTGCAAAGTTCGATTATAAGAAAGGCATTTGGTTCAACCACGAGTATGTCATGATGAAGCCCGATGAAGAGATGGCGTTGCTTTTCAAACCTGTATTGAAGGCCAATGGCATCGATGCGGACAAATACAGCGATGCGTTCCTTGCAAGGGTGGTCTCGCTTGTGAAAGGACGTGTGAACTTCGTGAAAGAGTTGTGGGAGCAGGCCCGTTTCTTCTTCATCGCTCCGGCGGAGTATGCGGAAAAAGATGTGAAGAAGCGTTGGACCGGGGAGACGCCCCGCATCATGACGGAGCTGATGGATGTGTTGCGAGGCATTGCCGATTTCTCGTCCAAACCTTCTGAAGATATCGTAATCGGTTGGATTACGGAGCATGGCTATCACATGGGTAATGTGATGAATGCTTTCCGTCTGGCAGTGGTAGGAGAGTGTAGGGGGCCGCACATGTTCGACATAACCGAGTTGCTTGGCAAGGAAGAAACGCTGACCCGCATACAACGCGCCATCGATACCTTGAAGTGAATAATGAAAGAATGGTTGTAGTATGCTATATAATTTTACCATAGCCGTTTATGATCTTCTGGTGCATTTGGCGGCTCCGTTCAGCCGGAAGCCCCGAAAGATGATGAAAGGACATTGGGTGGTTTACGAACAGCTTCGCCAACAATTAGAGAAAGAGAAACGCTATATATGGTTTCATGCCGCTTCTTTGGGAGAATTTGAGCAAGGGCGACCGCTGATTGAACGGATTCGTGCCAAATATCCGGATTATGGTATCCTGCTCACCTTCTTCTCTCCGTCGGGCTATGAAGTCCGCAAAAATTACAGAGGAGCCGACGTCGTTTGCTATCTGCCTTTCGACAAACCCCGGAATGTGAAGAAGTTTTTGGACATCGCGAATCCCTGTATGGCATTTTTCATCAAATATGAATTCTGGAAAAATTATCTGGATGAGCTGCATAGACGCCGTATTCCGGTATACAGCGTTTCGTCCATTTTTCGCCGGGGACAGGTATTCTTCAAATGGTATGGCGGTACGTACAGGCATGTGTTGCGCGACTTCGACCATTTATTTGTGCAGAACGAGCGTTCCAAACGCTATCTGGCGAAGATAGGCGTGAACCGTGTTACGGTGGTGGGCGATACGCGCTTCGACCGTGTGCTGCAAATACGTGAGGAGGCCAAGACCTTGCCCTTGGTGGAGCTTTTTAAAAACAATACGATGACTTTTGTGGCGGGCAGCTCTTGGCAGCCGGATGAAGATTTATTTATAGAATACTTCAACCTGCACCCGGAGGTGAAGCTGATTATCGCCCCGCACGTTATCGACGAGAATCATTTGGTGGAAATCATCCGTAAGCTGAAGCGGCCTTATGTGCGATATACCCGTGCAGACGAGAAAAATGTGCGTAAGGCGGATTGCCTGATTATAGATTGTTTCGGTCTGCTCTCCTCCATTTATCGCTATGGTGAAATCAGCTATATCGGAGGCGGTTTCGGTGTGGGGATACACAACACGCTGGAAGCCGCGGTCTATGGTATTCCGGTTATTTTCGGACCTAAATACCAGAAGTTTCAGGAAGCCATCCATTTGCTCGCAGCCGGAGGCGCTTTCTCGGTAAAGGACTACGATGAGCTGAAAGGTTTGCTCGACCGTATGCTGTCTGACGAAAAATTCCTGCGTGAAGCGGGAATGAATGCCGGTAAATACGTGACCGACAATGCCGGAGCGACGGGTAAGATTATGAGCATGATCAATTTCTAAGGCAGGAACCGATAAGGAAAAAGGGATGAAAGCCTGCCTTGTGTACTACTCTTCTTTATACCAATCGGAATACATCAGATAGTTGTGCGCAATCTTCTGGTTCAGCTCCTTGGCCTGCTCCGGGTCTACTTTCTTGATAAATTTGGCAGGCACCCCTCCCCAGATACTGCCCGGCTCGATGACGGTGTTGCCCAGCACCAGCGAGCCGGCCGCCACGATGGCTCCTTCGCCGATTACGGCATGGTCGAGTATGGTGGAGCCCATACCCACCAAGGCATAATCCTTAATGGTGGCTCCATGTATGGTGACATTGTGACCTACCGATACATGGTCGCCTATCTCTATGGTTGATTTTTCGTACAACGTATGGAGCACGCTTCCGTCCTGAATATTTACTCCATTTCCTATGCGAATGGAGTTTACATCGCCCCGCAACACAGTACAGAACCAGATACTGCAATCGCGTCCTATTTTTACATCACCTACGATGACTGCGTTGTCGGCCAAAAAACAATTCTCTCCGATTTCGGGGGTAAATCCCCTCACTGATTTTATGATTGCCATTTTTTTTAGTGATTAGCGGTTACTGATTAGTGGTGAGTGGGGCGCAGGCCTCTTTCAGCCATTTCTGTTCTTCTGCGTTCAGGCTTGGCGAAAGCCGGTCGTACACCTTCCGATGATATGCGTTCAGCCAGTCAATCTCTTCGGATGTGAGCATTTCTGTGCGGATACCTTTCTTGCAGATGGGACAAAGGGTGATTGTCTCAAACCTCAGGTAATTTCCGTACATGCCTTCACCGGCCGGTACGGTCAGCACGAGATTCTCTATGCGCACTCCGTGGCTTCCGGCTTTATATACGCCCGGTTCGTTCGAGGTCAGCATTCCGGCTTGCAGGACGACCGGATTCTCGTTCATGCGAATGCTTTGCGGGCCTTCGTGCACGTTGAGAAAATGGCCTACTCCGTGTCCTGTGCCATGCAGGAAATTCATGCGGTGTTGCCACATCGGCATGCGGGCCAGTACGTCTAACTGTGCTCCGCGTGTGCCTTCGGGAAAGACGGCCATGCCCAAATCTATGTGTCCTTTCAGTATCAGGGTGTAATCTGTTTTTTCTTCTTCCGTCAGTTTTCCCAATGCGATGGTGCGGGTGATGTCTGTGGTTCCGTCCAGATACTGTGCGCCTGAGTCCAACAACAGAAAACCTTCCGGCTTGAGCGGTGCATCGGTTTCGGGTGTGGCTTTATAGTGTACGATGGCTCCGTGTGCTCCGTAGCCTGCAATAGTGTCGAAACTCTCTCCCATATAAAGCGGTTGGGCGGCGCGGAACCCGTGCAATTTCTTGTCTATGCTGATTTCCGTTTCTTTTCCGGTGGCTGCCGCTTCTTCCAGCCAAATCAGGAATTTTACCAGAGCTACCCCGTCGCGTTGCATGGCGGCATGGATACCGGCAATTTCCCGGTCGTTGCGAATGGCTTTCAAAAGGGAAATCGGCGATGTTCCCTCAATGATATGGCATTGAGGGCAGATGGCCGAGTAAACGGCGTAATTCGTCTTGGCAGGGTTCAGTAATATGTTCCCGACAGTGATGCGGTTGAGGAAAGACTTTATGTCGGCATAGTCGTGAATGGATATTCCGGCCTCTTTCAGATGGGCAGAAAGTGCTTCCGTCATCTTCTGCGGGCGAATAAAGAAGTGGGCTTCGTGTTTTTCAATAATCAGGTAGCTCACAACGACCGGGTTGCAGTGTACGTCATTGCCACGGATGTTCAGCGTCCATGCTATCTCATCCAGCGAAGAAACCAGCAAGGCATCGGCGCCAATCTTTTCCATCTCTTTCCGGATGGCGGTCAGTTTCTCTTGGAATGTTTTTCCCGCGTATTGGGTGGGATAGACAAATCCCGGTTCTTCCGGCATCGTCGGGCGGTTGTCCCATATCCGGTTCATGGGGTCGGAGATGCTCTTCATGGAAATCCCGTTTTTCAGTAACTGCTTTTCGAGACGTCTGACTTCTTCGGCGGAGAACACTTCGCCGTCAATACCTACGGTATCCCCTTGTTTCAGGTTGGCACTCAGAAAAGCGGGGATGGAGAGGGTTTCGGGCTGCATCTCCTTGTATAACTCGATTCCGCTTCCTTCCAATTGCCGGCCGGCTTGCAGAAAATAGCGCGAGTCTGTCCATAGTCCGGCCTTTTCACGAGTGACGACTATGGTTCCTGCCGACCCGGTGAATCCGGAAATCCATTCTCTTGACTTCCAGTGAGGTGCAACGTATTCGCTGAGGTGCGGGTCGGTACCGGGCACGATGAATGCCGCTATGTTTTCTTGATGGAATAAAGCCCGTAGGGCATCTATTCTTTTACTGACAACTTGATTCATTTTGGGTTTTGTTTTAGATTCTTTCTCCAAAGTTACTTACTTTCTTTGAAACAAGAACAATATCCGTCTTATTTTCCATGCCGTTCTTCTCTTTCGGAATAAGGCGGGGGAAACTGCATCAGCGGCAGGCTTCTCGCGGAAGAGGATTCTGTTCGCTCTTTAGCGGCTTCTTTTTGCCTGGCTGATAGTTTTTTTTCAGAAAGTTTTGTGAATAAAGAAAGTATGTGTAATTTTGCCGCTCGATTTAATCGTAATATTTTTTTAACCATTAACATTTTAATCGAAAGAAAATGATTGTAGTACCTGTAAAAGAAGGCGAAAACATTGAAAAATCGCTGAAGAAGTTCAAAAGAAAATTTGAAAAAACCGGTATTGTTAAGGAACTTAGACGCAGACAGCAGTTTGACAAACCGTCTGTAACCAAGAGGCTTAAAAAAGAACATGCTGTTTACATTCAGAAACTTCAGCAAGTAGAAGATTAATAATTCGTAAATTCCTTTGATTTATTGGATTCTTTTTTATACATTCGTTGCATGATTTAGATATGTAGCGAAATGTTGTTGACAGATTCTTTTCTTGACTATCTTTTGCATGAGCGAAACTATGCTCTGAATACCGTGGAATGTTATAAGGCCGATATTCTTGAGCTGCAAAAGTTCGGTGAAGAACAGTTTGGGGACATGGCGCCCGAAAAAGTGGATGCGGAACTTATCCGCGATTGGATTGCCTCTTTGATGGACAATCAGCGCGCTGCTTCCACGATTAATCGGAAACTTAGTTCCATAAGAGCGTATTATCGGTTTCTTTTGCGAAGAGGGCTGGTGACGGTAGATCCATTGCAAAAAGTGGTCGGACCGAAAAAAAAGAAGCCGCTTCCGGTCTTCTTGAAAGAAGGCGATATGAATCGCTTGTTGGATGATGTGGATTTCGGAGAGGGCTTTGAAGGGTGTCGCGACCGCATGGTTATCGAAATGTTTTATGCCACCGGTATGAGGCTTTCGGAATTGGTGGGGCTGAACGACGCGGATGTGGATTTTTCGACGGCTTTGATTAAAGTGACGGGAAAACGAAACAAACAGCGCCTGATACCTTTTGCCAATGAGTTGGAGTCTTCGATGCGTGAGTATGTCAACAGACGGAATGAGGCATTTCCGGTTCGTTCGGAGGCCTTTTTCGTTGGGAAAAGCGGGCGAAGGCTTTATCCGAGTTTCGTGGAATCGCTGGTGAAACGAAATCTATCGAAAGTGGTGACTGTAAAAAAAAGAAGTCCCCATGTGTTGAGGCACACCTTTGCGACGGCCATGTTGAATTATGGTGCGGATTTAAATTCGATAAAGGAACTCCTCGGGCATGAAAGCTTGGCGACAACTGAAGTTTATACGCATACCACTTTTGAAGAGCTTAAAAAAGTGTATAATCAGGCTCATCCCCGGGCCTAAGTAAAAAGGAGGTAAGTATGGAAGTAAGAATTCAATCGATTCACTTTGACGCGTCAGAGCAGTTGCAGGCCTTTATTCAAAAAAAGGTTGTCAAGTTGGAGAAATTTTACGATGATATAAAGAAAGTAGAGGTGTCATTAAAGGTTGTAAGACCGGAAACAGCTGAAAATAAAGAAGCCGGAGTAAAGGTGTTGGTTCCCAATGGAGAATTTTACGCAAACAAGGTTTGCGATACGTTTGAAGAAGCAGTGGATCTTTCTTTGGAAGCTTTGGAGAAACAGCTGGTAAAGTATAAGGAAAAGCAACGGAGCAAATAATTTTCCGCTAAAATTTTGCGGGTAAAAAATAAATGCCTAAATTTGCAGCCGTTTCGCTCGCTATGGAACGTTACGGTTGCATTTTTAAGTTTGCCTCTTTAGCTCAGTTGGCCAGAGCACGTGATTTGTAATCTCGGGGTCGTTGGTTCGAATCCGACAAGAGGCTCAAATGCTTCAGAATTCTTTCTTGAACGGTTTGGCGGGGATAGAAGAATTGAGTAAATGAGGGGCAAATACCAGAGTGGCCAAATGGGGCAGACTGTAAATCTGCTGGCTTACGCCTTCGGTGGTTCGAATCCATCTTTGCCCACGACTATGATACTTCTTGCTGTTATAGCTCAGCGGTAGAGCACTTCCTTGGTAAGGAAGAGGTCCCGGGTTCAAGTCCCGGTAACAGCTCATAAAGATGTAAAAGCTGATTATTAATCAAATAAATAAACAAGTAAAGCTATGGCTAAAGAGAAATTCGAACGTACCAAACCGCATGTGAACATTGGTACTATTGGTCACGTTGACCACGGTAAAACCACGTTGACTGCCGCTATCACTACTGTGTTGGCAAAGAAAGGCCTTTCAGAATTGCGTTCTTTCGATTCTATCGACAACGCTCCTGAAGAAAAAGAAAGAGGTATTACTATCAATACTTCTCACGTAGAGTATGAAACCGCTAACCGTCACTATGCTCACGTAGACTGTCCGGGTCACGCCGACTACGTGAAGAACATGGTAACCGGTGCTGCTCAGATGGACGGTGCTATCATTGTGGTTGCTGCTACGGATGGTCCGATGCCTCAGACGCGTGAGCACATCTTGTTGGCTCGTCAGGTAAACGTTCCGAGACTGGTTGTGTTTATGAACAAGTGCGACATGGTAGATGACGCTGAAATGTTGGAACTTGTTGAAATGGAAATGCGCGAGTTACTCTCTGCTTACGAATTCGATGGCGACAATACTCCGTTCATCCAAGGTTCGGCTCTTGGTGCATTGAACGGTGTTGAAAAGTGGGAAGAAAAAGTAATGGAACTGATGGATGCAGTTGATGCTTGGATTCCTCTGCCTCCGCGCGATGTTGATAAACCGTTCTTGATGCCGGTTGAAGACGTATTCTCAATCACTGGTCGTGGTACTGTTGCAACGGGTCGTATCGAAGCCGGTGTTATCCATGTAGGCGACGAAGTTGAAATTCTTGGTTTGGGTGAAGACAAGAAGTCTGTTGTAACAGGCGTTGAAATGTTCCGCAAATTGCTGGATCAAGGTGAAGCCGGTGATAACGTAGGTCTGTTGCTCCGTGGTATCGATAAGAACGAAATCAAACGCGGTATGGTTCTTTGTAAACCGGGTCAGATTAAGCCTCACTCTAAGTTCAAGGCTTCTATCTATGTTTTGAAGAAAGAAGAAGGCGGTCGTCACACTCCGTTCCACAACAAATATCGTCCTCAGTTCTATCTGCGTACTATGGACTGTACAGGTGAAATCACTCTTCCGGAAGGAACTGAAATGGTAATGCCTGGCGATAACGTAGAAATCAACGTAGAATTGATCTACCCGGTAGCATTGAACGTAGGTTTGCGTTTCGCTATCCGTGAAGGTGGTCGTACGGTAGGTTCCGGTCAGATTACTGAAATTCTCGACTAATAATAATTTTCTTAATCAGTTCTCGGCCAATACCGGGAACTGATTCTGTTCAAACGGGAGTAGCTCAGTCGGTAGAGCACCGGTCTCCAAAACCGGGTGTCGGGAGTTCGAGCCTCTCCTCCCGTGCTAATTTTTTTGAAATGAAGAAGATTATAGCTTATTTTAAAGAAACTTACGACGAACTTGTTCATAAAGTGTCGTGGCCTACGTATTCTGAACTTACTAACAGTGCAGTAGTTGTTTTATATGCTTCCCTACTAATTGCAGTGGTAGTATTCGCGATGGACTTCTGTTTCCAGCATCTGATGGAATTTGTTTATCCACATTAAAAAGTAAGGAGAATGTCTGAGATTGAAAAAAAATGGTACGTTTTGCGTGCTATTAGCGGAAAAGAGGCTAAGGTAAAGGAATATCTTGAAGCTGATATTAAGAACAGCGACCTTGGTGATTACGTGTCTCAGGTATTGATTCCTACCGAAAAAGTATATCAGGTTCGCAATGGTAAAAAAATTGTGAAAGAGAGAAGTTATCTTCCTGGTTACGTTTTGGTAGAGGCTGCTCTGGTGGGTGAGGTAGCTCATCATCTGAGAAATACTCCTAACGTGATAGGGTTCTTGGGTGGTTCGGAAAAACCCGTTCCCCTGAGACAGTCGGAAGTGAATCGCATACTTGGTACGGTCGATGAATTGCAGGAATCCGGTGAAGAACTGAATATCCCGTATGTAATCGGCGAGACCGTAAAAGTGAATTACGGCCCGTTTAGCGGATTCAGTGGAATCATTGAAGAAGTAAACACTGAGAAGAAGAAACTGAAGGTCATGGTCAAGATATTCGGACGGAAAACTCCGCTCGAATTGGGCTTTATGCAAGTTGAAAAAGAATAATGCAGGTGTTACGCTGTACTATTCTTCATTAATGTTTATATATAAATCAATTAAAAATGGCTAAAGAAGTTGCTGGACTAATCAAATTACAGATTAAAGGAGGCGCGGCAAATCCATCACCTCCCGTAGGACCTGCTTTGGGTTCCAAGGGAATCAATATCATGGAGTTTTGCAAGCAATTCAACGCCAGAACCCAAGACAAAGCAGGAAAAGTTCTTCCTGTGATTATCACTTACTACGCAGATAAGTCTTTTGATTTTGTGATCAAGACTCCTCCCGTGGCTATCCAATTGTTGGAAGTGACGAAGCAAAAGAGCGGTTCTGCTGAGCCTAACCGTAAGAAAATTGCCGAGATTACTTGGGAGCAGGTTCGTACGATTGCTCAGGACAAAATGGTTGACTTAAACTGTTTCACTGTGGAAGCTGCCATGAAAATGGTTGCCGGAACAGCTAGAAGTATGGGTATCGCTGTAAAAGGGGAGTTCCCGGTTAATAACTAATAAACTTCAATTAGAATGGGTAAACTGACAAAAAATCAAAAGTTGGCTGCAGAAAAAATTGAAGCAGGGAAAGCATACTCTCTCAAAGAAGCCGCCGCATTGGTAAAGGAGATTTCCTTTACTAAATTCGACGCTTCTTTGGACATCGACGTACGTTTGGGCGTTGACCCGCGTAAAGCCAACCAAATGGTGAGAGGTGTCGTTTCACTTCCTCACGGTACAGGTAAGGTTGTACGCGTTCTGGTGCTTTGTACACCGGATGCTGAAGCTGCTGCAAAAGAAGCCGGAGCTGACTATGTTGGTCTTGACGAATATATTGAAAAGATCAAAGGTGGATGGACTGATATTGATGTAATCATCACTATGCCGTCTATCATGGGTAAGATTGGTGCGCTTGGTCGTGTGCTCGGTCCTCGTGGATTGATGCCTAATCCGAAAAGTGGCACTGTAACTATGGATGTTGCTAAAGCTGTAAGAGAAGTAAAACAAGGTAAAATCGACTTTAAGGTTGATAAAAACGGTATCGTTCATACTTCTATTGGTAAAGTTTCATTTAATGCTGAACAAATTCGTGACAATGCGAAAGAATTCATTTCTACATTGAATAAATTGAAACCGACTGCAGCCAAGGGTACATATATTAAGAGTATTTATCTTTCTAGCACGATGAGTGCGGGTATCAAGATTGACCCGAAAACGGTAGAAGAAATCTAATAAAACGGAGTAATAATGAGAAAGGAAGATAAAAGTACGATTATTGAGCAGATTGCTGCTACGGTGAAAGAATATGGTCACTTCTACTTGGTAGATACCACTGCAATGAATGCCGGCGCAACCAGCGCTTTGAGAAGAGCTTGTTTCAAGGCTGGCATCAAATTGATGGTGGTTAAAAATACACTGCTTCACAAAGCATTGGAAAGTTTGGAAGAAGACTATTCTCCGCTTTATGGTTCTCTGAAAGGTACGACAGCCGTAATGTTTTGCAACGTTGCCAACGCTCCGGCCAAGTTACTGAAAGATAACTCTAAGAATGGTATTCCCGGACTGAAAGCTGCATATGCGGAAGAAAGCTTCTATGTTGGTGCCGACCAATTGGATGCTCTCGTAAGTATCAAGAGTAAAAATGAAGTCATTGCCGATATCGTTGCATTGTTGCAATCGCCGGCCAAGAATGTTATTTCTGCTCTGCAATCGGGTGGAAGCACCCTCCACGGAGTTCTCAAAACTCTTGGTGAACGTCCCGAAGCGTAAAATTCGGAAACAAATTATTATCAATTTATTTAGTATTTAAACAATTAAAATCATACAAAAATGGCAGATTTGAAAGCTTTTGCAGAACAATTAGTTAACTTGACAGTAAAAGAAGTTAATGAACTTGCAACAATCCTGAAAGAAGAATATGGTATTGAACCTGCTGCTGCAGCTGTTGCTGTTGCCGCTGCTCCCGCAGCCGGTGGTGGTGCTACCGCAGAAGAAAAGACTTCTTTCGACGTAGTATTGAAGAGTGCTGGTGCAGCTAAACTTCAGGTGGTTAAGGCCGTTAAGGAAGCTTGTGGTCTTGGCTTGAAAGAAGCTAAAGACATGGTGGACGGTGCTCCCAGTGTAGTAAAAGAAGGTTTGGCTAAAGACGAAGCAGAATCATTGAAGAAAACATTGGAAGAAGCTGGAGCTGAAGTTGAACTTAAATAACATCGACCTGTAAATCAGGTATTTCGGTTAGGAACCCTTCATGAAAAGGGTTCTTAACCTTTTTGTGTATATATTTAAAATTAAGTTCTACAAATCCATTAACAGATGTCTTCAAATACTGTAAATCAAAGAGTTAATTTTGCTTCGACTAAGAATCCGCTTGAATATCCGGATTTTCTGGAAGTACAATTGAAGTCATTCAAAGACTTTCTACAACTAGACACCCCACCTGAAAAACGTAAGAACGAGGGACTGTATAAAGTATTTGCCGAAAACTTCCCTATTGCCGATACAAGAAACAATTTTGTTCTTGAGTTTTTGGACTACTATATTGATCCGCCGCGTTATACCATCGATGAATGTATAGAGCGAGGGCTTACATATAGTGTACCTTTGAAAGCGAAGTTGAAATTATATTGTACCGATCCCGATCACGAAGACTTTGACACGGTTATTCAAGACGTGTTTTTAGGTCCTATCCCTTACATGACGGACAAAGCGACATTCGTCATCAACGGTGCGGAGCGTGTAGTTGTGTCCCAACTTCACCGTTCGCCCGGCGTATTCTTCGGACAAAGTGTACATGCCAATGGTACCAAGTTATACTCGGCACGTATCATCCCGTTCAAAGGGTCGTGGATTGAGTTTGCTACCGACATCAACAATGTCATGTATGCCTACATTGATCGTAAGAAAAAATTGCCGGTCACCACTTTGCTGAGAGCTATCGGTTTTGAGAATGATAAGGATATTCTTGAAATCTTTGATTTGGCAGAGGATGTAAAGGTGAACAAAACGAACCTCAAGAAAATTGTGGGACGGAAGTTGGCTGCTCGTGTATTGAAAACATGGATTGAGGATTTTGTAGACGAAGACACCGGTGAGGTCGTTTCTATCGAACGTAACGAGGTTGTTATCGACCGCGAAACGGTAATCGAACCGGAACATGTCGATATTATATTGGAATCGAGCGTTCAGAATATTCTTGTACATAAGGAAGAACCGAATCAGTCCGACTTCTCTATCATATATAATACGTTGCAGAAGGATCCGAGTAACTCGGAAAAAGAGGCGGTTTTATATATTTATCGTCAATTGCGTAATGCTGACCCTGCTGATGATGCAAGTGCCCGTGAAGTGATCAATAATCTTTTCTTCTCGGAAAAGAGATATGATTTGGGGGATGTAGGGCGCTATCGTATCAATAGAAAGTTGAATCTGACGACTGATATGGAAGTGCGCGTACTGACTAAAGAGGATATCATAGAAATCATCAAATATCTGATTGAGTTGATTAACTCGAAAGCTGACGTGGATGATATTGACCACTTGAGTAATCGTCGTGTACGTACGGTGGGCGAACAGTTGTCCAATCAGTTTGCCATCGGTTTGGCACGTATGTCGCGTACTATTCGTGAACGTATGAATGTCCGTGACAATGAGGTTTTCACTCCGATTGACTTGATTAATGCCAAGACTATTTCTTCCGTGATTAATTCGTTCTTCGGAACAAATGCATTGTCGCAGTTTATGGATCAGACCAACCCGTTGGCCGAGATTACCCACAAACGTCGTATGTCTGCCCTTGGTCCCGGTGGTTTGTCGCGTGAACGCGCCGGTTTTGAAGTACGTGACGTGCATTATACACATTATGGACGGCTTTGTCCCATCGAAACCCCTGAAGGTCCGAATATCGGCTTGATTTCTTCATTGTGTGTGTTCGCTAAAATTAACGAGTTGGGATTCATTGAAACGCCTTATCGAAAGGTCGAAAACGGTAAAGTTGATCTTTCTGACGAGGGTTTGGTATATTTGACTGCCGAAGAAGAAGAGGCCAAGATTATTGCACAAGGTAATGCGCCTTTGAATGAGGACGGTACGTTTATCCGCGATAGAGTTAAATCGCGTCAGGATGCCGACTATCCGGTTGTTCCTCCTTCTGAGGTAGAACTGATGGATGTGTCTCCTCAACAGATTGCTTCTATCGCTGCTTCTCTGATTCCATTCTTGGAGCATGATGATGCTAACCGTGCATTGATGGGATCGAACATGATGCGTCAGGCTGTTCCGTTGTTGAAGAGCGAAGCGCCGATTGTTGGTACTGGTATAGAGCGTCAGTTGGCACGTGATTCCCGTACGCAGATTACTGCCGAAGGTGATGGCGTTGTGGATTTCGTGGATGCTACAACGATTCGTATTCTGTATGATCGTACGGATGAAGAGGAGTTCGTAAGTTTTGAGCCTGCCTTGAGAGAATATATTATCCCGAAATGGCGTCGTACCAACCAGAATATGACGATTGACCTGCGTCCTATTTGTGAGAAAGGACAGCGTGTGAAAGCAGGACAGATTTTGACGGAAGGTTACTCTACTGAAGACGGAGAACTGGCTTTGGGTAGGAATCTACTGGTGGCATACATGCCGTGGAAAGGTTATAATTATGAGGATGCCATTGTATTGAACGAGCGTGTGGTTCGTGAAGACCTATTGACTTCCGTACATGTGGAAGAGTATTCTTTGGAGGTTCGTGAAACCAAGCGTGGTATGGAAGAATTGACTTCTGATATCCCTAATGTCAGCGAAGAGGCTACCAAAGACCTTGATGAAAATGGTATTGTCCGTATAGGCGCCCGTATTGAACCGGGTGATATTTTGATTGGTAAAATCACTCCTAAGGGAGAATCGGATCCTTCTCCTGAAGAAAAACTGCTTCGGGCTATCTTCGGCGATAAAGCCGGCGATGTGAAGGATGCTTCTTTAAAGGCTTCTCCTTCTTTGAAAGGGGTAGTTATAGACAAGCGTTTGTTTTCTCGTGTTGTCAAGACCCGCAGTTCCAAGCTGGCAGATAAGGCCTTACTGCCGAAGATTGATGATGAATTCGAAGCTAAGATTGGCGACTTGAAGAAAATATTGATAAACAAGTTGTTGAAGCTTACAGATAATTTCACTTCAGAAGGGGTGAAAGACTATATGGGGACCGATGTTATCTCTAAGGGTGCCAGATTCACCATTTCAGACTTCAGCGATTTGGACTTTACTGCTATCCAGTTAAGTAATTGGACGAAGGATGAACATACTAACGATTTGATCCGTGCTTTGGTGATGAACTTCATCAAGAAATACAAAGAACTTGATGCGGAACTGAAACGGAAGAAGTTTGCTATTACTATCGGCGATGAATTGCCTGCCGGTATCATCCAGATGGCTAAGGTATATATTGCCAAGAAACGTAAGATTGGTGTCGGTGATAAGATGGCGGGGCGTCATGGTAATAAGGGTATTGTTTCTCGTGTGGTTCGTCAGGAAGATATGCCGTTCCTTGCAGATGGTACTCCGGTAGATATCGTGTTGAATCCGTTGGGCGTGCCTTCACGTATGAACATCGGACAGATTTTTGAAGCAGTTCTTGGTCGTGCGGGAAAGAAGTTGGGTGTAAAATTTGCCACTCCTATTTTCGACGGGGCGTCTTTGGACGATCTGAACGAGTGGACGGATAAGGCCGGTTTGCCTCGTTATGGCAAGACGACATTGTACGATGGCGGCACAGGTGAAGTGTTTGAACAGCAGGCTACCGTAGGTGTGACTTATATGTTGAAACTTGGTCACATGGTTGAGGATAAGATGCATGCACGTTCCATAGGTCCATACTCTCTTATTACGCAGCAGCCGTTGGGCGGTAAAGCACAGTTCGGTGGTCAGCGTTTCGGGGAAATGGAAGTTTGGGCACTCGAAGCGTTCGGTGCCGCACATATTCTGCAAGAGATTCTGACAATCAAGTCTGATGATGTCGTGGGACGTTCCAAAGCATATGAAGCGATTGTGAAAGGTGAGCCTATGCCTACCCCGGGCATTCCGGAATCACTGAATGTGTTGCTGCATGAGCTGAGAGGTTTGGGCTTGAGCATCAATCTGGAATAATTGATAATTGGGGATGAAAATTGCTTTTCATTCCCAATTATGAACTCATTTCTAATTATCAATAGTCAATTATCAATTATATATAAAAGTATGGCTTTTAGAAAAGATAACAAGATAAAGAGTAATTTCTCGAAAATCTCTATCGGTTTGGCTTCTCCTGAAGAAATCCTTGAGAATTCGAGTGGTGAAGTATTAAAGCCTGAAACCATCAACTATCGTACGTATAAGCCTGAGCGTGACGGTCTGTTCTGCGAGCGTATCTTCGGTCCTATCAAGGATTATGAGTGCCATTGCGGTAAATACAAGCGTATTCGTTATAAAGGTATTGTCTGTGACCGTTGTGGTGTGGAGGTGACCGAAAAGAAAGTTCGCCGCGAACGTATGGGGCATATTCAGCTTGTTGTTCCGGTGGCTCACATTTGGTATTTCCGTTCACTTCCTAACAAAATCGGTTACTTGTTGGGGTTACCCACCAAGAAATTGGATGCCATTATTTACTACGAGCGCTATGTTGTTGTTCAGCCGGGCGTATTGTCGGACGAAGTAGAACAGTATGATTTGCTCGAAGAAGGAGAATATCTGGATTTGCTGGATAAGTTGCCGAAAGACAACCAGTTCCTTGAAGATTCAGACCCGAATAAGTTCATCGCCAAGATGGGTGCGGAAGCCATCTATGATTTATTGTCACGTATTGATCTTGATTCATTGTCTTATGAACTTCGTAACCGAGCTGGAAGCGATGCTTCACAACAGCGTAAGACAGAAGCGTTGAAACGCTTGCAGGTTGTTGAGTCTTTCCGTGCCTCACGTGGACGCAACAAGCCTGAATGGATGATTGTGCGCATTGTACCGATTATTCCGCCCGAATTGCGTCCGTTGGTTCCGTTGGATGGAGGCCGTTTTGCGACTTCCGACTTGAACGATCTTTATCGTCGTGTCATTATCCGCAACAACCGTCTGAAGAGGTTGATTGAAATCAAAGCTCCGGAAGTGATTCTGCGTAATGAAAAGCGTATGTTGCAAGAAGCCGTTGATTCATTATTCGATAACTCGCGTAAATCGAGTGCCGTAAAGACGGATGCTAATCGCCCGTTGAAATCTCTTTCCGACAGTTTGAAAGGAAAACAGGGACGTTTCCGCCAGAACTTGTTGGGTAAACGTGTTGACTATTCCGCACGTTCGGTAATTGTCGTAGGTCCGGAACTGAAAATGGGCGAATGCGGTATTCCCAAGTTGATGGCTGCGGAACTCTACAAACCATTTATCATCCGTAAATTGATTGAGCGTGGTATTGTGAAGACTGTGAAAAGCGCCAAAAAAATTGTAGATCGCAAGGAACCTGTGATTTGGGATATTCTGGAACATGTGATGAAAGGGCATCCGGTATTGTTGAACCGTGCTCCGACACTTCACCGTTTGGGTATTCAAGCTTTTCAGCCTAAGATGATTGAGGGTAAGGCTATTCAGTTGCATCCATTGGCATGTACGGCATTCAACGCCGACTTTGACGGTGACCAGATGGCTGTTCACTTGCCTTTGAGCAACGAAGCTATATTGGAAGCACAAATGCTGATGCTCCAATCGCATAATATATTGAATCCTGCCAATGGTGCTCCCATTACTGTACCTGCACAAGATATGGTGCTTGGGTTGTATTACATCACCAAATTGCGTAAAGGAGCCAAAGGTGAAGGTTTGACTTTCTATGGCCCTGAGGAAGCACTTGTTGCTTATAATGAAGGAAAATGTGATATCCATGCGCCGGTTAGTGTTGTGGTGAAAGATGTCGATGAGAATGGAAATATTGTAGACAAGATGATGCACGAAACTTCGGTGGGACGTGTCATTGTCAATGAAATTGTACCAGCAGAAGCAGGATACATTAATACGATTATATCCAAGAAATCACTTCGTGACATCATTAGTCACGTTATTAAGGTGTGCGGTGTGGCCAAAGCGGCTGATTTTCTTGATGGAATAAAGAATCTGGGTTACTATATGGCTTTCAAGGGCGGTTTGTCATTCAACTTGGGAGATATTATTATCCCGGAGGAGAAAGAAGCGTTGGTGCAGAAGGGTTACGATGAAGTAGAGCAGGTAATCAACAATTATAACATGGGTTTCATTACCAACAACGAACGATACAATCAGGTGATTGATATTTGGACCCATGTGAATTCCGAACTTTCTAATATTCTGATGAAAGCCATTTCGAACGATGACCAAGGCTTTAACTCGGTATACATGATGTTGGATTCCGGTGCTCGTGGTTCTAAAGAGCAGATTCGTCAGCTTTCCGGTATGCGTGGTTTGATGGCGAAACCTCAGAAAGCAGGAGCCGAAGGTGGACAGATTATTGAAAATCCTATTCTTTCTAACTTTAAAGAGGGATTGTCTGTATTGGAGTATTTTATCTCTACTCACGGTGCACGTAAGGGTTTGGCTGACACTGCTTTGAAGACAGCTGATGCCGGATATCTGACTCGTCGTTTGGTTGATGTTTCGCACGATGTGATTGTCAATGAGGAAGATTGCGGTACACTTCGCGGATTGGTTTGTACTGCTTTGAAAAACAATGATGAGATCATTGCCACTCTTTCTGAACGTATTCTTGGGCGTGTATCGGTACATGATATCATTCATCCTACAACAGGAGAATTGATAGTAGCCGGTGGTGAGGAAATAACCGAAGATATTGCACAGAAAATTGAGAATTCTCCGATTGAGAGCGTCGAAATTCGTTCGGTGCTGACTTGTGAGTCTAAGAAGGGCGTTTGTGCCAAGTGTTACGGACGTAATTTGGCTTCCAGCCGTATGGTTCAAAAGGGAGAAGCTGTTGGAGTCATTGCTGCACAGTCTATTGGTGAGCCGGGTACACAGTTGACCTTGCGTACTTTTCATGCCGGTGGTACAGCTGCGAATATTGCTGCAAATGCCAGTATCGTAGCCAAGAATTCGGCGCGTTTGGAATTTGAAGAACTTCGTACGGTAGATATCATAGATGAAGCAGGTGAGCCAGCTAAAGTGGTAGTGGGTCGTTTGGCTGAAGTTCGTTTTGTGGATGCCAATACGGGTATAGTACTTTCTACACACAATGTGCCTTATGGGGCTACGCTTTATGCTGCTGATGGAGAAATGGTAGAGAAAGGTAAACTCATTGCACGCTGGGATCCATTTAATGCAGTAATCATTACCGAAGCTACCGGTAAGATTGAATTTGAAGGTGTTATTGAGAACGTAACTTATAAAGTTGAATCTGATGAGTCTACTGGTTTACGTGAAGTCATCATCATCGAATCTAAAGACAAAACAAAAGTACCTACTGCACACATTACGACTGAAGACGGAGGTTTGATTCGTACTTATAACCTACCTGTAGGTGGACATGTGGTAGTAGAGAACGGAGAAAAGGTGAAAGCTGGCGAAGTGATTGTGAAAATCCCGCGTGCCGTAGGTAAAGCGGGGGATATTACAGGCGGGCTTCCTCGCGTCACAGAGTTGTTCGAAGCGCGCAATCCGTCCAATCCTGCCGTCGTTTCTGAAATTGATGGAGAGGTCACGATGGGTAAGGTGAAGCGCGGTAATCGCGAAATAATTATGACTTCCAAGACCGGTGAGGTCAAGAAATATCTTGTCCCTCTATCCAAGCAAATTCTAGTGCAGGAAAACGACTATGTACGTGCTGGTACTCCATTGTCTGATGGTGCCATTACTCCTGCCGATATTCTTGCTATTAAAGGTCCTACGGCCGTACAAGAGTATATCGTGAATGAGGTGCAGGATGTATATCGTCTGCAAGGTGTGAAGATCAATGATAAACATTTTGAAATCATAGTTCGCCAGATGATGCGTAAGGTAGAAATTGATGAACCTGGCGATACTCGCTTCTTGGAACAGCAAGTTGTTGATAAGCTAGAGTTTATGGAAGAGAATGATCGCATTTGGGGTAAGAAAGTTGTGATAGATGCTGGAGATTCCTTGAATTTACAGGCAGGACAGATTGTAACAGCTCGTAAATTGCGTGATGAGAACTCTATATTGAAACGCCGTGATTTGAAAGCTGTTGAAGTGCGTGATGCTGTGCCTGCCACTTCGACGCAGATTCTTCAGGGTATTACTCGTGCGGCTTTGCAAACTTCGAGCTTCATGTCGGCCGCTTCTTTCCAAGAAACGACGAAAGTACTTAATGAAGCTGCTATCAACGGTAAGGTAGATCGTTTAGAAGGGATGAAAGAGAATGTAATCTGCGGTCATTTGATACCTGCCGGTACCGGACAGCGTGAGTTTGAAAAGATCATAGTCGGTTCTAAAGAAGAATATGACCGTATGCTTGCTAACAAGAAGACGGTACTTGACTATGCTGTCAATGAAAATGTAGACAATTGATATTACATTAATTCAGCTATTTCAATCGAAGAGGGGAATTTGATAATAAATTACCCCTCTTTTTTATTGCTGGGATAAAAATCTTTTCTGACAAAGTCTTTCGTCTGGTAGGAAAGAAGTATATTTGTTCCTTTATAAATTAAAATGACAAGAAATGGAAAACCAAGACAACCAACTGCAAATTGAACTGAAAGAGGAAGTGGCGCAAGGAACCTATGCAAATCTTGCTATTATAACCCACTCAAGTTCGGAGTTTATCCTTGATTTTATACGGGTGATGCCAGGAATGTCTAAGGCTGGAGTGCAATCGCGCATTGTTCTTGCTCCTGAGCATGCTAAATGTTTGCTACGTGCACTAGAGGAGAATATTGGGAAATATGAACGCACATTTGGAGCCATTCGTATGCCAAACGAACATACTTTTTCTCAACTTTCCAATGTAAAAGGAGAGGCCTAAGAACAAAAAAACTTGTAGTACATTGATTATTCAAAACTTATTCGTATCTTTGCAGCCCAAAAGTGTATAGTTTTGAATTAATACAAACAATAATATATAATTAAAAACAATTACAATGCCTACAATTCAGCAATTAGTAAGAAAAGGACGCGAAGTGCTGGTAGAGAAAAGTAAATCTCCTGCCTTGGATTCATGTCCTCAAAGACGTGGCGTTTGCGTGAGAGTGTACACAACCACTCCGAAAAAACCGAATTCAGCTATGCGTAAAGTAGCTCGTGTGCGTTTGACTAACGGTAAAGAGGTGAACTCTTATATCCCGGGCGAAGGTCACAATTTGCAGGAGCACTCCATCGTGTTGGTACGTGGCGGTCGTGTGAAAGACCTTCCGGGTGTGCGTTATCACATTGTTCGTGGTACATTGGATACAGCCGGCGTGGCTGGTCGTACGCAAAGGCGCTCCAAATATGGCGCAAAACGTCCGAAACCGGGTCAAGCAGCTCCCGCTAAGAAGAAATAATCTGGCGGCAGAGCACTGAAAACAGAAAAGTAAAAAAACAAAAGTAATTATTTACGTTTTAGTTTGTTGGATATGCTAAAGGTTGAGTAAATTCTCCGGAGGGAGAGTTGAAGAAAACAGAAGTAGACAACCAAGAACGAAAAACATTATTCTTTCAGACAATGAGAAAAGCAAAGCCAAAAAAACGCGTTATCCTGCCGGATCCCGTGTTTAATGATGTGAAAGTTTCCAAGTTCGTGAATCACCTGATGTACGATGGCAAGAAGAATACCTCTTATGAAATCTTCTATGCAGCTTTGGAAACAGTGAAGAGCAAAATGCAGAACGAGGAGAAGTCTGCTCTTGAAATCTGGAAAAAAGCTCTGGATAATGTGACTCCGCAAGTGGAAGTGAAGTCTCGCCGTGTGGGTGGTGCCACTTTTCAAGTTCCCACCGAGATCCGTCCTGACCGTAAGGAATCGATTTCCATGAAAAACCTGATCATCTTCGCACGCAAGCGTGGTGGTAAGTCGATGGCCGATAAACTGGCTGCCGAAATCATGGATGCTTTCAACGAGCAAGGCGGTGCCTACAAGCGTAAGGAAGATATGCACAGAATGGCAGAAGCCAACCGTGCGTTTGCGCATTTCAGATTCTAATACTGTAAGAGATACTAATTCAGAATTAAAAGAAACTTAAAGTAAAGGAATTTAAGAATGGCAAAACATGATTTACATTTGACTCGTAACATCGGTATCATGGCTCACATTGATGCCGGTAAAACGACAACCTCCGAACGTATTCTTTTCTATACGGGTCTGACTCACAAAATCGGTGAAGTGCACGATGGTGCAGCTACGATGGACTGGATGGAACAGGAGCAGGAACGTGGTATCACAATTACCTCAGCTGCTACAACTACTCGTTGGAAATATGACGGTAATACATATAAGATTAACCTGATTGACACTCCGGGACACGTTGACTTTACGGCTGAAGTGGAACGTTCTTTGCGCGTGCTGGATGGCGCCGTTGCCGCATATTGTGCAGTAGGTGGGGTTGAGCCGCAGTCTGAAACCGTTTGGCGTCAGGCAGACAAATACAACGTTCCGCGTATCGGTTATGTGAACAAGATGGATCGCTCGGGTGCTGACTTCTTCGAAGTTGTTCGCCAGATGAAGGAGGTTTTGGGTGCTAATCCTTGTCCGGTTGTTGTACCTATCGGTGCTGAAGAAACTTTCAAAGGTTTGGTAGACCTTGTTAAGATGAAAGCAATTTATTGGCATGACGAAACGATGGGGGCTGACTATACCGTAGAGGAAATCCCTGCCAATTTGGTTGACGAAGCTAACGAATGGAGAGACAAGATGCTTGAGAAAGTTGCAGAGTTTGACGATGCTTTGATGGAAAAGTACTTCGATGATCCTTCTACCATTACGGAAGAAGAAATCTTGAGAGCTCTTCGCAACGCTACCGTGCAGATGGCTATCGTGCCCATGTTGTGTGGCTCTTCATTTAAAAACAAGGGCGTACAGATTTTGCTAAACTACGTTTGTGCTTTCTTGCCTTCTCCGCTGGATACTCCGAACATCGTGGGAACAAATCCTGATAGCGGTCAGGAAGAAGATCGCAGACCGGATGAAGAAGAAAAGACATCTGCTTTGGCGTTTAAGATTGCCACAGACCCGTATGTGGGGCGTCTGACTTTCTTCCGAGTGTATTCAGGTAAGGTAGAGGCTGGCTCATACATCTACAACTCTCGTTCTGGAAAGAAAGAGCGTGTGTCTCGTCTGTTCCAAATGCATTCAAACAAGCAGAATCCTGTGGAAGTAATCGGTGCTGGAGATATTGGTGCCGGTGTAGGCTTCAAGGATATTCACACCGGTGATACCCTGTGTGATGAAACAGCTCCGATTGTATTGGAATCTATGGACTTCCCCGAACCTGTAATCGGTATTGCCGTTGAACCTAAAACGCAGAAGGATATGGATAAGCTGTCCAACGGTTTGGCTAAATTGGCAGAGGAAGATCCGACGTTTACGGTTAAAACTGATGAACAGAGTGGTCAGACAGTTATCTCCGGTATGGGTGAGTTGCACTTGGATATTATCATCGACCGTTTGAAACGTGAGTTCAAGGTTGAATGTAATCAAGGTAAACCTCAGGTAAACTATAAGGAAGCCATTACCAAGACTGTTAACCTGCGTGAAGTTTACAAGAAACAGTCGGGTGGACGTGGTAAGTTCGCTGACATCATCGTGAACATCGGTCCGGTTGATGAAGATTTCAAGGAAGGAAGTTTGCAGTTCGTTGATGAAGTGAAAGGTGGTAACATTCCTAAGGAATTCATCCCCTCTGTACAGAAGGGCTTTACTACAGCCATGAAGAATGGTGTATTAGCAGGCTATCCTCTAGATTCACTGAAAGTGACTTTAGTCGACGGTTCTTTCCATCCGGTAGACTCTGATCAGTTGTCTTTCGAGATCTGTGCTATACAGGCCTACAAGAACGCTTGCGCTAAGGCAGGTCCGGTGTTGATGGAGCCCGTAATGAAATTGGAGGTAGTAACTCCGGAAGAAAACATGGGTGATGTTATCGGTGATTTGAACAAACGTCGTGGTCAGGTAGAAGGAATGGAATCCAGTCGCTCGGGTGCTCGCATCGTGAAGGCATTGGTTCCGCTGGCCGAAATGTTCGGTTATGTAACAGCTTTGCGTACCATCACTTCTGGTCGTGCTACTTCTTCAATGGTATATTCTCATCACGCTCAAGTTTCTAACTCTATTGCCAAGGCGGTATTGGAGGAAGTAAAAGGGCGTGTTGACTTAGTATAAAACAACAAGAAATCCGTAGGCTAGCGAATGACTCTTAGCCTACGGAACCTTATTTTATAAAACTATTAATAACAAAGACAGTAATGAGTCAAAAAATTAGAATTAAACTGAAATCTTACGACCACAATTTGGTTGACAAATCTGCTGAGAAGATTGTAAGAACGGTGAAGGCAACGGGCGCCATCGTTAGCGGTCCGATTCCTCTCCCTACGCACAAGCGTATCTTTACCGTGAACCGTTCGACTTTCGTTAATAAGAAGTCACGTGAACAATTCGAGCTCTCTTCTTATAAGAGACTGATTGACATCTATAGCTCGACGGCTAAAACCGTAGATGCTCTGATGAAGCTGGAATTGCCTAGCGGTGTGGAAGTAGAAATCAAAGTGTAAGTATTAAAAATTAAGTGAAATGCCAGGATTATTAGGAAAAAAAATCGGAATGACATCCGTTTTCAGTGCCGAGGGTAAAAATGTACCATGCACTGTTATCGAAGCTGGTCCTTGTGTTGTTACTCAGGTAAAAACAGTAGAAAAGGATGGCTATGAAGCCGTTCAGCTGGGCTTCCAAGACAAAAAAGAGAAGCACACAACAAAGCCTCTGATGGGGCACTTCAAGAAGGCCGGAGTAACTCCCAAGAAACACTTGGCTGAGTTCAAAGAGTTTGAAACAGAATTGAATCTGGGTGACACTGTTACCGTAGAACTATTCAACGATACAACATTTGTTGATGTTGTAGGTACTTCTAAAGGTAAAGGTTTTCAGGGCGTAGTAAAACGCCATGGCTTCGGTGGTGTAGGGCAGTCTACTCACGGTCAGCACAACCGTGCTCGTAAGCCGGGATCTATCGGTGCTTGTTCATACCCTGCAAAAGTATTTAAAGGCATGCGCATGGGTGGCCAACTTGGCGGTGATAGAGTGACTGTTCAAAATCTGCAAGTATTAAAAGTAATTGCGGAGCACAACCTCCTATTGATTAAGGGGTCTGTTCCCGGTTGCAAAGGTTCAATCGTAATAATTGAGAAATAATGGAAGTTAATGTATATAACATTAAAGGTGAAGACACTGGGAGAAAGATTACGTTAAACGAATCTATCTTCGGAATTGAACCCAACGACCACGCTATCTACTTGGATGTAAAACAGTTTATGGCAAACCAGCGTCAGGGTACACACAAGTCTAAAGAAAGGAGTGAAATCAGTGGCTCTACTCGCAAAATCGGTCGTCAGAAAGGTGGTGGCGGTGCACGTCGTGGCGACATGAACTCACCGGTGCTCGTTGGAGGTGGACGTGTTTTTGGTCCTAAACCCAGAGACTACTATTTCAAATTAAACAAGAAAGTAAAAGAATTAGCACGTAAGTCAGCTTTGGCATATAAGGCTCAGAATAATGCGGTTGTAGTTGTAGAAGACTTCTCTTTTGAAGCTCCTAAGACGAAAGACTTTATTGCGATGACAAAAAAACTTAAAGTTTCTGATAAAAAACTGCTTGTGATTTTACCGGAAGCAAATAAAAACGTATATTTGTCGGCTCGTAACGTGAAAGGGGCAAATGTTCAGACCATCTCAGGGCTAAATACTTACAGAGTATTAGATGCTGGGGTTGTGGTGTTTGCAGAAAGCGCACTCTCGGCTATCGACAAAATCTTAATGTAAAAAGGAGGCTTAAATAATGGGAATTATTATTAAACCGTTGGTGACAGAGAAAATGACTGCTATTACTGATAAGCTGAACAACCGTTTTGGCTTTATCGTGCGTCCTGAAGCTAATAAACTGGAAATTAAGAGCGAAGTTGAATCCCTATACAATGTTACGGTAGTTGATGTGAATACAATGAAGTATGCCGGTAAGAATAAAAGTCGGTACACAAGAGTTGGTATTATCAAAGGCCGTACGAATGCGTTCAAGAAAGCTATCGTTACGTTGAAAGAAGGGGATACTATTGATTTTTATAGCAATATTTAAAAGAAATGGCAGTACGTAAATTTAAGCCCACAACACCGGGGCAAAGACATAAAATTATTGGTACTTTTGAAGAGATTACTGCACGGGTACCAGAAAAGTCTCTTGTATATGGTAAGAAATCTTCAGGTGGTCGTAACAACCAGGGTAAGATGACTATGCGCTATATTGGTGGCGGTAGTAAGAAGGTTATTCGTATCGTAGATTTCAAGAGAAATAAAGACGGTGTGCCTGCAGTGGTTAAAACAATAGAATACGATCCGAATCGTTCGGCTCGTATTGCTCTTTTGTTTTATGCAGATGGAGAAAAAAGATATATTATTGCTCCCAATGGATTGCAAGTTGGTGCGACTTTGATGTCAGGTGAAACTGCTGCCCCGGAAATCGGGAATGCACTTCCGCTTCAGAACATTCCGGTTGGTACCGTGATTCATAACATCGAATTACGTCCGGGTCAAGGTGCTGCCTTGGTTCGTTCGGCCGGTAATTTCGCTCAGTTGACTTCAAGAGAAGGTAAATACTGCGTTATCAAATTGCCTTCAGGCGAGGTTCGTCAGATCCTCAGTACTTGTAAGGCTACTATCGGTAGCGTAGGTAACTCAGATCATGGATTGGAAAGCTCCGGTAAGGCTGGACGCTCTCGCTGGTTAGGACGTCGTCCGCGTAACCGTGGTGTTGTTATGAACCCGGTTGATCACCCGATGGGTGGTGGTGAAGGACGTGCTTCAGGAGGACACCCCAGGTCTCGTAAGGGATTGTATGCTAAGGGTCTTAAGACAAGAGCTCCGAAGAAACAATCGTCTAAATATATTATTGAGAGAAGAAAGAAGTAATCTGATTAATCGAGTAAATTATGAGTCGTTCATTAAAAAAAGGTCCGTATATTAATGTTAAGCTTGAAAAAAAAGTGCTTGCCATGAATGAATCAGGCAAGAAAGTGGTAGTTAAGACTTGGGCCAGAGCTTCAATGATTTCGCCTGATTTCGTAGGGCATACTGTTGCAGTTCACAATGGAAATAAATTTATTCCTGTTTATATTACCGAGAACATGGTAGGACACAAGTTGGGTGAGTTCGCTCCAACTCGTACTTTCAGAGGACATGCCGGTAATAAGAAAAAATAAAAACAGGGTTTATCTGAAATAATAAAGTAATAATATAATGGGAGCAAGAAAAAAAATATCGGCTGAAAAAAGAAAAGAAGCCCTTAAGACCATGTATTTTGCGAAATTGCAAAATGTTCCTACATCCCCCCGTAAAATGCGTCTCGTGGCTGACATGATTCGCGGGATGGAAGTGAACAGAGCGCTCGGTGTTTTGAAGTTCTCTTCTAAAGAGGCTGCTGCCCGAGTAGAAAAATTGCTGCGCTCTGCAATTGCTAACTGGGAGCAGAAAAACGAACGTAAGGCAGAAAGTGGCGAATTGTTCGTAACTAAAGTTTTTGTTGATGGTGGTGCTACACTCAAAAGAATGAGACCGGCTCCGCAGGGAAGAGGTTACAGAATTCGTAAACGTTCAAACCATGTAACGTTGTTCGTTGGTTCTAAAAGTAATAACGAAGATCAAAATTAAGGTAAATGGGACAAAAAGTTAATCCAATAAGCAATCGTTTAGGAATCATCAGAGGATGGGATTCCAATTGGTATGGTGGAAAGAATTACGGCGATTCTCTGCTGGAAGATAGCAAGATTCGTAAATACTTGAATGCTCGTCTTGTAAAGGCAAGTGTATCAAGAATTGTAATCGAACGTACACTGAAACTCGTGACTATTACCGTTTGTACTGCACGTCCGGGTATCATTATCGGTAAAGGTGGCCAAGAAGTTGACAAGTTGAAAGAGGAGTTGAAGAAGGTTACCGATAAGGATATCCAGATTAATATCTTCGAAGTAAAAAGACCTGAATTGGACGCTGTTATCGTGGCTAACAACATCGCTCGTCAGGTTGAAGGTAAAATAGCCTACCGTCGTGCCATTAAGATGGCCATCGCTAACACAATGCGCATGGGAGCGGAAGGTATTAAAATTCAGATCTCAGGACGTTTGAATGGAGCTGAAATGGCGCGTTCTGAAATGTATAAGGAAGGAAGAACTCCATTGCATACTTTCAGAGCAGATATTGACTATTGTCATGCAGAAGCATTGACAAAAGTAGGTCTTCTCGGTATTAAAGTTTGGATTTGTAGAGGTGAAGTTTATGGTAAGAAAGATTTGGCTCCGAACTTTACACAAAGCAAAGAAAGTGGTCGTGGAAGCAATAGCGGAAGCAATGGCGGAAAGAACTTCAAAAGAAAGAAAAATAATCGTTAACGGATTTGATTTTTAGGAATTATGTTACAACCGAAAAAAACAAAATTCAGAAGACAACAAAAAGGCCGTCAAAAGGGTAATGCCCAAAGAGGAAATCAGTTGGCTTTCGGCTCTTTTGGTATTAAGGCCTTGGAAACAAAATGGATTACAGGCCGTCAGATTGAAGCTGCGCGTATTGCAGTGACAAGATATATGCAACGTCAAGGACAAATTTGGATTCGTATATTCCCCGATAAACCCATCACAAGAAAGCCTGCTGATGTGCGTATGGGTAAAGGTAAGGGTAGCCCAGAAGGATTTGTAGCTCCTGTTACTCCGGGTAGAATTATCATTGAAGCCGAAGGTGTATCTTATGAAATCGCAAAAGAAGCTTTGCGCTTAGCTGCACAGAAGCTTCCTATCACAACTAAATTTGTTGTGAGACGTGATTATGATGTTCAAAATCAAAATGCGTGAGAAGTATGAAAATAGCAGAAATTAAAGAGATGCCTACCACTGATTTGGTAGAAAGAGTAGAGGCAGAAGTAGCTAATTACAACCAAATGGTTTTAAATCATTCTATTTCTCCTTTGGATAATCCTGCTCAAATCAAACAATTACGCAGGACTATTGCGCGTATGAAGACTGAATTACGCCAAAGAGAACTTAACAATAAATGAACAGCTTGATGGAAGCAAGAAATTTAAGAAAAGAAAGAACAGGGGTTGTGCTGAGCAACAAGATGGATAAAACCATCACTGTGGCAGCTAAATTTAAGGAAAAACACCCTATATATGGTAAGTTCGTTAGTAAGACGAAGAAGTACCATGCTCATGATGAAAAGAATGAGTGCAATATCGGTGATACTGTACACATCATGGAAACTCGTCCTTTGAGCAAGACTAAGAGATGGAGATTGGTAGAAATAATTGAAAGAGCTAAGTAATTATGATACAAGTAGAATCCAGACTTACAGTATGTGATAATAGTGGGGCAAAAGAGGCTCTCTGTATTCGCGTTTTGGGCGGTACAGGCCGTCGCTATGCTTCAGTAGGGGACGTGATTGTTGTTTCTGTAAAGAGCGTTATCCCTTCAAGTGATATTAAGAAAGGTGCAGTGTCTAAAGCTTTGATCGTACGTACTAAGAAAGAAATCCGTCGTACTGATGGTTCTTATATACGTTTTGATGATAATGCTTGTGTGTTGTTGAACAATGCAGGCGAAATTAGAGGTAGTCGTATTTTCGGTCCGGTAGCTCGTGAACTTCGTGCTACTAACATGAAAGTTGTGTCACTCGCTCCTGAAGTTCTTTAATATTGTAAAAAAATTGAGTAATGAGTAAATTACATATTAAAAAAGGCGATACAGTTTATGTAAATTCCGGTGAAGACAAGGGTAAGACCGGTCGTGTATTGAAGGTTCTTGTTGACAAAAACCGTGCAATTGTCGAAGGTGTCAACATGGTGTCTAAGAGCACAAAACCGAATGCAAAGAACCCGCAAGGTGGTATCGTGAAGCAGGAGGCTTCTATCCATTTGTCAAACCTGAACCCCGTTGACCCAAAGACCGGTAAAGCAACGCGTGTTGGTAGAAAAGTGAGTGCCGATGGCACTTTAGTGCGTTATTCTAAAAAAACAGGAGAGGAGATTAAGTAATGAGTAATACTGCTAGCCTTAAGAAAGAGTATGCAGAGCGCATTGCACCTGCATTGAAATCACAGTTCCAGTATTCTTCTTCAATGCAGGTACCCGTACTTAAGAAGATTGTTATCAATCAAGGTTTGGGTATGGCTGTTGCAGACAAGAAGATCATTGAAGTAGCAATAAACGAAATGACTACCATTACCGGCCAAAAAGCTGTGGCAACCATTTCTCGTAAGGATATTGCAAACTTCAAGTTGCGTAAGAAAATGCCTATTGGCGTTATGGTGACTTTGCGTCGTGAGAGAATGTATGAATTCCTTGAAAAGTTGGTTCGTGTAGCTCTGCCTCGTATTCGTGACTTCAAAGGTATTGAAAGTAAGTTCGATGGCAAGGGTAATTACACTCTTGGTATTCAGGAACAAATCATATTTCCCGAAATTAATATCGATAGCATTACCAGAATTCTCGGAATGAATATTACCTTTGTAACCTCTGCACAAACAGACGAGGAAGGGTATGCCTTGTTGAAAGAATTTGGTTTGCCGTTTAAAAACGCTAAAAAAGATCAATAATATGGCAAAGGAATCAATGAAAGCGCGTGAAGTTAAACGTGCTAAATTAGTAGCCAGATATGCCGAGAAAAGAGCTGCATTGAAACAGATTGTTAGAACTGGTGAGCCCGCAGAGGCTTTTGAAGCCGCACAGAAGTTGCAGGATTTGCCTAAGAACTCTAACCCGATTCGTATGCATAACCGTTGTAAATTGACTGGTCGTCCTAAAGGATATATCCGTCAGTTTGGCCTTTCCAGAATTCAGTTCCGCGAGATGGCTTCTAACGGTCTTATCCCCGGTGTAAAGAAAGCAAGCTGGTAATTTTTTTAAATATTGTCAGGGTAGTCCTGATTAATTTAATTTATTTTTATATGACTGATCCAATAGCAGATTATTTGACGAGGTTACGGAACGCTATTCAAGCAAAGCACAGAGTTGTGGAAGTTCCAGCTTCAAATTTGAAAAAAGAAATCACTAAGATTCTTTTTGAGAAAGGTTACATTCTTAATTATAAGTTTGTAGAAGATGGTCCTCAAGGTACAATTAAGGTTGCCTTGAAGTATGATCCGGTAAATAAGGTTAACGCAATCAAGAAACTGGAGAGAATCTCTTCTCCGGGTTTGCGTCGTTATACCGGATACAAAGATATGCCGCGTGTTATTAATGGTTTGGGTATTGCTATAATATCTACTTCCAAAGGTGTAATGACCAATAAAGAAGCCGCTGATCTGAAAATCGGTGGTGAAGTTTTGTGTTATGTATATTAATAGGAGGAATTAGCAATGTCAAGAATAGGAAAATTACCCATTAGTATTCCCGCAGGAGTAACAATTACTCTAAAAGATGACGTGGTTACCGTAAAGGGCCCCAAAGGTGAAATGAGCCAATATGTGAATCCTGCTATCAGTGTTACCATCGAAGATGGACGTGTTGTTTTAGCTGAGAATGAAAATGTAATGCAGGATAATCCCAAGCAGAAACATGCATTCCATGGATTATATCGTTCATTGGTGCACAACATGGTTGTCGGTGTGTCAGAAGGATATAAAAAAGAATTGGAACTTGTCGGTGTAGGTTACCGTGCTTCTAACCAAGGTAACATTATTGAGTTGTCTTTGGGATATACTCACAACATTTTCATACAGTTACCTCCTGAAGTAAAAGTTGAAACTAAGTCTGAAAGAAATAAGAATCCTCTTATCATATTGGAGTCTTGTGACAAACAATTGCTTGGTCAAGTTTGCTCTAAAATACGTTCTTTCCGTAAGCCTGAACCGTATAAGGGTAAGGGTATTAAGTTTGTTGGCGAAGAAATTCGTAGAAAGTCTGGTAAATCGGCTGGTGCTAAATAATCATTTAAATTGATATTATTATGACAACAAAAATAGAAAGACGAATTAAAATCAAGTATAGAGTACGTAATAAAATTTCAGGTACTGCTGAATGCCCGCGTATGAGTGTATTTAGAAGTAATAAGCAAATTTATGTTCAAATTATCGACGATTTGTCAGGTAAGACTTTGGCGGCAGCTTCTTCTTTGGGCATGACTGAAAAGATGCCGAAAAAGGAACAGGCTGCTAAAGTTGGTGAATTGATTGCGAAAAAAGCTCAAGAAGCAGGTGTTACTACAGTTGTTTTTGACCGTAATGGTTACTTGTATCATGGGAGAGTAAAAGAGGTGGCTGATGCGGCCCGTAACGGTGGACTTAAATTTTGATCATTATGGCAGGACTTAATAATAAAGTTAAGATTACGAACGATATAGAACTGAAAGATAGGTTGGTTGCTATTAATCGTGTGACCAAAGTTACTAAAGGTGGTAGAACTTTTAGCTTCTCTGCTATTGTGGTAGTAGGAAACGAAGAGGGCATCATCGGCTGGGGACTTGGTAAGGCTGGTGAAGTTACGTCTGCTATCGCTAAAGGTGTTGAATCTGCAAAGAAGAACTTGATAAAAGTTCCTATACTGAAAGGAACAGTTCCTCACGAACAGTCTGCACGATTCGGTGGTGCTGAGGTGTTTATCAAGCCTGCTTCTCACGGTACAGGTGTTGTTGCCGGTGGCGCAATGCGTGCAGTATTGGAGAGTGTTGGTGTGACGGACGTTTTGGCTAAGTCAAAAGGCTCTTCAAACCCGCACAACTTAGTAAAGGCTACTATCTTGGCGTTAAGCGAAATGCGTGATGCCCGTATGGTTGCTCAGAACAGAGGCATTAGTATTGAAAAAGTATTTAGAGGATAAGGAGGAAGATTATGTCGACTATAAAGATTAAACAAGTTAAAAGTAGAATTGGTGCTCCTGCTGATCAGAAGAGAACTCTGGATGCACTAGGACTTCGTAAACTGAATCGTGTGGTTGAACACGAATGTACTCCTTCGATTCTTGGAATGGTGGATAAGGTTAAACACTTGGTTACCATTGTTAAGTAATTATTTGTTGAATATAAAAGATTACAATATGAACTTAAGTAATTTAAAACCTGCAGTAGGATCTACTAAAACAAGAAAAAGAGTTGGGCGTGGTCCTGGTTCTGGCTTGGGAGGAACTTCTACTAGAGGTCATAAAGGGGCTAAATCGAGATCGGGTTATTCTAAGAAGATTGGCTTTGAAGGTGGTCAGATGCCTCTTCAACGTCGTGTACCGAAGTTTGGCTTTAAAAACATGAATCGTGTAGAATACAAAGCTATCAATTTGGATACTGTTCAAAAATTGGCTGAAGCAAAGAACTTACAGACAGTTGGTGTTAATGATTTCATCGCTGCTGGTTTTATTTCTGCAAGTCAGCTGGTAAAAGTATTAGGTAACGGAATTTTGACTGCTAAGTTGGATGTACAAGCACATGCGTTTTCTAAAACTGCTGTTGCTGCCATCGAAGCTGCTGGTGGACAAGTAGTAAAACTCTAATTCAATGAGAAAAGCTATTGAAACATTAAAGAATATATGGAAAATTGAGGATCTGAGACAACGGATCCTCATTACCATATTGTTTGTGGCAATTTACCGTTTTGGTTCGTACGTTGTTTTGCCGGGTATTAATCCGTCAATGTTGGCACAGTTGCATCAACAAACAAGCGAAGGTCTTTTAGCCTTGTTAAATATGTTTTCTGGTGGAGCATTCTCCAATGCCTCTATTTTTGCATTGGGTATTATGCCATATATCTCTGCCTCTATTGTTATTCAGTTGTTGGGTATTGCGGTTCCGTATTTCCAAAAGCTGCAGCGTGAGGGTGAGAGTGGTAGGAGAAAAATGAATCAATACACTCGTTATTTGACGATTCTTATCCTTTTGGTTCAGGCTCCTTCTTATTTGCTCAATCTTAAAATGCAGGCTGGTCCTTCCTTAAATGCTTCATTAGATTGGACTCTGTTTATGTTTACTTCTACCATCATCTTGGCGGCAGGAAGTATGTTTATTTTGTGGCTTGGTGAGAGGATTACAGATAAGGGAATTGGCAATGGTATTTCGCTCATTATCATGATTGGTATTATTGCCCGTTTGCCACAGTCTCTGTTTCAGGAGTTAATTTCCCGTATGACAGATAAAACCGGTGGTTTGGTAATGTTCTTAATTGAGCTTGTGGTTCTGCTGATTGTTATTGCACTGGCTATTCTTTTGGTGCAAGGAACTAGAAAAATTCCTGTTCAATATGCGAAGAAGATAGTAGGTAATAAGCAATATGGTGGAGCAAGGCAGTATATTCCTTTGAAAGTGAACGCTGCTAATGTGATGCCTATTATTTTTGCTCAGGCAATTATGTTTATTCCTATTACTCTCGTGGGATTTTCAAATGTCAATGATGTGAGTGGTTTTGTACGTGCATTAACCGATCATACGAGTTTTTGGTATAATTTAATTTTTGCCGTATTGATTATATTGTTTACATATTTCTATACAGCAATCACAATTAATCCGACTCAAATGGCTGAAGATATGAAGAGAAATAATGGCTTCATTCCGGGTATTAAGCCAGGAAAACAGACAGCTGAGTATATTGACGTTATTATGTCTCGTATCACTTTGCCCGGTTCTTTCTTCTTGGCAGCGGTTGCTATAATGCCTGCATTTGCTGGTGTGTTCGGTGTAAAAGCCGAGTTTGCTCAATTCTTTGGCGGTACGTCTTTGTTGATTCTTGTTGGTGTAGTACTTGATACTCTTCAACAAGTTGAAAGCCATTTGTTGATGAGACATTATGATGGCTTGTTAAAAGCCGGGCGTATTAAAGGTCGCAGTGGTAATGTAGCTGCATATTAATCTTTTTGAGAAATGATATTTCTTAAGACAGAAGATGAAATAGAGTTGCTTCGCAAGAGTAATTTGCTTGTTGGGAAAGCGTTGGCTGAGATAGCTAAGATTATAAGACCGGGAATTACTACAAAGGAGCTGGATAAAGTGGCAGAGGAGTTTATTAGAGATAATGGTGCTGTGCCCACTTTTAAAGGTTTTCCTAATCAGTATGGTGAACCGTTTCCTGCTTCTATATGTACTTCTGTGAATGAGCAGGTGGTACATGGTATTCCAGGAATTGATGTAGTACTGAAGGAAGGAGATATTGTTTCTGTTGATTGTGGTACCTACATGAATGGTTTCTGTGGCGATTCGGCCTATACGTTTTGTGTAGGGGAAGTTGATGAGGAAGTACGTAAGTTACTGAAGGTTACTAAAGAGGCATTATACATAGGGATACAGAACGCTGTTCATGGCAAGCGTTTGGGGGATATCGGATATGCGATACAGCAGCATTGCGAATCTAATTTTTATGGTGTAGTGCGTGAGTTTGTAGGGCATGGAATCGGAAAAGAAATGCATGAAGAACCTCAAGTTCCTAATTATGGTAAACGTGGTTATGGAACAATGTTGAAAAAGGGATTATGCATTGCCATTGAGCCTATGATTACTTTAGGTAGCCGACAAATTGTGATAGAGCGTGATGGTTGGACTGTGAGGACAAAGGATCGCAAATATGCGGCTCATTTTGAACATACCATAGCTGTCGGAATGGGGAAAGCCGATGTCTTGTCATCATTTAAGTTCATCGAAGAAGTATTAGGAGATAAAGCAATTTAAGAATTTAATATGGCAAAGCAATCTGCAATAGAACAAGATGGAGTTATAGTTGAAGCATTGTCTAATGCAATGTTTCGCGTTGAATTAGAAAACGGACATGAGATTACTGCACATATTTCCGGTAAAATGCGAATGCATTATATCAAGATTTTGCCAGGTGATAAAGTAAGAGTCGAAATGTCTCCTTACGATTTATCGAAAGGAAGAATTGTATTTAGATATAAATAAATTAAAATATGAAAGTAAGAGCATCCTTAAAGAAACGTACGCCAGAGTGTAAAATTGTAAGACGTAATGGCCGTTTGTATGTTATTAACAAGAAAAATCCTAAGTATAAACAACGTCAAGGATAAATATTATTATTTTTGCAAGAAAAAATAATTTAGTATATGGCTATAAGAATAGTTGGTGTCGATTTGCCTCAAAATAAGAGGGGTGAAATTGCGTTGACCTATGTGTATGGTATAGGTCGTAGTAGTTCAGCAAAAATTCTGGACAAAGCAGGTGTTGACAGAGACCTGAAAGTAAAAGATTGGACGGATGAACAGGCTGCCAAGATTCGTGAGATCATTGGGGCAGAGTATAAAGTAGAAGGAGACCTTCGTTCTGAAGTCCAATTGAATATTAAGCGTTTAATGGATATCGGTTGTTATCGTGGTGTTCGCCACCGCATCGGTCTTCCTGTAAGAGGACAAAGTACGAAAAACAATGCTCGTACTCGCAAAGGTAGAAAGAAAACCGTTGCTAATAAGAAAAAAGCTACTAAATAATAATTGTTGATATGGCAAAAAAAACAGTTGCAGCGAAAAAAAGAAATGTAAAGGTAGATGCTAATGGACAATTGCATGTTCATTCATCTTTCAACAACATCATTGTGTCTCTGGCAAATAGCGAAGGGCAAATCATTTCTTGGTCTTCTGCCGGAAAGATGGGTTTCAGAGGTTCTAAGAAGAACACTCCTTATGCAGCACAGATGGCTGCTCAAGATTGCGCTAAGATAGCATACGATCTTGGTTTGAGAAAGGTAAAAGCATATGTGAAAGGTCCGGGTAATGGACGTGAATCTGCTATTAGAACTATTCACGGTGCTGGTATTGAGGTTACTGAGATAATTGATGTAACTCCATTGCCACATAATGGTTGTCGTCCTCCGAAAAGACGTAGAGTATAAAGATTTACCTTTAATAAATATGACACTTGATTTTGTTTTTGGATTGTAACTTTTCTCTCTACAATCGCGGCTGCAACAAATTGAGTTCATGAATAAACAATTAAATATTTAAAAGAAATGGCTAGATATACTGGACCAAAATCAAGAATTGCTCGTAAATTCGGTGAAGGTATCTTTGGAGCAGATAAGGTATTGTCAAAGAAGAACTATCCTCCCGGACAGCATGGAAATTCAAGAAAGAGAAAGACTTCTGAATACGGTGTACAACTTCGTGAGAAACAGAAGGCCAAATACACCTATGGCGTTTTGGAGAAGCAATTCCGTAACTTATTTGAGAAGGCAGAGACTGCTAAGGGTATCACCGGTGAGATTCTTCTTCAATTGTTGGAGGGACGTCTTGACAATATTGTATTCCGTTTGGGTATTGCTCCTACTCGTGCAGCAGCTCGTCAGTTGGTGGGGCACAAACATATTACTGTGGATGGTGAGGTTGTAAATATTCCTTCGTATGCGGTAAAACCGGGTCAGGTAATTGGAGTTCGTGAAAGATCCAAGTCTCTGGAAGTAATAGCAAATTCTTTGGCAGGTTTTAACCACAGCAAATATCCTTGGTTGGAATGGGATGATAACTCTAAGGTGGGTAAGTTACTGCATGTGCCTGAAAGAGCGGACATTCCTGAAAACATTAAAGAGCATTTGATCGTAGAATTGTATTCTAAATAATAATTAATTTCATGGCGATATTAGCATTTCAAAAACCTGATAAAGTATTAATGTTAGAAGCGGACTCCAAATTCGGAAAATTCGAGTTCCGTCCTTTGGAGCCGGGTTTCGGTATTACCGTTGGTAATGCACTGCGCCGCATCCTGCTTTCTTCATTGGAAGGTTATGCTATCACCACTATCAAGATAGAAGGTGTGGAGCATGAGTTCTCCAATGTTCCGGGAGTTAAAGAGGATGTTACTAACATTATCTTGAATCTGAAACAAGTGAGATTCAAGCAAGTAGTTGAAGAATTCGAGAGCGAGAAGGTAAGTATTACAATCGAGAATTCAAGTGAATTTAAAGCAGGTGACATAGGTAAGTATTTGACTGGATTTGAAGTGTTAAATCCTGAGTTAGTTATTTGTCATTTAGATTCAAAAGCAACTATGCAGATAGATATTACGATAAACAAAGGTCGCGGTTATGTCCCTGCTGACGAAAATCGCGAATATTGCACCGATGTGAACGTAATCCCTATCGATTCTATTTATACTCCGATACGTAATGTGAAGTATCAGGTGGAGAACTTCCGTGTAGAGCAGAATACTGACTACGAGAAGCTGGTGCTTGAGATTACTACCGACGGTTCCATTCATCCGAAAGATGCTTTGAAGGAGGCAGCAAAGATCCTAATTCATCATTTCATGCTTTTCTCTGATGAGAAGATCACATTGGAAAGCAACGATGCTGATGGCAACGAGGAATTTGATGAAGAGGTTCTGCACATGCGTCAGTTGTTGAAAACCAAACTTGTCGATATGGATCTTTCCGTTCGTGCCCTCAACTGTTTGAAGGCTGCAGACGTAGAGACTTTGGGGGATTTGGTGCAATTCAACAAGACCGATTTGCTGAAATTCAGAAATTTCGGAAAGAAATCGCTTACCGAGCTTGATGATTTGCTGGAAAGTCTGAATCTGTCGTTTGGAACTGATATTTCTAAATATAAATTAGATAAAGAATAAAAAATGAGACATAATAAAAAATTCAATCATTTGGGTCGTACTGCTTCTCATAGAAACGCGATGTTGGCTAATATGGCGTGTTCTTTGATTAAGCACAAAAGAATCACTACGACTGTTGCAAAGGCTAAGGCGTTGAAGAAGTTTGTTGAGCCTTTGATTACGAAAGCTAAAGACGATACGACAAACTCCCGTCGTGTGGTATTTAGCAACTTGCAAGATAAGTATGCTGTAACAGAATTGTTCAAAGAGATTTCCGTGAAGATTGCTGATCGTCCGGGTGGCTATACGCGTATAATCAAGACCGGCAACCGTTTGGGTGACAATGCGGAAATGTGCTTCATTGAGCTTGTAGACTATAACGAGAATATGGCCAAGGAAAAGGTAACGAAGAAAGCTACCCGTACCCGCCGCTCAAAGAAAGCTGCTGCTGAAGCAGCGCCTGCAGTAGAAGCGGCAGCACCGGTTGCCGAAACTCCTGCAACTGAAGAGGCTAAAGCAGAATAATTCAACTATTATATATGGAGGATGTGTTCTTTGTTCACTCCTTCAAAAGGTTGGGCAATAAATTTATTAATTGATTTCAGAAAGAGTTCGGTATTGCACCGGACTCTTTTTTTGTTGCGGGAGGTTACGGCCGCTTTTGCAGCAGGCTCCGTGTTTTGATACCCAATGCCGGGTGGCATAAAAGAAAAAAATAACTCTGATGTTTATTGTGCATGCGGAAGGTGTGCGTATAGGATTGCTTTTAACTAAAATTATTGAGGAAAAATTTCTTTAATAAGGAATGTCGTTGTACTTTTGTGGTATCTTTAAAATTAAAGCATACTTATAAACAAAAACTTTAGAAATTATGTCAAAAGTAACCGTAGTGGGTGCAGGTAACGTAGGTGCTACATGCGCTAATGTGTTGGCCTTTAATGAAGTGGCCGACGAAGTGGTAATGCTGGACGTGAAAGAGGGCGTTTCAGAGGGTAAGGCAATGGATATGATGCAGACTGCTCAACTGCTGGGCTTCGACACCACTGTTGTAGGCTGTACCAACGATTATGAGAAGACTGCCGGTTCCGATGTAGTGGTTATTACTTCCGGTATTCCTCGTAAACCGGGTATGACCCGTGAAGAATTGATCGGAGTAAATGCCGGTATCGTCAAGTCGGTTGCACAAAGCATCCTGAAATATTCTCCGAACGCTATATTTGTGGTTATTTCCAATCCGATGGACACGATGACTTATTTGTCATTGAAATCTCTGGGTTTGCCGAAGAACCGTATCATCGGTATGGGCGGTGCTTTGGACAGCTCTCGTTTCAAGTATTTCTTGTCTCAGGCTTTGGGTTGCAATGCCAACGAAGTAGAAGGCATGGTTATCGGCGGTCACGGTGACACGACCATGATTCCGTTGGCTCGTTTGGCCACTTACAAAGGTCAGCCTGTAAGTACTTTGCTGAGCGAAGAGAAACTGAACGAGGTGGTTGCCGCCACTATGGTGGGCGGTGCAACGCTGACTAAATTGCTGGGCACCTCTGCATGGTATGCTCCGGGTGCGGCCGGCGCTTACGTGGTTGAGTCTATCATTCACAACCAGAAGAAGATGATTCCCTGCTCTGTATATCTGGAAGGAGAATACGGTGAATCAGACATCTGCATCGGTGTTCCCGTTATCTTGGGCAAGAACGGTATCGAGAAGATTGTGGAACTGGAACTGACTGCCGACGAGAAAGCGAAATTCGCTGCCAGCGCAGCCGCTGTTCACAAAACAAACGAGGCTTTGAAGGAAGTAGGCGCTCTTTGATTGTGAGGAGTGTCTGATAAAAACTATATTCCACGGGAAGCGGGTGTTGAAAACCGCTTCCCGTGTTTTTTTTATACACAAATTCCATGATGCGCTTCTTGTTTCCCGTTCTCCCTTTACGTTAAAAGGAACGGCCCGGAAAGTCGGTGGATAAGTCTCTCTTATTTGTAATGCAAGAGGGGGATTTTGCGCTTATGCAGGTGCAAGCCGCCCACACTTGAGTAAGTTTGAAGCCCACACTTCGGAGAGGCTAATAACCCCGCACTTTAAGAAACGCAACTCCACATCTTAGGAAAGGTAATACCACACCTGAAGGAAAGCAAAAGCGGGAGAGGGGGTGAAATCATTGACAAGGATGGTTGGAAGTCTTCTCCTCTTTAATAATACTCTTCTGATTATAAGTGGTTTATGTTCGTATAAGCGTTGGTTTTCGCTTGTGCAAACGCACTCCTTTACTTGTGCAAGCGTGAGGTTTCACTTGTAGAAATGTAAGCTTTCACTTGTACAAGCGTAAACCAACGCTTCGGCAAGGATAAGAGTGCGGAGTTGAACCTTTGTTCTTTGTCCGAAACTTTTTTGTTTATCCAAACGGAAAAAGATTATCCGGACTTGGGATAAGAAGCAGGTCGACAGCCTCACTTGGCAGCTTGTGTTTTAAAATCGAAAATCTCTGTATATCAGATGCTTATTCTTGCTTTGTCAGACACTTGTATCTTACGGCTAAAACACTTGTGTCTGACGTGCAAAACACTTGTGTCTGACACGTAAAACACTTGCGTCTGTCACGGCAAAGGATTGCAGTTGTCAGAACAGGGTGAGGGGGCGACCTGAAAGGCTCTCTTCTCTTCTGTCTGACCGCCGTAAAACGGTGCTTTCAGGAAATATCCGCCCGGCAGGATGCAGCCCCTCGTCTTTGGAAAAAGCAACCGCCTGTCCCGAACTCAGGTAAAGATTCTTCTTCTTCAGGCTTTCCGGGGGAACTCCTGAAGGGATTAACAATGTTGTTACTTTTCTTAATCCTTTTGATGTGGTTTTCGTGATTTTTATTTACAATGGCTCTTGGAGGTGGGTGCGCCTGCCTGTTTTTATGTTGTCAGGGGCGAAAGGGCACGGGTATGAACTTTGCCGTCCGGAGCGAATGAACTAAGAGGGGACGAAAGGGGGCTATCTGACGTCCGCCCCCCACATCATCTTGTTGCGCAACGTGTCAAAAAAGATATGATTGAACCGTTTGACAACCTTGATGCTGTAATCGGCTCGTGAGATATGCAGGCGGGTGGTTTCCTTGCACGATTCGCTGCGTCCGTCGATGGCAACCAGAAAATTGTGGCTGCGGCTTTCTACATCAAGTATAACCTCCCAATCGTCGCAGATGACGATGGGGCGGACGTTAAGGCTGTGAGGGGCAACAGGCGTAATGGCGATTGTCTTGCTGTGAGGAACGATAAGCGGGCCGCCTACGCTAAGCGAATAGGCCGTAGAGCCGGTAGGGGTGGCAATTATCAATCCGTCGGCCTGATAGGTGGTAAGCGGTGCGCCGTTGATGGCGGTATGGATGGTAATCATGGAGGAGCTGTCCCGCTTCAGTACCGCTATCTCGTTGAGCGCATAGGGCGACTTCATCAAATGCTCGTCGTTGCACCTTAGTTGCAGGACGCTTCGTTCTTCCACTTTATAGTGGTTATTGTAAATCTCGTCGAAAGCAATCTCCATTTCTTCAGGTGAGATATCTGCCAGAAAACCCAGACGGCCGGTGTTGACGCCGAGAATGGGAATATCTTTTTTCCCCACGCGGCTTGCGGCTTTCAGAAATGTGCCGTCGCCGCCGAGGCTTATGACCATGTCGGCAAAAAAGTTGTCACCGTCAAACAATTCTGCCGCCGGAATGTTCAGATTTAAGTCGGCGGTCAGGAAATGATGAAACTCACGGCAAATGCAAAGTTGTGCATCGTGCCGCTTGAGCAACCGGAAGAGATTTTCCGCGTAAACGGATTTTTTGGCCTGATAGGTATTTCCGAATATGGCAAACTTCATAGCAAACATGGTTGGATTGTGGTGCAAATATGCTATTTTTTTCTTGGAATGCAGCCGAAGTATCGCGATTATTTGTACTTTTGCCCAAAACAATGAAACGGATTATGACAAGGTTGAGTGTAAATATAAACAAAATTGCAACGCTGCGCAATGCTCGCGGAGGAGATATCCCGAATGTCGTAAAAGTGGCGTTGGATTGCGAGAGCTTTGGCGCCGACGGGATTACCGTGCATCCCCGCCCCGATGAGAGGCATATACGCCACAAGGACGTATATGATTTGCGTCCGCTGTTGCATACGGAATTTAACATCGAGGGATATCCCGCTCCCGAATTTATAGATTTGGTCTTGAAGGTGAAACCGCATCAGGTCACTTTGGTGCCCGACAGGCCCGAACAAATAACCTCGAATGCCGGCTGGGATACTAAAAGCAATTTCGATTTCTTGAGCGAAGTGTTGGATAAATTCAACAATGCCGGCATCCGTACTTCCGTTTTCGTTTCTACTGAAACCGAAATGATAGAATATGCGGCCAAAGCGGGTGCCGATCGCGTGGAGCTTTATACGGAACCTTATGCGAAGGCATATCCTCAGAACCGGGAAGCGGCGGTAGCCCCTTTTGTCGAGGCCGCCAAGGTAGTCCGCAGTCTGGGCTTGGGCTTGAATGCCGGGCATGATTTGAGTTTGGTCAATCTGAATTATTTTTATCAAAACATTCCGTGGTTGGACGAAGTGTCTATCGGGCATGCGCTGATTAGCGATGCGCTGTATCTGGGACTGGAACGTACTATTCAGGAATATAAAAACTGTCTTCGCTGATGAATATAATGTTATTATTGGCCCAAGCGGCCCCGGCACTGACCGATTCCATTGCAGGTGCCAATCCGGTATTGACACAAGTAAGCGCTTCCGATGAGATGAACCTATGGAGCATGGCCATCAAGGGCGGCTGGATTATGATTGTGTTAGGCCTGATGTCTTTGCTTTGTTTCTATATCTTGTTCGAACGTAATTATGTTATCCGGAAGGCGGGAAAAGAAGACCCCTTGTTCATGGATAAGATAAAGGATTATATTCTGGGTGGAGAACTGAAAGCGGCCATTGCCTATTGCCGCAGTGTGAATACACCTTCTGCCCGTATGATTGAAAAAGGAATCAGCCGTCTGGGGCGTCCGGTGAACGATGTGCAGGCCGCCATTGAAAATGTGGGAAACATTGAAGTCGCCAAATTGGAGAAAGGAATGACCATCATGGCAACCATCTCCGGAGGTGCGCCCATGATAGGTTTTCTTGGCACGGTGACCGGTATGGTGAGAGCCTTTTGGCAGATGGCGAACGCCGGAAACAACATCGACATCACAATGCTTTCGGGTGGCATCTATGAAGCGATGATTACCACCGTGGGCGGTTTGATTGTCGGCATCATAGCCATGTTCTCCTACAACTATCTGGTGACGCTGGTAGATGGCGTGGTCAATAAGATGGAAGCCAAGACAATGGCGTTCATGGATTTGCTGAACGAACCGGCTCATTGATGATTCGTAGTTGAAAATCTTATAATTAGCAATTCATAAAGTGTTAAAACGTAGAGCTAAAATATCACCCTCTTTCAGCATGGCGTCCATGACGGACTTGATTTTCCTGCTGTTGATTTTCTTTATGATAACATCTACCATGGTGTCGCCCAATGCCATCAAGGTGTTGTTGCCGCAAGGAAAGCAACAGACATCCGCCAAGCCTCTGACAAGGGTCATCATCGATGCCGGCCTGAACTATTATGCCGCTTTCGGCAATGACAGGGAGCAACAGTTGACATTGGAGGAATTGACGCCTTTTCTGCAATCGTGCGCAGAGAAAGAGCCTGAAATGTACATTGCTTTGTATGCCGATGAAACAGTACCTTATAGGGAAATAGTGAAAGTGCTGAACATCGCAAACGAGAACAAATTCAAGATGGTGCTGGCAACGCGTCCACCCGAAGGAAAATAGTTTTTAGTCGTTTACTTCAAACGCAGATACCGTATGTTAAATCAGAAGAAAAAAGGAAAATATATTGGTGTGGCGGGTGCGCTTTTGGTGCATGTGGCCATCATTGCCCTTTTGATACTGGTGGGATTTGCGTTGCCTGAACCGATGGAAGAGGGAGGAGTGCCTGTCATGTTGGGAGAGGTGTCCGATGCGCTTGGAGCTGCCGATCCCTCTTTGGTGAAAGTAGACGTTATGCCGGAAGAACCTGCCGCACAAGTGCAGGAAACGGAGGAACAGGACATCATTACGCAGGAAGCGGAAGAAACCGTTGCGCTGAAGCCCAAAGCAGAAGTGAAGAAACCGAAAGAAGTGAAAAAGCCTGAGAAGACAGAAGCCGAGAAAGCGGAAGATGCTCGCAAAATGGCAGAGGCCAAAGCCGAAAGAGAGCGTAAGGAAGCGGAAGAGGCTGCACGCCGGCGTGTGGCCGGTGCTTTCGGTAAAGGCTCCCGGATGGACAGTAAAGGAGATACAAAAGGTGAGGGGCTTCAGGGTAACCCTGAAGGAAATGCTCCTGCCGGTGCAACTTCCGGTACGGGAGGTTACGGAACATTCAGCCTCGGCGGACGTTCCATCGGTGAAGGAGGATTGCCCCGGCCGGTATATAACGTGCAAGACGAGGGGCGGGTGGTTGTAACGATTACCGTGAATCCCGCAGGATATGTAATAGCTACCGGCATCAATCGCCAGACAAATACCGTGAATCCCGCGTTGCGTAAGGCGGCGGAAGATGCGGCCAAAAAGGCCCGTTTCAATGCAGTGAGCGGGTTGAACAATCAAGTAGGGACGATAACGTATTATTTTAACCTGAAATAGATAAGGAGAAACAGTTATGGGTACAGTGTATGTTTTTTTTGCCGACGGATTTGAGGAGATGGAGGCTTTCACTTCTGTGGATGTGCTGCGGCGTGCCGGACTGAATGTGGAAATGGTGACCGTTACCCCGGACGAAATAGTGAAGGGAGCACACAGTATTCCTGTCTTGTGTGATAAGAATGTGGTGAATTGCGACTTTTTCGATGCGGAACTTGTATTGCTGCCGGGTGGTATGCCGGGTGCCGCAACGTTGGAGAAATGCGACGAACTGCGTAAGCTTATTTTGCGTTTTGCCGAGGAGCAAAAACCGATAGCCGCCATTTGTGCCGCTCCTATGGTGCCGGGCAAGCTGGGATTGCTGAAAGGTAAAAAGGCTACTTGTTATCCCGGATTCGAACAGTATCTCGAAGGGGCTGATTGCACCGGTGCTTCGGTGGAAAGAGACGGCAACATCATCACGGGAAAAGGGCCGGGAGCCGCTATGGAATTTGCATTGGCCATCGTGGAACTGCTGAAAGGAAAAGAGAAGGTAGAGGAATTGAAAGAAGCAATGTGCGTTCGGTGATTTATGACTCGGTATGCTCTGATAGTAGCCGGCGGCAAAGGCTTGCGTATGGGAGGCGAACTCCCCAAACAGTTTATCCCGGTAGGGGGTAAACCGGTTTTGATGCGCACAATGGAAGCCTTTTATGACAGTGATTCGGAGATACAAATAATATTGGTGCTTCCTCACAGTCAGCAAGACTATTGGAGACAGTTGTGCAGGGAGTGCCGCTTTTCATTGCCCCATGTCATTGCGGATGGTGGAGAAACCCGCTTCCATTCTGTGAAGAACGGGTTGGCTTTGGTGAAAACACCGGCTTTGGTCGGAGTGCACGATGGAGTGCGTCCGTTTGTTTCGCCGGAGGTTATTGCCCGTTGCTATAAACTGGCTGCGGAAAAAAAAGCGGTCGTGCCGGTGATAGAGGTAGTGGAAACAGTGCGCCGCCTGACCGGAGATGGCAGTGTAACGGTCAATCGGGATGATTATAGACTTGTCCAGACACCTCAGGTGTTTGATGCGGAATTGCTGAAAAAAGCATACGGGCAGGCATATACTTCCCTCTTCACTGATGATGCTTCTGTGGTGGAAGCGTTGGGGGAATCTGTTTTCTTGACCGAAGGTAACAAGGAGAATATCAAGATAACCACTCCATTTGATTTGAAAATAGCCACAGTCCTTACGGAATCATGTTCGATTTAGTCACGCGTGACATAAAATATTTGCCGGGTGTAGGGCCGCAACGTGCTGCGGTGCTCAATAAAGAATTGGGCATTTATTCACTGCACGACCTCTTGTATTATTTCCCTTATAAATATGTAGACCGCAGTCGCATTTACTCCATCCGGGAAATTGACGGGGCAATGCCTTATATTCAGTTGAAAGGAGAAATCTTGAGTTTTGAGACAGTGGGTGAAGGCCGTCAGCGCAGATTGATTGCCCACTTCTCGGATGGCACGGGAGTGGTGGATTTGGTCTGGTTTCAAGGCATCAAATACTTGATTGGAAAATATAAGGTACATCAGGAGTATATCGTATTCGGTAAGCCGACCTTATTCAATGGCAGAGTAAACATTGCACATCCTGACATAGATCCGGCCTCGGATTTAAAATTGTCTTCCATGGGGTTGCAACCTTATTATAATACGACGGAAAAAATGAAACGGAGTTTTCTCAATTCGCATGCCATTGAGAAAATGATGAACGCCGTGGTGCAACAGTTACAAGCCCCGTTGCCGGAGACGCTTTCGCCTTCCATTCTTGCCCGACATCATCTGATGCCACTGACGGAAGCCTTGATTAACATTCATTTCCCCTCTAATCCGGAATTGTTGCGTAAGGCACAATATCGCCTGAAATTTGAAGAACTGTTTTATGTACAGTTGAATATACTGCGATATGCAAAAGACCGGCAACGAAAGTATCGCGGTTATGTTTTTGAAAAGGTGGGAGAGGTTTTCAACACATTCTATTCCCGGAATCTGCCTTTCGAGCTGACCAATGCGCAAAAAAGAGTTCTGAAAGAAATCCGCAGAGACGTGGGATCCGGCAAGCAGATGAACCGGCTGCTGCAAGGAGATGTGGGCAGTGGAAAAACACTGGTTGCTCTGATGAGTATGCTGATAGCGCTTGATAACGGCTATCAGGCATGTATGATGGCTCCTACCGAAATCTTGGCGAACCAACACTATGAAACCATCCGTGAGTTGTTGTACGGAATGGGTATCCGTGTGGAGCTATTGACCGGTTCCATTAAAGGGAAACGACGTGAAGCAATCCTTTCCGGTTTGTTGACGAGAGACATACACATACTGGTAGGTACGCATGCCGTCATTGAAGATACGGTAAATTTTGCCTCTCTCGGTTTGGTGGTGATTGATGAGCAGCATCGCTTCGGTGTTGTCCAGCGTGCACGACTGTGGACTAAAAACGTACAACCTCCTCATGTGTTGGTTATGACGGCAACCCCGATTCCTCGTACATTGGCCATGACATTGTATGGCGATTTGGATGTGTCTGTCATAGACGAGTTGCCTCCGGGACGCAAACCCATCGTCACCCTCCATCAGTTTGACAATCGCAGAATGAGCTTGTATCAGTCCATACACAGGCAGATAGCCGAGGGGCGGCAGGTCTATATCGTTTATCCATTGATAGAGGAAAGCGAGAAAATTGATTTGAAGAATCTCGAAGAAGGCTATCTGCATATTCGGGAAGAATTTCCTGAGTGTAAAGTCTGCAAGGTGCATGGTAAGATGAAAGCATCCGAGAAAGATGCGCAGATGCAACTGTTTGTGTCCGGCGCGGCACAGATAATGGTGGCTACTACGGTGATAGAAGTAGGTGTGAATGTACCGAATGCTTCGGTGATGATTATTGAGAATGCCGAGCGTTTCGGATTGTCTCAGCTTCATCAGCTCCGGGGGCGTGTAGGGCGGGGAGCCGAGCAGTCTTATTGTATTTTGGTGACAGGATATAAATTGGCCGAAGACATGCGGAAACGTTTGGAAATCATGGTACGCACCAATGACGGTTTTGAGATAGCGGAGGCGGACTTGAAGTTGCGCGGGCCGGGCGATTTGGAAGGTACTCAGCAAAGTGGTGTCGCATTTGATCTGAAAATTGCCGATATAGTCCGTGACGGACAATTGTTGCAATATGTTCGCGAAGTGGCGCAGAGTGTGGTGGATACCGACCCTAATGGAGTGCTTCCTGAGAATGAAATATTGTGGAAACAGTTGAAAGCCTTGAGAAAAACGAATGTTAATTGGGCGGCTATCAGTTGAGAAGTGACTAAATATTCGTTCTGTTTACGTTTCTATGCTGTAAAACATGTTTTCTTCTAACTTCCCTATTTATAAAGGTTTAAGACAGGTTTTGTTTTCCCTTTACTGCTTTCTTCTGAAAAAAACACTTAATGTCTCAGCTCGTTTTTCGGAGAAAATCTTACCTTTGGGAGAATTTTTTAATCAATCCGGATATTTACGTAAAGCTACTGACCTTTGGTCAGCCGAAAACGTATGTAGTGAATATCGAAAAGAATGACGGAACGAATGGATTTTAATTGGATTAAAACGACATTATTAGCAGCGGCGGCAATGGTCAGTCTGAACTCTTTCTCTCAAGACCTCATTGCACGTCAGGCTCCCATCGACAGAAAATTAAAAAGTGTAGATTCATTGTCCCTGCAAAAACAGATACGTGCAGAACAATCATTATATCCCGGTTTGGATTTATATTCCGACTGGAACAATGAACGTGTGCAGGCTTATGGCGACGCTATCGTGCCGGAAAGCTATACATTTGATTTGACCGGTTTTTGTATGCCCACCACCAATACCCGCATAACGGACATATTCGGTTATCGTCCCAGAAGACGGAGAATGCACTACGGCTTGGATATCAAGGTTTACGTGGGAGATACCATTCGGGCTGCTTTTGATGGCAAGGTGCGTATCGTCAAGAATCAAGGCCGCCGCGGCTATGGCAAATATATTGTGCTTCGTCATGATAATGGGCTGGAAACCGTTTACGGTCATTTATCCAAACAAATGGTAGATGAGAATCAATTGGTAAAGGCCGGAGAACCGATAGCTTTGGGTGGAAATACCGGTCGTTCCACCGGTTCGCATCTTCACTTCGAGACACGTTTCCTCGGAATTCCTATCGACCCTGCTCTGCTGTTTGATTTTGAAAAACAAGATATCGTTGCGGATTCATATACGTTCCACAAGACAAAGGGCACTCCGAGTACTGCACGCCAAATGGCTGCCGGTGAAGGTTTGTTCTATAAAGTGAAGAAAGGTGATACATTGGCACGGATTGCAACTCGTCAGGGTATAACCATTGATAAGTTGTGCAAATTGAATAGAATTACGCGTAAAACCGTTTTGCGCCCGGGACAGGTTTTGCGCTGCTCGTAAAACGTAAACAATCTCTATAAAAATGGAGTGAGGGGGTGTTGAGGCATTCCCTCACTCTTTTTTTGCACGGATTATACGAATTTCACGGTTTTAGGGTCATAGAAGCCGTGTCAATTCGTGAAATCCGTGCTTTCTGTTTAATGCGAACTCTCCTACTTTTGATATGTCTTTCTTTCTTTTTTCTTTAATTATTCCTACCTTTGCCACAAAATGCGAAGATTAGAAAATGAAAGAGACCAAGCAACAATTTGAACATGTCATAGCGGTGTGTCGTGATTTGTTCTCCAAGAAACTTCATGATTATGGTCCGGCGTGGCGTATTCTCCGTCCCTCTTCTGTGACAGATCAGATATTCATTAAAGCCAATCGCATTAGAAGCATTGAAACAAAAGGGGTCACTCTGATTGACGAAGATATCCGTGCAGAGTTCATTGCCATCGTCAACTATGGAATAATCGGCTTGATACAATTGGAATTGGGCTATGCCGAGAAGGCTGACATAACCAATGAAGAGGCTTTGGTATTGTATGATAAGTATGCCGGAAGTTCATTGGATTTGATGCTTGCCAAAAACCATGATTATGATGAAGCTTGGCGTAGTATGCGTATTAGTTCGTACACCGATTTGATTTTAATGAAGATTGGACGGACAAAGCAAATTGAGAGCCTTGCAGGACAAACTTTGGTTTCAGAAGGGATTGACGCCAACTATATGGATATGATTAACTATTCTGTCTTCGGCTTAATTAAGATTGAATTTGGAGATTGACAAGACACATATTGTCGAGAAGATATGGGTTAACTCCTGCCGTTTGCTGCTTGGAGCCTTATTTGTTTTTTCCGGTTTTGTAAAGGCGGTTGACCCGTTAGGTTTCTGCTATAAGATTGAGGATTATCTGGCTGTTTTCGGCATGACTTCTTGGAGTTCGCCCGGAGTCTCCCTGCTGATGGGGATAGTATTGTCTGCTGTGGAGTTCTGTATAGGCGTTTTCTTACTTTTAGGCATACGGCGTAAGATAGTAGTCCCATTGGTCTTGCTGTTCATGGTTGTTGCTACTCCTTTGACATTTTATCTGGCCCTGACTAATCCGGTTTCTGATTGCGGATGCTTCGGCGATGCTTGGGTTTTGACCAACTGGCAGACTTTCGGCAAGAATGCAGTGCTGTTGGTGGCGGCAATCTCGGTATTCAAATGGCAGGACTTGCAGGTGCGTTTCATCACTCCCAAGATAGAATGGATGATTTCCATGTATACGTTTCTGTTTATATTTTCCTTGTCTTTTTATTGTTTGCAGAATTTGCCGATACTGGATTTTCGTCCTTATAAGATCGGAAAGAATATCAGAACGGGCATGGAGGTTCCGGAAGGAGCCAAACCAAGTGTCTTTGAAAGTCGGTTCGTTTTAGAAAAGAACGGCGAACGTCGGGAGTTTACATTGGAGGATTATCCTGACAGTACATGGACCTTTATAGAGGCGCGCACCATACTGAAAGAAAAAGGATATGAGCCTTCTATTCATGACTTTTCGATGATGAATTTGGATACAGGAGAGGATATTACAGACAGTGTCTTGTCCGATAAGGGATATACGTTCCTGCTGATTGCACATCGCATAGAAGAAGCCAACGATAGCAATATCGACCTTATCAACGAGATATATGATTACAGTGTGGAGCATGGTTACGGCTTTTATGCCCTGACTTCTTCGCCGGCGGATGAGATAGATGTGTGGCGTGACAAGACCGGAGCGGAATACCCGTTCTGTCAGATGGACGACATTACGTTGAAAACCATTATCCGTTCCAATCCGGGTTTGTTGCTGATAAGAGATGGAACGGTATTGAACAAATGGGCCGACGATTATCTGCCGGATGAATATGCTCTGACCGACCGTTTGGAGAACCTCCCTTTGGGAGAGCAGAAACAGGAGAGTGACATACGCACCATAGGCTATGTGTTGTTGTGGTTCATCATCCCTTTGCTGATGGTAATCGGTCTTGATATTCTGGTTGTGAAGCGGTGGGAAAGAAAAAAAAATGAGAATATAAATGCCGATTCATCCGTCAACTCTTTAAAATCATAAATAGTAATTTAAACAAGAAATACATTAACCCTTTTAATAAATAAACAAGATGAGAAAAAACATCGTTGCAGGAAACTGGAAAATGAATAAAACCCTCCAAGAGGGTGTTGCTCTCGCAAAAGAGCTGAATGAAGCGTTGGCTAATGAAAAGCCTGATTGTGATGTAATCATTTGTACTCCGTTTATTCACTTGGCGTCTGTTACTCCTTTGGTAGATGCCACCAAAATCAGTGTAGGCGCAGAAAACTGTGCAGACAAGGCATCGGGTGCATATACGGGCGAGGTTTCTGCCTCTATGGTTGCTTCTACCGGAGCAAAGTATGTGATTTTGGGACACTCGGAACGCCGTGCATACTATGGCGAGACTGTCGCCATCCTCGAAGAAAAAGTAAAACTGGCTTTGGCCAACGGCTTGACTCCGATATTCTGTATCGGCGAAGTGTTGGAAGAACGTGAAGCCGACAAACAGAATGAGGTTGTGGCTTCGCAGCTGGCTTCGGTTTTCTCTCTGTCTGCCGAAGATTTTTCTAAGATTGTTTTGGCATACGAACCGGTTTGGGCTATCGGTACCGGTAAGACTGCCACTCCGGCTCAGGCTCAGGAAATCCATGCTTTCATCCGTTCGGCAGTGGCTGCGAAGTACGGCAAGGAAGTTGCGGAGAATTGTTCTATTCTTTATGGAGGCAGTTGCAAGCCTTCCAATGCGAAGGAGTTGTTTGCCAACCCGGATGTGGACGGCGGTTTGATTGGCGGTGCTGCCTTGAGCGTTGCCGACTTCAAGGGCATTATCGATGCTTTCAAGTAAAAAAACTGTTGCATTATGATATAATGTGCGGATTTCATGGTTTGTCGTGAGTTTTTTATCCAATCCGTGAAATCCGCCTGATTCAAGCCAACAATCGGCCATCGGCTGCGTTATTTTATAATTATCATTTAATCGACTGTTATGAAGAAGTCTGGTTTGCTTTTGATTGTATGTTTTGTTTTCGCAACCTTTTCTATTGCGCAGAATAATATTGTGAAAAGCTTGGAGCGCAATGTGCCGGGACAAGGCAAGGTGACCATTCATCAGGATGCCCGTATTGCGGCTTTGATAGGTATGGTTACCACTGTCGGTACGGACGAACAGAGAATGATTAAGAGTTCGGGCTATCGCATACAGGTTTATGCCGGCAACAATACCCGTCAGGCCAAGAACGAGGCCTATGCGGTGGCTGCCCGCATCAAAGAATATTTCCCTGACCTTACGGTATATACTTTTTTCAACCCTCCCCGTTGGTTGTGCCGTGCAGGAGACTACCGCAGCATCGAAGAAGCGGATGCCATGATGCGCAGGTTGCGTGCCACCGGCGTGTTTAAAGAAGTGTCGATTGTAAGAGAGCAGATAAACATTCCTCTATAAAATAAGAATCATGTTAGGAAAAGAAGAAATCGTATCTCCTTCGTTGGACGAGCTGAAGGAGCATTATCATCGCATCCTCACCCTGTTGGGCGAAGATGCCGGGCGTGAAGGCTTGCAGAAGACACCCGAACGGGTGGCAAAAGCCATGCTGTCGTTGACGAAAGGGTATTTTATGGATCCGCATGAAGTGCTCCGTTCGGCCAAGTTTCAGGAAGAGTACAGTCAGATGGTTATCGTGAAAGACATCGATTTCTTCTCGCTTTGCGAGCATCACATGCTTCCGTTTTATGGCAAGGCGCATGTGGCATATATTCCTAACGGCTACATTACGGGACTGAGCAAGATAGCCCGTGTGGTAGATATCTTTTCTCACCGCTTGCAGGTGCAGGAACGCATGACGCTGCAAATCAAGGAATGTATTCAGAATACCCTTAATCCGCTGGGCGTAATGGTGGTAGTAGAGGCCAAGCACATGTGCATGCAGATGCGTGGTGTCGAGAAGCAGAATTCCGTTACCACCACCTCCGATTTTACCGGAGCCTTCAATCAGGCCAAAACCCGTGAAGAGTTTATGAACTTGATTCGGAATAATTCGTAGAAAACTCTTTTTATTCCCTCTTCTGCAACTTCTTCTTATCCATTCTATGACTTTTGGGGATGGTAAATGTGTTGTCAGACTCTATTCCGCTATTTCCGAACCAAGACAATTTCTTCTTCGCGGGGTGTATGTGCAGGAGTCGGTGGTGGGCAGGCCCGAGGCGGTAGCGTGTCTTTAGCACTTATATGTGTTTTCGGATGCAGGCGTCGATGGCGCATTCGATAACACCTGAACTCGGGATAGGAAGCAGGTCAATAACCTCACCCTTCGGCTTGTGCGTTAAAGTCTAAATCCTCTGGATATCAGATGTTTATTCCTGCTTTGTCAGACACTTGTGTCTTACGGCTCAAACACTTGTGTCTGACGCGCAAAACACTTGTGTCTGTCGGCTGAAACACTTGTGTCTGTCACGGCAAAGGATTGCAGCTGTCAAACAGGGGGAGGGAGGCCGGCCTGAAAGCTCTTTTCCCTTCTGCCCGACCGCCGTAAACCGGTGCATTCAGGAAATATCCGTCCGACAGGATGCAGCTCCTCATCCGGAATCTGTTTTTGAAATTCTTGGACTCAGAAACTTATCACGACTCTGTCTCCCAGCCGTCTGGCCATGAGGCTTTTCACTTCGCGCAATTCGTTGTAGCGCTTCATGGTGCTGTCGCAACGTGCTTCGTCCTTGATGACGGCAGGGTCTTGCAACGCAAGCATGATGTGCTTCAGTTCCTCGCTGACGATGGCATATTTGAAGTTTACCATCAGCAAAGGAACCAATTCGTAGAGGCGTTCTTCGTCCGTCACAATCTTCTGGTTTTTCGAGTGGTATTTGCTTAGCTGATAGCGGTTGCTGATTAGCTCCACGCTCAGTTTGCTGATGGTGGGGTCGGGATGCGACATGAAGTACCGTTCGGCTATGAATCCTTCGCTGTGCAGGTGGGCGGCCGCTTCTGTCAACAGCTGCCGATGAAGCGGATTGTGAAAGGCAAGGTCGTCTTCTTTCAGGTCGTTGACGATGTATTCGATTACGGTGATGGGGACTTCCTGACCCTCTTCATTGCTGACATTGCACATCACTCTCTCTCCATAGCGCACCACCATTTGGAGAATCAACCGTTCGTACTTATAAAACTCCTGTCCTTCTTTTCCTTCCTGCGGAATGAAAGATACGTACGCTTCTTCTTGCTGCGAAAAAGGAGGTGGAGCCACACCGGGAAAATCGGAAGGCGGAACGTTTTCGGGAGGATAATCACTTCCCTGCTGCGAAGCCGATTCGGAAGGAGGCATATCGGCATTATTGCCGTTGCTGCCTGCCTCTGCATTTTTTCTTGCGGCATTGGCTGCCCGCCGTTCGCGTTCGGCACGCTCCGCTTGTTGTTCGGCCTGCTTTTCGCGCCGTTTGGCAACTTCGGAGACCAACAGCTTGTCTTCCACATGAAGCAGTTGGGCACATTCCTTGATGTAGACATCGCGCACAATGGCCTCGGGGATGATGGAGATGCTTTGCACAAGGCTTCCTATGAGTTCGGCACGCTTGATGGGGTCTGTCCCTGCGCTTCCCAACAACAGATTGGTCTTGAAGCGGATAAAGTCAGTTTCGTTTTCTTGTATGAAAGCCTGAAACTCTGTCGCATTGTGCTTGCGGGCAAACGAGTCGGGGTCTTCGCCATCGGGCAGCAGGCAGACTTTGATGTTCATGCCTTCTTCGAGCAGCATGTCTATGCCTCGCAGGGAGGCATGTATGCCTGCTTCGTCGCCATCGTAAAGGATGGTCATGTTGTTGGTGAAGCGATGAATCATGCGGATTTGTCCGGGAGTAAGCGCGGTTCCCGAAGAGGCCACCACATTCTCTACTCCCGACTGGTGCATGGAGATGACGTCCGTATAGCCCTCGACCAGAAAACAACGGTCTTGCTTCACGATGGCTTGCTTGGCGAAGTAGATGCCATAAAGCTCATTGCTTTTGTGATAGATTTCCGATTCGGGAGAGTTGACGTACTTCACTTTTACGCCTTTCGTGGCACCGGCCAGCACACGCCCGCCGAAGGCCACCACTTTGCCCGAGAGTGTGTGTACGGGAAAAATGACCCGTCCCCAGAAGCGGTCGCGCAGACGGTGGTCGTCCGTTTCGTAGCAAAGGCCGGTCTTGATGAGGAAGTCTTTCTTATATCCTTTCTTCAGTGCCTCTTGTGCAAGGGCATCGTGGCTTTCGGTGGAGTAGCCTAATTGGAATTTTTCGATGATGTCGTCACGGAAGCCGCGGCTGCGGAAATATGCCATGCCGATGCTCCGTCCGTCCGCATGGCTTTTCAAGATGTTCTGAAAATAGTCGCGGGCAAAGTTGTTGACGATGAACAGGCTTTCGCGCTCGCTCTGCGCCTGCTTCTCTTCGTTGGTGAGTTCCCGTTCTTTGATCTCGATGCCGTATTTCTTGGCAAGATACCTCAACGCTTCCGGGTAGGACATCTGTTCGTGCTCCATGATGAAGTGCACGGCGTTTCCGCCCTTGCCGCAACTGAAGCATTTGCACAGCCCTTTGGAAGGAGACACGCTGAAAGAGGGCGTCTTCTCGTTGTGGAAAGGACAGAGCCCTACATAGTTCACACCGCGTTTTCGCAGGGTGACGAAGTCCGATACGACATCTACAATCTGAGCCGCATCCAAAATCCGGTCTATGGTGGCTTGGTCTATCATGCTTGCAAAGGTACATATAAAATCGACCCTTGCAAAGAAAAAAATGCAAGGGCCGGAGTCCGGGCAGGATTTCAGAGCCTGTCTTCTTTTGAATTTCTTGAATAAGAGCCTGCTTGGGGCTTGTTTGAATGCGGGTTCGACAGTCGGAGAAGAAGTTTGCGGGATGCCTTCCGAAAGTCGACGGCTCCTGCACGAAAACATCCGCTTCTAACGGAAGTGTTCTCTATCGCAGGGCTTGCGTTGTACATCTTGCGCCCTGCGATGTACATCTTAGCGCTTGCGATGTACAACGCAAGCCTTGCGATAGAGTTTTCTCCCCGTTCTCTTCCTATTTTAGATAAGGGCGCGCCGGACTTTACTTGCAGGCGACAGGATTTTCTTGTACGTACGACGCCCACCCCTCAAGCCTTGTGCCGGGACTCGGGTTCTTTCAGCTTTCTTTCGCGTTTCAGCAACTGCTGATGCAGCAGGTTCCTGCCGCTTACTTGATGTTCGCCCTGATTTTTGTCAGATACTTCTTCATGCCTTCGGCATCTTTGTTGCTGATGATGGTGAGCAGATTCTTCAGCTCCAGACGGATGTTCTCCACTTGCGAGGGAGTGCGGGGGTTGAAAAGAATCTCCTGCAGCAGGTAGTCGTCTTCGTTCAGCAGGCCTTTGGCAATGGCCATGTGTTTTTTGAAGGTGGTGCCCGGCGCTTCCTGATGTTTCATCACCGCCGCAAACACAAAGGTGGAAACGAACGGGATGGACAGGGAGTATGCCACGGTTTCGTCATGCCCGTCGAAGGTATATTCGAAGATGTTCAGTTTCATGGTCTGATACAGGTCTTTGAAGAAGATTTTGCCCAAGTGGTCGCCTTCGCTGATGATGATGGCATTTTCGGTATTCAGGTTGTTGAGGCTGGCAAAAGTAGGGCCGAACATGGGGTGGGTAGACACGTAGCGGAACCCGCTCTCTTCGTAGAATTTCTTCAACCCGGTCTTCACCGAGGCTATGTCGCTGATGATGCAGTCTTTGGGCAGCACGGGCAGCACTTGGCGGAAGGCGTCGAGCGTGTATTTCACCGTGGCTGCATTGATGACCAGTTCCGGTTCGAAGTCTTTTATTTCCTCCAGCGTGGTGAAGCGGTAGGTGTTGTAGACGAAGCGCAACTGATGCGGGTTGACGTCGAACACGGCCGTCTCGTGCTGAAAGCTCAGGATGTCTGTGAAGAAAGAACCCATTTTTCCGGCTCCAAGTATAAGTATTCGCATGATTCGTTGTTGTTTAGATGCTTGTTTTCTTTGAATTTATCTGTTTATGATTTCCATCTGTTGCCTCACGCTCTCTTCGTGTATGGCCTCGAATACTTTCTTTATAAATTCGGAGTCCATGCCGCAGAGCGCGCCTTGCGAACCGCGCTTTTCGAGAATCTCGTTATAGCGTCCGGTTTGCAGGATGGTCATGTCGTGCTCTTTCTTGTAAGTACCTATTTCGCGGGCGATGCGCATGCGTTTGGCCAGCTCCTGTATGAGGTTGTTGTCGCATTCGTCGATCTGCTTGCGCAGCTCGTTGAGATTCTCCGTGCTTTGCGTTTCCTTGCGGATGACGAGCAGGTTGAGAATATAGTCCAGCACGTCCGGTGTCACCTGCTGGGCGGCATCGCTCCATGCGCAGTCGGGGTTGCAGTGGGTTTCCACAATCAGACCGTTGAACCCCAAGTCCATGGCTTGCTGGCAAAGGGGAGCTATCAGCTCGCGTTTCCCGCCGATATGGCTGGGGTCGCAGAGGATGGGCAGGTTGGGGATGCGGCGGCGCAACTCGATGGGAATGTGCCATTGCGGCAGATTGCGGTATATTTTCTTGTCGTAGCTGCTGAAGCCGCGGTGAATGGCGCCCAGCCGCTTCAGACCGGCATTGCCGATTCGCTCCAAAGCTCCGATCCATAACTCAAGGTCGGGGTTTACGGGGTTTTTCACCAGTACGGGGATGTCTACGCCTTTCAATGCGTCTGCTATTTCCTGCACGGCAAAGGGGTTGGCAGTGGTGCGCGCACCCACCCAAAGGATGTCTATGCCTGCTTTCAGGCACTCGTACACATGCTTGGCGGTAGCCACCTCGGTAGATACGTACATGCCTGTCTCTTTCTTTACCTCTTTCAGCCAAGGCAGACCTTCCACGCCGATGCCTTCGAATCCGCCCGGTTTGGTGCGCGGCTTCCATATTCCGGCACGGAATATCTTGATGCCTTTGTCGGCCAACTGCTTGGCGGTGGTCATTACTTGCTCTTCGGTTTCGGCACTGCACGGGCCGGCTATTATCAACGGCCGTTTGTTTTCCACGCCGGGCAGTGTGATGGGTTCTAATTCAAGTTCCATATCTTTCTTTATAAATATTATTCGTTTATTTTCCTGATTCTTTCCAATGCTTCGGCCAGTTTATCGTCTTTGCAGCAAAGCGAAATGCGGATAAACCTTTTCCCGTTGCTTCCGAAGATAAAACCGGGTGTGATGAATACCCGGGCTTTGTGAAGCACGCGCTCCGTCAGTTCTTCCACATCCGTGCAACTCTCCGGAATCTTTCCCCAGAGAAACATTCCCGTTTGGTCGGGGTTGTAGGTGCATCCCAAGGCATGCATGATTTCTCCTGCCAGCCGGCGGCGGTTGCGATAGTTGGCGTTGTTGCCGTCATACCACTCTTTTTCTGCTTCCAGCGCGGTGGCCGCAGCCAGTTGCATGGCGCGGAACATGCCGCTGTCTATGTTGCTTTTCACCTTCAGTATCCATTGAACGAAGTCGGCGTTCGAGGCCAGCATGCCGATGCGCCATCCCGGCATGTTGTGGCTTTTGCTCATGGAGTTGAGCTCGATGCAGCAGCCCTTGGCTCCCGGCACGCTGAGTATGCTGATGGGGTGTTCGTTCAGGATGAAGCTGTACGGATTGTCGTTTACGATGACGATGTCCTTTCGGCGGGCAAAGTCTACCAGCCTTTCATAAAGCTCCGGAGTTGCGTTGGCCCCCGTCGGCATGTTGGGATAGTTGGTCCACATCAGTTTCACGCGGCTCATATCCATCTTTTCCAGCTCATCGAAGTCGGGCATCCAGCCGTTTTCTTCTTTCAGGTCGTAGTTCACCACCTCGGCGCCGAGTATCTTGCTGAGCGACGTGTAAGTGGGGTAGCCGGGATTGGGAATCAATACCTGTTCGCCCGGATTGACAAAGGCCAGCGTGACATGCAGGATACCTTCTTTTGAACCGATGAGCGGTTGTATCTCCGTATCGGGATTCAGTTCCACGCCATACCATTTCTTATACCAGCCGGCAAATGCCCGGCGCAGTTCGGGAATGCCCGTATAGGGCATGTAGCCGTGTCCGTCCGGATTCTTGGCCGCTTCGCAAAGGGCTTGCACGGTTTTTTCGGCAGGCGGCATGTCGGGGCTTCCTATGCCCAGACTGATGACGTTTTTTCCTTCGGCATTCATTTGTGCCACTTCTTTCAGCTTTTTCGAGAAGTAGTATTCGCTTACGCTTGCCAAACGGTGGGCCGGCCTTATTTTAGATGCTTGATTTTCCATCTTCATATTCTCCTAATATTTTGAGTTCTTTCGTCAGGGGGGTGATAGCCGTAATGGACTGTTTGTATCTGAGTACATTGTCGAAAACGATATCCACATAGAATTGATATTCCCATTCGCGCCCGATGATGGGCAGAGACTGTATCTTGGTCAGGTTGATGTTGTAGAAAGAGAGGATGGACAATACCTGCGAGAGGCTTCCTTCCGTATGCGGCAACGTGAATACCATGCTCGCCTTGTCGATTTCCTTCTTGCGGTGGCGGTTCAGCTCGTCTGCCTGCCAAGGGTCGGCCACCACCAGAAAGCGGGTGAAGTTGTGCTTGTTTGTCTCTATTCCCTCTTGCAGGATTTTCATTCCATAACGCTCGGCTGCCATTTTGGAACAGATGGCGGCATGCCCTTTCAGGTTCTTTTTCCTGATGATTTCGGCGCTCAGTGCGGTGTCTTCGGCTTCCACCACTTTGATTTCGGGATGTTTGCTCAGAAATTCGCGGCACTGCATCAGGGCAATGGGGTGGGAGTTGACTTCCGTGATGTCTCTCCAGTCTTCTTCGGGCAGGCATACGAAACTGTGCGAGATGCGCAGTTTATGCTCTCCCACGATTTGCGCTCCGCTTTGGCGCAGCAGTTCGTTGTTGTACAGCAGGCTTCCTGCGATGGTATTCTCTATGGCCAGCATGCCTATCACTTTGCTGTCTTTCTTGACGGCGGCAAACACCTCTTCGAAGCTTGCGCAACAAATCAGCTCTATTTCTTCTCCTTCGAAGTATTTGTGGGCGGCTATGTCGTGAAAAGAGCCTGCTGTTCCTTGAATGGCAACCTTTTTCATTCTTTTTATTTCTTCGGGTTCTTTATTGCTATAAAAAAATCCCGCTTCCATACGGATGGAGCGGGATTCAGTATTTTTACTTGTTCTCTCTGTTCAGTTCTTAAGCATCACTGTCACTTGACACATACAAACTCCCGCTCTACTTTCCGACCAAAGTAAAAGTAAAAAAAGAAGTAATATGCGTAAGCAAATGATTTCATACTTATTATTCTCTGTTTTTTCTGAATTATGCGGCAAAAGTAATGCTTTTCTTTTACATACAAATTAAAAAGGATGTTTTTTATTTCAGACCGGTATCTTTTTTAGAAGGCAGCATATTTTTGCAAACCTGCAAGGTTTGCTTTCCGGCATCTGTCTCATCCTCTTTTCTATAATCCCAATATGTCCGTCTGTTGTCCGCCCGGCTGCCCGTTATATTGCCCGGTGATGTTCTTTACCTCTTTGGGATTAAGCTCCAAGCCTTTCTTCATATCTTCCGTAGCGCCTTCCTTATCTCCGTTCAACAGCTTGGCACGTCCGCGTTCGTGATAGGCTGTCGAGAAATCCGGATTCAGTTCAATGGCTTCGGTGAAGAGTTCAATGGCTTCTGTCAGCCTCTTGCGGTTGATGTAAAGCTGGCCCAGATACAAGAATGCTTGTTCGTTGAAGGGATTCAGCTCTGTCACGAGGCGATAATCGGCTTCCGCCGCATCTTCGTCTTCGGTGGCTTCTCTGATTTTTCCGCGCAGCAACAGCGCAGCTTCCTCTTCGGAGTCTTGTGCCAGAATGGCGTCGATATCCTCCATCGCCTCCTTGTATTGTTTCATCTTGGTCAATGCTTCGGCACGCAGCAAGCGGGCATCCGTGAAATCCTCTTTCAGCACGATGGCTTTTGTGAGGTGGGCAACGCACATTATCCCGTCTCCCCGGTTGTCGTCGGCCTTGCCAAGCAGGTAATGGGCCATGGCATTGCCTTCTTCTATCTCGATGGCTTTTGTTGCCGCTTCGGCCATGGCTGTATAATCTTCCAGCATGTAGCACACGTTGGCAAGGCTGATGTAGGTAGCTGTATGTTCCGGTTCTATCCGGGTCATTTGCTCCAGCAATTTGCGCGCATTGTCCGCTTCTCCGGTCTGAATATAGACTTGTGCCAGATAGCCCATTGTCTCGAAGTCTTCATAAATGGCAAGGGCTTCCGTGAAACATTTCACGGCATAGTCTGCGCGGCCTATGCGCTGTGCACGCATACCATCGTACTTGAATATTTCAAAATTCTTCCGGTTGCTTTTCTGTTTCTCATCTGCCGGGCTTTCTGTTTTGCCTGAGAAGAAAGATGTAAAGAATCCCATATTTTAAAGTCTTAAAAGGGTAAAATATAATAGAGTGAGAAGGAGGGGGACCTCCTTTTTGCGGCAAAAGTAATGATTTATTTCTTAACTTCCAGCATCCCGTTGACGGCAATTACTCGTCCTTCATCCAATAGCCCGTGCAGAACACGGGTGAGTGTTTCCTTGTCCGTGGATAACCGTTCGGACAAAGCGGCGGGTGTCATGGTTTGTTCGGAAAGTGCCCGGAGTACATCCTCGACGAGTTCCTTTGCAAGGCCGTCTTTATGTCCCCCTTCTTTTTTCAGGCTGATGCAGGTGTCGCATTGTCCGCAGTTATGCTCGTTCTTCTCACCGAAGTAGCGCAACAACATGCGGCTACGGCATGCCGTAGCGTTACCGGCGTAATCGAGCATGGCGGCGATGCGCTTTTCGTAGCGTGCCTTTCGCTCTTCATACACCGAAGGAGGAATTTGCAGATGATGTTTCTCTACTCGTTCGCGCGCGTATATTATATAAGGTGTCTTTTTTCGGGGAATATAACTGACGATACGGAGCTTGGCAAGATGGATAAGCAGCTCGTACACTTGCCGTCTCATGAGTCCGCTACGTGTGGCAAGCGAATCTTCATTAATGAAAGCATAATCGGTGAATATGCCGGTGTAGGAGCGCAATATGATTTGAATGAGCTTGTCCGTCTCCTCGTCCATTTCTTTCAGTTTGTAGAGTTCGTCTCTTCGGATGGTGAACAGCAGTCGGGAAGCGTTGTCCTGTTCGTCCGTGTATTCCAAGTAGCCGGCCTGTGTCAGTATCTTCAAGGCACTGTCTACGGGGACGGGGAAATATTTGAATTTCCTGCAAAAATCCTCTATGTTGAACTCGCGTACGCAACCTTGCCCGTCTCCCATTGCCATTTGATAATAGTATTGGAGGTGCTCGTACACGTCCTTGATGTATTCTTTCTCCGGAAAGCTGTCGGGAATGCGTTTATGGAGAGTTGCATGATCTGATTTGGCATACAGGATGACGGCATAGGCTTTTTTCCCATCCCTTCCTGCCCGACCGGCTTCTTGAAAATAGGCTTCTATGGAGTCGGGCAGATCCATGTGGACAACAATGCGCACGTCGGGTTTGTCGATGCCCATGCCGAAAGCATTGGTGGCAACCATGACTCGGCTCTCACCTGTTTGCCAGCGTTGTTGGCGGATGTCTTTGGTGGCATCGTCCAGTCCGGCATGATAGAAGTCGGCAGTGATGTGTTCGTTATGCAGCAGTTCGGTGATTTCCTTTGTGCGGCGGCGGTTTCGCACATAGATGATGGCACTGCCTGACATGCGGCGCAGTATATGCAACAACTCTCCTGTCTTGTTTTCCGTCTTCCGGACGATGTAGGCAAGGTTTTGGCGCTCGAAGCTCATGCGGAACACGTTTTCTTCGCGGAAGTTCAGGCGCTTTTGAATGTCCTTGATTACCTCAGGGGTGGCGGTGGCTGTCAGTGCAAGTACCGGTATGCCGGGCAGTAACTTCCGTATTTCGGCTATTTTCAGGTAGGCGGGACGGAAGTCATACCCCCATTGCGAGATGCAGTGGCTCTCGTCTACCGTAATCATGCTGATTTTCATCTTCTGCACCTTGCTACGGAAAATATCGGTATCCAGTCGTTCGGGTGAGATGTAGAGAAACTTGAAATTGCCGAAGATGCAGTTCTCCAAAGCGACGATGATTTCCTGCCGACTCATGCCGGAATAAATGGCAAGTGCTTTAATTCCTCGCTTTTTCAGGTTTTGCACCTGATCCTTCATTAAGGCAATCAAGGGAGTGATGACCAAGCACAGCCCTTCTTGGGCGAGTGCCGGAACTTGAAATGTGATGGATTTGCCTCCGCCCGTAGGCATCAGTCCCAAGGTGTCCTTACCGGCAAGAATGCTGTTGATGATGTCTTCCTGAATGCCACGGAAAGAGGTGTAGCCCCAATATTGCCGGAGAAGAAACCTCGGATCTGAAGCCTCTTCCCTCTGTTCCCCTCCCCCGCAGGGAGGGGGAGAAGATACCTCCTCTTGTCTTTTTCCCCATAGGGAGCGGGAAGCAAAGTTACTTTTATTCATAGCAATCGGTCTGTCTGCTCCCCTCCCTACGGAGGAAAGAGTAGGGGGAGAGGCTTTCAGTCTATTGGATGGAATCGGGAGAAGAGGCTTCCGGCCTTATATCCTCAATCTGCAACTGTATTTCTCCTCGTTTATGGGTATTCTCCTCGATGGTATAACAGATGTCGAACGACCGCTTGGTTTTGATGAAACGCACGTGCGAGCTTTGTCCGAAAGCAATGCCGTTCATCACGTTGTTCGATTTGTTGTCTACCAATTCTAATTTGATGTGCTCCTGATCGCGACCCACTACTTTGCTGGTGCCGTAGTCGTAGACATTGTGCGTGCAGAATACGGGTTTGGTATTGTCCGGTCCGAAGGGATTGAACTTCTTCAAATCGTTGCAGAATTTGGGAGTGATGTCTTTGAAGTCGATTTCTGCATTGATGTCGATGACGGCACAAGTCTGTTCGGGCAGGATGTTCTGCGACACAAATTCCTCGAAGCGTTCCATAAAGGCCGGCACGTTTTCCACTTTCATGGAGAGGCCGGCCGCGTAGGTATGTCCACCGAAGTTTTCCAACAGGTCTCGACAATATTCGATGGCTTTGTACACGTCGAAGCCCGATACGGAGCGGGCCGACCCGGTGGCCATGTCGTCCGTGCGTGTCAACACTACGGCCGGGCGATAATAAATCTCCGTCAGGCGGGAAGCCACAATGCCTATGACACCTTTGTGCCAGTCTTCGTTATACAGCACGATGGAACGGCGGTCGGCCAGTCCGTCCAGACCAGCCACGATTTGGTTGGCCTCTTCGGTCATGGTCTTGTCCAAGTCTTTGCGGGTTTCGTTGTACTGGTTGATTTGGCCGGCTTTCTCCAGAGCCACGGAGAAATCTTTCTCCGTGAGCAGGTCGACAGCCTCTTTCCCGTTCTGAATGCGTCCGGAAGCATTGATTCGGGGACCTATCTTGAATACGATGTCGCCCACGGTGATGTCCTTATCCGTCAGTCCGCAAACGTCGATGATTGCTTTCAGTCCTACGCTGGGGTTGCTGTTCAACTGCTTCAGCCCGTGGTAGGCCAAGATACGGTTTTCGCCCATGATGGGCACGATGTCCGATGCGATGCTGACGGCACAGAGATCCAGCAAAGGTATCAGGTGGTGAAATTCGATGCCGTTGCTGATGGCGAATGCCTGCATGAACTTAAACCCTACGCCGCATCCCGATAGGTGCTCGTAGGGATAGGTGTTGTCTTCCCGTTTGGCATTCAGGATGGCTACGGCGGGGGGCAACACTTCGTCGGGTACGTGGTGGTCGCAGATGATGAAATCGATGCCTTTTGCCTTGGCGTATGTGATTTCCTCTACGGCCTTGATGCCGCAATCCAGAACGATAATCAGGCCTACGCCACTTTCTGCGGCATAATCCACCCCTTTGAACGAAACTCCGTATCCCTCGTTGTAGCGGTCGGGAATGTAATAGTCGATGTTCGAATAGAATTGTTGAATAAACTTGTAGACCAGCGCCACGGCCGTAGTGCCGTCTACGTCATAATCTCCATAAATCAGAATGCGCTCTTTTTTCCCCATTGCCTTGTTCAGACGTTCCACGGCCACATCCATGTCCTTCATCAGGAACGGGTCGTATAGGTCGGGCAGTTGCGGGCGGAAAAACTTCCGGGCATCCGATGCCGTTGTTATTCCCCGCTCCACCAACAATCGTCCGAGTATCGGGCTAATCCCCAATTCTTGGGCCAACCGCCGGCTTGCTTCTGTCTGTTCGGGTGTAATGGGTTGATAATTCCATTTGTGAGTCATTTTATATATTATTTTTTCTTTTTCTTGTCTCAGGCACACAGCTTTCCGGCCATGTGGGGAATAACGGGCTTTTCCGCCCTGAATGGGCACGCTATACTCCTGCAAGCTGTAAAGGTATGAAAAACTCTTGAAACCAAGACTAATTCTAAAGAAAATATTGAGAGCTTTTGTATTCTTTGTTGAAAAGGCTTTATTTTGCACGAGAAACCAAAGAGGCTTCCTTATGCTTAGTTTTATATCTTGTGCAAAGACCATGACACCGTCGTGCGGTTCCATAGCCGTGCCCCGTGTCACTGTTCCCCGGTTTGAGGCGGAGGCTGTGCTGCATGCGCTGGAGATGTCGCAGTATTCGGCATCGGAGTTGGCGAAACTTTTGCGGGTGAATGCCAAGATTGCCGCTGAGAACAGCCTGCGCTTCCATGATTTCTGTTCGGCGGACAACCTTCCTGTTCCCGCCATTTGTGCTTATACGGGCGCTGTGTTCAAGCGTATCTTGCCGGAAGATTTTACGGAAGACGATTTTTGTTACGCCCAAGACCATCTGCTTATCACTTCTTTTCTCTACGGATTGCTTCGCCCTTTGGATGGCATCAGGCTCTATCGTATGGAGGGCGATGTACGGCTGCCGGAAAAGGGAGGCATCTCTATGTTCGACTACTGGAAGCCTTTGCTGACGGATTATTTCATTGCCGAAATCAAGCATCGGGGCGGAGTGCTCGTCAATCTGGCAAGCGGCGAGATGAAGGACTTGTTCGACTGGAAACGGGTGGAGCAAGAGGTGCGTGTGGTTACGCCCGATTTTCAGGTGATGAAAGGCGGCAAGCGGAAGACGGTGGTCGTCTATGCCAAGATGTGCCGTGGCGAGATGGTGCGCCATATCATCAAGAACCGTATCGACTGCCCGGAAGAACTGAGAACTTTCGCATGGGAAGGCTTTGCTTTGGATGAGGAGCAGAGCACGGATAATCATTTGCAGTTTGTTTTGGGATGAGGCTCCGTTGGAGGCACCGAACCCGCTATGAAGCCTTTTCCTCCCGTTTTTTTTGACCGATTGTTTGGTGGCGAATAAAGTGCCACTCGCAGGGTTTCACCCCGTCAGAAGTGTTTCCTGACGATTGAAACCTTATTTCCCACCTGTATGTGTATGATAGGGAAGCGATTTCCCAATACAACTTAGGATACCTCCCAATACGACTTAGGGGTACTTCAGTCGTATTGGGAGGTATCCTAAGTTGTATTGGGAGGTGAGTTCCATCCCGAAGACGGAGGGTGAAACTTTTAGTTTCAGGGCGGGAAGAACAGTGGCACTCATCCCAAACCCGGATAAGAGACATCGCATTGATTTGCGCAAAATGAGGATTTATATGCGTTTTTCGGACCGAAATCGATGAATGGATTTTCTATATTTGTGAAAATAAAGCATTTATAAGAAACGCCATGAGACAGAACTGGAAGCGAATCTTTGCTATATGGATGCTGGCTGTATGGATGGCTGTTCCTTGCATCTGTGCCGTAAGTGCAGGCTTTCCGACCGAAGCCGGAAAGGAGGAATGGATGAAAGCACTCCATGACACATTGCCGATGTGCAAACTGTCTGTCCCCGGCACGCACGACAGTGGGAGCACAAGAGGGGGACGTACGTTGAGAACGCAAACCCTGAGCATCGCCGGACAGTTGCAACAAGGCATACGTGCTTTTGATATCCGTCTGCGGAAAAGGAAGAATAAGCTGGGCATATTCCACAGCCATGCCTTTCAGGGCATCTATTGGGAAGAAGACGTGCTGCCCGCTTTCATCGCCTTTTTGCAGGCACATCCTTCTGAAACGCTGGTTGTGTCGCTGAAGAAAGAAGGGGGTGCGTCGGAAGACTACGTATCTCTTTTATCCTCCTCTTTGCTTATCCCTGCCCATCAACGCTATTTCGTGACGGATTTCCATCCCGGGCTGACGCTCGGAGAGTGTCGCGGCAAAATCCTCTTTTTGCATAGAGACTTTGTCATGGAACGCTATCCGGGAGCTGCCTGCATCGGGTGGGCTGACAATGCGTCCTGCCTGCTTACGCTTCGCGATAAAGATGGGGTGGAGGGTAAAGTCCTGCTTCAGGATGAATATCAATACGAATCGGATAAGGAAGCGGATAAAAAAATTGCGTCCTGCATCCGCCACTTCGATAAGGTGGCTGCCGAGCCGGCCGCCTCGCGTCGTTGGGCAATCTCTTTCACCAGTGCCACCGGTCTGCCTTCGGGCACGCCTTTGGCCTTTGCCAACCGCATAAACCAACCGGTGGCGGCTTATCTGGCGAAAGGCCGTAAGCGGAAATGCGGCATCGTCTTCATCGACTTTACAGACTTGCAAGGCGGGAAAGCGTTGGCAGATTATTTGATTCGCTGCAACAGCTATTGAAATGTTTCTGAATTAAGCCGTAACACGAGGCAAAACATTCGGCATCTTTCTTGCCGCTCTTTGAAGGCAACTTTTGGGGAACACGTCTTTATTTTTGCGCAAAATGAAGATTTATATGCGCAATTGGCGGCATGGAAGAAAAAGAGTGTTCTTATTTTTGCAAATACCAAAACCGTTTAAACCTAATATACAATGAAATTATCAATCGATTTGGGAGGTACGAATATAAGGATAGCCCAAGTGGAAAACGGGCGCTGCCTGAAAAAAGTGTCGGTGGCCTGTCTTGCACAGCAAGAGGCTACGGTGGTGCTCGGCCAACTGGTTCGGCTCATCAAAGACATGATGAACACGCAGGTAGACGGCATCGGCATAGGAGTTCCTTCCATCGTCCATCCCCAAAAAGGTATTGTATATAATGTGGCGAACATCCCTTCGTGGACAGAAGTTCACTTAAAAGAAGCTTTGGAGAAGGAGTTCGGACTGCCGGTTGCCGTCAACAACGATTCCAACTGCTTTGCCTTGGGCGAGAGCCGGTTCGGTAAAGGGAAGCCCTATGCCGATATGGTGGGCGTGACCATCGGAACCGGCATAGGTGCGGGAGTCATTGTCAATCATCGCTTGTACGGAGGTCAATACATGGGAGCCGGTGAAATAGGCTCGTTCCCCTATCTGGATGCCGATTTCGAGCACTATTGCAGCAGTTTCTTTTTCAAGCGGCACGGCACCACGAGCATGGAAGTTGCCGGCAAAGCACAACAAGGCGACGCCGCCTCGCTGAAGCTGTGGCACGATTTCGGCCTTCATCTGAGCCATCTGATGAAAGTCATTCTCTATGCCTATGCACCTCAGGCGATTGTGTTGGGAGGAGGCATTGCATCGGCTTTCCCCCTTTTTGAAGGGGCAATGAGAGAGGGTATGCGCGATTTTCCCTATAAAGTAATATCGGAAAGTGTGGAGATAATACCCTCGCAGGAGGAAGACGCAAGCTTGTTGGGAGCTTCTGTGCTGACGGATGCTTGGGACGGAGGACAAGTCGAAATATAAAATAAATGATAAACCTTTGTCATGCAGTTGCAACATGGTTTTAAGAATTTTGCTTCATTTTTCTAAACCATTGTGCAATTGTACGTAATTATAAACTTAAAACTTAAATGCATGAAACGAACAAATCTTAGAATCTATCGGACGATTCTTCCCTTAGTTTTGGGGCTGCTCTTGTCGGTTGGTGCCGTTGCGCAGCAAATGTCAGTGAAGGGAACAGTGAAAGACCAGACGGGCGAACCGATTATCGGCGCCAATGTGCTGGTGAAGGGGACAACGACAGGCGTTGTCACCGATCTTGACGGGAAATTCGAAGTACCGGCGGCAAAGAATGCCGTATTGCTCATCAGCTACGTCGGTTTCCAAATTCAGGAAGTTACGGTTACGGGCAAGCCTTTGGTGATTGTCTTGAAAGAAGACACCGAGCTGCTGGACGAAGTTGTGGTCTTAGGCTACGGAGCCAGTGCGCGCAAGCAAGACTTGTCGGCTTCCGTCGGTGTGGTGAGTAATACCGACGAGTTGGCTGTGCGCCCTGTGACCTCTACCGAGGGTATGTTGCAAGGCCAGTTGCCCGGTGTCACCATCCAAGCAGACGGTGGCGACCCGACTTCTTCTCCCAGCATTGTCATCCGCGGTCAAGGCTCGGCTAAAGACGATGTATTGTGGGTAGTGGACGGTGTTCCCGGCGCTCCCATTGCTTCCGTAAACGATATAGAGAGTATTGTTGTGTTGAAAGATGCGGCTTCGGCGGCCATCTATGGAGCACAATCCGGTGCAGGCGGCGTGGTTTTGGTTACCACAAAGAAAGCTAAGGAAGGTATGCCGGCTTTGACTTACGACGGCACGTTCGGTCTTCGTCAAGCCACCAACCTGATTGACCCTCTGAATGCGGAACAGCAAATCGAAATGCGTAAACGCTCTTATGCCAATGCCGGTATGACACTGCCTACCGGTTGGGATGTCTCCAAGAATCCGTGGGTAGGTACTACCCGCACCGATTGGATGGACGCCATTTTCCGCACAGCTTTCTATCAACGCCACAACGTGGCCTTGAATGTAGGTACGGATAATTATAGCAGCCGCATCTCTTTTGCTTACGACAATGATGAGGGAGTGCTCATCAACACCTTTAACAAAAACCTTTCTTTGCGCTACAACGGCAAGATAAAACTGAACAAGTGGGTCACCATCAGCGAAGATTTTGTTTGGAAGAATACGGAGTCGCGTTCTAAAAATACGGATAACGACGGTTATACAGGTCCCATCATTTCGGCTATCTACATGCCTGCCAGCGCTTCTATATATAATGCGTTGGATGGAAGCTACGGAGGAACCACTACCGAAGACCCTGCTTATATCGCCCAATACGGCTCGAATTTCGCCGACATTCATGGCGATGCGGTGAATCCGGTTCGCTTGCTGGAAGCTGAAAACCGATACAACAAAACCAGTGACATCTGGAGCACAACCAGTCTGGAGATTGCGAATGTGATTCCGGGACTGAAGTTTACCAGCCGTTTCACCTATAACCTGAACAGCAATCTTTATAAGAACTTCAATCCCATTCGCGATGAGGTAGGCAAACCGGCTCTGTCCAACTCCTTGACGGAAACGACCTATCGCGCCGATGTGTGGAAAACGGAAAATACATTGACCTACGACCATACCTTTGGCGAACACACTGTCGGTGCCTTGTTCTCTACTACTGCCGACCGTTATAGCCGTCGCGGGTTGGAGGTTACCGGTAGAGACTTTGCCGATGAATCGGAGTTTCTGCAATACTTGGCTTATGCCGGAACCACCCAAGCCATTGATTATCTGGCCGGTCCTGATGCCAATGTCTCATTGATTGCCCGTTTGGCTTATTCCTACAACGACCGTTACTTCGCCACAGCTTCATGGCGTCGCGACTATGCAGGCCGCTTGCCCAAAGCGAATAATCATGGCGACTTCCCGGCTGTGACATTAGGTTGGAAAATATCTAACGAGAAATTCTTCAAGAAGAGTAACTTTATCAGCTTATTGAAATTGCGTGCATCTTGGGGACGTATAGGAAATTTAAGCTCTATTCCTTTCAATTACAAATCGCCTTTGCTCGAAAAAACGTCATGGTCGGAACAAGCACAATATGGTGTGGAATCAGGCAAAGTATGGGGTAACTTTGTTTATAACAGCAGGGCCTTGAATCCGGAGTTGACTTGGGAGACTTCCGAACAATACGACTTGGGTGTGGATATGGAACTGTTTAGAAACCGCTTGTCACTCTCTTTGGATTATTTCGACAAACGCACCTACAATCTGATTCAGACACGCGAAATGGAATGGCCCACCACCATCGGTTTGGATCCTCTGTACGTCAACCAGGGCGAAGTGCGCAACCGTGGTTTCGAAGCGCAATTCAGTTGGAGGGACAGAATCAATAAAGATTTCTCTTATTTTGTAACAGGCAATTTCTCGTACTTGAATAATAAGGTTACGGATATCGGTTTGAAGAATGCGGATGGCACGCCGGGAGTATGGACCAACAGCAAGCGTTTCCGTGGCGGTTCTTACATTTATCAGACCGCCGAAGGAGAACCTCTGAATTCTTATTATCTGATTAAGACGGATGGTATTTTCCAAACCGATGCCGATGCAGCTGCTTATGTAGATAAAAACGGTAACCGTATTCAGCCCAATGCTGTGGCAGGCGATTTGAAATTCGTTGATGCCAACGGCGACGGCAAGATTACAGATGCTGACCGTCAGTATATGGGCAATGCCACACCCGAAACGACATTTGCGTTGACGCTGGGCTTCAACTACAAGAAGCTTTCCTTCAGTGCCATGTTGCAAGGAGTAGGCGGTGCACAGGCTGCTTACATCGGTAAGTATATGTTGTTGGGCGATGTGGAGGGCAACTTCAATCGTTCCAGTGAAATCCTGAATGCATGGAGTCCTTCGAACACAGGTTCCGATATACCCCGCTTGTCAAAAAATGACCCGAATGGAAACTTCAGTACCGCTTCCGATTGGTACTTGGAAGATGCCTCTTATCTCCGTTTGAAGAATATTACAATCTCTTATGATTTGACGGATATGCTCCGCAAGTGGTCTCATCTCAATGAGCGCAACAGCCGTATGTCTGTGTATTTCAGTGGAGAAAATCTGGCAACCTTTACCGGCTATTCGGGTATGGATCCCGAATGCGGTGGATGGGACGCCATGAAATATCCTGTATCAAGGGTGTTTTCTGTTGGTGTGAAATTGACTTACTAACATTATGAAAGGAAAGAAATTATGAAAAGAAATATTTTTTATATCGTAATCTCCTCGACATTGCTTTTGAGTTCATGCAGCGAGTTTCTGGATGTACAGCCGGAAGGAGATGCCACCATTAATACATATTTTACGAGCGATCAGCAGGCTGTTGACGCTGTGGATGCCTTGTATGAGAGATTCCATCAGGAAGCCGTGTATGGTCGTGAATTGTTTTGGGAGCAGGGCGCTGCTTGCGACGTTGTCTGGGGAAAGACCCGCGGCTATCCCACTCTCGCTACATTGAAATACACAGGAGACGAATCTCCTTTAAGGACCGTTTTTGACAGGATGTACACCATTATGGCGCGTTCCAACTATGTTATTAAGCAATTGCTTACAAAGGCGGGTTCCAAAACCTTGTCCGATATCGAGCGTCGTAGTTTGGGTGAGGCCTATTTTACTCGTGGATGGGCGCATTTCCTGATAGCTTACCGCTATGGTACAGACAAACAGGGTGTACCGTTCATTCGCTATGAAGATTATGACAACCAAAACGACTACTATTCCATTCCGCCTCAGCGGGAGTCTGTCATAGACAACTACCAATATATCATTTCGGACATGGATAAAGCCATTGAATACTTGCCCAGATTTGAAGAATATGACGTTGATGACAGAGGACGTGCGCACGATGCGGCTGCGGTAGCTTTTAAAGCCAAAGTGTATGCCTATTGGGCAACGTGGGATGCTACGCAATGGGAGAAAGTCATTGCTATGGTAAACGAGCTGGAAGGTACGTATGGTCGTGATTTGGCGGATACGTATGCCCAAGTATTCTCTTCCGAATTCACTGATTTTTGGAATAAGGAATATTTGTGGACTATTCCGGGCAATGGTGGCTCTACCGGTGGTGGCTCCGAGTTTCCGGGCGTCATCCTCGAGAATAAGGCTTGGGGAAAATACAACGGCTGGGGGCAGAACAAGCCTTCTTATGATATCTATGCCGAGTTGTTGAAAGACGGAGAAGGCAATGACCGCCTGATACGTACCCTCTTGGAATATGGACAGGAATTCCGGTTGCTTGGCGAAACCCGTAAATTCTGGTCTACCTCCGATATAGAATCCGGTTTCATGATTAACAAGTATATGGATCCGTTCAAACATGAAGACGCAGCAAACAAAGGCTACATCAATACAAACGGCGACTGGCCTACGGCTCGTATCAACTTCCCAATCATCCGTTTTGCAGAGATGCTGTTGTTCCGTGCCGAAGCTTACTTGATGACTAACAGGGCCGACAAAGCAACAGCCGACTTGAATCGCATTCGTCAGCGTGCCAAATTAGCTCCGTTGGCTGCTACCGCCACTATGTCCGACTTGTATCATGAACGTCGTTGCGAACTTGCTTTTGAGTTTACAGACCATTTGTTCGATTTGAAACGCTGGCATCGTTCCGGTAATGCTGAAATCAAGGCATTGGCAGCAGCCGAACTGAATGCCCATCCGAGAGTGCGCCATTATAAAGATCGCCAGAATCCGGATTCCGAATACACGGTCGGTGCTTATGAGGATTATAAAGACAAGGCTACATATAAAGACCATATGATTGTCTTTCCTTATCCGTCCCAACAAGTGGTGAACTCGAATGGTAAGCTGAAGCAAAACGAAGGTTACAATTAAGGTTGTTCACTAAGAGTTGAACATAGATTAAAAAAACAGAAAACAGATCATTGCCATTGGTCTTGTCTGCAAGGGTCGGTATTCATATTTGGTATTGGCTCTTGCAGATTTTCTCTTTTAATGCCATTGACACTTTTACACAGAGAGAGGATTAGTCCGGTAAATCCGTCAATACACTCTATTCTTATCTTTGAAAAGACATCATTCTTGGGATGGTCTCTGTGGTTATGCTACTGATTTTTGTGCTTTTTTGACAGGATATAATATACTAAATAGTATCTTTGACTTACAAGAGAAAAAAATGTCCCCTGTCCTCCTTTAAAATCTTGAACTGATGAAACAAAAAAAACTGTTTTTCTCCGCTGCCGTATTTCTAATCTGCGGTTCTTGCACGACCGGTATGCTGTCGCCGACAGACTACGTAGATCCTTTTATAGGAACAGGCTTTCACGGGCATACTTATCCGGGGGCTACAATGCCTTTCGGTGCGGTACAGTTAAGTCCGGATACTCGTGCCGGGAACTGGGATGCCTGTGCGGGATACCACTATGACGATACTTCTTTGAAAGGATTTTCGCATACCCACCTGAGCGGAACGGGCTGTATTGACTTGGGGGATATTTTGTTGCGCCCCACAACGACAAACCCTGAGCCGGACGCAGAAGGAAACATCTGCCACCCTGCAACTTTCTCACATAGGGATGAAGAGGCTACACCCGGATATTATTCGGTGATATTGAAAGACGAGAAAATAAAAGCCGAACTGACGGCAACGACGCATGTGGGTATGCATCGTTATACTTTTCCTTCGGATAAACCGGTTTTTGTGATTATAGATTTGGAACATCTTCTTGACAATGAGCGGATTTATGAGGCGAGCATAGAGCAAACGGCTGCCGATGAAATAGCCGGTATGCGGAGAACAGGCGGATGGACGGATAATCAATATGTCTATTTCGCAGCCCGATTCTCCAAGCCGGTTCAGAATATCCGTTTTTTGAAGGATAAAAAAGAGATTCGTGTTGAAGATAAATTGGAAGGTGAACATCTTCAAGCTGTGCTTACATTTGATAATACAGACAAAATGCCTCTTGTGGTAAAAGTGGGATTGTCGCAAGTCAGTGTGGAAAATGCACGCGAGAATCTGGAGCACGAAGTGAAAGATTTCGATTTTGATGCAGTGTGCGTTGCTGCCCGGAGCGAATGGGGGCGGGTTTTGTCGTCCATCACCGTGGAAGGGGGCCGTACAGGCGATTTGAAAAACTTCTATACCGCCATGTATCATGTCATGGTAGTACCCAATACCGTGAGCGATGTCAATGGCCGGTATCGCCGTCACAACATGCAGATAGGGCAACTTCCTAAAGGCAAGGTGCGCTATTCCACATTCTCCCTTTGGGATACTTTCCGTGCTTGGAATCCGTTGATGACACTGATTGACACAACATTAGTCAATGATATGATCCACTCTTTTCTGGATATCTACGACGCTTCGGGCGAACTTCCCATTTGGCCGCTTGCTTCAGGAGAGACTGGCACAATGATTGGCTATCATTCGGCTTCCGTTATTGCCGATGCCTATCTGAAAGGGATAAGAGGATTCGATGCGGAGAAAGCGCTGGAAGCCATGATGGTTTCTTCCGAGAAGAATAAGAAAGGGGCGGATTATTACATCAAATACGGTTTTATACCTTCGAATATCAAAAGAGAATCAGTCTCTTGTTTGTTGGAATTTGCTTATGACGATTGGTGCATTGCGCGCATGGCGCGGGAGATGGGGCGGGAAGATGTCTATGAAAAATACATCGGGCGTTCTCAAAACTACATCAATGTGTTCGACGGTTCTACTAAATTTTTTCGTGGCAAACGGTTGGATGGCAATTGGGAAACACCTTTCAATCCGTTCGAAGTAGGGCGTGCTTATACTGAAGCTACCGCATGGCAATATCGTTTTTTTGTTCCTCACGATGTGAACGGAATGGTACAACTGTTCGGAGGTAAAGAAGCGTTTGTTGCAGCACTCGATTCCATATTTACTGTTGACTCTAAAGTAGATGGCGAGCTTTCCGATATTACCGGATTGATAGGGCAGTATGCTCACGGCAATGAGCCGAGCCACCACATTGCTTATTTGTATGATTACGTAGGACAACCTTGGAAAACGCAGGAGATGACACGCCGTCTGCTACATGAAATGTATCAGCCTCTGCCGGGTGGTATCAGTGGCAACGAAGACTGCGGACAGATGTCGGCATGGTACATACTTTCCTGTTTGGGATTATATTCTGTTTGTCCCGGAAGCAATGAGTTTGCCTTGACCACTCCTTTATTCGAGAGGGCGGTTGTTAAGTTGGCAAACGGAAAGGAGCTGACAATTCTTGCCAATAATCCTGCCAATAATGTATATATCAGTAAGGTAGAATTAAATGGTAAACGGATAGATGCCAACTTTATTACTTATGCGCAACTGATGGAAGGGGGAGAGTTGCGTTTTACCTTATCCGACCGGCCGAATAAAACCAGAGGAACTTCCAAAGATGCTTCTCCCTACTCCTATACGGACAAACACACAGTCTCTATCCCTTATGTAAATAAAGACTTGAATTTGTTTGCGGACAAAATAACGGTGCGCCTTGCTACGGCAACCGAGGGGGCGGTAATCAGATATACGTTGGATGGAAATGAACCGACTGAAAACTCCCTGCTGTATGAAAAACCTTTTGAACTGGATAAGACACGGCATATTAAGGCAAAAGGGTTTAAAGAAGGGTTCTGTCCAAGCAATACTTTGTCCATAACGGCTGTCAAAGCTGAATTGAAGCCCTCGCTTCCGGTGCGTCCGACGAAGAATGGTACGGCTTATAAATATTTTGAAGGAAATTACCGGGTGGTGGCAGATATTGAGAAAACGCCGCTGATAAAAACGGGTGTCATGCCTGAACCCTCCATTAAGGATGCCGGTCAAGAGGATCATTTCGGATACATCTTTTCAGGTCTGATTCATGTGCCCGAAGACGGTGTTTACACTTTTCAGACGCGTTCGGATGACGGCAGTGTTTTATATATAGGCAGCGAACCGGTAGTGAACAACGATGGTTCGCACGCAGCTATCTCGGCCACCGGACAGATTGCTTTGAAAAAAGGATTTCACGCATACAAGCTTTATTATTTTGAAGATTATGAAGGAGAGCACTTTAGTTGGGCATGGAAGCTTCCTTCTGCAAAAGAGTTGGCTCCTATTCCAGCTTCGGTGTTGTTTGTGAATTAATTATAGATTGTCATGAAAAAAACAGTTTTATTGCTTTTACCATTCTTGGCTGCATCATGCGGACAAGTAAAGAAACCGGTTGCCGCGTCGGAACCTGTAAATGTGATGTCTTTCAATATCCGTTATGATAATCCGGAAGATAGCATGAACAACTGGAAATTCAGAAAGGAACGGGTAGCGAACGCAGTCCGTTTTTATGATGTGGATATAGTGGGGATGCAGGAAGTGCTCCGTAATCAGTTGGACGACCTTCGGCAACGCTTGCCGGAGTATGGCGTGGTAGGAGTAGGTCGTGAAGATGGCAAGGAAAAAGGGGAATACAGTGCGCTTTGGTATAGAAAAAGTCGTTTTACTTTGCTTGATTCGGGCAACTTCTGGTTGAGCGAAACCCCCGAAGTGGCTGGTTCTAAGGGTTGGGACGGTGCTTGCGAACGCATTGCTTCATGGGCGAAACTGAAGGACGCTGTTTCAGGTAAAGAGTATTTGGCATTAAACACTCATTTGGATCATGTCGGGGTGGTGGCACGCCGTGAAGGAGTAAATCTTATACTGGAGAAGGTGAATGAATTGGGCGGTGAGTTGCCGGTAATCGTTACCGGCGACTTTAATTCGGAACCGGAGTCGGATGTAATCAAGAATATAACCGACCCGAACAATCCGAAGCATTTGACAGATGCTCGTTTGGCGTCGCCTGTTGTATATGGTCCATCATGGACTTTCCATGATTTTGATAAGATTCCTTATGATAAACGTCCGTTGATTGATTATGTGTTTGTTCGTAATGGATTGCGCGTGTTGAGGTACGGTGTTTTAGCCGAAACCGAGAACGAGTCTCTTCTATCAGACCACGCCCCTGTGTTGGTGACGGTAGAGTGATTATCGGTAGAGATACAAAATCTGAGTTATGTTGTTGAATTAAGAAAAAAGAGATAATGGGAAAAATGATATTGAGAAGCTGGTTACTTGCAGTCTTGGCAATCGGATTATTGTCTGCTGATGCGTTGGCACAAAGCCGTCGTGATAAAGAGCAAACCTATGTGCTGGAGCAACCTTATGAAGTAAACAGGATAACGCCGCCTCAGGGGAAGAAGGTAAAAAATGTCATCCTGATGATTGGCGACGGCATGAGCCTTATGCATGTGTATTCGGCATGGACGGCCAATCGCGGCAAACTATTTTTAGACAATTGTCAGGCAGTAGGGCTCTCTAAAACCTACTGTGCCGATAGATTGATTACTGATTCAGGTGCGGGTGGCACGGCTATGGCGGTAGGGCAGAAGACGACTTACCATAGCGTGGGTGTGGATACGTTGGGGCGTCCTGTACCATCGTTGATAGACTTGGCTGCGGCCAAGGGCAAAGCTACGGGCATTGCTGTGACTTGCCGGCTTTGGGATGCTACTCCTGCCGATTTTTGTTGTCATAACAAAGATCGTGATGCAGAAGCCGAGATTGTGGCTGATTATGTGAATAGTCCCGTGGATTATGTATTCGGAGGAGGTTCCAAACTTTTTGAAAATCGGGCGGACGGACGGGACTTGTTCAAGGAGTTGCGTGCCAAAGGATTCAAGACACCCCGCAGTTGGGAAGAGTTGGAAGGAGTGAAAGAAGGCAAGGTGTTTGCTGTGACCGATACGGTAGATACTCCGCTTCCGGCCGAACGCGGTGATCTTCTGGCACGTGCTTCACTAAAAGGGATTGAACTGCTGAGCCGGAACGAGAACGGTTTTTTTATGATGATTGAAGGCTCACAACTGGATGATTACGGACACTTCAACGACCTTGACTTGTTGATGCAGGAAACCCATGATTTTGACCGTACCATTGGTGCAGTCTACGAATGGGCAGCCAAAGACGGCGAAACGCTGGTGATTGTTACGGCCGACCATGAAACCGGAGGCCTCACATTGGTGGACGGTGATTTGAAAAGCGGCAAGATTGTTTGTAAATTCTCAACAGGAGGACATAGCGGTGTGATGGTACCGGTATATGCTTTCGGGCCCGGTTCGCAAGATTTTACCGGCATTTATGAGAATACGGCTATTTTTGATAAGATAAAGAAGTTGCTCGATTTATAAACCAAAAGAATTGTTTATGTTGAAACGCATATTATTTACATGCTTGCTTTCCTTTGCGGTGCTTCCTCTGCTGAAAGCTCAAAGTTGCGGTAATGATGAGAAATATCATCTGCCTTATAAAAATACGTATGTAAAAGAGCCTTTGGTTACGGAAAATGAGTATCGCGTTGCCAAGCCCGAAAGCCTTGAGCCGAAAAGCTTCGAGGAGGCACGGCATATACTTCCGAACCCTATTTGGGACGGGCATGAGAAGGAGATTGAGATGTATTGGAGGGCATGGGAAATCGCTGTGGGAAATATCCGGAAGCCTCAACCGGGTTCAGGCTTTGTTTCAAGTTATCTGGACACGGCCTATAACGGCAATATTTTCATGTGGGATTCTTCGTTCATTTTGATGTTTGCCCGGTATGGTGCGCGATTCTTTCCTTTTCAGCGTACGCTGGATAATTTCTATGCCAAACAGCATCCGGACGGTTTCATCTGCCGTGAGATAAAGGCGGACGGAGCCGACTGTTTTGAACGCTATGATCCGGTCAGCACCGGGCCTAATCTGATGCCTTGGTGTGAAATGGTTTATTATCATCAGTTCGGGGATACGGAGCGTCTGCACAAAATATTCCCGGTGCTTTGCGCCTATTACAAATGGCTGAAGAAGAACCGTACGTGGCGGAACGGTACATACTGGTCCAGCGGATGGGGGACGGGCATGGACAATATGCCCCGTGTGCCGGCAGAGTACAGCCCTATTTACAGTCATGGACATATGATTTGGCTGGATACGAATCTTCAGCAGCTGTTTACTGCTAACTTGCTGCTTGAAATGGGATTCTATCTGGAGCGTTGGCAAGAGATTGAAGAGTTTGAAGATGAGGCAAAGATGTTAGGAAAGTATATTCAGGAAAATCTCTGGGATGAAAAGAGCGGCTTCCTTTACGACCAATATGCCGACGGCTCTCTTTGCCGGACAAAAGGGATAGGTGCTTATTGGGCGCTTTACACGGATGTGCTGAGCGATAAACAACTCGGCCGTATGGTGAAGGAGTTGGATAATCCGGCCACGTTTAACCGGAAATTCAGGATTCCTTCCTTGTCGGCAGACAACCCTAAGTATAAGGAGAACGGACGCTATTGGCAAGGCGGAATATGGCCGGGCACTAACTACATGGTGATGCGAGGCCTCGTGAGGAAAGGCTATCGGAAGCTGGCGCGGGAAATTGCGCTGAATCATTATGCCGAGGTGCTGGAGGTATATAAGAATACGGGTACTTTCTGGGAATATTATTCTCCTGAGAAGGCTGAAGCCGGATTCATGGCGAGAAAAGACTTTGTGGGATGGGCAGGACTTCCTCCCATTGCCGAACTGATAGAATTTGTCCTCGGTATTCAGGGTGATTACGTCAATCGACGGATTGTTTGGGACATGAATCTGACGGAAGCCAACGGAATTGAGCGTTATCCCTTTGGCCCGAATGGTGTTGTCAGCCTGAAAGCCGAATCCCGTCGTTCCGTAAAGGACGAACCGAGCATTGTGGTAGACACGAATATCGGTTTCGAGTTGGTGGTACTCTATGGCGGTAAGGAGAAAAAAATCAATGTAACTCCGGGTAAACGCACCTATTGCCTGAGTTCGGGACAGGCGGTTGCTTTGGCTGAAATGAGGGCTGCATCCTGCCGGACGGATATTTCCTGAATGCCCCGGTTTACGGCAGTCAGGCAGAAGAGAGCCTTTCAGACCGGGCATCCTCCCCCTGTTTTGACAGCTGCAATCCTTTGTCTTGACAGACACAAGTGTTTTAGCCGTCAGACACAAGTGTTTTGCACGTCAGACACAAGTGTTTCAGCCGCAAAACACAAGTGTCTGACAAGGCAGAGGCAAATGTCTGATAACCAATAGGTTTTTGCTTTAAAATACAAACCTTCGGGTGAGATTGTCGGCCTGCTTCTTATCCCGAACCCGGATACCTATTAAAAAACACAGTTGTATCAATGATGAAAAAATACATGTCGCGACGTAGCTTTCTGAAGACCGGAGGGCTCGCTTTGGCTGCGGTAGTTGCCAATCCTTCTCAGGCTTTTGCTTCATCCGGAATGCCGGAGCCGAAGTACATATCTCAGCGTCCTCCAAAGGACAAGAGGGCTTTTGTGTCCAAAGCCGTGGAGAAGGCCATTGAAGAGAACAAAAAGAAGATTAAGGATGAAAAGCTTCGCTGGATGTTCGAGAACTGTTTTCCCAATACGCTCGATACCACTGTCAGATATAAAACGAAGAACGGCAGACCTGATACATTTGTCATAACCGGTGATATCGATGCCATGTGGTTGCGCGACTCTTCGGCGCAAGTGTGGCCTTATCTGCCATTAATGAAAGAAGATAAAGATTTGCAACTTCTGATAGCGGGGCTTGTCAACCGGCAGGCAGAGTGCATTCGGATAGACCCTTATGCCAACGCGTTCAACGATGGCCCGTTGGGCAGTTATTGGGAAACAGACCATACGCAGCACATGGCGAAGGAATTGCATGAACGCAAATGGGAAATCGATTCTTTGTGCTATCCCATCCGGCTGGCCTATCGCTATTGGCTGTTGACTGAGGATACTTCCGTATTCAATGCCGGTTGGCATGAGGCAATGAAACTGGTTCTCCGTACCTTTAAGGAACAGCAACGTAAACAGGATTTGGGACCATACAGCTTTACACGCGATTGTGACCGTTCCACCGATTCGCAGATAAATGGCGGATGGGGAGCACCCGTTAAACCGGTCGGACTGATTGTCTCTTCTTTCCGTCCTTCGGACGATGCCACTCAATACGGCTTTCTTATACCTTCCAATATGTTCGCGGTGGTTTCGTTGAGGCAACTGGCAGAGATAGAGCATAAAGTGTATGGTGATGACGTTTTTGCCGGAGAATGTACGGCTTTGGCGGATGAGGTGGATGCCGCCATCCGCAGGTATGGCACATTCAACCATCCTGTGTGCGGACGCATTTATGCTTTTGAGGTCGACGGTTTCGGCAATGCCCTTTGTATGGACGATGCCAATGTGCCCAGTCTTTTGGCTGCTCCCTATCTTGGTTATTGTTCTTTCAAGGATGCCCTCTATCAGAATACCCGTAAGATGATATGGAGCGACAATAATCCTTATTTCTTCAGCGGGAAGGCCGGTGAAGGTGTGGGAGGCCCGCATGTAGGTTTAAACTACATTTGGCCGATGAGCATCATCATGAAAGCTTTGACGACAGATGATGCGGAAGAGATAAACGCTTGTCTGAAACTGCTGCGCGATTCGGACGGAGGAACAGGCTTCATGCACGAATCCTTCCATTCGGAAAACGCCTCCGATTTTACCCGTTCTTGGTTTGCATGGGCCAATACGTTGTTCGGCGAACTTATCCTCAAGATTATCAAAGACTATCCGGGACTTTTGTCTCAAACATTATGAACCTGAAAAAGAAAGAGTATGAAGAAAATCGTTCTCCTTTTAGTTGTATGGTGCGGTTGCTTTTCGGCAACGGTTTTTGCCCAAAGGCAATTTGCTTTTAGAAACGGAAAGTTCAAAATAGCTCAGTTTACAGATCTGCATTGGACGCCACAGTCGCTGAAGTGCGGAGAGACAGAGGCCACCATTCGTTCGGTTTTACATGCAGAACATCCTGATATTGCCATATTGAGTGGAGATGTAGTTACCGAGGCTCCTGCCATTGACGGATGGAAAGCCATCGCCGGTATTTTCAATGAGCATAAAGTGCCTTTTGTCGTGACCATGGGAAACCATGACGCTGAATATATGGCAAAAGACGATATCTATGACTTTCTGCTGCAATCTCCCTATTATGCAGGAGCGAAAGGTCCTGAAGGCATTACGGGATGCGGCAACTGCGTTATTCCTGTTTACGGAACGAAAAAGAAAGATAAAGTAGAGGCGTTGCTCTATTGTATGGATTCGAATGACTATCAATCCAATAAACTGTATGGCGCTTATGATTGGATTCATTTCGACCAGATTGACTGGTATCGCAGACAAAGCGCCCGTTTTACCGAGGGAAACAATGGAAATCCGCTCCCGGCTTTGGCGTTCTTCCACATTCCTCTTATTGAATATAATGAGATTAGAGGCGACGGCAAGACTTATGGAAACGACAGAGAGGGCGGAGTCGCCTCATCAAAAATAAACTCCGGAATGTTTGCCTCCTTTGTTGACATGAAAGATGTGATGGGAGTTTTTGCCGGGCATGATCACGATAATGACTATATCGGGATAAACAAGGGCATAGCGCTTGGCTATGGCAGGGTGACCGGAGCGGATGCTTACGGCTCATTGAAACGAGGAGCACGCATCATTGAATTGCTTGAAGGAGAATTCAGGTTTGAAACATGGATTTCCACACCTTCGGGACGAGAAGCTTCCTATTATTATCCATCGGGATTGAATTCCGAGGAAGAACAAACCATGGCCTGCTTGCCGGCATTGAAAAAAACTCCCGGCAAGCACGGAACGGCATACATTTATTATGAAGGAAAGTGTAAGCGCATTGCCGATATTGCCTCATGCAAAAAAGTCAAGGAGGGGGTAATGAAGAACTTCTCAATCAAAGAAGCCTCTGCTGCCGACCACTTTGCTTATGAATTCCGTACATTAATGAATGTGCCCGAAAAAGGCATATATCGTTTCTATACGTTTTCTGACGACGGGTCTGCGCTTTATGTAGACGGGCAGTTGGTGGTTGACAATGACGGCGGGCATAGCGGACGCCGTGCCGAAGGCAAGGTTGCTCTTGAGAAAGGGCTTCATGAACTGCGTCTGCTTTATTTTGAAGATTACATGGGGCAGGAATTGGAAGTCGGCTATTCCGGGAAGAATATTCAGGAGGCTCTTTTGCCGGATGATAGGTTATTTTTACCGGAGTAACCAAGAAGTCTTCTAAGGGCGGTTCATCATTTGGTGCTCTTTCCTGTATTCATTGGGAGAGACTTTCTTTAAGGTTTTAAATTGGCGGGACAGGTTTTTGAGATTGTTTATTCCAACCTGTTCCGCCACGTCTGCAATAGGTGCATCGCTGGCCAATAATAATTGTGCGAAGCGTTCCATCCTCAGATTGAAGATGTATTTGTGGATGGATTGTTGCGTGACTTGCTTGAAACGGATTTCCAATAGGCGGCGCGACAAGGGCACTTGTTTAACTATGTCCGATACCGTGATGTCGGAGGCGATGTTCTGGTGGATGTATTTCAAGGCCGTATGGATGTGCATGTCGGTGGTGGAATAGAAATCCGTGGAAAGGCGGTTCACTATATTGATAGGCTGGATTACCACATCCTGCATATCCTGCCGGTTGTTTTCCTCGTCATTCAATAAACGGTCTATCAGTTCGGCCGCTTCGAAACCGCCCCGCACGATATTGTGGCTGATGCTGGATAAGGGAGGGTCGGACAGGTTGCAGATTATTTCGTCATTATCCACACCTAATATGGCTATCTTATCGGGAACTTTGATGTTGTTGACTTTACAGATTTCCGTGATGCGGTTTCCTTGGTTGTCGTCGCAGGCCATAAGAGCCGTGGGGTGGGGCAAAGACTTGAGCCACGAGAGCAAAGGAGGAGCTTCGTAAAACCATAAGTCGTCGAGCGATTGTTCCTGATAGGCATGGAAGTTATTGCCAAATCCCCGTTCCGCTATACATTCGTAAAAACCTTCGCAGCGTTCTTGCGACCATACCGTGTCGCGATAGCCGTAAAAAGCGAAATGCTGGAATCCTTTGTTTAAGAAAAACTCGGCGGCCATTTTCCCGGTTTTCCGGTAATCGCCGGTAATGTTGGGTATATTCTCGAATCTCGCCTTATAGTCTTGCGCTATGGCAATGATTCCGTGTTGTCGGAATAGCTCTACATTGTCATCGTTGTCGAATCGGCCTATGATGGCGTCCGCCTGCCAGGTTTTTGCCCATTTCAGAACTCCCTCTATCCCATAAGTGAGTTTGTAGGAAGGAGGCATCCGGCATACTACCCATGGCTCGTGGCTTTTTGAGTAGGCCAATACACCTTTCAGCAAATTGTATGAGAAAGATTCCGTAAAGTCTGACAGTAATATCAATCGAATCATGGCGGGCAATAGGGTGTGTTTTTCGTTATCTGTACAAATATAAAAAGAGTTTTCTGTTATCCTATCCTATATCACGTTAATATTGATTGTGAAAATATAACTTGGTACAAAAACGCCTTTTGTCAAAGTTATGACAGGGTGTTGATGTCTGTTTTTTGTGGAATATTGCGATTGCAATACCTGATTTCAGGATAAGAGGCAGGTCGGTAGCCTCATCCGAAGATTTGTGTTTTAAATTCGAAATCCATTGGTTATCAGTTGTTTATTTCCGACCTGTCAGACACTTGTGTTTTACGGCTAAAACACTTGTGTCTGACGTGCAAAACACTTGTGTCTGACGGCTGAAACACTTGTGTCTGTCACGGCAAAGGATTGCAGCTTTCGAAACAGGGGGAGGACGGCCGACGCGACAGGCGCTTTTCTCTTCTGCCTGACCGCCGTAAGCCGGCGCATTCAGGAAATATCCGTCCCGACAGGATACAGCCCCTCATCTTCGGCAAAAGCAACCGCCTGTCCCGAACTCAGGTATTGTAATACCTGTTTGTAGGTATTTTGCCGGTTTCCTTCAAAATACACAGAGAGTACTGCTTGCTGTTTCTCTTTTTGTCCCTATATTTGTTTTACTTGCCCTATCGGCTGAATTACTGTTTAAGAATAATGAGTGCCGGGCCGTACGAAAAGACCTTGGAATTATCGGCAACATGTTAATTGATAAAATACAGTTGAGTCATGGAAAAGAACTTTTATTTTAGACAATCTTCCTTATTGATGCTTTTTGCCTTATTCTTGGTTGCTGTTAGCCTTATCGGCTGTGGCGAACAAGGCGATGACGGGCAGGCACAACTCACTCCCGAGGCTCTCTATCAGACCTCGTGGCGCGGTATGGGACATTGTGACGGGTGGACGATGAAAGAGAGAGAGATAAGTATGCAATTCATAGATACCCGGAGAGGAAAAGTGATTTGGAAAGACTATGATGAATTCGACATTACCTATGTCATAGAAGGGAAATACATTACATTTAACGATGTAGCCTTTCAGCTTGCCGGTGCCCCTTGGGTCATTAAATCATATACTGGGAATCATCTGACTCTTATACAAAATGAGGCAAGTCCTAATAAAAGAGACATGGCAATCATAGAATTGGATAAGGTAAATTAGCAAGTAGCCGTGTCCGGCCTTGCCGACACCATTGAAGCGTGGTTGTATGGGCATGGGCGTTTTAATTTCTATTCCTTCTATTGTTTTCCCTTGAACTTTGTTCATTATCACGGCAAAAACACTACTTTTGCGTGTCAATCTGCGAGTTTATGTATCAAGAAATGATAGAAGACATAAAAAAAGCCTGCCGGGTGATGAACGAAGGCGGGGTGATTTTGTATCCCACCGATACCATTTGGGGGATAGGGTGCGACGCTACCAATGAGGAAGCGGTGCGCCGTGTATATGAAATCAAGCAACGCGCTGACAGCAAGGCGATGCTGGCATTGGTCGATTCTCCGGTGAAGGTGGACTTTTATGTGCAGGATGTGCCGGAGATTGCTTGGGACTTGATTGAGATGGCCGACAAACCTCTGACCGTTATCTATTCGGGAGCGCGTAATTTAGCTCCGAATCTGTTGGCGGAAGATGGCAGTGTGGGCATACGGGTGACGAACGAGGAGTTCTCGAAGAGACTTTGCCAACAATTCCGCAAGGCGATTGTATCTACCTCCGCCAATATCAGCGGCCGGCCCTCGCCGGGCAATTTCAGCGAAGTCAGTGAAGAGATAAAATCGGCAGTCGATTATATCGTGGAATGCCGCAGGGAAGAGACAGGGCGTCCTAAACCTTCCGGTATCATCAAGCTGGAGAAGGGCGGAGTCATTAAAATTATTCGCGAATAAAGAGGGACGTGATGGCGGGAGAGAAGAGAAATCTGTTGCAGCGTTTCATTATATGGCGCGAAAAGAAGATAAAAGAGAAGCATTTTATCCTGATACTTAGTTTTCTGGTCGGCATCTGTACGGCACTGGCCGCATTGATACTGAAGATGCTGATACACTGGATACAGGATTTCCTGACAGACAACTTCAACGTAACGGAGGCCAATTATCTCTATCTGGTTTATCCGGTGGCGGGCATTTTCCTTGCAGGTCTGTTTGTGCGTCGTGTCGTGAAGGATGATATCAGCCACGGGGTCACTAAGATTCTGTATGCCATTTCGCGTCGGCAGGGACGCATCAAGCCGCATAATACGTGGTCGTCCATCATTGCCAGTTCCATAACCATCGGTTTCGGCGGTTCGGTAGGAGCTGAGGCACCGATTGTGCTGACGGGGTCGGCCATCGGTTCCAATCTGGGCAGCATGTTCAGGATGGAGCACCGCACGCTGATGCTTTTGGTGGGTTGTGGCGCTGCCGGTGCCGTTGCCGGCATCTTCAAGGCGCCTATTGCCGGATTGGTGTTTACGTTGGAGGTTTTGATGATAGACCTGACGATGTCCTCTTTGCTTCCGTTGCTGATTTCCGCAGTGACGGCGGCCACTGTTTCCTATATCATGACGGGCACGGACGCTATGTTTAAATTCCATCTGGACCAGCCTTTCGAGCTGGAACGTATTCCGTACGTCATCATGTTGGGCATTTTCTGCGGATTGGTGTCGCTTTATTTCACCCGTGCCATGAGTTCCGTAGAAGGGATATTCGGCAAGCTGAAGACGCCCTACCGTAAACTGGCAGTGGGGGGGGCTATGCTGAGTGTGCTTATCTTCCTTTTCCCTCCCCTTTATGGCGAAGGTTACGATACGATAGAATTGCTGCTGAACGGTACCGACAATGCCCAGTGGGATACGGTGATGAACAACTCTTTTTTCTATGGCAGCGGAAGTTTGCTGTTGCTCTATCTGGTGCTGATTATCCTGTTCAAGGTATTCGCTTCGAGTGCGACGAACGGTGGCGGTGGCTGCGGCGGTATCTTCGCGCCTTCGCTTTATTTGGGATGTATCGCCGGTTTTGTCTTTTCGCATTTCAGCAATGAGTTTGAGATAACCGCTTTTCTGCCCGAAAAGAATTTTGCATTGATGGGCATGGCGGGGGTGATGAGCGGTGTGATGCATGCTCCGCTGACGGGTGTCTTCCTGATTGCCGAGCTTACGGGAGGCTACGACCTCTTTCTGCCTTTGCTGATTGTTTCGGTCAGCTCCTACCTCACTATTATCATGTTCGAGCCTCACAGCCTGTACTCCATGCGCTTGGCAAAAAAAGGTGAGTTGCTGACACACCACAAGGACAAATCGGTACTCACGCTGATGAAGATGGAGAATGTGGTGGAGAAGGATTTTATACCCGTACGTCCCGATATGGATTTGGGTGAGATGGTGAAGGCCATTTCGGCTTCTAACCGCAATATCTTTCCGGTTGTAGATAAGGAAGGCGTGTTGCTGGGCATTGTTTCGCTGGATGACATCCGCAACATCATGTTCCGTCAGGAGCTTTACCATCGTTTTACGGTAGGCAGGTTCATGACCTCCGCGCCGGCCCGCCTCTATGATACGGACAGCATGGAGCAGGTGATGCGTACGTTCGATGATACCGGGGCATGGAACCTGCCGGTGGTGGATGCGGGCGGCAAATATCTGGGCTTTGTGTCAAAGTCGAAGATATTCAATTCGTATCGTGAGGTGCTGGTGCACTTCTCGGAAGATTAAGACTGATCAGACTCTGAATGGAATGATGAAGAAAGAAGACTTACGAATAGTTTATATGGGTACTCCCGATTTTGCGGTGGAGGCTCTTCGCTGTCTGGTGGAAGGCGGCTACAATGTAGTGGGTGTCGTTACGATGCCGGACAAGCCGGCCGGGCGCGGACATAAGATTCAATATTCGCCCGTGAAGCGGTATGCGCTGGAACATGGGCTTCGGCTTCTTCAGCCGGAGATGTTGAAGGATGAGGGCTTTGTAGAGGCGTTGCGCAGCTGGAAAGCCGATTTGCAAATCGTTGTGGCTTTCCGCATGTTGCCCGAAGTGGTGTGGAGCATGCCCCGGCTCGGAACTTTCAACCTGCATGCTTCCTTGCTGCCGCAGTATCGGGGTGCAGCTCCCATCAATTGGGCGGTCATCAACGGAGATAAGGAGACGGGCATCACCACTTTCTTCCTGAAACACGAAATAGATACGGGCGAGGTCATACAGCAGGTGCGCGTACCCATTGCCGATACGGATGATGTGGGCGTTGTCCATGATAAGCTGATGCTGCTGGGAGGGCGTTTGGTGACAGAAACGGTGGATGCCATTCTTGACGGAACGGTGAGAACTGTTCCGCAGGAGGAGATGGCGGTTGCCGGTGAACTGCGTCAGGCACCGAAGATTTTCAAAGAGACTTGCCGTATCAACTGGAACCGTCCGGTGAAGCGTATCTATGATTTCGTGCGCGGCCTTTCTCCCTATCCGGCGGCATGGACGGAGTTGCACCGTCCCGACGGGGAGGCGGTTGTGGTGAAGGTGTTTGAAACGGAAAGGATTGAAACCCGCCATACCCTCTCTCCCGGCACGTTGCTGACGGATGGCAAGACTTATATCAGGGTTGCCGCCACAGACGGCTTTATCGGCATCCGTTCCCTTCAGCTTCCGGGCAAGAAGCGTTTGGGCACCGAGGAACTGTTGCGCGGCTTTCGGCTGACGGAAGGGTGCAGGATGCGATAGGCAATATTCGGTAGTCGTAAGCCCGTTTTCTTGGCACGTATTCCCACCTTGCAGGGAAGATGTTCCCGACTTCTGGGGAAAGTGTTCCCGGCCTGTTGGGAAAATGTTCCCATCTTTCAGGGAAGAATCCGCACACCTCATGAATGGTAATCCTTGAGAAATGTTTGGTTGCGAGAGGAGAACACGCCTCTTCCCGGACAACCGTTTTTTTCTTCCTTTATTCTTGTGTAATCTTGAAGCCGGCTTTCTGCAAATCGTTCCAATAGGCCGGATATGACTTGGACACCACTTGCGGCTCGTCAATCTCTATCCGGGTCATGGTGAGGCAGGCGGGGGCAAATGCCATTGCCATCCGGTGGTCTTCATAGGTGGCTATGACGGGATGTTGTTCGGCCGGACAGCGTTCGCCGCTCCACGACAAGATGCTGTCTTGCTCCGAACGCACCGCATAACCTAATTTGAGCAGTTCGGCGATAAGGGCATTGATGCGGTCTGTCTCCTTGATTTTAAGGCTTTGCAGTCCGGTGAAGCGGAACGGTATGTTCATCAGGCAGCAGGTGACGACGAAAGTCTGCGCCAAATCCGGAATGTCTGTCAGGTTCTCCTCGATACGGGTTACCGAAGGTTCGGTCTTGGTCAGCCTCACTCCTCGTTCTGTGTATTCCGTGCGGACGCCGAGACGGGAAAAGAGCTTTGCACCACGACTGTCTCCCTGACAGCTGTGGGGGAAAAGTCCGAACAGTTCCACTTCGGGGTTCGCCGCCCCTCCATCCTTTGTGCTTGGAAAGAGCGCCATCATCTGATACCAATAGGAAGCGGCGCTCCAGTCGCTTTCCACAGTGAACGGCACGTCACGATAGCCTCCGGGCCGCACGGTGATGCTGCTTTCGCCCGTCCAGCCGGCCTGTGCGCCGAAGTCGCGCATCAGTTGCAACGTCAGGTCGATGTAGGGGCGGGAGATGATGTCGCCTGTCAAATGCAGGCGCAATCCTTTGGGAAGTACGGCGCCAATCATCAGCAGGGCGGAGATGTATTGGGAACTGACATTGCCGGCAAGGGACAGTTCCTCGCCTCTCAACTCCGTACCCGTGATGCGCAGTGGCGGGAAACCGTCGTTGCCGACGTATTCTATTTGTGCGCCGAGTTGGCGTAAGGCATCCACCAGCAGGCGGATGGGGCGTTGCTGCATGCGCGGCGTGCCTGTGATGACGCGGTTTCCCGGCGTCACGCTGAGATAAGCGGTGAGAAAGCGCATGGCAGTTCCGGCTGCAAGTATGTCGATGTGTTCGGGGGCATCTTCCAAAGCGCGTATCATCACTTTCGTGTCGTCGCAATCGCTCAGATTGCAGGGCGTGATGTTGCCGTGGGCAAGAGCGTGCAGAACGAGTGCCCGGTTACTGATACTTTTGGACGCCGGCAGCTGTATGCCGGCACGCAATGCGGCGGGGGCGGAAACGGTATATCGCATGGTTGTGTCTCGTTGGGTTTATGGCAGAATCTCCCTTCGTTTTCGTTGGGTGGCCGGCACAAAGATAAGCAGAAATCTGCCAATCTGTGTTTTCTTTTGTATTTTTGCAGTGTCGAAAAGAGGTGAAACCGCATTTGACGCTTGTAGACTGTTTTTGGAATGAAATGCTTATGGACATAGATTTAACCACTCCCGCTTTGTTGTTTTCGGCCATATCCTTGATTATGCTGGCATATACCAACCGTTTTCTTTCATACGCCCAATTGGTGCGTACTTTGAAGGAACAGTATATGGAAAACCCTTCGTCGGTGAAAGCCGCACAGATTGCCAATTTGCGGAAACGCCTTTATCTGACGCGCGCCATGCAGGTGACGGGCATCGGCAGCCTGTTGCTGTGCGTGGTGAGCATGTTCTTCATTTATATACAATTACATCTTGTCTCCGTCTATATCTTCGGTTTGGCGTTGCTGCTGCTGATAATCTCTCTCACCATCTCCATCTACGAGATTTACATCTCCGTCAAGGCGTTGGAACTACATCTCAACGACATGTATAAGAGGGACTGACACATTCCGTAACAGGCCGTTTCTTTTATTTCTGGGCATAAGAACAAAAACACACATTTTGCTTATGGGTGGTTTCTCATGCCCGTATGTTCTTTTGTCTGTAAACAAGATAACGGGTTCCGGAGTATGTATGAACGGGCGAACCTCAGGCGATGATGTTCTGCACCGGAAGTTCCATTTCTCCCCATTCTATCATTGCATTAAAAAGCCGGATGGTGGAGAAGGCCGGAAGGTCTTCGCATCTAAGTTCCTTTTCCATAAGAATGCCTTCATCCAGCAGGAAAGCCCGTTTTGTGCCCTTCAATAGCGGTTGCCGGGGCGTGTACCAATGAGTGCCGTCGAAAAGAGCGATGTTGGCAATGGACGTGTCTGTCAGTAGTCCGTGCTTCACTATCAGGATGTCGTCGCATGTTCCCCGTTCGGAAAAAAGACGGTTCAAAGTCTCGCGTCGGGCGCTTTTGTATGTATAGTCTGCCGTGTCGCAACGAACCAATGCCAGAGATTGTATGCGGCGCAGCAGATAGGGTGTATAGTCTGTCTCCTCGATTCCGTTTTCGCCGTACACCACACGTGCCTTGACAATTCCGGAGACTGCGGGAGGTTGTAAATAATCTGCCAGTTGCATAGGCCGGCTTGCCGGCCAGAAGTGCGTGCGGGTGGCATTCAATCTCCGGTCGTGGTAGGAGAGGTTGCAGGCCTCTCCGTTGCAGATGCGTATGGTTTCAATAAATCGGCACATATATTTTCTGTTTCACTTCGTCGTATTCGCTTTCCCATCGGCTTTTGGCGGTGATACCTCCTCCTGCCTTAAAATAGAGCCGCCCTTCGTCTTCCTGTTCGATGAAGCGTATCATGACGGCGCTGTCCAACTCCCCGTCTGCATAATATCCCATGATGCCTGTATAGAAATTCCGCTCGTACTCTTCCGCTTCCGCAATGATTTGCATGGTTTTGAGCTTGGGGGCACCGGTGATGGAGCCGGCCGGCAACAGGCGGAAAAGGATATCTCCGATGTGTTCCTTGTAGTCGGCAGGCAATGTCCCGCAGATTTCGGAACTGGTTTGCAGAATAGGCCCTTTATTGGTTTGCAGGCGGTCGATGTAGCGGTAAGAGGCCACTCTGACATGGTCTGAAACCATACTCAGGTCGTTGCGTATCAGGTCTACGATAGTGGCGTGTTCGGCAGCTTCCTTGACATCCTGCATCAGGCTCTGCTCGGCGTCGGGCAGCGTGGCGTCTATCGTTCCTTTCATAGGGAAAGATTTGATTTCTCCGGCTTCGATACGGACAAATATTTCAGGGGAGAAACAGACGAACTTATCCTTCAGCCACAGCTTGTATAATGCCCTTGAATGCAGGAAAATCTCTTTCAGTGTCAGGTTGGTGCTGATGGGAATCCTGCATGTCAGGTTCGTCAGGTAGCTGTTGCCTGCCAGCAAATTCTGTTTCACAATGTCGAAAGCATGTCTGTATCCGGCAGGAGAGGGAGGGGTGTATTGCCAGTCTACCGTTCCGTCGTATCGGGGAATATCTGCGGCGATATTTCCTTTTCCCCTGAAGAGGTAAAGACAAGAGGAGGCGTCTGTCTTGTCCGCCTCCTCGATGTACGAGTGTTCCTGCTTGTAGTCTATGATAAAGAGGAAAGGCGTTCCGGCTTTCGCCAGTGCGTTCATCCTCTCTATGGCTTCTTTTCTACCGTATGACTTCATGGCTTGTTGTCAATCTCTTTCAGCAACTCTTCCACTGCTGTTTTCAGTTGGGTGTCTTCTCCTTTCACGATTGTTTCGGGTGAGTTGGCCACTTTGATATCCGGTTCCAGTTGCAGGTTTTCCAGATACCTGCCGTCCGGCAGGCGGTAGCCAACAATGGGAATGCCGAAAAACAACGACGGGTCTTGCAGCGTTTCCCACGATACGCTGGTCATGGTGCCCGGCACCGGCATGCCTACCAGCTTGCCCAGCTTCTGATGGCTGTAAACCCACGGTGTGCCGTGCGCATTGGAGTAATTGGCTTCGCATGTCAGCATAATGGATGGCTTGTTCCATCGACGGCTGGGCATGTCGCAGGCCTCGCGTCCGCAAACCACTTGGGTGAAATATTGTTTGCCGCTGAACAGTATCTCTATGTCTTCGTGCAGACGTCCGCCACCGTTGAAGCGTGTGTCTACGATAATGCCCTCACGGTTGTTGTATTTCCCTAAGATGTCAGAATAAACGGAACGGAAGCTGCCGTCGCCCATCGATTTGATATGTACATAGCCCAAACGTCCGCCTGACCATCTGTCCACATCTGCCGCACGCTGTTTCACCCAACGGGAATAAAGCAGGTCGTGGGCTGCTCCGTTGCTGATGGGTATTACCACTTCGTCCCAGCGTTCTCCGTTCTGCGGGTTGTACAATGATACGAGCGTCTTTTTCTTGGCCTTGTTGTTGAGCAGCGTGTAATAATCCGTTTCAGGGGTTATCTCCACGCCGTCTATTTTTTCGATGACTGTGCCGGCTTTTACTTTGGTATTTGCCGTGTCGAACGGTCCTTTCTCCATCACTTCGGCGATGAGCATGCCTTGTTCACGATAACTCCAGTCGAAGAGCAAGCCCAAACTGGCGGTCGGCTCGGTTTGTCCTTTCGGGCGGAAGCCTCCTCCGGTGTGCGATACGTTCAACTCGCCCAGCCATTCGCTCAGCAATTCGGCAAAGTCGTAGTTATTGTTTATATGGGGTAGAAACTTGCGATAGGCTGCTGTCATGGCATCCCAATCCACTCCGTGCATGCTTGTGTTGTAGAAACGCTTTTGCTGCTGCTTGTATACATGGTCGAACATGTATTCTCGTTCGGCAGCCAAGTCCATCTTCACATTTGCTTGATAGGCGATTGTTTTCAATGCGTCCGAAGATACATCCATCTTTTGCATGCTTTTGCTACCTAATAAGAAAAGTGTCTTTCCTTCTTTATCCAGTTCCATAGATGCCCATCCGGCATCCATCTTGTGAAGCAGTTTGGTTTCCTTCTTGCGCAGATCCATTTTCCAGAGGTCGTATCCTTTCTCAAAAGACGACAGATAATAAAGCGTTTCGCCATCTTGCGAGATGATGGCGCTGCCCATGTTCGAAGAATTGGGGGTGAGACGTACGATACGGTCTTCGATGCCGGCCAACTCCACGATGATGTCTTTCATCTTTTCTTTTTTCTCCTCTTTGTCATCTGTGGTTTTGCTGTCTTTCTTTTGGCCTTTTGCCTTACTTGCTTCCTTTTTCTCGCTCTCTTTTTTCTTCTTCTGTTCTTTCTCCAGCTCTTTGCGGAGTTCGTAGTCTTCTTTGCTCAAGCAATATTTGTCGTAGGCATCCCTATTAAGGAATACGAGCATGGCATCGTCTTGCGACCCCCACGAGGCATGGGCGCGCATACCGTAACGCTCGGTGGTGAAGAGAATGGCATTGCCTTCGAGTACAAAGCGGGGTGAACCGCTTGCATAACCGCTATTGGTCAGGTTGATGATATTGCTTCCTCCCTGTGCGCTGACAAGGCCGATGTCTGAATACGGGTCGTGCTTGTTTCCGATAAATTCGAGCGTGAACCACTTACCGTCGGGCGACCAACTGTAATCGAAACCACCTCCGGTGTTGTACCATGTAGAACCATCAGTGATTTGACGTACTCTTTTAGTTTCCAGATTAACTACCATCAAGCGGTTACGGTCTTCAATGAAAGCCAGTTCCTTGCCGTTGGGCGAGAATTGCGGGTGAGTGCGTTCTATGGTAGAGGAAGGGAGTAACACTTCCTCTTCGATTAAAGTGGCGTTGGGGAAGTTGGGATCTTCTTTGCGTGCAATTTTGGTAAGGTAGAGTTGCCAGTTTCCGTTACGTTCGCTGGCATAGGCCAGTGTGCGGTTATCCGGTGCAAAGGTCAGGCCGGCCTCACCTGCCGGGGTATGGGTAATCTGCTTCGTCGTGGCGTATTCGGTAGCAGTTACGAACACTTCTCCGCGTATGATAAAGGCTACTTGCTTCCCGTCGGGAGATACAGTGGCGGAAGTAGCTCCGGCGGAGAACTTCAGATTGTCCAACTGCGGTTGGTCATCACGTATAATCTCTATGTCGACTTTCTGCGGAGCAGAACCGTTTCGCTGAGTATAGATTTCGCCGTCGTAGCCATAACATAAGGTTCCGTCGTTGCTCATGGAAAGGAAACGTACGGGATGGGTCTTGAAAGCGGTCACCTCTTTGACCGATTGCGGCTGTGCGAGCGGAAATGAATAGACATTGAAAGAACCGCCGTTGCGTTCGCTCAGGAAGTAGAGGGTTTGCCCATCGGGCGACAATACCGGATTACGGTCTTCTCCTTCACGGCGGGTGAGGTTGGTGTGCTTCCCTGTTTGGGTGTCATACATCCAAATGTCGCGGGTGACGGAGGAGGTATGATGTTTTCTCCATTCGTTTTCAGAACCTTTTTTATCTTGGTAGAAGAGTTGTTTGCCGGATTTGTCGAAGCAGACAGCTTCGGCGGGAGTGCCCAACACCTGTTCGGTACGTCCTCCTGTCACCGGCACTTTATAGAGTTCCGTCATGGAGGAAGAAGGGAAAAGGGCGCTGCTTGCAGGGTCTTGGATGGATGCGGAAAACAGGACGTATCGGCCGTCCGGGGTGAAGGTGGAAGGGAGTTCACCGGCAGAATTTGCAGTCAGTCGTCGGGCGGCTCCACCGTTTGCCGGCATCACGAAAACGTCGAAATTACCGTAGCGGTCGCTGGCAAAAGCTATCTGCTTTCCGTCGGGCGACCACACGGGGTTGCATTCGTATGTCTCCAGAGTGGTGAGTTGTGTGGCGGTTCCGCCTTTGGCAGACACTTTGTAAATGTCGCCTTTATAGCAGAATACGATTTCGTTTCCATCCGGAGAGATTTGCGCGTCGCGCATCCAGAGGGGAGTGACGGCATGGGTGGCTATCGCCGTAAAACCCAATGCAATGGTTGCAATGATTTTTTTCATGATTATCAGGATTGAAATTAGATTTTGTATGTTCGGTGGAGGGATGTTGTGTTTGGGGCAGTTATGGAATAAAGCTTGTACGCAGTTATTTCATGCCTCTTGCTTTGTAAATCCGCTCTTTGGCATTATTGATTTTCTGGAACTTCTCTTCGGCGGCTTTCTTGATATCCTCTCCCAATGTAGCCACCTTGTCGGGATGGTGCTTCAATGCCTGCCGGCGATAGGCGGCGCGTACCTCTTCATTGGTGGCTGTCGGGGGCACCTCCAATACTTTGTAGGCCTCGTCCAGCGAATTGCCTCCCAAGTTAAGCATTGCCTCCACTTCTTGTGTGGAGAGCCCCATGTAGATTGCCACTTCTTTCAAAGCCTCTATCTCTTCGTAGCAGACGTGTCCGTCGCTTTTGGCAATGTCTGCAAGGAAGACCAGTAATTGCAGCCGTTCTTCGTAAGTCAGGTTGGCGGCAATCTGATTACCGCAATCCCGGATGGTGTTTTTAAACGCCATGGGATTCTGCCTGTCCATTTGTTTGCGTTGTTCGAATAGATTGAGCAGAATCTGTTCGCCCTCGCTGACGGCTGCCTCGCCGAAGGTGTGTCTGAGGAAGTTGCGTACAAATTCCATTTCGCTGTGCATGATGCGCCCGTCTGCACGGATGATGTATGATGCCATAACCAACATGGAGAAAAGGAAACTGTTTCTTTGTCCGGTATAGGAGGAGTTTCTCGTTGTTCTCTCTCCGTGATGGCCTTTCGTGAAATCTTGTTGGTCGGTATCGAACAAAGAGCCCAAGACAAATCCTGCCAAGGCTCCCAGCGGTCCTCCGGCCATGAAGCCGACGATGCCGCCTATCCATTTTGCTGCTCCCATAATTTGTTTTTTATTGTTTTCCCGGGCAAAAATAGCTATTTCAGATGATAATCCGGTCAAAAGAAGCGGGTATTCATCCGCTTCTTGAGATGGAATCATCCGTTTGTGTCCAATAGTTTGATGAGATATTCCCGTTGGAGTGAATAGGCTCCGCTTTCCTTTTGTACGTATTTCAACAGTCGGATTCCGTCTTGTCGGAGCCGGGAACTCAGCAAGAGGTTATCTTCCGTCTCTTCAGACAGTTTCAGCATGTTTATGCCTGCAAGTTCTATCTTGTCTGTCCGGTTGGCATCTTCCTTGTATTTTTCGAGAAGTTCCGGCATGCTCATGTTCAACAGCTTTTTGGTGGGAAAGCCAAGGATTTGTTCTGTCATGGCATCATATTCTTCCCAATCTTTCAGCCGGATTTTCTTTTTATTCAGTATAGCGTTGACAATAGATGCAACGATTTCCTGAATCATTCGTATCAGATAGTCTTGCTTTATCATAAAAGTTCGTTTCTAAGGAATGTCTTGTTGTATATGATTGGCAAATGTAACGATTGTTTTGGGAATGTGGAGCTGTTTTGGCTTTTCTTTTTTGCTTGAGAATTTGCAGCGAAAAGGAGTGGAAAATGTTGTTTTGAACAATGCGGGATTAGAAAAAAAAGACCTAATTCATTTGGAATTAAGTCTTTCTGTCGGAATGAGGCGACTCGAACGCCCGACCCCTACGTCCCGAACGTAGTGCGCTACCAACTGCGCTACATTCCGCCTTTGAAAGTGGTGCCACCAGGGATTGATGTGTCCTTGTAAGCACTTGTATCTCAACGCTTTGCCTTTGGCTTCTATAAAAAAGCCACGAGACTGGCACGTTTAATCTACAATAGAATTCACCTTATTTCAGAAACACGTTACGTGCACATGTGAATTTCAACGATGCAAAGATAAGCATAAATCGGCTTACACGCAAGTCTCGTAGCGTTTTTAAGAGTGTTATTATAGGTATTTTAACACTTCAAACTACTTCTTGCCGAATACATCATAGAAATTCTCTTGCATTATCCGTTCTACATCGGATTCTTTATACAAAATTCGTCCTCCTATGTGGTAATATGGCAGTATTCCATTCTTCCTATATTCGACCAGTGAACGTTTGTTTATTTTGAGAAAATCTGCCAATTCCTTATCGGTTATCAGTTTTTCCCCGTTCAATGTAGGCCTGTAGTTTTCCTTGACTTTATCAAGGATAGCACTCATTTTAGAAAAGGCTGCTATAGCTCTTTTTACACGATGAGTGTTAGTATGGGTATCATGATTCATCGTTTCTTTCTTTTAATAGTTTCTCAATATCTTCTGGCTTATAGTAGTTCTTCTTGCATATCTGCGTCGAAGGCAACTTTCCACTTGCCCTTAAACTCTGCACAGTACGCTTGGAGAGATTTAGTAAGGCACACACTTCGTGGGTATCCAACCATCTTCCTAAACGCTTTTCTGATTCACTGTTTAATGTTTGTTCAAACTTATGAACGAACATCTCGATACTTGACAAAAGATCCTCAAATACCTTCTCTTCTATTACAACTACTTTCATAAGGCACCTTTCATCTTAAGAAAATCATTAATCTCGGAAGCCTTGTAGTATGTGCGTCCGTCAATCATATAGTAGCGGATAAGTTTCTTCTGGCGGTAGCGAGCAAGGGTACGGTGAGTCACGCCAAGCAGTTTGCTCAGGTCGTAGTTATCCAGCAGCGTGTCGCCATCGAGACACTCCTTCATTTTGTTCTGTCGCTCCAGCATCTTCTCTATCTTATCGAAGCGTTCCATCAGTTGGATGAACATCTTGTGGGCGGTTTCACTATTTATCTGTAACATCGTATAATCTGTTTAAGTGTGAATAATCGGGTTATTTACACCGTGTTGCGCAACAGGTTATACTTATTAAATGGCATCCTGCGTGCCAATGACATGGAATGACACGAAAAGACACCGATACATCATTGTGTATCAGTGAAATAAAAATTTTCAGCGTGAAATTTGAGGATTTTCAGAGTATTGCAAAATGCAACACTTTTTCGCAACCTGCTATTGCAAAATGCAAGAGTTGCGATAGATGATGCGAGTTATTCCGTTGGAGAAGGATGTAGTCTTATACATATTCCAACGGCTTGGAGTAAGGTCATCAAATACGAGAGTTCCCTTACCTGCAATGACAGGCAAGATATAGACAACCATCTCGTCAATGAGGTTGTAGCGTGAGAGTCCACGCAGAAGTTCTATGCTATCCTTGTCGGATATTTCAGCGATGTATGTATCGGATTGGTTGTTGTCGGAGTGTTTCTCGGCAAGCAGGTCGAGCAACGGATAGTGAGGCATAAGGCGATAGATGCTACGCTCGTGCCAATATGGAAAGCCCTTGGCATCATTCATTACCCACTGCATTAAGTTCTCGTCAGCTTTCGGAAGAAAGCCGTCCATTGTCATCGCTGCTATGATCTGAATCTTTGCCATATCGTTACCTCCGTTCGTAAAAAAAGCGTGGTCATCACGCATCCGAACAGAGGCTCTGGCATGGGCCCAAGGAGAGTACGTAACGCCACGCTATGCCATAGGCATAGCATAAGCATACGCAATACTCTCCTTAACTTCAACTGCCAGATTTCTGTTCGGGATTCTTGCGAACTTATGTCTATATAAACGGACAGGAACAACGAATGTTCCGCCGCGATATTTCAATTTTACGGCTCAAAGATACAACTTTTTGCCGATATGCGGTTCATATTGCCACCACAATCATCATTTTATACCATACTTTTTCATCTTGCGGTATAGTGTAGATGAGTCTACATTAAGCATTTGAGCCGCTTTGGTCTTAACACCACCACATGACTGTAAGGCTCTTATGATGCTCTGCTTTTCCACCTCCTCATCCTTCAATGGTTGCAGCGGAGCCTCCGGAATATCTACTGGCTTTGCCTGTGCAATATTCAAATCTACAAAGTCAATGAGCGTATCTTTAGCCATCAATACCGCACGCCTAATCTTGTTCTGCAACTCCCTTATATTGCCTGACCAGGAGTGTGAGAGCAATAACCGTTCCGCTTCAGCGGTAAAGCCTGTTCTCTCACGGTGCAGTTCTTTTGAGAATTTCTCGCGGAAGAAGTTGGCAAGCGGCAAAATATCTTCGGGACACTCGGCAAGTGAGGGTTGTCGTATCTCAAATTCACCCAGACGATGGTACAAGTCCTCACGGAAACGCCCCTCGGCAATAGCCTTCCCAATATCTTCATTAGTCGCTGCTACGATACGGACATCCGCCACACGCTCCACACTTGAGCCGACTGGCATAAATGTTCCCTCTTGTAACACTCGCAGCAACGAGGACTGCATATCGTATGGCAATGTTCCTATCTCATCAAGAAAGAGCGTACCGCCATTGGCGGCTTCAAAACAACCACCTTTGTCGGCATCAGCACCTGTGAACGCACCTTTTGCGTGCCCGAAGAATGTAGAAGCTGCCAGCTCATGAGGTATGGCACCGCAGTTCACCGCAACAAAAGGCTTATCCTTGCGGTTGCTATGGAAGTGAATGCTTCGGGCAACGGACTCTTTACCCGTACCATTTGCTCCGAGAATCAATACTGAAATATCCGATGGAGCAACCAACTCCGCCATATTCATAGCTTCCATAGCCTTGGGGCTTGTACGCTTGAAGAGTTCCTTCTCCTTGCTGCGAACAGTTGATACGGGTTTCAATAGTTCCTTGACCATTTCCACCAACTGCTCGTGGAATACCGGCTTGGCAAGATAGTCCTTTGCACCCATCTTGATTGCCTTGACTGCATCCGTTACCGATGCATACTCGGTCATTATCACAAATGGGATATCCATCTTCTCCTTATTGATCCATTCAAGAAGTGATATACCGTCACCTTGTGGCAAACGCACATCTGAGAGTATCAGATCGAACGACTCCTTACGTAATAACTTACGGGCATAAGGTTCGTCTATTGCAGTTGCCACAGCGTATCCTTCACGCTCCAGCCAGTCTTTTACTATCTGCGAAAGGGTTATATTATCCTCTACTATCAATATTCTTTTCTTCATCGGCTATTCTTTCTATCTCATTTCCGGCATCCTCAATCAGGTGCTCTATGTGGGTTATTATATGATTCGTGTGGTTCAACACGGTTTGAGTATCACAGTCCGAATCCTTCAGGACATTGCGGTAAGCAAGCAGAATTTCATCCATCGAAACCATCTCCCACATCGGGAACATACGATGTGCTATGCTTCGCATCGACTCTCTGTTCTCGGCTGTCATTGCAATCTTCAGATCGACAATATCCTTCTCGCAGGACTCTATCATCGTTCTCAATATTTTCTTTTTGTCCGATACATTGGCAAGTATCATTGAGAAGTCTGTATCACTGCCTGGTTCGCGGCCCTTGACTACTGAAGCAATGACCTTCAACAGTTCATTCATGGAGAACGGTTTGAAGATGCAACCGTCAAATCCTGCCTCAAGAAGTGCTTCACGCTCACTTTCGCTTCGTGCTGTCATTGCCACTATCGGAATATCCTTAGAGTTGCCGATGCGTGACTTGCGTAGCAGTTCAAGCAGTTTGAAGCCATCGGTATTCGGCATCTGGATATCGCTCAAAAGCAGATCGTAGTTCTTCTTACGCATCTCCTCCGTCAGTTTATCCACCTTGATGCATATTGTACACGACACTCCATTACGCTCCAACATCTCCTTTACAAGTTCAAGTTGCAGCATATCATCATCGATGGCAATGACATTTTTGGGCAGATGCAATGAGGCGTCAAACGAAACATTTTCCTCTTCTATAGGCTCATCGGTAACAGGAAGAGGCAAAGTGACTGTGAATGTTGTACCTTGATTCAATGTACTCTCCACATCTATTGTTCCACCAAGCATTGTTACTATTCCGTGGGCGATTGGCAGCCCAAGACCATACCCATCGGAGTTTTCTGCACTTGCGGCACGCTCGAATGGCAAATAGATACGCTTCATCATATCTTCGGTCATACCCATACCCGTATCGCTGACTTTCATTGTGAATGTGCCGTCCATATAGGTTACATTGAATCTGATATATCCTGCGGAAGTAAACTTGATGGCATTGGCTATGAGATTACTGATGATTTGTTCTATTCTATCTACATCGCCTTTGACTACTGTATCGGCACCTATGAACTCATGTTCAAAGAGAAGTCCTTTGTCATTGATGGGCTGTGTGGCACCGTCCACCACACGATTCAGTAAATCGGAAATTCGGAATGGCACAGGATGCATAGTCTCTTTCGCTTGATTAAGACGATAGACATCGAGCAGGTTGTTTACAAGGTGCAGTATATGCTTGCTGCGACCTAATACCTTTTTCAGTTGCAGATTGCGTTTCTTCTTCTCCCGTGTGTCCATGGCCAGATCTGTATAACCGATAATGTTGTTGAGCGGACCTCGTATATCATGTGAGATGGTAAGGATAATCTTATTACGCATTTCAAGTAACTCAGCGTTCTTGCGGTTACTCTCCTCTAACTTGCGTCGGCCACGCTCTTTCTTGCCATAGTCACGCATAATGACAAAATACGAGGCTATAAGAGCAATGAAAATAAAAGCCGTAATACCTCCTAAATAAACCTTTGTTCTCTCGCGAGTCTTAATAATCTGTTGTTCCCTTGCTTGAAGATCCTCCGTTACACGCCCGTCCATTGCAGCAATAAGGTCCTTCAATTGCTGGTTGATTACATAATTGCGATGAGCAAGGCTGTCTGCCGTTTCAGAGAGTTGACGGCTCTGCTCGGATTGCTTCTTGATAACATCCCGATTAAGGGTATAAAGTTTTGTGGTTGTCGTGGATTGCGGTTTATCCTTCTTCTTGAAGAGACCCAGGAAACCGCTCTTCTTCTCAGCTTCCTGCGTACTCTCATATGCTATGACGGGAACACGCTCGGCAAGTTCTTCGCCGAGTTCTACCTGCTTTTCAAACAGCTTGGAGATATTGAAGAGTTGGATTTCTTTCTCTGCCATCAACACCCGTAGGCTATCTATCCGTTCACCGGAATAGTAATCCTTGAACTCACAAAGGATGCTATCCACTTTGAGGCGTTTGGCACGATAGAGAGTTGTGTCGGCTCTTTCCCATTCGAGAATGGTTTCACCGAACATCGTAAGGTCGAGCATATGTACATATGCCTCATGCACACTTTGCCGGAGACGGTGAATCTCTTTCACTTCACGCTCCAATCTGTTCATTTGTCGCCATTCGTGCAGGTACGTATATACGATACCACCAATTAGGGCGACAATAATAGTATAGCCAATGGCTATCTTCCTTTCTATTTTCATTGCGTCCTATATTTAAGTCGGGTTAGTCCGAACTGTTTATCATATATGCCTAATGTGCAAAATTACTAATAAAGCAAAAAATTAATGTTGCTTTATCATTTTTTAATAGCATTTCAAGGCATTTTTAATATAAAACGCTATAAATGATGAAGATATTGTAATAAATATGGAGCGATAGCATAAAAAAAGCCATCATACTCGTTAGGAATATGACAGCTATCTGTTGACTATACCATTATCGGATTGACCTTCATCGTACTGAGGTTGAGATAAAGTCCATGGTGCTCTATCATTCCGTGTCGGAACATCTTCCAGAGTATGTTGCAGCCGAGTTGAGCCAATGTGGAGTTGATGAACAGATCCTGCTTCTCCAAAGCCTCGGCAAGCGAGCAACTCGGACCGGAGTCCTCCTCTTTGATGCGAGCATACTTCACAAGTTTGGTAATGACCTTTAATGACGGTACGGTCTGATAAATTTGTGAGGTAGGTTGCTTTATCTTCTTCGGGATACTGCCCAATACGACCTGTCCCGATGTTTGCGTGTTGCCGAAGTCAAGCCAATACAGTGGTGTCTGGTAGTTTGTATAATTGTACTGCGGCAATGCTTTGAGTACATTCCAGAGGTCTATTCTTGACTTTATATTGTCCGTACAGGTGATAGTGATATTGGCAAGATGTTCCTGTCGTACATCTTTCATATTGGAGGGATAGAGTGTAGGTACAGCCTTCCAGTCATTCCCGAAGAAGTTGTTGATGCGTGTAATGAGGCAATTCGCCTTATTCAGTCCCAAGTCGGAATATCCGAAGAGCTGTCGCCCAATGTTTGCTTCCGTTACAATATCAAGATCGTATAGTGTTACGAATAGTCCCGGATGTCCGAGGGCACGAAGTGTTACATCCAATCGTGCAAGGTTTGTCAATACTTGCGAGCCTGTACCTCCACCACCTATAAGGTTTACCGTTACGGGGTGTTGTGGATTGAGCAGATAGCTGTCGGTATAATGTACTCTTTTCATCGTAGTATATCTTTAAGTTTCAAATTCTTTAGAGGCTTTAACTCTTCAATGTTGAAGGGAGCATCCTTTGCTGCCTTTGTTACCAGTACAAGGTTGCTCTTTGTGGGATTTCCGTTACCTCCGAGGTGTGAGAACTCCGTGAGCCAGAACTTCTTCTCCCAGTACTCAAATAATTTGTCGTAGGTAATCTCTGTCGGCTTGTCAATCTTTGCCGAGCCGAGACAGACGCTTGATCCCGTGACATTGAAGAACGGAGCTGCGTAGAGTTCCGTTTCAGGTTTCAGCTCCTTGTCTATGTATGCGTAGATATTCATACGCTCATCACTCACCTCATAGATGACACCGGGCAGGTTGTACTCGGCATTTTCAATATGTAGCGACTCCTTGAAGAACATCATACGCTTTTGTGGCGGGTTGTACCAGATATATTTCTCGTAGCCCTTGCGTGTATCACTCCATAGCATATTTGTTGGGATGCGACCATGCGGTGTGCTGCTGTGCCTTTCGGAATACCCCTTTATCAGTTCGTTGATGAAGTCTACAGTTACGGGACGTCCTTCGCTCATGGCTCCCTCATTATCTATACTCCTTACTTCAAGGAAGTATGTATCTCCTCCATCTGTGGAGTATGCTATCAATGCCGCACGGGGGCGCAGCATTGTATTTATCTGCTTGGTAAGTTTATTGGTATCCATAGTGTTTATCGTATGTAGTGAATAAAATCATCTGCCCACTTGAAGAACCTTTCAGGATAGGTATCTTCAAGAGTAAAAACCTTGTCGGTCTTTGGAGAGACGGCAAAGGTTGATGCAGGAATAATATCGTATGACTCCTGACGGGAGGAATTATAGAAGTCGATAAGGTGTTCCGTCATTATATCATCGCTATCATAGACGACCCTTATCTGCTGTTCGAGTGTCATCGGCAGATAATCAGGCTCTTCATCATAGAACGGATCATAGCCATAGTACATGATGGCTTTATCCGTCTTTATGAACTCAAGTCCTCTTCTCAGCAGTTCGATAAGGCCTTGTTCAAAGCCATTTTTACACTCATATTCTTCTATGGCTTTGGGCAGGTTCTTGTAGTAGGACTTTCGCCACACCCTGTCGAGGAGTTTATATGCTCTACCATCCTTGTATGATTTCACGAGCTTTTCCCTTGCTCGCCTCTCTTTGGCATCTTCATCCTCATAGCAGCCTTCAGTCAGCATATCAATAGCCCAGTCCATATCTGACTCATCGTTGATAGTGGTTATACCGTTCTCTTTCATGAAATTATGATAGAATGTGATGACAATGCGTCTGAGTGTGGGATTCAGTTCCTCCACAAACTTTACAGGGAAGTAATACAGTGTGTACTCACCCCAAGTATGTGTGTTCCACACATTGAAGTATAGACAGCCATTGTCATCCTCAAGGTTGAGATACATGCCGCTTTTATTTACGAGGTCGTTCATCTCATTGTAGAGATTGACAATACCTTCACCAATAGTTCTGCCTGGCGTATGCTCCGCCTTTACATTCATAAGTTCGGCATAGCGGAAATAAGAATCACGCAGGTATTCGTAATTCTCCTGCGTGATTAGGTTATAACTGTTTCCGCTATAGCTCTCCCTCATAATAGTCTGTGGTGCTATGGGAAGAATTGGTGTCTTTAGAAAAGAATTACGGCACCCGTTGGCGCCGTAACTCTCTCTACTCTTGTCACACCGTATCGTACCTCCCGCTTGGTCGATGCGATTATCATCCTCGCGAGCTGTTCCGACTGATGTTCGTCCAATGGTCTGCATGACTTCTTCTTTTTAGTGTCCTTACTCATAGTTCTCATCCTTTTGTTCCGATGGTTGTCTTGAACTCATATACAGCCTTGTCATCCTTGATGGTCGGGCCGTGTACGGTTGCTGTGGTCAGTTCCGGATAGATGTTCGAGTAGAAGCTCATAACACTCTCCGGAGAGTCGTTCGGATTGGGATCAGGAAGTGTAATCATCTCTGTACCTTTCTTGAAGGTGAATGATCGCTGCATTTCGTTTCTTAAAAGTGCCATAGTCTTAAACTGTTTGGGCGTATGCCTGTGAATAATGATTTTCTAACATTGACTGAGGGAAGTCGGGATATTCCTCATAATCCTCGGGGCGATATGCAGGGCCTTCGTGCATATATGCCTGCTGTAACTCTTCAGGCATAGGAGGCTCCTCATGATGTGGGAACATCGGAATCTCACCCTGTGGATAGTGAGGATGCTGCTGTCCTGCATTTTGAGGTGGATAACCGCCTTGTGGTGCGGAGAACATAGGCTGCCCGCCATACTGAGGCTGTGGAGGTTGCTGAACAGGTCGCTGTATCGGCTGTTGCACGGGACGCATTACCGTCTGTTGTGGCTGTGGCGGCATCTGTCGTGGTGCTGCCTGCGGCTGGATAGTCTGCTGTGCAGGTTGCGGTGCCACATTCTGCGGTTGTGCCACTTGTGGAGCTGGTGCAGGAGTCTCTTCCATCATCTCGAAGAGCGAGCCTTGGTTCATCGCCTTCTTCTGTGCGGCAATCTTCTCATCTACCTCCTTATGCTTGTCGGCAGTGGCATACATACGAGCCTGCTGGAGTGCGGTGATGGCATCCTTATGATTCTTGGCAGTGATCAGCTCCTCTGCCTTCTTCATATGCTTCTCGTACTTCTCACGCTTCTCCTTCTCCTCTTTGGTCTCCTTGGCCTTGGCATCCTTTGCCGCCTTGCTGTTGGCAGCAGCCTTGTCTGCCTGCTTCTCGAACTCCATCAAATTGGAGATAAGCCCCGTAGCTTTGCGTATAGGCTGCATGATGTGTTGCAGGAACTCTGCATCCATCTCTTCGGGAGTGCCCGTTAGTGTCAGCGGAATGATGTGGTTTGCAGCCTCATCTTTAAGTCCGTTGGCCTTCGGCAATGTTGATACAGTAAGTTGTCCGTTCGCTTTGCGGATGACCAGAGTCAGATCTACGCTCTCGGTCATCATCTGTGAAATTGATGTGAAAAACATAACTTTATAATTTAATGTTAATACTGAATTATTTTCTTGTGATGTTCACTGGTTGAAGAACTCTGCAAGCAGTCTGTTACGGTCAGGATGTTTGCTTATCTCCAGAATGGGATTGAGCAACTCCGATATATGTACCGGACCTCGTGAGCCTCTTGGCGGCAACTTGATTTCAGGTTCAGTGACCTTTACTCTTCTTCTACGTACCACAGGCATCTGCATCGGTGCCATCGGTACACTTGCGATGATTGCTTGATTCATAGCTTTATCTTTTATTATATGGTTAATACTCGGACTTTGGCAGTCCGTTGAACTACGAGGGCGTTACGGCTAATGCTTCCGGTAAGGCAAGGTTTTCGGGGAAAATACCGCAGCACGGCGAGGATGATTTTCTCCGAAACCACCTGTGGCCCGACCTTGCTGTCCGATAAGAAGCATTGGCCAACTTTGCCCTGTAGTTCATCGGTTTGCCAATGGCTGGTATTTTCTCTATCCCTTTCTTCATTCATATCCTCATTCTTGAATCGTCCACCTACAAAAAGAGCCGTCCGAGAAGGACAGCTCCCATAACCCATATCGCAATATATCTGCTTATATGTTGTATGTCGATGACAAGACCTTTTCATTGCTTTAAGAGTTAGAAGACCAAGAAACTGAGGATAGCAAAGAGTATCAATGCTGCCATTACGATGCAGGCAATCTTGTATATGAATCGGAAGAAGCCAGGGAAGCATACGATGGCTACCGCAGCCCATACAGGTGATACACCTCGTGTATAGAGATAGCTGAAACCTAATGCTGCTACTACGGCTAATAGTATCATACCTATCCACTTCATTCTCTTTCTTACGGTCGGGTCATTTGTTTTCATATCCTATATTATTTAGTGGGAACAGTCGTTCCCGATTTCGTGGGCTTGGATGTGAAACGCCTCCACCTGCAAGGTTTTCGGTAAAAATACCGCAGCCGTGCGAGGATGATTTTTGCCGAAACCGCCTGCGGCACGACCTTGCGGGGTGGAATGAGGGCGGTTCACTACCTTTGCCTACGAATCGGGATGACTGACATCATCTTTTCTTACCTCTCTTCTTGTCGGGAAATGCCAGCGTTACATTGAACTCATCGTCAAAGGCTACGGCGGCATCGAAGGAGTTGCCTTTCTTGCCTTTGAATCCCTTGATCAGCTTGGTTGCTCCCGATGAGAGCAACTGCTCCAGATGCTGCTCGTTAAGCTCCTTGTTCAGTACCTTGCGGAATACAAGCAGACCGCAATCCGGATTGTCGCACTTGACGACCTTCGGGCGTATCATCACTTTGCCTGTACCGCATTTGGGGCAAGAAATGGTACGCTGTTTGGGTGCAGGGAACTTCAGTCCGAGTACCTCGCGTGTAACCTGCGAGGTAAAACTCTCGATGGAGTGCATAAAGGAGCGTGTCTCCAAAGTATGCTGCTCTATCTGTAGGAATGTTTTCTCCCAACTGCCTGTCAGCTCCACGTTGGCAACCTGCATATCCTTTACAGCCTCGTAGATGTAGAGTCCCTTCTCGGTAGGTACAAGCGACTTGCCTGAACGCTCGATATAGTCACGCTTGAAGAGTGTCGTGATGATGGCGGCTCGTGTGGCAGGTGTTCCGATACCCAGCTCCTTCATAGCCTCCTTAGCCTTCTCATCGGTGATGTTCCTACCGCAGGTCTCCATAGCGGCAAGGAGTGTCGCTTCGGTGTAGAGAGGTTTAGGCATTGTCTTTCGCTGTGCCGTGCCATAGCCCGTAACGGGTATCTGCTCACCCTCGGCAAAGCGTGCCGTACCCTTGTTAGCCTCGGTCTCGTCCTTCTCGGCATCCTCCTTGCGGGCAAAGACTGCACGCCAGCCCGGATTGACGATGGTAGTAGAGCGTGAACGGAACTTCATATCCTCGGCTGTCGCCTCCATTACCAATGACTCCTTTTCGCAGCGTGGCGAGAACGCTTCAAGCATACGCCCTGCAATCATCGTATAGACAATCTGCTCGTGGGCGTTCAACTCCTCAGGCTCTACACCTGTGATGATGAGTGCGTGGTGATCCGTCACCTTGTCATCATCTACACTACGCATATTCAGATGCTCGAAGTCGAAACGCTTGCCATACTCCTTGAACTCGGGTATAGTGGCAATCTTCCAAAGGGAATCATAGACCTGTTCCATCAGGTCGTGCGTGATATATCTGCTACCCGTTCTCGGATATGAGATATACTTCTTCTCATAGAGAGCCTGTGCCACAGAAAGGGTTTTCTCCGCACTCATATCGTGATGAGTGTTGCAGTCCTTCTGCAATGTCGTGAGGTCGTATAGTAGTGGAGCCTGCTGGTAGGTACGCTTGCGCTCCACCTTCGTGATGAGTGCTGTAGAGTCGGGTGAGAATCGTGCGTGTGCCGCCTCTGCCTGCTCCTTGCTCTTGAAGTCCTCGATATGTGCGAACTGACGGAACTCGCCCAGACGCTCAAGGGTGATGTGCAGTTGCCAATAAGGTGTGGAAACAAAATCGCGGTTCTCCTTGTAGCGGCTGCATATCATCGCCAGCGTAGGTGTCTGCACTCGTCCGAGGGAGTTGTTGGGCATACCCGAAGCCAAAGCCAATGCACGGCTGGCATTCATACCTACGAGCCAATCAGCCTTTGCACGGCAGTCGGCAGCGTGGTAAAGAGCATCGTAAGCCTCGCCATCCTTGAGGTTGCTCAGACCTGCACGGATAGCCTCGTCCGTGAGTGAGGAGATCCAAAGACGCTTGAAGGGCTTGGTATATCCGAGGTAGTGGTAGATGTATCGGAAGATAAGCTCACCCTCACGCCCTGCATCCGTTGCCACGATGATGCTGTCGCATTTGCTAAATACCTCGTCAATGACCTTGAGTTGCTTGGCGGCACCTATGTCCGTTACCATACCTCTGTCGGTCTTGATCTGTCTTACCACAAGCTGGAAAGGTTCGGGGAGCATAGGCAAATCCTCATGCGAAGCCTTGCCATATCCGTATGCCTGTGGCATGGCGAGGGAAACGAGGTGTCCCAATGCCCAGGTTACAAGATAACCGTTGCCTGCCATATAACCATCCTTCTTCTCTGTTGCACCGATGACGCGGGCGATGTCCTGACCTACGCTCGGCTTTTCTGCTATAATTGCTATCATAATTATTCGGGAATTAAAGAAGCCGTCTCCCGTCCCGATTACGGTGCGGGAAACGGCTGTCAGGTTAGTAATGGAATCGTGTTACTGCGTGGGGTTGATACCGATGATTTCGAGCAGTGGAGAGTCGTTCTTGCGTACAAGCTGCAAAGTGGCATCCATCACCACATCTACACCGAGGAGTACAAGGCTCAGCGATACGACACCTGTCTTCTCGCCTCGGAGCAGTGTCTCAAGCTCACCTGCCTGTTCGAGTTCATCCTTGAGGATACCAATACCTGATAGTTCGTCCCAGTTTACATCTTCCACCTTGAAAGGTGCTTTATTCTTATCGTTCATCTTAAAATTCATTTTAGAGTTATACATTGATTTGACTTGTCCGACTACGGATTAGATGCTCTGTCCCTTTGACTGACGCTTCTCCTGCTTCTCGGCTACCACATTACGCTGTGAGGCGTTGCGGTTACGGTCGGGATTCTCGTTGTAGAAGTCGAGCTTGTTCTGGTTGGAGTTCAGCTTGACATACTGCGAAATGCTCTTGCCGTCGAAGCCCTTCATGCCCTCCACGAGTACCGACTTGCCGCTCTGAAGGTCGGCACGCTGCTGACCGGAGAGCTTGGCACCGAAGATCTCCTTCGGAATCTCGAACTTGGCACGCTCCTCAAAGCCATCGGGAGTGCGAGAGTACATCAGTCGTCCTGTCTCAAGGTCTGCCTTGATGAACGAAGAGAACTCCTCGCCACGGTTGTTCACCATATCATTGAGGAAGATGGCTCGTCCCTCACGCAGGTCTTTCTGCTCCTCAGCGGTAAGTTTCACACCGCCTATCTCCTTCGGGATGTAGATTTCTCTTGCCCCCTCGGGCGAGTCGGGATTGTAGCGTGTGTAGTTAGGTCGTCCTGTCGCCTCATCGAGTTTCACATAGGATGAGAAGAGTTCGCCATCCTTACGCTGCATATCCTCCACGAAGATTGCCTTGCCTGCATTGAGGTCTTCAATCTGCTGTTTGGTAAGCTCCACACCACCGAGGGCGGTGCGGTTGAAGATACGGTCATTCTCGAAGATGAAGTCGATACCTCTGCGCTCGGCACTCACCTGAATGTGGGCATTGAACTCGTTACCCGACTTGGCGGTCATACCCTCGATATAGACCTTCTTGCCCTCACGCAGGTCGTTCTTCTCCTGGTCGGTGAGCTGCACGCCCTTAATCTCATTAGGGATATAGACATTCTCGGCACGCATGGCCACCACCTCGTTGGTCATCTTGTCGAGGCTGATGAACGATGGGATATACTCTCCGTTGCGACCTTTGAGTTCCACCACTCGGCCCATATTGCCTGTTTCGAGGAGGTTCTTCTTGTCCTCTTCCGAGAAGATATGTCCGAAGTAAGGACGCTCCAATTCGGGTTGCTTGCGGATACCGTGGATGGCGAGTACCACCTCACCTGTGTTGGACTGCTGCAACGACAGGCGTGCATCGGTACGCAGTACGGCAGAGCCGAAGTTAAGGTTGATAGGTACAAGCTGGTTGGTCTTGTAGCCTTTGAGCATAGAGTCAAGGAGTCCTCGCTCCTGAAGATACTCACGTGAGAGTCCGAAGTTCTTCAACTGGTCCCAGTTGATCATAGACTCGTTGTAACGATACTGATTGTTCTGCTGCTGGTCGTTAGCTTCAACGACGGGCTGCTGGGTTTGATTTTTCTTTGCCATTTCTTCTGAATTTTGATTGTTAATACTTTGTTCTGTTTGATTTTTGGGTGTTATCTCATACTTCTTGAGAAACTCTTCCACTGCTTTTGTTTTCTTACCTTCGGCAAGGTCTTCGATGGCCTGCTTGACTTCGGGTTTGTCGAACTCCTCCTCCTTCATCGTGAAGAGACCGAAGTGTGTAGGGTCTTTCAACTGACTCCAGAAGTTCTTGAGGAAATTCTCGAAGAAGGTCGCATAACGGTCAATCTTGAGAAAAGAGTTCTGATGCTCCTTGTCTGCCGGCACGGTGGAATACTTGCCGTTCTTGTTGATTTCGGAAACCGCTTGAATGAGCAGTTCCATTTTGTCTAAAACCAGCACGATGTCGCTCATCTGCGGGTTCTCGGTGACTTGTGTTTTTTGAGGGTCATCCCTTACATTTTTCTTTGCCATAACTGTGAGTTTTTAGCGTTAATAACTAATATTGTCACCGCAAATATATATAGCAAATTTTGATAAAACATTGACATTTAAGCTGTTAGACTATACGAGTCATAAGGTGTCATCACTTGTCATAGCAGGCACGAAAGCAAAGTCACGAAAAGGGGCAAAACAAGGGTGAAAAGAGGGAAAATGCTCCACACAGAAACGGGGGCGGAAGGAGCGAAAAACGAAGGCAAAAAAATGTGCGAGAAAAAAGCGGTGGTATGACCGAAAAGCAATAACTTTTGTAATATGCAGAGTTGAGAGCTGAGCTGCTTTTGTCCCCACTTAAAAAATCGGGCACAAAAAAGATGGCGGTGGTTGATAGACCTTATAATGAAATATAGATATGGCAGTCAGGTTGAGAATAGAGATGCGGCATATCTTACCGCAATGGATTTTTGACCTGTTGTACTATGCGTCGTAGGTCGCTTCGCTTGCTAAGTCCCAACCTCTGTCTCAACTCGGACGGCAATACCGGAGCGTTTTTTCGGGTGAAAAATTATCGCAGAGAATTTTTTGCCCGAAAACCCTCGGCTTGAACGTGGAGGTATTGTCCCTCCGAGTTAACTTCTTGAGGGGACTTTGCAAGTGAAGCGGGATTTTCACGCTACATATACTTTTTGTAGCCCATTCTGTCTTTCATTCGTAAAAACGGAGTAACTTTGTAAAAATCATAATTGTAATTACTATGATAAATGGATTGATAGCCATAGGATATAAAGATTTGTGGGATGACTATGATACAGTTGACCCATTATCATTGTTGAAAGATATTCCAACTATTGGAGTATTAGATTTCATTGTAGAGAGGCAAAATGAAGTCCTATTTGCCTTTTCAGATATAGAAGCTCATATGAAAAGAATATATGAAATGCGTTGCTATTTAGATGAAAATGCAATACATAGGTTGGATAGTTTTATTTCTACACATTCCGCTATATCTCTATTCAGTTGTGAAAGTAACAATTTGATGTGTAAGTTGGCATTACAACAAGGTAATGCTGTAGACCGCAATTTGCAATCTAATGATATCTTTAATATATATAAGGCATATCTATATTGCACTCAAAAATGGACTGATGTTGCATCAGAAAACATCGATCCGAATGATATAGAAGGATTGTTTTTAAGAATTGATTTGCCTATTGTTGAATTCAAATTGCATAAGGATTTTAGAACGCAATTATTTAAGGCAAAGGAGTTCTTTAAGTTTTGTGAACAAGATCATTTCTTTAATACATATTTACAATGGTTTTGTGACGATAAAAAAATTACCAATTGGCAAGATTATATATTCCAATGGTTTGGATTTTTAGATGCGAGTCTTAAACATAGATGGATTCAATTTGACAAAGCTCAACAAGAACTGATGGATTTTTTTGACATCTATACTATTGAACTTTCAAATTGTAACACTTTATGGGATAGTAATGACCAACTCTATCTAAGAGATCATTTTTTATTCAAGCCCAAAGAAGGCTTGTATTTACTACTTAATCATAGCTTAATGGTGGATAAATTCTACCAAGGAATGAAGTTTGATTTTTGCAAGAGTATAATATCAAGAGGAGGAACAGATGAAAACGGTAATTTAATTAAAAACGTTCCTGTTTTTAATGCTTTATTAGGAAGACCTAAAATCCGCAAGCAATCTCAATGGCAATCTCAATTGCAGTAAAGAGCTTGAACACTATGCATCATGATAGTATGAGCGTGAATTTTGTCCGATTTGTGCATACCTTCCCCTTACCCCACAATGCGACTTGAGGCAATACGCAGATTAAAACCATAAGGAACGGACTTTATCCGAATCCAGTTTTGAAAGGTCTTGCATAAGCCCGGTTTTCAGTATAGATATTCAGCACGTATTGCCTTGCTGTCATGATCCACTTGGCAGGTACGGAGATGAAGCTGAAGACAAAAGCCTTTATGCGACTCGTTTCCTTGAGCCCGAAAGCCTTGGTGTCAAGCTTGCTAATGATGGTCTTATAGAAATTGTGTATCAATGCCGTAAGCAGAAGGAATACAGTGTTCTCTGACATGAACGACTTGGGGAGCCTGTTCCAGCCGAATCCGTTGTTCATATCATCGAATATACGCTCTTTGCCCCCACGCTTGTTGTAAAATTCGACGATGTCTCTTGTTGATGAGTCATAATCGTTGGTAAGAATGCATCTGTAGGTGTATTCACCTTCCCACAAGTCAAGCTCTCCATCCATGCGCTTTTGTCTCTGAATGACAAGACGATAGCACTTGCCTTCCCATTTCTCAACAAGAATGGAATTGAGTTCAAACTGGATGCCGTTGATTTCCTCCGTCTTCCATCCCCTCAGTGAAAACAAGTCATCGTAGAGCGAACTGCATCTGTTGGCGCGGATGTAGAAGTGCGTGCAATGCTTCTCTATCTCACTGACAATTTCCTTCGAGCACGAACCACAGTCGGCTCTGAAGCGATTCACACGGATGCTGTTGGCTTCCAGTAGGGCAAAGAATCTCTTGTGGGTCTCAGCCTGATAAAAGCGCACATTTGTGTTGCCATCGCTGTTCGCGACATAGACAATCATGTCACCGATGACATATACGCCAGGTCTGTAGCCGAGGAACTTCTTGTATGTCGGTTTTGCATCATACTTCTCTGTTTCAAGGAACTGATGGTCGAAATCAACATCGTAGGTTTCCACCTCATTCAGTTCACCAGTGGAAACCAAGGCTTTTATAAGCAAGGCGTTGAGCTTGTCTGCCGTATTGAAATCATAGGTCTTGCCCTTATCGGAAGTATATGAGATGTTTTCCTGTGTCAGTTCCTTGATGGCTCTGAGGATGGTATCAGAGCTGCATGTGCGCAAGGTCGGATGATACGAGAGATGACGCATCAGATGCGATGTTACATCCTCCACGCATGAACCGCCACAGAAGTATACGCTCATCAGAGAACGAATAATTTCGCTGTACTGGTATCCGATGATACTGCGGCATCTCTGACCAAGTGTCTGGTCGATAATAGGTGAAAGCATGGAGTCAAATTGCTCCATGATTGAAAAAATTCCTCCAAAAGGTGTGAGTTTTTCAGATTTTATTTGTACCTTTGCCATGTCTTGTTACGATTTACGCTTGTTTTGATTTGCAACACTAAGATAAGTGAAAAATCTGACATGGCAAAATCCTGAGCAACTTTTTGTTGCTCAGGAACTTATAAATAAAGTTAAATCAAAGTGTTGCGGAATTAAGGTTAATAAGGAATATAAAAATATCATATATGAAAGACAAGATAAATTCATTCATCTGGCAACACTTTCTGCTTCTCACCTTTTTCCTGGCTTACATCCAGACTACAGATGCAAAAGGTCAATCCCCATGTTTTTCATATGGGGCAAGCATAATGAATGGGGATTTGTATTGCGGTCATCAGGAGGATAGTGCTTTTGCCATGCATAGCGTCATGAAATTTCCACAGGCTTTATACGTAGCAGACTACTTGCACAAGAAAGGACTGACACTGAGCGACTCAGTTCTTGTACACAAGGATAGTCTGGATGCTGAGACATGGTCGCCCATGCTGTCAAAATTTGAAGGGGTACGTTATTTCACGTTTGCTGAGTTAATAGAATGGTCTTTGCAGCAGAGCGACAATAATGCTTGCGACCTTTTGTTTGCATCATGCGGACTGCCGGATGCAGTAGAGAATTATATCCATACGCTTGGATTCAAAGACATCCATGTGCGACTGACAGAGAAAGAGATGAAAAAGAATCCTCATAGAGCCATAGAAAACTCAGCCACTCCGAAAGAAATGACCAGACTCTTGGAGTGGTTCTATCTTCATAGGAATGACAACAAGAATCTCTCCTTTATCTGGGATACCATGGCTGATTGCAAAACGGGTCAGCAACGCATGGCAGCAGTCTTGCCCAAAGGTGGCAAACTGATTCACAAGACAGGTTCTGGCTTTCCTTCTTCTGACGGAAGACAAGATAGAAACGATGTTGGAATCGTTCTTTTGCCGGACGGTTCTCACTTGTCTATTGCCATCTTCTTGCAAAAGTCAAAGGAGGAGAAAGAGGTGGCAAAGATTGCAGAACAATGCCTGCAGGACTGGACGACTGTATCTCTGCCGTAAATTACATCATCGACCATGCTGCAAAGCTGCATATTGATGGCAACCACATCACCATTGGCGGTGCCAGTTCGGGAGGCAACCTTGCTTTGGCCACGGCTGTCCACCAGCATGGCCAATCCCGTGCGCTTGAATTCCTCCATCACATAAAAATCCCGCCGAAGGGAACGATGTTCTCGTATTTTATAGCTACCTTTGCCATGCCTGATGGAATAACTGCTTTTGTTATCGATTCACCACAAAGTCAGTGAAAATTCCACAGAGGGCAAAACTCTGAGGAACTTATTGCTCCTCAGAGACTTATAAAGAATATTAACGGCAAATCACGCACTTAGTTGCGGAATTAAGGAGAAACTTGATTTTTCAACTTCCTAAAACGGTGTTGTTCAAACATTTCTACTTATTTGTACTTGCCAGTTGAACCTACGCTTCCCTAATAAAATGTCTATGGTAAAAAGTTAAAAAATCCTCCCACTTTTGTTAGATATATTTTTTTTGTGTAATTTTGTAATCGTTATGCGGCAGTAATAATATACATATTAATACGAGTTAGTAATCCTGTAGTTCTCATATGCTACGAGGAGGTATTAAAAGGTGCGTTTCGACAATGCATCTACTGTAGTATATTATTGCTTAATCCAAATGAATATTATAAATTTAGGAATTCTTGCTCACATTGATGCAGGAAAAACTTCCGTAACCGAGAATCTGCTGTTTGCCAGTGGAGCAACGGAAAAGTGCGGCCGTGTGGATAATGGTGACACCATAACAGACTCTATGGATATAGAGAAACGTAGAGGAATTACTGTTCGGGCTTCTACGACATCTATTATCTGGAATGGAGTGAAATGCAATATCATTGACACTCCGGGACACATGGATTTTATTGCGGAAGTGGAGCGGACATTCAAAATGCTTGATGGAGCAGTCCTCATCTTATCCGCAAAGGAAGGCATACAAGCGCAAACAAAGTTGCTGTTCAATACTTTACAAAAACTGCAAATCCCGACAATTATATTTATCAATAAAATTGACCGTGACGGTGTGAATTTAGAGCGTTTGTATCTGGATATAAAAACAAATCTGTCTCAAGATGTCCTGTTTATGCAAACTGTTGTCGATGGATTGGTTTATCCGATTTGCTCCCAAACATATATAAAGGAAGAATACAAAGAATTTGTATGCAACCATGACGACAATATATTAGAACGATATTTGGCGGATAGCGAAATTTCACCGGCTGATTATTGGAATACGATAATCGATCTTGTGGCAAAAGCCAAAGTCTATCCGGTACTACATGGATCAGCAATGTTCAATATCGGTATCAATGAGTTGTTGGACGCCATCTCTTCTTTTATACTTCCTCCAGAATCAGTCTCAAACAGACTTTCAGCTTATCTCTATAAGATAGAGCATGACCCCAAAGGACATAAAAGAAGTTTTCTAAAAATAATTGACGGAAGTCTGAGACTTCGAGACATTGTAAGAATCAACGATTCGGAAAAATTCATCAAGATTAAAAATCTAAAGACTATTTATCAGGGCAGAGAGATAAATGTTGATGAAGTGGGGGCCAATGATATCGCGATTGTAGAAGATATGGAAGATTTTCGAATCGGAGATTATTTAGGTACTAAACCTTGTTTGATTCAAGGGTTATCTCATCAGCATCCCGCTCTCAAATCCTCCGTCCGGCCAGACAGGTCCGAAGAGAGAAGCAAGGTGATATCCGCTCTGAATACATTGTGGATTGAAGACCCGTCTTTGTCCTTTTCCATAAACTCATATAGTGATGAATTGGAAATCTCGTTATATGGTTTGACACAAAAGGAAATCATACAGACATTGCTGGAAGAACGATTTTCCGTAAAGGTCCATTTTGATGAGATCAAGACTATCTACAAAGAACGACCTGTAAAAAAGGTCAATAAGATTATTCAGATCGAAGTGCCACCCAACCCTTACTGGGCCACAATAGGGCTGACGCTTGAACCCTTGCCGTTAGGGACAGGGTTGCAAATCGAAAGTGACATCTCCTATGGTTATCTGAACCATTCTTTTCAAAATGCCGTTTTTGAAGGGATTCGTATGTCTTGCCAATCTGGTTTACATGGATGGGAAGTGACTGATCTGAAAGTAACTTTTACTCAAGCCGAGTATTATAGCCCGGTAAGTACACCTGCTGATTTCAGACAGCTGACCCCTTATGTCTTCAGGCTGGCCTTGCAACAGTCAGGTGTGGACATTCTCGAACCGATGCTCTATTTTGAGTTGCAGATACCCCAAGCGGCAAGTTCCAAAGCTATTACAGATTTGCAAAAAATGATGTCTGAGATTGAAGACATCAGTTGCAATAATGAGTGGTGTCATATTAAAGGGAAAGTTCCATTAAATACAAGTAAAGACTACGCCTCAGAAGTAAGTTCATACACTAAGGGCTTAGGCGTTTTTATGGTCAAGCCATGCGGGTATCAAATAACAAAAGGCGATTATTCTGATAATATCCGCATGAACGAAAAAGATAAACTTTTATTCATGTTCCAAAAATCAATGTCATCAAAATAATGGAGCGGTCAGGAAATTTCTATAAGGCAATACAGTTGGGATATATACTTATCTCCATTCTTATCGGATGTATGGCATATAATAGCCTCTATGAATGGCAGGAGATAGAAGCATTAGAACTTGGCAATAAAAAAATAGACGAGCTCCGAAAAGAAATAAACAATATCAATATTCAAATGATAAAATTTTCTCTATTGGGTGAAACAATACTGGAATGGAACGATAAAGATATCGAGCATTACCATGCACGGCGTATGGCAATGGACAGTATGCTCTGCCGTTTCAAGGATTACAAGGAAATATATATCGAAACCGAACGAATTATCATTCGAAATTTCAAACAGAAGGATGCCGAAGGGTTGTTGGAGTATCTTTCCCATCCGCGTGTGAATTGCTTTGCCGGAGACCGCCTTTGTTCCAGAGAGGCGGCATGGGCATATATGCAGTATTCCCCGAAAGACATGCTGCGCTATGCGGTGAGTCTGAAAAAAGATGACTTTATTATCGGTGACGTGTTCGCTTTGCGTGAGAATGAAGACACTTATAATGTGGGGTGGCATTTCAACAAACGTTTTGAAGGCAAAGGATTCGCTTGTGAAGCGGCAGCCGGATTGTTGGATTATCTTTTCCGAGAGGCGGGCGCACGGCGTATCTATGGATTTGTGGAAGATGACAATATCCGCTCCAAACGCTTATGCGAACGTCTTGGTATGCGCCGCGAAGGATGTTTCAAAGAGTTTGTGACATTCGTAAACAATCCTGACGGCTCCCCAAAATATGAAGATACCTGTGTTTATGCCATTCTCGAAAAAGAGTGGAATACCATCCGTCAGTGGTGACACACCAAACCTATTATGAATTAATACAAAACAAGAAGAAAATATGAACAAGCAATTCATTATCACGAATTTCGCCGCATTTGCTCTCATGCTGTTCCTGCCGACCGGATGCAGGCAGGCGGACGGCAAGCAGGATGCGGTGCAGAGTTATCGGGTCATAAAGGTCGCGGCAAGTCCGGTGGAAATCTCCGAGTCCTATTCCGCCGCCATACGCGGACGGCAGGATGTGGACATCCTGCCGCAAATATCCGGGCGCATTATCCGTCTGAAAGTGAAAGAGGGTGAACGGGTGAAGACCGGTCAAGTATTGGCTGTAATTGACCAAGTGCCCTATCGGGCGGCATTACGCACGGCGCAGGCCAATGTCAGCGCGGCACAGGCAAAAGTGGAAACGGCAAGAATCGAGCTGCGGGGCAAGCAGGCATTGTTTGACGAGAAGGTCATATCCGACTACGAGCTTTCTCTCGCCCGGAACCAACTGGCAGTGGCGTGTGCTGAACTCGAACAGGCAAAGGCACAAGAATCGGATGCACGCAACAATCTCTCCTATACGGAAATCAAAAGCCCGAGCAACGGAGTAGTAGGCACATTGCCCTATCGCATCGGTGCGCTTGTCGGTCCCAATATGGCACAGCCTTTCACGGTCGTGTCCGACAATGCGGAGATGTATGCCTATTTCTCCATTTCGGAGAATATGCTACGGCGATATTTGGCTCGCTATGGCTCGATTGACAGCATGATAGCCGGGATGCCGGAAGTGGGCCTGCAACTCAACGACGGCAGCCTGTACAAGGCGAAAGGACGTATTGAAACCGTAAGCGGCGTGGTGGATCCTGTTACCGGAACGGTACAAATCAAAGCCCTGTTCCCCAATCCCGACCGCGAACTGTTGAGTGGCAGCATCGGCAATGTCATCCTTCAAAACCCGAAAACGGAGGCCGTAACCATTCCCATGACCGCCACCGTGGAACTGCAGGACAAGATTATCGCTTACCGTCTGAAAAACGGACAGGCGGAAGCCGCCTATCTCACGGTGGACCGCCTGAACGACGGCAACCGGTTTATCGTAAAAGAAGGTCTTTCGGTCGGTGACACCATTGTCGCCGAAGGCGTGGGACTGGTGAGAGAAGGCATGAGCATAACCCCTAAAAACGAAACGAAATGAACCTGCGATTTTTTATAGACCGCCCGGTGTTTTCGGGCGTTATCTCGGTGGTGATTGTACTGTTGGGCATGATTTCCATGTTTTCCTTGCCGGTGGAACAATACCCCGACATCGCACCTCCGACCATCAACGTATTCGCAACTTATCCTGGAGCAAACGCTGAAACTGTGCAGAAGGCAGTGATAACCCCTCTGGAAGAAGCCATCAACGGCGTGGAAGACATGACCTATATGACTTCCACGGCATCGAATACGGGCGATGCTTCCATCAACATCTATTTCAAGCAGGGAACCAACGCGGACATGGCGGCGGTAAACGTGCAGAACCGCGTGAACGGCGCGCTGAGCCAGCTTCCGGCGGAAGCCACCAAGACCGGTGTCACCACTGAAAAGCAGCAGAATGCCGAACTGATGACTTTCGCGCTCTATTCGCCCGATGACCGCTTCGACCAGACCTTCCTGAACAATTACTTGAAAATCAATGTCGAGCCGAGGCTGAAACGTATCAGCGGCGTGGGAAAGGCACAGTTGTTCGGTTCCAACTACAGCATGCGACTTTGGCTGCGTCCCGACAAGATGGCGCAATACGGGCTTATCCCCGATGACATATCCACCGTACTCGCACGACAGAACATCGAGGCCGCCACCGGCTCCTTCGGTGCCAATCATCCTACCGCCAATGAATACACGATGAAATACCGCGGACGCTTGTCCGGCGCGGAAGAGTTCGGTGAGTTGGTCATCAAGTCACTGCCGGGCGGCAATGTGCTTCGGCTGAAGGAGGTTGCCGATGTGGAACTGGGCGATGAATACTACAACTATTCCTCCGAAGTGAACGGGCATCCGGCAGCCATGATGCTCATCAACCAGAAAGCCGGGTCCAATGCTTCAAGCACCATCAAGGAGATTCACGAAGTGCTTGACGACCTCAGCCGGGACTTGCCCGAAGGGACGGAATTCGTGGTGCTTACCGATACCAACAAGTTCCTGTATGCTTCCATCAATTCTGTTATCCGGACACTTATTGAAGCGATACTTCTGGTTATCGTGGTGGTATATGTATTTTTGCAAGATATTAAGTCCACGCTTATTCCTACGATATCCATTTTCGTCTCCATTATCGGTACGTTCGCCGTGATGTCCATGATCGGCTTCTCCGTCAACCTGCTCACCCTGTTCGCGCTTGTGCTTGCCATCGGAACTGTGGTCGATGATGCCATTGTGGTGGTGGAAGCGGTGCAGGCGAAGTTCGACGAGGGCTATCAGTCTGCGGTTCTCGCGGCTGATGATGCCATGAAAGGCGTTTCGTCGGCTATCCTGACCTCTACCATCATCTTTATGGCAGTGTTTTTCCCCGTTGCCATGATGGGCGGGACTTCGGGAGCGTTCTACACGCAGTTCGGTATCACGATGGCTGTTGCCGTGGGAATCTCGGCAGTCAATGCCTTCACACTCTCACCGGCACTTTGCGCGCTGCTGCTGAAACCCTATATCGATGAGCAGGGCAACACCAAGAACAATTTTGCAGCCCGTTTCCGTAAAGCGTTCAATGCCGTCTTCGACCGTCTGAGCCGACGCTATGTACGTGGAGTGATGTTCATTATCCATCGCCGATGGCTGTTGTGGAGCATCATAGGCATTTCTTTCGGGTTGCTGGTGCTGCTGGTCAATGTCACAAAGACGGGACTTATTCCCGAAGAGGACACCGGGACGGTCATGGTGAGCATGAACACGAAGCCCGGCACATCCATGGCTCAGACAAGTAAGGTGATGGAGCGTATCAACAGCCGTCTCGACAGCATCGGCGAGATTGAATACAGCGGTGCGGTCGCCGGTTTCTCTTTCAGCGGTTCCGGTCCCTCGCAGGCGATGTATTTCGTGACACTCAAAGACTGGGAGCAGCGTAAGGGAGAGGGGCAGTCGGTCAATGATGTCATCGGAAAGATTTATGCCGCCACTTCGGATATTCCCGATGCCACGGTGTTCGCCATGTCGCCTCCGATGATTGCCGGGTACGGCATGGGAAACGGTTTCGAGCTTTATTTGCAGGACAAGGCGGGCGGAAACATCGCCGCCTTCAAGGAAGAGGCAGACAAGTTTGTCGAAGCCTTGTCGCAGCGACCCGAAATCGGCGAAGTCTATTCCTCCTTTGCCACGGATTATCCGCAATACTGGGTGGATATCGATGCCGCCAAATGCGAACAGTCGGGTGTGTCGCCCGCAGATGTGCTTTCCACATTGTCGGGCTATTATACCGGACAATATGTTTCCGACTTCAACCGGTTCTCCAAGCTCTACCATGTGACCATGCAGGCTCCGGCGGAATATCGTGTGAATGCGGAATCCCTGCACCACATGTATGTGCGTGCCACCGATGGCGGCATGTCGCCTTTGAGCCGGTTCGTGCGCCTGACCAAGACCAACGGCCCGTCAGACCTCACCCGTTTCAACCTGTTCAACGCCATCTCGATTAGCGGGTCTCCGGCTCAGGGCTACAGTTCGGGGCAGGTGCTCGAAGCCATCGGCGAGACGGCACGTGAAGTGCTTCCGTCAAATTACACATACGAGTTTGGCGGCATTTCGCGTGAGGAAAGCAAGACGACCAACAATGCCACGCTTATATTCCTGCTCTGCATGGTTCTGGTCTATCTGATTCTGTGCGCCTTGTATGAGAGCGTGTTCATACCCTTCGCGGTTCTGTTGTCGGTGCCTTGCGGACTGATGGGCAGTTTCCTGTTTGCGTGGCTCTTCGGTCTGGAGAACAACATCTACATGCAGACCGGACTTATCATGATTATAGGCCTGCTTGCCAAGACAGCGATCCTGCTTACCGAATACGCCGGTAAACGGCGGTCGGAAGGCATGACGCTGGCACAGGCGGCATACAGTGCGGCAAAAGTCCGCCTGCGCCCCATATTGATGACTGTGTTGTCCATGGTGTTCGGTCTTGTCCCGCTGATGATGGCGCACGGAGTGGGTGCCAACGGCAGCCGTTCGCTTGCCACAGGTGTAATCGGTGGAATGATTGTAGGTACTTTGGCTCTGTTGTTCCTTGTGCCGTCATTGTTTATTGTATTCCAATATATCCAAGAACGTGTTAAGCATAATTAAATGAAGAAGACAGTAATATATATCATATTGTCGGGATGGATGCTTGCCGGCTGTGGCACATACAGCCGGTATCATCGCCCTGACCTCTCAACGGAGAATCTGTATCGGGACATGCCGGCGGACATTGATACAATGACCATCGCGTCCCTGTCGTGGCGGGAAATGTTTACCGACCCGAAACTCCAGTCCTTGATTGAAACCGGACTTGAACGGAACGCAGACCTCAATGTGGCACGGTTACGCGTGGAAGCGGCAGAAGCCGTCCTGATGACTGCCAGACTATCATATCTTCCATCACTGGGACTGACTGCCGAAGGTAATGCCAATAAACATGACGGAGCAACGGCAAAGACATATAATGTGGGAGCGTCGGCAAGCTGGGAACTGGACATCTTCGGCAAACTTACGGCGGCAAAGCGTGGCGCAGCCGCCGCATTACAAGGAAGCCGTGCCTACCGGCAGGCCGTACAGACACAGCTTGTCGCCACTATTGCAGACAGTTACTACACCCTTGCCATGCTTGACGCACAAATGACAATAAGTAACCGGACTTTGGAGAACTGGCGGACTACCGTACGCACTCTTGAAGCGTTGAAAAAAGTGGGGAAATCAAACGAGGCTGGCGTATTGCAGGCAAAGGCGAACGTGATGCGACTCGAAGCATCCCTGTTATCCATACGCAAGAGTATTTCCGAAACAGAAAACGCCCTGTCTGCGATACTTGCCATGCCGTCACACTCGATTGGACGAAGTGATCTGGCCGAGGCTGCTTTCCCCGATACTGTCTCGATCGGAGTCCCTTTGCAACTGCTTTCCAACCGTCCCGACGTGCGTCAGGCTGAAATGGAACTGGCGCAAGCATTCTACGCCACCAATGCGGCCCGTGCCGCCTTCTATCCCAATATTACCCTCTCGGGAATTCTTGGATGGACTAATAACGGCGGTGGCGTAATCGTAAATCCCGGACAATGGTTACTTAATGCCATCGGTTCCCTGACACAGCCGTTATTCAACCGGGGCGTAAACATCGCCAACTTGAAGATAGCCAAAAGCCGTCAGGAAGAAGCCAAACTGTTGTTCCGGCAATCATTACTGAACGCAGGAAAGGAAGTGAACGATGCTCTGACCGCATGGCAGACGGCAAAATCGCAAATTGAAATCAATGCTCGGCAGGTTGAAACATTATGCGACGCTGTGCGAAAGACAGAATCGCTGATGCGTCATTCCAATACCACCTATCTGGAAGTGCTGACCGCCAAACAGTCTCTTCTCGAAGCGGAAGTGCAACAGTTACAAACTCGTTTTGAACGCATACAAAGTATAATTAAACTTTACCATGCGTTGGGAGGAGGAATGTAACTTTACAAGAATTATAACCTAATACTGAACCATGTTGTGTAATTTTTATATTTCAGTCGTCATAAACTTATAAATAAGTAATTTAGTATGCAAAAACAAATTAAAAAGTCTTCTCTTTTTTTGAAGAGAAGCAACACCTGACCCACTTCGCTACCGAACAGGATGTAGCAGAAGAATTGTTTGAGTTACTCTTAGAAGCGAGAGAACTCTATCTTCAGGATGTGATTTTGAATGGCAAGCGGTATGACCGCTATGTGGATGACTTCATCAACAGTCATCGGTATATCAACTGCAACAGTGCAATTTGCCGAAACTGCCACGAGATGAACATCCACATCGTCAAGGGACTGCTGAACGAATGCGCCCACCTTATCCAGCCTCTTTTTGAGGCATCCGACTTCTCCTTTGAGAAGTGTATGGAGTTACAAAGGAAGTATGACCGCTCGGAACCGTTGCCGCCATACAGTTGGCACGGAGCAAGGGGGCTTTTGTGTATGGCATCTGCAACGTCGTGGGTGCCTCTATCCCAAGAAATACGGATTCCGGGACATACATCCATGTAGGACCTGAGATAGGTGTGGCTTCTACCAAGGCTTTTACAGGACAGGTAACGGTGCTGATGCTGCTTGCCCTCTGCGTGGGACAGATGCGTGGTACTGTGGATGATGCAACCGTAGAGAGGATTGTCCGGGAGTTGAAGAACATGCCCCTATATATCCTAAAATCCGCAAGCAATCTCAATGGCAATCTCAATTGCAGTAAAGAGCTTGAACACTATGCATCATGATAGTATGAGCGTGAATTTTGTCCGATTTGTGCATACCTTCCCCTTACCCCACAATGCGACTTGAGGCAATACGCATATTCTAACCGGAAAGAAAGGATTCTTATCCGAATTCTGTTTTGAAGGGTTTTGCATAAGCGCGGTTCTCTGTGTAGATATTCAGCACGTATTGCCTTGCAGTCATGATCCACTTGGCAGGTACGGAGATGAATCTGAAGACAAAAGCCTTTATGCGACTCGTTTTCTTGAGCCCAAAAGCCTTGGTGTCAAGCCTGCTCATGATGGTTTTGTAGAAATTGTGTATCAATGCAGTAAGCAGAAGAAAGACAGTATTCTCCGCCATGAATGACTTGGGGAGCCTGCTCCAACCGAATCCGTTGTTCATGTCGTCAAAGATACGTTCCTTGCCGCCACGCAGATTGTAGAATTCAACAATGTCCCTTGTCGATGACTTGTAATCGTTGGTCAGAATACAACGGTAAGTGTATTCGCCTTCCCACAGGTCAAGGTCGCCGCTGTTGCGTCTTTGTCTCTGGATGACAAGACGATAGCACTTGCCTTCCCATTTCTCAACGAGAATGGAATTGAGTTCGAACTGGATGCCGTTAATCTCCTCCGTCTTCCATCCTCTCAGAGCAAAGATGTCATTGTAGAGCGAACTGCATCGGTTGGCACGGATGTAGAAAAGTTTGCAATGCTTCTCTATCTCACTGACGATTTCCTTCGAGCAGGAACCGCAGTCTGCCCTGAAGCGATTTACACGGATGTTCTGGGATTCCAGAAGAGCGAAGAATCTCTTATGGGTGTCTGCCTGATGAAAACGCACATTCGTGTTGCCATCGCTGTTCTCGATATAGACTATCTTGTCACCGATAACATATACGCCAGGCCTGTAGCCGAGGAACTTTTTGTAGGTCGGTTTTGCATCATACTTCTCCGTTTCAAGAAACTGATGGTCAAAGTCAACATCGTATTCCTCAATTTCCTTCAACTCGCCTGTAGAAACCAAAGCGTTTATAAGCAATGTGTTGAGTTTGTCTGCAGTATTGAAATCATAGGTCTTGCCTTGGTCGGAAGTATAGGAGATGTTTTCCTGTGTCAGTTCCTTGATGGCTCTGAGGATGGTATCAGAGCTGCATGTACGAAGGGTAGGATGATACGAGAGATGGCGCATCAGTTGTGACGTTACATCTTCCACGCATGAGCCGCCACAGAAATAAACGCTCATCAGCGAACGGACTATCTCGCTGAACTGATATCCGATGATACTGCGGCATCTCTGACCCAGTGTTGAGTCGATAACGGGTGAAAGCATGGAGTCAAATTTCTCCATGATTGAAAAAATTCCTCCAAAAGGTGTGAGTTTTTCGAATTTTATTTGTACCTATGCAGCGCCTTGTTACGATTTTCGCTTGTTTTCTAATTGCAACACTAAGATAAGTGAAAAATCTGACACGGCAAAATCCTAGGCAACTTATTGTTGCTCAGGAACTTATAAATAAAGTTAAATCAAAGTGTTGCGGAATTAAGGGAAGAAAGTTTTCAGAGGTAATAATGTTTTATGAATTGATGAATAAGTCATTCAAAGGAAATTATGATGTAGTTTTATCAGGAATAGAGATGCAACCTTATTTTGAGAATGGTGGAGAACCAGATTTTTACATTAGAAAAGGTAATTGCGCTTTTGTTTTTGAGTATAAAGATTTGACTCTTGGAGATCCAATTAAGTATTCCTCTGATACAAATTTTATAAAACAAGAAATTAATAAGCGAATATGTAAAGGTGGTGATAGAGATAGGAAAGGTGGTGGTCAATTACTTCACAGCATAGATATGATAGTAAATAAAAGCAAGCTCGACTCTATTGATGTTTATGCTTCTACAGTAGATCTATTTATTCCCATTATTATAACAACAGACAGAGCTTTTTCTGCTATGGGAGTAAATAAAATCGTATTCTCGGAATTTGTAAATATTGCCAAGAATTATGATTTTAGTAAAACTCAAATAGCACCAGTCGTTATATTAGATTTTGAAACTCTTTTTATGCTGAGCAAAAGGTTGCATGATAAGGTTTTGGACTTAAAAACAATTATATCAGAGTATACATCATTATTATTAACGTCTCCGAATGGAATAGATTTTAATATGTCCTTCTATACATTCGCTTATGACAACTACAGGCTAAATGCAATTGATGAAGCTGAGAATAATTACTTTTTTGAAGATATATTCGAATAAAGAAAAGCCAACATAAGCCTGTTAGAGCAGGCCTAAGTTGGCTTTATCATTTCAAAGGTTCTGAGTTCCTATGTGTGTATACTCCACCCGTGCATAGGCTCCATCAATACTGCAAATGATTGGTCGGGCTTGCCGTGATAGAGTAAGCCTCCTACAATCCCAGTTCTGCCATCGGGATATACCTGTCGGAATCCAAATGAGTGAGGCGAAGAGTCATAGTAAAGCTCAATTTCACATGGGAAGTTTGGATTTTCTTCCCATTGTTTCAAACGGTCAATACATTTTTGCAGCGTGTCATTCTTAATTTCCCTTGCGTAGGCTACAGCCTTGTTGTAACGCTCTTGACATAAAATCTTCATACTCGATATATTTTAGGGTTTATAATAAATCTTCATATACTCCAAAGCCGTAGCAGTCGGCAATGTAAAAGTCCTCACTGCCGATTTCTGCAAGTGACTTCATATCTTCCAGCGTGTCGCAATTGAAGAAAATGTCATCATCCTTTTCGGTATCGGAATCCATTCCGATGGCGATACGCACTTCAACTGTATCATAGTTATCCTTATAGCGGATAAGGCAATCGGCATAGTGAGGCTCGATACCTCGCTCTGTGAAGAATTTCAAGCATTGGCGACTAATCTCTTTTCTGACTGCATCGGGCTTCTTCCAATCGGTGTCGTCAATAATCTCAAGGCTGAGACCTTCGACAACCAAGCAGGTAGCACCATCAATGTTTGTCATCAATGTACGCTTTCCCATATATTTCTTGCGTTCTTCTTCCCAGTTGGGTAAATCCCATCTTTCTGTGTCCCATTCTCCACGATAATCCTTTGGTTTGCGGAGATACTCTGATAATGTCAATCTAATCATAGCCTATCTTTTTTAAGTAATACATATTACAGGCGAAGCACTGTATTCTATTTCTTTACCGCCTTGACTGTTCCGGGCAGGATTGTGCAAGGTTGGCGGGAAAAATACCGCAAGCCCCGTGGGGCGAGGATGATTTTTCCACGACACCCACAGGGCTTGACCTTGCTCAATCCGAAAGGCACGGGACAACCTTTGCGGTAAGAAATAGAATACAGATTCTAATCGTTATCCTCTTCGTCTTTCTCGTCTGGCAACAATCGTTTACGCAATTCAGGATCAGCCTTTATACGCTCCATCTCATCTTGAACAATCTGTTCAACCTCGTCTTTGATACGGGAATAGTTACGCTCTATCTGCTCCTGCATAATGTCGTTGCCGTTCTCGTCCTTGAACTCATTGACGATAGGAATCTTCTTGTATGCCTTCATCTCGGCATTGACCTTTGCACTATCCACGATGATGCGTGAGTGGAAAATCTTCTGGTCTATCTCCTCACCGAAGTTATCCGCCACGCTACCCACAAATGTTCCTTGTGAGAGGTTAGAGATTTTCGAGGCAGGGATAAGGAAGTCCAACTGCGTGTTGATAGATGTTGATGTGTCCTGACGGTTGATAGATACCGACTGACGCTGCTGGAGTATTTTGCCGAAACGCTCAGAGAGGTTTTTAGCTGTTTCGCCTACCACCTGTCCGCTGAAGATATTACCCACCGTATTTTGGATAACCTTTGCCTCCTTGTCGCCATAGTCACGAGCCAACTGCGAGTAGTCCTGAAAACCGAGACAAACAGCTACCTTGTTGCTTCGGGCAGTGGCAATGAGGTTGTCGATACCACGAAAATAGATGGTCGGCAACTCGTCAATGATAATGGAACTCTTCAACTGTCCCTTCTTGTTCACCAACTTAACAATACGGCTGTTGTATAGTCCGAGTGCTGCCGAGTAAATATTCTGACGGTCGGGATTGTTACCAACACAGAGTATCTTCGGCTCATTAGGGTTGTTCAAGTCAAGGGTAAAATCATCACCCGTCATTACCCAATAGAGCTGCGGAGAAATCATTCTCGACAGCGGAATTTTGGCACTTGCAATCTGGCCTTGGAGCTGATCTTGAGCTCCACCTTTCCATGCGTCCATAAATGGAGATAGGTAGTTTTCCAACGAAGGATAAGAGGTCAGAATCGTAAAGATATCCGCATACGGTTTGTTCAAGAACTCAATGGTATGTGGGAAGGTACAATACTTACCGTCCTTGTAGATTCTCAGATACCAGATAATCGCAGCCAAAAGAATAATCGGAGACTCCACAAAGAAATCACCCTGCTTCTGAATCCATGTTTTGTTAAGGTTCAACATTATTGTGTAGGCACTCTCATACGCATCGCTGATATCCACCATAAACTTCGGGTTGATGGGATTACAGCGGTGTGAGCGACGCGGGTCGTCAAAGTTGATGACATAGAAACTCGGCTTTACCTTGTACTTGTCGATATTCTTCAACAGCTCGTTATAGGCAATTACCGACAGGTCATCAAACTTGTAGTCGTAGATGTATGTGGCAAATCCTTTGGCTATGGTCTGCTTGATGTAGTTGTTCACTACGGCATACGACTTACCGCTACCCGGTGTTCCCAATACAATGGTTGCTCGGAACGGATTCACGACATTTATCCAACCGTCCCATTCCTTGCCTTGATAGACAAACTTCGTAGGCAGATTTACCGAATACTCGTTCTCCATCAGTCGTGTCTCCTGCATGAAGCTCTCGTTGGCCACATTGAAGACATCTTCCATAAGGTTATGTTTGAACATACGGCTCATCCACATACCCGACATAAGAAGGAGGATATATCCGGCTGTTATTGTAATGGTATAGATTACCATATTCACGATTGGCGAGAACGGAAGTTCGAGCAACCACCAGTTCATAAAGAAGAGTACAAGACCACCAAGGAAGGTCGCGTAAATCTTCTGCCAGGTCATCTTCTGATTTTTGACTCCCTTTGTGCCGAGGCACGAGAGAGCCAAGAATATGATGGCGAACACCTTTGTCACGAGCAGGTTGCTGAACAGCCCTGCCGTATTCTGAAAGTTGAGCAGTATCTTGTCTACCACTCCGATGTTGATACCCATATCCACGATGGCCTGATAGCAGAACCAGTAGATATGTACTACAATAAATATAATGGATATGGCACGCATAAACTCCATGACCTTTGCCAATCCTCTCAAATCATCTTCCTGTTGCATAATAAATTCGTTTTAATGGTTAGTGAAATTGGTTTACGATATGCCGCGTGAACGGCGTTTTTTCTTCTTCTTTTTCTTCTGGTACTGCTTGGTGAGCATCTCCTCCTGCAGATCATTTGCAGGAGCGTCAAACGAGAAGATTCCGAAGGCTTGCTCTATGCCCGATTCAAGGTCTGCCGATGAGAGGCTTTGGCTCTCGGAGAAACCTTGCGGCATATCGGCCCATGGAATGTCGCCTTGCGAGTTGAATAGCTTTTCGAAGTTGTTTGCCGAGAACTCCTTACCCAGACGGGAACCGTTATATACCTCACGATTGTGGTGGTCGATGAATGTGACACCGTAAATGCGCCCTGCATCGTTCTCGCGAAACACCACATCAATGCCCTTGCTGCCAAGCAGACGCACGAACTCCTCGCGGTTGCCACGACAGCCGTGCATTGCTAGAGCCACATCGTTGCGGATTTTGGGTTGCCACCTCTTTGCTCTGAACTCCTGAGCATTGTAGGCGATACGCTTCTCCACGCCCTCGTAGCCGAAACGCTTGCCAATTAGCGAGGACTTGATAGGCGTACAGATAGGCTTGCCGTTGTCATCGGTCATCGTGTAGATGATACCCGAATAGGGTTTGCCATCGAACTCGCCCTTGACCTGCTTTGCCTCGATGTTGAAGCACGAGAGCATGGCACTGTACTCGCCGAAGGATTGGAAACGATACGAGGTAAAGACACTCTTGAGAATGTTGGATACCTGCTGCTTTACATCGCCACGGGTGTAGTCCGCTTTCTTCAGATAAGGCTCCAACAACTCCCTACGTTTGTCGGCCATCTGTTTTAGTCCGAACATCTGCTCCAATTCTCGGCAAGCCTTCATCGAGCGGTTCCATTCATAGGCATCGTCTATCTTCTCACCGTTCTCATTCACGCAGGTAGATACTATATGTATATGTCTGCGGTCTATGTCCTCGTGGAGATAGACAATGTAGGGCTGGTTGCCGTAGCCCATCTTCTGCATATAGGCTCTTGCCAAATCCGCAAACTGACTGTCGGTAAGACTGTCGTCCAATGTAGGATTGAGCGATATATGCAGAATAGGCTTCTCGGTGTTGCGGTTGGCAGCGAGATAACTCTCAAAAGCGAACATCGTCTGTCGGACAATCCTGTCAGGGTCGTAGAGAGAATCGGTAATCATGCGGTTGCCCGCTATGATGCGTGCCGTATCCTCGTTTACCTTCTGCTGGTTGTAGATGATGGCTCCGTAGAGTGAAGCACCTCTGTTGATCTTAGCTACCATATCAACCTCCGCTTTTACGGTTCAAGTGTCTCTCCTCAAACTCGCGTGTGAGGGCGATAATCTGCTTGCTCAGCACTACCAACTCCAATGTGGCTTTCTCCAGCTTTGCGACAAGGGCAAATGCCCGCTTGTCTCCGAAATTGGCTTTCACAGCTCGTACCGTCTGATTGTAGTTGTTGCCGATGGCTTGGAACTGATGGTAAAAATTCGTGAGGCGTATGTAATAATCCATTACTGCCTTGTCGAGTTTTACTACCTTCATCTCACGGTCAAGAATCATTGCCTTTATAAATCTTGCCTTGTATTTAAGGCCAGACTTTGCAAACCGCAATTCAAATTGTCCGTTCTCTTCAGCATTCAGTTTGATGCCGTAACGATAAACAGCGGGATCCTTTTTAGGTCGCCTTCCTGTTACATCTCTTCTTGTTTGTCTCTTGTCATTTGCCATAACTTTACATTTAATTGGTTACTAATTTCCGCTATGGATTCACGACTTTGGAGTGAATCCCTCCCCGAGCCGTCAGGCGAGCGGCAAGTTGTTTTGGGGTTGCCCGAATCGTTTCGGGCTGCCCAAAACACAACTTGCTATGTTCGCTTGAACATGAATTTTCCTTCGTAAAATTGGCTATCGCCGTTCCCCTCAGAGAGAAGCATCCGAAAACTCCGTTTGTCGTGCGTCCATAGACCTTCCGGGTGCAAAGTTAGACAGGTGTATTCTATTGGTAAATAGAGAGTTATATGCTATGTGATGACATATAATGACATGTGTGGTCAGAGGCTTGACGACATAGTGATTATTCCAATTTTTCGCTATTCCTTTGCGGTGTGAATGAGTGCTGAAGTGCCCTCGATAGTGCCATAATGAGCGATAGAAAGAGTGCTTGAACGATGGAGTGAGAGCCTGCTTGAAAGAGCGAGTGCACGACTGCAAGATTGAGCGAATGATGGAGTGAAAGATGGACGGCACGACAGCAATCATGCACGACTGAGCGAATGACAGATTGAGAGACCGAGTGAGTGCAAGAGTGCGAGATGGATAGATTGACCGCCAGCACGAGTGAAGCCCTTCAAGCGTTCTGCCACTCAGTCAAGAGTGAAGACATTTTTTGTATAACTAAAAATTTTTTGAGACATGAAGAAAAATCCAGTGTTCGTTGCTATGTGCAACCAGAAAGGCGGAGTCGGCAAGTCGGCTATGACGATATTGCTCGCCGGGTATTACCACTACCTTAAAGGACTTAATGTGGCTGTTGTAGATTGCGATTATCCGCAGTACAGTTTAATCCGTTTGAAAGAACGAGATATGCGTACCGTGGAGAACAGCGAGTACTTTAAGCAGCAGATGATCAACCAATGGAACCGTATCCAAAAGAAAGCCTATCCCATAGTGGGAGCTGAGGCAGAGAAAGCCCGTGATGCTGCGGACAAATTAGCCAAGGAGGGCGACTACGATTTGATTATTGTAGATCTTCCGGGTACGGTGAACTCTCGCGGAGTATTCAACACCATTGTAAATATGGATTATGTCATTACTCCGATTGCTCCGGACCGTATCGTTATGCAGAGCAGCCTTGCTTTCTCAACCACGGTCATTGACTACAGCAAGGAGCGAAAAGATGTTCCCGTCAAGGATTTCCTCTTCTTCTGGAACAAGAAGGATGGTCGTGCTTCGACCGAGGTCTTTGACACCTACAATCTTATTATGAAGAAGATGGGACTGACAGTCTTGGATACCGTTGTTCCCCACACCAACCGCTATGATAAGGAGCTGTCGCTACTGACGAAGAACTATTTCAGATGTACATTGATGCCTCCACCTGCAAAGGCTCTTAAAGGTAGCGGACTGGCAGAGTTGGCAGAAGAACTGATTGTGAAACTTAATCTGAAATAGCTATGGCAAAGAAGAAAATCGAAGTCGATGAGGATATGCTCAAGGAGATTATGGCCGGCGATATCCCCATTTTCGGGAGAACAAAGCAGAAAGAGAATGCATCGCCTCCCGCAGAGAGTAAACCTGCGGCAGTAGTAGAAACTCCAACGGAGGAGAAACCACCTGTCGCTATGCAGGAGAAAGTATCCGTAAAGCCGAAAAAGCGCAAGGAGGATTCCTGCGATTACCGCAAGATGTTCCTGACCGAAGGAACCGTGCAACATAGGCAGCAGACCTATCTAAGTCAGGAAACACATAATGCGGTACGGAGATTTCTCTCGGTTGTGGCCCCGAACATCAATATATCAAGGTATATAGACAACATCGTCAATGCTCATTTGGAGCAGTACCGTGATGAGATGGATAACCTTTTAACAAACGAAATTAATAACCTTTTAAACAACAAGTAATTATGACACACTTAATCGAAATTTTACTCATTGTATCTATCATTACATCAGTAATTATGCTTATGCTCCTTATAATATTGAAAGTAGGAGTTACAGTTACTAGCAGACCTCTGACAAAAGAGAAAATCGAGAAACTCGAAAATCGCAAGTGGTCTTGGAAACGCAAACCGAAGGTTGAAGATTCTTCTGAATCTACTATGCCGACGGAATCGTCAGAAACAGCCATTAAGCCTACAGAAGTTGTTGAATCATATGCAGAGAAAGAGCAAACAGCCATAAAGAACTTGGTAGATACTATATCAAAGGATGCAGATATTGACTCCAAATGCAGTTTCTATAGGAAGCGATTCTTGAAATGTAAGCGAATTCCTAATCGCTCTCGTGTATACATTGATAAGGAGGATTTGGATTTAATTAGGAGTCTGTTGCCTATAATTGACCCCAAGGCTACTATATCGGGATTTGTCAGCAACATTGTTGCAGACCACTTAGACAGATACAAGCCTGAGATTATCAAGATGTATAATGACGAAAGAGCAAAAATCATGTAGTTATGGAGGCAAAAATATATTTCGTAGTAAAGGTCTTGTGTGCCTTATTCATATTCTATCATCTTTGGGTATTCTTGTTCTGCCGCAAAATTTACGGTTTGTGGGACAAACTGCATAACTGGGCACGCATAGCTCGTGTTAGATTATGGAAATACCGAAAGAAACGAATGGCTGATAAAGCCAAGCGTGAAAGACGTAAGAAAATATACGGTAAGGATTTGCCTACGGATAAGCCTAAGCCAATCCAAGCAGAAATTCCTCAGAAAGTTGAAGAGAGTCCTCCCGTTGATGATGATCCGAATGAGGTAATGGGTAAATCCAACATTATCTATTATGAGGATATTAATGCTGCTCGCACAATACCCGCACATTCGTTGGAGTTGAAAGAGGTAGAACTTCCTGTGGATAAGGATGTCAACCCCGATGATGTAGAGGATAACTTTGAGCCTCAAAAGGGTTTGACCGAAGAGGACATGCAAGAGTTGATGGAGCCTGAAGGTATTTTGCCTGACCCTGATTTTGACACCTCTATGACCTATGAGGAGATGAACAATATGGTAGATGTGTTGAACTCGGATACACACTCTGATGAAAATGGTCTTCGTGCAGCTCAAACGATATTTCATAAGTTACCAGGAACTGAATTACTGCGACTCATTGAAAATGAACTTGCCGACCAGCAAAAGATTGATAGATTGCTTTTCGATTATTTGGATGAGTTCGGCAGACCTCTGCCAGAGTCCAAAAGACGAGAACGAAAAATCAAGGATTTTAATATCAAAAAGTATGTCTAACCCTAACTCTCCATAATACGCGATTTGGTTTGTTGCTACTATTTTGTTTCTTTTTCTTCATTGCTGGCACTACGATGTGAATCGTGGTGCCAGCGTTTTTATATGGTTTCCGCTATACCAATTAACGAGTAAGGCAAGTATCGTAATGCCTCGTGCATTATGATTCTTGCCTTACTATATTTAGATTATTACAAGCTGATAGTGAATGTTTATGGGCTAATTACTTTAATCCTTAAGACAGCCAAGAGGAATTACCTTAACACCATCTTCGCGAGTATAGGCAATTTCACCACCAGTCAATACAATGAGGAGGTCTGGTTCTCGAAGAGGCATTTGTTTCTCTGTTTCATTCTTCTCACGAATTAATTTTTGCATCTCAAGCAAATGCGTTGCACCTTCATCAATGTCTCTACTGCCAAGTTTACATTCAATCAGTGCATATCGCTGATCATCAAGATGTAAAACTATATCTGCTTCAAGTCCATACCTATCATGGTAATAAGACACTTTACCTCCCATAGATTGAGAATAGACCTTTAAGTCGCGAATACACATACACTCAAATACGAATCCAAATGTCTTTAAGTCCAATTCAAGAGTTTTAGGAGATGCACCCATAGCTGCAACGGCAATAGACGGATCTATAAAGCATCTTTTTTTACTTGATCTTATTGCAGATGCAGAACGAATAGCAGGACACCAGGCTTCAATATCTTCTATTACAAATAAACGCTTTAATGCATCAACATACTCATCGAAAGTGGATTGCGCTGTTGTTTCCATTTCCGCTTTTACATCTTCCAACATTGCAGATTTCTTTGCCAAAGTGCATAGATTTCGAGCATAAGAACGTAATATCAGTCTAGCTAATTCTGGGTTACGTTGTACATCGTCTATACTAGAGATGTCCTCATTACAAACCTTGTTTAGATAGTCTTTTGCTATAAGCAGTTTGGCTTTATCACTTGTTACACTCAAGGAATCAGGCCAACCACCTCTACAAGCCACCATAATCAGTTCTTCAATAGAAAGTTTGGATGTAACACCGTCAATATCTAAATCTTTATTATCAAACAACTCAAGAAAAGATATCTCACCTGAAGATTCTGTTGACTCATACAGACTCATTGGATACATTGTCATTGTGGAAATTCTACCGGTTCCTGTATGCATTCTTCTTTCCTCTTCTGGTGTATCCTTTTCGTTCTTTTTCTTTATAACGGTAGAACCGGTAAGAATAAACTGACCTTTAAGTTTCCTTTGGTCAACAGTTGTTCTTACAGCATCCCAAAGTATTGGAGCATCTTGCCATTCATCAATAAGTCTTGGTGTTTCACCTTTCAAAAGTATAGACGGTTTTGTCCTGATTGTAGCTAAATAGCCTGCTCGCTTATCCGGATCCTGCAATTTAACTACACTCTTTGCTTGTCTTTCTGCTGTTGTAGTCTTTCCACACCATTTTGGTCCATTGATTTGTACTGCACCAAAAGCCTCTAATCTCAAGGATAGTTCCTCGTCTGCTATTCTTTTTAAATAATCCATATCAGAACTTGATTTTAATTTGTGCAAAAATAGCAATTCTTTTTTTATCTCGCAACATATCCTGTGTTTTTGTGGTATTTTACCCTTTGAATTTGTGATGTATTACACTTTATTTTTGTGGCAACTTATCCTTTGTTTTTGCGGTAAAAGTAGCAACGGTTTGTACCATATAAACACTCTTTTTGCCCCTCCAAAACACCCTTGCTATGACATCTGATGACACGTTATGACGTGTATAGACCGATTTGAAAATCAATGGATTAAGTACTATATATTCGCAGTCGAAATCACTTTTTGTATAACTAAAAAACATTTCGACGTATGAAGAAAAAAGTATTATTCGCAGCAGCATTTATGCTCGCAACAGTAGGTGCTTACGCACAGGGTAACGGTATCGCAGGTATCACCGAGGCTACCAACATGGTAACATCGTATTTCGACCCCGGTACCAAGTTGATTTACGCAGTGGGAGCCGTAGTCGGTCTTATTGGTGGCGTGAAGGTCTATTCGAAGTTCTCTTCGGGCGACCCTGACACCTCGAAGACCGCTGCTTCGTGGTTCGGTGCCTGTATTTTCCTGATTGTAGCCGCCACCATCTTACGTTCATTCTTCCTCTAATATGGCGGTCTATCAAATCAACAAAGGGATTGGTCGTAGCCCCGAGTTCAAGGGGCTACGCAGCCAATACCTCTTCATCTTCGCCGGAGGGTTGCTTGCCGTGCTCATTGCCTTTATGGTGCTGTATATGGCAGGCGTAAACCAATGGATATGTATCGCACTGGGAGTCATCTCCGCTTCGATACTTGTTTGGGCGACCTTCCACCTGAATGCCAAGTATGGCGAGTGGGGTTTGATGAAGATACAGGCTGCAAAGAACCATCCCCGCTACATCATCAGCCGCATACGATTCTTGCGATTGATTATTCCTAACCTCAAAAACAGAAAGTCATGAGAAATGTAATGAAAGCAGCTACCCTCGAAAGCAAGTTCCCGATTCTTTCGGTTGAGCACGACTGCATCATCAGCAAGGATGCCGACATCACGGTCTGCTATCGTGTGGAGCTTCCCGAACTCTTCACCGTCACACAGGCGGAGTATGAGGCGATACACTCGGCATGGGCGAAGGCGGTCAAGGTCTTGCCGAACTATAGTATCGTGCATAAGCAGGACTTCTTCATTGAGGAGAGCTACACACCCGAGTTGCAGAAGGAAGACCTCAGTTTCCTCAGCCGCTCCTTTGAGCGTCACTTCAACGAGCGTCCTTACCTGAAGCATACTTGTTATCTGTTCCTCACCAAGACCACCAAGGAGCATAGCCGCACGACCAGCAGCTTCAATGCCCTAACCCGTGGCTTCATCATCCCGAAGGAGATGCAGGACAAGGAGGTGGTGAGCAGATTCCTGGAGTGTTGCGAGCAGTTCGAGCGTATCATCAACGACAGCGGATTCATCACGCTTACCCGTCTTACGGGCGATGAGATTACAGGTACGGAGTCAACTGCGGGCATCATCGAGAAGTATTTCTCGCTCTCGCAGGAGGATACCACCTGCTTGCAGGACATCACCCTCGGAGCTGGCGAGATGAAGATTGGCGACAACTACCTCTGCCTGCACACGCTCTCCGATCCCGAAGACCTGCCGACAAGCGTGGCTACCGACAGCCGTTACGAGCGTCTCTCGACAGACCGTAGCGATTGCCGTCTCTCGTTTGCCGCACCTATCGGGGTGTTGCTCACCTGCAACCACATCGTGAACCAGTACCTCTTTATCGATGACTCTGCGGAGATGCTGCGTAAGTTCGAGCAGACAGCACGCAATATGCACTCGCTATCACGCTACAGTCGCTCTAACCAGATTAACCGCGAGTGGATTGAGGAGTACCTGAACGAGGCACACAGCCAGGGGCTGACGGCTATCCGTGCCCACTGCAATGTCTTCGCGTGGAGCGATGACAGGGAACGCCTTAAGCGTGTGAAGAACGATGTAGGCAGTCAGCTCGCCTTGATGGAGGCCAAGCCCCGACACAATACGGTAGATACACCTACTTTGTTCTGGGCTGCTATCCCCGGCAATGCAGGAGATTTCCCTGCCGAGGAGTCCTTCTACACCTTTATCGAGCAGGCACTATGCCTCTTCATTGAGGAGACCACAGGACAGGATTCACTCTCTCCGTTCGGTATGCGTATGGTGGACCGCTTGACGGGCAAGCCTATCCATCTGGATATTTCGGATTTGCCTATGAAGCGTGGTATCATCACCAACCGCAACAAGTTCATCCTTGGTCCTTCGGGCAGTGGAAAGTCCTTCTTTACCAACCATATGGTAAGACAGTATTACGAGCAAGGTACGCATGTGTTGCTTGTCGATACGGGTAACTCTTATCAGGGGTTGTGTAACCTTATCAATGCACGCACGCATGGCGAGGACGGCATCTACTTCACCTACGAGGAGAGTGATCCGATAGCCTTCAATCCTTTCTATGTCGAGGATGGTGTGTTCGACATTGAGAAGAAGGAGTCCATCAAGACACTTATCCTCACGCTATGGAAAAGGGATGATGAACCACCGACGAGAGCCGAGGAGGTGGCACTCTCCAATGCCGTGAACCTCTTCTTGGAGCGTATTCGCACCGACAAGAGCATCGAGCCCTCGTTCAACACCTTCTATGAGTTTATCCGTGACGAGTATCAGGAGATACTTAAAGAGAAGCGTACACGCGAGAAGGACTTCGATGTGTGGGGATTCCTCAATGTTCTGGAACCGTACTACAAGGGTGGCGAGTATGATTTCCTACTGAACTCCGACAAGCAGCTGGACTTGCTCAACAAGCGGTTTATCGTCTTCGAGTTGGATAATATCAAGGATAATAAGGTACTCTTCCCGATAGTTACCATCATCATTATGGAGACCTTCATCAACAAGATGCGAAGATTGAAGGGCATCCGCAAGATGATACTCTTGGAGGAGGCTTGGAAAGCCATCAGCAAGGAGGGCATGGCCGAGTATCTGAAGTACCTCTTCAAGACCGTGCGTAAGTTCTTCGGCGAAGCAGTTGTGGTAACGCAGGAGGTCGAGGACATCATCTCTTCCTCTATCGTCAAGGGTACCATCATCAACAACAGCGACTGCAAGATTCTTCTTGACCAGCGTAAGTATGTGAACAAGTTCGATGAGATACAGGCTCTGCTCGGACTCACCGACAAGGAGCGTGCACAGATTCTCTCCATCAACCTCTCCAATGCTCCCGGCAGGAAGTACAAGGAGGTGTGGATAGGTCTCGGAGGCTCACAGTCGGCAGTCTATGCCACGGAGGTATCTCCCGAAGAGTACTACTGCTACACTACCGAGGAGACCGAGAAACTGGAGTTGCAGCGTCTAACCGAGAAGTTGGACGGCAATATCGAAATCGCCATCAAGCAGCTTGCCGAGAGCAAGCGAAGTAAGTAACCCATTTATTCATCCTTTAATTCGTAACAGTATGAGAATGAAAATTTTTATGCTCTGTCTGGTGGCTCTCTTTGTCAGCCAGACATCGAGGGCGCAGTGGGTGGTGACAGACCCCGGCAACCTCGCACAAGGCATCATCAATGCCACGAAGAACATCGTGCATACATCCTCTACGGCAAGTACGATGATTCAGAACTTTCAGGAGACTGTAAAGATCTATAAGCAGGGCAAGGAGTACTACGATGCTCTGAAGAAGGTGAAGAACCTTGTACGCGATGCACGCAAGGTGCAGCAGACAATCCTGCTTGTAGGCGACATTACCGACATCTATGTGAACAGCTTCGAGCGTATGCTCAACGACCCCTATTTCACGGTGGAGGAACTCAGTGCCATTGCTCTGGGCTATACCAAACTCCTTGAAGAGAGTGCCCACCTCTTGAATGACCTTAAATCGGTTGTCAATGAGAACGGTCTCTCGATGAGCGACAAGGACCGCATGGATATCATCGACAAGTGTTACAGCGAGATGCTCCAATACCGTGGGCTTGTGCAGTACTACACCAACAAGAACATCGGGGTATCCTATCTCAGAGCGAAGAAGCAGAACGATGTTGACCGTGTGATGTCCCTCTACGGCTCGCCGAGTGAACGCTATTGGTAAACCTGAAACCCTACGACTATGGTACTATTAGCAGTAAACTTTGACAATCTGCATCAGATACTCCAGAATCTGTATGTGGATATGATGCCCCTCTGTTCGCAGATGACGGGTGTCGCCAAAGGACTTGCCGGATTAGGTGCTCTCTTTTACGTTGCCTATCGTGTCTGGCAGTCGTTGGCAAGAGCCGAGCCTATAGATGTCTTTCCGCTCCTTCGTCCCTTTGCTCTCGGACTGTGTATCATGTTCTTCCCGACATTGGTGTTGGGTACGCTCAACAGTGTGATGTCGCCCATCGTAACGGGAACGCATAGAATCCTCGAAACGCAGACCTTCGATATGAACGAGTATCGCAGGCAGAAGGACAAGCTGGAGTTTGAGGCGATGAAACGCAATCCCGAAACGGCCTACCTCGTGGATAAGGAGTCCTTTGACAACAAACTCGATGAGCTGGGAGCGTTGGATGCGATTGAGGCTTGCGGAATGTATGTGGATCGTGCGATGTACAATATGAAAAAGGCTGTTCAGAACTTCTTCCGTGAACTGTTGGAACTGATGTTCAATGCCGCAGCCCTTGTCATAGACACGCTGAGAACATTCTTCCTCATCGTCCTCTCGATACTCGGACCCATATCCTTTGCGATAGCCTGTTGGGACGGCTTCCATGCCTCACTCACACAGTGGTTTGTCCGATACATAAGCATCTATCTGTGGCTACCTGTGAGCGACCTTTTCAGCAGCGTCCTCGCACGCATACAGGTACTGATGCTACAGAAGGACATAGAGCAGTTGTCCGATCCCAACTTCATCCCTGACGGGTCAAATGCGGTCTATATCACCTTCCTCATTATCGGCATCATCGGATATTTCACCATTCCGACAGTGGCCAACTGGATAATCCAGGCAGGCGGCGGTGCAGGTAACTACGGCAGGAATGTAGCCCAGACAGCAAGCCGCACGGGATCGATAGCAGCAGGTGCGACAGGTGCCGCCATCGGCAACATCGCAGGAAGATTACTTAAACGATAACCTATTAAACAGTATTCAAATGGAATTCAAATCACTTAAAAACATCGAGACCGGCTTCAGGCAGATACGCTTCTTCGGCATCGCCTACCTCTTTGTCTGTGCTTCGCTTGTGGGCTTCTCGCTTTGGAAGGCATACAGCTTTGCCGAGGCACAACGACAGAAGATATATGTCCTTGACGAGGGCAAGTCACTGATGCTGGCTCTATCTCAGGACTTGGAGCAGAACCGTCCTGTGGAGGCAAGGGAGCATGTGAAGCGTTTCCACGAACTCTTCTTCACGCTTGCACCCGACAAGAGTGCCATCGAGGGTAATATCCAGAGGGCTATGTTCCTAAGCGACCGCTCGGCATACGAGCACTACAGCGACCTTGCGGAGCAGGGATATTACAACCGTATCATCTCGGGTAATGTATCGCAGCGTATCGAGGTAGATAGCATAAGCTGCAACTTCAACCACTATCCCTACGAGGTGGTGACATACGCACGACTATCCATCATCCGCGAGAAGAGTATTACCGAGCGTAGCCTTGTAACTAAAGGGCGACTGCTCAACTCCACACGCAGCGACAACAATCCTCACGGATTCATCTTCGAGGCGTTCCGTGTGGTGGAGAACAAGGACCTGAGAGTCTATGACAGATAACCCAATTATTCACCATTAACATTTACAGCGATGAAAAAGTACATTCAGAGAATCAAGGATTCAATCAACAAGTCTTGGAACAACAAGACATCGAAGAGCAAACGCCTTATCATCTGTGCCCTTATGCTGGCATATATAGGATTGGCTCTCTATGTAATCTTTATGCCTGCTCCCGATTACAGGTATGAGGAGTATGTCAGAAGTGAGCCGCCTGCCACCAACCTGATTATCGAGGAGGAGGCAGCTCCTGCCGACAGCCTCTCGGATAAGAAGATACGGGAGATGGAAGAGTTCTTTAACCAATTTAATTCAGAGAGCTATGAGTAACGATGCAAATGCTCTGAAAAGAAAGGAGCAAATCAAGAAAATTCTTGTGTATGGCGGAATGGTTATGCTATGCCTTGTGTCATTCTACTTCATCTTCAAACCATCGAAGGAGCAAGTACAAGCAGAACAGCAGAGGGTGGGCTTCAATGCCGAACTTCCCGACCCGCGAGGTGCAGGTATCGAGGCGGACAAGATTGCCGCCTACGAACTGGAGGATATGCGTGTCAAGCAGGAGCAGAAGATGCGTACCCTTGAGGACTTCACCGCAATGACCACCGATGACGAGGAGGAAGAGGTGGTCGAGATACCCGAAGAGCCGAGATACACAGGTGGTAGCAGTTCATCCTATCGTAGTGGCAGTAGCAGTCGCAGCAACTCGTTCTCTACATCCACTTCTGCCTACAACGATATCAACGCCACACTCGGCAGTTTCTACGAGCAGCCGCGTGAGGATCCCGAAAAGGAGGCTCTGAAAGCGGAGCTTGAGGAGTTGAAGCAGTCAATGGCACAACAGCAGAACAGCCAGCCGACATATGCCGACCAGGTGGCACTCTTGGAGAAGTCATACGAGCTTGCAGCGAAGTATATGCCCGGAGGTACTGCTACAACCTCCGAGGACGCAGCCGAGGAGGTGGAGAGCACCACACGAAGCGGCAAGGCGAAGGCACAGCCCGTAGGTCATGTAACGACTCCCGTAGTGTCAGCACTCGCTCAGCCTGTGAGCGACTCGGTGATGATTGCACGGATGGCACAATCCGTAGGCGGTGGCTTTCACACTGCCGTAGGCGAAGCACCGAAGCAGGCAGCACGGAACACCATCAAGGCGTGCGTGCATGGTGACCAGACCATCATCAGCGGTCAGAGCGTGCGGCTCAGGCTCTTGGAGGCAATGCGTGTCGGAAAGTATGTACTGCCACGAAACACCCTCATCACGGGCGAAGGCAGCATCAAAGGCGAAAGACTCGACATCGAGATTCTTCAGGTGGAGCATAACGGAACGATCATTCCCGTAGAACTTACCGTCCACGACAATGACGGACAGGCGGGCATATTCATCCCCGGCTCCATGGAGGCAAGTGCGGCAAAGGAGATGGCGGCAAATCTGGGGCAGAACCTCGGAACGAGCATATCCATCACCAACCAGTCTGCCGGAGACCAACTGCTGTCCGAAGTAGGTCGTGGTGCCATACAGGGAGTGTCGCAGTATATCTCCAAGAAGATGCGTGAAGAGAAGGTACACCTCAAATCAGGATATACCCTGATGCTTTATCAAAACAATCAATAACCTATTAAAACATTAAAGACATGAAAAAGATTTTTGTAATGCTTGCCCTCACGATGGGCGTTGTAAGTGCCAATGCACAGTCGGTTGATTCAACCGCAGTAACTAACACAGTAGCCGGTGATGTAACCCTCACTACGGACATCTATCCGCAGCAGGAGGATGGCGACATCTATCACGGTCTGACAAAGAAGCTGACCTTTGACCGTATGATACCGCCTTACGGCTTGGAGGTGACATATGACAAGACCACTCACATCATCTTCCCTGCGGCAGTACGCTATGTCGATCTTGGCTCGCCTAACCTTATCGCTGGCAAGGCTGATGGCTCGGAGAATGTGATTCGTGTGAAGGCTACAGTAAAGAACTTCCGCGATGAGACCAATATGTCGGTGATTACCGAGAGTGGCAGTTTCTACACCTTCAATGTGAAATACTCCGATGAGCCTCTGCTCCTGAATATCGAGATGAAGGACTTTATTCACGATGGCAGTGAGGTGAATCGCCCGAACAATGCTCTCGATATCTACTTGCAGGAGCTTGGCAGCGAGTCGCCGAAGTTGGTACATCTTATCAGCAAGGCTATCCACAAGGACAACAAACGCCACATCAAGCACATCGGCAGCAAGGCATTCGGCATCCAGTACCTGTTGCGTGGACTATACACCCACAATGGCTTGCTCTACTTCCATACGCAGGTTAAGAATACATCGAATGTGCCTTACGAGGTGGATTTCGTGACCTTCAAGATTGTGGATAAGCAGGTAATGAAGCGTACAGCCATTCAGGAGCAGGTCATCTTCCCTCTGCGTGCTTATGACTATGCCACAACCGTTGCAGGTAATAAGGATGAGCGTACCGTATTCGTGTTCGACAAGTTCACCATCCCTGCCGACAAGGTGCTTGTGGTGGAGATGCACGAGAAGAGCGGTGGCAGACACCAGACTTTCACTGTGGAGAGTGAGGACATCGTAAGAGCAAAGGTAATCAACGAACTTAAAGTGAAGTAACTATGAAAAAGTATCTGTTTCTACTTGTTGCAGTCGTATCGCTTGTCCTCTCACCGGGGCAGGCATACGCCCAGCGTTATCTCCCGAAGATGATGGGTGTGGAACTCAGAGGTGGCTTTGTAAACGGCTCTAAATCTCCGCTCAACTACTACACAGGCATAGCAATGTCGGGATATACCAAGAAGGCAAACCGCTGGGTGGTGGGTGCAGAGTATCTGCTCAAGAACTACGACTATCGCGGAACATCTATACCGCGTGCCCAGTTCACAGCCGAGGGCGGTTACTACCTGAAGTTCCTGTCCGATCCTACAAAGACCTTCTTCCTCTCCATCGGTGGCTCTGCATTGGCAGGCTACGAAACGGTGAATTGGGGCGACAGACTACTACACGATGGCTCTACGCTGCTTGCCAAGGATGCCTTCATCTATGGCGGTGCCATCACCCTTGAATTGGAGAGTTATATAACAGACCGTATTGTCTTGCTTGCAAATGTGCGTGAGCGTGTCCTCTGGGGTGGCTCGCTCGGCAAGTTCAGCACCCAATTCGGTTTAGGTGTAAAATTTATAATCAATTAAAAGCGTTATGAAAAAGTTATTTTCCTATATGATGGTTTGCGGTGCTATGATGACCGCAGTATTGGGCTTCACATCTTGCGAGGATGACCTTGATGTTCAGCAAGCCTATCCTTTTACAGTTGAGACAATGCCTGTACCCAAGCGATTGGTGCAGGGCGAGACAGCGGAGATACGCTGCGAGATTGTTCGTGAAGGGTATTTCTCCGATACACGCTACACAATCCGTTACTTCCAGCCCGATGGCGAGGGAACATTGAGAATGGATGACGGTATGGTGCTACTCCCGAATGACCGCTATCCGCTTGACAGAGATGTGTTCCGTCTGTACTACACCTCGGAGTGTGAAGACCAGCAGACAATAGATGTCTATTTCGAGGATAACCACGACCAGCTCTATCAGCTTACATTCACATTCAATAACGAGGCGAAGGAGGAAGAGGATGCCACAGAGGGTAATACGATTACTCCCATAGGAACTATCGTCTCTCCAATCAATTTCAATCCTTAAACAACGGTGGCAGGCACTCGCTTGTCGGGTGTCTGCCGCCATAACCAATCACTAAAAGAGAATCTATGAGAATAAAGTTGATGATTATATGTCTGACCCTGCTTTGCGGATATGCCAAGGCACAGACACGTGGCGGCGACTCATCGCCACCACTACCCAAGGAGATTTCAGCGGAACTGTTCGATAAGGCGGTAGCACTCATTAAGGAGTTTGAGGGGTGGCACTCCGCAAAACACTATCCCTATATCGGTTACGGGCATAAACTGCTTCCACACGAGAACTTGACAGCAGATATTAGCGAAGCACAGGCCGATTCATTGCTTAGAGCCGACCTATTGGAGCGATACAAGTATTTCCGACAGTATGGGAAAGATGCTCTGCTACTAACAGTGTTGGCTTACAATGTGGGACATTCACGCTTGCTTGGCTATGGCAAACGCCCGAAGAGTAACCTTATCAAGAAAATAGAGTCCGGTGACAGGGATATCTATGAGGAGTATATCTCGTACCGTTGCTATAAAGGTAAGCCAATCCCCAGTATCGAACGCCGCAGAAAAAGAGAGTTTCAATTGCTATATATCCCGTAGCCGTTATTTAAAGAGCCTTCCCTTAAGCAATTGAGAGAAGGCTTTTATTGTAAAACAAAGATTAATTGAATATACTATGGTATCTATAAAATTAAAGTTCAGACCTTCAACGATTGAGGGGAAAGTAGGTAGTCTATACTACCAAGTGATTTATATGCGAAAAGTACGGCAAGTTTCAACTAACTTCCGAATTACCCGGAGTGAATGGGATTCTAAATTGGAAGATCTTATCATTAAGGATGATGACTCGTCTCGTGCAAATTATTTGCAATATGTACAAAATCACATAGAATACGATAAGAAGTGTTTCAAGCGTATTGTAAAGAAATTGACCATCTCAGATTCTCCATTTACCGTTGATACGATTGTAGATGAGTTTCATAAGCAATCATTTGAAATAACCTTGTTTTCGTATATGGAAAAAATGATTGCTAAACTCTGGAGACAAGGACAACATCGCACAAGTGAAACATATCAAGCCACCCTTAGCAGTTTTAGAAAGTTTAGAGAAGGTGTAGATGTTTGTTTTGATGACATTGATTCGGAGATGCTTATTTCGTATGAGTATCATTTAAGAGCGAAGGAATTGGCTCCCAATACAATCTCTTTCTATATGAAACGCTTGCGTGCGGTATATAATAATGCTGTGGAAGATGGCTATGTAGAGAATAAGAATCCATTTAAGAAGGTGTTTACTTCATCAGAAAAGACTGTAAAGAGAGCTATTCCGTTGAAGTTCGTTCGTAAATTGAAAGATTTGGATTTGAGCTATTCTCCATCCAAGAGTTTTGCCCGTGATATGTTCCTGTTCAGTTTCTACACACGAGGAATGGCATTTGTGGATATGGCATACTTACACTACTCAAATTTTGTTTTATGTTAAAATCGTTTTTGTAAAGAGTAAATAACTCTCTTAGCTATTGTTTCGAAGTTCCGTGAAAATCTTTACGGCTTCTACGGCGGCACGGACATCATGCACTCGGAGGATGTCGGCACCTCGTTCGAGGGCGAGGGTGTTGAGAACTGTCGTGCCGTTGAGGGCTTCATCGGCAGAAGAATCAAGTAATCGCCAAACCATGCGCTTTCTTGAGATGCAAACGAGAAGTGGCAGATTGAATGTGTCCTTAAGCTGCTGTTGGGCAGAGAGTAATGAGTAGTTGCCGGCGATGATATCCTTTCCAAAACCGTAGCCGGGATCAAGAATGATATCCTTTACTCCGATTGAGTTGAGGACCTTGATTTTCTTGAGGAAGACAGAAACTGTATTCTCAAGATCCGCTTGAAGCGACATTAATATATAAGGTACTTGCAATCTGGCAACTTCAAGAAGAATGTCCGAAGGCTCATTCTCATTCGCGTCAACATCCACTTTCGCATTTTCGTTGGAGGTATTGTTGTAGTAGCCACGTCCTTCTGAAATGTCGTTTATGATATCTGCTCCGAATTCCTCAACTGCCATACGGGCTACTGATGGACGGAAGGTGTCAATAGACACGAGGGCATCTGGCTGCTCTCGACGGACAATGGCGAGTCCGTTACGCATACGGAGAAGTTCTTCTTCCTCGCTGACATCAGCAGAACCAGGGCCAGTAGAGAAGGCACCAACATCAATGATTTTGCCTCCTTCAAGGATTATCTGATTGGTACGTTCTGCTATTTCCTGTTCTGTCTGCTTGCGACTTCCTGCATAGACACTATCTGGAGTCACATTTAGTATTCCCATTACCTGTGGGGTTGATAAGTCTAATGTCTTGTTATGAACTGATATCTGCATTTTGGCATTAATTTTTGTTCCACTCCACAAGCACCAAAGGTGCGTTTTCATTTTGTGCGTGGGAATTTCAAATGCAAAGGTAGAAAAAATGTTTTACAAACTTGCGTTAATTTCTGATAAATATTTGCAAGAACGTGAAATTTTCAGTAATTTTGTGCACAACCTAAAATCCGCAACTATCATCCAATACACGATTAAGGGTAGATTTATGAGTCGTTAGTAGCAGCTTTCAGTAAAAAGCAACAGCACAACATCAATATGTAGCCACCATCCCCTTACCCCACGATGCGACTTGAGGTAATACGCAGATTCAAACCGGAAAGAAAGGATTCTTATCCGAATTCTGTTTTGAAGGGTTTTGCATAAGCCCGGTTTTCAGTATAGATATTCAGCACGTATTGCCTTGCTGTCATGATCCACTTGGCAGGTACGGAGATGAATCTGAAGACAAAAGCCTTTATGCGACTCGTTTTCTTGAGCCCAAAAGCCTTGGTGTCAAGCCTGCTCATGATGGTCTTGTAGAAATTGTGTATCAATGCAGTAAGCAGAAGAAAGACAGTATTCTCCGCCATGAATGACTTGGGGAGCCTGCTCCAACCGAATCCGTTGTTCATGTCGTCAAAGATACGTTCCTTGCCGCCACGCAGATTGTAGAATTCAACAATGTCCCTTGTCGATGACTTGTAATCGTTGGTCAGAATACAACGGTAAGTGTATTCGCCTTCCCACAGGTCAAGGTCGCCACTGTTGCGTCTTTGTCTCTGGATGACAAGACGATAGCACTTGCCTTCCCATTTCTCAACGAGAATGGAATTGAGTTCGAACTGGATGCCGTTGATTTCCTCCGTCTTCCATCCCCTCAGTGAAAACAAGTCATCGTAGAGCGAACTGCATCTGTTGGCGCGGATGTAGAAGTGCGTGCAATGCTTCTCTATCTCACTGACAATTTCCTTCGAGCACGAACCACAGTCGGCTCTGAAGCGATTCACACGGATGCTGTTGGCTTCCAGTAGGGCAAAGAATCTCTTGTGGGTCTCAGCCTGATAAAAGCGCACATTTGTGTTGCCATCGCTGTTCTCGACATAGACAATCATGTCACCGATGACATATACGCCAGGTCTGTAGCCGAGGAACTTCTTGTATGTCGGTTTTGCATCATACTTCTCTGTTTCAAGGAACTGATGGTCGAAATCAACATCGTAGGTTTCCACCTCATTCAGTTCACCAGTGGAAACCAAGGCTTTTATAAGCAAGGCGTTGAGCTTGTCTGCCGTATTGAAATCATAGGTCTTGCCCTTATCGGAAGTATATGAGATGTTTTCCTGTGTCAGTTCCTTGATGGCTCTGAGGATGGTATCAGAGCTGCATGTGCGCAAGGTCGGATGATACGAGAGATGACGCATCAGATGCGATGTTACATCCTCCACGCATGAACCGCCACAGAAGTATACGCTCATCAGAGAACGAATAATTTCGCTGTACTGGTATCCGATGATACTGCTGCATCTCTGACCCAGTGTTGAGTCGATAACGGGTGAAAGCATGGAGTCAAATTTCTCCATGATTGAAAAAATTCCTCCAAAAGGTGTGAGTTTCTCAGATTTTATTTGTACCTTTGCCATGTCTTGTTACGATTTTCGCTTGTTTTCTTTTTGCAACACTAAGATAAGTGAAAATTCTGACATGGCAAAATCCTGAGCAACTTTTTGTTGCTCAGGTACTTATAAAGAAAGTTAAACTAAAGTGCTGCGGAATTAAGGGAATATTTAAAATGAGTGAATACGCTATTGTCTTGAACCAACTGACCAAGCACTATGGGAAACACAGAGGTATCAGCAACCTCAATCTCACAGTTAATCAGGGCGAGTTCTTTGGCTTCATTGGCCCAAACGGTGCGGGTAAGTCCACCACTATCCGCACGCTGATGGGCCTGATCCATCCCAGCGGCGGCAACGCCTCTATTTTCGGTCTGGACTGCCAGACCAAGGCCAGTGTCATTGCCAGAGATGTGGGCTACCTTCCCAGCGAGAACAGCTATTATGAAAACATGAAGGTACGGGAACTGCTGCAATACACCGCTGACCTGTACGGCAGGGACTGCGAAACGAAAATGTATGAGCTTTCTGAGCGCCTCAATCTGGATTTGACCCGGAAAATAGCAGACCTGTCTCTGGGTAACAAGAAAAAGGTGGGGATTGTGTCTGCCATCATGACCTCGCCCAAGCTGCTGATTATGGACGAGCCTACCAGCGGCTTAGACCCGTTGATCCAGCAGGCTTTCTACGATATTCTGAAGGAGGAGAACAGCCGGGGAACCACCATTTTCTTCTCATCCCATGTCCTCAGCGAAGTACAGAAGCTGTGTGACCGGGTGGCAATCTTAAAAGAAGGCAAGCTCGTGGGCATTCAGTCCATCAAAGAGCTTCGGGAAAGCGGCTATAAAAAGGTCAGCATCACCGTCAAAACAACCATTCCCCGTGACTTCTGGGGATTGCCCGGCATTGCCAACTACACCGAGAGTCCTGACAAGACCTCTGTTTCCTTTATGTATAACGGCAATATCACAGCGATCATCGACAAGCTTCACCTGCTGCATTTGGACGATGTGCTTTTGGAAGAGCCCTCTTTGGAGGAAATATTCATGCACTACTATGAGTAAGGAGGTGTCAGGTATGGTCATTTTGAAATATGAACTGAAACGGCATCGAACCTATATCCTGGGCTGGACCATCGCCTTGGCTGTGTGTATCTTTTTGATGACACCGACTTATTACAGCTTCCTGGATGTTGCCTCCGTGGAACTCTTTGAAACCATGGGCACCACGGACTTTTACAGGAGTGTCGGCGTATCGATGGAATACTTGACTTCCCCGTTGGGCATTTATGGGTTTCTGACCAGCTTTTTCATGATTGCCTCCGGCGTTTTCGGAATGCACTTCGGCATTTCCGTTCACACCAGAGAATGTACGGAAGGAACTTCGGAATACCTGTTTACAAAGCCCTTTCCTCGGAAAACAATCTATTGGGCAAAGGCATTGACTGTATTGATCGGAGTGGTGGTCGTAGGTGCTGCGTATCTGCTGGCTTCTTTTTTGGCCATGGCAATGTTTCGTTCCGGAACTCCATGGGGAGAGTTTTTTCTGATTGCTCTGTCCCTCACCCTTGTTACGCTGTTCTTTGCTGCAATGGGTCTGATGGTGGGAATTTTGTTTCCCCGCAACCGTAGCCCACTGCTGACCGCCGGATTAGTCGTGTTTGTGGAGTATTGCATAACCAGCTTCTCCAACATCATCAGTAACCGGGCTATCAGTTTCCTGTCCCCATACTCCTTCTTTGGAGCTGCAAAAATTTCCGAAACTGGCTTCTATGATATGACCTATCTTGGCTGGGGCGTGCTGCTGGTTACCCTGTTTTTGGTGCTGTCTTACGGTGTCTTTCTGAAAAAAGACATTCAGTTTCGTTCATAAGGGGGTGCAAACATGAAAACATTGATTAAAAATGAGTTCCGCCAAACCAGAAGGCTCTTGTTGATCTGGTTAGGGATCATGCTGCTTCTGTGCGGTTTCTGCTATTTTGAGCTTCTGTCTCTACAGGACAGTCTGAATGAAATGGCAACGATGGTCAGCCAATTTCCGAGATTGATCATGATTATGTTTGGGGTCAAAGGCGATTTAACCACATCCCTTGGCTGGTATGTGTGCATCTATTTCTGGGAAGGATTGCTGGCGTTCCCTTATGCCATGTCTCTGGGGTTGTCCTGTGTGGCGAAGGAAAAGAAGTTCGGAACCTCGGAATACCTGTTCACAAAGCCTGTGGAACGGAAAACCATTGTACTGGCGAAGGTGATCGTTTCGGCGGTAAATCTGCTGGTGTTTGCCCTGTTCAGCGGTTTATGTAATTATTTTACAATCGTTCTTCCTTTGGGCGGTCTGGAACAGCCGGGAGCAGTGCTCACCACAACCATGGGAATGTTCTTTACCCAGTTCCTCTTTTTCGCTCTGGGGCTGCTGTTTGCCAGCCTGTTTATGTCCTATAAGGCTGCGGTGAGGACAGGTACGATTTCCATGCTGGCTGCCTATGCTCTGGCCTTTACAGCCGAATACACAGAAAATCAAATTTTGGATTACCTGACCCCTCTGCGCTACTACGATGTGTATGAGGTGGCACTGCACGGATTCCGACTTTCCTTTATCGTTTTGACATTCGCTGTTGTGGGTGCTTGTATCGTTGCTGCATTGAATCAGTGGAAGCGGCGTGAATTGTAAGCCTATGTTCAAATCTTCAGTATAACTGTCTCAAGTCTACATAAAAAAGCAATTCCTGTTTTCATGGGGGAATTGCTTTTTTACATGAAGATTGTATAATGAAAACAGTAGACAAAGATATATGGAGGAAATCATGATGTTACGACCAAAAGAAGTAGTATGCAAATGGGTAGATGCCTTTAATGGCCACGATGTAGATGCAATCGTGAGCCTGTACCATGATAATGCAACCAACCATCAGGTGACCAATGAGCCTGTGATCGGGATAGACGCAATCAGAGAAATGTTTACAGCAGAATTTGCCACTGCCGATATGACAGCCATTGTAGAGAATATTTTTGAAGATGGACAATGGGCAATTTTGGAGTGGAAAGACCCGCTGGGACTGCGGGGATGCGGCTTCTTCCATGTTGTAAATGGTAAAATTCTGTTCCAGAGAGGATATTGGGATAAACTGTCTTTTTTGAAGCAGCATAATTTGCCTATTGAATATTGATTGAATGCTGCCGGTGAAAAACCGCTGCTACATGGAACCAACCATGCGGCAGCGGCTTTTTTTATTTTCGAGTTTTTTCTTCTTATGGCTGGTAAACTTTACTCGCCTTTATTCATACATCTCAAACGCAAACATGGTTTCTTTTGGCAATCTATCATTTTCGCAATTCAGCAGATACCGGATCACCCGTTTTGCAAAAACATTGGAAATCATGGTATCCCAGTCGGCAAGCCGGACAATCGACCCTGTGCCGTTTTCAAAATCGAATAAAATTTCTCCCCATTCGCCATCGCAGTCTGCCCTGAAGCGATTTACACGGATGTTCTGGGATTCCAGAAGAGCGAAGAATCTCTTATGGGTGTCTGCCTGATGAAAACGCACATTCGTGTTACCATCGCTGTTCTCGATATAGACTATCTTGTCACCGATAACATATACGCCAGGCCTGTAGCCGAGGAACTTTTTGTAGGTCGGTTTTGCATCATACTTCTCCGTTTCAAGGAACTGATGGTCAAAGTCAACATCGTATTCCTCAATTTCCTTCAACTCGCCTGTAGAAACCAAAGCGTTTATAAGCAATGTGTTGAGTTTGTCTGCAGTATTGAAATCATAGGTCTTGCCTTGGTCGGAAGTATAGGAGATGTTTTCCTGTGTCAGTTCCTTGATGGCTCTGAGGATGGTATCAGAGCTGCATGTACGAAGGGTAGGATGATACGAGAGATGGCGCATCAGTTGTGACGTTACATCTTCCACGCATGAGCCGCCACAGAAATAAACGCTCATCAGCGAACGGACTATCTCGCTGAACTGATATCCGATGATACTGCGGCATCTCTGACCCAGTGTTGAGTCGATAACGGGTGAAAGCATGGAGTCAAATTTCTCCATGATTGAAAAAATTCCTCCAAAAGGTGTGAGTTTTTCGAATTTTATTTGTACTTTGCAGCGCCTTGTTACGATTTTCGCTTGTTTTGATTTGCAACACTAAGATAAGTGAAAAATCTGACATGGCAAAATCCTGAGCAACTTTTTGTTGCTCAGGAACTTATAAATAAAGTTAAATCAAAGTGTTGCGGAATTAAGGGATAAATGAAAAAAAAACTACTTTGGATATTAATTTTAGGACTGATAATAATCAGTTGCAAACAAAGGAAAACAGAAATGAAAGAGAAAATAATTAAAACAAACGGCATTGAACTCTGTACGGAAAGTTTTGGAAATAAGAAAAATCCAGCAATCCTTTTGGTAGCAGGTGCAACCGTATCAATGCTGTATTGGGACACTGAATTTTGCCAACAATTATCTGAAAAAGGATTTTTTGTTATTCGTTACGACAACAGAGATGTAGGAAAATCCACTAATTATGAACCAGGTTCTACTCCATACGATATTGTTGACTTAACTAATGACGCTATTTCAATATTGGATGGCTACAAGATTGACAAAGCACATTTTGTGGGGATTTCTTTGGGCGGACTAATTTCTCAAATAGCATCAATAAAGTTTGCCGACAGAGTTAACTCCTTAACTCTTATGTCATCAGGCCCTTGGGGAGACTCAGACCCAACTATACCTGAAATGGACACGAGTATTTTAGATTTCCATAGTAAAGCAGGTACAGTCAATTGGACAAATGAAGACAGTGTGGTAAACTATTTAATTCAGGGTGCAGAATTAATGAGTGGCAAGAAACAATTTGACAAACAAAGAAGTGAAAAACTGATAAGAGCTGAGTTCAATAGAGCCAACAATTATATAAGTATGTTCAATCACGCTGCATTGCAAGGTGGTGAAGAATATTGGAACAGATTAAACGAAATCAAACAACCCACCTTAATTATCCACGGAACAGACGACAAAATTTGGCATTATAAGAATGCAGGTTTTTTACTAGAAAAAATAAAAGGTTCAAATCTAATCACCCTTGAAGGTACAGGACACGAATTACACGTTGATGATTGGAAATCAATTATTGATGGAATAGAAAAACACATAAATGACTGATAAACAAAAACAACGACCCGCTAACAATGTATATAAAAAATAGGCGAAACAGTAGTAAATTCAAGGCTTTTGGCTCGTATTATACTTTGTGCTTAACCGAAAATTTGGCACTTCGAAATCGCCTACTTTTCATATACTAACCGTTACCTGCAAGCTGTGAACCAAAAATCCGACAAAATAAAATGGTTGAAACATTGATAAAAACATTGCAACAAAAATATCTTATCAAAACAAACACAATTTCTAAACAAAAAGGTGGTTGGGCTTCTTTGGCTTATAAAATAGAAGATGAAAACGAGCATTTTTATTTTTTAAAAGTTTATGAAAAAAGTCGAAAATCAACTTCTTATTTAACGGAACACATCGACCTTTATCTTCCCATTGTGGATTGGCTTGATAATCAAACTCTGCTGAAAGGAAAAATCATTCGATTGATTAAAACGCAATCTGATGATTTTAGGTGCGAAGATGAAAATTATATATATGTTTTGTTTGATTACATTAAAGGAGAAACAGTTGGAGAAAAAAATTTAACCAAAGAACAAATAACTCAATTAGCCGAAATTGTCAGTCAGTTACATCATTTAAAAAAAACTCCTTTTGACCTTTCGCAGATTTCTGAAACATTTGACCTTTCGTTTATTTCTAAACTAAACAATTGGATAGACAAAAACCTTGACCAACTAAAAACGGAAATCAAAACGGTACTGCAACCTAATCTTTCAATTATAAAAAATCAAATCAACGAATGGTATAATTTATCAAATGCTTTAAAGGAAAAAGATTTAAAATATTGTTTATGTCATACAGATATTCATCATTGGAATCTTATCACAGACAAACAAAAATTATATCTTTTGGATTGGGAAGGAATAAAGTTTGCACCACCCGAAGCCGATATTTTCAGCATTTATCAGCAACCTTATTTTGATTTGTTTATCAAAAGATATTATGAACTCAATCCTGATTATCAAATCAATGAAACGGTTTTACAATATTATCTGACAAGTAGAAAACTTCAAGATATTTTTGAGTTTATCGAACAATTACAATTTGACGAACTCAATTCGGAAGAATACAAAATCAACTTAAACTATCTGAAAAAAGAAGTTGATAACATAATATCCAAACCTAAAAACACAGCCAGCAGGTAACAAGGGTTTTGCAAGAGCGGGGCGAAAATACTCCGTTGGAGATTTTCGCTATATTTGTAGCTTAGTGCTTCGGTCGAGATTTTCTGCTGAAAATTCCCGCCCTCGCAAAGCCCCAAACCGTTATGCGGCAGCTTAAAAGACGACACCAAACCAAAAAAATCATCTTGACAACCACCCGACTTTGAACTACGAAGGATGAAATTTTTCAGGGACAACTTCCAGCATTTCCAAAAAACAGTTTACCCATTGACTTGGAGACAAACAAACAATTTGAGCATTAAGGTTTAAACCGAATTTTTCCGAAATTGACCTGACCTGACTTTTCCTGAAAATCGACTTTAAAGCTGTTTTTACAGATAAATCAGGTTTCTCTAACAGACAGGAAATAAATGCTAAGTATTTGGCTTTAAACTTAAAATCAAAAAATAAGTGTTTTCTTTTAATGTTTAACAGGGCTGATTTTACAGTTGGCGGTGGCAAGAAACTTTCAGGACCTACCTCATAGACAAGTTTCAAATCAAAAAAAGTATGATAGAAAACGGTATATGGATTGTAAAGCTTCCTTGAAAATAACTTTTGTGTAGGTTCGAACTGAAGGATAATGGAACCTCCCAGAAAATTTTCAAGATTCTCAAACATCAGGATTTTGAAAATATCGGAAGTAATGCCATAAGGAATATTTGACACCACTTTGAAAGGAAATTTCGGAACTGCAAAATTCCTAAAATCACAACCGACAACTTGAACATTTCGGGCATCAGAAAATAATTTTCGTAAATGTTCAACCAAAGCTGTGTCGTTTTCAATAGCAACAACATTGTTGGCAATTTTTAATAAATGAACAGTAAGAAACCCCTTGCCTGCCCCAATATCTAAAACCGTATCCTGATTACTTATATTTGCTTGTCTTATTGCATCTTTTATTAGCACTTTATCAATAGTAAAGTGCTGACCCGTAAAACGAACGGGCAATTTCTTTTTTGTCATTAGTAACTTCTTACAGGTGAATACTTGAATTCAAATCACAGAGATATTCTTTTATAATTATACAACGGCAAATTTAGTAACTTTGCTCGATAAATTAACGAGAAAGAAGAAAAAATCCTTAATTCCGCAACACTATAATTTAACTTTATTTATAAGTTCCTGAGCAACAAAAAGTTGCCCAGGATTTTGCCATGTCAGAATTTTCACTTATCTTAGTGTTGCAAAAAGAAAACAAGCGAAAATCGTAACAAGGCGCTGCAAAGTACAAATAAAATTCGAAAAACTCACACCTTTTGGAGGAATTTTTTCAATCATGGAGAAATTTGACTCCATGCTTTCACCCGTTATCGACTCAACACTGGGTCAGAGATGCAGCAGTATCTTCGGATATCAGTTCAGCGAGATAGTCCGTTCGCTGATGAGCGTTTATTTCTGTGGCGGCTCATGCGTGGAAGATGTAACGTCACAACTGATGCGCCATCTCTCGTATCATCCTACCCTTCGTACATGCAGCTCTGATACCATCCTCAGAGCCATCAAGGAACTGACACAGGAAAACATCTCCTATACTTCCGACCAAGGCAAGACCTATGATTTCAATACTGCAGACAAACTCAACACATTGCTTATAAACGCTTTGGTTTCTACAGGCGAGTTGAAGGAAATTGAGGAATACGATGTTGACTTTGACCATCAGTTCCTTGAAACGGAGAAGTATGATGCAAAACCGACCTACAAAAAGTTCCTCGGCTACAGGCCTGGCGTATATGTTATCGGTGACAAGATAGTCTATATCGAGAACAGCGATGGTAACACGAATGTGCGTTTTCATCAGGCAGACACCCATAAGAGATTCTTCGCTCTTCTGGAATCCCAGAACATCCGTGTAAATCGCTTCAGGGCAGACTGCGGTTCCTGCTCGAAGGAAATCGTCAGTGAGATAGAGAAGCATTGCAAACATTTCTACATCCGTGCCAACCGATGCAGTTCGCTCTACAATGACATCTTTGCTCTGAGAGGATGGAAGACGGAGGAGATTAACGGCATCCAGTTCGAACTCAATTCCATTCTCGTTGAGAAATGGGAAGGCAAGTGCTATCGTCTTGTCATCCAGAGACAAAGACGCAACAGTGGCGACCTTGACCTGTGGGAAGGTGAATACACCTACAGATCCATTCTTACCAACGATTATGACTCATCAACAAGAGACATCGTCGAATTTTACAACAAGCGTGGGGGCAAAGAGCGTATATTCGATGATATGAACAACGGATTCGGTTGGAGCAGGCTCCCCAAGTCATTCATGGCGGAGAATACTGTCTTTCTTCTGCTTACTGCATTGATACACAATTTCTACAAGACCATCATGAGCAGGCTTGACACCAAGGCTTTTGGGCTCAAGAAAACGAGTCGCATAAAGGCTTTTGTCTTCAGATTCATCTCCGTACCTGCCAAGTGGATCATGACAGCAAGGCAATACGTGCTGAATATCTATACTGAAAACCGGGCTTATGCAAAACCCTTCAAAACAGAATTCGGATAAGAATCCTTTCTTTCCGGTTTGAATCTGCGTATTACCTCAAGTCGCATCGTGGGGTAAGGGGAAGGTATGCACAAATCGGACAAAATTCACGCTCATACTATCATGATGCATAGTGTTCAAGCTCTTTACTGCAATTGAGATTGCCATTGAGATTGCTTGCGGATTTTAGGTTAATGATTTAGAAGACATAATTGGTATCGATATTTTTACAAATATTGACGACAGATTTGAGGAGATGGTAGAGTCTGATGTTTATTTTAAACATTGGGGATTATGATATTAGTTTGAATAAAGTCGATAATATATTTACCGATAAACGTGTATAACATAAAATGGAGAAGAGAAGTTGTTAAATAGAGGGAACAATTGAAAATAAACAACTTTAATATCTATTCCCCTGTTTCATATCAATTAGGAAGGTCGGTTATCCAATATTAGGACAACCGACTTTTCTTTATGCAATCTGTATCTGCTTAGCCTGCCACTTTTGATGTGCAACAATGACCTCTTGACGCTCTTGTTCAAGTAGTGCTTCCGTTTCGGGTGTGTAGCCGAGGAACTCGATGCAGCCGCCATTGTAGCCCGTGAGTTTACAGCGGATACCGGCTTTCTCCAATTTATCCATTCGTTTCTGTGCGGTCTTGGCACTTGAGTATGATAGTGGCCAAAAATATTTATCGCCACTATGTCCGTAGGAATCTTCTCCGAGGACCATTTTGCCTTGCAGTCGTTGGCTGTTGTGGAAACTGAAGTATGCACCGCCCAATGCTTGGCGTATCGCCTTGTGTGCTACACCTTCGGGGTGCTTGAACACATCGGGTTTCTTGCCCTTGCAATCCAATTTTGGCAGTTCTACCTTGTATGGTTTCTTGTAGGTGCCAACTCCTAATGTGAGGTAGAAGTTGGTGCAGAAGTAGTCGGTCATAGGATCGCTGTCATCGAAGTTATAAGACATCACAAAGTCGCAGACATTCTTCATCACCTCTTTGGCTCTGTCGGTGAGGGTATCATCGTTGTCAATGTGATAGTGATTCACATCGTGGTGGAACACTACGCCTTTATCTTTCTTGAATGCCTCGAAGTCGGCTTTTACAAGATAGATATGGATAGAGTTATAGTGGTGCCTTGATACGGAGAACTTATACTTGGGATAGGTCTCCTTCATCCAGTTACGCACCAACTCCACAATCTCAGGAGTGTGCTGTCCTTGATAGTTGCGACCTTTCCAACGATACTCGTTATATACGAAGTCAGTATACTCTTTTGCCGATGCTCCTGCATAGTCGTTCTCATAACCTGAAGCATTTGCCGATACGGTGGTATCATCCTTCCAAATCTCATGGAGCCGTTCAAACTCCACATTGATCTGCTGCATCACTTCGGTGCTGCCGCCTTTGTCGGGGTGGTTTTCCAATGCCAATCTGCGGTACTCCTTCTTGAGTTCCGCCAATGAATGTATATTCTTAAAGTAAGCCATAGTAGTAAATGTTAGTAGGTTAATACCATTGTGAAATACTCCATACACTCGGACTCAATGCCGAGGCCGCTGCAAGAGAGTTCAATATCACTCTCTTGCAGGTCGTTTACCTCTTGCAGCTCTCTGAGGTGGCGTATCTCATCATTCAGATACTCCTTTGCTGTCGCTTCATCGCAACCGCACGAACCGCATATTCTCTCGATGATTTCGTTCTCAGCCATAGTAGTAAGTATTAAGATTGTGATTTGAAATAGAGTTCTCGTTGGGTATCGTAGTCTTGACCATTCCACCAATCGTTACAGGCATCTACAAAGGATTGTAAGCCGTCTTCCGAAAAGTAGTCAGTCTCGTGCAATCCTGTTATGCTCTCCATCGTAATGAAGTCGAGGTCTTTCCACCAGTCTTCCATACGCTGCTTGTAGTCGCTCAATGTGCAGAAGTTCTGACTCTGTTCACAGTCTGCACACCATTTACAATCCGTATCGTCATCATCTACATCGCTTAAATATTCTGCGTTGTTAGCATCTACCCATGCCTGAATCTCAATCTGCTTTGAACCGCAAGCATCGCAAACATATACATCATCATCGTGAGGTTCCTCTCTTAACGCCTTACCGTCATATAGTGCCACAGCACGATTGACAAGCAGTTCACGATTGTTGTCCGATAACTCTGCATAGAATCGTTCTGCCGCTCCGAGTATTGATTTGCTTGCAAGGGAGTTCCATTTCTCCCAGAAGTGCTTATAAGCACATCCGAAGGTAATCTTGCACTCTTCCTCGCCCCAAGCATTCCACATATAGTAGTGGAAGCTCGATACTGCATTTACAGGGTCTAATCTCATAGTCGTAATCATTAAGCGTTATTATCTCTGTTCTCTTCCAACAGCTGCCATACAGCATCATACATCTGTTGCAACCAATCTATGTTGGATGCTCCGAGTTCAAACGGAGTATGGCAGGTAGCCTCAAAGTTTGCCTCCTTCTCGTGGGCTATAACAGTCATACTGTTATCCGTCACTTGAATACCTGTTACCATGCACTCAAACGGGTCAGCATTATTGTCAAACCATATCACCCATACAGGATCGTACTGCTCTTCGGGAAAGGTTATCTCTGTCAGTCCGTGCGAGTAGAGCAACTGCCTTATGGCATCTATTATGTCCTTGCGGAGTGTCTCTATTCGGTCAGAGAAGTCCATCTTCAGATGCTTCGGCTTTTGCTCCTTCTCCAAATCTGTGTAGGACAGAATCTGCATATCGGGGTGAACATCGAACTCCCAATCCACCTCGTCATCATCGAGTGTCGTGTGGATATTACCACCCAATACCAGCCCGCAATCCCTTGTTACCATTGTGCGTGCTTCATTGCGGTCATCTGCCGCTACGGTATAAGTACCCTCGAAGAGGTATCTTACCTTTACTTCAATCTTCTTCATACATTGATATTTTTATTGTTAATACTGATTAGTTTGCCGGAACGATGCTTACCTGCTTGCCAAAGAAGGTATCGCAGACACCATAGACATGCTTGATGGAGCAGTCATACTTGGAGCGTTCATTGTCAAGTCGCAGGCGGAAGCCATAGCCATCCTTGCGAGCCTTATCCAATCGGATTCTGACATCGTTTTTGAGTTCCATCTCTATCAGACTGCCACCGCCATACATCGAGCTGAATAGGCCGCAGGTGTTACCTTTTGGGATAATGACCTCTTTTATTTTGAAGTCGGCATCGTAGAGGTCGCGGAGGTTTACAAGACCTATGTAGGTAAGCAGGTTGGCACCACAGCAGGAGTTCTCCAATTCTTGGCAGAAATCCTCGTAGGATACCTGCTCCTTGCCGTCACGATACTTCTTGTTCGGGAACCTACCATATACGGTATAGCCTTTCTCCGTCAATGCCTTCTTCACCTTTGCAGGGTTGAGGCGAAGGGTATCTATCATATCTCCGAAGTAACTCTCCTTGTAGCGGAAGCCACCTTGCGACTCCAACCAGCAGGAGTTGATGCAGTCGTAGTTGGATAGCATCTCCACCCGTATAGGAATATCTCTGGTATTCTTGATAAGGTCGTTTACCGTTGTGGAGTCGTCACGCTCGCGTATCTCGTCCCTTATCTCATCATCGTGTTCCTCAAAGAAGGCTTCTACCTCGTCCTCCTCAAAGTCGTGGAAGTCGATGCAGTGGCTCTTCAGTCCTTTGATAATCTCTAGTGTTGCCTGCTCCTCGGCATCCTCATACCAATCCTCGACCTTTGACCACAGATCTTCGCAACCTTGTTTTTCAAGGCATTTCTGTAATAAGTCTCGGTTCTCATCAAAACTTTCCCGATAGTCCACCCATACGAGGGTATACTTCTCGTCCATTATGCTTTCTACGAACTCCATAGCGAGTGTTTTCTTTGCTTCATTCATTTGTCATTACCTGTGTACGGCAGGATTCTGTTTCCCGTACATATGTCTATAAATGCGAAGAGCGACCTTGTGGCCGCCCTTCGGTTACTCTTTACCGTTGAATATCTCTTCGTATCTCTCTTTCTCCATCTCCGTTTCACCCTTGAAACTAAAATGTGCCGTATATCGGTATCCTGTTCGGGGATTACCTCCGAACTTCTGGATTGCCATATCTATCTCCCAATCCACTTCGCCTATGCCGAGTGATATGAGGTCATAGTGCAGCAGGTGATGAGCCAATCGCAGTGCAGAGTCGGTCTTTCTCTCTTGCCTCAGATGCTCGAAGGCTCGTATCGCTATCTCTCTGTTGGATACCTTGATTGTCGTTCCCATATTCATTGATGGTTAGTTGAATACTCTCTCATCATTCTCTTTATCCTTTGCTGCAAGCATACAGAACGGCATATCCAATATGCGATGTGAGAAGCACATATCGGAATTGTAGTCCGTGCGTTGCCACAGCGTGAACCTCTCATCGGCAAACGACCATCGGAAATATCCCGACAGTGAGCCGAATAGAGGGTTTACATTCCTTGCTATGAGATACCTGTTCACATCCATAATGTGCTTTGCAATGAGTATGATGTTGAGTATCTCCACAAATGCCAACTGCGAGTATGGGTCAATCGGCATTACCGGTCCTTTGAAACTGATTTCCATATATCCTTTATTTTAGTTATAGTTATCATCGAATATCTCGTACTGAAGAGGAAGCATATCGCAGAAGTTACCCGATATGCCTGTATATACCAAAGCATCATCGGCGATGTCGGCAAGTTCCTCTTCGGTCTCCTGTATGGTGTTACCGTATATATCCTGATAGTGCGATACCATCATATGCGGATCATCGGTTGTAATGTCATATCCGAAGTGTTCGCTCCAAGTGACGAAATACTCCCTTTCGTTCTCGTCAAGCCTTTCCATGGCATCGCGTATCTCGAAGAAGTTGGGACATATCCACTCTCGGTTTATCAGCCTGTCGGGTATGTTCTCCCACTTGGCATACCTGTACTCCGGTTCCTCTTCTTCGGGAAAGAGGTCGGAGCAGGCACAGAGGAATTCTCCCATATCGCTATAGTCGGACATCTGCACCCAGTAGTCCTTGTACTCTTTTCCGTCTAAGATGTGCTGTGTGGTTACGGCAACTTCGGCATTGTTCAAATCCATATTTTCCATAGACTCTCTGTTTAACTTGTTACTCGCTGGCTTCCCCAGCTGATATGTATCTTACCCTCGCTGTCCGTAGAGCGTATCAGCAGGCTGTCTATTACGGACATTGTGATGTCGAACTCCTCGAAGATTTCCGACTGCTCCTTCACTTCGCCCGTCTTGATGAACTCGTTGAGACGCTCTTTGGTCAGTACCAATGCCATCAGGTTTTGCTCCACGGAGTCCTCGTAGGTGACATAATGCACATCTTTCATCTCCTTGGAGTCGAGGCGTATGAAGCGGAAGTAGAACTGCTCCATCTTGGGGATGTTCCATTGCAGCGACTCCAGTATCACATCGTTGCAGGTAGGTATGTTTACCGAACTGCTCAGACTCTGCTGTGTGCATATCAGTATGCCGTTGATGGTGGAGTCGAACTCCGTCACGATGCTCTGACGCTTCTTGAACGCCACATCTCCCTTCACAACATATATCGGTCTGTCGGGAAAGCGTTCACGGATATAACTCTCATAGAGGTCAAAGGCGGCAAGTGTGGTACAGCCGATGGCTACCTTGCCCGGTATCTTGCGTATCAATGATTCTATGTATCGTGTCTTGCTCGGATAGTCATCACCGTAGTATCCCGATATGAGGTGTGGAACGGAGCAAGCCTTGATAAGTAGCTTTATCTGTCGCATAAGCCTCAGTCCTGCATCCTTCTTCGTGTCACCCGTGCTGTTGTAGTAGAGTTCGCATATACGGCAGAACTCCTCGATGATGACACGATAGACCTCGTGTTCTCCCTCTGACGGGCTTACGGTGTGTGTCCGTATCTTGTATTTCTCTCCTGCGAAGTCTCGGAACTTGCGGGTGATGATGGTTTTGCCTATGAGGTCAAAGAGTTCTTCCTTGTTATAGACATCCTGATTCTGCTTCTCTATGCCGAATACCGTAGCCTTACCCGGACAGTGGCAGGCACGAAACAGTACATGACCTCTGAACGCTGGGAATGGCTCTCCGCAGTGGAGATTTCTTTCGCACTCTATCTCCTTATCTCTGTTCTCGTGGTAGATACTACTGCACCAGCAGGTCATATTGACCGAGTTGTTATAGAGGAGTTCAAACTGACTGTATAGCTCTGCAATATTGTTTCGGGTGGTCGTTCCCGTATCGAGAATCTTGTATTTGAGTCTGCGGAATACTGCCAAAATATGCTTTGTGCGTTGTGATGATGGGTTGGTAATCTCGTCCGACTCATCGAATACAAGGCATAATTTCCTTGAGGACAGTTTCACAAACCGCATAAGGTCGCGTTTGAGTTTGCCGACCATAGAGGTGGATAGCAGCAGGAAGATACCTCTCGGCACATCTTCAAGATCCTTGTATGTGCGTATCACTCTGTATCGCTCCTTGTTGATAGCAAGGAACGGAGTCCAGGTCATATTGGTGGCAATGGCAGGGGCAAGTATCACCACATTGCGTACCTTACCATATTTGAGCAGATATTTGGCTCTGTGATATACTGCCGCTGTCTTGCCTGAGCCTTGCTGCCAGTTGAGCAGAGCATATCGCTTCTGAAGCACAAGGTTCAGATCGTGTTTCTGCAACTGCGTGAACTCGCATACCTCACCATCCTTGTTTACGAAGGTGGCATTGTCAAGATACTCGGCAATTGTATCATCCGTTTCCATATCCGAGAATGGTTGATTCTGTATATCATAGAGCCAACGCTTGCGGCGGATAAGCCGCTTGGCTATGCGTATCTGTCGCAGATTCTCTTCGGTTGCTACCTCCGGCATAGGCAGTACGGTGCTATCCAATATGAGGTCATTGGTGCTTGCCGCCTTATGTTCCACCTTGTCGAGCAGTCGTGGTGCATACTGCTTGAGCTTGAAGCCGTAGGAGGTCTTTACCAATGCCACCTCCTTGCGTGGCACGACATTCTGCGAGGTGATATACTTGCGTATGGTGGCCAGCACTTTGGCTGTGGTCAGCTTCTTGCGTTCCCACTCCTTCATCTGCTCGTTGGTGGCATTCTCAGGTGGTTTCTGGTTGCGGAACTTGGTAACGAGTGCCACAGCCTTGTCGATATGCTTGTTGAGTTTCTCGTGAGCCTTCAACTCATACATATACTTGGCGAGCTTGTACTCGAATAGCTCCAACTCCTCCTTGTCTATGCGGTTGGTCTCACGCATAAGGTCAAGACGCAAGCGGTGCTTCATCTCACGGGCTTTCTTCACTCTCTCCTTGAGTTCTGCCATAGAGACAAACTCCTCAGCATTGTAGGGATTCATCTCGATATGCTGTGAGCGACGCAAGAAAACCATTATCTTGGTGTTGAAGTTATCTACACCTACCGATGTGAAGGCGTGAGGTGACAGTCTTGTCTGTCCGATGAAGGAGAAGTCTTCGTTTACTCTTTCTACACGGCTCTTCTCCCAGAACTCATTCTGCATAAAGGAGGCAGGAACGATGACCATAAGGAAGCCCGCGGGATTGAGCAGATGGTAGGCTTTGTCGATGTAGTACTCCTGTGAGAGTCGGAAGTCGAACTTCAGATTGAATGGAGGATTACCGATTATGGCATCGAAGCGTTGCTCGGAGTGGTACTGCTGTATGTCGCACTTGTCGATATGTGCATCGGGATAGAGATACCTTGCCACTGCCACAGCCTTGCTGTCTATGTCAAAGCCGTAGGCGTTGTGTTGGTTGGGCAAGTGGTTGAAGAAGTTACCCATACCGCAACACATATCAAGTATCATCTCCGATGATGTGGGAGAGAGTACATCTACCATATCCCGACATACCTCGTGCGGTGTGAAGAACTGTCCCATCTCGAACTCCTTCTTTGCCTCGGCATACTCGTGGTAGCTGGCGAAGTCCGACTGCTTGAGGTTGTGCAGTCCTCCGATACCCGTATAGCAGTTGTATATACTCTCCGCAGGAATCATATCCTTACCGGAATTGATGGCAAAGAGAATCTTCTCGTTGATCTCTGCACGCTTGCCTTGCGGTATCTGTTGTGGTATGATGGCATACATGGCTGTAATGATTGAAGTGGATAAAAACGAAAGACACCCCGCAGGCAGTACCTACGGAGTGTCATACATATCGTGTGGTCATCAGTTCTCGTCTCTTAGTTTGATTTCATTTAGTCGAAGTCGCTTGAAACAGCTCTCTGCCGCAGCACTGTCCTTGAACTTGACATCGATGCGGGTGTTTCCGTAAAATTTGAGACTTACGGCATTGGTCGTTGTCAGGTCATACCATCGGGAAATATCTACATCTCTGGTGTCAAGCCCCATAATCATCTCGATACTTCCGCAAAGTACATCGTCTGCACCAAAGGCAATACCTTCACAGAAGCGGCTAACCTTACGGTCTGTTTCGTATGAGAACTTATAATCCTTGTAGTATTCGTAATGGAAAGAGTCCCAAGTAACAATATCGGGGAAGATGATTTTGTCCTTCTTCAGTTCAGGCTTCACCTTGCTCCAATTAGATGGTCTCACCGTTTCAAGGAATCGTTTGATCAGCTCCTCCTCGGCAGTATCTCGGAAACTCTTGCCTCCGAGATGTTCGATAACCACATCTACATAGGTATTATATACAGGTCGGAAGTCTATCGGCAGAGTCTTCTCATCAATCTTTGGAGCTTCAACAGAGACGCTGTAGGTGTTGTTGAAATAGCCGATGATGCGGCTGATGAAGTTCCTGATAGCGTTATGACGGCTATCCACCAAATCATTGATGTTCTTGAAAGGAGTAAACTCGTGATGGGTATAATCCTTCTCGTCATTATTGTACCGATAGTGGAGGTCATAGCTGCTTGTGGTAATCTTACCGTTCGGCTCGTGCTTGAGTTTGATTTTACCTTCATACTTCTCGGCTTCTCTCTTGAAGATGTTGTACCACCAGGCAATCTGGTCGAGCGTCTTGTAAAGCTCGTCCTGCTGATTCTGGCAATAGATACGGTCTTGCTCCGTAATCTTCTCCTCGTTTCTCACTTGTACCTTCAAGATACCTGATAGCAGGTCGGTATGACCGACTGCTTGACTGTTGTTTAATACTGCTTGTGACATAACATTATTATATTTCTTGTTAGTCCGGCTATTCGGGGCCGGAGTTCCCAAACTACAGGCTCTAAAAGGTCGTGTTCTCGTCAGGCAAGGTTGTGTGGAAAAATACAGAAGCCCTACGGGGCGAGGATGATTTTTCCACGACACCCGCAGGGCTTGACCTTGCTTGGACGAACAGAACACGAGTTACCTTTGCCTGTGGTTTGGTGAACTCGGCTTCGAATCTATTTATTATAATAATATCTGAACCTTTTCCATATCACTCATAATGGTTTGATCCAACACCCTTGCATAGTGTTGAGTCATACGGGTAGATGCGTGCCCCATCATCTTTGCAACATTCTCCAACGAAACTTTATTAGCCAAAGTTATGGTCGTGGCAAATGTATGACGGGCCACATGTGTGGTCAGATTCTTGTCAATATTGCAAAGCGTAGCAATTTGTTTCAGGTATGAGTTCATCGTCTGATTGCAGAACAAAGGTAAACAGACATCCTTTTCAATACAGGTTGGATGATCCTCATATTTATCAAGTATTTCTATGGCAGGAGTGATAAGAGGGACATTACTGATACATCTTGCCTTCTCCTTTTTCATCTTGTGACGACCTTTTCTAATCCACATCTTGCCATTGTTGTCCTTAATGATTTCAGTGCGTTTCAACTCCTTTGCATCTATAAATGCAAGACCTGTGAAACAACTGAACAAGAACATATCCCTAACAATGTTTAGTCGGGCTACAGGAAATTCCATGCCTGCTATTGTCTTGACCTCTTCAAGAGTCAGGAATGTAGGATCATTTTCCTGCTGGCGATATTGTATGCCGGCGAATGGATTGATTCTCATCCAACCCATATTAAGTCCCATATTGACGAATTTCTTGAAACACTTCATATATCTCACCAATGTATTTTGGCAAAGACGCTTTTCAAGACGCATGTGTCGCTCGACATAGATAATAAAGTCACGGGAAAGTTCTGGAAAGACAATATCCTCCTTTTCATAGAAAGATTGAACACAAGCCTTCAAGCAACGGTAGCAATTCCAATATCGGTTGATGGTTATCTTCTCATACTCGATACCGATAAGTGCTTCCATTGCTTTAATTTCCTTTTCCATTGTATTGAGGAAGGTTCGCTTATCACCTTTATTAAATAAGCGTTTCAATAGATGTGAAGGAGTGATAAGTGCATCTTCAAGTAACAACTCTTTGTGAAGGTTGTGAATCTTGGTTTTGAGAGATTCGATATAATCGTTCAGTTCGATTGAAACCCTGTCTCTGCCTTTACAGCAGCCACGGGCTTGGTTCCACAAACGAGGCAATACGCTACGCTGTATGCGTACCTCGTCAGACACTCCGTTGATAGTAACACGGACTACGATAGGTGCTTCGCCGTTCTTCAGCAAGCTGCTCTTCTTGATAACGAAGAGGATTTTCATTGTTTCATGCTTCATCTTACATACATTTTTTTGTGGTACAAAAGTGCTAATGTTTGATGAAACGCACGCTATGCAAATAAGTGAATATCTGTGCTTTACATATCAAATCGTGGCTTTTTTCAGTGGCTCAAAAAAAAGCCACGAATTTGGCACGATTGAAATTCCTAAATCTGCATGTTTTGCACAGTTGAAACAAAAAGAAAACCTCTGAATTCGTTGAAATTCAGAGGTTTTCATCTTTTTGCTGTGATTCTTCGTGGTGCCACCAGGAATCGAACCGGGGACACAAGGATTTTCAGTCCTTTGCTCTACCAACTGAGCTATGGCACCATTTCTCGGTTTGCGGGTGCAAAGATAAAGAGTTTTTTTTATACTGCAAGGCTTTTCCCTGAAAAATATATGAAAAGGTATGTTCCCTGATAAAAGGAGTGCCACCTTAATAACTTCACTTGAAGTTGGCCTAAGCTGTCCGATATTCTTTTCAAGATTTTTTTTACCTGAGTCCGGGATAAGAAGCCGGTCGAAAGTCTCATGCGGGGGCTTGTATTTTAAAACTAAATACTGTTGATTATCAGGTGTTTACTTCTGCTTTGTCAGACACTTGTGTCTTACGGCTAAAACACTTGTGTCTGACGTGCAAAACACAAGTGTCTGACGGCTGAAACACTTGTGTCTGACGTGCAAAACACAAGTGTCTGACGGCTGAAACACTTGTGTCTGTCAAGACAAAGGATTGTAGCTGTCAAAACAGGGTGAGGACGGTCGGTCTGAAGGCGCTTTTCCCTTCTGCCCAATAGCCATAAAACGGTGCGTTCAGGAGGTGTCCGCCCGACAGGACACAGCCCCTCGTCTTTGGCCGAGGCAACCGTCTGCTCCGAACCCGCTTCTTTTAAGATTGTTTTAGCCCGATGATGTCGGCAGGATTGAAAACGGCAACCGTATGCTTTGCAGCCGAACAAGTAAATAAAAGCTATTTCTTTTGTTCAAGGTTGGTTGCATGCGGCTAAATTGCTTATCTTTGCCTCAAAAGCAAAAGACAATGAGCATCGAATTAGGGAAATTCAATACACTGAAGGTGGTAAAAGAGGTCGGTTTCGGCATGTATTTGGATGGTGGAGATGAGGGGGAAATCTTGCTTCCCTTGCGCTATGTCCCCGAAGAGTGTCAGTTGGGTGATGAGCTGAACGTATTTATCTATCTTGATAACGAGGAACGCTTGGTTGCCACTACGTTGACACCTTTGGCACAGGTAGGGCAGTTTGCCTGTCTGGAGGTGTCTTGGGTAAACCGCTATGGCGCTTTTCTCAACTGGGGATTGATGAAAGACCTTTTTGTACCCTTCCGTGAGCAAAAGATGAAAATGCAGGTGGGGAAAAAATACATGGTTCATGTCCATTTGGATGACGAGAGTTATCGCATTGTGGCTTCGGCCAAAGTGGAACATTTTCTTTCTAAGGAACAAGCGCCTTACCGGTCGGGGGAAGAAGTGGAGATTTTGATTTGGCAGAAAACAGACTTGGGTTTCAAGGCTATTATCGAGCATCGGTACGGTGGTTTGCTGTATGAGAACGAAATATTCCGACCGTTGCATACGGGCATGAGGCTAAAGGCATACGTGAAGCAGGTGCGCGAGGATGGCAAGATAGACCTGACTCTGCAAAAGCATGGAACCGGGAAGGTGGACGATTTCGCTGCAACCCTTCTGGAGTACATCCGCGAGCAAGGAGGCAGCACTTCGTTGAATGATAAAAGCCCTGCCGAAGAGATTTACGCTACTTTCGGCGTCAGCAAGAAGACATTCAAAAAGGCGGTGGGAGATTTGTACAAAAGACATCTGGTGGTGCTGGAGGAAAATAAAATAAAACTTGGGAATTAATCTTTAACCTTTAGGAATTTCCCTATCTGCAAATAGAGACAATCATTAGGGAGAGGTTTTTCCTCTTCCTATTTTTGTCATATAATCAAATGAGGATAAATCATGATGAGTCGATAGTGAAGCCACATCATGAGAAAAATCTAAAATAAAAAAAAGGAGAGGTTATGAAACGGATTATATTTATTTTTGCAGCAATCATGTTGGGTTCCGCGGTTTGCAGTGCGGCTATGAGTAACAGCCGGGTACGTAAAGAAACTCGTTTCCTTACGGATAAGATGGCTTATGAGTTGAATCTGAGCACGGAGCAATATAATGACGTATACGAGATTAATTATGATTTTATTGTCGGTGTGCGCCACCTGATGGATAACGTGCTTTGGGGCGAAGAGTGGGCGTTGGAACGCTACTATGACTACTTGGATGTGCGTAATGGTGACCTTCGCTGGGTGTTAGACAACCGTCAGTATGTTCGTTTCATGCAGACGGCTTATTTCTACCGTCCGGTTTATATAAACAACGGGCGCTGGGCTTTCAGAGTCTATGTCGCTTATACCAATCGCGACCATTTCTATTTCCCACGTCCGTATCATTATCGTACTTATGGCGGAGGGCATTATCGCACACGTTACGGTAGCAGCTATTATCGGGAGCGTTACCGCCATCCATATTATACCGGCTCGTGGAGCATCAGAAACAGTGGTTCCTACCATATCGACCGACGCTCCGATTTCGGTGCGGTGAATGTACGTTCCGGTTCAAACAGGCGCCCGGTTCACAGAGACGGCGTTTATACAACAAGACGCAGTAGCAACAAAGGTGTGAATGGCAATGTTCGCCGTGATTATGGCAACGACAGGAGTATGGACATGCGTCGCGGTAGCCGGAGAAATACTGAAATGCGCCGTGATAACAGTGATAACGGAAATGTTAATGCGCGTCGCTATAAGGGGGATGAAAGAAGTTTCGGAAACCGTCGCAATAGTGGTAATGAAAGAGAGGGCAATGTACGTCGTATCGACAAAGGCGATAATCGCCGCGAAAGCATGGGTAATGGCAGCGTCCATTCGCGCAGGAGAAGCGTGCAAACGACAAATACGGAAAACAGTGACAGGAGGAGTGCCGGGCGCAGTAGATGATGCGGTGGATAATAAAGTTGCGGAAAAACAAAAAATGGTATATGATGAGTCTGAAAGGAGCGATGATAGCATGAGGGCCTCCGGCGGGTATCAGGAAAGATGAAGAACAGTATCAAAAGCTGAAAAACAGAGAAGTTTGATGGAAAAATTCGATTTTGACAAAGTGATAGATCGTCGGGGCACCGGTGCCTTGAAGCTGGATATGTTGCAGGAATATTACGGTGACCCCGACTTGCTACCCTTGTGGGTGGCAGATATGGACTTCGAGACACCTCCTTTCATTGTCGAAGCATTGCGCAAGAGGCTAGAACATCCGTTGTTCGGCTATACCGTGCAGCCCGAAGAATATTGGCCCACGGTCATTCGCTGGATTTCCACACACCACGGTTGGGAGGTGCGGCGCGAATGGCTGACCTATATTCCGGGGATTGTGAAGGGCATCGGTATGGCTGTCAACGTGTTTGTAAAAGAAGACGAGGAGGTGATCATACAACCTCCCGTCTATCACCCTTTCCGTCTTACACCTTTGGCCAACGGGCGCAGAGTGGTGTATAATCCGCTTCGTATGAACGAGGACGGTTCTTACAGCATGGATTTCGAGAATCTTGAGGCTGTGGCCGGAGAGAAATGCCGGATGTTGATTCTTTCCAATCCGCACAATCCGGCAGGCATTGTATGGGATAGGGAAACGTTGGTACGTCTGGCCGATTTCTGCCGTCAGCGCAATATCCTTGTTATTTCCGATGAGATACATTGTGATATGGCGCTTTGGAATAATAAACACATTCCCTTTGCCTCTGTTTCGGAAGCCGCTGCCGCTTGCAGCATCACGTTCGGCGCACCCTCCAAAACGTTCAATATCGCAGGTGTTGTCAGTTCCTATGCCATTGTGCCGGATTCCGTTATCCGGCGGCGTTTCTTCGATTGGCTGAAGGCAAATGAGCTGGACGCACCCACGGTTTTTGCACCCATAGCCACGATTGCTGCTTTCCGGGATGGGGAACCTTGGCGCAGAGAGATGTTGAAATATGTGGAAGGGAACATCGATTTGGTAATGGACTATTGCTCTGCCTGTCTGCCTCAAATCAAGCCTTTGCGTCCTCAGGCATCATTCTTGGTATGGATAAACTGCCGTGGGTTGGGGTTGGAACACGATGAACTGGTGGATTTTTTTGTGAAGAAAGCTCGATTGGCATTGAACGACGGTGAGGTATTCGGGCAGGGTGGCGAAGGCTTTATGCGGCTGAATGTGGCTTCTCCCCGCTCTGTGATACGAAAGGCACTGGAACAACTCCGCCAAGCTGTGGCAGAGTTGTAGAATCACCGTTGTGTCACTTGCCACAAAGAAAATCCCCTCCTTCCCGGTATGTGGAAATGGAAAGAGGGGATAAATTAAACACAACAACTAAAATTACATTATTCGCTTCACTTTTCAGTGATGGTTTTAATGGGCTTCATCCGTACGCTTTCTCATTCGATGGCTTTCCCTTTGTAGAAATCCAATATCTTGGTGCGGAACAGATAGTCATATTTGGCTTGCAATTCGTCCGATTGCGCTTTCATAAGATTCTGTTTGGCTTCATTGTATTCCACGGCATTGGCTTTCCCGTTTTCATACTTCTCGCTCATCAGCTTGAACGATTCCTCACCGGCAATGCTGGCGGTGTGGCTGCTGGCGTACTTGCTCTCGGCTGCTGCGGCATTATACCACGCCTGCTGAATTTCTTTGTAAAGTACCTTCTTGGCATTGTCCAGTTGCAAGGCATGGTTTTCGTGTTCCAAACGTGCCGTGCGCACACGGTTACGGGTAGCCAGACGGTTGAAAATAGGTATGTTGAGGCTGAACCCTACATACTTGTTTAAGTTGTCATTCATCTGCTGGCTGAATGTACGGTCGATGGTAGAGTAATAGTTCGTGCTAAGGCTGCCGCTCAGACTCAATTGCGGGTAATAGTTGCTTTGGGCAATGCGGATGTTGTACTTGCTGCCTTCCAGACGGAACTGTGCGGCTTGAATGGAAGCTTTGCTTGCCATCGCTGTCTGAAAGATTTCGTCCGGAGGAGTGAGCGGTATCAAGTCCGGATTCACGGTTGGAGATTCCAACTTGAAGCCTTCCGGAGTCTCCAACTCGATAAGCTGGCTTAGGTCGAGTAGTGCCAACTTATAGCTGTTGTCGGTCTGCACCACATTCATTTCATCCTGTGCCACACGTGCTTTGGCTTCGGCCAGCTCGGCGGGAGAGGCTTTGCCCAGTTCTGCCAGCCGGCCGATGCGGGCATATTGCTCTTTGCTCAATCGGGCCTGCCCCAAAGCTACCTGATGCAACTCCTCGTTGAACAACACTTGCAGATAGGCCGAAGCTATGTTGATTGCGATATCTTCTTTGGCTTTGTCCAAATCGGCAATAGCAGCTTTGAGGTTCAGTTTCGCCAGTGCATACCTGTTGGGAATTTCCAGACCGGTAAAGATGGGAATATTGGTATTGACGGAGAAGTTGGTGCCGTGGCTGCTGGTATTTACGTACACGGTGGAATAATTTCCGGTGTCTTCGTTCTTGATGGCTGTTTGTGTGCGTCCCCAGTTCCAACTTTGGCCGGCATTGGCATTCAGGCTTGGCAGTCGTGCCCATTTGGCCGTATTTACTTCGATGGCACTTTGTTTGGCGGCATTGGCCGTTTGGCGGATGCCGATGTTATGTTCGATGGCATGGTCTATACATTGGCGCAAAGTCCACCGTTCTTGTGCTTGCATGGAGGCACAGCCCAATATCACGAGGGATAAGAATATCTTTTTACGTTTCATATTATAATCTGTTGTTAGGCTGTTACGGTTTATTTATCTTCTTTCTCTGCTCCGCGAATTTTGTCGTTGGCGGTAATTCCACTCTTGATGGCGATTTTGATACCGTCGCTCATACCCACTTTAATAGGGCGGCGTTCAAACTTCTGCGACGGTATGCTATCCGTCATCACATATACAAACGTGCTGTCTCCGCTGAATTCCACAGTGCTTTCCGGCAAAGCCAATACCTTCTGCGCACGTTCCAGTACGATTTCTGCATTTGCGGAATAGCCCGAACGAATCTGTACGCTGTCCGGAGCCGATATGGCAGCTTTGATTTCAAACTGGTTGGCACCGTTCTGTTCCACGCCTTTCGGAGATATATATTCCAATGTGGCGTTGAACGAGAGATTTTGCAAGGCGCCGATGGTCAACTTTACAGGCATACCTTCGTGTATGCGTCCCACTTCCGTCTCGTCGATGTTCCCACGGAAAATCAGGTCGTTCATGTTGGCTACGGTAGCTATCGTGGTTCCATCGTTGAAAGTATTGCTCATAATAACCGAGTTTCCCACTTTGATAGGTATATCCAAAATCAGTCCGTCAATCGTAGAACGGATGAGCGTACTGCTGAAAGAGGCGTTGTTCTTGGTGATACCTTCTTTCACGATTTCCAGATTGTCTTTGGCTGTCTGCAACTCTTCGCGTGCCTGCTTTACGGCCACTTCTTCTTTTTCGTACTCTTCGGCACTGATAAGTTTGTCTTTATATAATTTCTGTGTACGTGCAAAGTTCGTTTCGGCCTGTGTCGCATTGATTCCGGCCAGTCGTACGCGGCTTTCGGCAGAGTTCAATGTCCCTAATTCCGGAATCACTTTCACTTTGGCTATAACCTCGTTCTTCTTGATGGTTTGCCCCGCTTCCTTGTATACCTCTGAAACGATGCCCGAAATCTGCGGTTTGATTAGAACTTCATCTCTCGGTTCTACCTTGCCGGTAGCTACGGTGTTTTTTTCAAGGTCTGTCACTTCCGGAGTTACGGTTTCGTACACCGCTACCTTAGGTCGGGACTTCTGGTACAGGAATACAAATGTCCAGATAAACAAGGCAGCTACTACTACCAACAATGCGATTTTCAGATACTTTTTAGTTTTCATCTTATTCTATATTATTGTTTTTATTTTACGATATTGAGATTTTGCTGTATTGGGAATCTTGTCCCTTATTTGAGAATCAATCTGCCTGTGTCAGCTGTTTATTCGTCTCTTATTGCTTCGATGGGCTTGATGTTCATGGCCCGATAGGCCGGCGCTATTCCGGCGGTAATTCCCAATGCCATTACCATAATGGCAGCACCTGTCGCCAATTCGAAACTTACTTGGAAATCGGCCGGCAGATTAGAGGAAGCCATACCTATGTTCGTCATTTGCAATATGAATACGGAAAACGAGATGCCTGCCATGCCGGCAATCAGCGTCAGCACCATGCTTTCGGTCAGAATCTGCTCCATGATGGTGCGCGGTGTGGCTCCTATGGCACGGCGGATACCTATCTCCGTGGTGCGTTCCTTTACGGTCACCATCATAATGTTCGACACACCGATGACTCCGCTTATCAGTGTGCCTAAACCAATCATCCATATCAGCAGGTTGATGCTCTTGAATAGTGAATCGACCATTGAGAACAAAGCCTCGGCATTTAGAAACTGCATGCACTGCGTGTCGTCTGGATGCAGCAGGTGGTATTGTTTGACGACATTCTCTATGTGCGGTTGCACATCCGTCACTTTATATCCCGGTTTCATGGTGAGGCACATCAGCCCGATATCACTTCCGATGTTGTAGGCTGCGGCAAAGGTACTGAAAGGGATGGCGATGCTTTCATCCGCACTGCCGCTTATCTGTATGTTGCCGCTTGAGTCGCCTGCCATGCCAATTACTTGATAGTAGATTCCGTTTGCTTTTATCAGTTTTCCGCAAGGGTTGACATCCTTGCCAAATAATTCTTCGCTGACCTTTTTCCCGATGAAGCATACTTTGCGTTTCTCCAGAATGTCGATGTCGTTAATGAATCGGCCGTATTTTACGTTCTGCTTCTCTATAAAGTCGTATTCGGGATAAAGCCCTTTGATAACCACGCTTTCACTCTTCTTGTCTTGATAGACGGCAGTCCCCCATCGGTTCTGTAAGCAGGTCACGATGTCGACACCTTCTATCCGGCGCACTCGTTGTATGTCTGTCTGTTCCAGATTCCACCAGCGACCCTTGCGGAATCCTTTGTAGGCTTCTCCGGTACGTTGCGGCCAGACAAAAGCCGAATTTTGTGCGAATCCATCGAAGTTGCTGCTCATCAATGCTTTGAATCCGTTTCCTCCGCCCATCAGTGTCACCAGCATGAAAATGCCCCAGAATACGCCGAAAGCGGTCAGTAAACTGCGCGTTTTATTACGCGTGATGGTAAGTAGGATTTCGTTGAATGTATCTAAGTCGAATTTCATAATTTTCCGTATAGTCTGTAATTTATTAGGATGCGGCTTTTTAATCGGCTCTCAATGCCTCTATCGGACGGGTATTTACAGCCTTTAGTGCAGGAAACAGGCCTGCCAAAGTACCTGCCACAATCAGGGTCATTGTGGCGCGGATGGCAATCCCTAAGTCCACGGCAGGATTCAGAAACACGGTTTGCTGATGTACTCCTATATCTATTATGGCTTTTCCTGCCGTCATATTCATGTATTCCGTCACTCCTACTCCTGCCACCATTCCTATGTAGCCGAAAAAAGCCGTGATAACCACACTCTCCATGATGACCAGCTTCAGGATAGACCAAGGACGTGCTCCCAGAGCTTTTCGTATGCCGAACTCTCTTGTCCGTTCCTTTACGGTAATCAGCATGATGTTCGATACGCCGACAATACCGCTCAATAAAGTGAAGAGCCCGATAATCCAGATGGCTGTCCGCATGTAGTCAGCGCCCTTGTTCATCTGCGTCATTTGGGTGAATCGGTTCCATATCCAGATGGCGCCGTCATCGGTCTTGTCGAAACGCTGGTGCGCGCCGATGGCAGCCCGGTAGTCTGCTTCGAAAGCTTCGTTTTCTTTTTCCGTATTCAGGTCTTTGATAGAAATCAGGATGTTGTTCAACTTGTCTCCTTTGTTGTATACTATCTGCAAGGTACTGAAAGGAACGAATACGTCTTGTCCGCCACTGTTTCCCTTGTCCTTATAGACACCTACCACTTGGAACATCACACCTCCCATGTTCAGAATTTTCCCAAGCGGCTTCGCTCCATGTTTGAAGAGCGTTTTCACCGAACGTTCGTTGAGGATGGCCACTTTTCTTTTCTCTTTGATATCCAGTTGATTGATAAACCGTCCTTCGACTACGGTAGGACGTTCTATCTCCAGATAGTTGGGATGTACGCCCATCAGTCGCTCGTTGATGTACTCGTTGCCATAGCTGATGTTCATGCTGTTTTGGTATATCACAGCCCCTGCATTTTCTACGTGCTTCCGCATGCTTCGGGTGATGGTGAGGTCGCCGTTGTTCAGTTGGATTCTTCTTCCCTGACTCAATCCGTCATAGGGTTTGCTGGTCCATCCGGCACCCACTTTTATCGAGTTCATGGCCAACGAAGCCATTTGTTCGTTTTGTGCATTCATCACCCCGTTGCCTGCTCCCAACAGCAGAATAAGGATGAAGATGCCCCATGCCACAGCAAAACCTGTGAGGGCGGTACGCAGTTTGTTGCGTTTGATGGTTCCGTATATTTCCTGCCAAAGGTCTATCATCTGTTCTATATTATTATCTCCTTGTTTGCAATTTTCAATTTACCGGGCAATGCGACAGGCCGGATTGCGGTTTCGTTTTCTGCCGTCCTGCCTCCCGGTTATTTCATGAGTCCGTCTTTCCCGAAAGGCGAAGCATCGTGATTCAGATTCTCTTCGATATTGCCTATGACACCATCCTTGATATGGATGATTTTGTCTGTCTGATTGGATACGCCGCTTTCGTGGGTCACCACTACAATGGTCATGCCGGCTTTATGCAGGTCTTTCAGAATCTGCATCACTTCCACGGATGTCTTGCTGTCCAGCGCGCCGGTAGGTTCATCGGCCAAGATTATCTGCGGTTGGGTGATGAGGGCGCGGGCAATGGCTACGCGTTGTTTCTGTCCGCCGGACATCTCGTTCGGCATGTGGTGCGCCCACTCTTTCAGTCCCAAACGGTCCAGATATTCCATTGCCAACGCATTGCGTTTGCGGCGGCTCACCCCCTGATAAAACAGGGGAAGGGCTACGTTCTCCATGGCATTCTTGAAAGAAATCAGGTTGAATGACTGGAAAATGAAGCCGATCATGCGGTTTCTGTACTCGGCGGCTTTTGTCTCGCTGAGGTTTTTGATAAGTGTGCCGTTTAAATAATATTCTCCGGTGTCGTAGTTGTCCAGAATGCCCAGAATGTTCAATAATGTGGATTTTCCCGAACCGGAAGCTCCCATGATGGAGACGAATTCTCCTTTCCCGATGTTGAGGTCGATGCCTTTGAGCACATGCAGAGGTGCCCCGTTGTTGTAGGTCTTGTTGATTTCTTTTAGCTGTATCACGATTTCACTGTTTATTGCTTGCTCTGGTTTTCGTTATTTTGACTATTAGACGCAAAAGAGGTGTCAAAAGTTGCAGCAGAGACACACTTTTTTAAAAAAAGATTTTGCAGTGTCATTTTTCTTTGTGTAATTTGTACCACAAATAGTATTAACTAACCCTTTAAGCAAAGAAATATCATGAATTCAAGCATGGAAAAGCCCTATGTGGTGGGTATTGACATAGGCGGTACAAATACTGTTTTTGGTATTGTAGATGCGCGTGGAACCATTATTACCAGTGGCTCTATCAAGACCGGAACCTATGAGAAAGTCGAAAATTATGTAGATGAAGTATGCAAGAACCTGCTTCCTCTGATTATAGCCAATGGCGGTGTGGATAAAATAAAGGGCATCGGCATCGGTGCCCCCAATGGCAACTATTATAGCGGCACCATTGAATTTGCCCCGAATCTGCCTTGGAAAGGGGTGATTCCTTTGGCTGCCATGTTTGAGGAACGTTTGGGCATTCCTACCGCACTGACTAATGACGCCAATGCCGCCGGTATAGGCGAGATGACCTACGGTGCCGCACGCGGAATGAAAGATTTCATCATGATTACGCTTGGCACAGGTGTGGGCAGCGGTATCGTTATCAACGGCCAGATGGTTTACGGTCACGATGGTTTTGCCGGCGAATTGGGCCATACCATTATCCGTCGTGAAAACGGCCGTCTTTGCGGATGCGGACGCCACGGTTGTCTGGAAACTTATTGTTCGGCCACAGGTGTAGCCCGTTCGGCACGCGAGTTTCTTGCCGCGCGTACCGATCCCAGTTTGCTGCGCTCCATTCCGGCCGAGAATATCACTTCTAAGGACGTGTATGATGCGGCCGTCAAGGGCGATAAGCTGGCTCAGGACATTTTTGAGTTTACAGGCACTATTCTGGGTGAGGCTCTGGCCGATTTCATCGCTTTCTCCAGTCCGGAAGCCATCATTCTTTTCGGTGGTCTGGCCAAGGCGGGCGATTACATCTTCAAGCCTATCCAGAAAGCCATTGATGCCAATATATTGAGCATCTATAAGGGTAAAACCAAGTTGCTGGCTTCTGAGTTGAAAGACTCTGACGCGGCTGTATTAGGTGCCAGTGCATTGGGTTGGGAACTGAAAGAAATCAGATAACGTTTTCTACTTCGGAACTTGATAAATGCGGAGCGTGCGCTGAAAGCTTGAAAGCTTGAGGCGCACGCTTTTTTTTCTGTTGTGTTTTTAGTTATCGGATATTGGGACTGATGATTCCTGATTATACAAGATTCAAATGTTACAATCCGTTCATGGGATACTAAAATTAAAAGTGTACTTAAAGAAAAAGGCATACTTATACACGTTCTCGCTCGGTGCTGATATTCTGACCGTGGCTGACTGTTGTAAGCATCACGGCCAGAATGGGCGATAACGTTATTTTCGTCATTTGCCTGATTTCCGTTACATTTGTTTTACCAACCAATTTTGGCGACCTATCATCTCTATCATCTCTACTTGCTCTTGACTCCAATAGAGGTCTTCCTCCTCGTCGGCAAGGTACGCTTTCAGTATATCGTACGTAGTAGGGTCATCTTTTAACTCTGCCATGCAGTTGTACAGAATTTCTATGCCTTGTTCCTGAGTTTTAAGGTCTTCTTTGACGTATTCCACAGGGTCTTTGACTATTTGTCTACCCTTTTGGTCTTCGATTCTCACTTCGCCTCCGAGGTCGTTGATACGGGCAATGAACTTCTCTACCCAGCCCATTTCCTCGGTGTAATGCTCTTTATACTTCTCTCCGAGTTTTGTAAAACCCAATGCTTCAAAGTGTTTACCTTGTACAAAGTGAACAAAAGCTCCGTTGGTCAGCCCTGTTGTAAATAGCTGTAATGCTTCAATTGATTTTTGATGTCTCATTTTCTTTAAAATATTTAAGTTATTGTTCTGTTAAAAACGTTTGATTTTAATTGTTTGTCACTTCAAATGCTACCTCTATGTTGTTGCGTGTGGCGTTGGAGTAGGGGCAAACTTGATGTGCTTTCTCTACCAACTCTTGGGCTTGCTCAATGCTTACCTGCGGGATGTTTACCGATAGCATTACCGCCAATCCGAATCCACCATTGTCTGACTTTCCTATCGACACTTCTGCGGTTACCGTGGTTTCGCTTGTTTTCACCCTTTGCTGACGCATTACGAGGTTGAGTGCACTGTCGAAGCATGCTGCATATCCTCCTGCGAAAAGCATTTCGGGGTTGGCATAGTCATCGTTGGCTCCGCCTAAGGCCTTGGGCGGGCGTACTTCTAAATTCAGAATTCCATTGTCGGAAACGATTTTTCCGTTTCTTCCTCCTGTTGCCGTTACTATGGCTGTGTACATCGGTGTCATAATTTATTGCTCTTTGTTTATTAGTTTGTAAATTAATCTCTTTAAAGTCTCTGCCTCTTCTACGGTCAGAGTGATGCCCTTTGCCAACTCTGACGGTATTTTTACGGCTTTCTCTCTTAGCTGTTTCCCTTTGTCGGTAAGGCTGATTTTTACGGTCCGTTCGTCTGTCTTGCAGCGATTGCGGGCTATCACTCTCTTGCTTTCCATACGTTTGAGCAAGGGCGTAAGTGTACCACTATCCAAATGTAGCCGCTTACCTATGCTGTTTACCGTCATTTCGTCCTCTTCCCAAAGCACCATAAGCACCAAATATTGCGGATAGGTAATGTCCAACTCGTCCAGATATTGGTTGTAGCTCTGGATAATCTCCCTCGATGCCACATAGATAGGAAAGCATAACTGATTGTCTAATCTTAATGTGTCGTACTTCATTGTCATTTCTGTTTCTGGGTGCAAAGATAACAATTAAATTGTAAGCAACCAAATGTTTCGCAATTTATTTTCTGCAAAAGGCAGGGTTCAGTACAATTTATGGGTGTATGGCGCTTTTGTGAGTTATCTCGAACCTGATATTTACCGGGTTCTCTCCAATGTCTTGCAGTTGTTTTTTGATGTCAGAGGGTTGATAGGCACTTTTTCCTGCAATTCGAGTGTAGGGAATAACGCTTTCGTCTTGCTAATTCTGCAAGGTGAGGGGGTGGTGAAAAAGGGGGCGCAGACCTCTCGTCACGTGGGGTAAACTTCTCCTCCGAATAGCGGACGGTGTGTTTGGATCATCTCCCGAATGCGTTTGCTTACTTCTTCGATGTCCGAGACGGGTTGTTTCATCTCGGACGTTTTTTGCATGGCTTTAAAATAAAAAAGGGAGACCGATATGATTGTCGGTTTCCCTTTTTATTTCGAAATAAGAATTCGGAATTATCCGTTAACTCTTTTTTCTTTGATTCTTGCTTTCTTACCGGTACGGGCGCGGAGATAGTACAACTTGGCGCGACGAACCTTACCGACTTTGTTCACTTCAATGCGGTCGATGGCCGGTGATTCAATCGGGAAAATACGTTCTACGCCAACAGTGCCTGACATTTTGCGCACTGTGAAACGCTTCTTGTCTCCGTGTCCGGAAATCTTGATAACAACGCCACGATACAACTGTACACGTTCTTTGTTACCTTCGACGATACGATATGCTACTGTCACTGTGTCACCGGCTTTGAAGCTCGGATGCTGTTTTCCGGTAGCAAATGCTTCTTCTGCAATTTTAATTAAATCCATTGTCTTTTTATTATTAAATTGTTTGATCGTTACAACGCAACATATCAGGCTTCTCTCTGTTTTTCCTGACAGCGATTGCGCGAAAGCGGTGCAAAGGAACGAATTATTTGTCAGATACACAAGCGTTAATCCGCTTTTCTTGCAAAAGATGGAAGGATTAGGGATTATTCGTTTTTTTTAGGCTGAATGTGAAGGCTGTTTAAGTTTTAATGATTTTTTTCTCTATGATAAATACAACAGGTGAGTATTTACGACAATACCCTAAATAGGCTTGTCTGATTTATAATAACTGAAATCTTAGCTTTGAAGGAAGTTGTTTAAAATTTAAAAAGAGAAGACATCCCTGCGAGGATGTCTTCAACTTAAAACTTCATTCATCTGAACTTTCTAATTTCATTAGAAATAACAATTGACTTATTTTTGATTGCATCTGCAACCGTATTCTTAGTAGCAGAGCTTTCATAGAAATAACTTGCACTATATGAATTTGTTTTTAATTCTATTTTGGGGCTATACCCACTATTTGAAACTTTATTTATTTTTGTTTTCATAACAATTTATATTTCATGTTGCCAACCTTCCAATGTCCTATTATCATTCAAAGTCATTTGAGGCGGAACTCCTGGAGGAGTAGGGTTCATCTGCTTCTCTAAGACACCGCCACTTATAAAGACATCCGTTCCATTTTCTAATGATTCTATTATTCCTCTCCTAAAAGAATACGGAACTCTATCTAATCCATTAAGTATTATAGCTGGATTAAAAGGAACATCCAATTCTAATTCTTTACTTATATCATCATAATAACCCCCAAAGTTATCAGATATAGAAAAGGAAAATTTGTAAATATGAATAGAACAATTATTTCAATCGAAGTACAAGACCACGGTGGTAAAGAGGCTAATATCATAGTCAGAGGAGAACGGAACAATCAGATTATGTTTGAGGAACAATTTGATTATAAGGACGAAGAAAAGCATTCTCTGAGATTACACTTACTTTCAGAAAGATTTCATCGTAAGTTTCCCCAATTAGGTGATAGTTTAGGAATTATTTGTCTTCGTAAACTCTTCAATGATATTACGATACGGAGTAAGATGAAAGCCAATTCCGATTATAGAACACTTGATAAATAAGAAGTTATGACAAAAGAACAAGCTTGGGACGAATTACATCAGATAGCACAAGAACTGAATTTACCATTCGATAACGATGAAGTTTTAACGCAATGGTGTAGGCGTAATTCATCTGTTATGTCCAAAGATATAATAGATGAGATATTCCCTATCTATACCAGCAAAGGTATTGAATGCAAAAAAGTCAGTGTAATAATTGACGATAACGGTCATGTTACCCACGTAAAAACGGAATATGACGATGATTATAAACCGTTATGAATTCTTTCTGTTTCCAACTCATGCACTTTTGCTGCATCTGTAATGAATGTCAGTTTTGTTAATAGCTCATATGCAGGTGCGCCACTATTAGCAGTCATCTCAGCTTTTAGAGTTGAATCCACGTTATGTATTCGGATGATTTTATAAGCAATATCTTGATTGCTATTTATATAAGCCCATTTACCAACAATATCTTCTATATTCATAAGTTTCAACCATTTGAAGTGCAAAGATACGAATTTTCTCACTATCTTTGCATTGTCTTTCGGGACAAAGTTTTGGAATATAATAAGGAAAGTGCCTTATACTCGTTGAAATCGCCAAATTATCAAGAGGTATATACAAGGCACAGAGGACAGCTCATACTTGTGGGTTGCCCTATTGTGCGTATATACAGGTGTTTGGCGATACCTAACGAGTATGCACAGGGGCAGCCCACTTTCTTTAACAACTAACATTGTTAAATTTCTCCTATGGCTGTCGTGGAGAACTCGTTAAAATTCGCCACTATGGAACTTATTGTAGGTTTCTTTTGTATTCTGTTTGCGTTGGGTATTTCTATTGCCACCGCTGTATTAGCTTCCCGAAAAGGACGTAATTCTGTAAACTGGTTCTTCTTATCTCTATTCTGGGGTATTGTAGGATTGATTGTATTAGCATGTTCCAAGCATTTAGAGCGTGAAAAAGGAGAAAGTGATACACTCGTTAAGGTGCTATGGAGTATCGTGCTTATACCGCTTGTATTATTTGCCGTATTTTTCTACAATCGTACAGTAGAGAAAAGAGAACTCCGAAAGAGTTATCAAATTGAAGAAGTCGCTCCTAAAATAGAGTTTTCCGATAACTATACTGAACGGAAGGTAGATTTGAATGATTATTTCAATTCAATTACTGGTTGGGATGACGAGACGGATTGGAACTATGCAGGACTTGAAGATGAAGAAAGCCAAAAGGCTTTTGACAAAATCCTTAAAAAGAATGGTATATACTGGAGCGACCAAAAACAATGCTGGGTTAAGAAAGTAAAGAAAACCGCAGAGCAAGCTCCCAAGGTCAAATTTAGATGAAGGCAGGAGTTATTTCTTGCCTTTCTTTTTAGGTTTAATATCGTATTTCAGAGCCTTCTGCATGAGAACAGAAAAATCCACTGGAACTTCTGCTTGCTTCTTTAATTCTTTTGCAGGTAGAAGTTCGATAGCCATTGCCTTTTCCATGTCTTCTATTGTTACTTGTTTCTTTTTACTCATTTTGTCAGACTTTGAAAAGTTATACGATAATTTGAATTGCAAAGTAACAAATTAAATCGTGAAACATCATCAAAATCTCTCGTATTATAGCGGAAGCAGAACTCATTAACATATCGTTGAAGGTGTTTCTTGCTTGTATGGTTATATATTCCTGTCAAGCCACGTTTCAGAATACTCCAAAAACCTTCGATATTGTTAGTATAAGCATCTTCATCAACGTATTGTCCGTGACCGTGGTCAATCACGTAATGCTCGTATAACTTGCTAACGGTTTTATATCCGCACCATTCATCAGAGAATAACGTTGCCGTGCGTTTTACAGTTTTGAGAATAGGAACTGTCAATGATTTATAGGAAGTGTCACGGACTACTTTACAAACCACCTTACCGCCACGCTGGAGCATACCCATGACTGGAACTTTATCTTTGAAGCTCCTACCTTGACACTTCTTTACTTTCTTGTTATAGTGCCGATTTTTATTCTTGCCACCTACGAAAGTTTCATCAAGCTCTACTTCTCCCTCAAGTTTCTCTTCCATGACAATACCGAAGCATTCACGAATACGCTGATTCATAAACCACGCAGTTTTATAGGTTACGGATATTCTCTTGGATAATTCGATTGATGAAATACCTTTCTTGCGGGATGTTATTTCATAGATAGCCACGAACCATTTTCTCAACGGCAATTTAGAGCCTTCAAACATAGTTCCTATTCTGACATTGAAGTTCTTGCCCGTATTCTTACAGCGGTACATTCCATCGCCACGGTTATATACTTTGGACGTAGGGTCATAAGGAGAAACAGGAATACCGTTTGCCCAGCGTTGCTGTTCCAGATACTTGATGCAGCTTTCCTCCGTAGGAAATGCTTCCAAAAGGTCATATAAGGAGTTGAATTTACCGATATTCATCTTACCAAAGTTTATAGTTCTTGCTATATATAACTCTGGTGAGAAAAGTTGCTTGGGAAAAACAGTTATCTGTATAGCAAGTATAGATAAAACGTGGTTATGCTATGAACAGATATTACCTAAATATCTTGTGATATACAGCTACCACCGACCATCCGTTCTGAGGGGAGTAGTCGAAATAGCTGTACATGAATTCCAACCTGTACATTATGAGGTATCGAAGTAGTCGTTCATAGCAAACCACGTTTTTCTACCTTATAACAGGTTTAGATGAAAATCAAACGAAAAAGGAGACGAATTTTTCAACAAAATAAAATACCGCCCAAAACTCTTGTTCTGAACGGTATTATTAGCAAAGTTAGTTAGGGTATTGTCGTAAATAATCACCATACATAATCCGGATTCGGGGGCAGGAGGTCTCTTTTTCTGAAGACGAGGGGTGGCGTCCTGTCGGGCGGATATTTCCCGAATGCCCCGGTTTACGGCGCTTGGGGGAAGGGAAGAGAGCCTTTCGGACCGACCGCCCTCACCCTGTTTTGACAGTTGCAATCCTTTGTCTTGACAGACACAAGTGTTTTGGCCGTCAGACACAAGTGTTTTAGCCGTCAGACACAAGTGTTTTAGCCGCAAAACACAAGTGTCTGACAAGGCAGGGACAATCGTCTGATAATCAATGGCGTTTTGCTTCAAAACATAAGCCTTAGGGTGAGGCTGTCGACCCGCTTCTTATTCCGAGTTCTGGTTACGCATGCCATTGCCTGTCTTGACGAATATGTCGCGGATCGATGCCTCCTACGCTTGAAGTCATGGTAAAACCGCGTCAGCGCCTCATCAACACCGTGTCTGCTTCGTATATCCTCCCTTTCCACAGATACGGAGAAACCACGAGGCAAACACAGTGTTGACACAGAGAAAATATGATGCGGAAACGGCAATCGGCATGGCTCAGTTGTTTTTTTGTTGCTGCATGCTTAATAAATATTATGAATGAATTTTAAACAAGCTCTAAAAGAAAAAGTATATTTGTGGCAATTTAAAACTAAAATAAGTATGAAGAAACAAATTTTCCGTATCCTTTCCGGAGGGCTGATGACAGTGGCGCTTTTGTTCGCTTCCTGCCACTCTTCTTACAAAGTGACCCGCGTGGAAGGTGGCAGAATCCCCGTAGATTCTACGTGGGATGCCGAGCCGGACGCCGAAGCAATGGCTTTGTTGGCGCCCTATAAAAAACAGATAGACAGTGTGATGTGTCGTGTGGTTGGAACTGCCGAAATGTCTATGGACAGATTCAGGCCCGAAAGCCTTTTGTCTAACCTCATTGCAGACGTGCTGCGCGAGGCTGCCGCTGAAGTGCAGGGCACTCCGGCCGATATGGGGCTGATAAATATAGGCGGCATCCGTAATTCTCTGACCGAAGGGGCTGTCACCATTGAAAATGTTTTTGAAATTCTGCCTTTTGAAAATTCGCTTTGCCTGCTTACCATGAAAGGGTCTGACATGAAGCAGTTGTTTGAAAACATAGCAGTGCGGGGCGGTGAAGGAGTGAGCGGCATACAAATGGAAATAACCAAGAGCGGCAAACTGTTGCGTGCGCTCATAGGCGGGAAGCCGGTAGATGACGAACGGACATATACGGTTGCCACCGTTGATTATCTGGCCGACGGTAACGATGGCATGACGGCACTCATGCAGGCCGGCAAGAGAGTGTGTCCCAAGGGAGCCACTTTACGGGGACTGTTTGCCAAGTATGTGGAAAGACATACGGCAGCCGGCAAAAAGATAACCTCGCGCATGGAGGGGAGAGTGACCATTAAAGAGTAAGGAATTAAAAAAAACAGAAGTCCGATGAAACATATATATTCTTTGGCAGTTCTACTGCTTTTTACCCTTTCGCTATCGGCGCAGCAAGGAAAAACAGGCGCTTTGGAGAAACAGTTGTTTATTCTGCACACCAGCGATACGCACAGCCGCATAGAGCCTGTCAGCCCGAAAGCCGCCGACAAATATGCCGGGATGGGCGGTGCGGTGCGCCGTGTAGGAGTTGTGAAAGACTTTCGTGGCAAGCATCCCGATATGCTGCTGCTGGATTGCGGAGATATATCGCAAGGCACACCTTATTACAACCTCTTTCAGGGAGAATTGGAAGTGAAGATGATGAACCTCATGGGATATGATGCCATGGCAATAGGAAACCATGAGTTTGATTTCGGTTTGGACAATATGGCTCGCCTGTTTCGTATGGCCCGCTTCCCGATACTTTGTTCCAATTATGAAGTTGCAGGCACGGTACTCGAAGGATTGGTGAAGCCTTATGTCACTCTGGAGCGCGGGGGCTTGAAAATAGGCATTTTCAGTCTGGCTCCGAAGTTGGAAGGCTTGGTACAGGCCGATAAATGCGAAGGAGTGGTTTATAAGGACCCGATAGCGGTTGCACAGGAGATGAGCGACCTTCTCGGAGAAAAAGAAGGATGCGATGTCGTGATCTGCCTGTCGCATTTGGGCTTACGAGGGTTGAACCCGGATGATGTTACCGATGAAGAGCTGGTGGGAAAGACACGTGGCATCGACGTCATCTTGGGCGGACACACTCACACTTTTATGGAAAAGCCGGCGGTGTATCTGAATGCCGATGGAAAGAATGTGGCCTTGCTGCATTCCGGCAAGAATGGCATTTATGTAGGAAAAATGGTGCTTACTTTGACAAAGAAATAGCCGATAGGCATCATTATGAGATGTTCGAGCCTGTAATGAGGAAAGAAAACGTGTACGAAAGTTGATTTATGAAAGTCTGAGAAAATTCTGAGAAAATAATGAAAAGAGTCTTTTTGTCCGCATTGCTTGTATTGGCTTGTTCCGCCCGCATTGTTTCGGATGGCAGGCGGCCTCTTGCACCGCCCGTTCCGGGGTTGCCGGTAGAGACTATACTGATGCGCTCCTGCCTGAATGATTCCAAGTGCGGTGAATGGGCCGATTCTGTCATGAAGAAGTTGAGCCTGAAAGAACGCGTCGGCCAACTTTTTATTTACACCATCGCACCCCAACGAGACAAGCCCAACAGAGAACTCTTGCGCAAAGTCGTGGAAGGGTATAAAGTAGGCGGACTGCTTTTCTCGGGCGGACTGATGCAAAATCAAGCTATGCTGACAAACGAGGCTCAAGAGATGGCCGATGTGCCCTTGCTGATTACTGCTGATGCGGAGTGGGGGCTTTCCATGCGCTTGCAGGGAACGCCGGTGTTCCCTAAAAACATGATATTGGGCTGCATCGAAGATGACAGTCTGCTGTATGAGTACGGCCGTGAGATGGCCCGGCAATGCAAGGAAATGGGCATTCAGGTAAACTTTGCTCCGGTGGCGGATGTGAACATCAATCCTCAGAATCCGGTGATTAATACCCGCTCGTTTGGTGAAGACCCCGTCAGAGTGGCGGAAAAAGTGCTTGCCTATTCCAAAGGGCTGGAGGAAGCTGGAGTACTTTCCGTATGCAAACACTTTCCCGGACACGGAGATACGGATGTAGATTCCCACAAAGCCCTGCCCGTCTTGTCTTTTACCCGCGAACGGTTGGACAGTGTGGAACTGTACCCGTTCAAACAAGCCATACGGGGAGGATTGAGCGGCATTATGGTAGGGCATCTCGAAGTTCCGGCACTCGAGGCACGAAGCGGCTTGCCGTCTTCCCTCTCCCGCAATGTGGTCTATGACTTGCTGACCCATGAACTGAAGTTCAAAGGACTGATTTTCACGGATGCGCTTGCCATGAAAGGGGTGTCGGGTCATTCGTCCCTCTGCCTGCAAGCCTTGAAAGCGGGTAATGACCTGCTGTTGGTTCCTCGCCGCATCAAAGAGGAGTTGCAAAGTGTGATGGAGGCTGTAAAGCGTGGAGAGTTGGCAGAGGAAACCATCAATGAGAAATGCAGGAAGGTATTGATGTATAAATATGCGTTGGGACTGAAACGGAAGCCGCATATCCGTCTGTCCGGTTTGGAGTCCCGCATCAATAGGCCGGCCACACAGGCTTTGATAGAACGTCTGAACTTGGCGGCTGTCACCCTGTTGGGCAATGGGACGGGTGTGCTACCCTTGGACACTGTCGTCAAGGAGGTGGCAGTGCTTAACGTGGGAGACGCCAAGACCGTGGAGCCTTTCCTGAAAGAACTTTCCCGTTATACTCATCCGGTGGTGCATCAACTGGGCGGAAACTTGCCGGAAGCGGAATGCGGGCAGTTGCGCGCGAGTCTGGCGCATTACAAGCGCATATTGGTTTGTGTTACAGAACAGAGATTGGCTGCTTATCAGACTTTCTTTGCCAAGTTCGCGCCGGAAGTGCCGGTGGTTTACCTCGCCTTTATCCCCGGGAAGCAGCTTTTGCAGATACACCGGGGCATTTCGGAGGCAGAGGCCGTGGTGTTGGCTCACTCTGCCGGCGAGGAGGTGCAACGGCATGTGGCGGCAGTGCTCTATGGCCATGCACAGGCCGACGGGCGTCTTTCGGCTTCTATTGGAGGATTGTTTGCTGCCGGTATGGGCGAGAAGATAGGCCCCTATTCTGCGCCACATATTGTGCCCGAAGAGTATGGCATGGATTCCCGTCTGTTGACACAGATAGACGAGATAGCCGAAGAGGGTATCCGCAAGGGAGCTTATCCCGGTTGTCAGGTAGTGATACTGAAAGACGGCAGGGAAATGTATAACAAAGCCTTCGGTACACATACCAAAGGCGGAACACGAACAGGGAGTCCGCTGCCGGTGCAGACGACGGATGCGTATGACATCGCTTCGTTGAGCAAGACCACGGCTACTCTGCTGGCTGTGATGAAGCTTTATGATAAAGGACGTATCAGCCTCACGGATCGTGTGTCCGACTACCTGCCTTTCTTGCGCGATACGGACAAGAGGGACATCACGGTGCGCGACTTGCTGCTGCATGAGTCCGGCTTACCTTCCACCTTGTTGTTCTATCAGGATGCCATTGAGCCGAAGAGCTATTCCGGCAGTTTGTTCCGGGGGAAGCAGGATGCCCGCCATCCGTTGCGCATCGGAAGCCGGACGTGGGCTAATCCGAAATTCCGTTTCCGGGCGGGATTGACCTCGAAGGAGCAAACTGCGGAGTGCGCCATGCAGGTGGCGGACAGTTTATGGCTGCACCATTCTTTCAAAAAGGAGTATTTGCAGAAGATAGCCGATACACCTCTGAAGGAGAAAACCTACCGTTACAGTTGTGTGGGTTTCATCTTGTTGCAGCAGTTGGTCGAGGCACGTACGCAGACGACATTGGATAAATTCCTTGCCAAAGAGTTCTATGCTCCCATGGGCTTGAAGCGGACGGGCTACTTGCCTTTGCGTTTCTTAAACAGGGAAGAAATTGTCCCTTCTTCCATCGACCCGTTCTTGCGGAAAACAACGTTGCAAGGTTTTGTGCATGATGAGTCCGCGGCTTTTCTGGGAGGTGTGTCGGGCAATGCCGGTTTGTTCTCTAATGCCGGAGAAGTGGCGAAGATTCATCAGATGCTGCTGAACGGGGGCGAATTGGATGGCAGGCGCTATTTGAGTAAAGAGACTTGCAAGGTTTTCACCACGACCGTTTCAAAAATCACCCGTCGGGGTTTAGGCTTCGATAAACCGGACATTGGCAATCCGCAGAAAAGTCCTTGTGCAGAATCTGCGCCGGCTTCCGTATACGGGCATACGGGCTTCACGGGTACTTGTGCTTGGGCAGATCCGGAGAATAGTTTGGTATATGTGTTTCTTTGCAACCGTATATATCCGAATGTGTGGAACAACAAACTGATGCAGCTGAATATCCGGACACGGATACAGGAGGCGGTATATAAGGCAATGCTGCCTCGCGTTTCTGAGGAAGGCGGTGAGCATCGGCCTTGATTGTCTTTCATGGTCTGGCTTGATATACCGGTTTCCTTTGACGGATTCGTACAGTGCGGTGTCGCTATATGTCCTGCGGCAGATTCATTCATTCGTTGCCGGTGTTTTCTTTATAGTCTTGCGAATGAAGTTGTCCAACTCTTTGGAATTGTAGAATTTCCATGATGAATATGCTATCATATTTCCTTCAGGATCTTGGGATATGCCCCGATAGTTCATAGATTCTTTTTCTGCGTATTTTTTTATCTCAACGATTTCATCAAGCGATAAGCTGCTTAATTGAACAAAATAGCTGCCTGAATAGTCTTTGTTGATAACCGACGTGCTGTCAATGCACTTATTCATGTGTGCAATGCAGGCATAAAGGGCATACCCCTTTGCTTCTTCCAAACGTTCTTTGTATGCAGCCTTTTGTGTCGCACAAGCTGAGGCGATACAAAACACGAACAGCATTGTTATTATATGTGTACATTTCATATCTTGGCTTTATTTGTCGTTGGTAATGGGGATGTGACTAATCGCTTTTTGTGGCGATTGAGCCACGTGTTAGCCGCACTTTTAATTTTTCTGAGAGGCTCAAAGCGAAATCGGCTGTTATTTTCTTTAAGTATATCCCTTTGCGAACAAATATAAAAAAAGTGCCCTACATCACGGACGGCGCACCGCACTTTTTTTCGGCAAATCGGGCAGACCTTAATATTTATTAACCTGATTTCGGAATAAGGAGCAGGTAGATGGCCTCACCCGGTGCTTGTGTTTTAAAATCAAAGCTTTCTGATTATCAGATGTTTACCACTGTCTTGTCAGACACTTGTGTCTTGCGGCTAAAACACTTGTGTCTGACGTGCAAAACACTTGTGTCTGACGGCTTGAACACTTGTGTCTGTCACGGCAAAGGATTGCATCTGTCAAACGGGGCGGGGGACGGCCGGCCCGAAAGGCTCTCTTCTCTTCCGCCCAAGCGCCGTAAACCGGTGCATTCAGAAGAAATCCGCATCCGTTACGGGGTGATATTTTTCATCATTCTTCCCTTTTTTGTACCTTTGCTCCACGAATAAAATTGAAGAGTGAAATGATAGTTTGCATTGCCGAAAAGCCCTCCGTGGCGCGCGACATAGCCGATGTGTTGGGAGCGAAAGACAAGAAAGACGGATACATCGAGGGAAACGGGTATCAGGTGACATGGACTTTCGGCCACCTTTGTACGCTGAAAGAACCTCACGAATATACGCCCGCTTGGAAGTCGTGGAGCTTGGGAAGCCTGCCCATGATACCGCCTCGCTTCGGCATCAAACTCATCGGCAACCCTACATACGAGCGCCAGTTTCGTATCATAGAGAACCTCATGCGGCATGCCGACATGATTGTAAATTGCGGTGATGCCGGGCAGGAGGGAGAATTGATACAGCGTTGGGTGATGCAGAAAGCCGGTGCGCAGTGCCCGGTGAAACGCCTGTGGATTTCCTCGCTGACGGAAGAGGCCATCCGTGAAGGGTTTGCCAAACTGCGCGACGCTTCGGACTTCCAGCCGCTGTATGAAGCCGGGCTGTCTCGTGCCATCGGCGATTGGCTGTTGGGCATGAATGCCACCCGTCTTTATACCATGAAGTACGGCCAAAACAGGCAGGTGCTTTCCGTAGGGCGTGTGCAGACGCCCACTTTGGCGTTGATTGTAAACCGTCAGCTGGAAATTCAGCATTTTGTTCCCAAACAATATTGGGTGCTGAGCACCGTCTATCGGGCGACCTCGTTCACAGCCCTTATCCGCAAGAGCGAGGAAGAGCTGGTGCTGGAGGCCGAAAAGCAAGGCGAAGGGAAGAAAAACGCCGGCGCCGCTCCTGCCGTGAACAGGCCGGCCGTTGACAATCCCGGCATAGACCCTGTTACAGACCACGAACGTGGCATCGCCCTGCTGGAGCAGATAAAGAATGCCCCGTTCACCATCACTTCCGTAGTCAGGAAGAACGGTAAGGAAGCCCCGCCCCGCCTCTTCGACCTCACCTCGCTTCAGGTAGAGTGCAACAAAAAATTCGCCTTCTCTGCCGACGACACACTGAAAACCATCCAATCCCTCTATGAGAAAAAAGTGGTTACCTATCCGCGTGTGGACACCACTTTCCTGAGCGATGACATTTATCCCAAATGTCCCGGCATACTGAAAGGGCTGCGTGATTATGCCGTCTTGACAGCCCCGCTGGAAGAAGGGCCGTTGCCTAAACCGAAGAAAGTGTTCGACAACTCCAAAGTGACCGACCACCACGCCATTATTCCTACCGGACAATATCCGCAGGCATTGAGCAATATGGAAAGGCAGGTGTATGACCTCATTGCCCGTCGCTTCATTTCCGTGTTTTATCCCGATTGCCTGTTTGCCACTACTACCGTGCTGGGCGAGGTGGAGCGGATTCTGTTCAAAGCCACCGGGCGGCAGATACTGACTCCCGGATGGAGAGCGGTGTTTGCGGCTTCGCAGCAGTCGTCCAATGCTGCGGTTGAAGACGAGAAAGACGAGAAAGAAACATCCGCCGACAAGCTGCTGCCTGCTTTCGTGAAAGGAGAAAGCGGCCCCCACTTGCCGGAACTGGTAGAGAAGTGGACACAGCCGCCCCGCCCTTATACCGAAGCCACCCTGCTTCGCGCCATGGAGACCGCCGGAAAACTGGTGGATAACGATGAGCTTCGCGATGCCTTGAAAGAAAACGGTATCGGGCGTCCGTCAACGCGTGCGGCAATCATCGAAACACTCTTCAAGCGGAATTATATCCGTAAGGAGAAGAAGAATCTGATAGCCACCCCCACGGGGGTGGAATTGATACAGATTATCCGCGAAGAACTGTTGAAGTCGGCCGAACTGACAGGCATTTGGGAAAAGAAACTCCGCGAGATAGAGAAACGTACCTATAATGCCGGGCAGTTTCTGGAGGAGTTGAAGCAGATGGTGTCCGAGGTGGTGAAGAGCGTGTTGTCTGATAACAGCAACCGCTTCGTCACGATACAAACGGCAGCGGCGGAGAAAACGGATAGAGCGGTTTCAAAAGAGACGTCTGCCGGCGGTAAATCTGCGAAAGAACCCGAGAAAAGAACTTCGAAAAAGGCTGTTGCCAAGAAGAAAACGGAGACGGTTCCGGATGCGGCACCGATGCGGCAGGATGTGTCGGCAGGGCAGCTCTGTCCCCTTTGCGGTAAAGGAAGGATTATCAAAGGAAGAACGGCTTACGGTTGTTCCGAGTGGAGAAACGGTTGCCCGTTCCGCAAGCCTTTCGAATGATTCCGCGCGGAAACCCCATCTCCTCCGACCGTAGCGGGAAAGTGCGGCGTCAGACGTGCGGCCCGTCAGGGGAAGTGTCCGACGTGATGCCGGTGAACCGGATTTGGAAGACTTTCTCCGGATGGATGTTTAAGGGCCTGTTTGGGATTGGAAAACAGGCCCTGAGATTGTCATTTATAGTTCAGATAAAATTCTGTCACCGCCTCGATGCCCTTGCGGACGATGTCCAGCGGGATGTTTTCGTTGGGAGAGTGAATGGCGTTGGACTCAAGCCCGAATCCCATCAACACCGTTTTGATGCCCAGTACTTGTTCGAAAGTGGAGATGATGGGAATGCTTCCGCCACGGCGCACGGCCAACGGTTTCTTGCCGAATGCTTTTTCAAATCCTTGCTCGGCTGCCTGATAGGCAGGCAATGAGATGGGGCATACATATCCTTGTCCGCCGTGCATGGGAGTGACTTTTACCTGCACGGTATCGGGGGCGATGCTCAGGATGTAATCGGCGAAGAGTTGGGAGATTTTGTGGTGGTCTTGGTGCGGAACCAGCCGGCAGGACACCTTGGCATAGGCTTTGGACGGGAGCACGGTCTTGGAACCTTCGCCGGTGTAGCCTCCCCATATACCGCATACGTCGAAAGACGGGCGGCAACTGTTGCGTTCAAGTGTGCTGTATCCTTTCTCTCCGGAGAGGGCTTGCACGCCGATGGACGTCTTGTATTTTTCTTCGTCAAAGGGAATGCGGGCTATCATGTCCCGTTCGGCTTGTGAAACTTCTTCCACGTCGTCATAGAATCCGGGCACGGTGATGCGTCCGTCCGCATCCGTCACTTTGCCGAGAAGTTGGCATAGCACATTGATGGGATTGGCCACGGCGCCTCCGAAATGTCCGGAGTGGAGGTCGCGGTTGGGGCCGGTTACTTCAATCTCCCAATAGGCCAGGCCTCGCAGTCCGGTGGTCAGCGACGGCAGGTCGGCGCCGAGCATGCTGGTGTCTGATACCAGTATGATGTCTGCTTTCAGCAGTTCCTTGTGTTCCCGGCAGAAGTCTTCCAGACTGGGCGAGCCGATTTCTTCTTCGCCTTCGAAGATGAATTTTACATTGGTCTGCAACAAACCGTTCTTGACGAGGTATTCAAAAGCCTTTACCTGAATGAAGGATTGGCCTTTGTCGTCGTCGGCACCTCGTGCCCAGATGTGTCCGTCGCGCACTTCCGGCTCGAAGGGGTTGCTTTTCCAGAGTTCCAGCGGTTCTGCCGGCATTACGTCATAGTGGGCGTATACCAATACGGTTTTGGCTTTCGGGTCTGTTATCTTTTGTCCGAAGACGATGGGGTTGCCTTTCGAGGGCATCACGCATGCTTCGTCTGCGCCGGCTTCGAGCAGCAGCTGTTTCCAGCGTTCGGCGCATGCCGACATGTCGTTGCGGTGTTCGGGTTTGGCGCTGATGCTTGGAATGCGGATGAGGCTGAACAATTCTTCCAGCATCCGCGGTTCATTCTCTGCAATGTACTTTTTTATTTCCATACGTAAATCAGTGGTTAGTGGGTTAACGATTAGGGGTTAGTGATGTTCTATAACTGTGTTGTCCTGTCTATCAGGTAGTAGTCCAGCAGGGTGATGGCTGTCATTGCTTCCACGATGGGGACGGCACGGGGCAGCACGCACGGGTCGTGACGGCCTCGGGCTTTCAGTGTGGTGTCTATGCCGTCGATGTTCACCGTGTGCTGTTCCATCAATACGGTGGCTACGGGTTTGAAGGCTACGCGGAAGTAGATGTCCTGTCCGTTGCTGATGCCACCTTGAATGCCTCCCGAGTGGTTGGTGCGCGTTTCAATGCGTCCGTTATTGTTGTAGAAGACATCGTTTTGCTCCGATCCTTTCTGTTTCAGCCCTTTGAATCCGTCGCCGTATTCGAAGGCTTTGGCGGCATTGATGCTGAGCATGGCGGCTCCGAGGGCGGCATGCAGTTTGCCGTATATCGGCTGTCCGAGTCCGATGGGGCAGCCTTTGACGACGCAGGTGATGACGCCTCCGATGGTGTCGCCCTCTCCTTTTATTCTGAAGATGAGTTCTTCCATTTCTTTGGCCTTTTGCGGGTCGGGACAGCGCACGGGGTTGGTGTCTGTCAGGTCGAGATCATAGGCGGTATAGTTCTCTTCCAGACGGATGGGGCCTACTTGCGAGGTATATGCCGTGATGTATATGCCCAGTTGCTTCAGCGCTAGTTTGGCCAATGCTCCGGCCACTACGCGCGAGACGGTTTCGCGTGCGGACGAGCGTCCTCCTCCCCGGTGGTCGCGGATGCCGTATTTCACGTTGTAGGTGTAGTCGGCGTGCGAAGGCCGGTATACCTCTTTCAGGTTGTTGTAATCGTCGGAGTGCTGGTTTTCGTTCCACACGATGAAGCCTATGGGGCAACCTGTGGATTTCCCTTCGAAGATTCCGGAAAGGAATTCCACCTTGTCTCCTTCTTTCCGTGCGGTTGTAATCCGGGATTGTCCCGGACGGCGGCGGTCGAGTTCGGACTGTACGAAGTCCGTGTCGATGGCTATCCCTGCCGGAAATCCGTCTATTACGCCTCCGATGCCCTTACCGTGCGACTCTCCGAAGCTGGTAAGGCGAAGAATGTTTCCGAATGAGTTGAACATATCGATAGCTTTAAAGGTTTATGAATGGGGTAGATATGCGCTTCTTCCCCTCCCCAACTGTATTTGGGCTTATAAAGATAGCAATATTTTTCGGTAAAACGTTTAAGGATTGTTATATTTTTCCTTATTTAACTCTTGCCCCCGTCTTGTGCCTTGCGGTTGAATGGTGCTGGTAATCAGTTATTTGCATCCGCTTTGTCAGACACTTGTGTTCTGCGGCTCAGACACTTGTGTTTTACGGCTCAAACACTTGTGTTCTGCGGCTCAAACACTTGTGTCTGTCACGACAAGGATTTGCACCTGTCGGACAGGGGGCTGGCGGTCGATGCGGAAAGCTCTTTCTTCTTTTGGCCAAGCGTTGTAAATCAGCGTTTAAAGTGCTTGGCTCCGACATGGCGCAGACCCTCGTCTTTTTACACGACGGCGTCGTGCCGGGGAAAAATCTTCTTCAGCTTTATGCGAATGTTGCTTGATTTATGAAAATTATCATGTACATTTGTGCTCGGAGACATCTATACTATTAAAAACATTATGACGGAAATAGAAAGGCAACAGATAATAGCTCTGGTCAAATCGGAAGTGATACCGGCCATAGGCTGTACGGAGCCCATTGCCGTGGCGTTGTGTGCGGCAAAAGCGGCGGAAACATTGGGCAAGCGTCCCGAAAAGGTGACTGTGCTTTTAAGCGCCAACATATTGAAGAATGCCATGGGGGTGGGAATTCCCGGAACCGGAATGATCGGGCTGCCCATCGCCGTGGCGTTGGGAGTACTCATCGGTAAGCCGGCCTATCAGCTGGAAGTGTTGAAAGACTGCACCTCCGATGCGGTGGACGAAGGAAAGCGGTTCATCGACGGGAAGCGCATTCACATAGCCCTGAAAGAGGGTATCGAGGAAAAACTCTATATCGAAGTGTGCTGCGAGGCGGCGGGCGATACCTCCACCGCCATCATTGCCGGCGGGCATACCACCTTTATATATATGGCACGCAACGGAGAAGTGTTGCTGAACAGGCAGGCTGCCGCCGGTGCCGAGGAAAAGGCGAATGGCGTGCCCGAGTTGAATCTACGCAAAGTCTATGATTTTTCCCTGACGGCTCCGTTGGATGAAATCCGTTTTATTCTGGAAACGGCACGGCTGAACAAGGCGGCTGCCGAACGCTCTTTCGAAGGTGACTACGGCCACAGCTTGGGGAAGATACTTCGGGGCACTTATAAGCATAAGGTGATGGGCGACAGCGTTTTTTCTCACATCCTTTCTTATACTTCCGGAGCATGCGACGCACGCATGGCGGGCGCCATGATTCCGGTGATGAGCAATTCCGGCAGCGGAAATCAGGGCATATCGGCCACCTTGCCGGTTCTGGTCTATGCCGAGGAAAACGGAAAGTCGGAAGAAGAGATTATCCGCGCATTGATGCTGAGCCATCTGACGGTGATTTACATCAAGCAAAGTCTGGGAAGACTCTCCGCCCTCTGCGGCTGTGTCGTGGCGGCCACCGGCTCCAGCTGCGGAATCACGTGGCTGATGGGAGGGGATTACGACCGGGTGGCCTATGCCGTGCAAAACATGATTGCCAACCTCACCGGCATGATTTGCGACGGTGCCAAGCCCAGTTGCGCGCTGAAAGTGACCACCGGAGTTTCAACCGCGGTCCTTTCGGCCATCATGGCTATGGAAAACCGTTGTGTCACTTCCGTCGAGGGAATCATCGACGAAGACGTGGATCAAAGTATCCGCAACCTGACCAAGATAGGTTCGAAAGGCATGAACGAAACAGACAAGTTGGTATTGGAAATAATGACGAGCAAGGGCTGACGGAAAAGAGGAAAGAGCCGGGCAAAAACCTCTTACGCAAGGGTATGGGATATGCAGGTTTCTTGCGCTACGCTATGACGGAGAGCGCGGATGGCGCGGGTCGACACGGTGCTCATTGGCAAAATCCGTGAAGTCCGCGTCATCCGCACATTAAATAAACCACAGAGGCTTTCCCACCTCATGGCCATATCAAGAAGACGGCTTTCTCTGCCGGGGCATCCCGCCGGCGCTTAGTGGCAGCATCCGCCGCCGCAGCCATCACCGCACCCGTCGCCGCAATCGCCGCAGCCGCAACCGCCGCCCATCATGCGTGCCGCTTCTGCAATCTCATCGTTCGTGGCCGGACGGCTCATCACGACTTCACCCGCAAAGTTCAGGTCGCAACCGGCCAAAGGGTGATTCATATCCATGACAACCACGTCGTCTTTCACCTCTACCACGCTTCCGTTGACGCGTTGTCCGTCCGATGTCATCAGGGGGAGTACGGCACCCTTGGTTACGCGTTCGTCGTCGAACTTTCCTTCTATGAAGAACACCTCTTTCGGAAGCTCTATTACATGGTCGTCGTCATAGTCGCCGTAAGCCTCGGAAGCCGCGATGGTGAAATCGAACTTATCACCGGCTTTCAGGTCCTTGATTTGAGTTTCAAAAGCCTCCAGCGTCATTCCCAGTCCGGAGATGAACCGGAAAGGATGCTCTGCGGATGCCTCTTCGGTGAAATCTTTCTCGCCGTTCTCTACGGCGTACAGCTTGTATGCCACCGTGATGTACTTGTTCTCTATTGTTTCCATTCGTTCTCTATTCTTTAAATAAGTGAATAATGTAATCAGCCGTTACGGCTTTTCAGCCTTACGCCGGGCAAAGATACGAATAATTTGTTTCAGCCGCAGGCAGCATTGGGTAATTTTCAGGTTATTAAGCGGTTTCTTTTTCCTATTCGATTTGTTTGGCGTTTATGAGAAAGCCCTTACCTTTGCGGCAGAATCCGTCTGCCCGGTTCGTGTCCGGACATTGCCGGTGCCGCGACGGACGGCACGCCGATGAAGCGGAATACCTTCAAAGTAAACGAAACAGGAATGAGCAAGAGTAACGAGAACAATAAGACAGGAACTTACAAGTTCGTGGCCGAACCGTTCCATGTCGACTTCACCGGACGCCTCACTTTGGGCGTGTTGGGCAATCATCTGCTGAATAGCGCCGGCTTCCATGCCACCGACCGCGGCTTCGGCATTGCTGCGCTGAACGAGGACAACTATACTTGGGTGCTGTCGCGCCTTGCCATCGAGCTCGACGAGATGCCCCTCCAGTACGAGGAGTTCTCCATCCGCACATGGGTGGAGAATGTCTACCGCCTTTTTACGGATCGTAACTTTGCCCTTATCCGCAAGGACGGAAAGGTGATAGGCCATGCGCGCTCCGTATGGGCCATGATCAGCATGAATACACGCAAACCGGCCGATTTGCTGGCTCTTCACGATGGAAGCATCATGGATCATGTATGCGACGAGCCTTGCCCCATCGGGAAACCCTCGCGCATCAAAGTCGCTTCTGACCGGCCGGTGGCTTCGCTGACAGCCAAGTACAGCGACATCGACATTAACGGACACGTCAACAGCATCCGCTATATCGAGCACATCCTCGATTTGTTCCCCATGAATATGTATAAGGAGAAGCGCATCCGCCGTTTCGAGATGGCCTATGTCACCGAGAGCTATTATGGCGATGAGCTTACCTTCTTTATGGACGATGACGGTGGAGGCGTTTACGCCGTGGAGGTGAAGAAGAACGGCAGCGAAGCGGTTTGCCGCTCCAAAGTGATATTTGCGGAGAAATAGACCGAATCCTTGAACGCCTCTGTTTGCCAAGAACGGTATGTACCGGATTCCCATCGACGGCAACTCCAAGCCCGACTATCGCGATAAGCCGAATGTCGGTCCGACAGCCTTGTGCGAAAGCTGAATGTGGCGGGCCGCCGTTGCCGTCCTCAAACTCCGCCCGGAGAATAACCGGGTAATCGGTGGTTGGGGATTGGATTCAGACATAAGAGAGATAAGACGTTCGTTAGAAGCGGTGGGCGATTGGTGTTCAGTGATTGGCACCGTTGCGGCGCAACCACCAGACACCAACCGCTAATCGCTAAGCGCCGACCGTCAACCGCTCACCGCCTATCTTCATCCCAGCGGGTTCTCTCCTTCTCCGTCTGCTGTTGTGCCGCCGCCCGGTGCGGGCAGTCCTTTGGCCTTGCGGTAGTCCACTAGCGAAGCGTAGTTGATGCCGCCCTCCAGCACGCCGCCGTTCTCGAAACTGAGGCCTTGCAGGGTCTTCTCGCGCAACTCCTTGGCCGGGCTGAAGACGATGCGGGGTGACTTTATCATCCGTTCGGGACGGAAGTCGTCTATCTTTTCCACTCCCTCGCTCTTGAAGCTGAGGCGGAACGTGCCCAGTCCGGGCACGTTCACCGTATGCCCCTGCTGAAGCTGTTGCGGGATAAAGGCGGCCAGCAGATCCATGGCCGACTCCAGTTCGGTGGGTGCCGTCGAGGTGTTCTCGGTGGCCGCACGGGTCATGGCTTTTTGTGACAACGGGCGTGCGCTGTTCGGGATGGCATACCATTTGGCAGAGGCCTCCTTCTTCAAAGGGTTCTTTTTTTGCACAAGCTTGTAATTTACACTCATGGCTGTTTTCTCCTATTGTTTTAATCGGTTAATAAAAAAACGATACATCCGTATCAATCTCTCCGGTTCGTATAATCGGGGCGGGGCACGACACACGTATCTCATGCGTCATGACATACGGGCGACGTGGGTGATGAGACACGTATCTCGTGCCGCGTGACATACGTATGTCATCACCCGCCTCATACGTGTCTCATGCCCCGCGAGATACGCATCTCGCAGCTTGCCTCGTATGTGTTTTGTTATCAGCGCTATAAGCACCTGTTCGCCTCTCTTTCCCGTGCAGTCTGCACGGCTTCTCCATGTACTTTCTCCTTTTTTGGGGCTGTTTCTGCCCAAGAAATCCCACTGCGGATTCGAGGCGTTTGTATATGAAATAGTTTTTACAATTGATGCTAATACGGGCGCTTCGCTCTCCTTTTTTTATTCCCGGACGGCCCTTACCGAACAACTGAAGCCTCGATGGTTGTAGTTTTTCGGATTTACGTTGTTCCTGTCGAAGTAGAAGTCCCATGCGCTGTTGTTGCCATTCGGCACGGCCGTCCAGCAGAAGCCGTCGGTCGCCACAGCTCCCGGATTGCCGGTACTGTACTGTCGCCAGCCCGAAATCGGAAAGAAAACGGTGTCGCCGCTATGATTCGAGCCGTCGCAGTAGAAATTCCAACCATTATTGAACTCGCCGCTTACGTTGAATTGGAAGGTACTGCTTGTATTGTCTCCCGTCACAGTAAAGCCGGTGAAAGCATTGCTCGGCGGCATTTTGTAGCCTACGGGGCAGGGGTCGTAGATGGTCTTCACCACGGAATTGTCGTTGTTTGTGTAAACGATGTTGTTCGCGCTCCAAAGGTTTGTATAGTAGTTGTCCATTTCTAAAGTCGTACAGAACGTACCGGGCTGCTTGATGCCTTCGGTAATGCACTGAGTCTTTCGGCCGAACGGTTGGACGGGTGGATTCTGGTTTGTTTTCATATTCCCATCGGCATCATACCAAGTCTTGTTGACGTTTCCCGCAAGCGCCCCTACGAACGGGTCTTTCCGTCCCCATTGGTAGTAGGTATTGTTGCCAAGTTCTACGATGTTGTGCTCTTTCTGCTTCACGGTGATTATCTGCGGTGCGGCACTTGTTCCGGTCTGCTTGAAGCGCACCTGCACCGTGCGCTCGGCGTATGTCGTTGTCTGTCCGTCGCACCATCCGAGGTTGACCGGCATGATGGTGTATGTCTGGCTTTGTTTATTGGTGATGGTCTTGTCACCGCTTGCCTGCGGCATGTAGTCCGTCACCCAGATGTGCCAGCTCCATATCACGATATCCGAATAGTTTCTTACTGCCACCACTGCATTACCCTGCCGGATGGTGGCCTTGTCCACCGTAAATTCAAGGTATTCATAGTCGGAAGAGAGCTTCACGTTCGTCACAAGGTTTTGCTCGTCCTGCCAGACGAGCGTGGCTTTCATTGACGAAGTGCTCGTATAATCTTTGAGGTAAGGGCTTGTAATTCCGTTTGCGGCATGGTTGATGAGGGGCTTCAGCACATTTCCACTTGCCGTCGGGGTATAGGCCGACGAATTGGTTACCCCGTTCTTCACTCCGTTTCCATATATCAACGGCAGCTTGTAGCGCCCTGCGGCATTCACGATGTAGCAGTTGGCTGTGTTCTGAAGTGTAGTTCCTCCTTTGGTCGAGAGGTCGTAGACGTCGTTAACTCCGTCATTCACGGGCGGGGCAGCCTTCAGAGCCTCGTTTTGCGGATGATGGGTTACGCCGACCTGCGGCTCCACGGTAGACGTATATGATTTTGCCGCAATACTGCCTTCCCCGCTTGCGGTGAACGTCGTCAGCCATTCGGGCTTGGTCTCGCTCCAGCTCGCCCCGTTGTCCGTGGAGTATTCCGCCGTCCACGGCATGGGTTCTTTCTTTTCCGGGTCTCCCGGACGTGTCACCGTCACATAGCTCTTCACGGCATAGCTCTTTGCGCCTCCCGTATAAGTGAATTCTTCCGGCGCCGTCACCTCCAGCACGGGCGTCACCACGATGCTGCTCGTGCTGATGCGGTAGGTCACCGTCTTTCCCATCGGCCATGTCTTCCCCGCAATATTCGCTGTGAGTGTGCGCTGCGTTCCCGTCAGGTCGTCCCTGTAAATAACCTCTATCTGCGCCCCCGTGGGCAGTGTCTGGGGTATCATCATGAACGTTTCCGCTTCCTTTGTCAGGGGCGTTCCCGGCGCCTGCGGGTCGGGCGCCACGGCCTCGGACGAGAGCGTCTGCCCGAAACTGGCCGTCGTGCCTTGCCCATACCATGCGGGCGATGCCTCCAGCTTCATCCTGCCCGTCCCGTACACGTTCTTCAGCGTAATCCTCGACACTGTTCCCGGCAGCATGCCATCTCCCGTGACGAAACGCACTGCCGTCAGGGCGTGCCTCATTGTCAGGGGCACTGCCGTGTTGCTGTTCCCCGGCCTGTCAGTTGAGGCTGCCACCAACAGGTCTTTCTGGTCGGCCACGGCGGCAGGCACGGTGTACGAGAGGTAGGGCGGGTTGCCCGAAACCCCGTCGTTGAATGCCGCCAATCCATCGCAGTCGTATGGTGCCGATGCGAAGAAACAGATTTTGCGTGCAGCCCCCGGCCAGTAGTAGGAGGTACTCCACGCCTCGCTCTTCTTCACCTTGACGTTGCTCATGTAGGGCGTCGCGTTTCCTGCGGTATAAGCCGCCGGCCAACTGTCCGCAGCGGGGTAGACGAACGCCGTCACGGCCATCTCGTCGTACATCGTGGCGGTATTTACAGGAGCGGCCTTTGTGGTTGCCATCCGGGCGGCATCCCCGCCCCCTTCCGTTCCTGCCCCGATACCGTCGGTAGTCACGGCATGCAGGTACAGCGTCTTTCCGTCTCCGGAGGCCTCCCCATCCAAGGGTATGACCCTCACGGCAGGCAGTGTGTCAGTCGGCAGGCCGCCCGCCTCCGTCCCCGCACCCTTCGTCCGTGCGGCCTGTGCCGTCGTCCCTTCCTTCCAAAGGTCGACGGCGAACCCTATCCTCCCTCCAGTGGCGGGATTCTCCTCCCGCTCGTCCGTGCAAGCCGCGGGAACAATGGATAACAGCAATGCCGCCGCGCCTGTGGCGAGCATCCCCATAAAATGTTTCTTTCTCATGTCAGTTAACGTTTAACGTTTAGCATTAGTCGGTGTTTGGCGATGGGTGGTTAGTGATTGGCATAACGCCTATATGGAACAGTCCGCCCATCGCTCACCACTATATTATGTGAACGGAAAGGGATGGAGGACTTTTCGCGCATTCCCTGCGCCTTGCCCTCCCCGGTGGCTTTTATAAAGGTATAGGTCGTAAAAGCCCGTCCCGGTCCCGCCCTTTCCGCCCTGTTTCGTGATGTGATGGTAAAGGAGTAGATAATTACATGCTCAAAGCTTCCTCTTGGTTGCTCCAAACCTCTACTTCTTCCACCGTAAACTTGATGGGAGCGTCAAGAATCGGATCGCCCGGATTATGGGGAGTCGGATCTTGAGGTTCTGTCGGATCAACCGGATTGTCCGGATCCGGATTGTCCTGATTGGGAGGAACGATACCGCCACCGCCGTTACCGTCGCCGGCACCGTAAGTCAGTGTGTAGATATACTTCTTACCCGGTTCCCACTTCGTATTGATAGCCACTGCCGAGTAAGCATAGGCATCATCTCCCTCTGCCGGATAGAGGCGTGTCAGGCTCAAGCCGTCCTTGCTCGAAATCTGGCAGAGCACGGCGATGTATGCGCCGTCGGTATGGCTATTCTTGTCATAGGCCGTCAGCTGCTGGGGAATCATCAGGAAGTTGTTCGTTTTATCACTCGTTTCATCGAACATGATGCTCTTTGCTTCTGTGTCCAACGTTACGGCCTTGGAGGCGTCAGACACTCCGAATTGAGTTTTCTCGCTTGTTGCCGCCCAATTGTCAAAAGGAACCGCAACTGAAGCCTCGGTCTTGGTTTGCGGGAAAGTGAAAGTAGCTTTTTTGAGCACGTTACCCAACTTAACGCCCACAACTTTTACCACCAGATTCTCGTTGACGCATTTGGCCTTGACCTCAATCTGCGAGAGGATGTGCTTGAAGTACATCGGCACGCCCGATGCTCCGTATGCGGTCTTTCCTCCCTGATTGAAGGCCACCACCACGTCCTTCTGTTGTTTTATCGACGACTCGGGCTGGAAGTCCGTAATTTTCTGTCCGTCCTTGTTGATAGTCACCGTCCCGCCCGGAGTGGTAGGTGCATAGGCCGTGAACTTCAAATCATAAGCAGGCCAATAGTAAGTCTTAGTGGTATTCCAAGTATTACCGCTGTCCGTGGACTTCACTTCCAAATTGGTGAAGTAGTTGGCCGCGGTGTTGTCCGCCTTGAAGGCCGTCACGTTGAAGCTTCCCATGTTCGCTTTCGTTGTCACCGACCGTGTGGCCTTGTCCAACGCCGTGCGGAAGCCTATGGCCCCGCTTTGGTCCACGCTCGTGGTTTCGTCCTGCGAGCAGGAGGCCAGGGAAAGCGCCGCCAGACCCGCATAAAATAGATGTTTCTTCATTTGTCTTTCTCTTTTTTAAGTTAATGAATCGGTTATTATGGTTCACATCACATTTGTATCCGTCACATGGGGATGTCCGTCTCCACAGTCTCCCACTCGTCAACCTCGGGGTGGAACCCTCCGCCGTTAACTATAGGCTTGGGCAGGGACAGGCCGTCTATGACGATGTGCACGTTCCGCCTGTCGGGGGCATTGTTCACCTGTCCGCCCACGTCGAAACGGTAGTAGTGCCTGCTTCCGTCGGCGAACGTGAGGTAGAGCGTCAGCACGCGCGAGGTGTCGGCGTTCGCCGACAGGCCGAAGGCCAACGTGCGCCCCCTGATGGAGGACTCCCCCTCCTTCCCGGCCGGAAAAGGCACCACGCTCCTCACCTGCGAGGGCTCCTCGCCTCCCATGCGCAGCGAGCCCGAGAGCCCCGATAGCGAAGCCCCGGCCTCCTGCACGTACTTCAGGTTCTCCACGTTGAGCACCTCGAAGCTGTACGAGCATACCCTCGGGAAGACGGGGAGCACGATCTCATGGGGCTCCGCCCCGTTCCGCGCCAGCCGTATCCCCCCGCGGCTGCCGCCCCAGACGGCTTCGGGAGCCAGAGCCACGGGGGCCTTCTCCGGGTTAGCCCCGCGGGGCTCGCTCCGCGACGCCAGCATCTCGGCAAGGGAGGTCGGACGCGTGTATATCTCGAAGGATTCGTATTGCCCCGTGTTGCGGAAGAGTATGGTCTCGGTGTCATTGTTCATGTATATGGCCTTGTAATCGCCCCAAGGCACCTTGGCAGTGCCTCCCTCCATGCCTGCAAAGTCATAGCGCAGGGGCTCGCCTCCCCCCTCGGGGAAGAGGTACACGCTCATGCCCTCCACCCGTGCTTCGGGCGCCCCGCTCCAGTCGAACAGCACCCTGACCTCCGCCGTGGGAGGGGAGGGGTGGCACAGCTCCTTGTGCTCGCAAGAGGAGAGCGTACCGGCCATGAGTGCCGCCATGAGCGCGGCCGCCACTGCTCTCATTGTTCTCATCATTCTCATCGTCGTCGTTCTCATCGTCCGCCTCCTTTCTTTGAGTTCTTCCTTGAGTTGGTGTTTCCGTACCCTATGAGCCATACGAGGGATATCTCCGCCTTCGTGGGCCCGAACCAGTGCCGCCGCTTCGTGGCCTGCCACAGGTAGCACTCTCTCCTGTGGGTCTCGCACCATCCTCCGGGCACGTACTCGTGGTACTCGCCGCCCAGATAGCCTACGCCGATGGTGAAGTCGAGGTTGAGCCTGCGCCCTATGGGTGCGGAGTAGCCGTAGGAGATGCCCGCGCCGTAGCTCCACCGGTCGCCGAGATACCCCTTGCCGCCCCACTCGAGGTCGTAGGTCAGTATCTGTCCGTACAGCCCCACGTGGTGCCCGGTCAGGGGGCTGTTGCCCTCCTTTGTTCCGAACCAACGGCGCACCTCGAGGTCCCCGCCGTAGATGCGGTGGTAGCGGTGGCGTTTGTCATTCCTGAACCACGTGTACATCCAGTTTCCGGCCACCGACCAGCCGCGGCCGAGATAGAGTTCCAATCCGATGTTGGGAATGACGAGCGCGTCATAGAGCAGGTTGGTCTTGACGGCCATGTGGAAAGGCCTGCGTCCGCGGGTGGCGGGCACGGCAAGCGTCACGGTGTCCGTGCGCTGCACCGCGAGGGTGTCGGTACGCACTACGACTACGGTGTCCGTCCGTTGTTCAGGGTGGACGCACTCATACCAGATCTTCAGCATGGATGAGCGCAGCTCGGGGAAGAAACGCCCTTCCATGTAGCGCCACGTGCGCCCTCCGCCCAACAGGGCGAGGCGGCGCTTTCGTCCGTCCGTCACAACGCCGTCCCGCGTGATCCATTCGGGGGTGTGGCGCATGATGTCGAGGGCTTCGGCGCGCAGCGGCACGGCGGGGTCTTCCTCCGTGAGCAGGATGAGCCGCTCCCAGTCTATCCCGGGTGTATAAGACGTCACGGGTATATCCCTGCCCGGGAAACGTTCGCCGACGTACCGGCCGAAATGTGCCGCCCGCTGTTTGGACAGCTTCTTGTTCAGTGCGGTGCTTCCCTCGGGCGATGCGCCCGATACCATGCGTATGCCCCGCACACGGCAGGCGGTGTCGGAGAGCAGCGATTCCAGACGCAGGGTGAAAGCGTTGATCTTGTCGCCGTTGCCACGGAAAGCGGGGTCGAAAGATGCCTCGCCCTGCCGGAAATGGATGCGGACGGAATCCGTGCCCCGCCGGTTTGCGGCCTCCTGCCCCCGGGAATGCCCGAGGGGGAGCAGGAGAAGGAATGGAATAAAAAGTCGTTTCATTTCGTTTAGTTAAGAATAATACATTATGGTCTCACATCTTCCCTCACGAATCCCCCCTCCCCGACAACCGCGGGAAAGGACTTCGGAAAAATCGTGGAAAAGGGAAGTCAGGACAGACGCCTCTTGCGAAGAGGCGGGGAAAAGGCAGTCGGGAGACAATTATGGCTCTGAAGAACGGCTTGAAAGCTAAAGCACTGCCGGAGTGTGGCAGGGGCTTCCGTCAGGTAAATGCGAAGAGGGGAGGAAGAGGGTTTTGCAGGAAGTGCAAACATTTGTGCAGGCAGTGCTTGTAAAATATTTGCTCAAAAGTTTGTCTATATGGAATAAAAGTCTTTCCTTTGCAGGCACTTACGGAACATGACACGCCTCTTCGCAAGAGGTGCCTATTCCGATTTCGCATGCACGATACACCTCTTCGCAAGAGGCGGCATGTAAGAATACGGTGCCGTATGTCCTTTACCGGTTTATGCCCCGACTCTTTCCAGCAGTTCACGGTTGGCTTTCGCCAGCCTTTCGTCCTTTATCCCTTCGATATACACGAGTGTGGTTTCAGTGTTCGTATGCCCCAACGCCTTGGAGATGACGGGCAGGCCGATGCCCTGCTCGTAGGCGATGCTCGCCCACGAATGGCGGGCAACGTAGGAGGTGAGGTTGGCGGAAATCCCCGCCTGCCGGGCAAGAAGCTTCAGGGAGCGGTTGTAGCGGTTCAGGGCGCAGGAATAGGAGACAGACACCTGTTTTCCGTCCTTCACCTTATATAATATGGGAAAGAGATAGTCCGTGCCCTCCGTCCTGTACTTCTCCAGTATGGCAAGCATGCAAGACTCCAGTGCCACCCTCACCTGCCGTCCCGTCTTGCGGCGTCGGTAGGTCAGCACCCCGTCCTTTACCTGCGGCTTCCTCAAGTGCGCCAAATCCGCGAAGGGCATGCCCATGGAGTAGAACGAGAAGAGGAAGAGATCGAGGGCAAAAGCCCCTGAAGCCGGTGCGGCCTCTTTCTCCTTTCCTCCCCCGCAGGGAGGCGGGAAGGAGGACAGGCTTTTCAGCCTGCGTATCTCCTCCGCCCCGATGCTACGCTTGACGGTCTTCTCGTTACCTGTGAACACGCCCTTGAACGGCGCCTTGTCCTTCACGAGCCGCCGTGCCGCGGCCTTGTTATAGACAGCCCGCAACGAGCGCATGTAGCACGATGAGGTGTTGGGACATACGCCCCGTTCGCGAAGCCACCGCTCGTAGCGGCGCAGGGTTTCGGCGCTGAGTGCCGATAGCGGCACGTCCCTGCCGGAGTTGAAGCGGACGAAAGAGCGCACCGCAGTGCGGTAGTTGCCGGCAGTGGAGGAGCTTACGCCTCGGGCTGCCGTATCAACAAAGCTTGAAAGCGTGGGGGTAATCTTCTGTTTTTTCCTTACTCTTTTCTCTGTTTTCTTCTCTCCGAGAGAGAATGCTCTCCTGAAATAAAATGGAATATTGAACATCTGTATCATGTTTAATGTGATTAATGCGTAAAAATACAGATTTAGAGGAGGTGTCTATATACAGCCTTGAGATCTGCCTAAGTAACGGAATATATAAACGATGCCCCCTATAAGCATTGTGATTGTTTATAAGGGGCTTTGTGATAAGGTAATATTGGTTGCTATGGAGAAAGAGGGGTCAGAAGAAATATCTCAATATATCATTGAAGTTGGCCCAAAGCAGCAGGCCGAACAGCAGGAACATGCCTACCATCTGCGCGCGCTCCATAAATTTATCACTGGGTTTGCGACGTGCTACGATTTCGTATATCAGGAACAATACATGGCCTCCGTCCAGTGCAGGAATGGGCAAAATATTCATGAAGGCAAGAATGATGGAAAGGAAAGCCGTCATGTACCAGAACTGATGCCAATTCCACGTTGCCGGGAAGATGCTTCCGATGGTTCCGAAGCCTCCAAGCTGCTTGGCGCCCTCTTTCGAGAAAAGATATTTCATCTGGCCGACGTAGCCTTTCAGCGTTTTTACTCCCAACGATATGCCGGCAGGAAAAGAAGAAAGGAAACTATACTCTTTGCGTACCACGGGCAACAGCTTGTTGGTTGCCGCACGCGCTATTACGCCTATCTCATAGTTGGCATCGGTCGCCAAGGTCAGCGTATCCGTGATGCCGTTGCGCACGTATGTCAAAGTCACGTCGTGAGATGCGTCGCCGGCTTTTTTGCGTCTCGTCATTTCCTCTTTGAAATCGAAATAGGCGATTGTCTTTCCGTCCAGTGCGGTGATGCTGTCGCCCGGTTGCAAGCCGGCCAAAGCAGCAGGGCGTCCGGCGCTTACACTGTCGACGACGAACGGATAACGGAAGCTGGCGAAGCGTACGCTGTCGGTCAGCAAGCGGTTCATCATGTCTTCGGGAATATAAACGGAGACAGATTTGCCATCGCGCAACACACTTACCTGACGGGCATCTACGATACTGGTCAGCAAATCGCCGTCGTAGCGTTCGAATGCTACTCCATCGGCTGAAATCAGGATGTCACCGTCGCGGAATCCGATTGCTTTGGCCGTTTCATTAAAATCCATGCCCAACGGCGCTTTCTGAACCGGAATATATTCGTCTCCCCAAGTGAAAAGTATCATGGAATAGATGAACAGGGCAAGCAGGAAGTTGAACAGTACGCCCCCCACCATGATCAGCAGGCGTTGCCATGCCGGTTTTGCCCGGAATTCCCAAGGCTTCATGGGCTGTTTCATTTGCTCGGTGTCCATCGACTCGTCTATCATGCCGGCTATCTTTACGTAGCCGCCTAAGGGCAGCCATCCGATACCGTATTCCGTTTCGCTGTTTTTAGGTTTGAACTTGAATAAAGTGAACCAAGGGTCAAAGAATAAACAGAATTTCTCTACCCGCGTCTTGAACAAACGGGCAAAGAGGAAGTGCCCTCCCTCGTGGATAATGACGAGTAGCGAAAGGCTCATGACGAGTTGCAGGGCACGAATCAAAAATGTTTCCATCTGATAATTTACTATTTTACGATTTACAATTTATTACTTAAAAACAAAGAAAGGCTTGTTTGGTTGTCACGCATGTTTTATCGTCTCCTCGGCAATCCGTCTTGCTTCGGCATCCGTAGCTACATAATCCTCATAGGTGGGCTTCTGTATAAAGGCTACGCACGACATGGTCTTCTCTATCACGTCGCTCATGCCGAGAAACGAAATCTTGTCTTGCAGAAAAGCGGCGACAACCACTTCGTTGGCTGCATTGATGATGCAGGGCATATTTCCTGCACGATGCAATGCCTCGTATGCCAAAGCCAAGTTGCGGAAACGTGTGGTGTCCGGTTCCTCGAAGGTCAGTTCCGTGCATCGTTTGAAGTCCAGACGCGGGAAAGATGCTTTCAGCCTGTCGGGATAGGAGAAAGCATACTGAATAGGCAGCCGCATGTCAGGCATGCCAAGTTGTGCTTTTATGGCACCGTCTTCAAATTGTATCATGGAATGGATGACGGATTGCGGATGTACTACCACTTCTATTTGGTCGGGACGTACACCGAACAACCATTTGGCTTCGATTACTTCAAATCCCTTATTCATCATCGAGGCGGAATCTATGGTGATTTTGACTCCCATCTCCCAATTGGGATGTTTCAAAGCCTGCGCTTTGGTCACTGTTGCCAGTTGCTGCATGGAGCAACTGCGGAACGGTCCTCCCGAAGCGGTCAGTATCACTTTTTCTATCGCATTTCCCACCTCTCCGGCTAAACATTGGAAGACGGCGGAATGTTCGGAGTCTACCGGCAGAATAGGCACATTACTAAGGTTTGCCAGCTCGTTAATCAGTTCTCCGGCAACTACCAAGGTTTCCTTATTTGCGAGTGCTATCGGTTTGTGGGCGCGGATGGCGTTCATGGTCGGTTTCAGTCCGGCATATCCCACCATGGCTGTCAGCACCATGTCGATAGGCGCTTCGGACACAATCTGGCAGAGAGCCTCTTCGCCGGCATATACCTTGATGGGCAGGTCGGCAAGCTCCTCTTTTAGCAGGCTGTATTTCGATTCGTTGGCTATTACCACCGCTTCAGGCTTGAACTTACGGGCTTGAGCGATGAGCTCCTCTACACGGTTGTTGGCTGTCAGCACGTACGCTTCATACCGGTTGGGGTGCTCCTCGATGACCTGCAATGCTTGTGTGCCGATGGAACCGGTAGAGCCAAGTATGGCAATTCGTTTCTTCATAATTAAAATACGATATAAAGTTCCGGGTTTACAGCTTTTCCTTTGTGCCACAGTTCGAAATGGAGGTGTGGCCCGGTAGAGAATTGCCCGGTGTTTCCTACTAATGCAATGGCTTCGCCACCTTTTACGTCATCTCCTTCCCGTTTCAGCAAAGAACCGCAGTGCTTGTATACCGATACGAAATCCTGATTATGCTGTATCTCTATCAGATAGCCGGTTTCGGCGGTGTAGGTACTCAGTATGACGGTACCGTCTAACGTAGCCAAGACGCTTTCGCCCGGATTAGCGGCGATGTCCGTGCCGAAATGCTTTGTGTCGGCATCGAAGGCGGACGAAATCATGCCACGCGTGGGACGGTAGAAAATCAGTCCGTCTACTTCGGGACGGGCTGTGATACTTGTCAGGTTGTATTTTTCCGTTTCCTCATATTGCTTGCGGAATTCGGCTTCCCGTTGTGTACGTTCCATGAGCGAATCTTCGCGCATACTGGTCAGCGAGTCGATAGACTGCACGGTATCCGCTTTTATCTTGCCCGAAAGGATGTCCTGAATATTCATGATATATAGGTTCTGCCTGTCCACCAGCTGTTGGAGCGAATCTACACGCAGTGCATTCTCCACCACTTGGGCACGGATTTCACTGTTCATGTATCCGGGCAGGTAGTTGCGCAAGGGAGTAAAAGCTATAATGACTGCCGCTATCAGAAACAGGATGGTCAACACGGAAAGCAATACGGAGATTCCGTTCAACTTGGATACACGCAGTCCGACGATTTCTTCAAGCGTATTCTCGTTGATGACGGTCAGCTTATACTTGAACTTGATATTGCTCCAGAAAGCTTTGTTTCGTTTCTTCTTCTTCTTTTCCAATATCTATATTTCATTCCTAATTAAACTCTTCCATATCGTCCAATGCCAGCAGGCCTTCCGGCAAGTCCATCGTGATGACTTTATGTTTCCGGTCAATATCCACTATGAAATCTTCCTGTGCAGGAATCAGGATTTCTTCTCCCTGATAGGCTACTGCGAAAAGGGTATTGATGGTCGAGGTATCTACATATACAATTTCTCCCAGTTTGCCGTGGTGCACCTCTTCCATGCGGAAACCCACGAAGAAATCCCAGCTCAGTTCCTCCGGTTCATGCCTTTCTGCATGCTTGATGGGGAAATATACTTCCGTATTGGTGAACATGCGAGCACGTTCTGCGGTGTCCACTCCCTCCAGCTTGACAAGGGCAGTGGTGTCCGAACGGAAACGGTATTCCTCCAGAAAGAAAGGAACCAAGATTCCATCTATCAGGCAGACGAGATATTCTGCCTCCACCCGATCGAAGATGTCATCCGTAAAAGTGAATGACAACTCTCCGTGAATTCCGTGAGGCTTATTGAATATACCTATCTTATATACGTCTTCTTTCTTTATCATATTCTCGTGATTCTTGCTCCAAGCGCATTCAGTCGCCCTTCGATGTTCTGGTATCCGCGGTCTATCTGTTCGATATTATGTATGCGGCTGATGCCGTCTGCACTCATGGCGGCTATCAGTAAGGCGATGCCGGCACGAATATCAGGTGAGGTCATATTGCCTCCACGCAGTTTGAAGCCATGATTATGCCCGATGACAACAGCCCGGTGCGGGTCGCACAAGATGATTTGCGCCCCCATGTCTATCAGTTTGTCCACAAAGAACAGGCGGCTTTCGAACATTTTCTGATGGATGAGTACGCTTCCTTTTGCCTGAGTGGCAACTACCAGCATCACGCTGAGCAAGTCCGGCGTCAATCCCGGCCACGGCGCATCTGCAATGCTCATAATGGAACCGTCTATGAAAGATTCTATCTGATAATTGTCTTGTGCAGGCACATGGATATCGTCTCCCCGTTGTTCCATCTTGATGCCGAGGCGGCGGAAACTGTCGGGAATTATGCCTAAGTTCCGGTGTGAGACATTCTTTATGGTCAGTTCGCTCTGCGTCATGGCCGCCATGCCGATGAAGCTACCCACCTCGATCATATCCGGCAGAATGGTATGCTCGGTGCCGTGCAGCTCATCTACTCCTTCGATGGTGAGGAGGTTGGAAGCGATGCCTTCTATTCTGGCTCCCATCCGGTTCAGCATTCTGCATAATTGTTGTATGTAAGGTTCGCAAGCGGCATTATAGATGGTGGTCTTGCCTTTGGCCAGAACAGCAGCCATTACGATGTTGGCTGTTCCCGTTACGGATGCTTCGTCGAGCAGCATGTATGCGCCTTGCAGTCGTCCCGCCGATATTTCGTAAACTTCGCGCACTTCGTTGTAGACAAAATCAGCTCCTAAATTCCGGATGCCGATGAAATGAGTATCCAGACGGCGGCGTCCTATTTTGTCGCCTCCCGGTTTGGAAATCATTGCTTTGCCGAAGCGTGTCACCATGGGACCCACCAGCATGACGGAACCGCGAAGACTGGAACATTTTTTCAAAAACTCATCACTCTTCAGATAGTTGAAGTCGATGTTCTCTGCCCGAAAGCTGTATGTGCCGATGTCCTTCTTTGAGACAGAAACTCCCATATCCCTCATCAATTGTATAAGGTTGTTGACATCCAGAATATCCGGTATATTGTGTACCGTTACCTCTTCGGCGGTGAGCAATGTGGCGCAGACTATTTGCAGAACCTCGTTCTTTGCACCCTGAGGGTAAATGTCGCCGTGAAGGCTGTGTCCTCCTTCGATTACAAATGATGCCATGTCGTCTTATCTATTAATAAAATGAGGAATCAAATAGGGAATCTCTTAATATTTCTTCTTATTGTTCCGGTTGTTGTTCCGGTAGCCTTGATTGTTTACCTTCGGACGATAGTTTTGGTCAATCCGTTCCGTCATAAGGCGGATGATGCTGTCGGTCATCTGCAATTTACCGTTGGACAGCTCGTAAAGGTCGTCTGCTATCTTGCGGTCGTCGACAGTATCTTTGTTCCAAGCCATATAGTCTTTTTTCATATGGTTACAGATCAATGCTACCAGATTCTGCTTTTCTTCTCCTTCAGGAAATTCGATGGCTTTCTTTATCAATACTTCCATCGTACGGCCGTAATGGCGATAACGGATTTTGGTACTGGGGTAGGGGACGTTTTCCGGTTTGGTGTTCAGGTTATCCTTGCGTATGATTTCGTATGGATAGTCGATGTCCAACTGAAAGCCGGACATGATGGCAAGATGATCCCACAGCTTGTGTTTGAAGTCGGGCACATCGCGCAGATGGGGGAACATGTTTCCCATGATATTGATAATTGTATTTGCGCAACGTTGGCGTTCTGCACGGTTCTCAATCGTAAGCGCATGGTCTACCATATTCTGGATGCTCCGGCCGTATTCGGGCAGAGGCATTCGTTTTTGTTGAGTGTTATATTGCATTTCTCTAAATTGATTATTGGCTGTTGATAATTGATAATACCTGAAAAGGTCGTTTTCACAGGAGCTTTTTGGGCGTACCGGCAACAAACTCTTTCAGATAAAACGGCTCGAAATAGGCCACGTCTTTAAAGTCTTTTTCAGCTATCGCTTTTTCTGCCAATGGCTGCATCATGCTTGCCAAGGGGCGGATGCCGTCAATGAAACGCGCATTGGGATGCTTGATTTTGTCTTTGCATTTTGCTGCGCCGTCGCCGAAGAAATAGACGGGATGCTTGTCCAAAAATTCCGCGTATGAGTCTTCGTTTACAATATCGGCCGCGATATCCCGAAGAGGTTTCAGTGCCCGATTGTAAACGGCTGCATAAACTTCCATGCGGCGGGCATCGATCATCGAACATAGTAAGGCATCGTCGGGCAACTCTTCATGGTAGAGCAATACCGGAACGCATTGCACTTGCAGGGTCTGCAATCCTATCAGAGGCAGGTTGCGTCCGTAGCAGATTCCTTTTGCCATAGATACGCCGATGCGCAGCCCTGTATAAGACCCCGGGCCGCAACTTACGGCAACCGCATCCAACGGCATGGCATGATTGTCGGCGAACGAAAGTGCTTCGTCTACAAAAACTCCTAATGAAACAGCATGCGAGGGGCCGTTCAAGTCTTCTTTTTTGAAAACGTTCTGTCCGTCTTCGCTCACGGCCACGGAACAGGCGGAAGTGGATGTCTCAATATGTAAAATACATGACATAACTCTTATCCTTGATTTTGTTGTGGCAAATTTACATGATTATTTTCAGTAATTAAAATAATCACGTACTTTTGCACAAAACTATAACATTATGATACAATCCATGACAGGCTACGGCAAAGCATTTGTCGAACTGCCTGATAAGAAAGTGAACGTCGAAATCAAGTCGCTTAACAGTAAAGCGATGGATCTGTCGGTCCGTATCGCCCCTTTGTATCGGGAGAAAGAGATAGAGATTCGTAATGAAATTTCCAAAATGCTGGAGCGTGGCAAGGTGGATTTCTGCCTTTGGGTTGAAAAAAAAGATACCGAACAACTTGCCACTCCCATTAGTCGGGAGTTGGTGACTGCGTATTACGAGCGCATCAAATTTTTGTCGGAGACATTGGGCATTCCCGAACCGGAAGACTGGTTTTCGACTTTGCTACGCATGCCGGATGTGATGACCAAGAACGAAACGCAAGAGTTGAGTGAAGAAGAATGGGCGTTGGTTCATTCGGCCATAGAAGAGGCTGTCAACTCTTTGGTGGATTTTCGCAAGCAGGAGGGGGTGGCGCTCGAAAAGAAATTCCGTGAAAAGATTGCCAATATCGCATGCCTGCTCGAAGCCGTTGTTCCTTTTGAAAAAGAACGGGTTGCCAAAGTGAAAGAACGCATTACCGATGCCTTGGAGAAGGTATTGGGCGTGGATTATGATAAAAACCGTCTGGAACAAGAACTTATCTATTATATTGAAAAACTGGATATAAACGAGGAAAAGCAACGCCTCGGCAATCACCTGAAATATTTTATCAACACATTGGAAAGCGGAAGCGGACAAGGTAAGAAGTTAGGATTTATCGCTCAGGAGATGGGGCGTGAAATCAATACTTTGGGCAGCAAATCCAATCATGTGGAGATGCAGAAGCTTGTGGTGCAGATGAAGGACGAACTGGAACAAATCAAGGAACAGGTGTTGAATGTAATGTAATTTTCGTATTATCTCTCGGGCAGGGACTATACGGTGTCTCGGGCTGCCTTGCGCAGCCGCCATGCAGAACCGGCCTATTTGTTCCGTGTCTGAAATGTTTTCATAATAATACTTAGCATGGGCAAACTTATCATCTTTTCAGCTCCTTCGGGTTCGGGCAAGTCGACGATTATCAATTATCTGCTGACGCGGAACCTGAATCTGTCATTTTCCGTTTCGGCCACCAGCCGTCCTCCTCGCGGAACGGAAAAGGACGGGGTGGAGTATTTCTTCCTTACTCCTGAAGAGTTTCGTCGTCGCATAGCCAATGATGAATTTCTGGAGTATGAGGAAGTATATCAAGACCGTTTTTACGGAACGTTGAAGGCACAAGTAGAGAAACAACTGGCCGAAGGACAGAATGTGGTATTTGATGTAGATGTGGTGGGCGGTTGCAACATAAAGAAGTTTTATGGCGAGCGTGCCTTGTCTGTCTTCATCCAGCCTCCCTCGGTAGAGGAACTGCGCAAACGCTTGGTGGGGCGCGGAACAGATGCTCCCGAAGTTATTGAAAGCCGTGTGGCAAAGGCTGAATACGAGCTTGGTTTTGCCCCGAAGTTCGACAAGGTGATTGTGAATGACAATCTGGAGGATGCCAAGACAGAAGCCTTGAAAGTAATTACTCAATTCTTGGAGCGATGAATTCCTTGAGAGTCGGAATCTTCAGTGGCTCGTTCAATCCGGTTCATATCGGTCATCTGGCTCTTGCCAATTATATTTGCGAGTACGAAGGGTTGGATGAGCTGTGGTTTATGGTCACTCCGCACAACCCTTTGAAGGAGGAAAAGGAGCTGATGGACGATACGTTTCGTCTGGAGCTGGTGAAGCTCGCCATTGAAGGTTATCCGAAATTCCGCGCATCCGATTTTGAGTTTCATTTGCCTCGCCCTTCTTATACGATTCATACTTTGGACGCACTGAAGCGCACTTATCCGCACTGCATTTTCTCCCTCATAATAGGGGCGGACAATTGGATGCTCTTTCCTCGATGGTACGAGTCGGAACGCATACTTGCAGAAAACCGGATTGTCATTTATCCTCGTCCGGGTTATCCGATAGATGCGGCCTCTTTGCCACAAGGCGTGAGCCTGACCTCTTCGCCCGTATTCGAAATCAGTTCTACCTTTATACGCAAGGCGCTGGACGAGGGGAAAGACATGCGTTATTTTCTCCATCCGGCTGTGTACGAACGGTTAAAGCGAACCCCCGCCGTAATCGGGTGAAGGCACTAAGGCGGACGGGCGGGCTGAATTGCCGGATCATATCGACAATCATTTTGTGAAAATCAGGAAAGATGTGTAGCTCCGTTGATTATGTGTCATACGGAAATAATAAACCATGCCTGAGCTCGGGGGCAGGCGGTTGCTTTTGCCGAAGATGAGGAGCTGCATCCTGTCGGGCGGATATTTTCCGAATGCGCCGTTTCACAGCAATCAGGTAGAAGAGAAGAGGGTCTTTCAGACCGGCCGTCCTCACCCTGTTTTGACAACTGCAATCCTTTGCCGTGACAGACACAAGTGTTTCAGCCGTCAGACACAAGTGTTTTGCACGTCAGACACAAGTGTTTTAGCCGTCAGACACAAGTGTCTGACAAGTTAGGGGTAAATGTCTGATAACCAACGAGGTTTTGCTTTGGAAATACACGCTTTCGGGTGAGGTTGTCGACCGGCTTCATATCCCCGGGATAAATCATAGGCGAAAGCGGAAGGAGGCTGCCTCACCACATTGGGCGATGAACCGGACGAAGGCATACAATCCTCTCTTAGTCCAAACATGCGTCAAGGTCGCGTGTCAACTGCTCTTTGTCCAAATGTTGGCCGATGAAGACAATCTTTTGCATGCGGTCTCCGTATTTCTCGTCCCAGTCTCGCAGCAGGCCCGGTTCTTGACGCATCAACTCAATCAAATCCTTTTCGGGGACTGTGGCATACCATAGTCCGGCCTCCGTAAGTTGCTTCTGCGTGCCGGCTTGCTCAAAGAGGTAAGACATGTCGCGGTTGTGGCTGAAGTAGCATACGCCTTTGGCACGGATGATGTTACGGCTCCATCTGGTCGCGATGAAGTGGTCGAACTTATGAATGTCGAATGCCCGACGGCGGTAGTAGACAAAAGTGCCGATGCCGTATTCCTCGGCTTCGCCGCCCTCTGAGTGATGGTGGCGGTGGTGGCAATGCCCTCCGCAATGGTGATGGTGCTCCTCGTGCTCATGCCCATGTTCTTCTTCATGGTGATGATGGCGATGAGCCTCTTTCTCTTCCTCTTCGCTGATCGGGCGTTCTATTTCGCGTACCCATCCTGCCGAGGTGGCAACACGCTCAAAGTCGAACAGACGGGTATGGATTATTTTCTCCAGTTCGATATTCGTATAATCGCATTCTATGATTTCGGCGCCGGGCTGCAAGGTGCACACTATCTGCTTGATGCGTTTCAGTTCTTCAGGTTGCACTTCCGAAGCCTTGTTCAGCAGCACAAGGTTGCAGAACTCTATCTGCTGTATGATGAGGTTTTCGATGTCCTCTTCGTCCAAGCCTTTGCGGGTGAGAACATTGCCGCAGGCAAATTCGCTTTGCAGGCGCAGGGCGTCTACCACGGTGACAATGCAGTCCAAGCGGCAGATTCCGTATCGGGTATAAACGCCGCCCATGCGGGGAATGGAACAGATGGTTTGGGCGATAGGCTCAGGCTCGCAGATGCCGCTGGCCTCGATGACGATATAGTCAAAGCGCTGCATCTTCATGATTTCTTGCATCTGTTCTATCAGGTCGGTCTTCAGCGTGCAGCAGATGCAGCCGTTCTGGAGCGCGACGAGGCTTTCGTCTTTCTTCCCTACAACGCCGCCTTTTTGTATTAGCTCGGCATCGATGTTCACCTCGCCGAGGTCGTTGACGATGACGGCGAATTTAATGCCGCGTTTGTTGGAAAGAATATGGTTTACCAAAGTGGTTTTTCCACTGCCCAGATAGCCTGTCAGTAGCAATACGGGGATTTCCTTTGTTTCCATTGCTGTCTGTAATTTGTTTCTGTAATGTTGCCTTATGCCACACATACCGTGGTGTATGCGGGTTGCAAAAATACGGATAAAACGGTTTCTTCGGTAATCATCTGCCGCATTTTTTCTTCGAGAAGCCGGAAGTAGGTGGTAGTTATTCCCTGTTTTTCTACGGTTGCCTTTTGCTATGGAGGAAGATGTGCGGTTGAATATTCTTGATAAAGAGAAAGCTCTTTAACACAGAAAATATCCGTTTAAAAGAAACTCCCCGAAGATTTACTGAAAACAGCTTGAACTTTTAGTAAATCTTCGGGGAATTAATAACATAATCGGCTTGATTATAGCGTATAAGAAGCGCTATTGTATGCTGAACGTTTTTTATGAGGTGGTATCGAATATTTACAATGTCTGTAATGAGAAACCTCTTTCCCCATTTTAGGAAGGAATGTGCATTGTCATATTGAAGTCAATGGCATCGTCCGTCAATACCAACTCGTTGGCACCCGCCATTCGGAAAGTGATATGCAGGGTCTTTCGTCCATTGTCGTCATTCAACTTGGCAGAGATAAGCTCGAATTTCACTCCGTCCAGATATACGTCTTTCATGGAAGTATGGAGACCGCTTAGTACGTTTTTGCTCCACTTATTTTTCTCCCATGTCAATTCTTCCTGTTCTTTTTTGGTGGTGAACTTCACATTTCGTATCCAATTCTCTATGGACATAGAAAGTTTGTTTGTTACATCGCCATAACCGCTATTCTTGACTTTGTCTTTCATAAAAACAAGCAGGTTGGCCGTAGAGTGAGGTTCCAATTCACTCTTCAGATCCTTCAGCGATTTGAATCCTTTGAATGTCTTCTCAAATTCGGCAAGCTGAACATCGCCGTTGTTCTTTGCGCGCAGACTTAAAAGCAGTGTAAGCGTGTTGTCATTGTCGCTTTTCTCTTTTCGGCTTTCGTTTATCACTACGGCGTACGTCTTGTCATCGTACGAGAACAGAGAGCCGTTGAACAGAGCCGGGTTCTCATATATACCCCTCATGTAGTTACTTTGCACGAAATCCGTATTTATCGTGATTTTGCCTTCGTAATACTTATTCTTGTCGAACGGAAGGGAGATGCGATTTTTTGCCTTGCTATTGTTGTATTTGAGATAGAACGAAATCTGTCCCCGTTCTTCATATTTCACCTCTTCAATCGTAGTTTTCTTTATATCTTCCGAAGTGAAAGGATACATATAACTGCCGTCTGTGGTTGAGGAGTGAAAATCCATCATCCGCTCAAGGTTCTCGGCACTGAACATGCTTGTTTGGTGTAATCTGTAAAAGCTGTCGAAATCGAATATTTCGTAATGATTTATACCATCTTTCCACTTTATCTGTACACGATTGGCCATCTGGTAATCTTCGGGTTTCTTCACGAAACCGTTATATGTAAACTCTTTCTCAAAGGGCGTTTCGTTTACCTTACCTACCACATGCAACACAAACGAACCTCCCAATTCGTCTTTGCTTTTTACCTCGGCCTCGGTCAGGCTGATGGTTTTTCCGTTTATTTGCATAGGCTCTTTTCGGGCCTTGACAAGCGTTGATGCAACGTTCACGTCTTTTGAAGTTTCAAAACCGAAATATGCGGCAATCTCCTCCTGTGTCACGGTTGCTGCCGGAACAGGTTGTTCGGTGGGTGAGTCGGATTCTTTGGATTGCTCCGGCGTGGGAGCGGGCGTCGGTTGAGGGAAATCGGTGGGATCATCTTTTCCACAAGCAATCAATATAGCGCATATAAATGCTGATAATAATGTTTTTTTCATCTTAATACCTTTTTTCTTTTTAATAAGTCGTTCCAAGCAAGTTGATTGGAGTTGCCTGCTTTTAATTACCTATTGTACTAATTTAGTTTGTATGGTTAGACACTCTGCTGTCGTAAAGAACGGTTGTCAGTGCCGTTTTTACTTTCAAAGACAATGTAAAACCGGTTGCAAAGTTACGAAGAAAGCAGTTAAGGAAAAACATCCGATGGCGCAGGCAATGCCTGAATCGGACTTTTGCGGGGTAGAGTTCTGTCTATGCCAGTCGGCTATCAGGCTCTGTATGAGAAGGCTATCCGATATTTTCACCTCTTTCCCTTTTTGACATTGATATTGTTTTTTTATAATATAATTGCATCTTATGCTTCTGAAAAAATATCTTTTTGGAAATAAATTGTTCGCTTTTGCTGAATTCAGGAAATTGTCCGGAGAAAAAGCAAAAGGCGGAGAGGTTTTGATTTCCTCTTCGCCTTTCTTTATAATGACCATGGCTTTGCGCCGCCTTACAAAATGCCTTGTGCCATCATTGCCTTCGCCACCTTCATAAATCCGGCCACATTGGCGCCTTTCACGTAGTTTACGTAGCCGTTGGCCTCTGTACCGTATTGTACGCATGTCTCGTGGATATTCTTCATGATGCTCTTCAACTTCTCGTCAACCTCTTCGGCGCTCCAACTCAGTTTAATGGAGTTCTGCGTCATTTCAAGGCCGGATACCGATACACCTCCGGCATTGGCAGCCTTACCCGGAGCATACAGAATCTTGGCTTCTTGGAATATGCGGATAGCTTCAGGAGTAGAAGGCATGTTGGCGCCTTCGGAAACAGCCATCACGCCATTGACCATCAGTTTCTTGGCATCGTCTCCGTTGATTTCGTTCTGAGTTGCAGAAGGCAAGGCAATATCGGCTTTCTCACCCCAAGGACGAGCGCCTTCTACATATTTTACGCCGGGATATTGTTCGGCATATTCGCGGATACGTCCGCGATAGAGGTTCTTCAGTTCCATGATGTAATCCAGTTTCTCGCGATCGATGCCTGCCGGGTCGTATATATAACCGTCGGAGTCGGACATTGTCAATACCTTGCCACCCAGTTCCAATACTTTCTCGGCAGTGTATTGAGCCACGTTGCCGGAACCGGAAATCAGGCAAGTTTTGCCTTTTAAGTCAGTACCTTTGGTTTTCAGCATTTCCATCAGGAAATAGACGTTACCGTAGCCCGTAGCTTCCGGACGAATCAGCGAACCGCCGAACTCACGGCCCTTACCCGTGAAAGTTCCGGTGAACTCATGGGCCAGCTTCTTGTACATACCGAACATAAAACCTACTTCACGTCCGCCTACACCGATGTCGCCGGCAGGTACATCTGTTTCGGGGCCGATATGACGCCACAGCTCCAGCATGAAAGCTTGAACGAAACGCATCACTTCGGCATTCGATTTGCCTCGCGGAGAAAAGTCCGAACCACCTTTACCACCACCCATAGGCAGGGTTGTCAGGGAATTCTTGAAAGTCTGTTCAAAAGCAAGGAATTTCAGGATTGACAGGTTCACGGAAGCATGAAAACGTACACCGCCTTTGTAAGGGCCAATGGCATTGTTGTGTTGTACGCGATAGCCCATGTTGGTTTGTACGTTACCTTTGTCATCCACCCAAGTAACACGGAATTGATAAATGCGATCGGGAATGCAAAGACGTTCAATCAGATTGGCTTTGTCGAATTCCGGATGTTTGTTGTATTCTTCTTCAATGGTAGAGAGTACCTCTTCTACTGCTTGATGGTACTCCGGTTCATTGGGGAATCGTCTCTTCAAATCTTCTAATACCTTAGCTGCATTCATAATCTATTCCTTTTATTACTTGCTGTTATTATGTTACTTAAAATAAAAATCAGATTTCTATTTGCTCTTTTATATATCTTTGCGGTTGCAAAAGTAAATATAAAAACAGTGTGGCCAAATATCTTATAAATAAAATGCGGGATAAAACAGCGTTTTTGTTGTTTTATCCCGCAAAAAGGAATAAAAAGATATTATTTATCCTCTTTTTAGAGATTTTATCACTGGAATGAAGACTAATGCCGCCGAAATGACAAGCATCAGGATAATTGGCCCGTCAATTCGTTCGGCAGATATTAGAACAATGTAACAAAGCGCCGCCCAAAGCAACACGATGCAAACTATTTGGAATTTGGATAACGGTCTTCTCATTTGCCTGCTTTCTTTTTGTAGACAATGGCATCGATTACTGCTACTGCCGTGATATTTACGATATCGCGTACGGAACTCTCGAAGTCGGTGAAGTGAACAGGTTTGTTCAATCCCATCTGGATAGGGCCAATCAGTTCTGTCTCGGTATTCATTGCTTGCAATAGTTTGTAAGCGGAATTGGCCGAACTCAGATTAGGGAATACGAGTGTGTTCACCTCTTTGCCTTTCAGGCGGGTGAAAGGATATTTGGCATCGCGCATTTCTCTATTCATGGCGAAGTTTACCTGCATTTCACCGTCAATGGCAAGGTCCGGATAGTTTTGTTGCATATATTCTACGGCTTCATGCACTTGTACCGGACTTCCTTCGGTGTCTGCTCCGAAGTTGCTGTAACTCAACATGGCAATTACCGGTGTATGATTGAAGAAACGTACGGTGCTTTCGGCCAGCTTCGCCACGTCTATCAACGTTTCCTTGTCGGGATGGCGGTTTATCAACGTGTCTGCCAGAAAGTACGTTCCTTTCTTGGAATTTAATATGTGCATTGTTCCGAAATGCTTGAATTCCGGACGGATGCCGATGACCTCCTTGGCTACTTTGATTGTATTGCTGTATTTGGTGTAAAGGCCGGTAATGAAAGCATCTGCCTCACCGGTTTCCACCATCATCATGCCGAAATAATTACGTTCAAACATCTTGTCGTTGGCTTCTTCGTAGGTGACACCTTCGCGAGCACGTTTTTCAGAAAGTATACGGGCATATCGTTCGCGGCGCGGTGCTTCATTGGGATGACGCAAATTCACGATTTCAATTCCTTCGAGGCTGAGGTCGAGCTCTTTTGCTAATTTCTCGATGGCTTCGTCATTTCCTAATATAATAGGGTGGCAGATTCCTTCGGCTTTTGCCTCGACAGCTGCTTTCAGCATGTTGGGATGGATGCCTTCTGCAAACACAACGCGTTGCGGATTACGACGGGCGGTATCGTAGAGTTGACGCGTCAGTTTGCTTTCATATCCCATCAGCTCACGCAGTTGCAATTTATAGGTATCCCAGTCTTCAATCTTCTTGCGGGCCACTCCGCTTTCTATGGCAGCTTTGGCTACAGCGCATGAAACCTCGGTGATGAGACGCGGATCTACGGGTTTCGGAATAAAGTATTCGGGGCCGAAGGTAAAGTTGTTTACATGATATGCTTCGTTAACAACATCCGGTACAGGCTGTTTGGCAAGATTGGCAATAGCATGTACGGCGGCTATTTTCATCTCTTCGTTGATGGATTTTGCCTGCGTATCGAGGGCGCCGCGAAAGATGTAAGGGAAACCGATTACATTATTTATCTGGTTGGGATAATCGGAACGGCCGGTAGACATCAGTACGTCCGGTCGTGCTGCCATAGCATCTTCATAGTATATTTCCGGAGCAGGATTGGCAAGGGCAAATACTATCGGATGGTCGGCCATACTGCGAACCATCTCTTGTGTCAGCACATTGCCTTTTGAGAGTCCGAGGAAAACATCGGCCCCTCTGATTGCTTCAGCCAATGTGTGTACATCGCGGCGGTCGGTGGCGAAATAACGCTTTTGTTCGGTCAGGTTCTCACGGTCGCTGGTGATAACTCCTTTGCTATCCAGCATCAGGATATTTTCACGACGTGCACCGAGTGCCTCATATAGTTTGGTACATGAAGTGGCTGAAGCACCTGCACCATTCACCACAATTTTCACATCCTCAATCTTTTTACCAGCTACCTCAAGGGCATTCAACAGTCCTGCGCTGGAGATGATGGCTGTGCCGTGCTGGTCATCGTGCATTACGGGGATATCTAGTTCTTCTTTTAATCGGCGTTCAATCTCAAAGCATTCGGGTGCTTTGATATCTTCCAGGTTGATACCTCCGAATGTGGGTGCGATTGCTTTGACAGCTTCGATAAATTTGTCGGGATCTTTTTCGTTCACTTCGATGTCGAAGACATCAATACCTGCATAGATTTTGAATAACAAACCTTTTCCTTCCATTACGGGCTTACCGCTGAGAGCACCAATATCACCCAACCCGAGCACTGCAGTACCATTGGAAATAACGGCTACCAGATTACCTTTTGCCGTATATTTATACGCATCTTGCGGATTTTTCTCAATTTCAAGACAAGGCTCTGCCACGCCCGGAGAATAAGCGAGCGAAAGATCGTTTTGTGTACTATGGGGTTTGGTGGGTATTACTTCAATCTTACCCGGTTTGCTTTGCGAATGATAAAGCAAAGCAGCTTCTTTGGTTATCTTAGCCATGGCGGGATATTAAATTGATTATAATTTGGCTGCAAATATAGGGATGAAAGTTTTAAAACAGTAGTCCGATGCAAGTAAATATTCTTTTTATTATAAAGTTCCGGCTAACCATAGCAATACGAAGGCACGAAGATTTTTTCTTGTATAGATGTGAACTTGGTTATATTCAAAACCGGTATTCTAAAAAATCTCAGTGTCTTCGTGTCTTTGCTTTCGATTCTTATTGCAGTGCCTGCTCGATATCGGCTATGATATCGTCTACATTTTCTATACCTACGGAAAGACGAATCAAATCGGGGCGCACGCCGGCTGCTATCAGTTGTTCATCCGTAAGTTGACGGTGTGTATGGCTGGCAGGGTGCAGCACACATGTGCGGGCATCGGCTACGTGGGTGACGATGGCTACCAATTGCAATGAGTCCATAAATTTAGTTGCCACTTCACGCCCTCCTTTCAGTCCGAAAGTGACAACACCACATGATCCGTTGGGGAGATATTTTTGTGCCAATGTGTGGTATTTATCTTCCGGCAGACCACTGTAATTCACCCATGCCACTTTGTCGTTTTTGGAGAGATACTCGGCTACAGCCTGTGCGTTTTTACAATGTTGCGGCACGCGCAGATGCAGAGTTTCCAAACCGAGGTTCAGCAGAAATGCGTTTTGCGGAGACTGGATACTGCCGAGGTCGCGCATCAGTTGGGCGGTAGCTTTGGTGATGTAGGCCATCTTACCGAAACTTTTTGTATAAGTCAGTCCGTGGTAAGAATCATCCGGAGTACATAAGCCGGGGAATTTGTCGGCATGTGCTTCCCAGTCGAAATTGCCGCTGTCTACAATGACACCGCCTACGGAAGTTGCATGTCCGTCCATGTATTTGGTGGTGGAGTGGGTTACGATATCGGCTCCCCATTCAAAAGGACGGCAGTTGATGGGAGTAGGGAAAGTATTGTCTACAATCAGGGGGACACCGTGGCTGTGAGCAATGCGGGCAAATTTTTCGATGTCAAGCACTTCCAGCGTAGGGTTGGAAATGACTTCACCGAACAGTGCTTTGGTATTGGGGCGAAAAGCTGCTGAGAGTTCCTCTTCCGAAGCGTCGGGGTTGACGAAAGTTACCTCGATGCCCAGTTTCTTCATCGTAACACCGAAGAGATTGTACGTTCCTCCGTAGATACAGGAAGAGCATACCAAATGGTCGCCGGCTTCGCAGATATTGAACACGGCGTAGAAGTTGGCAGCCTGTCCGCTGGAGGTGAGCATGGCAGCGACACCGCCTTCAAGAGCAGCTATCTTGGCAGCAACGGCATCGTTCGTAGGGTTTTGCAGGCGGGTGTAGAAATAACCGCTGTCTTCGAGGTCGAACAGACGTGCCATTTGTTCGCTGGTTTCATATTTAAAAGTGGTGCTTTGGTAGATAGGGAGTACACGAGGCTCTCCCTTTTTAGGTGTCCAGCCGGCTTGTACGCATAGTGTTTCCGGTTTGAATTGCTTTGTCATAATGCTTTGCAGTAAAAGTTTATTGTCAATTAACGTTGTAAGTCGTCGCAAAAGTAAGGAAAATAATGTATTTTTGCCTTTCATAAAGAAAAAATGCAGTGAAAATGGTTAGAATATTGCTCCTTTTGTTATTTGTATTTACATCTATTTCCTTTCAGGCTCAACAAACAACCGATACTCCGAGAAACGGTGAAGGCATCTCTTCTTTTCTTAAACGCAACAACCGTCCAGGAAAAATGTACTATAAAGTTTTTCTTGAATTGAATAAGAAGCGTCTGAATGGGAAAGAAGAATTGCAATTAGGGGTGAGATATGTGTTGCCCCCATTGAGGAGTGAGGGGGGGGACTCTCCGGTAAAGAAAGGCATCACGGTTAGGGATAATGGTTTGAGAGTTGCACAGCAAATTGTTTCTAAACAAGATTCTGCAAAGGAAAGTCTTGGGGAGGATGAGGCATCCGGAGATACGCTATTTGAGGAGGGAACTGCGGGAGATGTTGTTTTGCAAGAAATAACAGAAGATACGGGCACATTTGAATCATCTTCTCTGACAACCACCGGCAAGCGAAAAGGATTTGTCCGCGAACCGCTTTTCGGAAAAGCGCTTGCCGATGTGCGTATCAGTGGGAAACGTTTGCAGGGTGCTTGCTTTTATGTAGTGGGCGGGCATGGAGGTCCTGATCCCGGTGCTATCGGGAGAATTGGTAATATAGAACTCCATGAGGATGAATACGCCTATGATGTGGCTTTGCGTCTGGCACGCAATCTGATGGAAGAAGGAGCAGAAGTGCGCATCATTATCCAAGATGCTAAGGATGGTATTTGCGATGATAGATACCTTAGCAACAGCAAACGGGAAACGTGTATGGGAACTGCCATTCCATTGAATCAGGTGGCTCGCTTGCAACAGCGCTGCGATGCAATTAATGCACTTTATCGTAAAGACCGTAAAAAATATAAGTATTGCCGTGCCATTTTTCTGCATGTAGACAGCCGCAGCAAAGGGGCGCAAACAGATGTATTCTTCTATCATGCTCCCAAAAGCGTTTCGGGGAAGAGGCTCGCCACTGCCATGAAGAATACTTTTGAATCGAAATACGGAAAGCATCAGCCTAATCGCGGTTTTCGCGGCACGGTCAGCGAAAGGAATCTCTACGTAATGCTGAATGCTTCGCCTGTTTCCGTATTTGTAGAGCTTGGCAACATCCAGAATACGTTCGATCAGCGGCGCTTTATTATCAGTTCCAACCGCCAAGCTTTGGCAAAGTGGATGATGGAGGGATTCATTGCTGATTATAAGAAAGCAAAATAGATGTGATTAATAACGAACACCTTTTATAGCAACATTTCTGCTTTGGAGCAAAAATCTTTGTTCACAAAGCAGAAATGTTCTTTTTTAGGATTATCCGGTCAATGCGGATGATTGTCTACAAGATTGCTTTCAACTGTTCGGCCATTTGTTCCTGTACCTCTTGTGCAGCTTTTCGCGAGGCAGCGGCGAAATTTTCCGTCTTATCCGCATAAATAATGCCGCGACTAGAGTTGACTATCAGTCCGCACATGCGGTTCATTCCATATTTACAGACTTCTTCCAGCGAGCCGCCTTGTGCACCGACTCCGGGAACCAGCAGGAAATGTTCGGGAACAATCTTGCGGATATCTTCGAAAGCACGGCCTTGCGTTGCGCCTACCACATATATCATTTGTTCGTCGCCTGCCCACTCTTGCGACCTACGTAGAACTTTTTCGAAGAGGCGTTCGCCATTGGCATCGGCCGTCAGTTGGAAGTCGTGCGAACCTTTGTTGCTGGTGAGTGCAAGCAGGATGACCCATTTGCCGGCATAAGTAAGGAAAGGCGTGACGCTGTCTTCGCCCATGTAGGGGGCTACGGTTACGGAGTCAATGTCTAACTCTTCAAAAAAAGTGCGGGCATACATGGCCGAAGTATTCCCGATGTCGCCGCGTTTTGCATCGGCGATGATGAATTGGTCGGGGTGGTTTTGCTTGATATAATTCACTGTTTTCTCAAAAGCAATCCAGCCTTTCACGCCCATGCTTTCATAGAAAGCGAGATTCGGCTTGTAAGCGATACAAAGGTCGGCGGTGGTATCGATGATGGCTTTGTTGAAAGCGAATATAGGGTCTTCTTCTTTCAGAAGGTGTTCCGGTATCTTCTTGATGTCTGTGTCCAGACCGACGCAAAGGAATGATTTCTTGCGCTTTATGTTTTCAAACAATTCTTGCTTATTCATTTTTGTATCTTTTATATTATATGAGTCACGATTGATTTCTCTTTCAATGATTACAATTCGCTTTCTTTCAGTCTTTCCGCATTTTCGGCAACAGTCAGGTGGTCGATGCAGTCTTGTATGTCGCCGTCCATAAAGGCGGCAAGGTTGTAGATGGTATAGTTGATGCGGTGGTCAGTGATGCGTCCCTGCGGATAGTTGTAGGTGCGAATCTTTGCGGAGCGGTCGCCGGTGCTGACCATTGTCTTACGCTTGGAGGCGATGTCGTCGATATACTTCTGGTGTTCTTTGTCGTAGATGAACGTGCGCAAGCGGGAAAGGGCGCGTTCCTTGTTCTTGGGTTGGTCGCGCGTTTCGGTACATTCGATAAGAATTTCCTCGACGATGCCTGTATTGGGATTCTTCCAGTTATAGCGCAAGCGTACGCCGGATTCTACTTTATTGACGTTCTGACCGCCTGCGCCACCGCTTCGGAAGGTATCCCATTTGATTTCGCCTTCGTTGATGATGACATCAAATTCTTCCGCTTCGGGCAATACGGCCACTGATGCGGCAGAGGTGTGCACACGTCCTTGCGTCTCGGTGGCAGGTACGCGTTGCACCCGATGTACCCCCGACTCATATTTAAGCGTGCCATATACGTTGTCGCCCGTCACAGAACAGATGATTTCCTTGAAGCCGCCTGCGGCACCTTCGTTGGCGCTCGACACTTCGAGCTTCCAGCCTTTGATGTCACAGTATTTGCTGTACATGCGGAAGAGGTCGCCGGCAAAAATGGCTGCTTCGTCACCGCCCGTACCGCCACGTATTTCGAGGATGGCGTTGCGGCTGTCCTGCGGGTCGGCAGGAACGAGCAGCAGCTTTATCTGTTCTTCCAGTTCGGGTAGCCGTGTCTGGCAGGAGTCCAGTTCTTCCCGTGCCATTTCCCGCATTTCGGGGTCTGTTTCGTTGGCGATGATTTCTTTGGCTTCGTCAATGCCGTCAAGTACTTGTATGTATTCTTTGCGGGCACTCATCAGGTCGCCCAGTTCTTTGTATTCTTTGGTGAGCTTTACGTAGCGTTTCTGGTCGGCAATCACTGCCGGATCCGTAATCAGTGTGGATACTTCCTCGAAACGGGCTACGAGGCCGTCGAGTTTCTCCAGTAAGGTGTTGTTGTCTGCCATCGGATTATTCTAATGCTTTGCTTGCTGAATTCAATCGTACAATTTTACTCCAATCAATACTGCCATCTTCTAAGCAATAATTTATAATAAACTCTTTGGTTATTTTATTAATCATCTTACCATATTCTATCTGATATTCATCATTTTGTTCTTTAGCATTGACTGATAATGGTTGAATAATATCTGTGTAGAGTGTCTTTTCTCCGGATATAAAGAACCAAAAGTCTTGACCGCAGTATTTTAGATAATCACCTTTGTCAGGCTGGTTATCTTTACCATAGCAACACCCATTAATGGCACGGATATTCAGACCGGAATTGCTGGTACGTAGTGTCTTCTGAGCAGTTCTAAAATCATCGCGCATCTTGCTGATTTGTGTACTGTTTCCCCAATGAGGCCCTGATTTAATGGAAACGATATATCTGATGTTTTCTTTGTCAAATTCTAAATCTATTCCTTTAGTTGATGATTTACGTCCGGCATATACTTGAGAACAAACAAATATTGCTAACCCTTCCAACCAATCCCCGAATATGGTTTCTTCAGCAGATGATATGTATGCATCTGCGAAGCTTTTTACGATTTCGGGGGCTGTTGTTAAATGTTTGGCTTTAAATAGATAGGGATTTTTCCTTTTTATAAAGTCATCTAATTGCAAATTCCCTAATTTTTTTATTCTATTCTGATGAAAAAAGGGTATATTGTTTTCCACGTATTGAGTAACTAGATTTATTAATGACTTGTTCATGGGATTTAGATTTTATTGTTGATATTTTCTCAAATGATGTTTTTACTAAATTATAATAATCGGGTAATAGCTCAATGCCAATACTATTTCTATGTAGCTTAGCTGCTACGATATTAGTTGTTCCACTACCCATGAAAGGGTCAAGTACGCAATCTCCTACTTGGGTAAATAGATTAATAAACCATGTCGGTAGTGTTTCTGGAAATGTGGCACTATGCTTTTTATTATTGCATTCTGTGGCCAGATGCAATACATTTGTGGGGTAAGTCATATCGCGTCCTATCCAATTAGAAATGTTTTTGCCAAAGCCACTTGATACCTTTGAATTATCTCTACGTAGGTCTGTTTCGCTTAGATTCTTTAAGCGACTTTTTGCCCAATCACCAACAGGAACCATGACTGAATCTTGATACATGTTAAACTGTTTGCTTTTATTGAATTGCAGTAGACGTTCCCAGGCATCTCGAAATCGGTTTGGCCATTTGCCTGGATAGCAATTTTTTTTATGCCAAATAAATTCTTCTGTCCATAGCCAGCCTTGTTTTTTCATTTCCAATATTAATTCCATAACATAAGTACTACGTTCACCGTTCACTACTTTCTCTTTAATATTTAAGATGAATGTTCCTGTAGGCTTTAGTACGCGCAACAATTCTTCAGATATGGGCAAAAACCATTCTACATATTTATCTACACTGATACCTCCATAGGTACTTTTTCGTTGGTCTGCATAGGGAGGAGAGGTGACTATTAGATCAACAGAATTATCTGGTAGATATTTAAGCTCATTCTTACAGTCTCCCAAATATATTTCTACCTTAGGATATTGGCTTATTTGTTCCATTTTAATATTTTAAATCTCTAATTTTTTCAATCAAAACACATATACAAAATACGGTTTCCTTTTTTATTTGTTACATCGTTTGTTTCAACTTAACGGCTTTCCATCCACCATGTCACTAATCCGGCCAACAGGAAAATCAGAACGATAAGCAATGCCCATCTCCATTTAGGCGTTTTCTTGTTTTTATCGCTGAAATATTTTTCGCCTATGTAGGGAGCTACGAGAGAAGGTGTCAAATACATCAGATTCCTTAAAAACGGCCACTGCAACCTCAGAGCAATGTATATCCCTGCTGAGGCCATGACTGTGAAGCCGATGAGCAACAGGCATCCTTTTCGTTCTTTCTCCATCACCTGTGGCTTTTAATACTTGAACTCTCCGAACTCGCTCTTTATAATCAGTTCTTTCCGGTCGCTTTCTTCGATGCGTCCCACAACGCGTGCGTCGATATTGAAACTCCGGCTGATGGCAATCACCTCTTCGGCATGTTCGGGCGAGAGGTAGACTTCCAAGCGATGTCCCATATTGAAGACTTTGTACATCTCGCTCCAGTCCGTGTCGCTTTGTTCCTTGATGGTCTTGAACAGAGGGGGGACGGGGAAGAGGTTGTCTTTCACCACCCGGATGTTTTCGCCTACAAAGTGCAGCACTTTGGTCTGTGCGCCGCCCGAGCAATGCACCATGCCGTGAATTTCGGGACGGAGGGCGTCGAGCAACTTCTTTACTACCGGAGCATAGGTGCGGGTGGGCGAGAGCACTAATTTTCCGGCATCTATCGGACTGCCTTCCACCGTGTCCGTCAGTTTCAGTCCGCCGCTGTACACCAATTCGTCGGGCACGGCTTTGTCATAGCTTTCGGGATATTTCTCTGCCAGATAGTTGGCGAATACATCGTGACGGGCCGAGGTCAGTCCGTTGCTGCCCATGCCGCCGTTGTATTCTTTCTCGTAAGTGGCTTTTCCGTAAGAGGCAAGTCCCACAATCACATCTCCCGGACGGATGTTGGCATTGTCGATGACGTCTGCGCGTTTCATGCGGCAGGTCACTGTGGAGTCCACGATGATGGTGCGCACAAGGTCGCCCACATCGGCCGTTTCGCCACCGGTGGCATATACCCCCACGCCCATATCGCGCAGTTCGGCAAGCAGTTCGTCCGTACCGTTGATGATGGCGGAGATTACCTCGCCCGGAATCAGCAGTTTGTTGCGCCCGATGGTGGAGGATACCAAGATGTTGTCTACCGCACCCACGCAGAGCAGGTCGTCGATATTCATAATCAGGGCATCTTGCGCTATGCCTTTCCAAACGGAAAGGTCGCCGGTTTCTTTCCAATACATGTATGCCAAGGATGATTTTGTGCCTGCACCGTCGGCGTGCATGATGTTGCAATATGCCGGGTCGCCGCCCAATATGTCGGGGATGATTTTGCAGAAAGCCTGTGGGAAAATACCTTTGTCGATGTTCTTGATGGCGTTGTGCACATCTTCTTTCGAAGCGCTGACGCCTCGCATCATGTATCGTTGGTTACTCATGAGATATGTATGTTTGTTATCGATTGATAGTGCAAAGATAGTGCAAAATGAAAGCAGTGCAAAAATAAGTTTGCTTATTTTGCGTTGCCGGATCATTGTCTGCTTGGAACCGTTTCCTGCGATTGAAAAAGTTGCGGCGATATGCTTGTTGTCCTGTTCTGAAACAAGCCCGATGATAGAAGATAATCGGAGGTTCTGTGAAGTTTTCGGATTCGAAAACAAACTTATACTAACCTGGGTTCGGGATGAGAAGCAGATCGGGAACCTCATCCGGCGGCTTGTGTTTTAAAGTCAAACCCTGTTGGTTATCAGGTGTTTATTCCGGCCTTGTCAGACACTTGTGTTTTGCGGCTAAAACACTTGTGTCTGACGGCTCAAACACTTGTGTCTGTCGCGCAAAACACTTGTGTCTGTCACGGCAAAGGATTGCATCTGTCAAAACAGGGGGAGGGCGGCCGTTCTGAAAGGCTCTCTCCTCTTCCGCCCAAGCGCCGTAAACCGGTGCATTCAGGAAATTATCCGCCCGACAGGATGCAGCCCCTCATCTTTGGCAAAAGCAACCGCCTGTTCCCAGAACTCAGGTTATGCCAAATTCTCTTTCCGTTTTTAGTAAATGACGGACGGATTTTTCCCGGAAATTCTTCCGAAATATACTGAACACAGTCTCGATTTCTACTAAAAATATTGACCCGATTTATAATGTATTATAAGGCTGTTCCCGGAAATTGCTTATCCGTATTTTCTTTTCGTGTAAAGAATGAAGAACGGGTCTTTTCTCCTCTTCCTGTTCAGCGCCAATTCAATCCGGATCCCGATGTTTAAATAAAGCCGGATTCCTGAAACTGTGGTTGGAAGCGTCATCGTTGATGTTGCTCGTACATCTTTCGATGTTTCATAATCGACTGCATGTTTTGTTGTGCCCAGTCCGTCAGCGATTGGATGATGGGAACCAGCGAGCGGCCGGTGTCCGTCAGTGCGTATTCCACACGAATGGGCACTTCCGGAAACACGGTTCGCTTCACCAGATTGTCGGCCTCAAGGTTTTGCAGTGTGTTGGCAAGCACCTTGGACGAAATATCGGGTATCATCTTTCCTAATTGATTGAAACGGAGGTTTTCATTCTCACTCAGAATGAAAATAACCAACAATGCCCATTTGTTTCCGAAGCGTGCCACAATGTTTCGTATGGGACAAATCTCAATGATAGATTTTTTTTCTTCTTTTTTTGCCATGATAACTCTTTGTTTTTCACCAAAAGTGAGTTTTAAGTAACCAGCTTACCGTTATGTAACCTCTTGTTTTATCGCATGTTAATACATAATTTTGCCACTGTATAAAAGAAAGCAGTTTTCTGATGTAAAGTTAGTGAATAATGATATAAGCTGCAAAAAAGAAATGTACTGAAACGGTTTCTTCGGACCGCCTGATGATGTATGCGAATGAAAAGCTTCTAAACAACAATTTAATAAAAGACTAAAATGAAAGAGATTAAGAAAATTGCGACAGCAGAGAATTTCAGTGCCATAAGCATTGGCAGACTGAGTGAGTTGGAAGAGCATGTATTGGAGCTTGCTCCCGAAGTGAAAATCCCCGGCAAGGTGTTTGGCGGTACGGCTTTGCAAGCCACAGGCGGAGAGTTTTCCTTTCAAGTGTTCCCTCCGGGAGCGGAAACGGGATTTCTGCATATCCATAAGCATCACGAAGAACTTTACTTCTTCCTGACCGGAACCGGTGAGTTCCAAGTAGATGGAAAGGTTTTTCCTATATCAGAGGGAAGTGTGGTGAGAGTGGCTCCTGCCGGCAAGCGTTCCGTCAGGAATAACGGAGACACGCCGCTGGTGATGCTATGCGTTCAGTATAAGAGCGGAACTTTTACTGCGGAAGATGCGGCAGATGGAGTGATTTTGAACGATGCAGTGAATTGGTAGGGCTGTTTGCACCTAAATCGGGAGGTAGCCTGATAAAAGTCCGGCTTTCGGCCGGACGACAGATGCCTTATAATATACGAAAGCACGGATTACGCTGATTATCATGCTCTATTTCAGTCAAATAGATAAAATGGTGTAATCCGTGCTTTTCAGGATACAAAAAAGTTTTAATCCGGCCTTCGGCCTTTTAAGCAGATTAGAACTCTACTTTAGGCGCTTGTTCGGCACCCTCGGCTGCCTCGAAATAAGCACGTTTTTTAAAGCCGAACAATCCGGCCAGAATGCTCTTGGGAAAACGTCTGATGGCTGTGTTGAACTCTTTGGCCGTATTGTTGAAGTTGGTACGTGCCACGTTGATGCGGTTTTCCGTTCCTTCCAGTTGCGCTTGCAGTTCAAGGAAATTCTGGTTGGCTTTCAAGTCGGGATAATTCTCGGTGATGGCCAGTAATTTGCCTAAGGCCGAAGTTACGGCACCTTGTGCTTTCTGGAATTCGGCCAGCTTTTCCTCGGTCAGATCATTGACGTCTACTTTGATTTGAGTGGCCGCACTGCGTGCCTGTATCACTCCTTCAAGTGTTTCCTTCTCGTGCGAGGCGTATCCTTTTACTGTGCTTACCAGATTGGGTATCAGGTCTGCCCGGCGTTGGTACTGTGTTTCTACGTTCGACCATTGTCCGTTGACGTCTTCTTCCATGGTGACTAACCCGTTGTAGCTGCTGATGCCCCAAATGGCAAGGATGGCCACAACTGCAATGATGATGATGTTTGATTTCTTCATACTTCTTCTTTTTATTGGATTGTTATACAATTCATTGATTAAAACCGTGAGCCGGCACCACCGCCTCCGCCTCTTCCACCGCCGAAGCTTCCTCCACTGAAGCCCCCTCCACGGCCTCCGCCGAGCATACTTCCTCCACCGAAGATTACCGGACCGCTACCTCCTCCACCACGATAATTCTCGTCGTATGACTGTTGGCGACGCACCACTTTATGTCCGCAGTTGAGGCAGGTCAGCGTCACGTCTTCCGTCTTTACTCCCTTGTGTCTGGAAATGAGTACACTGTTGCTTCGTTGTAGTTTGTGTTGCCCGCAGTTAGGGCATTTGGTGGCTTTGCGGTGAGCATAGATGCCTGCCGCCGATGCAACGCCCAAGAGACCGAGAAGCCCCAGCAGGAGATTTACGCCCGAAGAATTATCCTCTTGGTCTGCATCATTTGTCATGCTGCCGTCAAGACGTGCACACACAGCCCGCACACCCGCCATCATGCCGGCATCCCAGTTTGCGTCTTTCAGGTAAGGAATCATCTCCTTGGATTGGATGCGTTTGCAGATGGCATCAGGCAAATCGCCTTCCAGACCATAGCCGGTATAGAATTGGATGCAACGCTGGTCGGTGACCAGCAAAATGATGAGGCCGTTGTCTTTTCCTTTCTTTCCCACTCCCCATTCGTTGAGTAAACGATGAGAGAAGTCGAAACAATCGTCATTGCCGATAGACGGAACCACAGCCACTACCGTTTCAATGCCGGTCGTTTGCTCTAAGGCATACAGCATGCGGTCTATGCTGTCGCATGCGGCTGCCGAGAGAATGTCGGCAGGATTGCATACGTAGCGTGTCTTGTCTTGAAGATGAACTTTGGGAATATTATTTGTGGTATATATCCTCTGCGCTTGCATGGCAACAAACAGGCACAAAAGAAATGATATGGCAATGAATCGTTTCATACATCAGCAGTTTGTTGCAGCGAATATAAGAAAAAAACAACTCAATGTATATGTTTTTCAATAAAATTCTTTACTCGCTTTGTATATTCCTGCGGATAGTTTTTGTAAGATTCGGCATGTGCGGTGCCCGGAACAATCCATAATTCTTTGTCACCACGTCTTGCCTCATAGAGCGAATGGACCATCCTTGTAGGTACGTATGTATCGGCCTCTCCGTGGATAAAGAGCATGGGCTGGTTGGCATGCAGACTTTGCATTTGCTTCAAAGCGGAAGCTTCGCCGAAAGTCCAACCGTATTTTATCTTGCATAGCAGACTTGTGGTGTGCAATAGCGGAAATGCCGGCAAGCCGAATTGTTGCTTCAGTTCGTATGCAAACTCGTCCCACACGCTGGTGTAGCCGCAGTCTGCCACGTAGCACATAATGTTACTGTTGGCATCCCGACTGTATCCCGACGTCATCATGGTGGTGGCGGCTCCCATAGAGATGCCGTGCAGCACTATCTGCAAACTGTGCCTATTCCCTGTGATAGTCTGCCACGGACTACCTTTAACATAGGTGCCTTCCCATGTATAAGGTTTCTTGAAGAGAGCCGAAGCCACATCCCTCCACCTTATTATATCCCGGCTGTCTTTCCATCCCATTTGGATGGCATCGCCTTCGCTCAAACCATGGTTTTGCAAGTCGGGTAGCAGGATGTTGTATTTCAACTCTTTGTTGTACATATATCCTATCATCAGCATGCGGACGGCATTGTCCGTATAACCGTGTACAATGATGGCTGTTTTGTCAGTCGGCTCGGGTGCCTCGGCAAAGAGGGCATGCAACTTCTTCCCTTCGTCATTAACAATGAATGTATCGCGCAAGGCACCGATGGCTTGCAGGCTATCGACCCATGGCTTGATGAAAGGATATTCGTTGAACATGTACTCATAGGAACCGGCAATGTCTTTACCGGTGTTGTGTGTCGGAGTCAATGAATAACTGAGCATATAAAAGCTTCCTCCGATAAGGGCGATGATAATCGATGCCGATATCCCCATCAAACAGTATTTGACGCTTTTACTCATCCGGTTTGTCTTTTCGTTATCTTTTCCAGATTTCCCATGCGGCAAAGGCTTGCAACAACAGCATTTCCAGTCCGTTTTTAGTGATGGCTCCTTGTGCCTGTCCCTTTTTCATGAAAAGCGTTTCGTTCGGATTGTACAACAAATCGTAGAGCAAGTGGTCGGAGGTAAGCTGCTCGTAAGGAATATTGGGACAAAAGTCCACTTTTGGAAACATCCCTACGGGGGTGGTGTTCACTATGACAGTGTGCGAAGCCATCACTTCCGGTGTCAGCTCTTCGTAAGTCAGAAACTTGTTGTTTTTCTTGGTGCGCGACACGAATGTACTTTCTATTCCAAGATTGTTCAAACCATGATATACGGCTTTTGAAGCTCCTCCCGTGCCGAGAATCAACGCTTTCTTGTGGTGGGGTTGCAGCAAAGGCTCGATGGACTGGGTGAATCCGATGATATCCGAATTATATCCTACTAATTTCACTTTTCCTTTGGGCAGGCGGACAATCTTGATGACATTGACCGCGCCGATTTTTGCGGTATCCTTATCCAATTCGTCAAGAAAAGGAATCACCTGTTCCTTATAGGGGATAGTTACGTTGAGGCCGCAAAGGTTGGGGTTTTCCTCTATTACCTGCATAAAATCGTTAATAGTGGGAATCTCGAAATTCACATATTCGGCATCAATGTTTTCTGCTTTGAACTTTTCATTGAAGTAACCGATGGAAAACGAATGTTTCAGCGGATAACCTATTAAACCGTATTTCTGCATGAGATCCTTATTTGGGGGTTGGACTATATTTGCTTATCTGTAGACGTACTACTTCTTTTATCTCGTTATCTGGGAATTTTGCCTGATAGTAGTCTGTTAGGTCTTCATAAATCCAGAGATTTTGTGGTGATGCTATATTACTCTTACTATGCGACGAGCGTACTATAAAAATATTATATGTACGTTTGTTACTGCCGGAATCAACTTTCCACTGTATGTATCCGTATATTTGATTATCAGGAGGTATGAGCTTGTAGTGTGCAGTCATTTCGTCGGTAAAGTTGCTGAAACCTGCGGTATTGGTTATTTCTATTGTACCGTTTATTAGAGAGGTGTTGTCAGTTGCAAGCAATGTATACTTTCCTGTTGAACCTATAGATAGTATCTTGTCTACAAATTCTATGGTAAATGCAGAGCCAATAGGATAGAGGGGATTATTTGACAAATCATCTGAAATTTTTTCTTTATTGTCGGCATCTATGCCATAGTGAGTATCTGTGATGATAAATTTGGAGGATATGATTGATGTTATAGGCGATGGCTCTTTGATGATGATAAAGTTTCCTAAGTTTAACCCGTTATCTTCTCCGTTCAGATAAAACTTTCTACTGAATACGGGTTCATTTTGGGACTTCCAAGTCAGTTTGCTGGAGAAAGTAATAACATCTTGTGTTCCGTCATTCCAATCAATTATTATTTTCTCGTCTTTAAAAGTCTCATTCCCTTCGAACTCACCAAAAGTAAGGAAATATTTACCCTCTTCTGTTTTTTGGGTTTGCAGACCGTTGAATCGTGACTTATAGGCTTTGGTTTGGTTTACTGGGACATCCTTTTTATAAATTTTATCTTTATAGATTGCTTTGATTCCTTGTTTGGCAATGTTGCCGGGAGTTTCAGGGTTCAGCAGGTCATGACCTTGGGCATCTCGTACAGAGATATGGAGTTCAATAGGAGCAAAATCCCATATCATGCTGTTGTCTCCATTATCAGAAGCGCATGCAGTGGAGACGATAAGACAAAAGAGATATAGGCTGGGTATGTGTATTGTTCTCATAAAATTGTTCCTTTGATGTTAGTTCTTTCTTTCACTTAATTGCTACATAAAGTGTACATATTCCGAAAGTCAATCGTTTGAAGTGTACTTTGCTGAATCCGGCCCGTCGGATGACTTCTTGCATCACCTCTCCCTGCGGAAAAGCGCGGATGCTTTGCGGCAGATAGGTATAAGCATTGTTGTCTTTCGATATACATTTGCCGAGCAAAGGGATAACCACTTTTGAATAAATGGAGAATAGCTGTTTCATTGGAAAACGCTCCGGAGCGGAGAGTTCGAGAATGACAAGGTGTCCGCCGGCTTTAAGCACACGGCATATTTCGGATAGTCCCTTGTCCAGACTTTCAAAGTTGCGAATACCGAAAGCCACAGTTACGGCATCGAAACTCGTATCGGCAAAGGAAAGCGCGAGGCAATCCTCCCGGACAAAGGAAATCTTGTCCGAGAGGTGAACCCTGCTTACTTTTTCACGTCCCACATTCATCATACCTTCTGATATGTCAATACCGATCAGTGCATCGGGTTGAAGTTCGCGACATGCAAGAATGGCAAAGTCTCCCGTACCGGTAGCTACATCCATGATGCGGCGCGGACGAAAGGGCCGGAGAGCCTTGATTGCTTTTTTACGCCAACTGCGGTCTATACCCATGGACAGAGTATGATTGAGTTTGTCGTAAAAAGGAGCAATGTTGTCGAACATCTCTTTCACCTGTTCGCTCTTCTTGCCGTCTTTACCGTAAGGCTTGATGTGTTCCTGCGGGTAGTTCATTATCTCAAATATTCCGTTACGTTCTTTTCAATTCTCTCGGCAATGTTACCGGTATCTTCCTTGACGAACTTTTCTCCGGTGATGTGCTCGTACAATTCAATGTAGCGTTCGCTGATAGAGGCTACGATTTCATCCGTCATTTCCGGAACTTGTTGTCCGGCTTTTCCTTGGAATCCGTTATCCATCAACCATTCGCGCACAAACTCCTTGGACAGTTGTTTTTGCGCTTCACCTTTGATGAAACGTTCTTCATAACCTTCGGAATAGAAATAACGGCTGGAGTCGGGTGTGTGAATTTCATCCATCAGGTATATTTTCCCATTGTGCTTTCCAAATTCGTATTTGGTGTCGACCAAAATCAAACCGCGTGCTGCCGCAATCTCTGTTCCGCGTTTAAAGAGTGCCAGAGTGTATTTCTCTAAAATGGCATATTCTTCAGGAGTAGCCAATCCTTTGGCCAGTATCTCTTCCTTGGAGATATCGGCATCGTGTTCGCCGATTTCCGCTTTAGTGGTCGGAGTGATGATGGGTTCGGGAAACTTCTGGTTTTCCTTCATTTCTTCGGGCAACTTCACCCCACAAATCTCACGAACGCCGCTCTTGTAAGCACGCCATGCGCTACCACACAGATAACCGCGTACAATCATTTCGATAGGGAATCCTTCGCACATCACACCTACCGTCACCATCGGATCGGGTGTAGCCATCTTCCAGTTGGGACAGATGTCGGTTGTGGCATCCAGAAATTTCGCTGCAATCTGGTTCAGCATCTGTCCTTTGAAAGGAATGCCTTTCGGCAATACTACGTCGAAGGCAGAAATACGGTCGGTAGCCACCATGACCAGCTTTTCACCATTGATGTTGTATACATCGCGCACTTTTCCGTGGTACACGCTCTTTTGTCCCGGAAAATTGAAATCTGTTTTAGTTAATGCTTTCATCTTTGTAATATTTACGGTTTGAAAATTTGCAATTTTATGCGGGGAGTTGCTTCTCTATGTTTTCTGCTTTCCGTTTCTCCCGTTCTGCTTTAGCTTCCTTGTCAAAACGTTCGTAGGCCTCTACTATCTGTGTCACTAATTTGTGGCGGACAATGTCTTTTTTGTTCAGTTCGATGAAGCTGATGCCTTTTACGCCTTTTAAAATTTTCAAGGCTTGCACAAGACCCGAAGTTTGCGATTGCGGCAAGTCAATCTGTGTCATATCACCCGTAACAATCATCTTGGTGTTCATGCCCATACGGGTGAGGAACATCTTGATTTGTTGTGTGGTGGTGTTCTGCGCTTCATCCAGAATCACGACTGCATCGTTCAGTGTACGTCCGCGCATAAAAGCAAGAGGAGCTATTTGGATGATGTTCAGTTCCATATACTCTTTCAGCTTGGCGGCGGGTATCATGTCTTGCAGGGCATCATAGAGTGGCTGCAAGTATGGGTCTATCTTATCCTTCATGTCTCCCGGGAGGAATCCGAGCTTTTCTCCGGCTTCTACGGCAGGGCGGCTGAGGATGATTTTCTTGATTTCCTTATTTTTCAGTGCCCGTACGGCAAGTGCAATGGCTGTGTAAGTTTTTCCCGAACCGGCAGGACCGATGGCGAACACCATGTCGTTTTTGGCAAAGGCCTCCACCAGTTTCAACTGGTTTTCGCTGCGCGGAATGATTGGTTTACCGCTGACACTGAACACAATGACATTCCCTGATTTCTCGGCTTGTGGAGCATTGCCCTTAATAATATCTATAATGACTTCTTCCTTCAGCGAATTATATTCTGCACAATATTTCTCCAGCTTCGTGATGTTTTCTTCAAATGCGCACATTTCCTCTTCATCGCCCAGCACTTTGATGACATTGCCGCGTGCAACGATGCGAAGTTTGGGATATAGGGCTTTTATCAATTGCATATTGGCATTGTTTACGCCATAAAAGATGACGGGATCAATGTCCTCAAGAACAATCAGTTTTTCTATCATTGATATGTTTTAATCTTCAATTTGTTGTTAAAATGAAACGTTTTGCAAATGTAGTGAAACGTTCGGATAGTCATGCTGTTCCAATCGCTATTTTTTTCGCATTGGTTTTACTGTGATGCCGTTTCCGTCTTTAGTGCAACGGATGCATTGGCGGCGTAGTGCCCGCTCTTGTAAGTCGAAAATGATGTTCGGATTGAAGTGCTGCCCGTTGATGCGGGTTTCGAAATGCAGATGCTCCGTGCTGGCACGTCCCGTGCGCCCGGTCAGGCCAATGGGTTGTCCGGCTTTTACTATGTCGCCGCTCTTTACGAAGTTTTTGAATTGGTGGCTGTAAACCGTCTCTAACCCGGTGCTGTGGCGTATGACGATTACATTTCCATAGGCGCTATATGGCTTGGACATACGCACTACACCTGCGAATGCGGCGCGAATGGTGTCCTTGGCATGAGTCTTGATGTCCACACCGGCGTGTCTGCTTCTGTTGCGACCATAAGGTGAAATTACTTTCCCGTTGAGTAGCGGAAACGAATAGTCTTCATCGGACAAGCTGTCCAGATGAATTTCATGGTATTTGCCGTGAGAGAACAGGCCGGGCGTTGCAACACGTATATGATTGATTTCCATTTGGCTGAATGCAGGCTTTTGTTCTTGTGGCGGAAGAATGAAGAGGGAGGACAATATGATAAGGACTGGAAATAATTGCATGATCGGAATCTTTCTTCTTACAAAAAATATCGTATGCTGCCTCCATTGGAAGCTGCATACTTTCGTAGCAAATCTTGTGTCATTTCCGCGGTTTCCAGCAGGCCGTCAGAGCCACTGTAACCATTGATGATGGCAAGTATGTGGCGAGTTCCCAAGTCCATTTTTGTACGCTCATGGTCACTGGTCGGTGTGCCGATACCTCCAATCAAGTCTCTGTATACGGGCAATCCTTCGATATTCAAGGTTCCGCGTCCGATACTTTCAAACGGTTCGTCGGCATGACCGATTCCGAGTTCAAGTTCGGTGCCTTGTATTTTATCGGCATCGAAACCGCCGATGGAATAGCCGGTGCGGAGAGATACAAGATTGATTAAATCTACCAGCGTGTCAATCTGATAAAGGTCCAAGCCACGCAGCAGGCGTCGGCGCAAAGCCTCGGCCGAAGGACGGTAGCGACTGGGATCTTTGCCACAACGTTTGTAGGCTTCACGGGTAGCGGCAATGACAGGTTGGGATTTGATACTGTCTGCCGTTTCATTCTTTCTCAGTTCCTGAGTGAAGGCGTCGATTTCCTTCCACAAACCCTCACTGAATGCAGTATTGGTTACTTCCGCATATACGGCTGCACCTCTGAAAATGGGGCAGCCACGTCTTATTTCTTCTGATACGATAATCTTATACATAAGTCATTTATTTATCATGATTCCCGACAATATACGTCCGGACTTGATGCCCAGCCGTCGTGCCGAGAAAAAATCTTCATGTCGGGTAAAGGTACAAATGCCGGCTGTCTCCACTTGTGCGGAAGGTATGCCGAGGTCGAGCAGTTGCAGATGGTTGGCAGCCCACAGGTCAATGTGGTATTTATGTGTTTCGGGCTTCCACTCCGAGATATAGTCCATCGGGAAATCATTCTCCCTGAATGCTTCATATACCTCATCACCTACCTCGAACGCAGGGAGTGAGATGCCGGGACCTATGCAGGCAATGATGTCTTTTCCGTCAGTATGGAAAAGGGTCTGCATTTTATCAAAGGTGCGGCGCAGAATGTGGTTTGCTGTTCCTCTCCAGCCGGCATGGACGGCTGCCACTATCTTGTGTTTCCGATCGTAGAGCAGGATAGGGATGCAGTCTGCCGTGGAAATGCAGATGCAGCAACCCGCTTCGTCGGTAATCAATGCGTCAATACCTTGCAATGCGGCATGGCGTTCTGCCGCAGTAGACTTCAGGAAGGCTTTGTCTATCACAAGAGATGCTGTCCCATGTGTCTGATAAGGAATGATGAGTTCTTTCGGGCGTTGAGGTAATCCATCACACAGTATTTCCTGATTCTTGCGGACACATGCGGCATCGTCGCCCGTATAAGGCGTACAGTTGAAAGAGGCATAATTCCCGCGGCTGCATCCTCCGTGACGGGTGGTTACAAAACAAGAAATGTCGGGATAGGAGGCAAGCACCTCATATCCCAACATTTTTCTATCTTCGGTGAGAGGAATCATTTGTCTTCTTCCTCCCAGTCTTCTTCATATTCAAAGTCTTCGAGGTCTTCTATCTCCTCTGCATCTTCGATATATTCGATGTCGATGTCTTCTCCCTCTTCCTTCAGCTCTTCCTTCAGATGGCTGAGGTCTTTTGCACGGTGGGTGATGCTTTCTGTTTTGCCTTCTATCCGGTTGCTCTCCTTGTTCAGTTCTTCCCAAAGGATATCTTTCAGCACAGAGATGCCCATGCCCGATATGGCGGAGATGAATATATGCGGAATGTTTTCAGGGAGCGTGGGTTCTATTTCGTCCATCAGCTCCTGATCCAGCATGTCGCTTTTGGTGATGGCCAGTACCCGTTGCTTGTCTAACATTTCGGGATTGAAATTCTTCAACTCGTTCAGCAGAATCTCATACTCTTTGCGGATGTCGTCGCTGTCGGCCGGCACCATGAAGAGCAACAACGAATTACGCTCAATGTGGCGCAGGAAACGTAATCCCAATCCACGACCTTGGCTGGCTCCTTCGATGATGCCCGGAATATCGGCCATGACGAAAGACTTTCCTTCGCGATAGGAGACGATGCCCAGATTAGGCTCCATCGTGGTGAAAGGGTAATTGGCTATCTTGGGCTTTGCTGAAGACAATGCGGCAAGCAAGGTGGACTTTCCGGCATTGGGGAAACCTACCAGACCGACATCGGCCAGCAGCTTCAATTCCATGATAACCGTCATTTCCTGCATCGGTTCGCCCGGCTGTGCGAAGCGGGGAGCTTGCCGTGTGGGGGTTTTGAAGTGGTTGTTGCCTTGTCCGCCGCGTCCGCCTTTCAGCAGAATGACTTCTTGCCCGTGTTCGGTCACGTCGCAGAGGTATTCGCCTGTTTCGGCGTTATAGACAACGGTTCCGCAGGGCACTTCAATCACCTTGTCGGCACCGTCCTTGCCGGTGCTGCAATTCTTGGAACCCGATTCGCCGTGCCCGGCCATGATGTGACGGTCGTAGCGCAGGTGAAGCAGCGTCCAGTAATTGCGGTTGCCGCGAAGAATGATATGGCCTCCTCGTCCTCCGTCACCTCCGTCAGGCCCTCCGTTAGGCACGTATTTTGCGCGCCGCATGTGTGTGGAGCCTCTCCCGCCTTTGCCGGAACGACAGTATATCTTTACGTAGTCTACAAAATTAGATTCAGCCATATTATTGGATAGATGTTAGGATAATGATTGTTTTATCTGAAGATTGCTTGGATTCCAGATTGTTTACTTGCCGGCCACGGTGTCAATCTCCTTGCAGATATCGGCAAAGATGCCTTCCATGGTGCCCGACCCCTTGATGTGGCGGTATTGGCCTTCCGCTTTGTACCAGTCAATCAGGGGGGCTGTCTGTGAGTGATAGACATTCAGGCGTTTCTTGATGGTTTCTTCGTTGTCATCGGCACGGCCGGAATCTTTTCCGCGTTTGATGAGGCGAACCATCAGTTCGTCTTCCGGAACTTCGAGGTCGAGCATGACACTCACTTCCTGTCCTCTCTCTTTCAGCATCACTTTCAATGCCTCTGCTTGTGCAATGGTTCTGGGGAAGCCGTCGAAAATGACTCCTTTGCTGTCCTTGAAGCTGTCGAATACGCTTGCCAGAATATCAATCATCAAAGAGTCGGGAATCAGCAGGCCTTGGTCGATGTAGCCTTGGGCTGTCTTGCCGAGTTCTGTTCCGTTCTTGATTTCCGCACGGAGCACGTCTCCGGTAGAAATGTGGTTGATGCCGTACTTCTCTACTATTCTCTCGCTTTGTGTCCCTTTGCCTGAGCCGGGAGCACCGAAAATTACAATGTTCAACATCTTTTTGGGGGTGCGATTTATTAAGTTGTGATTTTTTCTTTGTGGTTATTCCATTAGCGTATAGATGTCGGGATAGTTGCGTCCGAATCCGTCATAGTCTAACCCGTAGCCTACGATAAAGTCGTTCGGTATGTTCATGGCTACGTATTCTATGTTCAAGTCCACTTTCAGCTTTTCGGGTTTCACCAGTAGGGAAGCGATATGGATTTCCTTTGGTTTGCGGGTGCCGAGCGTTTCCAGCAGGCGTTGCATGGTAAGCCCCGTATCCACGATGTCTTCTACAATGACCACCGTGCGGTCTGTGAGATCTTCGTTGATGCCTATTACTTCCTTGATTACTCCGGTAGAGGACAGCCCTTGGTAAGAAGCCAGTTTGACGAACGATATTTCGCAGGGGATGGTGATGCGTTTCATCAGGTCGGAAGTAAACATGAACGAACCGTTGAGCACGCTGACGAACAGCGGGTTCTTTCCGGCCAAGTCCCGGTTTATTTCGTTTGCCACGCGTGTCACTTCTCTCAGAATGTCCTGCTCTTTGATAGAGACAGAGAACTTTTTGTCTTTTATCTGTATGGTATCCATGAGATGGGGTATTTTTAGAAAGTTGCCGCAAAAATACAATTTTTATTCTACTTCACTCCACTTTTCCCGTCAAATTCACAGGGGATGCCGAAAACCTTCCTTTTTTATTATATCCGAGGGAGGCTTGCCCTCTGATTGCCCTAACAGTATGGGTGCGAGAACTGTTTTTTTTGAATAACTGACTCCGGGAATTTATTCATTCACTTGGCTGCTTGCTTATGCTCTGTAAATCAGTGTTATAACACCTCCCTGTCAGACACTTGCGTCTGACGCGACAAACACAAGTGTCTGACGCGACAAACACTTGTGTTTGAAACGACAAAGACTTGTGTCTGTCAACCCGAACATTTATGTCTGACAAATGGCATGAAAAGCCGGTGTCTGATAGCCTTTCTACTGCCTTTGTCGAAATGTGGGGATTTCCGTTGCTGTTAATCATCTTTCCTTATCCGTTCTTTTGCTTTTTCTAACAATTCGTCCTACCTTTGCTTTACAATCAATCAGTATATATATAATAATGTGTCATGAAGATTTTTCCCACCGCAAGCATCAAACTGCTGGATACATATACCATAGAGCATGAGCCGGTTTCTTCCATCGACCTGATGGAGCGGGCTTCGCAAGCATTGGCCCAAGCCATTGCAGAACGTTGGAATGCCGACACGCCGTTCACGGTCTTTGCCGGGCCGGGCAATAACGGAGGCGATGCACTGGCTGTTTCCCGGCTTTTGGCTGAGAAAGGGTTTCGGCCGGAGGTTTATCTGTTCAATACGAAAGGCTCGCTTTCTCCTGATTGTGAGACGAACCGGGATAGATTGAAAGGAGTGTCGGGAGCCGTTTTTCATGAAATCACCAGCGAATTTGTTCCGCCGGTACTGACAGCCGGCCATGTAGTGATTGACGGCCTGTTCGGTAGCGGGCTGAACAAGGCGCTGAGCGGCGGGTTTGCAGCAGTGGTGAAGTACGTCAACGCTTCACCCGCCACGGTGGTGGCCATCGACATTCCGTCGGGCCTGATGGGAGAGGACAACAGCTATAACGTGCAATCTAATATCATCCGTGCCGATTTGACCTTGAGCCTGCAATTGCCCAAACTCGCTTTCCTTTTTGCCGAGAACGAACCTTTTGTAGGCGAATGGCAACTGCTGGACATAGGACTTGACAAAGAAGGCATGGAGAAGATGGAGACAGACTATTATCTGTCAGAAAGCAGAGAGATGTCCGGATTGCTGAAGCCTCGTAGCCGCTTCGCCCACAAAGGGAACTTCGGGCATGCCTTGCTGATTGCCGGTTCGCAGGGAATGGCAGGAGCTTCGGTGCTGGCGGCGCGGGCTTGCCTGCGTTCGGGTGTAGGATTGCTGACGTTGCATGTGCCGTTTTGCAATCAACTCATTGTGCAGACTGCCGTGCCCGAAGCCATGACCGAATTGGACGTGAGCGATACATGCTTTGCCTCTCCTGCTGATACGGACGACTATCAGGCAGTGGGTGTTGGGCCGGGATTGGGGCAGTCGGCTGAGACCGAAAAAGCTCTGCTTGAGCTGATTGAATCTTGCCAGGCTCCTATGGTGGTGGATGCCGATGCTTTGAATATTCTGGGCAGAAACCGCGGTTACATGGCCCGATTGCCGAAAGGCAGCATCCTCACGCCACACCCCAAGGAGTTGGAACGGTTGGTGGGGAAATGTCAGAACTCCTACGAACGGCTGCTGAAGGCACGCGAACTGGCCTACACTGCCGGGGTGCACATCATCCTGAAAGGTGCTTGCTCTGCCGTCATCACTCCTTCGGGAAAATGCAGCTTCAACATCACGGGAAATCCGGGAATGGCCACGGGAGGTTGCGGGGATGTGCTGACGGGAGTGCTGCTGGCTTTGCTGGCGCAGGGATACGATACAGAAACGGCCGCCCGCTTGGGCGCTTATGTGCACGGACTGGCCGGAGACAAGGCGTGCGGCAAACGTGGAGTGATGGGGATGACGGCGGGCGATGTGGTTGCTTGTCTGCCGGAGGCATGGAATTCTTTGTCTACTGAAAGTCGGCCGGATTTTTACTGAAAACAGGAGAAGTTGTTTTGAAAGCTTTAAGATAATTCTTGGCCGGATATTCTACATTTTCTGACCTGCTTTTAAGAACTTTTGCCAATAAAAGGACGCCGAATAGATATTAGCTTTTATTCTCGACATCCTTTGGTTGACCGTTAAATTTGCAGTATGACCATTTATCTTATTTATATTTATGAAGCCTATTTATCTTATTGTTCCTTTTTGAAAAAAGTCGAAACCGCCCTTTGGGGTTTCTGTTTCTTTCTTTTTCTTCGAAACTCTTTTTTTTGATTAGCGAGACGTTGCCAAATCGAATACTTCACCGGCTTCGTCCACGATATGTGCAGGATGGAAAGCTTCCAGCTCTGCGCGTGGTCGGAATCCCCATGTCACGCCGCATGCAGTTATTCCCGCATTGGCGGCCGTCTGCATATCCACCCCCGAATCTCCCACATAAAGAACATTTTCCTTGTGCGTGCGGGTTATTGCCAGAATATCATGTACGATGGTTGGGTCAGGCTTTACGCTGATGCCTTCGCGCTGCCCGAATACGGCTACAAAACGGATGTCGGGGAAATAATGAGTTACCAGTTTCTCTGTGGCAGCCTGATATTTGTTGGATGCTACGGCCAATTGTATTCCTGCCTCCTGCAGTTGCAGCAGCAGTCCGGGTATGCCGGGATAGGGGCGGCTTTTGTCGGCATTATGTATGTCGTAATAGGGAATGAATTCTTTGCGTACACGCAGCACGTTTTTCTCGCTCTTTTCTCCTTCCGGCAAGGCACGCTCAAACAGTTTGTCGATTCCGTTGCCCACCATGAAGTTATAGGCTGCTTCAGGATGTATGGGATAGCCAAGTGTCTGCAAGGCGTGGTTTGTACTCTGTGCCAAGTCGGCGATGGTGTTCAGCAGAGTGCCGTCCAAATCGAATATTATCAGTTTCTTCATTCGTTTTCTTTTTTTCGAGGGCAAAGATAGCTTTTTTATGGAGATGGGAAAAAGGATTTTGAGCAAGGCTGGTGACGGAGTAGAGCGGATTTTATTGATTGCAGACGTGGTTTTCTTTTTTACCCGTCTTTTACAGAAAGTAAAAGCACAACTGTAAAATCTTATTTGCCACCAAGGTCAACAATGGCGGAAGATAATCTTTTTCTTCATTATGAAGAGATTTAAAAGCTTGCCGGATGTGATAATCAATCGTTTTTGGAGAGGCTGCCCTTGTCGTTTGCCTCCTTTCTTTTGCACACTTTTGGGGTTTTTATGCAGAATTATGCGGAAACTTCCTATCTTTGCAACCGAATTTTTAGTAAAAATAGGTATGAGTTATAATTTATTGAAAGGAAAAAGAGGCATCATATTCGGTGCTCTGAACGAGCAGTCCATTGCTTGGAAAGTAGCGGAAAAAGCGGTAGAAGAAGGTGCAGTCATCACCTTGTCGAATACCCCCGTTGCCGTGCGCATGGGCGAAGTATCCGCACTGGCCGAGAAACTGAATTGCGAGGTCATTGCTGCGGATGCAACGAGTGTGGAAGATTTGGAGAACGTGTTCAAACGCTCCATGGAAGTGTTGGGCGGACAAATCGACTTTGTGTTGCACTCCATCGGCATGTCACCCAATGTGCGCAAGAAACGCACTTATGACGATTTGGATTATGATATGCTGGACAAGACGCTGGATATCTCTGCCATCTCTTTCCATAAGATGATACAGGCAGCCAAGAAGCTGAACGCCATTGCCGAGTACGGCTCTATCCTTGCACTGAGCTACGTGGCTGCACAACGTACATTCTACGGTTACAACGACATGGCAGATGCCAAAGCGTTGTTGGAGTCCATTGCCCGCAGTTTCGGCTACATCTACGGACGCGAGCACCATGTGCGTGTCAATACCATTTCACAGTCGCCTACCATGACAACGGCCGGTGCCGGCGTAAAAGGTATGGACAAACTGTTCGACTTTGCCAACCGTATGTCTCCGCTCGGCAATGCTTCTGCCGATGAATGTGCTGACTATTGCATCGTCATGTTCTCCGACCTTACCCGTAAGGTGACCATGCAGAACCTGTTCCACGACGGCGGTTTCTCCAGTGTAGGCATGAGCCTTCGCGCCATGGCCACTTATGAGAAAGGTCTGGATGAGTATAAGGACGAAAACGGAAACATCATTTACGGATGATTCTTTTATTAGACGTTAGAAGATAGACGTTAGACTTTGGATATTTCTATTCTCTATTTTCTAACGTCTAAATCTATTCTCTAATTTCTACCCAAATGGAACCCGCACTTTATCTTTTGCCCGTCACTCTGGGCGATACGTCCATAGACACGGTATTGCCGTCTTATAATAGAGAGGTGATATCGGGAATCCGTCATTTTATAGTGGAGGATGTGCGTTCTGCGCGCCGCTTTCTGAAAAAAGCGGATAAGGAAACGGATATTGATGCGTTGACGTTTTATACGCTGAACAAGCACACATCTCCCGAAGAGATATCCGGTTATCTGAAACCGTTGATAGAAGGGCAGCCGATGGGAGTAATCTCTGAAGCCGGTTGTCCGGCTGTGGCCGATCCCGGTGCCGATGTAGTAGCCATTGCCCAACGCAAAAACCTGAGAGTGGTTCCGTTGGTAGGGCCTTCTTCCATTATCCTGTCTGTCATGGCTTCCGGATTCAACGGACAAAGTTTTGCCTTTCACGGCTATCTTCCTATAGAGCCGGCGGAGCGCGCCAAAAAAATAAAGGCGTTGGAACAGAGAATATACAATGAACATCAGACGCAACTCTTCATCGAAACGCCCTACCGTAACAACAAGATGATAGAGGACATCCTTCATAATTGCCGCCCGCAAACCAAACTCTGTATTGCGGCAAACATTACTTGCGAGGGGGAATATATCAAAACCAAAACCGTGAAGGAATGGCAGGGTCGCACTCCCGACCTATCTAAGATTCCTTGTATTTTTCTCTTGTATAGATAATATCTTTCAGGTTTTCGTATTCATGTTCCAAGCAACAGCCGAAGAAGTTCCGTCCCATATTATCTTCCATTTGCCGGAGCGTCCATAATTTCCCGCCTTTGAAGTTGTCATCGCATAGGATGGAATCGTCTTTCAAATCAAGTGTAAAGAAATAGACCAGCCGGTTGGTCGTTTCGTTTTCAAAGTGATATACGAAGTTGAAACGCAACTCTTCCTCCGGGGCGGAGGGTAATGTTTCCTTCAGTATCCTCTTTGCCCCTTCCTCCAAGGTTTCTTTGTAAATCAGATAACCTTCCAGCAATAAATCTGTTTTACCTCTCTCGAAAGCGCAGCATTGATGGCGAGGCAGGAGAAACAGCATGCCGTTTGAAATGACGGCAATCCGGACGACCGGGTTGATATAATTGTTTTTCCGGCTTACGGCATCCGAAGCCAATGCTTTCCCGATGACATTTCCCCGCATGTTGACTATCGGGAAAAAGACCTCATTCCTCATAAGTGAGTTAAAATAGAGAATGCCGAACTGATTGAACAGGATACCCAGAAGAAACACAAGGAGAGGAGCCACGTTGAATAGCAAATGCCGGGTGGTATTTCCCAAAGGACGACTTACCAGCATGGCACACAGAATAATCAGGAAATGCAGAAGAGCGATGAGGAGAATGACCCGTGCAGACACGACGGTAGCCTCCGCTCCCTGCATAAAAACCGGTTTGCAGCACTTCTGTGCTTGCTCCGTTTGATGCCTCAGAAAGCGCTTCCGGTTGAAGTATATGATGAGCGGCGGTATGACGACGCAAATCTCCAATGTGAGGGGGAACATGGAGCGGGGGCAATAATTGGGGATGAGCAGTGTGGCTATTGCCAGCAATAGGAGCATTGCGGTGCTGCTGTACAGTATGATTTGCGGAATCTTATAGTCTTTTTTCCGCAAGGCAAGCATGCTGAGAACGACACCTATCCCCGCACCTATATAGATGGCACCCTCTTGTGTCATAATTTCGCATAACACAAAGGTTATTATGACAGGTATGAATCCCAGCGACAGGTTGAATTTGTATGATAGAATTTTTTGACTCCTCATTCGTTGTATGATTTCTTTCTCTTCTTTACATCATAACAACCGAGCGTATCAAATGTTTCTTCTTTCATTCTTTTTTTGTGCGGGGCAGATGTGCTTCTCCGCATGATAGGAAGAACGCACTAAAGGCGCGCTTTCCACCTGACGGAATCCCTTCTTCAGTCCGATTTCTTTGTAAAGGGCAAATTGTTCGGGCGTGATATATGCCGCTACCGGATAATGCTTGTGCGTGGGTTGCAGGTATTGCCCTATGGTCAGTATGTGGCAACCCGCTCCTATCAGGTCGTCCATCAGTTCCTCCACCTCTTCCGGGGTCTCGCCCAAACCTACCATGATGCCCGATTTGGTTGTGGTGCCGCTTCCGGCTATTTGCCGCAGCACTTCAAGACTGGTTTCGTATTTGGCTGCGCTGCGCACCAACGGACTGATGCGGCGCACGGTTTCCATGTTGTGCGAAATGATTTCCGGACGTTCGTTGATGACTTGCTCAACAAGTTCCTTTCGTCCCTGAAAGTCCGGAATCAATACTTCCACGGTTGTCTTGGGGTTGAGACGTTTGATTTCCCTGATGGTGCGTGCCCAATGCGATGCCCCCAGATCGGGGAGGTCGTCACGGTCTACGGAAGTGACGACCGCATGCGTGAGTTTCATCAAGGCAATGGATTCTGCCACATGCGTAGGCTCTTCGGCATCCGGCGGCAGGGGCTTTCCGGTTTGTGTGTTGCAGAACTTGCAACTGCGCGTGCATATATTCCCTCCGATCATGAAGGTGGCAGTGCCTTTTCCCCAGCATTCGCCCATGTTGGGGCAACGGCCGCTGCTGCAAATCGTATGCAGGCAGTGCGATTCGACGATGCGTTTGGTCTCGGCATATCGCTCGTTGGCGGCGATGCTTATTTTGAGCCATTCAGGCTTGCGTACTCTTTCCGGCATATCCTTATTCGTATCGGTATCAGAGGTTGTTTTTGAAAAAGTCGGTCAGCCGCGTGTACAGGTGAAGCCGTGTGTTTCCTCCGTAAATGCCGTGATTGCGGTTGGTGTAGATCTGCATGTCGAATTGCTTGCCCAGTTGCACCAACTCTTCGGCATATTCCGCACAGTTCTGGAAGTGCACGTTGTCGTCGGCTATGCCGTGCACCAACAACAGCCGGCCGTGCAGCTTGTCGGCGCGGGTAAAGGCCGAGCCGGCTTTGTAGCCTTCGGCGTTCTCTTTCGGAGTGCGCATGAAACGTTCGCCGTAGATGGTGTCGTAATAGTTCCAGTCGGTCACGGCAGCCACGGCTGCTCCGGCTTTGAACACCGGCGTTCCTTCGCTCATGCTCATAATGGCCATGTATCCTCCATAACTCCATCCCCAAATGCCGATGCGGTTTTTGTCCACATAGGGTTGGCTGCCCATGTAGAGGGCAGTTTCCACTTGGTCTTTGGCTTCCTTGACTCCCAAGTTCAAGTAGGTGCACTTGGTGAAGTCGGCACCCCGTCCGCCGGTGCCCCGTCCGTCTACACACACCACGATATAGCCTTGCGATGCCATGTAGGTTTCCCAACTGACGCTGAACCTGTCTATTACTTGTTGCGAACCGGGACCGCTATACTGGTACATCAGTACCGGATATTTCTTCCCGGCAGAGAAGCCGGTCGGTTTCATCATCCAGCCGTTCAGTGCCGTGCCGTCGGTGGTCCGGAAGGTAAAGAACTCTTTCCGTGGCATGTCATAATTGGCAATCTCCTGTTTCAAGGCGGCGTTGTTCATGAGGGTGGCGAGTGTCTTGCCCGTGTTGTCGTTCAGGGTGATGACGGTAGGTGTGTCCAGTGCGGAGTAACGGTTCATATAGTACTTCATGTTGGCGCTGAACTGAGCGCTGTTTGTTCCGCTTTGTGCCGATAATTTTATTTTTTTCCCTTTCCGGTCTGTTTTATAGATTGCAGTGCGCATCGGGCTTTCTTCGTTGCTGCTGAAGTAGAAGCTGCCCTCTTCGGCATCGTAGCCCAGAAACTTGCGTACCTCATACTCTCCGGAGGTTACTTGCTTCAGCAGGTTGCCGCCTATGCTGTACCAGTATAGATGCTTGTAGCCGCTTTTTTCGCTTACGAAGCTGAAGTTCTCCGGATAGAAAACAATGTTGTCGAATACGTCTTCGCTGATGTACGTATCGCTTTCGTCTCGCAGGGCTAACTTGGCTACCGTGCTGCGCGGGTTGGCAAAGTACATGTCGAACCGGTTCTGATGGCGGTTCAGGGTCATGATGGCAAGTTTGTCAGGGTCTTTGGTGAAGCGTATGCGCGGAATATATCCGTCGGCCTCTACGGGTACGTTTATTTTGCGGGTCACCTTCGATTTGATGTCGAAGGTATGTACCGATACTTTGGAGTTGGTCTCACCCGTTTTGGGATATTTATACGTATATTCTCCCGGATACTTTGCGAACGGGGCGAGGCGGGGCGCCTGTCCGGCAAAAAGCTGCATGGAGTAGGAGGGCACTTCCCTCTCGTCCCAGCGGATAAAGGCCAGCATCTGATTGTCGGCGCTGAACTCCAAGGCACGGTCGAAGGCGAACTCCTCTTCATACACCCAGTCGGGAATGCCGTTCAGAACTTCGTTCTGTTTGCCGTCCTCCGTCACTTGGCTTTCGCTGTTGCCGTAAAGCAGTTTCACGAGGAAGATGTTGTTGTTGCGCACAAAAGCCACTTGGTTGCCGTCCGGCGAGAACACCGGCACTTGTTGCGGCCCTCCGTCCGAAAGCCTTTCCACTACATTGTTTATTCGTCCGTCGAGGTTGCGTTTCAGGCTGTAGATATAGTGCACTGCCGTATAGGAATGGCGGTAGATGGGGGTTGTTTCCGTAGCGATAAGCAGTTTGCTGCCGTCGGGGGCAAAGCTGTAGCTGTCGAAACTTTTGAAGGGGCATTCGCGTGCGATAGCGGCATCGAACAACACTTCCACCTGCTTTCCCGTTTTGAAAGAGTATTTTATGATTTGCGTTCTGTCGGCATTCATCTGCGAGTAATGTTCGCCGTCGCCCGGAATGGGGATGACGCCTGAAATGTTTTTGGGCGTGAATTTGCCCGATACGATTTCTTTCAGGTCAAGCTCTTTGCCGTTTTGGGCAGGGCTTGCCAATGTGCAGATGCAGAAAAGAAGGAGATAGCAGATTTTTTTCATATCCATCATATAACGTAAATTCGATATAATAAAACTATTCTTCTGAATATTAGTCACATAGCGATTCTGTTCGCAGGCTTGTGGCATTGAACCATGCCATTTTAAGCGATTACCGCTATGTTTTCAGAGGCTAAAGTTATGAACTATACTATGAAAATGGAATATGGTTAACGATAATTAGCATTGTATGGCGAATGATTTTTCAGGAAGTTTCTCCACACTTCATCGCCCGTAAGCCTACAGTCATTACCCGTAAGCCCGCATTTAGCCTCGCTCCGCCCTCATGTTACGGCGCATTGAAAATGCCATTCGTACCGAGAAACGCAAAATTGAATTTACGTCCACATTCACGTTTGGCATGGCGTTTTTCTTTTTACTGATGCTTTTAGTTGTGGTTCTTTGGAGTTATTCGCTAAGAAACCAAAACGCTATACTTTCAGACAATGATTTGAAGTTTCGTTACATCCAAATGCAGGGAAATGCCACCGCCAAAGATTTTGTATAATTAGACAGCATGTTTCACTTCAACAGAAACAACCGGAAAATCAAAGTGCTTCGCACGCAGGTGGAAGAATTTGAAGAAAACATAAGGCAATGGGCAAGGATTTTGGAGCAGGAGGAGGGGGTGAAAAAGGAACAAAGATGAGATTGAGAAGAAAATATTGAAACCGTAAAAATTACCCATTTGGGTATTGCAGACATTTTTATTACTGCCGACCTTTGTAGTGTCATTTCAAAACAACAAAAAATAACCACTAAATCCAAAGATGGAATATGGAAAAAAAAATTGAAGAACGGTATAGCAGAAACCGTATCTATGTACGCCCCGAAGACCAAAAACTGATTAAAAACTACCGTATTTTGTTGGGTGGAGCCGGTATCGGCAGCATTGTTGCCGAGTGCGCGTTGCGCTTTGGTTTTGAAAACATTACTATTGTGGACGGAGACGTGGTGGAAGAAAGCAATCTCAACCGCCAAAATTACCGAATGCAAGACATCGGAAAACCCAAAGCCGAAGCATTAAAAGAACGTCTGTTGGCTATCAATCCTAAAGTTCATATTACGGCAGTAAATACGTTTATTGATGAAGACAATGTGGAAGAACTGGTAGAAGATATGGACATTGCCATTAACGCGTTGGATTTTAAATCTGAAATTCCGTTCGTGTTCGATGAATGCTGTCAGAAATACAACGTTCCGGTTATTCATCCTTATAATATCGGATGGGGTGGATTGGTGTTTGTGGTGGAGCCTACGGGATTTCCACTCTCGCAATTTTCGCGCGATCCAAAGAATTTTGAGCTCCGTTTGGTAGAACACGTTACCAATTACTTCAAGTTTTGGGCTCAACCCAAGCCGTGGATTGAAAAAATCATAACACAATACAAAAACGAAAAAACGGTACTTCCTCCTCCGCAACTTTCCATTGCCTCATGGATTGCTGGAGGATTGGTTACGAATATAATGTTTTGGATTGCCACGGGGCAGAAAGTGAAAACGTATCCCAAATTTTATCTGTCATCCATAATCGACGATAGGAATTAAGCGGAATGCGCCACGAAAGAAAAAGCCGATATATGAACGTGAAGTGCCCCCAGAAAGTTTTGTGTCTAACTTTTTGGGGGCACTTCACGTTCATATATCGGCTTTTGGTCATTAAATTATTTTATGATTTTTGGCATAATTGATCGCTTCCACAATGTTTTCCACACCCAATTTTTCCAAAAGACTTTTCCTGTAAACCTTTACTGTATCAAATGAGCGGTTTACTTCATCAGCTATCTCCTGCATCGTGTATCCCATTGCCGAAAGCTTAAGAACATCCTTTTCCACCTCTTTCAGTTCAGGACGGGGTTTTTCTTTCCATTTTTTTGTACTCCGATTGTAAATCCATAAATCTTTTGTTTTGTTTTTTGACATTTCGATATTGCCACTTTTATCCGCGGATGAGATAGATGCCGCACAAAAAGCCAGCCACACCTGTCCTTTTTCTGTTAGGCGCAGCGGGGTTATCTGGTGGTTGATGAGCCACTTCTTTTTTGACTGGCTGTTGATGATGTGAAAATCATATGATATGGTATAATCGCGTAATTCTCTTGTAGGGATATTCTGCAAAAACTGAAATCCTGCGGTATTTATTTCGAGTAACAGATCCAAATCTTCCGGCGCCACTTGGTTGATGTAGAAATTGTAACCCATTACTTGCACTTCCTCTGGTGTCATTCCGCACAAAAAGAGCGGATTGTCGGAAACATATAGAAAATTTTGTCGGAAATAATCTATCACATACACACTTTTGTAGGTGGTGTGCGAAAAGGCATCGATATCTTCAATGATATAGTTGATGTTGTCATATGCTTCATCGGGAATGTAATCAATAGTATTTTCCCGAATAAAAAAGTCTTTTACTTCAGCCATAAAGAAAGTGTATATAAAATTGCAACAAAGATACAAAAAATGAGATTATACCCAATTGGGTAATTCTTTATAACGCAAAGCACAATTACCCAATTGGGTATTGTTGAGCGAAATTAGGTGGACTAATTTTGCATCATCAAACTTTTAAATACATAAAAAGGAATATGGACAGATTTGTTACTTCTTACAGCGATTATTCAATTTGGCAGCTTGACAAAAGCGGATTATATGACTTGGCTCGCTTTGTGCTAATAGAGAATTACAAACACCATCAAAACCTATCGGACAACATGATGATAAGCGATAGCGAAGTTCAAGTTGTGTACAACGAAGAAGTGCAGTATTTTGAACAATCCAAAATTTTTGTGGCGAAAAACCACATCAATGAAATTGTAGGCGCAATTCGCATAATGAATTGGAATAAACGCGACGAACTGCCTATTACCAAATTGTTCGGAATAGAGCGTATAAACAACACTTCGCTTAAAGATGATGGAATGGATATATGGCACGTGGGAAGATTTGCTGTAAGTTCCGGTTTGGGGCGTGGCGCTCTTTCCCTCTTTCGCGTACTAATGATGTTTGCCGTGGCACCCATTTGCAAAAGCGATAATGGAGTGATGATAGCTGAATGCGACAGCAAGTTGTTCAAAACCGTGCAGAAAATGGGAATGAACGTAATTGCGCTGGACGATGGGATTGAGTATTTGGGCTCTGTTACTATCCCGATGTACGCCACTCGCAACGGATTGATAGAGTTTGTCGCTCGCAACTGTGCGTTGGCGCTTAATGTGGAGGGAAGAATAAATGGCAGAGAGCAAATAGTAACACCAAACTCTGAGAGAAAATGTGCATAATTCCTAAATTACCCAAATGGGTAATTCTTTTATACACAACGTATAATTACCCATTTGGGTATTGCAATCAGGAAGCCGAAAGTATTCTTTTGCATTAAAGAATAATTTACATATAAAAATAAAATAAATTAGTGTATGGAAAAATATCGTTTATCATCTTATGCGATAAATGTACCTTTAAAAAGGGATAATAAGAAAGAGCTTTTTATGCATGGCTATTCAGGTGCTATTGATATTATTGATTCTGCTATTCTCCAATTTTTAATTGAGAATAAAAATATGCTGACTTTAGAGAACTTTCCATTTTCAAATAACACTTGGAGTACATTATTGAAAAGAGGATATATCACGAGTAAAACTAAAGACGAGGAGCACTTATACGTGAAAAAGATGGGAGATTTAATTCATAAAAGGGATAAAGCAATGCACCGAAGTTTTGGTTTTGTTGTATCGTATGATTGTAATTTCAGATGCCCCTATTGTTATGAGGCGAAAATTTCAGAACATGGAAAATGTTGGGAGAAAACCTCTTTTACAAAAGAGAACGTTGATAAAGTTTATTCAATAATTGAATCAATGAGCATTAATAAAGAACAACAGAATAGGAAGATTTTATTATATGGCGGCGAACCTTTCTTAAAAGAGAACAAAGCTATTGTTGAATATATCGTCAAAAGGGGATGTGAACTAGGGTGTTCATTCTATGCAATTTCAAATGGTTACGACCTTGAAAAATATAAAGATTTATTGGGGCCTGGTAAAATTGAAAGAATTCAAATAACAGTAGATGGATGGAAACCTTATCATAATAAAAGTCGAATTCATAAAGACGGACACGAAACATTTGACAAAATCATTAGTAATATATTATTAGCTTTAAAACGTGAAGTTTATATATCTGTAAGGATGAATACAGAAGGAAACAGCTTTGATAGTTGCAACAGATTAAAAGAACACTTTACAGAAATGGGATTTTATAAATTTAAGAATTTTAGTTTTTATACTGCATTAATTGTCGACTACCAGAAGGAAAATAAAAGTGAAGCTGCACGCCAGTTAAAATATATGACGCGTAAAGAGTTTTGTGAAAAAAATGAACAAATGGATTTAAAGAATAATTTCGAAGATTGGGGATTAACTAAAAGATTGGGAAATTCAATCAAAGAAGGGCATTGCATCCCTCTTACATCAACTCCTTGTTCAGCGTATGTAGGCACTTATATATTTGATCCAAAAGGCAATATATACACTTGCTGGGAGTCAATTGGAAAAGAAGATGCAATAGTTGGAAACTATTCTAAAAATGAGATAGAATGGAGTCCGATGCTAACGAAATGGCATTCTCGAAATAGTGGAAAATTGGAAAAATGTTCGAGATGTAAGTATGTGTTTTTATGTAAAGGAGGGTGTGTTGTTCATGCATTGAAAAAAGGAGGAAATTTCATGTCTTCTGAATGCAATAACTATCCACTTATGTTTAAAATTGCCGCAAATAGAGCATATGAACAATATGTTGCGGAAATTAAATAGTTTACTTAATTTATTAATTTTTAAAATTGTAATCAAAATGAGTACAAAAAAAGAAGATCGGCGGAATTCAAAGGAATTGAAATCGCTTAATGAGAATTTGTATGACGAATTCTATGTTCAAAAACTCGAAAAAAGGCTAGAAACAGATCCCTTGCTACTGAATGGATTCTTTGGCTCGGTCAACGATCATCCAATCTCAGAGAATGGTTTTTGTAGTCCAATTTGTGGAGAATTTAACTGTCTAATTTATTGATATCAGACTGTTTGTAGTTAAGTATAATGGCTTTGATATAAAAAGCCATTATACTCTGTGTTAAGTTTTGTGTCTTTATTGCTAATTGAGTTAAATACAGAATAGCTATGTCTTTCAACTATAAAATGGTAAATGAACTTGTTATTAGTTCACTTGAAACGTCAAGCCGACATCCAAGATATATCGTATCTTTCAAGGGGCAAAACTTTGAAATAAATCAGTCTTTGTTCGTTTTCATAACGATGTTGCAAAATGCCGGTTCTATCGAAGAAGCTGCTCGTCGGTATTCGTTAGATAGTGGCAGAGAATATAGTGTAGAGGACATACAAGAAATAATTAATGAATATATTCAGCCTTTTTTTAAGGAAGACGATAAGCCGAAAGGTTCTTTTCTAATTAAGATAGAGATCATTCCAAAAGATATTGTGAATACAATAGTTCAATTTGCTAAACATTTATTTAATATTAAAATTCTATTTTTTTTCGCTATAGTATCTTTATTATTAAATATTGGGTTTTTTATTCAGCAGGAAGAACTTTTGTATTCTCTACAGGATTTGAACCTATATGATTTAGTTGCTGTTCTATTAATATTTCTTTTCTCCTCTTTATTTCATGAATTGGGACATGCTTCAGCATGTAAATATTATGGATTTGATGCTAATTCAATCGGTTTCGGAGTTTATATTAATATTCCTGTCTTTTATGCAGATGTTTCTGCTATTTGGGGATTAAGTCGGAAAGATAGATTAGTAGTAAATATTGGTGGTATTTACTTTCAATCCATTCTGCTTGCTATTGCTTGTATTATATATTTTTCTACAGGTAGTGCATTAATGAAATACTTTATTATACTTACAAATATAAATTTTTTATTTGTTTTGAATCCATTTATGAAGTTTGATGGATACTGGATAGTTTCTGATTTATTGGGAGTTCCCAACTTAAGGCAAAGAACAATAGAAACGATGTTTTACTGTTTACAAACGCCCAAACTTCGTAAAAAGCAAGAAAAGCCTTTTTTATTATCAATGAATAATCCTGCAAAGTTTCTAATGATTTTTTATGCAATCTTAGTCAATTTATTCATGGTTTTCTTTTTTTGTTATTTTCTACCAAAGTTCATTATTTCGTATATAAAAGAGTTGCCATTAATCGTAACGTATATTGCAGATACCATCTCTATTGGGATTATTCCATTCGACACATTTTTATATTTTATTCCTAGAACAATCTTAGTTTTGTTTATGATTTGGTTTTTATGGAAAGTAATATTTAATCTTATTATTTGGGGGCATCAGACATTCAAAAAGAAAGCTTCAAATAAATTACCAATATATATTTGATTAAAAAATTATTGGTATAGGCGTTTAAGCCACTGTTGATAATGTCTTAATTTAAAGGCCAATATGATAATTGAAACTTTAATTTTAGATAGCTAAATTATAAATGCCCATATCTTTTTATTACTTTGTATTCATAAGTAATTGAAAAATAGTAAATTGTAAAATAAATAGCAGCGGTCTAACCGCCTATACCCAAAAGAATATATAATAATGAAATTGAAACATGTATTAATTATACTATTTGTATTTATATATACTTCATTTATATTTCAAATAGCAGATCCTTTGTTTTTTTGGGGGTGGATTAGTACCATTCTGTTAATTATTTGTATATATAAAAGTTTTTCTTTCATATTGTCTATTCAAGATATTCTGATTATACTCTTATTTTTCTATCAAGCAATTTCCATATTTACAGGTATCAACAATACTCCCTCATTTATAGGATTTACTAGTTTCTATGTCGTTACAATATGGTACTTTATTTTTAGATTTTCTTTTAATAATCAATCCATTACAAAAGATTTTCTAGTTTCTATTTCTCTATTCTCTATTTTATTTTTGTTATTCGGTTTCTTTTCTTTTTTGAAGTTAAAAGGAGAACTTTCAGAGGTGCATATTTTCAATAATGCAAGTTTCAAACATTTACTAAAACCATTAGGTTTACCGTTGAATTTGTGGGCCAATTTTTTAATAAATGTGATTGTAATTCAAGTTCTTTCTTTATATTATACTAGGAAAAACCAATGGACTATTACAAATCTTTTACTTTTTATTGGGATTTTATTTTCGGTCTTTTTATCAATCATAACATTTTCAAGAGGTGTGTATATATGTTTAATAGTACTAATGCTATTTACCTTTATATTTTTTATTGTCAAAAATAAAAAAAAAGATATACTCTTTGTTGTGCTGCTTAGTTTGCTTACCCCAACGATTTATCCTTATAAAAATGATATAAAGGAAACACTCAATATAAATGGCAATATTTCTCAAATACGTAGTTTAGATGGACGTTTGGAAATAGGAAAAGTAGCTATTGATATTTATAAAAAGCAGCCAATATGTGGAGTTGGGTTAAACAATTTTTCTCAAGCCGCTAATCGGCAACTCTATGAGAATGACAATACCCCTTTTACTTCTTTCTCGGGTAGCATTATTTATCAATCTGTCGCAGAACAAGGGAGCATTGGTGTCATATTAATCATTTTACTTTTTCTATTCGTATTATACACTATATTTTGTAATATAAAAAGGGAAATTGCGTGGATACTATTACTGTGTTTCGTGATGATTATAACCAAAGAGTTAACGTTTCCATCTGTTTTTTCATCTTCAACCCATTTATTATTGCTTTTTATTTTACTGGCATTAAAAGAAAATATTTTCACAAGCAAGCGAATTATAAAATTACCCCGAACAAACATTTTGATATTATTTTTAGTATTCACGAGTGGAATTATAACATTCTTTCTAATAAGACATAAAAAAAACGAAGAGTATAATCAAAACTTTATTGTAGAGATGCTCAAAGGGAACATTTATAACGCCATTAATCAGATAGAAAAAACAAATGATGATACACCTTATTTAATAAATAAAGGACTAGCATATTGGTATCTATACAAAGATGACTTAAAAAAGACTACTCTAAAAAAATCAGAGTCTTTCTTTCTTCGAGCATTACATAAAAATGCCGATGACCCCTATTTATTATACAACATGGCAACTATATATTATACTGATGGACAAACAGAAAAATCAAAAGATATAATAAATTTCTTGATAAAGAAATATCCATATAAATCTTTATTCTGGCTGACTGCATTTTGGTACAGTTTTGACAATTTTCTCGATAATATTGATTATTTGATTAATGCGATAAAACTCAATCCAAATATATTGGAGTCGCCAATTTTTCAGTCTATTACAAGGATGGAACCTTCTATATATGAAGATATTAAAATTATTTTTACATATAAGGATAATGTCCTTGATCCAATCCAAAGTGCAAAGTATGGTAAATTATTATTTCTGATAGGAGATACTCTGAATGCTAAGTGTCAATTAGAATATTCGCTCTCTCGTTTACCTAATCTATCTGAGCCTTATTTATCACTGGGTATTATTGAGGAAGCACAAGATAACCATACATTATCGGAGTTATATCGGAAAAAATATGACCTATTAAATAAATATACAAGAAATAAAGAAAAAGATATACTATTAAAACAGAGTTACAATGCTAAGTTTGGACTATGGTATGGAAGTCGTACATTTTCAGATGGCATCATCCTCCCTTTTAATGAAGTTTATGAAAATGAATAAATAAAAAATTACAGTTATGAAAAAAATGAATCTTATTTTTCTTCTTTTATTCGCAGTTATTACGAATAATTATTCTCAATCCGTTATCAAGGGGCGTGTAGTAGATAAAAGCGGTATCGCAGTTCCATACACATCTGTAAGGCTTTTGGATATGGATTCCACATTTGTAAGTGGAGTTGCAACAGATACTTTGGGTGTTTTTCAATTTGAAAATATTCAAAATGGACAAAACTTTAGATTGGCTTTTACGAGTATTGGTTATGACCCGATTCTTCTTTCCATACATACATCCAGAGATGTGTTTGAAGTTCCTCTTGTAATATTAACCCCTAGCGTCACTTTGCTTGATGAGGTTGAGATTAAGGCGCAAAGTATTATACGTTCAGGAGAGAAAGTTCTTATCATTCCTGAAAAGAGAACAATACAGCATTCTAAAACTGGTTATGATTTACTATATAATTTAATGATTCCCAACATTCAAGTAGATAGACATGCAGGAACAGTAAAAACTGTGGGCGGAAACGTAACTTTATACATCAATGGGAGAAAAGTAGATTATCGTGAAATACAAAATCTTGACCCAAATACTGTGCTGAAAATTGAGTATTTCGATAATCCTACAGGTAATTATTTAGGAGATGTGGCGTCTATTAACTATGTAATTAAAGAAGCAACATCGGGAGGTTATCTATCTGTTGATGCAAAACAAATAATTGGTTTTAGGAGCGGAGATTATAATTTCGCAACAAAAATAGCTAATAAACAAACTATTTACACTGTTTTTGGGGGACATTCAATGGAGAAATATGACGGAATTGAAGGCAATACAAATGAGGTATTTACTTTCCCGCATTACACAGTAAACAGAAAAGGAATTACAAAAGATGCTCTGACCAACAATAATCGTCAATATCTACAACTTATGGTGCAAAATCAAACTGAAAAGAGAGCACTATCAAGCAAAGTTACATTGGTTAGAAATGACTCTCCCAATAACATTCAAAATAATGAGTTAGAATATAGTGGATATTACAATAAAAAAATCATTTCACATTCTGATAGAAGCCATCTGGGTTGGATGTCTTCTGTAGAATTATATGGAGGGTTTAATCTGCCCCAAAAACAACATTTGAATGTGTCATTATACGGATCTTTGGCAGACAATAAATATGAACGAATGTATTCGGAATCAAATTTTATCTCGCAAAGTACAACAGCAGAAAAATTTTACAACATAAATACTTCTGCAAATTACAACATTCAGTTAAAAAACAATAATGCATTTACGGTTCAATTTCATCATTTACATAAAATAAGTGTTGCAAATTATAGCGGGGATTATAATATATCGCAACGATTGTGGTCAGGAGAAACCCTTCTATTTTTAGGGTATAACCAACAAATAGGACAAAGATTTCATTATTCTATTCAACCTGGTATTTCCTTATTACAATATGCTTTAAATGGAGATAGCCCCAATAAGCAATACTCTGCCCGCTTAAATCTGTCTTTAATGTATATGTTGTCTCAACAGCAACAAATTCGTTTTGTCGCTAATATAGGCAATAGTTTCCCTCAAATAAGTACTTTGAACAAAGTAGATCAAGTAATAGATTTTTTGCAAATAAAACGGGGCAACCCGAACTTAAAAAACATGATGTTATATAATAATGGCATAGTATATAGCTTATTCTCAGAAAAATTCAATCTGCAATGTATGGCAATATACAATTATTTCAAAAATGCCCATTCTATGAACTATTTTGCAGAAGGCGATAAAATGATTACAAGTTTTGGTGGTGAGGATAAATATCAGCAAATTATAGGGGTTTTATCAGGCACATGGAAACTTACAGATAGTTTTCATCTAAAAGGGGAATTAGCAGGTATTCGAACGAGCAATTCAGGCTCTGTCAATCTGTCTCGAAACACTATGAAGGCAAACATAGATGTGAATTATTATTTGAAAAATTTTATTTTTAACATATATCTTAAATCCTCTGTCCGAGAGTTAGAAATGGGGCCAATCATGACGTATAATGCCCCCAAGTATGGAGCATCTATACAGTGGAGTCGTAACGGGTGGTACATTGAAGGTGGCGTCAATACTCCTTTTGTTAAAAGGTGTAAAACGGAGAATAGGATACCCCATCCTTCATATAAATCAGAAAACACTCTTTATAGTCGTAATAATCAAAATTTCGGATATATCAAGGTTAGTTATTCTTTGAATTTTGGGAAAAATGTAGATAAGGAGCAAAGGCGAATAAATACAAATATTGATACTGGTGTTTTAAAAGTAGAATAGTAATATAAATGAAATTAAGTATGCATAGATATTTAAAAAAAATATTGTTGGCAAGCGCCGTAGTATTTTTATCGTCTTGTAATCAAGAGTGTGAAATAAACAATGTATTACAGATGGCGGGGGAAAACAGAAAAGAATTAATAAAAGTTTTGGCTCATTATAGACAAAACGAGTCGGACTCCTTGAAATATAAAGCAGCCTTGTATTTAATACAAAATATGGGAGGTCATTATACTCTGAGTAATCCCAATCAACATAAAGTTGATAGTATTAAGCAGCGTTACCTAAAACAAGGATACCTAGATAAACAATCTATTGAGATGCTTGATGCTAACAATGCGTTTAATTATCTTCTTGATGCGAAAAGCATAAACTCTTCTTTCTTAATTAAAAATATAGATGAAGCCTTTGAAACTTGGGGAAAACGTCCTTGGAGTAAACATATATCATTTCATAGTTTTTGTGAATATATACTTCCTTATAGGATAGATAATGAAGCTCTTGAAGATTGGCGAGAATTATACCATAATCGTTATAGCTTTTTATTAGATTCTGTTTATACAGGAACCGATGTTATATCTGCGGCAAACATTGTAGCACAATATTTAAAAAATGAAGGATTTTACCATCCTACTTACTTGAATACCCCTAGTGCGTCTCCTTCTTTTTTGTATGCCAATCGAATTGGCAAGTGTAATGATGAATGTAATTTAACAGTGTATGTAATGAGAGCATTGGGAATACCCATTCAAAAAGATATGTATCTCTTTTCACCTGAAACACAAAATGCCCATGGCTGGTGTGTTATATTAGATACGACAGGAGTAAATATTCCTATTTATTTTACCGAATATCTAGCAGAAAGAGGAAATATGAAAACTGATGGGAGAAAAATGTGTAAAATTTATAGACAGTCATACATTAAAAATGAACCATTCTCAGATTTTAATCAATCAATACTTCCAACAGAATTAAAGCTACATAACTTTAAAGATGTAACCTCTGAATACTTTTTAAAAGATTTGACTATTCCTGTTCAGTTAAAAGATGGTCAAACAGTGTTTTTAGGAACATTTAACAAGGATCAAGTCTTTCCTATTTCTGTATCAAGAGCAAAAAATGGGGAGGTACTTTTTGAAAATGTTAATAATGAGTGTATATACGTTTTGTTTAAATATGAAAAAGGAAAATATAATATAATATCCAATCCTTTTGCCTATATAAACAATAAACTCCACTATTTCAGACCGAATACGAGTCTGTTTGTCAAAGAAAAAGTATATCGTAAATATCCTCTATTTAAATGGAATAAAGAGAGAATGGATAGAATTTTAAATGCTCAGTTTTTAGGATATAATAATGTTTGTCATAGAAAGACTCTTTTATATTCTGTAGTTGATACCCCTAAAATAGCCTATAATATTTATCCATTTACATCACAAGAAAACTTTCAATTCATTGAGTACAAAGTTGATAAAAACGAATATCTGGAGTTAGGAGAGATGCATTTTTATAGTAATGGAAAAGAAGTAATTCCTTCTAATATTGAGTCTTGTGGAGCATATTATGAAGGAGATGATGACATGAAATTTGAAAACTGTTTTGATAATAATCCCCTAACTTATTTTTTATCGAAAAAGAAAGGCGTATCTATTTTATTTGACTTTGAAACCCCTATAAGAATTGATGAAGTTCTATGTATTCCAAGAAATGATGATAACTTTATAAGAATAGGAGATAAATACAATGTTTATTATTTTTCAGACACAGGTTGGCTGCTATTAAAAACTATTATTCCTAAATTCCCTTTCCTGGAAGTCGAAATACCTGCAAATTCTCTCATTTATGTAAAAAATCTCACTCGAGGAAATGAAGAACAAGTGTTTTTTATGAGAGATGGAAAGCAAGTGTTTGTAAATGAAATATAAACATGACATTAATTATAGAATAGAGAGCTATTTACCATAGTAACTTGACGTAAATGGCTTTCTTTTTTTCTGTAAAAATCTAATTTCTGCGGGCTGGATACAAAAATACATATATTCTTTTGACTGCTAACAGCATAGCGGTAAATTTGTTTGTGGTATAACCTTCAGCTGATTATCATCGAAGGTTTGCAGAAGCTAAAGTAACAGAGATTTTTTGGTTGATTGTCTTTTTCATATTTTGCTTTTAGTGATTATATAGTGTTTCCGTCGAAATATAAGATTTTAATTTGAATATTCCAATTTATTTTTGATTTATTGTTTGTTGCAGAAGTTAAAAACGGCTCTTCCATTAAAAAAGAAGAAGATTCGTCCGGCATTTGGAGTGACAACTTGATATAAGTTACCCCTTTTCGGGAAAAGTCATCGAATAGAAGTCGTTTCTGTCTTTCAAAGAGGGTATGCGCCTTTATCATTTTCTTGTTTTCTTCTTGTCTATAGCGAGCGTCTCCAAAAGAACATGATAAGAACATGATAAGAACATGGTCGGAACTTGGTTGGTGCGAAGATAGAATGGGATGGCTGCTTCTTTTATGTGCTTCCAATCGTGTCAAACTGTTGAAAAGCTGAAATAAATTCAAAACAGATGCTTATCTTTGCGCATTATGGATAGAATGAATCTTTATAATGAATTTCCCTTGTTCCTGAAACGTTATTTCCCTTACAAGGTACAGAAAATATCGCTGAATGCCGGCTTCACATGCCCTAACAGAGACGGCAGCAAGGGCTATGGCGGCTGTACGTATTGCAATAACCAGACTTTCAATCCCGATTATTGTCATACGGAGAAATCCGTCACGCAGCAGTTGGAAGAAGGAAAGCTGTTCTTTGCCCACAAGTATCCGGAAATGAAATATCTGGCCTATTTTCAGGCTTATACCAATACGTATGGAGAACTGGAGAGCCTGAAACGTAAGTACGAGGAAGCCTTGTCGGTGGATGGAGTGGTAGGGTTGGTCATCGGCACACGACCCGACTGCATGCCCGACAACCTGCTGCGCTATCTGGAGGGGATGAACCGGCATACTTTCCTCTTGGTGGAGTATGGCATAGAAAGCACCTGCAACGAAACCCTCGGGCGCATCCGTCGCGGGCATACCTTCGAGGCTGCCGCAGATGCGGTGGAGCGAACCGCCTCGTGCGGCATCCTTACCGGCGGGCACGTCATCCTCGGATTGCCGGGAGAGACGCCGGCCGACATTGTGGCGCAGGCCGGCACGCTGTCACGCCTGCCCCTCACCACGCTGAAAATGCACCAGTTGCAACTGATACGTGGCACCCGCATGGCATTGGAATATGAGCGACACCCCGAAGATTTCCATCTGTTCGATGTGGAAGAATACATCGCCCTCGTCATCGACTATATCGAACATTTGCGTCCCGACTTGGTGCTGGAACGTTTCGTATCGCAGTCGCCCAAGGAACTGCTCATCGCTCCCGACTGGGGATTGAAAAATTATGAATTCAACCACCGGCTGCAAAAAAGAATGAAAGAACTTGGAGCATATCAAGGCAAGAAGTATGAAATGTGAGAAAAAAGAACTACTTTTGTGGCATGTTTAAATGTGGAATCAATCTAAATAAATAAAAACAATGAACCCGAAAGCTGTGATAAAAGGAAAAATCCACTATGTGGGAGTAAACGACCGCAATAAACATTTGTTTGAAGGCATGTGGCCGTTGCCGTATGGCGTTTCATACAATTCTTACCTGATAGACGATGAAACGGTGGCATTGGTCGATACGGTGGACATCTGCTATTTCGAAGTCTATCTTCGTAAGATAAAGAGCATCATCGGCGAACGCCCCATACAGTATCTCATCATCAATCACATGGAACCCGACCATTCCGGTTCTATCCGCCTGATAAAGCAGCATTATCCCGACATTGTCATCGTGGGCAACAAGCAGACTTTCGGCATGATCGAGGGATTTTACGGCGTGACGGGCGAGCAGTATTTGGTGAACGATGGCGATTATCTGGCTTTGGGACACCACAAACTCCGTTTCTACATGACGCCGATGGTGCACTGGCCCGAAACGATGATGACTTTCGACGAAACGGAAGGTGTGCTGTTTTCCGGCGACGGATTCGGTTGTTTCGGCACGGTGGACGGCGGATTCCTCGACACCCGCATCAACACAGACCGCTGTTGGAACGAGATGGTGCGCTACTATTCCAACATTGTGGGCAAATACGGCTCTCCGGTGCAGAAAGCATTGGCAAAACTGGGCAGCCTGTCCATCTCCACCATCTGCTCCACCCACGGGCCGGTGTGGACGGAAAACATCGGCAAAGTAGTGGGCATTTACGACAAGCTGAGCCGTTATGATGCCGACGAAGGTGTGGTCATTGCATACGGTTCCATGTACGGCAATACGGAACAGATGGCCGAAGCCATTGCAGCCGAGCTGTCCGCGCAGGGCATCCGTAACATCGTGATGCACAATGTGAGCAAGAGCGATCCGTCATACATCCTTGCCGATATCTTCAAGTATCGAGGACTTATCGTCGGCAGTCCTACTTATAGCAATCAGGTTTATCCGGAGGTGGAATCCCTGCTATCCAAAATCCTTGTACGCGAGGTAAAGGGACGTTATTTAGGCTACTTCGGCTCATTCTGTTGGGCGGGTGCTGCGGTGAAGCGTATGGCCGAGTTTGCCGAGAAGAGCAAGTTCGAGCTGGTGGGCGACCCCGTGGAGATGAAGCAAGCCATGAAAGACATCACCTACGAACAATGCGGGCATCTGGCGCGCGCCATGGCCCAACGTCTTATAAAAGACCGGAAATGAAACCGGAAGGCTCTGATAAGAATGTGAAAGAATAAATTCAAACCGACTTCTAATTGATTAACCTAATAAAACAAACGCAATGAGACTAATCATTCAACCGGATTATCAATCCGTGTCAAGATGGGCGGCACATTATGTGGCTGCAAAAATCAAGGCCGCCGCTCCCACGCCCGGGAAACCTTTCGTGTTGGGATGCCCCACCGGCTCTTCTCCTCTGGGCATGTACAAAGAACTGATCGACCTGAACAAAAAAGGCATCGTTTCTTTCCGCAACGTAGTCACCTTCAATATGGACGAATACGTGGGGCTGCCTAAGGAACACCCCGAAAGCTACTACTCCTTTATGTGGAACAACTTTTTCAGCCACATCGACATCCTGCCCGAAAACACCAACATCCTGAACGGCAATGCGGCCGATTTGGACGAGGAGTGTGCCCGTTATGAAGAAAAAATCAAGTCATACGGCGGCATCGACCTCTTTATGGGCGGCATCGGACCCGACGGACACATCGCTTTCAACGAGCCGGGCTCTTCCCTGTCGTCGCGCACCCGCCGGAAGACGCTGACTACCGATACCATCATCGCCAACTCGCGTTTCTTCGACAACGATGTGAACAAAGTGCCCAAGACAGCGCTTACCGTGGGTGTGGGCACAGTGCTCAGCGCCAAGGAGGTGATGATTATCGTCAACGGTCACGGCAAGGCACGTGCCCTCTATCATGCCGTAGAAGGCCCCGTTATGCAGATGTGGACCATCAGTGCCCTCCAGATGCACGAAAAGGGTATCATCGTTTGCGACGATGCGGCTACCGACGAACTGAAGGTGGGCACTTACCGCTACTTCAAGGATATCGAGGCAGACCATCTGGAACCGGAAAGTCTGTTGAAATAAGTCGGCTCTTCCTGTCGCTTTATTATATGGCGCAATTCGTTCGATGCAGAACGGGTTGCGCCTTTTTTGTTTGCGGAATGTGTGTTTGATTAAGTATCTTAATTTAAAAGAGATTTTCTTATTTTGAACTCATATATATCATGCTTTTTTGAGAGAACCGATAAACAAAAAACTTGCGGAGTTTGTCGGTGATACGGCACATTTCCATTAACTTTGTACGTTTTATGGAAGTGGAGGCGTATGTGATTTTTCGCTTCCATAAAACCCGATGAAAATATGATGATTTCTCCTCCGGCTTTAGGCTTGCGGTGCGAACCGATAGACGTGGTGCGCATCGGTTTGATTGGTTTGGGACAACGCGGTCTGCAAACCTTGCGTCGTTATACTTTTGTGGGAGGGGCTGAAATGCGCTGCCTTGCCAATTTGGACGACTCTCCTTTTGAGGAAGCCAATGCGTTGTTGCGTGCGAGCGGTTGTTCCGAGGCTTTATGCTTTTACGGGGAAACGGCTTGGCGCGAGGTGTGCCATCGCGATGATCTTGATTTGATTTACATTTGCACCGATTGGAGCAGTCATGCCCGAATGGCGGTGGAGGCAATGCGTTGTGGAAAGCATGTAGCCGTTGAAGTGCCTGCCGCCACCACGGTGGAAGAGTGCTTTGAACTGGTGCGTACTGCCGAAGCAACCCGCCGTCACTGTTTCATGACGGAAAACTGTTGTTATGACTGGTTTTCGCTTGCCGCATTGGGGCTTCGCGATGCCGGATTTTTCGGCACGATTACGCATTGTGAGGGAGCCTATATCCACGATTGGCGGAAACGCTTCTCGGAAGGAAGTCGCGGTGCGCAGACTTGGTACAAAACGAGTTGTTGGCATGGTGGCAATCCTTATCCAACGCATGGTATAGGTCCGATAGCGCAATTGCTGGGCATTCATCGCGGCGACAGGCTTTGCCATCTGGTATCGGTCACAGGACAGGCTGCGGGCGAGGAAAGCCTCTTGGGACATGGCAACATGACGCTGCTTACTACCGAGCGTGGAGTCACCATTCTTTTGCAGTTCGATGGCACTACTCCGCGTCCCTATTCACGTATTCAGACTGTGTGTGGCACGGAAGGCTTTGTCAGGAAATACCCTCTCGTACAAGTACAGCGCGAAAGCGATTTGCACGAGGGAGAAGCAGCGGAGGCATTCTTACTCAAATACATGTGCGGACATGCCGCAGAGTTGTGGCGCGAGGGACGTGAGCGGGGTGTGCCCAACGAAATGAACTATGCTATGGATTGTAGGCTGATACACTGTTTACGCTGCGGGTTGCCCCTCGACATTGATGTCTATGATGCGGCAGAATGGTCGTGCTTGGCCGAACTGACGCAAATATCCGCCCGGCGTGGAGGAGAGCGTGTAGATATTCCCGACTTTCTGAATCTTCACTCTTGAATCTACGCGAACTGATGGAAGGTGAGGTTGCTTGCTTCAGTAGTATATTCGCTACTTGGCAGTCTATTTGTGTTGTGACATTTTGACACTCCTGTCTGGCGATTGCCTTATTGTCTGTATAAACTGGCTTTCAAAACGATACGTATCAGCTGCTTGATTACAATATTTTGTCGATACAAAATGAGTGATAGAACATTTGCGAAACAGAAATATTACCATTATATTTGCGAAAACCAACTTTATATGATTATGAGTACAATCTTACAACTCGCTCCACAGAATGTGTGGAAGCATTTTTATTCGTTGACGCGTATTCCTCGTCCGTCGGGGCACATGGAAAAGATTACCGAATTTCTGATAAACTTCGGCAAAGGGCTGGGGCTGGAATCATTTGTCGACGAGGTGGGTAATGTCATTATCCGCAAGCCTGCCACTCCGGGCATGGAGAATCGCAAGGGTGTTATTCTTCAAGCGCACATGGATATGGTGCCGCAAAAGAATAACGATACTGTTCATGATTTTACGAAAGACCCTATCGAAACCTATATTGACGGTGACTGGGTGAAGGCCAAAGGTACTACGCTGGGAGCGGACAACGGTTTGGGCGTGGCCGCCGCCATGGCGGTGCTCGAAGCTGAAGACTTGAAACATGGCCCGTTGGAAGTACTGATTACGAAAGACGAGGAGACGGGTATGTATGGAGCTTTCGGTCTGAAACCGGGTACGGTGAAAGGCGAAATCCTGCTGAACCTTGACTCGGAAGACGAAGGCGAGTTGTACATAGGTTGTGCGGGCGGTATCGACATCACCGCTTCGCTGGAATATAAAGAAGAAGCTTCCATTGAAGGTTTCGTAGCCCGTAAGATAACATTGAAGGGGCTGCGTGGAGGACACTCCGGACTCGAAATCAATCAGGGACGCGGTAACGCCAATAAACTGTTGGCTCGTATCGTGCATGATTTACTGATTGAATTTGATTCCCGGCTGGCAAGTTTCGAAGGCGGGAACATGCGCAATGCCATTCCGCGCGAAGCGCATGCCGTACTGACTTTTAATCCCGAAGACATTGACGGGCTGGAAGAGTTTATCAAGGAATATGAAGTACAGCTCAATGCTGAATATTCTTCCATAGAGAGCGACATCATACTGAAGATAGAGGAAGTGGAGATGCCTGCCGCAATAGTTCCCGAAGAGATTCAGGACAATATGATCAATGTGCTGATGGCTTGTCAGAACGGAGTGATGCGTATGATTCCTACGGTGCCTGACACGGTGGAGACTTCTTCCAATCTGGCCATCGTAATCATTGGCGGAGGAAAAGCCGAAGTACGCATTCTGGCACGCAGTTCGTGCGACACGATGAAAGATTTTTTGGCAGACAGTCTGACGGCTTGTTTCTCCATGGCCGGAATGAAGGTGGTGCTGAGTGGCGGGTATTCAGGATGGCAGCCCGATGTGAATTCTCCCATTTTGCATGCCATGAAGCTGTCCTACAAGCAGCAATTCGGTGTGGAGCCGGCAGTGAAGGTGATTCATGCAGGACTGGAATGCGGCATCATAGGTGCCAACTGTCCGGGACTGGACATGATTTCTTTCGGACCGACTTTGCGTTCGCCCCATTCTCCCGATGAGAGGGTCTATATCCCTACGGTCGCAAAATTCTATGATTTCTTAGTGGCTACTTTAGAACAGACACCGAAAAAGTAAATTCCGTACTTGAAAATGAAGAGGTTGTGTCAGAACGCTGGCGCAACCTCTTTTTTTGTTTCCGTGCTTCATTTATCTGTTTGTCCCTGTCATTTTTTTTGAGGATTTACAAGGGAAATCCACGGCTGAATTACTTGCTTGTAATCCGAAGTAATTCAATGCTTTACAATTGTACAAGCATCGCCTTACACTTGTACAAGCGTAAGCCCTCACTTGCAGGAGTGTAAGCTCATACTTGTAGCAAGGTATGCTTACAGATGCGGGAGTGTAAAACCGGAAGTAAAAAGACACTGTTCTTGTAATAAGATTTTTTATCTGTAAAAGTACATTTGTTTGGTTTTTATTCTCTTTCTTTGTTGATTAAACAAAGACTAACAAACTGAAGGATATGGGAAAAAGGATAAAAAGATGTGGCATGCTGTTGTTGCTGGCCGTGGCAGGCTTATCGGCATTGCATGCACAGACCTATGATGAACTGTGGAAGCAAGTAAAAAAAGCACAGGAGAAGAGTCTGCCGCAAACTGTGGTGAGGTTGACTGATGAAATCTATCGGAAAGGACGGAAAGAACAAAATGCCCCGCAGGTGCTGAAAGCATTTGTCTGTCGGGAACAGTATCAGAGAGAACTTACTCCGGACAGCCTGTATGCCAATCTGCGGTATATGGAGCAGTGGGTTCATACTGAAAATAATCCGGTGAACAAGTCTATCTTGCATTCGTTGCTCGCACACGAGTATGCCTGCCTGATGGGAATGAACCGGCACGCTTTGTGGAATAGAACGGTGTTGGAAGAAGAGAATGAATCGGACGATGTGCGCGAGTGGACCACGACACAGTTTGTAAATAAGATAGACTGGCATAATATAGCTTCTCTGCAAGATTTCACCTGCTTGCTGGATGCTTCGGCAGATACATACGCACCTTTTGTCATACAAGAAGACGGCAGCCGTTTCTATCGGCACGACCTCTATCATTTACTTTCGAATCGTGCCGTATCGGCCTATGGGAGTTGGAGCGGTTTCGATGTGGACAGTCTGATGCAGGCACGCATCCACACCATTTATAGGAATATGATAAATGTCTATCGTCATCGGGCAGGCATGGAAGATGCCGTAGTGCTTTGCTCGCTGGATTATTGGGAGCAGCAGGTATCGGGCATCCTGTCTCGTAAAGAGATGGATGGCTCACTGTTGCCGGAAGAACAGGCAAAAAAAAATGTTCGGACATTGGATGAATTGATTCGGGAGTTTGGAAACCGCGAGGTCTGTGCGGAGGTCTATATAAGAAAAGCCACTTATCTGCGTGCCGGAACAAATGGCCGCAGCGTGGCCGAGGCTTTGAGAGTGTGTGATGAAGGATTGAAACGTTATCCGGCCTACAAGCGCATCAACGAGCTGAAAAACATACGGGAAGGTATATTGCAGCCCGCATTGGGCGTCACTCTTCCGGAAAGCGTTTATCCCGGTGAAACAGTGAACATGAATGTCAACTACCGCAACCTGAAAGGATTTACCTTGAATTTATATGCTACTGCTTTGTCCGAAGTTCCTCAGGAAACGCACGACACCAATAAAAAAACTTATAGGAAACAAGCGCATGAACTCTCTTCTGCCCATTTTGATTTGCGGCCGTTGCCTGAGAGGAATAAACTGCCCGAAGATGTGCCTTATTTGGCTTCGGATACGTTGCTTTCTTTTACAATGCCGCAAGAGACAGGTGTGTATATCGTTCAGATAGTACCCGATGCCGATAATATAGAAGCAGAAGAACGCTTCATGGTGTCTACCCGTTTCAAGGTGCTGACACTTTCATTGGGAGACGGGCGCACGGAGTTTGCCACGTTGGATGCTTCCACCGGACAACCGATTGCCGGGGCGAAGGTGAGCTTCTATACTTCGTCCTACAAGGAAGAGCGCAAACTGCTGAAAGAACTGATGACCGGTGCGGACGGAAAGACCATACTTCCTTGGCAGGAAGAGATAAATTGTTATGTGGCCTGCAAAGGTGACGATAGGGCGATGAGACCGCAGACCATCTATCTGTATCAGCCGGGCAGGGGAGGAGCCGATAAGAAGTGGGAACGGGTTACTTTACTCACCGACCGTTCGATTTATCGCCCCGGACAAAGCGTCTGCGTAAAAGGAGTGGCCTATGAACAAGATGATGACAGCGTTTGTGCCCGTGTGCTGGAGAGTAGGGATTATGAACTGGTATTGTTGGATGTAAACCGGAAAGAACTTGCTTCCCGCAAACTGCGTACAAATGATTTCGGTTCTTTCACAACGGAGTTTGTGCTGCCCGCTGCTTGCTTGAATGGCGTTTTCAGTGTACAGGTTCGTTCTCTTCGTTCTTCTGTCTCTTTCAGAGTGGAGGAATACAAACGTCCCACGTTCGAGATTACCCTTAATCCGCTCTCCGAAGCCTATCGGTATGGAAAAACGGTGCGGTTGACGGGAAGCGTGAAGGCGTTTAACGGCATGACAGTGCAGAATGTGCCGTTGGCTTATAGGGTGACCCGCGACTTGTTGGGAGCAGGACGTTCGGAGGAAAAGTTATCGGCAGACACCATAATGCTGAGTACCGACGGTGATTTTTCCATACCTTTGGCTTTGGAGGCTCCTTCCGGTTATCGTGGCATATACGGTAATCATTCCAACTACCATGTAGAAGTGGCCGTGACGGGCGAAGCCGGCGAAACGCAGACTGCTGCATATCATTTTGAAGTAGCTCCTGAGGCTTATATCTTCCATACCTCTCTGCCTGAATATATATGTAAGGAAGACCGTCTGTCTTTTACTTTTGGTGTGAATAACCGTAACAATATGCCTTTGGATGTGAAAGGAATCTATCGCCTTTATCCGCTCAATCCGGAAAGTGGAAAGATTACTTCCGAGCATCTTGTGATGGAAGGTGAATTTATAGCCAATCAGCTTCAAGACTTTTCGCAGTGGGGTGGCCTTCCTTCGGGCATTTACAGGTTGGAGTTTTCCGTTTGCGACAGCTTGGACGGTGAAGAGCATTGCGAGAAACATGCCAAATACCGCGTTGCGCTTTTTTCAAAGAAAGATATACATCCGCCATTGGCAACTCCTCTTTTCTATCATAAGGAAAATCTGGAGTTCGATGCGCAGCACCCGGCAGTCTTTCTATTGGGAACTTCGTTTCGGGATGCCTACATGCTGATGGATGTCTTTTGTGAAGGCAAGCGCATTGAAAGCAAGGTGTTGCAGCTGAACGATACCATTGTGCGCATGGAATATCCTTACGAAGCGCGTTATGGTGAGGGTGTCACTTTGTTGTTCAATCTTGTGAGGAACGGTGAGATGTATAGCCGACAGATACATCTGAGTAAACGGACAGTCGCACGAAAACTCGATATGAAGTGGGAGGTGTTCCGCGACCGTTTGCGTCCCGGTCAGGAGGAAGAGTGGAAATTGATTATAAAAACTCCTCAAGGCATGCCTGCCGCAGCCGAGATGCTGGCAATGATGTATGATGCTTCGTTAGACAAGATTTATAAGCGCAATCAGTTGTTGGATATATATTATTCGGGTAAAAATCGTGGGGCTTTCCGTCAAATGAGTTTCCATGAGACACTCCACCTGTTTTTTTATTTTCCTATGAAGAGCCGTTCTGTTCCGGTATGGATGTTCGACCGTTTCTTTACTCCTGATGTGGTGGGGGAAGAGTTGATGCTTGTAGGGTATGGACGTCCTCGAAGAAACCTATTGATCAGAGGTATGCAGACGAAAGCAATGAATGGCAGGGCCGTACTCCGAGAGCCGGAACTTATGAATAATCTGGCGTATGCCGAAACGGAGGTTCAGGATATGGAAGAGATTGCCCCTATTGAAGAGAATGCCGGGCAAATCTTGCAACCTGCCGGCGGGCTTCGTTCCAACTTTGCCGAAACAGCTTTCTTCTATCCCCAATTGCGTACTGACGGACAGGGAGGAGTGGCTTTCTCCTTCACCATGCCGCAGAGCCTTACGCGCTGGAACTTCCGTGGTTACTCTCACACCAAGGACATGATGACCGGAATGATGGAGGCCACGGTCGTTACATCCAAAGAATTCATGTTGACGCCGAATATACCCCGCTTTGTCCGTGTGGGCGACAAGACAAGGATTGCCGCTTCCATTGCCAACCTGACGGGAAATACGGTGCAGGGAACGGCCACGCTGACGCTATTTGACCCGATGACGGAAAAGATAATTTCTACACAGCACCGCAAATTCTCAGTAGAAGCCGGCAGAACCGTTGCAGTAGATTTTCTTTTCGATGTGACCGAGCGCCACGATCTGCTCGGAGTACGCCTTGTTGCCGATGGAGGCGCATTCAGCGACGGAGAGCAACATTTGTTGCCCGTGTTGAGCGACAAGGTATATCTTACGGAAACAATCGCCATGCCCATTCGCGGTGAAGAGACCCGTACATTTGCATTGGACAGCCTTTTCAACAAGAATAGCCGTACGGCCATCAATCGTCGATTGACAATCGAGTTTACCGGTAATCCTGCATGGTATGCCGTGCAGGCTTTGCCGTCGTTGAGCTCGCCGGTTCATGACAATGCCATTTCTTGGGCTACGGCCTATTATGCCAACAGCTTGGCAGGTTTCATAGCCAACAGCCAACCACGCATCAAGACGGTGTTCGAGAGATGGAGATTATCGGGTGAAAGGAAAGAGACTTTCCTGAGCCGGTTGGAGAAAAATCAGGATGTGAAAAACATTTTACTCAGCGAGTCCCCGTGGTTGACGGGGGCTACTACCGAAAGCGAACGGCAGGCTCGCATAGCCACGTTGTTCGATATAAACTTGTTGAACAACCGCAATGCCTCTGCATTTGTCAAACTGAAAGAGTTGCAAAGACAAGACGGTGGCTGGAGCTGGTGTAAAGGAATGGGAGCCAGCCGGAGTGTGACCACCTATATTACGGAATTGCTTGTGCGCCTCCCGTTGCTGACAAAGAGCAACCTGCCGGAGGAGGCTGTTTCCATGAGACGGCAAGCCTTCGTTTATCTGCATAAACAGGCTTTGGAAGAGTATCGCGACATTCGCCGGGCCGAGAAGAAGGGAGCCAAGATTACCGTTAATTCGGATGCGATTATGAAATATCTGTATCTGATAGCTCTCAGTGGTGAACAAGTCCCTGCTGAGAACCAGACGGCTTATCGTTATTTCCTTTCCAAAGTGGGAGTTAATCTCACCAATGGAACGATGGTGCGCAAGGCGCAGTCCGCCATTATTCTGAAAGCGGCGGGACGTGCGACCGAGGCGGCAGATTTCATTGCCTCGTTGAAGGAGCATCTGGTGCAGACCGATGAGAAAGGTGCGCATTTTGCTTTCTATGAGCATGCTTACGGTTGGGGTATGTTGCCCGTTTCTGCTCATGTAGATGTAATGGAAGCATTGGACAAGGCCGGTGGCAACGAGGCTTTGGTGGAAGAGATGAAGTTATGGCTGCTGAAACAGAAGCAGACCACTGCATGGAACTCTCCGGTGGCTACTGCCGATGCCGTTTATGCTTTGCTTTGTCGTGGAAGTAACTTGCTGGAGAATCGGGGTGACGTACGTATAGCTTTGGGTAACGAAATACTTGAGACATGGTCGCCGGCAAAGACCATTGTCCCGGATTTGGGATATGTCAAGGAAACTTACACTCGAGGCAACCCGGCCTTGAAAGTGAAAAATGTTACCGTGGAAAAGCGGGATGCCGGAATTGCTTGGGGAGCTGTTTATGCCCAATACTTGTCACCGCTATCCGATGTGAAGCAACATGGAGGCGAGCTGAACGTGAAAAAGACGCTGTATGTGGAACGGGTTTCTACCGATGGTGCCAAATCGTTGAAGCCGATTACGGATATCACCCGGCTTTCAGCAGGCGATAAGATTGTTTCCCGCTTGGTTGTTACGCTGGATCGTGCTATGGACTATGTTCATTTGAAAGACCAACATGGCGCTTGTCTGGAACCGGTTGGCGCACTTTCCGGATATCGTTGGCAGCAAGGTACCGGCTATTATGTGGAAGTGGAAGATGCCGCAACCAATTTCTTCTTCGAACGCCTGAACAAGGGTGCTTATGTATTGGAACACAGTTATCGCATCGCCCGTGGCGGGACGTATGAAACAGGCTTGGCCACCGTGCAATGTCTTTATGCTCCGGAATATGCCGCCCATTCAACAGGTGGAACAATAAGCATCGAGTAACAGACGGTTTGGATTGGAAGGTTTGCCGTTCTCATTGAAAACTCTTATTTTTGTTGCTGTAATTTAGAAACAATATAAATGAAACGTTTTTTTATCACTGTATATACGCTTATAATCATGGCAGTGTCCATTGTTGCTCAGCCTCGCTTCACCTCCAACACCGAAATGTACAACTTCGGCCAGATTGGATGGAAGCATCCGGTGACGGCGCAATATATCATAACCAATACAGGTAACCGCCCCTTGGTGCTTACAGAGGTAGAGCCGGATTGCGCTTGTACTGTGGCACAATGGACTCAAAAGCCTATTGCTCCGGGAAAAAAAGGAATGGTTGATGTTACTTTTGATGCCAAAGCTTTGGGGCATTTCCAAAAGTCGGTGGCAATATATACCAATGAGCAACCTAATCCGGTATATCTGAGATTCAACGGTGAAGTAGTGATGGAAGTTAAGGATTTCACCCGGACACATCCGTACCTCATAGGCCAGATACGTATCGACAGGAACAATCTTGATTTTCCCGACATTCAGTATGGCGAGCGTCCGGTGATGCACATCGGTGTGGTCAATCTCTCCGATCGGCCTTATGAGCCGGTGTTGATGCATCTTCCGTCTTATCTGCAAATGGATGCTGAACCCGGTGTGTTGCAAAAAGGAGAGAGAGGTGTCATTACCCTTATGTTGAATTCGGAGAAATTGATTGACTTCGGACTGACACAGACTTCTGTTTTTCTCTCCCGCTTCTCGGGCGACAAAGTGGGCGATGAAAACGAAATTCCCGTTTCGGTCGTCATTGTGCCTGATTTCTCCGGAATGACGGAGGCAGAAAAGGCAAATGCTCCTGTTCTCGGTCTTTCTACCAAGGATATCGATATGAGCGCATCGCTGGCCAAAAAGTCGAAAGCATGGCAAGACATTACCATTACCAACACTGGACGTTCTCCTTTGCGAATTAACAAACTGCAAGTGTTCCATCCGGCGGTAGGGGTGAACCTGAAGAAGAGCATGCTGCAACCGGGTGAAAGTACTCGTCTGCGGGTAACGGTGGTGAAGAAGGACATCGGTAAGAAGCGCCGTCATCTGCGTCTGTTAATGATAACCAACGATCCGATGCACCCCAAAGTGGAAATCAATATCAAGAGGTAGTCGGCAATCATTCATATTAATACATTGTTGTTATGGAACATCCGGAAAATAATGAAGCATATAAAGGACTGGTTGTCAATGCCGGTATCGAGCAACCGTCGTCAGTCAATCCCTATTTGAAGAATCGTCCGAAGCGGAAAAGACGCGAATTTTCTGTGGCTGATTTTGTAGAAGGAATTGTGAAAGGCAATATCACGATACTCAGTCAGGCGGTTACGCTGGTAGAGAGCGTGAAGCCGGAGCATCAGGCCGTGGCACAGGAAGTGATAGAGAAGTGTTTGCCTTATGCGGGTAACTCCGTCCGTGTAGGAATCAGTGGCGTGCCGGGGGCTGGCAAGAGTACTTCCATCGACGTATTCGGTGTGCATGTACTGGATAAATATGCCGGGAAGTTGGCTGTCTTGGCCATCGACCCCAGCAGCGAGCGCAGTAAAGGCAGTATCCTTGGCGACAAGACCCGTATGGAGAAACTCTCTGTTCATCCTAAATCCTTTATCCGCCCCAGTCCGTCGGCTGGTTCGTTGGGTGGCGTGGCACGTAAGACGCGCGAGACGATTGTGCTTTGCGAGGCTGCCGGTTTCGATAAGATTTTTGTGGAAACGGTGGGTGTGGGTCAAAGCGAGACGGCTGTGCATTCCATGGTAGATTTCTTTTTGCTGATACAGTTGGCCGGTACGGGTGACGAACTGCAAGGCATCAAGCGCGGCATCATGGAGATGGCCGACGGTATTATCATCAATAAAGCCGATGGTGACAATTTGGAACGGGCCAAGTTGGCAGCGACGCAATTCCGAAATGCCTTACATCTTTTCCCTGCTCAGGAGAGCGGCTGGACACCTCAGGTTCTTACCTATTCCGGATTTTATAATCTCGGCGTAAAGGAAGTGTGGGATATGGTCTACAAGTATATCGACTTTGTAAAAGACAATGGCTATTTCGAGTATCGTCGCAATGAGCAGAGCAAATATTGGATGTACGAGACTATCAACGAACAGTTGCGCGATAGTTTCTATCACAATCCGCAGATTCAGGCGATGTTGACAGAAAAGGAAGGGCAAGTATTGCAAGGCAATCTGACTTCTTTTGTTGCGGCCAAAAAACTACTGGATACGTATTTTTCCGGATTGAAGAGTTGAAAAGGTGCCGAAATGCCGGTGCACGCTTGCGTGTCATGACACCGGCAAATTGCATATTCATAAAAGCGCGGCTTGTGCAAATCATACAAATTTCGCACAAGCCGCACTTTTATGTTATGAATATTACTGTTTATTATTCATCGACTATTGCCTTTGCCTGTTTTATCACTGCAAAGGCGGGTGTCGTGCGAAGTGTCCTCTCATCGAAAAGTTTCAACGCTTTTTCTATCCTCCTCAATCCGGCACGATTGTTCGTGCGGGTATATTCCTCTTTCAGAATCCTGATTTTTTCAAAAGCTTGAATGCCTGCTATCAAGTGTTCGAAGCGGAGAGAGCTTCGTGCTCCCGGATAGACGAGGTAGGTATCGCCTGCCGCCCAAGTATAAAAACGACTGTCTAACAGGGGTTCTATCACCCAGCTGTTATAGGCCCAGCGCAGATACCCGTCCAGTCCTTCTTTTGCCGCATACCAACCGAACCATTCGCTCTCTGCCGGAGAACTGAATGTGAAGGTATTGGGATGAGGTTCTTCGCAACTGGTATAGAAAGTGGTTACTTTGCCTTTTGCTTTTCGTTCGGCTTTCATCTCTTCGGGATATTTCATGCGTAGAGCCACGCAATAGTCATTCAAGTCATCTGATAATTCTTCATGTAATGCGCCGGCCAGAGAGACTTTAAAGTCAGGGTCTGCCTTACGGATGACTTTCAGCGTCTCTTTCATTACTTCCATAGGACGTTCGTCCATGGATATGTGGGTGATTGAGAACCAACCTTTTTCCTTTAGATGGGTGGAGAATGATTTTAACATTGCCGTCCACATCTCTTCGTATGTGGCTTCACCCGGTTTGGCCTGTATTTCCTGCAAGCTGTTTGTGGCCTGGTCGAAATATTGAAAAGACAATCGCCAAGGAACCATGGAGTAGCAATTTATTTCTTTCTTGATACCCAATCCCATCATAAACTCAACCCAACGATCGAATACGGTATAGTCAAAACTCCATGAACCGTCGGCTTTCTTTATCCATGTCACCATCGTTTCAAAGTAATCGTAGGTCTGCCCGTTCCACGGTTTGTGCATGATTGACGTGGTAATCGTTTTTCCGCCGGCATCTCTGTAAAGTTCCATGTAGGGGCGCATGCACTCCAGATGCTCTTGACTCCAAAGAGGAACTTGGTGATAACGGGCAATGGCAAAAGGATTCTGCCAAAGATCCAGATGGAATTTCCAGTCGGAAGGCTGTGGCAATACTCGCTCCTTTACTTTGATTCTCAAGTTCAGTGTGCCTATTTTTCCAGTGGTGTCTTCCACGGTTACGATTCCCTGATAAGTTCCGGGAGCGGCATCTTGGGGAATCCGGATAGAGAGCCAACCGCTTTGGGTGGCATATTTGTTTATGTCGAGTTTTTCAGATAAGTGGTCTATCGGGTCGGCTACCAATGTGGAATCGAAAGCTGCGGCATCCGGACGTTCACCGCATCCGCCTTTGTCATCCTTGTTCAGCTCGTCCGTCATGACGTAACGGACGAATCCGGATAAGGCACATTCATGCTTTATGTAATCTTTTTTGTTGCTATGGATTAAATCTCCAATTGCAACAGACAGACCGGCCAACGGGCGGTCTGTCCAGACAACCCATTGGGCGGAGATGCGTTCGCCTCTCCATGCCGTAAGCTCCATCTCTCTCCGGACTTTGGCGATTGGCGCTGGTTCTTCTTTCTTATAACGGGCATGCGTCTCTCCCCAGCTAAGGTTTATCCCTTTTACTTTACGCCACACGGCCGAGTCGGTCGGGATGGGGTTGGGCAATTCTTTATAAGACGATAAGGGGAAAGGCGGTTGTCCGGTAGGCTGTCCGGAATGGGTGACGCCTGAAACGTTTTGGGCGAAGCCGCCTATGGCAAATACGATGCCGCATAGAAAGGTAAAGACTGTTTTCTTCATATTTGGTCGGGTATTGTTTTTAAGTGAATGATAGCCTTGATGTTCTCGGATATCCTTTTTCACGCTTTCTCCTGTTTTACGGATACAAAAGAACGACTATTTTTTGAAAGCAGGAAATCTTTGACGTTATGATTCTTTTGTATTTGAAGAATGCCGCATCGGGCGGTTATCGGGCATATTGCTTTTCGGAAAGATGGATTTCTTCGCTCAACCCGCATGTTATTCGAGGATTTTCAGTAAGTTTGCTTCTGATTAAAACGAGGAACTATGGAAGTACAAGCCAATTATATCAGACGTATCGAGATACACGGGCTGTGGCATCGGTACGACATTGCATGGGAGCTGCGTCCTGATGTCAATATCTTGTCCGGCATCAACGGGGTGGGGAAGACGACCATCCTGAACCGTTCGGTCAATTATTTAGAGCAGAGTTCGGGAGATGTGAAGAGTGACGAGAAGAACGGGGTACATGTCTTTTTCGATAATCCGGAGGCCACTTTTATTCCTTATGATGTAATCCGCAGTTACGACCGTCCTCTCGTGATGGGCGATTTCACGGCGCGCATGGCCGATCCCGGCGTGAAGTCGGAACTGGACTGGCAGCTCTATCTGCTTCAACGCCGTTATCTGGATTATCAGGTGAATGTCGGCAACAAGATGATAGAGCTGCTTGGCGGCGACGAGGAGCAGCGCAGTATGGCTCCGTCCCTCTCTCTTCCCAAACGGAAGTTTCAGGACATGATTGACGGGCTTTTTAGCTATACCCGCAAAAAGATAGACCGCAAAAGCAACGACATCGTTTTCTATCAGGACGGTGAACGGCTCTCGCCCTATAAACTCTCTTCGGGCGAGAAGCAGATGCTTGTCATCCTGTTGACCGTTTTGGTGCGCGACGGCAATCATTGCGTCCTTTTCATGGACGAGCCGGAGGCTTCCCTGCATATAGAGTGGCAGCAGAAGCTCATCGGCATGATACGCGATTTGAATCCGAATGTCCAGTTGGTGCTTTCCACCCATTCTCCTGCCGTCATCATGGAGGGATGGCTGGATGCGGTGACGGAGGTCGAGGATATTTCGACAGCGGTCAGCGGATAGCGGTCGGTGGTTGGCGCTTGGCAGTCGGCCGTTGTTCTTATTCCGGTTGTTGACCGCTAATCATTAATCACTATCCACTAATCATTAACCCTTTAATCACCATCTTACGTGGCCACTTCATTACGACATAATCTGACTTCCGCTTATTTGGATGCTGCCCACAGGTTCGCTCCCAAGGGGGCACGCAGGCGAATCGTCGCATACGTGGAGAGTTATGACGACATTGCTTTTTGGCGGACGCTGCTGTCCGAGTTCGAGAACGAGGAATGCTATTTCCAAGTGATGCTTCCTTCTGCCACTTCTCTGACCAAAGGGAAGAAAATGGTGCTGATGAACGCGCTGAATACGGCGGAGTTGGGGCGCAGTCTGATAGCATGCGTAGACAGCGATTACGATTTCCTGTTGCAGGGAGCCACGAGGGTGTCGCATAAGATAAACAAGAATCCCTATATCTTTCAGACCTACGGGTATGCCATCGAGAACTTCCACTGCTTTGCGGAAAGCCTGCACGAAGTCTGTGTGCAGGCTACGCTGAACGACCGCCATGTCTTGGATTTCCCGGCCTATTTGAAGCGTTATTCGCAGATAGCCTATCCGTTGTTCTTGTGGAACATCTGGTTCTATCGCAGGCACGACCTGCATACTTTCCCCATGTACGACTTCAATGCCTGTGTGCGTTTGCGCGAGATAAACCTGCGCCATCCTTACCGTAGTCTCGATGATATGCGGCGGAGGGTGTCGGCGAAACTTGCCGAGTTGCAATCCCGGTTCCCGCAACACGTCGAGTCGGTGGAGCAGCTGGCCGGGGAGCTGGAGCGGCTGGGGCTGACGCCCGAGAATACCTACCTCTATATTCAGGGGCATCACGTCATGGATTCCGTGGTGATGAAAATCCTCGTTCCGGTATGCACGATGCTGCGCCGCGAGCGCGAGCAGGAAATCAAGCGGCTGGCAGGGCACAGCGAGCAGTTCCGCAACGAGCTGACGGGCTATGAGAACAGTCTGGTCAATGTGTCCGTGATGCTGAAGAAAAACAATGCTTATAAAAGTCTCTACCTCTATCAGTGGCTCAAGGAAGACATAAGGGAGTTTCTGGAGCGCTCTTCGGATGCCGGCAGGCGGAGGAGATGAAAGACTTGCGTTGCACACATACATTACATAACATATATATATGGAAATACTGAATGAAATAAACGGCCTTTTGGTCTCTTGGGGCATGTCTCCCTCTCTGGCCGATGTGCTCGACCGGTTCGTGGCTCTTGCGTTGATATTGGTTGTCGCCTTTGCGGCCGATGCCGTGTGCAGGACTGTTCTTCTGAAGGTCGTGGCGCATCTGGTCAGGCGAACCAAAGCGGCGTGGGACGATATCGTGTTCGACCGCAAGGTGATGATACACCTGAGCCGCATGGCCGCCCCCGTCGTCATTTACCTGTTTGTGCCGGTGGTCTTTGCCGATACGGGTTCCTCGACGTTGGATTTCATCCGGCGCGTTTGCCTTGTCTATATCCTTGTCTCTTTCTTGAGTTTCGTCAACTCCTTCCTGAAAGCCGTTTATAGTGTTTACAGCGGGCGCGAGCGGTTCCGCGACCGTCCGCTGAAGGGGATGCTCCAAACGGTGCAGGTCATCCTTTGGTTCGTGGGGGCCATCATCGTGACAGGCATTCTGATTGACCGTTCGCCCCTGTCGCTGTTGGCCGGTTTGGGCGCTTCGGCGGCCATACTGATGCTGGTGTTCAAGGACAGCATCATGGGCTTTGTGTCGGGCGTGCAGCTTTCGGCCAACGATATGCTGAAGGTGGGCGACTGGATTGCCATGCCCAAGTACGGCGCCGACGGCACGGTGATAGAGGTGACGCTGAACACCGTGAAGGTGCGCAACTGGGACAACACCATCACCACCATCCCTCCCTACCTGCTTGTGAGCGACTCCTTCCAGAACTGGCGCGGCATGCACGAGAGCGGGGGACGGCGTGTGAAGCGCTCCGTCAACATAGACATGACCAGCGTCAGGTTCTGCACCCCGGAGATGCTGGAGAAGTATCGCAAGATTCGCCTGCTGAAAGACTATGTGGAGCAGACGGAGCAGGTGATAAGGCAATATAACGAGGAGCACGGCATCGACAATTCCGTTCTTGTCAACGGGCGCCGCCAGACCAACTTGGGCGTGTTCCGCGCCTATCTCACCGCCTATCTGAACAGCCTTCCCGACATCAACCGCGAGATGACCTGCATGGTGCGCCAGTTGCAGCCCACCGACCACGGCCTGCCGATGGAGCTGTACTTCTTTTGCGCCCTAAAGGAGTGGGTGCCCTACGAGCGTGTGCAGTCCGACGTCTTCGACCACGTGCTGGCCATCATCCCCGAGTTCGATTTGCAGGTGTTCCAGTCGCCATCGGGAAGGGATTTCCGGCAGGCGTTCTCGGCGGCGACTTGAGCCGGGGCATCGCGAAGGGCGACAGGGGAGGAGGACGCCTCCTGTCGGTGTAAGGATTTATCCGACGGCGCGACGTCCTCCGCCCCTGCCGCCCCACCCGCCTCAGGATATGCTCCTGAAGGGGTGCACCACGGTCCGTCACCGTGATACCCACAGTGACGGACCGTGGTAGTCACAGTGACGGACCGTGGTATGCTCGGTGACGGGCCGTGCTTTTCTCTTTGTCGGGAGGAGAGGCGCCGAAGCCCTCTTGTCAAGATTTCTTCTCTAAACGATTGGCGGCGAGCGATTGGCGGCGAGCGGCCGGACAACAGCCTGCACGCCCCCCTGCGAGCCGCCGAAACATGCCCCTGCGACACTCCCCGGAGGGGTATTGCCAAGAGTGGACACTCGGGCACGTCAAGAGTGGACACTCGACCATGCCGAGAGTGGACTCTTGACATCGCCTAAGTCGGACACTCGGCACAGCCTGAGTGCGCACCTCGGCATCGCCTTGCCGGGCGGAGTGCGTGCGGGTATCTTTCTTCATAAAGAATCATAACTGTTTTATCTGTTCTGTTGCCGTCATGCCATATACTCAGGTTTCGTCGGGCATGGCGCTGTTTTACATTCGGCTGCGCATGCTTGTCATACCGGCCGATTGGTTCAATCGTTCAAAAAAAGACGTGTGCTATATCCGTCCCATTGGTCATAACTTCCACTGAAAACGGCAGACGAGTGTACTGTTTGACGGTTGAAACTCATTACCTTCCGTTGATATGCTCCTCCTGTCCATGAGGAATACGATGAATTATACGTACCTCCTATTCCGCGGGCTTGAAGGTCGTAACTTGAGCCGAAAACGTTATAATCAACAATTCCGCACGCCGGGAAAACACGGGAGATGGTCTCTGAAGAACGGGCTTGCCACCAACTCTCGTTTGAAATGGATGTTATGGTTTCAGTGGAATTAGGCCCCAGATAAACGACCGATACTGTCAGGCGGTCGGTCGGGTTGTCTTCAACCTGCATGTCTCCCACACGTTCATACCGATATGCACAAAGCACATTGCTGTCGCCGGCAGGGGGGTATCCTGTCTGGCTCTGCACGGTTGCCGGTTTGAATCGCAAGGCGTATGCTATCCCGTTTCCGGGAGTTTGGAATTCCGTCGTATAGGTCTTTCGGGTATTGCCGAAGGCCACAGGCTCCAAGTGGGTTTGCACAAGCTGGGGAGTGTCATACCACCCGGTAGAACTGTATCCGACAATACCGGTCCATTCTTCTATCGTAGGCAAATGATATTTATCTTTCAGCAGTGTGCCGTCGGAAAACACAGCCGTATTGAAATCAATCATTCCCGAGTTGGATTGGAAAGAATAATACCCGCTTTGAGTGTTGTCGTGGCTGTCGGCAAACCGCAGCCCCCCTGTCATGCCGGGGGTGACAAGTTTATTGACAGGCTTGACGCTCGGGATTCCTGCCAAATTATATTCAGCCACATATTCAATAGGCAACTTGCCACGCTGTATCAGCTCTATTTCCATTTCTGCGTTGCCGGCCGTGAGCTTGAATTTGGCAGATTGGAACCTGTTTGCTTCTGTCGCTTTGATGGTGATGGTCGTCATACCGTCAGTAGGCTGGCTTGTGTCACTGAAAGTGGCCCATGCGGGAATTGTCGATGGGTCTATCCGCCACCCGCCCGTATTCTCGGTGACGACGGTCAGCGTCTTCCCGATGGTGAAGTCTTGGTCTGTCAACATTATGCTGCGCTTGTCCACCGTCAGCCGCTTGCCGGCCGGCACCTTCACATCTTCCTCCACCTCGTTCCACGGCACGATGCGGCATTTGATTTTACTTGTTCCCCTGAAAGCCTCTTCGGCACTGTTGGCTCCTATAGTGCCGTCCCACTCCTCCGGCTCTATCACGTAATGGTGCCCACGCAGCAAATCCATGAAACCGCTTCCCGCAGGCTGCGCATAGTCGCGGAAGTCGAGGCGGTGCCAACCCGTTGCCGGGCCTCCGATAAACTGTACCACAAGGCAGGTGGCATCGAGTGCCGAACCTGTGTTCGCCTTGGCATTGTCCGATTCGAACATGTAGAAAGATACCTCTTCGCCTGAGCCGTTATAGGTCAAGGGAACATAGTCGGCCAAGGTGTGATGCGTTCCCTGCGCTTGAGTGGCACCCGCAGGAACGGTAGGTGCCGCTACGGAAAGGGAGGGCGCCGGCCGGAAGTTGTCAGGAGCGATACGCCCTTTGGTGCGGAAGTTGTATGCCTCGAATTTCAGTCCGTTATACCACAGGTTAACTCCCGAGGGAGAGTATAACAAGGTGTTCTTTTCCTTATAAGTGAATTTCACCACCGAGCGTATCATCGTCACGGTGGGGGCGGTGGCAGGCGTCTGCCCGTAACTCTCGTTCACGGTTTGGGCAGGCAGCTCGCCCCACATGGGCATGCCGTTCGTCAGGTCGGGCTGTCCGTCTGTCGTGGCATTCACAAGGAGGCGGTTCATCACATCTTCTTTCTCTTCGCCGTAGGCGGCGCTCAGCGCATTCACCTGCGCGCGAACGTTGGCAAGCACCACCAGCGTCTGTGCCTCCGTGCTGCTTATCAGCCTCACTTCCACCTTGCCCTGCCCCGGGGTGGCTTCAGTATATACTCCCTGCGCACGATAGAAGAACGTACCTTTCTTTATATTCGCAGGGTCTGCGGGGTCGGCCTTGAACGAAAGCACGTCCACCGTCTGTATGGCGGTCTCGTTCACGGCACGGGTCATCGGCGCACGGCTCGTGGCGGCTGAGGCCGGGAGAACTTCACTTCCCATCCTAAGATTCAGTATAGCCGTGTGGTCGGGCGAAGGAGGCGTCGTGTCCGCCTCATCGCTGCAAGCACCGAACACGGTGCTCCAAACAAGGGCTGCCGTAACCGCCGGAAGCAGCATGGCAAGCCCGAACATTCTACGATAAATCACTGTTTTCATCATTTCATTGTCTTATTAAAAAATTGTCTTACTTAAAAATACGTGATACTTTGAATCAAAGACACGGAAAACAAGACCTGTTACTTTACAGATAACGGATTACGATAAAAAAGAAAGCGTGAGGAGAGGGCTCCAAACGCTTTTTCGGAAAGCGCCGCCGCACCCGGCACGGCATTTTCCTACATATATAATTAGGTATGCCGGCCGGTTTGCCGCCATAAGGTTAACAAACCGTAACGAAATCGTGCTTTTGGTGTTAAATATTTCATATAGACTGAATGAATATTTATCTTTGTCCCGCAAAACAATATCCGTTACCTGTAAAATAACGGATAAGGCAACGGAGTGTTGGCAGCCCGTTGCACTGCCTGTTCTCTTTTCTCTTTCTCCCCCCCCCCTGTATTGTCGGAAACATGAATCTTTTTGAGAGGAAACTCTTGGTTGTTTCGCCGCCTGCCCATTGCTGTTTTGCTGTATGGATGCAGGGCTTCAAAGCCTTGCCCTGTGCACGTATGACGGAAAGAGTGCAAATACAATTCCTTTCGTCGGCAGGCCGGCAAGACGTAAAGCCGGCTTCCGGTTGGAACGGTGCACGGCTCGCAAGAAACACAAACGGATTGACTAAAAGATAAATAAATCCGGTTTATTGTTGCAGGTATCGGGATTTCTTTTTATATTGCGGCGGATGCAAGGCCGCATCTTTTGACAAATTGTAACCAACTATCCGAAATACTATGGAGATAACCTTAAGTAAAACATTGCCTCCATATCCTCCTTTCATTGAGGGAATCAGGCGGGCACCCGACCGTGGCTACGACCTTAATCCTGCACAGACGGCCACTGCTTTGAAGAACGCATTGCGTTACATCCCCAAGGAACTGCACGAAACGCTTGCCCCGGAGTTCATGGAAGAACTTCGCACCCGTGGCCGCATCTACGGCTACCGCTACCGTCCGCAGGGCGACCTGAAAGCGAAACCCATCGACGAATATAAAGGCAATTGCGTGGAGGGCAAGGCCTTTCAGGTGATGATTGACAACAATCTTTGCTTCGACATTGCGCTTTATCCCTACGAACTGGTCACTTACGGCGAAACGGGGCAGGTGTGCCAAAACTGGATGCAATACCGTCTCATCAAGCAATACCTGGAAGTGCTGACGCGCGAGCAGACGTTGGTCATCGAAAGCGGACACCCGTTGGGACTGTTCAAGTCGAAGCCCGAAGCGCCCCGTGTCATCATCACCAATGCCTTGATGGTGGGCCTTTATGACAATCCGAAGGACTGGCACACGGCCATGCAGATGGGCGTTGCCAACTACGGTCAGATGACTGCCGGCGGCTGGATGTACATCGGGCCGCAGGGCATCGTGCACGGCACGTTCAACACCCTGCTGAATGCCGGGCGTTTGAAATTGGGCATTCCGCAAGACGGCGACCTGCGGGGACGTCTCTTCGTCTCCTCCGGCTTGGGCGGAATGAGCGGCGCACAACCCAAAGCCGCCGAGATGGCCGGAGCGGCTGCAATCATTGCCGAGGTAGATGCATCGCGCATCGAAACCCGCCACACGCAAGGGTGGGTGGGGCACGTCACAGACTCGCTGCCCGAAGCTTTCGCACTGGCACGGCAGGCGATGGAGAACCGCCGCCCTATCTCCGTGGCCTATCATGGAAACGTGGTCGACGTGCTGGAATATGCCGTAAGCGAGAATCTGCCGGTAGACTTGCTTTCCGACCAGACTTCCTGCCATGCCGCATACGAGGGCGGTTATTGTCCGGCCGGACTGACATTCGGGCAACGCACCCGTCTGCTGCACGAAAATCCGGAGCAGTTCCGCACACTGGTCGACGCCTCTCTGGAGCGCCATTTCAAAGCCATCGAAACGCTGGTGAAGCGGGGCACTTACTTCTTCGACTACGGCAACTCTTTCATGAAAGCTGTCTACGACGCCGGTGTGCGCCAAATTGCGCGCGACGGCGACGACAAAAACGGCTTCATCTTCCCCAGCTACGTGGAAGACATCATGGGGCCCGAACTCTTCGACTACGGCTACGGTCCATTCCGTTGGGTGTGCCTCAGCGGGAAGCACGAGGATTTGGTGAAGACCGACCATGCCGCCATGGAGTGCATCGACCCCAATCGCCGTGGGCAGGATTTGGACAATTACAACTGGATTCGCGATGCCGAGAAGAACAATCTCGTTGTAGGCACGCAGGCCCGCATCCTCTATCAGGATGCCGAAGGGCGCATGAAGATAGCCTTGCGCTTCAATGAGATGGTGCGTCGCGGCGAAGTAGGCCCCATTATGTTGGGACGAGACCACCACGATGTCAGCGGCACGGATTCCCCGTTCCGCGAAACCTCCAACATAAAAGACGGCAGCAACGTCATGGCGGATATGGCCGTACAGTGCTTTGCCGGAAACTGTGCCCGTGGCATGAGCCTCGTGGCGCTGCACAACGGTGGAGGCGTGGGCATCGGCAAAGCCGTGAACGGAGGCTTCGGGATGGTGTGCGACGGCTCCGAACGGGTGGACGAGATATTGCGTTCCGCCATGTTGTGGGACGTGATGGGAGGTGTGGCACGCCGCTCGTGGGCACGCAACCCGCATGCCATGGAGACGAGCGACGAGTTCAACCGCACGCATGCCGACGGATACCACATCACCATGCCCTATGTGGCCGACGAAAACCTGATACAAAGCCTCGTCGCCGCCCCTTTCCCGAAAAAAGGATAAGAAAGAGTGCAAAGCGATGAAGTTCCCGAATGCATAGTCGATTAAATCAGAAACAATAAATAAACAAATTAATTACCCCGGCCTTATCCCGACACCCGCTTCTCCCCTCCCTACGGGGGGAGTGGTCGGGAGGTGAGACTCCTTTTATTAATATAACAGTATGGACAAAGTAATGGAGTGCGTCCCCAATTTCAGCGAAGGACGCGATTTGGAGAAGATAGACAAGATTGTGGCCCCTTTCCGTGCCCGTCAAGGTGTGAAACTGCTGGATTACAGCAACGATGAAGACCATAACCGGCTGGTGGTTACCGTGGTGGGCGAACCCGAACCGTTGCGCGACGCCGTGCTCGAAGCCATCGGCATAGCCGTCCGGCTCATCGACCTGAACAAGCATCAGGGGCAGCACCCCCGCATGGGAGCGGTAGACGTGGTTCCTTTCATCCCGATAAAGAACGTGACGATGGAAGACGCCATCGCACTTTCCAAAGAGGTGGGCGAGGAGGTGGCCAAACGCTACGACCTGCCCGTCTTCCTGTACGAGAAGTCGGCTACGGCCCCGCACCGCGAGAATCTGGCCGCCATCCGCAAAGGAGAGTTTGAAGGCATGGCCGAGAAGATAACACAACCCGAATGGCAGCCCGATTTCGGTCCGGCCCGCCGGCATCCCACCGCAGGAACGGTAGCCATCGGAGCACGCATGCCCCTGATAGCATACAACATCAACCTCAGCACCCCCAGTCTGGAGATAGCCCACGACATCGCCAAGAAGATACGCTTCATCGGCGGCGGTCTGCGCTATTGCAAAGCTATGGGCGTGGAACTGAAAGACCGTGGCATCACCCAAGTTTCCATCAACATGACGGACTATACCCGCACCGCCCTTTACCGTGCTTTCGAGTTGGTACGCATCGAAGCCCGCCGCTACGGTGTCAGCATCGTGGGGAGCGAAATCATCGGTCTGGTGCCTGTCGAGGCGTTGGTTGACACGGCGGCCTATTATCTGGGGCTGGAGAATTTCACGATGAAGCAAGTGCTGTAATGGAGAACCTGATCATCTTCAATGCGCGTGTTGTCACGCCCGTCGGTTTCTCAGCCCGTCGCGGCGGGGAGATGGGCAAACTGCGCATCATCGACAATGCTACGGTGGAGGTGACCGACGGCACGATAACCTACGTCGGCGAGAATCGTGGCGAGAACCGTGACGGCTATTACCGTCGTTATTGGCACTACAATGCCCGTGGCAAGTGCCTGTTGCCCGGTTTCGTAGACTCTCATACGCATTTCGTGTTTGGCGGCGAGCGTGCCGAAGAGTTTTCATGGCGTTTGAAGGGCGAGAGCTACATGTCCATCATGCAGCGTGGCGGCGGCATTGTCAGCACGGTGAAAGCCACCCGCGCCTCCAACTTTGTGCGCCTGCGCAGTAAAGCCGAAGGATTCCTGAAACAGATGAGTGCCATGGGAGTCACCACCGTGGAAGGTAAAAGCGGCTACGGATTGGATAAAGAGACCGAGCTCCTTCAGCTCCGTGTGATGCGCAGCCTCCATAATGACGAACATAAGCGGGTAGACATCGTTTCCACTTTTCTTGGTGCACATGCCGTTCCGCCCGAATACGGCGGGCGCACCGACGAATACGTGGATTATCTCATCCGCGAAGTGATGCCTTGCGTAGTTCAAAACGACTTGGCTGAGTTTTGCGACGTCTTCTGCGAACAGGGCGTCTTTTCCATCGGGCAGTCGCGCCGGCTGTTGCTCGCCGCCAAAGAGATGGGGCTTGCGTTGAAACTCCATGCCGACGAGATTGTGCCTTTGGGCGGTGCCGGATTGGCTGCCGAACTCTCTGCCGTCTCGGCCGACCATCTGCTGCACGCTTCCGATGCCGACATACAGGCTATGGCCGACAAGGGCGTGGTGGCTACCTTGCTTCCATTGACAGCCTTTGCGCTGAAAGAACCTTATGCCCGTGGGCGGGAGATGATTGATGCCGGTTGTGCCGTGGCGCTTGCCACCGACCTGAATCCCGGCAGTTGCTTCTCCGGTTCCATTCCTCTTACATTCGCTTTGGCCTGCATCTACATGAAGATGAGCATTGAAGAAGCCATCACCGCCCTGACCCTGAACGGTGCGGCCGCCCTGAACCGTGCCGGCAGCATCGGCAGCATCGAAGTTGGTAAAAAGGGCGATATGGTTGTGCTGAATACGGATAATTATCATTTCCTACCTTATTATATAGGGATGAATTGTGTCAATACCACAATAAAGGAAGGGGTATTGTATCCCACACCTTGAACTAAAATACGTAATAACCTTATAACTTAAAAAAGAGTACATACTATGTTAGTAGATTTAACCGTTAAAGATTTCTTGGATAAGGTGGCGGGCAGTGATCCCGTTCCCGGTGGCGGAAGCATTGCCGCATTGAACGGAGCCATAGCTTCTGCTTTGGCTGCTATGGTTGCCAATCTCACCCTTGGAAAGAAAGGCTATGAACTTCATGAAGAACTGATGGGGCATATCGCCAAACTTGCTTTGCAGCAAAAAGAAACTTTTGTGAAAGATATAGACCGCGACTCGGAAGCCTATGACGCCGTGTTTGCCTGTTTCAAGATGCCGAAAGCCACGGACGAAGAGAAAGCCGCACGCAGCGCCGCCATTCAGGAAGCCACCAAATTTGCCGCCCTTGTCCCGATGCAGGTGGCACGCAATGCCTACGAACTGATGACACTCATCATGGACGTGGCTCGTTTGGGCAACCGTAATGCCGTCACCGATGCCTGCGTGGCCATGATGTCCGCCCGCTCCTCTGTGCTGGGTGCGCTGATGAATGTACGCATCAACCTCGGTTCGCTGAAGGATAAGGAGTTTGTTGCCAAGCTCAGCAACGAGGCCGACGAGCTGGAACGCCTTGCCTGTGCAAAGGAGAAAGAACTGTTGGATGAAATCAATCAAGAACTGAAGGTATGAACAATGTCTATTATGTAGGTTCGGGTGAGCTGACTTTCGACCTCATCGAGCGCATCATCAATGAGAACCTGAAGCTGGAGCTGGCTCCCGAAGCCAAGCAGCGCATACAGCGATGCCGCGATTATCTGGACAAAAAGATTGAGGAGTCCGAAGAGCCTCTGTATGGCATCACCACCGGTTTCGGCTCTTTGTGCAGCAAGAACATCTCGCAGGACGAGCTGGGTGCCTTGCAGGAAAACCTGATAAAGAGCCATGCTTGCAGTGTAGGCGAGGAGATACGGCCGGTCATCATCAAGCTGATGCTGCTGCTCAAAGCGCATGCCCTTTCTTTGGGACATAGCGGTGTGCAGGTCATCACCGTGCAGCGCATCCTCGATTTCTTCAACAACGACGTGATGCCCATTGTCTACGACCGGGGTTCGTTGGGCGCATCGGGCGACCTCGCCCCGCTTGCCAATCTCTTCCTGCCCCTCATCGGTGTGGGCGACGTTTATTACAAAGGTAAGAAGCGCGAAGCCATCAGCGTGCTCGATGAGTTTGGTTGGGAACCCGTGAAGCTGATGAGCAAGGAAGGGCTGGCATTGCTCAACGGAACTCAATTCATGAGTGCCAACGGCGTTTTTGCCATCCTGAAGGCTTTCCGTCTTTCAAGGAAGGCCGATTTGATTGCTGCCCTTTCGCTCGAGGCCTTCGACGGACGCATCGACCCGTTCATGGATTGCATCCAGCAGATTCGGCCGCACAAAGGACAGATAGAAACTGGTGAGAACTTCCGCAAACTGCTGGATGGGAGCGAACTGATAGCCCGCCCCAAGCAGCACGTGCAAGACCCGTACTCTTTCCGTTGCATTCCTCAAGTACATGGTGCAACGAAAGATGCCATCCGCTATGTATCGTCCGTGCTGCTGACCGAGATAAACTCCGTTACGGACAATCCTACCATCTTTCCCGACGAAGACCGCATCATTTCCGGCGGTAACTTCCACGGACAGCCGTTGGCCATTTCGTATGATTTTCTCGGCATTGCCCTTGCCGAACTGGGAAATATCTCCGAACGCCGGGTGGCCCAACTCATCATGGGCTTGCGCGGGCTGCCGGAATTTCTGGTTGCCAATCCCGGCTTGAACTCCGGCTTTATGATACCCCAATATGCGGCGGCTTCTATGGTGAGCCAGAACAAGATGTATTGTTATGCTGCCAGCAGCGACTCCATTGTCTCCAGCAACGGACAAGAAGACCATGTCAGTATGGGAGCCAATGCAGCCACCAAACTCTATCGCATTATGGGCAACTTGGAGCATATTCTTGCCATCGAGTTAATGAACGCTGCTCAAGGCATCGACTTCCGCAGACCGGCAAAGACCTCGCCCGTTTTGGAACGTTTTCTGCATGAGTATCGCAAAGAAGTGTCATTTGTAAAAGAAGACATCGTGATGTATAAGGAAATTCATAAGACGGTGGCTTTTTTAAGCAGAACGAAGTTTGATTATTGATTTCTTCCCAATAACTCTATTGTAACCATAATATTTATTAATTGTTTGCAGACAGAAAGAAAACTTAATCGTTCGATTGAGTTTTCTTTCTTATATTTGTACCCGCATATATTTAGATATAGGATAGTAATAGAAATCTTATCATCGTAAAAAACGGGAAATGAACGAACAGGCGAATAACTCCGCATCAAGAAGCAGACTGAAAGAGCGTATTGTCAATGTGACAATGGAAGCTTTTATGAAGCACGGCATCAAAAGTATAACGATGGACGACATTGCCGCGTCTTTAGGTATCTCGAAACGCACGTTATATGAAGTGTTTCCTGATAAAGAAAGTTTGTTGGAGGTGTGTATTCGACGGGGACATGAAGAATTCGACGACTTTGTTCGTGGCGTTTTGTCCACGACAAGCAATGTGATGGAGGTAGTGCTGCGTATCTTTCAATGGAACATCAGGAAGTTTCATGCCACGAATAAGCGTTTTTTTGAAGATATCAAGAAATATCCCAAAGCCTGTCAACTGATGACCGGCCGCCGCAATCGAGATTCGGAAGAGGTAGTAAGGTTTCTTGAAGAAGGTGCTCGTCAAGGACTGTTTCGTGATGATATCAACTTTGCCATTACCGAATATCTGATGTATAACCAGCTCAACTTGCTGATGGATTCGGACACCTGTAACAAATATTCCTTTATAGAAGTCTACGAGTCCATCATATTTACTTTCTTGCGCGGCATCTCTACCGAGAAAGGCAATCGTGTGCTGGAGGAGTTCATCACTGAGTATAGAAGAAAACAAGAATGAATAATTTAATAATTGATTTATGAAGATGCAGAAAATGAGAACGCTGCTGTTGGTGACAGTTCTGCTATGTGCAGGTGTCCATGCAAAGGCACAAGAAGCTGCGGAAGTGCTGACGCTGGATCTGAACAAGGCTCTTGAAATTGCGCTGAGCGACAACCCCACCATCAAGGTGGCCGAGGAAGAGATTGCACTGAAGAAAGTGGCCTATAAGGAGGCATGGCAAGGATTGTTGCCTGAGGCCGGGCTTACGGGTACGCTGAACCACACTATTACGGCAGCCGAAATCAACTTTGGCGGACAGTCTTTCAAAATGGGGCAGGATAAGTCGAATACGGCGACGGGTGCATTGAGCATCAGCCTCCCTCTGTTTGCTCCCGGTGTCTATCGGGCCATGTCAATAACAAAGGCGGACATCGCATTGGCAGTAGAGAAGTCACGTGCTTCCAAGCTCGATTTGGTAAATCAAGTGACGAAGGCATACTATCAGATGATGTTGGCGCAAGACTCTTACAGTGTGTTGCAGCAGAGCTACAAAGTGGCGAAAGAGAATTACGATGTGGTTAATGAGAAGTACAAGCAAGGCATGGTCAGCGAGTTTGATAAGATCAGTGCGGAGGTGCAGATGCGCAGCGTGAAGCCCAATTTGATTTCGGCAGCCAATGCCGTTACGCTTGCCGGATTGCAACTGAAGGTGTTGATGGGCATCACGGCCGAAATAGAGCTTCGGATAGCCGATAGCCTTATCCAATATGAGGCTGATTTATTTGCGACCCAATTGGAACCGATGGATGACCGGCTGGTTGCCAACTCCACCATGAAACAGCTTGACCTGAATCGGAAGATGTTGGAGCAGAACAGGAAGGCTTTGTATGCCAATTTTATGCCTACATTGGGCATGAACTATTCTTATCAGTATCAGGCGTTGAATAAAAACCATTGGAACTTGTTCGATTATGGTCGTTGGCCGCACAGCTCTTCGCTTGTCTTCAATCTGAGCGTACCTTTATATAAAGCTGGCAACTTCACCAAACTGAAAACCAACCGTATCCAGATTAACCAATTGGAACAGAACCGTATCAATACCGAACGTAAGCTGAACATGCAGGTGACAAGTTATCGAAACAGTATGGCCGCCAGTTCCGAACAAGTAGCCAGCAACAAGGAGAATGTGCTTCAGGCCAAGAAAGCTGTAGAGATTGCCGGTAAACGTTATGAGGTGGGCAAAGGCACTGTGTTGGAACTGAATACCTCGCAGGTGCAGCTCACGCAGGCTGAACTGACATACAACCAATCCATTTACGACTACTTGGTGGCTAAGGCAGACCTTGACCAAGTTTTAGGGAAAGACTATATTATTAACGGACAAAAGTAAAAGAAAAGCGATATGAAGAAAGGTTTTCAATGGATGGCCCTGCTTGCTGTGGCACTGCTGGGCGCTTGCAGCGGAAAAGATAAGGCTGCCGTGGAACAAGCGAATGAGAAGCCAAAGGTGAAACTGGCGGCTGTTACCGCCCGTCCGGTAGAACAGTTACAAGAATACACGGCTACGGTAGAAGCGGAGGTAAAGAATAACATCGCCCCTGCATCTCCCGTGCGCATCGACAAAATCTGGGTGGAAGTGGGCGACCGCGTATCCAAAGGACAAAAGCTGGTGAGCATGGATGCCGCCAATCTGAAGCAAGTCAAGTTTCAATTGGATAATCAGGAGATTGAGTTCAAGCGTATTGATGAATTATATAAGGTGGGCGGTGCTTCCCGTTCAGAGTGGGATGCCGCCAAGATGAATCTGGATATCCGCAAGACCTCCTACAATAATTTGCTGGAAAATACCTCTCTGCTCAGTCCGATAAACGGAGTGGTGACGGCGCGCAACTATGACAGCGGCGACATGTATAGTGGTGGTACTCCCGTGCTTGTTGTCGAACAAATCACTCCGGTGAAACTGCTTATCAATGTTTCTGAGAGCTATTTCACACAGGTGAAGAAAGGTGCAAAGGTGGATGTGAAGCTGGATGTGTATGGAGATGAGACTTTCGAGGGAATAATCAGTCTGGTTTATCCCACTATAGATTCTAATACCCGCACGTTCCCCGTGGAGATAAAAATGACCAACCGGGAACAGAGAGTACGTCCGGGCATGTTTGCCCGCGTCACGCTCAACTTCGGGATAAAAAACAATGTGGTGGTGCCCGATATGGCTGTGGTGAAACAGGCCGGAACCGGCGACCGTTACGTCTATGTGTATAAGGACGGAAAGGTTTCTTATAATAAAGTGGAGTTAGGACGCCGCATGGGTCAGGAATACGAACTTGTTTCGGGCATCCCCGACCATTCGCAGGTTGTGATTGCCGGACAAGCTAAGCTGGCCAACGGGGTGGAAGTGGAAGTAGAGAAATAATTGTCATTGTAAAATCCATCATTCAAGAATATGAGTTTATACGAAGGTGCGGTTAAGAAACCGATTATGACCTCGCTCTGCTTTCTGGCAGTAGTGATATTTGGTTTGTTCTCTTTGTCCCGGCTGCCCATTGATTTGTATCCCGATATCGATACGAACACGATTATGGTGATGACAGCCTATCCCGGTGCCAGTGCGTCGGATATAGAGAACAATGTGACCCGTCCGTTGGAGAATGTGCTGAATTCCGTCAGCAACCTGAAGCATATCACTTCCCGTTCTTCGGAGAATATGTCTCTGATTACGTTGGAGTTTGAATTCGGTAAAGAAGATATCGACGTACTGACAAATGACGTGCGCGATAAGCTGGATATGGTGAGTTCTATACTTCCCGATGATGCGGAGACGCCCATCATCTTCAAGTTCAGCACCGACATGATTCCCATCGTCTTGCTGTCTGTGCAGGCCAATGAGAGCCAGTCTGCACTCTACAAGATATTGGACGACCGGGTGGTGAATCCGTTGGCACGCATACCCGGAGTGGGTACGGTGTCTATCAGTGGTGCTCCGCAGCGTGAGATACAGGTGTATTGCGATCCTTATAAGTTGGAAGCCTACAACTTGAGTATCGAAACCATCAGTTCCATTATCGGGGCAGAGAACAGGAATGTGCCAGGAGGAAACTTCGATATAGGCAACGAAACCTATTCTTTGCGTGTAGAGGGTGAGTTTACTGATACCCGCCAGTTGGCAGACGTTGTTGTGGGCACTTACAATGGAGCAACGGTCTATCTGAAAGACGTGGCCAAAGTGGTGGATACCGTTAAGGAACGGGCTCAAGAGACCTACAACAACGGTGTAAAAGGTGCTATGATTGTGGTGCAGAAGCAATCGGGCGCCAACTCTGTGGAGATTTCCAAGAAAGTGCAGGAAGTACTTCCTCGTTTGCAGAAGAACCTGCCGAGCGACGTGAAGTTGGGCATCATCGTCGATACGTCTGACAATATCTTGAATACGATTGGCAGTTTGACTGAAACGGTGTTGTATGCCTTGCTGTTTGTGATTTTGGTAGTATTCTTTTTCTTGGGACGCTGGCGTGCCACACTGATTATCTGTATCACGATTCCGCTTTCACTGATTGCCTCGTTCATTTATCTGGCCATCTCAGGCAATACAATCAATATCATATCGCTATCGTCTCTTTCCATAGCCATTGGCATGGTGGTGGATGATGCTATCGTGGTGCTTGAGAATGTAACTACGCATATCGAGCGCGGTTCGGCTCCCAAGCAGGCGGCTGTGCACGGTACGAACGAGGTGGCTATTTCGGTAGTGGCCTCTACGTTGACTATGATTGCGGTGTTCTTCCCGCTGACTATGATTTCCGGAATGTCCGGCGTGTTGTTCAAGCAATTGGGTTGGATGATGTGTGCCATTATGTTTATCTCTACCGTTTCGGCTTTGTCTCTCACTCCGATGCTTTGTTCTCAGTTGCTGAGGTTGCAGCGTAAGCAGTCTAAGGCATTCAAGATGTTCTTCACTCCGATAGAGCGTGTTTTGGATGGATTGGATAATGCCTATGCCCGGATGCTGAACTGGGCGGTGCGCCACCGTGCCATAGTGCTTATGGGGTGTCTGGTTTTTTTCGTTCTCAGCTTGCTGTGTGCCAAAGCGGTGGGTACCGAGTTTTTTCCTGCACAAGACAATGCGCGTATCGCTGTAAAGTTGGAACTACCCGTCGGTACACGTAAAGAAGTGGCACAGGAAATTGCGCAGAAATTGGCCGACCAATGGATGGAGAAATATAAGGGAGCGATGAAGGTGTGCAACTATACCGTGGGGCAGGCCGATTCGGACAATACATGGGCATCCATGCAGAACAACGGCTCGCACATCATCTCTTTCAATATCAGCTTGGTGGATCCTGCCGACCGTAGTGTTTCTTTGGCTACGGTTTGCGACGAGATGCGCGAGGACTTGAAGAAGTATCCCGAGTTCAGTAAATCACAAGTCATCTTTGGCGGTACTAATACAGGTATGTCCGGCCAATCGACGGCCGATTTCGAGGTATATGGTTATAGCATGGCCGAGACGGATAGCGTGGCTGCCAACCTGAAACGTGCCTTGTTGGGTGTGAAGGGAGTGTCTGAAGTCAATATCAGCCGAAGCGATTACCAGCCGGAATATCAGGTGGATTTCGACCGTGAGAAGTTGGCTTTGCATGGCCTGAATCTGGCTACTGCCGCCGGATATTTGCGTAACCGCATCAATGGAGCCACAGCCTCCAAGTATCGCGAGGATGGTGAGGAGTACGACATCAAAGTGCGCTACGCTCCTGAGTTTCGTACCAGCCTCGATGCAATAGAAAACATTCTGGTGTATAACTCTAAGGGAAAGGGTGTGCGCATCAAGGATTTGGGTACGGTGGTAGAGCGTTTCGCTCCTCCCACTATCGAGCGCAAGGATAGGGAACGTATTGTGACGGTATCTGCCGTCATATCTGGAGCGCCGTTGGGTGATGTTGTGTCTGCCGGTAATGCCATTATCAATAAGATGGATATTCCTTCAGAAGTCACCGTTCAGGTTTCGGGTTCGTTCGAAGACCAGCAGGAATCTTTTGCCGATCTCGGTACGCTGGGTGTCCTTATCATCCTGTTGGTGTTTATCGTGATGGCGGCGCAGTTTGAGTCGCTGACATATCCGTTTATCCTGATTCTTTCCGTGCCGTTTGCCATGAGCGGAGTGCTGATGGCATTGTTCGTCACCAACAACACATTGAATGTTATGAGTTTGTTGGGAAGTATCATGCTGATCGGTATCGTGGTTAAAAACGGTATTGTGCTCATCGACTATACCATTCTTTGCCGAGAGCGCGGCCAGTCAGTATTGAGTGCGGTGGTTACGGCCGGCAAGAGCCGTCTCCGTCCGGTTTTGATGACTACTCTGACCACCATTCTCGGTATGATTCCGATGGCAATCAGCACAGGGCAGGGAGCAGAGATGTGGAGTCCGATGGCTATTGCCGTAATCGGCGGTCTGACGGTTTCCACCATCCTGACACTGATTTACGTTCCTACTATGTATTGCATCTTCGGAGGTGTGGGCATCAAGCGCCAACGCAGGAATATGCGCAAACAGCGGGAACTGGCAGCTTATTTTGAAGCGCAGAAAGAGAACTGATTCTATAAACACATAATATAATAAGGTATGAAATCTGTATTGATAACCTTCGACCAAGCCTATTACGAACGCATCATCGCCACACTGGACCGCCTCAACTGTCGCGGTTTCACCTATTGGGAGCAGGTGCGCGGACGCGGAAGCAAGACGGGCGACCCGCATTATGGCAGTCACGCATGGCCGTCCATGTGTTCCGCCATCCTCACAATGGTGGAGGATGAGAAGGTAGAACCTCTGCTGGAAGTGCTGCACGGCATGGACAAGAAAACCGAGCAGTTGGGGCTTCGAGCCTTTGTCTGGAATATAGAAAAGTCCATATAACTGTAAAAAGACCTGATAACTGTGAAAAGACCTGCCAAAAGTGAAACTTGCTTACGGCAGGTCTTTTACTTTCCATGAATTTATCATTTTTCCTTACTATTCTCTATATTTGTGCCCTTGATGGAAAAGAACTCCTTGAAATATAGCGGATTGTTGGTGCTCTTTGTGGTAGGGGCATTGTTGTTGTTGCGTTTGTTGCCGGTGATTACGGTGGGCGGTCACACGTTGCGGCATGTAGATATACTTGGCGATTTGCGTCCTTCTTCTCCTCAAATAGAGGTAGCGGACAGCTTGCCGCCACCGCCCGTGGTGAGGCCGGCCTTCGTTGATACCTGTCGCACCGGGATGACCTGCATCGAAGATTATAGCGACTCCACGCTGCGTGGCATGACGGGCTTCTATCGTGCACTCGATGAACTTAGGGAAACACCACGTCCGGTACGCATCGCTTATTTTGGCGATTCTTTTATCGAAGCCGATATCCTGACGGCCGATTTGCGGGAGATGCTGCAAAAACGTTATGGCGGTTGCGGGGTGGGCTTTGTCACTATTACCTCCATGACCAGTGGCTTTCGTCCCACGGTGCGCCACTCTTTCGGCGGATGGCAGAGCCATTCCATTATGGATTCCGCTTTCTTCGACCGTCGCAAGCAAGGGGTTTCGGGGCATTACTTCGTGCCTCGTGCCGGGGCTTATGTGGAACTGAAAGGGCAGAACCGCTATGCCTCGTTGCTCGATACCTGCCGGCGTGCCTCCATCTTCTTTTACGCCAAAGATACGCTTACCATTTCGGCTTGCATCAACCGGGGCGAAACGCTGACACACACTTTCGACCCTGCCGAAGGGCTACAAGACATGACGGTGGAAGGCCGCATCGGGGCTGTGCGCTGGGCGGTAGACCGGGCAGACTCCACGTTGTTCTATGGCGTGGCAATGGACGGGCAGACGGGCATTGCGGTCGATAACTTTTCCCTGCGTGGCAGTTCGGGTCTTTCGTTGCGCTCGATTCCCATGCAGATGATGCGTGAGTTCAACGAGCATCGTCCTTACGATTTGATTATCCTGCAATTCGGTCTGAATGTGGCTACCGAGCGCGGACGGAATTACGACAAATACATTGCAGGCATGCAAACCACGGTGCAGCATCTGAAAGAGGCTTTTCCGCAGGCCGGCATTCTCATCGTCAGTGTGGGCGACCGCGATTATCGGACGCAGGACGGCGGTTTGCGCACCATGCCCGGCATCAAGAATCTGGTTCGTTACCAGCAGAATCTGGCGGCAGACGAGGCAATAGCTTTCTGGAATATGTTCGAGGCGATGGGAGGCGAGGGCAGCATGGCAGAGCTGGTGCATGCCAAACCGTCGATGGCCAATTATGATTACACACACATCAACTTCCGTGGTGGAAAGCATTTGGCCGGATTGCTATACGAGGCACTGATTTACGGAAAGGAACAATACGACAGGAGGCGTGCCTATGAGCTGGAACCGTGAGGATAAGCATCGACGTTTTGCCCGGCTTGCCGTTTGCTGCATGGTGGTGCTTTGGGGGGGTCTGCCTGCGCATCGGCTTCGTGCACAAGACGTGCTTCCTCCCCGTCCGCTTCCCGGTGTAGCGACAGCCGGTGCGGCTTATCTTGACAACAAGCGGTTGCCCGATACGGTATCTGTTCCTGAAGTTGTGATGCCGAAAGCGTTCCGGCAACTGGAGGAGAACGGATTGAACGACAGCCTCGGCATCCTTCATCCTTTCTGGGAGAAACTCCGTCTGGCGCGTCTTGGCATTTCCACTGATACACTGCGCATTCTGCATGTGGGCGACAGTCATGTGCGCGGACATATCTTTCCGCAAACCGTCGGCCAACTGATGCGGCAAACGTTCGGCCCGGTCTCTTATGCAGATATGGGCATCAACGGCGCCACTTGCGTCACGTTTACCCGCTCGGACCGTATTGCCGGGATTGCATCCCTGAAGCCCGACTTGCTCATTCTTTCTTTCGGAACGAACGAGAGCCACGGCCGGGGATATTCCTCACTGCACCACTACCGGCAGATGGACGACCTTGTGCGTATGCTTCGCGACAGTCTGCCCGGAGTGCCTATGCTGATGACCACTCCTCCCGGCTCTTACGAGGGCTTTGGCTGGCGCAGGCGGCGTACGTATAAGGTCAATCCGCGCACAGCCGTTGCCGTGCGCACCATCCAACGCTATGCCGATGAAAACGGGCTGGCCGTATGGGATATGTACGGCATTCTGGGTGGCGTCCGTCGCGCCTGCCTCAATTGGAAGGAAGCCGGATTGATGCGTCCCGACCATGTGCACTATATGCCCGAAGGCTATCTGCTGCAAGGAAAATTGTTTTATCAAGCTCTCTTAAAAGCCTATAACGATTATGTGGAATATTGACGAATTCTTTTCCGGACTTGATATAGACCTGACCAAGCTGCGTGCTCTCCTGAGCTACGACCCGCAAGCACCGATGATATTCAGTAGCGGTATCTTCCTTTGGTTGTTCACCGCTTTCGTTCTGGTATATCTGCTGTTGCAGCGTCGCACCACGGCCCGGCTGCTGTTTGTCACGGCATTCTCTTACTACTTCTATTATAAGAGTAGCGGAACTTACTTCTTCCTGCTCGGACTTGTCACGGTGGGCGATTTCTTCATAGCCCGTCTGATGGCCCGCGAAGCGAAGCCTTGGCTGCGGAAGGCATGGGTCACATTGAGCCTTGTCATCAATCTGGGGTTGCTGTGCTATTTCAAATATACCAATTTCCTCGGCGAGTTCTTTGCTTTCATTACCGGAGGCACTTTCACTGCAATGGACATATTCCTGCCCGTGGGCATTTCCTTTTTCACTTTCCAATCGTTGAGCTATACCATTGATGTCTATCGCAGGGAAATCACGCCGCTCACCAATCTGTTGGATTATGCTTTCTATGTGTCTTTCTTCCCGCAATTGGTGGCAGGCCCTATCGTGCGTGCACGCGATTTCATCCCGCAAATCCGTCGTCCGTTGTTCGTTTCAAGCGAGATGTTCGGGCGTGGAATCTTCCTCATCGTTAGCGGTCTGTTCAAGAAAGCCGTTATATCGGACTATATCAGCGTTAACTTCGTAGAGCGTATATTCGATAATCCCACGCTCTATTCGGGTGTGGAGAATCTGATGGGTGTCTACGGCTATGCCTTGCAGATTTATTGCGACTTCTCCGGTTATAGCGACATGGCCATCGGCATCGCCTTGTTGCTGGGCTTCCATTTCAATATAAACTTCGATTCGCCCTATAAGTCCGCTTCCGTTACGGAGTTCTGGCGCAGGTGGCACATCTCGCTGTCCGGTTGGCTGCGCGACTATCTCTACATTTCTTTGGGCGGCAACCGGAAGGGGAAGATACGCCAATACGCCAACCTCATCATCACGATGTTTCTGGGCGGATTGTGGCATGGCGCTTCTTGGAACTTTGTCCTTTGGGGAATGATGCACGGCGTCGCCTTGGCGCTCCACAAGGTCTGGATGACGCTCACCGGACGTCGCAAAGGGGAACGGAGTGGCGGCATCCGCCGTTTCTTCGGCATGCTCGTCACGTTTCATTTCGTTTGTCTCTGCTGGGTCTTCTTCCGCAATGCGGAGTTCTCTACATCGATAGACATGCTGAGACAGATATTCACGACTTTCCGTCCGCAGCTCTTCCCGCAGTTGGTAGAAGGCTATTGGGAAGTGTTTGCATTGATGGCGTTGGGCTATTTCCTGCATTTCGTACCCGATAGTTGGGAGCGCGTATGCACGAAATCCGTCATTCGCCTCCCCTTGTTGGGGAAAGCGGTGCTGATGGTACTGGTTGTTTACCTTGTCATCCAGATGAAAAGTGCGGAGATTCAGCCGTTCATCTATTTCCGGTTTTAAGCGGCGTCGGGCTTTGTATGTAGTACCTGATTCGGTATAGGCTGTTCCTTTTGCCAAAGCTGATGGGCTGCATCCTCTCGGGCGGATATTTCCTGAATGCACCGGTTTATGGCGATTGGCAGAAGAGAAGAGAGCCTTTCAGACCGTCCCCCTTCTCCCTGTTTTGACAACTGCAATCCTTTGCCGTGACAGACACAAGTGTTTCAGCCGTCAGACACAAGTGTTTTACGTGACAGACACAAGTGTTTTAGCCGTCAGACACAAGTGTCTGACAAGAAAGTATTAAATGCCTGATAACCAATAGTGTTTGGCTTTAAAGTGCAAGTTCCCGTTTGAGGTGATCGACCTGCTTTTATCCCGAACTCAGGAAAATTGTCCATGACATCCTGAATATCATGTCTTATCATGTTCTCCTTTGCCATTCGGAGTCTGAGTAAAAAACACAAGACGATTTGTGTTAACGAAACCGAAACAATTACATTTTGTTTTGGTAAAGTATCACAAATCGTCTTGTGGCTTATATACAAAAAGGAGAAAAATGGAGAGTTTTATTTTCAATCTTTGTACACCCTCAGGGATTCGAACCCTGGACCCACTGATTAAGAGTCAGTTGCTCTACCAACTGAGCTAAGAGTGCATGCTGTTCCTTTCGATTTTGCGGCTGCAAAACTATTCTTTTTATTTTATTCGGCCAAACAAATATTTGTGTTTTTACGATGAAAAGGGCGTTTTATTCGAATTCGTACACTTCGGAAGGGGTGGTACGTTTCAATGCGCAGAGCTGTACGTCTTTACCTGCAATAATCCCTTTCTCCCTCAATTTCCACTCCACCGTTTTGTACGCTAATTCAGGATGGTTATTATCTTTGCTTAAATGACAAAGCCATATATATTGTAAATCCTCCGTGATATTTTCCGAAAGGAATTCGGCGGCGGCCATATTGCTCAAATGTCCGGTGCAGCTGATAATACGCTCTTTCAGATACGGGGGGTAGCTGCCCATGCGTAACATTTCCTCGTCATAATTGGCTTCCAGTATGAGATAGTTTGCTTTTTTGATATATTCTGCTGCGGTGGGAGTGATTTCGCCGAGGTCTGTGAGGAAAGAAAAGACCTTTCCGTCGATCCGGATGCAATAGCCTACATTGTCCGTACCGTCATGCGGAACTTCGAAAGACTCGATAAGAAAATCTTCCAATTGCATGGGGTGCTGTTTTTCCAGATAACGGGCAGACGAGTGTAGTTTCTCCGTCATGCAATAGCTTCGGTTGATGCCTTCATGAATTCGGGAAGTGGTATATATCGGTATGTTCAGCTTTTCGCCCAGCCCGCCCACAGCCTTGATATGATCGGCATGATCGTGGGTGATGAATACGGCGCGTATCGTTTCCATTCCGATGCCGGCTTCTTTCAGTCTTTTTTTAATGGTTCGCACCGCAATACCGGCATCAATGAGTATCCCGTATTTCTCTGTACCTATGTAATAGCAATTGCCGCTACTTCCGCTGGCAAGGCTCATGAATCTTATTTTCATTCTTATCTCCTTAATCGCAAAAACGGGGAATCTGTCCGTAAAGACAACAATCCCCTTTTTGCTTTGAGGGGGCAAAGATACAAAAACTATGAAGATTATGAATTTATGCTTTCTTCTTTTTGTCGATGAATTCAGTGGTTTTAGCGAAAACGAACAGGGCTATCGCCGCAACCAGCCCGATACCAGCAAAATAGTACCAGATATAGTGTGCATTGACACTGGCGGCTTCCCAAGCCTCGCGTGTTTCAAATAAAACCGGGTCGGGGCAGTATTTGGTCAAAAGTACACCGGCAATGCCGAATCCGAAGATGGATGATAAGAACGAATGGAGGTGGCTGAAGCCGAGATACATGCCCTCTTCTCCCTTAGGAGCCTGCAAAGAGAAATATTCCAGATAGCGGGGCGAGATGAAGCATTCTGCCAAGGCCTGCACCACGATGCCGAGCACCATCATCAGGGTGATGTTGCTCATGCCGGCGATAACCTCGTTGCCCAATAGGTTGCCGCATGCCATCAGCAATGCCGAAACCGGAATCAGGAACATTCCTATGTTCATGGATGCAATGGCCGAGCGTTTTGCCATCAATCGGGTGATGAAACTTACGCAGCATACCACGACGAATGGATTTACATTGGCTATCCATCCCGGCTTGGCCGTTTCGCCCGCCATGCGAATCACGTATTTGGGCATGGTGGCGTATAGTTGCTGTTGCACCATCCAGAAACCCGTGACGATGAGAATGAGAATCAGCAAACGCCAATTGGTGATGATGCGCAAGAATCCTTGACTTATCTCACGCATACTTTTCCCTTCGCCTGCCGTATGTGCCGATTTATACAATACAATGACGGACAACAATGCCAGTATCGTCATTGCAGCCGAAAAGAAATTGATATAGATATAGGCCTGCTCGCCGATTAGGTTTCGCAACGGGTCGATGACGGTTTTTCCTGTGAAAGCGCCTATGTTCACCATCATGTAGAAAATGGAGTATCCACGTGCACGGGTAGCTTCTGTTGTCTCTTTGGCCACAGACCCTGATATGATGGATTTGATGAATGAGCCTCCAACCATGATGACAAATAAGATGGGCACAATCATCCACTTATCGTTGCTATCCGGCAATCCGGAGAAACGGGTCACCTCGCCATACTCCACCAGTCCGGCGGCTTCCAGCAGGGTAGGGAGCAGTCCCAACCCCAAGTAACCGACGGACAGCAAGGAAAAAGCAATGATCATCGATTTTCTGAATCCTATCTTGTCGGCATACGCTCCCGAAAAGATTGGCAACAAATAAAGTCCGCCCGAAAAGAGGCCGGAAATCATACTTGCCTCGAAGTCATTGAAACCTAAAATGCTGGAAAGATAAATGGTGAGAACAATAAATACGGCATAATATGCCATGCGTTCGAAAAGCTCGACGGTGTTACTTACCCAAAAGGCTCTGCTGAAACCTTTGGATGTGGTTCGGGGTGATTGCATCATCCTTTAGTGTGTTTTGAGGTTAAATGAAAATAAGCGCAAAAATACATTTTTAGAATAAAAGATGCAAATGCCTTTTATGCTTAGAGTTGATGTTTATGTAGGGTAATTGTTTTGAAAGGTGGAGGGACGGGGCATTCAGATGCTGTGAATTGCCGGAAAGTTCGGGCCGGCTCGGCATATTTGTGTTATAAAACATGCTTTCGGATAGCTGTTTGATGTATGTTTTACACTTGTACAAGTGTGAGGAGATACTTGTACAAGTGTAAAACTTCGAATGGCTTTGGCTTATGAGAAAGAATCATTTACCCGTCTTCAGCCATTTATCCAGCCACTCGAAGAAGGTACGCTGCCATAGTACGCCGTTTTGCGGCTTTAGTACCCAGTGGTTCTCGTCCGGATAAATGAGCAGTTCGGCAGGTACACCGCGCATCACGGCAGCATCGAAAGCGGCCATAGCCTGATTGGCAAGGATGCGGAAATCCTTTTCTCCGTGGATGCAGAGGATGGGGGTATCCCATTTATCGACGAAGAGATGCGGTGAATTGGCAAAAGTCCGTTGTGCCGTGGCATTGTTCTTTTCCCAATAGGCACCGCCCATGTCCCAGTTGGCAAACCATTTCTCTTCTGTTTCCAGATATTGCATTTCCATATTGAAGATGCCATCGTGCGAGATGAAAGCCTTGAAACGTTTGTCGTGGTGTCCGGCAAGCCAGTAGACGGAGAAGCCTCCGAAGCTGGCACCCACACAGCCAAGATGGTCTTTGTCCACGAAAGGTTCTTTCGACATTTCATCGATGGCGGTGAAGTAGTCTTTCATACATTGTCCGCCGTAATCGCCGCTGATGGCTTCGTTCCACTCTACACCGAAGCCGGGCAATCCGCGACGGTTGGGAGCTACGATGATGTAATCGTTGGCAGCCATAATCTGGAAGTTCCAGCGATAGCTCCAGAACTGGCTGACGGGACTTTGCGGACCGCCTTCGCAGAAGAGCAGGGTGGGATACTTCTTGTTCGGGTCGAACCGGGGCGGATAGATGACCCACGTCAGCATCTGTTTGCCGTCGGTGGTCGTCATCCAACGGGGTTCCACCTTACCCATATCCAATTGGTCGTAGATGTGTTTGTTCTCGAAAGTCAGTTGACGGACATCAGAAAAATCAGCACTGTTGCGACTGGTGGTATTCACTGCATATATTTCATCAGCCATGCTCATGGAGTGGCGTTTGGCTATGAGCTTGTCGCCGCAGAGGGCAAGCGAGGCGTAGTCGTACACACCGTCGGTAAGCCGGGTCAGCTTGTCGCCATCGGTCAGAGAGAGCCGGTAGATGTGTGTCTCGCCGTGCCACACACCGATGAAGAAGATGCTTTGCGAATCCTTGTTCCACAAGAAGGCGTCAACGTTGGATTCGAAGGCTTTGCTGACAAAACGTTTCTCGCCGGTTTCGAGGTTCATGATGAAGAGGCGGTTGAGGTCGGCTTCGTAACCGTCGCGCTCCATGCTTTGCCAAGCGATGTATTTGCCGTCGGGAGAGTATTGGGGATTGGTGTCGTAGCCCTTGTTCTCTTCGGTGATGTTGATTGTTCTCTTTGTGGCGAGGTCGTAGATGTAGATATCCGAGTTGGTAGAAATGGCGTATGCCAGACCTGTTTTTTTGCGGCAGGTATAGGCCACTTTGTCCGAAGCGGGACTCCATGCCAACTGCTCGATGCCGCCCCAAGGCTTCATCGGGCTTTCGTAGGGTTCGCCTTCGAGAATATCGGTTACATTGCTGATGCCGTTTCCGTCGAAGTCGGCCACAAAGGGGTGGGGAGCGGTGGTCACCCATTCATCCCAATGCTTGTACATCAGGTCGTTGACGATGATACCGGTTGCTTTAGGCAGGTCGGGATGTTTGTCGGCGGTGCTCTTCACGGTTTTCACTTGAGCGATGAAAAGCAGTTTCTTCCCGTCGGGCGAGAAAGAGAATCCCTCGATGTCGCCGTCATATTGAGTCAGTTGCTTACGATCTGTCCCATTTGGGTTCATCTCCCACACTTGGTTGCTGCCGCTTTCGCTACTCAGGAATGCCAGTTTCTTGCCGTCCTTGAACCATACGGGCTGTGCTTCTTTCCATGTGCTTTGGGTGATTTGGGTGTTTGCGCTGCCGTCGGCGTCCATCACGAAGACTTCGCTGTTGCTTTTGTTCTGGGGTACGCTGTAATAAGACACCGTGTAGGCTATCTGTTTTTCATCGGGCGAAACGGCCACACTGCCGATTCTTCCCATTGCCCACAGGGCTTCGGGCGTCATGCGCCTGCCCTCAATCTTGATGTCGGAGCGACGGATAAGCGTCGATGCGTCTTGCTCTCCGGCATTCCTTGTTCCTCCGCAGGAGGCCAATGTCATGGCTGCTGACATAAGCAAAAGATTTACTTGTTTCATACTTAGTTTTAGTTTTAGGGTTATTTGTCGCAAAGATATAATAAAGAAACGTTTGAAACAAATTGAAGAGGGCTTTGTTCTCTTCGGATGAGGGGTGATGCGTCACATATACGAGGCAGGTGGTGTCGCATATACGAGGTAAACAACGTCGCATATACGAGGCAAGCAGTGTCGCATATACGAGGTAAACAACGTCATATATACGAAGCATGAGACGCCTTCGCAGTGAGACATGCAACGCCTCCACAGTGAGGCATGAGACGCCTCCGCAGTGAGACATACAACGCCTCCGCAGTGAGGCAACCGCCCCCTGCGGCAGCCGTCCGCCGAGGATGGCCCGAAGTGCTATATTTTTCTTTCTCTCCAGTTTCCTCTCCTCATGTATATCCGCGAAAACAACAGCATGAGAGAGGCGTAGAGAATCTCCGCAGTCCAGCAGACGGCTACATCGAGTTGCAGATAAAGGATAATGTAGGTGATGTATCCCACGTAGATGACCAGTGCCGCCATTTCCAAACCCAAGGCAGTGCGTGTGTTTCCCGTTCCGGATACTGCTTGGAAATAGACATTGGAAGGCACCATGACCAGATAGGAGGCACACAACACCCACAACGAATGCACGGCTGCCTGCTGCAAGTCGGGCATGTCGGTATAGATGCTCAGAATGAGCTTTGGGAAAAGGGCAAAAAACAGAGCCAAAGGGAGGACGAAGAGATAGGCTATGTATATGTGCCGGCGCACAGTGGGTATGACACTGTCGGAATGGCCTGCGCCAATCTGGTTGCTTACCAGCGAGCCGCAGGTGGAGGCAAAAGCCATGAGTACCATGAATAAAATGCCCGATACATTGCGCACAAGGTTGGTGACGGCCAGCGGACGTTCGCCCAAATGTTCCACATAAAGGAAGAACAAGAACCAAGTGGAGAGTGAGACAAAGTTCTGTATCATGGTCCAAAGCGAGATGTTCAACATACGTTTCAGCACCCCGAAGTCTATCCGGGGTATGCTGTCCAGCCCGTACTTGCGGCAGTCGATACGACTGCGTGTGTAAAGAACGAAGAACAGCAGCGAAACCGCTTCGGCCAGCGACGACCCTATGGCGGCTCCGGCGATGCCGAGTGCAGGCAACCCCAACTTGCCGAAGATGAGAATATAGTTGAACACCACATTGCTCAGCACCATCACAACCGAGTTCAGCGTAAGCGTTCTTGTCTGTGTGGTTCCCAAGAAGAAAGCGCGGAATATCACCGCACTGAAAGAGAACAGTGCGCCGAACACCCGCCAATGCAAATAGTCGGCCGCGGCTTCGTAAATCTGCTCGGAAGCCACAATGCGTTTCAGGATAAGAGGCGAACAGCAATATGACAGTAGAAAAATAACCGCCGCCAGTCCCACCTGAAAGTAGATGCCCTGATAGAACAGGTTCCCTATCTCCTTGTATTGTCCTTCACCGTTGCGGCGGGCCATAAGTATCTGAGTGCCGATGCTGAAGCCGAAAGCCAACATGAAAATGACCAGATAGAAGATTCCGGCAATGGCGGATGCCCCCAACTCCACTTCTCCCACACGTCCTAAAAAAGCGGTGTCCGTCATCCCTATCATCTGCTCCATGAGAAGGCTGATGAGAATGGGGTAGGCGATGAGCCAGATTTGCTTATAGCTGTATTGGGTCTGCATACGGTGGGGTGTTGACGATATGTTTCAATGATAATAGACAACGAAGGGCCGCGCTTTGTTGTTCCTTCATGGCGCAACCCTTCATTTGTCGGTTCTTTACTGTTATTTCCTGTTCTGTCTTTCCTTCATCATCTGCTCCTGTTGCTTCTGCATGGCTTCCAGACGGGCGGCAAATCCTGTCTTCTTCATCTTCTTCGGGTCTTTCTTATTGGCTTCCAATTGGGCAAGAAGCGCTTCTTCATCGGTCATCTTGCGCATAACCAGCGTGGTTGCCACGCTAATCAGCGTAGAGAGGAAGTAATAATAGTTCAGCCCCGATGGATAGTCGTTCAAGATAAACAGGAACATGACAGGCATCAGGTAGGACATCCACTTCATGGCTGCCATTTGCGGATTGGCTCCCGTGTCTTGCTGCTGCATCATGTACTTCGTGTTCAGAATGTTGGTAACCGTCATCAGCAGGCAAAACAAGCTGAGATGGCTTCCCATGAACGGAATATGGAACGGGAAGTTTATTATGGCGTCGTAGGTGGAGAGGTCGTCGGCCCACAAGAAACTCTGCTGACGAAGTTCGATGGCGCTCGGCACGAACATGAACAACGCCATCAGGATAGGGAACTGTATCAGCATGGGCAAACAGCCGCCCATCGGACTGACACCGTATTGGCTATACAGCCCCATGACCTCCTGTTGCTTCTTCATGGCATCTTCCTGCTTGGGATATTTCTTGTTTATCTCGTTGATTTTAGGCTTCAGCACTCGCATCTTGGCGGATGAAATATAGGTCTTCCACGTAGCCGGGAATACCACGATTTTTACAATCAGCGTCATCAGCAGCAGTACGATGCCCATGCTCAATCCCCAGCCCGACAGCCAGTCGAAAATGTTGATGGTGAACCACTTGTTTATCCAGCGAATGAAAGGCCAACCCAGATAAACCAGCCGGTTCAGTTCCCATTCCTTGTCAAGCTCGTTGCCTACGGCACTGAGTGTCTTGTAGTGGTTGGGGCCGAAGTAGAAATAGAGTTTGGTGGGCTCTTGTCCGCTCGGGTCGAACTTGGTGCTCATTTCGGCCGAATAGTCTTTTATGTAGCCGCTTCCTTGAGCATCCATCTTGGAAACCAGCTTCGTCTTTTCAAAGTCGGCATCGGCAAGGAACACGGAAGAGAAGAACTGGTTCTTGAAGGCTATCCATTCCAGTCGTTCGGGCACATCCTTACTGTCGTCTTTATTGGCGGAAAGGTAATCGGTTCCATCGCCGCTGATTTTATAGGTCAGCTCGGACAGACGATTTTCATACGTATATCCCTTTTCTATCTGACGGGCACGCTGCCACCACTCTATATCCACTGAGTTGTTGGCAGATGCCAGCTTGTCGCCCATGCCGACGGCTTGAATGGTAAAATCCACCAGATAAGAGTCGTGACGCATGGTGTAGGTGAAGTCGATGTATCCGGTACTGTCGGCCGACAGACGCATGGTGACGCTGCTATCCGTGCGCTGAACCGCCGTGAAGTAATAATCCTTCGTCTGAATGGTCTCTTTCTTATTATAAAACAAGAAATTCATGGAGGCGTCGTTACCGCTGAAGAGGGTGACGGGGGTTGTTTTATCTTGTCCCATATACTCTTTCAGCGTGGCCGAGGCAATGCGTCCGCCCTTGGCGTCAATGGCAATCTCCGCCAGATTGTTGCTGATGATGACTTGCGAGTCGGTGCCTTGGCGGGCATTGAAGAAGATAGCGGCGGAGTCGACGCTTGCTTCGGCTTCCTTCTCGTTGGCCAATGCGGCTTCCGACTTTGCTTTAAGCGCCTCTTGGCGTTGCTGCACTTGGGCGATGGAGTCGTAGTAACGCTGCTGTGCCTCCAGTTGTTCTTGGCTGGGACGGCTCAGGAAACTGAATCCTACTAACAATATCGCTATCAGAACGAGCCCTGTGATGGTATTTTTATCCATAAGAGTTTTTACTGTTTGGCTATTTATGATTTAACTGCTGTTTCGATTACGGTTTACTGTTCGGACGTTTTGTCGTCTTTCTCATTCTCGATGGCGGCCTTCACGAAAGATACGAACAGCGGATGCGGATTGAGCACCGTGCTGCTGTATTCGGGATGGAACTGCGTGCCGACAAACCATCTCAGTTTCGGTATCTCGACGATTTCCACCAAGTCCGATTCGGGATTGATGCCCGTACATTTCATGCCGGCAGCTTCGTATTGTTCCTTATAGGCATTGTTGAACTCGTAGCGATGCCGGTGTCGTTCTTGAATATGCTCGGTACCGTATGCCTCGTAGGCTTTACTGCCTTTCTGCAATACACATTCGTAAGCGCCCAAGCGCATGGTTCCGCCCATGTTGGTGATGGATTTCTGCTCTTCCATGATGTCGATGACGTTGTGGGGTGTCTTCTCGTCCATCTCGCGGCTGTTGGCGTCGGCATAGCCCAGCACGTTGCGCGCGAACTCGATGGCGATGCATTGCATACCCAGACAGATGCCGAAAGTAGGAATATCGTGCGTGCGGGCATATTTAATGGCGATAAACTTTCCGGAGATGCCTCTTTCGCCGAATCCCGGTCCGATGAGTACGCCCGACATGCCTTTCAAGGCTTCGGCCACATTCTCTTCGGTCAGCTTCTCGCTGTTCACGAAGTCTACCGACACCTTGCGGTCGTTGTAGGTTCCGGCCTGCGAAAGGGCTTCGCGTATGGATTTGTAGGCATCTTGCAGATCGTATTTCCCCACGATGGCGATGTGCAGGGGCACTGTCTTTTCAGCTTTGTGCCGGCGTTCGAGGAAAGTGTGCCACGGCCCCAATGCGGGAAGTTCGCCTACGGGCAGTCCCATCTTTTTCAGGATGGTGACGTCGAGGCCTTGCGCCTGCATCAGGATGGGTACTTCGTAGATGGTGGGAGCATCGATACTTTGCACCACGGCGTTTTCGTCAACATTACAGAAAAGAGCCACTTTCTTGCGCAACCCCGAACCCAGTTCGTGCTCGGTGCGCAGCACAAGAATGTCGGGCTGTATACCGGCGCTCTGCAACTCTTTCACCGAATGCTGGGTAGGTTTGGTTTTAAGTTCGCCGGCTGCGGCAAGGTAGGGCACATAAGTAAGGTGTACGCACAAGGCGTCTTTGCCCAACTCCCATTTGAGCTGACGGATGCTTTCAAGATAAGGCAGCGACTCGATGTCTCCTACCGTACCGCCTATTTCGGTGATGACGAAATCGAACTTATGTTTGTTGCCCAACAGTTTCACGTTACGCTTGATTTCATCCGTGATGTGAGGAATCACCTGAATGGTTTTTCCCAAATAGTCGCCCCGGCGCTCCTTGTCGATGACGCTTTTGTATATGCGTCCGGTCGTGATGTTGTTTGCTTTGGTGGTCTGAATGCCCAAGAAACGCTCGTAGTGTCCTAAATCGAGGTCGGCCTCGTGACCGTCTACCGTGACGTAGCACTCGCCATGCTCATAAGGGTTCAGCGTGCCCGGGTCGATGTTGATATACGGATCGAATTTCTGGATGGTTACTTTGTAACCTCTTGCTTGCAGCAATTTGCCGATGGAGGATGATATGATGCCTTTTCCTAATGAAGAGGCAACGCCACCGGTGACGAAAATATACTTTGTTTCTCCCACAACTATAATTGTTTTATTAATCGTTAAGTATGTGATTAAAAGAGTTTTATACTGTCAACATTCAGTCATTCAGAAAGATGTGTGAAACGTCCATATCTCTTTATGAATGCACGGAGAGCACACCGGCCTGCCGGAAAAGCACCATCGAGAGAAATGGTGCTTCTTTGTTCGAGCTTCCCCTTAAAAAGCGCAAAATTAAGAAAAAAAGAAGAAGTAGAGAACGTTTCGGTGAAACAAATCTAAAAAAATGCGATTTCATCGGAGAACCGGACATTGCTTTTTCTTGTGTGTATTCTATATCTGGGTTCGGGGATAAGAGGCAGGTCGATAGTCTCATCCGAAGGCTTGTTCTTTAAAGTTAAATCGTGTTGGTTATCAGTTGTTTATGGCTGATTTGTCAGACACAAGTGTTTTACGGCTCAGACACTTGTGTTTTACGGCTCAAACACTTGTGTCTTACGTGTAAAACACTTGTGTCTGTCACGGCAAAGGATTGCATCTGTCAAAACGGGGTGAGGGCGGCCGGTCTGAAAGCCTCTTTTCTCTTCTGCCCAATCGCCGTAAACCGGTGCATTCAAGCAATATCCGGCCGACAGGACGCAACCCCTCGTCTTTGGCGAAAGCAACCGCCTGTCCCGAACTCGGGTCATTCCATGAACCTGCTTGGATTTTCTATCCAAAAGGAAATCTCGAAAGAATACAAAGGAAAATTTGAGCGGCTCTATGTATTCTGAACTTTTTGGGCTAATTTTGCACACGAACCAGAGATTTTTGAGATTTATGAAGAATAGACATATCACATTTTGGATGATTGCCGCCTTGTTCTCAATGCCGATAATGGCTCATGACACATGGGTTGCTGTTCCTGAAAACATGCGGCAAGAGATGGCTGCTCCGATTGATACGCTGACGGGAATCATGAAGGATTACATGATATTGAAGTTGAAACCGGAGGGTGAACATTACAGAATGGATACGGTTTCCATTTTATACGAGAAATACATCGGAGTGCTGGACTATTTGAATGATCCTTCCACCCCCGAACGGTATATCGCTTTCAATCCCGATTATTACCGGCTATTCGTTCCTCTTACCTATTATTATGCGCCTATGGAGCGTCTTTCCGAGGTGGATTGGAAATTTTCAGCAGATGATATGGCACGGGGGGAGGCAGTCTCTGCTTTGTTGCCGTTCGATACTTTGAGTTTCACTTCCAAGAAGCGTGTCAACCGATTGGTAGACCATACGCTGTTGACTACCTATGTGAAGCGTCCGGAACTCGTAGTCAATACCGAGCGCGAGGTTATGAAGGGACGGATTTTCCGGGATAACATAGAAAAAGAAGCTTCTTCGAAACCTTCGGTGCTGAAACTCTTTGCTCGGGAGGACGCAGTAGGGGTCAGGGAAGAGGCAGGCGTGATTATACATAAGCCCAACTGGTGGTTGTTCGGTGGAAACGGCTCATTGCAATTCACTCAGAACTATATTTCCGACAATTGGTATAAAGGAGGCGAGAGCACGAACGCATTGTTTGCCAATTTGCAACTCTTTGCCAACTACAATGACAGAGAGATGGTGCAATGGGAGAATCTGCTGGACGTGAAACTGGGGTTCAGTTCGGCTCCTTCGGATACTTGCCATAAATATATGGTGAGCACCGACCAGATTCGTCTTTACAGTAAGTTGGGTATTCAGGCCGCACACAATTGGTATTACACGGTTTCTACGGATATGCGGACACAGCTCTTTCGCAGTTACAGGAAAAACACCAATGATTTGGTGACGTCTTTCCTTGCGCCGCTCGACTGGACCACCAGTATCGGTATGGACTATAAGTTGAAAAAGAAACGGTTCAACCTTTCCGTATTCATCGGTCCGCTGACCTACATGCTGCGCTATGTGGGTAACGGCAAGGTGGATGAGGTCAGTTTCGGTTTGGACAGGGGCCGGAGGTTTAAGCATAACTTCGGTTCGCAGGTGCAACCCACATTCTCGTGGATTATCATTCCATCCATCGTATTGGATTCCCGCATGGACTTCCAAACCAGCTATGAGTGGACGCGTGTGGAATGGGAAAACACCGTGAACTTCGTGCTGAACCGCTATCTCTCTACCAAGCTCTATGTACATGCCCGCTACGACGACAGTTCCAAACCGAAATCGGGCAACAGTTACTTTCAAGTAAAGGAATTACTCAGCTTCGGCATAAATTATAAGTGGTAGAAGCGAAAAGTTGGTGTCTTATATGCGGATTATGTGGGATATATTGTTTCAGTGAAATAGATATGAGGTGGAAACGCATATTAAAAAAACAGGCAATCACGCAAACTGATTGCTCTGACCCCAAGCGATGTGCGGATGGAATATGGGGATAAACCACCTTTATTTCTCTTCATTTGAGATTCGGAGACAGAGCAGTCTTTTCTCACTCCTATACAGAGGGTACATCAGTCATATACTGAACCATCCATTGTCAGAAAGTATTCCGGCATAGGTGGCCACTTATAGTCCGATGGCGGGATTGAGGAAAAGTATGACTTGAAAATATTGTCACATGTTAATCATTCTGTTACACAATTTTATCATGGATATTTGTACAAGCCGGGGGCTTTATCCGTACTTAAAGAACGTTATCGCATACATAAAAAATCCCTTTCTCCCTTGTAGTTCATAAATTATATGTAAATTTGCCGCGATTTGTAATGCTCACTTTGCAAAATGGCGAATACTATCATAAGACATCAAGGTATTGTGGAAAACATAAGTGGTTCTCATCTTCAAGTGAGAATTGTCCAAACTTCGGCATGTGCTTCGTGTAGCGTCAAAGGACATTGTACCTCTGCCGAAACAAAAGAGAAACTTGTCGATGTGTATGATGTGGACGCCGCATCCTACCGCCCCGGAGACCGGGTATGGGTGGCAGGTCGACTCTCTATGGGGGCAATGGCCGTATTATTGGCCTTTATCCTTCCTTTCCTCGTTTTAATCGTCTCGCTATTCGTCCTTATGGCTGTCCGAAATGACGAACTGTTTGCCGCGCTCGGCTCGTTGGCTCTTCTTATACCTTATTATTATATACTGTGGCTGAACAAGGCACGCATAGGGAAGAAATTCTCGTTTTCGGTGCTGCCTATGAACTGACTGATAACAAAACAAATAATTAATAAATGACTAATTTATGAATGTAATTCTGATTGCAGTGATTTCGCTGGGAGCCATAGCGCTGGTGTCAGCCGCTATCCTTTACGTTGCTTCCAAGAAATTCGCCGTGTATGAAGATCCGCGAATTGCCCGGGTAGGCGAAGTGCTTCCTCAGGCCAATTGCGGTGGATGTGGTTACCCCGGTTGTGGCGGATTTGCAGATGCTTGTGTGAAGGCAGGTTCGCTGGAAGGCAAGTTTTGCCCCGTAGGCGGACAGCCTGTCATGGACAAGATTGCCGGTATTTTAGGGTTGGACGCCGTTGCTTCCGAACCTTTGGTTGCGGTGGTGAGGTGTAACGGGACATGTGCCAACCGTCCCCGCCTGAACCAATACGACGGTGCCATGAGTTGTGCCATCGCCGCTTCACTTTACGGTGGTGAAACAGGTTGTAGCTATGGATGCTTGGGATGTGGCGACTGTGTGGCTGCCTGCCGGTTCGATGCCATCCACATGAATCCGGAAACCGGACTTCCTGAGGTGGACGAAGAGAAATGTACAGCTTGTGGCGCATGCGTCAAGGCATGTCCCAAAACCATCATCGAACTACGTCCCCAAGGCAAGAAATCGCGCCGCGTCTATGTGCAGTGCGTAAACAAAGACAAGGGTGCCGTGGCGCGCAAGGCTTGCACCGTGGCATGTATCGGCTGCGGCAAGTGTGTCAAGGCGTGTGCTTTCGATGCCATCACGTTGGAAAACAATCTGGCCTACATCGACCCTTACAAGTGCAAGCTCTGTCGCAAGTGCGAAGAGGCATGTCCGCAAGACACCATTATCGCACTGAACTTCCCGCCACGCAAATCCAAAGCAGAATCGGTTGCTCCGCCTGTTGAGAAGGTTGCCGAAACTTCCCCTAAGGCTGTCGAAACCGCTCTTGAAACAGCCGAAACTCCGAAAACGGCAAAAGTGACCGAAGTTGTAGAAGCCCCGAAACCGGAGGCGTGAATTAACGAGTAAATAAACGACTAAAAATACAGAATTGTATGTTGAAGACATTTTCAATCGGTGGAGTTCATCCACACGAAAATAAACTTTCAGCTCATCAGCCCATTGTCAAGGCAGATGTTCCGGCAAAGGCCGTCATCTTGCTTGGACAACACATCGGCGCTCCTGCCAAGCCCATAGTAGCCAAAGGCGATGCAGTGAAAGTAGGTACGAAGATTGCCGAACCAGGCGGTTTTGTATCGGCAGCCATCCACTCGTCGGTCAGTGGGAAAGTGGCTAAGATTGATACGATTATCGATGCCAGTGGTTATGCCAAACCCGCCATCTTCATCGATGTGGAAGGAGATGAATGGGAAGAATCCATCGACCGTAGCGAGACGCTGGTGAAGGAGTGCGCCCTCGGTGCGGAGGAGATTGTGAAGAAGATAACCGATGCCGGTATCGTGGGATTGGGCGGAGCCTGTTTTCCCACGCAAGTGAAGCTGTGTCCTCCTCCCGCATTCAAGGCCGACTGCGTCATCATCAATGCCGTGGAGTGCGAACCTTATCTGACTGCCGACCACCAGCTGATGCTGGAGCATGCCGAAGAAATCATGGTGGGAGTGTCCATCCTGATGAAAGCCGTGAAAGTGAACAAAGCTTTTATCGGTATTGAGAACAACAAGCCTGATGCCATTCAGTTGATGGGCAAAGTGGCATCTGCCTATGCAGGTATCGAAGTAGTGCCTTTAAAAGTGCAGTATCCGCAAGGAGGCGAAAAACAACTGATTGATGCTGTCATCAGTCGTCAGGTGGCAGCCGGAGCGTTGCCCATTTCCACTGGAGCCGTTGTGCAGAACGTGGGTACGGCATTTGCGGTATATCAGGCCGTCCAGAAGAATAAGCCATTGTTTGAGCGTGTTATCACTGTCACCGGTAAATCTCTCTCAAAGCCTTCCAATTTCCTTGCCCGTATCGGCACGCCCATGAAGCAATTGATTGATGCCTGCGGAGGTCTGCCCGAAGATACGGGAAAGATTATCGGCGGCGGCCCTATGATGGGCAAAGCGTTGGTGAATACAGACGTGCCCACTGCAAAAGGCAGTTCAGGCATCCTTATCATGAACGACAAGGAGGCCAAGCGAGGCGAGGTGCAGCCCTGTATTCGTTGTGCCAAGTGTGTGTCGGCCTGCCCTATGGGACTGGAACCTTACCTGCTTGCCACTGTGTCGGCTCACGGAGATTTCGAGAAAGTAGAGAAAGAAGACGTCATGTCGTGCATAGAATGCGGTTCGTGCCAGTTTACATGTCCTTCCAACCGTCCGTTGCTGGACTACATTCGTTTGGGCAAGGGCAAAGTAGGAGCTATGATTCGCGCGCGTCAAGTAAAAAAATGAAAGTAGAATTTTATCCTTATGAATAAATTAATCGTATCCCTTTCGCCCCATGTTCATGGAGGCGACAGCGTGAAGAAGAATATGTACGGCGTGCTCGTGGCATTGATGCCGGCCTTCCTCGTGTCGCTCTACTTTTTCGGACTGGGTGCTCTGATTGTTACGGCCACTTCCGTAGCAGCCTGCCTGTTTTTTGAATGGGCCATCGGCAAATATCTTTTGAAGAAAGAAACCACAACCATCACTGACGGGTCTGCCGTTATCACCGGTGTATTGCTGGCATTCAACCTACCTTCCAATCTTCCTGTCTGGATTATCATCTTAGGTGCACTGTTTGCTATCGGCGTAGGTAAGATGTCTTTCGGCGGTTTGGGAGCCAATCCGTTCAACCCCGCATTGGCCGGGCGTGTGTTCCTTTTGCTCTCATTTCCCGTGCAGATGACTACTTGGCCGGTAGTCGGTCAACTAACCGCATATACCGATGCCACCACGGCCGCCACTCCTCTGGCCATAATGAAAGGAGTCATCAATGGTGCTCCGGGCATGTCGTTGAGCGACCTTCCGGGAGCTTTCGACCTGCTGATTGGTAACAATGGCGGCTGCCTCGGCGAAGTCAGCGCATTGGCCTTGCTGTTAGGACTGGTCTATATGTTATGGAGAAGAATTATTTCTTGGCATATTCCCGTGTCTATTCTTGCAACAGTGTTTGTTTTTTCCGGCATCATGCACTTGGTGAATCCCGCTCTTTATGTATCTCCGTTTGTACAGTTGCTCTCAGGTGGTTTGATGCTGGGAGCCGTCTTCATGGCAACGGACTATGTCACTTCTCCGATGAGCCACAAAGGAATGTTGATTTATGGTGTATGCATCGGCTTGCTGACGGTCGTTATCCGTCTTTTCGGAGCTTATCCAGAAGGTATGTCGTTCGCCATTCTGATAATGAACGCGTTTACTCCGTTAATCAATACGTATGTCAAACCTAAACGCTTTGGGGAGGTAGCGAAGAAGAAATGAAAAAGTTAGAATCATCCTTGAAGAATATGTTGCTGGTACTTACGGGTGTCACTGTCATCTCCGTAGCGTTGCTGGCTTATGTGAACGAACTCACCAAAGAACCCATTGCGAAGGCCAACGCCAAAACCCTGAGCGATGCGGTCAGTGCAGTAGTACCGGGATTCGACAACGACCCCATAGCCGAAAAGAAAATGCAGGAAGTGGATGGAGTGGAATATGCCGTATATCCGGCCACCAAAGCCGGCCAATATATCGGTGCGGCCATCGAAGCTACAAGCATGGGCTTCGGTGGTGAGCTGAAGGTATTGGTAGGCTTCGATGCCGATGGAAAGATTATAGACTATTCTTTGTTGTCGCATGTAGAGACACCGGGATTGGGTTCCAAGGCCTCCGATTGGTTCAAGAAAGGCAATAAGGGCGATATCACCGGTATGAATCCGGGTGAAACGCCGCTGACAGTCAGCAAAGACGGAGGTAAGGTGGACGCAATCACGGCTTCTACCATAACCTCGCGTGCTTTCCTTAGAGCCGTGAATGCCGCCTATGCCGCTTATGTCGGACAAAATACGGCCGACGGTACCACGAGCGCTACTCAAAAGAATGTTGAACAACCCGACGACACCGTAGCTGCCCAAGCTGCGGATACGCTCGGTGCTAAATAAGAAAGGAGTAGAGATATGAATAATTTTAAAGTGATGATGAATGGGATTGTGAAAGAAAATCCCATATTTGTGCTCTTGTTGGGCATGTGTCCTACGCTTGGTACTACTTCCTCGGCCATCAATGGTATGGGTATGGGACTTGCCACCATGTTCGTACTGATTTGTTCCAATATGGTGATTTCTGCCATCAAGAATCTGATTCCCGACATGGTGCGTATCCCTTCTTTCATTGTGGTAATCGCCTCTTTCGTGACATTGCTTCAAATGGTGATGCAGGCCTATGTGCCGGCACTGTATGCCACACTGGGGCTTTTCATTCCGCTGATTGTGGTGAACTGCATTGTGCTGGGGCGTGCCGAAGCCTTTGCTGCAAAGAACGGTCCTGTGGCATCCATGTTCGATGGTTTGGGTATGGGACTTGGTTTTACACTTGCACTGACGTTGCTGGGAGCCGTTCGCGAATTCCTCGGTACCGGAAAAATCTTCAACTTCTCCATTCTGCCCGAAGAATACGGCATGTTGGTCTTTGTCCTTGCTCCGGGTGCATTTATCGCTTTGGGATATCTGATAGCCTTGATCAACAGTCTGAAGAAGGGCAATTAAAGTGAAGAATGAAATAAAGAATTAGAACTATGGAATATATATTGATATTTATCTCGGCAATCTTTGTAAACAACATCGTATTGTCGCAATTTTTGGGAATATGTCCGTTTCTGGGCGTTTCCAAAAAAGTAGAGACGGCATTGGGCATGTCGGCGGCAGTGGCATTCGTGCTTACCATTGCTACCATTGTCACGTTTCTTATTCAGAAGTATGTACTTGATGCCTTCGGATTGGGATATTTGCAGACAATTACTTTCATTCTGGTGATTGCCGCTTTGGTACAGATGGTGGAAATCATTCTGAAGAAAGTCTCTCCGTCATTGTATCAGGCATTGGGGGTATTCCTCCCGTTGATAACCACCAACTGTTGTATTCTCGGTGTGGCTATCCTCGTTATCCAGAAAGACTATGACCTGCTTACGGGTGTGGTTTATGCTTTCTCTACCGCGCTCGGCTTTGGGTTGGCGTTGACCCTGTTTGCCGGCTTGCGCGAGCAGATGAGTTTGGTGGACATCCCCAAAGGCATGCGAGGCACTCCCATAGCCCTGATAACTGCCGGTCTGCTGGCGATGGCATTCATGGGTTTCTCCGGGGTTGTAAAAATCTGAGAGGCAGAAACCATAAAAGATAGAAGGGGAGATAAAATTTTATTTATCTCCCCTTCTATCTTTTATATTAAAATATTTCTGTACATTTGCATCATAATTCATAACCCTAAAGACTGAATCGCTTAATTTGAATATGAAAGAAAAGATATTAGTTACGGGAGGAACCGGATACATCGGTTCGCATACTGTGGTAGAACTTCAGAACGCCGGTTACGAAGTGGTTATCATTGATAACCTGTCGAACTCTTCCGCAGACGTCGTAGATAATATAGAAAAAGTGTCCGGCATACGTCCTGTATTCGAGAAATTGGATTGTCTGGACTTTGAAGGTCTCGATGCCTTGTTCGCAAAGCACGAAGGAATCAAGGCCATCATTCATTTCGCAGCGAGCAAGGCTGTGGGCGAATCTGTTCAAAAGCCGTTGATGTATTATCGCAATAATTTGGTGTCGTTGATAAACCTGCTGGAATTAATGCCGAAATATGGAGTGGAAGGTATCGTGTTCTCCTCATCTTGTACGGTCTATGGCCAGCCGGACGAACTTCCGGTAACGGAAAAAGCGCCTATCAAGAAAGCAGAGTCTCCTTATGGCAACACGAAGCAGATAAACGAAGAAATTGTTCGTGATACGGTTGCTTCGGGCGTTCCTGTCAAGGCCGTCTTGTTGCGTTACTTCAATCCGATTGGTGCACATCCCACTGCATTATTGGGTGAGTTGCCTAACGGTGTGCCGCAGAACCTGATACCATATCTGACCCAGACCGCCATCGGCATTCGCGAGAAATTGAGTGTATTTGGCGATGACTACAATACTTCCGATGGTTCTTGCATTCGCGACTTCATCAATGTGGTAGATTTGGCAAAGGCGCATGTAGTGGCCATCCGCCGCATCTTGGAGAATAAACAGAAGGAAAAGGTAGAGGTGTTTAATATCGGCACGGGGCGTGGCCTTTCCGTGCTGGAATTGATAAATGCTTTTGAAAGAGCTACCGGAGTAAAACTGAACTATCAAATCGTGGGTCGTCGTGCCGGTGATATAGAGAAGGTATGGGCAAATCCGGAATTGGCCAACAATGAACTGGGATGGAAAGCGGAAATCGGCATCGAAGATACATTGCTTTCCGCATGGAAGTGGCAGTTAAAACTTCGTGAAAGAGGAATACAATAAATTATATATAATTAAACTGACTATTAAACAAATGTTCTCTACATTTGTTTATAAAGAGACAATCCGCCTGAAGCTGCTGATGTGTATGTGAATATCCATAAGGTAGTACGTATGTCTCCCCGACATAGACAGGCGTGATTGCATAGTAGTTTTGTCGTGTTTTATTTTGTGTTTGTGTTGTGAATGGGCCTTATCGAGAGATAAGGCCCATTTTTTTGGGGAGAGATCCCGGATTGAAGAATAATCCGACAAAGCGATGAGTGAACTCCTCCGTGTTTGTAATTCAAAGTTATTCGGCATTTTACGCTTGTACAATCATAAGCTTATATTGGGAGAGGTATATGCCCACACTTTAATGAACAAATGCCCACACTTTAGTAGGTACGCCCCCATGTTTTATCAGACATAAGTTCGCACTTTAAGGGAGCGCTCTCACACCTTAGGAAAGATGAATCAATACCCCTGTTTTGACAACTGCAATCCTTTGTCGTGACAGACACAAGTGTTTTACGCGTCAGACACAAGTGTTTTAGCCGTCAGACACAAGTGTCTGACAAAGCAGGAGCAAATGCTTGATAATCAATGGTGTCTGGTTTTGGAATACAGGTCGCCGAGTGAGGCTGTCGACCGGCTTCTTATCCCGAACTCAGCTAACTCGGGTAGGTGATAAAGAAAAAAGAGGAATGTTCGTATTGAACTTCCTCTTTTACGGGTGGCAGATGGGACTCGAACCCACGACATCCAGAACCACAATCTGACGCTCTAACCAACTGAACTACAGCCACCATGTTGTTGCATTTCTTAAATGCGGTGCAAAGATAAGGATAATCTTTAATATTGCAAAGGATAAAGCAGATATTTTAGCTCTTTCTGTATTATTTTTCTGCTTCGTTGATGCCTGCATTGTGTTTCCTGAGAAGATTGCGGGAGTTCTTCGTAAAGATTTCCAGCCGTTTACGGGCTACCGGAGACAAGTTGTCCGCAGGCAAATGAACCGGATAAAGAATGTAGTTTTTCTCTTGCGACAGTGTAGGGCGGGCAGTCCATACAAGATTGTAACCGCAAGAAGAGACTCGACAACCGGGAAATGGAACGAGCGTATCCAGGTGGATTGTGTGCTTCTCACTGAAAAAAAGGGGACGTATGGGCTGGGGCAGATTCCATTTTTCTAATTGCAAGGTAAAAATGAGCCCGCCATCGGTATTTACCGCACTCATATTAGAAATGAAATTTCCTAAAGAATAGGCCACGACATGTTGCCTGCTTCCTTTGGTAAGCAGTTCCATGGGCTGGATGACGTGCGGATGTGATCCTATGACGTGTGTGACACCTTGCTGAATCAGCCATTCGGCCAGCTCACGCTGCTCGCCATTGGGCAGGGAACGGTATTCCTCACCCCAGTGCATGCAGGCGATGATGACATCAGGCTGACGTGCTTTGGCGCTCTTGATGTCCTTCAGCATACTCTCTTTGTCGATGTAGTTTACGATATTAGGCGGAGTGGCTTTGATACCGTTGGTGCCATAGGTATAATTGAGCAAAGCGATGCGGAAGCCTTTCTTGCGGATAAATAGAGGATAATGTTCTTTACGCTGGCTGATGTCTTTGTAAGTTCCCAAATGAGGAATATGTAAGGAATCAAGCATAAGCAGTGTGCGTTCCAAACCCTTTTTCCCCCGGTCCAGACAGTGGTTGTTGGCGGTCAGCAATACGTCGAATCCCGCATCTTTGATGGCTTGAAGAAACTCGTCGGGGGCACTGAAGGTCGGATATCCCCGATATGGCTTGCCGCCTAATGTGACTTCCAAATTCCCGATGGCGAGGTCGGCTTTGGAAATCTGCTCTCGGACGAGGCGGAAACAAGGAGAATAGTCATACTTGCCTTCAGGAGTACGGGCAGCGTCTATTTGTGATTGGTGCTGCATCAGGTCGCCTACAAATAATAGCGTAATCCTTTCCTGTCCGGAGAGGAGTACGCTATATAATAAAGTGATGCAAAAGAGGCTTGCTCTCATTGTCAGCTTTTATTGGTAGATGGCTTTTTTACCGGCCAGCAACGTATTCTTCATTAAAGAGACAATGGTCATAGGCCCCACACCACCGGGTACGGGAGTGATGAATGAGCATTTCGGAGCCACCTCGTCGAATTGAACGTCTCCCGTCAGTTTGAAGCCCGATTTCTTGGTGGCATCAGGCACGCGGGTTGTACCTACATCAATGACAACGGCTCCTTCTTTTACCATTTCCGCTTTTACGAAGTTGGGCTGCCCCAAAGCGGCGATGATGATATCGGCTTCTTGGCACTCTTTTACCAAATCCTTGCTTCGGCTGTGGCAGACTGTTACGGTGGCGTCGCCGGGATAAGCCTTTTGCATCATTAATGCCGCCATTGGCTTGCCCACAATGTTGCTGCGTCCCAGTACGACGCATTTCTTGCCCGAAGTCTCTATGTGATAGCGTTTCAGCAATTCGAGTATGCCGTTGGGAGTGGCGGAAACATAGCAAGGCAGTCCGATGGACATGCGCCCCACATTGATTGGGTGAAAGCCATCCACGTCTTTGCGATAATCGATGGTTTCAATCACTTTTTGTTCGGAGATGTGTTTGGGCAATGGAAGCTGCACGATGAACCCATCCACGTCGGCATCCTCATTCAGCTCGCGTACTTTGGCGAGGAGTTCCTCTTCCGTTACATCGGCCTCATAGCGGATCAGCGTGGATTTGAATCCGCATGCTTCGCAAGCTTTTACTTTGGCGGCTACATACGTCTCGCTGCCTCCGTCGTGTCCTACGAGGATGGCCGCCAGATGAGGACGCTTGCCTCCGCATGCCACTATCTCGGCTACTTCTGCCGCAATTTCCTGCTTTACTTGTTCTGAAATTGCTTTTCCATCAATCAGTGTCATATTCAATCTATTGTTTGGATAATTATTGTTCTGCATGATTCGCAAATGTAGAGTAAATAACCGAATAAAACAATAATCCCGCTGACTTCATTCACGATATGAAATTAGCGGGATTTTATGTCTTTGCGGTTATTCTATCTTTTCAGTTTGGGCATCATTTTTCCCATTTTGCTGCCGGTGACCATTTTCATCATTTTGCGGGTCTGGTCAAACTGTTTCAGCAGACGGTTTACCTCCTGAATATTCGTGCCGCTGCCTTTGGCTATGCGTTGGCGGCGCGAACCGTTCAGAATGGCAGGATTACTGCGCTCTTCCGGAGTCATGGAGTAAATAATGGCTTCTATGCTCTTGAAAGCATTGTCGTCAATGTCGATATCTTTAATGGCCTTGCCTACACCCGGTATCATGGATGCCAGCTCTTTCAAGTTGCCCATTTTTTTGATTTGCGCAATCTGTCCCAAGAAATCGTTGAAATCAAACTGATTCTTGGCAATCTTCTTTTGCAGGCGTTTGGCTTCTTCCTCATCGTATTGTTCCTGCGCACGCTCTACCAATGACACGATATCTCCCATGCCAAGTATGCGGTCGGCCATACGGGATGGATGGAACTGGTCGATGGCGTCCAGCTTCTCGCCCGTACCTACGAACTTGATGGGCTTGTTGACTACCGAACGGATAGAGAGGGCTGCACCGCCACGCGTATCACCGTCTAACTTTGTCAATACCACACCGTTGAAATCAAGACGTTCGTTGAACTCTTTGGCAGTATTTACAGCATCCTGACCGGTCATCGAGTCCACAACGAACAGAATTTCGTTCGGGTTGATGGCCTGTTTGATGGCGGCGATTTCATTCATCATCTCCTCGTCCACTGCCAGACGGCCGGCTGTATCGACAATTACTAAGTCGTAGCCTTTGGCTTTGGCCTCTTGGATGGCATTCTGAGCGATGGCTACGGGGTTCTTGCTGTCCGGTTCGGAGTACATCGGAACGTCAATCTGCTCTGCCAATACACGTAGCTGCTCAATGGCGGCAGGGCGATATACGTCGCAAGCCACGAGCAGGGGCTTCTTGTTCTTTTTGCTCTTCAGCATACGTGCCAGCTTTCCTGAGAAGGTTGTTTTACCCGAACCCTGCAAACCCGACATAAGAATAATGGCAGGCTTGGAGTCAAGATTAACCTCGGCCGTTTCGCCACCCATGAGCTGGGTCAGCTCATCGTGTACAATCTTCACCATCAGCTGACTGGGTTTGACGGCTGTCAGCACATTCTGTCCCAGAGCTTTTTCTTTGACGGTATCCGTGAAGTTCTTGGCTACTTTATAGTTTACGTCGGCATCTAAAAGAGCCTTACGTACATCTTTCAGAGTTTCTGCAACATTGATTTCAGTGATTTTGCCTTCACCCTTCAAGATTTTAAATGATCTCTCGAGTCTTTCGCTTAAATTATCGAACATAGTATTTAATTACAATTACTAAAATTACAAATATATCCACGCATGTGATACAGCATTTTAGCTGTTCATGCTCATCAGAAATTCGTCGTTGTCTTTGGTTTTCTCCAGACGGTCTTTCACGAAATCCATCGCTTCCATAGGATTCATATCGGCAAGGTATTTGCGAAGAATCCACATGCGATCCAGCGTTTGTTTGTCTTGCAGCAAGTCGTCGCGACGGGTGCTGGAGGCAACAATGTTCACAGCCGGGAAAATACGTTTGTTGGACAAGTTGCGGTCAAGTTGTAATTCCATATTACCCGTACCCTTGAATTCTTCGAAGATTACTTCGTCCATCTTGGAGCCGGTATCAATCAGGGCGGTGGCCAGTATCGTCAACGAACCGCCCCCTTCAATGTTACGTGCCGCACCGAAGAAACGTTTGGGTTTGTGCAGTGCATTGGCATCTACACCACCCGACAGCACTTTTCCGGAGGCAGGAGACACGGTGTTGTATGCACGGGCCAGACGGGTGATGGAGTCAAGGAAGATGACAACGTCGTGTCCGCATTCTACCATGCGTTTTGCCTTTTCAAGAACAATTCCGGCTATCTTTACGTGGCGTTCTGCCGGTTCGTCGAAGGTAGAGGCAATCACTTCCGCATTGACCGTACGTGCCATGTCGGTCACTTCTTCCGGACGTTCGTCGATGAGCAGCATTATCATATAGACTTCAGGATGATTGGCTGCTATGGCGTTGGCGATGTCTTTCATCAAGATGGTCTTACCGGTTTTGGGCTGTGCCACAATCAAGGCACGCTGACCTTTACCTATCGGGGCAAAGAGGTCGACTACACGGGCAGACAAGGAATCGGAATATCCGCCTTTGCAAAGTTTGAATTTCTCGTCTGGGAAAAGCGGAGTGAGGTGTTCAAACGGAACACGGTCGCGCACGAAAGCCGGGTCGCGTCCGTTGATTTTGGACACTTTGACCAGAGGGAAATATTTTTCACCTTCTTTGGGAGGACGGATTACGCCCTCTACCACATCACCGGTTTTCAGACCGAATAATTTGATTTGCGATTGCGATACGTAGATATCATCCGGTGAAGAGAGGTAGTTATAATCGGAAGAACGCAGGAAGCCATAGCCATCTTGCATGATTTCCAAAACACCGGTTCCGGTGAGGATGTCGTCGAATTCGTAGGCTTTTTCGCGTTCTACCGCAGGCTTGTTGTCTGCTGCTGGATTATTCTCATTGCCGCCATGTTGTTGTGCGGGACGTTGTTGCATCGGGCGCTGCTGGTTGTAAGCTCCGGCGCGATTATTATTGTTATTGTCTCTGGAGCGAAGGTGCGGACGTTGTTGCTCTACAGGCATGGGAGCAGGAGTTGCGGGAGTTTCTGTTTTGGTGGCTTCGAATTTGCCGATAAGTTCGGAAGGCAGTTCTGTCTTCTCTGTCGGGAGGTCTTCAATGGCGATAAAATCATCTTCTGCTTCGGACAAGATAGGACTTTCGTCTACTACTATATTCTTTGCCACTTTATTCGGCTCTGTTTTTGTAGCCTTTGGTTCGAAGTTCTGTTCTGGTTCGGTTACTTTTGCATTCTCTGTGATTTTGGAGGCTGCATCGGCTTCTTCCTTTGTTTTACGGGGGCGTCCGGGTTTACGCTTGGATGAGGATTCCGCATTCTTAGGAGAGGTGGAGACAGTAGCATTGTCCGGTTTGGATACTTCGGTCGCAGCGGTATTGGCTGGTTTGGCAGTTGGGGCTGCTTCGGCTACTTTCGCTTTTTCTTTGATAATCGGAGTTCCTTCGTTTTTTGATTTGGTGAGTTCTCCGTTTTTATTAGCAGAAAATACTTTGTCTACACTTTCCTTCTTTACTGTTTTTACAGTTACGCGAGAGCGTTTATCCCCTTTGCGTTCTTCTTTCAGTTTGTCGGCTGCTATCTTTTTAGTAGCGCCGGCAATGGCTTGTTCGTCAAGTATCTTGTAAACAAGCTCTTCTTTTTTTAATGATTCTGTTTTTTTTATACCCAGTTCTTGGGCAATAGTTTGCAATTCCGACAAGTTTTTGTCGTTGAGTTGGATGATGTTATACATACAGTATATGTGTGAATGGTTTAATGTTTTATTCTTATCGAAAAGGGCGTATTGCTCAACAGCAGTTGCTCTTTCAGTGCAATTTCGCCTATCTATTTGTATATAATATTTGTATGGGATGTTGTTGAATTGGAAATCCTATTAACAACTCTTGCTTCAACAGGTAGTTGCGGATGTTTCAACGGGGCAAAGGTAATATATTTTTTGGATTTTATGAATAAATCCTCTATTTTTTGTGTCATATACACATTTATTCCAGAAATGAGGAGGTTATGATCAATACGTTTTTGGTTTTTTCATCTATTCGGAAACGGTTGTCAGTCCGTTCTCCTACCAGCCAAATTATATCTTCGCCGCAGCAAAGCAGCCATTGCTGCTCTTTGCGCACAATGGAAAATTTACGGTCGGTTAAATAATCGCTTACTTTTTTCCATCCTTTCATGCCGAAAGGAACAAATGCGTCACCATGTTTCCAGAGTCGTAACGACAAAGGGTGTTGGAGTTTGTCGGCATCAAAGCAACCGATGTGCTTATCGCATGGAATGATAAAATCAGGTGCATAAGCATACTTTTTCATTTCCAGAACAGGTCGCTTTGTTTCATGCAGAGGCTCTATCAGTAGAAGTTCTCTATCTTTTACAATGCGCCAGTCGGCATTGGCAAACGACTTGCCCGGCTGTCCGTCCAATGTGCGGTATATGTCTTTTACTTGGGCGGCATTGAATCCTAATGGATAGAGTATTTCAAATAAGATGGTTTCCGGTGCGGGTTCTTGCTTTAGGGCATTTATGTGTACACCTTCCGGTGTCATTATTCTCTGTTTGGCAGCTTCTATACCTATATTATATACAGAGGCGGCATCATTCAGATGTTCGGCTGTTTTGAGAATGCTCTCTTTGACCGAAGGATTTATTTCCTGCATGAGCGGAAGTAGGTTCAACCGTATTTTGTTACGGGTGTACTCGTCTTGCAGATTGGTGCTGTCTGTCACATATTCCTGTCCGATGTCTGATAAATAGTCAAGGATTTCTTTTCTGTTCAGGCAGAGTAGAGGACGTACTATCTTTCCGTTTTTGGGGCGTATACCGCGTAGTCCGTTGATACCGGTTCCACGAATCAGATTAAGAAGCAGTGTCTCTACGCTGTCGTCTTGGTGGTGGGCTACGGCAATAACCGTGGCGCCGCATGTTTTCCGTATTTCTTCAAACCATTTGTAACGCAACTCCCTAGCAGCCATTTCGATGGAAAGATGCCTTGACTTGGCTTCTTTTACTGTTTCGAAATGGGTGATATGCAATTGGACTTGTAATTCTTTACACAGTTGGCGGACAAAATTCTCGTCACGTTCAGATTCCTTGTCCCGAAGATGAAAATTGCAATGCGCTGCGTCGCACGTATATCCCATAGCCTGCAGCAAGCGCAATAATGCCACAGAGTCGGCACCACCACTCAATGCCACAAGAATCTTGTCGCTCGAAGAGAAGAGCTCATGGCGGTCGATATATCGTTTAACCTTCTGTATTTCCATATTTGTTTGGGCTGCAAGTGTAAGAGCCGTTTTTTATTTTTCCCTTAAAAAGTTTTTATTCAGCTTCTATGTGAATATCTTTTCGAGCGGTTTTCCCTTCTTGTTGTCTGCCGCACAGCTTGCCATGCTTCTTCTGCTAAAACAGAAAAACATCTTCCATAAAGAACGCTCAAGATAATATCGGACATATCACAAAGGTAGTGTAATTTTCTGATTTTTTGTTTGCACCGCATTGCTTTATCAACAAAGAGGTGTTACTTCGTCGTCCGTATGCCCACACTTCATCGTCTGTATGCCCGCACTTTACCATGCGTATGCTGGCACTTTATCTCTGATGCGGTGTGGCTTTACAATCAATGGAGTGGCCACATAGCGCCGGACAACTGTTTGTTTCTTTGTGAAGTGGATTTAAACATCGCTTAAAACGCATCTTTAATCTCCGGAACAATCTCGAATTTCGTTTCGGGAAAGTGTTTGGCCAGATAATTACGGATGTACTGCATCGTATCGTCCTGAATGGTTTTATCTTCTACGGTAGGGTAGAGATTATATAATACGGTGTGCAGGGCAATGCTTCGGCTTCTTATTGCCTCCAAGCTCAGCAAGGTGTGGTTGATACTTCCCAGCTTGCTTGAGGTGACGAAAATCAGGGGGTATTTCTTTTCCGCCACATAATCTATGGTCAGAAAATCTTCTGTCAGCGGCACCATGAGACCGCCTGCACCTTCAACGAGGACAACATCGTAGCGGCGGGCAAGTTCTTTAGTGGCGCGTTCTATCTTATCGAAGTCGATGGCACGCTTGTCTATGCGGGCGGCAAGATGAGGGGAGCAAGGATATGAGAATATTTCGGGCATGGTGAGTCCTTCATGGTCTTCGGGCAGGTAGCCGGTGCCCATGATGCGGCGGTGCAGGTCGATGTCTTCAGAATGTCCGGTATTGCCGGTTTGGATGAATTTCTGAGTGATGACGCGCCGCTTGCTTCCATTCAGTTGGCAAGCATACCAGGCAGTACAGTAACTTTTTCCGGCATCCGTATCGATGCCGCTGATAAAATAAATCTCTGATTCCATTCTTCTTTGCAGTTTGATCTTTATTCGTTTGATTGGTTTCTTTTTTGGGCTATGATGTAAATCGGATGATAGGTCAGGGTCACTTTGTCATCTGCTTCGTGGAACAGTCGGGTGTATTCTTCACAGAAACTTTTCAGGCGGCTGCGTGTCCATATTTTCTTTTCCGTACCTGTCACTCCGGTCTCTTTCAAATGCTTCAGAACGTGCAAAGGGGTATCGAAAGAGAGCGATACAACCTCTTCCTCCGCATGAATGATGTCGAAAGTCGGACGTAGCAATGCTTGTAACTCCTCAATAGGCAGATAGCTCAACCCGTGTCCGGTCAGTTGGCGGATTTGGTGCATGTTTCTTGAGCCGAAGGTACTGAAGGCAAGAACCCCGTTTGTTGTCAGCGCACGGTGGCAACGGGTAAAGAATGCGGCCGGGTCGTTGAACCATTGTAGCGTGGAGCAGGAGGTTATCAGGTCTATATTCTTTGGAAAGTCCAGCTCTTCGGCATCTCCGGGCAGGAAACTGACACCGGGAAACAAGCACAGTTCTTTGATACATTCCTCCATTTCCCGGCAGAGGTCGTTCAGCAGTAGCGTTTCCGGTTGCAGTGTCCGTAGCAGAATGCGGGAATAGCTCCCTGTACCGCAGCCGAACTCAAGGATATGGCGGAAACGCGCAGAGAGTTCGTCGGGTTGACAGTCTTCTGCGAGCAGAGACTCCGTAAGCATCCGCATCATCTTCAGGGCAACCTGTTGCTGCACGCGGGCTTCGCGGGCATAGGTGTTTCTTGCCCGGGCAAAACGTTCGGCTATCAGTTGTTTGTCCATAGCTCTTGCAGATAATGGCGGAACAATTCTTCTTCGTAGTGTGCGTCTTCTGTCTGTCGGATGGCAGTATCCGTTTCTTTCCACGCTTGTAGCTGATTGGCGGGCGGAATGATGCGGTCGTTGCTTCCTATCACGGCTTGCTGCCAATGAAATGTGGAGGGAGGGAGCGCTTGATACATCTCTTCTATCTTTACAAGTTCTTCGCGCAGCTCTTCCAACGGACGGCGGGGAGTTACTTGCAGAAAGGCTTTGAATGCCGCTCCATCAGCACACATCCGTCGCAGGAACTTGTGCAAAGAAGTTCCCGTCAGTCCATCCAGCGTGCCGCGGAAAATAGCCGGCGGAATGCCCCGATATTCATCAATCGGATAGGGGGTGCCGTTGATGGCAGTGCTGCTTGCTATGGGCAATGAGAGATGTGGCAGTATTTGCGAAGCTACCCACACTCCCATAGACCAGCTGATTACATTGATTTCTTGGTATTCGTTCAGGCCGGATTGGGCAAAGTCGAGCGTACGATAATCGTAGCAAATCATCAAGTCGCTTCCGGCAGGACGGTACGCCTTGAAAGGAGTCTCATCTGCCCCCCAACCAGCAAAGAACAGAAGCAGGCGGGGATAATGTTCGTGTATGATATGGATTTGTTGCATATGATTTTCTTTTAGTGCTTTCAAATATGAGATTGGTTTATGAGACGGGCCAACTCTTTTATCTCTTCTTCCTTAATTTCCGCAGTCAGCGAAAAACGGATACGCGATGTTCCTTCGGGAACCGTGGGCGGACGGACAGGCAGTGCATAAAATCCATGGCGTTGCAGTTCTTCGGTACACCGTATAGCATTTGCACTTGCGCCGATAATCAAGGGCACAATGTGGCTTACGCTCGGATGGTCGTATCCTTTGGTTTGCAAAGCCTTGCGCAGCAATCGGCTGATGCGGGCCAGATGTTGCCGCCGTTCCTGCATGGAAGGAAGTTTTCGTACGATGAACAATGTCCATGCGATGTTTATCGGGGGCAGGGCTGTGGTAAAAATCAGTGTACGCATTCGGTTGACGAGGTATTCGCGCGTCACACGGTTGCAAACGATGTATGCGCCTGTCGATGCGGCGGCTTTGCCGAAAGTTCCTACGAGAAAATCTATATCCCGAATGCATCCGGATTCTTCCGCGCATCCCAGACCGTACTTACCCCGTGCTCCGAAAGCGTGTGCCTCGTCTACATAGAGCATTACGTTGTTGTAGGCACGCTTCAACTCTACCAGTTTCGTCAGGTCGGCCATATCGCCATCCATGCTGAAAATGCTTTCTGTTGCGATGATGATTTGCCGGTATGCTTCGTGATTCTCTTTCAGCAAACGTTCCAGTTGGTTGGTGTCGTTGTGGCGATAGCGTATACATCGTGCAGCCGACAGCCTGATGCCGTCGATGATGCTGGCATGCACCAGCTTGTCGGCCAAGATAAGCGTCTGCGTATCGCTCACGGCGGGCAGAATGCCGGTATTGGCATGATACCCGCTGTTGAATACCAAGGCGGCTTCCGTGTCGAACAGTCCGGCAAGTTCTGTCTCCAGTTCTTCGTAGATGTTGAAGTTTCCTGTCAGCAGGCGGGAAGAAGAGGAGGTGGGCAAAAACGTTTCTGCGGTCAGTGTCCGAAGAAACTCCTCTCTTAATCCTCGGTCTGTCGCCAAACCCAAATAATCGTTGGACGAAAGGTTCAGCATCCGTCTGTTGTCTATCGTAACGTGCCGTCCGTCGTGTATCATCCGTGGCAGACGACGCAGGTTGCTCTGTTCTTTCAAATCTTGCAGGTGTTGCTGCATATATTTAGTTGCGTTCATACTATTAATATATCGGTTCATGAAAAGTTATTTCATTTCTCCGATGATTTTTATCAATCCGCTTGTCAGTCTCGTCAATTGTTCGGGTTCGATGATAAACGGCGGCATCAGATAGACTAATTTCCCGAACGGGCGTACCCAGATGCCCTCTTCCACAAATCGTTTCTGCATCCATGCCATATTCACATCGACGGTCAGCTCAATGACCCCGATGGCTCCCAATATACGCACATCCCGTACGAGCGGTAAGTTCCGTGCAGGCTCCAATTCTTTTTTCAGTTGGTTTTCTATGCACCTTACTTTTCCTTGCCAGTCATATTCCGGAGAGGTCAGCAGTTTGACCGATGCGCACGCCACGGCACAAGCCAACGGATTTCCCATGAACGTAGGCCCATGCATGAATACTCCCGGCGAGTGGTTCGAAATAGTATCGGCCACTTCGTTGGTAGCCAATACGGCAGAGAGCGTCATATATCCGCCCGTCAGTGCCTTGCCTACGCACATGATGTCCGGCTCTACGCCGGCATGTTCCCAAGCAAAAAGTTTGCCCGTTCGTCCGAATCCCGTTGCTATTTCGTCGAATATCAGTAGGAGGTTATATTCTTTGCATATTCGCGCAGCCTCGCGCAGATATTGCGGATGGTAAAACCACATGCCGCCTGCTCCTTGAACAATCGGTTCAAGAATGAGCGCAGCCAGTTCTTCGTGGTGCTTTTCCACCGTTTCCTGCAAATATTCGGCATCTTGGGCATTCCATTCCCCATCGTAGCGCGAATGAGGCTTGGGGCAGAAATAGCGTACAGGCAGTGCGGAACCGAACAGGGAGTGCATTCCCGTCACCGGATCGCAGACGGACATGGCATTCCATGTGTCTCCGTGATAACCGGAATGTATGGTTACAAAGTTACTTTTTTCCTTTTTCCCTTTTCCGTGCCAATATTGTACAGCCATTTTCATGGCAACTTCTACTGCCACCGAACCGGAATCGGCGTAAAAAATCTTTTGCATGGATGGGGGGACAAGCGGCAACAACAGTTGTCCCAGCTCAATGGCGGGGGCGTGTGTCAAGCCTCCGAACATGACGTGCGACATCTTGCCGAGTTGCTCCTCGGCGGCCCGGTTCAATGCTGGATGATTGTATCCATGCACAGCGCACCACCACGACGACATGCCTTCTATCAATGTTTCTCCGTTTTCCAGCGTAATGGTAGCGCCATCTGCTCGTTTAACTTTATATACAGGCAGGGGATTGATGGTAGAGGTATAAGGATGCCAAAGATGCTTCCGGTCGAATTGCGAATCGCTGAAACGGTATCCTGCATCTTCAATCAGTACCTTATCTTCCGAAACCTTCGAGCCCAGTGTGGTTAGCAAATCGCCCACGATGGCCGAGTTGATTCCGATGTGGAGCGCTTTTTTTACGGTCCCCTGACTTAGTTGGGAGCGTCCTCCGGCAAAACGCAGGAATGCCGTCGGGTTGATGAAACGGAACAAGGCGATGGTAGTCAACACCTCTTCTTCGGTCAGTGAGGCCTGATGCTCCAGAGGAGTTCCCGGAATAGGGCTCAGCAGATTGATGGGAATGGATTGCACCTCCAGCTCTTTCAGCGTGAAGGCAAACTCTATGCGTTGTTCGATGCTTTCGCCCATGCCGATGATGCCGCCGCTACAAATGTCCATGCCGACGTTGCGGGCTGCTTGCAAGGTGCGCAGTTTTTCTTCTTGCGTATGCGTGCTGCAAAGTTGCGGAAAGTATGAGGGGGCTGTTTCCAAATTGCAGTGATAGCGCGTGACGCCTGCATCGTGCAGTGCCTGCATTTCGTTTTCATTCAACAATCCCAACGAGGCGCATAGTTGTATCGAGGAATTACGGCGCATGTGTCGGACTGCCTCGCACAGTTTCTCCATTTGTTTGCCCGAAGGCTTCCGTCCGCTGGTCACTAATGAGAAACGTGCCACACCTTGGCTTTCATTATACTTGGCATGGCGTAGGCATTCTTCTTTATCTACCAAGTCATATACATCTGCTTGCGTCTTATAGTGTGCCGACTGTGCGCACCATTTGCAGTTTTCCGGACATTTTCCCGACTTGGCGTTGATTATGGAGCACATGTCGAACTCTTCCGAAGCCAAAGCTTGGGTTATTTCGTGTGCAGCATCATATAATGCCTCCTTATCGGGTTGCGTAGCCAGCCATTCAACTTCTTCCTTCTTGATGCAAATGCCTTGCAGCACTTGTTCCTTTAATTCTTGTACAGTCATTTTTTTATATATAACACGCTCTTATACGGCATTATTTGTAAAATAAAACACGGATTGTCGGATTGTAATGGCTTGCAAGCAAGTTATACAGATTCCGATAATCCGTGTCAATATAATTCTTTGTTTTTTTCAGAGAGAAAATCTCTTGCCCCTTTTTATTATAAGGATGGATACCTGATATAACGGGAAAAAAGCTCGGAAGCATTATCAGCTCCACTATTCTGCAAAAAAGAAAAGCTCCGTTTTCCGGAGGAATGCCGTAATTATCCTCCTTCTCTTCGGTGATTCCTTCCCATACATGTGCAATACTGCATACCGCACGCCCGGTACTTCCCATGGCTTTTTGTTTGGAAAGTGAACTATCTGCCACTTCCTTGCGCAGGCAACCAATGGTGACGCAACGTCCTATGCTGGCAAACGCGGCATAAGCCTTTCTGCTCCAGCAACGGAAACGGATAGCGGATATGACAGATGCGGTATTCTTCATTTAATGGTATGGAGAGCGTATCTTTTTCTATTATGCGATTGGCTCTTTTTGCGGATGCAAATGTAGAAAAAATATTCAAGAGTAGGGGGAGGATAAGAGATAAAAAAGGCTGTCTACCCCAGACAGCCAATCTTTAGTTAACCTTAAATCTAATACAATGAAAAACAAAGTACGATAAATTCTTCGATCTCCAAACTTTGAAGCGGTAGTGGTTTGATTTATAACACGCTTTGGCATATTTAATCTGCTTTCCGTATCTTTTGTTTTTATTTTTGAATATAAGTTGCTGTATTTTTCTTTGTGTATATATCCTGCATTCTTCGGTCTGCGTCGTTCAGTCGGAATGGAAAAGCTCCTTTCGCGCCTTCCCTCCTCCCTCTTTCTGCGAGTTGCAATCCTTTGTCTTGACAGACGCAAGTGTTTTGCGCGACAGACACTTGTGTTTTGCGGCTAAAACACTTGTGTCTGACGGCTAAAACACAAGTGTCTGACAGCCCGGTGTCAACCAGTTGACAAACAGCGTTTTGCGATTTTTTGAAAAACGCTCTTTCGGATTAGGTTGTCGCCCTGCTTCCTGTCCTGTCAGCCTCTTCCATGGCCATGTCCCGCTTTTTGGCCGGTTGCTTCGGGTATTATATCCGGAATAAGGCGGGGGACGCCTTTCCCCTTCTTCTTGTCCGTTTTTTCTCCCTATAAGGGGGTGGTTGCGCTTTTTGCCTTTCTTTTCCCTGCTGTTTTTTTGTGTCGCAGTGCCTTTTCTCTTTCGGATTCTCCTGATATCTTTCCCTTCCCCCTTTCACTCGCGCACGTATATATTATAATGTGTTTCTTTCCCTTCCTTTTTTTCTTCCCTTTCTTTTTCTTTCCTCCAACCTCTTTGTCTTTCAGTCTTTTACTCCATTTCCTTTATTTTCTTTTAAAAAAAGAGTCATTTCTGTTTTGTTGTTTTCTCTTTAAGCGCTACTTTTGCATCCGCTTTCGGCAACGAGGGCTTCGGTGCTTTGACATGATGGTTTGCGTGATGCCGCTCGGGCGGTTTTCTTTTTCCTTTTTTTCCTTCCCCTTTCTCACCGAGAGCGTCGGCCGGAAAAAAAGAAGAAAAAAACTTCTCCGATAATTTGGAGTGTATGTATAAAACTTCTTACCTTTGCATCCGCTTTCCTGATGTGGGTCAGCAATTCGTTCTTTGAACAGATTTACATAAACGATACAAGTAGTACGATAGCAAGGCCTGTTTCCCTTTGGTGGGAATCGGCCTTGGGTAAAACGAAAGAACCGTCAACGGTGCCTGTTTCTTTATTTCGGTTACGGGCATTTTCGATTGAGACTTCTTTTAATTTCGGATATCCTGGACAGAGCAATTTCCGTTTCCTTTCCCTTTTGCGAGGGTTTTGGAATCGGTTTACGATACTTTTACAATGAAGAGTTTGATCCTGGCTCAGGATGAACGCTAGCTACAGGCTTAACACATGCAAGTCGAGGGGCAGCATGGGCTTAGCTTGCTAAGCCCGATGGCGACCGGCGCACGGGTGAGTAACACGTATCCAACCTTCCGGTAACTCCGGTATAGCCTTTCGAAAGAAAGATTAATCCCGGATAGTATGGTGATTCCGCATGGTTTCTCCATTAAAGGATTCCGGTTACCGATGGGGATGCGTTCCATTAGGCAGTTGGCGGGGTAACGGCCCACCAAACCTACGATGGATAGGGGTTCTGAGAGGAAGGTCCCCCACATTGGAACTGAGACACGGTCCAAACTCCTACGGGAGGCAGCAGTGAGGAATATTGGTCAATGGGCGGAAGCCTGAACCAGCCAAGTAGCGTGAAGGATGACTGCCCTATGGGTTGTAAACTTCTTTTATAAGGGAATAATTGCGGGTACGCGTACCTGTTTGCATGTACCTTATGAATAAGGATCGGCTAACTCCGTGCCAGCAGCCGCGGTAATACGGAGGATCCTAGCGTTATCCGGATTTATTGGGTTTAAAGGGAGCGTAGGCGGGCGCTTAAGTCAGCTGTGAAAGTTTGGGGCTCAACCTTAAAATTGCAGTTGATACTGGGTGCCTTGAGTGCGGTATAGGCAGGCGGAATTCGTGGTGTAGCGGTGAAATGCTTAGATATCACGAAGAACTCCGATTGCGAAGGCAGCTTGCTGGAGCGTAACTGACGCTGATGCTCGAAAGTGTGGGTATCAAACAGGATTAGATACCCTGGTAGTCCACACAGTAAACGATGAATACTCGCTGTTTGCGATATATTGTAAGCGGCCAAGCGAAAGCGTTAAGTATTCCACCTGGGGAGTACGCCGGCAACGGTGAAACTCAAAGGAATTGACGGGGGCCCGCACAAGCGGAGGAACATGTGGTTTAATTCGATGATACGCGAGGAACCTTACCCGGGCTTGAATTGCAACCGAATTATCCGGAAACGGGTAAGCCGCAAGGCGGTTGTGAAGGTGCTGCATGGTTGTCGTCAGCTCGTGCCGTGAGGTGTCGGCTTAAGTGCCATAACGAGCGCAACCCTTATCCACAGTTGCCATCAGGTTATGCTGGGGACTCTGTGGAGACTGCCGTCGTAAGATGCGAGGAAGGGGGGGATGACGTCAAATCAGCACGGCCCTTACGTCCGGGGCTACACACGTGTTACAATGGGGGGTACAGCAGGCTGCTGGGCGGCGACGTCCGGCGAATCCCTAAATCCCCTCTCAGTTCGGACTGGAGTCTGCAACCCGACTCCACGAAGCTGGATTCGCTAGTAATCGCGCATCAGCCACGGCGCGGTGAATACGTTCCCGGGCCTTGTACACACCGCCCGTCAAGCCATGAAAGCCGGGGGTACCTGAAGTGCGTAACCGTTTAGGAGCGCCCTAGGGTAAAACCGGTGATTGGGGCTAAGTCGTAACAAGGTAGCCGTACCGGAAGGTGCGGCTGGAACACCTCCTTTCTGGAGCGGTATCCTTAATTTTTGGTAGTCCGGTTCTTTTGTTTGTACTGCTTGTGTGCGTTTATTGACAGATAAAAGAGAAAGTAGAAGCCGGGCCTTTTTTCCATGGCCGGGGTTTGACTGACAGTCCTATAGCTCAGTTGGTTAGAGCGCTACACTGATAATGTAGAGGTCGGCAGTTCAACTCTGCCTGGGACTACCCTTTTTTGGGGGGATTAGCTCAGCTGGCTAGAGCACCTGCTTTGCAAGCAGGGGGTCAACGGTTCGAATCCGTTATTCTCCACCCTTTCCCTTTGTTTTTTTAGGGAAGAACGATCTTTGACATGATGCGAACAATAAAAGTAAAGTTAAAGCTGAAAGTATATATCGCCCCTTTTTTTTGGGGTGTATAATCGAAAAAAGCAAGTAAGGGCACATGGCGGATGCCTTGGCTCTCGGAGGCGATGAAGGACGTGATAAGCTGCGATAAGCCGCGGGTAGGTGCAAATGACCTTTGATCCGCGGATTTCCGAATGGGACAACCCGCCACCTTGAAGGGGTGGCATCTGCCTGTGGCAGAGGCTAACGCAGGGAACTGAAACATCTTAGTACCTGCAGGAAAAGAAAATAAACAATGATTCCCCCAGTAGTGGCGAGCGACCGGGGAAGAGCCCAAACCATTGATGTTACGGCATCCATGGGGTTGTAGGACCACGTCGTGGCACGCGTGACGGTGAGTGGAACTGCCTGGAAAGGCAGGTCATAGAGGGTGATAACCCCGTACACGAAGCCGTCTCCAGCCTAGTGGTATCCTGAGTAGCGCGGGGCACGAGTAATCCTGCGTGAATCTGCCGGGACCATCCGGTAAGGCTAAATACTCCCGAGAGACCGATAGTGAACCAGTACCGTGAGGGAAAGGTGAAAAGCACTTCGAGCAGAAGAGTGAAATAGTTCCTGAAACCATGTGCCTACAAGCGGTCGGAGCCGTATTTTTTACGGTGACGGCGTGCCTTTTGCATAATGAACCTACGAGTTACTTTTTCCGGCGAGGTTAAGGTTCTTTAGACCCGGAGCCGAAGCGAAAGCGAGTCTTAACAGGGCGTTTCAGTCGGAAGGAGTAGACGCGAAACCAAGTGATCTACCCTTGGGCAGGTTGAAGGATGGGTAACACCATCTGGAGGACCGAACCGATAAGCGTTGAAAAGCTTCCGGATGACCTGAGGGTGGGGGTGAAAGGCTAATCAAACTTGGAGATAGCTCGTACTCCCCGAAATGCATTTAGGTGCAGCCTTGACTTATACCGGCATGAGGTAGAGCGACTGATAAGATGCGAGGGCTTCGCCGCCTATCAAGTCTTGACAAACTCCGAATGCTTGCCGGTTCTATGTCAGGAGTGAGGGCATGGGTGCTAAGGTCCATGTCCTAAAGGAGAACAATCCGGACCAGCAGCTAAGGTCCCCAAATGAATACTGAGTTGAACTAACGAAGTCAGATTGCTAAGACAGCTAGGATGTTGGCTTGGAAGCAGCCATTCATTTAAAGAGTGCGTAACAGCTCACTAGTCGAGGAGTTTGGCGTGGATAATAATCGGGCATAAGTATTCTACCGAAGCTCTGGGATGATTCATATCATCGGTAGGGGAGCATTCCACTCCGCGTCGAAGGGCGAGCGCGAGCTTTCCTGGAGCGTGTGGAAACGCAAATGTAGGTATAAGTAACGATAAAGGGGGTGGGAAACCCCCTCGCCGCAAGACTAAGGTTTCCTGATCAACGCTAATCGGATCAGGGTAAGTCGGGTCCTAAGGCTCAGCCGAATGGCGAAGCCGATGGCAGAACCGGTTAATATTCCGGTACTACCTTCGGGAGCGATGTGGTGACGGAGCAGTGACAGTGCCGCCGGCTGACGGAATAGCCGGTTGAAGGGTGTAGGTTTTGAGGAATCCAGGCAAATCCGGATTCCGAGCCGAACCTGATAGTATGGGGCGTCCTTCGGACAACCCAATAGCGCATGTAATCATACTCCCAAGAAAATCCGCTAAGCTTCATCCCGCAGGTACCCGTACCGCAAACGGACACACGTAGTCGGGTTGAATATACTAAGGCGCTTGAGTGATTCACGGTTAAGGAACTAGGCAAACTGACCCTGTAACTTCGGGATAAAGGGTCCTCCGGTGACGGAGGCGCAGAGAATCGGTCCAGGCAACTGTTTAACAAAAACACAGGGCTGTGCTAAATCGAAAGATGATGTATACAGCCTGACACCTGCCCGGTGCCGGAAGGTT
>CP171223.1:1055000-2657500 GCA_050908905.1 Bacteroides sp. KG123 | reverse complement strand
GCTTTGCAGTTTGCTAAGCGTAAACGTATTCATACGGGGATTGGTACATCCGATTTGCATATCAAGTATAAATTCAATTCTAATCGTGAGGAAATTATAGAACGTGCGGTAGCTGCCGTGAAGTATGCTCGCAAATATGTGGATGATGTGGAGTTTTATGCCGAAGATGCCGGACGCACGGATAACGAGTATTTGGCACGTGTGGTAGAAGCTGTAATCAAGGCAGGTGCTACGGTAGTGAATATCCCTGATACAACGGGTTATTGTTTGCCTTCTGAGTATGGTGCAAAGATAAAGTATCTGATGGAACATGTTGCCGGTATACATAATGCCATCCTCTCTACCCATTGTCATAACGATTTGGGTATGGCTACGGCAAATACGATGGCCGGTGTGCAGAATGGTGCCCGTCAGGTGGAAGTGACCATTAACGGTATAGGAGAGCGTGCAGGGAACACTTCTCTTGAAGAGGTTGCGATGATTATCAAGTGTCATAAAGATATTGATATCGAAACCAATATCAATACCCAGAAAATTTATCCGACCAGCCGGATGGTATCCAGTTTGATGAATATGCCTGTACAACCTAATAAAGCGATTGTAGGTCGTAACGCTTTTGCCCATTCTTCGGGCATTCATCAGGATGGTGTGTTGAAAAATGTACAGACCTATGAAATTATCAACCCGCGTGATGTGGGGATTGATGATAACTCCATCGTACTGACTGCACGTAGTGGCCGCGCCGCATTGAAAAATCGTTTGTCTGCATTGGGAGTGAATCCTACGCAGGATAAACTGAACGAAATATATGATGAGTTCTTGAAGCTTGCAGATAAAAAGAAAGATATCAATGACGATGATATTTTGGTATTGGCAGGAGCAGACCGTTCGCAGAACCACCGCATTAAGTTGGAGTATTTGCAAGTGACCAGTGGGGTAGGGGTACGTTCGGTTGCCAGCTTGGGATTGAGTATATACGGTGAAAAGTTCGAAGCGGCAGCCAGTGGAAACGGTCCGGTAGATGCTGCCATCAAGGCTCTGAAGAAAATAATCAACCGCCACATGACATTGAAAGAATTTACGATTCAGGCCATCAGTAAGGGTAGCGATGATATGGGTAAGGTGCACATGCAGGTGGAATATGATAACCATGTTTATTATGGATTCGGTGCCAATACCGATATTATAGCCGCTTCTGTTGAAGCTTATATTGATTGTATCAATAAGTTTAAGATGTAAAACGACCTTATGGTTGAAAGATTTATTGAGTAAGAATGGAGAGGTGATTTCACGAAGATTCAGAAAATATCCGGCAAAGGTTAAACGTTCTTTTAGAAGCAGAGATAAATTCAAAATCGATTTTGAGAAGAAAATACCTAAATAGGAAATGAACAGATGAATACATTATTTGATAAGATTTGGGATGCACACATTGTGCAGGAAGTGAAAGACGGTCCCACACAACTTTATATAGATAGGCTTTACTGTCACGAAGTCACCAGCCCGCAGGCCTTTTCAGGCTTGCGCGAACGCGGCATTAAATGTTTTCGTCCGGAGAAGATATTCTGCATGCCTGATCACAATACTCCGACGCACGATCAGGACAAACCTATTGAGGATGCCATCTCAAGGACTCAGGTGGACACATTGGCCAAGAATGCGAAAGACTTCGGCCTCACTTATTTTGGCATGATGGACGAGAAAAACGGTATCATCCATGTGGTAGGTCCGGAACGAGGACTGACTTTGCCGGGTATGACCATTGTCTGCGGTGACTCGCATACATCGACTCACGGCGCAATGGGCGCAGTGGCATTTGGCATCGGAACGAGTGAGGTGGAAATGGTGATGGCTTCGCAGTGCATTCTCCAAACACGCCCAAAGACGATGCGTATCACGATTGATGGTAAGCTTGGAAAAGGAGTGACGGCAAAAGATATGGCTTTGTACATGATGTCGAAAATGACAACCAGCGGTGCCACGGGATATTTTGTAGAGTATGCCGGAGAAGCCGTGCGCAGTCTGACAATGGAAGGCCGGTTGACTTTGTGTAACCTGAGCATAGAGATGGGGGCACGCGGTGGTATGATTGCTCCGGATGAAACCACTTTTGAGTATATCAAAGGAAGAGAGTATGCGCCGAAAGGTGAAGCATGGAATACGTCGCTGGCTTATTGGAAAACATTGAAGAGTGACGAAAATGCAGTGTTCGATAAGGAAGTACGCTTTGCTGCCGAGGACATTGAACCGATGATTACCTACGGCACTAATTCGGGTATGGGCATGGGTATTACAAATTCCATCCCTACCACCGATGGCATGGATGAAGCCTCCCGGACTTCGTTTGAGAAGTCATTGGATTATATGGGATTTCAACCGGGAGAGCCTTTGCTGGGTAAGAAGATTGACTATGTGTTTTTGGGCGCTTGCACCAACGGCCGCATTGAAGATTTCCGTGCATTCGCTTCCATTGTGAGGGGGCGTAAGAAAGCTGACGGTGTGGTGGCATGGTTGGTGCCCGGTTCATGGATGGTAGACGCGCAGATTCGTGAAGAAGGGTTGGACAAGATTCTGAAAGAAGCCGGGTTTGCCATCCGACAACCGGGGTGTTCCGCTTGTCTGGCTATGAATGACGACAAAGTTCCTGCCGGCAAATATGCGGTATCTACCAGCAACCGTAATTTTGAAGGACGTCAAGGCCCGGGTTCCAGAACGTTGCTTGCCAGCCCGATGGTGGCTGCCGCTGCTGCGGTGACAGGGGTTATTACCGATCCGAGGGAACTCTTTTGATTGCTAAACAGACGATTGGTGTGTATGGTTGAAACCGAACCATGGATGCGGAGTTGTCATGAAAACAAAATGATTGAAACATATAATATCGGTTTGTACATTTACTTAAATTGCAGATAGAGAGATGAAACAGAAATTCAATATCATCACCAGTACTTGCGTGCCTCTTCCGTTAGAGAATGTCGATACGGATCAGATAATTCCGGCGCGTTTTCTGAAAGCTACTACCCGAGAGGAGAAATTCTTCGGAGACAATTTGTTCCGTGATTGGCGTTATAATCCGGACGGTTCTCTGAATAAAGATTTTGTGTTGAACAATCCTGCTTATGGCGGGCAGATTCTGGTGGCAGGAAAAAACTTCGGTTCAGGCTCCAGCCGCGAGCATGCGGCGTGGGCCATTGCCGGTTACGGTTTCCGTGTGGTGGTGTCCAGCTTCTTTGCGGATATCCACAAGAACAACGAGTTGAACAATTTCGTGCTTCCGGTGGCGGTGAGCGAGCCGTTCTTGAAAGAACTGTTCGACTCCATATTCGCCAATCCTAAAGTGCAGGTCGAAGTGAACTTGCCCGAACAAACCATCACCAATATGGCCACAGGCAAGAGCGAACGTTTTGAGATTAACGCTTACAAGAAGCATTGCCTGATGAATGGATTGGACGACATTGATTTTTTAGTGGGAAGTAAAGATAAGATAGAAGCTTGGGAGAATAAAAATGAAGCATGATTATCCGAAGATAGAAATCATGGACACCACACTTCGTGACGGCGAACAGACCAGCGGAGTTTCTTTTGTGCCCCATGAGAAGTTGATGATTGCCCGTCTGCTGCTGGAAGAGTTGAAAGTGGACAGAGTAGAGGTAGCTTCTGCAAGAGTGTCCGATGGAGAGTTCCAAGCGGTGAAGATGATTTGCGACTGGGCGGCCCGTCGCAATCTGTTGCCGAAGGTAGAAGTACTCGGCTTTGTGGATGGGCACGCCTCGGCAGACTGGATACATGCTACCGGTTGCCGTGTCATTAATCTGTTGTGCAAGGGTTCGTTGAAGCATTGCATGTGTCAGTTGAAGAAAAGTCCGGAGGAACATATTGAAGACATTCTGGCCGTGGTGGGCTATGCAAACGAGCGGGACATGGAAGTGAATGTATATCTGGAAGATTGGAGCAATGGCATGAAAGACTCTCCCGAATATGTTTTCCAATTGATGGATGCGTTGGTTCAGACCAATATAAAACGCTATATGTTGCCCGATACACTCGGCATACTGAATCCGTTGCAGGTCATTGAGTTTATGCGCAAGATGGTGAAGCGTTATCCGTATGCTCATTTCGATTTTCATGCGCACAATGATTACGATCTTGCCGTGAGCAATGTACTTGCAGCTGTGTTGAGCGGCTGCAAGGGGCTGCATACCACCATCAACGGTCTGGGCGAACGTGCCGGGAATGCTCCGCTTGCCAGTGTGCAGGCCATCCTGAAGGACCATTTCAGTGCGGTGACCAACATCGACGAGAACCGTCTGAACGATGTGAGCCGTGCGGTGGAATCCTATTCGGGCATCGCTATTCCGGCCAATAAGCCGATTGTGGGTGAGAACGTGTTTACGCAGGTGGCGGGAGTTCATGCCGACGGTGACAACAAAAGCAACCTTTATTGCAACGATCTGCTGCCCGAACGCTTCGGCCGTAAGCGTGAATATGCTCTGGGCAAGAATAGCGGTAAAGCCAATATACGGAAGAATCTGGAAGACTTGGGCTTGCAACTGGACGAGGAGGCCATGCGCAAAGTCACTGAACGCATCATTGAGCTGGGCGACAAGAAAGAATTGGTGACACAGGAAGACTTGCCTTACATCGTCTCGGATGTTTTGAAGCATGGAGTGGTGGAAGAACGTGTCAGCCTGAAGAGCTATATCGTGAATCTGGCCTATGGATTGAAGCCGATGGCCACGCTGAAAATAGAAATCAACGGCAAGGAATACGAAGAAAGCTCCGGTGGTGACGGACAATACGATGCTTTTGTGCGTGCGTTGCGCAAGATATATAAGGTGACGTTGGGACGTAAATTTCCGATGCTGACGAACTATGCCGTAACCATTCCTCCCGGCGGGCGCACCGATGCCTTTGTGCAGACGGTCATCACATGGAGTTTTGAAGACAAGATGTTTCGCACGCGCGGCCTCGACGCCGACCAGACGGAAGCTGCCATCAAAGCAACGGTGAAGATGCTGAACATTATAGAGGGCGAGTATGAAAAGAAAGAGTAGGGGGCTGTACTGTCTCTGTCTCCAAAACACGAGTTATTATAACATGGGTTCGGCACAGGCGGTCGCTTTTGCTGACGATGAGGGGCGGCATCCTGTCGGGCGGATATTTCCTGAAAGCACCGGTTCACAGAGGTCAGGCGGAAGAGAAGAGAGCCTTTCAGGACGGCCTCCCTTCCCCTGTCTGACAGCTGCAATCCTTTGGTTTGACAGACACAAGTGTTTTAGCCGTCAGACGCAAGTGTTTTACACGTCAAACACAAGTGTTTCAGCCGCAAGACACAAGTGTCTGACAAGTCGGTAGTAAACGGTTGATAAACAATGGGTTTTTGTCTTAAACTACAAGCCGCCGGGTGGGGCTATCGATCTGCTTCTTATCCCGGACTCAGGTTATCATAAGGAATAAAAACGATTTAGATAGAAGAAACAATGGAGTTTAAAATTGCCGTATTGGCCGGTGATGGTATCGGCCCCGAGATTTCCGCCGTAGGTGTGGATGTAATGACTGCTGTGTGCGAGAAATTCGGACACAAAGTGAGTTATGAATATGCCATCTGTGGTGCAGATGCCATAGACAAAGTAGGTGACCCTTTTCCCGAAGCTACTTATGAGGCTTGTAAGAATGCGGATGCCGTACTCTTTTCGGCTGTGGGCGACCCGAAGTTCGACAATGACCCTACGGCAAAAGTACGTCCCGAACAGGGGCTGCTGGCTATGCGCAAGAAACTGGGCTTGTTTGCCAACATTCGTCCGGTGCAGACCTTCAAGTGCCTGCTTCATAAATCCCCGCTTCGTGCGGAATTGGTGGACGGGGCCGATTTCCTGTGCATCCGCGAGCTGACGGGCGGTATGTATTTCGGCGAAAAGTATCAGGACAACGACAAGGCGTATGACACGAACATGTACACCCGTCCTGAAATTGAGCGTATTTTGAAGGTAGGGTTTGAGTATGCCATAAAGCGCCGCAAGCACCTCACGGTGGTGGATAAGGCCAACGTGCTGGCTTCTTCCCGGTTGTGGCGACAGATTGCCCGGGAAATGGCCCCCCTTTATCCCGGAGTGACTACCGATTATATGTATGTGGACAATGCCGCCATGCGTATGATTCAGGAACCTAAGTTTTTTGACGTGATGGTAACGGAGAATACTTTTGGCGATATCCTGACGGACGAAGGTTCTTGTATCAGCGGTTCCATGGGGGTGCTCCCTTCCGCCTCTACGGGCGAAAGCACACCGGTGTTCGAACCGATTCATGGCTCTTGGCCGCAAGCCAAAGGGCTGAACATCGCCAATCCGTTGGCGCAGATTCTTTCGGTAGCCATGTTGTTCGAGTACTTCGGCCTGAAAGAAGAAGGTGCATTGATTCGTAAGGCTGTCGATGCTTCCCTTGAGGCTGATGTCCGCACTCCGGAGATTCAGGTGGAGGGAGGTGCGAAATACGGCACGAAGGAAGTAGGGGCATGGATTGTCGATGCCATCAAGGCTTTCTGATGCTTTTTCCTCTTTTGAGTTCAGAAATGCTATAAAAAGAACTCCGGGGTGTTTTCACCTCGGAGTTCTTTTTTTATGCTTTGGTAGTGAAATATCGAACAACTTTTCTATGGCTTTTCGGTTTCTTTTATTTTTCCAGTAAATTCTTCAGGAAAGCGTCTAATTCTTCGTCCAGCCCTTTCAGCAGTTCATCGTTCACCAGCAGGGTGTCGTCATCCATTAATAAGAGTTCGGCGAGGGTTTCTTTTTCATCGTCCACCAATACAAAAGAGAATGGTTTCAGAATGGTCAGTTTATCGAAGGTTCCTGCATTTTTCATGTTGCAGAGCAGGATAGTGAGGATGCGTTCGGCATGCTCATAGAAATCATCCCCTTCGTATGTCATCCACTCTTCGATGGTGGTGCTTGCAAGCTCTTCGTCTTCATCATCAAAGACAGACAACTCGCCCGAATTTTGGCTCGGTTGCAGATGAATATCCGTAACGATGGTCTGTTCGCAACCGCAGGTATATTTCCCGATCGCTTTTTTGATGCTATCCTCCAAGAGTGATAATGACGATTGACTGAGCTTCATAATTGCTTTTTCTTAATGGCTGTTCAAAGGTAGGGAAAATAATCAATAATGTGTGACTAAAGATGAAAAAAAACATGCCGCAGCTTATTCTTCCTTCCTAAACCGTATCATTTGCATGCTCAGCCGTGCCATTCCCTCTTTCCGTTTCTGCAATTCGTTCACATAAGAACTGATAAAGAGATAATATGAAAACATGTCTCCACTTAGTTCTGCGGTATCTTTTTGATTGTTTTCGCCTTTCTCGCCGGTAAGGGCTTGTGCTTTCAAAGCCCATTCCAGAGCGGTATCAATACTGTCCTGCATTTCATATCCCAAAGCTATGTTACAGGCAGCTCGTATCTTCTGTTTTTCCTTTTTCTTCGTATCATAAACCTGCTTCCAAAGCTTGATGGCCTCTGCCCAGTTCTCTTCTTTGGCATATACCGCACCGTCGCGCATGTTCACGGAGCCGCCGCTGAAGAGGTATCGGTTGTCGGTTTTCCAGTGAGGTAGCAGATGCTTTACCGGTATTGTGCCTGCAAACTCCGAAGCCTGCTTCAGCATCTCTTTTTCTTTAATGAGGCGGCTGCGCACATAAGCCTCTCCGTTTCCCGCCTCTTCCCAATAGATGCTGTCGTTGCCGCTGATGGTCACCATGGGGCCTTTGCGGTTGGGCAGATACACTCTGACCGTAGGATATACTTTTATGTCTACCGTGCCGAGAAACACTCCCCAATCGGGCATATAGCTTATTTTTCGGATAGAGCGCATCTGTATGTTTTCCAAGGCTATCAGGAAATCTACATCCAGACTGCGGATGAGTTCATCCGCTTCTTCTTGCAACAGGGTGCTTTCTCTGGGATTGATGTCCTTGCCGCGCAAGGCAGAATCGCATATCACGACTTCTTCAAAGTAGTTTTCACCAGCCAGAGTTTTGGCCAAAGATTCGGTAGCTATGGCAGCGTCTCCGTTGTAGTAATCGGTCAGCCGCGCTATCTCGTTTTCTTCTTTCTTCTGTTCTTCTTTTTTGACTATCAGTTTGTTGTCTGGAACAGAAGGCATATTGTTGACAACAGCCACCCGTTTCAGAGTAGCCGGAAAACTGACTTCTGCCGGTAGCATATAGTCAATGGACAGTTGTTCCACACTCTGGCAGCTATCCAGAAGTAGCAGTAAAACTGTCAGTAACAGACAATAGTGATATTTAGCCATCTTTTTCGAGGTCTTGTTCTGAAAACAAAATTACTCTTTTAAGCCGATATACAAAAGATTAAGGATTATAAAAAGGTTAGGCGAAAATAAAAAATGTAAATGCCGGAAATATCCGCATGTCCTTAAACGATTGACGCAGGTGATGCAAAAAACACTGGTCTTGAATAAAGAAATTCAGCTTTTTTGCACCACCTGCGCCTGAAAGGGTTTCCGTTCATCATTCTCATGAAGAGGGTTTGTCCACAATGTCGGAGCTGTGTGTCGAAAAGATTCCCGGAAAGAATACTAAGAAGTGTACAAAGCAAGATTTGTCATGCCCTGCACCGCCTCATACCGTTTGGTTTCAGACGTTTCTTCCGTGGCAATTCTTGTATTTTTTACCACTGCCGCAAGGACAAGGATCATTTCTTCCGACAGTCTTCTCTGCACGGATAGGCTCCCGTCTGGGTTGCTCACGCGTATCTTGTGCTGCGGCAGCCTGTTGATGCGGGTCGTTCAGGTCTGCCTTCTGTTCGCGGTATTTGCTCATGTCCTGACGTTGTTCCGGAGCGGCTTGGCGCACTTCTACATGATGTTGGGCCGCTTGCGCATTATCGGCCGGGCCCTCTTGCATCGGAATCTGTCCGCGCATCAGGATAGAAATGGTTTGGTTGTTTATCTTATCCACCATTGCATCAAACAGGTTTACTGACTCCAGTTTATAAATCAACAACGGATCTTTCTGCTCGTAGCTTGCGTTCTGTACGGAGTGTTTCAGATCGTCCAGTTCGCGTAGGTTTTCTTTCCACGCTTCGTCAATGACGTGCAGCAGGATTGATTTCTCGAAAGACTTCACTACTTCCTTGCATTCGGTTTCGTAAGCTTTCTTCAAGTTGCAGGAGATATTGTACATCCGTTTGCCGTCGGTGATGGGTATGAGGATGTTCTCGTACATGTGTCCTTGTGTTTCGTACACCTGCTTGATGACCGGATAGGCTATCTGTGCCATGCGTTCGGTCTTCCGTTTGAAGAGCGCCATGGCGGCATCGAAAGTCTTGTCGGCAAGGTCTTCTTTCTTCTCATTGCGGAACTCCTCTTCGTTGAAAGGCATCTCCATGGCAAGGGTCTGGAGCACATCCATCTTGCAATTCTCATAATCGGGGGCTTCTACGGCGTTGGCGCTGCGATCCCAAATCATGTTTACGATGTCCATGCCGATGCGTTCGCCCATCAGCGCGTGGCGGCGTTTGGTGTAGACCACCGTACGCTGTTTGTTCATCACGTCATCGTATTCCAGCAATCGCTTACGGATACCGAAGTTGTTTTCTTCCACTTTCTTCTGCGCACGTTCTATGGATTTTGAAATCATGCTGTGCTCAATCATTTCGCCTTCCTTGAAACCAAGCTTATCCATGACACTGGCAATGCGGTCGGAGGAGAACAGACGCATCAGGTCATCTTCCAGCGAAACGAAGAATACCGAAGAACCCGGATCGCCCTGACGACCAGCACGACCGCGCAATTGGCGGTCTACTCGACGGCTCTCGTGGCGTTCCGTACCGATGATGGCAAGACCACCGGCAGCTTTCACCTCGGGGCTCAGCTTGATGTCCGTACCACGGCCGGCCATGTTCGTGGCGATGGTCACCGCACACTTCAAACCGGCTTTCGCCACAATGTCCGCCTCCTTTTGGTGCAGTTTGGCGTTCAGCACGCTGTGTTCTATCTTACGCATGGCAAGCATCTTGCTCAGCATTTCGGATATTTCCACCGATGTAGTACCCACCAGAACCGGACGTCCGGCTGCCACCATCTTTTCTATTTCCTCGATGACGGCTTTGTATTTCTCGCGTTTCGTTTTGTAAACGCGGTCGTTCATGTCATTACGGGCAATGGGACGGTTGGTGGGGATAACCACCACATCCAGTTTATAGATGTCCCACAACTCGCCGGCTTCTGTTTCGGCCGTACCGGTCATACCGGATAGTTTGTGATACATGCGGAAGTAGTTCTGCAATGTAATTGTGGCGAAAGTCTGTGTGGCTGCTTCCACTTTCACGCCCTCTTTGGCTTCTATGGCCTGATGCAAGCCGTCAGAATAGCGGCGGCCTTCCATGATACGCCCGGTTTGTTCGTCCACAATTTTCACTTGTCCGTCTATGACTACGTATTCGTCGTCTTTCTCGAACATGGTGTAAGCCTTCAGCAGTTGGTTGATGGTATGCACGCGCTCGCTCTTCACGGCATAGTTTGTCATCAGGGCATCCTTCTTTTCCAGACGCTGTTCGTCCGTCAGTTCAGTTTCGTTTTCCAAGGCCGATAGTTGGGCGGTGATGTCGGGCAGTACAAAGAAAGTGGGGTCTGCGGCATTTCCGCTGATAAGGTCCACGCCTTTGTCTGTCAGGTCCACGCTGTTCAATTTCTCGTCTATTACGAAGTAGAGCGGATCTGTCACCTCGTGCATGCGCTTGTTGTTCTGCTCCATGTAGATTTCCTCGGTCTTCAGCATACCGGCCTTGATGCCTTGTTCGCTCAGGAACTTGATGAGGGGTTTGTTCTTGGGTAGGCACTTGTGGCTGCGATACAAGGCGAGGAATCCTTCCTCTTGCTCTTTCTTGTCGTCCGAGGCAATGAGCCGTTTGGCATCGGCCAGATATTGGGTGGCTATTCTCTTTTGTGCCTCTACCAAACGTTCCACTTGCGGGCGGAGTTGCTCGAAAAGCTGGTCATCGCCTTTGGGCACGGGACCGGAGATGATAAGCGGAGTACGGGCGTCATCAATCAATACCGAGTCCACCTCATCCACGATGGCATAATTGTGCTGACGCTGTACAAGGTCTTTCGGGCTGATAGCCATGTTATCGCGCAGGTAGTCGAAGCCGAATTCATTGTTCGTCCCAAAGGTGATGTCTGCCATGTAAGCCTTGCGGCGGGCGTCGGAGTTGGGTTGGTGCTTGTCGATGCAGTCCACGCTCAAGCCGTGAAACATATAGAGCGGTCCCATCCATTCGGAGTCACGTTTGGCCAGATAGTCGTTCACGGTCACCACATGTACGCCGTTTCCCGTCAGGGCATTGAGGAATACCGGCAGGGTGGCCACCAACGTCTTACCTTCACCTGTTGCCATTTCGGCAATTTTGCCTTTGTGCAATACCACACCTCCAAACAATTGCACGTCATAGTGTATCATGTTCCATACGGTGTCATTGCCTCCGGCTATCCAGTGATTTTGGTAGATGGCCTTATCGTCCTCTATGCGAACGAAATCCTTGGTTGCGGCCAGTTGGCGGTCAAATTCGGTGGCTGTCACCGTCACTTCTTCGTTCTCGGCGAAGCGTCGGGCTGTTTCCTTTACGATGGCGAAAGCAGTGGGAAGCACCTCGTCCAATGCCTTTTCGTAAATGTCCAATATCTCTTTTTCTATTTTGTCAATCTGGTTGAAGATGTCTTCGCGTTTTTCCAGTTCGGTGTCTTCCACGCTTGCCTTCAATTCCTCCACTTTGGCGCGTTGTTCGGCTGCCGACTCGCGGATGTAAGTCTTCAGCTCCTCGGTTTTGGCGCGTAAACTGTCGTTGTCGAGTTTGGCTACTTCCGGATAAGCGGCTTTGATCTTCTCCACCCACGGTTGTATCTCTTTCATGTCGCGTGTGGATTTGTTGCCGAAAATCGAGCTTAAAAATTCATTGAATCCCATTATGTATCTGTTTTTATTATTATTGCTGAGTTTATTAAGCGTGCAAAGTTACTGATTTCTATACAGATTACCCACGTTTGCACGGATTATTTTAATCTTCCCGAAATCATTTTAAAGAAACTCCGCCTGTTCTGAGAAACTTTGTTTTCGATTCTTCAAGTACCGATGATGCAAACGATAGGAAATATTGTTCTGTTGAAAATTTGCGTCGTCCGCATCTGCAAAGTTTTTCTTTCGATACTTTGCGTTCCTCTTTGGGGCCGGTTTAGAAATCAAGGGGAGATGCCGTGCTTGCATTCGGGGCACGGATGCGCATCACGCTTGCCAGAGTGGGGGCAATGCGTTCGATGCCTACGGGTATGCGGATGATTTCCGCTTTTATGCCGTTGCCTAATAGGATGAGGGGGGTGGGAATGTGGGCTTTGCGCACCACACGATTGTCGGTGCCGTTTTCCTGCATTACGGTCCATCCCGGCAGCACGTCGATTATCAGGTCGCCCGAGCGCTTGCGGTGGAAGCCGTTGCGTATGCGTTCTATTTGCGGAGACCAAGAACCCAGCAACAAGCGGTGGGCAGAATAGACCTCGTTCACGCCGCTGAACTGCACAAGAAATCCGGCAGCCTTTTCCTGAATCTCGGCCAAGCTTAACTGCTTGTTCTCGATGAGTTTATGGTTGAGGTAGATTTGACGGTCGTAATAGGCTTCCACATACTGTCCTTCGCCGTAGGTGGCCATGAGAAACATGTTCAGCAGCGTGGCGCATCGGTTCAGGTGAAACTCTCCGCCCGGTGTGCGGTAGATGTCCGGATCGGCGGTTTCGGCATCGGCATAGCCGGTGGAGGTGATGCAGAAAAGCACGTTGTGCAATCCCACCTTGCGGTTGATAAGCTCAAGCAAAGCAGCTATGCTTCTGTCCAGCCGGACGTAGGTATCCTGCATCTCAGTGGCGCACTCCTGTACGCTTCGGCGGTTGTAGTTTCCGGCATAGTAGGTCAGCGACAGCAAGTCGGGCACTTCATCTTGTCCCAAGGTGCTTTTGTTCAGCAGTTCTTCGACCAGCAGGTTCACTTCTTCGTTGATGAAGGGAGTGGTAATCAACCGTCGGAACTTATTGTTCCGTTCGTTGTCCGGTTTGTATTTGAAAGGCTCGTCTCTCCATTCGGGCAAGAAAGTATAATAGGAGAAGGGAAGTGCAGGTGTCCACACCATGTCCTTGATGCGGAAGTCGGGCGATTTCCGTTCGTTGTATATGCTCAGCCACCACGGAAACTCGCTGTAATAAGTCGTGCTGCACCATTTTCCCGTGTTCTTGTTAAGCCAGAAAGCGCCGTTTGCCGCATGCCCCGCCCCCAATATGGCGGCATCGCTGAAGGGGGCTATGGCATACACCTGTCCCTTGTTTCGGGTGGCTGTTTTCAGTTCGTCGGCAATGGTGGATGTCAGCAGCCGTGAGGGCGAGGTGCTTTCGTCGGTATAGTTGCCCATGTAGTCGGGGTCTTCCACACAGCTCACGGGGCGCAGCGTATGGACATCCAGCCAGTTTTCGGCAATGATGCCGTTCAGGGAAGGCGTTGTGCCGGTGTAAATGGCGGCTATGGCCGACGCCCGGTCGGTTCCGTTGAAAGCGAATTCCGCCTGACGGAATACTTTGCCTTCACGCAGCAGGCGCTTGAATCCCTTTTCTCCATATAAGGATGAGAAGGCTTCCATATAGTCCGTGCGTAACTGGTCTATGGTCAGTGTCACTACCAGCTTGGGGGTGGCAGGCAGCGATTGGGCCTGCAGGCCGCCGAATGTCAGTGCCAGTATGGAGGTTATCAGTCCTTTTTTCATTCCTTTCGTTTGTATGTCAAAATGAGATTGCTTCCCGAACGTATCAGCAAACACAGCGCCAAAGGTAATACAGTCAAAGGGAATTTCTGCGGAATTATCACCCAAAGCCCTATAAAAAGAGTTAAAACGAAGAAATTAGCCAGCATATAGCGGCTCATTTTCTTTTTTCTCACCCGACTCAGCATACATGGAAGGCAGAGCAAGTGAAACGGATGAAACACAAGCAGCAGGTAGTTGGGGCTTACTGCCGGATGTTGCGAGAAGAGAGCCAGAAAAGCCAGTATGCAGCCCGCCATGCCGGCTGCAAGGAATAGCACGAGGTCTATCCCCCATAAGGTTTTCCGTCTGCCCACTCCCCAAAAGCTGGCCATTGCCACGACCGTCAGCAGGAGCAGGGCCGCCTGCATGGGTGTAATGCCTCCGGTACGGAAATCGGCGGGAGTTTTTCCTGTCACCACGATTTTCTTTTCCGATGCCACCAATGGGCGTTCCCGGCCTTGCCGGTCAATGATTTGCGCTTTGCCGAAGTGCTCTTGCAGATGGAAAGGGACGAACATCATTTCTCTCTTGCTGATAGTCTCATCAGCCTTGCTGCCCATGCACAAGTCCATGCCGAAACGTGCCCACGGATGCCCTTCGCTGTATTTATGCAGCAAATCGCGGAAGCTGATTCCGGTGTTGCTGTCGGTCATGTTTCCGGCATACCGCAAGGTGCCGTCTATGGCATGCTCTATTTGGTCGCGTGGCCGGGTGGCGCAGTTGTCGTAAAAGAAATTGTAGAGATACATGCGGTTTTCCGGTCGGTAGTTCTCCTGAAGCCGCCGGAAGAGCCGCTCTTTTTCACCGTATGTCAGGTTCAGCGTCTGTTGCCATACATCGCGTCCCAAGGCGGTGTACTCGTTGGCGAAATACCGGTATTCCGTCGCTCCTAATTGATAATACGTATCCCCCAAGGCAAAACGAAAGGTGAAATTGGGAGTATCGAAATCAAACACCCCGTAATTGAACACGACGTCCACGCCCCGTGTGAAGTTTTCATAGCGGATGGCGGTATGGCCGAAGAGGTAATATATCTCTCCGCCGGCGGCACATGTCAGCAGGCTGATGCGGGTGGAGTCTTCGGGGGCATTGTTCTCGGTCGTTGTTGCTTGCATGGTGGCAACGGGCAGGAGAAGGGCGGCGAAGAGGAAGCGGAGGAGAGTGGAGGAAAAATGTTTCATGTCTGTTCTCGTAAAATCCCGATAAATCTATTCGTTTCTTTGGTAACACGGGTGCAAAGATAGGCTTTTTCAGGAGTTTGCGGGCGGCGAGAGGCTGATTTTTAACATCGAAGCATCATGAAAACATGGGTTCGGGACAGGAAGCAGGTCGAGAGCCTCGCCCAAAGGCTTGTGCTTTAAAGTAAAACACTATTGATTATCAGGTGTTTACCGCTGCCTTGTCAGACACTTGTGTCTTACGGCCAAAACACAAGTGTCTGACGCGCAAAACACTTGTGTCTGTCAAGACAAAGGATTGCATCTGTCATACAGGGGGCGGAAAGCCGTCCTGAAAGGCTCTTTTCTTTTCTGCCCAATCGCCGTGAACCGGTGCATTCAGGGAATATCCGCCCGACAGGACGCGGCCACCCGTCTTTTTTTGTCATTCATGGCGGGAAGCCTCCTTTTTTTATCGGTAGACAGAAAAAAACTGTTTTTTTGTTTAGTATGACAGTAGGCTTGATTGTATTACTATCGAATAATCTGATTTTAAAGTATAACCTTTTAAATAATACACACATGGAAAATGACAGTACCTGAAAAGCACTTTTCTGCTATAATCCGCAATGATACGGCGGATTTTCCGATTGAACCCATCTATTTATTAAACACTAAATTAAAAACGAATTAAATGAAAGACATCATGAAACACAAGTTTTTCTGCTTGTTACTTTTCCTTTTGTTGTTTTCGACTTTCACCTCGGCCTATGGGCAGGAGCGTCTGATTACGCTTGATAAGAAGAATGCCCCGTTAAGCGCTGTGCTGAAGGAAATCGAAAAACAAACATCCATGTCGGTGGTATACAATACGAACGACATCGACATAAACAGCAGTGTGTCCATAAAAGTATCCGGCCAGTCGCTCGGCCAAGTGATGACCCAACTTTTCAGAGGCACCGGCGTGACTCATTCAATAGTGGACAAACACATTGTCCTCTCTGCCCAAAAAATGCAAGAACAGCAGCAGAGGAAAACGCCGGTCACATTCGGCGGAAATGTGACGGATGCCACCGGCGAACCGCTGATCGGCGTAAGTATTCTGGTAAAAGGCACTTCCAACGGTACGGTAACCGATATGAACGGAAACTTCAAACTAAACGCCTTTAAAGGCGATATCGTGGAAATTTCATATATCGGCTATGCTTCTCAGATAGTCACCGTAAACAATGCCCAGCCTCTGAAAATCGTTATGGCTGAAGATTCCAAGACTTTGGACGAGGTGGTGGTTACGGCATTGGGCATCAAACGTTCGGAGAAAGCGTTGAGCTACAATGTTCAGAAAGTGAAGAGTGAGACTCTTACAACCGTTAAAAGTCCCAACTTCATGAATTCATTGGCAGGAAAGGTGGCCGGTATTAATATCAATGCTTCATCGGCCGGTATGGGTGGTGCCGCACGTGTGGTAATGCGCGGTCCCAAATCTATCAGCCAAAGCAATCAGGCTCTTTATGTAATAGACGGCATACCGATGACAGGGCGTACTCAGGGAGAACTGAACGGTGGTATTTATTCCAATCAGCCCGGCTCGGAAAGCATCGCCGATGTCAATCCGGAAGATATTGAGTCGATTTCCGTTCTTAGCGGTCCGGCTGCTGCGGCTCTTTACGGTTCTGCCGCCGCGCAAGGTGTTGTTATGATTACCACTAAAAAAGGCAGGGAGGGAAAAGTGTCTGTCACTATTTCCAACAGCACGCAGTTTGCCAATCCCTTTGTTATGCCTGAGTTTCAGAATGAATATATCAATCGTCCGAATGAAGTCAAGACTTGGGGAGCTAAAGAAACTTCCGAATTCGGCAAGTATGAGCCCGCAAGCTTCTTTAATACCGGAACAAATGTTCAAAACAATATTTCGCTGACAACAGGAACCGATAAGAATCAAACTTACCTTTCGGTTGGTACGACCAATGCCAAAGGTATTATCCCCAATAACGCATACGATCGTTATAACTTTACTTTTCGTAACACGACATCATTCTTGAATGATAAAATGACGTTCGATTTCAGTTTTAATTATATTCGTGAAAAGGATAAGAACCTAATGGCTCAAGGGCAATATTTTAACCCTTTGACTTCTCTTTACCTTTTCCCCCGAGGCGAAAGTTTTGATGCTATCCGTACTTTTGAAATTTGGGATTCCAACCGCAATATATATGTGCAGAACTGGAATTATGGCGATGCCCTTAAAATGCAGAATCCTTATTGGGTGGCCAAACGTATGAATCGCACGAATGATAGAAATCGTTATATGGTCAGCGCCAATCTTAAATACGACATATTCGATTGGTTGAATGTGACGGGCCGTTTGCGCTGGGATGACGCGGGAACGAAACAAGAGGATAAACGTTACGCCTCTACCATCGACTTGTTTGCCCATTCCAAATATGGCTTTTATGGATATGACAAGATAAACGATCAGACGCTGTACGGTGACTTGATGGGTAATATCAACAAAATAATAGGTTATTTTACCATTTCATCAAACCTTGGTGCTTCGTTCTCCCGTGTCAGATATGACATTACCGGATTTCAAGGCGGATTGAAAGCCCCTTCGAACAGCTTTACGCCCAATGCTATTGATTACGGATTCCCGTCTAACGATAACCGGCCTATTTATGACAACCATAAGCATAGCATCAATTCTCTTTTTGCCAGTGCCGAAATCGGTTACAAAAGCATGCTTTATTTGACTCTGACCGGACGTAATGATTGGGATTCGGCTCTTCATGGAACCAGATACTCTTCGTTCTTTTATCCTTCGGTAGGTGTGTCTGCTGTAATTTCAGAGATGGCAAAACTGCCCGAATTCGTTAACTATTTGAAAGTTCGCGGCTCATGGGCCTCGGTTGGTTCGGCCATTTCACCTAATATCTCTTCAGCATGGCGTTATGGATATGTGCCTTCTTCAGGAAGCTATGGAACGGTTACCTACAAATTCCCGGAAACTTTTTATCCGGAACGAACCGATTCGTGGGAAGCCGGTATTACGGCACGCTTGTTTAATAACAGCTTGTCGTTGGATTTGACCGTGTATCAGTCTAATACACACAAGCAGACATTCCTTCGTTCCATTACTTCGGGTGCAGGATACGACAAGGAATATATCCAAACCGGTAATGTGCGTAATTGCGGTATGGAGTTATCGCTGGGATATAATAAAACTTGGGGAAACTTTGGTTGGAACTCTGCCCTTACTTACAGCATGAACAGAAATAAAATAATCGAACTGCTGGACGACCCGAACGAAGTCTTGAAACAAGGCGGTCTCAGTGGATGTGAGATTATTCTGAAGAAAGGAGGAGGTATGGGTGATATATATACTACCACTGATTTCAGGCGCGATGCTGAAGGCAATATCGCACTCGATGCAAAAGGAAATGTTATGCAAACCAATCTTTCCAATCCGCAATACCGGGGTTCGGTGCTTCCAAAAGCCAATATAGGATTCTCTAACGAGTTTTCTTGGAAAGGACTCAATGTGGGCTTTGTCATTGCTGCCCGTTTAGGAGGGATATGTATGTCGCAGACACAGGCAATTCTTGATGAGTATGGAGTGTCTAAGGCCAGTGCCGTCGCTCGAGACAATGGAGGAATCAAAGTAAATACGGGTAGAATTCCTGCCGAAGGCTATTATTCGATTGTGGGTGGAGATAATCCGATATGGTCGGAATACATTTATAGCGCAACGAATGCTCGTCTTCAGGAAGCGCATATCAGTTATACTTTGCCTAAAAAGATACTTGCGGGTGCGCAATTGACGGTAGGTCTGACAGCTCAAAACTTGTTTATGATATACAATAAAGCACCGTTTGATCCGGAATCTACCGCTTCAACAGGTACTTACTATCAGGGTTTCGACTATTTTATGCAGCCCAGTTTGCGTAACTTAGGATTCAATATCAACTTGAAATTCTAATCAATAATTTACTTACATAAACAACGATTATGAATAAGAAATACATAACAAGAACTTTGCTAATAAGTTCTATGACTTTACTCGGTTTTGCTTCTTGTACTGCCGGATTTGAGGATGCGAACCGTCCCGGCAATAAGCTTTCTGCCGAGGAATTGGCTCGAGATAATTATACAACGGGTTCTTTTATCATTCAAATGCAGAATGAAGCGTTTCCCGAACAAGAAAACACTTATCAGATGACCGAGGATTTGATTGGTAATTATTTGGGACGCTACATGACTTATGCGAATGATGGTTTCTCCGGTAAGAACTTCGCATGCTTCAATGCTCCCAACAGTTGGGTGGCATGGCCTTTTAAAAACAGTACTCCGAAAGTGACTTCGGCTTTTAACGATATTTCCCGCATCACCGGTAAAGAAGGATTGATGTATGGCTTGGCGCTTATTTTGCGTGCGCAATCGCTTTTGCGTTTAAGCGATATGTATGGACCGTTTCCCATAGGTGCGGAAGAAGACGCCACGGCATATTCTTCGCAAGAGAAAGTCTACAAACAGTTGATTGCTGATTTGGATGAAGCTATTGCCATTATTCAGCCGCAAGTGGCTGCAACCCCGGCATTGGTTGTAAGCTCTGAATATGACAAAGTGTATAATGGGAAGTTTGCGAATTGGCTGAAATTCGCTAATTCTTTGAAATTACGTATGGCTATCCGTATGCGTTTTGTTGATGAAGTATATGCTAAAAAGATTGCGGAAGAAGCTGTTGAAGGAGGAGTGATGACAAGTAATGCGGATAACTGTGTTATAACATACATTCCCAATGGACAATATAAAACATCTGTTGAATGGGGAGACAGTCGCGCTTGTGCCGATCTTGAAAGCTATATGACCGGTTTTGGCGATCCTCGTATCGGTAAATACTTTAAGGCGCCGGAAGATGGTGGAGGCCGTTCTGTTATCGGTTGTCGTGCAGGAGCCAAAGTGACAAATAAAAAACTTGCCGGGACAAGATATTCTGCAGCGAATATCGAACAAAATTCGGGAGGCGTATGGATGACTGCCGCCGAAATGACTTTCTGCCGCGCTGAAGGTGCGATGTTGGGATGGAAGATGGATGGTGACGTAGAACGTCTTTATAATGAAGCTATCCGTCTCTCTTTCGAACAGTGGGGGGCAACGGGAGTGGAGGATTATATTAATAATTACTTCAGTACTCAAGCCTATTACTATGATGCCTATGAGGGATATGGTGAAAATATCGCACCTGTGAGCTACATTACAATTAAATGGGATAACAATGCTTCTGATGAAGAGAAATTGGAAAGACTGATTGTGCAGAAGTGGATCGCCCTCTTCCCTGACGGACAGGAAGGATGGAATGAAATACGCCGTACGGGTTATCCGAAAGTTTTCCCGGTAGCTCAATCCACAAGCGGATATGACATTGATGTCCCTAATCGTATTCCTTTCGACGAGGATGAAAAGATTAATAATAAGGCCAATTATGAAGAAGCTGTTCGTCTGCTTGGAGGAGAAGATAATTACAAGACCCGGATGTGGTGGCAGAGAAATCGGAATTAATAATATAACTCAAAAAAGATTGCAAGCAATGAAACTATATAAATTATTATTTGGACTTTTAGGGGTGTCTTTTTTCTTGACTGCCTGTAACGACTGGCTGGATACGGAAATTAAAGATCCGGCCGATCTTTTGGTGTCGAATAAAAACGAAGAGTATTACGCCCGCCTGAGGCAGTATAAGAAAAGCGATCATCCGGTGGCTTTTGGCTGGTTCGGCAATTGGACCGGAACAGGAGCTTCTTATGAAAATTCGTTGAAAGGACTTCCGGACAGTGTGGATTTTGTATCGCTTTGGGGAAACTGGAAGAATCCGTCTGCTGCCATGCTTGAAGATTTACGTTATGTACAGGAGAAAAAAGGGACGAAGGCATTGGTTTGTTTCCTTGTTCTTGATATAGGTGACCAGATTACTCCGCCCCTTCCGGACAAATATAAAGAAGAATATGAGAAAGCCTCAAGCGCGTATGAAAGATACCTTGTGCATGCCAAATGGAGGCATGAGTTTTGGGGATGGGATCATAGTGAGGAGAATCGTTTGAAAGCTGCCGAAAAATATGCCAACGCTATCTGTGACACTATCGACAAATATAATTATGACGGTTTTGATTTGGATGCGGAACCCAATTTGCCACAACCGTTTCAAACAAATAGAGAACTTTGGGGAAACGGGAAAAAAGTGATTGCCAAATTTGTGGAAACCATGTCGAAGCGTATAGGCCCGAAATCGGGAACAGGGAAGTTGTTTGTGGTAGATGGTGAACCTGATGCGTTACCCGATACATTGTTCAGTCATTTGGATTATTTGATTTTGCAAGCTTATAGTACTTTCAGACAAAAAAATGAGAATCTTGACAACCGTTTTCAGAGGCAGTACGCTCATTTTAAAGAAGTGGCTGCCGTGGACGAAATTGCCAAGAAACTCATCATTTGCGAAGATTTTGAAAAACATGCTAAAGGAGGAGGAGCCGATTTTATACTTCCTGATGGGACGATAATAAACTCTCTCAGCGCTTTTGCGTATTGGAATCCATCGTTAAATGGCGTACAATATCGCAAGGGTGGTGTGGGAACGTTTCACATGGAATATGAGTATAAAGTGAATGCACAGAGCACGGATACTTATCCTGCATTGCGCAAAGCGATACAAATACAGAATCCAAGTATTAAATAACTTTACAAACCTATCGAATATGAATAATATTTTTTCAAAACTATTTATATGTGGATTGGCGTTGAACGCTCTTCTTTTTGCCGGTTGTGACAATGCCGAATATTCGGTATTGCATAATCAGGCGTATATAGCGCAGACGCATACGAATCCGAATACTGCTCAAAAAGTATTCATTGATAAGCAAGAAGTCAAAAGAAGCTTGAACGTTCGTTTATCCGATCGGGCAGAAAAGGACTGTAAGTTTATGCTGGTGGAGGATGCCGATGTGCTGTCTAAGTATAATGAAGCCAACTATACCATTTACAAAATGTTGCCCGAAGCACAGTATAGCTTTTCGAAAAAAGAGGTAATTGTCAAACAAGGAGAGTCTATCTCAGAGTCTTTGGACTTGAATATTCTGCCTTTGACCCAAGAAATGAAGGACAGTGGAAGTAAATATGCCATTTCTCTGAGGCTTCAGAGTGAAGATGGAGAAACGGATATTTTAAAACCGGGCGGCACTATCGTCTATTTGCTCGATCCGGCCATTATTACTTCGGTTCCTGTATTTAGCCCTCAGAATAATGCCCGTTTCGAATGGACGGAAGACTTGGCTCTGACTGAATGGTCTTTAGAGTTTTGTGTAAATATGAGTAAACTGGGTAAAGGGGTAGGAGAAATGAATAATCAAGCTCTTTTTGCTGCTTCAAGTAAAAACGGGGCGGACGATGGAGAAATCTACACGCGCTTTGGCGACGCTCCTATCGAAGGAAACCGGTTGCAGATAAAAACACAAGGCTCGCAGATGAACAGTAATATGCTGTTTGAAAAGAATAAATGGTATCAGATTGCATGGGTATGCACCGGGACGAAGTTGTATCTTTATGTGAATGGGAAATTAGACAACTCAATGGATATGCCGGGAAAAGTTGTCAATATTGGAAAAACAGGCGCCAAGATTGGAAATACCGATTACTTGAAAGCCGAAGTGCAGATGAGTGAATTGCGTTTATGGAAACGTGCTTTGACTCAGCGTGAGATTGCCAATAACCTCTATTCTACCGATCCTAAAACAAACGGGCTGTATGCTTACTTTAAGTTCAATGAAGGAAATGGACATGAATTTAAAGATGCTACCGGAAACGGAAACAAGGCTATGGCTACTATGGGTACGACTTGGAAGCACAATGTTTCTCTCAATGGTTCGTCTAAGTAAACGAAGAAATATTAATTGTAGAATATAATGAAAACGATAATGAAAAAAATACTATTCTTTTTGTTTATGTTGCCTTTGGCTCTTGTTGCTTGCGACAATGAACCGGAGGTGGGAAGCACACTCTATCCGGAGAATGATAACAGTGCATCGGTGAAGGCTTTTATAGACAACAGATGTTTTTATCCGAAGAATTCTATTGAAACAAATATTGTCCAGACAAGTGACGGCAGCAAGCTTATTGTTAATTCCGAATCGGTGAAAACCAGAGTGCAGCTTACTAATGCGGCTCCCAAAGATCTTACTTTTTCGATGAAAGTAGATAATTCGGCGATAGCTGAAACTGATGGAGCGACATTATTGGCCGATGATGCCGTATCTTTTATCAATCAGACAGTTACTGTGAAAAAAGGAGAGATAGAAAGTAAGGATTTTATTGTGTTTGCATTAAACGGTAATTCGAAATCTCTTCGCGAGTTTCAAGATAAAGGAATTCTTGGCTTTTCTCTGAATACGCCTGACGATGTTGAAATAAGCAAGAAATTTGGAACGTATTTGTGGAAGGTGAATAAGGAAATCACGAATATCAATGCGGATGGAGATTTGAAAGATAAAACTCCGGTTGATTTTGCAGACTACGAAGTGCTTGATCCTTTTTATCACACTCCTACTGATAAATTGAATGATCCTAAGTATTCTGTGTGGGAGGGATATGTGAATTTGTATGCTCAAACTTCGAACTCGTATCTGCAAATTAATTTGAAAAAAGATTTCAGCTTGGCGGGCTTTTCTCTTTATCCGATAGCTCTTCAAGGTTCTTGGGATTATAATCCGAAGAAAATCGAAGTCTTAGGTGGTCCTGATGAACAAAACTTAAACCTTATAGGTTTTGCGATCAGTAAGCAAAAGCCTTCGACTGATGATCCGTGGGAAGTTGTATTTTATTCTCCTCTTGCAGTAAGATGTCTACGGATATTGGTAACGGAAAGTTACTCCGGTAATGGGCGGGTAATGATACCCGGACTCAAGCTCTTTAAATAAATAGCGCTGTTTTAATTTCTCGAATAAATTATTTTATTACAAGAAAGGAGGGAAAGATATTTTTCCCTCCTTTTTTCATATAAAAACTTGTATGAGAATTTTGTTTTAAACAAAATAAAATCATATATTCGCAAAATCAAGTTGTCGTCAAGGCAATATTATTAACCTTATATATAAAGGATATTATTATGAGTTACAAGATTGTAGAAATTGAGGGCGTAGGCGAAGTTTACGCCGAGAAACTGAAAGCTCAGGGCATAGATACCGTGGAGGCTTTATTGGAGAAATGTAGTAAACCTGCCGGTCGAAAGGCGTTGGCCGAGGCTACCGGAATTTCGGGCAGATTGATTTTGAAATGGACCAACCATGCCGATCTTTTCCGTATCAAGGGTGTAGGACCCCAATTTGCCGAATTGCTGGAAGCTGCCGGAGTAGATACCGTAAAAGAGTTCCGTCATCGTGTACCTGAAAACCTGCAAAAGAAGTTGGAAGAAGTGAACAATCAAAAGAATCTTTGTAACCGTGTGCCTTCAGTGTCCGAGATAGAAAAAATGGTGGAGCAGGCCAAGGTGTTGCCTGCAACTTTAGAGTATTGATTCACACGTGATTGGATTAAAACTTATCGTATAAGTACGGACAATGTCTTTGTGATATTCTTTCAGGCACGGGCTTTGTGGATTTGATACGGTTTTATAAATCCTGAAAATCCGTAAATCCCGTGCCTGATGTGTAAGTAAATATCAAGCTATGTCGTTAGCATTGCTGTCCTTTCTTTACTTTCTTCTTTTCCCGTTTTTTCGTCATGCAGCCCTTATGTTCTTTCCGTGAACAGATAAAATTCCCGGAAACGATTTGCGGAAGAAAGCCATAATAAATTCAAAACAGATTCTAAAAAAACGTCCTGAATGATGAGGGACGGCGATATTGGTTATATCTTTGTATCCTAAAAATAAAAGGCAGTGCTGTGAATCTGATTATCGATATAGGAAATACGATGGCTAAAATGGCGGCATTCAGCGGCAAAACGATTGTCGAGGTGGTGTATGACTCTAATTGCACATTGGATCATCTGCCTGAATTTTGTCGTAAATATTCGTTTGAAAAGGCGATAGTGGCTACTGTCATCGACATAGGCGGGCAGGTGCGGGAGCGGCTGAAGACTCTGTCATTTCCTTTGTTATGGCTTGACGAAAAAACCTTACTTCCGGTCGAAAACCTTTACGAAACCCCTCTTACCTTGGGCTACGACCGTATAGCGGCTGTTGTGGGGGCCAATGAACAATATCCCGGCAGGGACATATTGGTGATTGATGCCGGCACTTGTATCACTTATGAGTTTATTGATGCGGCGGCGCGTTATCACGGAGGAAATATTTCACCTGGTATGCAGATGCGTTTCAAGGCGCTTCATCGGTTCACCGGAAGGCTGCCATTGGTCGCTGCCGGGGGGCGTTTGTTGCCGATGGGTAAAGATACGGATACGGCCATCCGTGCTGGAGTGTTGAAAGGCATAGAATACGAGATGGCGGGCTACATAAGGGCCATGAAGCATAAATATCCTGAACTTTTGGTTTTTTTAACGGGTGGGGATGATTTTTCTTTTGATACAAACTTAAAAAATATCATCTTTGCAGACAGATTTTTAGTGTTGAAAGGATTAAATAGAATTTTAAACTATAATAATGGCAGGTTATAGACAAACGCTTTTTGTGCCTTTGCTCATGATATTATCCGGAGCGGCAGTCGCTCAAAATAATACAAATTCCCCCTATACGAGATATGGATACGGACAGTTGGCAGAACAAGGCTCGGGCAATAGTAGGGCTATGGGTGGAATTGCCTATGGTTTACGAGACAAATATCAGATAAACTTTGCAAATCCGGCATCTTATACGGCCATAGATTCCCTGACATTTATCTTCGACGGAGGGATTTCTTTTCAAAATACAAACTTCGGCAACGGAAGTGTGAAACTAAATGCCAAAAATTCCAGTTTCGACTATATTGCAATGCAGTTTCGTGCCAGCAGGCGGGCTGCCGTAAGTTTGGGACTGCTTCCTTATTCCAATGTGGGATACAATATGGGAGAGTATCGTGAAAATACGGCGTTTCCCGACAAATCTACCGCCCTAACCTATTCGGGTGAAGGCGGTTTGCATCAATTGTATTTGGGAGCCGGTTTTGAAATACTTGAAAATTTTTCTGTTGGTGCGAATTTATCGTATCTTTGGGGAGATATAACAAGAGTTTCGGAGATTAATTTCCCATCCGGTTCGTCCGTTTCCCCCTACAAAGGGCAGACGGGTGTGGCTGTGAAAAGTTATAAGATTGACTTGGGGGCACAATATACGCATCGGTTTGGAAAGAGGCATACTGCCACTTTGGGAGTGGTCTTTTCGCCGGGGCACGATTTGAATAACGAAGCCTACAAGGCGACTCAATTAGGTAATTCAACTACCGGACTGACTGCTACGACAAGAGATACGGTTGTCACTTGCGGCATTCCTGTGAGTTTTGGCGTTGGTGCTACGTATGTATATGACGACCGTTTGACGGTGGGGATGGACTTTATGTTACAGAAATGGAGCGATGTGACTTTCATGAACAGTCGTTCGGCGCTTAGCAACTGTGGAAAAATATCTATCGGTGCGGAATATCTGCCCAATTCCATGGGAAGGAGTTATTTGTCTCGTGTGAAGTATCGTTTTGGGGCCTATTATTCCAAACCTTATTATAAGATAGATGGCGTGCGTGCTGCCGATGAATATGGCGTGACGGCCGGCTTCGGAATGCCTGTGCCGAGAACACGTTCCATCTTGAGCCTTTCGGCACAATATGTGCGGGTCAAAGGTACCCGGGCGCAGTTCTTGAATGAAAATATCTTGCGTGTTTGTGTCGGGGTGACTTTCAATGAACGTTGGTTCTTCAAACGGAGGGTGGATTGATGAAGAGTGAACAAATCTGATATAACAACTAAAATTAGAATACAATGAAAATGAAGACGCTTGTGGCTGTCTTGCTCCTTTCGGGTGGAGTGACCGGCACTTTTGCACAAACAGACAATTGTAAAGCTCAGAGCAGTATTTCGCATGAGGCTGTAAGAGCTGGTAATTTTAAAGATGCGTATGCTCCATGTATGGAGGTGCTGAAGAATTGTCCGACACTGAGATTTTACACTTATACGGATGCTTTTAAAATATTAAGAGCTTTTCTGAGTGATATTAAAGACCGTAATTCCGCGGAATATAAGAAATATTTCGACGAACTGATGCGGGTTTATGATCAGGAATTGCACTACTTGCCGGAGCTCAATAGGAATTTGAAGTCACCGATGAATGCTGCTAAAGAATTGGGAAAGAAGGCTGTCGATTATCTTCAGTTTGCCCCGAATCCTGATAAGGAACAGGCTTATAAGTGGTTGAAAGAGGCGGTTCAAGGAACGACCGGCGAACCGGATGCCGCTATTCTTCATTATTTCTTGGAAACCTCTATGGAAAAGGTAAAGGCGGATAATAATCATACCGATCAGTTCTTCCAAGACTATATTGATGCCTCTAAGTTTGCAGACGATGCTATTGCCGCTGCAACAGATGAAAAGAAAAAGGAAGTATTACAGACTATCAAGGACAACTTAGTGGCTATGTTCGTACAAAGCGGTGTTGCCGATTGTGAGTCCTTGCAAAATATCTATGGCCCGAAAGTGGAGGAAAATAAAACCGATTCTGCTTTCTTGAAGAAGACTGTTGCTGTCTTGAAGATGATGAGATGCAATGAAAGCGAGGTCTATTTCAAGGCTTCCGACTATCTGTATAGAATCAATCCTACGGCCGATGCCGCTGTGGGTGTAGCTTATATGTATTATAAGAAGAATGATTATAACATGGCTGTGAAGTATTTTGACGAGGCTTTGGGCATGGAAACTGATAATGCCAAGAAGGCGGAAATGGCTTATCTTGCCGCCGCTTCTTTGATGCAGGCCAAAAAGTTGTCGCAATCAAGAGTTTATTGTCAGAAGGCCATCGGCTTTAAAGAAAATTACGGTGAACCATATATTCTTTTGGCACAACTCTACGCCTCTAATCCGAATTGGAGTGACGAACCGGCTATGAATAAGTGTACTTATTTCTTGGCGATTGATAAATTGCAGAGAGCCAAAGTTGTAGATCCATCGGTTGCGGAAAGAGCCAATGAATTGATTTCAAATTATTCACGTCATACGCCTCAGGCCAAAGACCTCTTTATGTTGGGGTATAAGGCGGGTGACCGTATCACTATCGGCGGATGGATAGGTGAATCTACAACTATCAGATAAAATCATGTTGCATTCTGTCAACATTATTTGTTATAGATTTTTCAGCATAACCATTCTTCTTGGAGCAATGGTTATGCTGCTTTTATTTTCAGCTTGTTCCGGCAGAGAGAAAATGTTGGGCAAGGCCATTACCGAGCGTGACTCCTTGCCCGTGCTGGATACTCGTGGCGTGACTTCGCTCGTTTCCGATTCGGGTGTGACACGTTATCGCATCAATACGGAAGAATGGCTGGTTTTTGACCGTAAAGAGCCTCCTTACTGGGCCTTTGAAAAAGGTGTGTATTTAGAGAAATTCGATTCAGTCTTTCAAGTGGAAGCAAGTATCAAAGCCGATACGGCTTATTTTTATAATAAAGAGGAATTATGGAAGCTGATGGGGCGCGTGGATATCAAGAATCTGAAGGGAGAACGTTTTACAACGGAATTACTGTATTGGAGCCAACGGGAGCAGAGGATATACTCTGACAGGTTCATACGAATAGAACAGCCAGACAGGATTATCACCGGACGCGGATTTGAGTCAAACCAACAAATGACTATCTATACGATTCATAAGCCGGAGGGCATCTTCTATGTTGACAAAGATGCTGCTTTGGACGGAGATAACGTACAAACCGATAGTATAAACAGGTAAAGATGGATACCGTTATTTTTTTATTGATAACAATGGCATTTTCAGCCTTCTTTTCGGGGATGGAAATAGCTTTTGTGTCTGTGGATAAGCTGCGCTTTGAAATGGAAAAGAAGTCGGGTGTCACTTCCGGCATCATTTCCTACTTTCTGCACAACCCGAACAATTTCATTTCAACCATGTTGGTGGGCAATAATATTGCACTTGTCATCTACGGTATCCTGATGGCTCAAATTATTGAGGTGAATCTGCTGGCAGGAATCATTTCCAATCATTTTGCCATGTTGCTGGTACAGACCGTCATTTCTACGCTTATCATTCTGGTGACAGGAGAATTTCTGCCCAAAACTTTGTTCAAAATCAATCCCAACCTGATGCTGAGGGTTTGTGCCATTCCTTTGTTCGTTTGCTATGTTATTTTGTTTCCCATATCGAAATTGGCTTCTGGATTTTCATATCTGTTTTTGCGGATATTCGGCGTGAAAATTAACAAAGAAGCCTCCGACAAAGCTTTTGGGAAGGTTGATTTGGATTACTTCATACAGTCGAGCATAGAGAACGCCGGCAGTGAGGAGGAATTGGATACGGAAGTGAAGATCTTTCAGAATGCGCTGGACTTCTCGAATATAAAGATACGAGACTGTATTGTGCCGCGAACAGAGGTAGTGGCGGTCGACCGGACTGCGCAGTTGGAAGAGTTGAAGAACCTTTTTGTTGAGTCGGGCATCTCTAAGATAATAGTGTATGATGGAAATATCGACAACGTGGTGGGGTATATCCATTCATCGGAGATGTTTCGGAATCCGATGGATTGGAGGAATAATGTAAAAGAGATGCCTATTGTTCCCGAAACAATGTCGGCTCATAAACTGATGAAGCTGTTTATGCAACAGAAAAGAACCATTGCCGTAGTGGTGGATGAGTTTGGCGGTACGGCAGGCATCGTTTCTCTGGAAGATTTGGTTGAAGAAATATTCGGCGATATAGAGGATGAGCACGACAATACTTCCTATATATGCAAGCAAATCGGAGAGCATGAGTATGTGCTTTCGGCACGTTTGGAAATAGAAAAAGTGAACGAAATATTGGGATTGGACTTGCCTGAATCGGATGATTATCTGACGGTGGGCGGTCTGATTCTGAATCGGTATCAGAGTTTCCCTAAACTGCATGAGGTGATTGCCGTGGATAACTACCGATTCAAAATAATCAAAGTAACAGCCACGAAAATTGAATTGGTGAGGCTGAAAGTGGTGGAATAGTATCGCATAAGTGCATTTTTTTACGTAATAAATAGATGCATATTAGCATTTTTTGTATCTTCGTGCGCTAAAACGGGTATAAATAGAGAATAATAATAAACAAATAAATCATAGTAACTAAAATGGCAACATTACAAAACATTCGGTCGAAAGGACCTTTATTGGTGATTGTTATTGGTTTGGCGCTGTTTGCTTTCATTGCAGGCGATGCTTGGAAAGTGCTTCAGCCACATCGGTTGCAAGACGTAGGTGAGGTGAACGGAGAGAGTATTTCCGCTCAGGAATATCAGACGTTGGTAGAAGAGTATACGGAAGTTATCAAGTTCTCCAGTGGCAACAGCGCATTGAATGATGAACAAACCAATCGGATTAAAGATGAGGTATGGAGGACATATATAAATAATAAACTGGTTGAAAAAGAGGCTAAAAAGCTGGGGTTGACTGTGACAAAAGCTGAGATTCAGGCCATCATTGATGCCGGAGTGCATCCGATGCTTCAACAGACACCTTTCCGCAATCCGCAGACAGGAGTGTTCGACAAAGATATGCTGAAGAAGTTTTTGGTAGATTACTCCAAGATGAATAAGGCACAGATGCCTTCTCAATATGCAGGGTACTATGAGTCTATGTACAGGTTTTGGTCTTTTCTTGAGAAGGCGCTCATACAGGGACGTTTGCAAGAGAAATATCAGGCTTTGATTACAAAATCTCTGTTTTCTAATCCGGTGGAAGCGCGAGATGCGTTTGATGCCAGAGTGAACCAATCGGATTTGTTGTTGGCCGCTATTCCTTATTCTTCCATTGTCGATTCGACCATTGTTGTAAAGGAGGCCGATTTGAAGGCTGCGTATGACAAAAAGAAAGAACAATTCAAGCAATATGTAGAAACCCGTGACATCAAGTTTATTGATGTACAGGTGATTGCGAGCGCTGAAGACAAGGCCGCTCTCCAGAAAGAAATGGAGGAATATACGGAACAGCTTGCGGCTACTCCGGCAGACTATGTTTCCTTCATCCGTTCCACCGGCTCGGAAGCTCCGTACGCCGACTTGTTCTATACGACGCGTTCGTTGCCTGCCGATGTGGTTGCCCGTTTGGATTCTGTTTCAGTAGGCGGCGTATTCGGCCCGTATTATAATGCAGCAGACAATACCATCAACTCTTTCAAGAAACTGGCTTTCGCCGCTATGCCTGATTCTATTGAGTTCCGGCAGATTCAGGTTGTTGCCGAGGATGCAGTAAAGACGAAGACACTGGCTGACAGTATTTATAACGCGATCAAAGGTGGGGCTAACTTTGCCGAAGTTGCCAAAAAATATGGTCAGACGGGTGAGTCTGCGTGGATTTCTTCTACCAATTATGAAGGTGCCCAAATTGACGGTGACAACCTGAAATATATTACTACTGTCACTACTTTGGGGCAGAACGAACTGACTAATCTGACTTTGGGGCAGGCGAATGTCATTCTGCAGGTAACTAATAGAAAAGCGGTGAAGGATAAATATAAAGTGGCTGTCATCAAACGTCCGGTAGACTTCAGCAAGGAGACTTATAGTAAGGCGTACAATGAATTCAGCCAATTTATTGCAGCAAACAATACATTGGAAAAGATGGTTGCCAATGCGGAAGATGCGGGATACAAACTGCTGGACAGAACGGATTTGTATAGCTCGGAACACGGAATAGGCGGTGTGAGAGGAACCAAAGATGCGTTGAGGTGGGTGTTTGAAGCAAAAGCCGGTGAAGTTTCCGGTCTGTATGAGTGTGGCGAAAGTGACCGTATGATGGTGGTAGGTGTAGCAAGCATCGTACCAGAAGGTTATCGTTCTTTGGCTTCGGTAAAAGAACAGTTGAGAGTCGAAATCCTTCGTGATAAGAAAGCTGAAAGGATTATGGCTGATATGAAAGTTGCCAATGCCACTTCATTCGACCAATATAAGAATATGGCAAATGCTGTCAGCGACTCGGTGAAGCACGTAACTTTCGGCGCTCCTGCCTATATCCCGGTTCTTCGCAGTAGTGAACCGTTGGTCAGTGCTTATGCTTCGGTGGCCGAGCCGAACAAGTTGAGCGCTCCTATCAAGGGGAATGGCGGCGTATTCGTTTTGCAGGCTTATGCACAAGAAAAGCAGGATGAGATGTTCAATAAAGAAACGGAAGAATCTGCTTTGAAAAATATGCATGCACGTATGGCAAGTCAGTTCATCAATGACTTGTATCTGAAGGCTGAAGTGAAAGATAAGCGCTATCTGTTTTTTTAAAAACAAATGGATATTCCATAAAAAAACGGAAGTGTGACAACGCACTTTGAAAAAAACTTTTGGCACGGATTTCACGGGATTCACGGATTTTGCTCATAAATTTGTGTAGTTTCGCGAAATTCGTGCTTCTTTTTTACCATACATAATGTTGATTACTTATTTTGGTGCAACTTCGAACGGAACGAATATAAGATGTTTTGTAACTGAAAGATTATCTATGTTTTACACTTATGCAACCGTAAGCTATCGCAGCCTGTTCTTTCCATTTTCCGTTTTCTCCATTGAATTTAGCGACTTTATTCCTACCTTTGCATCTGAGAAAGGAGATTTGCTTTATGATGGCAGACTGGTGCTTTTTATTGGAAAAAGTAGTGATTTTTCTAAATAAAGTCTATGGTTTCCTGCCATGAAGCCGCAACTGCTTTTAGGCGGATCGGAGTCGGGTAATGAAAAAAAGGAAATTCCTTTTTAACGAAAAAGATACAACATGAAGAAACAACCTCTATTGGGGCTCACCCTTTCCGAATTACAAAACGTAGTGAAGAACATGGGAATGCCCGGTTTCTCGGCCAAACAGATAGCTTCTTGGCTGTATGACAAGAAAGTGGCTTCTATTGATGAGATGAGTAACCTGTCGCTGAAGCATCGTGAATTGTTGAAGGAGATTTATGAGGTTGGTGTGGAGGCTCCGGTAGATGCCATGCGCTCGGTGGATGGTACGGTGAAATATCTGTATCGGGTAGGAGAAGGGCATTTTATCGAAGCGGTCTACATTCCTGAAGATGATCGCGCCACACTTTGCGTCTCTTCTCAAGTGGGATGCAAGATGAATTGTAAGTTCTGCATGACAGGTAAGCAGGGCTTTGCTGCCAATCTGACATCGAACCAGATTATCAATCAAATAAACTCCTTGCCCGAAAGAGACAAGTTGACCAATGTGGTGATGATGGGAATGGGAGAGCCGCTTGATAATACGGATGAAGTGCTGAAAGCGTTGGAGATTATGACTGCTTCTTACGGATACGGCTGGAGTCCCAAGCGGATCACTCTTTCTTCCGTAGGATTACGAAAAGGGCTACAACGTTTCATTGAAGAATCTGACTGCCATTTGGCCATCAGCCTGCATTCGCCTGTCCCCTTTTTACGTAGGGAACTGATGCCGGCTGAAAAGGCTTTCTCCATCAGGGAAATTGTGGAACTGCTAAGAAATTATGATTTTAGCAAACAACGCCGACTTTCTTTCGAGTACATTGTTTTTAAAGGAGTGAACGACTCCCTAACGTATGCCAAAGAACTGCTGAAGCTGTTGCGCGGGATGGATTGCCGGATTAACCTGATTCGTTTTCATGCCATACCGGGAGTAGCCCTTGAAGGAGCTGATATGGAAGCAATGACAGCTTTCCGCGATTACCTGACTTCACACGGACTCTTCACTACCATACGCTCGTCGCGCGGTGAAGATATATTTGCAGCGTGTGGCATGCTTTCTACGGCCAAGCAGGAGGAGAATAAGCAAGATTTAATATAAATTATTAGCTTTGGTGGAAAGGATGTTATTCATTCTTCTTAGCTTTGTGAGAACTAAATTGATAGAGATATGAAAAAGCACCTGTTTTATTTAAGTATGGTTCTTGTTTTAATGCTTTTTGCGGCATGCGGCAAAGGCAAGAAGGGGGTGTTTACTCCCTCTTCCAGTGGCCGGGCATATGAAATTTTGGTAGTGGTCGACCAAGGACTGTGGGAACGCCCTGCCGGCAGAGCTTTGTTTGATGTACTCGATTCGGATGTGCCGGGACTTCCGCAGTCTGAACGTTCATTCCGCATCATGTATACAGCACCGGCCAATTATGATGCTACTTTGAAGATGATTCGAAACATCATTATAGTAGATGTGAATAAGGAACTGTATACACAGCCCAAATTCAAGTCTGCAAAGAATGTCTATGCTGTTCCGCAATCCATTCTGACCATTCAGGCTGCCGATGAACCTTCGTTTGCGAAGTTCGTGGAAGAAAATAGTCAAACCATAATAGACTTTTTTACTCATGCGGAAATGAACCGGCAGATTTCGGTTTTGGAAAAGAAACACAGTGATTATATCTCCACAAAGGTGAAAAGCATATTCGATTGCGATGTGTGGGTGCCGGGCGAATTGACGTCTACCAAACAAGGTGAGAATTTCTTCTGGGCAGGCATGAATGCCGCTACCGGTGACCAGAACTTCGTTATCTATTCTTATCCTTATACGGATAAAGATACGTTTACCAAAGAATACTTTGTTCATAAACGTGATTCTGTGATGAAAATCAATATTCCGGGTGCTAGGGAGGGCATGTATATGATGACGGATTCTTTAATGACCGATGTGCGCCCTATCAGCGTGCAGGGTGAATATGCTTTGGAAGCTCGGGGCTTGTGGCGTGTAAAGGGTGATTTCATGGGTGGCCCATTTGTGTCTCATACACGCTTGGACAAAGCCAACCAACGCATCATCGTATCGGAAATATTTATTTACTCACCGGATAAACTGAAACGCAATCTGGTTCGTCAGATGGAGGCTTCGCTCTATACCCTGAAGTTGTCCGGCAGCAAGCAGGAAGGTGCGGAAATACCACTCAATGTGATTTCAAAAGATACAATTAACAATAAACGATAAAATGGAAGATAACAAAATAAGAGTCGGCATCACGCAAGGAGACATCAATGGGGTGGGATATGAAGTAATTTTGAAGACTTTTGCAGAACCCGCTATGCTGGAATTATGCACCCCTGTCGTTTACGGTTCGCCCAAGGTGGCGGCTTATCATCGTAAATCATTGGATTTACCCACGAACTTCAGCATTGTGAACTCTGCATCTGAAGCTGTCCACAACCGGTTGAGTGTAGTGAACTGTACGGACGATGAAGTGAAAGTGGAATTTTCCAAACCCGACCCCGAAGCCGGTAAAGCAGCGCTTGACGCATTGGAAAGGGCTATTGAGGAATATAAAAAGGGGTTGATAGACGTGCTTGTCACTGCCCCCATCAATAAGCATACCATTCAATCGGAAGAATTCGCCTTTCCTGGGCATACGGAATACATCGAACAGAAATTGGGGAATGGTGAAAAGGCTCTTATGATTCTGATGAAGAATGATTTCCGGATGGCGTTGGTGACCGGACATATCCCTGTGAAAGAGATTGCCGCAACCATCACTAAGGGGTTGATAGAGGAGAAGTTGAAAATCTTCAACCAATCCTTGAAGCAGGATTTTGCCATCGGTGCTCCACGTATTGCCGTCTTGTCGCTTAATCCGCATGCGGGAGATGACGGGCTATTGGGAGCCGAGGAGCAAGAAGTGATAGCCCCTGCCATCCGTGAGATGGCTGCTCAGGGTGTGCTTTGCTATGGCCCCTATCCGGCTGACGGATTCATGGGTTCAGACAATTATACTCATTTCGATGGCATTCTGGCCATGTATCATGACCAAGGGCTGGCTCCGTTCAAGGCATTGGCTATGGATGAAGGAGTGAACTATACAGCAGGACTGTCTGTGGTGCGTACTTCACCGGCTCATGGTACGGCATATGATATTGTCGGCAAGGGAGTTGCATCGGAAGATTCGTTCAGGCAAGCCATCTATGTAGCCATAGACGTATTCCGTAATCGTCAGCGTGAGAATGCGATGCGTGCCAATCCGCTGCGTAAGCAGTATTACGAGAAGCGTGACGACAGTGACAAGCTGAAGCTCGATAGTGTAGAAGAAGATTTATAGAATGACGAAAGCAGAAATACAACAGGTAAAATTACGTTTCGGCATCATTGGCAATAATGAAGTGTTGATGCGTGCCATTGACATCGCCATTCAGGTGGCGCCTACCGACTTGTCTGTACTGATTACCGGGGAGAGTGGGGTGGGAAAGGAAAGTTTTCCGCAGATTATCCACCAATATAGTCGGCGCAAGCATGGGCAATACATTGCCGTGAACTGCGGTGCCATTCCGGAAGGAACGATTGATTCTGAATTGTTCGGGCATGAGAAGGGCGCTTTCACCGGAGCTATCGGCGAACGGAAAGGATATTTCGGAGAGGCCAACGGCGGAACGATATTCCTTGACGAAGTTGGTGAGTTGCCTTTACCTACTCAAGCACGGCTGCTGCGTGTACTTGAGAGTGGGGAGTTCATCAAGGTAGGCTCTTCTAAAGTGGAAAAAACTGATGTGCGAATTGTTGCCGCCACCAATGTAAACTTGACGCAGGCCATCGCCGAGGGACGTTTCCGTGAAGATTTATATTATCGACTGAATACTGTTCCAATCCAAGTACCTCCGTTGCGCGAGCGCGGCGAAGATGTTGTGTTGCTCTTTCGCAAGTTTGCTTCAGATTTTGCGGAAAAGTATCGCATGCCCGCCATTCAGTTGACGGAAGACGGTAAGCAGATACTGTTGTCGTATCCTTGGCAGGGGAATGTACGTCAGTTAAAGAATATCACCGAGCAGATTTCAATCATCGAAACCAATCGTGAAATCAATGCCTCCATATTGAAAGGCTATCTGCCCGAACAAAATAATATGCAACGTTTGCCGGCTCTGTTTGGTGTGAAAGAGAACAAGAGTTTTGGCAGTGAAAGAGAGATTCTTTATCAAGTGCTGTTCGATATGCGTCAGGACGTGACGGAACTCAAGAAGCTGGTGCATGAAATCATGGCCGAACGGGGGGCAATGTCTAATCAGGTGACGACTGCTCCTTCCTACTATGCGTCGGCTTCTCCGGTTGTGGTGCCTCCGGTATCATCTGTCATCCCTACCATTATACATCCTTCAGTGACGCCGGTCTCTTCTGTGGACGATGACATTCAGGATACGGAAGAATATGTGGAAGAGACGCTTTCGTTGGATGAAGTGGAGAAAGAAGTGATACGCAAGGCGCTTGAAAGACATCATGGTAAACGTAAAAGTGCGGCTCAGGATTTGAATATTTCCGAGCGGACGCTATATAGAAAGATAAAAGAGTATGGATTGGACTAAGAAAGCGGTGTCTGCCGTATTGTTGATGAGTTTGTTGTTTCTGATAAATTCCTGTAAGATGCAGTTTGGTCTTGCGCCAATCAGTTCCATCGACTACACGAAGGTAAAAACAATTTCTATTGCCGATTTCCAGAATAGGGCGGAGTATGTATATGCACCGTTGGCGACAGAGTTCAACCAGCGAATGAAAGACATGTTCATACAGCAGACCCGTTTGAAACTTGTCAATACCGGTGGTGATCTTGATATAGATGGAGAAATAGTAGGCTATAACCAGTATAACGAAGCTGTGGATGCCAGTGGTTACTCTTCGAAAGTGAAAGTGACACTGACAGTTAATGTGCGCTATGTCAATAACACGAATCATGAAGAGGACTTTGAAGAGAAATTTTCGGCTTTTCAAACTTATGATTCTTCAAAATTGCTGACAGAGGTACAGGACCAATTGATAGCTGTGATGGTGAAAGATATTACGGAACAAATATTCAATGCAACCGTAGCTAATTGGTAATAAGATGACTTCTGCTTATTTACAACAATGGATTGAACATCCTGATACGTTGGATAGGGGTACTTTGTACGAACTTCGTACTCTGGTAGCCAGATACCCCTATTTCCAGTCGCTACGTTTGCTGTATCTGAAAAATCTTTATCTGTTGCATGACGTGAGTTTCGGTGTAGAGCTGCGCAAGTCGGTATTGTATGTGGCAGATAGACGTGTGTTGTTTTATCTCATAGAGGGCGAGCGTTTCTCTTTGAAAGCCCGCAGAACTTCTTCTGTTTTTTCCGATGATTTGGAAACAGAACCGAATGTGGATCGTACGCTTTCTTTAATCGACGCTTTCTTGGCCACTATTCCCGAAGAACATCCTCGGAATTCCGGACTGGATTATGCCATGGATTACACCGCTTATCTGATGCAGGAAGATGAACATCATGAAGAGTATTCGGAAAAAGAGATGGAAACGCCTCCATTGTATGGACATGAGCTTATAGACGGCTTTATCCGCAAAAGCAAGTCGGAGAATATGCTTTTAATCGAAGCAAAGTATCTTCCTTCGGAGGATAAAGAAATTTCGGACAGTACGGAAGAACTTGCGGATAATACGAGAATGATTCCGGATGGAAGTAGGGCATTTTCTGGTAAAGGGGATGAAGAAGCGGAAGAAGAGGAGAGGAGAGTGCTGTCTCCTGTTACAGACGAATTGGATGATACCTGTTTCACGGAAACTCTGGCTAAAATCTATATAAAACAGCACCGATATGACAAAGCACTCGAAATTATTAAAAAATTAAATTTGAATTATCCAAAAAAAAATGCTTACTTTGCAGACCAAATCAGGTTTTTGGAGAAATTGATTATTAACGCTAAATCGAAATAACAAAATGTACTTATTATTAATTATCTTTATGCTGATTGCGTCTGTGTTGATGTGCTTCATTGTGTTGATCCAAAATTCTAAGGGGGGCGGTCTGGCATCAGGTTTTTCATCATCCAATCAGATTATGGGTGTGCGTAAGACTACGGATTTCTTGGAAAAAACAACTTGGACATTGGCAGGAGCTATGGTGATTTTCAGTATTGTTTCCGCATATACAATACCTTCTTCTGCCGGAAAAGGTGGCGATGTTATCATGGAGCAAGCACAACAGGAAGAAAAAACAAATCCTTATAACATGCCCGTAGGTACGGCGGCTCCGCAAGCGGAAGTTCCTGCTGCCGCAACAGATTCTGCAGCTAACTGATAATAGGTGTTTTACCATTCTTTATATGATGGAGAGTGTGTCTGAGTACAATACACTCTCTCTTTGCGGGATGTGGATTACGCAGGACAGCACGGATGAAATAAATTCGTGAATGCCGTGTAATTCGCATCTTTTTTATAAAGAAAGACAATCTGGTTCTGCTTTTTATTATTAACTTTATAACAATACAAGAAAAATGACTACTACAGACAAAATTCATCAGACGTTGCGCGATTCTGCAGGAATGCGTTGGATGGTACTACTGTTTTTGGCTTTCGCCATGTTTTGTTCATACATCTTTATGGATATCTTATCACCGATCAAGGACTTGATGCAATCTACCCGCGGATGGGATTCCACCGCATTCGGTACGATGCAAGGGTCTGAGACTTTTCTCAATGTATTTGTCTTTTTTCTTATTTTTGCCGGTATCATCCTCGATAAGATGGGGGTGCGTTTTACGGCGTTGCTTTCGGGGGTGGTGATGCTGGTTGGCGCTACCATCAATTGGTATGCCGTGACCGAGGCTTTTCAGGGAAGCGGACTTGAAACTTGGTTCAATAATAATCTGAATTATATTCCTGTTTTTGATGAGTTGGGAATTTCACCTTTCTATAAAGGAATGCCTGCGTCGGCCAAGTTTTCCGCAGTAGGTTTTATGATTTTCGGTTGCGGTGTGGAAATGGCCGGAATCACGGTTTCACGAGGTATTGTAAAATGGTTTAAGGGGCGTGAGATGGCGCTTGCCATGGGTTCGGAGATGGCGCTTGCCCGTTTGGGAGTGGCCACTTGTATGATATTCTCTCCGATGTTTGCCAAGTTGGGTGGAGTGATAGATGTATCGCGCTCAGTGGCATTCGGTGTTGTTTTGTTGTTCATCGCACTTATCATGTTTATAGTTTATTTCTTTATGGACAAGAAGCTTGATGAGCAGACTGGTGAGGCAGAAGAAAAAGACGATCCTTTCAAAATCAGCGATCTTGGAAAAATTCTTTCCAGTGGAGGTTTTTGGGTAGTGGCTCTTTTGTGTGTGCTTTATTATTCTGCTATTTTCCCTTTCCAAAAGTATGCAGTGAATATGTTGCAATGCAACTTGGTGTTTACAGAAGTTTCTCCTGAGTCTTTCTGGTCTACCAATACCGTGACGGTTATTCAGTATTGCATCATGCTGGTAGTGGCAGCTACGGCTTTCGCCAGCAATTTCTCCAAGAAGGCGAACATGAAGTATGGATTATTGGTCGTAGCCGGTGTAGCGTTGGTGGTTTTCTGCTATATGGGATATATGCGTCAAAGTGCCGAGACTGTATTTGCCGTATTCCCCCTGCTGGCTGTCGGCATCACTCCTATATTGGGTAATTATGTAGACCATAAAGGAAAGGCGGCTTCCATGCTTGTGGTAGGTTCTGTCCTGCTTATTTTATGCCATTTGACATTTGCGTTTGTGCTCCCATTGTTCAAAGACAATGCTGTGGGCGGCATATTCATTGCTTATCTCACTATTCTTATACTTGGGGCCAGCTTTTCGTTGGTACCTGCTTCTTTGTGGCCCAGCGTGCCAAAGCTGGTTGATGCCAAGATTATAGGAAGTGCGTATGCCTTGATTTTCTGGATTCAGAATATTGGTTTGTGGCTTTTCCCGTTGCTGATAGGCAAGGTGCTTGATAAGACCAATCCGCAATTGGTGGAAGATTTGAAGAATGGGGTGATTACGGCCGAAGAAGCTGCCGTTTCGTATGACTATACTGCACCTCTGGTGATGCTGGCTTGTCTGGGCGTTGCCGCTTTGATTCTGGGCTTTGTTCTGAAAGTGGTGGATAGAAAGAAAGGTCTCGGACTGGAAGAGCCTAATATCAAGGAATAAAATTGATAGATGATGAATGGCGCGTTGGGGAGATGCGTCAAGGCAAGATTAGCCTGTTGGATGCTGTTCCGATGCGTTGCAGGCATATAACGACCGAGTGGGAAGGTGAGTATGTTGTGCTCGCTTTCCCACTCGGTTTAAATATAGGTGGCTGCTGCGCTTTTTATTGCCTGAAAGTTGTCGCCTGATATCCGTGTGAAACTTGAGGAATACGGTACAACTATCTGGATGTTGATAGACGGACAATGCACCGTAAGCGAGATTATTGTCCGGCTTGCCGGGTACTTTGAGGGCAAAGAGAACCACGTTGCACGTGTCACTACCTACGTGATGCAGTTACGCAAGAAAGGTCTGATCCGATTGACAGTCGAGCCTTGAACTATTCCCTGTCTACTTTAATCAATCCCCCCGTTGCTGTGTTGAACATTACTTTTATGGTTGAATTTTTGTTGAACAATACCGGTGCAAGGTACTCCACGGTGCCGAATTGGGTAACGGGGAGTTGCTCATCAAGCAATTTCTTATTGTTATGAACGAGGATTAGTTGCGCTTTGCCCGGAAGGTTGTAGGCTATGCCATCCACTTTCTTTTTACTTTCTCCGGCTGCTGAGATATCGGGAATTTTGAGGTTGGTAATGCTGAGGTAATACGGCTCGCCGGCCAAATCAGTGTCGGCCACCACCCCTAACTTCTTGGAGAAGCGGAAAGCAACTACATTTTGCTTTTCTTCAGGTGTCAGACGAATAATAAAGGTTTTGGGTTCTTCTTTTATTTTGCCTGAGAACATCTCTGTCATGGCACGTTCCTGCTGGTTCAGGTTATCGAGCATGAGTTTGAGTTGAGCACCGTCTTTGGGCATATTTTCCGCCTCTCCGCGCAGCAGGGCGTTTTTGCTTTCGCGTATGCTGTAAATCTCTTTGGCAATTAATTCGGCCATCTTGGCGCTGGAGTTCGACATCAGTATCTCTTCTGTCAGGAAACTGCGCGGGTCGATGCTTTTTTCGGAGGTTGCCGCTTCGGGTGGAGTGGCTGTTTGTCGTCCACTGAAAGGAATGTTGATGGAACGTACAATACCGTCTTCCGTGAGTTCCATGAGAGGAGCCACGGTTTTGTCTTTCATCTTGACGAAATACACGTTGTCCTTATCCGGTAGGCCGATTACACGGCTTTCCACCTTGTCCAATGTCCAATATTCTTGCGGCTCGGCAGACACGTTGTTGAGACGCAGGTAGCGGTCGGCGTATCTGCAAAACTCTCCGGGAGTATAAGTATGCTTTGTGGTTTGTAGTACAAGTTCTATTTCTGTTTTGGGCAGCAGATAGGTCACTCCGTAATCTTTGCCTCGCATAACGCCGGTTGTTACTTCGGTTTGCGCCATGGAGGCCGTAGTCAGTAGCAGAGCAGAGAGTATCACTATATTTTTCTTCATAAATACATATAATTCGTTTAGACAGGATTTGGTTAAAAGGCAAATTTAATCAACTTATCTTTGTTCAAGTATGGTTTATGGATTATTAACAGAGTTGACAAATTGTATACATACGGGTTTGTCTATCGTTACATCTTGATGGATATCGCTAAGTAGCCCGGTATTTTGGTCGCGTTGAAACACTTGGATGACATTGCTGTCACGACAGGCAACGAGTAAGTATTTCCCGTTCGGGGTGATGTTGAAGTTACGTGGGTGGATGCCCGTCGGTTGATAGCCGACTTTGGCTAAGAAGCCATTTTCGGGATTAACGGCAAAGATGGCGATGCCGTCTTCTTTCAGGCGGTTACTGGCGTAGAGAAATTTTCCGTCCGGACTGAGGTGGATATCTGCGCTTCCACGGGCAGCCGTTGTGTCGGCGGTGATGCTTTGTATTTGTTTCAGGCATCCGTCATCGTAACTGAAAGCTATGACTTTACCCGATAACTCGGTGATAAGATAGGCGTATTTGCCATTCGGACTGAAGGTCAGATGACGCGGGCCTGAGTCGGAATCAATGACGGTCGCTTCCATGGAAGGATGGGGGACGATGTCGTTGGGATGCAGAACAAAACGCAGGATACGGTCGGCACTGAAGTCGGTGGCAAAAATGTATTTCCCATCCGGTGAAAAAATGGCACAGTGTAGGTGCGGAGTGCCCTGACGTACGGCGTCTGGGCCGGTGGCACTGCCTTCGAAGAGTGTGTCTATGGGAGCTGCTGTGCCATCCTTGAGTAGGGGAAAGACTGACATGTTTCCTCCGCTATAATTGGCTGTCAGCACAGATTTTCCGTTTGTGGCCACGTAGCAAGGGTCGGCACCGAGAGTCGGCTCGGTATTCAGCAGGTGCAGTTCTCCCGTTGCCTTGTCGAACGACAAGGTGTTGAGTGCGGCTCTGTTGTCGTTCATTTCACTTACGGCGTAGACCCGTTTCCCGTCTTCGGATGGAACGAGGTAGGAAGGGTTGGGCAGTTCGATGGTGTCGAGCGGAGTGGCCATACCCGTTTCTTGGTTGAAGCGGAAGGTGTAGATGCCTTTGCTTGTTCCGTCGGTATAAGTACCCACCAGCATGGCGAGTTCGTTTGTTTTTCCGTCGTTGTCTTTTCTCGACGTGCAAGCGGCGATGCTTAATCCCAGCATACAGAAGAGGATTGTTTTCATGGACATGATGTTTTGTTGTTCACAATCGGCTTTCGAAGCTTTCTTTGAGGCAAAGGTAATATTATCTCCCTTATATCCTTGTCATACAGTATCGTTTTTTTTATCGGGCTCACGTTTGGGAGGTATTGGAAAGTGCGGGCTTGGGATTACCCAGATATGAGCGAAGTCTTATTTCTTTTATGGCATCGGGAGTCTTCCGAGAGAGGCTTTTTATGCACCTTTTTTCTCTGTTGAGGAGGTATCAGGCGCAAGGTAGGCACTAATCAAGTATAGACAATCCGGGTACTGCTCATTGTAACCCGGTTGTAGGAAAAGAGAAAGTAACCCCAAGCGAGAACTGAATACTACTTAGCCGATATAGGCAGTATGTCATACCCTCCTGTCTCTGATTTTGTAATTTTATATTTCCCTTTTTGCAATCCTAAATTCCATTCTGAAAATATCTCCATTATATACCTGTACAAATCTTCTGATATATTTATATCTGCGCCGTTTTTTAAATCACATACAAACGCCCCGTTCACTACAAGAAGATGTTTTTTTGCCCGTTCAAATGCCTTAATATAAACCACCCGATTATATGCTCTATCCTCAACAACCCCGGTTTTATAATTATATGGAGCTATAGCATCATCCGACATAGGACGTTTTGTCTGTAAAAAGGTTGAGTCTGTTATAGACTCTCGCACTTTCGTCGCTTCTTCCCACGCCTTTTCATTTTCAATCTGTATTTTGTAGTTGATAGAATCTCCTATATATACAGGTTCTTCGTCATTTTGCTGATTGGCGGCTGTACTTTTGGAGCCGCATTGAGAAAAAAACAACGGAAAACAAATAAATAAAAACATATTTTTCATAAAACACTCCATTATGAACGGATAGAGTGAAGAGCATCACCTTATCCGTAAGTTCGTACTATTTGGCTATCTGATATGTTATAATACCCGACTGACTTTTTTCTTTGTGGTAAACAAATTGAAAGTTATGAAAAAGATTATTGCTATAAATTTATAAAATAAATTTTATAATATACGAAAGATATGTGTTAAATCTTGTTGCCGATATTTCGCAAAGCGCCATCGATAGTCCCACAAACAAAAGGGAAAAGGATAAGCTGTCTTGCAAAACAACTTATCCTTTTCCCTTTTGTTGTGGACTTGGGGAGAATCGAACTCCCGTCCAAACGAGGAAACCATATACTTTCTACATGCTTATCTTTGCTTTCGTTTTTCGAGCATAAGCAAGACCAAAGCTACCAACTTATGCCTTATCCCCTAAAATTTCGTAAGAGCTGCGGGGAAAAGCTCAAACTATTTCCGATTTTGCTGTGCCACTGAACCAAACGCTTCGGAACAAGAGCTTTTGAGCGACATCTCGTTTCCACCACTGTGGTGGAAATAAAGCCAATCTACTATACTTCGATCAAGCAGCGAGAGCAAAGTTGTTTTCGCCAGATAATATTTTGATAACTGAGATTTAAGTGGAAATTACCGACCCACTGCATGCTTATATACCATTTCTACCCGCTGTCAAATCCAGTCAAGCCCTTAACCTTATTGTTTACAGGAAAACAAAATCTGGAAGAAGCAGGATTTTTTGTCTTCTTCGGTGCAAAGATACGAAAACTTTATTAAAACAGACTCTTATTTCGGGATAAAACTTTGAACGTGTATTATCCAAAAGAATATCCGAGTTCGGAATAAGAAGCAGATTGATGCCCTCATCCGGCTTGTGTCTTAAAGTAAAATGTCGTTGATTATCAGGTGTTTATTCCTGCCTTGTCAGACACAAGTGTTTTACGGCTAAAACACTTGTGTCTGACGTGCAAAACACTTGTGTCTGACGGCTGAAACACTTGTGTCTGTCAGGACAAAGGATTGCAGTTGTCAGACAGGGTGAGGACGGCCAGTCCGAAAGGCTCTTTTCTCTTCTGCCTGACCGCCGTAAACCGCTGCATTCAGGAAATATCCGCCCGACAGGATGCAGCCCCTCGTCTTCAGCAAAAGAAACCGCCTTTCCCGAACTCAGGTAAAAGAATATACCGGATAAATTTAAGCGGGTGTTTGATACCTCATTTTTGTTTGTTTTCTTATAAAATTATTTTCCGCAAGAAAACAAAATGGCTTCTTGTTTGTTTTCTTATGGAAAATAGTTTTTGTGTGAATATAAATCAGATTAAATTTGGACTGGCATGAAAAAAAGAATGTTGAAAAAGTACCGGCCGACCCTGCTTGGCGTTTTGCTCGGAGTATTGGCAGGCTATCTCTACTGGAGATTTGTCGGCTGTTCCACCGGAAGTTGTCCGATCACATCATCTCCTGTTTATAGCAGCCTATGGGGTGGCTTGCTGGGAGGATTGGCGTTTAACTCATTTCAAAAAGAACCGGAAAATGAATCGTAGATTGAAAAACCGGGACGCTATGCGTCTTGTGCGGTTGGCTGCCGGCATCGGCATTGGCTTTTATGCCCTATATTCGGCTGATTACGTGTTTCTTCTGCCGGCCGGGATGTTTCTGTTGCAAGCTGCCCTGAACCTCTCTTGTGGGGGAGGTGGCTGCTTCACCGCAAGTAGCCGGAGACGCGTTTACAGAGATGTGATAAAGCCTTATAAACGAGGAAATAGGATATGAAAACAAGTGATATAAAAACAAGGATAAGATGAAAACAATTCAATTGACAAAAGACGAGTTTCTGAAAAGAGTGGCGGACTACGAGACGAATCCGTCCGAGTGGATATATTTGGGTGATAAACCTGCTATTGTAGATTTCTATGCAGACTGGTGTGGCCCTTGTAAGATGGTGGCTCCTATTCTGGAAGAGCTTGCTGCCGAATATGGCGACGATATTTACATTTATAAGATAAATACGGAAGAAGAGCCTGATTTGTCGGCGGCTTTCGGCATCCGATCTATTCCTTCGCTTTTGTTCATTCCGATGAACGAGAGTCCTCAAATGGCTATGGGAGCCATGTCGAAAGCCGATTTTAAACGTGCCATCGAAGAGGTGTTGCTTGGGGGCGAACTTGAAAGGACTTAAAGGAATAGTAACGGAATAATTACAAGAATGCAGCCTTATGAGGCCGGGGTGAGCCGTTTCAACCTGACGGATATTTCCTGAATGCACCGGTTTACAACCCAATTCACCTCATTTATGAAAGCCTTTGTTTTCTGTTGCCGTTGCCGCACATTCCGGACAAAGCCCTTTCAGCACATAGTTGATGCCGTTTAGTGTAAAACCTTCAGGCAGGTTGACTACCGGAGTGGGAATGTTGGTGAAGCAGAATGTTTTGTTGCACTTCTCGCAATGGAAATGTGTGTGCAGGTCGTCCACTCCGCAAGAGCAGTTGCTGCTGCATACCGCATATTTGAATGAGCCTGTTCCGTCGTCGATGCTATGTATCAGATGATGAGATAGAAACAACATGATGGTACGGAAAATGGTGGATTTGTCGACGGTATCCAACATGTTTTCCAAGTCGAGCAATGATACGGAACGGTCTGCTCGCAGCATGGCTTGCAGAACTAAAAGCCTTATGGCGGTAGGCGATATTTCCCTTTTGGCCAAAAGGTCTAAGCATTCCTGTTCTTCTATCATCATTTCTGCAACTTCTATTTTATCAGTTTCTGTATGCGTGTGGCGTTGATTATCGCGATGAGGGCAACTCCCACATCTGCAAAGACAGCTTCCCAAAGGGTGGCCATACCGCCGGCGCCGAGGATTAGTACAAGCAGCTTCACACCGAATGCCAGAGAGATGTTTTGCCAGATTATCCGGCGCGTCTGTCTGCCGGCATGGATGGCGGTGGCTACCTTGGACGGATGGTCTGTCTGAATTACGACATCGGCGGTTTCTATGGCGGCGTCACTGCCCAAACCTCCCATGGCAATGCCCACATGGCTGAGGGCAAGGACGGGAGTGTCATTGATGCCATCGCCCACGAAAGCTATCCTGTTTCTTGCATCCCGACGCAACTCCTCGACATGCTTCACTTTCCCGTCGGGCAGCAATTCTCCGTATGCTTGTGCCACCCCCAGCTTCCGGGCAAAGTCAGAGACAATCCCTTGCTTATCTCCCGACAGTATCTGGATGTTGTCGATATTCAATGCCTTTAGTCCTTCAATGGCTTTGAAGGCATCTTCTTTCAGCGTATCTGACAATAGCAAGTGCCCGACGTAGGTTGTTCCGATGGCACAAACCACAACCGTATCAGCGATGGACGAAAGTTTATCGGGATATTTCACCTGAAACTTATCCAACAGCCGGGTGTTTCCCACCAGAATACGGTCGTTGTCCATGAAAGTCTGCAAACCATGGCCTGCGATTTCCCTAATGTCCGACACGGCCATCGGCTCTATGCCCCTCTGTCCGGCATAACTTGCAATCGCTTTGGCTATGGGGTGTGTGCTGTTGCGCTCCACAGAAGCAACCAGTCGTATAAGTTTCTCTTCCGACATGTCCGGTTGAGTTTCGCAGGACTGCACCTCGAAGATTCCTTTGGTCAGTGTGCCCGTCTTGTCGAATATCACTGTGTTGATTCGGGTGACGGCATCCAGATAATTTCCTCCTTTAAACAATACTCCCAAGCGGGATGCAGCCCCTATGCCGCCGAAATATCCCAGTGGAATGCTTACCACCAATGCACAGGGACAGGAGATGACCAGAAATACCAATGCTCTGTACAACCAGTCGTTGAAGATGAATGGATATTCAGGAATTATCAAGGAGTAGATGTAAGGAAGCAGGATAATCAGCACTGCCAATCCGGTGACGATGGGGGTATAGATGCGGGCAAACCTCCGGATGAACAGTTCGGCCGGCGCTTTTCGTTCGGAAGCGTCCTGCACCAGTTCCAAGATTCTCGACAATGCACTTTTCTCGAATGTCTTTGTCACCCGTATCCTTACCACTCTGTCGGTCGAAATCATTCCGGCAAGCACTTCTTCACCTTGCCGAATGTTGCGGGGGACGCTCTCTCCCGTCAGGGCAGATGTGTTGAAGGCTGCCACTTCGCCCAACATCACACCGTCCAAGGGAACCCGTTCTCCTGCTTTCACTTCGATGACCTCACCTACTTTTACCCTTTGAGGAGCCTCTACCACCGATTCATTATCCTTGATTACCGTTGCCGTTTCCGGACGTACGTCAAGCAGAGAGCCGATGTTGCGCTTTGCTCTATCCACCGCTTTCTCCTGAAAAAGTTCTCCCAAAGAATAGAACAACATTACGGCCACTCCTTCAGGATACTCCCCTATATAGAAAGCACCTACGGTGGCTATGGACATGAGGGTAAATTCACTGAAGACATCCTTTCGTACAATATTCTCCCATGCCTCTTTCAGGACGGGTAGCCCTACCGGCAGATAGGCCAGCAAATACCAGCAGAATGCCGCATATCTTTCTTGAAAGAGAGTAAAGCCTGTCGAATTCAAGATAATGCCTCCCAAAAGCAGCAAGGCAGAGAGGACGATTCGCCAATAATCCTTCAACCAACTGTTCTTTTTTTCGTTCTCTACTGCATGCTTGTGGTGTGTGCAGCAACAATTGCAGCTCATATCGTTTCCTCCATTTTTTTCTTTTTCTGGGGCAAAGATAATAGAAAAAGAATGCAACCAAGTTGCAAAGTTCCATATTCTGCCACACCTGTGGTATCTCATAGTCTTCTTCTCCGATTTATTTTCGTGTCAGGAATGTGTACCTGCTCCGTATCATCTCCGTATTATATAGGTATGGAGATGATACGGACTTGGTACGGTGCAGATACAGAACATGTATGTAGGTTGTATGGGTGATGCAGAAATGGGGCGGACTGCTTTAAAAGTAACAATAATCGGGGATTTGTCGTTATTTAATCTGAAAAATGTTATACCTTTGTTCCTTAATTTGTCTTTATGAAGCAATTTCCATTTTCTGTCGGTGTGTTTGTCTTGTGCTGTTTTCTGCTTGCAGGCTGTCATAACCGGCAAGAATTGCCTTTGCCGACGGAAGCAGGCCGGAGTTCGGCTTTTACGGATTCCGCAGCTTCGGATACGCCTTTAGTCGGGCTGCCTCTCCCTGCTAAGCGGTTGAGTGCAGCCGACATATCCCTTACTAAAGATTTATTGTACGATAAGTATACCTTGAATGACACTTATCCTTATAAAGATACTGTGCGTTCTTTCAAATGGGATGTGATTCGCAATTGTCTTGCTTATATAGAGAACATGCAGCTCGATACGGCAAGGTTGGTAGTGTTGCAGAACTATAAGAACCTGAATGGAGAAGCTACGTTGGTGCGTACGTTTGTGCGCGATGCCTATCGGCGTGTGTCCGATACATTGGGCGTGGAACGTTATCAGTCCGTCCCCTTGTATCTGCCTGCCGATACCCTTGTGCCCGAACGTTATGGACGAGACGGGACATTGGCCTATCTCAGAGGCAGGGTAGGGAGTTTCTGCCTGATACATCCCGTAACATTTGAAGAAGAATGGTTATCACCCTCTCGTTATCTGAAGCAGTTGGAAGACAGTACGTTTTTTAATCACGTGATTTTTGTAGATCGGCTCGATCAGAATATAACCACTTTGGAGCGTATTTCCGGTGGTGTGTGGAAGATACGCAGCATGAATCCGGCCACTACCGGACGCTATGCTCCGCCTTATGCCCAAGAGACGCCGTTGGGAATGTATCTGCTCCAGCAAAAGAAGTCGCGTATGGTGTTTCTAAAGGACGGCTCTACTGCCACGGGAGGCTATGCGCCCTATGCCAGCCGCTTTACCAATGGCGCTTATATACACGGAGTGCCGGTAAATGTGCCGCGTACGTCTCTGATTGAATACAGCCAGTCTTTGGGGACAACGCCTCGTTCGCACATGTGCGTCCGAAACGCAACTTCGCACGCTAAGTTTATCTTCGACTGGGCGCCTGTTGAAAAGTCTTTGGTAGTAGTCATCGAATAGAACACACGGATTTTTAACTGTCTGTTTGATAGCTGTATGAAAGAAAAAAACTAACTTTGCCGCCATTATCTTTCTGGCGGAATCCTATGGGACGGTTTACTTTATTTTTCCTCTTTTTGTTTATCCCCTGTGTGTTGTCCACGAATGGCAAATCATGGGAGAATGAGGAAGGTATGTCCTCCGCCGCAGGTGTGGGCGACACGGATTTTTGCGCCGACCTGTATCATTCCATGCAGTTGGAAGGGACTGTGAATTGGAAGGCTTTTCGGCAAGCTGTGGCAGGTTATTATAAGATAGAAAACCGGAAGAGGGATGTATTGACGTTGATTGACTTCTCCCGTCCTTCGACCGACAAACGTCTTTTTGTTTTCGATATGAAAGAGCGCAAGATGCTTTTTTCTTCGGTTGTTTCTCACGGAAAGAACAGCGGTGAGAAATACGCCACTTCTTTCTCCAACGAATACGGCTCTTATAAAAGCTCGTTGGGCTTTTATCTCACCGGAACCACTTATCAGGGGAAGAATGGCTATTCACTTATTCTGGACGGCTTGGAGAAAGGAATCAACGACCGTGCCCGCGAGCGTGCCATTGTGATGCATGGAGCCGCCTATGCCAATCCGTCGGTGGTGAGCAAGGGAGGCCGGTTAGGAAGGAGTTTCGGTTGTCCGGCTGTACCTCAGCAACTTTCACGTCCTATTATTGATGCCATCAAGGGAGGGAGCGTGATGTACATTTTTGCAGAAGCGCCGGATTATCTGGCTCAAAGTTCTGTGTTGCAGAATGACGGGCAATTCTGAGGAACAATTTGCTGCTTGTCGGCCGAATTAAAACCGTTTCTTTTTTTAATTGTTTTCCGGAGGTTTTAATGGTTTGGTCTTTTATCTGTTCTCTCTGTCGGAAGATTTCCGGCAAGTGCCCGAAATGTTTTTTATCAGGAGGGTTGTCGGGACACGGAGAAAAAATACCGATTATGAATAAAGAATGTTCTATATTTGTTGCATTGAGTATGTATTAAGAGAATGAAGGTATGGGGTGTTTAATGAATATTTTGTGGTTGGTGTTCGGTGGTATTATTACTGCCGTGGAATACCTTGCAGCCAGTTTATTGATGATGATTACCATTATTGGTATTCCTTTCGGCATGCAGACTTTGAAGCTGGCAAGCCTTGCTTTGTGGCCTTTTGGTAAGGAGGTGCGTAGCGGAGAGCGTTCAGCCGGTTGTCTCTATGTATTGATGAATGTGGTGTGGATATTCTTGGGCGGCATCTGGATCAGCCTTTCGCATTTGCTATTCGGATTGTTGCTGTGTATCACCATCATCGGCATTCCTTTCGGCATGCAGCATTTTAAATTGGCTGGATTGGCGTTGACGCCTTTCGGAAAAGACATAGTTGCAGCCTGATTGCTTATTCACAAAGTCATAAAAGAAGAAGGGCGGAGAACCATTTCGGTCTTCCGCCCTTCGCTCATTTTATTTTAAAAGTGTTTTTTACATGGTTAAGTGAGGCTGCTTTGCGAGCAGCTTTTGCAGTTTGCCATTCAGAGTCTGGCACATAGTACCGTTTCCCATTGCTTGATAACGCTTGATTTGGTACTGTAACATCAAAATTTCATTTGCATTCTTTTTCATAATTGTCATCTTTTGTGCTTTCCGCGTTTCGGAAAGCGGGTTTTTACTTCTTTTTCTTTCACGTTGCAAAGATATGACTTTATTTTGATAAAACATGTTTTATAACATAAAAAATAGAATTTTTCCCTTTGTTATCTTTAGAATACGGTGATTTGTAATCTGTATATAACAAATATATTACATATCTTTGCATCTGTGTAACTATGTATCTATCATGTTTATGAGTAAATGGGCGGAACTCCTGAAAAGCCCCTATCCGATATTGTATCAACGCTGGAAGGCAGTGGTGTTGCCTTCGGCTGTTATTTTTCTGATACTGTATTTGTTGCAACCGTTTGGAATCTCGGAAATGCAGTATAATAAATTTCCCGTATTATTGGGCTATGGGTCGATCACTTTGCTTGCATCGGCTTTGGCAGTATATCTGTTTCCCTTGCTGTTTCCTGCCTATTATAGAGAAGAGAGATGGACTTTAGGAAAAAACCTGCTGAATATTTTAATCACCTGTTTTATGGTTGCCGTTGGTATTTGGTTATACTCTTCTTGGCAGTTTGGAGTTGCTTTGAATATCAGTTTGTTTTTGCTTTGCTCAATGTGGGTATTGCTGCTGTCCCCGTTTCCTATCGTCATTTTTCTGATGTGGAACAGAAACCTGCAACTGACCCGTAACCTGAAGGAGGCTACGGAAATAAATCTCCATCTTTCAAAAGAAATAGGAGACGTGGGGAATAGGCTGGTAGAGAAGACTTCTTTCAGGGGAGTACTGACCTTCACCGGAGGAAGCAAGGATTCATTGGAAGTCGCGGCGGAAGATTTCTTTTATGCAGAGGCAGAGGGAAACTATGTGAAAGTGGCTTATCGCCCGGATGGAGAAAGAACGGTTGTCAAGAAGATGTTGCGTGCCACCATGAAGCAGGCGGAGGAGTCGGTTGCTGTTTGTCCTTTCATCATACGTTGCCATAGGGCATTTCTTGTGAATGTACGGATGGTGGTGAAAGTAGACGGAAACTCACAAGGGTATAGGTTGAACCTTGAAGGGTGTGAAGAGGAAGTTCCCGTTTCGCGCGCTTATGCCAAAGAGGTGAGAGCACTGATTGAGAACAGTATAAAAAGGTAGTCGTTCGTCACAGAAATATACAGTTCATCACAAAGAGGTTGTTGGTCGTCACATATCCGGGATGTCTGTCCCGGATATTTTTTTGTCTTGTATTCTTCCTTTATGTTTGCGGCAGAAAACGAGATAAATGGCAAAATAATGAGAAGTAGAACATTCTTTCTGGTATTGAGCGGGCTGCTCCTGATACATCCTTTATTTGCGCAAAAGTATATGACCGATACGGTGCATCTGAAATTTCATATAGACAGTATCGCTTTGGAAGAGGTGGTGGTGAAAGGCAGGAAAACGCCGGTTGCCAACAGCCGTTGGAGCGATATCCACCCTGTGGAGTTAGTCACTGTGGGCGGTGCGAACGGAGATTTATATAAAGCCTTGCAGACGCTGCCGGGCACTCAAGTGCAGGGCGAAACCGGAGAATTGTTGGTGCGCGGGGGCAGCAGTAGGGAAACACAGACCTTTATAGATGGAATGCATGTGCTGAATCCTTATACTTCGAACGGCATCAATACTCCTGCCCGTAGCCGCTACTCCACTTTTATGTTCAGTGGGGTGAGTCTTGCTTCGGGAGGTGCTCCACAAGAATATGGAGAGGTTCTTTCGGCTGTCCTGCCACTTGAAACGAAAGATTACAGCAGGGTTGACAAGGTGGGAATGAATGCTTCTGTGGTCGGTGTAGGAGGAGGGGGTACAAAGACTTTCGGAGGCGGGTCTCTCTCTGTCGATTTGAATTATCAGAACTTGGGCCTGTATGATGAAATATATTCCGGCAGAAAAGATTTTGAGAAACCATACCGTATGTTTTCAGCAGCTACCCAATTCCGCTATGTTCTTAGTGATGCCGGGCTCCTGAAAATCTATGCGCAATATGACCGGACGGACTTCTCCGTTTATGAGGGAGATGCCCGCGGTTTGTTTGCGCTGGGCGAGGACAATGTTTATGTCAATGCTACATATCGCAAGCATACGTCCGGTGGATGGAGCCGGTTTGCAGGGATGGCTTACTCTTATTATAATCGGAGGATCGATGGTGCGGTTGTTTCGGGAGATAATTGGTCGGAGCGCCAACAGGAATTGCATTTGAAGGCAAAAGCTTCTAAACGGTTGTCATCCGTGTTTCGGATAGATATGGGAACAGAGAGTTATATTCGTGGCTATGAGAATGGATATCTGCTTGGGGAGATAAAAGAAAATAATCACTTGTGTCCGGTTGTTTGCGCCGGGTTCTTTTCTGCGGCTTATTATCCGTGGGAACGGTGGAAAGCGGAACTTTCTTTCCGTACGGAATATGTGTCGTTGAACCGGAAGATGAACTTTTCGCCCCGTTTGGCTGTGAACTATTACGGAGGTAATGTGATATTGTCCGGAACCATCGGGCGTTATACGCAATTACCCGAAAACAGTTATCTGATACGTCGAAGGAATTTGTTATCCGAGGTGTGTATGCAGTATAATCTGGGTGCGCAGTATGAGGATGGAGGCCGTTTCTGTAAAGCTGAGCTTTATTATAAGGATTACGACCGGTTGGCATTGGAAGAAGCGGGTGTCGGCGCAAAGGTTGGACATCTTACCTCCGGTGGTTACGGATACAGCAAAGGTGTTGACTTGTTCTTTCGCGACGGGGCTTCATTCAAGAGTCTGGAATACCGCTTATCCTATACTTATAATATAGTCAAGCGCAAGTACTGGATTTATCGGGAACTGACCACTCCACAGTATGCCACCCGGCACAATGCCGCATTGGTTGTGAAGTATTCTTTGCCCCGACTGCGTTCCATCATAGGCCTTACCAATCGTTTCAGCAGTGGGCGGCCTTATCACAACCCCGCATTGCCGGGGCTGATGAATGATGAAATGAAGCCCTACAACAGTCTGGATGTGGGTGTGACTTTTCTGGCAAATAAAAAAGTCATTATACACGCTTCCGCCACCAATATTCTGTGCAGGAAGAACGAATTCGGCAAGGTGGACGGTAAAGCGGTTTTGGCATCGGCAGACCATTTCTTCTATGTGGGCGTGTATGTCACTTTGGGAAAGAAAGCGGCTTATGATGTGTCTAATTTTTAGGATAGCGGATAGTGTAGAACATATATCGGGTATTAACGTTAAAAGAATGAAGAAAATGAAAGCAATGATTGTTTTTTTGGTGTGTCTGTTTCAAGGCACGATGACACTGCTGTTTGCCCAGAACCTGACCATTGAGGTTCGAGACATTGAAAAGGCGGAGGGGCATCTCTATGTAGCCATCTACAATTCGGAGGAGGCGTTTATGAAAAAGCCTATGGCGACGTTCAGGGTAGATGTGAAAGATAAAGTGCTTTCTATTCCCTGTCGGGGACTACCTGTCGGGACGTATGCCGTTTCTCTCTTTCAGGATGAAAACGGAAACGGAAGTCTGGATACCGGAGCCTATGGCATTCCTACGGAGAAGTATGGTTTCAGCAATGATGCCGAGGGTGTCATGGGCCCCCCGTCGTACGACAAATGCAGTTTCATCTTTTCGGCGGATACGACTTTGGTGATACGTTTGAGATAGAAGCATGAATCCCCGTGATTCGGTCGGAGAAAAATTGATAATGTATGCTTCGTTTGCTTCTTTTCAATATTCCTTTCGGCTATCGAAATGAAAGGCCGCATACCCCTTTTGGTAAAGATGTATAAGCTGTAAACTCTCCGTTTAAGTTTGAAAAGAAGTCGGCAAACGACCTTTTTCGTGTATGTTCCGTTTGGCAAATGTTCTTGGCTTCATCGTTGATAGTTTCTGTAATCGCCTTTTTGCGCCGGCCGCTTTCTCCCTGTTTGACAGTTGCAATCCTTTGTCTTGACAGACACAAGTGTTTTAGCCGACAGACACAAGTGTTTTGGCCGTCAGACACAAGTGTTTTAGCCGTAAGACACAAGTGTCTGACAAAGAAGAGTTAAGTGTTTGGTAATCAATGGTGTTTTACTGCGGGAATACAAGCCTCCGGCTGAGGTTTCCGGCCTGCTTCTTGTCCCGAATTCGGGTTACTTGGCTTGCCTCGATATAAGCCCCTGTTTGGTTTTTCTTTTTTATTGGCTTTTCAAGGGCTGTTTATGCTCTCTTTGGGGTGTGATTTTCAATGTGGGATGAGGCTTGGGTTTCTTGGGACAATCTGCCTTTGCGACTTCCTCCTCTGCTGTCCGTTTTTCTGTTTAAAGGGGCGTTTTGCCTCTTCCTGAAGAGAATAAGCGGGCTTTAAATTTTATTTTATTCCTGATTTATGCTACTTTTGTGACCCAACCTTAATAATGGATTATGATGAAGCGAATTACACGATTTTCTTTTCTTTTAGTACTGATGTGCTTGCTGGCCGCTTGCGGCGGACGTTCTTTCATCACCGATGCTGCTTATCGTCGGCGTGTGGAACAGGATTTCAGCCGGAAAAAGGCAATGTTGCCGCAAGGCGGTTTGTTTGCCGTGTTCGATATGGATTTGCCTGCATATGAGCGTGAAGCCTTGGAGTTTCTTTATGCCTATATGCCTTTGGCCGATATAGCCGACTATCCCGGCGAGTTCCATCTGATGAATATACGTGCCTCTCGGAAGGCGGCAGAGGAGATGCCTTGGGGAAAGACCATCCCTGAAGACATTTTCCGCCATTTTGTGCTTCCGGTGCGGGTGAACAATGAGCAATTGGACAGCGCACGGGTGGTGTTTTATGAAGAACTGAAAAACCGGGTGAAATCTCTTTCCCTATATGACGCCATTTTGGAAGTAAATCACTGGTGCCACGAAAAGGCCGTCTATACCCCTTCCGATTCTCGCACCAGTTCGCCTTTGGCTACGGTGCGAACCGCCTACGGGCGTTGCGGCGAAGAGTCCACTTTGCTGGTGGCCGCCCTGCGCTCGGTTGGCATTCCCGCCCGTCAGGTCTACACTCCCCGTTGGGCGCATACGGACGACAACCATGCTTGGGTAGAGGCATGGGCCGACGGACGATGGTACTTCCTCGGCGCTTGCGAACCGGAACCGGTGCTGAATCTCGGTTGGTTCAATGCGCCCGCCAGTCGTGGCATGCTGATGCACACCAAAGTATTCGGACGCTACGAGGGGGCAGAAGAGGTGATGTCCGTCACACCCAATTATACCGAAATCAACGTAGTGGAAAATTATGCGCCGACGGCTAAGGCTACCGTTACGGTGGAGGACGAACAGGGAAATCCGGTGACTGACGCATGCGTGGAATTCAAGCTCTATAACTATGCGGAGTTTTATACCGTGGCCCGCAAGCAGACCGATGAGAAAGGAAGAGCCTTTCTGACGGCGGGCAGGGGAGATATGCTGGTGTGGGTTTCCAAAGACGGAAAGTTCGGTTATGCCAAACTTTCTTTCGGCAAGGAGAGTGAGCTGACGGTGAAGATAGATAAGGCGGCCGGCGAAGCCCATACCGTAGACTTTGATATCGTTCCACCTCCCGAAAGTGCCGACTTGCCTGAGGTGACTCCCGAACAACGGGCTGAGAACGACCGCCGCATGGCTCGCGAAGATTCCATCCGCAATGCGTATGTTTCGACGTTTATGACCGATGAAACGGCACGTGAGTTTGCCAAACGCTACAAGTTGGATGAAGAACTTGCTTCCCGCTTGTTGGTCGCTTCCCGGGGCAATCATCGGGTTATATCCGATTTCATGGCCCGGCTGCGTTCTGAAAAGTCAAAGCGTGGCGGTTTCGACCTCTTGCAGCAAATTTCGGCCAAAGACCTTCGCGATGTCCGTAAAGAGGTGCTGATAGACCACATGCTCTCTCCCATGTGCAAGGATAACAGCCTTTTCAGCAAGTACGTACGCAATCCGCGCGTGAGCAATGAGATGCTTACGCCTTATAAGGCTTTCTTCAAGAATGTGGTGTCGAAAGCCGATGCCGAGGCTTATGAGGCTGAACCGATGAAACTGGTGGCATGGGTGGCCGGGCATATCCGGATAGAGAAAGAATGTAATCTGGGAGGAGCGCCCATCACCCCTGAAGGCGTGTGGAAGGCTCGGGTGGCAGATGCCCACAGCCGCGATATATTCTTCGTTTCGATGGCACGCAGCATGGCGATACCGGCCCGCATCGACGAAGTGACCGGAAAAGTGCAACTGATGACGGCAAACGGTGCTGTGGATGTGAATTTCGACCAAGTGCAACCTGAAAGCCAAATGCTGCAAAAAGGTCGTCTTGTGGCCGGATACCGTTCTGTCGCCTCATTGGACAATCCGAAATATTACTCCCATTTCACGCTCTCCAAGCTGACTTCGCAAGGGTGTCTGCAATTACTCTCTTATGACGAGGGCGATGCGGATATGGGAGGCGGCACTACATGGGCCGGCCTTTTGAAAAACGGCACGGCATTGGATGCCGGAAGCTATGTGTTGGTGACAGGCACGCGCCTTGCCGGCGGTGGCGTGCTTTCCCGGGTTGTTTTCTTCAGTATCGTTCCGGGGCAGACGACGGAGATTGAACTGGTGATGCGCGAGCGCAAGGATGAGGTGCAGGTCATCGGGAACTTCAATTCCGAATCGCTCTTTACTCCTCGCTCCGGCGATGGCGGAACAGATAAACGAAGCCTGTTGCAGGCTTGCGGAAGAGGTTATTTCGTTGTAGGCATCTTGGGCGTCAATCAAGAACCCACCAATCATGCGTTGCGCGACATTGCCGCCTTTAAGGACAAGTTGGAGAAGTGGGGGCGCCCGATGGTGCTTCTCTTCCCCGATGAGGCCAAAGCCGCAAAGTTCGCTCCCGCTTCCTTCCCCGGCCTGCCCTCCACCATCTGCTATGGCATCGACACCGACGGCATAGCTGAACAGATTGTGAATAACATGAAGCTGAAACATAAGGAGGCATTGCCCATATTCATTATTACCGATACGTTCAATCGCGTGGTCTTTGTATCGCAAGGATATACCATCGGATTAGGCGAACAGCTGATGAAAACTGTCGAAAACCTGTGAGAAACGGAAAGCAGCTTCTTCGCAAGCATGAAAAGCCGTATTAAACAGTACAAAAGGAGACCGTATAAAGTTTAAACCGACTCTGTAAACGTGAAATATGTCGATTGTTGAAATATCATCCTTGTCCCATCCGGGAGTGGAAATCTTTAGTACTCTGACTGAAGCCCAGTTGCGCAACCGCATCGAGCCGGACAAAGGAATGTTCATTGCCGAAAGCCCCAAAGTGATAAAAGTGGCTTTGGATGCTGGCTACGAACCTGTTGCCCTTTTATGTGAGCGCAGGCATATCGATGGTGATGCGGCCGCGATTATCGAACGTTGTGCCGATGTGCCTGTCTATACCGGCGAACGGGAACTGCTTGCCCGCCTCACGGGATATGTCTTGACGCGGGGAGTGCTTTGTGCCATGCGCAGGCCTGCTCTGCCCGGCCTTGCGGAGGTTTGTGGCGGAGCCCGCCGTATCGTTGTCATCGATGGGGTGACGGACAGCACCAATATAGGTGCTATATTCCGCTCGGCAGCCGCTATCGGCATGGATGGCGTGCTGCTTGCGCGTAACGCTTGCGATCCCTTCAACCGTCGTGTTGTCAGGGTGTCGATGGGTTCCGTTTTCCTTGTCCCTTGGACTTGGATGGACGGCCCTCTCGGCACTCTTGCGGATTTCGGCTTTCGCACGGCTGCAATGGCTCTTACTGACAAATCCATTTCTATTGATGACCCCGTCTTGGCATCCCAATCGCGGCTGGCCATTGTAGTGGGCAACGAGGGCGACGGGCTTCCGCCCGCGAGGATAGCCGAAGCCGACTACGTGGTACGCATTCCCATGTCGCACGGAGTCGATTCGCTGAACGTGGCAGCGGCGGCAGCGGTGGCTTTTTGGGAACTGCGTGTCCGTTAAGGAAATCCGGAGGGGAACTGCTGAGTTGAGTATAAATACAATCGGATGATGGGGTGGGTGGCATGATAGGCGGCTTTTCTCTTTTAAGGCCAATGCCGTACTTTTGCCTGCAATTCATCAACCCTATAAATCACTATACAGGATGTTCAGTATTCTATCTTATTTCAGGAGGCCGGCCGGAGACGCGAAAGCAGGTTCTTCTGTCGGCAAGAGAGAGAAAGTAAAGAAAGCGAGGAGTGTAAGTAAAGAGCGGAACGCATCCCCCACGCTCTCGGGTTTCGTCGATGCGGCAGCCCGAGGCGTAAGCCGCTCCACTGCGGGCAACTACCGCACTGCGGTGCGCTCTTTCGTCCGCTTCAACTCCGGCAGGGACGTGCCGCTATCGGCACTCAGCGCCGAAACCCTGCGCCGCTACGAGCGGTGGCTTCGCGAACGGGGCGTATGTCCCAACACTTCCTCGTGCTACATGCGCTCGTTGCGGGCTGTCTATAACAAGGCCGCGGCACGGCGGCTCGTGAAGGACAAGGCGCCGTTCAAGGGCGTGTTCACAGGTAACGAGAAGACCGTCAAGCGTAGCATCGGGGCGGAGGAGATACGCAGGCTGAAAAGCCTGTCCTCCTTCCCGCCTCCCTGCGGGGGAGGAAAGGAGAAAGAGGCCGCACCGGCTTCAGGGGCTTTTGCCCTCGATCTCTTCCTCTTCTCGTTCTACTCCATGGGCATGCCCTTCGCGGATTTGGCACACTTGAGGAAGCCGCAGGTAAAGGACGGGGTGCTGACCTACCGACGCCGCAAGACGGGACGGCAGGTGAGGGTGGCACTGGAGCCTTGCATGCTTGCCATACTGGAGAAGTACAGGACGGAGGGCACGGACTATCTTTTTCCCATATTATATAAGGTGAAGGACGGAAGAGAGGTGTCGGTCTCCTATTCCTGCGCCCTGAACCGCTACAACCGCTCCCTGAAGCAGCTTGCCCGGCAGGCGGGGATTTCCGCCAACCTCACCTCCTACGTTGCCCGCCACTCGTGGGCGAGCATCGCTTACGAGCAGGGCGTATGCCTGCCCGTCATCTCCAAGGCGCTGGGGCATACGAACACTGAAACCACACTCGTGTATATCGAAGGGATAAAGGACGAAAGGCTGGCGAAGGCCAACCGTGAACTGCTGGAAGGAATCGGGGCATAAACCGGTAAAAGAACATACGGAACCGGAGATCCTTACATGCCACCTCTTGCGAAGAGGCGGTATTCGTTCCGTAAGTGCCTGCAAAGTAAGGACTTTTATTCCATATTAACAAATATTGGAACGGATATTTTACAAGCACTACCTGCACAAACGTTTGCATCCCCTGTCTCCCCTCCTGCAAGCCCCTCTTCCTCCTTTCCCCCGCATGTACACGGCAAAAGCCCCTGCCATACTCCGGCAGTGCCTTGCCCATCAATCCGTCCTTCAGACGCATGATTGCCTCCCGACTGCCTTTTCCCCGCCTCTTCGCAAGAGGCCTGCCTTTCCAATCGCCTTTATACAGGCCGTTGGAGGGTGTATTGTTCCGGCCTGCCCGAAAAGGACAGATAATGTATAACACTTAACCATCAGCAATGAAACGACCCTTTATCCTCTTTCTTCTCCTGCTCCCCCTCGGGCATTCCCGGGGGCAGGAGGCCGCAAACCGGCGGGGCACGGATTCCGTCCGCATCCATTTCCGGCAGGGCGAGGCATCTTTCGACCCCGCTTTCCGGGGCAACGGCGACAGGCTTGACGCCTTCACCCTGCGTCTGGAATCGCTGCTCTCCGACACCGCCTGCCGTGTGCGGGGCATACGCATGGTATCGGGCGCATCGCCCGAGGGAAGCACCGCACTGAACAAGAAGCTGTCCAAACAGCGGGCGGCACATTTCGGCCGGTACGTCGGCGAACGTTTCCCGGGCAGGGATATACCCGTGACGTCTTATACACCCGGGATAGACTGGGAGCGGCTCATCCTGCTCACGGAGGAAGACCCCGCCGTGCCGCTGCGCGCCGAAGCCCTCGACATCATGCGCCACACCCCCGAATGGATCACGCGGGACGGCGTTGTGACGGACGGACGAAAGCGCCGCCTCGCCCTGTTGGGCGGAGGGCGCACGTGGCGCTACATGGAAGGGCGTTTCTTCCCCGAGCTGCGCTCATCCATGCTGAAGATCTGGTATGAGTGCGTCCACCCTGAACAACGGACGGACACCGTAGTCGTAGTGCGTACCGACACCCTCGCGGTGCAGCGCACGGACACCGTGACGCTTGCCGTGCCCGCCACCCGCGGACGCAGGCCTTTCCACATGGCCGTCAAGACCAACCTGCTCTATGACGCGCTCGTCATTCCCAACATCGGATTGGAACTCTATCTCGGCCGCGGCTGGTCGGTGGCCGGAAACTGGATGTACACGTGGTTCAGGAATGACAAACGCCACCGCTACCACCGCATCTACGGCGGGGACCTCGAGGTGCGCCGTTGGTTCGGAACAAAGGAGGGCAACAGCCCCCTGACCGGGCACCACGTGGGGCTGTACGGGCAGATACTGACCTACGACCTCGAGTGGGGCGGCAAGGGGTATCTCGGCGACCGGTGGAGCTACGGCGCGGGCATCTCCTACGGCTATTCCGCGCCCATAGGGCGCAGGCTCAACCTCGACTTCACCATAGGTGCGGGCTATCTGGGCGGCGAGTACCACGAGTACGTGCCCGGAGGATGGTGCGAGACCCACAGGAGAGAGTGCTACCTGTGGCAGGCCACGAAGCGGCGGCACTGGTTCGGGCCCACGAAGGCGGAGATATCCCTCGTGTGGCTCATAGGGTACGGAAACACCAACTCAAGGAACAACTCAAAGAAAGGAGGCGGACAATGAAAACGGTGACAATGAGAACGATGAGAACCATAGCGGCCGCCCTCATGCTGACGGCCTGTGCCGCGCTCATGGCGGCACTCATGGCCGGCACGCTCTCCTCGTGCGAGCACAAGGAGCTGTGCCACCCCTCCCCGCCCACGGCGGAGGTCAGGGTGCTGTTCGACTGGAGCGGGGCGCCCGAAGCACGGGTGGAGGGCATGAGCGTGTACCTCTTCCCCGAGGGTGGAGGCGAGCCCCTGCGCTATGACTTTGCAGGCATGGAGGGAGGGACTGCCAAGGTGCCTTGGGGCGATTACAAGGCCATATACATGAACAACGACACCGAGACCATACTCTTCCGCAACACGGAACGGTACGAGTCCTTCGAGATATACACGCGTCCGACCTCCCTTGCCGAGATGCTGTCGTCTCGGAGCGAGCCCCGCGGGGCTAACCCTGAGAACGCCCCCGTGGCTCTGGCTCCCGAAGCCGTCTGGGGCGGCAGCCGCGGGGGGATACGGCTGGCGCGGAACGAGGCGGAGACCCATGAGATCGTGCTCCCCGTCTTCCCGAGGGTATGCTCGTACAGCTTCGAGGTGCTCAACGTGGAGAACCTGAAGTACGTGCAGGAGGCCGGGGCTTCGCTCTCGGGGCTGTCGGGCTCGCTGCGCATGGGAGGCGAGGAGCCCTCGCAGGTGAGGAGCGTGGTGCCTTTCCCGGCCGGGAAGGAGGGGGAGTCCTCCATCAGGGGGCGCACGTTGGCCTTCGGCCTGTCGGCAAATGCCGACACCTCGCGCGTGCTGACGCTCTACCTCACGTTCGCCGACGGTAGCAGGCACTACTACCGTTTCGACGCGGGCGGACAGGTGAACAATGCCCCCGACAGGCGGAACGTGCACATCGTCATAGACGGCCTGTCCCTGCCCAAGCCTATAGTTAACGGCGGAGGGTTCCACCCCGAGGTTGACGAGTGGGAGACTGTGGAGACGGACATCCCCATGTGACGGATACAAATGTGATGTGAACCATAATAACCGATTCATTAACTTAAAAAAGAGAAAGACAAATGAAGAAACATCTATTTTATGCGGGTCTGGCGGCGCTTTCCCTGGCCTCCTGCTCGCAGGACGAAACCACGAGCGTGGACCAAAGCGGGGCCATAGGCTTCCGCACGGCGTTGGACAAGGCCACACGGTCGGTGACAACGAAAGCGAACATGGGAAGCTTCAACGTGACGGCCTTCAAGGAGGGCACTTCCCCAAACTACTTCACCGATTTGGAGGTGAAGTCTGAAGACAGCGGTAATACTTGGAATACCACCAAGACTTACTATTGGCCTGCTTATGATTTGAAGTTCACGGCCTATGCGCCCATTGACCTGTCCAATAAAGTAAGTATCGACAAGGACGGGCAGAAGATTACGGACTTCCAGCCCGAGTCGTCGATAAAACAACAGAAGGACGTGGTGGTGGCCTTCAATCAGGGAGGAAAGACAGATCATGCCGCAGGCGTGCCGATGTATTTCAAGCACATCCTCTCACAGGTGCAGGTCAAGGCCAAGTGCGTCAATGAGAATCTGGAGATAAAAGTTGTGGGTGTGAAACTGGGCAACGTCTTGTCGAAAGGGACTTTCAACTTTCCGCAGGCCAAGACTGAGGCGGGCACAGACCTCTTCAGCAACTGGAGTGCAAACACATTGGCACAATTCGGAGTGTCTGACGCCTCCAAGGCCGTGACATTGGGCACAGAAGCAAAGAGCATCATGTTCGATGACACGAGTGATAAAACGAACAACTTCCTGATGATTCCACAGCAACTGGAAGCCTATGCGAAAGGGACGAAGGAAGACGGCGCCTACATCGCCGTGCTCTGCCAGATTTCGAGCAAGGACGGCTCGAACCTGACACGCCTCTATCCGGCGGAGGGGGAGAACGCCTATGCTTACTCGGCAGTGGCCATCAACACGAAGTGGGAACCGGGCAAGAAGTACGTCTATACGCTGACTTACGGAGACCATACCGGAAGCGGCAGCAATGGGGGCGGCGGTATCGTTCCGCCCAATCAGGAGAACCCTGATCCGGAAAACCCGGTGACACCGACAAATCCCGCAGACCCGACACCCAACAAACCGGGCGACAAGATACTGGACGACCCCATCAGCTTCACGGTGGATGTGCAGGAGTGGGAAGAGGAGACTTCTAACCTGAACATGTAGTACGGCCTTTGACCGCACATCACGAAACAGGGCGGAAAGGGCGGGACCGGGACAGATTCTACGACCTATGACCTTTTTTGAAAGAGTCGCCGGGGAGGGCGGGGCGCAGGCGATGCGCAGGTAAGCCCTCCATCCCTTTCCGGCCACATAAAACACTTACCGCTAATCGCTAAACGCTAACTAACGCTGATTGACATGAAGAAGAGAGATTTCACGGGGATGATCGCCGCGGGCGCGGCGGCATTGCTGTTATCCGTTGCACCCGCGGCCTGCACGGACGAGCGGGAGGGGAATCCCGCAACGGGAGGGAGAATAGGGTTCGCCGTTGACCTTTGGAAGGAAGGGACGACGGCACAGGCCGCACGGACGAAGGGTGCGGGGACGGAGGCGGGCGGCCTGCCGACTGACACACTGCCTGCCGTGAGGGTCATACCCTTGGATGGGGAGGCCTCCGGAGACGGAAAGACGCTGTACCTGCATGCCGTGACTACCGACGGTATCGGGGCAGGAACGGAAGGGGGCGGGGATGCCGCCCGGATGGCAACCACAAAGGCCGCTCCTGTAAATACCGCCACGATGTACGACGAGATGGCCGTGACGGCGTTCGTCTACCCCGCTGCGGACAGTTGGCCGGCGGCTTATACCGCAGGAAACGCGACGCCCTACATGAGCAACGTCAAGGTGAAGAAGAGCGAGGCGTGGAGTACCTCCTACTACTGGCCGGGGGCTGCACGCAAGATCAGTTTCTTCGCCTCGGCGCCTTACGGCTGCGATGGGCTGGCGGCATTCAACGAGGGGGATTCGGGCAACCCGCCCTACCTGTCGTACACCGTTCCCTCCGCCGTGGCCGACCAGAAAGACCTCTTGGTGGCGACAGCTGTCGACAAGGCGGGGAACACGAACACGGCAGAACCCCTGACGATGAGGCACGCGCTGACGGCAGTTCGCTTCGTCACGGGAGATGGCATGCTGCCGGGAACGGTGTCGAAGATTACGCTGAAGAACGTGTACGGGACGGGCAGGATGAAGCTGGAGGCATCTCCCGCATGGTACGGGCAAGGCACGACGGCCAGTTTCGGGCAGACGCTCTCGTCCGAGGCCGTGGCGCCCGACCCGCAGGCGCCGGGAACGCCTCTGACAAAGGAAGCGGAAACATTCATGATGATACCCCAGACACTGCCCACGGGGGCGCAGATAGAGGTTATTTACAGGGACGACCTGACGGGCACGCAGCGCACACTCACAGCGAATATTGCGGGGAAGACATGGCCGATGGGAAAGACGGTGACCTACCGCATCAGCACGAACAGCATCGTGGTGACGCCCGTGCTGGAGGTGACCGCTCCCGCGGAATTTACCTATGCGGGGGGAAGCAAGGAGTACAGAGTGAAGAGCTGCATGAAAGTCACCCGTCCGGGAGATCCGGACAAGACCCTGCCCATGCCGTGGACGGCGGAATACTCCACGGATGACGGGGTGAGCTGGAGCGAGACCAAGCCCGCATGGTTGACGACGTTCACCGCAAGCGGCGGAGGAAGTGTTGCGGCGGCTACCTACAACGCTGCCGTGGCGGCGCAGGAAGACAGCTATGTAAACCCGCACACGACAGCCTTGAAAGCCGCCCCGCAAAAGACAGGCTGGAACCTCGCCAATGCAACGGACGGAGGAGATGCCGTGCAGAACACGGCCAACTGCTACATAGTGAACGCACCGGGAACATACCGCCTGCCGTTGGTGTATGGCAATGCTGTAAAGAACGGGGCAGCCAACACCTCCGCCTATACCTCCACCAAAAGCGGAAGCAATGTGCTGACACGGTTTATCAACCACCTCGGTGCAGGAATCACAAGCCCTTATATCTATGAGAATGCGGGTTGCACTCCCGATAACTGCACGCTCGTCTGGCAGGACGAGAAAGACCTTGTGACAGGCGTAAACCTCTCTTCCGATAAACTCTTCCTTGAGTTCACCGTAGACCAATCCACCATCAGGCAGGGCAATGCCGTGGTGGCGGTGCGCGACGCATCGGGCACCGTGATGTGGAGCTGGCATATCTGGGTGACGGATTACGTGCCGGGGACAGGGCTGAAGACAATCACCAACTTCCAGAAGAAGCAATACACCATCATGCCTTTCAACCTCGGATGGTGCGACGGAGAGGAGAAGATATACGCCGAACGAACGGTGCAAATACGCTTCAAGCAGAAACCCACAGCGGGGTACACGCCGACGGTGACAAGGACGTTTACCATAAAGCAGAATGCGCATACCGATATCGGCATTGGCAACAATACCTTCTTCCAGTGGGGACGGAAAGACCCGTTCGTGGGAGCTATACTCGATGGCAGGACAACCAAGAACAAGACATGGTATGACGAGGATGGGAATGTGAAAACAAACCAGAATCCTCCGAGTAGCAGCTTCCCTGCAGGCAATACCTGCATCACCTCCGGTATTCAGAACCCCGGTACGTTCTGTACAAGCGTTAATATGGACAATAAATACCTCAACCTTTGGAGTGCGGACAATAACGCCCAAGTAGTTAACGACAGCCCTGTGGTGAAGAGCATTTACGACCCTTCGCCCGTGGGATATAAACTTCCACCGCGCAATGCCTTTACAGGTTTTACCAAAACGGGAAACGTCGTAAGCACTCAATCAGATTTCAACGTAAGCGGCGGATGGGACAAGGGATGGAACTTCTATTGCGAGCCAGACCGCACCGGAGACACCGTCTTTTTCCCCGCTTCGGGCTGGCGACAGGGGCTTTCGCCAAGCAATGTGAACAACTACGGCCTCTGTTGGTCGGCAATACCGATCTACTCGAACCACGGATGGAACCTGTACTTCAACTGGAGCCAAGTGAACCCGATGCGCAGCTACCTTCGCATCTATGGGGGGGCGGTTAGGTCAATACAAGAATAAGAGGGATCAAAGCGACCTTGCGGGTTTCCTCTACTTTAATTATGGTATCAATAAAAAACGTACATCTATGAAAAGAGAACGAATCCGAGCGCCTGCCCGGTGCATGCAGCCATGCGGAGCGAGAGACATCCGTCCGCACAAGGGAGAACATGCAGTTGCAGCAGGAACGGCAACGCCTCCGCAGTAAGGCAGCCAACGCCTCCGAGAAGGCGTCGTGCACGACTTCCCAAAGGCAGCAGGCATGACCTCCCAAAGGCGGGAGGCATGGCTTCGCGAAGACGCATCGCACGAGACAGGGAAGTGGTTGCAAGACATATATCCGATTCATTTTTGAACATTCACAAAAAAAGAAATAACTATGAGCGTAAACTATAAACTTATAAAGAGGAAACATCCGCAAAAGAAGGATGAACCGGCCAAGTGGTATGCCGTGCCCAACAGCGCACGCCCGCTGGCACAGAAAGCCATGACCCGCGCCGCCACGGAGAACACCACCACGGCGCCCATCGAACTGGAGTCGGCCATGGAGCTGCTGGCGGCCTTCATCCCCCAACAGCTTCAGCAGGGACACACGGTGAATGTGCCCGGCATGGGTTCGTTCCGCCTTGCTTTCAAGAGCGAGGGCGTGGAAAACATCAACAAGTTCAACGCCGGGCAGATGATAAAATCGCCCCGCATACTCTTCACCCCCGCCAAAGAGCTGCGCGAGAAAACCCTGCAAGGACTCAGCTTCGAGAACGGCGGCGTGCTGGAAGACGGCGTGAACTACGCCTCGCTGGCCGACTACCGTAAGGCAAAAGGGCTGTCCACGCCGGGCGGAGCAGGCGAATCGGGCGGAGGAAGCAGTACACCCGGAGGGCAAGGGGGGAATCCGTTAGGATAAAAACGAGCAGTGAGCGGTAAACTTTTAGCGGTTAGCGGCTGCGCTGCAACGGCGCTGCCCACTAACCGCTTATCACTAATCACTAATCACCCGCCGCTAACTGCTAACCATCCGCCACTAATCACTCATCGTCCGCCGCTTTATTGCACGATCGGCAGTTGCAGCTCCTCTCCCTTCTTCAACGTATATGCTTCTTGATAAACCTGCACTTCCAGTGCCTCGCCTGCCGTGAGCCGGAGGCGTATCTCCTTGCCTATATGCAACCGCAGTGTGCGTCCCCGATAATTGACTTTGAACGAATAGCTGTTCCACTTATGCGGCAAGACGGGAGAGAATGCCGGTGCCTCGTTCCGTATCTGCATGCCTGCAAAGCCGCGTACGATGGCAAGCCATGAGCCGGGCATGCTGGTGATGTGCAGCCCTTGGTCGGCCTCGTTGTTGTAATCGTCCAAGTCGAGGCGTGTGGCGTGCATGAAGAGCCGGTAGGCTTTTTCGACCTCGCCGATGCGTGCCGCGAGGATGGCGTGTATGTGGGGTGACAGCGAGGATTCGTGCACCGTCATCGGCTCGTAGAACTCGAAGTTGCGGCGTACGGTCTCCGTATCGAAATTGAAGTAATAGAGGTAAAGCCCGAGCAGGACATCGCTTTGCTTGATGTAGCAGGAGCGCAGGATGCGGTCCCACGACCAGTGCTGGTTGATGGGGCGCTCGTCGGCGGGGATACGGTCGGTGCTTTCCAGCACCTTGTCCATGTAGCCGTCGTTTTGGACGAAGATGCCCCGTTCCTCATCTTCCGGCAGATACATCCGGCTGATAATCTCTTGCCACTGCCGGCATTCTTCCGTTTGGTTGAAGTTGGTGATGCGGCATACATGGGCATATTCGCCGGGATATTGTAGCGCTATGACTTCCAGAAAGCGGAGCGTCATCCTGAGGCATTGTATGCAGGAGTAGTTGGTGTACCAGTTGTTGTCCACGTTGTTCTCGTACTCGTCAGGGCCGGTGACTCCGAGGATGACGTATTTCTGTTTGGGCTGCGAGAAAGAGACCCGTTGGCTCCAGAAGCGGCTGACGGCAATCATCACTTCCAAGCCGTATTTGGCTATGTAGCCCATGTTGCCGGTCAGCATGGCATACTGCGCGATGGCATAGACAATGATGTTGTTGCGGTGTATCTCCTCGAAAGTGATTTCCCATTCGCTGTGGCACTCTTCGCCGTTGGCGGTGACTTGCGGATACAGTGCGGCGCCGTCCTTGAACCCCAGCTTGCGGGCGTTCTCTATGGCTTGGGGCAACTGGTTGTATCGGTAAATCAATAGGTTCTTCACGATTTCCTTGGGCGTGGAGAGCAGGAAGAAGGGTGCGCAGCACAACTCGGTGTTCCAATAAGTGTTTCCGCCGTACTTCTCGCCCGTGAAGCCTTTGGGGCCGATGTTCAGGCGCGGGTCGTCTCCCCGGTATGTCTGGTATAGTTGGAAGATGTTGTAACGGATGCCTTGCTGTGCCTCCGTATCGCCTTCGATGGATACGTCCGTTTCGTCCCAGATGTCTTTCCAAGCCTGTTTGTGTTCTTCCAGCAAGGTGTCCCAGCCCGTGTTTTTGGCTTTGCGGGCTTCGCCCACCGACAGTTCTACCAGCATGCTCCGTTCGTTGTAGAGCGAGGAGGCGATGGCTACATATTTGATAAGCGTCACGCTGTCGCCGGTTTTTACGTCTGTTCCCACGCTGAATCCGGTCTGCTTTTCTTTTTCTATCCTTATGGGGTTGGCCGTGGTTTCCTTGCCGTTTTTCAATAACCGGCAGGTCATGGCATAGCACACCTGCGCGTCTTCCCTCCGGGTCTGTGTCCAAAGATAGGCGCAATCGCCGGTGGAGCCGGAACGCAGGATGTTCCATATCTTTACGTCCGGTTGCTCGGCATCGTCCGCGATGTTTCCGTCGAGGATGGGGACGAGTGAGATTCTTCCGGCATAATTGATGGATGAAACGCTGTATCTGATGAGGCAAAGGTCGGGGCGGGCCATGTTGGCGATGTGCTCCACATGGATGCGGAGTTGGTTTCCTTGCGGAGAGGTGACCTCCATGTCGCGGTAGGAAATGCCCTCTTTCATGTCAAGACGGCGTTTGAAGCTGTTTACGTCCCATGCCGCCACATCCAATTCTTCGTCGATGAGGCGCAGGTTGATGCGGCTCCAGTCGGCGGCTTTGGGAACGCGCGTGTAATAGTGGGGGAATCCGTTCTTCCACCATCCCACACGGGTCTTGTCCAGAAAAGTGATGCCGGCAACGAACGAGCCGCGATAGCTGTCGCTGCCGTAAGGCTCTTCAAAATATCCCCGTTGCCCGAAGCGTCCGTTTCCGAGGCTGAATATGCTTTCGGATATCCGTTGACGGTCGGGGTGGAAGCCGTCTTCGATAATGTTCCATTCATCGGTTTTGAGGTATTTCTTCATGGCGGTGCGTCTTCTAAGGTTATCGCCGTAAAGATAAGCAATATGCGGAAATAAAGAAGAAAAGGGCGGATGAAATTTGAGACGGGGGAGGCCGGGTGCCGGAAGAGCACCGGGGAAAGCGTCGTTCCTCGGTGTCGGACGATGCTTTCCCCGGTGTGGGACGGGGTGTTCCTCGATGTCGGGCAACATCCCCGTGCGGAAGTGCTTCTGAGGCCGGTTGTCAGCCTGCTTTCTCTGTTTCCGCTTCTTTGATTAAATATACACAAAAGGCGCCGATAATCAGCATCACGCCTGCCATCACCAGCATGTTGATTTCGGGAGGCAATGCCCCTTCGGGGGTGAACAGGGCAAGGATGCTTCCGCCCAAGGCGGCCGCCACAATCTGCGGGATGCAGATGGTGCCGTTGAACAGTCCGAGATAAGTGCCCATGTGTCCGCCGCTCAATGCGTTGGTCAGGATGGTGAACGGCAATGCCAGCATGGCAGCCCATGCGCAGCCTATGAGCATGAAAGAGACGAACAGCAGATAGGGACTGTGTATGAAATAGGTGGAGATGAAGCCGATGCCTCCCAGCACGAGGCTGAGGGAGTAGATGAAGCGGCGGTCTTTGAACATCGGGATGCAGATGGCCCAAAGCACGGAGCCGATGGCCTGCACGGCAAAGAGCACGCCCACCCAGTTGGCGGCTTCCTGATATTGCAGGCTCTTGGTGTCGAGCACTATCTTGCTGACGCCGTTCGTCAGATGTTCTACGGTCGGGGCGTCAAAGGCATTGGCCGCAATGCTTCCGTTGGTATAAGTCCACATGAACATGAACGCGAACCAGCAGAAGAACTGAACCAGCCCCACCGTCCAGAAGGCTTTCGGGGCTTTGGCAAGGAGTTTCAGCATGTTCGTCTTCTCATGCTCCTCCTTTTCGCTGATGCCGTGATACTCGGCATATTCGGCAGGCGGCATCTCCTTTACCTTGACCGTGGTGTAGATGACACAGAATATCAGGATGGCTGCCCCGATGTAGAAGGAGTAAATCACGGAGTCGGGTACCACCCCTTCGGGCGCCGTGTTGCTGATGCCTATCCATGCGAAGATGAACGGGAACAGGAAACCTACCAGACTGCCGGCGTTGCACAGGAAACTCTGGATGGAGTAGGCCAGTCCCTTCTGCTTTTCGTTCACCATGTCGCCCACCATCATCTTGAAGGGCTGCATGGCCATGTTGATGGAAGTGTCGAGAAACATCAGCGACACCAGCCCGAATATCATGGCCGTGCTTGCCGCCATGCCGAAACTGCCGGCATTGGGCAGCAGACACATCACCAATACGGCCATCAGAGAACCGATGAACAGATATGGAATGCGACGGCCGAAGCGTGTCCATGTCTTGTCGCTGGCCGCTCCTACGATGGGCTGCACAATGATGCCTGCCAACGGCGGTAATATCCAGAAATAGCTGAGGTTATGCGGATCGGCTCCCAATGTGGAGAAGATGCGGCTGATGTTTGCACTCTGCAAGGCATACGCTATTTGTACGCCGAAAAAACCGAAGCTGATGTTCCACAGCTTCCAGAAACTTAAATCGGGTTTTACTTTCATGGTTATTATATGGTATTGGTTTTTATTTCGTTGTCCCCCTCACCACTAAATTGGTGCGTACTATCCTGTTGCTGTTTTTCTCCGTTTTTCCCTCCAGCTTCTCAAACAGTATGCCGAAGGCGCTTTTCCCCACTTCTTCGCCGCGCTGCTCCACGGTGGTCAGCTTGGGGTCGGTGCTCTGCGCGATGGCTCCGTCGGTGAATCCGCAGATGGAGACTTCGTCGGGAACCTTCAAGCCCACCAATTTGCAGGCATAGAGTATGCCCGATGCCGTTTCGTCGTTGATGGCAAAGAAGCCGTCAGGACGTTTGGGACTTTCCAGCAAGTCGGGAGTGATGGCGATGGCGCGTTCGCGCGTGTCGCATAGCAGTGTCATGCTGTCGTCCACCGGAATTTTGTACTTCTTCATGGCGTCCAGATAGCCGTTACGCCGGTTCTTGGTGATTTCCAGATGGGGCGAGGCTCCGTAGAACAGGATGCGTTTGCACCCGGTCTGTATCATGTATTCCACTGCGGCAAACGAGCCGGCATAGTCGTCCACCACTACTCGTTCGGTTTTCAATTCCGTGCAGATGCGGTCGTAGAAGACGATGGGAATGTCATTATTGAGCAACTCCTGATAATGATCGTAACGGGAAGTGCCTTTGGCAAGCGAAGCGACGACCCCGCAGACGCGGGCGGCGAGGAAGGAGTGGACAATTTTCACCTCCTGCTCGTACGACTCGCTGCTTTGTGCCACTATGATGTTATAGCCGGCTTCCGTCGCCGCTTTTTCTATCCCGCTCAACACACAAGAGAAAAAGTGATGCACTAATTGCGGAACAATCACCCCGATGGTGTTGCTCCGGCTGGAGCGCAAGTTCACGGCCAGTACGTTCGGCTTGTAGTTGTGCTCGCGTGCATAGGCATGGATAAGGTCACGCGTTTCTTGGCTGATGTCCGGATTGTTTTTCAGTGCCCTCGACACTGTAGAAGGAGAGACGTTCAACGCCCGGGCAATATCCTTGATGGTTATCTGCGGTTTGTTCATGAGTATGGTTTTTGAGCAAAGGTAATAAAATAGGTATATGTGGCAAGCAGGACAAACCTGCCTTTTCATAAACTCTGTTGCAAAAATAACGGAATGAGTCGAACCGTGTTTGCTCGTTGAGGTATATCGGGTGGGAAGTTTGTGCAAACGATTGCGCTCTCTTGCTTGGGCTTCCGTCCTGCCGGTTAATCATGGGGAATCGTTGATAGAATTGCATGCTGTTTTTCGAGATAACATTTATCTTCTCACTTGTATTTTATTTTGGAGTGAATCTTTTCCACATGTTATGTGTCCGAATTGTAACCTTAAGAAATGTCCATTGTGTCTGTCGAAGACAAGCAAAGAAATATTTGCCTTTTGATATCTTTGTAGGAGGGAAGACTTTAAAAAAGAATGTCGTTTGTGTGCAATCGTTTGCATCATTAAAACGGTATATTTAATACTATCCTTATTCTTTGTTAACTGAATATAGGATATTTTTGTCCTGTCATGCTATGGGTACTTTGAGAAACGTCCTTGGCAGATACCATGAATGCGATTTCATTTTTAAGAGAAATATATTAGGTAATTTATGTTGTTAACTTTAATTTATTAGATGCATGAAGCAAGTTAATCTTAGAATCTGTCGAACGATTCTTTCCCTATTTTTAGGGTTATTCTTGTCCGTAAGCACTTATGCTCAAAGCATTACCGTAGTGGGAAATGTGAAAGATGCAACAGGCGAGCCTGTGATTGGTGCAAATGTTTTAGTAAAAGGTACTGCTACGGGGATTATCACAGATTTAGATGGTAAATTCCAATTGCAGGCTCCTCAGGGTGCCACACTCGTAATTTCTTTTGTCGGTTATCTGTCAACAGAAGTAAAAGCTGCTCCCCAAGTAAATGTGGTTTTAAAAGAAGACTCCCAATTATTGGGTGACGTTGTAGTAATAGGTTATGCCACAGGAAGTCAAAGGACCGTATCTGGTGCGGTTCAGAAGATAGGACGTGAAGAGATGAATGCCGGTGTGGTTGTAAACCCTTTAGCTGCAATCAAAGGTAAGATTGCGGGTGTGAATATTCAAAAATCAGGTGGCGACCCTACTGCTGGGACAGCTATCCGTGTTCGTGGTACAACTTCTTTGACGGGCGGTAATGATCCGTTGGTTATCATTGATGGCGTATTTGGAGACTTGAATATGCTGAATGCCATTTCTCCTGCGGATATTGAAAACTTCACCGTATTGAAAGATGCGTCTGAAACAGCACAGTATGGTTCGCGTGGCGCATCCGGCGTTATTGTGGTAACGACGATTAAGGGTAAGAACGGTGTGAAAAGCATGAACTATGATGGAAGTTTCGGTATAGAGACCGTCTATAAGAATTTGAATATGCTGAATGCAAGTAATTACAGAAGTATAGCCCAGAAGATGGGAATCGATATTCTTGATAAAGGTCATGATACCGATTTTATTAAAGAGATGCAACGAATCGGTTATACTCAAAATCACCGTTTATCTTTCTCAAATGGTAATGATGATTCCAATTATCGTGCCTCTATTGGTGTAATTGATCAGAAAGGTATTATTAAGAATAATTCTATGCGAAATTATACAGCTAAACTGGATGCTATGCAGAATATGTTCAACAGCAAGTTGAAATTGGAATTCGGAATGTTTGGCTCGTTGAAAGAAAGCAGGTATGTGAATGACTATCAAAAGACATTCTATTCCGCTGCTTCCTATAATCCGACCTTTCCTAACTTTAAGAATCCGGATACAGGAATGTGGGATGAGAATGCCAATGCCAATGAGGTTCAGAATCCGTTGGGACGTTTAGATATTGACGACCGTGAGATCAATGCTTTTGTCAATGCGAATGCTCGTATAACATGGAGTATTACTCAAGATTTGAAGTTGAGCGCATTCGGTTCGTATACCTATAATGTGAAGGAGAATAAGAAATATATTCCTTCTTCTATCAAAGCTGGATTGAGTAATCGCGGTGAGGCTTATCGTGGTGACAATAAATCACAATCCATGTTGGCTAATATGATGTTGACATACAAAAAAGCGTTTGGAAAGCATTATATCAATGCTTTGGCCTTGGCTGAGGTTCAAAGAGTTACTAATACGGGGTTCGGAGCCACTGTACATGGATTTAGTTCAGATGCCTTCTTATATAATAACTTGCAAGCTGGTGCTGTTTTGAAATGGGGAGATAATACCTCTTATTACAATAATCCGAGTTTGGCTTCTTTCATGGCACGTGTCAATTATTCCTATGCCGACAAATATATTGTAACTGTTAACGCCCGTACTGATGGCTCTTCAAAAGTCGGTACTAACAACAAATGGGCATTTTTCCCTTCTGCATCTTTGGCATGGGTTCTTTCTGAAGAGGGATTTATGAAAGATATTGATGCTATCAGCAATTTAAAGATTAGGGCAGGTTATGGTCTTGCCGGTAATCAGGATGCTATCAGCTCTTATATGTCTCTTCCATTGATGAGTCCAAATGGTACGACTACCGTAAATGGGCTTCCGGTAGTAACAATGGGGGTAAACCGCAATTATAATCCCGATTTGAAATGGGAAGTTAAGAAGACTTTTGATATTGGTTTCGACTTAGGACTGTGCGGTGACCGTTTGACATTAGGTTTTGATTATTATAACTCTAAGACGACAGATCTTCTCTACAATTACGATGTAAAGGTTCCTCCTTTCACACATCCTACTTTGCTTGCAAATTTAGGTGCAATGCGCAATACCGGTATTGAACTTTCATTGGGTGTCACACCTCTCAAGACTAAAGAAATGGAGTTGACTGTCAATGCCAACATGGCATTCCAGAAGAATAAACTTCTTTCTTTGAATGGAACTTATATGGGTGAGCAAATGACAGCTAAGGAATACATGAATTTGGGAGGAATGAATGGTGCTGGTTTCATTGGTGGTTATAATCAGATCATCTATCAGATGGTGGGGCAGCCTGTAGGCGTATTCTATTTGCCGAAATGTGACGGATTGGTTGATAACGGGTTTGGTGACTATACATATCATGTTCAAGATATCGACGGAGTGGAAGGTGTGGACTTGGCTGATGGAAAAGACCGTTATGTAGCTGGTCAGGCAATGCCGAAAGCTCTGTTGGGAGCTAACGTAAACTTCCGCTATAAACAATTTGATTTACAGGTACAAATGAATGGTGCTTTCGGACACAAAATTTATAATGGTACTTCACTGTCATACATGAATATGAGTCAATTCCCCACCTATAATGTAATGGCCGATGCTCCAGATAAGAATATCAAAGACCAGACTGTAACTGACTATTGGCTGGAAAAAGGCGATTATCTGCATTTTGACTACGTAACATTGGGCTGGAACTTAAATACAAAAAATATGAAGACTATCAAGAGTCTTCGCATTACGTTCTCGGTAAATAATCTTGCCACCATTACCGGATATTCCGGCCTTTCTCCGCTGATTAACAGCACTACCGTAGGAGGTGACTTGGGTATTGACGATAAGCGTTTCTATCCGTTGTCTCGTACTTATTCTTTAGGACTTAGTGTTAACTTCTAATTAAGTATATTATGAAAAAAAGATTACTATATAGCTTGTTGATTTCAACAGCTGCAACATTTGGCTTAACTTCGTGCGATTCCTTCTTGGAGGAGAACCCCAAAGACCAGATTACAGAAGAACAGGCTTATCAGAATTCTACTTTACTGTATCTGAATACAGTGGCTTCTCTTTACACTCAGATAGGTGCTAATGGAGGAGGCAGTGGTTTGCAAGGTACTGACCGAGGCTTGTATGACTTGAATACATTTACTACGGATGAAGCGATATTACCCACTCGTGGTGGTGACTGGGATGACGGTGGTTTGTGGCGTAATCTGTTTACTCATAAATGGGGAACCAAGAATGATTTGGTGAAGGGGACATGGGACTACCTTTACAGAGTGATTGCTCAAGCCAATAAGTCGTTGGATAAATTAAATGAGATATTGGAAAAAGATCCTCAAAATGCAAATGTGCCCAAATACATCTCTGAAGTCCGTGCTTTCCGTGCGTTGTATTATTACTATTTGCTGGATATGTTTGCACGTGTGCCATTGGTGACTTCTTCTACAACGGCTATGTCGGATGTAGAGCAATCTGAACGGTCGAGTGTATTTAAATTTGTGAAAGAGGAATTGGAGGCTTCTGTTGATAATCTAAGTGATGCTCACAGTAATTTGCCCGGCGAGTATTATGGAAGAATCACAAAACCGGTAGCTTATTTCTTGCTGGCCAAGATTGCTCTGAATGCAGAAGTATATTCTGATGACAATTGGATTGATGATAATAAACCGGATGGGAAAAATATTAAATTTTCTATAGACGGTGCGGAAAAGAATGCATGGGAAGCCGTAATTGCATATTGTGATAAAATAACGGCTCTTGGTTACAGACTTGAATCGAAGTTTACTGCTAACTTCTCGACAAAGAACGAATCTTCCGTGGAGAATATTTTTACCATTCCGATGGATCCTAATTTATATAAGAATGAATTTTATTATCTGATTCGTTCGCGTCACTATAATCATGGTAATGCTTATGGTCAAGGTGGGTGGAATGGCGCTTCGGCAACCAAAGAAGCTCTTGATGCTTTCGGATATGGCACAGCCAATGTTGATCCTCGTTTTGAACTAACTTATTATGCAGGGAAAGTAGAGGGGCCTACTGGCATGGTTAAGTTGGATGATGGTACTGATTTGGAATATCTGCCTGCCGAAATTGCGTTGAACTTGTCGGGAAAGGCTGCCGAAAAGACGGCCGGTGCTCGTATGAAGAAGTATGAATTGGATGCTGCAGCTACTAATGATGGAAAATTACAGACAAATGATATCGTGCTTTTCCGTTATGCTGATGTTTTACTTATGAAGAGTGAAGCCAAACTTAGAAATGGTGAAAATGGAGATGTCGAATTGAAAGAGGTGCGTTCTCGGGCAGGTGCTTCTCTTGATGTGAAAGCTACTCTTGAGACCTTGTTGGAAGAACGCTTGAGAGAATTCGCATGGGAAGGATTGCGCCGTCAGGATTTGGTTCGCTTCGGAAAATTCACTCGCGCTTATACGGATAGACCTCAATTGGAGAATGAAGCTAATGGATATACTACAGTATTCCCTATTCATGAGGATGTGTTGAGCTTGAATGGTAAACTGAAGCAGAATTACGGTTATTAATATTTAATGATTTAATACATAAATAAGATGAAAAGAATATTTCAATATATGGCAACTCTTCTGCTGCTTTTGGTTGTGGGGACTAGTTGTGAAGAAGGAAATGATAATTGGAGGATCATTACGGCGGTTCAAACCGGGACATATATCGTAGGTGATGCCACTATATATAGTGCAGCTGCCACTTCAGCTCAATTGACTGCTCCGGCATTTGATCCACAGGAAACGAATGCTAATGTTGTGGGTATATATACTTGGTTGAAGAAATCAGGTAGTTTTCAGATTCTCGATGTGGATGCAGAGGGTAATCAAGTGACTTACGGAAAGGGAAGCGTCGTGGCTTCTACAACTTTTGAAACGGTAGAAATGACTACGGGTGGAAGTGGTTTTACGGTTGCTAATGATGGATTGTATTATATTGTTTGTAATAAGGCAGATAAGCAATTGAGTATTTTACCGGCAGAATTTGGTATTATAGGTGATGCTACTCCGAAGTTGTGGAACGATGAAACTGCAATGAACGGAACATTGGATGAGGAGCATTCAATTATTGAATATGTGATTAAAGATGTGACTTTGGATAAGAAAGAAATGAAGTTTCGCTATCTGCATAGTTGGGGAGTTGAAATACCTTACCAAGGGGGAACTGTAAAGATTCACTCTAATATGGGAGGACTTTCTAAGGCAGGTCTTTCAGAGGCATATAGTGAATGTAAAGGTGGAGGAGAGAACTTCAGTATCGGCAAAGCCGGCATTTATGACATTACTTTGAAACTGGATTTGCGTACAGGTGTTTTTTCTGCGAAAGGAGTTTGTACGGCAGAAGATACTTCAAGTGCTACTCTCCCCGAAAAGATGTTTATTATCGGGGATGCTTGGGATTGGAAGTGGGAGAATGCACCGGAAATGATACCGGTACATAGCCACGACGGAATGTTCTGGGGTATTTATTATATTGAAGCAAATAAGGGAGTGAAGTTCAACAATGAGATGAGTTGGAGTACCGGTAATAATTTCGGTGTAGAAAAGGATGAACCGAAAGGATATGGCGAATATCCGGCTGGTGGCAGCAACTTGGTTGTCAATAAAAGTGCGTATTATCAAATTGTGGTTGTTTGCGAACTTTCTGCTGATAAGAAGTCTGTCAATAGAAAAGTTATCCTTTCCGAGCCTATACCTTATTTGATTGGTGAAGCTGCTGCGGGTGGTTGGGAGGCCCAACTGGCTGATGCAGATAAATTTACATTGAATGAAGATGGAGAGTATGTCTCCCCTGCATGTAAAGCTGGTAATCTGCGTATGTGCGTGAAGTTAAAAGGATGTGATTGGTGGCAAACAGAATTCAATGTTTTTAACGGTATGATTGTATTCCGCGGAAAGGATGGCGATCAGGCTGCCGTAGCTGTAACTGCCGGCCAAGTGGTGAAACTTAATTTCAAGAATAACACGGGAAGCATCAAATAAATAGGATGTAATATACAAGAGGTTGTAACTTCTGTCACAAAATAAAAACGAGACTGCATACGAGTTGTATATAGTCTCGTTTTTTTGTATGTTCCGTTATAAACCTTATGAATACGGTGTCAGAGAAACTTTGAGAACTTGTTATGATTTTCTTGATTTAAGTTTTTAGTGATGCTTTCTGTGAAATAATCCTATTTTGCCGTTAAAGAAGCCGGGATATGGCTACAAGGCAGATAGGTAATGTGGCTTTCTCAAGTATATCATTTATCGATGATTGATTTCATCGGAGATGATTTTGCAATCTTCGATTATATAAAAAATCTGAGTTCGGGATAAGAAGCAGGTTGATAACCTCATCCGTCGGCTTGTGCTTTAAAGTCGAATATTGTTGATTATAAGGTGTTTATGTTTGATTTGTCAGACGCTTGTGTCTTACGGCTAAAACACTTGTGTCTGACGTGTAAAACACTTGTGTTTGTCACGTAAAACACTTGCGTCTGTCACGGCAAAGGATTGCAGTTGTCAGAACAGGGGGAGGGGGGCTGGCGCGGAAGGTGTTTTTCTCTTTTGCCCAAGCGCTGTAAGCCGGTGCGTTCAGGAAATATCCGTCCCGACAGGATGCAGCCTCTTGTCTTTGGCAAAAGAAACTGCCTGTTCCGAACTCTGGTATAAAGGATATTCCTTTAAGTGTATATCTCACTCGTCTGAATGCAATCTGTCTGACTCTCTGTCCGAAAGGGAGATGTAGGTTTGGCCTTGATTTAGAGCAAAGTGAAATTGAAAGTCGGTCCTTTCCGCAAAGAAATCACCCGAAGAACGCTGCTTTCTCTTTTTGAGGAGGGATGCCGAAAGCGATAAGGTAGGTGTGATACTGTATTGTCCGTTTCGTTTGTCTGTTTGTTTGCTTTACTGCGATGGATGAGACACTCATAGTGCATCCGAACGAATCCGGCTCAGTGTTTCAGGGGTCATTAGCAGGTAGGATGCTATGTGCGACAAAGGGGCCCGTTTGATGACTTCCGGCTGATTGGCCATGAGCCGGTTGTAGCGATCGCGTGCCGTTTCAAACCGCCATGAGTCGGCTTTCACTTGTGAAACAATGAGGGAATATTCCAAAATTTTTCGATAGAACATATTTATTTCCCATGACATCTCGGTCAGTGTCAACAGTTTGCCATATGGAAGCAAATATACGACACTCGGTTCCAGTGCTTCAATCATGAGATGGGTAGGTTCTTGCTTCAGTGTGCTCTCTATGCAAATGATGATACAGCCTTCGTAGGAAAAGTGCTCAGTGACGTCTTTGCCGTTCTTGTAGTAGAATTGACGAAGCATTCCTTTTCCCACAAAGACGATATTGTGACTGATTTGTCCTTCGCCAAGAATTATTTCGCCTTTTTCAGCTTCCTTGCGGATGAGAATCTCTTCTATCTGTTTTCTGCTTTCAGGTGTCATGCCCGGATAACGGGAATTGACGGTGGCATTTACCGTTTCTTTCAATAATACATCCATAAAAACCGGATTTGTTTGTCTGGGAGCAAAGATAGAACTTTTGGGCTTTAAACGGTCTATTGGGAAAGGGAAAACTACTGCTATGCGAAAAATCCCTAATCCACTCCATTCTGTACCGACGGCGTACAAAGATGACCCCGCGGATATTCTCATTGAGCGGAAATGCTGCCCACATATGCAAAATTCATAAAGAGGGGGGAATACCGGCCACTTGTATCACTTTTTTATGCAGCTCAGCTCCGAGATATTGAGAGCACAGAGCAGAAGTTCCGAGATTGATTACTTCGCAAGCAGGAAAAGTGAGCGTTTTCAAGCTTTCTTGTTGTATCATTGCATGTGAGTGCATATATCTGAAAAATTGCGCAAAGGCAAGGGAGAAAGAAAGAATAGGATAAATTGATATGTATCATCTTCTGCTGTTTTATGATTTGAAAGTTAATATGTTATCTTCGACAGGGAGAAAACAGTGAAAAAATATGCGTGAAAGATTTGCAAAGTCCAAAAGTTTACTCTACATTTGCACCGCATTTGAAAAAGAATGCTGGTTGCAAAAGGAAGTTTGGGTGAGTGGCTGAAACCACCAGTTTGCTAAACTGACGTACGGGTAACCGTACCGGGGGTTCGAATCCCCCAGCTTCCGCACCAAAATGGTGGGTTCATCTAACGGTTAGGATACATGCCTCTCACGCATGGCATACGAGTTCGATTCTCGTACCCACTACATCTTTTTTTGAAATGCACTCTTAGCTCAGTTGGTAGAGCAACTGACTCTTAATCAGTGGGTCCAGGGTTCGAGTCCCTGAGGGTGTACAAGCTACGGAAATAGAGTTTGAAGACAGGATGAGCCAAAATGCTCATCCTGTTTTTTTTGTTGGTCATTCTGAAAAGGGGAGGATTGGAGGTAGCCTGAAGAGAAAGAGCAGTATCCTAACGGTTAGGCAGTCGCTCCTTAATGGCTGTTATTTCTTTGTTGAAGCGGAGAAAAAGAAAAAGCTCTGAAATTTGATGATTTCAGAGCTTTGCTTTAATTTGCTATTTGCTTTCGCGGTGCGTACGGGACTCGAACCCGTGACCCCATGCGTGACAGGCATGTATTCTAACCAACTGAACTAACGCACCATTTCTTGTTTTTTCGTCATCTCTCCCGATTGCGGTTGCAAAGGTAGGCATTTCTTTGAAATCTGCAATATTGTATTTGATTTTTTTTGTTGTTTTTTTGTGGTGGCTGTTTTATATTGCTCATATATAGTATTTTGCGTAGAAAAGATTTTTTGAGAAATAATAATAATCTGTTTTAAGCTTTTATGAGATATTCTTGTAGGCACAATAACATTGCCTGTTTTGGCAAATATGTCGCAAACCAATACCTCTTACGCTTGAAGCCATGGTAAAACCGTATCAACGTCCTATCAAAATCGTTTCTGCTCCGTAGTTTCTCCGTATTCATAAGAGAAGAGAATATACGGGGGATATACAGAGAATATACGGAGTGGAAACAGCGTTGATGCAGAATTATATTATGTGGAAAAGCGATTGTCATGCTGCAATCGGCTTTTTGTAAAATCATGCTTAATAAATATTCCGAATGAAATTTAAATACACTCTAACTGTTTTGATATGGTTTATTTCTCGTTTAAGTATAGTTTTAGAATCTTCTTTTGAGGAAAACGAAGTTCTTTGTCTCTTATTTTAAACTTTGTGCTTGATATATTCGCTGTTTTGCAATAAATCGTTATTTTTGCGAACTGAAAAAAGAATGTTGTTATTCAAAAAAATAAAAACGTTTTTTAGAATGATGAAAATGGCCGGACTGGTGCTACACTGTCCTTGAAGAACCGGGTATTTGGGCAAAAGTGGCAGATTTTATAACGGTGAATATAGGGAATATAATTTGTTATTGAACAGGATGTAGTTCGCATAAAGACACAGTACAGGATTTAGTGAATAAGAGGAAAAGATTTGGAGAAAATCGTACTTTCACGTGCTGTTCAAAAGCATATAGGAATGCAAGGTGCTGGCATATAAAAATAAAACGGTGATATTTAATTAATCAGGATGAAGGTTGCGGTTATCAAATACAATGCAGGGAATATATGTTCAGTGGATTACGCTTTGAAACGTCTGGGGGTGGAAGCCGTGATTACAGCGGATGAGGCTGTACTGCGTGCAGCCGATAAGGTTATTTTCCCCGGAGTGGGTGAGGCGGAAACAACCATGAACTTTTTGCGTGCAGATGGGATGGACAAGTTGATAAAGGAATTGACACAGCCGGTATTGGGTATTTGTTTGGGCATGCAACTGATGTGTCATCATTCGGAGGAAGGAGATGTGGATTGTCTTGGTATTTTCGATGCTGATGTGAAGCGTTTCGTCTCTTTGAAGCATGAAGAAAAGGTTCCTCACATGGGATGGAATACCGTCAAACAAACCAACAGCGAACTCTTCAAAGGCTTTGTGCACGAAGAATATGTCTACTTCGTGCATAGTTATTACGTTCCGTTGAACGACTGTACGGCGGCCGTGACAGACTATATACTTCCGTTCAGCTCAGCCTTGCATAAAGATAATTTTTATGCCACCCAATTCCATCCCGAAAAGAGCGGAGATGTGGGTGAACGTATCTTACAGAATTTTTTGACATTATGATAGAGTTGATTCCCGCCATTGATATCATCGACGGAAAGTGTGTACGTCTTTCTCAAGGTGATTATGAAAGTAAGAAAGTGTACAATGAAAATCCGGTGGAGGTAGCCAAGGAACTGGAAGCTCACGGCATCCGTAGACTCCATGTAGTAGACTTAGACGGCGCAGTTTCGCATCATGTGGTGAATTATCGCACATTAGAGCGAATTGCCGTGAACACTTCTTTGATTATAGATTTCGGCGGGGGAATAAAGAGCGACGAGGATTTGAGGATAGCTTTTGAGAACGGTGCAATGATGGTGACCGGTGGCAGTATTGCGGTCAAGAATCCTGAGTTGTTTTGCGGTTGGCTTCAGACGTACGGCCCGGAAAAGATTATCCTTGGTGCAGATGTGAAAGACCGGAAAATTGCTGTTAACGGCTGGAAAGACGAAAGTGAATGTGAATTGTTTCCGTTTTTGAAAGAATACGTAGAAACAGGCGTTCGTAAAGTAATCTGTACAGATATCAGTTGCGATGGAATGTTGCAAGGCCCGTCTACGACTTTGTACAGAGAGGTATTGGAACAATACCCCGGCTTGTTTTTGATAGCCAGTGGAGGTGTGAGTCGTGCCGATGATATTCGGGAGCTGGAAGTGGCCGGTGTACCTGCCGTTATTTTTGGCAAAGCTTTGTACGAAGGACGCATCACATTGAAAGAATTGGAAAACTTTTTATAAGGAAACTTTCGGCTCAAATAGAAATCATTAATTTGAAAAAAGAGTTGTGTTAGCAAAAAGAATAATTCCCTGTCTTGACATTAAAGACGGGCAGACTGTGAAAGGAACCAATTTCGTGAATCTGCGCCATGCAGGAGATCCTGTTGAATTGGCGCGGGCTTATAGCGAACAAGGAGCGGATGAGTTGGTTTTTTTAGATATTACAGCCAGTTTCGAAGGGCGGAAAACATTTACGGAACTGGTGAAACGCATAGCGGCAAACATCAGTATTCCTTTTACCGTAGGTGGAGGAATCAATGAACTGGGCGATGTGGACAGGTTGCTGAATGCCGGTGCCGATAAAATTTCCATTAATTCTTCTGCTATCCGTTGTCCGGAATTGATAGACGAAATTGCTAAGCACTTCGGATCGCAAGTATGTGTGTTGGCGGTAGATGCAAAGCAGACAGAAAAGGGCTGGTGCTGCTATTTGAATGGCGGACGTGTAGAAACGGATAAAGAACTGTATTCATGGACTGCGGAAGCGCAGGAACGGGGGGCGGGCGAGATCTTGTTTACAAGCATGAATCATGACGGTGTGAAGAACGGTTATGCCAATGAAGTTCTTTCTGCTTTGGCCGGCCAACTTTCCATTCCTGTCATAGCATCGGGAGGGGCAGGTTGCAAAGAGCACTTTCGCGATGTTTTTCTCCAAGGAAAAGCAGATGCAGCCTTGGCTGCCAGTGTTTTTCACTTTGGAGAAATCAAAATTCCCGAATTAAAATCATATCTTTGCAGCCAAGGGATTTCTATGCGCTTGATGTGATAACATTTGATTTTTAATAATTAATATCTGAAATGTTGGATTTTGACAAAATGAACGGACTTGTTCCGGCTGTGATACAAGATGCGGATACCGCAAAGGTACTGATGCTGGGCTTTATGAATAAAGAAGCTTATGACAAAACGATGGAAATCGGAAAGGTAACTTTTTTCAGCCGTACCAAGAATCGCTTGTGGACAAAGGGTGAGGAAAGCGGAAATTTTCTGCATGTGGTTTCTGTCAAGGAGGACTGCGACCGGGATACGCTGCTCATTCAGGTACATCCCGAAGGTTCTGTTTGCCATACCGGTACTGATACTTGCTGGGGAGAGAAGAACGAGCAACCCGTCATGTTCCTAAAACAACTTCAGGACTTTATTGGCAAACGCTATGAAGAAATGCCCGAGGGGTCATATACTACCAGTTTGTTTCAATCCGGGGTCAACAAAATGGCCCAGAAAGTAGGTGAGGAAGCGGTGGAAACCGTTATTGAGGCCTGCAACGGAACGGATGAACGTTTGATTTATGAAGGAGCAGACCTATTGTATCATCTTATTGTACTGCTTACTTCTAAAGGTTATAGTATTGAAGATTTGGCCCGTGAACTGGAAGAACGTCATAGTTCCACTTGGAAAAAACATTAAAATAGTAATAATATAAAGACTTAAAGCGGTGATGGGCGGTGAAGTACTGATTCGATATAAAGACGTAGCAATACATCAGCAAGAGTTATGTGTGCTCAACGAAATTAATCTGGAATTCTACAAAGGAGAGTTTGTATACTTGATTGGTAAGGTAGGTTCCGGTAAAACAAGTTTGCTCAAGACTTTTTACGGTGAATTGGATATCGCGTCGGGCAAAGCCGAAGTTCTGGGACATGACATGCTTCATATCAAACGTAAGCATATTCCGCAATTGCGTCGCAAATTAGGTATTGTTTTTCAGGATTTTCAGTTGTTGACTGATCGTACGGTTTATGATAATTTAGAGTTTGTCCTTCGTGCCACCGGTTGGAAAAACAAGAGTGAGATAAAAGACCGTATAGAGGAGGTGTTGGAACTTGTTGGTATGAACAACAAAGGATATAAGTTGCCTAATGAACTGTCCGGAGGTGAACAACAACGTATTGTGATTGCTCGTGCCGTACTCAATAATCCGGAGATAATCCTTGCGGATGAACCTACCGGAAATCTGGATACAGAAACCGGACATGCCATAACAGAGTTGTTGCACCGCCTCAGCAAAGCCGGTTCTTTAGTGGTAATGACGACACATAACTTGCAGTTACTGTATGATTTTCCCGGTAAGGTTTACCGTTGCATGGACCACTTGATGACAGAAGTCACAACAGAATATGCAACTTTTGCATCGGCACCGGAATAATGGTGAATAGATTTTTATATACATATTTTTAATATAAGGAACGAGTATGAAAGTTTTAAAGTTTGGAGGTACTTCGGTAGGTTCGGCAGCTCGAATGAAGGAAGTTGCCAAATTAATAGCCGATGGTGAACGTAAGATTGTGGTTCTCTCTGCCATGTCGGGTACTACAAACACATTGGTAGAGATTTCGGACTATCTGTACAAGAAGAATCCGGAGGGTGCCAACGAGATTATCAATAAACTGGAGAGCAAATATCGCCAGCATATTGAGGAACTTTTTATCACTTCGGAGTATAAACAGAAAGGTCGTGAGCTCATTAAATCTCATTTTGATTATATCCGTTCTTATACCAAAGACCTTTTTACTTTGTTTGAAGAGAAAGTTGTGTTGGCTCAGGGTGAGTTGATTTCTACCGCCATGATGAATTACTATTTGCAGGAGTGCGGCATACAATCGGTATTGCTTCCGGCTTTAGAATATATGCGTACGGATAAGAATGCAGAGCCGGATTCCGGTTATATTAAGGATAAACTGCATGTTCAATTGGAGTTGCATCCGGATGCCGATATCTATATCACGCAGGGATATATCTGCCGTAATGCCTATGGTGAGATAGACAATCTGCAGCGTGGAGGAAGCGACTATACTGCATCTTTGATTGGAGCGGCTATTAATGCTTCCGAAATTCAAATTTGGACGGATATCGATGGCATGCACAACAATGACCCGCGTATCGTTGATAAGACTACCCCTGTGCGACATCTTCATTTTGAAGAGGCGGCAGAATTGGCTTATTTCGGTGCTAAAATTTTGCATCCCACTTGCATCCAACCGGCCAAATACTCTAATATACCGGTACGTCTCCTCAATACAATGGCTCCCACTGCTCCGGGCACACTGATTTCGAATGATACGGAAAAAGGTAAAATCAAGGCTGTGGCTGCCAAGGATAACATTACGGCTATTAAGATTAAATCCAGTCGCATGTTGCTTGCACACGGCTTTTTGCGCAAGGTGTTTGAGATCTTTGAAAGTTATCAGACGTCCATTGATATGATTTGTACTTCAGAAGTTGCCGTATCGGTGTCTATTGATAATCTCAAGCATCTCAATGAGATTTTGGATGACTTGAAGAAATACGGCACAGTGACGGTAGATAGAGGTATGTGCATTATCTGTGTCGTAGGTGATTTGGAATGGGAAAATGTAGGTTTTGAAGCCAAAGCGCTGGATGCAATGCGTGACATCCCTGTTCGGATGATTTCTTTCGGCGGCAGTAACTACAACATCTCTTTCCTTATTCGGGAGGAGGATAAGAAAACTGCGCTACAATCGCTTAGTGCTGCATTGTTCAGCGAAGAACAATAGACGGAAAATATAAAATCGAAGCGCTTTTATCAAAAAGGTAAAAGCGCTTTTTTTAACTGGATGAACAGTATGAAAGGAATATTCCCTATCAATAAATTTCGTGAATTACGTACTCCTTTCTATTATTATGATATGAAAGTGTTACGAAATACGCTTGCTTGTATTCATACGGAGGCGGCAAAATATAGCAATTATTCGGTGCATTATGCCGTAAAGGCGAATGCAAATCCAAAGATACTTGCTATTATTCGTGAGAAAGGTTTTGGTGCTGATTGTGTGAGTGGAGGTGAAGTTCATGCAGCCATCAAAGTCGGTTTCCCGGCTGATAAAATTGTATTTGCGGGTGTTGGAAAAGCCGATTGGGAGATTAATTTAGGGCTGGACTATGATATATTTTGCTTCAATGTAGAGTCGGTTCCTGAATTGGAAATTATCAATGAATTGGCGGCGGTCAAAGGAAAAGTGGCTAATGTCGCTTTTCGCATCAATCCCAATGTTGGTGCCCATACTCATGCAAATATTACTACCGGATTGGCAGAAAATAAGTTTGGCATCAGTATGCAGGATATAGATCACGTAATGGATGTTGCACAAGGGATGAAGAATGTGTGCTTCATAGGATTGCACTTTCATATTGGCTCTCAAATATTGGATATGGGTGACTTTGTGGCTTTGTGTAATCGTGTCAATGAATTGCAGGATAAATTGGAGGCACGTCGTATCCGTATCAACCATATCAATGTCGGTGGAGGGTTGGGAATTGATTATGGTCATCCCAATCGCCAGCCAATACCCGATTTTCGGAGCTATTTCGAATTATATGATAACCATTTGGATTTACGCCCTCACCAGACACTTCATTTTGAATTAGGACGTTCCGTGGTAGGGCAGTGTGGGTCTTTGATTTCACGTGTACTTTATGTGAAACAAGGTGTCAATAAACAGTTTGTCATTTTGGATGCCGGTATGACGGATTTAATTCGTCCTGCGCTTTATCAGGCCTACCATAAAATAGAGAATATCACATCGGACGAACCAATGCAGACCTATGATGTTGTAGGCCCCATTTGTGAATCATCCGACGTGTTCGGTAAAGCTGTCGATTTGAACAGTGTGAAGCGTGGAGACTTTATTGCTCTTCGTTCGGCAGGTGCTTATGGCGAAATAATGGCATCAAGTTATAATTGCCGTGAATTGCCTAAAGGGTATACCTCGGACGAATTGGTATGAACATTCTTCTTTAAAAGGGGTTGCTTTATAAGCAAGTTAAAAAAGATGTAATGTGAACAAAATAAATGGGGACTTGTTATTTTTGTAGTAGATTCAATTTTATTAGTTATGATTATGATTACAGAAAAATTACAAAATGCAATTAATGGGCAGATTACAGCCGAATTGTGGTCGTCCAACCTTTATTTGGCAATGTCTTTCTATATGGAGAAAGAAGGTTTTTGTGGAATGGCTTCTTGGTTGAGAAAACAATCTTCTGAGGAAAAAGCGCACGCTTGCGAATTGGCTTCTTATGTCATCAAGCGTGGCGGTAAGGCAAAGCTGGATAAAGTGGATGTTGTTCCCAATGATTTCGGTACACCGTTGGAAGTCTTCGAGCAGGTTTATGAACATGAATGCCGTATATCTAAGATGATTGATGAATTGGTAGATGTAGCTGCTGTTGAGAGAGATAAGGCTACACAGGACTTCTTGTGGAGATTTGTTCGCGAGCAAGTGGAGGAAGAGGCTACGGCTTCCGGCATTGTGGATATGATTAAAAAAGCCGGTGGAGCCGGAATCTTTTTTGTAGATGCCAAACTTGGAGAACGAAAATAAGTCAGGACTTGATAATTTTTATAGTTAAAAGCCATATCAAAGCTCTGATAAAAGAGCCGTGATATGGCTTTATATCAATACTTTAAGACGCCTAACTCTTTTCCTACCTTAATGAATGCGGCTATACATTTGTCGAGGTGAGTTTTCTCGTGCCCGGCTGAAATTTGTACACGAATGCGTGCTTGCTCTTTGGGTACAACGGGATAGTAGAAGCCGGTTACATAGATACCTTCTTCCTGCATGCGTGCCGCATAAATCTGTGACAGTTTGGCATCGTATAGCATTACAGCGCAAATGGCGCTTTGTGTGGGCTTGATATCGAATCCTGCGGCTGTCATTTTATCACGGAAATAGTTTACATTATCCACCAATTTGTCATGTAGAGCATTGCTTTCTTTCAACATTTTGAATACTTCAAGGCTGGCCCCTATAATGCCTGGTGCCAATGAGTTGGAGAATAGATATGGACGGCTACGTTGGCGCAATAGGTCGATGATTTCTTTACGTCCGGTGGTGAATCCACCCAAAGCACCACCGAAAGCTTTACCTAAAGTTCCGGTATAAATGTCTACGCGTCCGTAAGTATTATATTGTTCGCTTACACCATGTCCCGTAGGTCCTACTACTCCGGCAGAGTGCGACTCGTCTACCATGACTAATGCATCATATTTTTCGGCAAGGTCACATATCTTGTCCATGGGTGCTACATTTCCATCCATGGAAAAAACACCGTCTGTGACGATAATGCGAAAACGTTGAGCTTGGGCTTCTTGCAAACATTTTTCAAGTTCGGACATGTCGGCGTTGGCATAGCGGTAGCGTTTTGCTTTGCAGAGGCGTACACCGTCAATGATAGAGGCGTGATTCAGCGAATCGGAGATGATAGCATCTTCTTCGCTGAAGAGAGGTTCGAATACACCGCCATTGGCATCGAAGCAAGCGGCATAAAGAATGGTATCTTCCGTTCGGAAGTAATCGGAGATGGCTGCTTCCAGTTCCTTGTGGATATCTTGCGTACCGCAGATGAAGCGTACGGATGACATACCGTATCCTCGGCATTCCATGATTTTCTGGGCAGCAGCAATTAGTCGCGGATGATTGGATAATCCCAGATAATTGTTGGCGCAAAAGTTCAAAACTTCTTTGCCTTTCACTGTAATGGCAGCTTGTTGTGCACTCTCAATCAGTCGCTCCTCTTTATAGAGGCCGGCATCTTTGATCTCGGCAAGTGTCTTGCTGAGATGGATTTTCATTTTACCGTACATATCATTTTATTTTTAGGGTAATACGTCAATATTACATTTTCCACAAAGGACATCATTTTTCTTGGAATAAACAATAGCAGAATGATAGAAAAATGAAAAAAAAGTACGTATATTTGCGTCTCTATAATTAACTAATACCTTATTAATAAATCGTATGAAAAATATTCTGGTAATTGGAGCGACCGGGCAAATTGGCTCGGAACTTACATTGGAGTTGCGCAAACGTTATGGCGATGATCATGTGGTGGCCGGATATATTCCGAGTGCCATGCCCAAAGGTGAATTAAAAGCATCCGGTCCTTCGGCCATTGCGGATGTAACAGATCGGCAGTCCATCGAAGTAGTAGCACGTCAATTTAAGATAGATACGATATACAATCTGGCAGCCTTACTTTCAGTCGTAGCAGAAAGTCGTCCGGCCATGGCTTGGAAGATTGGTATAGATGGGCTGTGGAATGTGCTTGAAGTGGCGCGCGAGTATAATTGTGCAGTCTTTACTCCAAGTTCCATAGGCTCGTTTGGTGAAGCTACACCTCACATACAGACACCGCAGGATACCATTCAGCGTCCGCGTACGATGTATGGCGTAACCAAAGTGACAACAGAGTTGTTAAGTGACTATTATTATACGAAATACGGAGTGGATACTCGTTCGGTACGTTTTCCGGGAATCATTTCTAACGTAACTCCTCCGGGTGGGGGTACCACGGACTATGCAGTAGATATTTACTATTCGGCTGTGAAAGGTGAAAAGTTTATCTGTCCTTTGAAACAAGGTACTTATATGGATATGATGTACATGCCCGATGCTTTGAACGCTGCTATATCACTGATGGAAGCTGCACCGGCAAGGTTAAAGCATCGCAATGCTTTCAATATTGCTTCCATGAGTTTTGACCCGGAGGAAATCTATAATGCCATTAAGAAACATATACCCGATTTTAAAATGACATATGATATAGATCCTCTGAAACAAGCCATTGCAGACAGTTGGCCCGATTCTTTGGATGATTCTTGCGCTCGTGAAGAATGGGATTGGATGCCGCAATATAATTTGGAGTCCATGACCGTAGACATGCTGGAGAAACTTAAAGCTAAATTAAATAAGTGACCGTAAACGGTTCGCAAAAATGAAAAAAATAGTATTGGGGTTTTTGTTACTCGCTTTTTTTATTTCATGTGGAAATAAACAGGCGAAGATAGATCCCTTTGTCACCTTGACAAGTATGGTAGACTCAGTCAGTCACAGGGTTGACACACTGCAAGAGGTAGAAGTGAGGGGTGTGCCGAAGCCGATGGAAGCGGATGAGTTGTTTGACGATTTCATCTTCAATTATGCCTTGGATGATACTTTGCAAAGACAAAGGACGGTATTCCCTTTACCTTATTATAATCGGAATATTCCGACAAAGATAGAGGAACACTTCTGGAAACATGATTATCTCTTTGCTAAACAAAGTTATTACACTTTACTTTTTGATGAAGAAGATGATTTGGATTTGGTAGGAGATACCACCTTGAAATCGGTGCAGGTGGAATGGATTTATCTGAAAACCCGCATGGTGAAGAGGTACTATTTTGAACGGAAGAAAGGAATGTGGATGCTTGAAGCCATTAACTTGCGTGAGATGGAAAAGGGAGAAAATGAAAACTTTGTGGAGTTTTATACTCGTTTTGTGACGGACAGTGTATACCAAAGTAAGCACATCAGCCATCCTTTGCAATTTGTCACTATCGACCCGGACGATGAATTTTCCATTTTGGAAACCACCTTGGATATGAACCAGTGGTATGCATTTCGTCCGGTGATGCCTGCCGATAGATTGTCCAATATCAATTATGGACAGAAAAATGAAGATTTATCCAATACTAAAATATTGAAAGTAAATGGCATAGGTAACGGATATTCCAATATCTTCTATTTTCGGAGGCAAGATGGAGAGTGGGAGTTATACAAATACGAAGATACAAGTATCTAGATGATTGAAAAAGGAGAGGATGGAATTTTTTTTTAGCAAAATACCCAACACTTTTGGCATTGAGGTAACTGCTGACAAGTTCTTGGAATATGGTTCGGAAGAAGAACTTCAGGAATTGATAGCAGCAGAGCGTATAACTGTTCCTTATTTGCATATTGGCAGTGGTAGTAATTTGCTTTTTACCCAAAATTATGAAGGAACTGTGTTACATTCGCATATCAATACCATAGAAGTGATGGCAGAGGATGAAGATAGTGTATTGGTGCGTGTCGGAGCCGGTGTGGTATGGGACGATTTTGTAGTATATTGTATAGACCGCTGCTGGTATGGCGTAGAGAATCTTTCGTTGATACCGGGTGAGGTGGGAGCAAGTGCAGTGCAGAATATAGGTGCTTATGGGGTGGAGGTAAAGGAACTGATAGTCTCAGTGGAAACCATAAATATTCGGGGGAAAAGACGTGTTTTTAGAGTAGATGAATGTGGATATTCTTACCGAAAAAGCATTTTTAAACAACCGGAGATGAAGGAGGTTTTTGTGACTTATGTAAATTTCCGGTTGAGTAAGAAAGAACACTATACTTTAGATTACGGTACAATTCGACAAGAATTGACAAAACATTCGCGAGTTGACCTGAATACGTTGCGTCGTGCGATTATTGATATTCGTGGGACTAAGTTGCCTGATCCTAAGAAGGTGGGGAATGCAGGAAGTTTTTTCATGAACCCTATCGTATCGCGTGTGCAGTTTGAAGCGTTACGGCAGAAGTTTCCTACAATGCCCTATTATGATATTGATGCCGGGTGTGTGAAGATACCGGCGGGTTGGATGATAGAACAATGCGGCTGGAAGGGTAGGGCATTGGGGCCTGCCGCCGTGCACGAAAAACAGGCGTTGGTTCTGGTTAATTTGGGAGGTGCAAAGGGGGCGGACATTGTAGCTCTTTCCGATGCGGTGAGAACTTCTGTCCGTGAGAAATTCGGTATAGATATTTATCCGGAGGTGAATGTAATAGGCAACTGATAGTGGATAATTGGAGATGGGGAGAATCAGAATATTAGGAAGTGGAACTTCGACCGGTGTGCCTGAGATAGGTTGCACTTGTCCGGTTTGTACTTCTGTTGACGCACGGGATAATCGTTTGCGTACATCCTCTTTGGTGTATACAGAGGATGCGGTGATATTGATAGATTGTGGTCCTGACTTCAGGCAACAGATGTTACGTGTATCTTCTTTTGAGAAGATAGATGGTGTACTGATTACTCATGAGCATTATGATCATGTAGGTGGGCTGGATGATTTACGCCCATTTGGTCGTTTTGCCGACATTCCGGTTTATTCTGATGCCAATACTGCTGCTCATTTGCGGGCACGTATGCCTTATTGTTTCGTAGATAAGGAGTATCCGGGTGTTCCTCGTATCAGCTTGGAGGAGGTGGAAGTCGGCAAATTATTCTTCATAAACAAGACGGAAGTGTTACCTTTACAGGTGATGCATGGTGAACTGCCTATTCTGGGGTATCGTATCGGCAAAAATCTAGGGTATGTGACGGATATGCACACTATGCCTGATGAGTCTTATGAGCTATTGAAAGGGATTGATGTTTTGATAATGAATGCCTTGCGTTCGGAGATGCATCCTACACATCAGTCTATATCAGAAGCTTTGGCGGCAACTGAACGTATTGGGGCGAAAGAGACTTATTTTATTCACATGAGTCATCATGCAGGGCTTCATGCTGCCATTGAAAAAATATTGCCACCCCATGTACATTTTGCTTATGATGGCCTTGATATAGAAATCTAAACTTCCTGAAATCTTTGTTTTATTGGCAGGATTTGTTATTTTTGCCAAAAAGTAGATGAACCAAGTTCATGAAACAAAGACTCTTGATACAAATAGCTATCGTTGTATCCGTAGTATTGCTATGTACGGGCTTTGCCGTGTATTCGTTCTTTCGCTTGAATTCTGTGGAAAAAGAGAGGGATTTTGACCTCTATACTTTAGTTCCTCATGATGCTATTGCCGTTTTGGAAACCGATCACATGGTTGGTTTGATGGAAGATATCAAAGGGCTTAATTGCAGTAAGGATAACCATTTTTTATATGTCTCAGAGCTTTTCTCATACTTAAAGGAACATCTGCATATTTTAGTGCAAGATACGCCTCATGGGTTGAGTACGCAAATGAACAAAATGCTAATCAGTTTTCATGAACCGGATACTCCGAAAAATCAGGTTCTATATTGCAGTCTCGGTTCAGACGATTACGAATTGGTAGAGGCTTTTGTACGGAAGTACTGTTCCAGCAGTTTTCCTTTAAAATCATTTGATTATAAAGGAGAGAAAATTCGCATCTATCCTATGGCAGACGGACGCTTTCTTGCGATGTATTTCACTTCTGATTTTTTTGTTGTCAGTTTTCAGAAACGGTTGGTGGAGCGAGTGATTGACGCTCATCGTAGCAAGAAGTCTTTGATGAGTCGAGCTTCTTTTAATACTATCCGTACCAATAAACATAATGTTGCTGCTACGGTATATGTGCGTATGGAAACAGTAGAGATGGGAAAAACTACGGATGATATCCGTTCGCACATGCGCTTGGGTAGTTGGGTGGAATTTGAAATAAAACTCAATGAAAATGCCATCTACTGTTCAGGTATGAGTCATGGGGTGGATTCCGCTTGTACTTTTATGAATGTTTTGCGCACACAGAAGCCTATCGAAGGCTTTCCCGGGGCTAATTTGCCTATTTCCACTTTCTTTTATAACCGTTGGGCTATTTCAGATAGGAGTTCTTTCTTTCAGTTTACTTCCCATCAAGAGTATGCTAAATCCGCTTATCCCGATTGCATAAAGCAACGAGACGAAGAATGTACTGCATTCTTGAATGATATTGCAGGTGAAAGTTTATTATTTTGTCTTTTTGGTTCAAAAGATACGCTGAATGCACTTCCTTGTGCGGTGGTGTGTATTCCTATAAAGGATGAATTGATGGCAGAACGTCGCTTACAATCTTTGCTTTATGCTACGCCAAAAGATGAAGAAACTTCTTCGATGTTCAAACATTTTGATTATACGTCATATCCTAAGGCGAGAAAATATAGAAAGTATACTTTGCCTCGGAATACTTTGCTAACGCAAATGACGGGAATTGCAGAGTCGGCTCTCCATACATATGCTTGTTTTTATCGGGGTAGTTTGTTGTTAGCTCCTGATGTGCTCAGTCTTTCTGCCTATATAGATGCGATAGAGAGTGGGCAAGTGCTGGATGGAACGTCTGTTTATGAAGAAAGTGTCAGCAGTTTGTCTCCTATGTATAATTTGGTTATGATGGTGGATATGGAGACTATGTTGCAACAACCGGAAATTTATGTGCGACTGATACCGAGTTTTTTCTTCCGACAGGCTGATTTTTTCCGTCATTTTATGCTTGCCGTACAATTTACTTGTACGGGTAGGATTGTCTATCCAAACATAGTGTTGCTCTATAAAGAATAAACGATGATTGCTTATAAGAAAATGATGAGAAGTACTCCATCCTCCTCTTTTCGTAGCTTTATCTTTGATATTCTTCCTACACTTTCTTGGAGCCGACCGAGAATCCGATGGGTAAATACTTACATCTGTAATTCAGTGTCTTACGATTTGGTAATCATAGTTCCATACTAGAGAAATTGCATGCCCGCACCTTAGAGGACATAAGCCCCACCTTAGAGAAGTAAGTTCACACCTTAGGAATGCTGCTTTTACACTTTAAGGCAAGGGCTATCTTGAGGAATATTAATCGTTGATGGATTTTTCGGATTGTCCCGCTTCTTTTTTGAACTTGTTCGTTTTAGATAAAGAAAACTGAAGCAGATTACTAAAACGGTAAATCTTCTTTAGAATCTCCTGCCGAAAAATCAGGGGTGACAGTGGGAGGTGGCGGTGGTGGCAAGATACTACTCGGCGCGGGTGCAGTATTGCTTACGCGTTCCACCTTCCATGCTCGAATGCTGTTGAACCAGCGATCTTGCCATTGACGTGCATCTATGTCGAAAGATACTGTCAATTCTTCTCCCATCTGAATATTGAACTGCTCAATCTTGTCTGTGCCAAAAACATCGAAACACATTTTACGTGGATATTGACTGTGGTCTTCAATCACATATTCTTGTGATTTCCATTCGTTTCCAGACTTAGAGACTCCGCCTCTGGGCTGGAGTATAGCAATGATTTTTCCTGTAAATTCCATTGTTTCCTTTTTTTTAATGATGCGGCGAAGTTACAATTTTTTAGGAATACGAGAAGAATAATCGACTGTTTTTTCTTGCTATTTCTTTGCTGTAGGGAATTCTTTTTTTAACTTTGTCCGTTAGTTATATAAGATAGTAAAATAAAAACTTAAATATACAGAATATATGAAATTTATCGTTTCAAGTACCGCGCTTTCCAGTCATTTACAAGCTGTCAGCCGTGTGATTAATTCAAAGAATGCGCTGCCTATTTTGGATTGTTTCCTTTTTGAACTGCAAGACGGAACTTTGTCTGTGACAGTCTCTGATAGTGAAACAACAATGGTTACTACTGTCGAGGTGAACGAAAGTGATATGGACGGGCGTTTTGCCGTTACCGCCAAAACCTTGTTGGATGCTTTGAAGGAAATACCGGAGCAACCGTTGACTTTTAACATTAATACGGATTCTCTTGAGATTACGGTACAGTATCAGAATGGTAAATACAGCCTGATGGGACAGAATGCGGATGAGTTTCCACACTCGGCCATGCTGGGTGATAATGCTGTGCATGTGGAGATGGATGCGCAAGTGTTATTGAGCGGTATTAATCGTGCTGTATTCGCTACTGCTGATGATGAACTCCGTCCGGTGATGAACGGTATCTATTTTGATATTACGACGGAAGATATCACTATTGTGGCATCAGACGGTCATAAACTGGTACGCTGTAAGACATTGGCGGCTAAAGGTAATGAGCGTGCCGCTTTTATCCTTCCTAAGAAACCGGCTTCATTGATGAAGAATCTGCTGCCGAAAGAACAGGGCATGGTGACCATTGAGTTTGATGAACGTAATGCAGTGTTTACTTTGGAGAACTACCGTATGGTGTGCCGTCTGATTGAGGGACGTTATCCTAACTACAATTCTGTAATTCCGCAAAGTAACCCCTATAAAGTGACGGTAGATCGTCAGCAATTGATTGGTGCGTTACGTCGCGTGTCCATTTTCTCATCTCAGGCAAGCAGCCTTATCAAGTTGCGCATGCAGCAAAATTTAATAGTGATTTCTGCACAGGATATAGATTTCTCTACTTCAGCAGAAGAAACGCTGACTTGTCAGTATGCGGGCAATCCGATGAACATAGGCTTTAAGTCTACTTTCCTGATTGATATTCTGAGTAATATTTCCGCAGACGAAGTGGTTGTCGAATTGGCTGACCCGTCGCGTGCGGGTGTCGTTATTCCGGTAGAGCAAGGAGAAAACGAAGACCTGCTGATGCTGTTGATGCCGATGATGTTGAATGATTAAAAGAATAAATGATTTATTTTACCGTAGGAGGACACGGGAGTACAGAATTTTGGAGGCTGTGCCCTTGTGTCCTTCGTGGTGAAAACAATAAACATAAAATATAATGAAATTAAATCTGAAAAATCCGATTGTTTTTTTCGATTTGGAGACTACGGGCACAAATATTAACTCAGACCGGATTGTTGAAATCAGCTATCTTAAAGTTTATCCTAATGGGAATGAAGAGTCCAAAACCATGCGTATCAATCCCGGAAAGCATATCCCTGAAGAGGCTTCTGCCATTCATGGCATTTACGATCAAGATGTGGCTGATTGTCCTTCTTTTAAAGAAGTGGCTCGTAACATTGCCAATGATATTGAAGGGTGTGATTTGGCCGGCTTCAACTCCAACCGTTTTGATATTCCGGTGTTGGCGGAAGAGTTTCTTCGGGCCGAGGTGGATATTGATATGAGTCGTCGTAAGTTTGTGGATGTGCAGGTCATTTTCCATAAGATGGAGCAACGTACTCTTTCTGCCGCTTATCAGTTTTATTGTGGCAAGAATCTGGAGGATGCACATACTGCGGAGGCCGATACCCGCGCTACATACGAGGTGCTGATGTCTCAGTTGGATCGTTATCCGGAGTTACAAAATGACGTAGCTTTTCTTTCCGATTATTCCAATTTTAATAAAAACGTGGACTTTGCTGGTCGTATGGTCTATGATGACAAAGGAGTGGAAGTCTTCAATTTCGGTAAATATAAAGGAATGTCGGTTTCGGAGGTGCTGAAGCGTGATCCCGGTTATTATAGTTGGATACTGAACGGTGATTTTACGTTGAATACCAAAGCGATGTTGACCAAAATACGCTTGCGCGAACTGACTCAGAGATAGAAGCCGAAAGAAATTTATTGAGGAGTTTCTCTAAAAGATTTAGACAGGCCCTCATTATCCGGAACATTTTATATTATGGTAAATACACTAAAAGGGAAAAAAATCGTTTTGGGAATTACGGGAAGCATTGCTGCTTATAAAGCATGTTTTCTTATTCGTGAGTTGATTAAGCGCGATGCAGAGGTACAAGTCGTTATTACGCCGGCAGGCAAAGAATTTATCACGTCCGTCACTTTATCTACTTTAACCGGAAAACCTGTTATCAGCGAGTTTTTTGCTCAGCGTGATGGTACATGGAATAGTCATGTGGATTTAGGATTGTGGGCGGATGTTCTCTTGATAGCTCCGGCAACGGCATCAACTATCGGTAAGATGGCCAATGGAGTGGCGGACAATATGCTGGTTACTACATACCTTTCTGCAAAAGCTCCTGTGTTTGTGGCGCCTGCCATGGATTTGGATATGTATGCTCATCCTTCTACTCAGAAAAATTTGGATATACTCCGTTCGTATGGAAATTATATCATAGAGCCGGCTACGGGAGAACTTGCCAGCCATTTGGTGGGCAAAGGACGTATGGAAGAACCGGAAAATATCATCCGGCATTTGGAAATGTATTTTGCTGCCAAGGAAGGCGATTTGGTAGGGAAAACGATTATGATAACAGCAGGTCCTACTTATGAGAAGATAGATCCGGTGCGCTTTATCGGAAACTATTCATCGGGTAAGATGGGGTTCGCACTTGCGGATGAGTGTGTAAGCCGTGGAGCCAAGGTAATACTGATTGCCGGTCCGGTTCAACAAACGACATACTTTCCAATGAACCACTACGTCGGGGTGGAATCGGCTCAAAACATGTTTGACGCAGCCGATGCCTTTTGGGGGTGTGTAGATGCTGCTATTTTGACGGCTGCAGTAGCCGATTATACTCCAGCTGCAGTGGCTGATGAAAAAATCAAACGGGAAAAGACAGGTGAGATGGTTTTGAATCTAAAGCCGACGCAAGATATCGCTGCTTTTTGGGGAGAACGGAAGAAATCGGATAATCGAAAGCGCATTTTAGTAGGCTTTGCCCTCGAAACCAATAATGAACAGATGAATGCAGAAGAAAAACTCAAACGGAAGAATCTGGATTTTATTGTTCTGAATTCTCTAAATGACAAAGGAGCAGGTTTTCGTCACGATACCAATAAAATCTCTATTATCGATGACAAAGGTAAAACGGATTATCCTTTGAAATTAAAGGCCGAAGTTGCCGCAGATATTGTGGATTATTTGGTTAAAGTGTTGAAAGCTAAAGGCGGATAATAGTCTCTTTTATCGCCAAGTTACCAAAATTCAAGTATTAATTATCAAGAAAATGTTGCGTTCGCTCTATATACAGAATTATGCACTTATTGAAAAGCTCGATATAAATATAGATGGCGGTTTTTCCGTGATAACGGGTGAGACGGGTGCAGGTAAGTCTATTATCTTGGGTGCTATCGGTTTGCTATTGGGGCAACGTGCCGAAATGAAGTCTATTCGTATAGGGGCTTCAAAGTGTGTGATTGAAGCCTGTTTTGACATATCTGCCTATGGAATGCAGCCTTTTTTTGAAGAGAATGAACTGGAGTACGAAGATGAGTGTATTCTTCGCCGTGAGGTATCTGCTTCGGGTAAAAGTCGAGGGTTTATCAATGACACGCCGGCTTCGCTTGTACAGATGAAGGAATTGGGAGAACAGTTGATTGATGTACATTCTCAACATCAGAATCTGTTGTTGAATAAAGAAGGGTTTCAGCTTAATGTACTTGATATTTTATCCCACAATGATGAACTTCTGGCTGATTATCAACATATTTACCGTGAGTGGAGGCAGGCACAGCAGGATTTGACAGTGCTTGTTGCACAAGTTCAGCAGGATAAGTCCGATGAAGATTATATCCGTTTCCAGTTGGAGCAGTTGGAAGAAGCCCATTTATCGGTAGGTGAGCAAGAAGAATTGGAGCAGGAAGCTGAGATGTTGAGTCATGCTGAAGACATTAAAGCCGGATTGTATCGGGCAGGACAAATACTAAATTCCGATGAAGGCGGTTTACTTTCAGGATTGAAGGAGTGTTTGAATACGATGCGTGGTTTACAGAATGTCTATCCGATTGCCGGTGAACTTGCCGAACGTTTAGATAGCACTTACATTGAATTGAAAGATATTTCGCAGGAGGTTTCCGGTAGTGAAGAGCAAATCGAATTTAATCCTCGGCGTTTGGACGAGGTGAATGAGCGCCTGAACATGATTTATACACTCCAGCAAAAACATCAAGTATCCACTATAGATGAACTTTTGCGCTTGGCGGATGAATATGCTGTTAAACTTTCGGCTATTACTTCTTCGGATGAACATATAGAAGAATTGAAAGAGCGCTGTGACATTTTATATCATAAGGTGAAGCAACAAGCTGACATTCTTACTGAAGCCCGTATGGCTGCTGCCCGTGAAGTTGAGAGACAGATGTCCGCACGATTGATTCCGTTGGGGATGCCCAATGTCCGTTTCCGAGTAGAAATGGGAGTGCGCAAGGAACCGGGGACACATGGAGCGGATACCGTTAATTTTTTATTTTCGGCCAATAAGAATGGAACTTTGCAAAGCATCTCTTCTGTTGCTTCTGGTGGTGAGATTGCGCGTGTCATGTTGTCGATTAAGGCGATGATTGCCGGTGCTGTTAAGTTGCCCACTATTGTGTTTGATGAAATAGATACCGGAGTCTCCGGCGAGATAGCCGATCGCATGGCTGATATTATGCAAGAAATGGCTGAACGGAACCGTCAGGTTATCAGTATAACTCATTTGCCACAGATTGCTGCCCGAGGAAGTGCCCACTATAAAGTGTACAAACAAGATAATGAAACAGAAACGAATAGTCATATTCGTTGTCTGACCGATGAGGAAAGAGTAGAGGAACTGGCTCATATGTTGAGTGGAGCGACCTTGACTGAAGCCGCTTTGAACAATGCCAAGGCATTGTTGGGAAAGTAACAGTATATGGCGATTGGTGATTAGTGAGCAATTGTCAATGAAATTAAGTAGGACGAAAAGTAAAATTAGATTCTTAATAAATTTTGAACAAATAGATGGTTGAACAAAGTGAAATGATTTTCGGTATTCGTGCCGTGATAGAAGCTATTCAGGCAGGAAAAGATATTGATAAGATACTGGTGAAAAAAGATATTCAGAGCGATTTGTCAAGAGAGTTGTTCGCTATCTTGAAAGGTACATTGATACCTGTACAGCGTGTTCCGGTTGAGCGGATTAATCGTATTACTCGTAAGAATCATCAAGGGGTGATTGCTTTTATTTCATCCATCACCTATCAGAAGACGGAAGATTTAGTACCATTTCTTTTTGAACAAGGAAGGAATCCGCTGTTTGTAATGCTTGACGGGATTACGGATGTTCGTAACTTTGGCGCGATAGCCCGTACTTGCGAGTGTGCAGCGGTGGATGCAGTGATTATTCCTGCTAAGAATAGTGTGACTGTCAATGCGGATGCCATGAAAACCTCTGCCGGAGCCCTGCACACTTTACCTGTTTGTCGCGAGCATAGTCTGAAAGAGACGCTTCAGTTTCTTAAAAACAGTGGTTTCCGTATTGTGGCAGCTACGGAGAAAGGCGATTATGACTATACCAAAGCTGATTATACCGGCCCGATGTGCATCATTATGGGCGCTGAAGATAGAGGGGTCTCTTATGATAATTTGGCGTTATGTGACGAATGGGTAAAAATACCGATGTTGGGAACTATCGAGTCCCTGAATGTATCAGTTGCCGCCGGTATTTTGATATATGAAGCTGTAAAACAAAGAAACTAAGATATGAAAAAGAAATTGTTGTTGATATGTACTCTCTGTTTATTGGTTCAGTGGAGTGTGGCGCAAGTCCCGAAGTGGGTAGACAAGGCTAAACGTGCCGTTTTTTCTGTGGTTACTTATGACTATAATGATAAAATATTGAATACCGGTAACGGTTTTTTTGTAACGGAAGAGGGAATAGCATTGTCTGATTATACCTTGTTTAAAGGTGCTGCGCGCGCGGTTGTGATAACTTCCGACGGAGTACAAATGCCGGTTGAAGCCATTATGGGAGCTAATGATATGTATGATGTAGTGAAACTTCAGGTTGTGACCTCCGGAAAGAAAGTACCTGCACTGTTCTTGGCTGCTGCTCCGGCTGTGGGAGCCGATGTCTGTTTATTGCCCTATTCTACTCAAAAGGACCGCTCTTATACTGTCGGCAAGATAAAGGAAGCAACTAAAATTGCTGATAAGTATTCTTATTATACACTTGATATGCGTTTGAAGGACAAAATGGTGAGTTGTCCGGTCATGACGGCAGATGGACGAGTATTCGGATTGGTTCAGCAATCCTTCGGACAAGATTCCGCTACAATTTGTTATGCCATTGATGCCCAATTTGCTATGGCGCAGCATATTTCGGCATTGTCTTATGGAGATATGGCTTTGAAAGATATCGGAATCAAGAAGGCGTTACCTGATACGGAAGAGCAAGCCTTGGTATTCCTTTATATGGCTTCTTCACAACTTTCTCCTGAAAAATACATGGAAATTCTGAATGATTTCATCGTACGATATCCTAATAGTGCGGATGGGTATATTCGTCGTGCTTCCCAACAAATGTTCATGTCTAATGACGATGCTTCGATGGATAAGGTTTCTGCTGATATGGATAAGGCGCTGGAAGTTGCTGTGAAGAAAGACGACGTCTATTTCAATCGGGCTAAAATAATATATAATTATATCTTAGGAAAACCGGAGAAAGTGTATAAATCTTGGTCGTATGATACCGCTTTGGAGGAGATAAAAAAAGCTATAAAAATTGAAGAGCTTCCCGTTTATGTACAACAAGAGGGAGACATTTTGTTTGCCAAGCAGGATTATTCGGCTGCGTTTGTCTGTTACGATAAGGTGAACCATAGTAATATGGCGTCGCCGGCAACATTCTTCAGTGCGGCCAAGACTAAGGAACTGCTGCAAGCGCCTGCCGGAGATATTTTGGCTTTGATGGATAGCTGTGTAATGCGTCTTTCCCGGCCCTATACGGAAGAAGCTGCTCCTTATCTGCTGGAGCGTGCGCAAGCCCGTATGAATGCCGGTGAGGCACGTAACGCTGTGTTGGATTATGACGCATATTATAAAGCCGTAAACGGTAAGGTAAATGACATGTTTTACTACTATCGTGAGCAAGCTGCCCTGAAAGCTAAACAATATCAGCGTGCGCTTGATGACATGGCAAAAGCTATCGAACTGAATCCGGATGAATTGATATATCGCGCGGAGTTGGCGGTAATAAATATTCGTGTCGGACGTTATGAAGAAGCATTGGAGGTACTGAAAGTTGCTTTGGAAAAAGAACCGAAGTATGCGGAAGCATATCGTCTGATGGGGATTGCGCAGATTCAGTTAAAGAAGAATAAAGAGGCCTGTGAAAGTTTTAGTAAAGCAAAAGAATTGGGAGACACTAATGTGGACGCTTTGATTGAGAAACATTGCAAGTAGAAATAAACAAAGGCTTTGTTTTCACAAGCAAAGCCTTTATTTGGGAGAATCTCCCCGTGTTAAAGAAGTTAAGTCCGAAATGTAAAAAATAGTGAGTGAAATTCCTTTTTTACTCTTTCTGTTTGGTAAATACATAGGGAGTCAAAATACTGCATTTGTTCAAGGCCTTTTTTTGAATATGTGGGATATTATAAGATAACAGAGACTACTTTTTTACTACATATATTAACCATATAAATATTGAGAATGATGAAGAAAGTTATTTGCAGTTCTAAATCGCCGGGCGCAATAGGCCCTTATAGCCAGGCTGTTGAGGCTAATGGAATGGTGTTTGTATCAGGTCAGCTTCCCATTGATGCTGTCACCGGAGTAATGGCAGAAGGGGCAGAGGCACAGGCACGCCAATCTTTGGAGAATATAAAGCATATTTTGGAGGAGGCAGGCCTGAGTATGGCCAATATTGTAAAGACCACCGTCTTTTTGGCGGACATGTCTCTATTTGCCGATATGAATAAGGTATATGCCACTTATTTCGAAGGCGCTTTCCCGGCACGTTCTGCTGTTGCGGTAAAAGCCTTGCCTAAGGATGCTTTAGTGGAGATTGAGTGCATCGCGGTTCGCTAATAAGTCGGCAACAATAAAACTACTGCCTCCTACGAAGATAAAATCTTCCGGGAGGCTTTTTTCTTGCGCCGCCCGTACGGCAGAAGGTACATCAGGATGGCAGTCTCCCTTGAGGCCGATACTTGCGGCAAGTTCTTGCAGTTCGGTTGCCGGCAAAGCACGTTTTACGCAGGCTTGGGTAAAGTAGTAAACAGCGTCTTTGGGAAGCAATGCCAGCACGCCTTGTATATCTTTATCACTCACCATACCGATGATAATGTGCAGATTGTGAAAGGTCTGCTGTTTAAGTTGCTCTACTATATAAGTGATTCCACCTACATTGTGTCCTGTATCGCAGATTAGGGTAGGGTGGTCTTGCAGCTTTTGCCAACGTCCCATCAATCCGGTCAGCTCGATGACATGGGCAAAACCGCTGCGTACGGATTGTTCATCCAGTCGATAACCGGCTTCTTCCAAGAGTGGCAGAGCCGTAAGAATGGTACGGGAGTTTTTTTTCTGATAGAATCCTTTTAATTCATATTCCATACCGGGATAATCTTCACGCCCGTTTTCTTCTGCAAAATAGATGGGAGCATTTACTTTCCGGGCTTGTTCCTGAAAAACAGGTTTGGTTTCGGGAGTGGTTTCACCAATCACCACAGGAATGCCGTTTTTTATGATTCCTGCCTTTTCTCTTGCAATCCGGGTCAATGTGCTTCCCAAGAATTGGGTGTGGTCAAGGCTGATATTGGTGATGATACATAAATCGGGGTAAATGATGTTGGTGCAGTCCAAGCGTCCTCCCAATCCCACTTCGATGACGGCCACGTCTATTTTTTCATCAGCAAAGTACCGGAAAGCCATAGCGGTGGTCAACTCGAAAAAAGAAGGATGCAACGGTTCGAAAAAGCGACGTTCTTCTTCCACAAAGCGGACGACATATTCTTCGGGTATAGGCCGACCGTTGATACGAATACGTTCGCGGAAATCCACCAGATGGGGAGAGGTATATAATCCTACGCGATAGCCGGCCTCTTGCAATATGGCGGCGATGGTATGAGAGCAAGAACCTTTCCCGTTGGTGCCTGCCACGTGAATACTGCGGAATTCGCGGTGCGGATGTCCCAAGTGCCCGTTCAATGTGATTGTATTCTCCAATCCTTCTTTATAGGCCGAACTGCCTACATGCTGGAACATGGGCGTACTGTTGAATAAATAGCTTAAAGTGCTCTGATAATCCATCTTTTGTAATATTTAACGGGAAAGAAGTCTTTTCTCCGTATTAATATGTTTATCTTTAAAGTCAACAAAGATAGCGTAAACCGCAGGTAATACAAAAGAAGCGCGCTTGTTTTTGTTTCCGGGAATGCGGTTTGCTTCATTGATATTATTATTAATAATTTAAATCTAATGAGTATGGGAGCCAAGAAAAATTTTGTGATTGATACGAACGTTATTCTTCACGATTATAACTGTCTGAAGAATTTTCAAGAAAACGACATCTATCTTCCCATCGTAGTCCTCGAAGAACTGGATAAATTCAAGAAAGGCAATGAGCAAATCAATTTCAATGCCCGTGAATTTGTCCGCGAACTCGACCAGATTACCGATGACAATCTGTTCACCCACGGCGCTCCATTGGGCGAAGGATTGGGACGGCTGTTTGTCGTGGCAGGTACGGTAAATTCTACCCGCGTGCATGATTCTTTTCCGGAGCGTATTCCCGACCATCAGATTTTGTCGGTGGCAGACTGGCTGACCGGGAAATATCCGAAGATGAAGTCCATCCTTGTTACGAAAGATGTGAACTTGCGTATGAAAGCCCGTTCCATAGGCCTGCTGTGCGAGGATTATATCAATGACAAGGTGGTGAATACGGACATCTTTGACAAATCGAATGAAGTATTTGAAGGGGTTGACCCTGCTTTGATAGACCGTATCTATTCTTCAAAGGAGGGGTTGGACATTGGTGAATTCGATTTTAAGGACATCGTTCATCCGAACGATTGTTTTGTTTTGAAGAGCGATCGCAGCAGTGTGCTTGCCCGTTATAATCCTTTTACCCATTCTGTCTGTCGGGTAAACAAAACCAGAAATTACGGTATTGAGCCTCGTAATGCCGAACAGAGTTTTGCCTTTGAAGTGCTGAATGATCCGGATGTAAAACTTGTTGCCCTGACAGGTAAGGCCGGAACCGGTAAAACGTTGTTGGCCTTGGCTGCTGCTTTGGGAAAACTGACTGATTACAAGCAGATTCTTTTGGCTCGCCCCATTGTTGCATTGTCCAATAAGGATATTGGCTATCTTCCCGGAGACGCCAATGAGAAAGTTGCCCCTTATATGCAACCCCTGTTTGATAATCTGAATGTGATAAAGCATCAGTTTGCTGCAAATTCCAGTGAAGTGAAACGTTTGGAGGAGATGCAGAAAAGCGAACAGTTGGTCATTGAGGCTTTGGCCTTTATTCGTGGACGTAGCTTGAGCGAGACTTATTGCATTATCGATGAGGCTCAGAATTTGACGCCCCATGAAATCAAGACAATCATCACTCGTGCGGGTGAAGGGACGAAAATGGTGTTTACAGGCGATATTCAGCAGATAGACCAACCGTATTTGGACAGTCAGTCGAACGGGCTTGTCTATATGATAGACCGCATGAGAGACCAGAATCTTTTTGCCCATGTCAATCTCGTGAAAGGAGAACGTAGCCAATTGAGCGAATTGGCAAGCAATTTGATGTGATGCCATAGTGCAAGTGAATATTTTTTATCCCGTCTCCCGACCCTGACAGGTAGGTGAGGCGGGTTTCTTTTTTGGGGGAGGATATGATGCCTTGAGCAAGAGTCTCCGAATAAAATGATTATTGAAGACCTTTCGTTTTCCTTCTATTAAGGAACTTTATCCTGAATTTTGCTTACTTGTATGCCGGATAAATCTCTTTTGGAGAAACTGAAGGAGGATGTCGCTTGTTTTATTATTGTATGCCTGATTTCGGGATAAGAAGCAGATGGAGAGCATCACCCGGCGGCTTGTGTCTTGAAATAAAACACTGTTGATTATCAGGTGTTTAACTTCGGTTTGTCAGACACTTGCGTCTTACGGCTAAAACACTTGTGTCTGACGTGTAAAACACTTGTGTCTGACGGCTAAAACACTTGCGTCTGTCACGGCAAAGGATTGCAGCTGTCAAAACAAGGGGAGGGCGACCGGCTTGAAAGGCTCTCTTCTCTTCTGCCCGATCGCTGCAAACCGGTGCATTCAAGGAATATCCGCCCGACAGGAAGCGGTCCCTCATCTTCGGCAAAAAGCAACCGCCTGTCCCGGCCCAGGTATTGTGTCATCCCAAATATCGAATAAACATTTTTCTTATAACATTTTTTTATTATTTCTTGTTTGCTTCGGATAAAATAGTGTATATTTGCGATGCCTAAGACAAAAAACTGTTAAGCAAAATGAAGCAAAAATTTATTCATCGGTACCTTTCCGCAAAGGTATTGCCGATATGGACTATTTTGTTGATTGATATATTTATCATTGTTGTATCCAATCTTCTTGCCTATATTCTCAGATATGATTTCAGAAGCCTTTTTCTGAACTCCTCTACCATTGAAAAGACAATTTTCTGTGCAGTAATTGTCAATCTTGTTTTTTTCCGTGTATTCCGTACTTATTCCAATGTGTTGCGCTTTTCTTCTTTTGTGGATATTATGCGCATCTTTGTGTCGTTGAGCGTTTCGTATGCCTTGTTGATGGGAAAAAGTGTGTTGGCGGAAAGTTCTTTGACTTTTAAACTGCTCCCGGTCAGCGTGTTGTTCATGTCTTACATCATCAGTTTTGCCATGATGGTTTCTTCGCGTGTGGTGGTCAAGACCATTTTCGATGTGTTGAATTTCGACGGCAGGCATAGTGCCAATGTGTTTATCTACGGAGCGAAGGAAGCGGGTGTCAATATAGCCAAGTCGTTGCGTGTCAATCTGCACAATCACTATCGTCTGCGCGGATTCATTGCAGACGAGCCCGAGCTTATAAATAAAGTAATGATGGGAGTCAGGGTGTTCCCCAACGACGATACGTTGATTGATAATCTGATTGACCGCCGTGTGCAGGTCGTCATCATTTCTCCGGCAAAGATGGAAGAACTGAAGCAATCCGATATGATCGACCGCATGCTTGCGCACAATATTAAGCTTATGACCGCACCTCCCTTGAGCGATTGGAGCGGACAGGCATTGAACCGCCCCCTGTTGAAGGAGATTCAGATTGAAGACTTGCTGCAACGCAATCCCATCGAGATAGACATTCATAAAGTGGCCTCCCATTTGGAAGGCAAGCGTGTGCTGATTACGGGTGCGGCAGGTTCTATCGGCAGTGAAATTATGCGTCAGGTTGCCTCTTTCAATCCCTACAAATTGATTCTTGTAGATCAGGCGGAAACTCCCTTGCATGACATTCGTCTGGAACTTCAGGAGCATTGGCGCGATATTGATGCCGAGACGATTATAGCCGATATTTCCAATGTCACCCGTATGGAGGCTCTCTTCAAGGAACACAAGCCTCAATATATCTTCCATGCCGCCGCTTATAAGCATGTGCCTATGATGGAGGATAATGTTTCCGAATCCATCCAGATAAACGTGTTCGGTACTTGTACGCTGGCCGACCTTGCCGTAAAATATGGCGCGGAGAAATTTGTCATGATTTCCACGGATAAAGCTGTAAATCCTACGAACGTGATGGGATGCTCCAAGCGTATCTGTGAGATTTACGTGCAGTCTTTGGCCAAGAAACTTCAGAAGGCGGGCGGAAGAAGCACACAATTCATTACCACTCGTTTCGGTAATGTTTTGGGTTCAAACGGTTCTGTCATCCCGCGTTTCCGCGATCAGATTCAGCGTGGAGGTCCGGTGACGGTTACACACCCTGATATAATTCGTTATTTCATGACCATCCCCGAAGCCTGTCGTTTGGTGCTCGAAGCCGGCAGTATGGGCAATGGCGGTGAGATTTATATTTTCGACATGGGCAAACCCGTGAGGATTGTCGATCTTGCCAAGCGTATGATTAGCCTTTCGGGGCGTGCGGATGTGAAGATTGAGTTCACCGGCCTTCGTCATGGAGAGAAGTTGTATGAGGAACTGCTCAATGTAAAAGAGCTGACGAAGCCCACTTATCACGAGAAAATTATGATTGCCAACGTGCGCGAGTACGATTACGATGAGGTGAACGAGCGCATCCGGAGACTGATTGACGTAAGCTATACCTATGATCAGATGAAGATTGTGGCGGCTATGAAGGATATTGTTCCCGAATTTGTCAGCAAGAACTCCTGTTTCGAGGCTTTGGATAAGAAACCTTGATTAAGTCCGGCCGTTTTTGGGCGACTCGAGAAAGGCTGTCAACGGTTTGATTCTCTTCCGGCTTTATGCTGTTACATGCGTAAAAGCATACGCTTGTACAAGTGCGGGCATACGATCCTGCAAGTATGGGCTTGCGCTCCTACAAGCGAAAGCCTGCACTTGTACAAGTATCGCCTCACACTTGCATACGTGTAAAATATTGAACATTATTGAGTCATAAATAATGCTCTCGCCCGGTGTTCTTTTGGGGCTTTTCTGTTTTTTGTCATAGGGATATAATGCCGGAATATACGGATAAGGTCGCATCAAAACACTCTTGTGTCATTGATGCGACCTTATCCTCTATTCTTCTATATACTTTCTGCCGGTTTTATTGATGCGAAGAGAAATATTTCAAGAACTGGGTTCGCTCAAATATATTGATTCCTTTCAGATCTTTTGTGTTCAGCATGCCTTTAAATTGATTGATGTTGGTCATTCCTTTACGATCCATCCATAGATTAAGGAATTGTGTGTACTCTCCGATGACAGAGGCGGAGTTTTGATAAAGCGCACTACAAACTTCCACAGCCGACGCGCCTGCCAAAATAGCTTTGACTACTCCTTCAGGAGAATGGATACCGCCTGACACTGCATAATCCAAATTGCTGACCGTTGCCGAGGCAATGCCCACCCAACGCAGAGATTTGGACAAGTCGGCCTCATTGCTGAATACGTTGCCGGGCACCTGAGTTATCTTCTCTATATTGATATCCGGCTGGTAGAAACGATTGAACATCACCACTGCGGCAGCCCCGTTGGCATATAATTGGTTGACGAGTGCTATCGGGTTGGTAAGGTTATCCCCCAGTTTCATGATAAGAGGAATCTTTACCGTTTTCTTGATATGGCTTAAAATATCTATATGACGTTGCTCAAAAGAACCGTAAGTGTATTCTGCGTCAGTTTGTAAAGCAAGAATATTGATTTCCAGTGCATCTGCGCCGGCCTCTTCTATTTTAGATGCAAAATCCACCCAGTCGGCATTCTGATAGCAGTTGATGCTGGCTATGACAGGTATGTTGCACACTTTCTTACTCTCTTTAATCAGAGTCAGGTATTCTCCCAATTTATGTTCGCGAATATATCCCACGAGGTAGTCGCTTCCTTCGGGATACATGTTGGGGTCTCCCTGCCAGTCGGCCTCCATCATGATTTGTTCTTCAAAAAGAGATTTAAGTACGATGGCACCTGCACCTGCTTCAGAGAGTTTCCGGTTCTTTGCGGCACTGTCTGTTAATCCGGAGCTGCTGACAATGATGGGGTTCTTGAGTTTTAGCCCTGCGAAAGTTGTTTCTAATGTTGCCATGATAATAATGTTTTTAATAATCAATAATTCCTTTCTCCAAAAATCTTGCTGCCTATGCGTACCAGTGTGCTTCCGGTTGCAATGGCTTCGCGATAATCGTGAGACATTCCCATGGACAACTCCTTGAATGCTTCCGAATCCGAAAACCATTTGACTTTCACTTCCCGGAAGAAGTTTCTTAAAGAACAAAACTCTGTTTTGATTTGTTCGGTATTCTCCGTGTTTGTAGCCATGCCCATCAGGCCGCATATTCTGATATTCTGGAATGTTTTCCATTCCCCCGATGCCAGCATATCCCGGCATTCGTCAAAGCTGAACCCGAATTTGGTTTCTTCGCGTGCAATATGCAGTTGAAGCAGGCAGTTCACGGTTCTGCCTATTTTGCCTGCTTGTTTGTTGACTTCAGCCAAAAGCTTGTAAGAATCAATTCCATGAATCAGTGCCACATAGGGAACAATGTATTTTATCTTATTCGTTTGCAGATGTCCGATGAAGTGCCACTCTATGTCTTTGGGGAGACTTTCATGTTTGGAGGTCATTTCCTGCACTTTGCTTTCTCCGAACACACGTTGTCCGGCGCGGTATGCTTCTTCTATGGCCTCGTTGGGATGAAATTTGGAAACAGCCACCAATCTCACTCCTTCAGGCAGTCCGTTCAGCACTTGTTTTAAACTCTCTGTAATATTCATATCAGACTTCCGGTTTGTCATTAGGTTCTGCACTATACGGATATACATCCATGATGGCGGTTTCTGCAACAGATGCTATTTGATAGTCGGCCATCGTGCCTTTCATGCCTTCATCCAGCTTTTTCACGGCATCGCGCAAGTCGGCGGCTTGCACCAGTACCTGAGTGGAGGTTTTCTTTTCCGCGCCACTTTTTTCATCCAAAGTGATAAAGAGCAATTTACATTTGAACCAACGGTCGGCGGCTTCTTCCTCACAAGGAAACAATTCGCTGTAATTGGCACGTTTAATGTCTGATACGGTAAACTCACCCGAAATAAAAGGTGTCATTTCTTCGATGATGCGTGCCTCTGCTTCCGTAAAACTGAGGGCATCTACGAGATATGGTTCGGTCACTTTCTTGTTCATCCCGTTTTCCATTGTTTTTTCGTAGCGGATTTTACACTCGAACCATGTATGCATTGCCATAATTTCTTTAGTTTTAGTTTATTATTTCTTTATGTTTTATGTATTTTATGTACCCATGCTTGGCAAAGGTCGTACAAAGATAGGGAAAAACTGATAGATTCTAATCAAAGCGGAAACTTTCCTTGATGTAAAAAAAGATAGGTGTAATAAATAAAAAAAGGAGTACCGCTGTACTCCAACCTTTGTTAACCTTAAATCTAATACTATGAAAAACACGATGCAAATATACGGACTTTTTCCATATATGCAAGTCTTGAAAGAAATAAAACGCCTTTTTGTAACATTTATTATTGTTTGTCGGCTGTATTATACGCTTTTTAACCTGAACCCGAAATAAGAATCAGTTCGGTAACCTCGCCTGAAGGCTTGTGCTTTTAAAGCAAAACTCCATTGGTTATCAGACGTTTATGCCTGCCTTGTCAGACACTTGTGTCTGACGTGTAAAACACTTGTGTCTGACGGCTAAAACACAAGTGTCTGTCGCGTAAAACACTTGCGTCTGTCAAGACAAAGGATTGCAGCCGTCAAACAGGGGGAAAAGCGGCCGGCGTAAAAGGGAGGTTACAGAAACTGTCAATGATGAACTCAAGAGCATTTGTCAAACAGTACCTGCACGGCACAAGTCATTTGCCGACTTCATTTCAAACTTAATCGGAGGACTTACAGCTTATACATCTTTACCAAAGAAACCATCCGTTAATGTGGAATCGGAGCCTGTTCCCTGATATCTTATTCCATTCTGATGTTATATCGAACTCCGGTCTTTTTAATGGATTTGTGTTGCTGTGGAAGATTCTTTAACCTGCTTATGGGAACAAGAAGGCTTGATAAGAATATCCCGATATTGAAAATATGGAAAACTCTCTGTGAACTTTTTGATGTCGCCGTTTGTTCTATTACCGTATAATTTGATAAAACTATGGCTACAACAACATTTAAAGGACAACCGATAAAGATTTTCGGTGAATTTATACAGGTAGGCTCAGTTGCCCCTGATTTTGAATTGGTGAAAACGGATTTATCTTCTTTTTCTTTGAAAGAATTGAACGGAAAAAATGTAATCTTGAATATCTTTCCCAGTTTGGATACCGGCGTATGTGCCACATCGGTTCGCAAGTTCAATAAATTAGCTGCCGGTTTGCCAGACACCGTCGTGTTGGCTATTTCTAAAGATTTGCCTTTTGCACATGCCCGTTTCTGCTCGACAGAAGGTATAGAGAATGTGATTCCTTTGTCAGACTTCCGCTTCTCTGATTTCGATGAGAACTACGGCGTGCGTATGGCAGACGGACCTCTTGCGGGATTGTTGGCGCGTTCGGTGGTGATTATCGGCAAGGATGGTAAGGTGGCTTATACGGAATTAGTGCCGGAAATTACTCAAGAGCCTGACTATGATAAAGCTATTGCTGCCTTGAAATAATTATTTGGATTTGGAAATGCGTTAAAAAAACGGTGAACGGACAAATGCCTCCTGTTCACCGTTTTTTTGTGTAAGAGCCTGTTTAAACATTCTTCCGTATCATGTTGAGGAAAATGTAAACAGGCTCTGATAAAAGATTCGTTTCTTTATTTCTTCTTCATTCCTTTATAAATAAGGAAACCCACGACAGCCACAGCAATCGCTATGATGATATAGCCTATCTCATGACTGTATTTTGTTGCCATTATATAAACATCATTTGTCGTTTTTATTTCCGTAAAGCGATAGATGAGATAGCCGATCAGGGAGAGGATTGTGTTCCATATTCCGGCACCAAGCGTAGTATAGAGCAGGAATGAACCCAACTTCATGCCGGCCAGTCCTGCGGGAATACTGATAAGTTGGCGCACGGCAGGAATGAGGCGGCCGAAGAATGTGGAAGCGGCGCCGTGTTTCCTGAAATACTCTTCAGCATGACGCACCTTGTCTTCATCAATGAGGCACATGTGGCCGAAACGACTGTTGGCGAATTTATATACAATGGGACGCCCCAGCCAGCGGGCTAGGTAATAGTTGAGCAATGCTCCTATATCGGCTCCGACTGTTGCAAAAACAACGACAAGGAAGATGTTCATGCTGTCATCTGCCATAGATTTCCATGCGGCAGGCGGAACAATGACTTCGGATGGGAATGGAATAAAAGAGCTTTCGATGGCCATGAAAAGAGTGACTATCCAATAATTCAGGTTCTCCAATACCCATTTGATGAGTTCTGCTGATGATTCCATATTTTTTTGGTATTTACGGTTTGTTGAATGTCATTGCAACGCCTCGAATATTTGTTTTATTATTTTAACCAAGTCGTGTTGGTTATCGTTTTCCAGCAATTTCTTCAACTGCTCCGCTTTTTCCAATTCAAGGGGATGTTTGCATAAGCGGTTGTATTTCATAAAGTTCTTTTTGTCCTTCAGCAACAAATACAGGGCGGCCAGCTTTTCGTTGATATCATCAAAATCGGGATTCAGTGTTTTGACACGCTCAAAAGCCAGCTTGGCATAGTTCAGTTGACCTGTTTCCATGCTGTACAAACCGATTTCGTACCATGTGTCCGGATATGGGGCATACTCTACGGCTATGTTCCATTTCTGTATCCCTTTTTCATATTCCCCTTCTTCCGTGTAGATACGACCTTCTACCAAATACGGTGTAATATCGTCAGGTCCCAATTCGTATGCCTTCTTGCAATATTGGTGTGCTTTTTGCTTTTCTCCCAGTTTGTGCAAACAAAATGCTGCATGGGCGTAGAGCGAGGCCGGGGTTATGGGGATATTGACATAATTATTGTTTGCCGTGATGACTTTTTCTAAAAAATCGTATCCTTCTTTCCACTTTCCTTTGGCAATTTTATTCAAGCCGAGAAAGGTGTCGACAAAGCTGGAAGAGAGAGCTCCGAACTTTTCTGCCTGCGTATAATTTTCAATAGCGCTTTCTTCGTTTCCCAATTGAAAGAAAGCATGTCCTTTCACCGCATAGGCATCGGCAAACTCATCATCAATGACAATGGCGTAATCGCAAGCTTCAATGGCTTTGTCGAATATTTGTTGTTCGAAGTAACAACGAGCCAATCCGAGCCAGTATGATGCCGAATAGGGATTCATATCTATCAGTTTATTGAAACAGGCAATAGCTTCGTCGAGCTTTCCCAAGCTAAAGTAACAGTCGCCGGTGACCGCAATATATACTTCTTTTTCGGCATACAAATCGCGTCCGCGTTCCAGCCACGGCAATGCTTTTTCCGGGAATCCCATGTCAATGTATGCGTAACAGACGTCGATAATATTGATTATCTCGTCTTTGTCTTCCATATTGTCAAGAAGTGCATCGGCTTCTTCTATTTTTCCTTCTTCCAGTAGGAAATGAGCTTGCAGGATTTTTACTTCGGCAGTTTCCTCGGTGATGCGTTTGATGATTTTTAGAGCTTTCTCTTTCTGTTCGGTGTCCATAAACAGATAAGCCAACTCCACTTGCAAAGCCGTATTGTCCGGATGCAGGTCAAGGCCATATTCGACAAGCTCAATAGCGGTTTTATATCTGTTACGTAGGGCATACCAGTTAGAAAGGTCGGCTATGTCGTCTGTGTCTAAGTAGAGCTTTTTATTATCTGCTTTGGAAGTTTCGTATTCTTTTGCAAATTGTCGTAACTCATTCTCTCTGTCAGACAGCAAATTTTTCTTCCCCATAATCTTTATTTGTTGATTTTTCCCCATGTGTCTTTCAGACCCACAGTACGGTTAAAAATCATTTTCTCCGGTGTGGAGTCTTTATCGACATTGAAATATCCGATACGTTGGAACTGTAAATAAGAGAGAGGAGGCATACCGGCTGCATATTTCTCGATGTAGCAACACGGCAGTGTGTGCAGGGAGTCCGGATTGATGATTTCCTTCATGGCTGTCAATGCGTTACAGCTCTTCTCTTCGCGGATAGCGGCAAGTTCATCTCTTGGATTTTCTACTTTCCAGAGACGGTCGTAAAGGCGTACTTCTGCTTGGAGGCAATGGTTGCAACTTAGCCAATGGATGGTGCCTTTTACCTTTCGGTTTGCTCCCGGCAAGCCACTCTTGCTATCCGGGTCGTATTCGCAGTATATCTCTGTGACTTCGCCGGCCTCATTTTTTTTGCAACCGGTGCACTTCACGATGTAGGCGCTCTTCAAGCGCACTTCTTGTCCCGGTGTCATGCGGAAATATTTCTTGGGGGCGTCTTCCATGAAATCATCGCGCTCTATCCAGAGTTCACGGCTGAACTCTATAAGATGGCTTCCTTTTTCAGGATGTTCGGGGTTGTCGATGGCTTCCATCTTTTCCACCTGTCCTTCGGGGTAATTGGTGATGATGAGCTTCACGGGATTCAATACGGCCGAGATACGGGTGGCACGGTCGTTCAGGTCTTCGCGTACGGCACTTTCCAGAAGGGCAAATTCATTAAGTGCGTCATACGTTGTGTAACCGATTTTGTCAATGAATTTGTGTATGGATTCCGGAGAATAACCGCGACGGCGGAAGCCGCAGATTGTCGGCATTCTGGGGTCGTCCCAACCGTTGACAAGACCCTCTTTGACCAAAGTCAGGAGGTTGCGCTTGCTCATTAGAGTGTAGCTTAGGTTCAGCTTGTTGAACTCATATTGGCGGGGGCGATTATCATTCAGGTCTTTTCCTTCTTTTGCCCAATCGACGAAGAGGTCATAGAGCGGACGGTGGGGCACAAACTCCAGTGTGCAGAGAGAGTGGGTGACTCCTTCAAAGAAATCGCTTTGGCCGTGTGCAAAGTCATACATGGGATAGGCTTTCCATGTGGTTCCCGTACGATGGTGCGGATGCTTCACCACACGGTAGATGATGGGGTCGCGGAAGTGCATGTTGGAACTTGCCATATCTATCTTTGCCCGGAGCACCATGGCGCCTTCCTCGATTTCGCCGCTGTTCATTTTCTGGAACAAATCAAGAGACTCTTCCACGGGGCGGTTACGATACGGGCTTTCCGCACCGGGTTGTGTAGGAGTTCCTTTTTGCGCTGCTATCTGTTCGGAAGTCTGCTCGTCGATATATGCCTTGCCCTCTTTGATGAGGCGGATGGCTAAATCCCAAAGCTGCTGAAAGTAGTCGGAAGCATAATACTCATTGCCCCAGTGATAGCCCAACCATTGGATGTCTTCCTTAATGGCTTCTACGTATTCCACATCTTCTTTGGTGGGATTGGTGTCATCGAAACGCAGGTTACACACACCTCCATGGGTGGCGGCAATGCCGAAATCAAGGCAGATGGCCTTGGCGTGTCCGATATGAAGGTAGCCGTTCGGCTCCGGCGGAAAACGTGTCTGTACTTTTCCTCCGTTTTTGCCCTCCTTTAAATCGTTCTCTACTATCTGTTCTATGAAGTTCAAGCTCTTTTTCTCGCTCGTTCCTTCGCTTTTTACTTCTGCCATAATACTTACTGTTTTCGTACCTTGGCGCAAAGATAGTGCAAATCTTTTTTATACTGCCATTTCCAAAGAATATATCCTATATTTTACATAGCTTGGTTCTATACTGAACCGGAGGGCAGGTTGGTAACCTCATCCGGCGGCTTGTGTTTTAAACTCTAAAATCGTTGGTAATCAATGCTTTATTTCTGCTCTGTCAAACACTTGTGTCTGTCGGCTAAAACACTTGCGTCTGTCAAGACAAAGGATTGCATCTGTCAAACAGGGGGAAAGAAGCCGGTCTGAAAGGCTCTTTCCCCTCCTGCCTGACCGCCGTGAACCGGTGCATTCAGGAAATATCCGCCCGACAGGATGCGGCCCCTCGTCTTTGGCGAAAGCAACCGCCTGTCCCGAACTCAGGCATACTGAAAGTGCGCTTTCTCGTTTTGAATCCGGCAGGCACTATCCGCAAACCGGAACGTACAGGCAACCACATCACCAATATTAAGAGGGAACAAATGCCAAAGTGATGAAACATAGCAGGAGAACAGACGAAAGCCGTCCGGATGATAAGAAATAGACAGGGTTTTAAGAAAATTTCAAAACTTAGTCGAAAATAGTATTATATTTGCCCCCTGAAAGCGTTTGTAAATGTAGGAAAGCGCTTTGAAATGATAATTATATTAAACCTTTTCCAAAAAGATGTTATAAGACATGTTTTTTAATTTGGCTGATATTACGAAAAGCGTCTATATTTGCAGCGTTATCCTGAAAACAATCTTTTTACCTTGAAAAAAACTAATACCTATTGAAAACTGAAAAAAAGGAGGCTTTGTGAAAAGCTTCCTTTTTTTATGCGCTTATATGAAGCACTTTGTATATCTTTGCGGGAAGCTAAAGAAATAACTTAAAAGTATAGATAAAACAATGTTTTCCGGAATTGTAGAAGAATGTGCCGTGTTGACGGACATGACCAAAGAACAGGAGAATGTGCATTTCACATTCAAGTGCTCATTCGTAAGCGAGCTGAAAATAGATCAGAGTGTTTCCCACAACGGCGTTTGCCTTACGGTGGTCAGCCTGACGGATGATACATACACCGTAACGGCGATGAAAGAGACGTTGGAACGTTCTAATCTCGGCCTGCTGAAAATAGGAGACGAGGTGAACGTGGAGCGCAGCATGATGATGAACGGGCGTTTGGACGGACACATCGTTCAGGGCCATGTGGACCAGACTGCCACATGCGTTGACATAAAAGATGCGGAAGGGAGTTATTACTTCACTTTCAAGTATGCCTTTGACAAGGAAATGGCAAAGCGCGGCTATATCACAGTGGATAAAGGCTCGGTAACGGTCAACGGAGTAAGCCTGACCGTGTGCAATCCTGCCGAAGACACCTTTCAGGTTGCCATCATTCCCTATACTTTCGAGCATACGAATTTCCATGCTTTCAAGATTGGCAGTGTGGTGAATCTTGAGTTTGATATCATCGGCAAGTATATCAGCCGTATGATACAATATAAGTGATTCCTATCGTAATTCATATTTCATTAAATTATAAAACAGGATGGATTTTCTGCAATTGGCGGCGACTCGCCAGAGCGACCGCGCTTATGATAAGACTCGTGCCGTGGAGCCTGAAAAGCTGGAACGGATATTGGAAGCTGCCCGCTTGGCGCCTTCTGCCTGCAATGCGCAGCCGTGGAAGTTTGTAGTTGTTACGGACTCTGAATTGTCTGCCAAGGTGGGTAAGGCTTCCGCGGGATTGGGGATGAACAAGTTTGCCAAAGATGCTCCCGTCCACATTCTGATTGTGGAAGAGTCTATGAATGTCACTTCTTTTCTGGGTGCTAAAATCAAGGATAAGTACTTCCCGCTGATTGATATCGGTATTGCTGCCGCACATATCGTTTTGGCTGCGGAGAGCGAAGGATTGGGTTCTTGCATCTTGGGCTGGTTCGATGAAAAAGAAATCAAGAAACTCACCGGCATTCCTGCTAATAAACGTCTTTTGCTGGATGTTGCCATCGGTTATCCGTTGAAAGAAAAACGCAAGAAACTGCGGAAGCCGAAAGAAAAAGTGATTTCCTATAATAATTATTGATTGCGCGGCCTGTGCATTTCCGTTCCGTGCAAGCGGGAGTCCACGCCTCTGCTGCTTTCTGAAAGAATCGGGAAGCGGAGGTTCGTATCAAGGGTGTAACAAGTACGTGCCTGCTCCGTAAGGTCTCATATACGGAGCAGACACGGACTTAATATGGATCAGAAGGGCTTTCGAGAGGAATGTGCAACTAATGACGAACTTACCTATTGATTCATTTTGTCCTTTCTCGGACAGTCTCGGAAAAGAAAGTAAAGGAGTGACAGGAGAGTGGCCGGCTCTCCTATTTGACGGAAATTACAGGTCTTTCAGCAATGTAGTGCCGGCTTTTTTATAATATTCTTCTCGCGCTTTCACTAATACCTCCCACTGGCTGTTGAACTCATTGTCCTTATCAATCTTGAAGTCTTCCGAGCCGTGTGTGTCCAGCTTGTCGAGCAATAGGGCCACGGTCATTTGGTTGATATCCATAGAGGGCTGGTAAGCGATGTATTCGCTTTTTTCATCTGTCATCACTTCGTGCAGGAGATTGATTTCCTGCAATTCGTAAAGGGCTTTGTAGGTCAGGCGGATGGGGATTTGGCATTCCTCGGATATCTTGTCGGCTGTATAGGGTGTTTCGTTCTGTGCAAAGCGCTTGGCTACGAGAGACATTATCAAGATGGAGATGAAATCGCGGTAGCGCCGGCTGATGTTGCGCGTATCCTTGTCGAAACTGAAGCTTCTGATATTCTGCCCGGCATAGGTCAGTTCGGCACCGAAGAGGCAGATGGTCCAAGAGATTTGCAGCCACAGCAGAAACATCGGGAGGGCGGCAAAGCTACCGTAAATGGCATTGTAGCGCGACACCCACAACTGGCTGCTGATGTAAAGAAACTGAAAAGCCTGATGTGCCGTACCTGCCAATATGCCGGATAGAAGGGCATGTTTCAACTTCACCTTTGTATTGGGCATGAAGATGTACAATGCCGTAAACATGAACCACGTCAGGACAAAGGGGATCAGGCGTATCATGAACTTGCCGATAGGAGCGAGCAGGGTAAAGTCTTCGATGTTCTTCACCATCGTGCTCATGAAGATGGAAAGACCGCCCGAAAGGACAATCAGGATAGGCATCAACAGCAGCATGGAGAAATAATCGGTGATTTTGCGATACATGCTGCGTGCTTTCTTCACTTGCCAGATGCGGTTGAAGGTTATCTCCATGTTATAGATAAGGTTGAGAACCGTCCACAGCAACATCACCAGACCTACACCGATAAATACTCCGTTTTTGGTTTGCGACAGATAGGAGTCTACAAATTGCAATATGATTTCCGTTGTTTCCGTCTGACCGCCGAAGCCGCTGACTATCTGGCTTTCCATCAGATTGTCGAACCCGAATCCGCGTGCAATGGCAAAGAGGATGGCAAGAATCGGCACGATGGCAAGCAGCGTGCTGTATGTCAAGGCTGAGGCTTTGTTTACTATCCGGTCCTTGGTGAAGCGATTGACGCAGAGGTAAATTGTCTTGATGACATTGTACAAGGAAAAAGTGGTCCGTGTGACTTCGTCTTCCGTAATACGCCAGATGTCGTAGGTCAGGAACTTCCAGAGTATGGCAATGCGCTTATTCATAAACTTGGCAATTTTTAAAGGAAAAAGCAGTCGGTCTGTAAGCCGGGTTCTGTTCTTCTGCCGAAGAGAAAGTCCTGTGCCGGGGATTATTCATCTCCGACCCTTCGTTTCTCGCCATTTAAGAAGTGTCTGCCATTTATCTGAGCCGCATGTCGCCATACGGCTTTAGCGGTCTACCCTCCGACATGGGGCGAGCAACCCTCATAACGCCGGTATACATGACCTTACAACTCCCAAGACGCACAGCCCTTGTGTCGCCACAAGGCCGGTAAGCTCTTACCTCACCTTCTCACCCTTACCGCAGCCAACGGTTGCGGCGGTTATTTTCTTCTGCGTTACTCTACCCTTGCGGACAGCTTTCTGTTAGGAAGTGGGATGCTCTGTGTTGCCCGGACTTTCCTCATGCACGTACATGGTGCAGGCGGCAGACCGACCAACTGCTTTATAGCCGACAAAGATACAACAATTTAGCGATTAATCGCAAATAAGCGGAGTTGGAATCTGTATCGGATTTGTTTTAGCTTTCTTTTCCGTCCTGCCTCGTTCTGCTCAAGGCCTACAACGGCACACGTCAGAAAGCATTCATTCGGCACGCCGATTCCATTTCTCTTATCGGATGCCGGATTACGGTTCTCAGCCTTTCGGGAGCGACTTTTCGGGCGTCACTCAGGTAGATTTCATGATGTATACGCTTGTCCGTAATGTCGAGGGCATAGCCTCGGCTCTCCATGTATTCGTGCATAAGTGCAATGGTAGCCGGTTCGTCATCATAAGACCCGATGTGCGTGCATTGAACGCATGGCCCTTCATCATAGGTCAGAAACTCCACTTTGGAAAAGTCGGTTTTCTTTTTCTTCGTTGCTTCCCGGATTGCCCACTCAAAATCTGCTTTTGTCACGAAATCCGGGAGGCGGATTGCCGATATCCACTTGAAGTTTTCCTTTCGGGCATAGTCGATGCCTGTTGCGCCATCCTGCCACCAAAAGCCCTCAAGCGGAGGCACGACATAATCGAAATACCCTTCGATCCGATGATCGCCTTTTTGGCTCATTTTGATGGTAAACGCAATTCCATACAAAAGCCCGATCGACTGTTTGTATTCTCCGTCCTCCGCATTGGGGTCACCTTGCCCGCGCACCGCGACGTAGTTCATGCTTGGAACGGTAATGATGCCCGGCTCTCGGGAGGGCATATAAAACTCTTTGTATTCTTTCTTATAATCAAAAGCCATAGCTAATCTTTTTCTGCGTAATTTAACGACCCGCCACAAAGGTAACATTTTTGTGAACAGTTATTTGCGTTTTCTTCGGCAAAGTTTATATCGTTGTGTAAGTGTTTCTTTGTCGAAGCGGGTAAGAGGCGTTCTTACTTGCTCTCTCGTGCCGGGTCGGTCACCATTGCAAGAGGTGATAGCTGATGCCTATGCCGAAGCAGGGTCCCACGGTGGGGGCGAACGCCTTGCGCGATAGGTCGTAGCCCGGTATGAAGCCGATACCTGCCTGAAGACCCAAGCCCCACCGCTTGCGGTTGCGGTGCTTCGTGACAGAGGGGTCGATGAAGCTCTCGAGCCGGCTGAACGCCACGTTCTCGTTCTTGCTGCGGGCGATGATTTGGTAGTCTTTCGTGAAATAGACTTCGAGCGGGATGTCCATGCTGTAAGTGAAACGTTGCAGGCGGATGTTGTCGCGGTGGATGTGAACGAGGCTGTTGGCATTGATTGTCTGGTCGGCAAAGGGGATGTTCACAAGACTGTCCGGCGTGTATTCGATGAGCCTGTCCTGATAGATGGTGTCGCGCATCACTACTCCGATGTCGCTGCCCGCAAGGAGGTTCTTCTGCGCTTGCCTCTGTAATGATTGGATGTTGGCATACATCTCTCCGTTGAGTTCCTCCAGTTCCTTGACAGTGGCAATGAACGACTTCTTTTCGGCATAGAGCTTGCCGTTGGCGTCTTTGAGAAAGCGGATGCTGTCAAGCGAAGCCTCCACGTTGTGCCGTGCGATGTCGAGTTTGTGCTGTATGTCTCTGTTCCAGAGGAACGAGGTGGCGAGCAACAGTGAGAGCACTGTGATGACCGATGCCGTGATGATATTCTTCTTGTTCATATTCTTGTGTCGGACATTAGGTTGAATTGAATGATTATATGAATTAGCGGAGAGGGACAGGGACGAACATACTCGTGCCGGTTCGCCCCTGCTTTCTGTCAAGGGAGCAGCAGATGCCTGCCGAATTACCATCTTATCAACTTAAGTTCCGCCGACGGTACTACGCTGGCGGCGAAGATGCCGGATGTGTTTATCCGGAGGATGAGTTCGTACTTGCCGCTGCCGGAAGCAGGCTATCCGTCTTTTTTCACGGTGATGGTGAGTGTGCTTTGCTTGCCGCTCTCAAGCGTGGTGATGACGCCTTCGGTCTTGTAGATGTAGTGCTTGCCCCCTACTTCGATGTCTGCCAATTCAGTGGCTTCGGGTACTTTCTGCGGAGGCACGATGAAGGAACAACGTCCCTGCACAAGTGTCTGAGCAGGATAGTTGCCCGGTGCTTCGCCTATATAACTCGTAACCGGATAATTGGTTTTCTTGAGATCTATTTTCCCCTTTGACTTTAGGTTTCTGAGGGAAACCCTTGCGACTGCCTTCTCTTCGTCTGTAAGGCCTTCGATGACGATATTCAGGCGGTGCATGGCGTGGCGAAAAGCGAGCCTGACGGGCCGGCCGTATTCCGTCTTTACCGAGGCAATCAGCAGGTCGGGATTGGGAGTGGACACCAAATCAAATTCGCTGTATTTCAATATGTCGTGAGGGTAGGCGGCTCCGATGATAAGGGCTGTTTTGTCGGGCGACAAATCACTCCATTTCAGTTTTGTTTTTCCTACCCCATAGACGCGAGTACGGGTTGACCAACCTCCGTTATGCTCCCGGATGGTAAAGAGTTGCAAGCTGTCACCGTGCTCGAACGTGCCGCTACCGTCGGGATTGATGACGGCGCGTGTAGAGGGGACATTGCCGTCCGTCACATCCCAATTCTCTTGGGGCATCGTGGCGATGATGCGCACCACGTCGTCCACCGTTGCAGGAGGATTGTCGAGGTGCGGTTCTTCACTGTTGCAGGCGGAGGCAAGCGCCACGATTGCCAGTGCCTGAAGGATTATCCATTTTTTTTTCTTCATATCCGTTGTAATTAGAGGGTTATTAATTCATTACTTCTGCCCGATTCGGGTCGGTTTGTTTGATTTTTGCCTTTCCGTCGGGGAGGGCACTCCGTGGTTATTGTTTGGGAGTCGCTCTGCCGGGCGGGCAATCGTTCAAATCTTGCCAAATCATCCGAACCTTCTTGTTAATCTGTCCTATTATCCTAATGGATTGAGGGGGGTGTTGCCGTCTTCGCCGTCTCCGCCTGAAGGAGGCGTGACGCCTCCGCTTTGGGTGGATGAGCCGTCGGGACGCATCACCATACGCTGCACCGCCTTGGCTTGGTTGCGCATCTCCTGTTTGGGGTAGAATTGTATCTTGGGCGTCTTGAGTGTGTTGGCGGTGACCTCTTTCTCCGTCTCCACACGCTTGCCATTAGCCACGACCTTGAACGAGCCGAGGTCGGCAAGGTCTACGCTGCGGCCGCTTAACATCTCCTCGCGCACCACCTCTGCCAGAGCGGTGATAGCGGCGCGCACGTCGGCACGCGAGAGGGCGGTGGCGTTGATGATGCGGTCTTCTACCTGACGGGCTGTTATTTTATCCTGCGGAACGGGTGAAGCGTAATAAACCGTCTTTCCTTTGTACTTGCCGATACTTGGCACTTCTTTCTTTACGTTGTAGAGTATCATAATTTTTGTTGTTTTTTATCTGTTTTTATTTACTCGTCCTTTGCGGTTACCGGGTGGTTTTTCTCTTTCCACTGCTCCTTCCATTTCTTCCTGTTGTGGGCGTTACCGAGGGTGAGTTGCAGTAGCCGCCCGTCTTGCTGATTGCCACACCGCAATGTTCGCAGCACGGTGTTCTTCGACACATCGAGTGCCGTGAGTCGGTTGCCGGGGCACGTCAGTAGGTCCAGTTTGGTGTTCTTCGACAGGTCGAGTGCCGTGAGTTGATTGTTATCGCACGCCAGTGTTTGCAGGCCGGCATTTTCCGTCAGGTCGAGTGCCGTGAGTTGATTGTTATCGCACGACAGCGTTTGAAGTCGGGCGTTCTTCGACAGATCCAAAGCAGTGAGTTGATTGTAGGAGCACAACAGCCTTTGCAGTTCGGTGCTCTTCGATATGTTCAGCGCCGCGAGTTGGTTGTTGGCGCACCACAGCCCTTGCAGTCGGGTGTTCTTCGACAGGTCCAGTTCGGTGAGTCGGTTGCTGGAACAGTTCAGTTCTTGCAGTTCGGTGTTCTCCGACAGGTCCAGTGCGGTGAGTCGGTTATTGTTGCACACCAGCCCTTGCAGTCGGGTGTTCTTCGACAGGTCCAGCGCCGTGAGTTGATTTCTGTCGCACGCCAGCTCTTGCAGTCGGATGAATATCTCGATGCCTTTCAGGTCTTTAATCTCTTTTTTGGAGACTCTGATTTGTGTGACCTTCGAGGCTTCTTCGGCCGAGATTTTCCCGTCCTTGTCGGTGTCGAAGTTTTCCAGCACATACGCCTTGAAGTTGGGGTCGGGGAACTGCTCTTCGACCGTCCCGCCGCCATTGTCGCCGGTTGCCGTGCCCGAGGAAGAGCCGCCGTCGTCCCAAGCTGAGATGTTGCCTGTCTCAAGCGTCACGGCATCGTCCTCGCCGATGGAGAGGGTAAGCAATAAGCGCTTGCCGCTCAGAAGGCGTCGGGGGGCATCGGAAGAGGGGTCGTTGCCGGGAATGGTTTCGGGCACGGGAAAGGAAAAGGTCTTTTCTCCTATCTCAATGCGCAACATTTCCCGGCCCGCTTCCAAGTCTTGGGGTGCCACGACGAAGAAGACGCTTGCGCCCGTGGCCGGGGGGTAAGCTGTATTGCCCGAAGCCTCAGCTTCCTCGACCTTGCCGGCGAGGAAATCCACTCGGGCGTGGGAATGGGGGAGACAGGGTGTTATCTTGGCCGAAGCAAGTTGCTCGGCGGTATGTTTGTCGCTTTCGAGGTTCACCGCGAGCTTGTGCATTACGTGGCGAAAGGCGAGGGACACGGGCTTGCCGTGCTCGACCTCTGTCAGTGGTGCTATGAGCAGGTCGCGCTTCGCTTCGTCCGCTGCCCCTGCCACGTCGTAGTCTTTCGGTTCCGAAAGAGTTCCCTCGGGACGGTACTTGGGATACCACCCTCCGAAGTGGATGACGTTGTAAGAGTCCGTAATCACGTCTTCCCAATAGAGCTTGGTCGTGCCGAAGGTGTAGTCGAGCATCGTCGGAGGATTGCCATTGGTGCTGTGCCAAAGCGATATTTCATCGCCGTCGTTGAGCGAGCCGCTGCCGTCGCTGTTTAGCTGCGCTCGTGTCTCTGCGCCTTGCGCCTCGATGGTGGCGGTGATGTGTACCGGCCGACGCAGGCCACCGAGGTCGTCGTTCCTCCGGCAGCCGACGAGTGCCAGCATCGCCAAGAGGGCGCTCGTAATGATGTTCCGTTTATTCATAGCCTTATGTTTTCGTTTGTTACTATTTCTTCTTATCCTCTATTATAACCCGATTGCTCTTCTCTTCATTCCTCTCCATCATCTTCTCCTTCATCCTCTTCATCACCGTCATCCTCATCGTCGTTTGTCGGCTTTTCCGAGACCTCGTCTTCCAGTTCGCCCTGCGCTTCCCACGCACTGATGGTCATCTCGTCCAAGGAGAGGCCATTGCGATTCAGGCGGAGGGTCAGCTTGAGGGTCTTGCCGCTTTGCAGGCGATAGAAGTCGGTGGGGCTGCCGGATGTTTCGGGGGCTTGTGGTACGAGGTAGGCGAATGTCATATCACCCACCTCGATGCGCAGCATTTCTGCTTCGATGGCCAAGTCTTGCGGAGCCACGATGAAGGTCGTCTTTGTTCCGCTGGCGGAGGGATATTCCGCATTGCCCGAAGCAGACTCCGGCTTGACCTCTGCGGTGAGGAGATTGATGCGTGCATGACTCTTGAACGTCTCTTTCGAGAGAGTGACCTTTGCTTTTTTCATCTGCTCGTCGGTGAGGTAGTTGCTGGTGAGGTACACCTCCAGCTTGTGCATCACGTGGCGGAACGCGAGGGCAACGGCATTGCCCACTTGTACGCTTGTCTTTCCGGCCACGAGCAAGTCGCGGTGTGTGTTGTCCGTCGCTCCTGCCACGTTATAGTCCGAACCCTCGAAACTATTCGGCTGGAAGTGCGGATACCAACCGTGGAAGTTCACCGTGGCGTCGGGCGATGTTGCCACTTCGTCCCAATAGAGCTTGGTCGTGCCGAGGATATATTCGCTAAGCCCGCTGTGGTTAGTGTACAAGGCGATCTTGTCTCCGTTCTTGAATGTGCCGCTGCCGTCTTCCGCCATCTGCACACGGCTCTGTGCGCTCCTCGCCTGTCCGTCGATGCTGGCGATGATGTTTACCTGCTTGTGCAAGTTTTCGGTCATTTCGTCACTGTTTTGGCAGGCGGTGAACGCCAGCGTGGCGGCAAGGATGGTTGCTGCCGAAAGAATGTTCTTTTTCATATTGCCTATCGTTTGAAAGTTGTTGTTTATTGCGTTATAGCGTATCATATCGTTTATTGTAGTTCTGTCCCTGCGCAGCTCTGTTTTTTGGAGTCGCTCTGCCGAGCGAGCAATCGTTCAAATCTTGCCAAATCATTCAAATCATCCAAGTCTTTTTCCGGAGCATTACAGGGTGTTGATTATCCGTTTTTATTTACTCGTCTTTTGCGGTTACCGTACGGTGACCTTCCCGTTTCCATTGCTCCTTCCATCTCTTCCTGTTGTGGTCGTTGCCGAGGGTGAGTTGCAGTTGCTGCCCGTTCTGCTGGTCGCCACACCACAATATCAACAATTGCGTGGCGGTAATATCCAGTGCCGTGAGTCGATTGTTGCCGCACGACAGCATTTTCAGTCCGGTATTCTTCGACAGATTCAGCGCCGTGAGTTGGTTTCTGTTGCAGTTCAGCGCTTGCAGTCCGGTGTTCTTCGACAGGTCCAGTGCCGTGAGTTGATTTTCGTTGCACGCCAGCGTTTCCAGTCCGGTATTTTTCGACAGGTCCAGTGCCGTGAGTCGATTGTTGTCGCACACCAGCGCTTGCAGTCCGCTATTCTTCGACAAGTCCAGCTCTGTGAGTCGATTGTTGTCGCACGACAGCACTTGCAGTCCAGTATTCTTCGACAGGTCAAGCTCCGTGAGTTGATTTTCGTTGCACACCAGCGTTTCCAGTCCGGTATTTTTCGACAAGTCCAGCTCTGTGAGTCGATTGTTGTCGCACGACAGCACTTGCAGTCCAGTATTCTTCGATAGGTCAAGCTCCGTGAGTTGATTGTTGTCGCAGTCCAGCCCTTGAAGCCGGGTGAATATCTCGATGCCTTTCAGGTTTTTAATCTCTTTTCTGGAGACTCCGATTTGTATGACCTTCGATGCTTCTTCGGCTGAGATTATGCCGTCCTTGTCGGTGTCGAAATTCCCCAGCACATACGCTTTGAAATTGGGGTCGGTGAACTGCTCTTCGGCCGTCCCGCCGCTGTTGTCGCCTATCGTGCCGGAGATAGTGCCTTGGTCTTCCCAAGCGGAGACGTTTCCCTCGATGAGGGTCGCCGTATTGCTCTGTTTGCTGAGATAGAGGACGAGCGTAAACGCTTTGCCGCTTTGCAGGCGGCAGGGATGTTCGTCTTCCTTGCATCCCGGGAGCAAGGGAGGCACTTTGTAGACGAATGTCTCGTCGCCTATGCCGATACTCAGCATCCGCTTGCCGGGCATAAGGTCTTGGGGCGCCACAATGAAAGAGACACTTGCGCCCTTGGCTGTGGGATATTCGCCGCTACCCGAGGCTCCGTCTTCCTTTGCCTTGCTTTCGTTGAAATTCACCTTGGCGTGTGTTTTGAAACCTATGAGTCTCACCTCGGCAGCACGGAACTGCTCGGCGGTGTAGTCGTCGCTCTTGAGCTTCACCGTGAGTTTGTGCATCACATGGCGGAAGGTGAAGGCAACGGGCTTGCCGTATTCCACCCATACGGGTTTTGCCATGAGGAAGTCGCGGTGTGTGTCATCCGTGGCTCCTGCCACGTCATAGGCTGTTTCGCCCCTTTCGAAATCCTCGAACACGTATCGGGGATACCAAGCCCGGAAAGCGTATCTGTGGGCAACGGTACCCGAAGTCTTGTTCAAGACGTCATTCCAATAAAGATTGGTCGCGCCTATGGTGTAGTCTACAAGTTGTGGCTTGAGAGGAGGAGGCAGTGTTGCGTTGGCGTAAATAAGCGATATCCGGTCTCCGTTTTCTAACGAGCCGCTGCCATCGTTGTTCAGCTGTGCGCGTGTCCCTGCGCCCTGCCCCTCGATAGTGGCGGTGATTTGCACCTGTCGGCGCAAGCCTTCGCGGAGGTCGTCGTTCCTTTGGCAGGAGGCGAGTGTCAGCGTGGCCAAGAGGAGGGTTGTAATGATGTTCTGCTTTTTCATTGTCTTATGTTTTCGTTCGTTACTATTCTTCTTCATCGTTTGTCGGCGTTCCCCAAGGGGCGCCTTCGAGTTCTCCCTGCACTTCCCATGCTCCGATGGTCATCTCGCCTGTATCGAGCGAAGTGAAAATGCGGGCGGTGCTCTTCAGCAGGAGGGGCTGGTGCTTGTCGCTATTGAAGGAGGCAAGTTGCTCGGTCACGTCGGAGGCGATGGTCTGCGTCTTCCCTCCCTTGTACTGAACCGTGAGAATGATTTCCTTCCTTTTGTCGGTCATCCCGAGCAGGCGCACGGAGGTGCGCAGCTTGCAGTCCTTATGCTCGAAGGAGGGGAGGGACACCTGCAATCCCGTGCCGCCGTGCCTGCCCGACGCCAGTTCGAGAGAGCCCGCCACGCCGTGCAGCGTGCCGCTAAGGGAGTTCACATTGTCGAAGCTACCGCCATCGAGGGTGAGCTCGATATCGAGACGGCGCACCTGCTGCCGCATAAGGACGGTGACAGTGGTCGTCTTATCATTCTCATATACTGCCTCGGCGGTGCCGTAGAAGAGCCAGCCGGGGCTGGATGCCACCTTGCCGCCTTCGGTCTCCACAGTGGCGACGCCATCGGCAAGGGTTATCCGCTCTGCCGTATTGTAAACGGCGACGGGGTAAGAGCCTGCCTGCATCGGGGGCAGAGGATTGACGGGGGCGGTGAGCCGCATCGCCTTTCCCGCCAAGACCACGGTGTAGCTTCCGGGGATTTCGACGCCCTCGGTACGCCGGCTCCAATCGGTGGAGAGGGCGGCTTGGGGCGCATCGACCAGCGTTTCTTTCACGCAAGAGGTCAGGGCAACGAGCGCCATCAGCGCCGCTGCCGTCTGTCGTAGAATATTCTTCTTCGTCTTCATATCTTATATATGTATGTTATCGGTTACGTGTCCTTCAGAATTTCCATATCAGCGACACGCCGGCTTGCGTAGGTCCCCAGAAGTTCTTGTCGTCCTTGCGCTTCAGACGTATCATCGCGTCGCCCTCTTTGTGATAAGTCTCGTACTTGCTGATACGGGTATAGCCCAGCCCCAAAGAGAAGTCGAGGTCGAAGATGCGGCTCAACTCGAGGCGGTAGCCGCCCGTGACCCCTCCTCCGATGAGGTTGCCCTGATGGCCTTTGCCTCCGAACTTGAAGTTGAACTCGCCTGCGTGTATCTCGATGCCGGCAAACCAGCGGCGTGCATCGCCCATATACCGGCGAAGCTCGGGCTGCACCATCCACGTGCGGTGCTGGCGGTTGCGATCGTTCCAAATCCAGTGGCTGAATGCTCCGTTGACGATGATGACCGCCGAGTTGCCTACACGCCACTCGAAGCCGAGGTTGGGTGTGCCTGCCGCCCAATAAAGCAGATTGGCGCGGAGAGAGAGCGGGCAGGCCGATGCCGCAGGCTTTTCCTCGACAACGGCAGGAGCCTCTTCGCGGATAGGCTCTTCCACAGGTTGCGGTTCGGCGACAGGTTGTGGCTCAACGGGGACTTCGACTATGGGGCGGGGGGCCTCCGTCGGCTGTGGCTCGGCAACGGGCCGCTTCGGTCCTTCGGGTTTCTCTTCGGGCGTTTCGACAAGGTCAAGCGGCCTGAAAGAGACGACCACCACGTTTCGGTATCCCCGATACGAAGCGGCGCGGTTGGCGGTGATGAAGTATTCTTCCTTGAGTCCGCGCCGTGTGATGAGTTCGGACTTCACGCGATTGCTGCGGATGCGGGCTATTTGCAGGTTGCGCCGGGGATCGGGCAGCGAGTCGCACCAGCCGTTTACATACACGAACATGTGACCTCCGCGGATTTCTTCCCGATACTTTGCGGCACAGTCGAGCATCCGTTCGATTTCCGCCTCGTTGTTTTGCAGCCAGAACTGGTTCTTCCCCACCTGGAAGACGAATTGCATCGGCTCCTCGGACTGCTGGGCGAACCCTTGCAGTGCTGCCATCAGCAGCAGCGCAATTGTAAAGAGTGATTTTCTTTTCATATTTGTACGGTTGTTATCTATTGAATTAATACGGTTCGCTTTACTCATCGGCATCAGCCTGCTCCTCTGCTGCAGAGGGCACGCAGCCTCTGTTGCTCCGAGCGGAGCCGATTCTCTCCATCGTTTCTTTCTCCATGCGTGTCTGCCCCTTGAAGCCTTGTATGATGCCTTCATTTTTTCCCTGAAGCGTCTGTCTCACCCCGAAGAGTAGGACAATGCCGACGGTCACCAACAGGATGATGCAGCACACGAAAAACGACATTGCGTCTTTGTCCATATCCCTAATGATACTGTCCATATCCATAATTATAGCTGTTTTGGATTATTATAGTTGCGACACGAAGGTCTCGAAAAAAACAGAAAACGGCGAAGCTTTCGGAGGTGAATCGGTTGCATTTTGGAGAATTGCAACCGATTTCCTCCGGAATGGTACCCTTAGTACCTGCAAAAGAGTGTGCTGATTGTTGTTAATGTGCTGTGGCATAGTGACTATTCGCCCGAAGAAAGACAGAAGCCGGAAAGAAGGGAAAAGGGAAGAGAGTCTCGTTGCATTTCGCTAAAATGCAACGAGAAAAGCGCTGTCGGACTCCTTCGTTTCTCTTTTTTTGCTTGCGGGGATAAGAAAAGCCCTGCCTCTCGGCAGGACAGGAACAAGAGGCGATGTCCCTAATCGCTCCGCAGGCGAGGAAAGAATAACAGCCGCATCGGAACGGTTGTGATCGTTCCATTGGAGCGACGAATGCCGTTTGGGTGTGCGGCGGGTCGCTCTGTCAAGCGGGCAATCATTCAAATCTTGCCAAATCATCCAAATCTTTTTGTCTGTCTGTTTTTTGTTTGATTTGGGGATGTTTTTCTGGTTTCCGCCTTTCCGTAAGGGAAGGCACTCCGTTTTTTCCGCAAGTCCTCTGCCGTGGCGGTCGAAACGGTTCCCTCGGAGTGATTGATGCCGTTCCCTCAGTAGGGTTGATGCCGTTCCCTCGTAACGATTGGTGTCGTTCCCTCGGAGCGGTTGAAGCCGCCGTATCAGGGGCGGGTGTCAGCGGCTCTTGCGGAAATCGGAAGGCGAGACACCTTTGCATTTCTTGAAGACGCGGTAGAAGTTGCTTCGGTCGGAGAAGCCCGCCGCCGAGGCGATGGCATCCACCGTAAGGCGGCACTCCTTGTCTTCCGAAAGCAGCCGGACAGCTTCCTGTACGCGGTACTCGTTGATATAGGCTTTGAAGTTCATCGTGCGGCAACGGTTGATGGCGGCGGAGACGGTGTAGTGCTTCTCCGAAAGCGCCAAGGCAACGTCGTCGATGGAGATGTCGGCGTTCTTGTACAGCTCCTCGCGGCGTATCAGGCCGTCGATGCGCCGCATCAGTTCGCTTTCCTCCTCCTCGCTTCCGGCCTTTTTCCCCGAGGACAGAACGCACTCTTCCTCCTCAATGGCCGTCTCGAATGTCTGGAACACAAAGGCGTAGTTGATGAACCTTATGCCGAATCCCGAATAGAATATCAGGACGGTGGTGATGAAGGGCAGGGCCACTTCCAACGTATGGAACAGCGTGAACACCAACGCCATCACTCCGATGAACGTGGCGGCATAAAAGGATGACGACACCCATTGCAGGCGGTGTGTCTCTTCATTTGAAAAATAGTTGTCCATCTTCGCCGTGTAACTGCGGTAGTGACTGCGGAACATGCGCACGTATCGCACAATCAGCAGGACGTACAGCCCGCAAAAGAAGTAAACCGCAATCTGTGCCCCGTCGTGCGGAAGGAGGCGGGACAGGGTGATTATGGCGGCAGAACCCGTAAGAATGGCCGCTACCTCCCGCATAACCCTGCGGAGGGAGAGAAAGCGGATGTCGATCAGCGTAATGAGCGTGAATGTGAACATGAACGCTTGGACAGAGCTGATGGACAGAGAGATGGATTGCGAAAAAGGAGTGCTTGAGAAGTTGAAGAACCCGTAGTGCGCCGTAAACAGGGATATGCCGTAAACCACGTAGGCGCACCCCATCACGAAACGTGCCGTGCGATAATGCCTTAACCCGGTCTTCGGGGGAATGGAAAGGAAAAAGAAACACAGGCCGAGAGCCAAAAGCATTCCCGGAAGCACGAAAAGGGTGATGATGCGATAGGTCTCCTCTATTATATGAAGTTTTTCAGTCATTGCATTATGGTCATCTCTTTTTCATTGAGGTTTTTCATTCCCGACAAAGATAGGCGGTTCTGTCCAAAAGGACAAAAGTTTGAGTGAGAAAAAGAACTCTTTCACGCTTGAAATAGGCGAAAAGATGTAGCTCTTTTCGGGATTAATTTGTAGTTTTGCTGACATTAGCAATACTCAAAAAAACGGTAGCCAATGAAACAGTCATCTTTCCTCCCTTTTATTTTCCTGTTAGTCCCGCTTTTTGCTGTCGCTTCGGAAGTCGGAGACCGTACCGTTCCTGCCGAAGTAGCGCAATTGTCCGACAGTTTGAGACGGAAGTTTGCACCGGACAAGCGTGTGGCTTTGTTCGATGTGGATTATTCTTTTTCGGGGAAGAATGTGATGTTGCGCGGTGTCACCACTTCGGCTGAGGCAAAGGCTGCATTGCTGGTTGGTTTGGCAAAAAAAGGATACGAAGTGATGGATTGCTTGCAAGTGCTTCCGGATGAGCAGGAACTTGAGGGAAAAACGTATGGCATTGTCAATTTGTCGGTGTGCAATCTTCGTGCGGATGCCGATTTCTCTTCAGAGATGATGACACAGGGGTTGATGGGCATGCCGGTCAGGATACTGCAACGCGAGGGTTGGTATCGCATTCAGACACCGGATGATTACATAGCATGGGTGCACCGTGTAGGTGTTCACCCCGTCACCAAAGAGGAACTGGCGGCATGGAACGCGGCGGAAAAGATTGTGGTGACCTCACATTACGGTTTCGTCTATTCAAAACCCAACGTAGCTTCGCAGACCATTTCTGACGTTGTTGCTGGAAACCGTTTGAAGTGGGTGGGTGTGAAAGAGACTTTTTATAGAGTGGCCTATCCGGACGGTCGCGAAGGGTACATCTCCAAATCGCTCGCTATGCCTGAGAAGAAATGGCGCGTTTCTCTCAAGCAAGATGCGGCGAGCATCATTGCCACGGCCTGCTCCATGATGGGAATACCTTATCTTTGGGCCGGGACTTCCTCAAAAGGCGTGGATTGCAGTGGTTTTATGCGTACCGTTCTGTTTATGCACGACATCATCATTCCGCGCGATGCTTCCCAGCAGGCATACGTCGGCAAGCATATAGACATAGCTTCCGATTTCGGTAGCTTGCAGCCGGGAGACTTGATTTTCTTCGGACGCAAAGCAACGTCCGAACGTAAGGAACGTGTCGTACATGTGGGGATGTATATCGGGAACAAGCGTTTCATTCATTCGCAAGGCGATGTGCGCATCGGCAGTTTCAATCCCGAAGATGAATTGTTCGATGGGTATAATCTGGGCCGCCTGCTGTTTGCCACGCGCATATTGCCTTATATAAACAAGGAGAAATTGGTAAACACAACAGCGACGAATGGGTATTATCGCTAAGCTTCCTTGCCAACCGCATGTATAACCATAAACTGAAGTAACCTTAAATCTTCCTACGGGAGAGAACTCTCCTGATTATGTCAACCAGAATAGAATTTCTGAAAACCGCCGCTTTTGCCTCGCTTGGCTCGGGCTTGGCTATCAACAATGTGTTTGCCGGAGGCAACAGGCAACTTTCCTTGTTCAATGTGAACAGCCGGACGGGCGTCACCCCCTAAAATGAAACTGCATTTCTTTCCTTATGAATTGAAGTTGTGTCACGTCTTCACCGTGGCTGCTTATTTCCGTACCACCACTCCTGACATTCAGGTGGATATTATGACGGCATTATCGGATATGGAGAAGCGTTCATGCCGCCTTAACTACAACATGAGTTGGGCACAATGGATAGCGTGGTGGCTTTTTTGAAGAAAGTGCAGGATGTCATCGGACGGTTTGCGGGTTATCGGAGTGGTAAAATCATGATTAAGGATTATGAAGAAGTTGTTATACATTTATTTCCCGCAGTGGGATTATCATATAGTATCGATACTTGAGCTATTGAGATATTGAGATATGATATACTGTTTATATACACTATCTGTCAGTCCTTTAACAGTTGGCAATCGTGCATAAATGCTAATTTGTCAGTCTTTGCCGTTAATCGCTGTTAAGTCCTAAATATCCTCTGTTAAAAGAGAACAAAAAAGAGTGACAAGGGGAATAACAGAACGTTTTTTGTCGTTATTTTAACGTCGTAGTGTTAAATAGAATTCGGATATTAACAGTTTAAAGAATAGAAATTAGTATGAAACAGACAACAAAAAACATTCTTGGAGTTGCGGCTATTGTACTCCTTAGTTCAGGAGTGGCCGGCGTTACTACTTATAAAATCTTGAAGAGTGAGGCGCCGGTTGCCTCAGGTACGTTCAACGAAATGTTTGAGCAGAATCCTGATGTCCGGTTGGCCTCATATAGTGCCGCCGCTTTGCAACCTGTTGATTTGACGCAAGCAGCCGAAAGTTCGGTTCATGGTGTGGTTCATATCCGTTCTACCCAGTCATCCAAAGTTCAGGAAGTGGAAGTGCGGGATCCGTTCTTCGACTTCTTCGGTGATTTCTTTGGTAATCGTGGCGGAACACAGAAACGTCAGGTGCAGACGCCGGAACGTACCGGTTTCGGTTCGGGCGTTATAATTTCCAAAGACGGTTACATCGTGACAAACAACCATGTGATAGCAGGTGCCGATGAAATCAGCGTGACGCTGAATGATAACCGTCAGTTTAAAGGGCGTATCATCGGCACGGATGAAGAAACGGATTTGGCATTGATTAAGATTGAAGGAGAAGATGATTTCCCCACTGTTCCGGTAGGTGATTCGGATGCGCTGAAAGTAGGCGAATGGGTGCTTGCGGTAGGAAACCCCTTTAATCTGACTTCTACGGTAACGGCCGGCATTGTCAGTGCCAAGGCGCGCTCTTTGGGCATGGGGCAGGCAACCGGCAAACAGAGTATCGAATCGTATATTCAGACGGACGCTGCCATTAATCAGGGTAATAGCGGAGGAGCGTTGGTAAATGCACGTGGTGAACTTGTGGGCATTAACGCTGCTTTGTTTTCGCCTACAGGCTCGAATACCGGTTATGGTTTTGCCATTCCTACCAGTATAATGAAGAAAGTTGTGGCCGATTTGAAACAATACGGCACGGTTCAACGCGTGAAGCTGGGTGTGACGATAACAAGCCTTACGGAAGAACCGGGCGATACGCAAATGGCTGATAAGACAGGCAAGAAATTCAGCGATGTCAAGAAAGAGGCTCGCGAGAAGTTTGGTGTGGTAGACGGTCTTTGGGTACGTGAAATCATGGAAGGAAGCTCTGCTGCCGGTTCCGATATGAAGGTGGATGACGTGATTATCGGTATGGAAGGTAAGGCTATTCATAAGTTTGCCGACTTGCAGGAGTTGCTGGCTAAACATCGTCCGGGCGACAAAGTGCAGGTGAAAGTGATGCGCGGCAAGAAAGAGAAAACTATCTCGGTGACGCTGAAAAACGAGCAAGGCACTACGAAAATGGTTAAAGATGCAGGAATGGAGATCTTGGGGGCAGCCTTTAGGCCGGTATCTGACGCTTTGAAGAAACAACTCAATCTGGCTTACGGCTTGGAAGTGACGGGCGTTACCAATGGCAAGATGGCCGATGCAGGAATCCGTAAAGGTTTTATTATCCTGAAAGCAAACGGTCAGTCGGTAAAGACGGTGGACGACTTGGAAAAAATCATGAAAGAGGCGAGAAAGTCACCTGAACAGGGTTTGTTCATCACCGGTATGTTCCCGTCAGGAAAGCGTGCCATGTATGCCGTGGATTTGACTCAAGAATAAAGAAATAAAAGGTAAAGATTGTCAGGATATAAATAGGCTTAGAGCGAGAAATTACTAAAGAGGCTCTAATATTAGCGAATAAAACCAAAAAGAAGGTGTCGGCAAGATATTTGTCGACATCTTTTTTGTTGTGATATAAATTAACTTGAGTTCGGGATAGGCGGTTCTTTTACTAAAGACGAGGGGCTGCATCTTGTCGCGCGGATATTTCCTGAATGCGCCGGTTTACAGCGCTTGGGCAGAAGAGAAGAAAGCCTTTCAAGCCAGCTCTTTTCCCCTGTTTTTGACAGATGTAATTCTCTGTCTTGACAGACGCAAGTGTTTTAGCCGACAGACACAAGTGTTTTACGTGACAGACACAAGTGTTTTAGCCGTCAGACACAAGTGTCTGACAAAGCAGAGACAGATGCTTGATAACCAATGAAATTCGACTTTAAAAACACAAGCCTCCGGGTGAGGTTATCGACCAGATTCTTATCCCGAACTCAGGTTTAATTAGGTAAAAAAGTAAAGATAAAATTATTGTATCAAAAGATTTTTGTAGTAACTTTGCAACCCAAATCTGTTTTTTTAAGAATGAGACAACTTAAGATTACCAAAAGTATCACTAACAGAGAGAGTGCTTCTCTTGACAAGTATTTGCAGGAAATCGGTCGCGAAGACCTCATTACTGTTGAGGAGGAGGTAGAACTCGCTCAGCGCATCCGCAAGGGTGACCGTGTTGCATTGGAAAAACTGACACGTGCCAATCTGCGTTTCGTTGTATCTGTAGCCAAGCAGTACCAGAACCAAGGTTTGAGTTTGCCCGACTTGATTAATGAGGGTAATTTAGGACTGATCAAGGCTGCCGAAAAGTTCGATGAAACACGTGGTTTCAAGTTCATCAGTTATGCAGTATGGTGGATACGCCAGTCCATTCTACAAGCTTTGGCAGAGCAGTCGCGCATTGTGCGTCTTCCGTTGAATCAGGTAGGTTCGCTGAATAAAATCAGTAAGGCTTTCTCTAAATTCGAACAGGAAAACGAGCGCCGTCCGTCTCCCGAAGAACTTGCTGAAGAACTGGAAATCCCTGTTGACAAAATCTCTGATACGTTGAAGGTGTCAGGACGCCACATATCGGTGGACGCACCTTTCGTAGAAGGAGAAGACAACAGCTTGCTCGATGTGCTGGTCAACGATGATTCTCCTATGGCCGACCGCTCTTTGGTGAACGAGTCTCTTGCGAGGGAAATCGATAGGGCTCTTTCTACGTTAACCGAACGCGAAAAAGAAATCATACAGATGTTTTTCGGTATCGGACAGCAGGAAATGACATTAGAAGAAATCGGCGACAAATTCGGCTTGACCCGTGAGCGTGTACGCCAGATTAAAGAAAAAGCAATCAGAAGATTAAGACAAAGTAATCGTAGCAAATTGCTCAAATCTTATTTGGGATAAATAAGAAATATCGATTTCCGACTTATAGAAAGAATTAAAAACCGTGTGCTTTTCGGAGCATGCGGTTTTTTTCTTATCTTTGCCGCGATTGCTTGTTGATTTTTGTCAATAGCTTTCCGGTTTATTACTAAACTTTTAATTAATTCATGAAATACGTTCGCATACTTTGTGCCGTGGCTTTGGTTTTTGCATTGTGCCCGGCTTTTACAACGAAGAACAAAGAGAAGGCGGTATATGCCTTTGGAGTGGCTGCCTCTTTCAATGATTCAATTGTGTATTATACGGAAATCCAGTTGTTGGATAGTGTGGAATTAGACAAGAACGGTTTCTTGCCCAAGCGGGAAGCATATACCTATCAATTTAAGAATTTCTTGGATTCTGATTTTAAAAAGCCTGACTACACCTGCATGATTTATTTTTCCGAAAACAAGAAGAAACTGGAAAAAGAGGCTGCCAAAGTGAAAGGGAAGTATAAGAAGAGTACAGGTTTGCTGCTTCAAGGGATAGAGCCTTCTGCTTTTAAGTTCAAGAAGCCTCAGGAGTAATCTTTGTGTTTAAAACTTAAACGAATGATTATGAAATTTGATTTTCATTGTCTTTTAATGGGAATATTCTTTTCCATCTTGTTGATCGGATGTGAAAAGAGGGAGTGTCCTGCTCCTCCGGTTGAGGGAAGTCGTACGGTGCTGGTCTATATCGTGGCAGATAAGAATGGTTTGGATGAAAATTATAATAACCAAAATTTTGCGACTAAGGATGTAGAGGAGATGATGACGGGTATGAAATCAGTTGATTCCTCGCTTCATAACTTGTTGGTTTATTTGGATAATAACGATAAGCCTGTCTTGTTTCGCATATACAAAGACGGTAGTGGGAAAGTGGCAAAGGAGATACTTAAAGAATATGACGAACAGGTGTCTACGGAAACACAGGTCATGAAGGAAGTGTTGAGCCGTGCTTTCCAAGAATATCCGGCTGATAGCTACGGGCTGGTGTATTGGTCGCATTGCGACGGATGGATTCCATATCCTTTGGAAATTCCCAAAACCCGTTGGATAGGGCAGGATAGGGGGAATGGTGATGACAGAATGAATATTTCCGGTTTGGTGGAAGTGCTGCAATCGGCTCCACACCTGGAGTTTATCATGTTCGACGCTTGTTTTATGATGTCTGTTGAGGTGGCTTACGAGGTACGCAAATATACTGATTATTATATGGGGTCGCCAACAGAAAATCCGGGACCGGGCGCTCCTTATGACAGGATTGTGCCATTGATGTTTAAATCGAATGCTGCTGTCAGCATGGCTGAGGAGTATTTTAAAGCCTATAATGAGATTTATACAGGTGGTATCGGTATATCAAACAATAATTGGACGGGGGGAACTTCCATTACTGTTTTAAAAACAGCAGAGTTGGAAAAGCTGGCGGCGGCTACAAAGCAGGTTTTGCAGAGCGGTATGGGTGTTTCGGAGCTTCGCTCCAAAGTGTTTGATTACGATAAACGTACTTCTAGTAGTTATGTCGGCTATTTCGATATGATGGAAATGATGGAATATCTGACAGATGATGCCGGCTATCAGGCGTGGAAGCAGGCTTTTGCATCTGCCCTCGGTTATTGGAATACAACCGAAAAGAATTTCTCTATGTTTGTTGGACGAAAGTTCGATTCTATTGAAGGAATGTTCCCGATGCAACCCCGCGCTAATGGAGTGACGCACTACATTCCTTCCGAGTCTACCGCTTATGAAGTGAGGGCTGCCAATATAGCCTATCGCTCCACTGCGTGGTACGAAGCAGCCGGACTCTCCCTTCTTGGTTGGTAGCATGGCCTGCCGATTCTTTTCCGAGTGAGGGTAGTCTAATCTTTGTTCTTTTATAAAGAAATTCCCTGTTGATAATGAATGATTTACGCTTGTACAAGTGAGAGCCTACACTTGTACAAGCGTTGGCTTTCACTTGTACAAGTGCAAGCTCTCGCTTATATCATCCTGAATTCTCCTGATATTTGGGCTGACGGTTGTGTATCCGATTCCTGCCTGAAGTTGCTCCGACTACTGCTATTTCTTTTTCGGTTGCTTTTATTGGTCTCTCCCGGTTTTCGGTTGCTGAAGAGATGTACCGAGAGTGGGTTGCCGGATAAAAAGAGCAATGCTTCTTCTTATGAATAACGCCTCTTCTTCGTGTAGTCTTTTTTATTAATAACAAGCCTGTTAACATTATTTTCTATTGGAAATTATTTAATAAGAGGAATTATTCTTTCCTTTGCACAGTCAAACTTTAAAAGTGAAAAGAGAAGAGTATGAAATATGTAATTGTTGGCGGTGTAGCGGGTGGAGCCACAGCTGCCGCCCGATTGAGAAGAGTGGACGAAACGGCTGATATCCTCTTATTGGAGAAAGGGCCTCACATCTCGTATGCCAATTGCGGTTTACCTTATTATATAGGTGGTGTTATTGCTGAACGTGATAAGTTATTGGTACAGACACCCGAAGCATTCGGGAAACGTTTTCGCATCGACGTGCGCGTAAAGAATGAAGTGCTTGCAATCAATGCAAAGGCCAAAACCCTTACGATACGCAATGCCGACGGAAAAGAATATGAAGAAGCGTATGACAAACTGCTTTTGTCTCCGGGAGCGAATCCGGTGAAGCCTCCTTTGGAGGGCATTGATTCTGAAGGCATCTTCACACTGCGCAATGTGGAGGATACAGACCGGATCAAGGCGTATGTCACAGGTAAGCAAGTGAAGCGTGCGGTTGTTGTAGGTGCCGGTTTTATCGGTTTGGAGATGGCGGAGAATCTGCATCATGCAGGTATAGCGGTCTCTGTGGTGGAGATGGGCAATCAGGTGATGGCTCCCATCGATTTTTCTATGGCGGCGCATATCCACCGACATTTGATACAGAAAGGCGTTTCTCTGTATCTCGAAGAGGGAGTCACGCATTTTCAACGTACGGAGCAGGGTATTATCGTATATCTGAAAAGCGGGAAAACGATTGCGGCCGATATGGTACTTCTTTCCATCGGAGTGCGCCCTGCCACGGCATTGGCACAACAAGCCGGATTGAAATTGGGTGAAACCGGAGGTATCTGGGTAGATGAACATCTAGAGACTTCGGAGAAAGATATTTATGCGGTGGGCGATGCCATCGAATATCCGCATCCTCTGACAGGAAAGCCATGGCTCAATTATCTTGCCAATCCGGCCAATCGTCAGGGGCGTATCGTGGCGGATAATATGGCGTTGGGCAATACTGTTTCATACGAAGGAGCAATCGGCACCTCTATTGCCAAAGTGTTCGATATGACCGTCGCTTCTACCGGACTTGCCGCCAAACGTTTGAAACAATGGGGAATGGAGTATCAAAGCTCGGTGACGCATTCTTCCTCTCATGCCGGTTATTATCCGAATGCGTTGCCTATAACGTTGAAACTGACTTTTCATCCCCGTACCGGAAAACTTTATGGTGCGCAATGTGTGGGCTATGAAGGGGTGGACAAGCGCATTGACCAAATTGCCGGTCTCATCAAACGGGGCGGTACGGTATACGACCTCATGGAGACGGAACATGCCTATGCTCCTCCTTTCTCTTCGGCCAAAGACCCCGTTGCCATTGCCGGATATGTGGCGTCCAACATTGTAGGCGGCGCCATGCCGGCCATCTCTTGGCGCGAACTGCTTGAAAAGAAAGAACAGGTAGTGCTGGTCGATACACGTACTGCCGAAGAATTCTCTTTTGGCACTATTCCGGGCGCCCTCAATATTCCTTTGGATGAAATGCGCGAGCGTCTTGCCGAGATTCCGGCAGACAAGCCCGTTGTGCTTTTCTGCGCTGTGGGATTGCGCGGCTACTTGGCACAACGCATTCTGATGGGGCGTGGCTATCGGGACGTGCGCAACCTGATGGGCGGTTATAAGACCTTTTCCATGGCGGTAGCTCCGCTTCCTGCACCTACGGCTTTGTCATCGGCTACTGTTTCTTCGTCGTTCGATGTGGTTTCGGCAGAGGCTTCTTCCGTTTCGGATACAGAGAAGAAAGTTCTGAAAGTCAATGCCTGTGGTCTGCAATGTCCCGGTCCCATCATACAAGTAAAGAAAGCGATAGACAGCATTGAAATTGGCGAGCGTGTGGAGATTGTGGCGACCGATGCCGGCTTTGCCCGCGATGCTTCGGCTTGGTGTGAGACTACGGGCAACAAGTTAATCGAGAACCGTGAGGAGAAAGGACGTTATACGGTGGTTATCGAGAAAGGCGATTCCGCTTGTGCATGTTCTTCTGGCGGATATGCAGGTGGGGGCAGAGGAAAGACGCTGATTCTGTTCAGCGATGATTTGGATAAGGCGCTGGCTACTTTTGTTTTGGCAAACGGAGCGGCGGCAACAGGTCAAAAGGTCTCCATCTTCTTCACGTTTTGGGGACTGAACGTTTTGAAGAAAGTGCAGAAGCCTCGGGTGCAGAAAGATTTCTTCGGCAAGATGTTCGGCATGATGCTTCCGTCCAGCTCCTTGAAACTGAAGCTGTCTCAAATGAACATGTTTGGTATGGGAAGCCGTATGATGCGATTCCTGATGAAACGCAAGGGAGTGGATTCTTTGGAGTCTTTGCGCAGGCAGGCCTTGATGCAAGGTGTGGAGTTCATAGCCTGCCAGATGTCTATGGATATGATGGGTATCCAGCGTGAGGAATTGCTGGACGAAGTCACCGTAGGCGGTGTGGCCACCTATATGGAACGTGCGGATAAGGCCAATGTGAATCTGTTTATTTAAAGGAGGAGATGATGGAAACTTTATGCAAAATTCGTGATGTTTATCGGGCCATTGCCGAGTTTGAGGTGCAGTTTGTGCAGAAATACGATTTGTCGTTGAATGAGGGCATGCTGCTCTGTACCCTGTTAGAAGCACCTAAGCTCACTTCCGGAGAGATAGCCGAGACGTTGGGTTTGTCGGCTTCCAATACTTCCAAGGTGATTTGCTCCGTCGAGAAGAAGAAACTGATAGTCCGTCTCGTTGGCAAGGAAGATAAACGCCAGATGCGTTTCTCCCTGACGGCGGAAGGCCGGAGACGGATTGCCGACATCAAGAATGCCACCTTCAGCTTGTCGGATTTATTGCAGCAGGTGGTTAATCTTGTAAACAAACAATAGGAGAATAAGCCATACGGCTTTCTGAGTCGGTTTCAACTTGCCGGCACCGAGAGTTTCATTTGCTGAAACCGGCAGTTTCGCTTGCCGGCACCGGCAGTTTCACATGCTGAAACAGACAGTTTCGCTTGCTGAAACCGTCTGGAAAACGTCGGTATGACGGGTAAAAAGAATCATGTGCGGATATCCGGGACAATAGCTGCTTCACTCGTGGTGATACGGCCCTCCGTTCAGTATCGTCATTGCCCGATAGAGTTGTTCTACGAAGATGAGGCGCACCATTTGGTGCGAAAAGGTCATGCGCGACAAAGATAGCCTTTCGTGGGCAGCCCCATACACTTTTGCAGAGAACCCGTAAGGCCCTCCAATGATAAAGACCAGCCGTTTGTTCACGGTATTCATCTTGCGCTCCATATAGTCGGCAAACTCTGTGGAGCGCATTTCTTTTCCACCTTCGTCCAGCAATACGATGACATCGCCCGGCTGGAGGGCTTTCAGAATCAGCTCCCCCTCTTTTTCTTTCTGTACTTCCGCAGAGAGGCTCTTGGTGTTTTTCAGTTCGGGGATAACCTCCATTTCGAATGAGAGATAACGCTTGGTACGCTGTATGTAGTCATCGATGGCTGTTATAAAATGTTGTTCCACGGTTCGTCCCACGACGAGCAGAGTTGTTTTCATGTCGGTTCTGTTTTCTTGATTAGTGCACAAATTTAGTGCTTTTTTATTGTATTTTGAGACAAATGCTTACCTTTGCCTATCATAAGGTCTGTTTAATTCCTCCTTTTGAAGTTTTTGTCGGCTTCTCCGTGAGTTACTTTTCGGACGTAGAAACGGGGAAAAAAACTTTAATAAAGAAAGCTCATAAGAATGGAATGGCGGAGAAATATAAGCAGCCTCTAAATACTTGTGAAAATGAAAAAACGGGTAATCTTTTTGTTGACCGGTCTCTTCATCTGGATGTCTTCGCTTATGGCGCAGGATGTTCCGGAGGGAGTGATTGGAGCTTTCAAGGAAGGGAGCGCTCAGGAACTTAACAAGTATCTGGGCGACAAAGTCGATTTGATTATTCTGAACAAATCGACTCGTACGGACAAGCAGACGGCGGAAGAAACAATGGCTGCTTTCTTTTCCAATCATAAGGTCAGCGGTTTTAGTGTGAACCATCAAGGTAAGCGAGAAGAGTCGGGTTTCGTCATCGGTACGTTGACAACTGCCAATGGAAATTTCCGGGTGAATTGTTTCTTCAGAAAAGTGCAGAACAACTACGTTATACATCAAATAAGGATAGATAATACAAATGAATAAGGAAGAAGAATTGATTGACAGGCTGATAGACCTGGCCTTTGCCGAGGATATAGGCGACGGAGACCACACGACCCTTTCCTGTATTCCTGCCACGGCAATGGGAAAATCGAAGCTCCTGATTAAAGAAGCCGGTATCCTTGCAGGCATCGAGATAGCCAAAGAAGTGTTCCGGCGTTTCGACCCCACCATGAAGGTGGAGGTATTCATCAACGATGGAGCCGAAGTGAAGCCGGGCGATGTACCCATGATTGTGGAAGGCAAGATACAGTCGTTGTTGCAGACGGAGCGTCTGATGCTGAATATCATGCAACGCATGAGCGGCATTGCCACCATGACCCGTAAATATGCCGAGAAGCTGAAAGGAACTCATACCCGCGTACTCGATACCCGTAAAACCACTCCCGGAATGCGCATTCTTGAGAAGATGGCCGTGAAGATCGGCGGTGGTGTGAACCATCGCATCGGCTTGTTCGATATGATTCTCTTGAAGGACAATCATGTGGACTTTGCCGGAGGCATCGATAAGGCCATTATCCGTGCCAAGGAATATTGCAGGGAGAAAGGCAAGAATCTGAAGATTGAAATAGAGGTGCGCAACTTCGACGAATTGCAGCAGGTACTCGACTTGGGCGGTGTAGACCGTATCATGTTCGATAACTTCACGCCCGAAATGACAAAGAAGGCAGTGGCAATGGTGGCAGGCCGTTATGAAACGGAATCCTCCGGCGGCATCACGTTCGATACCTTGCGCGACTATGCCGAGTGCGGTGTGGACTTTATCTCGGTCGGGGCACTGACTCACTCCGTCAAGGGACTGGATATGAGCTTTAAAGCTTGTTGAAAAGGCTATAAAAGCATTATTGTAGAACGAGAAGGAAACCTCTCATAAGGTTTGCAATACTGTGGCAAGCGCTTATGGGAGGTTTCTTTATCACTTGCATATATTAGAGTCTGTTTGAGTATCTCTTTTCGGCAATTTACGGCTTCATTAGAGTCTTCCCCCAAATAAAGCCGAGCAAAAATTAAACAAGCTCTAACTTATTTTTGCATATTACATTGCAGCATTTCAGGAAATGCTGCGTCTAATTGACAAACGACGCAAAGAGCGTCCGTAAAAAAGGCACTGACGTTGGAAAATGAAATAGAACTGATAGAGGGCTGCCGGGCTGGAAAGGATTCTGCCCGAAAGGAGCTATACACCCTCTACTCCAAGCAGATGCTGGCGGTGTGCTACCGTTACACGGGCGACGTCGATGCGGCCCATGACGTATTGCACGATGGTTTCATAAAGATTTTCACCCACTTCACGTTTCGCGGAGAGTGTGCATTGAGCACGTGGGTGACAAGGGTGATGGTGACACAAGCCATAGATTACCTTCGGAGGCAGCAGCGCTTCGTCCAACTGGTGGTGAATGAAGAACATCTTCCTGACGTGCCGGACGATGCCGATTTTGCCGAAACCGGCAGCTATCTTTCCGAAGAGGTGTTGATGGAATTTGTAGCGGAACTTCCCGACGGATGCCGCACGGTGTTCAACTTGTATGTCTTTGAAGAGAAATCGCATAAGGAAATAGCGGAAATACTCCACATCAAAGAACATTCATCCACCTCGCAGTTGCATCGTGCCAAGTGTTTGTTGATAAAAAGAATTAAAGAATATGCTGAAAATGAGAGAAAATGATGAAATAACCGGTTTATTCCGTAACCGTCTTTCCGGTGCAGAGATGCCTATGCGGGAGGGGTTTTGGGAAGAGTTGGAACGCGAACTGCCTCCGGCCTCTTTCAAGAAACAGATTCTTCTTTCTCCAAAGCACTGTCGCATTGCGGCCGCCGCATCGATTGTGCTCGTATTGGGAGCAGCCTCTGCCGCTTTTTGGTATTTCTCTCCTAAAGAAGAGATTAAGGAAGCCTTTACACAAGTTGCAGCCATGACACCGGAGGGTAGCCTGAACGGTGATGTGATACAAGAGAGCTTTCCTTCCATTCATCAGGCAACTCCTATGATGCCCAAAAACGGTATTAAGCAGCCTACGGGTAGCGGCATTCCGGCAGGGTTGGCAGCACAAGCCGATGAAGAAGAAGCCGTATCCGTCCGCGTTTCCATCAGGATAACTCAGCGGGTTTATGGCAATGCCCGGCAATCAGGAAACGGATTCTATGACAATGTAAGTCCTGTGCAGAACGGAGCTTATCATACGGATACCGATGATACAGATATCGATTCGGAAATAAATCATGCCGATGTTTCCGTGGAAGAAGCCGCACCGGCCAAGACCGAGGTAAAAAAGTACAATCGGGCGGTGAAAGTTGCTGTCGGCACTTCTTTGCCTAAAGACGACTTCCACATGCCGTTGATTGCCGGCATCAGTATGGAGGCTGCCCTGAATAAGTCCCTTTCTTTGGAAGCCGGTCTTCAATACAATCGTTTGGGAGGGGAGCATACATTGCATACGCTGGGAATTCCTGTGAAACTGAACATGATGTTGGCAAGCACTCCTAAAGTCGATTTATATGCTATGGTAGGTGGAGCGGCCGAGAAATGTATTGCCGGTGCACCGGATAATGGGTTTGAAGCAGAACCGGTGCAGTTGTCAGTCGTTGCCGGAGTAGGGGTGCGCTATAAAATGAGCGATCGTTTTGCCTTATTTGCCGAACCTTCCGTTTCCCATCATTTCGACACAGATTCGCAGAGCAGAACTTTACGCACGGAACGTCCCACTAATCTGAATCTGTTGTGCGGCGTACGTGTGACTTATTAATCTTAAATAAGATACAAATATGAAGACTCTATACCGCAAATTACATATACACAGTCAGTTGGTACTGTTTGTGTTTTTTACACTTTCCGTTTTCTCTCTGTTCTCTTGCAGTAAAGAAACGTTGGACTATAACCATCCGAATGTCGACTTATTCGTCAAACAATTGAAGGCCGGCAAATATTCCACGCAAAGTCCGGACGGATTGAGCAGCATGCCCAAGTTTACTTCCGAAGACATAGAAGGCCTATTGAAATATGTTGAAGACCTGACAGTGATACCTTCTTTCCCGTTGGCGCCGGTATCCTATTCGGCCGGCGGCAAGCTTCGCTTGGGCGAGTGTATTCTGTGGACGGTAGAAACCATCCGTCTCGGGCATAATGCTTCGATGGGATGCAAAATGGTGCATACGGATGCTGAGAATTATGAAGGCATCTACTTCCTCTCTGACGATGAAGTGCTGGATGCGGCCGCCCGTTATCGACGCTGGTGGGAAACACGGAAATATCCCAGAACCATGTGGACCGTCGATCCCTGTTATGACGAACCGCTTTGCGGGAGCGGATACATGTGGTGGTGATTTTCAGGCTCAATAGGTGTTGATATTATATAATCAGGTATTGGTAAATCAGGTCAGGTGAAAAGATTTTTACTCTTTGGAGGGCTGCTCGTTGTAGTGGCCTTCCCATTCTATGCCCAAAACTGGACGCCTCAAGACTCGTTGCGATTGCGGCAACTGTTGAAAGGGGAAGGGGAGATAAAGCTGAATCCGGAGGTCTTGAAAGAGCTGGATGCCACTGCTCCTTTGAATAATCCGAAGGCAGAGACACATAAGTCGTGGATGGATTTTGACGCTTCCATGCCTGTTTTGCCGCGAGTGTCGGAACAGAAAGTGAAACTGACTCTTCGTCCTTATACAGCCAATACCCGATATAACTGGGATCCGGTTTACCGGAAGAAAATCAAGATTGATAAAAATACTTGGCGGGGAGATGAATGCTATGCACTCAAAACTCTCTTGATACCTACCGATTGGGCAAAGTCCCCCTTTGATGCCGGTCCGCGTGAGACCATAGAACAGATTGAAGCTACCGGTTTACGCTACCGAATGACGGAGCGGGCCAACAATATGGCAGTTGGCGGTTGGCAAGGCGTCTCAGGCAAACCGTCCGGTATTGACTTGATGACTCCTTTCACCAAAGAGTTTTGGGATTATAAAGGGTGTAAACGGCGTGCGCGTACGTTGGAGGTGTTGAAGAACTTCTCTCTTCCTTCCTCTTTGCTTTGTAAGGAGGAGTAGGCGGCATCTGAAATTGTTGTCTTGAAGGTATTATGAATCATTCCAGAGAAGGGCTTGGGAGGGGTGCCCGTTCCCTCGGAGCGGCCGAAACCGTTCCCTTGGTGCGACCGAAGCCGTTCCCTCGGAGCGACCGAAGCCGTTCCCTCGGTGCGACTGAAACCGTTTCCTCAGTGTGTCCGAAACCGTTCCCCCCCGATGCTTTTCTGTTTTATGTTTCCCTTTTCCGAACTTTCTTCTTCTCTCCCTTGTTTATTCTACAATAACTTTTCATAATAATGGACATGAACAGGGTGACTTCTCTTTTCGGAATACAATATCCGATAATTCAAGGCGGTATGGTGTGGTGCAGTGGCTGGAGACTGGCCGCTGCGGTGAGTAATGCGGGCGGTTTGGGGCTGTTGGGTGCAGGCTCCATGCACCCCGAAACGTTGCAGGAGCATATCAGGAAATGTCGCGCGGCTACCTCACGTCCGTTTGGTGTAAACATCCCTTTGATGTATCCTCAGATAGAGGAAATAATGCAGATTGTGGCGGACGAAGGAGTGAAGATTGTATTTACTTCGGCCGGCAGTCCGAAGAAATGGACAGATTGGCTGCACCAACGTGGCATTATTGTGGCGCATGTTGTTTCTTCTTCCCGTTTTGCCATGAAAGCAGAGGAGGCGGGCGTCGATGCCATTGTTGCCGAAGGTTTTGAGGCCGGCGGACATAATGGAAGGGAAGAAACCACTACCATGTGCCTCATTCCTGCCGTGCGTGTGGCTACTACGCTGCCATTGATTGCAGCCGGAGGGATTGCCACCGGTGAAGCAATACTTGCCGCCCGTGTGTTGGGGGCAGAAGGAGTGCAGATAGGAACCCGTTTTGCTTTGACGGCAGAAAGCTCTGCGAGCGGGCTGTTCAAGGATTATTGCCTGCATCTGGAAGAAGGAGACACCCGCCTGCTTTTGAAGAAACTTGCTCCGGTGCGTTTGGTACGTAACAATTTCCGCAGTGCGGTAGAGGCTGCTGAAGCAGCCGGTGCCACGGAGGAGGAATTGCAGGTGCTTTTAGGTCGCGGCCGTGCCAAGCGAGGCATCTTCGAGGGAGACCTTGAAGAGGGCGAACTGGAGATTGGGCAGGTTTCTGCCTTGCTTCGAGGTAAAGGAGTGCAGTCTGTCGCGGCAGTCATGCAAGAACTGACGGAAGAGAGCAGGCGGGCATGGGAAAGAATGAAGGAGATGTTTTAGAAAGAGGTATGGAGTGATATGGAATACACGGATTAGCCATAGAATGATGCTAATCCGTGTAGTTCCGTGGATTGCTTTCCCGTTTTGGATTTATATCACTAACGGCTCATATTTCAGCCCGAACACATCTGCCACCGCTTTATAGGTGACTTTGCCTTGTACAACATTTACTCCCAATGCCAATGCCGGGTCGTCCTTGCAGGCTTGTTTCCAGCCTTTGCATGCCAGCGCCACGGTGTAGGGCAGGGTGGCGTTGGTCAGCGCCAAGGTAGATGTAAAAGGTACGGCGCCGGGAATGTTGGCTACCGCATAATGCACAATGCCGTCTATCACATACGCGGGGTCGCTGTGCGTAGTAGGGTGGGAGGTCTCGAAACATCCGCCTTGGTCGATGGCAACGTCCACCAGAACAGTGCCCGGTTTCATCAGCTTCAGCATCTCTTTGGTGATGAGGTGGGGCGCTTTGTCGCCGGGAATGAGGACAGAGCCGATGACGAGGTCGATATCGGGCAATTCCATTTTGATGTTATGGGTAGAAGAATAGAGCGTTTTCACGTTCTTGGGCATTACTTCGCTGAGATAGCGCAAGCGGGGCAGGTTGATGTCGGCAATCAACACTTCAGCTCCCATGCCGGCGGCTATTTGTGCGGCGTTGGTTCCTACGATTCCTCCACCGAGGACAAGCACGCGTGCAGGGCATACTCCCGTCACGCCGCCCATCAGTTTTCCTTTTCCGTCTTGCGGTTTCTCAAGGAAGCGTGCTCCCACTTGGGTGGCCATGCGTCCTGCCACTTCGCTCATGGGGGTGAGCAAGGGCAGAGAGCGGTCTTCTTTCTCTACCGTTTCGTAAGCGATGCAGATGGCGCCGCTTTCAATCATGGCTTCGGTCAATAATTTATCGGCTGCGAAGTGGAAGTAGGTGAACACTACCTGTCCTTTTTTAATCAGTTTGTACTCCGGTGCAATAGGCTCTTTTACCTTGACAATCATGTCGGCTATGGCATACGTCTCCTCAATGGAAGGCAAAGTCTTTGCACCCACGGCGATGTAGTCGTCGTCAGAGAAGCCGCTGTTTGCGCCTGCCGAGGCTTGCACATACACTGTATGACCACGTTTCACCAGTTCGGCTACTCCGGCAGGGGTCATTCCCACGCGGTTTTCATTGTTTTTGATTTCTTTAGGTACTCCGATAATCATGACCTTGTGTTTTAAGGGTTAAACATGGCGCAAGATAGTGATTTCTCGGTTTCGGTGTCATCGCAGCGTTTATGTTTTTTAGCAGAAACTTCATGGGGCCGATGGCGCGGCTTCTCCGTATCATCGTCTTATTTGTACATGTTTTAACCCGAGTCCGGGATCGATAACCTCACGCAGCTGCTTGTTTTTCTTAAGTTAAAACCTGTTGGTTGTCAGTGGTTTATCTGTGCTTTGTCAGACACTTGTGTCTTACGGCTAAAACACTTGTGTCTGTCGGCTAAAACACTTGTGTCTGTCAAGACAAAGGATTGCAGCCGTCAAACAGGTGTAAAAGGGCGATTACAGAAACTGTCAATGATGAACTCAAGAACATTTGCCAAATGGAACATACACGACAAAGGTCATTTATTTTCCATAAGCAATGTAGGCTGTGAGAACTATTCTTTTTATCTTTGTGGCATTAAGTGATAAAACATGAAACATCCCATACTTCTTTATCTTTTCGTTTTGATGGCCGGGCTGCAAAGCGGGCATGCGCAGGAGACGTCTGTTGCAGGCAAAGCCGTTTTTGTTCCGCCGTTTGACTTTCCTATTACTCTCTCCGGCAATTTCGGTGAGATACGTGCCAATCACTTCCACGGAGGGTTGGATTTCAAGACCCAAGGCACCGTCGGCAAGCCTGTGCGCGCATTGGCGGACGGGTATATTTCGCGAATCCGCGTCAATCACGGTTCGGGGTATGTGCTCGATGTGGTCTATGACAACGGATATACTACCGTCAACCGCCACCTCAGCGCCTTTGCGGGCGATGTGGCTCGCAGAGTGGAGAGACTGCAATATGAGAAAGAAAGCTGGGAGGTGGAGATTTCTCCCGAACCGGGCGAATATCCCGTGAAGGCAGGACAGGTCATTGCCTTGAGCGGTAATACCGGATACTCTTTCGGCCCCCATCTCCATCTGGATATGCTCGAAACGAAGACGGAAGAGTACATAGACCCGCTTCCCTTTTTCATGGATAAGCTGAAGGACAATACGGCGCCCCGTGCCGAAGGCATCATGCTGTTTCCCCGGCCGGGCAAAGGTGTGGTGGAAGGCAAACAGACGAATCAGGCTTTTCCGGCACGGCCGTTGAAGCCGATTACCGCTTGGGGAGTGATAGGTGCAGGCATCAGCGCTTACGACTACATGGACGGGGTACATAATAAATACGGTGTAAAGAACGTTACTCTGGAAGTGGACGGCAAGGAGGTGTTCCGTAGTGTGGTAGACCGTTTCGCATACGAAGAAAATCTATATATCAACTCGTGGACGCACGGGCGGTACATGAAGTCGTTCATTGAGCCGGGCAACCGCTTGCGCATGCTGCATGCCTCCAACGGCAACCGGGGATTGATAAACATCGACGAGGAACGCCCTTATCAGTTTGTCTATACGCTGAGCGATGCGCTGGGCAATACCTCCGAAGTACGCTTCACCGTGCAAGGTAAGAAGATGGAGATTGAGCCGGTGAAACACCGCGAGAAATATGCTTTCGGGTGGGACAAGGTGAACTACCTGCAAGAACCCGGCCTCGAGCTTGTTGTGCCTAAAGGCATGCTTTATGATGATGTGTACTTGAATTATGCCGTACGGGCCGATAGCGGCGACGTGGCCTTTACCTATCAACTGAACGATACTCCCGTTTCCATGCACGGGACTTGCGAACTGCATATCGGACTGCGTCATCGTCCGGTGGAAGATATGACAAAGTATTATGTGGCGGGTGTTACCTCCCGTGGAGGGAAATACAGCGTTGGCGGCAAATACGAAGACGGTTTCATGAAAGTGCGTATCCGCGATTTGGCTACGTACACCGTAGCGGTAGATACCGTGCCTCCCGAAATCACTCCGCTCAATAAGTCCCAATGGGCACGGACGGGACGTATCACCTTTAAGGCTAAAGACAAGGAAACGGGCATCAGCGCCTATCGGGGTACGATTGACGGGAAATATGCTTTGTTCGGCAGGCATAATTCCATCAACGGCCACCTGATTTGTGAACTCGACCCCAAGCATGTGAAGAAAGGATGCAGGCATGTGGTCGAGATGACGGTGACCGACGGTTGCGGCAACCAAACCACCGGGCGGTTTGAATTTGTCTGGTGATGAGCTGAATAGAAAACCGACATTAATTAATAGTAACGCAATAATAACTTTAAAAGTATGAAAAGACTGACTTTCTCCCTTTTGCTTTTGCTGGCGGCAGTGGTGAATGCGCCGGCTTGTACCAACCTGATTGTAGGCAAGAATGCTTCTGCAGACGGTTCTACCATTGTTTCCTATTCTGCCGATTCGTATGGCCTGTTCGGCGAGTTGTATCATTATCCTGCCGGAGTGCATAAGAAAGGTACGCTGATTGATATCCACGAGTGGGACACTGGCAAGTATCTTGGACGGATAGAGCAGGCACGCCAGACGTACAACGTCATCGGCAACATGAACGAGTTTCAGCTTACCATCGGTGAAACGACTTTCGGCGGACGTCCCGAACTGGTTGATACAACCGGCATTATCGACTACGGCAGTTTGATTTATTTGGCACTGCAACGCTCGCGCACCGCCCGCGAAGCCATCAAGGTGATGACCGGACTGGTTCAGGAGTATGGTTATTATAGCAGTGGCGAGTCCTTCACCATTGCCGACCCCAATGAAATATGGATTATGGAAATGATTGGCAAAGGTCCCGGTGTGCGTGGCGCTGTGTGGGTGGCCGTCCGCGTGCCCGACGACTGCATCTCTGCTCATGCCAACCAGAGCCGCATCCATCAGTTCGATATGAACGACAAGGAAAACTGCATGTATTCTCCCGATGTTGTTTCCTTTGCCCGCGAGAAGGGTTATTTTAACGGTGTAAACAAGGATTTCAGTTTCGCCAATGCCTATGCTCCGCTTGATTTCGGTGCCCGTCGCTATTGCGAAGCCCGTGTTTGGAGCTACTTCAACATGTTTACCGACCGTGGCAATGAATTTCTACCTTATATATTAGGCGAGAACGATACTCCGATGCCACTGTTCTTGAAGCCGAGCCGTAAAATATCGGTTCAGGATGTCAAGAATGCCATGCGCGACCATTACGAGGGAACTCCTCTCGACATCAGCAAGGACTTTGGCGCAGGCCCTTATCATGCGCCCTACCGTCTGTCTCCTCTTTCTTTCAAGGTAGGCGACCGGGAATACTTTAACGAACGTCCCATCTCCACCCAGCAGAGCGGTTTTGTGTTTGTGGCCCAGATGCGTTCAGAGTTGCCCGATGCCATCGGTGGCGTACTGTGGTTCGGTACGGACGATGCCAACATGACCGTGTTCACTCCTGTGTACTGTTGCACGGACAAAGTCCCTGCGTGTTATACCCGCGTGGATGGTGCCGATTACATCACTTTCTCGTGGAATTCGGCTTTCTGGATTTTCAATTGGGTGGCCAATATGGTGTATCCCCGATACGACTTGATGATTGATGATGTGCGTGCCGCCCAAACCGAACTGGAAACGGCTTTCAATGATGCACAAGAGGGGGTTGAGGCTGCTGCCGCCAAACTGCTGGAGCAAGACCCTGCCAAGGCTAAGGCATTCCTGACGAACTATACAAACATGACTGCCGAAAGCGCGTTTGCCACATGGAAGCGTTTGGGCGAATTCCTTGTCGTAAAGTATAATGACGGTGTGGTGAAACGCATGAAAGACGGTAAATTCGCGCGTAACTCTATTGGTCAGCCGGCAGGTGTCATTCGTCCGGGATACCCGAAAGCATTCCTCGAAGAGTATGTAAAGCAGACGGGAGATAGATATAAAATGCCCGAATGAATTAGGAGTTCAAAACTTTAACTTTTACGTTTGTATTTCAACAAAACAGACTCTTTATAATCAAAATATAAAAAATACAGTCTTATGGAAAATCAAGAACTGATTAAACTGGTCACGGAGAAAGCCGAAAAATGGCTTACGCCGGCTTATGACGCCGAGACGCAGGCGGAAGTGAAACGCATGCTGGAGAATCCCGATAAAACCGAATTGATAGATAGCTTCTACAAGGATTTGGAGTTTGGAACGGGAGGTTTGCGCGGCATCATGGGAGCGGGAAGCAACCGCATGAACATCTATACGGTAGGTGCCGCTACCCAAGGTTTGTCCAACTACCTGAACAAGTGCTTTGCCGGCAAGGGGCAAATCTCCGTTGTGGTGGGGCACGACTGCCGTAACAACAGCGATAAGTTTGCCAAAATCACTGCCGATATTTTCTCGGCAAACGGCATCAAGGTGTATCTTTTTGATGATTTGCGGCCTACTCCCGAAGTATCGTTTGCCATCCGTCATTTTGGTTGCCAAAGCGGTATCAATATCACTGCAAGCCATAATCCGAGAGAATACAACGGCTACAAGGCTTATTGGGATGATGGCGCACAAGTACTTGCGCCGCACGATACGGCTATCATCGACGAGGTGAATAAGGTGAAGGTGGCCGACATCAAGTTTAACGGAAACAAGGATTTGATTCAGAGCATTGGTAAGGAGGTGGATGAGATTTACCTGAAACAGGTGCACACCATTTCCATCGATCCGGAGGTGATCAAACGGCAGAAGAATCTCAGTATCGTATATACTCCGCTTCACGGCGCCGGCAGAGTGCTGATTCCCGATTCACTGAAAGTGTGGGGATTTGAAAACGTGAACTGCGTGCCCGAACAAATGGTGAAGGATGGCAATTTCCCGACCGTTGTTTCTCCCAATCCGGAAAATGCGGAGGCCCTGACTTTGGCCATTGCTCTGGCGAAGAAGATAGATGCCGACATCGTAATGGCAAGCGACCCGGATGCCGACCGTGTAGGTATGGCTTGCAAGGACAGCAAGGGCGAGTGGGTACTTATCAACGGCAACCAGACTTGTCTCATTTTCTTGTACTATATCATCAAGAACCGCATTGCAATGGGCAAGATGAAGCCCGATGATTTCATCGTAAAAACCATTGTCACCACCGAACTTATCAAGGCAGTGGCCGACAAGAACAAGGTTGAGATGCGCGACTGCTATACCGGTTTCAAATGGATAGCCCGTGAGATTCGCATAAGCGAAGGCAAGCAGCAGTACATTGGCGGAGGTGAAGAGAGCTACGGTTTCCTTGCCGAAGACTTTGTGCGTGATAAAGATGCCGTTTCGGCATGTTCGCTGCTGGCCGAGATTTGTGCTTGGGCAAAGGATCAGGGCAAGACGTTGTATGATGTGTTGATGGATATTTATGTGGAATACGGATTCTCTCAAGAAACTACCATCAATGTAGTGAAACCGGGCAAGAGCGGTGCGGAAGAAATCAAGGCCATGATGGACAACTTCCGTGCCAATTCGCCGAAAGAAATCGGTGGCTCGGCTGTATGCTTGGTGAAGGACTACAAAACCTTGAAAGCTACGGATGCGCGAGGAAACGTAACCGAATTGGATATGCCGGAGCCTTCGAACGTGCTTCAGTTCTTCACGGAAGACGGTACGAAGATTTCCGTTCGTCCGTCGGGCACGGAGCCTAAAATCAAGTTTTATATCGAGGTGAAAGGCGAAATGGGATGTCCTAAGTGTTATGCTGCAACGAATGCCGAAGCGGAGAAGAAGGTGGAAGCCGTGCGCAAATCGCTTGGCATCTGATAAAAAATATCGTTGAACAGGAAGGAGAGGGTGCGACCGAAATTGAGGTTGCACCCTTTTTTTAGTTTTTCGACAGAAGTTTACCTGAGTTCGGGCTAAGAAGCAGGTCGATAACCTCACCCGGCGGCCTGTATTTTAAAGTTGATGATTGTTGATTATCAGCTGTTTATCTCTTGCTTGTCAGACACTTGTGTTTTACGGCTCAGACACTTGTGTCTTACGGCTCAAACACTTGTGTCTGTCGGCTTGAACACTTGTGTCTGTCAAGACAAAGGATTGTAGCTGTCAAAACAGAGGAAGAAGGTCGGTCTGAAAGGCACTCTTCTCTTCTGCCCAAGCGCTGTGAACCGGCGCATTCAGGAAATACCGCCCGACGGGATGCAACTCTTCATCTTCAGCAAAAGCAACCGTCTGTCCCGAACTCGGGTAATGTCCGTTTAAAATCAATAATAGCGCAAATATACGACTGTGATATTTTTTTTGAAACCCAACTTGTTTCCCAAGGCTTTTTTATCCGCTCACGAATTGATTTTAGCCCTCTTCAAATGCTTTGTGAGGGTGGGGAGGAGATGCGGGCGTCGCATCCTGATGATAATAAATGATTGCTTAAACCGATGGCTTTTCAGGTTGTCCGTTTACTTTCATTCCTTATATCGGAATTTTACATTATCTTTGTGCACTGAATATGTAAATTAAGTGTATAGTGGATTGGCTATATGATTTATTTGTCGAACATTCCGCTTTGCAGGCGGTTGTTATACTCTCGTTGATTGCCGCCATCGGGCTGGGCTTGGGAAAGTTGCGCTTTTTCGGCATATCTTTGGGAGTGACCTTCGTTTTCTTTGCCGGCATCATTGCCGGGAACTTCGGATTATCCATCGATTCGCAGATGCTTAATTATGCGGAAAGCTTCGGGTTGGTGATATTTGTGTATGCGTTGGGATTGCAGGTAGGTCCCGGCTTTTTCAGCTCTTTCCGGAAAGGAGGGGTACAACTGAATATGCTGGCTGTGGGAGTGATACTCATCGGCACTTTGATGACCGTATTGGGCAGTTATGCGCTGCAAATATCTCTTCCGGACATGGTGGGCATCCTTTGCGGTGCAACAACGAATACTCCTGCGCTGGGTGCAGCGCAGCAGACACTGAAACAGATGGGGTTGGAATCCAGTACGCCGGCTTTGGGCTGTGCGGTGGCATACCCGCTGGGGGTGGTCGGAGTGATTTTAGCGGTACTGGCAATCCGTAAGGCGCTGGTACGTAAAGAAGACTTGGAACTGAAGGAAAAGGAAGACGTGAACAAGCCTTACATTGTAGCCTTTCAGGTACATAATCCGGCCATATTCAATAAAAGTATCAAAGAAGTAGGCGGACTGAGCAGTTATCCGAAGTTCGTCATCTCCCGTTTGTGGCGGGATGGAAAGGTCAGCATTCCCACTTCCGAGAAAGTGATAAAGGAGGGCGACCGGCTTTTGGTGATAACCTCGGAGAAAGATACTCCGGCACTGACCGTACTCTTCGGCGAGCAGGAGCATACCGATTGGAACAAGGAAGATATAGACTGGAACGCCATAGACAGCCAGTTGATATCGCAACGCATCGTGGTGACTCGTCCCGAACTGAACGGGAAGAAACTCGGCTCACTCCATCTGCGCAATCATTACGGCATCAATATCAGCAGGGTATATCGCAGTGGCGTGCAGTTGCTGGCCACGGCTGAACTGACATTGCAGTTGGGCGACCGTCTCACCGTGGTGGGGGAGGCGGCTGCCATACAAAATGTAGAGAAAGTATTGGGCAATGCTGTCAAAAGCCTGAAAGAACCTAATCTGGTTGCCGTGTTTATAGGTATCGTCTTAGGTCTGGCATTGGGGGCGATTCCCATTTCCATACCGGGCATCAGCGCTCCCGTGCGTTTGGGGTTGGCTGGCGGACCGATTATTGTGGGCATTCTCATCGGCACATTCGGACCGCGGATGCACATGGTGACTTACGTCACGCGCAGCGCCAACCTGATGCTCCGTGCGCTGGGCCTGTCTCTCTATCTGGCATGTCTGGGGCTGGATGCCGGTGCCCGTTTCTTCGATACCGTGTTCCGTCCGGAAGGTTTGCTCTGGATTCTGGCAGGCTTCCTGCTCACGGTTGTTCCGGTGCTCATCATGGGCCTCGTTTCATTTAAGTGGATGAAAGTAGATTACGGAACAACGGCCGGCATGCTGTGCGGAAGCATGGCCAACCCGATGGCTTTGAACTATGCCAATGATACGATTCCCGGCGACAATCCGTCCGTGGCTTATGCCACGGTCTATCCGCTGTGCATGTTCCTGCGGGTCATCATTGCGCAAGTACTGCTGATGTTCTTGCTCGGTTGATTAATCTTAAACCTTTAAATAATCATATTATGGGAACCATTACTCCGGAAAGTATTTCCAATGATTTGCGCTATCTGCGATTATTGTCGCGCAGTTTTCCTACTATCGCTGACGCCAGTACGGAAATCATTAATTTAGAAGCCATCTTAAATCTGCCGAAAGGTACCGAACACTTCCTTACAGATATTCATGGCGAGTATGAAGCTTTTCAACATGTATTGAAGAATGCCTCGGGCGCCGTGAAGCGCAAGGTGAACGAAATCTTTGGCCATACCTTGCGCGAGAGTGAGAAAAAGGAGTTATGTACTTTGATTTATTACCCCGAAGAGAAACTGCAATTGGTGAAGGAGCAGGAAAGAGAGCTGGACGACTGGTACTTGATAACACTGAACCAGTTGGTGAAGGTTTGCCAGAATGTTTCCTCCAAATATACCCGCTCGAAGGTGCGTAAGGCGCTTCCGCCGGAATTCTCGTATATCATTCAGGAGCTGCTCCATGAATCGACTGTGAAACCCAATAAACATGCCTACATCAATGTCATTGTAAGCACCATCATCTCCACGAAACGGGCGGACGCCTTTATTATCGCCATGTGTAAACTCATCCAGCGTCTGACTATCGATTCGCTCCATATCGTGGGTGACATTTATGATCGCGGGCCGGGTGCGCATATCATCATGGATACGCTTTGCGACTATCATAATTTCGATATCCAGTGGGGGAACCATGACATCTTGTGGATGGGCGCCGCCTCCGGCAATGATGCCTGTATTGCCAACGTAATCCGTATGTGCATGCGTTACGCCAATCTGGCTACGCTGGAAGATGGTTACGGCATCAATTTGCTGCCGCTTGCCACCTTTGCAATGGATATGTATGCCGATGACCCATGCACAATCTTCACTCCCAAGGTGAACTTTGCCGATGCCGAATACAATGAAAAGACGTTGAGGCTGATTACGCAAATGCACAAGGCGATTACGATTATTCAGTTCAAACTTGAGGCGGAGATTATCGAACGTCGTCCTGAATTTGCGATGGAAGACCGTAAACTGTTGCATAAGATTGATTTTGAGCGCGGTGTGTTCATGTACGAAGGTAAGGAATACGATTTGCGCGATACGAATCTTCCGACCATCGACCCTGCCCATCCGTATCTTCTGACCGATGAAGAGCGCGAGTTGGTAGATAAGATACATGCCTCTTTCGTAAATAGCGAGAAACTGAAGAAGCACATGCGCTGTTTGTTCACTTACGGCGGCATGTATCTGGTTTGCAACAGCAACCTGCTGTACCATGCATCTGTTCCATTGAACGAGGATGGCAGTTTCAAGCATGTGCGCATTGGCAAGAAAGAGTATTGGGGGCGTAATTTGCTGCAAAAGACCGACCAATTGATTCGTACCGCCTATTTTGAGGAGGAGGGTTCCAAAGATAAGCGGTTTGCATTGGATTATGTATGGTATTTGTGGTGCGGACCGGATGCTCCTTCTTTCGATAAGGATAAGATGGCGACTTTCGAGCGCTATTTTATAGCCGATAAAGCTTTGCACAAAGAGACGAAAGGACATTATTACACGCTGCGCAATGAAGCGGACGTATGTGACCGTATTCTCGAAGAGTTCGGTGTGAAGCCGGATTCTCATTCGCACATCATCAACGGGCATGTGCCGGTGAAGACCATCAAGGGCGAAAAGCCCATTAAAGCCAATGGCAAGTTGCTGGTGATTGACGGCGGATTCTCAAAAGCCTATCAGCCTGAAACAGGCATTGCCGGATATACATTGGTGTATCATTCGCGTGGCTTGCAGCTGGTGCAGCACGAACCGTTTCAGAGTCGCCAGAAGGCGATAGAGGAGGGACAGGATATTAAGTCTACCACATTTGTCATCGAGTTCAATTCGCAGCGCATGATGGTGAAAGACACGGATAAAGGGCTTGAACTTACCACTCAGATACAAGATTTGAAAAAACTGCTGGTGGCCTACCGCGCTGGATTCATTAAAGAGAAACTGTAAAGAGCGTTTCTTTGAACCGGAGTATGTTTTGCTGTTCCAACAGCACTACTCCGGCTTTAAAACAACACTACTCCGGCTTCAACAATCACCCCCTTGTCGTAACATTTGTTCCGGGTGTAGTGGCGGCTGCTGCCGTAGCCTCCCGTAAGGAATATGCCGAGGCCGTCGTGCAGGCGGTACTCCAAATTGACACGGGCTTGCAGCGCATAGAGGCGTGCAGGTATCTCATCGTTTTTATTCTTGAATGTTTCGATGTGTTGGTAGCCAAGGTCTCCGCTGATGAATAACTGCTTGTAGAGAGGAAGCTCAAGTCCGGCCCGGTAGAAAAGAGCTGCCGAAAACTTGTCGCCGAAATCCATATAGTGAGTGCCACCACCCAGAATGGTATAAAACAGTTTGTTCTTGAATCGCGCTCCGGCATTCAGCTTGGTGGCATTGCCTGCAAAAAGCATCAACTGCACTTTAGTCTGCGGGTTGGCATTGACCAGCCCTAATTGGAATCCGTCCAGACTATTCTTGTAATAGTTGAAAAGGCCGATTTGCACCCCTTTGGCATGTACGGTCATATTGGCAGCGCCTATTTGCACCCCTTTGGCTGTGCCGCCAACCACGTTGCCTATGCCGGAAAACTGAATGCCTACCATGTTTCCGGCAATGATGTTGGCGAGGACGGAAAGCTGCGCCCCATTCAGATGTTCGCCGACAATGTTTAACAAGCCTGCACCCGTAAATCCTTTCAGGCTTCCACCTGAAACGTTGGCCAACCCGGCAAGTTGCGCACCGGCAGCAGCATTACCGTTGATATTCAACAAGCCGCCTATGCTGATGCCGCGACTGTGGTTTCCGTTGATAGTTGCCAGTCCGGAAAGGGTCAATCCTTGCGCATTGTTTCCTGTGATGCCTACCAGTCCCGAAACCGATATTCCGCTAAGGCTGCCGTTGATATTGGTGATACCTGCTACTTGAATACCCCGCATTTTTCCCCCTACCATGTTCGAAAGGCCTGCCACTTGAATACCGTTCACTTCTTTACGCACAATGCTACCGAGCATATTGACTCCCGGACCGTTCAGACGATTCATCGAAGAGAATACACCCAAGTTGAGCCATGTGCTTCCCGTGGTGTCAATGCGCTGAGTGGATATGTTTCTCCATAAAGAGATATTGATGCCTGCCGAAGTCTGATTATGTCTCATCCGCATAGAGCCTTGTTCGCCGGAATAGTCTTGAGCGAGAGTTGCGCTTACAATGAGTAAAGACAGAAAGATGAGTGAAAAGATACGTTTCATTTTTGTTTTTTATATTTCATCCGGCCAAGGTGCAGGTTGCCGAGTGGCGCGAAGTATGGGTCGCTGTGCATCCACAGACCGAAGGTAATTACTTAATTTCTTTGACAACTTCCTGACAAGTCCGGGCTTTTCTCCGGATTTGTCATGCTTCTCATGTATGTCGGCAGAGATATTGAAAAGTTCGCGTTTACCGCTACCGAAATAATATATCAGTTTCCAGTTGCCCGAACGTATGGAGCAGGTAGCTCCGATGCCCGGTCCTGATGGTCCCCAACTGTTAGGGTAATGCCAATAGATATCACGGCTTTTCATTCTGCCTTTTCCGGTGAGTAGGGGCATAAAGCTTATTCCGTCGCGCTGCTGCACGGTTTTATAGTTATCTACACCTGCCATTTCAAGAATGGTAGGGAAGAAGTCTTCTATCATCAGATAATGGTCGGACTTAGTATTGGGAGTTATGACTCCCGGCCAGCGCACGATCATAGGCTCACGTATCCCACCCTCGTAAGCAGAACCTTTCCCGCTGTTGAGCGGAAAGTTCTGGATATGTAGTTGCCCGGCGCGGGTATGGGCGGCCAGACCGCCGTTGTCGGACATAAAGATAAGCACTGTATTGTCAGCCAAGTTGTTTTTGTCCAGATAGTCCATGATGTCCCCCAAGCTTTTGTCCATACCTTCTATGAGGGTGGCATACGCTGCCTCAACCGGAGGAAGCCCCTCATCCAGATACTTCCGGTAGAAACGCATATCAGGCTGTATGGGAGTATGGATGGCATAGTGTGCCATGTATAGAAAGAAAGGTTTATTTGTCTGCTGTGCTTTGTCCAATGCTTTCAGAGCTTCTATCGTAAGTGCCTCACTTAGGAAGATATCTGTGCCGTGATATTGCTCCAAACCGGGAACGGCAGCAGGAGGATTTATGCCATCAACCTTATTGCCGAAATTCTCTTTCCCATAATAGCTGGCAGGCGAGCCGGCGGCATGTCCGGCAATATTCACTGCAAAGCCCATTTTCAGAGGGTCGGCTCCGGGAGTACCTTCAGCACCGAAATGTGCTTTCCCGCAATGAATGGTGTGATAACCGTTATCTTTGAGTAGCTGGGCTAAAGATGTGACTTGTGTGGTACGTTCCACACCGGCTTCCTGACAAATGCCATTTACATTCCATGCGGGATATGTCAGGATGGAATCCGGCTTTTCGTGGGTCGTGTTTTTGCGCAATGTCCAACTGGTTACACGGTGTCTTGCCGCATTCATTCCTGTAAAGAGGCTGACACGTGTGGGAGAACTGACGCTACAAGCATAGGCCTGCGTGAACATTCTGCCTTGTGTGGCCATCCGCTCCATGTTGGGAGTGTGGTAAATGTCGTTGTATTTGGTGCGTTGCGTCCAAAAAGGCAAGGAAGTATCCTGCCATCCCATATCGTCTACAAGGAATAGGATTATATTGGGAGGTTGCTGCGGAGTGGATGCAACTGTGTCGTGACTTTCTGCCGCCATTCCGCACATCGGCAGTATGGCGGCAGATAATAACAGCTCTTTCTTCATTGATTTTATCCTTTGGCTTCTTGATACAAGAAACGTTTAATGGATTTCTTAGGTGTCTTTTCAAACTCTTCAGGGTAGATCTTCATCTTGGAAATCTGGCTGTATGCCGGTAGCTCGGCATTCAAGGCAATACGGTTCTCTTCCATGACGCGCTCCAAGTCGGCATTGTTGAGGCCGTGGGCAAAAGCGTCGTCAAAGTCGGGATATACCAGGCCGACCAGTTTCTCGTTTTGTTGTACGATGATGCTTTCGGCCACATAAGGCAGGTTGTTCAACTTGTCTTCTATCTCTTCGGGATAGATGTTCTGGCCGCTCGGGCCGAGAAGCATATTCTTGCTGCGTCCCTTGATGGTTACGTTGCCCTCGGCATCCATCAGAGCAAGGTCGCCGGTATGCAGCCAGCCGTCTTTGTCGAGCACCTGTTCGGTGGCCTCCGGATTCTTATAGTAGCCCAGCATGACATTGGGACCACGACAAACGATTTCTCCCGGAACGTTTTCCGGATCGGGCGACAGGATTTTCACTTCCATGCGTGGTGCAGCCTTGCCGCAAGAGCCGGGTTTGAAGCGAGACCAGTCTTCGTAACAGATGATGGGGGCGCATTCCGTCATGCCATAGCCCACCGTGTAGGGGAAATCTATCGTTCTCAACAAATGTTCCACCTCCTGATTGAAGGCGGCACCACCTATGATGACTTCGACAAAGTTTCCGCCGAAGGCCTGCATCATTTGTTCGCGTACGGTTGCTTTTATTTTGTCGTTGATGATGGGAACTTTCATCAGCAGCTTCATGGCCGGTGTCTCCAGTTTGGGCAGTACGTTCTTCTTTATGATTTTCTCGATAATCAAGGGGACGGCCACAATCAGATTCGGCTTTACTTCTGCAAATGCTTGGAAAATGATTTTCGGACTGGGCATGCGGGTCAGGAAGAAGATGTGGCATCCTGCGGCAAACTCATAGAGGAACTCGAATGCCAAACCGTACATGTGGGCCATGGGCAACATGGACACGAGCTTGTCTCCGGCTTTCAGTGACAGCACTTCAAAGGCAAAGGCGGTGTTCGACCAAAGGCTGCGGTAGGGCAACATCACTCCCTTCGAATAGCTGGTGGTGCCCGATGTATAGTTAATCACCGCCAACTCTTCGGGTTGGTCTTTATGGTAGCTGATATGTTCTTTGCGGAAATTTTTGGGATACTTTTTCCCGAACATTTCATTCAGATGTTCGCGGGCGTAATCCAGTTTCTCGCTGCGAGAGACGAGGATGGAGAAATCCGTCATCATCATGATGCCTTCCAGCAGAGGCATGGCGTTTTCGTTCAGGTTCTCCCATACCTGATCGCCTACAAACAGCAGTTTGGCTTCGGAGTGGTTCACGATGTTGTGCACATTGTCTGCCTTGAACTCATGTAGGATGGGAACAATGACGGCTCCGTAAGTCAGTGTGGCGAGGAAAGTCACGCCCCAGTGTGAACTGTTACGGCCGCAGACGGCAATTTTATCGCCTTTCTTTATGCCGCTTGCCTCAAAAATGATATGCAGCTTTTCTATTTTGCGGGCCACATCTTTATACTGTAATGTGGCTCCTTTATAGTCGGTCAGGGAATCCAGATCCCAATTCTCTTTTATACTATTCTCTATATAGGCGATAAAGCTTTGTTCCATGATACAATTGCACATTTAGTTGAAATTTGCGCAAATATAAGGCTTTATATACAGAATGCAAACTTTTGAAGGAAAAAACGTTTTGTATAAGAGAGGGGAGGAGAAAATGTGTCACGACATGCACTGCAAATACCAGTCGTACATCCGTTGCACCCCTTCCTCGATTTCTATTTTGTGGTGCCAACCCAGTGCATGCAGTTTCGACGGGTCTGTCAGCTTGCGCAGTGTGCCGTCGGGTTTGCTGCTGTCGAAGGCAAGCCGGCCTTGATAACCTACGGTGGCTACAATCAGCTCGGCCAATTGACGGATGCTGATTTCCTTACCCGTACCGATGTTGATGTGGCAGTTGCGTATTTCCTTTTCATCCGGTTGGCAAGTGTCTTTGAAGTCTACATGCTCCATGACGAAGACGCTGGCGTCTGCCATCTCTTCACTCCAGAGAAATTCGCGGAGAGGTGTTCCCGTTCCCCAAAGCTTCACCTCTTCCCGTTCTATTCCGTATTTGGCAAGGATGTTCAGTATCTCTTCCTTGCTGCTGTTGCCGTCAACACCCTCCACCGGGCGGAGATTCATGTCGCGGCATACGGCATCCCAGTCTTCGCGTTTCAGGCAGTGGGCCAGATGTATCTTGCGAATCATGGCGGGGAGCACGTGGCTGCGTTCCAAATCGAAGTTGTCGTTAGGCCCGTACAGATTGGTGGGCATCACGGCAATGTAGTTGGTTCCATATTGCAGGTTGAAGCTTTCGCACATCTTCAGTCCGGCAATTTTGGCTATGGCGTATGGCTCGTTGGTATATTCCAGAGGCGAGGTGAGGAGTTCGTCTTCTCTCATAGGTTGCCGGGCGTCGCGGGGGTAGATGCAGGTGCTGCCCAGAAAAAGGAGTTTCTTCACATGATGCCTGAAACTCTCGCCTATGACGTTCTGCTGTATTTGCAGGTTCTTGTAAATGAAGTCGGCCCGGTAGATGCTGTTGGCCATGATGCCGCCCACGAAAGCGGCGGCAAGAAAGACATATTCCGGCTGTTCCTCGTCGAAGAAGCGGCGGACGGCTGCCCCGTCAAGCAGGTCGAGTTCGTTGTGGGTTTTTCCTACGAGGTTGGCATACCCCTTCTGCCGGAGGTTGTTCCAGATGGCAGACCCCACCAGCCCGCGGTGACCTGCCACATATATTTTGGCACTCTTGTCTATCATAACAATATTCGCTTCTAAGCGTTATTCTTCTTCTTTTGCTCTCAGGTGCAGTTTTTTCACGAACTTCATGTCGTGGGCCACCATGATGCGCACCAATTCCTCGAAACCGGTCTGCTGCGGATTCCAGCCAAGCAGTGTTCTGGCTTTGGTGGGGTCTCCCATAAGTTGCTCCACTTCGGCGGGACGGAAGTATTTCGGGTCTACCTCTACAAGCACTTTTCTCGTTCGGGTGTCGATGCCTTTTTCCTTTACGCCTTCGCCTTCCCAGCGCAGCCCGATGCCGGCTTCGCGGAAAGCCAGCGTGGCAAATTCGCGCACCGTGTGCATCTCGCCGGTGGCAATGACAAAATCTTCGGGAACATCGTGTTGCAGAATGAGCCACATACATTCCACGTAGTCGCGGGCATACCCCCAGTCGCGCCGGGCATCGAGATTGCCCAGATAGAGCTTATCCTGAAAACCTTGTGCGATGCGTGCGGCGGCCAGTGTGATTTTCCTTGTCACGAACGTTTCGCCCCGGCGTTCGCTCTCATGGTTGAAGAGGATGCCGTTCACGGCAAACATGCCATAGCTTTCGCGGTAGTTCTTGGTAATCCAGAAGCCGTATTGCTTGGCCACTCCGTAGGGGCTGCGCGGGTAGAAAGGAGTGGTTTCTTTCTGAGGCACCTCCTGCACCTTACCGAAGAGTTCGGAAGTAGAGGCCTGATAGATGCGCGTTTTCTTTTCCATGCCGAGGATGCGCACTGCCTCAAGCATGCGCAGCGTACCCACGGCGTCGGTTTCGGCGGTATATTCGGGCACGTCGAACGATACTTTGACGTGGCTTTGTGCGGCAAGGTTGTAGATTTCGTCGGGTTGTACTTGCTGGATGATGCGGATGAGCGAACTGCTGTCCGTCATGTCGCCATAGTGCAGGTTGATGGTGCGGCGTTGCTTCATGTCGCGCACCCATTCGTCGAAGTAGAGGTGCTCGATGCGTCCGGTGTTGAAAGAAGAAGAACGGCGCAGGATGCCGTGCACTTCATAACCTTTTTGAAGAAGAAACTCGGCCAGAAACGAACCGTCCTGACCGGTAATGCCGGAGATAAGAGCTCTTTTCATTCTATATTGCTTTTAATGTCTGTTCTTTCGAGCTGCAATATTCGTCATTTTTAGGGAGATACGCAAATGCTGCTCTTACATTTTTATCTCCCTCTTTATCCGTACTTTTGCCTGCAATTCATCAACCCTATAAATCACTATACAGGATGTTCAGTATTCTATCTTATTTCAGGAGGCCGGCCGGAGACGCGAAAGCAGGTTCTTCTGTCGGCAAGAGAGAGAAAGTAAAGAAAGCGAGGAGTGTAAGTAAAGAGCGGAACGCATCCCCCACGCTCTCGGGTTTCGTCGATGCGGCAGCCCGAGGCGTAAGCCGCTCCACTGCGGGCAACTACCGCACTGCGGTGCGCTCTTTCGTCCGCTTCAACTCCGGCAGGGACGTGCCGCTATCGGCACTCAGCGCCGAAACCCTGCGCCGCTACGAGCGGTGGCTTCGCGAACGGGGCGTATGTCCCAACACTTCCTCGTGCTACATGCGCTCGTTGCGGGCTGTCTATAACAAGGCCGCGGCACGGCGGCTCGTGAAGGACAAGGCGCCGTTCAAGGGCGTGTTCACAGGTAACGAGAAGACCGTCAAGCGTAGCATCGGGGCGGAGGAGATACGCAGGCTGAAAAGCCTGTCCTCCTTCCCGCCTCCCTGCGGGGGAGGAAAGGAGAAAGAGGCCGCACCGGCTTCAGGGGCTTTTGCCCTCGATCTCTTCCTCTTCTCGTTCTACTCCATGGGCATGCCCTTCGCGGATTTGGCGCACTTGAGGAAGCCGCAGGTAAAGGACGGGGTGCTGACCTACCGACGCCGCAAGACGGGACGGCAGGTGAGGGTGGCACTGGAGTCTTGCATGCTTGCCATACTGGAGAAGTACAGGACGGAGGGCACGGACTATCTCTTTCCCATATTATATAAGGTGAAGGACGGAAAACAGGTGTCTGTCTCCTATTCCTGCGCCCTGAACCGCTACAACCGCTCCCTGAAGCTTCTTGCCCGGCAGGCGGGGATTTCCGCCAACCTCACCTCCTACGTTGCCCGCCATTCGTGGGCGAGCATCGCCTACGAGCAGGGCATCGGCCTGCCCGTCATCTCCAAGGCGTTGGGGCATACGAACACTGAAACCACACTCGTGTATATCGAAGGGATAAAGGACGAAAGGCTGGCGAAAGCCAACCGTGAACTGCTGGAAAGAGTCGGGGCATAAACCGGTAAAGGACATACGGCACCGTATTCTTACATGCCGCCTCTTGCGAAGAGGTGTATCGTGCATGCGAAATCGGAATAGGCACCTCTTGCGAAGAGGCGTGTCATGTTCCGTAAGTGCCTGCAAAGGAAAGACTTTTATTCCATATAGACAAACTTTTGAGCAAATATTTTACAAGCACTGCCTGCACAAATGTTTGCACTTCCTGCAAAACCCTCTTCCTCCCCTCTTCGCATTTACCTGACGGAAGCCCCTGCCACACTCCGGCAGTGCTTTAGCTTTCAAGCCGTTCTTCAGAGCCATAATTGTCTCCCGACTGCCTTTTCCCCGCCTCTTCGCAAGAGGCGTCTGTCCTGACTTCCCTTTTCCACGATTTTTCCGAAGTCCTTTCCCGCGGTTGTCGGGGAGGGGGGATTCGTGAGGGAAGATGTGAGACCATAATGTATTATTCTTAACTAAACGAAATGAAACGACTTTTTATTCCATTCCTTCTCCTGCTCCCCCTCGGGCATTCCCGGGGGCAGGAGGCCGCAAACCGGCGGGGCACGGATTCCGTCCGCATCCATTTCCGGCAGGGCGAGGCATCTTTCGACCCCGCTTTCCGTGGCAACGGCGACAAGATCAACGCTTTCACCCTGCGTCTGGAATCGCTGCTCTCCGACACCGCCTGCCGTGTGCGGGGCATACGCATGGTATCGGGCGCATCGCCCGAGGGAAGCACCGCACTGAACAAGAAGCTGTCCAAACAGCGGGCGGCACATTTCGGCCGGTACGTCGGCGAACGTTTCCCGGGCAGGGATATACCCGTGACGTCTTATACACCCGGGATAGACTGGGAGCGGCTCATCCTGCTCACGGAGGAAGACCCCGCCGTGCCGCTGCGCGCCGAAGCCCTCGACATCATGCGCCACACCCCCGAATGGATCACGCGGGACGGCGTTGTGACGGACGGACGAAAGCGCCGCCTCGCCCTGTTGGGCGGAGGGCGCACGTGGCGCTACATGGAAGGGCGTTTCTTCCCCGAGCTGCGCTCATCCATGCTGAAGATCTGGTATGAGTGCGTCCACCCTGAACAACGGACGGACACCGTAGTCGTAGTGCGTACCGACACCCTCGCGGTGCAGCGCACGGACACCGTGACGCTTGCCGTGCCCGCCACCCGCGGACGCAGGCCTTTCCACATGGCCGTCAAGACCAACCTGCTCTATGACGCGCTCGTCATTCCCAACATCGGATTGGAACTCTATCTCGGCCGCGGCTGGTCGGTGGCCGGAAACTGGATGTACACGTGGTTCAGGAATGACAAACGCCACCGCTACCACCGCATCTACGGCGGGGACCTCGAGGTGCGCCGTTGGTTCGGAACAAAGGAGGGCAACAGCCCCCTGACCGGGCACCACGTGGGGCTGTACGGGCAGATACTGACCTACGACCTCGAGTGGGGCGGCAAGGGGTATCTCGGCGACCGGTGGAGCTACGGCGCGGGCATCTCCTACGGCTATTCCGCGCCCATAGGGCGCAGGCTCAACCTCGACTTCACCATAGGTGCGGGCTATCTGGGCGGCGAGTACCACGAGTACGTGCCCGGAGGATGGTGCGAGACCCACAGGAGAGAGTGCTACCTGTGGCAGGCCACGAAGCGGCGGCACTGGTTCGGGCCCACGAAGGCGGAGATATCCCTCGTGTGGCTCATAGGGTACGGAAACACCAACTCAAGGAACAACTCAAAGAAAGGAGGCGGACAATGAAAACGGTGACAATGAGAACGATGAGAACCATAGCGGCCGCCCTCATGCTGACGGCCTGTGCCGCGCTCATGGCGGCACTCATGGCCGGCACGCTCTCCTCGTGCGAGCACAAGGAGCTGTGCCACCCCTCCCCGCCCACGGCGGAGGTCAGGGTGCTGTTCGACTGGAGCGGGGCGCCCGAAGCACGGGTGGAGGGCATGAGCGTGTACCTCTTCCCCGAGGGTGGAGGCGAGCCCCTGCGCTATGACTTTGCAGGCATGGAGGGAGGGACTGCCAAGGTGCCTTGGGGCGATTACAAGGCCATATACATGAACAACGACACCGAGACCATACTCTTCCGCAACACGGAACGGTACGAGTCCTTCGAGATATACACGCGTCCGACCTCCCTTGCCGAGATGCTGTCGTCTCGGAGCGAGCCCCGCGGGGCTAACCCTGAGAACGCCCCCGTGGCTCTGGCTCCCGAAGCCGTCTGGGGCGGCAGCCGCGGGGGGATACGGCTGGCGCGGAACGAGGCGGAGACCCATGAGATCGTGCTCCCCGTCTTCCCGAGGGTATGCTCGTACAGCTTCGAGGTGCTCAACGTGGAGAACCTGAAGTACGTGCAGGAGGCCGGGGCTTCGCTCTCGGGGCTGTCGGGCTCGCTGCGCATGGGAGGCGAGGAGCCCTCGCAGGTGAGGAGCGTGGTGCCTTTCCCGGCCGGGAAGGAGGGGGAGTCCTCCATCAGGGGGCGCACGTTGGCCTTCGGCCTGTCGGCAAATGCCGACACCTCGCGCGTGCTGACGCTCTACCTCACGTTCGCCGACGGTAGCAGGCACTACTACCGTTTCGACGCGGGCGGACAGGTGAACAATGCCCCCGACAGGCGGAACGTGCACATCGTCATAGACGGCCTGTCCCTGCCCAAGCCTATAGTTAACGGCGGAGGGTTCCACCCCGAGGTTGACGAGTGGGAGACTGTGGAGACGGACATCCCCATGTGACGGATACAAATGTGATGTGAACCATAATAACCGATTCATTAACTTAAAAAAGAGAAAGACAAATGAAGAAACATCTATTTTATGCGGGTCTGGCGGCGCTTTCCCTGGCCTCCTGCTCGCAGGACGAAACCACGAGCGTGGACCAAAGCGGGGCCATAGGCTTCCGCACGGCGTTGGACAAGGCCACACGGTCGGTGACAACGAAAGCGAACATGGGAAGCTTCAACGTGACGGCCTTCAAGGAGGGCACTTCCCCAAACTACTTCACCGATTTGGAGGTGAAGTCTGAAGACAGCGGTAATACTTGGAATACCACCAAGACTTACTATTGGCCTGCTTATGATTTGAAGTTCACGGCCTATGCACCTACCACTCCGGGCGGGACGGTGACTATCAACAAGGACGGACAGAAAATTACGGACTTCCAGCCCGAGTCGTCGATAAAACAACAGAAGGACGTGGTGGTGGCCTTCAATCAGGGAGGAAAGACCGCATACGGAGCATCGGGCGTGCCGATGTATTTCAAGCACATCCTCTCGCAGATTGAGGTCAAGGCCAAATGCGTCAATGAGAATCTGGTGGTAAAAGTTGTGGGCGTTAAGTTGGGTAACGTGCTCAAAAAAGCTACTTTCACTTTCCCGCAAGCCAAGACCGAGGCTTCAGTTGCGGTTCCTTTTGACAATTGGACGGCAACAAGCGAGAAAACTCAATTCGGAGTGTCTGACGCCTCCAAGGCCGTAACGTTGGACACAGAAGCAAAGAGCATCATGTTCGATGAAACGAGTGATAAAACGAACAACTTCCTGATGATTCCACAGCAACTGGAAGCCTATGCGAAAGGGACGAAGGAAGACGGCGCGTACATCGCCGTGCTCTGCCAGATTTCAAGCAAGGACGGCTCGAACCTGACACGCCTCTATCCGGCGGAGGGGGAGAACGCCTATGCTTACTCGGCAGTGGCTATCAATACGAAGTGGGAACCGGGTAAGAAGTATATCTACACACTGACTTACGGTGCCGGCGACGGTAACGGCGGTGGCGGTATCGTTCCTCCCAATCAGGACAATCCGGATCCGGACAATCCGGTTAATCCGACAGTACCTCAAGATCCGACTCCCCATAATCCGGGCGATCCGATTCTTGACGCTCCCATCAAGTTTACGGTGGAAGAAGTAGAGGTTTGGAGCAACCAAGAGGAAGCTTTGAGCATGTAATTATCTACTTCTTTACCATTACATCACGAAGCAGGGCGGAAAGGGCGGGACCGGGACGGGCTTTTACGACCTATACCTTTATAAAAGCCACCGGGGAGGGCAAGGCGCAGGGAATGCGCGAAAAGTCCTCCATCCCTTTCCGCTCACATAATATAGTGGTGAGCGATGGGCGGACTGTTCCATATAGGCGTTATGCCAATCACTAACCACCCATCGCCAAACACCGACTAATGCTAAACGTTAAACGTTAACTGACATGAGAAAGAAACATTTTATGGGGATGCTCGCCACAGGCGCGGCGGCATTGCTGTTATCCATTGTTCCCGCGGCCTGCACGGACGAGCGGGAGGAGAATCCCGCCACCGGAGGGAGGATAGGGTTCGCCGTCGACCTTTGGAAGGAAGGGACGGCAGTGCAGACCGCAAGGACGAAGAGTGCGGGCACGGAGGCAGGCGACTTGCCGGCCGACAACCTTCCTGCCGTGAGCGTCATAGCTTTGGAAGGAGATATGCCGACGGAGGAAGAAACGCTATACCTGCATGCCGTGACTACCGACGGCATCAAGACTGAAACGCAAGAGGGCACCGTTGGGGAAGACAGTAACGGGGAAGCCGGAGGCGCAAGAGCACGCACCAAAGCGGCGCCCGTGACCACGGCGACGATGTACGGCGAGATGCGCGTCACGGCGTTCGTATATCCCGCCACAAAGAGTTGGCCAACGGTTTATATGGCAGGAGATGCAACGCCCTACATGAGCGGGCTGCGGGTGAAGCAAAGCGAGGGATGGGGCACATCTTACTACTGGCCGGGGGCTGCACGCAAGATCAGTTTCTTCGCATCGGCACCATACGACTGCGATGGGTTGACGGCATTCAACGAGGGGACTTCGGGTAACCCGCCCTACCTCTCGTACACCGTGCCTGCCGCCGTGGCCGACCAGAAAGACCTGTTGGTGGCAGCCTCAACGGACAGGCCGGGGAACAGCAACACGGCAGAACCCCTGACAATGAGGCACGCCCTGACGGCAGTGCGCTTCGTCACGGGAGACAATATGCTGCCGGGAAAGGTATCGGGGATTACGCTGAAGAACGTTTACGGCAGGGGCAAACTGCCGCTCACGGCATCGCCCGCATGGGATGAGCACGCAGGGATGACGAATTTCACGCAGACATTCTCGCCGGAAGCCACCGCTCCCGATCCGCAGTCACCGGGCACGTCGTTGACACAGCCGGAGGCCACCTTCATGATGCTGCCCCAGACACTGCCCTCAAATGCGCAAATCGAGGTTATTTATACGGACAACCTGACAGGCACGCAGCGCACACTCACAGCGAATATTGCGGGGAAGACATGGCCGATGGGAAAGACGGTTACCTACCGCATCAGCACGAACAGCATCGTGGTGACGCCCACGCTGACAGTGACAGCCCCTGCGAATGAGTACCTTTATACGGGCGGGACACAAAACTACACGGTGACAAGCTATGCCACTGTTACGGGAGGAGGGACGAGTCAGACCTTGAACGTGCCTTGGACGACGGAGTTCTCCGAGGATGGGGGGACAAGCTGGAGCAGCACCAAGCCGGCGTGGCTCACCGCCTTCACCGAGAGCGGGGTGGGCGGCACTTCGGCAACTCCTTACACCGCCACGGTGGCGGCGCAGGTGAACAGCGCCCCGGCCAACCCGCACACCTTGGCGTTGCAGAATGCTGCACCGGTAAATAACTACGACCTTTCCACGCACGACTATCAGGGTGGCACCGTGGCGATGCGCACCGCCAACTGCTATATTGTGAACGCTCCGGGCACATACCGCCTGCCGTTGGTCTATGGCAATGCCATAAAGAACGGAACAACCAACTCCTCGGCCTATACCTCCACGGCAAGCGGAACGAATGTGCTGAACCCTTTCATCAACCACCTCGGAAACGGAATTACCGATCCATACATTTACAACAACACAGACTGCACGCCTGCCAGCTGCACGCTCGTTTGGCAGGACGAGCCGAACCTCGTGACGAACGTGGCACTCTCTTCCGACACTCATTTCCTTGAGTTCACCGTAAACCAATCCACCATCAGGCAGGGTAATGCCGTGGTGGCTGTGCGCGACGCATCGAACACCGTGCTTTGGAGTTGGCACATCTGGGTGACGGACTACAAGCCCGGAACAACGGGAACCACACCCGACAAGGAAATCACCAACCGTCAAGGCAAGAAGTACAAGATAATGTCCTACAACCTCGGCTGGTGCGACGGAAAGGAGGAGACCTACGCCGAACGCACCGTGCAGGTGCGCTTCAAGCAGAAACCCACGGCCGGATATACATCGGCGGTAACACAGACCATTACCGTGAAACAGAAAGCGCATACCATTGCGGAACTTGGGAACAATGTCTATTACCAATGGGGACGTAAAGACCCGTTCGTAGGGGCATTGGAAGGAATAAATGGAAGCTCGAACAGCATCAATAAGACCTGGTATGATGCCGATGGGAATGTTAAGACCAACCAGCTTCCCCCGATAAGCAGCTTTGCCTTCGAAAATGCCTGCATCATATCGGGTATCATCAACCCTAACACGTTCTGTACGAATTATTACATGGACGATAGATATTATAACCTTTGGAGTGCGAACAACACCGTCTACACAGCCAACGACAACCCTGTTGTTAAGACTATCTACGACCCTTCACCCGTAGGCTACAAACTGCCTCCAAGCAATGTCTACACCGGCTTCACCACAACGGGCGAATACACGTACAACTCGTCACAATTCAATGTGCAACAACCTTGGAACAAAGGTTGGAATTTCCATTGCGGCCTGAACCACACCGGTAGTACTGTCTTTTTCCCCGCTTCGGGCTCGCGGAACAGCAACTCCGCAGTGCCCTACAACGTGGGGAGCGGCGCCTACTATTGGATGGCGGGGCCGTACAACACGTTCCACGGGAGGTACCTGAACTTCAGCCCGGGCAACGTGCTCCCGCTGATCAGCAACGATCGGAGCGCCGGCCTCGGGGTGAGGGCGGCCCAAGAAGAATAAAGGGAGCGAAGCGACCGTGTGTAGCGTAATCGCGCCCGGTTGCTTTTAATCAGTCTTGTGCATAGCCGGCGCAACGCCTCTATAATGGTTGCGGTCGCTTCTCTATAGAGGCGCACATATCGCCTCTATAGAGGCAGTAGCAATGTCTCTATAGAGGTGTCGGCAGCGTCTCTATAGAGACGAAACCGCCACCTCTATAGAGGCGTGGCACACGCCGGTAAGTACTGTATGTCAAACCAAACAACCCGCTTATTATAAGCGATATACAAATATCTTTTTTATTAACCATTTTAAAACAACAGGAGAATAAGCCATGAGTGTGAACTACAAACTCGTACAAAGGAAGAACCCTTTGAAAAAAGATGAACCCGCCAAATGGTATGCCACGCCCAACAGTGCAAAACCCTTGGCGCAGAAAGCCCTGACCCGTGCCGCCACAGCAAACACCACCACAGCCCCCATCGAACTGGAATCGGCCATGGAGCTGCTGGCGGCTTTCATCCCGCAGCAACTCAAGCAGGGCCACACAGTGAACGTGCCCGGCATGGGTACGTTCCGCCTCACCTTCAAGAGCGATGGCGTGGAAGACATCAACAAGTTCAACGCCGGGCAGATGATAAAATCGCCCCGCATCGTCTTCACCCCCGCCAAAGAGCTGAAAGAGGGGGTTCTGCAAGGCCTCAGCTTCGAGAACGGCGGCGTGCTGGAAGCCGGCATCAACTACGCTTCGCTGGCCGACTACCGCAAAGCCAAAGGACTGCCGACACCTGCACCGGGCGGCAGTGGCAGTAGCGGAGGCTCAAGCTCGGGCGGAGGCAGTACGCCCGGAGGGCAAGGGGAGAACCCGTTAGGATAAAAACGAGCGGTGAGCGATTAACGGTCAGTGTTTAGTGGCTGTGCTGTAGCAGTGCCAATCACTGACCGCTAATCACTTACCGCTCATCGTTAACCGCTCATCAACTAACCCTTAAACACTACCACCCATGACCCCTTATCGAATCAGCAAAAGAATGCAGGAAGCGGCGGAAGCCCGCAGAAATAGCCTTATAAACATCGACATGAGGAGAGAGGCGTTCACGGCCTACGGCCGTTCGGCACTGATATTGCACGCCATATACCCTCAACTGCCGTTGCGGCACGTGACCGGCGAAGACGGAATGACACGGCCGATGGTGACGGACATTCCGATGGCGATAGTTCGCGAGGTGTGCCGCAGGTATAAGTTAGTAGAGGCGACGGCGAGGCTGGTGGATAGCGATTAGGGATTTGGCACGAATTTCCATACATGCACGAACAAATGCCGCAAACTCTTTGTTTCAATAGCAAAGAAAATGTTTACAAGTAAAAGTATATGGATAATTCAAGGAAATCAGACATCGGACTTATAGGGCTTGCCGTGATGGGCGAGAATCTGGCCCTCAACATGGCGGACAAAGGATGGGAAGTATCGGTCTACAACCGTACGGTTCGCGGAGTGGAGGAAGGCGTGGTGGAACGTTTTATGAACGGCCGTGCCAAAGGAAAAAGCATACGGGGATATACGGACATAGCCGGTTTTGTGGCTTCCATCGGCACTCCCCGCAAAATAATGATGATGGTTCGTGCCGGCAGTGCGGTAGACGAACTGATGGAACAGCTTTTCCCCCATCTTGCGGAAGGGGATATCCTGATTGACGGCGGCAACTCGAACTACGAAGACACGGGGCGCCGTGTGCTGCTGGCCGAAAAGAAAGGCTTCCGCTTTGTGGGTGCCGGCGTGTCGGGCGGAGAAGAGGGGGCGCTGAACGGCGCTTCCATTATGCCGGGAGGCTCGGAAAGCGCATGGCCGGAAGTGAAGCCCGTGCTGCAAAGCATAGCTGCCAAAGCGCCTGACGGTGCGCCGTGTTGCGACTGGGTGGGCCCGGCAGGTTCGGGGCATTTTGTGAAAATGATACACAACGGCATAGAATACGGAGACATGCAGCTCATATCCGAAGCCTATTGGGTGATGAAGAAGCTGCTGGATTTGCCTAACGAGGAGATGGCCAAGGTGTTTGCCGGCTGGAATGAAGGCAAGTTGCGCAGCTATCTCATCGAAATCACCGCCGGAATTCTGTCTCACAAAGACAAGACGGGCGGGTATCTGGTGGACAGGATTCTGGATGCCGCAGGGCAGAAAGGTACGGGCAAATGGTCTGTAATCAACGCCATGGAACTGGGCATGCCTTTGGGGCTGATTGCCACGGCCGTGTTCGAGCGCAGCCTGTCGGCCTCGAAGGAGCTGCGCACACAGGCTTCCGGAGAATATGCCCGTGAACGCTTGCGGGCGGTTTATGATAAGGAGGAGTTGACGGAAGAACTTTATGCGGCACTCTATGCTTCGAAATTAGTGTCATACGCACAGGGGTTTGCCGTGCTGCAACGCGCTTCCGAGACGTTCGGCTGGAACCTCGATCTGGCGTCCGTGGCCCGCATGTGGCGCGGAGGCTGCATCATACGCAGCGTCTTCCTGAACGACATAGCCGCCGCCTTTGAAACGGCGGACAAGCCCGGACATTTGTTGCTGGCTCCTTACTTCAAGAACGAGATGAACCGGCTGCTCTCGGGCTGGAAGCGGTTAGTGGCGAAGGCCATCGGAGAAGAATTGCCTGTGCCCGCTTTCTCATCGGCGTTGAACTATTTCTACTCGTTGACATCGGCCCACCTGCCTGCCAATATGATTCAGGCGCAACGCGACTACTTCGGCGCACATACCTTTGAGCGGACAGACGAACCGCGCGGCCGCTTCTTCCATGAGAACTGGACCGGAAGAGGAGGAGATACGAGATCGGGAACCTATGGTGCATAAATTAAAAAGCGGACAATGAGCAAATTTATAATGATAATATTCGGCGCATCGGGTGACTTGACAAAACGCAAGTTGATGCCGGCGCTTTATACCTTATATAAAGGCGGACGTCTGCCCGAGGGATTCTCCATCTTGGGCATAGGGCGCACAAGCTATACTGACAATTATTATCGGGAATACATCCTGAACGAACTGCACCGGTTTGTACCCGCAGCAGAACAGGTGGAGCAGCAGATGACGGACTTTTGCAACCATCTGTTCTACCAGACGCTGAACCCTGCCGAAGCAGGGGAGTATGGCCTGCTGAACGAACGTCTGGAGGCCATCTCCGGCGAAGAGAAGCCGGACAATCTGCTGTTCTATCTGGCTACGCCCCCTTCGTTGTACGGCGTCATCCCTCTGCACCTGAAAGCGGCGGGGCTGAATCGTCCCCACACGCGCATCATCGTAGAGAAGCCCTTCGGGTATGACTTGAACTCGGCACGCGAGCTGAACGAGGTGTATGCTTCCGTATTCCAAGAACACCAGATATACCGCATCGACCACTTTCTGGGCAAGGAGACGGCGCAGAACATTCTTGCTTTCCGTTTTGCCAACGGCATCTTCGAACCGCTTTGGAACCGCAACTACATCGATTACGTGGAAATCACCGCTGTGGAGAATCTGGGCATTGAAGGGCGGGGAGGCTTTTATGAAGATACCGGTGCGCTGCGCGACATGGTGCAGAACCATCTTGTTCAGCTTGTGGCCCTCACGGCGATGGAACCGCCTGCCGTGTTCAATGCCGATAATTTCCGCAACGAGGTGGTGAAGGTGTACGAATCGCTGGCACCGCTTACGGAAGAGGATTTGGAGGAACACATCGTTCGCGGGCAATATACGGCTTCCGGCTCTAAAGCGGGTTATCGGGAGGAAGAGGGAGTGGCGCCCGACTCGCGTACGGAAACTTACATCGCCATGAAGATAGGCATCAACAACTGGCGGTGGAGCGGTGTGCCTTTCTACATCCGCACCGGAAAGCAGATGCCGACGAAGGTATCGGAAATTGTAGTCCACTTTCGCGAGACGCCTCACCGGATGTTCCGTTGCGAAGGGGGAAACTGTCCCCGTGCCAATAAACTGATTCTGCGCCTGCAACCCAACGAAGGCATTGTCCTGAAGTTCGGAATGAAGGCACCCGGTTCGGGTTTCGACGTAAAACAGGTGATGATGGACTTCAGTTACGACAAGTTGGGCGGACTACCCGTAGGCGATGCGTACGCCCGCCTGATAGAGGATTGCATAGCCGGAGATGCCACGCTCTTCACCCGCAGCGATGCGGTGGAAGCCTCTTGGCGCTTCTTCGACCCGGTGTTGCGCTACTGGAAAGAACATGCCGAAGCCCCTCTCTACGGCTATCCGGCAGGTACGTGGGGACCTCTGGAGAGCGAGTCCATGATGCACGAACACGGTGCCGAGTGGACAAGTCCATGCAAGAACCTGACAAATACAGATGAATATTGCGAGTTATGAAAAGTCATATCTATCCTACGATCATAGAAACGGCCCATGCGCTGATAAGGCGGCTCATCAACATGATGAACGATGAGCCGGGCAGAACGTTCTATTTGGCTTTCAGCGGAGGAAGCACCCCCTCGCTGATGTTCGACATTTGGGCGAACGAGTATAAAGAGGTGACTCCTTGGCCACGGATGCGTATCTATTGGGTGGACGAACGGTGCGTGCCGGCCGAAGACTGCGAAAGCAATTACGGAACGATGCGTCGTCTGCTGCTGGATAAAGTGGAGATGCCCGATGAGTATGTCTATCCCATTTGCGGGGCAAACAGTCCGGAGAAGGAAGCCGAAGCATATTCGGCCCGGGTTCGTAGTACCGTTCCGTTGCAGGTCGATGTTCCCGTTTTCGATGTCGTGTTGTTGGGTGCGGGAGACGACGGGCATACTTCCTCCATTTTTCCGGGGCAGGAGCATCTGCTCTCATCCTTGCATCCTTATGAAGCGAGTGTCAACCCCTATAACGGGCAGAAGCGAGTGGCCATGACCGGCAGCCCGCTCTTTGCCGCCCGTAAACTGATTTTCCTTATCACGGGCAAGAGCAAAACGGATGTCGTGCATGACATTCTTGATTCGGGTGATACGGGACCGGCGGCTTATGTGGCGCATCATGCCGGAGATGTGGAACTGTTTTTGGACAGGCAGGCGGCAGGACGATAGGGCGGGCGATTGAAAACGGTTTCGGGTGAGCCGTGTCCGTATCTGAAACAAAAGCACTTCCAACGTTCGCTTACGGAGGAAGTGCTTCACACAAAAACTAAACTAGACTTAACTAAACTATTTTATTGGGGAGTTTCACAACTCCTATCTATTCGATGCAAAGATATAGAAACATTATTTAATATGCAAAAGGATTTTGCAATAAATCAGCGATTTATTCCATTTGGTCGGTGAAGCCGGCCGGCCGGCGACTCCTTTGAGCCAGAAAATCCTGAAAGACTTGTTTGTAGCTGTCGCTTACCGGGATGTAATTCTTTCCGAATACAATGCGTCCGCGGTCTACTATGCGTATCTTGTCCTTTTGGACAATATAAGAACGGTGGATGCGCATAAAGCGTGACGAGGGCAGGAGTTCTTCCATCGCCTTCATGCTCATTAAGGACAAAATGGGCTTGGGGGAATCTTCTTCGTGGATTTTGATGTAGTCCTTCAGCCCTTCGATGTATAATATCTTGTTCAGTTCGATTTGCACCAGCTTGTAGTCGCTCTTTACGAAGATGCTTTGAATCTCTTCTTCGGGTTGTTGCAACAATTCGAACCACTGCACGGCTTTGTTGGCCGCCTGCAAGAAGTCTGCATACGAAACGGGTTTGAGCAAGTAGTCCAAAGCATTGACCTTATAGCCGTCTATGGCATATTGCCCGAAGGCCGTGGTGAAGACGATGCGGGTGGAGGAATCTACCATTCTGGAAAATTCCAGCCCGTTCAGTTCGGGCATCTGGATATCGAGGAAAAGCAGGTCGACGTGCTTGCCCGGCAACTCCTTCATGGCTTGCACCGCGCTGGAGTATTTTCCCGCAAGCTCCAGAAACGGCGTTTTATTGACGTAGCTTTCCAGAAGTCCCAATGCCAAAGGCTCGTCGTCGACGATTGCACAATTCAGTTTCATATACTTATGCTTATTAAGGTTTTATCGCTAAAATGGAATAATATTCTTTTCCGTCCTCGCTTATCCCGTGCTTCCAGTCGTAGCGGCCGGAGTAGGTGAGTTCCAGACGTTTCAGCACTTGCTCAAGCCCGATGCCGCTTCCGCTCTTGTCAGCCTGACTTTTGGGGTGATGGCTGTTGGTGATTTCGCAACGTATCTCTTCGGGGCTTTCGCTGAAGCGGATGCGGATGAAACTGGGTTCAGTGGGAGAGATGCCATGCTTAAAGGCATTCTCTATGAGGGAGATGAAGATGAGCGGGGCTATTTCCGTGCGGCTGTCGGGACGGATGTCTATCCGGGTCTCGACGGTGACGTTGGAGGAGAGGCGGATGCGCATCAGTGCAATGTAGTTGCGAATGAAGTCCATCTCTTTGTCGAGGGTGACGAAGTTCTGCTGATTGTCGTAAAGCACGTGGCGAAGCAGGCGGCTCAGCTCCTGAACGGCCGATTGTGCTTTGTCCGTGTCGAAGGCGATGAGAGCGTAAATGTTGTTCAGCGTATTGAGCAGAAAATGCGGGTTGAGCTGGTTGCGCAGGTTCTTCAATTCGGCTTCCGCACGGCTTTTTTCGGCTTCGCGGCGGGCGGCCTCTGTCTGCCTCCATCGGCTGCTCATTTTGATGGCGGCGCTCAGGCCGACAGTCAGTATCATGGAAAAAATGTCGCGCAGGAGGAATATCCATTTGGGAGGCCCCATGTGTCTTCCGCCTCTTTCGCCTCTTTCTGTCAAATTGATCTGCGAGGCGTATTCCTGCCATACGTGGACACCTGCGGCGACACACAATATCAAAGCCGTGTTCAGCAATAGATATTCCTTTACGTTTCCTTTGAACAGGCAACGGGGAATCAGGAAGAAGTAGTTTGCATAGAATACGACGAGAAAAGAGAGGGGGACTATACTGCCATGACGCAGATAGTCCATCCACGTTATGCCGAAGCCGCTGCGTGCCATCATCAGGAAGGGGAAACCGAATACGATTGCCCAGCCCGTGACGTGTATCAGGGCTTCGATGAAGCGGGGGCGGGAGTAGGATGATTGTTTCATATACTGGTGCAAAGATAGATTTTTATTTGATATCCTCTTTCTTATATTCCTGATTATTCGTAGCGTATGGCTTCTATCGGATCCAAGTCCGCGGCTTTCTTGGCGGGATACCAGCCGAAGAAGACACCGGTGACGGTGCAGACGGCGAAAGAGAGGAATACGCTCCATGGCTGGATGAAGATGGGCCAATGAGCCGCGCTTTTCACGACCCAGCTTGCGCCGCAACCGATGACCACGCCGATGACGCCTCCGGTGATGCTGATGAGCACGGCTTCGATAAGAAACTGGCTCAGGATGTCGATGCCGCGAGCACCTACGCTCATGCGCAGGCCTATCTCGCGGGTACGTTCGGTGACCGACACGTACATGATGTTCATGATGCCGATGCCACCCACCACGAGCGATATGCCGGCAATGCAGGCAAGCAGCGTAGTCATCAGGTCGGTGGTGGTGTTCAGCATCGTGCTCAGCTCCTGTTGGCTGCGGATGCTGAAGTCGTCCTCGTCGCCGTCTTTCAGTTTGTGGTTTCTCCGCAGAATCCCGGTGATTTCCTCGGTGGCATTGTCCGTCATCTCTTCGCTGAGGGCAGAAGCGAAGATGCCGCTGAGGTAGGTCTGTGCCAGCAGTCGCTTCATTACGGTGGTGTAAGGGGCCAGCACGATGTCGTCCTGATCCATCCCCATGGAGTTGTATCCTTTGGACTTCAGCACCCCTACCACGCGAAACGGCACTTGGTTGAACCGGATGATTTTCCCTACCGGGTCTTCGCCGGGGAAGAGATTGTCTGCTATCGTCTTACCGATGACGCAGACCTTGGCGGAAGTCTGTATGTCGCTTTCGTCGAACATTTCGCCATTTTCTATCGACAGCTGACGGATTTCGAGATATTCCGTCCCTACACCGCTTACGGAAGAAGGATAGTTGTTATTGCCGGCAATGAGCTGTCCCGATGAGGAGACGCTGGGGCTGATGGCCGACAGAAAACGTGTCTCGTTGCGCAGCGCCTCATAGTCGGCCATTTTCAGTGTCTGCATGGCGCTGTGGTCTTGGCGTACGCCTCCGCGTGTATCGGCTCCCGGATGAATCATTATCATGTTGGAACCCATTTCGGCTATCTGGGCCTGAATGCTTTTTTTCGACCCTTGTCCGATGGCAAGCATGGTGATGACCGATGCCACACCGATGATGATGCCCAGCATGGTGAGGAAAGCCCGCAGTTTGTTGTTGTTCAGTGCGCGCAATGCTATTTTGAAAAGGTTTGTTCCGTTCATTTGTCTTCCTCCTGTTTAGGCAATGCCGCCAGCGCTTGGGCGGCATTGAGAATGTTGGTATTGATGGTATCGTCTTTTACCTGTCCGTCGCGCAACACGATGTTGCGGCTGCTGTATTGGGCTATCTCTGGATTGTGCGTCACGAAGATGATGGTACGCCCTTCGGCATGCAGCTTTTGGAAAAGCACCAGAATTTCGAACGAAGTACGTGTGTCCAAATTACCCGTAGCTTCATCTGCCAGTATCACGGCCGGGTTGTTCACCAAAGCCCGTGCAATGGCTACACGTTGCATCTGTCCGCCCGACATCTGGTTGGACTTGTGTTCCAGACGGTCGCCCAGCCCTACGGCTTGCAGGGCTTCGATGGCACGCTTCCGCCTTTCGGTTGCCGAAACGGAGGAGTTGTACATCAGCGGGAGTTCCACGTTTTCAACGGCCGTCGTTTTGGGCAGCAGGTTGTAGTTCTGGAACACGAAGCCGATTTTACGGTTACGCAGTACGGCGCGCTGTGGTTTCGACATGCTGCGAACGGATATGCCGTCGAGCAGGTATTCTCCACCGGTAGGGGTGTCGAGGCAGCCCAATGTATTCAGCAGGGTCGACTTGCCCGAACCCGATGTACCCATGATGGTGACGAACTCTCCTTCGGTGATGGAGAACGAAACACCGCGCAAGGCATGTACCGTTTCGTCTCCTACCCGGAAATCGCGCTTTATGTTTTGAAGTTCTATGACTGTTTTGCTCATAATACCGAGTCTTCAATTTCTAACGTCTATTATCTGATTTCTATTGTCTAACGTCTGTTCTCTCATTTCTTCCCCGGTCTGCTCGGCATAAACGGACTTTGTTCTTTGTTTGCCTGCTGCGAACTGTCCGGAGCATTGCTTCCGCCCGACATATTGCCGATGGCGGCTTCTGTTATTACAACTGTTCCTTCGTTGACACCGCTGATGATTTCCGTATTGATTCCGTTTGAAATGCCGATTTCTACGGGATGAGCGGTGAAGGTGTTGCCTTCGCGTGTCCAGAGTTTATACTCGCTTTCGCAATCCTTCACGATGTCTTTGTCGCCGATAAGCGGTTTCTCCGGGGTGAAGCGCAGTGCACGGGCAGGGACACTGAGCACGTTTTTGCGGTCGAGGGTATAGATGGTGACGTTGGCTGTCAGCCGGGGCTTCAGCTTCAGGTCGGGGTTATGGGCAGCTATCACTACTTCATAAGTCACTACCGTGGTAGATGAAGTTGTAGAACTGCTTGAGCTGCTCGAACCGGCTTGTCCTAAACGGATTTGCGTCACGACACCTTCAAATGTGTCATTCGGATAAGCATCTACGGTGAAGGTGGCGCGCTGTCCCTCTTCTATGCCGGCTATGTCGGCTTCGTCCACATCGGTCACTACCTGCATCTGTGTCAGGTCGGCGGCAATGGTGAAAAGGGTGGGGGTAGAGAATCCGGAAGCTACGGTCTGTCCCTCCTCCACGCTGCGGCTTGTCACTACGCCGTCGATGGGAGAGGTGATGGTGGCATAGGAGAGGTTACGCTCTGCTTTTGCCAGCGAAGCCTGACTGCTCTCGAAGCTGCTCTTGGCTTTTTCGTAATTATAGACTATCTGTTCGTAATCCACGTCGCTGATGAGTTGCTTTTCGTGCAAACCTTTGTTGCGCTCGTAATTCTTTTTCTGATATTCGTATTCGGCTTTTGCCCCATTGTAGGCGGCACGCTGCGAGGCAAGCTCGCTTTGCAGCGTCACGCGATCCATCTCGGCTATCAGTTGGCCTTTGGTCACTGTGGAGTTATAGTCCACATAAATTTTGTCGATAATGCCGCTGACCTGCGTACCTACGGTTACCTCAGTCACCGGTTCAATGGTTCCGGTGGCGGTTATGGACTCTGAAATCTCTCCTTTGGTCACGGTTGCCGTCTCGTACACTACCTTATGATTGGCTTTGGATTCGCCGAAAAGCCAGCATCCTGCACCCACTGCCAATACGGCAGCTATGCTGATGAGAATGATTTTCTTCTTATTCATATCTTTCCTTATTATTAGTTTCTTATATAGCTATCTGTTCACCTTGATAGAATTTCAGCAATTGCATGTTCAGTATCGCCATGTATTTGGCTTGTAGCATCTCCTGCTGTGCGCTGAGCAGGTTGTTTTTCTCTGTCAGCAATTCTACGGTATTCTTCATGCCTGCGTTGAATTGTTCTTGTATCAGTTCGTAGCTGGTCTGACAGCTTTTCAACTTCTCTACTGCGGCGGCATACCGTTGCTGTGCATTGTTTGCGTCAAGCCAGAGGCTTTCAATGGTTTTGTACAGCGTTTTTTGCTCGTCCAGCAAATCCAGCTCGCTGGTTTGCTTCTGAATCTTGGCTTTTTCTACCGCGCTTTTGGTCTGTCGGTTGCTGAAGATGGGTACGCTGATGGTGAATCCTAATGAGTTGTTCCAGTTCTGCTTGATTTGCTCGCTGAAGGTAAAGTCACTGCCATTGGCGTGGCTGGTTCCGATGCCGGCAGTCAGGCTCAATGTAGGCAAATAGCCCGAACGGGCAATCTTGATGTTCAGGTCGGAAGCTTGCACATTCAGTTTGCCGGCTTCTATTTCGGGCCTGAAAATGAGTGCCGAACGATAAACATCTGTTTTGTCGGGCAGAGGAGAGAGTACATTTTCATCGTTAAGAGCCGGGATGTATAGTTCCATTTCCTGCTCACCATCCAATTCGAGAAGCTGTTTCAGTTGAAGTTTATAATTCTGCAAGGTGGCTTGTGCCGCAACTAATTGATATTTGTCTGTACTGACTTGAGCTTCCAGTTGTGCGAGGGCACTTTTGGCAATGCTTCCGGCTTCGAGAAGCTGCTTGGCGCGTTCGCGTTCGGCTTGACTTACTTTCAGCGTCGATTCGCATACCTTTACGGCTTCGGTTGCGTATAGTATTTGTATGTATGTTTGTGCGATGTTCTCTTCGACGCTGTTTTCGCTTTCGGTCACGTTGAGCTCGGCAATACGATTGTTCAGTTGTTGCTGCTTGATGGTGTTGAGGTTCTTGCCGCCGTTGTAGAGGATCCAATTGGCGTCAATGCCGTAGTTTCCGTTGTAAGACGTTTTGCTTTGGCTGTTGGTGATGTTGCTTCCGGCGATAATGGTGCTTGTCTCATTGTTGGGGCGGTTCACGATGCGCTGGCTTACACTGGCCGATAGGCTGGGGAAGAGGGCGGCTTTGGCCGTCTTCACATCCACACGGGCACTTGCGGCGTTGAGGCGGTTCTTCTTGATGGTGATGTTTTGTTGCAAAGCATAGTCAATGCAGGTTTGCAAGTTCCATTGAGAGGGTAGACTATCGGCTGTTTGCCAGATGTTTTCTGCCACGGCTTGTTGCACGGAACTGTCGGCCTGTGCCGAAAGTCCTATGCAACTTGCCATGCAGAGTGTTATCACTGTCAATCTTTTTATGTTCATCATATCTGTCTTTTTACTTTTACAAATACAAAGGTAGAACAGCTGAATACGGAATGCAAAATAGATAGATATCTAGGCGTTTTTTGTCTCCGAAATGCCGCTTTGTGCCTATGATTCTGTCTGTTCATCGAATATTTTTTTATCATTTGTTTGTCTGTGTCATAAAAGTGTTTTATATTTGTAATCATTATAAATCTATATCTGATGAAACAGACTGTGGTAAACATTTGGCGCTTTTATCTGGAAGGGTTTCGAAGCATGACATTGGGGCGCACTTTATGGCTTATTATTCTGGTGAAACTTTTCATTATGTTTTTTGTTCTCCGTCTTTTCTTTTTTCCGAGGTTCTTGAATACGCCTGTGGTGGGTGATGACAAAGAAGAGTATGTCAGTCGGGAACTTATTCATAGAGGTATTGAAACCAATTGACTAACGCTTGAATTCATTATTATTTATAAATCATAAATCTTTTACTTTTATGTTTGAACATATTGACTCTTCTCTGATTGACTGGTCGAGGGCACAGTTTGCCCTGACAGCCATCTACCACTGGATTTTTGTGCCCTTGACCCTCGGATTGGCCGTAATCATGGGCATTATGGAGACGGCCTATTACCGTACGGGCGATGAATTTTGGAAGCGTACTGCCAAGTTCTGGATGAAAATCTTTGGTATCAACTTTGCCGTGGGTGTGGCTACGGGGTTGATTCTGGAATTCGAGTTCGGGACGAACTGGAGCAATTACAGTTGGTTTGTGGGCGATATTTTCGGTGCACCGCTTGCCATCGAGGGTATTCTGGCCTTTTTTATGGAGGCAACATTCATTGCGGTCATGTTTTTCGGATGGGATAAGGTGAGCAAGCGTTTCCACTTGGCTTCTACTTGGCTCACGGGATTGGGAGCGACGATTTCTGCTTGGTGGATTTTGGTTGCGAATGCATGGATGCAGAATCCTGTGGGTATGGAATTTAATCCCGATACGGCCCGCAACGAGATGGTGGATTTCTGGGCTGTGGCCACTTCGCCGATGGCTGTGAATAAGTTCTTCCATAGTATATTGTCCGGCTGGGTGCTGGCGGCTGTATTTGTGGTTGGCGTAAGCTGTTGGTATTTGTTGAAGAAGCGTGATAAGAAGTTTGCTTTGGCAAGTATCAAGATTGCTGCGTGGGTAGGTTTGGTATCTGCTGTGTTGTCTGCATGGACGGGCGACGGCTCCGGTTATCAGGTGGCTCAGAAGCAACCGATGAAACTGGCTGCCATGGAAGGCTACTATGATGGGCAGCATGGGGCCGGTTTGGTGGCTTTCGGCCTGTTGAATCCCGATAAGAAAACGCCGCAGGACGGGGTAGATCCATTCCTCTTCCGTGTGGAAATACCCAAAATGTTGTCATTGCTTGCCGAACGCAAGATGGACGCATTTGTTCCGGGTATCAACGATTTGCTGCGAGGCGGTTATGTACAGAAAGACGGCACAGTGGCTCTTTCGGCAGAGGAGAAGATTGAAAAGGGGAAGACGGCTATCGGCGCATTTGCCGCTTATCGTGCAGCCAAGGCTGCGGGCAATGCAGCAGAGGCGGAAGAGGCTGCCCGGGTGCTGAAAGAGAATGTGCCCTATTTCGGCTATGGTTATATTAAGAATGTGAATGACTTGGTGCCGAATGTACCTCTGACATTCTATATGTTCCGTGTGATGGTGATTCTGGGTGGATATTTCATTTTTTTCTTTATCCTGATACTGTTCTTGGCTTACAAGAAAGACTTGTCGCAGATGCGTTGGATGCATTGGGTGGCCATGCTGACTATTCCATTGGGATATCTTGCCGGACAAGCGGGATGGGTAGTGGCCGAGTGCGGACGTCAGCCGTGGGCCATACAGGACATGTTGCCTACAAGTGCCGCTGTTTCCAAGCTGGATGTCAGTTCCGTGCAAACTACGTTCTTTATCTTCCTTGTGCTCTTCACAATCATGTTGATTGCTGAAGTCGGCATTATGCTGAAGGCCATCCGCAAAGGACCCGATAATAATGAACGATGAGTAGTGAGGGCTTGTAATAAATCGTAAAATATAAATTTAGAATATCAATGGACACTTATATATTTCTTCAGCACTATTGGTGGTTTGTAGTATCCTTGTTGGGAGCTATTCTGGTATTCCTGCTGTTTGTGCAGGGAGGTAATTCTCTTTTGTTCTGCTTGGGAAAAACGGAGGAGCAGAAAAAGATGATGATAAACTCCACGGGACGCAAGTGGGAGTTTACATTTACTACACTGGTTACGTTTGGCGGCGCGTTTTTTGCTTCGTTTCCGCTGTTTTACAGCACCAGTTTCGGCGGTGCATATTGGTTATGGATGATTATTCTGTTCAGTTTTGTATTGCAGGCTGTCAGCTATGAGTTTCAGTCCAAGGCGGGAAATCTGTTGGGAAAGACCACGTATCGTACTTTCTTGGTGATAAACGGAGTTGTAGGTCCGGTGTTGCTGGGCGGTGCGGTGGCTACATTCTTCACCGGTTCCGAATTCTACATTAACAAAGGAAACATGGCAGATATGGCAATGCCGGTCATCAGTCGGTGGGCCAATGCCGGACACGGACTGGATGCGTTGCTCAACCCGTGGAATGTGGTGTTGGGGCTGGCTGTGTTTTTCCTGTCGCGCATTCTGGGTACGCTCTATTTCATCAATAATATCAACGATGAGAATCTGGTGAGCCGTTGCCGTCGTTCGCTTTGGGGAAATACGGGACTCTTCCTGCTGTTCTTCTTGGCATTCGTCATCCGCACGTTGGTGGCCGACGGCTATGCTGTCCGCCCGGAAACGGGAGAGGTGTTTATGGAACCCTATAAGTATCTGACCAATTTCCTCGAAATGCCTGTTGTATTACTTGTATTTCTCGTGGGCGTACTTGCCGTGCTTTGGGGCATTATCCGCACGTTGTGGAAACCTGCATTTGATAAGGGCATTTGGTTTGCCGGTGTGGGCACAGTGCTCACTGTTCTGTCTCTTTTGCTTGTGGCGGGCTATAATAATACGGCCTATTATCCTTCCACTCATGATTTGCAGAGTTCGTTGACCATTACCAATAGTTGTTCCAGCTTGTTCACTCTGAAGGTGATGGCGTATGTCTCTATTCTTGTTCCTTTCGTTCTTGCCTATATTTTCTATGCGTGGCGCAGCATTGATATCCGCAAAATCGATGCAAAGGAAATGAAGGAGGGAGAGCATACCTATTGAGTTTGTAGCGACAGATGCTGCATTGCTTTTTTATGTAATTTTAGTCTGCCGGCTCCATCGGTTTCGTACTGTTGGAGCCGGCAGTTTCATTTGGGCGGATGAGATAGGGGGGGATGAATGTATTTCTGCGAATGAATGCAAAAAAACGATTTATAAAGTGTTGAAGAGATGATATTATCATATTCTTTGTGATGCTTTGTTGCTATAATAATAAAAAAATATCGTTGTTGACGGAATGCTCATTTCTTTCATTCTCTTTTCAGAAGCTATTATGAGAAGGGAGGGGCAGTCGGAGGCTGAATGCAGTTCACTCAGTGAGTGAAATAATAAGGTGTTGAAAAACAAACTTGATGATGAATTTGTAAAATAAAATAAATAAAGACTGATAAGAGACTATATTTCTTTCTCAATATGAAATTCGCCAGATAAGAGGTACAAAAAGGTTCATCTTATTATATTAATCTGAGTTCGGGGTAAGAATCAGGTCTACAACCTCATCTGGCAGCTTGTATTTTAGAGTCAAACAGTTATTGATTATCAGACGCTTACCCCTGTCTTGTCAGACACTTGTGTTTTACGGCTCAAACACTTGTGTCTGACGTGCAAAACACTTGTGTCTGTCGGCTTGAACACTTGTGTCTGTCACGACAAAGGATTATAGCCGTCAAACAGGGAGAAAGCGGCCGGCATAAAAGGAAGATTACAGGAACTATCAACGATGAATTCAAGAATATTTGCCAGATAGAACCTATACGACACAAGTCATTTGCCAACTTCATTCTTAATCGGAAGGCTTATAGCTTATACATCTTTACCAAAGAAACCATCCATTAATGTGGAATTGGAGCCTATGTCCCAATATCTTATTCCATTCTAATGTTATATCGAATTCAGATTATATTAACGATGTATTTATCGAATGAACTCCGGAAACTCTCTATTTCTTTTTCACCTTTTCTTCCGTCTTCTCCGCCGGAGGGATGGCACTGATTCCATCAGACGCAGAATTTGTCCTTGCCTTTTTTGATGTAAATTGAAAGGCGTGCCGAATCAAAACGTATCGGATTGGGTAGTGTGGCTGTTGTCAGGGCACATTGTCCCGCCGATAGTTTGGCAGCTGTGGTGTTGAGTTTGTGTTTTGCCGCTGCCTGTACTCCGTAGATGGCTGTTTTCATTTCGATGCAATTAAGATATACCTCCATTATACGCTTTTTGGAGCAGCATAATTCTAAATAGAATTTTTATTTCCGTAAAGTCGAGCACGTTGCGCGTGGCGAAGCAGTTGTCTTTTGAGGCGCTATAACCACCATAGGCGGGTGAGGTGAAATCTTATCGAACGAGTTATGTGATCGGTAGAAAACGGTAGAGCATTGTCGTAGCGAAGGTGGAAATGAAAAGAAGTATAATGTTGTGCAGAATACACAGAGGTTTACGAAGCTTCATAAGACAGATACGTGCTTTCAATTTGTCTCAATAAAGAGAAACGCAGACAGAACTTCCGGCATTGCCCTGATTGTATAAAGCCCTCACGTTCGGTATTCCAGAGTTCACTTGGAGATATCCGTGCGTGAGGGCTTTCATCTAAGACTTTTTTTTAAAAATATCCACCAAGAACCTGTTTTATGGTTTTGAACTTGAGCCGGCTCTTTGTGTGGACTTGCTTTAGGTTTTAGTTAGATGCCTCGGCATTCTTAATCATCTGCTCACTGGCATACATGTACACTTCTACACGACGGTTTTGAGCAGCAGTTTTGCTTTCGTCATATTGGTCATAGGCAACACCTTCCACTTTTTTGAACTGAGCTGAAGAAACGCCGCAGCTTTGCAAGTAGTTTTCGACAGCATAAGCACGGTTCTTCGATACCTTGACATTGGCTTCGTAGGTACCTACTTTGTCGGTATGACCGATGATGGCGATGTCCGTTGTCGGGTCGTCTTTCAGAATCTGTGCAAGGTCGCGCAAAGAAGCTTTTGCGTCGTTGCTCAGTGCTGAAGAGTTGAAGCCGAACAAGATGCCTGCATCGAAAGCAACCTTTACGGCCGGCAAACCATTGGCATCGGTCACTTGTTCTACTTGTGCGCCTTCAATTTTAGCCGCTTCGGCAGCCTTTTTGTCCATTTTATGGCCGATGGCAACGCCGGTTCCCGTACCTACGGCAGCACCGATGGCAGCACCGATGGCAGCACCTTTGCCTTTACCTATCAGCCCACCGATGATGGCACCTGCGGCTGCGCCGGAACCTCCGCCGATAATACCTCCTTTTGTAGTGTTGTTCATTGTACCGCAACTGCCCAGCAGTATGGTACCACACAGCAGCAATGCTGTAACTTTCATTTTCTTCATATTCTCTTCTTCTTTAATAAAAAATGGTGTTAATAATGTTTTAAGATTCCGTTTCTGCCTTTGGGCTATATCCCGATTCTCTTTGATTTCTCCAAGAAGCTCATAAATGAATCGGGCAACAACCGAACTGGCTCTAAAACTGTACAAAGTTAGATATAATAATAACAAAACTTGACTTTTAAATGTTTTTTTAGTTGTATTTTTCAGATATTTTTCTTTTTGATAAGTAAAACATGTGCTGGATGAGGCTTTTAAGGGGAGGAAACAGTTTTTCACCAACCGCTGAAAATGCCTTCAAAAAACTTCTTTTCCGTGTCAAATCCGTATTTCCTCCGTATAAGAGAACCTTTATACAGGGCAGATTCTTCTTTCCGATTTATACTGTACATATATAAGTCAACGCTTGTACAAGTGTAAGGTGATGCTTTTATAAGTGAAAACGCCGATAATGTGAGTGTTACAAAGGTGTCTTTTACATGTTTTCGGGTTGTTTCATAGGATATTTAAGCAGAATGCCGTTTGGCAAAACGATGCATGAAATGAGCCGAAGCTATTCGTTTTAGAATAATCATCACCTCATTCTTAACTTGGAAAAGAAAGTAAAAGAAAAGAAGAACACTCGAAAAGCGGAAGTGCAAATAGTGGCGGTTGTAACTGGATGATTTGAAAATAACCGGAAATAATATCTGCAACTCGCAAATTAATGATACTTTTGCAATCAGCAGAAAAAACAATAATGGTATGGAAAAGAAAACAGTACTTATTACAGGTGCTTCTTCGGGTATAGGAGAGGGTTGTGCACGCAAGTTTGCCATGAACGGGTATCGGTTGATTCTCAACGGTCGCAATCAGGAGAAACTGAAAGCGGTAAAGCAAGAATTGGAAGAAAAATACCGGGCAGAGGTACTTTTACTCCCTTTCGACGTGCGCGACAGGGAGGTGGCCGAAGCGGCGTTGGACACTTTGCCCGGCGATTGGAAAGAGATAGATGTATTGATAAACAACGCTGGCTTGGTGATTGGAGTGGACAAGGAATATGAAGGCAATCCGGATGAATGGGATGTGATGATTGACACCAATGTGAAAGCCTTGCTTTCCATGACTCGCTTGGTAGTGCCCGGCATGGTGGAACGGGGACGCGGGCACGTCATCAATCTCGGCTCCATTGCCGGTGATTATGCTTATCCCGGAGGAAGCGTGTACTGCGCTTGTAAGGCTGCCGTCAAAGCCTTGTCGGACGGATTGCGTATAGACTTGGTGGATACCCCCGTCCGTGTGACGAACATCAAGCCCGGATTGGTAGAGACGAATTTTTCCGTTGTACGCTTCCGGGGTAATAAAGAAGCTGCCAGTGCTGTGTATAGAGGAATCCACCCGCTCAGTGGTGACGATGTTGCCGAGGTGGTTTATTTTGCGGCTGCCTTGCCTCAGCATATTCAGATTGCCGAAGTACTGGTAATGCCGACCAATCAGGCTACCGGAACAATTGTCAGCAGAAAGTAAGGCAGAAGTTTTTCATTGGTAGGTAGCTCTTCGTAATGAACAGTAAGACAGTAAAGTAGTACGAAAATATGATAAAACAATACTTTTATTACCTTATTTAGAATACTACTCAATTTTTGATTTGACTACAGGTTTGGCTAAACCATGTAAACTACCTAGTTTAGGTATAAAAAAAGAGAGATACTTTGATGTAACTCTCTGATTTTTAAGTGATCCGCCTGGGGCTCGAACCCAGGACCCCAACATTAAAAGTGTTGTGCTCTACCTGCTGAGCTAGCGAATCGAACCTTAATTGCCGTTAAGCGGGTGCAAAGATAGATGCTTTTTTGGAAAGAACAAAGGAATTTCGTTTTTTTTCATATCTTTGCCCACTGATCATTAATCACTAATTATTTTTTTAGAATACATGGCAACAGTAGACGATAAGAAAATCATCTTTTCTATGGTGGGACTGAACAAGACCATCCAGCAGAATAACAAGCAGGTGTTGAAGAACATATACCTCTCATTCTTCTATGGAGCAAAAATCGGTATTATCGGTTTGAACGGTTCGGGTAAGTCAACCTTGCTGAAGATTATTGCCGGTCTGGATAAATCTTATCAAGGCGAAGTGGTGTTCTCACCGGGATATTCCGTGGGATATCTTGCGCAGGAACCGTATCTTGACCCTGCAAAAACAGTGAAAGAAGTTGTAATGGAAGGAGTGCAGCCCATTGTGGATGCGCTGACGGAATATGAAGAAATCAATCAGAAGTTCGGTTTGCCGGAGTATTACGAGGATCAAGACAAGATGGATAAACTCTTCGCTCGTCAGGCCGAGTTGCAGGATATCATAGATGCTACCGATGCATGGAACCTCGACAGCAAACTGGAGCGTGCCATGGATGCCTTGCGTTGTCCGCCCGAAGACCAGTCGGTGGAGCATTTGTCGGGTGGTGAACGTCGTCGTGTGGCTCTTTGCCGTTTGTTGTTGCAGAAGCCGGATGTTCTTTTGCTTGACGAGCCTACTAACCACCTTGACGCGGAATCCATTGATTGGCTGGAACAGCATTTGCAGCAATACGAAGGTACGGTGATTGCAGTGACTCACGACCGCTATTTCCTTGACCATGTAGCAGGATGGATTCTTGAGTTGGATCGTGGCGAAGGCATTCCTTGGAAAGGAAACTACTCCGGTTGGTTGGAGCAAAAGACCAAGCGGATGGAGATGGAGGAGAAAACGGCCAGCAAGCGCCGCAAAACGTTGGAGCGCGAATTGGAATGGGTACGTATGGCTCCTAAAGCTCGTCAGGCTAAGGGGAAGGCTCGTTTGAACTCCTATGATAAGTTGCTGAATGAGGATGTGAAGGAAAAAGAAGAAAAGCTTGAAATTTTCATACCGAACGGCCCTCGTCTGGGCAACAAAGTGATTGAGGCCAAGCATGTGGCAAAAGCATTCGGAGAGAAGCTGCTGTTTGATGACCTTAATTTTATGCTTCCACCCAATGGCATTGTGGGTATTATTGGCCCTAACGGTGCCGGTAAAACAACACTTTTCCGTCTTATTATGGGTTTGGAAAAGGCAGATAAGGGCGAGTTTGAGGTAGGAGAGACTGTAAAAGTAGCTTATGTGGATCAGCAACACAAAGATATTGACCCCAACAAGAGCGTGTATCAAGTGATCTCTGGAGGAAATGATCTGATTCGCATGGGCGGACGCGATATCAACGCACGCGCTTATTTGTCGCGTTTCAACTTCTCCGGAGCCGATCAGGAGAAACTCTGTGGAGTGCTTTCCGGAGGTGAGCGTAACCGCCTGCACTTGGCTCTTTGCCTGAAAGAGGAGGGTAATGTGCTGCTTCTTGACGAGCCCACCAACGATATCGACGTGAATACGCTTCGTGCGCTCGAAGAAGGTTTGGAAGATTTTGCAGGTTGTGCCGTAGTCATCAGTCACGACCGTTGGTTCCTCGACCGTATTTGTACACACATTTTGGCTTTTGAAGGAGACTCTAACGTGTTCTTCTTTGAGGGTTCTTATTCCGAATATGAGGAAAATAAGCAGAAACGATTGGGTAAGGAAGAACCTACACGTGTGCGTTACAGAAAACTTACAATGGATTGATTTTGATTGCTATTTGAAAGTTTATCGGCTTGTTTTTAAGAAAGATAGAAAGCTCTGCTCCGAAAGGCAGAGCTTTTTTTGTATACTATTATAATTCGGGTTGTTTGAAAAAGTTTCAAAGCAGCTTTCTTAATGTGAAAAAAGGTAGCACAAATGTAATATATATCTGATTTTAATTTTTTATATTTGTGACTTGAAACAGAATTTAATATTTCATTAACTATCAATTAACAAAAACAGAATTATGAGAAAACATCTAATTCATTTCCTGTTGGTGACCGTATTGTCGGCATTCTGTGCCGTGGCATCTGCCCAGACCACAGTGAAAGGTCAGCTTGTTGATGCAGAAACGGGTGAACCGTTGGTGGGAGCCGCCGTAATGGTGGAAGGAACTGCTCAGGGAACAGTGACTGACATTGACGGTTATTTCAAGCAAGAAGTTGCCCCAAACGGCACATTATTGTTCAAGTATGTAGGTTATAAGGACCTCAAGAAGAAAATTGCTCAAAAGGGGGCTTCGGTGGATTTGGGAGTTATCAGGATGCAATCGGACGCAGTGATGTTGGCAGACGTTACCATTACTTCTTCTGTTGCAGTGGCTCGTAAGACACCGGTGGCAGTGTCAACAGTCGATCCTGTTTTTATAGAGGAAAAGCTGGGGACACAGGAATTTCCTGAAATACTGAAATCCACTCCGGGTGTATATAGCACGAAAGACGGTGGTGGTTATGGTGACGCAAAAACCGTAATTCGCGGTTTTAAGCAGGACAATGTGGCGGTAATGATTAATGGTGTGCCGGTAAACGGTATGGAAAATCAGAAAGTGTATTGGTCCAATTGGGGGGGATTGTCAGATGTAACTCGCAATATGCAAGTGCAACGCGGATTGGGTGCATCTAAAGTTTCCTCACCGGCAGTGGGCGGTTCTATTAATGTTATCACTAAAAGTACGGAAGCTAAGAAAGGCGGTTTTTTGTCTTATGCCATGGGTAATGATGGCTTTAACAAGATTTTGTTCTCTGTTTCTTCAGGTTTGTCAAAAGACGGTTGGGCTTTTACATTGCTTGCCGGTAAGGATTGGCGTGACGGTTATATTCAAGGTACTGAATCCGAAGGCTATAACTACTTTTTGAGCATTGCTAAGCGTTTCAATGACAATCATCAACTGACCTTTACTGCTTTTGGCGCTCCACAAAAACACTACCAGCGTAGCAGTTATGATGGTTTGACTATCAAAGGTTGGCAGCAGGTTAAGAATTATATGGGAGATGACAGCCCATATAAATACAATGCCACCTATGGATTCGGAAAGCATGGTGAGCGCAAGACTTCTGCATTCAATGAATATCATAAACCTCAGATATCTTTGAATCATTTGTGGCAGATTGACCGTAAATCAAGTCTGAGCACAGCTTTGTATATGTCTATCGGACGCGGTAACGGTTATAGCGGGCAGGGAATCAATTCTACTTATTCCGGTTATTGGTATGGTTCAACCAACGGGGTGCTGAATACCACTTTCCGTAATGCGGACGGTACGTTTGCATACGACCAGATTCAAGAAATGAACGAGCAGAGTACTACGGGTTCGAAGATGGTTATGAGCAGAAACCTGAATGACCATATTTGGTATGGCTTACTCTCTACATATACTACCAAGTTTGGTGAATATTTTGATTTCTATGGCGGAGTTGACTTCCGGTATTATAAAGGTCTGCACCAGAATAAAATCATAGATATGTATAATGGCGATTATTATATTGACCGCTATCGTGCCAATGTGAAAGTAGATAATTATGCGGGAGCTGGCACGAATGAGTTCAAGTATAAGAAACTGCAAGTAGGTGATGTGGTTTATCGCGATTATGACGGCTATGTTATGTCCGAAGGTGTTTTTGGGCAGTTGGAATATAATCGTGAGAAGCTGAGTGCATTTGTTGCAGGAGGTGTTTCAAATACCGGATATTGGCGGTATGATCGTTTCTATTATGACAAAGCGCGTGCGAAATCGGATGCAAATAACTATTTGGGATGGAATATCAAAGGGGGAGTAAACTATAATTTGACAGAGCATCATAATGTATATTTCAATGCGGGATACGTAAGCCGTGCACCGATATTTGATGCAGCGTTTATTAATTCTCAGAATTCTCATGCTTTGAATCCCGATGCAAAGAATGAGAAAATCATGTCTTTTGAATTGGGATATGGATATCGCAGCAGTTTCTTTACTGCTGATTTGAATGCATATTATACAAAATGGCTGGACAAGAGCATGACACGTTCTCAGGATTATTCTTATACTTCGGGCGGAGAAAAAGTGGCAGACCGTTGGACGGTGAACATGCAGGGTGTGAATGCGCGTCACGTGGGAGTGGAATTGGATTTGGTGGCGAAACCTTTTCAATGGTTGGACATCAAAGGAATGCTTTCGGTGGGCGACTGGCGTTGGGATTGCAATGCCAATGGATATTTCTATAATACGGCAGGAGAACCCTTGAAAGACCTGCAAGGAGGAGTTGCCTCAGCAGTGGGTGCTACGGATCATGCGAGAGCTACTTTCAAAATGGATAATATACATGTGGGCGGTGCTGCGCAGACCACGGCTGCTTTAGGACTGAATGTGCGCCCGATGAAAGGGGTACGTTTAGGTATTGATTGGAATTTCTTTGGCCGTAATTATGCCGATTACCAGATCAGTGCAAGTAATTTGGCTCCGGGTATAGAGATGGAAATCGGAGAGCCTTGGAGAATTCCCTCGTACAATACATTTGACTTGAATGCAGGATATTCCTTTGATTTTGGAAAAGTACGTGCCACACTGAGCGGAAATGTCAACAATCTGTTTAACCAAGAATACATTGCCGATGCATATGATGGCCGGAATCATGATTGGGAATCGGCATATCGTGTTATTTATGGTTGGGGACGTACCTATAACGTAAGACTGAAATTCACTTTCTAAACCTTATAAAGAAGTACGATTATGAATAAGAAATTTGTATTTAGTTTATTGGCGACAATGCTTCTTTGGGCAGGTTGCGATTATAATGAAGATAATTTTCCGGGATATGATGATAATCCTATAACGGATGTGGCGAAATTTGAAGGAGAGTATACGGGAAAATATCCGACTGAGGGATATTTTACAGATAAAACAGCTCTTCAGAAAGCTGTAAATAGTATGCTGGCTGAAATGTATCCTTATTGCGATGCAGGTTCTACGGCTAAAGTGAAAGTACTTTTCGGTGATGTGACGGAAGGCTTTAAAAGCGCCGATATCGTCTACACTTTGACAAGTGCGGACTATGACGCCATGGGTGAAGAAAAAGGACAGCCGGGTAAGTATGATAACTTTGATTCAAAAATGGATGTGGATACTTATTTGAAAGCTTTCTGTACGGGTAAATATGCGGATTTGGCAGTAGGTAAAACTGTTAGTATCACGTATAAATATTATACGGGGAGTGTTGCAAACTTGACCAAAACCTATAGGAAAACTTCCGAAGGATGGGAAGAAGTAGCATTGGAAGCTTTCGTTGCAGATCAAAGTTATACTTTGAGCAAGGAAGATTATGATTCTATGGGTGAAGAAAAAGGACAGCCGGGTAAGTTTGATAACTTCGATGCTAACATGGATGTTGACTTCTATCTATCTATTTTCTTGAAACAAAAGTTCCCATATACGAAGGCCGGTGCTACTTGCGAAGTCACTTATAAGTATTATAATAAGACGACTACAAATAAGACTGTTTTGTATAAGTATGACGGCAATACATGGTCTGCTTACGACCCGTATGCAGACACTGTGACCGTATCGACAAAGATTGCCGAAATGTCTTACAATGGTACTGATTGGACTCTTGCCAGATTGTTGGGAGGAACGAAAGAAATAACGATGGTAGAAGCTGATTATAAAGCTCTGATTGAATGGGTGACTGCCAACAAACCAGCTTTCTTGAGCACTCAGAGTCCGTCGCAGGAAGAATATTATTTTGGAGCTTCAAGCAAATACAATAACATCAACAATAGATATGATACGTGGAAGAACCATTATAATGTTGACGGTTATCTGACCGGCAAGTCTGATAGCGATATTCAGACTATCATGGATGAGCGTATTGCTGAGGGCATTGTAAATATTCTGCTTCCTTCTTGGGTTGATACTCCTGATTCGGGTATCAGTTATGTTATCGTATACACGGTATACGGAGGACGTGGAAACGGTTCTTATGCAATGTCGTTTATGTACAACGAAGAAACCAAGAAGTTTGATAAAGTTGCCGGTCCGGTAGTACGTTGAACAATAGATTTGTAATAAGCGAAAGAGGCTGTGTCGAACCGCCTTTGTGATTTTCTTTTAGACGCGGATTTTACGAAAATTCACGGATTTAGTTCATAAGAACCGTGTTGATTTGTGAAACCCGCGTCTTCTGATTTCATAATACAGGTTGTACAATTTGTTTTTGACGCATTTCCCTTTTCTAACTAAGGATAGATATGAAAAATATATTTAAGATTTTACTTTTCCTGATTCCCGTCTTATTTATAGGTTGCACCTCATCGGACGATCGTCCGGAACCTCCGATTCCAAAGGAGAAGGTGATTGAAAGCACGGAAGCCGAATCATCGAAATTGATTATGCTGGGCTATCTGGATGGCATTACCGCCGGAGGAACTTTACAACCCGAAGGTTTCGCCACGCCCGTATCTATTAAGGACAGGACACTGAATGGTACCGACTACTCTTTTGCCGTGTGTAGCGGAGTGTCGCGTTTGGATGCTATACCCGATTTCTCTACGGTTTCGGACTGGAAAGAAGCATTGGAACTTACAGAAGGAATAACGGCATGGATTCGTTATACCTCGGCCGCTAAATTCGGTTATATCAAATTGCGTGTGGCATATATCAATGGCAATAAAGTCGGGGTGGAGTATAAAGTCTCCTCTCTACAAAAGCGGCCTGATATAAATGACATAGAGATTACCGAATCCGGAGCCAAGGCTTTTGTACTTAAAGGCTATACGAACGGCGGAGAAACCGCAGAGGGTTTGTTGCCCGAAGGGCTTGCTTCAAGAATTCTTATAGGGAATAAAGAGTTTAAAGGGGTGAATTATGGTTTTGCAAAGTATAATGGAGTATCCCAATTGTCGGCTCTTCCCGATGTCTCTTCCGTGACAGAATGGAAAAGTGCGGCGGCAATTGCTGAGAATACGGCTTATTGGGTGCGTTATGCTACGCCGCAGGAGTTTGTATATATTAAACTCCGTGTTGCCTACATTGATGGTGACGATGTGGGAGTGGAGTATAAAATATCTTCGCGTGAAACGCTTGTCAATACGAATGCCAATGTACCCATGGAAGGCAGACCATACGTGACCGATTATTCCATTCCGCATCTCAATCCTGCCAATTACTATGTGGAGCATACCGTATCGGTCAATAATCAGACCGTCTTCAATTATGCTCTGGAGTGGAACGACACCATGAAACATTCGGAATGGGTAGCTTTTGTGTTCGATAAGATTACGAAACAGGATAATGTGAGCCGCACCAATGCTTGGAAAGTAGATCCTAAACTTTCCAAAGAGATGCAAGTGGATGAGGGATGGCATAAAAGTGATGGGTTTGATAAAGGACACATTTGCGCGTCTGAGGACAGGGTGTATTCTAAAGAAGCTAATGAGCAGACGTTCTATTATAGTAATATAAGTCCGCAGTTCAATTCTTTCAATGGCGGATTCTGGGCGGCATTCGAGAATCGTGTCAGAAAGTGGGGAAGAAACTCGTTTGAAAAGCTATATGTAGTCAAAGGCGGAACGTTGAATAAGCTGCTTGTGAACTATACCGGTGATAAGAAGGGAGCAGATGGCGTTATTCCGAAGACTGACGAGAAAGGACGTACCATACACGGTCTGGCCTGTCCTATGTATTATTACATGGCCGTATTAGGTGAAAAAGACGGTAAGTTTTGCGCTATCGGTTTCTGGATAGAGCATCGGGATGACTATGGCTACAAGTATGGTGACAATGTTCCGGCCGATGTCTTACAGAAGCATGCGGTTAGCATTGACGTGCTGGAACAGAACACCGGTATTGATTTCTTCTGTAATTTGCCGGATGTCATAGAAGACAAAGTGGAGAGTGCATATAGCCTGACTGACTGGAGTTGGTAGGTGCATCACCTCTTCAGTAGAGTTTGTATAGCAAAAGCCGGTACGGATTTTACGGAACTGATACGGGGGCAACATGCCGAATCCGTGTATTTTCGTAAAAATCCGTGCCGGCTTTATCTGTATTTATCTCCATAATCACCGGATTGCGGCCACTGCATAAGTCCAGACCGGCAGAGTGGTAATCCGTACCCTGTCAGCATGGGTGAGTGGAAAATATAGTCGATGTGGAAAAGACTCTTTGCAAAAAGAGAACTCTGTCCGCGGCTTGCGAACAGATATAGACGCACGGTGCTGATAAGTGTCCGCAAAGCCCGGATATACGTTCGAGCGGCTTGGCTGGAGGTGCCGATGTGATAGATTGCCGTTGCAATGCCTATTTCACCATGTTCACTGGTTTTCCTCCTTGATAGGCCTTGATATTCTCCAGCATGATTTGCATGAGCCGTTCGCGTGCGGCGGTGCTGGCCCAAGCTATGTGCGGAGTGATGTAACAGTTTTTGGCAGAAAGCAACGGGTTGTCGGCGCGGGGAGGCTCTGAGGAAAGCACGTCCACTCCGGCGGCGTAGATGGTTCCGTTGTTCAGGGCGTCGGCCAAGTCTTGTTCGTTGACGAGCGGACCGCGTCCGGTATTGATGAGTATGGCGGTGGGTTTCATCATACGAAGTCGTTCGGCATTGACCATCTCACGTGTGAAGTCATTGAGGGGACAATGAAGGCTGATGATATCGCATTCGCGGAAAAGCTCATCCAGTTCCATTTTACGTATTTCGGGCGGAAGCTGGAAGTTGGTCTTGGAAGTATAGGCGCATACCTTCATGCCGAAACCGATGGCGATGCGGGCAGTGGTGTAGCCGGTATGTCCCAGTCCTACGATTCCGAGTTTTTTCCCGCGCAGTTCGATGAGCGGTGTGTCCCAGAAGCAGAAATCCCTGCTGTGAGTCCAGCGTCCTTTGTGCACTTCTTCGGAGTGGTGCTGTACTTGTTGGGTAATGTTCAGAATGTGGGCAAAGACCATTTGCGCCACCGAATCGGTGCTGTATGCCGGAATGTTGGTGACGATGATGCCGCGCTCTTTGGCCGCTTCCACATCGATGATATTATATCCGGTGGCAAGTACACCGATGTATTTCAGTTCGGGCAGTTGGCTCATGTGTCCGGCTGTAAGGACGGTCTTGTTTGTCAGCAGAATTTCTGCACCGGTGGCTCGTTCCACTACTTCGGTGGGGGCGGTGCGGTCATAGATGGTACACTTGCCCAAAGCATGCAACTCATCCCAGCAGAGGTCTCCGGGGTTGGCGGCATAGCCGTCTAATACTACTATTTTCATGTTCTTTTTTTTTGGTTCTATGCAAATTTAAAGAAAAGATTTAGAAACTGCTTTGATTTGCTTTTTAAATTAACCTGAGTACGGGATAAGAAGCAGGTCGAGAGCCTCATCCGGAGGCCTGTGTTTTTTAAGTCTGATTCCATTGGTTATCAGGTGTTTGTCTTGGCTTTGTCAGACACTTGCGTCTGACGGCTCAAACACTTGTGTCTGACGTGCAAAACACTTGTGTCTGTCGGCTTGAACACTTGTGTCTGTCAAGACAAAGGATTGCAGTTGTCAGAACAAGGGGAGGGAGGGCGCTCTGAAAGGCTCTTTTCCTTTCTGCCTGACCACCGTAAACCGGTGCATTCAGGAAATATCCGCCCGATAGGATGCACCCTTCGTCTTTGGCGAAAGGAACCGCCTATCCCGGACTCGGCTTAAATCAGACTGATTCTGAAGGCTTGCTTAAAGAAGCAGAAAATGAAAAGACGCTTTTATCCTTTATAAGAGAGATTGCATTAATCTTCTATCAGGGGGGGATGATATGGCACTATCGTTATTTTCGTGAGTCTTTTAATCCGGATAAAAACATGAAAGCAGGCTGCTTTTCATGAAAATCTTTCCGCATTGCTATGCTGCTGACGGGCCGATGTCACCGATGGGTGATGTGTACGGTTTGAGGCTCAAAATTTTTCTTTTCCCCACAACTGCTGCATCCGTTCTTTGTGTTTCTGCTCGGCGGCATTGGCTTGCGGTTGCCAGATACGGCGGTCTTTCAGTTCGTCCGGCATGAATTGTTGTCTGACGAAATTGCCGGGATAGTCATGGGCATATTTGTAATTGTTTCCGTAGCCCAATTGCTTCATCAGTTTGGTGGGAGCATTGCGCAGGTGCAGGGGCACGGGCAGGTTGCCGGTTTCGCGCACCAGCTCCAGTGCGTTGTTGATGGCCAGATAAGCAGAGTTGCTCTTGGGGCTGGTGGCAAGGTATATGGTGGTTTCGGCCAGAGGGATGCGTCCTTCGGGCCAACCTATTTTCATCAGTGTGTCGAAACAGGCATTGGCCAGCAATAGGGCATTGGGATTTGCCAAACCGATGTCTTCGGAGGCGGAGATGACAAGGCGGCGGGCAATGAAAGCGGGGTCTTCACCGCCTTCGACCATGCGTGCCAACCAGTAAATAGCCCCGTCGGGGTCGCTGCCACGGATGGATTTGATGAAGGCGGAGATGATGTCGTAATGTATTTCTCCATCCTTGTCGTAGGCCAGAGGATTCTGTTGCAGGCATTCGGTCACTAATCGGTCGGTGATGACAACAGGGTCTTCGGTTTCGGAATCTGCCACCAGTTCGAGAATATTGAGCAGCTTGCGTGCGTCTCCTCCACTGAAGCGGAACATGGCGTTCGTTTCTTTCAGTTCTATTTTCCGCTCTTTCAGCATGACGTCGGTGGCGACGGCACGTTGCAGCAGTTCAGTCAGGTCGTCTTTCTCAAGCGGTTTCAGTACATAGAGCTGGCAGCGCGACAATAACGGGCGGATGACTTCGAACGAAGGATTCTCCGTGGTGGCTCCTATCAGTGTCACCGTTCCTTGTTCCACCGCTCCCAAAAGTGAATCTTGTTGCGACTTGCTGAAGCGGTGTATTTCGTCAATGAAAAGAATGGGGCTTGCCTGCGAGAAGAAGCGGTTGCTCTTGGCTCGCTCTATGACGTCGCGCACATCTTTCACGCCGCTGGTCACGGCACTGAGGGTATAAAAAGGAGTTTCCAGTTTGTTGGCGATGATTTGCGCCAGCGTAGTCTTTCCCACACCCGGAGGGCCCCACAGGATAAACGAAGAAATGCGGCCTGCATCAATCATCTTGCGCAGTACGGCATCCGGCCCTACCAAATGTTTTTGCCCGATGTATTCATCCAATGTCTTTGGCCGCAGCCTTTCTGCTAATGGTTGCATGGCCGTTAAAATATCATCATGATCATGAACCGTATTCCGTCTTTCTTCACGCCGGGCATGTCGGTATAAGTCAGCCGGCGTACATATTCTACATGCAGCAGTTTGAAGATGTTATACACTCCCACGCTGGCTTCTATGTAAGGTGTTTTTCCCATAACGTGGCTGGTAGGTATGCCATTGCGCATGGGGAAGAGGAACAAGTCGGGGTTGCTGCTCTTATACGGGTTGTTTTTATCCGTCAATGTTCCCCACAAGCCTCTTACGCGGAACGTTTCGCGCCACTTCAGTTTTTTGATGAGCGGAAGGCGGTTGAACAGTTTTCCGTTCATGTCGTATGTCAGGGCGAGCGAGGCGTAACGGTCGTTCAGGAACTCCATGTTGTTGATAAGGCTGAATGATTCATTATGCTGCGTGATATACGAAAGGTTGGCCATCGGCAGATTCAGCAAGGGGAAAGGAACGGTGTTCCATTGTGCGCCGGCACGGGCGGTAATGTCTATTTTCCCCCATGAGCCGAACCAGAAACGTTTACGGGCGGCCGCTTCTGTCAGGTTGAAATTATACTCACCTCCAAGCGCTCCTTTGAAGCCGACGGTATGCGAAATACTGAATATCGGAGCATCTAATGATATAGGCACACGCCGTTGCTTGGTGTTGACGAATGTTTCTCCCGGAGCATAGCGTAACGTTACGCCGAATTCGGTTGTGGTGATATCGTGCACAAGCGTGTTCTTTTCATTCCTTACGCCGGGGCTGTCTCCATCGTTCTTCCAATATTGCAGTATGCCGGCAGGTTGGTCGTTGCGATGGCGTGCCATCGCTTGGACGGAAAAACCGGCATTGGTTTCCAACTCATAGGTGAGGGTGGCGTCGCGCATATAGGACATCTGGTCTACTGTGGTCCATTTCCAGCCGACGAACAAGTTGTCCTTGTCTGTGGCAAGATATTTGTCCATCGGAGACATCACGTCGTAGGTGTATTTGAATGCAATGTGGTGTTTTGGGAATTCCCACAACACATGTTCGCGTTTATTGAAAGAGTAGGCAACTTCGCCGGAATAAAACCATTTTTTATCCTTTGTGCCGTAGGCTCCATATCCGCTGAACATCCAGTGAGGATGGAGCTTGCCGGTGGTCGTTCCGCTCAGACGGAAACGCGTACCATTCACATAGTTGCTGGTTATCATGGTGTTGATGGGGCCGAGGTCGAACTTGCTGGGATGGCCTTTGCTGCCTGTTTCGACGAAGTTTTCAATCAATGCTTTTGCTCCGAATATGACATACTTGAAACCCGGTATTTGTTCAATGCGGTTCATGAATACGTCCATCGTGCTCTCTTTCTTAGTGAGCGGCACTTGACGTACTTTTGCCCAATATTCATCGCTCTTGGCAAGCATGTTTGCTTCCTTGATGACGCTTCCTCTCAGGCGAAAAAGGCGCGGCTCTATTTCTTGAAATGTATAGTCGGAATATTTGGTGGTTCGCTGTACTTCCAGACCTTGAATGCCTTTTATAAATTTAAGTTCCACGGTCATATCGTCGTCAGTCAGAACCCAATTGCTGTCAGGAAGTTGCTCAAACTGCTGCACGATGTCGAGGTTTTCCACAAAGTTTACTCCGGTTTTCTTAGGCAGGTTCATGGTGCACTTTTTCACGGCGTAGGTAGAATCTTTCACTACGTATAGATGTCCCGTAAAGCCAAAGTCTTGCGGGTTTTGCGGAACAAAAGTAAGATGCACGCATTCCTGTTTGTCTACCATGAGTGTGTCCATCAAATAATATTTGTAGAAACTGATTGCCTCGTGGCTGATAGGGCTGACAAAGCGCCTCCGCATCAGGCGGATGTCGTCATCGTAGATGTTGATGTCACAGAATACTTCCGACAATATGGTTCCCAACATGTCGCCTGTACTGAAAAATTCTTCGATACCGGTGGAGTTCACACCCTCGATGATGGTCTTTTCGCTTTTTGGGCTTTTACGGTAAATGGTTTTACTGGCCGTTTCCTTGACAGAGAGAGGGAGAATCATCTTGTTGGTTTTGGGGGATAATTCCACCTGATCCTTGAAGAAAGAAAATTTTTTATAGATACCTTTCTCCATCTTCTCCGGGGTGACGTCATTGACAGACATCTTCATTTTTTCGTATTTCTGATACTGGTAGTAGTCATTCTCTTCCAGCCTCAACGCTTTTTTGTTTGCGATGACTTTCTTCATGAATTCCACGGCAGGGTTGTTCTTGCGCGAATATTTTTCCTTCTTGGGCTTTACCACTACTTCGGAAAGCATGATGTCGTCCGGCGACATCTTTACGTTCAAAATCTTAGTGCCCGGCTCGAACTTCACTTTCTTGGTGATGTATCCCACGGCGGAGAATGTAAGCTCGTTCCAGCCTTTGCGGGTTTCAACTTGATATTCACCTTTGCCGTTGGAGATGCCTCCCACGCCTTTTCCCTCATATTGTACGGTGATGTACATCAGTGGCTCGTTGGTGAGGGAGTCCGTGATGACACCTTTTATCTGTGCGGACAGATTGATGGGCGCAAAAAAAGACAGCAGAAAAAGAGCGGAGATAGTATATAATTGTTTCATACGCTACATGATGATTCAGACCGCAAAGTTAGCAAATAACTGCTAATCAAGAAGCAAAAAGAAGTTATTAGTACTTAGAGGCTGTTTAATTCCCCCTTTAAAAAGCCGTTCAATGACATGGAAGGAAGAATTTAACAGTATCTAAATCAGGATTGTGGTAGGAATATCCTGTGTCTTTACGGATTTATACCGATTCTTTGTTCAGTAAAGTCTGTACGATGCGTTCGGCCGTTCGGCCGTCCCAACGGTCGGGGAGGGTGGTGTGCTTCCAGCCTTCGTGCAGCAATTTGTGGAGCGCGGCCGAAAGGGCGAATGGGTTTTCGCCTACCAGCTCGTTTGTTCCGACGCGCCAAGTTTCAGGGTGTTCGGCATACGTGTTGAGGGTGATGCACGGCACATCGAGGAAAGTGGCTTCTTCGGCTATGTTGCCCGAATCGGTCACTATGCCTTTGGCCTGATTGATGAGGAAGCCGAAGTGCAGGTAGCTTTGCGGCGGCAGTATGTAAAGGTTGGGGGCGTCCGGTTCCAATGACTTTACGGCATTCTGTACATACGGATGCAGAGGAGCCACGACAGGCATGCCGTCTGCCTTCTCGATAAGGGTTTGCAACAGGGATTGCAGCACGGCTTTCTTTGCCAGCAGGTCGCGGCGGTTGAGGGTGAGCAACAGATACTCTCCTTTTTTCAGGCCGAGGGTGGAAAACCAAACCGGCTGTATCAGGCGATGGCGGTTGAAGCGGATGGTGTCAATCAGGATGTTTCCCACGTAGTGGATGTAGTCCGGTATCATTCCCTCCTGATTGAGGTTGCGGTTTGCCACCATGCCGGCGGTGAAGAGATAATCGGAAATGGCGTCCACGATGGTGCGGTTCACCTCGCGGGGCATGTTCATGTCGAATGAGCGTGTTCCGGCTATGACGTGCGCCACTTTCAGCCCGCGTTTTTTTGCGACGATGGAGCAGCTCATCGTGGCGGTCATGTCGTCTACCACCAGCACTATATGTGCGGGATTATTGTCCAGTTCCTTTTCAAACGCCAGCATGATGGAGGCCGCCACTTGGGAATGGTCGTGTCCGGAAACACCGAGGCAGGCATCCGGTTCCTTCATGGCAAGGTCTGAAAAGAGCGAGGCATCCAGACTGGGGTCGTCTTGCGGTCCGGTGTACACTATGCGGTAGGAGATGTCTTTTCCTGCTTCTTTGGCGGCATCGATGGCACGGCAGATAGGGGCTATTTTCATGAAGTTGGGGCGGGCGCCCGATACGATCGTTATTTTCATTGCTGTAATGGTGAAAAATGATGGAACAAAAATACGCTTTCTTAGGGAATTTATTCGTTACTTTGCCCATTATTTTGAGTACTTCTTGAAAATAGTGGAATTTTACTTGTTCATTCTTCAACTTTTTGATTCTGTATGACAATGCCTACGTTTGTTCAGATACTCGATTTCATCGGGACATTTGCTTTCGCCATCAGTGGCATACGCTTGGCTTCTGCCAAACGGTTCGACTGGTTCGGCGCGTATGTGGTGGGGTTTGTGACGGCCATTGGCGGAGGCACGATACGCGATTTGCTGCTGGATGTCACTCCGGGTTGGATGACAGACCCTATTTATCTAATCTGCACCGGGCTGGCTTTGTTGTGGGTCATTCTTTTCGGGAAGTACCTCATTCATCTGAACAACACGTTTTTCATCTTCGACAGCATCGGGCTGGCTTTGTTCACGGTGGTGGGCGTGGGCAAGAGCCTTGCCGGGGGGTATCCTTTCTGGGTGGCGGTAATCATGGGTAGCATTACCGGGGCGGCGGGAGGCGTGATACGCGATGTCTTCATCAATGAGATACCGCTGATATTCCGTAAAGAGATATATGCGATGGCTTGTGTGCTGGGCGGTACGTTCTATTGGCTGTGCGACTTGCTGGGAATGCAGTCCTACGCTTGCCAGATTGTGGCAGGCATCTCCGTGTTCATTGCGCGTATATTGGCCGTGAAGTTCAGGATCTGTCTGCCTACCCTGTCGGGGCATGGAGGAGAGAAGGAGGAATAGCCTCACTGTTAAAAAAAGATAAAGCATGCGTGCTTGTAGTGAAATATTCCTACCTTTGCCGCCGTCTCCCTCTCGCAAGGCTCTGTCTTTGCTTGGGTGGGGCGTTGTTTTTACGGCGCTTTATACTTGATATATACAAATCTCTCTTTTGCCCCCCCCCCTTTTTTATTGGTATATATTGTATATACGCCCCGGTATCTACCTATATATAATATAATGTGTGCATGAACCGATATTCGGCTTACAGTTGTTTTGCTTTTTTTAACCGCCTGTTCTTGGCGGTTTCGGATTTTTGTGTAAACACACACACACACACACACACACACACACACACACACACACACACACACACACACACACACACACACACACATTTAGTGTGTAATCCCCCCTCCTTTATTTTTATCCCCCCCTTTCAACAATCCCCCCACTTTTTTTCTTACTTGTTCCCCCCGCTTGTCCCCCCTCGTTCAAGTCAGGGTTCTTCCGTCGGGCGTGCTTTCCTGTGCGCCCTTGCCGGTTTGCGCCCGCTTGTCTGCCTGTTTCCCCTGAAGAAGATTAATCACCAAATTATGTATCGATATGATTAGACAGATGAAACCTACAAGTTTTTCCCGGTCGTCTTTTTTGGGGCTTCCGGTTCGTGCTTCTTTCTGCGGCCTGCTTTCAGGCTTGTGTTGTTTGCTGCTGCTGTTCTGCCTTGCTTCCTGCCGGGGCGATGACGATGATGCTCCTCTTCCTCCGGTGCCCGACCATACGGCTGTCCTGCACTTGAGGTTGGGTGGGGATGTGGCCGGGCAGCCTCTCTCTTTGGATGCGGGTGTGCCTGAGGAGGTTTCCGCCATTACGACACGTGCGCCGATGACACGTGCCGTAAACGAGACCGAGATACGGACTGTGGACGTGCTTTCGTTCAAGGTGGACGCATCAGACCCTACGAATATAAAGAAAGGTACGTTCTTCTACCGTGCGCAGGGGGTATATACTGAAACCTCTCCGGGGCAGGGTAAGGTGGAAGTGAGACTGACGGGCAGCCCGGAGAGGCAGACGCTCGTGGTGCTTGCCAACGCCCGCCAGCAGGTGGATGCGCTGGGCGCAGCCTACGGCGAACAGAAGGAGGATGTGATGAGCCGCCTGACTTTCGATGCCGGAACGGACGCCTCGCCGGATTTTGCGAACGGCATGCCCATGTGGGGCGAGCTTCCCAACAAAGCCGTGGGCGAGGGCTTTTCTCCCTCCTCGGCTCCCGAAGAGGTGATGATGATACGCTCGGTGGCGAAGTTCACGCTGGTGAATCCTGCCGAACACGACCCTGAGGGCAAAGACTTTTTCTTCTATTACGACCTGTTGCGGCTGTACAACTACCGGAGCAAGGGACGTATCGCGCCGGACAACTACAATGCGGCGGGTAAGAAAGTAATTACTCCCACCGTGCCCGCCGATGCCCGACAGCCGAGGGGTACGTTCGCCTCATTGGACAGCGAGGTGACAAGCGGACGCATCGGCATCTACGAAGGCAGGCAGAAGTCGTTCTACCTGTGCGAAGTAGATAACGCCGTCCGTCCTTCGGGCGGGAATGCGCTGGACGACCTTTGCCTGATTGTGTATGTGAAGTCCTATTCTCCTCCCCACAGCGGAGTGGTGACCTCTGGTTACTACCGCCTCGACTTCAGGAGCTATCCGGGCGATACGCGGATGGATATCCTGCGCAACCATGATTATCAAATCAAGGTGGAGAGTGTGGAAGGGTTGCCCGCACAGACTGCGGACGAGGCCTACAAGGGCAACCACACGCTGAAATGCCGTATTGTGCCTTGGAATCAGGTGCAGGAGGAGGTGAAGGTATCGGGCAATAAGCGGCTCTCGGTGGACAGAAGGGTTTTTGATTTTGACGGCGACATCCAGCTCGGTGTTGCTTCGCTGCCTGTAAAAATCACCACCGAGAATACGCAATGGAGCATCTCGGGACAACCGTCGTGGATTACACTCAGTCAGACTTCGGGTACGGCGGGAGTGACGGCCACGGTCACTGTCTCGGCAAACAGCAAGAACTTCGGGCAAAATGCACGCAGCGGTGTACTTACCATACATGCGGGAAATTTGCAATACCGCCTGCATGTAAAGCAAGAACCTGCCTGCGGTTTTGGAAATAACATGAAATTGATGCGTATCGGCAACAATAACTATATGACCACGCGTGTGACCAACGGCGGTGTTTGCTGGATGATCGACGCCAGCAAGGAAGGAGGACCCAATATGGCTGCCCGGCCTCGCACATATATATGGGCGCCTGCCACGGTCGGGCCTATCTATTATGGCAGTATTCCCCACCGTGCCTGTCCCGATGGTTGGCGGCTTCCTACGGCATGGGAGGTTATCGACCTGATACAAAAAATATCCGGCTCTTATCCTGCCGTGTTTACCCGATTGACAGAAAGCGGTTGTGGCATGGCGCAGGGAGCCCCTCCTTCGTTATCTGCTCCCACCAGTTCTGATGAATCACGGTTGGCTATCTGGACGCAAACACCAATGTCTTATTATCCTGTAAATCCACGTCATTCTCCTGCCTCTGTATTATGGGTAGGAGGGCAGTATCGGTGGAAGTCCGGAAGTACTACCGAAGTAGAGTTCCGCTATGCGCCGACTGGCAACAGATGGTGCCTGGTGCATAGTGCCGGTTCTGACATTTACAGTCCGGCCGGGTTGCCTGCCAATTTCAACCAATATATTGGCGTGCATTATCTGAATGGCGGCAGTGTCCGTGCCGTCCATGAGTAGTCTATCCGTCGGAGAAGCGGCATCATGGAGCGGGCAAATGTTTTTTGTCTTGCTATCCGGACTGTTTTCGCCGAACCGTGACAGTTGCCGTCAGTCAAAAAAAAAGGGGGGAGGAAGTTGGAAATCCTGACAAAACAACCCCCTTTCTTCCATAGTCCGACAAAGGTAATACCACGGTCCGTCACCGAGCATACCACGGTCCGTCACCGAGCATACCACGGTCCGTCACCGAGCATACCACGGTCCGTCACCGTGCATATCACGGTCCGTCACCGTGCATACCACAGTCCGTCACCGTGGGTATCACAGTGACGGATCGTGGTGTACCCCATCAGGAGCATGTCCGGGGCGGGGGTGCCGGATTGTCGGAGCCGGAGTGCGGAACTTCGCCACACCCCACACCGCCTCCGCGACTCTTCCGGAAGAAACCGTTTCCGGAAGCGGAAGATATGCCGTGCGGGTCTGCAAAAAAAGGCCGGCTATATGATATAAAACATATAGTCCCGGTTGAATTTTTATGAAAACGGATTGACCATATATCAGAAGATTGTTCTACATTTGCATATATTAAGAAAGACAGAATAAACTCTAAGTTAACCGAACGAAAATCACTTATTATCAATCACGATGAAAAAGGAAATCAAATTCAGTCTTGTCTACCGGGACATGTGGCAGTCTTCCGGTAAGTACCAGCCCCGTGCAGACCAATTGGAGCGCATCGCCCCGCTGATTGTCGAGATGGGCTGTTTCGCGAGAGTCGAAACAAACGGAGGCGCTTTCGAGCAGGTGAATCTTCTGTATGGAGAGAATCCCAATAAGGCCGTCCGCACCTTTACCCGTCCTTTCAGGGAAGCGGGCATCCAGACGCACATGCTCGACCGCGGCCTGAACGCGCTGCGCATGTATCCCGTTCCGGCCGACGTGCGCCGCCTGATGTATAAGGTGAAGCATGCGCAGGGTGTCGACATCACCCGCATCTTCTGCGGCCTGAACGAGACCCGGAACATAATCCCTTCCATCAAGTATGCGCTGGAGGCGGGGATGATACCGCAGGCGACGCTGTGCATCACCTGCTCGCCCGTGCACACCGTAGAGTATTACGCCCGGATTGCCGACCGGCTCATCGAGGCCGGAGCGCCCGAAATCTGTCTGAAAGACATGGCGGGCATCGGCCGTCCCGGCATGTTGGGCACGCTGGTCAGGACAATCAAAGAGAAGCATCCCGACGTATTGATACAGTATCACGGACACAGCGGGCCGGGGCTTTCGATGGCTTCCATCCTTGAGGTTTGCGAAAATGGCGCCGATATCATCGACGTGGCCATGGAGCCGATGTCGTGGGGCAAGGTTCATCCGGATGTCATCTCCGTGCAGGCCATGCTGAGGGATTCGGGATTCCGGGTGCCCGATATCGACATGAAAGCCTACATGAAAGCCCGCGCCATGACCCAGGAATTCATAGACGACTTCCTTGGCTATTTCATGGATCCTACCAACAAATACATGTCCTCGCTGTTGTTGAAGTGCGGTCTGCCCGGTGGCATGATGGGCTCCATGATGGCCGATTTGAAGGGCGTGCATGCCGGAATCAACATGATATTGCGAGGAAAGAACGAGCCCGAGCTCAGCATCGACGACTTGCTTGTGATGCTCTTCGACGAGGTGGAATACGTATGGCCCAAACTGGGCTATCCTCCGCTGGTGACGCCTTTCAGCCAATACGTGAAGAACGTTGCGCTGATGAATCTGATGCAGCGTATGAAGGGCGAGGAACGCTGGACGATGATAGACAACCACACATGGGACATGATTCTGGGCAAGAGCGGACGCCTGCCCGGCACATTGGCTCCTGAAATCATGGATCTTGCCAAGTCGAAGGGCTATGAGTTCGTCGATACAGACCCGCAGCTGAATTATCCCGATGCCTTGGACGACTACCGGAAAGAGATGGACGAGAACGGTTGGGAGTACGGCGACGATGACGAAGAACTTTTCGAACTGGCCATGCACGACCGCCAGTACCGCGATTACAAGTCGGGCATCGCCAAGAAACGTTTCGAAGACGACCTGCAACGTGCCAAGGATGCGGCCATGGCCAAGAACGGATATTCGGAAGAGGAAATAAAGAAGTTGAAACGCGCCAAAGCCGATCCGATTATTGCGCCGTCCAAGGGGCAGGTGCTTTGGGAGGTCTCCGTCGAAGGGCCTTCGTCCGAACCGTTCATCGGCCGCAAGTACCAGCACGACGAGGTATTCTGCTACGTCTCCACGCCGTGGGGAGAATACGAGAAGGTATGGACCGGCTTCACGGGACGCGTGGTGGAGGTCTGTGCCAAGCAAGGAAGCGTGGTCAATAAGGGTGACGTGATTGCTTACATTCAGAGAAGCGACATATTCGCTTGATTAAGGCCAAGGGAAATCCCTTGTCTTTTTCACTTTCCGATGCCGGTGGTGCGGACGGATACGGCCTTTGACCAGCAAAGCCCGTGTTGTCCGTGCCACCGGCATCCGTGATACGCGGTTTAAGAGCCTGCCTCCTTTTTCCGGATTCTGTTCTTCAGTCTTATTTACAGCCTCTTGCCGGCTGCGTGTCCGTTAACGGAGTCTATTACGGAAATAACTCCTTAATTCCTTTCTTGTTTGCTCTTTATTCACATTCTTTTTTGCTAATTTTGCGGCAAATTAATGAAACCATTATTTTATAATAAACGCATGGCAAATGTAATTAAGTTACGTAAAGGCCTTGACATCAACCTGAAAGGCAAGGCTGCCACAGAGATTGTGTCCGTCAAAGAACCGGGATTCTACTCGTTGGTTCCCGATGATTTCACGGGCGTCGCTCCGAAAGTGGTGGTCAAAGAACAGGAATATGTGATGGCCGGGGGAACCTTGTTTATCGACAAGAATCATCCTGAATTGAAATTTGTTTCGCCCGTCAGTGGTGTAGTGACAAGCGTGGAGCGCGGCGCACGCCGGAAGGTGATGAACATCGTCGTGGAAGCTGCCGCCGAGCAGGATTATGAAGAGTTCGGCAAGATGGAACCTTCTGAGATGAGCGGGCAGCAGGTGAAGGAAGCGCTTCTGCAAGCCGGTATGTTCGCTTTCATCCGCCAACGTCCGTATGACGTAATCGCCGACCCCACGGTGACTCCGAGAGCCATCTTCATTTCCGCTTTCGACAGCAATCCGTTGGCTCCCGATTTTGAAGTTGCCTTGAAAGGAGAGGAAACGAATTTCCAGACAGGACTCGACGCCTTGTCGAAGATGGCGAAGACCTATCTGAGTGTGAGTGTAAAACAAAAAGCCGCCGCTTTGCTGCAAGCCAAGAATGTTACTGTCACGGCTTTCGACGGCCCCCATCCGGCAGGTAACGTGGGTGTGCAAATCAATCACATCGCTCCCGTAGTGAAAGGCGAAACGGTATGGACCATTTCTCCCGAAGCCGTTCTTTTCATCGGGCGGCTGATGAATACGGGACGTGTGGATTTGACCCGTACGGTGGCCGTGACAGGCAGCGAAATATTGAAGCCGGCATACTGCAAACTGCGTGTGGGTGCGTTGCTGACAAATGTGTTCAAAGGCAACGTGACGACCGGCAAGACCCTTCGCTACATCAGCGGCAATGTGCTGACCGGTAAAAAAGTTTCTCCGAACGGCTTTCTGGGTGCTTTCCACAATCAGTTGACCGTAATTCCCGAGGGAGATGAAACTCATGAATTGCTGGGCTGGATTGCGCCTCGCTTCAATCAGTTCAGTGTAAATCGCTCATATTTCAGTTGGCTGATGGGCAAGAAAGCCTACGTGTTCGACGCCCGCATCAAGGGAGGAGAACGCCATATGATTATGTCCGGCGAATATGACAAGGTGTTCCCTATGGATATCTTCCCCGAATATCTGGTAAAGGCAATCATTTTCGGCGACATCGACCGCATGGAGGCTTTGGGCATCTACGAGGTTGCTCCTGAGGATTTCTCTCTTTGCGAGTTTGTGGATTCCAGCAAAGTGGAGGTTCAGCGCATTGTCCGTGCCGGATTGGATATGCTTCGTGCCGAAATGGCGTAAATAGGGTTATGGTTTAAAATTCAAAATCAAAATAATTAATGAAAGCGTTAAAAAATTATCTCGATAAGATAAAGCCGAACTTTGAGGAGGGAGGCAAACTTCACGCATTCCGTTCGGTGTTCGACGGGTTCGAAACATTCTTGTTCGTTCCGAACACCACTGCGAAATCGGGAACGCATATTCACGACGCCATTGACAGCAAGCGTGTCATGTCGATGGTGGTCATTGCGTTGGTGCCGGCCTTGCTGTTCGGTATGTATAACGTAGGTTACCAGCATTTCCACGCCACCGGTGCTTCCGGCAGCTTCATCGAAATGTTTGCCTACGGTTTTATGGCCGTATTGCCTAAAATCATTGTGTCTTATGTAGTGGGTCTCGGCATTGAGTTCGTGGTGGCCCAATGGAAGAATGAAGAAATACATGAGGGTTTCCTTGTTTCCGGAATCCTGATTCCGATGATTGTCCCCGTGGATTGTCCGTTGTGGATTTTGGCGGTTGCCACTGCTTTTTCCGTGATTTTCGCGAAGGAAGTATTCGGAGGTACAGGTATGAATGTCTTTAATGTGGCCTTGATTACGCGCGCATTCCTTTTCTTCGGCTATCCTACGAAGATGTCGGGCGATACCGTTTGGGTATCCGGCAATTCCATCTTCGGCTTGGGACAGCAGGTAGACGGTCTGACGGTGGCTACTCCGTTGGGTGTGGCGGCCACTACGGGCACTGTGCCGGAATTCTCCATGGATATGATTTACGGGCTTATTCCGGGTTCCATCGGCGAGACGAGCGTCGTTGCCATTGCGCTGGGTGCTGCTTTGTTGCTTTGGACAGGCATTGCCAGCTGGAAGACGATGTTCTCCGTATTTGTGGGCGGTGCTTTCATGGCTTGTGTATTCAACACCATCGGTCCTGATACTCCGATGGCTCAGATGCCTTGGTACGAACACCTCGTGCTGGGCGGCTTCTGCTTCGGTGCCGTGTTCATGGCTACCGATCCCGTGACTTCGGCCCGTACGGAGACCGGCAAGTACATCTTCGGTTTTCTGATCGGTGTCATGGCCATCGTCATCCGTGTGCTGAACCCCGGTTATCCCGAAGGCATGATGCTTGCCATCCTGCTGATGAACATCTTCGCTCCGCTGATAGACTATTTCGTGGTACAGAACAACATCAGCCGTCGCGAAAAACGTGCAATGAAGTCTAACAATTAAATACCGGAAAAAGAAATGAATACCAATAGTAACAGTTATACTATCATTTATGCTTCGGTAATGGTTGTTATCGTAGCATTCCTGCTGGCATTCGTAAGTTCGTCTTTGCGCGAGACGCAGGACAAGAACGTGGAACTGGACACGAAGAAGCAGATTCTGGCCGCTTTGGGTGTGAAAAACGTGAAAGATGCCGATGCGGAATATAATAAATATGTAAAGAGTGACATGCTGATGAATGCCGATGGTACGCTGACAGAGAATACCGGTGCATTCGCCACCGCTTACGAGAAAGAAGCGAAAGAAAAGAATCGTCTGCATGTGTTTGTGGCCGAAGTGAACGGCGAAACCAAGTATGTGTTCCCCGTTTACGGCGCCGGTCTTTGGGGTGCCATTTGGGGCTATGTTGCATTGAACGGTGACAAGAACACGGTGTTCGGTGTCTATTTCTCTCACGCCAGCGAAACGCCGGGGTTGGGTGCCGAAATTGCCACGCCCCATTTCCAAAGTGCGTTTGCAGGAAAGAAAACGCAGGAGAACGGTGAAATTGCACTTGGTGTCGTGAAGAACGGTAAAGTGGAGAAACCCGAATATCAGGTGGACGGCATTTCAGGCGGTACTATAACCTCGGTAGGTGTGGATGCCATGCTGAAGACCTGCCTGAGCAACTATAAGATTTTTTTAACCGATAATAAGGAGGAGGAATAAGAATATGGCATCATTGTTTTCAAAGAAGAATAAAGAAGTATTCGCTGCTCCGCTTGGAATGAACAATCCTGTCACCGTGCAGGTGCTGGGTATCTGTTCGGCTTTGGCTGTTACCGCGAAGCTGGAGCCTGCCATCGTGATGGGACTTTCGGTGACGATAATCACGGCATTCTCCAATGTGGTGATTTCGTTACTGCGCAAGACCATCCCCAACCGCATCCGCATCATCGTGCAACTGGTGGTTGTTGCCGCTTTGGTGACTATCGTGAGCGAGGTGCTGAAAGCGTTTGCTTACGACGTGAGCGTACAGCTCTCCGTTTATGTGGGCTTGATTATTACCAACTGTATCCTTATGGGACGTCTGGAAGCATTTGCCATGCAGAACGGTCCTTGGGAATCTTGTCTCGACGGTATCGGGAACGGTTTGGGCTATGCCAAAATTCTGGTTATCGTGGCTTTCTTCCGCGAGCTGCTGGGATCGGGAACTCTGCTCGGTTTCAACATTCTGAACCATGACTGGTTGAAGAATCTTGGTTATGTGAACAACGGATTGATGTTGATGCCTCCCATGGCGCTCATCATCGTTGCTTGCGTCATCTGGTATCAGCGCGCCCGTAATAAGGAATTGCAAGAAAAACAGTAATTAAAAATAAGGTATTTTCATTTTTAATGAACTAACATGGAACATTTATTAAGTTTATTTGTCCGCTCCATCTTTGTGGACAACATGATATTCGCGTTTTTCCTCGGTATGTGCTCCTATTTGGCCGTATCGAAGAACGTGAAGACAGCTTTGGGACTGGGTGCCGCCGTTACTTTTGTATTGGTGGTGACGCTTCCGGTCAATTATCTGTTGCAGACTAAAGTGCTGGGACCCGATGCCATTATTGAAGGTGTCGATCTCAGCTTCCTGAGTTTTATTCTTTTCATAGCCGTTATTGCCGGTATCGTGCAGTTGGTGGAAATGGTGGTAGAGCGTTTCAGCCCTTCGCTCTATGCTTCGTTGGGCATCTTTTTGCCGCTGATTGCCGTGAACTGTGCCATCATGGGAGCTTCGCTCTTTATGCAGCAACGCATCACGGTGGGCGAGAGCGATCCCAAGTATATCGGCGATATTGCCGACGCGGTTTCCTATGCTTTGGGTTCGGGCATCGGCTGGTTGCTGGCCATTGTCGGTCTGGCTGCCATTCGCGAGAAGATGGCTTACTCCGATGTGCCTGCACCGTTGCGGGGGTTGGGCATCACGTTCATTACCGTAGGCTTGATGGCTATGGCATTTATGTGTTTTTCCGGTTTGAAAATCTAAAAAGAAAGGAATAAGACAATGGATATGAATATGATATTAGCAAGCATTGGAGTATTCCTCGTGGTTATTTTGCTGCTTGTAGTCATCCTGTTGGTTGCCAAGAAATTCTTGATACCTTCGGGGAATGTGAACATCACTATCAATGACAAGGATGTGTTTACAGTGTCGCAAGGCGGAACTCTGCTGGGTACACTATCGGAACAGGGTATTTATCTTTCTTCGGCTTGCGGTGGTAAAGGTTCTTGCGGACAGTGCAAATGTCAAGTGCCCGAAGGAGGCGGTGAAATCCTCGATTCAGAAAAGGGACACTTCACCCGCAAACAGATAAAAGACAATTGGCGTCTGGCTTGCCAGTGCAAAGTAAAAGGCGATTTGGGTATCAAGGTTCCCGAATCGGTGATGGGCGTCAAGGAATACGAATGTACGGTTATCAGCAACAAGAACGTGGCTACCTTTATCAAGGAGTTCAAGGTTCAGTTGCCTGCCGGTGCTCATATGGACTTTATTCCGGGTTCTTATGCCCAGATAAAGATTCCTGCATTCTCCATGGATTATGATAAGGATATTGATAAAAGCCTGATTGGTGACGAATACCTGCCTGCATGGCAGAAGTTCGGATTGCTGTCGTTGAAGTGTGTCAATACAGAGCCTACCGTTCGCGCTTACTCCATGGCCAACTATCCTGCCGAGGGAGACGTGTTCATGCTGACGGTACGTATCGCCACTCCGCCTTTCAAGGCTGACCGCAGTGGCTTTATGGATGTCAACCCGGGTATCGCCTCTTCTTATATCTTTACGTTGAAGCCGGGTGATAAGGTGCTGATGAGCGGCCCTTACGGCGACTTCCATCCGCACTTCGACTCCAAGCGCGAAATGATTTGGGTAGGCGGTGGCGCCGGTATGGCTCCGCTCCGTGCGCAGATTATGCACATGACCAAGACATTGCGTACTACTGACCGCGAGATGCACTATTTTTACGGTGCCCGTGCGTTGAACGAAGTGTTCTATCTGGACGATTTCCTCGGTATAGAGAAAGAATTCCCTAATTTCCACTTCCATCTGGCATTGGACCGCCCTGACCCTGCCGCCGATGCGGCAGGCGTGAAGTACACAGCCGGCTTTGTGCATCAGGTGATGCTGGATACTTATCTGAAGGATCATGAGGCGCCCGAAGACATCGAATATTACATGTGCGGTCCCGGCCCGATGTCGAAGGCTGTGGTTGCCATGCTTACCGACCTCGGCGTAGAAGAACAGTCCATTATGTTCGATAACTTCGGAGGTTGATTTTGATATAAGGAAAAAATAATCTTTAAAAGGCGCGGATAATGCGGAATTCACGGATTTTATTTATCGAAACCGTGTTTATTCCATGTATCCGCGCCTCATATTATGTCATTGAGATTTCATAAGACCGTGGCTGTTATTATCTAACCCTGTTCGGGATAATCATTGGAATGGCACGAGCTGCTTATTTTTTCCAATAACATATTCCCTGCAATGCCGTTGGCTCATTTTCAAAGAAGCAATATGCACCCGTTGCAGCAATAAGATTGATGATGAGGTTGTCAATGGAGCGGTAACCTGTTTTTCATATCTCTTCCCACCCCTGTTACTAAATGTATCCCGTCCTGAAAGAGTGAATCAAACAACCTCTGCAAGTGTATCCCTTATTGACGAAAAGTTTCCCGTAAAAAGGCTTTTCGACAGAAATTCCCATATTTTGGGGATTCTTGTAGCCCACGTTTGCGGTGGTCAGCACAAATGCAATAATTTCTTCTCGGTCATTACAGGCAGTTGAAGTTGGAATCCATGACACCGGCTCTTCGTGTCCTGTCCATCCTTGGCTGTCCCTTTGAAAACCTTGTTGGCATACCGTCTCATATTAAGGCAAACGGGCACCATTGCAGAATCGGCGAAAGTGATATCCGTGCATCTTCCGAAAGCTCTGAAATTAAGAAAGAACATAAGCTGAAAGAATACACAGGAGTGTAATTCCACAAAACAAATGAAGTTGGCAAACGACCTTTTTCGTGTATGTTCTATTTGGCAAATGTTCTTGGGTTAGTTCATCATTGATGGTTTCTGTAATCGCCCTTTTACGCCTGTCGCCTTTCCCTTGTTTTACGGCTGCAATCCTTTGTCGTGACAGACGCAAGTGTTTCAGCCGACAGACACAAGTGTTTTACGCGTCAGACACAAGTGTTTTAGCTGTCAGACACAAGTGTCTGACGGTGTAGGTGTAAATATCTGATAACCAATAGTCTAAAGCCTCGAAACACAAGCCTTCGGGTGAGGTTCCCGATCGGCTTCTTATCCCGAATTCAGATTGGATACTGTTATCGGTTGGACAGATATAGAGAAGCTGGCTTTCTCCGGCGAAACTTCCGGCTCGTCCGAATCTTCCGGCTCTACCGGTTCCAATTCTTCTCCAAGTCCCGTTTCCAGCGACGAAGAAGACCAAAACAGCAATCTTTTGGGGTAATTTGCGGAGTGGCTGAAACGCCCTATTGCTACGGCGGTTATTCAGACCGGCGAAGAGTTGCCGGAGCACCCTTATGATTTTTCAGGCGCGGCTTATGCGAATTTCACGGATTTCGTCAATGAGCAGCCGTGCCGATTCGTGAAGTCCGCTCCTGATACGGTTCATAATGCGAGCGCCTTTTTCATTGCGGTGCATCCTTTCGAGACTGTTTGGAGATGGAGGACAATCGGGTGGGATGAAGTAAGGCAGATGACTTTTTGTTTCATTGGAAATTGTTTGTTTTTCAATCAAATGAGAGATGTTATGTATTTTTTCTGCACAAAAATGCTTGTAGTGTGCGATATTGTTGTACCTTTGCGGCCGAAAACAATTAAAAAAGATTTAGATGAGAAAATTTTTATTGATCGGCATTGCGATGCTGATGGTTTCAATTCCAACTTTTGCGGGTGGTTTTCTGACCAACACCAATCAACACCCGGCTTTTCTTCGTATGTTATCTCGCGGTGCCACTACCGAAATAGACGGTGCTTACTCCAATCCGGCCGGTCTGGCTTTCTTGCCGAAAGACGGGTTTCATGTAGCTTTGAGTATTCAGAGCGCTTTCCAAACGAGAAATATCGATGCCGCTTTCCACACATACAACGGTTTTGACGGGACGAAACCCATTGTTTCGCCGCAGCCTTTCAGAAAGTATTATGAAGGAAAGGCTGCCGCACCGGTTATCCCCAGTCTGTTTGCAGCCTATAAGAAAGGTAGCTGGACCATTTCCGGTTTCTTTGCCATCACCGGTGGCGGTGGCAAGGCTTCGTTCGACAACGGCCTGCCCATGTTCGAATCACAGGTCATGGCCAAAATCTTTCAAACTGCTCTGAAAAAAGGGCAAGTGGTGACTCCGAATATGTACACCATCAATGGAGGCATGGATGGCAAGCAATATATCTACTCCTTGCAGTTGGGCTTGACTTACAAGGTGAACGAATGGCTCTCTGCGTTTGCCGGCGGACGTATGAACTATTTCTTCGGTGGTTACAAAGGATTTGTGGATGCCAATCTGAAGAATGGCGGTGCCGCTCTGATGAACTTGGCTTTGGACTGCGATCAGATCGGCTGGGGCCTGACACCGGTTATCGGTGCGAATGCCCGGTTGGGTAAGTTGAACATCGGTGCGAAGTATGAGTTCTTGACTAAACTGAACATTGAAAACAAAACGAAAGAGCTGAAAGCGCCGGAGGGTGCGTTGGATGCCTACAAGCCCGGCGTGAATACTCCGAACGACATTCCTTCCATGCTATCAGTTGCTGCGGCTTATGAGTTTCTGCCGGTGCTGCGCGCCTCTGTGGAGTATCACTTCTATGACGACAAGAAAGCGGGTATGGCGGGAGATAAACAAAAGTTCCTGACAAAGGGTACGAACGAGTATCTGGCCGGTATCGAATGGGATGTGACCAAGAGGTTGACTTTGAGCTGCGGCGGTCAGATAACGGATTATGGATTGTCTGACAACTATCAGAGCGATACCAGCTTCTCTTGCGATTCGTATTCTTTGGGTTTCGGTGCGAAATTCAAATTGAACGAAAGAGCGAAAGTGAATATCGGTTATATGTGGACCAACTATGAGGATTATAAAAAGACTTCCGCGAATTATAATGGAACCGGACTAAGCGGTACGAACGTGTATAGCCGTACGAATAAAGTCTTCGGCCTCAGTCTGGATTATAGCTTCTAAAACCTAAACTTAGACATCAGCCATACAATGATGAAACTCAGATAGCTTGCATGGTTATCTGAGTTTTTTCTTGCTTTTAAAATAGAGATCCTCCGTTGCTCTCTTCTATACGATAGAGAAATTTGTCTGTTTGGAAAAAACATTCTATCTTTGCGCCCGATTAAAAAAGTATGATGCCGCGAATAGCGGTCGTGTATTCTAGAACACCACGTAAAAAACAGGAGTATGAAGCAAAAAGTATCTGTACCTTTTATGCTGCTGGGCATTTTGTTCAATGTCTGTCTGATTGCAGCCAATCTTCTTGAAACTAAAGTCATTCAGGTTTGCGGTATCACCGTGACGGCCGGACTGTTGGTATTTCCGATTTCTTATATTATCAACGACTGCATTGCCGAGGTCTGGGGATTTCGCAAGGCGCGTCTGATTATCTGGAGTGGTTTTGCCATGAATTTCTTTGTGGTAATGCTGGGCCTGTTGGCGGTTGCTTTGCCTGCCGCTCCTTTTTGGGAAGGCGAGGCGCACTTCAATTTCGTCTTCGGTATGGCTCCGCGCATTGTAATAGCCAGTCTGTCGGCTTTTCTGGTAGGCTCTTTTCTGAATGCCTATGTCATGAGTCGTATGAAGTTGGCAAGCAACGGGCGAAACTTCTCCGCACGCGCCATCTGGTCGACGGTGGTAGGTGAGACGGGCGACTCGTTAATCTTTTTCCCCGTAGCCTTCGGTGGAATTATCGCATGGAACGAGTTGCTGATGCTGATGTGCATCCAGATTGTGCTCAAGTCCATGTACGAAGTAGTGATACTCCCGGTAACCATCCGTGTGGTGAATGCCATCAAGCGGATAGACGGAAGCGACGTCTATGATGAAGGAATCTCCTACAAAGTGTGGAAAATCGGCGATATTTAGAAACCGTGCTGCATTTCTTCAATAAGTATTTCTTAGCCTCTTCTGCGTTTGTTTTCTGCTTTTTTCTCCGTTTTATTCGTCACATGGCCCGCGAGGCAAAAGTAGAACTTGAAGCAACGGATGAGCATTGTTGGCGTGCTATAATGGCATCCGGGGAGACGGCTGCGGCTGTTGCCCGGCATGTAAACTGAGGAATGAAAGGTTGAAGAAGTATCTGGCAGGCAGACCAATGACTTAAACAAACTTTAGGAATCTCTTAATAGGAAATGATATGACCGAATTGAAAGAGCAACTCTCTTTATTGGGAAGGAAAACCGAATACAGGCAAGACTATGCCCCCGAAGTGCTGGAGGCATTTGACAACAGACATCAGGATAATGATTATTGGGTGCGTTTCAATTGTCCGGAGTTTACCAGCTTGTGTCCTATCACCGGTCAGCCGGATTTTGCGGAAATCCGTATATCTTATATCCCTGATGTCAGGATGGTGGAAAGTAAAAGCCTGAAACTCTATCTTTTCAGTTTCCGCAATCATGGAGCTTTTCATGAAGACTGTGTAAACATCATCATGAAAGATTTGATTAGGTTGATGAATCCCAAGTATATCGAAGTGACCGGTATCTTTACACCGCGTGGCGGCATTTCCATCTACCCGTATGCCAATTACGGCCGTCCCGGCACGAAGTACGGGCAGATGGCAGAGCATCGTCTGATGAATCGGGAATGATGCTTCCTTTCGATGGTATTTCTTATATAGATTGCATTTCCTATATATAATAAGGTATAGGGAAATAAAAATAGCGCCTTTTCCCAAAGACGCTATTCCCTCTTTATGACTTATTCACTACAAAGAGTTATTTTATTCTTTTGTAGCCATAAACAGCAAGGTTGCCCAGCTCTTCTTCGATGCGCAGCAGTTGGTTATACTTTGCCATGCGGTCCGAACGGCTCAAAGAGCCCGTTTTGATTTGTCCGCTATTGGTGGCAACGGCAATGTCTGCAATGGTGGCATCTTCTGTTTCGCCGGAACGGTGCGAGGTTACGGTTGTATAACCATGACGGTGTGCCATCTCGATGGCATCCAGCGTTTCGCTGAGCGACCCGATTTGATTGACTTTGATAAGGATGGAATTGGCGCATCCTGTGGCAATGCCCTTTTCAAGGAATTCCACATTTGTCACGAACAAGTCGTCGCCAACCAATTGGCAACGGTTGCCGATGCGTTCGGTCAGCTTTCTCCAGCCTTCCCAGTCGTTCTCGCTCATACCGTCCTCAATGGAGTCAATCGGGTATTTATTAATCAAATCTTCCAAGTATGCTATTTGTTCGTCGGCTGTACGTTTTTTGCCTTTTTCGCCTTCAAATATCGTATAGTCGTAGATACCGTTCTTGAAGAACTCGGATGAAGCACAGTCCATGCCGATTTTTACATCCTTGCCCGGCTCGTAACCTGCTGCTTTGATGGCGCTCATAATGGAGTCCAGCGCATCTTCCGTGCCTGCCAGTGCCGGAGCAAAACCTCCTTCATCGCCGACAGCCGTGCTGAGACCACGGTCGTGGAGAACTTTCTTCAAGGCATGGAATACTTCGGCTCCCATACGCAACCCTTCGCGGAAAGAAGTGGCGCCTACGGGGCGAATCATGAATTCCTGAAAGGCGATAGGCGCATCGCTGTGAGAACCTCCGTTGATGATGTTCATCATCGGGACAGGCATTACATAGGTGTTTACGCCGCCGATGTATCTGTACAGGGGGATGTCGAGATAGGCAGCCGCCGCTTTGGCCACAGCCAACGAAACGCCCAGAATGGCGTTGGCGCCCAATTTCGACTTGGTGGGTGTGCCGTCCAGCTCCAGCATCTTATGGTCGATGGCGCGTTGTTCCAATGCCGACCGGCCTGCCAAGGCGGGAGCAATTATTTTATTGACATTTTCTACCGCTTTCAATGTTCCTTTGCCGCCGTAACGTTTTTTGTCACCGTCGCGCAGCTCCAAAGCCTCGTGCTCGCCGGTTGAAGCGCCGGATGGCACAGCCGCGCGTCCCATGACGCCGCATTCCAAAATTACGTCCACTTCTACTGTGGGATTGCCGCGTGAATCAAGAATCTCACGGGCTACAATCTTTTCAATTTTCATACTTAATATTCATTTAGTTAGTTTAAAGAGTAATGTTCCAAATGTATTGATAAACTTGCTTCGTCTTCTGTTGTTGTAAAGTCCACCAACCTTTTCAATTCGGCCAATTCCTCGGGGTGAAGAGCACAGTAAAAACCTTGTACGGGCATTCGCAGAAAGATTTTACGGGCATTTCTCATGTCCCGGTTCAGGTTTTTATAATATTCGCCGTCGATAGAGTATATATACCGGCGGAAATGCCGGAACTCATCGTCGGTAAATCTGAAAAACAAATTCCCGAACTCCAGATGATAAGCATTGCACTTGGCGCAAAAAGATACAAAGCCGTTGGCAGTCTGTTTCAATAAATTGTCCATAGTCTTTGTTTGGATTGCTGCAAAGATCGTGTTTTTTTCGATATTTGTCAATACCTATAAATTGCGGTATTGGGGTGGGGCGAAGCAAGAATTAGGTAGCGGCGGATGATATGCTTGGTTCCGGCAACCTCGAATCTTCGAAGCCGATTTGCTGAAGGAAACTGAAATAAGGTTGACCATAGTCCGATGTAATGGGAAGAAAGATGTTGGAATACCATTCAAAAGATGCTGAGTATTGCCTGAAACATTCTCTTCTAATGGAAGAGTTTTCTGTTTCAAGGCTTGAAATGTATATCTATTTATACTTTATATTAATCTGAGTTCGGGATAAGAAGCAGGTCGATAACCTCACCTGAAGACTTGTGTTTTAAATTCGAACCCTGCTGATTATCAGGCGTTTGTTCCTGCCTTGTCAGACACTTGTGTCTTACGGCTAAAACACTTGTATCTGACGTGTAAAACACTTGTGTCTGTCACGTAAAACACTTGCGTCTGTCACGACAAAGGATTGCAGTTGTCAAAACAGGGAAAAGCGGTAGGACTGAAAAGGCTCTCTTCTCTTTATGTCAATTGCGGATACGCATCGGAAGAATATCCCATTTTTATCGTCGAATTCACGTAAGGTTGTAATCGGCATTGACGTATGTCACTCAGACAAAATCAAAGGGTGGTCGGTACTTACTCAAATGTGGTTAACGTTTATTCCAATCGTAAGCCCGCATTTAGAGAGTTATGTGTGCCCACTTTTTAACGGAAATATGCCCGCATACATAGTGTACATGACCCACAGCCCGATTGTTTTCTGCATAGGCAGGTCGAACGAATCAAGGAGGCAGAATATGGTTATCTGTCGGAATTCTCTCCATTTTGACATATCTTCCTCTTTTTTTCTTGATGAAAGAGTGGCGTTGCTTTATTGCCGTTTTTCGTTCAGCCACCAATCTATCAGCTTCCGGGCTATGCTCGGCTTGCGTGGTATTTCGGGCAAAGAGTCTTTGGAGAAGAACGCGGCAGCGCTGAGTTCATCCTCCTGAAGTTTTATGTTTCCGCTTTCATAGTCGGCTATGAAGCCTACCATCAACCCGCTGGGATATGGCCATGATTGATTTCCGAAGTATCGTATGTTCTTTACTCTCAATCCGGTTTCCTCCAAAACCTCGCGCTCCACGCATTCTTCCAATGTCTCTCCGGCTTCGAGAAATCCTGCCACCAGCCCATAGAATGTCCCTTGGAAATTGCGGGCGCGTACCAGCAGAATCTCCTTGCCTTTTCTTATTAATACAATGACGGCCGTAGAGACGGGAGGGTACATTTCGTTTCCACAATCGGGACATTTCTTCATGATAGGGCTTTGCTTTTCCATGCTCGTACCGCACACCGGGCAGAAGTGACTGTGCTCATCCCAATACAGAATCTGATATGCCTTTCCGGCAGAGCGATATTCATCTTTAGTAATGTGGTCGTACGATGCCCGCAATCCTGTCATCATCCATTTTTCGGTTTCCACTATCGGTTCTTTTACAGCGAATGTCTGCACCCTCTTACCGTTGGGAGACACTACTTCGTGTATGTTTTTCTCGGCTTCAGGTTGCAGAGGGGGTTCTGAACTTATGGGTATACTGTACTTTATTTCACCTTTTTCTGTATATTCTTTCTTCAGAAGCAATTTGTCTTTGAAGAAAACAAACCATTGCGTGACGTTGGTCTTAGCCATTTTTCCCATTGTTTCGATATCCCTCTTGCAGAAAATGTACTCAAAAAGTATTTGTTTTTATAAAATAAAAAATCCTCTGCCAAGGCAGAGGATTCTTCCCGAATGAAGGTCGAGAAGCACCTAATGTTTTCACAACGGAATAATCCTTATTGTGATTTGCTTCAAATCAGATATACAAAGATAAGGATAATAATTGGATTTTTCTATCATTAAAAAAGTTTTTTACTATTTTTGTGAAAACTACATAGAAATCATCGTTATGAAGAGAATATTAGGATTGGATTTAGGAACCAATAGTATAGGATGGGCGGTTCTTAATTCAGAAATAGTAGAGCAAACAGAGAAAATATGGCTGGAAATGGCCGGGAGTAGAATCATTCCTATGGATGCTGCTACATTGGGAGACTTTGATAAAGGCAATTCTACGTCGCAAACTTCGGAAAGAACCCGTCTGCGAGGTATAAGACGTTTGAGGGAAAGATGCTTGTTAAGGCGTGAACGACTTCATAGGGTGTTACATATATTGGATTTCTTGCCTGAGCACTATTCCAAACAGCTAAATTGGAATGAGCGTGCAGGACAATATTGTAGTCGGATAGAACCCAAGTTGGCATGGGAAAAGACAGAAACCGGCCGGTTTGAATTTGTTTTCCGGACAGCATTTAATGAGATGTTGGCCGATTTTGCACAATATCAACCCGCATTGGTGGAAAATGGCAAGAAGGTTCCTTATGATTGGACCATTTACTATTTGCGGAAGAAAGCCTTGACGGAAAAAATAACCAAGCAAGAGTTGGCTTGGATATTATTGAACTTCAACCAAAAACGTGGATATTATCAGTTGAGAGGAGAAGAAGAGGAAGAGAAAAGCAATAAGTCGATTGAATTCCATGCTCTGAAAGTTGTTCGGGTTGAAGCGACGGATGACAAGAAGGGAAAAGATACGTGGTACAATATACATTTGGATAATGGCTGGGTATATCGTCGGGCAAGCAGCGTTCCTTTAGATTGGGAAGGGAAAACAAAGGAGTTTATTGTAACCACAGAATTGAATGAAGACGGAACTCCTAAGTTGGACAAACAAGGTGAAGTAAAGCGTTCTTTCCGTACTCCGAAAGAAGATGATTGGACATTGATAAAGAAAAAAACAGAAGCGGATATCATTGAAAGCGGGAAGACTGTAGGATGCTATATTTACGACACGTTGCTGCAGAAACCTCAGCAGAAAGTCAGAGGCAAGCTGGTGCGTACCATAGAACGCAAGTATTATAAGGCAGAGTTAAAGTCGATATTAGAAAAACAGTCTGCTTTTCATCCGGAGTTGCAGGATCGTGATTTATATGGGAGGTGTTTGGATTGTTTGTATCCTCAAAACGAAGCGCATAGAGATAATATTGCTAATCGTGATTTTAGTTATCTATTCATCGAAGATATCATTTTTTATCAGCGTCCGTTGAAGAGTAAAAAAACGCTAATCAGCGATTGCCCTTATGAACAGAATAAATTTGTGGATAAGGAAACCGGCGAGCTCAAGCACGTTGCTTTAAAGTGTATAGCTAAGTCACATCCTCTTTTTCAGGAGTTCCGTTTGTGGCAATTCCTTTCGAATATCAGGATATATCAGAAAGAAAAAAACGTTGAGGGAAAATTACAGACAGATGTAGATGTGACGAAAGATTTTCTGAAAAATGAAGAAGATTATGTTGCTTTGTTTGAATGGCTGAATGAACGTAAGGAAATAGACCAGAAAACATTCCTCAAGTATCCTTTGTTTGGTCTGAAAAATCAGATTACAGATTATCGTTGGAATTATGTGGAAGATAGAGTATATCCTTGTAATGAAACAAAACACTTAATCGCATCTCGTATAAACAAGATGCAAGCACCTTTGGATAATTTTGTCTTGTCCGTAGAAAACGAGGTGGCCTTGTGGCATATACTATATTCTGTCAATGATAGGTTTGAATTAGAGAAAGCCTTATCCACATTTGCTCTTAAAAACAATTTGAATAAAGATGCTTTTGTGGAAGCTTTCAAAAACACACCTCCGTTTAAGAAAGAATACGGCTCATATTCGGCTAAAGCCATAAAAAAATTGTTACCGTTGATGCGAATGGGGAAATATTGGAGTGAAGATGGTTTTGACGAAGCGACCCAAGAACGGATAAATCGAATGATAATGGGTGGATGTGAGGAAGAAATCAATAACCGCGTTCGTGAGAAAACCATACATTTGAAGAAAAGTGATGATTTTAGAGGATTACCACTGTGGCTTGCCTGTTACATTGTCTATGGACGTCATTCGGAATCAAAAGACATAGCCAAATGGAAAGAGCCGGCTGATATAGATGCTTATTTGGCTTCATTCAAGCAGCATTCTTTACGTAATCCGATAGTAGAGCAAGTTGTTGTAGAGACGTTACGTGTGGTCAGAGATATATGGAAACGTTTGGGGACTATTGACGAGATTCATGTAGAATTGGGACGTGAAATGAAAAAATCGGCTAAGGAAAGAGAGAGGATGACTATGCAATTTCTTGAAAACGAGAAAGCAAATCTCCGAATTAAGGCTTTGTTGCAAGAATTTATAAATCCTGAATATGAAATCGAAAACGTACGCCCTTATTCACCAAGTCAACAAGAATTATTACGTATCTATGAAAATGAAATTCTGAATCGTGTTGCGGATATTCCGGAGGACATTGAAGATTTCCTGAAAAAATTAAAAGACAGTAAGTCTCCATCAAAATCGGAATTTATGCGGTATAAGTTGTGGCTGGAGCAAAAATATCGTTCTCCTTATACCGGTGAAGTCATTCCTCTTGCTAAGTTATTTACTCCGGCTTATGAGATAGAGCATATTATTCCTCAATCTCGCTTCTTCGATGACTCATTTAGCAATAAGGTTATTTGTGAATCTGAAGTGAATAAATTAAAAGATAAATTCCTTGCTTATGAATTTATAAAAGGACACCACGGGGAGAAAGTTGAGTTAAGTTTTGGGAAAGTTGTGAGAATTTTTACAGTAGAGGAATACGAACAGTTTGTAAGAGACCATTATTCAAAATCAAAGCTAAAGAAGGAAAAATTGTTAATGGATGATATTCCGGATAAGTTTGTAGAACGACAGTTGAATGATAGCCGGTATATCAGTAGAGTCGTAAAGACGTTGCTTTCCAATGTTGTCCGTGAAAAAAATGCTAATGGCGAGTATGAGCCGGAAGCAATTTCAAGGAATGTAATAGTCTGCACAGGAAGTGTAACAGACAGATTAAAGAAAGACTGGGGGATGAATGACGTATGGAATAATATTATATCTTCTCGTTTTGAGCGTTTGAATCAATTGGAAGGAACTCAAAGTTTTGGACGTTGGGAAATCAAAGATGGAAAGCGTTATTTTCAAACGGATTTGCCATTGGAGTATCAGAAAGGATTCAGTAAAAAACGCATTGATCATCGTCATCACGCCATGGACGCCATTGTGATAGCTTGTGCTTCACGCAATCATATAAATTATTTGAATAATGAGTCGGCAAGAAAAAACGCCGAAATAACTCGGCATGATTTGCAACGATTGCTGTGTGATAAATGCAAGACGGATGCTTCCGGAAACTATAAATGGGTGATTAAGAAACCTTGGGAAACGTTTACACAAGATGTTCAAACCATTCTAAATGAAATAGTAGTAAGTTTCAAACAAAATCTTCGGGTCTTAAATAAGAATACCAATTATTATTGGAGATACAATAAGAATAGTAAAAAAGTTCTGTTCTCACAGACAAAAGGGGATAATTGGGCTATACGGAAATCATTGCATAAAGATACTGTATTTGGTCGTGTCAATCTTAGGATGAGGAAAGAAGTGCGTCTGTCGGTTGCTTTAGATACTCCCGAAATGATTGTAGATAAGAAACTCAAAAAGAAAATACTGCAGTTGTTTGATTATAAATATGATAAAAAACGTATTGAAAAATATTTTAAAGAAAATGCTATTCTTTGGAAAGATGTTAATCTTGCAAAAATTCCTGTTTACTATTTCACGGATACTACTTCTGAGCCGATGGTAGCTGTACGAAAACCATTAGATACAAGCTTTACTGAAAAGAAAATTCGTGGTTCTGTAACAGATACTGGAATTCAGAAAATCTTGTTGGCTCATTTAACGAAAAAAGAAGGGAATACGGAATTAGCGTTTTCGCCGGATGGAATTGATGAGATGAATCTGAATTTGAAAGAGTTGAATGATGGTAAATCGCATCAGCCTATCTATAAAGTCAGAGTGTATGAGCCTCTTGGATATAAATTTAATGTAGGTGAAACAGGAAACAAACCAAAGAAATTTGTAGAAGCAGCCAAAGGAACAAATCTTTTCTTTGCCGTATATGTTAATGAAGACGGTAAGCGAATGTATGAAACAATACCTTTGAATGTTGTGATAGAGCGCAAGAAGCAGGGAGCCACTCCTGTTCCGGATAGAAATGAGGCCGGAAATAAGTTGTTATTTTGGTTATCACCGAATGATTTAGTATATGTCCCTACAGAAGAAGAGTTGGATCGTGGAAAGGTAGAACAGCCGATGGCCAGGAAAAGAATATACAAAATGGTTTCGGCCACAGGTAACCAATGTTTCTTTGTTCCTTATCATATTTCTAATGCGATTATTAACACGATTGAATTAGGAGCTAATAATAAAGCAGAGAAAGCTTGGAGTGGGGAAATGATAAAGAGTATTTGTATACCTATATTAGTGGATAGATTAGGCACTATCATGAAAATAGGACATTTTGAATAAATATAAAACTCTTTGAAAATGAGAAGAAGGAGCTTTTATGTCATGAAAAATATATTGTATATTAGTTATTGATATGTTGGTATTGGTTGTTAAAAGAATATTATGATTAAAAAAACACTCTATTTTGGAAATCCTATTTATTTGTCACTGAAAAACTGTCAATTAGTGATAAAACTGCCGGAAGTGGTGAGAAATAATACTTTGCCGGAAGGATTTAGAAGAGAGACTGAAGTGACAAAACCTATAGAAGATATCGGTGTAGTTGTATTGGATAATAAACAAATAACTATTACTTCAGGAGTGTTGGAAGCCTTGCTTGAAAATAATTGTGCCGTTATAACTTGCGATAGCAAAAGTATGCCTATTGGCTTGATGTTGCCATTATACGGGAATACAACTCAAAATGAACGTTTTCGTCATCAGTTAAGTGCCTCTCTTCCATTAATGAAACAACTATGGCAACAGACTGTCAAGCAGAAAATAGAGAATCAGGCGGTTGTGTTAAAAAAGTGTGCCGGTGAAGAAGTAAAATGTATGGAGAAATGGGCTTCTGATGTAAAAAGTGGTGATTCTGATAATCTGGAAGCCCGTGCGGCCGCTTACTATTGGAGGAATTTGTTTACTATTGAAGGGTTTAAAAGGGATAGAGAGGGTATTCCTCCAAATAATTTGTTGAATTACGGTTATGCGATTTTGCGGGCAGTTGTGGCGCGAGGATTAGTAGCGAGCGGTCTACTTCCAACATTGGGAATACATCATCATAACCGTTACAATGCTTATTGTTTGGCAGATGATATTATGGAACCATACCGTCCTTATGTGGACGAGTTGGTATGCAATATTGTGAAGAGTAGGCAAGATTATGCAGAACTGACTAAAGATTTGAAAATAGAATTGCTTTCCATTCCTGTTTTAGATGTAACGATTGCAGGAAAACGTAGCCCATTGATGGTGGCGGTAGGACAGACAACTGCTTCGCTCTATAAATGTTTTAGTGGAGAAAGTAGGAAAATAGTATATCCGAGTTTTGAGTACTAATTTCATGAGAAATTAATTGTTATCCTGCTATGGAAAGATTTAGTGAATATCGTATTATGTGGGTACTTGTATTGTTTGATTTGCCGACTGATACTAAAAAGGACAAAAAAGCTTATGCGGATTTCAGGAAGAATCTGCAGAAAGATGGATTCACGATGTTTCAGTTTTCTATATATGTACGTCATTGTGCCAGTAGTGAGAATGCTGAGGTACATATTAGAAGAGTTAAATCTTTCTTGCCAGAGTATGGACAAGTTGGAATTATGTGCATAACAGATAAACAGTTTGCTAATATAGAACTTTTTTATGGTAAAAGAACTCAGACAATAAGTGCACCGGGACAACAACTGGAACTATGTAAGCCTCCGGTAAACCACGTATTTTCTGCAATCTCTTCGACCAGTATCTTTGTGCCCAAAAAGTAAAACTTATGATGACACGAGAAGAAGTTGCAGAAATTATTATGTACTGCAAGGAACACAAAGTAACTTATAAATCAAGGCTGGCGGAACTCAATATCCCTGTCTGGAGATTTTATGACAGCAAGTCCCGTTATGCAGAAGAACAGTCCTGCGTCAATACTTCCAAAGGCGATTTTATAGAACTGGGACAAAGCGGCACATTTATTCCTGTCCCGTCATTTACCGGTCAGAGCGGCCGTAAACCCAAAGGAGAATCATCATCCGGATTTAAAAGTATAGAGATACGTACATCAAAAGGAGATGCAATACGCATTCAGGGAGAGCTCAGCCCACAGGAGATTTATTCAATAATTCAAGCCTGCAGCCATGTTTAACCTTAACGACAGTCTTCATTATCTGCTGTACAACCGTCCGACGGATATGCGGAAGAGTTTCCATACACTCAGTGGTATAGTGACCGATGTCATGGGGCATGACCCGTGTAACGGGAATGTTTACATCTTTATGAACAGGGCACGCAACCGTATCAAGCTTCTCCACTGGGAAGCAGGTGGAATGGTACTTTATTCCAAGCTTTTGGAGACCGGTACGTTTGGCAAGCCCGGCTCCTTTAGTAAGGACGACATCTGCGAAGCAATAGAATGGCGTGACCTTGTAATGATCGTGGAGGGTATTATAGAATCCGGAGATTCACGTAGAAACAGACTTGAAAACTTGAGAAAACTTCGCAAGTAACCGGTATTTAATATACTGTAAGGTTGTGTATTCCAGCATATTTTATTATCTTTACAGTATAATAAGACGATGGAATTCAGATGTTTACGGAAGAACAGATAAAGGCAATAATACGGGAGAATGAAAGGCTTCGCAAGGAAAATGATGCACTTTCAGGGAAAGTGGCATCCCTGGAACAATCTCTTTATTGGCTTAGAAAGAAGATGTTCGGCCGTATGAGTGAGAAGAACCTTCCTCTTGACCCCAACCAGTTGTCGCTGTTTACACAGCAGGAAATGTCTTCCGATGAGAAGGCTGAGCTTGAAGAGGAAGTACGCAAGGCAGAAGAAGAGATAACAAGGACCATAAAGGTCAGGGAGAAACCTGTCCGCAAGCCTCTTGATACCTCCTTGCTGCCTGTAGATGAAATCAATCTTTACCCTGAAGGTACTACCACAGAAGACGGTGAGCTGAAAGAGGATTTCGTTGAAATCGGAACCGAGGAGACTCTTCGTCTGGAACGTATCCCAGAAAAAGTCTATATAGTAAAGACCATCCGCCACAAGGTAATAAGAAAATCAGAACTCAAGGAAAAGCATCCGGAAGAGAGGCATATCCTTATCAGTCCGCTTCCTTTGGTGCCTGTGGGCAAATGTATGGCAGGAGCATCCGTACTGACAGACATTATCATCGGAAAGTTTATGTATCATCTGCCATTCTACCGCCTTATACAACAGTACCGTGAGTCCGGCATAACCATCAGTGATTCGACCATGGGTGGATGGTATGAGGCGGCAGTGGAAAAGCTGAAGCTTCTCTATAATCTCCTTAAGAAGCAGATACTCTCGAGTGAATATATACAGATAGACGAGAGTGTGATACCTGTTATAGACAACGAAAAGCACAAGACGAGAAAAGGTTATGAGTGGTGCCTGCGGGACGGTATCACCGGAGACGTCGTGTTCCATTATGACCGTGGCAGCCGTAGTGGGAAGGTTGCCCGTGAACTCCTCGGCAATTATGTCGGGCTTGCGCAGTGCGACGGTTATGATGCCTACGAACAGTTCGAACGGATGAAAGGCATCACGCTGTTCGGCTGTTGGGCCCATGCAAGGAGAAAGTTTACGGAAGCGCTGGACGAGAACAGGGCACTGGCTACACAGGCATTATGCCATATAGGCAAGTTGTACAAAGTCGAATCTGAAGCTGACGAAGCCGGGTTTTCCATAGAAGAACGCAAGGAAAAACGTATCCGGGAGTCTTACCCTGTGATACTGGAATTTGAAAGGTGGATGCAGGATGCATACCTTAAGGTGCTGCCTAAGAGCCGTACCGGGAAGGCTATAGAATACACCTTCTCACTTCTTCCCAGACTCTCCAGATATGTAAATGACGGAAGGGTGAATATCGACAACAATCTCATTGAGAATGCGATAAGGCCTTTGGCTTTGGGAAGAAAAAACTATCTGTTCTGTGGCAACGACGCATCGGCATACAGAGCGGCCATTGTATATTCCCTTATCGGGACCTGCAAGTCTGCCGGAGTTGACCCTAGAGTGTGGATGGAGGACGTACTGAGGAAAATACCGTATTATGAAAGGGATAAAAAGGATATGACAGAACTTCTTCCACGGAACTGGGTGAAATCATAACAAATCTGTTCCGAATTGATATAATTTGATGCTATTAGTCCCGACTCGGAGGCGAATCTGAACGAATCGTGCCCAGTCGGGACTAATTTTTTGTATTTTGCAATACGTACTTTACCGGAGGCTTACGGAACTATTCTAAAAAAAGAAATCTCACTCATAAGGTGAGATTTCTTTATGGAAACGTCTTCATTTTTTAATTCTAATTAATATTGTAACTCGTTGTAGTACAGGGTGTAATGAATAACCAGTTGTTTCCAATGGGTCAAAGATACTAATTTGAAAGCAAATCACAACTCGAAAGATATTCTTCCGGTGACTGTTCAGTTGTTTCCAATGGGTCAAAGATACTAATTTGAAAGCAAATCACAACTCGGCGGAAAGGGTAATAACATCGTGCGCGGTTGTTTCCAATGGGTCAAAGATACTAATTTGAAAGCAAATCACAACTATTCGCTCTGATTCTTTCGTCGAATCTGAGTTGTTTCCAATGGGTCAAAGATACTAATTTGAAAGCAAATCACAACTGTGCGGTTATGCTGATTATGCTAACAAGCGTTGTTTCCAATGGGTCAAAGATACTAATTTGAAAGCAAATCACAACGGCAACGCATCAAAAGCCCGGCGGCATCCAGTTGTTTCCAATGGGTCAAAGATACTAATTTGAAAGCAAATCACAACAGGTATTGGGAAGACAGAATTTTATACTCAGTTGTTTCCAATGGGTCAAAGATACTAATTTGAAAGCAAATCACAACAGAAGAAACTATTCAAATTATACACAAAGGTTGTTTCCAATGGGTCAAAGATACTAATTTGAAAGCAAATCACAACGGGTCTGATGCGTCTATCAGATCATAAATGTTGTTTCCAATGGGTCAAAGATACTAATTTGAAAGCAAATCACAACTATAATTATAATCCCAAAGGCCAGCATACCGTTGTTTCCAATGGGTCAAAGATACTAATTTGAAAGCAAATCACAACACGTGTTACGCTCTTACAATGATTCTCGTGGTTGTTTCCAATGGGTCAAAGATACTAATTTGAAAGCAAATCACAACGAATCTCAACAGGCACAGCTTGGTCTTACGGTTGTTTCCAATGGGTCAAAGATACTAATTTGAAAGCAAATCACAACAGAAGTCTGGTCAATTGTCTGATGCTCGTGGTTGTTTCCAATGGGTCAAAGATACTAATTTGAAAGCAAATCACAACTGATTTCCCGTTATTACAGTATAAAATCAGTTGTTTCCAATGGGTCAAAGATACTAATTTGAAAGCAAATCACAACCTCTGTTGCTATCTTAATGCGCCTTATTGTGTTGTTTCCAATGGGTCAAAGTACTAATTGAAAACAAATCATAACTGCTTGCAACGGTTGTTTATGACAGATTATCTTGAAACAATGCGCGTAGCGCAGTTCATTGCATGGCCGAAGCATCGAACGAGAGAGGGAGCAATTCGCCTACGCTTTTCACCTCGTATATCCCTTTTGTTCCGTATAGCAGTATGCGCATGGGATGGTTGAAGCGTTTTTCCGTTTCGAGCATTACTTGCCGGCAGGCGCCGCAGGGAGGAATGGGGGCTTCCAGAAATTCACCGCGTTCATTGCGTGCTGCGATGACCAGTGTCTCTACGGCTTGGTCGGGGCATTGCGAGTTGGCGTAGAACAGTGTGGTGCGTTCGGCGCAAATGCCCGAAGGATAGGCGGCATTCTCCTGATTGGAGCCTGTTATGACGATGCCGTTTGCCAGCCTTGCCGCAGCGCCTACCGAGAAGTGCGAGTAGGGGGCATAGCTGCGTTTCGTAGCTTCGCATGCGGCGTCCGTCAGCTCGCGGTCGGCGGCATTCAGCTCTTCGTATTCGTATATTTTAAGTGCGATTCGGATCTTCAGTTCTTTCATATAGAAGGGGTTTATATTGTAATTAATGTTACAAAGGTAGAAAAGAGATTGGTTTTTTCAATTCTTTTGCGGATTTTTGTATCGAACTCAACTATTGAAACATGAAATGTATTCTCAGACTGACCGTGGTCATAGTACTCATATCCGCTTCCGTCGCTTCGGTACATGCACAGCGCAGAAATCCCCGCTTCAATGAATATATCAGGCAATATGCGCCGCTTGCCGTGGAGCAGATGCGGAAGCATAAGATACCAGCCAGTATCACTCTGGCGCAGGGGTTGCTCGAAAGCGGTGCCGGATATAGCCGGTTGGCACGCAAGAGCAACAACCATTTCGGGATAAAGTGCCATCGCACTTGGACCGGAAGTAAGGTCTATCATGATGACGACGCACGCGACGAGTGCTTTCGTGCCTATTCCCATCCGAAGGATTCCTATGAAGACCATTCTCTTTTTCTGAGGCAGGGAGCACGCTACGCATTCCTTTTCAGCCTGAAGGTAACGGATTATAAAGGCTGGGCGCGCGGGTTGAAAAAAGCAGGCTATGCCACCGACCCTTCGTATGCCAACAGATTGATTACGATTATCGAGGACTATGAACTCTATCAGTATGACAGTCGCAGCATGGGCAGCAGGGGCGAAACCCGCAAGCGGGAGAAGGAGCTGGAGAAGAAACCGTGGCTTGCCCATCCGCATCAGGTGTATATTGCCAATGACATTGCCTACGTGGTGGCGCGCGACGGGGATTCTTTCCGCCTGCTGGGCAAGGAGTTTGAAATCAGTTGGAAGAAGCTGGTGAGATACAACGATCTTCATAAAGGCTATACGTTGGAGGCGGGCGACATCATCTATCTGAAAGGGAAAAAGAAGAAGGCCTCCAAGGCTTATACCGTTTATATTGTGAAAGATGGTGATTCGATGCATTCCATTTCGCAGAAATACGGCATCCGTCTGAAGAATCTCTATAAGATGAACCGAAAGGATTCGGACTACGTTCCGGAGGTGGGCGACAGGTTGAGGCTGAGATAAGTCTGTATTGTGGGGAGAATTTCCCGAGAGGGAGGGAAGAAGTTCCCAAGAAGGCGGGAAAGTGTTCCCAAGAAGGTGGGAAGAAGTTCCCAAAGGGGTGGGAAAAAGACAGGGGGCAGGGTCGGGCTTGCCCGGATGCGGGCTTGCTATCCTGCATGTCTTGATGTCGCTTCTGCACCATTGGGAGTTTTCCTATCCGAAAATGTACAGGGTGTCCGAAAACGGACACCCTGTTTTTTGTTCTTTGCGCTTACTTTCAGTGATTTATGGTTTTGGCATGGTATTGGCATAAATTCAGTGTCATGTTCGTAAACAGTAAAAACAGAAGATATGGATAGAGAAATTCCGAAAGAGGTGCGTAATAAAGAGCGCAATAAGAAAATCATCCGTTACGGTGTCATCGGCACGGCAGGCGTTATTGCGGTCTGCGTGCTGATTTCATTGATGCGTACGGGAGTGAAGGTTAGCGACCTTGTATTCTCAAAAGTAGAGAAAGGCACGATTGAGGTCAGTGTCAGTGCATCGGGAAAGGTGGTTCCGGCATTCGAGGAAATCATAAATTCCCCCATCAACACACGCATTCTGGAAGTATATAAGAAGGGGGGCGACAGTGTGGATGCAGGTACCCCCATCATGAAGCTCGATTTGCAGAGTGCCGAGACAGACTATAAGAAGATGCTGGACGAAGAGCAGATGCGCAGCTACAAGCTGAAGCAACTGAAACTGGACAACCAGACCAAACTGACCGATTTGCAGATGAAAATCAAGGTGTCGGCCATGAAGCTGGACCGTATGAAGGTGGAGTTGCGCAACGAGCAATACCTCGACAGCCTTGGTTCGGGCACTACCGACAAGGTGCGCCAAGCGGAGCTCAGTTATAACGTGGCGCAATTGGAGTACGAACAATTGCGGCAGCAATATGCCAACGAGAAAGAGGTGCTGGCTGCCGAATATCAGGTGCGGGAGTTGGACTTCAGCATGTTCAGGAAAACCTTGGCCGAGACCAAGCGCACGCTCGACGATGCACAAGTCCGTTCGCCCCGCAAGGCCATCCTTACGTACATCAACAATCAGATTGGGGCACAAGTCGCCGAAGGCAGCCGGATTGCCGTTATCTCCGACTTGAGCCATTTCAAGGTGGAGGGAGAGATTGCCGACACCTATGGCGACCGTGTGGCGGCAGGCGGCAGAGCCATCGTGAAGATTGGCAGCGAGAAACTGGAAGGCTCAATCAGCAGCGTGACACCGCTCTCCAAGAATGGCGTGATATCCTTTACCGTGCAACTGAACGAGGACAACAACCGCCGGCTGCGTTCGGGATTGAAGACGGATGTCTATGTGATGAATGCCGTGAAGGAAGACGTGATGCGTGTGGCGAATGCGAGCTATTATGTGGGGCGCGGAGAGTACGAGCTTTTTGTGCGCAATGCCGATAAGGAGATAGTGAAGCGCAAGGTGCAACTGGGCGACAGCAATTTCGAGTTTGTGGAAGTCGTCGGCGGCCTGCAACCGGGCGATGAAGTGGTGGTGAGCGATATGAGCCAGTATAAGAACAAGAACAAACTCAAGCTGAAAGACTGAATCCTGCTTGACTTAATCTCTACATGGTTATGATAAAAATCTATTTCAAACAAGCTTGGGCATTGATGAGGCAAAACAAGCTCTTCAGTGCACTCTACATCGTGGGCACGGGGCTGGCCATCGCCATGACCATGATTGTGGCCGTGGTGTATTACGTCAAGCTGGCTCCCGTCTATCCGGAGGTGAACAGGGCTAACACGCTCTATCTCTCCGCAGCCTGCTTCAAGAAGAATCCCGGCGCCGAAGGTCAGCATACCTATCAGTGGGGTGTATCCTGCAAGGCATTGCAGGAGTGGTTTTATCCGATGAAGAATGCGTTGGTCGTTTCGGCCTCTTTGAGGAACGACATGCAGGAGAACAGTTACATACAGCCGGTAGATGGAAGCGGCGATTTCTCCGTATCCGTCAAGCTGACCGACCCAGCCTTTTTCCGCATCTATGCTTTCCGTTTTCTGGAGGGAAAAGCGTTTACGGCAGCCGATTTGGACGGAGGCATCCATACGGCCGTGATAACGGACGAGCTGGCTCGCCGTCTTTTCGGCACCGTGGAGGGAGTGGAAGGACGCACGTTCAGCCTGAACTATGTGGACTGCCGTGTGTGCGGCGTGGTTCGTTCCGCCAGCTGCCTGACGGACGAGTCGTATGCGCAGGTCTATCTTCCGTACAGCGTGTCGCCGGACTATCGGGAGGTGAAATACGGATTCGACTATCTGGGGGCATTCGGCGTGACTTTCCTTGTAAAGGACGGCCGGCAGGGCGAAGCCTTGCGGGCGGAACTGAAAGAGATTGTCCGTAAGGAGAACTCGATGCACCCCGATGACTGGACGGTGGATTTCTATGAGCAGCCCACCACCCATTTGCGTGGCGTATTTCAGGAATATGCAAGTCAGGGGGTTGATACATGGGCCACGGTGCGCTACTTTGCGCTCATGCTGATTGCATTGCTGCTGGTTCCTTCGCTGAATTTGAGCGGTATGATTTCGAGCCGCATGGACGGGCGGTTGGCCGAGATGGGCGTGCGCAAGTCGTTCGGTGCCGGGAGGCGGACGCTGCTCTCGCAGGTGATGTGGGAGAACCTGCTGCTGACGCTGATGGGCGGTGCGCTGGGACTGCTGCTGGCATGGTCGGCGATTTACGTCAGTCGCGAGTGGGTATTTACGGCATTCGACAGTTGGCCGGGGACGGTGCCCGAAGGAGTGGACGTGCGCGTGTCGGGCGAGATGCTGTTTGCCCCGTTGCTCTTCTTGGCGGCATTGGCGGTATGCGTGCTGCTGAATTTGTTGTCGGCGCTGCTTCCCGCTTGGCATTCGTTGCGCCGGCCGATTGTGAACTCATTGAATGAAAAACGTTAACCGTCTCATTCCCCGATGAGAGGTGATAAAATGGAGATATCGTTATGTTCAGGCTTATATTGAAGAATCTTTGGGCACGCCGCCGTCGCAACGGATGGCTGCTGGCCGAGTTGTTGCTGGTAAGCATCCTCGCTTGGGTTATATTGGACCCCGTTATTGTGGTGACGCACGACCGCACTATTCCCCTCGGCTATGATGCCGACCGTCTTTGCTTGGTTTCGCTGGCCGCTTTGCAGCCGGGCGCTCCGGGCTATGATGCAGAGAAGCAGGACTCGGCCACGCTGATGGACAATTACATGAATTTGGTGCGCCGTGCCCGTGGTTTCGAGGGTGTGGAGCGCACAACGCCGCTGATGGGGTTTTGCTATCCCTGCTCGCAAGGCAGCAGCAGCAGCGTCATGATGGCCGAAAACGACACGCTGCGTTATCAAATGTTGTGGATGCAGTTTCTGCCCCATACACAATTCTTCGAGACCTACGGCTTCCGTCCGGCAGCGGGAAGAACGCCCGAGCAGCTGTCCGACTACGACTATGTGCAAAACGATGTTGTGCTGTCGGAGAATACCGCCCAAGCGCTTTTCGGACGGAGCGACGTGTCGGGCAGGCGTTGCTGGCGTGCTTACGCCAATGATACGACTTACTTTCCGGTGGTCGGTGTGCTGGGAACGTTCAAGGCTTATAGTGAATGGAAGCCCGTCATGGTTGCTTTCCGCCCCGTGCTGTCTGTTGATGTGACCGATATACCGGAGAGTGCACAAATATTGGTTCGGCTCAAGGAGGGCGTCAGCATGAGGCGTTTTCTGCACGACTTCCGTCCGTGGATGGTGAAAGAACTCAAGGCCGGCAATCTCTTTGCCCGGCAGGTGCGCTCCTACGATGCCATCATTGCAGAGCGCGAGGCTGCAAGCGCAGGACCCATCTACCGCCGCAATCTGGCGATGGCGGCTTTCTTCCTCATCAATCTTTGTCTGGGCGTTATCGGCACTTTCTGGTTGCAGACGCGTACACGCCGCGAAGAGGTGGGCGTGATGCTTTCGTTCGGAGGAACGCCCGGCCACATCATACGTATGCTGATGGGCGAGGGGGCGGTTCTCACGGCGGCGGCTTCGCTTGTCGGTTTCTTCATCTATCTGCAATATGCCTTGAAGGAGGGACTGCACAAGGGGCTGTCATGGATGAGAGGGACGACCGACTCTTATTGGGTGAGCGACTTCACGCAGCATTTCATCGGGGTATCGCTCATCATCTTCGTCCTGCTGCTTGCAGTGGTGATGACGGGTATCTTCTTCCCGGCACGCAACATCAGCCGCATTTCGCCGACGGATGCGCTACGCGACGAGTAGGGAGGAGGCTGTCCGATTTGTGTTCTATGAGATACGTATGTCATCGTCCATGAGATATATAGGACGTCATCAACGAGATATATAGGACGTCGGCGGTGAGATATATAGGACGTCAGCGATGAGATATATAGGACGTCAGCGATGAGATATATAGGACGTCAGTGATGAGATATATAGGACGTCAGCAATGAGATATGTAGGACGTCGGCGGTGAGACATATATCTCGCCTGCGGATAATAATAAACCAAACAATAACAATTTAATATTTACCATTATGATTAAGTTAACAGGCATCAACAAGATTTATCGTACGAACGAGATTGAGACTGTAGCATTGGAAAACGTTAATCTCGAAGTGAACAAAGGTGAGTTCCTCAGCGTCATGGGGCCTTCGGGTTGCGGCAAGTCTACTTTGCTGAACATTATGGGCTTGCTCGATGCTCCTACCAGCGGCAGCATTGAAATTGCGGGCACCGGGGTAGAGGGCATGAAAGACAAGGAACTGGCCGCTTTCCGCAACCGGAATCTGGGTTTCGTGTTCCAGTCTTTCCATCTGATTAACTCATTGAATGTGCTGGACAATGTAGAGTTGCCCCTGCTATATAGAAAGGTGTCGGCCAAAGAGCGTCGTCGGCTGGCCGAAGAGGTATTGCAGAAGGTAGGGCTGAGCCACCGCATGCGCCACATGCCCACGCAGTTGTCCGGCGGCCAGTGCCAGCGTGTGGCCATTGCCCGTGCCATTATCGGCAATCCGGAGATAATCCTTGCCGACGAGCCTACGGGTAATCTGGACTCCAAGATGGGTGCCGAAGTCATGGAACTGTTGCACCGCCTCAACAAAGAAGACGGGCGCACCATCGTGATGGTGACGCACAACGAAGATCAGGCCAAGCAGACTTCAAGGACTGTCCGCTTCTTCGACGGACGGCAAGTGGAATAAACGAGACGGCAAAAGGAATATCCATTTAAAACGGGACAATATGAGAACAAATATAATAGGTGTCATCATCGCTTTGGTGTTGGCATTTGCCGGTGCGGCAGCCGCATGGGCACAGAACGAAAAGGTGAGCGAAGTGCGTAAAGTCGATGCTTTCTCTTCCATAGAGATACATTCGGTAGGTACGGTCTGTTTTACGCAAAGCGAAGCCTGCTCGTTGAAACTGGAAGGCAAGGAAAAGTACGTGAAAGGCATGACCACCACGGTGAAGAACGGCCGTTTGATAGTGAGCTTCAAATACAATGGCGGGAAGAACCGCAATATGAAGGAAGGGGTAACGATATACCTTTCCGCCCCCGATTTGAAACAAGTGGACTTTAGCGGCGTGGGCAGGTTCAGCTGCGAGGAAGCGCTGAAGCTGGACGATGTCGTTTTCAGGATAGACGGCGTGGGGAATCTGGATGTAAAGGATTTGACCTGCAACACGCTGAAGGTGAAACTGAACGGCGTAGGCAGGGCTTCCGTCAACGTGAAGTGCGATTACCTTTCTGCCAAGGTGGACGGAGTGGGAAGTGTGACGCTGACCGGTACGGCCGGCAGTGCCGACATATCCAAGGGCGGCATAGGCAGTGTGAATACACGTGGTTTAAAGATAGGACGTTGAGTTATGATTAAGCATTATTTTACACAAGCATTGGCGCAACTTCGTCAGCAACCCATCATCAGCACCGTAGGCATAGCAGGCACGGCGCTTGCCATCTTTCTCATTATGCTGGTGGTGATGCTGCAACAGGTGCAGGTGGTGTCCTTTGCTCCCGAAAGTAACCGCGACCGCTTTCTGCATGTCAAGTGGATGAGCATCACTCATAAGGACTGGGGAGAGGGGAGCACCAGCAACGGGCCGATGAGCGTACGCACAGCCCGCGAATGTTTCCAATCGTTGAAGACGCCGGAGGCTGTCACCATATATGCCTGCCGGACGGTTTCCACACCCGTTTCCCTGCCGGGGCAGCCTGCCACAGGCATCGACCTGATGCAGACCGACGATGTGTTCTGGTATGTGTTCGATTTCTCTTTCACTGGCGGGAAGCCCTATGACAAGGCCACGTTCGATGCCGGAAGGCCGGTGGCGGTTGTCACGGGAAGTGTGGCACGCCATCTCTTCGGCACGACGGATGCCATCGGGAAGGAGTTTCTGCTGAATCATGCCCCTTATCGGGTATGTGCGGTGGTGAAGGATGTATCTACACTTGCCTCCACGGCCTACGGGCAGGTATGGATACCGTTCACTTCCACCGATTTCGAGAAAGATATTTGGAGCGACCACATGGGAATGGCAAGCTGTACGATGCTGGCCCGCCACCGCGGCGACTTTCCCGCCATACGCGAAGAGGTGGAACGCCGCAGGCAGGAGTATAACAAGGCCATCGGCGAAGGAGGCTACACGCTGATTTACCGCAACCGCCCTTACGACCAAGAGAAGAATGCGCTTGTGGTAGGGGCCAACATAGAGCCTGATGTGAATGCCGCGCGGCGTCAACGGCTGATTATTTTCGCCATTCTCCTGATTGTACCTGCCATAAACCTGAGCAGCATGACGCAGAGCCGCTTGCGTCAGCGTGTGGCCGAGATAGGTGTGCGGCGGGCTTTCGGAAGTACGCGCATGGAAATCATGGGGCAGATTGTGGCGGAGAACATGGTGGTGACGCTTCTGGCCGGTGTGCTGGGACTGTTGCTGAGTGTGGCCTTTGCCTATGCGGCCGACATGATGCTTTTTGCCGAAGGATTCCGGAAGACGATAAACGTGCCGGTGGTCGACGCCTCTATTCTGATACATGCTTCCACTTTCGGGTGGGCGTTGCTTTTCTGCTTCATATTGAATTTACTGAGCAGTGGCTTTCCGGCATGGCGTGCTTCGAGAGTGGGAGTGGTGAATGCGTTGGGCGGACGTCTGCATTGACAGGCGCCCTGCATTTATCCGGTGAACAGATTCTAAAATCTCAAACTATACATCAATGACTAAGAAATTATTGACACAGATAAAGAACGAGTGGCAAAGCAATGTCTGGCTGACTCTGGAATTGTTGGTGGTCAGCGTGGTGATGTGGTACATTGTAGACTACATCTATACAAGTGCGGCCACTTATCTGGAGCCGAGAGGTTTCGACATCGAGCATTGCTACCTCATCAATATGGGGATGCTGACGGACAAAAGCCCCGATTATATCCCCAACCAGACCCGAGAAGACCGCTATAACGACGTGCAGGAGATGCTGAACAGGCTGCAACACCGTCCGGATGTGGAAGCCGTAAGCCTTTCGCAGAACTCATATCCTTATAACGGAAGCAACAGCTCGGCGTTGGTGCAATGTGATACGTTGCGCTCGCCCCAATGGACGATACGCAGTCTTGTGACGCCTGATTTTATACGGGTGTTCCGCTACCGGGGCACGCGTGGCGAAACACCGGAACAGTTGGCCGAAATCCTGAAGGATCCGAGGCAGTTCCTTGCCTCGGACAATCTTTACAGAAAGTACGACCTTACGATGACTTCGTTGGTGGGTAAGCCTTTCTTCCTGTTCGGCGACACCGTCAATGCGATTAAGTTGGGCGCAGCCTTGCAGAATGTGAGATATAGCGACTATCAGCAGGCCCGCAGTTCCTACCGGATGGTCTACAAGTTGCCGGATAACATGATGGATTACAGCAAGGAATGGTGCGTGCGGGTGCGTGCCGACCAAGACCGCGACTTCATTGAACGCCTGAAAACCGATAGCGAGAAACTCTATCGCGTGGGCAATCTTTTCATAGCCGAAGTACGTTCGTTTGCCGAGGTGCGCGAGAACTACCAGCGGGGATGGATGTCGGGGGTGCGCAACTACATGGCGGGCATGGGCTTCCTGCTGCTCAATATCTTTCTCGGTTTGCTGGGCACGTTCTGGTTTCGCACGCAGCAACGCAAGTCGGAGATTGCTTTGCACAAGGCGCATGGCGCGACGGACGGCGGCGTATTCAGGCGTTTGCTGTGCGAAGGCTGGCTGCTCCTGTTGTTAGTCACCCCGTTGGCATTGCTCGTCGATTATCATCTGGCCGATTTGGAACTGAACTCTTGGCGCAACGGAACCACACTGGAGTGGGAGCGTCTGCTGTTGTGTGCCCTCATCAGCTTCCTGTTGATGGCACTGATGATTGCCGTCGGCATCGGCATCCCCGCCCGCAAGGCGATGAACATACAGCCCGCCGAGGCGCTGCACGACGAATAGCGGAACAAGGAAGACATTAATGAATATAAATGAATAATAATGATACGACTTTATTTACAACAATCCCTTTACCATCTGCGCGAGAATCCTGTCATTACTTGGGTTTCCGTTCTGGGTACGGCACTTGCCATCTGCATGATTATGGTAATTGTCATCACCTTGCAGGTGCGCATGGTAGACTGTGAGCCGGAAGTGAACCGCTCTCGTTCGCTCTATGTGTCCACCATGGCCGTCAAGCAAAAAGGTACGGACGATGCCGATTCCTCCTACGGATTCATGTCCGTGCAAACGGGGCGCGAGTGTTTCAGGGCACTGGCTTCGGCAGAAGCCGTCACGCTGACTTCGATGAGCACCAAAGTACGTGTGGCATTGCCTGCGGGAGCCAAAATGACGGCGGATATGGTGCAGACCGATGAGTCCTTCTGGAAGATTTTCAGCTTCCGGTTTCTTAGCGGTGCCCCCTTTACGAAGGCCGACAGTGATGCCGGATTGCCGCGCGCCGTCATCTCTGCCTCTGTGGCCCGCCGCATTTTCGGTCGCACGGATGTGGCAGGGGAAACACTGCAACTGAACATGGTGGATTATCTTGTCTCCGGTGTGGTGGCCGACGTCTCCGTACTTGCCGCTTCGGCCTATGCCCAAGTGTGGGTGCCCTACAACTCGAACGATGCCCTTGCCCTCTCTTGGAGGGGCGATACGATGGGAATGATGCACGCCATCATCCTTGCACACTCCTCGGCCGACTTTCCGGCATTGCGTCACGAGATGGAGGTGCTGCGCCGCAAGTATAACGAAGGGTTGGATAAGCTCGAAATCTTCTATCGCGGCCAGCCCGACGACCGATTCACCAACCTCTACCGCAAATGGAACGAGACACCCGACAGGAAGCGCATCATAGGCCGTTACGCGCTTGTCATCCTTATTCTTCTGCTGGTTCCTGCCATCAACCTGAGCAGCATGACATTGTCGCGGATGCGCAAGCGCATGGCGGAGATAGGCGTGCGCAAGGCATTCGGTGCCACGGGCTTCGAACTGGTGCGGCAGGTATTCCTCGAAAACCTGCTGCTGACGCTGGCTGCCGGATTGCTGGGGCTTGCTCTGAGCTATGCAGCCACTTTCCTGCTGAACGGTTTCTTGTTCGGCAACAGCATGAATGCCTATCTGAACGGCGATACGGCGTTGACGGCAGGCATGCTGCTTTCTCCGTGGGCTTTTTTTGCAGCTTTCGGCTTCTGTCTCTTGATGAATCTGCTCAGTGCGGGTATTCCCGCTTGGCGCGCTTCGAAGATGAATATAACGGATGCGATAAACCAACGGTAGAACATACCTTAATAATATATGAATATGATACTAAGACAGATAAGAAACGAGTGGCGCAGTAATCTTTTTCTTTTTGTGGAACTGCTGCTGGTGTTTGCCGTTTTGTGGTATATCGTAGACTGGTCGTTGGTCACGCTTCGTGTCTATCGTGCCCCGATGGGATTCGATGTGAGCCACTGCTACAACATCACCGTGAACAAGTTTACTCCCAAGTCGGCAGCTTACAATCCTGCTTTGACCTCGGACGACGATATGGAGGGACTGGCAGAGATTGCCGAACGTCTGCGTCACCGTCCCGGCATAGAGGTCGTGGCTCTTTCGCAGAATTGTTTTCCCTACAATGAAGGAAGCAACGGCGTGAATGTAGGCATAGATTCCGTGTCGGTATATGCCCGTCTTCTTTGGGTGGAGCCCGATTTCTTCCGCCTGTTTCGCTACGGAGCTTCGGACGAGAGCGGATATGCCCGCATGGCAGCCGCTTTGAGGGACGGCAAACTGGTGGTCTCCTCCAATCTGATGAAAGACGCATATCCTGAATTGGGCTTGAATGATGCGGCCTCGTTGTCGGGGCGTGAAGTGAAGCTCTTGAACTTTAACGATGAGCCTCGGCTGATTGGGGCAGTAGGCATGCCGGTGCGCAGTTCGCACTTCTACACTGCCTCGCAGTGGGGCGGTTCGTATGTGGCCGTCCATCTTGATATGGACAGGTTGAAGGGGTACGCCAATCCTCTTTACATAACTCTCAGTGTGCGTGTTTCTCCCGATGCCGACCGTGACTTTATCGACAGGTTGATGGCCGATGCCGACCGCCTCTATCAGACAGGCAACCTGTATCTGCTCGATGTCGTCCCCCTGAGTGAGCACAGAGAGGCGTATGAACTGGAAGACATGAACGAAACGAAGACACGGCTCTGTGTGCTGGGCTTCCTGCTGATGAATATCTTTCTCGGTGTGACAGGTACATTCTGGTTCCGTACGCAGCAACGCCGCAAGGAGGTGGCTCTGCGCATGGCTTTGGGAAGCAGCCGTAAGACTGTATTCTTTCGTCTGGTGTGTGAGGGAATGGGTTTGCTTCTTCTTGCCGCAATCCCTGCCGTCGTCATTGCATTGAATGTGGGTATGGCTGAATTGGTGGATGTGGATAAGATGCCTTTCACCGCAGGGAGATTTTTGCTTGCTGTTGTGTTCACCTTGTTGTTGATGGCACTGATGATTATTGCAGGTATCAGCTATCCCGCCCGCAAGGCGATGAACATACAGCCTGCCGAGGCGCTGCACGACGAATAAGCATCTAAGTTCGGGACAGACGGTTGCTTTCGCTAAAGATGAGGGGCTGCATCCTGTCGGGAGGATATTTCCTGAATGCGCCGGTTTACAACGGTCAGGCAGAAGAGAAGAGAGCCTTTCAGGCAGGCCGTCCTCACCCTGTTTTGACAACTGCAATCCTTTGTCTTGACAGACACAAGTGTTTTGCACGTCAGACACAAGTGTTTTAGCCGTAAGACACAAGTGTCTGACAAGTAAGTAGTAAACGGTTGATAACCAATGGATTTTTGCTTTAAAGCGCAAGCCCTTGGGTGAGGTTGTCGACCTGCTTCTTATCCCGAACTCGGATAATTAAGTAAATGGATTTGAACTTATGAACTTAAATATAGAGGAATGAAACAGATTATCTCTCAAGCCATCCGACTGATGCGGCAGCATCCTTTTCATGCTGTCATCAGTGTGACGGGAACGGCTGTTACCATCGCTTTCGTAATGGCGGTGGCGATGATTTATGATTTTCGTACGGCTGATATGGCTCCGGAAGCAGACCGTTCCCGTCTGATGTATGTGGGCGATGCCACGACCTATCGCCGCAGCAATCATAGCGATGTCAATAGCGGCGGAGTCGGCCGTATCGCATTCGAAGCGCTTTTCAATGATTTGGACGGCGTGGAAGATGTGACTTGGTATCGCGGCGTATCCAAATCCATCTGCGGATTGCCGGCTTCCAAATCGACCTACAACTACTTTGCCCGTCCGGTTGCGGCCAACTGGTTCGATTTCTTCCGCTATGAGTTTGTTGCCGGACGCCCCTTTACAGCCGAGGAATACGATGCCTCCCGTTGGGTATGTGTCCTTACCGAACATGCCGCCTTGCAGCTTTTCGGCACTACGGATGTTGTGGGCGAGGAACTCCGGATAAGCTTCTTTCCGGCGCGTGTGGTAGGTGTGGTGAAGGATGTCAATGCCATTTTCCAGACAGCCTATGCCGATATCTTCACTCCCTTCTCCTTGGAGAATGAAGATGGTTACTCCAACCGCACGGGAGGCTTGCGAGGCATTCGCCGCTGTGTGCTGAAACTCTCGGCCGATGCCCGGCCTGCCGACATCCGTGCGGAAGTGCAACATCGGCAAGACCGCCTGAACAGTTCCGCGGCCGAATATGCTTTTGAGTTGACGTCTCTTTATACCCATGTCGGGTATACGTTCTTCCGCGACAAAAGCATCAGTGCCTCGTTGGTTTACGGGCTGCTGGCGATGGTGTTGCTCATCGTTCCCGCCATCAATATTTCCGGCATGACGCATGCGCAGATGCAGGAACGTGTCACCGAGATAGCCGTGCGCAAGGCCTATGGAGCCTCGAACGCTTCCGTCCTTTACCGCATGTTCGCGGAGAACCTGCCTGCGGTCTTTGCCGGCGGTGCGCTGGGCTATTTGCTCTCTTGCCTGCTGGTATGGTTGGGGCGGACATGGTTGTTCGGCACAGGCAATGTAGAATTGTCGGGCATCAGTGTGGGCGGAGGTCTGCTGCTTCGGCCTGCGCTGTTCGGGCTTGTGTTTGCCGTTTGCCTGTTGTTTAATCTGCTATCGGTGCTGTTGCCGGCCTATATGGCTTCGCAACGCAACATAGCATCTACTTTGAAAGGAGAAGAAAAATGATAAAGAGCTTGTTCAGTCAGATATGGAATCGGCGCCGTTCCAACGCATGGATAGGTGCGGAACTGTTGGTGGTGCTTGTGCTGTCGTGGTACGGCATCGACCTGATATACAATTACGAGGCGGCCGCCCGCCGGCCCAAAGGCTATGATACGGAGAATGTGTTTCATGTGCAGCTCACCATCGAGCCTATGCTTTCGCGCGATTCTGCCATGATGAGCCGTTCTGCCGAATATCTGGAGCAGATATACGGTCTCATCAGTCGCTATCCCGGTGTGGAGTCGGCTTGCTACTATTGGGGAACTGTTCCCTATACCGAGCAGGTTATGTTCGAGGGATATGCCCCTCATACCGACTCTACCCATGTGGTGCACTGCAACATTCGTTACGTCAGTCCCGACTATTTCGAAGTGTTCCGCCTGAAACCATTGCGCGGCACTTTCGATGCAGCCCATTGGCTGAAGGACGAATATCCCATGCCCGTCATGATGAGCGTTGCGTTGAGCGATTCGCTTTTCAGTGGGCGTAGCGGGGTGGGAGAGACGTGTTTCAACCCTTACTATATGAAAAGTGCCCGGCCTGAAACGAACTATAAAGTGATGGCGGTGCTTCCCGCCCATAAGACGGATGAATACGAGCGCTACCAACCCTTCATCTACCTTCCGGCCACCGCTTCCCTGCCGGGACATTGGGCAGGCATTGCCGTGCGTGTGTCTTCCGGTTCTGTGGCCGGCTTTGCCGAACGCTTTACGACCGATATGCAAGGCCGTCTGGCCATCGGCCCCTATCATCTGTACGACATCCGTTCGTATGCCGACATGAAGGAGGCTTTTGATATCGAAAAGGGTACGGTGAATTATCTGAACACCACTTATGCGGTGATACTTTTCTTTGCATTCAATGTCTTTCTGGGAGTGTTGGGCACTTTCTGGTTTCGTACCCGCAAACGGAGAAGCGAGATAGCCTTGCGCATGGCTATGGGCTGTTCCCGTCCCCGCGTTTTCGGCTATTATGTGATGGAAGGAATGCTGTTGCTGGCTCTGGCGGCGTTTCCGGCCTTGATTGTCTGTGTAAACATGCAGGCGGCCGACCTCACGGTGCACACATTGATGGATGTCACTCCGGGCCGTTTCTTCTTATGTTTCGCTGCTGCGGTGTTGCTGTTGGCCGTAATAATCATGCTCGGCATCTGTTTCCCTGCCCGCAAGGCGATGCGGATACAACCTGCAGAGGCGTTGCACGATGAATAGCTGTTCTTATCCTCTTTTTCGGTATTCGCGCATCAGGTGCGGGTGATTCCTCTATAGGGGGGCCCCGCGTCTCTATAGAGAGATAAACTCTCTGCTATTGCAGTCATGTGCTCCACTGAATCATTGTCGGATTCTTTATTCAATCCGTTTACAGCCGTTTGCTTGCAGAAATTCATTCAGCATATCCTCATAATTGCCTTGCAGCATGATGTGATGGTTGCCTAACGGCGTTTTGAGGAAATAGTCGGCGGAAGAATTCAGCTTTATCCTTACTTGCGTGCGGCACATATTGATGTAGTTTGTGTTTTCGGTGAGCGTACCGGTGGTTAAGTAGTATTCGTCCAGACTCTCGCTTCCGCATTTTACGATGGTTACGTCTCCTGTGGGTAGGATTCCCTGAATGCCTATGCCGCTTTCTGTTTCAAAATGATTGCGGATAATGAATCTTTCTGTCTGGCTGATTCCGATGGTGCAATGAGCCAGTATGATTTCGTTGGTGCGGACGTTAATCATGGAAGGATTGGCCATGAAAGAGGGCTTCCCGGTCAATGCTTTGACGGCCAGCATGCTGAAAACCGACTGTAAATCCCCTTCGCATCCGGCCACGATTCCTTCATCGTTCAGCAAAGCAAGCGCAAGGCATCCGGTAGTTCCCGTCTGTTCTATCAGCCGGAAGCAGCTCAGGGTTATGGCACTCAAACCTTCTTCCGTCACTGTTTTTTTGATGGCGCGGTAAAGGCGCATGGCTTTTATCATGTCTTCGGGCGTTGCCTCACGGCAGGCCAATGCTTTTCCTGCCAAATCGGCGCATGCTTGGCCTACTTCTTCGTCAGTAGTTTGTTCGTAATATTCGTAAACACGCTCCAATGGGATATCGGTGTATTCAATGCCCCATCGGCGTTTGGCAAGCAGGTAATCCACATTGCTGGCTATCAACCAACTCGACGGGGTGCCTATCACGCCGATACGTGTTCCTGAAAGAGTGCGTTGCGCCGTGAAGTTGCTGTGAAGGACGAAGAGGCGTTTGATGATCTCCGACTGTTCTCCATGAAGGATTTCGCTTCTCATTCCCCGCCCGCGCAGCCATGATGATATTTCGAGTGCTGCGGCCAGTGAATTCTGCATGCCGTCTGCCAAAAGGATGGCAGGACGGGGTAGGGATTCGAAGTGTTGGATGACCAACCGCTCCACACCTCCGGTGGCAATGAATATGATGCTGAAATCATCGGACGAGAGTTTGTCGATATGCTGATAATCGATGATATTAACGGTGAAATATTTTTCCAATTCTGTAAGTATCACTTCGTGAGAATTACGGACGGCAGCCTGTTTATGCAGGATGGAAGCAAAAGCTATTAGGTTGATGACCATGATATTGTTTAAGTTTTACTGTTTGCTTTTATGACTGAATCTTTTTTATTGTTTGTTGATTCAAAAGTAGAGGTTTCTTTCTATATGACATAACGTTTTTACGATAGATAAGGTTTTTAAAGTTTTTATGTCCCCGCGCTTTCTCCGCGTTTCAAATAATTCGCTACATTTGCGGCTTGAATAATAAAAAAGACTTCGATGCCGACAATATCTATTCGTGGAACGGAGATGCCCGCATCTCCCATTAGAAAGCTGGCTCCTCTGGCAGATGCTGCCAAACAAAGGGGCATACATGTATTTCATCTGAATATCGGGCAGCCCGACCTTCCCACACCGCAAGTTGCTATTGAGGCGATAAGAAAAATCGACCGGAAGATTTTGGAATACAGTCCCAGTGCAGGCTATCGCAGTTACCGCGAGAAGTTGGTGGGCTACTACGAGAAATACAACATCCATCTCACGGCAGACGACATCATCATCACTTCCGGCGGTTCGGAAGCCGTATTGTTCTCTTTTCTGGCCTGCCTCAACCCGGGCGATGAAATCATCGTGCCCGAACCGGCCTATGCCAATTACATGGCGTTTGCCATCTCTGCCGGAGCCAAGATACGTACCATTGCCACTACCATAGAAGAGGGCTTTTCGCTGCCCAAGGTAGAGAAGTTCGAGGAACTGATAAATGAACGTACGCGCGCCATACTGATTTGTAATCCGAATAATCCGACAGGCTATCTTTATACACGGCGCGAGATGAACCAGATTCGCGACTTAGTGAAGAAATACGATTTATTCCTTTTCTCGGACGAGGTGTACCGGGAATTTATTTATACGGGTTCTCCCTATATTTCGGCCTGCCATTTGGAAGGTATCGAAAACAATGTGGTACTGATTGATTCCGTATCCAAGCGTTACTCCGAGTGCGGCATCCGTATCGGGGCTTTGATAACGAAGAACAAAGAGATACGCGATGCAGTCATGAAGTTTTGCCAAGCCCGCCTCAGTCCTCCCCTGATTGGTCAGATTGCCGCTGAGGCTTCGCTCGATGCGGGCGAGGATTATCTGCGCGACACGTATGATGAATATGTGGAACGCCGTAAATGCTTGATTGATGGGCTGAACCGTATTCCCGGCGTCTATTCTCCCATTCCGATGGGAGCATTCTACACCGTGGCCAAATTGCCGGTAGATGATTCCGACAAGTTCTGCGCTTGGTGTCTTTCCGATTTCGAGTATGAAGGGCAGACGGTCTTTATGGCTCCGGCATCAGGTTTCTATACTACGCCGGGTGCCGGGCGTAACGAGGTGCGCATTGCTTATGTGTTGAAAAAAGAAGACCTGACACGGGCGCTCTTTGTCTTGCAGAAGGCGTTGGAGACTTATCCGGGACGTACTGAATAAACGATTATCGGGCAAGGGTATGGATTTATCTCGTTTCATAGCGTTTCGCATTTACCGCAATGCACAACCGGGAAAGCAAGTTTCCCGTCCTGCCGTACTTATCGCCATGATTGGCATTGCCATAGGTCTGGCGGTGATGATTATTGCCGTGTCCGTAATCATAGGTTTCAAGAGCGAAGTGCGCGATAAAATTGTAGGCTTCGGTTCGCACATACAGATAAGCAATCTCGATGCCGCACGTTCCTACGAAACACGCCCCATTGCAGTGGGCGACAGTATGATTGCCGCTCTTACCGATTATCCGGAGGTGAAACATGTGCAACGCTATTCCACAAAGCCGGGCATGATAAAGACCTCAGACGCTTTTCAAGGGATGGTTTTGAAAGGTGTAGGCCCTGAGTACGACAGGACATTCTTCCGTCGGCATATCATTGAAGGCGAGTTCCCGCAGTTCAGCGATTCGGCATCCTCCAATCGTGTGGTCATTTCAAAGATACTTGCCGATAAAATGAAGTTGAAGCTTGGCGACAAGATTGATACGTATTTTATTCAGGATGACGTGCGTGCCCGCCGCCTGAAGATTGTGGGCATCTATCAGACGAATTTTTCCGAATACGACAATCTTTTTCTTCTTACCGATCTTTGTTTGGTAAACCGCCTGAACGGTTGGCAACCCGATCAGGTGAGCGGGGTGGAGTTGGAAATCCGAGACTATGGCAAGCTGGAAGAAACCACCTACGATATAGCTGCCGATACGGATGAGCATCCCGACCGTTATGGCGCCGAATATTGCGTCCGTAATGTGGAGCAACTCAATCCTCCTATTTTTGCTTGGTTGGACATATTGGATGTGAACATCTGGGTTATCCTCATCCTTATGATTGGGGTGGCTGGTTTCACGATGGTGTCCGGTCTGCTGATTATCATTATAGAGCGTACCTCCATGATAGGTGTGCTGAAGTCTCTTGGGGCTGATAATTTTACTATCCGCAAGGTGTTTCTTTGGTTCTCGGTCTTCCTTATCGGCAAGGGGATGTTGTGGGGCAATGCTATCGGGTTTGTCTTTTATTTCGTGCAGCGCTGGTTCGGCTTGTTCAAGCTCAATCCGGAAACGTACTATATGGCTACGGTTCCGGTCTCTTTCAATATCTGGCTGTTTTTACTGCTGAATGCCGGGACTTTATTGGCCGCCGTGCTGATGTTGCTGGGACCTTCTTTCCTGATTACGCGCATCCATCCCGCCACCTCCATCCGTTACGAGTAAGAGGTTTCACTTTCTGAGGAAATCGCTCTTTTTGCGGAACAGGCAGTATAATTTCCAACGCATGGATTGCATTGGTTGCAGCAAATCGAACAGGGGGAGTGTGAAGTAGTATCTGCGTTTCTCTTTCAGCTCTTTTGCGGTTTGATTGATGACGATGGCCTGCACTGTGAAGCGTAGCAAGAAAAATGAGAGTGCGATTCCTGCCACCGGACGGTTGGAATGCAGCACGCCGGTGATGAGCAGCGCTATCCATGCGATATGGAAAGCCAAGCGTGTGAAGGTTTCTCCTCCTGCCAGCCAACGCTGTATTCCATGATACAAGCGGGCAGTGGAAGTATATCCTATCTTCTCCTCTCTCCAGTCTTTGGCCCGCCAGACGGGTTGCATGCGTACGGTGGCGTCTGCATCTGTCTCTACCCGTGTATTGCCGGATGTGGCTACGTGGTTGATGAAAAGGTCATCATCTCCTCTTTGCAGATTGAGGTGGGCGGCGAAGCCTTTGTGCCGATAAAACAGTTCTTTCCTATAAGCGAGGTTACGTCCTATGCCCATGTAAGGACTTCCAGCCAAGGCAAATCCCAAATAGCGCATGGAGGTGAACAGGTTGTCGAAAGACACCTGCTTATGCAGCCAGCCTTTGCCCCGCTCATATCCGCTGTAGCCTAAAACCACCTGAGTGAGCGATGTAAAGTTGCGTGCCAGCAGTCGCAGCCATTGGTTGCTTTGCGGCCGGCAGTCGGCATCGGTGAATACTACCCAATCATATTTGCTGGCTTTGATGCCGAGTGTCGCGGCCAGCTTCTTACGGCTGATATAGCGGGAAGATTCGGGAATGAAACTATGGTACAGATGCGGGTATTTCTCTTCGAGCAAGGTCAGGTAGTCTTTGCTTTCATCGGTGTTTCCGTCATTGATGACGATGACCTCGTATAGGGGATAGTCTTGCTCCAATACGCTGTTCAGGTTGTTGCGCAGATTTTCCACTTCGTCGTGGGCACAAATAATGACCGATACGGGTGGAAGCTCTTGCGTGAAATGCGTGTCTCCCCGTTTCACGGAACGGTTGCGGAGGTGAATGCGATTGTACAGACAAAAGTAATAAAGGAGCTGGACGATGAACAGCGTGCTCGTTGCGGCAAGCAGTATTTTTTCAGGGAGTTCTAATGCAAATGCTTCCATATTGGGCATAAAACGTTTTTTGATGCACAAAGGTACGAAAAAACGCCACAGCGAGAGCCGGGTGGCGAGTTTTTTTTAGAGGCTGAAAAGAAACTCGAAGCAAGAAGCCGGAAAAGAAAAAAATATTGATAAAACCGTGTAAGCAAAAGACCGGTGGAAAACAGAAATTTGCAATTTGTTTGTAACATAGAGATTGCAATCTTCTGTTAAATGAAGCCAATAGCTTTAAAATAGAATGGGATTGGCCGTAAAAGCCCGAACTTTTATTCCGGTCGGGTGGTTTCTTTTGAAGGATAATGCTTACTTTTGCATACGAATTTTTATTCACTAACAATAAACTTTAAACAAAATGGTAAATTACAAAGATTTAGGATTGGTAAACACAAGAGAGATGTTTGCTAAGGCTATCAAAGGTGGATATGCTATTCCGGCATTCAACTTCAACAATATGGAACAGATGCAGGCCATTATCAAGGCTGCTGTTGAAACTAAATCTCCTGTGATTCTTCAGGTATCCAAAGGTGCCCGCCAGTATGCCAATGCGACTTTGTTGCGCTACATGGCTCAGGGTGCTGTGGAATATGCCAAAGAATTGGGTTGCGCACATCCGGAAATCGTTCTTCATCTCGACCACGGCGATACGTTCGAGACTTGCAAGTCTTGCATCGATTCAGGCTTCTCTTCAGTGATGATCGACGGTTCGCACTTGCCGTATGAAGAAAACGTGGCGTTGACCAAGAAGGTTGTCGACTATGCCCATCAGTTCGATGTGACGGTAGAAGGCGAGCTTGGCGTATTGGCCGGTGTTGAAGACGAAGTGTCAGCCGAGCATCACACATATACCAACCCTGAAGAAGTGATTGACTTTGCCACCCGCACAGGTTGCGATTCATTGGCTATCTCGATTGGTACTTCTCACGGTGCTTACAAGTTCAAACCCGAACAATGCCATGTCGACCCTGCTACCGGTCGTCTGGTTCCTCCTCCTCTGGAGTTTGCCGTATTGGATGCCGTAATGGAGAAACTGCCGGGATTCCCCATCGTTCTTCACGGTTCTTCTTCGGTTCCTCAGGAAGAGGTCGATACCATCAACAAGTTTGGCGGTAAGCTGGAAGCTGCCATCGGCATTCCCGAAGAAGAGTTGCGCAAGGCTGCCAAGTCTGCCGTTTGCAAAATCAATATCGACTCGGACTCTCGTCTGGCGATGACTGCCGCCGTTCGTAAGGTATTTGCCGAGAAACCGGCAGAATTCGACCCGCGCAAGTATCTGGGTCCGGCTCGCGACAATATGGAAAAGCTGTATAAGGAAAAAATCATCAACGTGCTTGGATCCAACAATAAGTTGGCTCAATTGGATTAAGCATAACTTATCCGACTATAAAATGGAAGGCTGCCCCGGATTGTTTTGAGGCAGCCTTCTTTTTTCTGCATTCCCGCAGGGGGAGATGGCTTTTGTTTTATGTCATGCGTAGGTTCGGGATGCGTCCCGTCCTTTATCCGTGAAAGACAGGGCGGTCTTCATCCTTTCCCTTTGCGACAGGGGGGGGCCAACTTGTCGGGAAGATTTTCCCAGCATGCCGGGAAGAAGTTCCCTACAAGTCGGGAATGTATTCCCGGCATGCCGGAGAGACGGCTGTCGCATTTTGCTCATAGCTCGATGACCAATGATTCTCTGGCTGCCATCTTCAACTCTTCACCGAAAGCGATGGTTTTGCCGCTGAGGATGTCTTTCCCTTGTTTTTTCTCTTTCAGTATTTCTTTGTAGAACTTCAATGGTACGCTTGTTTCAGCGTCCGTGCCGTTGAGCATCACGAATACGGTTTTCCCTTCGTGTTGGCGGGCGTAGGCATATACGCCGTTCTGCACCATGAACTGCACCATGCTGCCTTTGGCTATCACCTCGTTGTCTTTGCGCCAGTTCAGGATGGTTTTGTAGAAGTTATAGCAGTCGTTTTGCAGCTTGCTGCGTCCGTTGGCGGTAAATGCCGTCGCTTTGTCATCGGCCCATCCGCCGGGGAAGTCCTTGCGCACGTAGCCGTCGCTTTTGTGCTTCACACCGGTCATCATGACCTCCGTTCCATAATAAAGTTGAGGGATGCGGCGGGTGGTGAGCAACAGTGTGGAGGCTTGTTTCAGCATCGGCAGGTTGTCGCCCTCACCGAGAAAACGGTCGGTGTCGTGGTTCTCTATGAATGCAAGCACGGAGGCAGGGTCGGGGTAGAGGAAGTCGTAGACAAAGCTGTTGTACACACGGTCCAGTCCTTTGAACCAAGTCTCCGTCTGTTCGGTTTTGGCTATGTTTATTTTGTCGAAGAAACTGAAGTCCATAACGGTTTTCAGGTTGCTGTTCTTCGGTGCTGAAAGCTTGGAATCCTTCTGCCACCATGCCGTGTAGGCCGGTTCGGTGACCCATGTTTCTCCTACCGTGTTGTAGTTGGGATATTCTTCGTTCAACTCCTTCATCCAATGGCTCATGGCATCATAGTCGGCATACGGGTAGGTATCCATGCGTATGCCGTCGATGTCGGCATATTCAATCCACCAGAAACTGTTCTGCACCAGATAGCGGTAGACGTGCGGGTTCTTTTGGTTCAGGTCGGGCATGGTGGGTACGAACCATCCGTCGTTCATCTGGTGCGTGTCGAATTTGGAAGCGTAGGGGTCGATATGGGGAGTCAGTTTGAAAGAGGTCTGCACGAAGTTCTTTTCGTGGTCGGGGTTGTTGAACCAGTCTTTTGACGGCATGTCCTTAATCCATGCGTGTTCCACGCCGCAATGGTTGAAAATCATGTCCATCACAATCTTGATGCCACGGGCATGAGACTTCTCAATCAGTCGCTTGTATTCTTCGTTGGTGCCGAAGCGCGGGTCTACTTTGTAATAGTCGGTGGTGGCATAGCCGTGGTACGAACCTCCGGTCATGTTGTTTTCCAATACGGGGGTGAACCACAAGGCCGTCACGCCAAGGTCGGAGAAGTAGTCGAGGTGCTGCTCTATGCCGGCAAGGTCGCCGCCATGACGGGCGTTAGGGTCGTTGCGGTCTACTTTGTATTCGGCCATTCCCGGCAGTTGGTCGTTGTCGGGATTTCCGTTGGCAAAGCGGTCGGGCATCAGCAGATACAGGGCATCGGAAGCATCGAAGCCTTTGTGCTCACAACCTTTCTTGTTGCGGGTCTTCAGTTCATAATCTTTCAGGATTTTCTTTTTTCCTTGCTTGAAGGTGAGCGTCATCTTGCCCGGTTTCACGTCTTTGTCCAGTTTCAGGTAGACCAGCAGGTAATTGCTGCTTTCCAGCTTTACGGTGCTGCTCAGCGAAACGCCGGGATAGTCGACGGATACCGAAGCATTTCCGATGTCTTCGCCATATACCATCAGTTGGAGTTCCGGATTCTGCATTCCGGCATACCAGAACGGAGGGTCGATTTTGTTTACATTCATGGCCGCATACGTGGAAAGAGTGAGCAATAGTGCTCCAAGGATAGAGAATACAGTTTTCATGATAATAACTTTACGGTTAATTTTGTGCTAATTTAAAATAAATGACGGAGAAAGCATTTGCCTTCTCCGTCATTATATCTTTTTATGTTACGCAAACGTTTTCTGCATGCGGCTATCTGACAGGAATAAACCTTGCCGTGTCTACCTTTCCTTTGAAGAAATCCTCTTTTTTACGGCCTTCTCTGATGTTTTTCAGCCATTTTTCGGCGGCATTATACCGGTTGTCTTCTCCGATAATGACTGTTCCGTCGCTGTCCACCTCTTGCGGCATCTCTTTTTTGTTCTTAGGGCGGGTTTTCAGATAAGCTTCCAGATACTGTTCGGCTCTTACTGCATCCTTCAACCAATAATAATGGATGTGTGCCGCATTGTACAGCAGCTTGTGGTTGTTTGTATCATATTTTTTGTATTGCTCTATAAGGGTGTTGGCTTGTTCCTTATATTGAGCGGCCATTTTATAGCAATCTGCCATACCCACGTAGAGGCGTATCATGGTGCTATCGCTGGGGAGGCTGAGTGCAATGGCTTGTTCCAGATAGGCCACCCCTTCCTTTTTCCACGAAGTTTTGGCGCAGGCGCGTCCCAGATAATAAAGCACGTTTACGTTTGTGCGGTCTTCTTTGAGTGCCCTCTCCAGCAAGTCGTGTGCCGGATAGAAGTTCTCGATGGCGTAGTAGCTGATTCCGGCATAAAAACAGGTCTGGAAGCTGCTGTCTTTTTCTTGCAGCAGTTGCTCGTATCTTTGTATCGCTTTCGTGTAATCTTTGTTTAGGCAGTAAGCCTGCGCATTGACCCTGTTGACAAGCATATTGGCAGAGTCTGTCGTGCGGTATTTCTCTGTAATGTTTATTGCGTCTTCAAATTGCCGGCTGGCAATGTAGATATTCCCCAGCTTGGCAGCCGACAGATAATCTTCGGGGTATCGCCTCTGTATGTCCTGATAGGCTTCTATCACTCGGTCTACATTGGAGTTGTCGCAGGTTTGCTCCATGCTTTCGGCTCTTAGGTGGAGAACAAAGGCGGAACTGTCTTTCATTGCCAGCTGATTGCTCTCATCCAAAGATTCGTGATATCTCTTCATGCTCATCAGCAGACTGATGTATCGGAGGTGCACGTATTTGTTATCCGGGTTCAGCCTCAATGCACTCTGGTAGTATTCTGACGCTTCGCCATAGCGAGCCATGGATCTGCAACACTCGGCGGCTTCAATGTAAGCTCGCGGATTGAGCGAATCTTGCAGCACTACTTCCCGGAAGACGGCCAAAGCCTTGTCGTTTTCTCCCAATCCTTTCAGAGCCTTTCCTTTTTGATAGAGCAGAGGGATGGTTGCCTCTTCTTTACTGATGAGCAACAGAGCGGTTTCATAGTCATAATCGGCCATTGCCTCCTGAATGGAATTGATGTTTTGTGCCGACAACAAAGCACAGCAGGTAAAGAAGCAGAAGGAGATAATTTGTTTTCGCATGCTTTCGGATTTAAGATGTTATGTAATTGTCTGCAAGATAATAAAAAGCATGAGATGTTACGAGTTTGTCGTAGTTTGTTTTGGATAGATTAACAAAAGAATAAGGCCGCCTCGCCTTTCATTGGGAGACAGCCTTATTACAGATAAAAATGAAAAAGAAAATTTTTACATCAAGAAGCCCAGCAAGATACCGGCTGCTACAGCAGAGCCGATTACGCCTGCAACGTTCGGACCCATGGCGTGCATCAGCAGGTAGTTGGCTGGATCGTATTCCAGACCTACTACTTGAGAGATACGCGCAGAGTCGGGCACGGCAGAAACACCGGCATTGCCAATCAACGGATTAATCTTGTTGTCTTTTCTCAAGAACAAGTTGAAAATCTTAACAAAGATTACTCCTGAAGCCGTGGCGATGACAAATGACAAAGCTCCAAGACCGAAAATCTTGATTGAGTCGAATGTCAGGAACTCGGATGCTTGCGTAGATGCACCTACGGTCAGACCCAGCAATATCGTGATGGTATCAATCAGCGGACCACTGGCTGTATTGGCCAAACGGCGGGTAACGCCGCTTTCTTTCAGCAGATTACCGAAGAACAGCATGCCCAGCAAAGGCAAACCGGACGGCACGAGAAACGTTGTCAGCAACAAACCGATAATCGGGAACATCACTTTTTCCGTATGAGAAACCACACGGGGAGGTTTCATGCGGATCAGGCGTTCGTGCTTGTTGGTCAATAAACGCATGATGGGCGGTTGTATCACCGGCACCAATGCCATGTACGAATAAGCCGACACTGCAATGGCACCCATCAGGTTTGGAGCCAACTTGGAAGACAGGAAAATGGCCGTCGGGCCGTCTGCGCCGCCGATAATTCCGATTGCACCGGCCTGCATGGGATCGAACCCTATTGCAAGGGCAATCATGTATGCGCCGAAGATGCCGAACTGGGCAGCAGCACCGACCAGCATCAATTTTGGATTAGATATCAGTGCGGAAAAGTCCGTCATGGCACCGATGCCCAAGAAGATGAGCGGCGGATACCAACCGGAAGTTACTCCATGATACAGAATGTTAAGTACCGAACCTTCCTCATAGATGCCCACTTTCAGTCCGGCATCCATGTTGAACGGAATGTTGCCTATCAATATACCGAAACCGATAGGTATCAGTAACATCGGTTCAAACTCCTTAGCTACCGCCAAGTATATGAAGAGCAAACCTATCAGGAGCATTGCCACGTGTCCGCCCGTTGCATTGGCAAAGCCCGTGTATGTCCAGAAGTCGGCAAGGTTGTTTCCTAAGAATGTGATAAATTCTCCCATATTATTCAATGATTACGAGATCAGTACCTTCGAGAACGGAGTCTCCTTTACTAACATTGATAGCGGTAATCTTTCCGTCGCGGTCGGCGTTGATGCTGTTTTCCATTTTCATGGCTTCAAGGATGATGATGAGTTGTCCTTTCTGCACCGTATCGCCTACGTTTACCTTGATGTCGAGGATGACACCCGGCAGTGGAGATTTCACTCCTGATTTGCTGGCAGAAGCGGTGGCCGGTTTACTTACCTGAGCAACCGGTGCTGCCGCCGGTGCGGCAGCTGCTACCGGGCGAACTACCGGCTTCACGGGAGCAGCCTTTGGCTTCTGCTCCATCTCTACATTGTAAGGAGTGCCGTTCACTTCTACGTGAGCGATGTTCTCTTCGATATCTCCGATGGTAACATTGTACACGTTACCGTTAATTTTATACTTGTATTCTTTCATCGTTTTATTTTTTTCAAAGTGACTTTACTTTCTGTGAGGGGTTTCACGCAGTGTGTAGATTTTAGAACTCCACGGTGAGTAGCTGCGTTTTACACGTGTAATGGTAAGCACGGTATCTTCCACGTCGTGTACGTCGTTTTGCATTTCGTGCATAGCCATTGCTATGGCGGCAAAGACTTCACCGGGGGCTTGCCCAAGTCGTTTTTCTTTAGCCTCCTGCCTGTCAGTGATGCCTTTGGCTTTCATAGCATTACGTGCACTGAGGTTGACGGATATTTTGCCTACAATCTTGAATACGATAAAAAGCAATAGCAAACCGCAAAATACGACACTCATGGCAGTGATGGCCATACCGATACCTGCACTGTCGTGTTCCTCGAACTTCTCCATCTTGGCATTGCTGTCGATGGTTTTGTTGTTGGTGCTTGGAGTCACATATTTATCTGCGCTTTCTTCTTTCACTTCCCATTCGGCTGAAGCATCGCTGACGCGTGCATACGATTGGTTGGCTTTAAGCGTATTGGCAGGTACGAGAACCTGATCCAGTAATTTCTTTCCCGAATCGTATAGACCAATCCAATTGGTGTTCAATGTGTCCAATTTGAAATTGGTATGGAATGTGCCGCGTCTCGGCTCTCCATCGGCCCAGAAAAGTGCATGTTGGCGTGGTTTGACCTGCGTCATGACATCACCTTTGGGAATGAAATAGGTAGTGGTGTCATTACCCGGGCTCCAATGTTTCAGATAGCAACCGGCCAAATCGGCACTGCCGTATGATTTGTTGAATATTTCAATCCATGCGCTGTGTATGCCATAGTCGTCCTGAAAATTATTCTCGTTGTTAATCAACACTTCGTTCAGCAACAATTTATTATTCGAATTCTGTTTTCCGCAAGAAGAACAGAAGGCTATCGTCAGCAACAATGAAAGGAATATTCCGATTTTTGTTTTGTTCATAATCGTTCTTGTTTAAATGTATAAAGCCTGATTACAAAGGAATATTACCATGTTTCTTGGCCGGATTGGACAATTTCTTGGTTTGCAGTTGCTGCAAGGCGCGGATGATGCGGAAACGCGTGTTGCGCGGTTCGATAACGTCATCAATGTAGCCGTACTTGGCTGCATTATAAGGATTGGCAAACAATTTGGTGTATTCGGCCTCTTTTTCTGCCAAGAACTGTGCCGGATTTTCTTGCTCTTTAGCTTCGCGGGCATACAATACTTCTACGGCACCTGCGCCACCCATTACGGCAATCTCGGCTGTGGGCCAAGCGTAGTTCATGTCACCGCGGAGCTGCTTGCAGCTCATCACGATGTGCGAACCTCCATAAGATTTGCGAAGGGTGATGGTTACTTTGGGCACAGTGGCCTCGCCGTAGGCATACAGCAACTTGGCGCCGTGCAGAATGACACCGTTGTATTCCTGTCCCGTTCCGGGAAGGAAGCCCGGTACGTCTACCAGTGAAACGATGGGAATGTTGAAAGCATCGCAGAAGCGGACAAAACGGGCGCCTTTGCGAGAAGCGTTGCTGTCGAGCACACCTGCCAGATACTTGGGTTGGTTGGCAACGACTCCGACAGACTGTCCGTTGAAGCGTGCGAAACCGATGATAATGTTTTTGGAATAGTCTTTCTGGATTTCGAGGAACTCACCGTTATCCACAATCGCGCCAATCACTTCGTACATGTCGTAAGGCTTGTTCGGATTGTCGGGGATGATGTCGTTCAAGGAATCTTCCAGACGGTCTATCGGATCGGTACAATCCACATAAGGAGCTTCTTCCAAGTTGTTCTGCGGAATGTAGCTTAACAGTTTGCGGATCAAAGCAAGAGCTTCTTCCTCTGTCTTGGCGGTGAAGTGTGTCACGCCCGATTTGGTGGAATGAACGCTGGCACCACCCAGATTTTCTTGGCTGACATCTTCGCCTGTTACGGTCTTGACCACTTTCGGGCCGGTAAGGAACATATAAGATGTACCTTCCATCATCAGTGTGAAGTCTGTCAGGGCAGGAGAGTAGACTGCTCCACCGGCACAAGGACCGAAGATTCCTGAGATTTGGGGAATGACTCCGGAAGCAAGGATGTTGCGCTGGAAAATTTCGGCGTAACCGGCCAGTGCGTTGATTCCTTCTTGGATGCGTGCACCGCCCGAGTCGTTAATGCCGATGCACGGAGCACCCATTTTCATTGCTTGGTCCATAATTTTACAGATTTTCAAGGACATGGTTTCGGACAGCGAACCGGCGGAAACCGTGAAGTCTTGTGCGAAAATATAAACCAGACGGCCTTCGATTGTTCCGCAACCGGTCACTACGCCGTCGCCGGGATAGTGTTTCTTTTCCATGCCGAAATTGGTGCATCGGTGCTCTACGAACATATCCATTTCTTCGAAACTGCCTTCGTCGAGAAGCATGGCTATGCGCTCGCGAGCTGTATATTTACCTTTCTCGTGTTGCTTGGCAATTGCTTTTTCACCACCACCCATACGTGCAGCGGCGCGGCGATCTATAAGCTCTTTAATCTTTTCAAGTTGATTGCTCATGTTCTTACTTAATGATTAGTATGATTTATAAACTATGATTTAATGATTCGTGATTTTTTTTGACTGCGAAGTCTTTATGAATCTATCCTTTTTCGCAAAGTTCGGTCAATACGCCGAGAGTTGATTTCGGATGCAGGAAAGCTATGTTCATGTTTTCGGCGCCTTTGCGGGGGGCCTTGTCAATGAGGCGGATGCCTTTTTCTTCGGATTCGGCAAGGGCATTGGGCACACCGTCTTCCACAGCAAATGCCAGATGGTGCATGCCGCCGTTTCCGTTGTTCTTCTCTATGAATTTGGCAATGGTGCTTTCAGGAGAAGTGGGTTCTAACAGCTCGATCTTTACGTCACCTACTTTCAGAAAGGCTGTTCTTACTTTCTGGTCTTCTACGGTTTCAATGTTGTAGCACTTCAGCCCTAAAACATTTTCATAGTAGGGAAGGGCTTCCTCAATGCTCTTAACGGCGATGCCCAAATGTTCAATGTGTGAAATCTTCATAACGATATAAATTAATGTTACTATAGAATATTTTTTGAGGCATAAAACAGCACAAAGAAAGAAAAATCTTCCTTAATAAAGAAATTTTTCGCCAAATAATTAGTGAAGAACAAATTTCATCCGGCTTTTTATGGATTTTGTAAAGTCCGGAAAAGGTTTGTACCGTGTCAAGGGCATGTCAAAGTAGTGTCAAGTCCGTGTCTGCTCCGTATAAGGGTATCTTTATATACTTGGGTTCGGGATAAGAAGCAAGTCGATAAGCTCACCCTGAGGCTTTTATTTTGAAGTCAAAAGCTTCTTGATTATCAGGTATTTATCACTGTCTTGTCAGACACTTGTGTTTTACGGCTAAAACACTTGTGTCTGACGTGTAAAACACTTGTGTCTGTCGGCTGAAACACTTGTGTCTGTCAAGACAAGGGATTGTAGTTGTCAAAACAGGGGGAAGGAGGTCGGTCTGAAAGGCTTTTTCCCTTTCTGCCCGACCACTGTAAACCGGTGCATTCAGGAAATCTCCCGACAGGATGCAGCCCCTCATTTTCAGCGAAAGCAACCGCCTATTCCGAACTCGGATTTTATATGGAACAGACACGGACTTGACATGAGACGGATACGGAGGAAAAGCTTGTAAACGTCCTGTCCTTATGATTTTCACTGTCTGAACCTGAGAAATAGAAAAACGCTGAATGCCGTCCGTAAACGAACAGCCTTGCTGTCCGAAAACGAACACTTATCCCCTTCATGTGCTCTCCCTGTCGCTTGGCATGGTCTTTGTTTTTCTATTGACGATAACTTTTAAGACTTGACATGAAAAGAAATTCTTTACTTGCAATTTGTCTCTGGATGCCGTTGGCAATCATGGCGCAGAACGATACGACGGGACACGAGCGTAGCATAACTCTGACAGAAGCGGTAGCTTTGGCGCGTTTGCAGTCTGTGGATGCCGCCGTTGCGTTGAATGAACTGAAAACGGCTTATTGGGAATATCGTACATTCCGGGCCGACTTGTTACCGGAGGTGAACCTGACCGGTACATTACCTAATTATAACAAATCGTACAGTACCTATCAGAATTCTGACGGCTCTTATAGTTTTGTGCGTAACAATACGCTGGGCTTGTCGGGAAAACTTTCCATCGATCAGAATATTTGGATCACGGGAGGGCGCTTGTCGCTGACTTCGTCTCTTGATTATATCAGGCAGCTGGGCTCCGGAGGTGCCAAACAATTCATGTCTGTTCCTGTGAACCTCGAACTGAGGCAGCCTGTTTTCGGGGTGAACAATCTGAAATGGAACCGCCGTATCGAGCCGGTGCGCTATGCGGAAGCCAAGGCTGCTTTCGTCACGGCTACGGAAGGGGTGACGATGAAAGCCATCACCTACTTCTTCCAATTACTTCTGGCCAAGGAGTCGCTTGCTACGGCAAGGCAGAACAAAACAAATGCCGATCGCCTTTACGAAGTGGCCATAGCCAAGCGAAAGATGGGGCAGATTTCGGAAAACGATTTGCTCCAGCTCCGGCTCAATGCGCTGCAAGGTAAGGCGGATGTGACGGAAGCCGAGAGCAATCTGAATGCAAAGATGTTTCGGCTTCGCTCTTTCCTCGGGGTGTCTGAACAGGAAAATTTGAATCCTGTGCTGCCCGCTTCCGTTCCTGACATTACAATGGAGTACGACCGTGTGTTGAATAAAGCGTTGGAGCGTAACTCGTTTGCCCAGAACATTCGTCGCCGGCAGTTGGAGGCCGATTACGCGGTAGCCGCAGCGCGGGGCAATCTGCGGAGCATTGATTTGTTTGCCAGTGTGGGATATACCGGGCAGAACCGGAAACTGTCAGCGGCCTATCAGGATTTGCTTGACAATCAAATAGTGCGGGTGGGGGTCAAAATTCCTATTCTCGACTGGGGAAAGCGACGCGGCAAGGTTCAGGTGGCAAAGAGCAATCGGGAAGTTGTTTTGTCAAAGATTCGTCAGGAGCAGATGGACTTCAATCAGGACATTTTCTTGCTGGTGGCCAAGTTCAATAATCAGGCGGAACAGCTGAGTATTGCAGAAGAAGCGGATGGCATTGCCGAGAAACGTTATAGGACAAGTGTTGAGACTTTTATGATTGGTAAAATCAGTACGCTCGACTTGAACGATGCGCAAAACTCCAAAGATGCGGCCCGTCAAAAACACATTTCCGAACTGTACTATTATTGGTATTATTTGTATCAACTCCGCAGCCTGACACTGTGGGATTTTGAACGGAACACGGAATTGGAGGCAGATTTTGAAGATGTTGTAAGAAAATAGGCAGACTTGTGTGTATTCTCTGTTTTAGCAAAACTTACTCCTGTTTTTATGGTGATAATCATAAAAACGTATAATTTTGTAGGGAACAAACCGTAGACTTTATGATATTGATAATAGATGACGACAGTGCCGTGCGCTCTTCTCTCAGTTTTATGCTGAAGCGTGCCGGATATGAGGTGAAAACAGCCCCGAAACCTCGTGAAGCGATGGACATAGTAAGGAACGAGACTCCTGCGTTGATTTTGATGGATATGAATTTCACTCTTTCCACCACGGGTGAAGAGGGCCTTACGCTGTTGAAACAAGTGAAAGTGTTCCAGCCCGATGTACCTGTCATTCTGATGACAGCATGGGGAAGCATTCAGCTTGCCGTGCAAGGGATGCAGGCGGGTGCATTCGACTTCATCACCAAGCCTTGGAACAATGCGGCTCTTTTGCAACGCATCGAGACGGCTCTTGAACTTTCTGCCCCCTCCGGAGAGGGACAGGAAGAGCAAACTGCACCACTGAACCGCAGCCATATCATTGGTAAATCCAAAGGGCTGACGGAAGTATTGAATACCGTGGCCCGCATTGCTCCTACCAATGCTTCCGTGCTTATTACGGGTGAAAGCGGAACGGGAAAGGAGTTGATTGCCGAAGCCATCCATATCAATAGCCGGCGTGCGAAGCAACCTTTTGTAAAAGTCAATCTTGGCGGTATTTCCCAAAGTTTGTTCGAAAGCGAAATGTTCGGTCATAAGAAAGGAGCGTTTACCGATGCCGGTGCCGACCGCATGGGGCGTTTTGAGATGGCCAATAAAGGCACCATCTTTCTGGATGAGATAGGCGATCTTGATTTGTCCTGTCAGGTAAAGCTGTTGCGTGTGTTGCAGGACCAGACGTTCGAGGTGCTGGGCGACAGTCGTCCGCGTAAGGTTGACGTGCGTGTGGTTTCGGCCACTAATGCCGACCTGTCCAAGATGGTTTCCGAACGTACATTCCGCGAAGACCTTTTCTATCGTATAAACCTGATAACCGTAAAATTGCCTTCCTTGAGGGAACGACGTGAAGATATTCCTTTGCTGGCACGTCATTTTGCCGACCGTCAGGCGGAAATCAACGGCTTGCCTCATACGGATTTTTCGGCGGATGCTCTGAACTTTCTCTCACGTCTGCCTTATCCGGGCAATATACGCGAACTGAAGAATCTGGTGGAACGTACCATCTTGGTCAGCGGGAAAACAATGCTTGACGCGGCGGATTTCGACTCTCAGTGCCTGAAACATGAAGAGCCGGCAAAAGCTTCTGAAAAAACGGTGTTTGCAGGTATGACACTGGACGAGATAGAACGGCAAACGATTTTGCAGGCTTTGGAACAGCATAAGGGCAATCTCAGCCAAGTAGCGGTTTCGTTGGGCATCAGTCGTGCCGCACTTTATCGGAGGCTGGAAAAATACAATATAAATTATGAATGATGAATGAACGCCATGCGTCGTTTATACTTAACCGTCAACAGCCGTGCGTATTAAATTTTTCTTCTTCATACTTGTCCTTTGTCTATTGCTCCTGAGCGGAGTGCTGGCTTATATACTGGACGGAAAACAATCCCTGCATCTTTATCTGCTGGAAGGATTCATCGTCTTTATTCTGGTCTATCTGATAGTGTTCTATAATAAAATAGTGAAACCGATGCATACAATCGGAAGCGGTATGGAGTTGCTGCGCGAGCAAGACTTCAGCAGTCGGCTTAGCCGGGTGGGACAGTATGAGGCAGACCGCATTGTGAATATCTTTAATCGCATGATGGAGCAACTCAAGAATGAGCGACTGCGACTGCGTGAGCAGAATCACTTTCTGGATTTGTTGATTCAGGCCTCGCCGATGGGAGTGATTATTACCACACTCGACGGTGATGTGTCGCAATTGAATCCGATGGCGCTGAAAATGTTGGGAGTGCGGCCGGAGGAAGCCATGAACAAACAGTTGGGGCAAATAGATTCTCCTTTGGCGGCGGAGTTGGCTGCAATTCCCAAAGAGAAGACTTCGGTGGTGCGCCTTAATGATGCCAATATTTACAAGTGTACTCATTCTTCATTTGTTGACAGAGGGTTCAAGCATCCGTTTTTCTTGATAGAGCGCATGACGGATGAGGTGATGCGTGCCGAGAAACGTGCGTATGAGAAAGTAATCCGAATGATTGCGCATGAAGTGAACAATACCACTGCCGGCATCACCTCTACGCTCGATACAGTGGAGCAGGCGCTTTCCGAAGAGAACGGAATGGAAGATATTTGCGATGTGATGCGCGTTTGTATCGACCGTTGCTTCTCTATGAGCCGTTTCATCACTCGCTTTGCCGATGTGGTAAAGATTCCCGAACCTACATTGTCATCTGTCCGACTGAACGAGCTGGTATCCATGTGTAAACGCTTTATGGAGGGTATGTGCAATGACCGCAATATTTCTTTGCGGTTGGAGTGTAATCCGGAGGTTGGCATGGTTCGTCTTGATGTTTCTCTTTTTGAACAGGTGTTGGTGAACATCATCAAGAATGCTGTCGAAAGCATAGAAAGCAACTCCGGTAATATGCAGAAACCGGGAGAAATAATAGTGAGGACGGTAACTCCCGCTTCAGTTGAGGTCATTGACAATGGAATCGGCATAAGCAAAGAAATGGAAGCCAAACTCTTCAGCCCTTTCTTCTCTACTAAACCGCACGGGCAGGGAATCGGATTGGTGTTCATCCGTGAGGTTTTGAACCGACATGGGTGCACTTTTTCTCTGCGTACTTACAGTGATGGATTGACTCGCTTCCGTATATCGTTTCCATGATATAATTTTGCACTTGTACAAGCATAGTTTGCACTATGCCCCTACGCTTGTACAAATAAAGCCTTACGCTTATACAAGTGAGAGTTTACGCTTGTATAAGTGTAAGGCGTTCGTTACGTTTCAATCCCCTATTCCCTGTATTTGTTATTCATGGTATGTACAGGAATTAAAACAGCTTCGAAGTATGTTTACTTATGGAGGCTCTACATCAATTTTTCTGCAATCTCTTTGCCGGCTGCCAATGCTTTAAGGTTCATTTCGACAATGGCATCTCCTTTGCGCAGGAAGATTTCGCGAATGCTGTCTTGCATTTTCGTATAATCGATGCCGAGGAAAGGAATGGTTGCACCCAATAACACTATGTTGGCTACTCGTGTGGAGCCGATTTCTTTTGCCACTTCGTTTACGTTCAGCACAATTTTATGAGGCAGTTTGTCAAGTTCTGCTTTTATGGCTTTTTCGTCCGGATAGTTGGGGATATTGATAAATGGCACTTCGTTGGTCACTAACCAACCTTCAGGACTGAGGTAGGAGAGATAGCGCAAAGCCTCCATCGGCTCTAACGAAATGATAAGGTCGCATTTGCCCGTAGGGATTAAGTCGGAAGCAATGGGGCGGTCGCTGATGCGCAGATTGGATTGCACATCGCCGCCTCGTTGGCTCATGCCGTGAACTTCTGCTTGTTTCATGTGTAATCCTTCTTTGAGGGCGGCTTTGCCTATTACGGTGGCGATGGATAGAATGCCTTGTCCTCCCACGCCGGAAAGTATGATGTCTTTTTTCATGGTTTATTTTCGTTTTTTACGTGCTAATGTTTGGATACATTCTCTGCGGGGAATGATAACGGATACTCCGCGGTATTCTATCTCTTCCCGGATGATTTGCCTCATTTCCTCGTAGTTTTTCTTCAAAGGGGTTACGACGCGTATGTGTTCCGGAGCTACTTCGATACCTGTACAAATGGCTTCTAGGCGTCCGGTTCCGGCAGAGTTCTGTCCTCCGGTCATGGCTGTGGTTTCGTTATCGGAAATAACGATGGTTACGTTAGCGTTTTCATTGACGCAGTCCAGCAATCCCGTCATGCCTGAGTGTGTGAAAGTGGAGTCGCCGATAACAGCCACTGCGGGATGCAGACCTGCGTCCGAAGCACCTTTTGCCATTGTTATGGAAGCGCCCATGTCTACGCAGGAGTCAATGGCGTTGAACGGAGCACCGGCTCCCAAAGTATAGCAACCGATATCGCTGAAAACTTTATGGTTGGGGTATTCTTCTCTCAAGACTTGCGTGAGTACCGTGTACATGTCTCGGTGCCCGCATCCTTCGCACAGTGCCGGTGGTCTCATTTCAACTAAAGAAGGTATGCCGAATTCGGCTTTGTTCTTTTTGCCCACAGCTTGTGCGACGTTGTCCGGATTCAATTCTCCGTCTTGAGACAGAGTACCGTCTAAACGTCCTTTTACTTTTATTCCGATGCCCAAATAACCTTTCAGTTGTTTCTCTACAAAAGGTTGTCCGTCTTCCAACACCAGAATTTCATCGCATGCTTCTATCAGTTGTGCCAGTTGTTTCTTGGGAAGCGGATACTGACCGATTTTCAGTACCGGATATTCGCATCCGTCGGGATAGCTCTCCATCAGATAGTTATAGCCGATGCCGCATGCCACGATACCCAATTTTTTGTTGGGTCCATCTATATATCGGTTGTATACGGAGTTTTCAGAGGCTTTGATAAATTCATCCTGACGTTGCAGCAAGGCTTTGTAGCGTTTACGTGCAATTCCGGGCAGCAGAATGAATTGACGGGGATCTTCACTGGACGACAGCTCGTTTTGAGGCTGTTGCGCCTTGCGCTCTACACCGGAACGTGAGTGAGCCAAACGGGTGACGATGCGCATCAACAGAGGTTCGCCGGTTTGCTCCGAGAAGTTGAATCCGTTGTAAACCATGTCGTAGGCTTCCTGCTGGTTGCTTGGCTCGTACATCGGAATAAGTGAGAAATCGCCGTAGAAGCGGCTGTCTTGTTCGTTTTGTGAGGAGTGCATGCTGGGGTCGTCGGCTGCAACGACAATCATGCCGCCTTTCACTCCGGTGATGGCTGAGTTGATGAAACAGTCGGCGGCTACGTTCATACCTACATGTTTCATGCAGACCAATGTACGTTTGCCGGCAAACGACATTCCTAAAGCAGCTTCCATGGCTGTCTTTTCGTTGGCACACCAACGGCTATGGATATTTTGTTCGGCGGTAATCGGTGCTGCTTGGATATATTCGGTAATTTCCGTAGAGGGAGTACCCGGGTAGGCGTATACACCCGAAAGCCCGGCGTCCAATGCTGCTTGCGCAATGGCTTCGTCGCCAAGTAAGAGTTGCTTGCTCATGTCAGATTGTTTAAGTGTTAGTCATAAATTAAATTATAGGTGCAAATATAGAACTTTGCTTTTATTTTATTATCAATTACTTGAAAATCTTTCTTTCGTTCAAAGCCTGCCAATATTTCCTTGCGTTTTTCATATGGTCGGCATAGTTGGATGCAAAGTTGTGAGTGCCCGAGAAGTCCTCTTTGGCACACATGTAGATGTAGTCATGCTTTGCATAGTTCAACACGGCATCCAATCCGATAGGTGTCGGTATGCGTATCGGGCCCGGTGGCAGGCCGGTATTGCGGTAGGTATTGTAAGGGGAGTCGATGTTGAGGTGGGCATTGGTTATTCTTCGCAGCCCGAAGTCTTGCAACGCGAATTTGATGGTGGGGTCGGCTTGCAAAGGCATGTCAAGGTGCAGTCGGTTGATGTATAGTCCGGCCACTATCGGTTTTTCCGGGTTGTTGTTGGTCTCCTCTTCTACGATGGATGCGAGTATGCAGACTTCTATGGGTGTCATCCCCATTTGGGTAGCTTTCTTCAATCTTTCTTGATTCCAGAACTTCTGGTGCTCTTTCTTCATTCGTTCGAGGAAATCTTCCACACTCATGTCCCAATATACTTGATAGGTTTCAGGGATGAACAGGCATGGCATTGTTTCTTTGCTGTATCCGCACTTCTGTCGGAAAGCAGGGTCGTTTACGGCTTTTGCAATTTCGGCGGAATCAATCATAAGTTGTTTCCCTATGCTGCGCGCCAGTCTGTCTGTCGTTCGTACGCTTCCTACGGTAAGGTTCATCGGCTCCTGATGTTTTCGATACAGACGGTTGAATACTTGATATACATTCTCATTCGGGCGTATGGCATAACGTCCGGTATGTATGTTCTGGGGATATTTGCGGTATTGGGCCATCCAACGGAAACCGGTAAGATTTCCGGCTTTTCCTCTTTCTTTTATTTTGCTATATACAGAGTCTGCCGTGTCGTCGCGATCTATATAAATATGAGTTGTCTTTTGAGGATGAAACTGTGGGGCGAACAAGTAATAATATATTGTCCCCGCACAACTTATGCAGAGAAGAAGCAGTGCTATGGATGTACCGATAAGTATTTTTCTTTTTTTCATGTTGCTTTAAACGGTGTTTTAATTGGAGCAAAGTTAGTAAAAATAGAGATATGCTTAACCGCTTTGTATTTGATATTTTATCGGATAGGTTCGAAAATACCGGGGATGAATTCGTCTGTCATATGGTGAATTCCCCATGTTTCTATTTAAGCTGAGTTCGGTATAGGCGGTTTCTTTTGCTGAAGAAGGGGCTGCATCCTGTCGGGAGGATATTTCTTGAATGCACTGTTTTACAGTGGGCAGGCGGAAAAGAAGAGGGGCTTTCAGATCGTCCGCTCTCGTCCTGTTTGACGGCTGCAATCCTTTGCCGTGACAGACACAAGTGTTTTAGCCGACAGACACAAGTGTTTTAGCCGACAGACACAAGTGTTTTGCACGTCAGACACAAGTGTTTTAGCCGTAAAACACAAGTGTCTGACAAGGCATGGGTAAACATCTGATAATCAATAAGGATTTGCTTTTAAAAAAGCAAGCCCGCATTTTGAGAAGCCATGAACAGCCGACATGCTTTTCGGGCTGAGCCGATTTAACATTCCCGCATGCTTTTTCGGATTGATTCTAAATGACGGACAGGAAAAAGGAAAGTGAAATTCAGTCTTCTAAGTGCAGTATTTTAAGAGAGCCGCTAGCCAGACTTGAACTGGCGACCTACGCGTTACGAATGCGTTGCTCTACCGACTGAGCTATAGCGGCAATAAAGTTCTTGTTTACGGGGCGCAAAGGTACGTTTTTATTTGAAAAAACAAAAAGAATTGCTGTTTTTTTTAGAAATATATTATTCGCATTGTTCTTTTGTATGGGATGAAGTAAGTTTTCTTTAGGAAAAATTGGATAATAAAATAAAAGACATCATCTTTGTAATTAAACTTTGATATAAAAACTAAAAAAGGATTATTCCTTTTTCTTGGCATTTATCTTGACCGATTATGGACTTTAACGTGATTTACAGATGCTTCTTTTCCCGCATCGCTTCCAGATGGACAGTGTTGTTGATAGACATATTTATCGTGATAGTTTCCATGCTTTTTGCGTGTGTCTTGCAATATGGGTCTTCATTTATGCTATATAAGGACTCTTCATTTGTTTTTCCGGTAGTATTTGCCGTGTTATCCAATGTCTGCTTCTTTCATCTTTTTCACACTTATGTAGGGGTTATTCGGTTTTCTTCTTTTATTGATATTCTTCGTATGCTTTTAAGCCTGACGCTCGGTTACGGCTTCCTGATTTTATGTAATCTTTGTTGCTCTGTCGTAGGGCATGGTTCGGTTTTGCCGAACACTCTTCTTTTCATGGCATATCTTTTCACTTTTTTCCTCATGGTATGTATGCGCATTGCAGTAAAGATGCTTTATGAAGCTGTTGTCTTTGATGTGCGTAAATGTGCGAATGTTTTTATCTATGGATTTCATGGAACGGGAGTAGGTATTGCAAAGTCCTTGAGGATTAACCGGAGTAATCATTATCGTTTATGCGGATTTATCTCGGATGAGCCTGCCATGATAGGCAAGCGTGTTATGGGGTGTCGGATATATCCGAATGATGAGTTCCTGTTTGAACGGCTGAAAGAGAAAGATGTGCGTACGGTTATTGTTGCACCGAACAAGATAGCCGAGTTGGAAGGCAACGGAATGTTGGATGAGTTTTGCAGCCATAATATTCATGTATTGACAATTCCGCCGTTGAGCGATTGTGTGGATGACGGTCTGATAAAGGAATATCAAAGCGGGGAAAGAAACAGGAAAAAGCCGAAAAGTATCGATGCACAGGGTATTACGGCTTGTGTGGAGGGACGCAGAGTCATGGTGACGGGAGCTGCCGGAATTGTGGGAAGGGAGATTGTTCGTCAATTGGCCGTTCATAATCCTTGCCAATTGATTCTGGTGGATCAGGCAGAGTCTCCTTTATATAATGTACAACTGGAACTTGCCGACCACTGGAAAAATTTGGATGTCCGCGTGTTGGTGGCAGACGTGGCTAACTTCACGCGCATGGAGGCAATCTTCAGGGAGACACGCCCGCAATTGGTTTTTCATGCCGCGGCTTATAAGCATCTGCAGTTGATGGAGGATTATGTGTCGGAGGCTATTCAAACAAACGTGTTGGGAACGGTCAATATAACCGACTTGTCCGTGAAGTACAATGTGAGCCGTATGGTTATGATTTCCACGGATAGGGCGCATAATCCGGAAAACAGTATGGAGTACAGCAAGCGGATGGCAGAGGTATATGTACAGTCGTACAGCCGGAATCTATGGCGTGAGAATAAAAATAATACCGGTTTGCTTGTTGTCCGTTTCGGCGATGTCTGTCCGGAGAGTTATTATAACCCGATGACTTTGTCCGGAGCCTGTATGTTTGTGTTGGAAGCCGGTGTAGTAGGAGAGGCCGGGGAGATTTATTTGTTGGATAAGACAAGTAATGAAGTTTCAAAGCTGGATGCGCCGTTCGTTTCCGAATATGCCCGGGTGCGGAGGTGTGTTTCCGAGTTGATAGAGTGTAGTTATACGGAGGATACGTCGGTTTTGGCAACCGAAATCAAGAGAGTTGTGCAGAAGTTGGCAAATGCAGACGGGCGGTTTATGCAGCCGTATCGGATTGATGTCTCGCAGAGTTCGTATATCAAAAAGATTTGAAAGGCTTTCCTTTTTCCCATGTTGTTGGGAATCTTTTTATTAAACATCTTGCTCGTTTTGAAAAACCTCTTTATCTTTGCCCTCATTGAAACATATTGTAAGTTATAATTTATAAAATCTCATTCAAATCTCATGCGTCAATTTTTAATATCGTTTTTTTATATCTTTCTTCTTTGCGGCTCTGTCTACGCCCAACGTATGTCCGATGAGCAGATTGTGGAGTATGTGAAGCAGGCACAGGCATCCGGAAAGTCTCAAAAACAGATGGCGGCCGAACTGTTAAGCCGTGGCGTGACTCAGGAACAGGTTATGCGCCTCAAAGCACGGTATGAATCTGCTGCCGGCACATTGGAAGGCGCGAACAACCAACCTGACAGGAATAGAATACGCAAAAACGGTGTTGCCATAGGAGAGACCAATAGGATTGCCGAATCGGAAGAACAGAAAGATGCCATTGATGAAAAGCAAGAGGATGGTTTCCGGCCGGAAGCAACTCCCATCCGGAAGGTTTTCGGTCATAACTTGTTCAATAACAAGAAGCTGTCGTTCGAACCGAGTGCCAATCTTGCCACTCCTTTGAACTACCGTCTCGGACCCGGTGATGAGGTCATCATCGACATTTGGGGAGCTTCCGAAAACACCATTCGTCAGGTAATCAGCCCTGAGGGAAGTATTCAGGTAAAGGATTTAGGCCCTGTCCATCTGAATGGGATGACGGTGAAAGAGGCGAACCGGTATCTGCAAAGGGAATTTTCCAAGATATATTCGGGGATAGGAGGCAACGAACCCAATTCTCAGATAAGGTTGACTTTGGGTGACGTGCGTACCATTCAGATTAACGTGATGGGCGAAGTGGCTGTTCCCGGCACTTATACTCTTTCCGCTTTTTCCACCATCTTTCATGCCCTGTATCGCGCCGGTGGCGTGAACGGTATCGGCAGTTTGCGTGCCATCCGGTTGGTGCGCGACGGGAAAACGGTGGAAACCCTCGACGTATACGGACTTATCATGAAAGGAAAGATGAACGACGATGTCCGTCTTCAAGAAGGCGATGTCATTATTGTAAGTCCTTATCACTCTTTGGTTGAGCTGGCGGGTAAAGTGAAACGTCCCATGTATTACGAGATGAAGGCTTCCGAAACGGTTGCGAATTTGTTGGAGTATTCGGGAGGGTTTACAGGCGATGCTTATAAGAAGTCTGTGCGCATCATTCGCAAAAGCGGTCGGGAGCATCAGGTCTTCAATGTCGACGAGATGGATTATTCCGTGTTTCGTTTGGACGACGGGGACATGATTACCGTCGATTCCGTGTTGGAGCGTTTTGAGAATAAGATAGAGGTGAGCGGTGCTGTCTACCGTCCGGGACTGTATCAGTTGAACGGCGAGGTCAATACCGTGAAGCAGCTGATAAAGAAAGCGGAAGGCCTCCGCGGGGATGCCTTTATGAACCGCGCTTTGCTGAACCGCGAGCGCGAAGACTATACGCACGAGATGCTTGCCATCGATTTGAACAAACTGATGAGTGGGACGGAGGCGGACATTCCTCTTCGGAAGAATGACCATCTTTATATACCGAGCCTTCATGATTTGAAAGAAGAGGAGACTGTCTCCATCTACGGCGAGGTTCTGAACCCCGGCACTTTTCCGCATTCGGACAATATGACGATTGAGGATTTGATTGTTCAGGCAGGCGGACTGAAGGAAGCGGCGGCCACTACGATGGTGAGCGTCAGCCGGAGGATTAAAGACGCCCGGAGCAGTTCTTTCAGCAGCAAGTTGGCCGAAACCTTCATGTTCGATATAAGGGACGGGCTGGTGACAGGGACGGAGAGCTTCCGCCTCGAGCCTTTCGATGTGGTTCAGATACGCCGGAGCCCCGCCTATCAGGATCAGCGCACGGTGAGCCTTGCGGGAGAGGTTCTTTTCGGCGGCAGCTATACGCTCATGAAGAAAAACGAGCGTTTGAGCGAACTTATTGAAAGAGCAGGCGGCGTCACTCCGGAGGCATATATCAAGGGCGCCCGCCTTATCCGCAAGCGGAACGAGGAGGAGCGCCGCCGTGAGATGGACGTGCTGCGCATGGCTCGCATGGACGAAGGAAAAGACAGTGTTTCCGTAGAAAAGCTGGCAATCTCCGAAACCTATACGGTGGGCATCGATATGGAGAAGGCGCTGGCCAATCCCGGCAGCGATGATGATATCGTGCTCCGTGAGGGAGACATGGTTTATATTCCCGAGTTCGTCAATACGGTGAAAATATCAGGTTCCGTGCTCTATCCGAACACGGTGACATGGACAAAAGGGGCGAAGCTGAAGTACTATATCAACATGGCGGGGGGCTATGGCGACAATGCCAAGAAAAGGAAGGTGTACGTCATTAATCTGAACGGCACGGTTTCCCGCGTGAGTAAATACAAGGCGGGCCTGATACAGCCGGGGTGCGAAATCGTAGTGCCCAGCAAGAAGGAACGCCAGCGGCTGAAACTTGCCGAAATCACGGGCATGACATCCATGACCGCCACCATTGCGGCGATGGTGGCCACTTTGGTCAATGCCATTAAGAAATAACAAGAACCGAAAGAAATATGAACGAAGAACAATCCCATAAACCTCTCCAACCTCAGGAAGAGGAAATCGACTTGATGGAAATGGCTCTTAAAGTATGGGCGGAACGCAAGTGGATACTGAAATGTTGCGGCCTTGCCGTCATCGCAGGCTTGGTAATCGCCTTCAGCATTCCCAAGGAATATACGGTCAGCGCCACGATTGCCCCCGAGATGTCGGACAAGAAAGCCGGGGGAGGCCTCTCCTCGTTGGCTGCGATGGCAGGAATCAACTTCGGTTCGGCGGCCGGCGCCGATGCCATTTATCCCGATTTGTATCCCGACATAGTGAACTCCACTCCTTTTATCACGGCTCTGTTCGATGTGCCGGTGAGGAGTCTGGACGGAAAGATAGATACCACGCTATATTGCTACTTGGACGAGCACCAGCGCGCCCCTTGGTGGAGCATGATAACTTCTGCCCCTTTCAAGCTCCTCGGGTGGACAATCTCTTTGTTCAAGGATGAAGGGGAGGCGGGCAGCGACCGGCTCAATCCTTTCCAGCTGACCAAGGACGAGGCCGGGATAGCCGAGGCGCTGGGCAGGCGTATCGGGGTTTCCGTCGATAAGAAGACGGGGGTGACTTCCGTTTCCGTCACGATGCAGGACGCCCGTATTGCTGCCTGCATGACCGATACGGTGCTTCGCCGCCTGCAGGAGTATGTCACGGAGTATCGCACGACCAAGGCCCGCCGGGACTTCGAGTTTCAGCAGCGGCTGTTCGACCGCAAGAAGAAGGAATACGAGGAGGCTCAGGAAAACTATGCCAAGTTTTCGGACAGCAATAAGAACATCATCCTCCAGAGCTACCGTGCCGAGCAGGTTCGTCTGGAGAACGAGATGAACCTTGCCTATCAGGTCTACACGAGCGTGGCCCAGCAATTGCAGATGGCCGAGGCCAAGGTGCAGGAGATTACCCCCGTCTATACGGTGGTGGAGCCGGCCACGATTCCGATAAAAGCCTCGAAACCCAATAAGCTGATGATACTGCTCGGAGTGGTGTTCCTCGCCGCAGTGGGGTGTAATGTTTGGATATTGTTCGGCCGGGATTTGGTGGCAGGCATGAAGGCGAAATTCTGATTCTTTATCCCTGTACGCTACTCTTCGCCCTCTCGAAGACGAGGGAAAAAATGATGAAGGTCGGCCTTACATCATGGCTTTGGTACGACCGATTCTTGTCGTTGTCCGGAGCGAATGTCTGTTCGCACGCTACGGATGCTTGTTCGCACTGTGCGGATATTTATCCGCACAGTGCGGATTTGTGTTCGCGCACTGCGAACAGAGATTTCTCCGGGAAGAAGACAAGTTTTCCTCCCTTTCTACACAAGTTTTCTTCCCGACTTACACAAGTTTTTTCCCTGACTTATACGTCTTCTCTTCCTGACTTGCATGTCTTCTCTTCCTGACTTGCACAAGTTCTTTTCCAGAGCTTGCAATGTTTTACTCTTGAGCTTGAAGACGTAAACCACAGGCATACATCCTGCGAATTGTCGTACGGATATTTCCCGTATATCCCTTCTTGGAGAAAACTTTCATGGTTTGCGGAAAATATGAGGGGGCGCCGCTTCATTACGACGCCCCCTCATACGACAAAGCCCCGGCTTGCGGAAAGTCGGGACTTTGTATGGAATAGGATGTGAAGCACCTCAGAGATGCGTCCTCTCACCGTCTTCAGTCGAACATGCTTTTGAACTTCCTGAAGATTTTCTCTTTTATCGAACTGTTGGGCTTGAAGTTGTCGGAGTTCTCCATTTCCTCCAATGCTTTTCTTTCATCCTTACTGAGGGCTTCGGGCACGTATACGCTGATGTTCACCAGTAAATCTCCCGTGCCATAACCGTCGACGCTCGGCAGGCCCTTGCCTCGCAGGCGGAGCACTTTGCCGGGTTGCGTGCCCGGCTCGATTTTCACTTTTGCTTTGCTGTCTATGGTGGGTATTTCGACCGTGCCGCCCAAAGCCGCCGTCGGGAAGCCGAGCAGAAGGTTGTAAATCAAATCGTTCTCGTCGCGTATCAGGTTGGGGTCTTGCTCCTCCTCGATGATAATCAGGAGGTCGCCCGCCACGCCGTTGCGCTTGCCCGCATTGCCCTTGCCGCTCATGGAGAGCTGCATGCCTTCGGCAACGCCTTTTGGAATCTTCACGGTCACTACTTCTTCGCCATATACGATGCCTTCGCCGGAGCATTCCTTGCACTTGTTCCTGATGATTGTTCCTTCGCCATTGCACGTGGGGCAGGTCGTCCTTGTCTGCATGGTGCCGAGGATGGTCTGCTGGTTGCGTATTACCGTGCCGCTGCCCTTGCAGGTGGGGCAAGTCTCCGTGCCGCCGCTGCCTTCCGCCCCCGTGCCGTGGCAATGGCTGCATGGGACGTACTTCTTCAGCTTGAACTTCTTCTCCACACCTGTGGAAATCTCTTTCAAGTTGAGCTTCACCTTGACGCGCAGGTCCGAACCGCGGTAACGCCTCTGCTGCGTGCCCCCGCCTCCGAAGCCTCCGAATCCGCCGAACCCTCCGCCGAATCCCCCGCGTCCTCCGAAGATGTCGCCGAACATGGAGAAGATGTCATCCATCGACATGCTTTCGCCGAAGCCTCCGAACGGGCCTCCGTTGCCTGCCGCACCGCCCAATCCGGCATGGCCGAACTGGTCGTAACGGGCACGCTTGTCGGGGTTGCTCAGTACGTCGTACGCCTCTGCCGCTTCCTTGAACTTTTCTTCGGCGGTCTTGTCTCCCGGATTCTTGTCCGGATGATATTGGATGGCTTTCTTGCGGTAAGCTTTCTTTATTTCGTCTGCCGTGGCGGTTTTTCCCACTTCCAGTATTTCGTAGTAATCTCTTTTCTCCATACCATATTATATGTTATTCTCCAACTACCACTTTCGCATGGCGAATCACTTTGTCGTTCAGGATGTATCCCGTCTGCACGCAATCCAGGATTTTGCCTTTCAGCGCCTCCTCGGGTGCGGGAATCACGGCGATGGCCTCGTGATAGTCTGTGTCGAGCGGTTGCTCTTTCGTTTCGATTACTTTTACCCCGTTCTTTCCCAATACGGACATGAACTTGTTGTAGATTAGTTCCACGCCTTCTCTCACGGCCGCCACATCGGTGGCTGTTTCCATGTTTTTGAGGGCGCGTTCAAAGTCGTCCACCACAGGAAGAATGCTGCCGATGCTTTTCTCGCTTCCGTTCAGGATAAGCTCCGCTTTCTCTTTCATGGTGCGTTTGCGATAGTTGTCAAACTCGGCGGACAAGCGCAGGTATTTGTCTTTCTGCTCTTCTATCTGTTCGTTGGCCTTCTCCAATTCTTGCGCCAGCCTTTCTTCCTCCGTCAAAGGGGCGGCTTCCTCTTCTTGCGGCTCCTCTTTTTCAGGGGCTTCTTCGGCACACTCGTTCGGGACTGCTTGGGCTTTCAGTTCTTCTTCAAAGTCGTTTTCTTTTTCTTTCGGATTCATATTGTTATGCTTATTATTTGTCAAAAACACTCGGTCTTTATGTCTGTAAAGAAACCAAGTCGCTAATAATTTCCTCTTTTGCAAAAACTTTGCCAAAGATGCAATTTCTCCTCAAAACGCTGCAAAGGTAACACTTTTATGCCAGATTGACAGCGTTTCTCTATCTCTATTCTCGGAAAATGACTATCTTTGCGCCCGCAAATCGCAGACTGATAGGTATTGAATGGTAATTTGTGAACACATATAAAATCGTAAATAAAAGATGATTACAGTTTCTGATGTTTCAGTGCAGTTTGGTAAAAGAGTGTTGTTTAATGATGTAAACCTGAAATTTACAAGTGGCAACTGCTATGGTATTATCGGCGCCAACGGTGCCGGAAAATCAACCTTTCTGAAAGCAATCTCCGGCGAATTGGAGCCGACGACGGGTTCTGTCATGTTGGCTCCGGGCGAGCGCCTTTCCGTTTTAAGTCAGGACCACTTCAAGTGGGATGCTAATACGGTGATGGATACCGTAATGATGGGGCACACCGTGTTGTGGGACATAATGAAGCAACGCGAGGCGCTGTATGCCAAAGAAGAGTTTACGGACGAAGACGGATTGAGGGTTTCTGAGTTGGAAGAGAAGTTTGCCGAATTGGACGGGTGGAATGCCGAAAGCGATGCCGCCGCCCTGTTGAGCGGATTGGGCATCAAGGAAGACAAGCATTATCTGTTGATGGGCGAACTGAACAATAAGGAAAAAGTGCGTGTCATGTTGGCACAAGCCCTCTACGGCAATCCGGACAACCTGTTGCTGGACGAGCCTACCAACGACTTGGATATGGAAACCGTGATTTGGTTGGAAGAATATCTTTCGAACTTCGAGCATACTGTTTTGGTGGTGAGTCACGACCGGCACTTCCTCGACTCCGTATGTACGCACACGGTGGATATCGATTATGGAAAGATTAATCTGTTTGCTGGTAACTACAGCTTCTGGTATGAATCAAGCCAGTTGGCTCTTCGTCAGCAGCAGAACCAGAAGGCCAAGGCCGATGAAAAGAAGAAAGAGCTTGAAGAGTTTATCCGTCGTTTCAGCGCGAATGTGGCAAAGAGTAAGCAAACAACCAGCCGCAAGAAGATGCTGGAGAAACTGAATGTGGAGGAAATCAAACCTTCGTCCCGCAAATATCCCGGCATTATCTTTACACCGGAGCGCGAGCCGGGTAATCAAATATTGGAAGTTGCAGGTCTGACGAAATCATTGGAAGACGGTACGATACTGTTTCGCGATGTCAACTTCAACGTAGAGAAAGGGGATAAGGTCGTGTTCCTTTCGCGCGACCCGCGCGCCATGACTGCCTTGTTCGAGATTATTAACGGTAATATGAAGCCGGATTCAGGAACATTCAATTGGGGTGTTACGATTACCACTGCCTACTTGCCATTGGACAATACCGCTTTCTTCAATACGGATTTGAATCTGGTGGATTGGTTGAGCCAGTTTGGTGAAGGCAATGAGGTTTATATGAAGAGCTTCCTCGGCCGTATGCTTTTCTCAGGTGAAGAGGTGCTGAAGAAGGCAAGTGTATTGTCGGGAGGTGAGAAAATGCGTTGTATGATTGCGCGCATGCAGCTTCGCAATGCCAATTGTCTTATTTTGGATACACCCACCAATCACCTTGACTTGGAATCCATTCAGGCCTTCAATAACAACCTGAAAGTATATAAAGGCAATATCCTATTCTCTTCTCATGACCACGAATTTATTCAAACCGTGGCCAACCGTATCATTGAGTTGACGCCGAATGGCATCATAGATAAAATGATGGAATATGACGAGTACATCACTTCGGATCATATCAAGGAGTTGAGACGGCGGATGTATGGAGAGTAAGAAAAGTCATTTGTAAATCAATTTGCCTTTTCCTTCTCCGAAGAGGTTATCGCCCAGTGTGGATATTTTGTTTCCTGTGGCCAATACATAGCGTAGGTTGTTGCACCCCATAAAGGCACCATATTCAATGGCGGTCACGGTGGGGGGCAACTCGATTGTTCCGCATAGACGCCCGCAACCACTGAATGCACGCTGCCCGATACTTTTTAGTGCATGAGGAAGCAAGATGCTCAAGAGGTACTTCTTTTGGGTGAATGTATAGTCGGGAATGACGGTGGCATTGCTTCGGGTGAGGTCGATGGAAACCAGATTGGGCATATAGTTGCGTATCAGGATAAAGTCGGTCTCATCCAGCTTGCCTTCGATAGTCAGGAAGTTCACGTCTTTGGGTTGTATGCCGGAGCTCACCAGTTCGCCTGCAAGGCTTCCCATTTGGCCTATTTGCACATATGCCGTTGTCGGTTCGCCTTCGATGAAGGCAAATGTCTCCCATTTCTTTTTAGTCCGGTAGGCGTCGCTGCATCCCAATGGAACAAATACGGCGGTCACACTGTCGGCCAACGCTTCGGGCAGCAGGTTGGGTGCTGTTTTCCTTTTTATTTGGCATACCTTGAGATTGTTGCAGCCTTTGAAAGCTGCATCCTCAATGTTTTTGACTTTGTCCGAGAGGATGATTCTTGTCAGAGACTCCTTGCCGACGAAAGTGCTGTCGTTGATTTTTTTGCAGAAGGCATAGGCCGGAATGCAATTGGCGGGATAGATATAAAAACGGTCGGGATAAGTGCCGTTTTTACCTGCATACATACTGATGGAAGCGTTGGATATGTCCAAATACCGGAGGTTTTCGAATCCATCTCTCAGATGTCGGAAGTCAATGGCATTCAGCTTGCCTTGCAGGGTCAGTCGGGTAATTTCGTTGGCTTCAGCTTCGGTCATCAATTCTACCAGTGTGCCCGGTTTGGCTACGTAGAATGTTTTGGCTTTTTGTGCCGATGCACCCGATACAAGTGCCAGCCCGGCAATCATGCACAATATGCTTTTCAGTTTCATTTCTTGATGATTTCAGATGATTTGGATTTCAAATATAAGAAGAAACAGTAAGGTATGATTGCTGTTTCTCTTTTTATGACTATTTTTGTCGGATATTAATCAATCACGAACACTTTATGGAAGTAGATGAAAAGGTTGAAACGCCTGTAACGAAGAGCAAGCGTATCCGGAGGGTGGTAATCGATATCGTCTGTTTTTTTGTATTACTAATTCTTGTAGACTCTGTAACGCTTCTGCTTTCACCTATGCTGAACAGGATGATTCCGCAGATAGCGATGAATAACACCTTTCTGCTTATTACAGAAGAAACGCTGATGCTGGGCGGTGTGTTTCTGTCATCATGGCTTGTGCTGCGATATAACAGGATGCCTCTTTCCGTATTAGGCTTGTCTTTGAGAGGGCGTTGGAAAGATTGGCTTGCCGGCATGCTCTTTGCCATCGCATTGTATATAGTGGGTTTCGGGGCTTCGCTTAGTTTGGGTGCAGTGGCAGTCAGCGGAGCATCATTTCATTTTCCTTCTTTATTGATAAGCCTTTTGTTTTTCCTTCTGGTGGGTGTCACGGAAGAATTGATGATGCGCGGCTTTGTGCTGGGGCGCATGCTGGATGGCGGGGTGAATAAGTTTACGGCACTGTTTGTCTCTTCCGTGCTGTTCTCGTTGTTGCATTTGTTCAATCCTAATTTCGAGTTTCTTCCATTCCTTAATATCCTGTTGGCGGGAATTCTTTTGGGAGCTTCTTATATATATACGCGCAATCTCTGTTTCCCTATTGCTTTGCATTGGTTTTGGAATTGGATACAAGGACCGGTATTGGGTTATGAGGTCAGTGGCAATCGGTTTCAAGACAGCTTTCTTACGCTCAGCCTTTCCGGGCCGAACCTTATAAACGGAGGGAGCTTCGGATTTGAAGGCTCCCTCCTTTGCACCATCCTGCTGATAGCAGGTTCAGCGATTATCTTCAGATATTATAGCCGAAAGTAAAGGGCTTATTGCTGTTGCACTCCTTTCAATGTAAGTTGTATCCGTTTCCGGTCCATATCTATGCTGAGAACTTTTACACGCAGGGTCTGATGGATGGAGACCACTTCATTGGGGTCTGATATGAATCTTTCGGCAAGCTGCGACAGATGTATCAGCCCGTTTTCCTTGATGCCTATATCGATGAATGCGCCGAAGTTCGTGATATTGTTTACGATGCCGGGCAGCTCCATGCCTTCCCGTAAATCGTTGATGGTATGCACGTGCCGGTCGAATTCGAAGACTTCTATTGGCTTGCGCGGGTCGCGTCCGGGTTTTTCCAGTTCTTGCAGGATGTCCTTCAATGTAAGCATGCCGACGGTAGGAGAGATATATCGTTCCGGATTGATTTTCATGCGCAACTCCTTGTCGGCTATCAGTTCGGCCACGTTGCATCCTAGGTCTTTGGCCATCTGCTCTACGATGCAATAACTTTCAGGGTGTACGGCTGTGTTATCCAACGGATTCTTTGCTTCCGGAATACGCATGAAGCCGGCACACTGTTCGAAAGCTTTGGCACCCATTCTCGGAACTTTCATCAACTCTTTGCGTGAGGTGAATGCACCATGCTCTGCACGATAGTTTACGATGTTTTGCGCCAGTTGCGGCCCTAATCCCGATATGTAAGTCAGCAGGTGACTGCTTGCCGTATTCAGGTTGACGCCCACCAGATTTACGCAGTTCTCCACGGTTTGGTCCAGCGACTTTTTCAGTTTGGTTTGGTCTACATCGTGTTGATATTGTCCTACACCGATGGATTTAGGGTCAATCTTTACCAGTTCGGCCAAGGGATCCATCAAGCGTCTTCCTATGGACACGGCACCGCGCACCGTGACGTCGTATTCGGGAAACTCCTCCCGGGCAATCTTGGAAGCCGAGTAGATGGATGCCCCCTGTTCGCTGACGATGAAAATCCTTACTTCCCGATTGAACGTCTGTCTTTTCAGGAAATCCTCTGTTTCCCGGCTGGCGGTTCCGTTTCCGATGGCCACGGCATCTATCTTATACGACTCCAGCATCTGTTGTATTTTGGCAAATGCCTCTTTCGGTTTGTTTACGGGCGGGTGCGGATAGATGTTCTCGTTGTGAAGCAGGTTTCCCTGTGCATCCAGACATACTACTTTGCAACCGGTGCGGAATCCGGGGTCTATGCCCATCACGCGTTTTTGCCCCAACGGAGAAGCCAGCAACAGTTGTCGGAGGTTTGCTGCAAACACATCGATAGCCTCTTCGTCGGCACGCTCTTTGCTTTGCGTGGCAAACTCTGTTTCAATGGAAGGTTTCAACAGGCGTTTGTAGGCATCTTGTACGGCTTCCATCACTTGTTGTCCGCAGGCATTATTGCTTCGTACGAACCGGCGTTTCAGGCGTTCAAGACATTCTTCGTCGTCCGGACTGATGCTTACTTTCAGCAACCCTTCCGCTTCGGCGCGGCGTATGGCGAGCAAGCGGTGCGAACTGCATCGTTTCAGGGGTTCGGAGCAGTCGAAGTAATCCCGATATTTGGCTGCTTCCTCTTCTTTGCCTTTCACCACCTTGGCGGTCAGTATGCCATGGCGGGCGAAAGAGTTGCGCACGTTGTTTCTTGCCTGTTCGTCTTCACTCACATGCTCGGCTATAATATCTCTTGCCCCTTTCAATGCGTCGTCCACATCCTTGACGTCTTCCTTTACATACCGGGCGGCCTGTTTTTCAGGATGAGTTTCGCGTTGCAGCATCAGTAAAGTGGCAAGCGGTTCCAGCCCTCTTTGGCGGGCAGCTTCGGCACGTGTCTTCCGTTTGGGCTTATAGGGAAGGTAGATATCTTCCAGAGCGGTGTTGTCCCAAGTCTCTTCGATGCGTGCTCTGAGTTCCGGAGTCAGTTTCCCTTGTTCCTGAATGGTGTTGAGGATGGTTTCCTTGCGTTTGGCTGTTTCGTTCAGCTTTTCATATTGTGTCCGGATGTCCTCAATCTGTACTTCGTCCAAACCTCCCGTCACCTCTTTGCGGTAGCGGCTGATGAACGGAATCGTTGCCCCGTCATTCAGCAACTCCAAAGTCCGCTCTGTTTGTCTTTCTGATATGCCGAGCGCGGCGGCTATCATGCGATGATAATTTTGTGACATTTCTGTACCTTTTTTATTCTAACAGAGGGCAAAAATAGGAAAAACAATCGGTTCATCCGATATGTTGCCTTCTGCAAACAGCCTTTTCGGCAAAGTATTTTGTCGTATTGTTTAACTACCCGAGTCCGGGATAAGGGGCAGGTCGATAACCTCATCCGAAGGCTTGTGCTTTAAATTTGTATTCCGTTGGTTATAAGGCGTTTACCTCTGTATTGTCAGACACTTGTGTTTTGCGGCTAAAACACTTGTGTCTTACGTGCAAAACACTTGTGTCTTACGGCTAAAACACTTGCGTCTGTCACGGCAAAGGATTGCAACTGTCAAACAGGGGGAAGCAGTCGGTGCGAAAGGCTCTCTTCTCTTCTGCCCAAGCGCCGTGAACCGGTGCATTCGGGAAGATTGACTGCAATCCGAAATTAGAATCGGTTGTTTCTATGGAGTCAGGGCGATTTCAATACATGCATTGGTTTTCATCATGGGAGAGAAGCCGCTTCTTTCTTTTGCAAACGTTTTCGTCCTCCATTGTCTAAAAATAATTCTCTGTTATTTCTCCATTACTTTTTGCTTTCTTACCTTTGAACGAAATAATAATTTGTAAATCTAATGTCATGAGGATTCTAAAGGACTATTTTTTTTCGTCTCTCTTGTTGGCGATACTCTGTTGCGGCTTGTCATTCTCGTTGCAGTCGTGCAGTGACGACAAGACCGAAGATATACCGACCCCGGTTGTAGAATGGAGTGCTGTTGTGGCTTCTCCCGATAGTTGGGATAATCAAAAGCGTGCCGCTATATCTTATCAGTTGCTGGTCTACTCGTTTGCCGACAGCAACGGGGATAAATACGGTGACATCAACGGTGTGATTTCCAAGTTGGATTATATCAACTCTTTAGGCGTGAAAGCCATCTGGCTTTCTCCCATCCATCCCTCGCCTTCTTATCACGGGTATGACGTGACGGATTATACCAAAGTCAATCCGAAGTTTGGCACTGAAGCCGACTTTGACCGTTTGGTCAAGATGGCAAAAGATAAGGGCATCAAAATTTATCTGGACTATGTGCTGAATCATACCAGCGTGGAACATCCTTGGTTTCAGGCGGCAAAAACCTCCACAGACAATGCTTATCGCGACTATTATACTTTCTCGCAAGACCCGGCGGCCGATATCAAGGCAGGAAAGATCGACATGATTGCCAGCGAGGGTGCAGGAGGGTATAATGCGGGCGAATGGTTCTCGACAACCACTTCATCGGATGCAGTCAAGGCATGCTATAAGTTTAGATTGGATTGGTCGAATGCTTCCAAACCGACAGTCACGGTCACTAAAGCCGAAACGGCCGATAAAGATAATCCCGACCAAAGCACAACGGGAGCTAAATATCTTTATTTTGGCGAGGGGGTTACTAAGAAGTTCTATGATAAGGGCAATGGCATCTATGAGTTGACGGTAGACTTTGCATCTGCTTGGGGATTTTTGATTCGTACCAGCACTACGGAGTGGGGAAATCACAAATACGGGGCATCGTCTGCCGGCACTAAGGTGAAATTCGGCGAAGCCCTCGCTTTAAAGCAACAAGGCGAGGACATCTTACTGGAATCAATGAACCTGTGGTATTATCATTCTCATTTCTATACCGGTTCGTTTGCCGACCTCAATTATGGAAAAGTCGCCAACTTGAAGAATTCACCGGCTTTCAAGGAAGTGGTTGCGGCAGCTAAGGGTTGGGTAGACCGTGGGGTAGAAGGTTTCCGATTGGATGCGGTGAAACATATCTATCACAATGCCAAGGGTACGGAGAATCCTGATTTCCTGAAAACATTCTATGACGAACTGAACACCTATTATAAACAGAAAGGCAATGCGGACGAGCTGTATATGGTGGGCGAGGTGCTTTCCGGTGCCGCTGAGGTAGCTCCTTATTACAAAGGCCTTCCGGCCTTGTTCGAGTTCGACTTCTGGTATCGTCTGGAATGGGCCATCAACAATGGTACAGGCTGTTACTTTGCCAAAGACATTATGGGTTATCAGCAGCTTTATGCCGCCCAGCGCTCAAACTATATCGAAGCCACCAAACTTTCCAACCACGACGAAGACCGCACGGCTTCCAAGCTGGGTAGGTCTGTCGACAAAGAAAAACTTGCGGCTGCCGTCCTGCTCACCGGCCCCGGCGAACCATACATTTACTATGGTGAGGAATTGGGACTTTACGGTATGAAAACGAATGGAGATGAATATGTGCGTGGTCCGATGTTGTGGGGAGACAATACGGTGACTTCATATACGGACAAGATAGACAAGAACGTGGCCTCCAACATTCAATCGGTTGCCGAACAGCAGAAAGACGAAAAGTCCCTGCTCAATGTATATGTTCGTTTTGCCAAGCTGCGCAACACTTATCCGGCTTTGGCGGAAGGCACCATGTCGAAGCATGCGGTTTACAACGAGAACAACTCAACTGCCGGCAAGAGCATTGCCGCATGGTATATGACGAAAGGCAGTGAGAAGATGCTGGTTGTACATAACTTCGGCTCAAGTGCTGTGGAGATTGCGTTATCCGACAAGATAGAAAAAGCGGTCGGTTTAAATGGTGATGTACAGCAGAAAACGGCAGACAACAGCACACAGGTCAAGATGGGTGCATATAGCTCCGTCGTATTCAGAATAGTGCAATAAGATAGTGCGTTGTCATTCGTAAATTTTTATCAGCACCCGGTTCAGCCAGTTCCAACGAAAACGGAACCAGCGCCGGGTGCTGCTTTGTTTCCCTCCGAATCGAAGAACAAAGTCGCGGTATCCGTGTCTGCGAAACGGCAACCCGACGTCCATAAATTCCAAGTGGCGATATCCGTGTTGCTTGGCATCGTCCAGCGCTTTCCATACGGCCAGAACGCCCGGATATTGCAGGGCATAGGTCTTGCGCATTCCGCCGGAGAACCAGAGGTAGGCATTATCGCCGGAGTAGATGCAGGCACTGCCCCCGATAATCTTGTTCTTATAGGTGACGATGAAGATTTTGCTTCGTCTTTCAGCCAATCCGCTTTCGAGGTGTTCGAAGAACCGGATGCTGGGGAAATGCCGGCGTATCTTGGAAGAATAGATGTGGCGCAACATGTGGGCAAAGTGGAGTGTTTCTTCCATGGTTTGCGCCTCTCGCACTTGAGCCCCGTTTTTCAATCCCTTTTTTACCTGTCGGATGCGTGACGGACTGAATCGCTCTTCTACCTTTTCGATGCTGTGCAACGAATTGCGTACCCGCAACCAATTGACGGCAAAATAGCTATTCTCACGGAAAGATTTGTATCCGAACAATGCGTTCTCCAGATTGCGGAACTCGATGAGAAAAGCCTCGCGCAACGCCTCGTCGGTGAGCCGTTGCAACATGTCGTTAAAGATAGCTTCTTTGTCCGCATTGTCGTCGAAATACTCTCCTGTGCCATACACTTCGCATCTTTTAATGATGCCGGGAGGGAACATACGGACGCTTTTTCGTATCACGGCCAGCAGTTTGGCAATGGGTTTGTCGTTTTCGGAAGCCACGATGAGCACAGGAGTATATCCCGGAGTTGCTTCGTAGATTCGGAACAATCCGGTAGAATGAAAGGTGTTGTTCCCCGGCAGTTCGGGTATTTTGCTTCCACGGTAATATGTTGTCAGTTTCAAAGGCATCGCTTGCAAATTTAGAAAAATAATCTTGTGAGGATGTGTCAAAAGCGATATTATTTGTGATTTAGGCAGAGAGACGAAAAGATACCGGGCTTTAATCGGAATTTTGCATTATCTTTGCACGTATTAGCCTTAAAATGAATTATAATAAGAAAATAGAACATGGAAAGTTTCAGTGATTTGATAAAGACACGTCGCAGCATGCGGAAATTTACGGAAGAAGAGCTGACGCAGGAGCAGGTGGTTGCCTTGATGAAGGCAGCCTTGATGGCACCTGCCTCAAAGCGTAGCAACCCATGGCAATTCATTGTGGTGGATGATAAAGAGAAGCTGAAAGAACTGTCATACTGCAAGGAGCAGGCTTCGCAATTCATTGCCGATGCGGCATTGGCAGTGGTGGTTACGGCCGATCCGCTGGCAAGCGATGTCTGGATAGAAGATGCGGCCATTGCCTCCATCTATTTGCAGTTGCAAGCGGAAGATATGGGGTTGGGCAGTTGCTGGGTGCAAGTGCGCGAGCGGTTTACGGCAGCCGGTGTGTCTTCCAATGAATACGTGCATGATGTGCTCGACATTCCTTTGCAATTGCAGGTGCTTAGCGTTATAGCAATCGGGCATAAAGGCATGGAACGCAAACCTTTTGATGAAGACCACTTGCAGTGGGAAAAAATACATCTCAATAAATATGGAGGGGAATAACAGTGAGTGCGACAAAGGCTAACAACAATCAGGATACATACAAGGCAACTGCCATCACATTGATAGCATTCGGCATCCTTTATTTGGTCGACAAGCTGATACATTTCTCTGCCATCGGCTTGCCATGGGTGATGAATAGGGATAATTTCCTGCTTTATACGGCAGTGATTTTTCTATTGTTCAAGCATGATAAATCGGTAGGATTGGTATTGACCGGTTTGTGGCTGATACTGAATTTCGGATTAATAACAGCTTTACTTGGTACGATGTCTGCCTATCTGCTGCCATTGGCACTGTTGGTAGTGGGGATTATTATGTATTGGTTGGCGACAAGATAGAGGGGTATGGCAGGAAGAGATATGGAGGAGACGTCCATTGTTTTTATCGGTGCGGGCAATCTGGCCACCAATTTGGCAAAAGCACTATATCGGAATCGGTTTCGTATCGTGCAGGTATATAGTCGTACGGCTGAGTCAGCCAAACTTCTGGCGCAGACGGTAGGGGCCGGTTACACAACCGAGCTTTCCTGCATAGTAACAGATGCGCAGCTCTACATCGTTTCGTTGAAAGATGCGGCTTTCGTTGAACTATTGCCCCGAATGGTGCGGAATAAGGAGAAAGCCTTATGGGTGCATACGGCCGGCAGCATTCCTATGGGCATTTGGGAAGGGCATGCCCTGCGATACGGGGTCTTTTATCCGTTGCAGACTTTCAGCAAGCAACGCAATGTGAGTTTCAAAGAGATACCTGTTTGTATAGAGAGTAATTCGGAAGAAGACATGCTTTTTTTGAAAGGCATTGCTTCTGCCTTGTCAGAGAAGGTTTATGAAGTCAGTTCCGAGCAGCGTAAAAGTCTGCATCTGGCGGCAGTGTTTACTTGTAATTTTACCAATCACATGTATGCCTTGGCAGCCGAACTGTTGAAGAAATATCAACTTTCGTTCGATGTCTTGCTGCCTCTGATAGATGAAACAGCCCGCAAGATGCATGAGTTGAAACCTATTGTGGCGCAAACCGGGCCGGCTGTGAGATATGATAAGAACGTGATTGACGAACATGTGCGCATGCTTGCCGATGAACCTGAGATACAGGTGTTGTATAGCTTGTTGAGTGAGAGCATTCACCGGCTGGCGCTTAAAAATGTTTGCAGTGATTAGAACTAAAAAAAAGAGCATGAGTACCATAAATTATGATTTGAGAAAAATAAAAGCCCTTGTTTTTGATGTGGATGGCGTGTTGAGTGCCAACGTGATTCCGATGAGCGCAGAAGGAGAACCGTTGCGTACTGTGAACATAAAAGACGGTTATTCACTGCACATGGCTGCCAAGCAGGGGATATTGCTGGGCATCATAACCGGTGGCCGAACGGAAGCTGTGCGTAAGCGTTTCATGGCTTTGGGATTTGCAGAAGAGAATATCTACATGGGTTCTTCCGTTAAAATCCATGATTATCGGGATTTTCGCAAGCGGCATGGTTTACTGGATGAAGAAATACTCTATGTGGGCGATGACATCCCCGATTTGGAAGTGATGCATGAGTGCGGCTTGCCTTGTTGCCCTAAAGATGCGGCTCCCGAAATAAAGGCGGTATCCCGTTATATTTCGCATGCGGAAGGCGGCTACGGCTGTGGGCGCGATATTGTGGAACAGGTCTTGAAAGTAAAAGGTCTTTGGCTGGCCGATGAACAGGCTTTTGGCTGGTAAATTGTCGCAAATCATTAAATCGTAAATAAGATGCTGTTTGATAATCTGAAGAGATATAAAATAATTTTAGCCTCCAACTCGCCTCGGCGAAAAGAATTGCTGTCGGGCTTGGGGGTGGAATATGAAGTAAGAACCTTGCCCGATGTGGACGAATCTTATCCTGAAACATTGAAAGGGGCGGCTATTCCTCTTTACATATCCGAAGAAAAAGCAGATGCCTATCGTGCCATGATGCAGCCGGATGAGTTGATGATTACAGCGGATACCATCGTATGGTTGGATGAGAAAGTACTTGGAAAACCTCGGAACAAGGAAGAAGCTATACAGATGCTAATGGCTATGTCGGGGCGTACTCATGAAGTTTTTACCGGTGTATGCCTGACAACGACAGAATGGCAGCGTAGTTTCACTGCGGCAACCGAAGTGCGTTTCTCCCACTTGAGCGAAGAAGAGATTGCTTATTATGTAGACAAGTATCAACCGATGGATAAGGCCGGAGCCTATGGTGTGCAAGAGTGGATTGGCTTTATCGGGGTGGAGTATATTTCAGGAAGCTATTATAATATAATGGGACTCCCCGTACAAAAGTTGTACAGGGAGTTGTTGAAGATTTAAAGTCTATAGGTTTTTCTTTCGATGATTCATTGACTTAAAGGAACACGGGATAGAACTAATAGTCAATCGAACTGTTTGCTCAAATCATATCCAGCATCAACGGAATATCTTCTTCAGTAATACCTTTCTTGAGGAGGATATTTCGGTCTCTGTTGAATAGTTCAAAGAAAGACTCCCGGCTGTTACTTTCCAAAGCTGCTTTACTGTAAAGTTCTGCGGCTTTCTCCGTATTGCCTTGCTTCCATGCTACATGTCCTGCATTGAGATAGTCAATGGCAACCGGTCGGGAAGATAGAATTTTATCGTAATACTTTATGGCTTGCTCGTTTTTATCGCATATAAATGAACACCACCCGATGGCACGCCACGTTTTGATGTTTTCATTTTCAATAAAATCCAGTTTGAAAAAGTATTGCAGTGCTTCTTCGTATCTTTCCAGTTCGGCAAGACAACTGCCGGCATAGAAGAGTATGTTGCGATTCTCCGGTTGTATGCTTTCAGCTTTTTTATAATACTCCAGTGCGGTAGCAAAGTCTTTCATTTGCCGGTAGCAGGCTGCCAGATGCCGGATTGTCCATATATGGTCAGGTTTCAGAATATCCGCTTTCAGGTAAGCGTCTATCGCTTCCTTATATCGTTTCTCTTTTTGCAGACAATAGCCTGCTTTTTGGAAAATGTCGGCATCTGCCCGATTCATGGTTATCAAGTCCTGATAAAGCTTCAGTGCCTTTGCAGGATGCTCTTTGAGAAAATGAAAGTCGGCAACGGTAGCCAGCAATTCGGGTTTGTGTAAGATGGCTTGTAGCACAGGGATGCGGTGCAAGGCTATTTCTTCTTTAAAGATGTCCCGAAACTCATGCCGGCGTTGATTGAGTTTAAAGAAACGGTATAAATCGTGGATATATTGGTTACTGATTACATCCGGACGCCGGGCATATTGCTGCAAGGTAGAGGATTTGCTTTCGTCCATCAGCTCATTCAGCTCTTGTGAAGTCATTTGGCTGAGCATGGCATTGCGTTGCGATTGAGGGACGTGCGCCATGGTGAAGCAGAGGGAATACTTGTCGCTATTGCAAAAGAATCCCGATTGTAGGATAAGAGAAAGAATGGCATTGTCTCCCGTTGGCTTAAGGCCGAACTCTTTCACGATGCTGGAATGGTGCATGTCGAATGGATAAAGCCAATTGTGCGGCTGTTTGAAGAACGGATAATTTTTGAGTTGTGCAAACGTACTCATATATACATCAGCTCCTTCTAATTGCAGTTCGTTCATCTCACGGATCTTGTTTTCTAAACCGGAGTTTTCAAGAGCCTTTTCCCAATCCGGATTAAAGTCATTCTCATCCGGATTATCTTCAAAACCGAACTTCATGTTACGCATGATATTTACATTCTTTATCATCTCCGGGATAATCTCTTCGCGCATCTTCTTGTCAATCTTTTCCGTTTCCTGACTGCGGAGCAGTTCGATATAAACGCGATTCATCTGTTTGCCGAAGCTGCCGTCTTCGTTCAGAAGAGACAGGCGGGTTGTCAATTCGGGGTAGAGAGATAGGCGGGTGGAGTGGCAATGAAGCGTGATAGCTATTCCTACCAATGCACGTTGGCTTACTTGCGCATCAACATGCGTCACGACATCCAGCAGCCATGAAAATTTTCGCGCATCGAAGCATTCCATCAAGCTAAGCATTACAGCACTGGTAAACAAGCATAGGGCATTGACCGGCAGTAGCTCCGAGGTCAATATTCTTTGGGCTTGTTGTTCTTCTTCTACCGACCAGTGGCTGTTACTCCATGTGGAAAGAAAAAGTGTTTGATTGGTTTCTTCATATCGTTTCAATATGGCGTCCAATCCTTGGTTATCCGGCATTAACAGGCAAACGGCCAACTCGTCAGGAAAAGATTCCAACACTTTTGTAAGGGTGGCAATGTCATATTCGTTCGGAAGCCTGTTTCGGTTGTTACGCAGCGAATGATAATAATGGTTTGATACTTTGTCCAACAAGAATAAACGTGCTTGATCGGCAATCTCCCATGTTTCGGACAACAAGCGGCGGTATAGCTGGGAGCGTTCAGGGTCGTTTACTCCTTGACGCATGTATCGAAGCATATATTGGTAGGATGTTTGCGCTTGCTCCAAGCGGTTACGAGGGGAGCGATCGTCGATATCCCATAGAAAAGCTTCCAATTGGGATTGTGCTTCTTTCAATCTTTTCTGTTCTAACAGGACTATGATGTTTTGATATTGTTCTTGTATAGATTGTTCGTTCATATACGGATATCTTTAGAAATATATACGTTGACAAAGCTACAAAAAGAATACCAAAATATTGTGTTTAGTTTATTCTTTTTCAGTATCATCAGAAAGTATCTGTTGATACTGAATGCTCAGAATCTTACTTGCACTTGTGTTTGCAGCAGATTATAGTTTTCTCCTTTGTGTGGATTACAGTATGTGTATTGAACTTGCAGCCGGCATTTCGGGTAGAACCACCATTGAATGCCTGTCATGTAGTTTGTCTGTTTACTATCAATCACCTTGTTCTTGTTGAAATAATCGTAGGATACAACGATATCAAATTGAGGGAGCACATGGATAGATGCCGTTGCATAATATCCGTCACTTTTCACTTTTCCGTCTTTTCCGGCAAGGTATTCGGTGCGTAAACTTATCGGCTTGGCATTGACTACTGCACCGATTGCCCAACGGTTACGGGTATAGCTTTCACTGACCTTGATGTCCGGAACATCGGGAGAAGCAGCTACGGCACAACCCTTTCCTTTGATAAACGAACCTCCTATAGACAGCCAGTTCATAGGATGCAGCATCAGACTTCCGACAATGTCTTTTTGATTGTTTTTATCTTTCAGGTTGATGCCTTGCCCGTTCATGACGGCAAGGTTGTAGTTGACGAACTTATCAAATAGGTCACCATAGATAAGCAGCCCCATGTCACGTCCGGTAGTGACACCGAACAACGGGTCGCTACCGTTGATACCTGCCAAATAAGCCACGGCCTGTGCATTGCAGTTTATCAGTTCTACGATGCAGGGAGATAGGGGATTCTCAATGGAATAAGGTGTCTTGAATTGGCCGAGGCGCACATTGAGCTGGGGTAGAAAATGATACTCGGTGTAGGCTTCCAGTATCTTTCCTGTGTTTCCGAAGCTATACATGAAGAAAGCCGACCACTTATCGGTTATTTTGCCGTTTGCGAACAGAATAGCTCTTTTAAGGTCGAAAGAGTGTTCCGTTCTTTCGTTCTTATTGCCATAATTGTACCCCACTTGGATATATCCCGAAAGGGTAATGCGTTCTTTAAGGGTATTTACCGTTTTGTTTACGTTGACCTCCTGTGCAGTAGCAAATAGGGTGGAAAAAATAATACTGAATGATAATAGGTATCGTCTAATGCATGTAAACATCTGATTAAGAGAAATAATTTATTGCAGGATGCAAAGGATTGGTATCATAAATATAATATTAAGCACGGATTCTATGGAAATTACACGGCTTTGAATCCGTGAATACCATACCATCCGTGCTTGTGAGAAACGACAAAAGTGTTTAGAAATACTTTTGTCGTTTTATCTACTCATTTCTTATTCGTTGATAGCGGCAATGCCCGGAAGAATTTTTCCTTCAATGGCTTCGAGCAATGCACCGCCACCGGTAGATACATAAGAAACACCACTTGCCAAACCGAATTTGTTGACGCAAGCAACAGAATCACCGCCGCCTACAAGTGAGAAAGCTCCGTTTTTGGTAGCTTCTACAATGGCTTCGCCTACTGCACGTGAGCCATGAGTAAAGTTTTCGAATTCAAATACTCCTGTCGGACCATTCCAAAGGATGGTCTTGGAGTTTTTGATTACGTTGGCAAATATTTCTTCGGTCTTCGGACCGATGTCCAGACCTTCCCATCCATCGGGGATTTCGTTCACCGGACAGAACTTGGTGTTGGCTTCGTTGGAGAACGAGTCGGCAATCTTGGCGTCAACGGCCAATACAAGATTAACGCCTTTCTCTTTTGCCTTCTTTATCAGGTCGAGAGCAAGATCCAGCTTGTCGTCTTCGCAGATAGAAATTCCAATCTTGCCGCCCAAGGCTTTTGTGAAGGTATATGTCATACCGCCGGCAATAATCAGGTTATCTACCTTGTTCAGCAGGTTCTCGATGATTTCAATCTTGGAAGAAACTTTGGAACCACCCATGATGGCTGTAAAAGGACGGTGAATATCATTCAGAACTTTGTCTACAGCTTTTACTTCTTTTTCCATCAGGTAGCCGAACATTTTATTGTTCTTGTCGAAGTATTTAGCAATCAATGCCGTAGAAGCATGTGCACGGTGAGCTGTACCGAAAGCATCGTTTACATAGCAATCGGCATAGGATGCCAATTTTTTGGTAAATTCTTTTTGACTTTCTTTGACGGCTGCTTTGGCCACTTTCTTCTCTTCGTCCGTGGCGTCTTCAGCCAAGCCGCGAGGTTTGCCTTCTTCTTCTGCGTAGAAGCGGAGGTTCTCGAGCAGCAGTACTTCACCCGGTTGCAGAGCTGCGGCTTTAACGGCAGCCTCTTCACCCATGCAATCGTTGGCGAACTGTACCTCAACGCCCAACAATTCTTCAAGGTGTTTCAAGATATGCTTCAAAGAGAATTTATCGGCCGGGCCTTTCGGACGACCGAGGTGAGAACCGATTATTACACTGCCACCATCAGCCAAAATTTTCTTCAACGTAGGAAGAGCGGCACGCATACGGGTATCATCTGTAATGTTGAAGTTTTCGTCCAAAGGGACATTGAAGTCCACGCGAACAAATGCCTTTTTTCCGGCAAAGTTAAATTGGTCAATTGTCATAATATTCTATATTTTATTAAATATGTTACGGGTTTTGTTTCGTGAGCGCAAAGATAATGTTTATTTCTTTTTTTTTGCTATTAAATCGTTATTTATTCTTTGTCTTTGCTACCCTCATGGCTTACTTTATATTTCCGGCAGTAATACTTACACATCAGTTGTAAGCCGCAGTTGTCACATTGGGGAGTACGTGCCTGACATACATACCTGCCGTGCAGAATGAGCCAGTGATGAGCCTTTGCGATGTCGGCTTCGGGGATATGTTTCACTAATTCTTTTTCTACGCTGAACGGGGTTGTGCATTTATCCGACACCAGCCCCAGACGATGGCTGACGCGGAACACGTGTGTGTCTACGGCCATAGCAGCTTTGTTGAAGGCAACCGATTGGACAACGTTAGCTGTCTTGCGTCCCACACCGGGAAGCTTGATGAGCTCTTCCAGCGTGTCGGGCACTTGGCCATGGAAGTCTTTCACCAACATACGAGCCATTCCTACAAGGTGTTTGGCTTTATTGTTGGGATAAGACACGCTGCGGATATATTCAAACACTACTTCGGGAGTTGTGGCAGCCAGTGCTTCGGGAGTGGGAAAATCAAGGTAGATGGCAGGAGTAACCATGTTTACTCGTTTGTCGGTGCATTGTGCTGATAGAATGACAGCTATCAGTAACTCGAACGGATTGTCATAATGTAGCTCGGTTTCGGCTATGGGACGATTCTCTTTGAACCATGCAATGATTCTCTCGTAACGTTCTTTCTTTCTCATCTCAATTTGTTTTTATGATAATGCGGTGCAACTTTCAGGTTGAAGTAGAGGGTAGAAACAACCGTCAGGCAAGCACCGAATAAATAGGCTCTGTCGAAAGTACTGATTTCGGCGATATAGCCGCCGGCCAGCATGCCGATGCCGATGCCCACGTCCCAAGACGTGAGATAGGTGGAGGTGGCCGTACCTCGCTGGCTGTTGGGGGCCAGATTGACGAACAGTGTGTTGTATGCCGGAAACATGATGCCGAAACCTGTTCCCAACAGCAAGGCGATAACGAAGAATGTCACTGTGCAGAGTATGCTGTTCCATTGAATGATATGGGCGCAGGCCGAAAGCAGAAAGAAACTGAGTACGACAAGGTATAAACCGGTAGAGATGACCTGCGTGATTTTTCCCTTATCGACCTGCCGACCGGAAAAAAGTCGCGAGACGGCCATGCCCAATGCCATAAAAGTAAAGAAGAAGCCGGTAGAGGCTTGGATGTTTATTTGTTTGGCGTACATAGCCACGTAGTTGGTGGTCATGCCATAAGGGATGGAGAGTAGCAGCAGGTTGAATCCGGCCGGAAGTCCTTTCAGCAGAATGAAGCGGTCAAGAGAAATTGCTTCTCGCTTCACGGGCGGCTTGTAGGTGGTCTTTACGGCGGAGGCGCACAGCAATCCTGCAAGGCACGAGCCTAAAGAGCAACAAAAGATAACAGGGTAGGAGACTTCTGCATCGTGCAGAAACAATCCCGTCATGGGGCCTATGGACATGGCGATGTTATTGGCAAGTCCGTAATAACCCAATCCTTCTCCGCGCCGCGATGAGGGCATGATGTCGATGACGATCGTGTTTCCGCCCACCGTTACCATACCGAATGATACGCCGTGAACGATGCGGAACAGAATAAAAAACGTCAGTGTTCCGGCAATGATGTATCCTCCGAACATGGCCGTAAAGATGAAATAGGCCAACAGATAGAGGGGCTTACGGGCAAAAGAGTCGAGCAAATAGCCCGAAAAAGGACGGATGCATAATGCCGCAATAGTATAGCAGGAAAGCACGATGCCGATGGTCGTCTTGTTTGCCCGAAACACTTCCGACAGATAAAAAGGCAATACCGGCATCAGCAGCCAAAAACCGAAGAACAGCAAGAAATTGGCAGCGAGAATGAAGCAATAGTCGGATGTGACGAGTCTGTCTTTCATAATGCTTAAATTTTTAGGCATGGATTGCACAAATCTCACGGTTTTGCACTTTGAGTAATCCGTGTTTTCCATGTAATCCATGCCTAATTATGTGGATGGCAACCTGCCTATAACTGCGGATGCCTTATATTGACAGTTGTATGACCTAATAAGCCGATTCAAATTCTCTCAAGAAACGGGTGTCGTTCTCGGAGAAGAGACGCAGGTCGTTGACACGATACTTCAGGTTAGTAATGCGCTCGATACCCATTCCTAAGGCATATCCGCTATACACCTTACTGTCTATGCCGTTCAGTTCCAATACATTCGGGTCTACCATTCCGCAACCCAATATCTCTACCCAGCCTGTTCCTTTGCAGAAAGGACAGCCTTTGCCACCGCAAATATTGCAGCTGATATCCATCTCTGCACTGGGTTCGGTGAACGGAAAGTAGGAGGGGCGCAGTCGAATCTTGGTGTCATTGCCGAACATCTCTCGCGCAAAAAGCAGCAGAACCTGTCGCAAGTCGGTGAAAGAGACGTTTTTGTCTACATACAATGCTTCTACCTGATGAAAGAAAGCATGTGCACGATAACTGATGGCTTCGTTACGGTAAACACGTCCCGGACACAGTACGCGGATGGGCGGTTTGGTAATATCCATTACACGGCTTTGCACACTGGAGGTATGTGTGCGCAGGATGATATTGTTTGACACATTTTCGGTATTGTTTGCAATGAAGAACGTGTCCTGCATGTCGCGTGCGGGATGATCTTCAGCAAAATTCATGGAAGAAAATACGTGCCAGTCGTCTTCTATCTCCGGACCGTCGGCAATGTTGAAACCCATCCGGGCAAATATGTCGATGATTTCGTTCTTTACGATTGTCAGTGGATGACGCGTACCCAGTTTTACGGGATAGGCGGAACGGGTCAGATCGAGATCATCGCAGCCGGTGTCTTGACTTTCAAATTGTTCTTTCAATGCGGCAATCTTTTCTTGTGCTTTGTTCTTGAGCTCATTCAGCCGCATGCCCACCTCTTTCTTCTGTTCGGCAGCTACGTTGCGGAAGTCTGTCATCAACTCATTGATAGCACCCTTCTTGCTGAGATATTTAAGGCGCAGTAATTCCAGTTCTTCGGCATTGGTTGCCTTCAGAGTTTCTACTTCTTGTAGTAACTGATTGATTTTCGCTATCATATTGTCGTTGTCTTTTTTTAATCCAAAGTTGAAAACGATGCAAAGATACAATTTTCTTTAAGACATCGTTCCCATGAGAGGTACTTAAATTTGTCGTTCTTTGTCTTTAAAGGACTTTATTTATTTTCATAAACATTTGGCTGGTTCGAAAAAATGCTCTACTTTTGCGCCCCGAAGAGGAGAGGTGCTCGAGTGGTTGAAGAGGCACGCCTGGAAAGCGTGTATACCCCAAAAGGGTATCCGGGGTTCGAATCCCCGTCTCTCCGCAGAAATGCGATATAAAGGTTAGGCATTCAAAGAAGATATTATTTCTTTTTTGAATGCTTTTTTTATGTCGGTTTGTTTTCAGTGTTCTGTTCAATCGCGATGCTTTTTTTGTTGAGAATTAGTACTAAGTGTTTGCAGAGAGGCATCCCTTGAGAGAGATATCTGTATGACGGTTTTGATGGAGATATATCTCCACCGCGCTGCATGTATATGCCGAGCGTGCAGCATCTATATTTCCAGCCGAGGCGGGAGGAGAGCTATCCAATGGATAAATGTTTTCTTTTCCTGAAAAGTTTCGGGATTGGAAGTCTGTGGTGTATCTTTCATATTCTGTCCTATATAGTCCTTGCCGGTACACAGTTTCCCTTTTATGTTTTATGGAACTGTTTTGTTTCAACGGTTTCCTTTAATGCTTTTATTGCTATGTTTCTAATAATCAGAAAAAGTATTTGTCAAATTATATCGCACTCCTTTGGATTTGCGTTATCACATTAATTAAGACAGAAATAATTTTTGCGGAACACTTCGGGAAGAAATATTACTTGAGTTTGGGATAGGCTGTTCCTTCTGCTGAAGATGAGGGGCTGCATCCTGTCGGGCGGATATTTCCTGAATACACCGGTTCACGGCAGTCAGGCAGAAGAGAAGATTGCCTTTCAGGCCGGCTGCCCTCGCCCTGTTTTGACAGCTGCAATCCTTTGTCTTGACAGACACAAGTGTCCAAGCCGTCAGACACAAGTGTTTTGCACGTCAGACACAAGTGTTTTAGCCGCAAAACACAAGTGTCTGACAATATAGGGATAAATGCCTTATAACTAACGGTGTACAATTTTAAAGCACAAGCCTTCGGATGAGGTTATCGCCCTGCTTCTTATCCTGAACTCAGGTAAATATTAGTGCTCTATACCTCTCTTGATTTGTTTCTCCTAAAGTGTGGGCTGGTGTTTCCTGAAGTGTGGGCATACCTTTTCTGAAGTGTGGGGTTACGGTTCTTAAAGTGTGGGCATATGATTGCTTAGGTGTGGGCTTAAATTACTCTGATGCGAGTTAGCAACTGCGTCAATTAAGGGGGGATACAAAAAATCCGCTTTTGGAAGCGGATTGTGGAGCGTATCGGACTCGAACCGATCACCTTAACACTGCCAGTGTTACGCTCTAGCCAGATGAGCTAACGCCCCTTTTTTAGGGATTGCAGAGTTGCTCTGCTTTTTTGATGGCGCAAAGATAATGCATTATTCTGAAATAATTGCTATGTTTGCGGAATAAATTGAAAAAAAACGTATCATGCTGATATATAATACAACGTATCATGTTGAAGAAGGGGATGAGAAGAACTTCTTGATTTGGATGCAGGAATATTATCTTCCTGAAGTAGAAAAAAAAGGAATGTTGCATGCTCCCCGGATATTACGTATATTGAGCCACATAGAGAAGGGCAGTGTTTGCTTCTCTGTTCAATTCGAGGTGGGGGATTCTGCTCTTTTGCACCGTTGGCATCGGGAACAAGGAGCAGAACTGAATGGCGAACTGCAAAGGACATTTAAGGATAAAGTTATCGGCTTTCCTACTTTAATGGAGGTTATGGAGTGATACAACCGGTCAAAGAGAAGATTATTCTGGGCATTGACCCCGGTACGACTATTATGGGATATGGCGTATTGTGCGTGAAAGGAGTGAAGCCTGAAATGGTGGCTATGGGGATTATCGACCTTCGCAAGTTTAGCAACCACTATCTGAAACTGCGGCATATTCATGAGCGTGTGTTGGGGATTATTGAAGGCTACCTGCCGGATGAGTTGGCCATTGAGGCACCGTTTTTCGGAAAAAATGTACAGTCTATGTTGAAACTGGGCCGGGCACAAGGTGTGGCAATGGCAGTTGCCCTGAGCCGTGATATTCCGATCACGGAGTATGCGCCTCTGAAGATAAAGATGGCGATAACCGGAAACGGGCAGGCATCCAAAGAGCAAGTGGCAGATATGTTGCAGCGAATGTTGCATATCTCAAAAGAAGATATGCCGATATTTATGGATGCAACAGACGGACTTGCTGCTGCTTATTGCCATTTTCTGCAGATGGGGCGTCCGGCAGTAGAGAAAAACTATCACGGATGGAAAGACTTTATAGCCAAGAATCCGGACAAGGTGAAGAAATGAAACAGAAAATCCGGAAAAAGATATTTAAATAGCATATATAATAATGTGTAATAGCATGAGACATCATCGTTATTGCGAAGAACTGAAAATAAGATTATGAACCTGAAAGATTTAGCCATTATAGGAGTAACTGCAGCGACTGTTGCAGGTTGTGCTTCTGCCAAAAAGGAGTATGCTTCTTACGAATTATATCCGGTACGTTCGGGTAGTCTCACAGAGATGGAATACAGCCCGACCGTGACTCGTTTTTCTCTATGGGCACCTACGGCCGACGAAGTTCGTCTGATGTTGTTTGAAACCGGAGACGGTGGACATGCTTATGAGACTATCTCAATGCAGCTTTCTGAAGAAGGGACGTGGAAGGCAGATGTTGAGCGAGATATGAAAGGGAAATTTTATACTTTCAACGTGAAAATCAACGGTAAATGGTTGGGTGATACTCCGGGCATCAATGCTCGTGCCGTAGGCGTAAACGGCAAACGTGCGGCAATCATTGACATGAGGACTACCGACCCTGAAGGTTGGGCAGACGACAAACGTCCCGCGTTGGTTTCTCCGGCAGATGTGATTATCTATGAGATGCACCACCGGGATTTCTCAATAGACTCTTTATCCGGCATCCGGCATAAAGGTAAGTTCTTGGCGCTTACCGAGACGGGCACAGTGAACTCTGACAACTTGCCGACCGGAATCGACCACCTCAAGGAACTGGGCATCACGCATGTACACATCCTTCCTTCCTATGATTATGCTTCGGTTGATGAAACCAAGTTGAGTGAGAACAAATACAATTGGGGATACGACCCGCAAAACTACAATGTGCCCGACGGTTCTTATTCCACAGACCCTTATACGCCCGAAGTACGTATCCGTGAATTCAAGCAGATGGTGCAGGCATTGCATAGAGCCGGCATCCGGGTGGTATTGGATGTGGTTTATAATCATACCTACAATACGTCCGACAGTAATTTCGAGCGTACGGCACCCGGCTATTTCTATCGTCAGCGACCCGATGGAACGTATGCCGACGGTTCGGCTTGCGGAAATGAGACAGCCAGCAATCGTCCCATGATGCGCAAATATATGATAGAATCCGTACTGTATTGGATGAACGAGTATCACATCGACGGTTTCCGTTTCGACCTGATGGGCATTCACGATATTGAAACCATGAACGAGATACGTAAGGCTGCAACGGCTGTCGACCCCACCGTTTTTATATATGGTGAAGGTTGGGCTGCATCGGCTCTGCAGATGGCGGCAGATTCTTTGGCCATGAAAGCCAACACATACAAGATGCCGGGCATTGCCGCTTTCTCTGATGAGATGCGTGATGCATTGCGTGGCCCGTTCAATGATAATCATCAAGGCGCCTTTTTGGCCGGTCTGCCGGGAGGAGAAGAAAGTATTAAATTTGGCATTGCAGGTGCGGTGAAGCATCCGCAAGTCAATTACGATTCCGTGAACTACAGTAAAGCTCCGTGGGCAGAACAACCAACGCAGATGATCGGCTATGTGTCTTGCCATGACGACATGTGTTTGGTGGACAGGCTTAAGGCGAGTGTTCCCGGCATAACTCCCGAAGAATTGGTGAAGTTGGATAAATTGGCACAAACGGTAGTGTTTACTTCGCAAGGAGTTCCGTTTATTTATGCCGGTGAGGAAGTAATGCGCGATAAGAAAGGAGTACATAACAGTTTTGAAAGTCCTGACTCTATCAATGCGATAGATTGGCGTCGCAAGACACAGCATGCCGATGTATTTGCCTACTACAAAGGTTTGATACAACTGCGCAAGTCGCATCCGGCTTTTCGTATGGGCGATGCCGATATGGTACGCAGGCATTTGGAATTTCTTCCGGTAGAAGGTAATAATCTGATTGCTTTCCGGCTGAAAGACCATGCTAACGGAGACGGATGGGAAGAAATTGTCGTAGTGCTCAATGCCCGTAAGGAACGTGCCCTCATTTCCTTGCCCGAAGGAAAATATACCGTGGTATGCAAGGATGGTTTCATCAATTTGCAAGGTTTGGGAACGTTGTATGGTAGCAGAATAGATATTCCTGCACAATCAGCGATGATATTGTGGAAGTAATCTGCTCATTTATGATGTAAATCGCTATATTTGTGACGTTAATCATCTAAATATTTATATCATGAAGTTTTTTATTGATACAGCCAATCTGGAACAGATTCGGGAAGCCTATGGTTTAGGCGTGCTTGACGGTGTTACAACCAATCCTTCGCTCATGGCGAAAGAAGGAATCAAAGGGGTAGAGAATCAGCGTAAACATTATGTGGACATTTGCAATATCGTACAGGGAGATGTGAGTGCCGAAGTCATTGCTACCGATTATGAAAGCATGATTAAGGAAGGAGAAGAGTTGGCAGCGTTGAATCCTCACATCGTAGTAAAGGTGCCCTGCATTGCCGACGGTATCAAAGCCATCAAATATTTTTCAGGAAAAGGTATTCGCACAAACTGTACGTTGGTTTTTTCTGTGGGGCAAGCATTGTTGGCAGCCAAGGCTGGGGCTACGTATGTATCTCCGTTTGTAGGCCGACTTGATGATATCAGTGAAGACGGCATTGCGTTGGTGGGCAAGATTGTGGAGATGTATCGCTATTATGGTTACTCCACTCAAGTACTTGCTGCTTCTATCCGTCATACAGCACATATTATTCAGTGTCTTGAAGTGGGAGCCGACGTGGCCACTTGTCCGCTTTCTGCCATAAAGGGCTTGCTCAATCATCCGTTGACTGATTCCGGTCTGAAAAAATTTCTTGAAGACTACAAGAAAGTAAACGGTTAGTCAGCTCTTAAAATATCCTATAAGCTTTTCTTATATCGTAAAAAAAGGCCAATATTAGTGTAGATATAGAATAAAAAGATTTATTTTTGCGCCTTATGTTTATAGTATAGAATAGGGCATTGATGAAAGAAAGGCTTATAGGATTTATAAAGGCATATTTCTTGTTTGTTTTTGTTTTTGTATTGCAAAAACCTTTGTTCATGCTGTTCTACCGATCATTATACCCCGATGTTACGTGGATAGATTGGTGGAGCGTTATTTGGAATGGTCTCCCGCTCGATTTTTCTTTGGCCGGTTATCTGACTGCAATTCCCGGCTTTCTTCTCATTGCTTCTGTTTGGACACTGTCCCGCTTCCTTCATCGCTTTCAGTGTGGCTATTTCCTTTTCATTTCCATCTTGCTTTCCATTATCTTCATTGTAGATTTAGGATTGTACGAATATTGGGGATTCCGATTGGATGCCACGCCGCTTTTTTATTTCTTTTCTTCGCCTAAAGATGCCGTGGCAAGTGTCAGCCTTTGGATGGTTTTGGGTGGAGTAGTGGCAATGGTTGTTTATGCTGCATGTTTATATGGTCTTTTCTATATTCTTTTGTTGAAAAAGAAACAATGGCGGCAGATGAAATTACCTTATTACCGTTTGAGGGCATCTGGTGTATTGCTGCTGATGGCAGGATTGTTGTTTATACCTATTCGCGGAGGTTTTACAGTTTCTACGATGAACGTGGGTAAAGTCTATTACAGTGCTAATCAACGTCTGAATCATGCTGCCATCAATCCGGCATTCAGTCTGATGGAGTCGCTTGCCAAGCAGAAAGACTTCGGCAAGCAATACCGCTTTATGAAGGCCGAAGAAGCTGATGCTCTCTTCAAGAGCCTGCTTGACCCGTCTGTGTTTGAAAGCAAGGCTGAAGTAGCCGCCCCTTTACGACAGTTTGGAGATTCACTGCATACATTGTTTACTACCCGACGTCCGAATGTATTTTTTGTTATTTTGGAGAGTTTCTCTTCCAAGTTGATGACAGTGCTGGGCGGCGAACCGGATATTGCCATACATCTGGATAGCTTGAGCAAGGAGGGAGTGCTTTTTACAAACTTCTATGCCAATAGTTTCCGTACAGACCGTGGCTTGGTGTCCATTTTGAGTGGTTATCCTGCCCAACCCACTACAAGTATTATGAAATATCCGCGCAAGACACAATCCATCCCTGCCATTGCAGGTTGCTTGAAGAAAGTAGGCTATGAAACTAAATACTATTATGGCGGTGATGCCGATTTCACGAACATGCGATCCTATCTGATGTCATCGGGTTTTGAAAGTATTGTCTCAGATAAGGACTTTCCTGTGACAGAGCGCCTGAGCAAGTGGGGAGTGCATGATCATTTGGTGTTCAACCGACTGTTGGAGGAGTTGAGCCGGCGGTCGCGGAAAGGCGATGAGCAATCGGTGGCGAGTGACGGTCAAAGCCCATTCTTTTATGTATTGCAGACCTCCAGCAGTCACGAACCTTTTGAAGTTCCTTATCGCCGATTGGAGAACGAGCGATTGAATGCGTTTGCCTATACGGATAGTTGCGCAGGCGACTTTGTGAGCCGATTCCGTAAATTGTCGTTATGGCAAAATACTGTGATTGTCTTTGTGCCCGATCACTTGGGAGCTTATCCCGAACATATCGACAACCTCTCTTTGGAACGTTACCGAATACCTCTGCTGATGGTGGGTGGTGCAGTTCGCGAGCCGCAACGCGTTGACGTGTATGGCTCTCAACAAGATATTGCCGCTACGTTGTTGTCTCAGTTAGGCTTGCCTCATAATGAATTTATCTTCAGTAAAGATATGTTGAACCCTTCTGTTCCTCATTTTGCTTTCTTCACAGTGCCCGATGCTTTCGGCATGGTGACGGAGGAGAATCAGTTGATATATGATTGTCAGGCCGGCAAGGTGGTGGTAGACGAAGGAGGCTCAAAGGGCAAAAATCTGCCGTTTGGACAGGCCTATTTGCAAAAAATGTATGACGATATAGCTCAAAGATAAGTATGGTATTATTCATGAATATTCTTCAGCAGGCGGTGGAAGCGGACACAAACGTTTTCCTTTTCTTCAACCGGATGCACAGTGAGTTTTTCGACTATTTTATGAGTGCTTATAGCGGCAAATGGGTGTGGGTACCTATGTATGCGGCCATCTGGTATGTGATGTTGCGCAGCTTTCATTGGAAGGTTACTTTATGTTGTGTGCTGGGATTGGCTTTGACTATTGTTTTGGCCGATCAAATGTGTGCCACATTGATACGCCCCTATGTAGAGCGTTTGCGTCCTTCCAATCTTGAAAACCCTATTTCGGAGATGGTGCATCTTGTGAATAATCGCCGTGGGGGACGCTATGGCTTTCCTTCGTGCCATGCAGCCAACACTTTCGGTCTGGCTTTCTTCATCTTCTTTTTATTTCGCAGGCGGTGGCTTACTCTTTTCATGGCTCTATGGGCTTTGCTCACCTGCTATTCAAGGGTATATCTCGGCGTTCATTATCCCGGTGATTTGCTGGCAGGCACATTGGTCGGTCTGGCCGGTGCCTATGTCATGTATCGTTTGTTTCTGAAGGTTAGCGGGTACAAACATGTCCAACAGGTCACCCACATTTATGCTCCTGTATTGATAGGAGGGATAACCATTGTGGGAATATTTATTTATGCACTGATAAGCACGCTCAGAACTGATGACTTGCCGTTAGCATGACCTCTCTCGGACGGATATTCAGACGTGAGGTGCTGCTTTGCGTGGCCGAATAGAGTGTATAGGCATATCCTTTCTTGTTTAAGAGATTGTTAAAGTTGGCTTCCAGTCTCCATTTTGCAGTTTTATAGACGAGTGACGCGTCTGCAAACACTGTGCTGAGATGTGTGTTGCTGTTTAAGTCATTCCGATAATGTTTTCCTGAAAGGCGGAGTTCGAACTTGCCGAAGTTCATGGTGAGATACAAGCGTTGCACGAAATTCAATAGCGGAGTGAGGCGGGTGTCATCGCTTATCTTACTGCCGCCGTAACCGATGTTGGCATGATATTCGGCTTCCAGATTAGGGGTAGGTTGCCAGATTATTTTCGGTTCTATTCTCAGATAGTCGTACCGGTATGTTTGCAGCAGCTTATTGGTGAGTTGCTTCCCCGTGTTGCGGTTCAGCGAGAAGTTCAACGACGTTTTCAGGTGCCAGTCATAAAAACCTTTGGAGAGTGTGCCTGTAAATGACCAGTATTCCGTTCTGTTGGGCAAATCATGAAATGTGTGGATAATGGAGTCTTGCGAAATGCTTTGTCCGTAGAGCGTATTCTTCCATGCGTGCTGATAATAGAGGGAAGCGGTTATGAAAAATTCTTGTGCCGTATTTTTGTATTCTCCGTATAGCCGGTAGCTTTGGCTGAGGCTGACGGGAGTTGTTCCGTTGTTGTGCCAAGTCCTATAATCAGTCCGGTAAATGGGACGATAAAGGTCGGTTCCATTCCCGACAGAGCGAATCAGGCTGCTGAAGAAAGTCAGCTTCCAATGATAGTCTATCTGGCAACGGAGATAGATGGAAGGAGCATACAGGAGATGGTTTTCCTTTTGGCTGAAGAATCTTTTTCCATGAAAAGGAAGTGTGAGGTTACCTTGCCATTTGCCTCGTTCCAATTGGAAAAAGGGGGTGAAATAGACGGAAAGGTTGGAGATGTCGGTCGGGCAACCGGAGGCTTGTGAGAGATTGCCCCATTCTCCTTGCACCCCTGCCCGATATTGCTGCGTGAAGTCATTATGCTTGCGTAGATAGCTTATGCTGTTGTCTGTATGGAGGCTTTGCCGGCGATACGCTTCTTTCTTGTCTGCCACTTGCAGAGATGAGGGAAGAAGAGTATATTGCACTGCGGAATTGACCTCCCACGTATTTATTCCTTTGTTGCGGAGTAAGTGGAAACTGTTGTCGGCTTTCAGTTGCGAGGTCTGTATTCTCTGGTGTAATTCTTGCAGGGTGCTCCGTTCTGTTGTTCCCTCTGCCCTGAATCGGTTACTCAGATACTGCTTTGGGCTGTTGTCCTCATAATGAAGCTCTGCATAAGCATTATCACTCAGCAGGCGATAGCGGTACGTCTCGTCTATGCGGATGGTATCGCCCGGCCGGTAGTAGGACAGTGTGTTGCTCCGTTCCTGTTCGATTTGGTCGTGCGTATATCCTGCCTGCAGGCGAAGACTTTTCTCGTCGTTCCATTTGTACATGCGATTGCCGTTGACAGTGTGCGTGTGGTTGAAGAGTAGGCGTTTCTTATCGAGCGGAGCACTGATGCCGGGTTGCGAGAGGAAAGAGGAGTTATCGAAATTGGTACTGTTGTTGTTTATAAACAGCATTTGCTCTTTGCTCAAGTCGGTGCCGTTGTTGTTTGTCTTATAGTTGTACAGGCTTTGCCTGCCCTTGCCCAGTTGCAAAGCATTGAGGGCGCCTTTCCAAAGAATGCCTTTATTCTCATTGGAGGTCTCTTCCTTTTCGGCGACATTGCTCAGCCCCATTCCCAACATGCCATTCATTATCCATTGGTCGCGGGCTTTCGGGTCGAGCTTCAAGTTCAGAGCCACTTCGTCGGAACTTATTTTGCCCTTTAGTGTTTTTAGGGACTGGTAGTTCTCCATGATTTCCGCAGTCTTTACGGCTTTGGCGTTCAGGTTATTGTTCACTTGGTTGTAGCGTCCGCCCGTCACATCCATGCCTTCTACCAGAAAGTGGTCGATGGCTTTGCCTTTGTACTTTACTTGCCCGTCTTCTTCTACGTCCACTCCGGGCAGCCGTTTCAATACATCTTTAATGTGCACGTCTTTGGAGGAGGCAAATTGCGAGAGGTCATAGCGTACCGTATCTTTGCGGCTATGGACTCGTCCGGGGCGTATTTGTACCTCTTTCAGGATAATGGCTTCGGATTGCAGGGAGAGGTTCAGTATTCCGGCTGCCGCTATCCGGTGAACTTCTTTTCTATACCCCAATATGGAGGCACAGACTTTCAATGTATCTTTATACTTCCACGGCAAGGCATATCGACCTTGGGCATCGGTCAGTGCATAGTCTATCGTCGTGTTGTCGCGCATGACGCTGATCACAACTGCCTCCAACGGTTGCCGGGTTTCGGCATCTGTCACCGTGCCGTTGAGGCTTTGGGCTTGTGCAGCTGCTGAAAACAAGGCAAGACATACCGGCAAGCACTTTCTTATTGGCGTTTTCATGTTTATCTTCGTTCGAGTGGATTGTAGGGTATGTTCATCGGATTTCTCGTTTTATTGCCTTGTTGGTCTTTCACAGTAACACTGACGTTGGGCATACTGCCGGTGATGAAGCCTACCGGGTCTGCGTGGTATCTTTCGTGGATCTTATCATATGCTTTACGGCTTATGGGTTCGTAATCTTTCCCGTTGAAGAGGAGGGGGCGATAAGAGCGACATTGCTCTATACCTGCGCAAGTGAAGGTGTAATGCTTTTCGCCGTCTTCGGCTTTCAGTATCAGCCCCGGAAGGCCGAACAGTTTCCATGGCCCTTCGCCGGAAGGGATTTCCGGGCTATACCAAGCCGTCCACTTTCTTCCCTTGAAGAAGCATTCCGCTTTGTTGCATACATAACCTATAATGGTGGACGTGTCTGCCGAAAGAGTCCATTGGGGACGCTCTTCCGTTTCTTCGCAACGGAGCCTGCTGATGTCTCCCGCTATCTCGTTCAGCGTGGTGACTTTTCCTACCGGATACCGTTTGTATGTTTGTTCATTAAGTCTGCTTTTCCCGAACTGTTTGGCATGCTCTATCATGACCTCTTTGGAGACATTATTGGCAATATCGGCGGCAAGCACGGAATCGCTTACATACTTCGTATAGCTATAAAATCTGGAAGATTTCTTTCCTACTTCCAGCATCATAGTCTCTTTGAAGCGTTCCTTTTTCAACGTGTCTACACAGCCGTCTACTTCGTATTGCACGATGAACACCGCTTGGTCGATGGTATCCTTTCGGAAGGTCTTGCCCGTACCTATGTTGATGCTGAATTGTGCATGCGCTGCCAACGTTACTATGGCCAGCATTGCGATGAGTGATGTCTTCTTTTTCATGTCTTATAGTTTTTAGAGGTGATGTCGGACACTGATTGATGTTTCTGTTTGTCACAAATCTATATAAAAAGATTGTTGCCGGAGCAGGGAAGTTATTACTGAGATATTACTCCGGAGAAAAAAGAGAGCCTCGCACGTACCTTTGATTCCCTGAAAAGATTACCTTTGCCACAGTGTGGAGAAAAGGAATATCGCAAATATGGAACGGAGAATAAAGATAATATGGGCATTGTCGTTCGCGTCCATGATACTGATTGTGGCAGGGCAGGGGTATTGGTTGTGGAATCAATATCAGTACAAGAACGGAGAGTATGAGGAAGAAATCCGTCGGTGTGTGATGGATGCCGTGGCGGCAAACGATTCCGTCCGCCGCATGCAGCCCAAGAGAGTGTTTATCAAGCCCAATGTCTCTTTCTACAATACGAATGTGGATATGCGCGCGGACAGGGATTCTACGACCGGAAAAGCGAAGGAGTGCTATACGCGTACCTTTATCATCGGTTCCACGTTTGCCGACTCTTTGCGGACGATAAAGAAGATTGCCAAAACCGCTGACACTGACTTCAACCTTAACATAACGATAGATAGCGTTATCCATAAAGAGAAAATAGTGATATACGGAGATGATAAAGCCTTGTTCGATATGAACTTCACTGAAGCGATAAACGCCTATCAGTTGCAAGTGGATGTGCCTTTCACCTTGCAGCGTTTCGATTCGGTGCTGGCTGCGAAACTGGGCGACATGACTTTTGAGACGAAGTTGACGATGAGGCCGGATACCCTCTATCAATGGGCGGAAACGGTAGAAAGGGTGGGCAATGGTTTGCGTCCGGTTCTCCGCATAGTCTATCCTTATAATCCGTTGAAGCGCGAGTTGGTGCAGATAGACGTGCGGATTCGGCCTCATACCCTTTTGCTTCGTATGGGCTGGCAGTTTCTCGGAAGTCTGTTCCTTATATTCTTGCTGGCCGTCTGCCTGCTGTTGCAGATAAAAACGATTCTGAAACAACGCCGCATCGACGAGTTGCGTAAAAGCTTTGTAAATACGATGATACACGAACTGAAGCGCCCGGTGCAGGCTTTGAAGATGTGTGTGGCTTTTCTCAACGACAAGAACATGCGCACGGACGAGCAGAGCATGGACGAGGTGGTGCGCGATTCCATGTCCGAGCTGGACAATCTTTCGGCCTATCTCCGGAAACTTCGCGACATGACGCGTGCCGATGATGAACAAACGCACTTGTCGGTAAGTACTTTCGATTTGAAGCAGGTTGTGGAAAAGCTGGTACGCTTGCAGCATGCTCCCGAAGGCAAGCATGTGACTTTTACAACGCGCTTTACGGACCATCTGCTCGTCACTGCCGACCCGGTGCACATCTCCAACATCGTCAGTAACCTGATGGAAAATGCCGTGAAGTATTCGGGAGCTTCGGTTCATATTCTTGTCGACTGTGCGTTGCACGACCATAGGCTTACGATAAAAGTTGCCGACGATGGCATCGGCATCCCCGCGTCCGAGCAACTGCGTGTGTTCGACAAGTTCTATCGCAGCAGTAACCTTCCCGACAATGCGCTTCCCGGCATCGGTCTGGGGTTGAGTTACGTCAAGCTCTTGGTGGAGGCTCATCGGGGCACTGTCTCTCTGACAAGCCGGGTGGGCAAGGGCACGACGATAGAAATATCCATTCCTCAATAAGCTAATCTCAAGTATTGAATATGAAATCCCTGAAGATACTTTTTGCCGACGATGATTTGAAGTATTCCATGCTGCTGAAACGTTTCCTCGAAAAGGAAGGCTACGAGGTGACTTATGCCGGCAACGGCAGCATCGCCCTTGAGCAGTTTGTCCGTGTCAGGCCCGATTTGGTGTTGCTCGATATCAATATGCCCGGCCTTGACGGTTTTGAAGTGGCCGAGCGGATTCGGGAAACGGATAAGCACGTCCTTATTTTCTTTCTCTCCGACCGTAGCGACAAGGCAGACCGTCTGCAAGGTTTTCAACTGAAGGCAAACGATTATCTGGCCAAGCCTTTCTATCCCGAAGAGTTGACGGCACGCATCCGCGAGCGCTTCGCCGTGCAGCTGTCCGGCGTTGTGGAAGACGAGACCTACTCCTTCGGCAATTCCGTATTTAATTACAGCACCAACGAGATACGCACCGGAAACAGCAAGGTGCTGGTCACTTCCCGTCAGGCAGACATCCTCCGCCTGCTTGTTTTGAATCGTAACACATCCGTCAGTCGCGACAGACTGCTGGAGCTTGTGTGGGGCAACAGTTCTTATGCCAATTCTCTTGCTCTGAATGTTCAGATTTCCTATCTGCGAAAGGCCTTGAGAAACGACCCGACTGTAAGGATTGAGTCGCTGATGAAGAAAGGCTATGTATTTGTCGTCATGGGTTGACGGGAAAACTTGAAGCGGATATTTCTGTCGCTCATCGATGTATGTGCCTGATGATGAGTGATGTATGGAGCGTGTGCCGACACGGGTATGGCGGATGGCATGAGATACGTGTGTCGTCGCCAATGAGATATATGTCTCGTTGCTCATGAGATATATGTCTCGTTGCTCATGAGATATATGTCTCATCGCTCATGAGATATATGTCTCGTTACTCATGAGATATATGTCTCATCGCTCATGAGATATATGTTTCATTACCCATGAGATGCCTGTCTCATTTTCGGCGATACTGAGACATCATTGAAGGTTGTTGGCTGAAAGCGAGAAACACGCTTTTGGAGAGCCGTATCGGCTTTAATACAATAGTCGGAATTCCGCCCATACAGGCAGATGGTCGCTGTATCCGGCCCGATATTTCATGCCGCGATAGGTGCGGAAGGGTTGTTTTCCTCCATATTTCTTGTCTTCTTCCAAAAGAAAGGGAGGAGCAAACACATCGGCTTTCGTTTCGTCCGTATGGAGGGATGAATCTTTTTGAAGAAGACTGCCCGAGACGATGATATGGTCCAGCAAGCCCCATTCTCCTTGATATTTATAGCTTCCGAAGTGCTTGCGGACGGTCGTTTTCCCGGCCAGCAGATGGTAGAGGCCGTGTGCATGCAGTGAATCCGGCGAGAGGGGAGGCGCTCCGGCCTTCAGCACCTGCCTTATGCTTTTGTTGTGGGGATAGTCGTTGAAGTCTCCCATAAGAAGGATTTGCGGATGCCGGCGTAGGCGGAACAGGCTGTCTATGGCCGTCCTCACTCTTCGGGCGGCATGCAGGCGGTAAGGCTCGGACGCTCTGGCACCTCCCGAACGGGAAGGGAAGTGAGCCACGAATACATCCAGCGTGTCTTTGTTCAACAACAGTCCGCTTACGTGGAGTACATTGCGTGTGGGGCGGGCATCCCTCCGAAATCTGCTTACCGAGAGGCTTTGGCTGGAAAGCGGTTTGAAATGACTGCGCCGATAGAGCAAGGCGACATCGATGCCTCGTTCGTCGGCCGATTGCGTCATTACGTATCGGTACCCCACTTCCCGCAGTGCAGAGTAGCGGGTGAGGTCGCGCATCACACTGTCGTTTTCCACTTCACACAAGGCTACGAGTGCGGGAGGCGTCCAACCGCCCACGGCGATGATGACGCGGGCTATGTTGTCCAGCTTTTTCTTATACTTGGCATAGTTCCAGCGGCGCAGGGCATCGGGCAGGAACTCATGGTCGTTTTTCAGCGTGTCGTGCCGGAGGTCGAAGAGGTTTTCCACGTTGTAGCTCATCACACGGAAAGCGAGACAGTCCTTTTTCTCTTGCCCGTACACGCCAATGTGCAGGCAGAGAAAAAGGACAGCCATCCATATCATCTTATTAATCGGCATGTCTTGCCACTCGTCACTTTTTTACAGGCACATGCTTTAAGATATCCAGCAGATGTCTCCAGAATTTATCGACGGTAGGAATGAGCATCCGCTCGTCGGGAGAGTGTACGCCTTGCAGGGTAGGACCGAAGGAAACCATGTCCAGCGTCGGATACTTGTCGAGGAACAGGCCGCACTCCAAACCCGCATGGATGGCTTTTACTTTGGCGTCTACGCCGAACAGCCGCTTGTAAGAATCTGCCGCCACCTCCAGAATTTCCGAATGCGGGTTCGGTTTCCAACCGGGATAACCGTCGCCGAACGATACGGAGGCTCCGCCCATCTCGAATACGGTGCGCACCATATTGGCTATGTCTTGTTTGGAAGATGCGGTAGAACTGCGCTGGCTCGTCTCGATGCGGATAGTGTGGTTAGGCTTCATTTTCACGGAAGCCAGATTGGTGGAGGTCTCTACCAGTCCCGGAATGTCCTGACTCATGGCAAATACTCCGTGAGGCACGGCATAGATGGTTTGCAACAGTCGTTTGGCCGTATCTTTGTCGATGGCTTTGGGGTGAGGATGCTCCGATTCGAGTATAAACTGCAAATCGGGTTCTACGACGGCTAATTCGGCTTGTGCCTCTGCCGCAAAAACATTCAGGTCTGCACGCAAAGCATGCTTGTCGGCATCGGGCAAGGCAATCACCGCATGTGCTTCGCGGGCAATGGCGTTGCGCAGGTTGCCGCCGTCTATTTCACAAAGATATAAGTCATATTTGCCGAATGCCGCGCTCAGAAAACGGTTCAGCAGCTTGTTGGCATTGCCCCTTCCCAAGTGTATGTCGCCTCCGGAATGTCCGCCTTTCAGTCCTTTTACCTGCACTTTGCAGAAGAAGTATCCTGCCGGCACATCCACCTCTTTGTACGTAAACTCTGCGACCGAGTCTATGCCGCCCGCACAACCGATGAAGAGTTCGCCTTCGTCTTCCGAATCGAGGTTGAGCAGGATGTCTCCGCTCATGAAGCCCTCTTTCAGGGCAAAAGCGCCCGTCAGTCCCGTCTCTTCATCCACAGTGAACAGGCATTCTATGGGACCGTGTTCAATGCTGTCGTCGGTGAGGATAGCCAGTTCGGTTGCCACTCCTATGCCGTTGTCGGCACCTAAGGTGGTTCCCTTGGCTTTCAGCCATTCACCGTCTATTTCGGTTTCGATGGGGTCGGTGAGGAAGTCGTGCTTCACGTCGTTGTTCTTTTCACACACCATGTCGATGTGCGATTGCAGAACAACCGTCTTTCTGTTCTCCATGCCCGGAGTGGCCGGCTTCTTTATCAAGACGTTTCCGGCTTCGTCTACTTTTGTTTCCAACTTATGCTTTTCTCCGAACGCTTTTAAATAAGCAATCATTTTCTCTTCCTTCTTGGAAGGGCGCGGCACTTGGCAGATTTCTTCGAAATAACGAAATACGCTTGCCGGTTTCAATTCTTTTTTCTCCATATCGTATGTTTTTAATAATGGTTTCTTCATACAATCTCCATGCACCTTCCATGCAATCTCCGTATCAAGTCCGTATCTGCGGGTACGGAGCAGACACGAAGGTGGTATAGGGCAGATATATGGCATGTGCAACTTGTGCTTGGAGCCTGACTGTTAATCCTTAGTGCTAAAGTCGGTTAAAAAAAAGCCTATTTTATTCCCCTTTCTCTTTTTTTAGAGCAAAAAAAGTAGGTTAGTCCAACCAAAGCCCTATATTTGCACCACAAATATAGTAAAAACACTGTTTTTATGTAACAAAATTAGAGGAAATGCTCGATACAATATTGATAACTCTGTTAATAGTTGCTATTTGCATTGTTTTATTGGGGATAAAGGTCTTTTTCGTAAAAGGCGGCAAGTTCCCTAACGGGCATGTCAGTGGCAACAAGGCCATGCGCGACAGAGGCATCGGCTGCGTGCAGTCGCAGGACAGGGAAGCGCAGCGTAAATCCCGTTTCTCCATTGATGAATTGGAAAAGGTATTAAACGATAGTATGAACTAAATTTAAAAACAATATTTATCTATTATGAAGAGATTGAACTACCTCGTGAACGGTTTGGCAGCTTTTGCTCTGATCGTTTTATTTGCTCAATGTGCCGGCAATGCTGATAAACAGACAACAAACGACCCTGTGCATGCCGGCGGATTATCCGAAATGAAGATTGCCTATGTCGAGATAGATACGCTTCTGGCAAAATATAATTTCTGTGTTGACTTAAACGAGGCCATGGTGAAGAAGAGTGAGAATGTACGTCTGACCCTGAATCAGAAAGCTGGTGAATTGGAGAAACAAAAACAAGAATTCCAAACGAAGTATCAGAATAACGCCTATCTTTCTCAGGAGAGGGCGCAGCAGGAATATAACCGCATCGCTAAACTGGAACAAGACTTGCAGACTTTGAGCAATAAGCTGCAATCGGAATTGATGAGCGAAAACGAAAAAAACAGTCTGCAACTGCGCGACTCCATCAATGCTTTCCTGAAAGAGTATAATAAAACGAAAGGTTACAGCATGATTATAAGCAATACGGGATTCGACAACCTGTTGTATGCAGACAGTGTGTACAACATTACCAAGGAGATTCTGGAAGGCTTGAATGCAAGATATTCTTCTCCTGCAAAGAAATAACGCGATACCCTTGATTGGCCGGTCAATTCTTCGGCCGGATGCGCCCGGTATGAAGTAATATAAGGAGGAGGGTATATTAAAAGAAATAGTGTTTTTTTTAATATTGGAAAACGCAGATGATATGGATTTCAAGAAAAGAATCCATATCATCTGCGTTTTTTGTTCCTGAAAGCGGTTGTTTAATACGGCTATAAGTTTTGTACGTGCCTTTTTATTGCTTGCCCGAATGCAGCGCCTCAATGGTCTGTTTCACCCGCTCGGAGGTGGTGACACTGCGTGTGTATTCGTCTATGTGGACTGTTCCGCCCATGGAGACGGATTGGTTGTGATACAGCATGTCGCTTGTCCGGTTCTCTCTGGCAGAGAAGTGAAATTCGCGGATTCCGGTTTCTTGGGCAATGCAGGCTATGTTTGATTCGTTCACTCCGCAGCCTGCCAGCAGGATAATCCGGTTTGCGGCCTGTTGTCCGAGTTCTTTCAATAAGGGGATGCCTTGTTCTGCCGTGGCTTGTTGCCCCGAAGTCAGGATGCGGTTGCAGCCCAATCGGATGATGTCTTCAAGTGCTTCGTGCGGATTACGGCAAACGTCGAATGCACGATGGAAGGTGACGGACATGCCCCGGGCAGCTTCCATTAGCAGCTTCATCAGAGAGACGTTTACATCTCCTTCTGCCGTCAAGCAGCCGAAGACTACGCCGTCTGCTCCCGAACGGCGGGCATTCTCAATATCTTTCAGCATGATGCGTTGCTCGATGGAGGAATATAGAAAATCGCCTCCACGTGGACGGATGATGACATGTAGTTTGGTTTCTCGCAGATGCTCGCGGGCTATGAGGATGTCGCCACAAGATGGGGTGGTGCCTCCTTCGGGAATGCCGGCGCACAGCTCCACCCGGTGGGCTCCTCCGGCTTGGGCGGCAAGGCAACTCTCTACGGAGTTGGCACAAACTTCAAACTGATAATTTTCCATTTGATAAACGTATGGTCTGTGGTAAAAAAAGAAAAGAAGCGCTTGGAAACGGTGTACTTCAAGCCTTCTCGGATATTTTAGACGCAGATGAAGCGGATGACACAGATTTTCATATTAAAAAAACTGCCACATCCGCTTCATCTGCGTCTTGAAAACGTCTCTTTGACTCTCTTTCGCCTGTTTTCTGACAAGGCCGGAGGTAAAAAGACAAGATAAAATGTCTCCGTCCTTATTTAGCGTAGCTCACGGCGCGCGTTTCGCGGATGACGGTAATCTTCACCTGACCGGGATAGGTCATCTCATCCTGAATCTTCTTGGCTATTTCGCCTGAGAGATTTTCCGTTGCCTTGTCGTCAATCTTGTCGGCGCCGACAATGACACGCAGTTCGCGGCCAGCTTGGATGGCGTATGTTTTCGTTACGCCCGGATAGGACATGGCCAGTTGTTCAAGGTCGTTCAGTCGCTTGATGTATGCTTCTACGATTTCGCGGCGTGCTCCCGGGCGTGCCCCCGATATGGCGTCGCACACTTGCACGATGGGGGCAAGCAGGCTGGTCATCTCCACTTCGTCGTGGTGGGCTCCGATGGCATTGCAGATGTCCGGTTTTTCCTTGAACTTCTCGGCCAGCTTCATGCCGTAGAGAGCGTGCGGCAATTCCGGCTCTTCATCGGGCACTTTGCCTATGTCGTGCAGCAATCCGGCACGTTTGGCCTTCTTGGGGTTCAGTCCCAGTTCCGATGCCATCACGGCGCAAAGGTTGGCCGTTTCGCGGGCATGCTGCAAAAGGTTCTGGCCGTAAGAAGAACGATATTTCATCTTACCGATGATACGAATGAGTTCGGGATGCAGACCGTGGATGCCCAAGTCGATGGTGGTGCGCTTGCCGGTTTCTATGATTTCTTCTTCGACCTGCTTGCGCACTTTGGCAACAACCTCCTCGATGCGTGCGGGGTGGATGCGTCCGTCTGTAACCAATTGATGCAGAGCCAGACGGGCTACCTCGCGGCGAACGGGGTCGAAGGCCGACAATACAATGGCTTCCGGCGTGTCGTCAACAACGATTTCCACACCGGTGGCGGCTTCCAATGCACGGATGTTGCGGCCTTCGCGACCGATGATGCGGCCTTTGATTTCGTCTGACTCGATGTGGAATACGGTTACGGAGTTTTCGATGGCTGTTTCTGTTGCCACGCGTTGGATGGATTGTATGACGATGCGTTTGGCCTCTTTGCTTGCCGTCAGTTTGGCATCATCCATAATGTCGTTGATGTATGATTGGGCTTGCGTTTTGGCTTCTTCTTTCAGCGATTCCACCATGCGCTCTTTGGCTTCTTCGGCAGAGAGTCCGGATATGGCTTCCAGTTTCTCTATCTCTTGCCGTTGCATGTGTTCCAACTCTTCTTTCTTTTTGTCTACAATGGCTAATTGGGCCTCCAGATTCTCTTTTACGGCCTCGGCTTCCATTTTTTTGCGTTGAATCTCTTCTTGGCGCTGGTTCAATACCAGTTCACGTTGCTTCAGTTTGTTCTCTGCCTGCTGTATTTTCTGGTTGCGGATGGCCACCTCTTTTTCCAAATCGGCTTTCTTGTTCAGGAATTTTTCCTTCACTTCCAGCAACTTATTCTTTTTAATTACTTCCGCTTCGGCTTCCGCTTCTTTCAGGATGCCGTCGTATTTCTTTTTCAGCCCGTGCTTGAAGAACAAGTATGAGGCGAATCCTCCGACAATGAGGCAGGCAATGGATACTACTATTGTAACTACTGTCATTTTATTGAATTGTTTTAGTATGTAAATAAAAAAGCACTGCATAAAAGTTTACTCACACGTTTCAGAGCAAACTTTTGTACAGTGCGTGAATCTTTCTTTTATCAGGCCGAACCCGACGGAAGAGCGTTGTTGTTTTATGATTCCTTGAAATAGGTTTCCAGCACTTCTGTCAGTTCATTTATCTTGGCTGTGTACGGTTCGGTATCATTACGGTCTTTCATTTGAAGGTTTTCCAAAGAGAATTGATAGGCCACCATGGCTATAATCTTCTCCGGAGATACATTTTGATAATGTTCCCGATACGCATTGAGCCGGATATCCACCTGCTTGGCGGCTTCTCTTACCATTTCTTCGTCCTCACGGTTGATGGTGAGGGGGTAGGAGGCTCCTGCCATTTGCAGATTTATCTTTATCTTATCGTTCATACATCCTCTTCTCTTTATTCATTCAGCAAGGCGATGCATTTATCGACTTCACGCACTAATTTGGACAATCGCAGCTTCGTCTCTTTTACGTCGCTGCCGTTAAGGCTGATTGTCGTAGCTGTTTTTAGGTTCGTGTAGTTAAGTTCCAGTTCCTTGTATTCAGCTTGTAATTTCTCGTATTCCTCTTTTTTAGCTTCGAGAAGTTGTTTCAGCTCAGCGTTTCCGCGTTTTAATTCATCGTGCAGATAGATTAAATGTCGCAGTCTGGCTTCAAAGGTACTTAATAGCTTCTTTTCTTCGTCTGTCATTACTACACCAAAATTCTACACAAAAATACGATTTACTTATAGATTACAAAAACTTTTCGGGGAAAATGTGCCTTTCAGCCTTGATTATTGCTTTTTATCGTTCGTTTTTCCTTGTTTTCCGTAGAAAGCATGCTTGTTTGCCTGTATGGTTAAGAAGGGGTGTTTGTTTTTGGAAGAATGGCTGTTTTTTCCTCAAACATTAAGGAAAAGTCCGGAAAAAGTATGGGATGAAATGGGAAACATTGTTGGGGAAACTTGTATGAATCATGTATTAAACTTTATCTTGCGTGCTGCGATACATGTCTTAAGCACTAAGATATATATCGCAGCATATAAGAAGATATATAGACTAAGATAACGCGAACTCGATATAAATCTTATGCAATAAATCTGCTTTTGTCAATAATGTCAATATTCATAGACGGCTTCTTTGGTAGCAGGTTATAAGCTGTCAGCCCTGACAAGAGGAAACTTTTTCTTTTTATTTCCGGAAAAAGACATCACCCGATAAAGGCCTCTCCTTCCTTTGAAAAAAGTTGATACTCACTCTTATCATCTTCGTCTTTTCTTCGTGTCTATAGCGAGCAACTCCACACGAACATGATACGAACTTGATACGAAGATGATACGAAGATGGTAAAACGAAGATGATGGCATTATAATCCTTACAGAATATCTTTACAAATGACAGGGATAAAGGATTTTTTTACACAGTTATTGGTATTCAACTATAAATAAGTGAGATTACCAACTTTTAGTACACTTTTCTTATCTCGAACTGACGTTAAGATAAAGTTTATTATCTGAATTCGGGATAGGCTGTTCCTTTTTTAAAAAATGAGGGGTTGCATCCTATCGGACGGATATTTCCTGAATGCACCGTTTACAGTGGTCAGGCAGAAGAGAAGAGAGCCTTTTACGCCGGGTGCCATCCCCCTGTTTGACAGCTGCAATCTTTTGTCGCGACAGACGCAAGTGTTCAAGCTGACAGACACTTGTGTTTGACGTGACAGACACAAGTATCTGATAGGAAAGGGGATAAACGCTTGATAAACAATAGGATTTGATTTTAAAATACAAGCCGCCGGATGAGGTTATCGACCTGCTTCTTATCCCGAGCTCAGGTGGTTTATTCCATACTTCATACGGGTTTCTTCACAATGAGAATGGATGTTGCTAAGTGAGTGTCGGCCTTTACCAATGCTCTTGTTGAACGGGATAATAAGACTTGTTGTATTAGACATGATGAAATAATTTATTAAATAATTTGGTTTATAAAATAAAGTATATATCTTTGCAGTGTAGTTGCAACTGAACGTGTGTGTTAATTGAGTAACGAATGTCATTAATTTAAGATTTATGGAAGACAAGAAATTGAATGAGCAAGAGAGCTTGGAACTTATTACCCGAATGATACAGAACAGCAAGAGAAATCTTGAGGTGGGCAGTGGGAATATCTTTTTATTGTGGGGTTATCTGGGAGCAATTGTTCCTTTGGTTATATTTGTTCTCGTTCTGCTGACGAAAAATTATGCTTGGAATTGGTTATGGTTCCTGATACCGCTTGTAGGATGGCCTATGCAGTATATCATGCAAAAGAAAGAGGACAAGCCGGTGATTACTTATACGGACAAGGCTCTGATGGCTGTGTGGCGCACCATCGGAACGATGGGAATGCTCGGTGTTTTTTGGTTGTGCCTGAATGTGGATAATATGGGGCTGATGATGCCGGGAGTCATTCTGGTCATGGCTTTGGGAGTAGCTGTCACAGGCTATCTGATAGAAAGCAAATTCATGGTAAATGCAGCTTATTTTTCGTTCGGACTGGCATTGGCGGCATCTGTTATTTGCATTGTGGGCGAAGCCCGGTGGAATCTTTATTATATATTGTTCTCCGTGTGTTTTGTTACCATGTTGGTTGTCCCCGGACATCGTGTAAATAGAGAATCGAATCAAAATAAATGATATGTTTAAAGAACTGAACCCTTTGCTCCATAGTGAACTGCGGCTTGCGGTGATGTCGTTGCTTATCAGTGTAGAGGAGGCGGATTTTGTCTACATCCGTCAGCAGACGGGAGCAACGGCCGGAAACCTCAGTGTCCAGATAGACAAACTCGGCAAGGCAGGCTATGTGGAGGTGATAAAGACATTTAAGGGAAAGATGCCTTGCACCATTTGCAAGATTACTCCGCAGGGAGTAGATGCTTTTGAAGAATATGTGGAATCGTTGAAATCTTATCTGGCAGGAAAACTGTGATTGCCGGAATAATCTAAAAGGAAAGTTATGAAGAATGTAATTCTATTTTTAATCTTGTTAGCATCGGCAATGACAAGTCTGTATACGGCTGATGCAGACTGTTATGAAGTGCCGAAGAGAACATCTGATACTGTTTTCAGTGGTATTCAAGGCAAAATAGAATCGGCAATGGACAATTGTTTCGTGCTGAATTCTGTCTCTCCGCTTGATAGTTTGTCCGAGCGTCTTAATAGAGGAGGACTTCGGAATAATATTGTGCAGTATTGGAAGGGGTATATAGATTACTGCAAAAGTGTTTTTTACATGAAAGTCGGTAATAGAGCTGAAAGTGTAAAACTCATCAAGGAAGCATCGTTCACATTGGACAGTGTGGCAGACAAGACTTCTGAAGACTATGCTTTGCTGGCACTTATGCAGAGCTTTTCCATTCAGTTTGTTTCAGGAGTAGAAGCGGGAAAGCTCGCTTTGATGGTCAAAAGAAATGCCGAAAAGGCGGTGGAAATGGATTCTACAAATGCGAGAGGATGGTATATCTTGGGTAGCCACGGTTACTATACACCGGCCGGTTTGGCACGAGAGAGTAAAGTTGAATATTATCTGAGGAAGGCAATCTCGTTTGCTTCTAAAAGTGAGGACGCTTGTCGTCCCACATGGGGCAAAGAATATGCTTACGAACTTTTAATTCGCTATTATATTCAGAACGGAAAGAAAGAAGAAGCCAAAGAGTGCTTGTCGGCGGTCGAAAAGGAAAATCCGGACTGTTATTTCATCCGGGGATATAAGAAAAAACTGGATATGCAGTGATTTGAATGGGATTATCCAATGTCGTTCAACGATAGACCAAGAGGCTTGCATCTATGCCGACAATGTTCGTAAGTTACGCCAACACGAATACGATACTGCCATCCTATACACTGATGAGGAAAACAAAATCGCTGCACAGAATGAACGAAGCGAATAGGACTTTATCAAGTATTTCATAGTATTATAAGCACACGTCATTCCGATAGTTCCGATTCGATTATAGTCAATTGGAGACGTGTAGGTGAATTATTGAAAATGTATTCGCAAGGGCAACCAATTCCATTCAAGGCGATTTCCGTTAAACTGCTTGAAGATATCAAGATGTTCCTTCTTCGTGCTTCAATGGGAGGGAATAAGAAAGGTACTATCTCGCAAAACACGGCATCGACTTATTTCTCCATCCTCAAAACCGGATTGAAACAAGCATTCATTGATGAATATCTCACTGTTGATATAAGTGTGAAAGTAAAGGGAATAACAAACATTGAGAAATCTCGTGTTGCGCTTACTATGAATGAAGTGCAAATGTTGGTTGATACTCCTTGCAAGGATGATGTTTTTGAACGCGCATTTTTGTTCTCTATCTTGCAATCGGAAATTGATGATTGGTTGAAGAACAAATCGCATAAGACACAAGACGACCTTATGCTGGAGGCACAGCGATTTGTCGAATCTAAAAAGATTATCAGATGATGGAAACGACAGGCTATTGTTTTTTATTCTTTCGCAAGCCCATTCAAAACATCGAACCGATAAGGGCGGTAGGTATTGTGGATGTATATCGCTATATCATCGGGCATTATGCGCAACCGCAAACCGAAGTCCTGCGTTCGATGGTATCTTCTTCCGAAGCCAAAAGATATAAAGCTACTCATTTTGACTATTGCACTTTTCGGGGTTATTTCGCAAAAGGAATGAAAGGAACTGATTATGCACTCCGGATTGATGTGTCTGGATTTTGATCATATAGAGGATATTGATGGGTTGAAGCAGCTGTTGCTTCGTCATGACTATTTCGATACAGAATTGCTATTTGTCAGCCCATCCGGTAATGGATTGAAATGGATAATACCTGTTGATTTGCAAGGCTGGGAACATTCCCGGTACTTCAAGGCTGTTTCCAACCGCATCAAAGCAACAGGTTTGCCATCAGTGGATATGTCCGTCAGTGATATGGCTCGTTCTTGCTTTCTGCCATACGGCCCACAAGCATATATTAACCCTAAATACAAAGATGATGTTGAAGAAAATCTTTTCTGCCCAAGATTGGGAGAATGTCCCTTCTGAAATACAGCAAACACATACGCCAAGTATTGCCCCTATATATAATAAGGTGGAGGAAGATGTGGAATGTGTTGTCCGGGAGATAAAACGGCGTGCCATTGATATAGCACCTAATTATAGAGATTGGGTAGAGTTGGGCTTTGCGCTTGTGGATGGATTGGGAGAAAACGGACGGGAGTATCATCATCGCATCAGTAGGGTTTTATCCAGCCTGTCAAAGGGAAGAAACAGACAAACAATATACGCATTTCTCATTTTCGAGAAAAAGGATTATTATTTCGGCAGTATCAGTGCCATCTACACCGTCTTAAACGATGCCCAGATAGGCATCAAACAAAGCTCATTACTTCATGCCGGGCTCACCGATGGAGGCATTAAGATAACCCGTAGAGCCATTATCCGCCAATCTCACCTCATCCGTTGCATTCAGGGATAGTTCCCCTTACCGCACACAGAAATCGGGCTGAATTGTGCCTCAAAAAGCGTCAATTCAGCCCGATCTTTATTCCGATGTAACATTTACCGTTTAGAAATCACCTATATTCCGTTTAAATGTTATACCCATGTAAGGCAAATGTCACAATTCGTTTTGTCCTAACCCGCACATTCCAAATATCATCAAACTCTTTATTCATCGGCATTTCATCGCATTTTCGCCCACCTATGTTTTACACACAAAGTGATTTGTCCCCCTTAGGAAATTCATTTTGCTCTTCAAACTTCTTTCAGACTAACTGAATTGTTCCAGCGGTGCGTACGGGACTCGAACCCGTGACCCCATGCGTGACAGGCATGTATTCTAACCAACTGAACTAACGCACCATTTCTTGTTTTTCGGCATCTTTCTCAATTGCGGTTGCAAAGGTAGACATTTCTTTGAAATATGCAATAGCTTGAAAGAAAAAATATCTTTATTTTTTTTATCTCGATTGGTTATATGAGATTTATATTACCTTTGCAAAACTAAGTTAATATTAATGATCATGAAAAATACTCCTATTGAACGTCAGTTAGTAAACAAAACCATCGAAGATTTTCATATTGCAGACTTTGCAAAGGCAACCATACGTGAGGTGAAAGCCATTGCGGCTAAAGTGGAAACCATATCAGGAATGGAATTTATCAAAATGGAAATGGGAGTGCCCGGACTACCTCCCTCTGAAATTGGGGTAAAAGCCGAAATCGAAGCTTTAGAGCATGGTATTGCCAGTCTTTATCCGGATATCAACGGACTACCTTCTTTGAAAAAAGAAGCATCATGTTTCATCAAAGCCTTTATCAATGTGGAGGTGGCTGTCGAAGGATGCGTGCCTGTCACCGGTTCCATGCAAGGTACTTTTGCCTCGTTTCTTACTTGCTGTCAGTGTGACGAAAAAAAAGATACGATTCTCTTTATTGATCCCGGTTTTCCGGTGCAAAAGCAGCAATTGCTGGTAATGGGGCATAAGTTTGAAACTTTCGACGTGTACGAGTATCGCGGAGATAAACTGAGAAATAAGCTTGAAAGCTATCTTCGTAAAGGCAATATTGCTGCTATTATCTACTCCAACCCGAACAATCCCAGCTGGATTTGCCTAAAAGAGGAAGAGCTGCGCATCATCGGCGAGCTTGCCACCTTATATGATACTATTGTGCTGGAAGACCTTGCTTATTTTGCCATGGATTTTCGGCAAGACTTGAGTAAACCGTTCGAACCTCCTTATCAACTTTCTGTGGCACATTATACTGATTATTATGTATTGCTTATCTCGGGCTCCAAGGCTTTCAGTTATGCGGGACAACGTATTGGCGTAAGCTGTATTTCTAACAAACTTTATAATCGTGCCTATCCCGGACTGACTAAACGATATGGTGGCGGCACTTTCGGTACGGTGTTCATACACCGGGTATTGTATTCGCTCTCCTCAGGAACCAGCCATTCGGCACAATATGCCTTGGCTGCGATGTTGAAGGCAGCTAATGAGAAGCGATATAATTTTCTTGATGAAGTGAAGGTATATGGTGAACGTGCGAATCGTTTGAAGCAAATTTTCTTGCGCCATGGCTTCTATCTGGTATACGATAATGACCTCGGAGACCCCATTGCCGATGGTTTCTACTTCACCATTGGCTATCCGGGAATGAGCAGCGGCGAACTTGTCAAAGAATTGATGTATTATGGAGTCAGCGCCATATCTCTGGTCACTACCGGAAGTAATCAGGAAGGATTGCGTGCATGTACTTCTTTTATTTCCGATCACCAGTACGCTCTGTTGGATGAGCGAATGGCTGCCTTTGCAGAAAATCATCCGATAAAATAGGAAAGAAATAAAAGAAAGTTTGTCGTTATATTAAAAACGATAAAGTCTAAGAACTTTTTCTGTTGAAAAATATTTTAGTTCGTCTGTGTGCTGTAAAATATTTTACATGTTGGAGGTATGTGTACTAATATAGATATTTCAAATATAGAAACGAACCATGTTATTCTGGCTCAGGAAAAGATTTTGATTTACGAACCTTTTTTGTGATCATATATTGGGTTGTCTGTTTTTTTATTGATAGATTACACACATGATGGTACGATGGGCTTAATTATGAACAGGCTACTTCTCGTATGCTTAAATAATATCCTTAGGGAATCTTATCATCAAGTACACCCATTTATAAGGCGGTCCATTCTGTATGGATGCCTTCTTTATTTGCACACTATCGAAAGTGTTGAAGGAGCGTCCCATAGGTAGAAGTCTCTACTTGAACGGTGATTTTTGAAACAATTTATTGCTGTCCTTGGTAATGCACGTTGTTCAGAAAGGGCTATTTACCGGAAGCTAACTGACTCATGCGACGCGAAAGGTGGAGAACTTTGATGAGCACAAGAAGCCAGTCGTGTTATTGATCAACAACTTTGATTTTTCAGTAATATTTCCGGGAAATGCCGCCTTTGATGGGGTTATAAAGTCGCTATAGAAACAGCTCAAACGGAATTATCCAGTTCATTCCTTCTATGGAGATGTGTCCACTCCGTACAGGCCAAAGTGGTATCGATTGCCAATGTACTCGTCACAGCTCTCCCAAGAAGCATTAAGGGAAATTGTGCTTTCTCGCAGGTTGTCACTATGGCGCTTCTTACGCTTATATCCTGCATCGATTTTATCGCGTTTCCGCAAATCCCTCCACTCAATTAGTCTTTTGAAAACATTGCAGCAATACAACATCTTTATAGCTACCTTCAACGCGCCACCACTCTCTCAAAAGTCCGCATGACACGAAACCGCAAGACTCGAAAAGGCGTATGCTTGCTTCGTTGTCGCTGGTAATATGAACTATCAATTGTTTCATATGAAGGAAGTCGAAAGCATAATTACATAATAGACTTAGTGCTTCTTTGGCATAGCCGTTTCCCTGATATTTTCTCCTTATCGCAATGCCTATTTCCCCCCGGGCATGCATGGGAACAAATTCCGTAATATCTATGGTGCCTATCACGGCATTGTCTTCAATGCGTACAATCATCAGGCGTAGTTGGCGGTCGGCAAACATGTCGCATTCGGAATTTTCTATATATCGCTTCAATACGAATTTGGAGTAAGGCACTGTAAAGTTGGTTATACCCCACATTTGAGGATCGTTCTCCATTTCATACATCACTTCCAAATCTTCCGGTTCCATGGCACGGAGGCATACTCGCTCGCCACAAAAATATGATTTATTCATTTTCTAAATCGGTCACGTTCTTACTTGTCAATATGCAATTCTTTACGCAGACGCCTTTCGCCGGGCAAACAGAAGAGAGAAGCCGCCAATCCTATCATGGCACAGAGTGCTCCCGTAGTACTCAACATCATATAGTAGGTGAGAAAACCGGCTAAGACCGGTAAGGTTAAAAAGACCAGCCGAATATCACTCCACCAAACATAGAGTCGAAGAGCCTTGGGAAGTGCTGAGACATCTATTTTCCGAGTCAGCACCCATGAGAAGAGCTTCAAAGAAACAGGAATGCATAATGCGGTCGATAAAATGGTAATTGTCTCTGCCATATAAGTCACAGGGATATCTCCGGCATGCAGCCCTACCCAGTCTCCTCCTATTTCTCCGGATATGACAAGTAGGATGGGAAGTAACCAGAAACAGGTAAAAGTTACTTTGACATGCGCTACCGCCTTTTTAATTTCTTCTTCCATTTATGAAATTGGTATTTGAAAATTTATAGTCAATCAAAGAGGCTTATACAGCTCCGGAAAACGGGGTGCGGTTTACAATACTACGTCCTAAAGTTACTTCATCGGCATATTCCAATTCATCGCCCACCGAAATGCCGCGAGCTATGATCGAAAGTTTCACTCCGAGTTTTTCCAGTTTGCGATAAATGTAAAAGTTCGTGGTGTCTCCTTCCATCGTAGTGCTCAGTGCAAGAATCACTTCTTCAATACCACCGGAAAGTATCCGTTGTACCAGACTTTCTATCTGTAAGTCGCCGGGACCTATGCCATCCATCGGTGAGATGACCCCTCCTAATACATGATACAAACCACGATACTGCTGCGTAGCCTCCACCGCCATTACATCACGAATATTCTCTACCACACAAATCACCGAAGGGTCTCGCTGAGGATTGGAACATATACGGCATGTCTCCGTATCGGATATATTATGGCATACTTTGCAATACTTCACTTCATGCTTTAATGTGATAATTGCATTGCCAAAGGCTTCTACGACAGCCGTATCCTGACGGAGCAGATGGAGAACAAGCCTCATAGCCGTCTTACGTCCCACGCCGGGCAGTTTGGCAAATTCGTTTACTGCTTTTTCCAACAATGTCGATGGAAACTGTTCATTCATACTTAAAATCCTCCTATCGGGCGCAAAGATAGTGTAATCTTATGAAATAAGTGTTACCTTTGCCACCCGTAACACTAAAAAAGCAGAAACTATCATGGATATTACAAGTGCAGAATTTGTCATCAGTAACACAGACGTGCAAAAATGTCCGACAGGTTCTTTTCCAGAGTATGCCTTTATAGGGCGTTCCAACGTGGGAAAATCCAGCCTGATTAACATGCTTACCGGACGGAGAGGGCTTGCCATGACTTCCGCCACTCCCGGAAAGACAATGCTCATCAACCATTTTCTTATCAATAAGAGTTGGTACATCGTAGACCTTCCGGGTTATGGATACGCCAAACGGGGAGAGAAAGTGAAAGAACAGATAAGACGTATCATCGAAAGTTATATCCTGCAACGTCAGCAGATGACCAATCTGTTTGTGCTGATAGATAGCAGACTGGAGCCTCAATCCATTGATCTTGATTTCATAGAATGGCTGGGCGAAAATGCCGTTCCTTTCGCTATTGTCTTTACCAAAGCCGATAAGTTAAAAGGGGGCAGACTGAACAACAATATCAGCCAGTACCTCCGGAAACTGCAAGAGCAATGGGAGGAATTGCCACCTTATTTCGTAACTTCTTCCGAGAACCGGTTAGGAAGAAAAGAACTGTTGGATTACGTGGAAAGTATTAACAAAGAAGTGAATATGTAGATAAATAAACTTAAAACAAAACGATGAAAAAAATTATTCTTTGGCAATTATTCATTGCCTCAATGCTTATGCCTGCTTGTGGTCAGGCACAAACTCTTTCGGATTTATTTAATAAAGCTGTTAAGGTTGTAACTCAAAAGGATACTTCCGTAGACATGGTAGGGACATGGAGATACACAGGGGCAGCCGTAGAATTCAAGTCGGACAATTTGCTGAAAAAAGCCGGAGGTGCCGTTGCCGCATCTGCTGTTGAAAGCAAGCTGGATGAGCAATTGGCCAAAGTCGGTATCAAGGAAGGACAGATGAGCTTTACGTTCAACGCCGATAGCACGTTCAACGTCAAAATAGGAAGAAAGAATATGAGTGGAACATATTCCTACAACAATGCCACTCAGAAAGTAAATCTCAAATTTGTCAAGTTGGTGGGAATGAATGCAAAAATAGATTGTTCTTCTTCGGGCATGGATATGCTGTTCGATTCGGACAAGTTACTGAAGTTACTGGTTTTCTTCGGTAATAAGAGTAATAACGCAACTATAAAGAGTGTCAGTTCCTTGGCGAGCAGCTATGATGGAATGATGGTTGGTTTTACTTTGAAGAAGGAATCCTGACAGGTGCGTGCTTTTCGGGCTGATTCCATAAACGGGCTTTGGCTCGTAGGGAAAAGGCAGATTCATAAAAAAACACAGATTTCACGGAATAGACATGCTTTCTATAAGAAAATCGTGTATTCGGTGCAATCTGTGCTTAAAAAATGGACATGGGAGAGTTCTTTATCATCACTCTCTTTCATGTCCGAATTGGCAGTTATCTTGCCGCATAATAGGTGTTGACCATCGTTGCCTGACGTGCAGCTGCGATGCCATTGGCATCTAAAGTAACCGTCATTTCCTCCCCGTTTGGAAGAGTAATTTGTGCCGTGCCATCATTGTTCATTTGCAACAATTCGGTGCTGACGCCTTCGGCCACAACATTCCATGTGTTTAATTCTTTGTTGTAAATCAACTCCATGGATTTTTCTTCGCCTTCTTTTGTAATGGAATAGCCGTTTTCGAGTGTCTGTACCAAATAATTGCCGTTTTCACCTTTCACCTTTTTTACATCACCTATACTGGCTATCGGGTTACTTCCACTCCAAAATTCGATGGAATTAATAACTACTGCATCGGCTAAATAACATATACCGTATACCGGAACAATGTTGAAAGCAAGGAAAACCAGTTCGTTGACAAACTTGTTGCTGAGATTCTGGTTCCAGTTTACAAGCTTACCGTGCAAAGCAAAAGAACCGATGCAAGAACTAAAAAGAAACGCACCGCAAATCATTACGGTTGCAGCCATCTTAAAATTAATTTTTCTCATAATCTTTTTTTTTAGTTTTATGACAATCTATTTATTCATGAGCTCTTTTTAAGCCATGAACAAGTAGCTGCAAATATAGACTTTTTTCAAGAAAAGTGCACTTTTCGGACAAAAAATATTTATGTGTCTATTTGTCTCTTTTTTGAAAGAAAGCCTTTTCAATCCATCTGTCTGCTGCATACCTGCCCGGACCGGCAATGTACATCAGTACAAAAACAATCAGATATACAAAAGCCAATTCCTTGGTGGCAAACGGATCGTTGCCGTGAATGATGAAGAAAGCGACCGCCATTGTAAAAATCATCGGTATCATTGACAGCCGGTATAAGAAACCGGCGATAAAAGCCGCGGAACATGCCAGTTCGCCAAAGATGGCTAATCCCAAAGACAAGGGAGAACCTACCCCTAAGGGATCAGGGAAGACTGCGGATAAATCTTGAAAACTTGTCCATTTTTGGATGCCATGAACCATTAATAATATGCCGAATACAATTCTCGCAAGCAACAATATTGCGGATACTGCTTTTTCATTCGGTTTGGCAGGGAATAAAAATTGTCTGAACATAATCTATTTCTTTTTTGGGTTTGATACGGACTATAACAAAAACAGTATCTGAAAGGTTTATCTTCATTGATATCTGTTTCAAGCGATTTTATGTATAAGAGCAACCCGGGTCCGATATGACATTGGATTCGATATGGCATTAGGATGGAATAAGATATCGGGGCGTAGGCTCCGATTCCACATTAACGGATGTTTTTTGGGGTAAAGATGTATAAGCCGTGAGTCCTCCGATTAAGTTTGAAATGAAGTCGGCAAATGACCTTTTTCGTGTATGTTCCATTTGGCAAATGTTATTAGGCTCATCGTTGATGGTTCCTGTAATCGCCCTTTTACGCCGGCCGCTTTTCTCTTGTTTGACGGCTGCAATCTTTTGTCTTGACAGACACAAGTGTTTTACGCGACAGACACTTGTGTTTTAGCCGTCAGACACAAGTGTTTTACACGTCAGACACAAGTGTCTGACAGGACAGGGGTAAATCCTTGATAACCAATGGTGTTTATTCTGAAGCACAAGCATCCGGGTGAGGTTCTCGACCTGCTTCTTATCCCGAATTCAGGTTGCTGAAGATAAAAATGCTTCAGGCAACGATAGCCGCCAAGATGGAAAAGAACAGGGAAAGAACGATTTTTTCCTTGATGGCAGCGTCAGATACTTGGGAGAACTCATCGATAACAAAGAATATTTCCGTATGTCATTAAAGAAGAATCGCGCGACAATGACTCGTAACCTGAATTTGACGACAAGGACAACTCGAAAAAAACGGTTAATCATCTCTTTTGTCTTTTTATTTTCCGACAAGAGGCTATTAATATCATTTTAAACATTAATTTAACTCTTCAGTTTGCATATCTACTGAAAAAAAACGAAATTTGCACCGTTTTTTCAAAAGAGATTTTATTTACACTTTCTAAATACAATAAACAAGATGACTAAAAGTGCATTGCAAATTGCAAGGGCTGCTTATCAGCCTAAACTGCCGAAAGCGTTGAAAGGAACTGTTAAGGCTGCCGTAGGGGCGGCTACTCAGTCGGTAGCAGATCAGGAGGAAATCAAGAAGTTGTTTCCTAATACGTATGGAATGCCTCTGATTAGGTTCGAGGCTGCCGATGAAGCCGTTGACTTTCCTGCAATGAACGTAGGCGTTATCCTTTCAGGAGGTCAGGCTCCGGGTGGCCACAATGTAATTTCCGGTATATTCGACGGCATCAAGAAATTGAACAAAGACAGCAAACTGTATGGATTCATTCTTGGACCCGGAGGTTTGGTAGACCACGACTACATGGAACTGACTGCCGATATTATCGATGAATATCGTAATACGGGAGGTTTTGACATTATCGGTTCAGGCCGTACTAAGTTGGAAAAGGAAGAGCAGTTTGAAAAAGGTTATGAGATTCTGAAGAAACTCGATATCAAAGCGTTGGTTATCATTGGTGGAGATGACTCTAATACGAACGCTTGTGTCTTGGCCGAATATTATGCCGCAAAGAAATATGGAGTGCAGGTAATCGGTTGTCCGAAGACCATTGACGGTGATTTAAAGAACGACATGATTGAAACCTCTTTCGGTTTCGATACTGCCTGCAAGACTTATTCGGAAGTAATCGGTAATATCCAACGCGACTGTAACTCTGCCCGTAAATACTGGCATTTTATCAAACTGATGGGACGTTCTGCATCTCACATAACTTTGGAATGCGCGCTGCAAGTACAACCCAATGTGTGCATTATTTCCGAAGAAGTTGAGGCCAAGGATATGTCTTTGGACGACATTGTAACCGGTATAGCCCAAGTAGTTGCCAACCGTGCTGCTCAAGGAAACAACTTCGGTACGGTTCTTATTCCCGAAGGTTTGGTTGAGTTTATTCCCGCCGTAAAGCGCCTGATTGCTGAACTGAACGATTTCCTTGTTGTCAATGCAGAGGAGTTTTCTCAGATTAAGAAGTCTCACCAACGTGACTATATAATTCGCAAATTATCTCCGGAGAATGCGGCCGTTTATGCAAGCCTCCCCGAAGGTGTGGCACGCCAATTGTCTTTAGACCGCGATCCGCACGGAAACGTACAGGTATCTTTGATTGAGACAGAAAAACTTCTGTCTGAAATGGTCGGTACCAAGTTGGCTCAGTGGAAAGAAGAAGGCAAGTATGTAGGCAAGTTTGCCGCTCAACACCACTTCTTTGGCTATGAAGGACGTTGCGCTGCTCCGTCTAACTTCGATGCCGACTACTGCTATTCTTTGGGTTATACAGCTTCCGTACTGATAGCCAACGGAAAGACGGGCTACATGTCCTCTGTACGTAATACCACAGCTTCTGCCGATGAATGGATTGCAGGCGGTGTACCCATCACCATGATGATGAATATGGAGCGTCGTCATGGCGAAATGAAACCGGTTATCCAAAAGGCTCTGGTAAAACTGGATGATGCGCCTTTCAAGACATTTGCCGCTAAGCGCGATCGTTGGGCTGTCGAAACAGACTATGTATATCCGGGACCTATCCAATACTTCGGCCCGGCGGAGGTGTGTGACCAGCCTACCAAGACGTTGCAACTGGAACAGTTGAAATAAATTGCCGGTTTAATAGGTTGGGCAATAAAGAAAGCATGAGGTTGTGTCAAACACCTTATGTCTTTTTATTAGGTACAGATTATGCGGATTCCACGGATTTGATTCATGAAAAACCGTGTTGATTCGTGAAATCTGTGCTTAATTTTTATCATAGTACAAGCGGAAAGACTATTCGGCGATTTCACCTTCAATACTTATCCTTAGTGGATAGCTTATTATTATTATTATGTGGATTCCGTGCATTATGAAGGTAAATGGCATTTTTGACAACAATGGATACTGTACCCGGCATTGAAAAAGAAGCAGACTTGAATGTCTTCAATGGAACATTAGAGCATTTGCAGACGCTTACACTGTAAAAATAATCGGGATAATTATAGTGCCCGACACTGTTTCTCTAATGTGTGTGGGTTGATTTTCCATAAGATGTGGATTGGGTATAATAGTGTACAGGGTGGGGCAAAATAATAATGGAGAGAAAGGTTCTTTCATATTAATAGTTCCATCCCCTCTCAACTACCAAAAACAACTGCTACCATCAAGTTTTTAGCTTGTTGATAGCAGTTGTCCTTTACAAATGATAGTCTATTTGGGAGAGTGGAGTTTTGACACACCCTCTTCTCGGTAGGAAGTCTTGAAGGGATATGGATATTCCGTTTTGCCTTTTCCTTGTCAGGGATGGTTTTAAATCTTGGGATTGTAGTTGTAGGTCACGGTTTCGTTCCTTTTCAGCGAAGCCTGCACGTCTATCAGACGCTGGTTACGGCTTCCCCGGAAGTAGAGCTCTTCATCCCGCAGCTCTTCTTTGAATTTTCCGTCCACCAGCACGTCGATGTATTCCAGCAGCTTGGCTTGGCGCGGATTGTTCAGCAGCTTTTCAAAAGTATATCCCGTATAGCACCAGATGTTTTTCCGGCTCTGTTTTTTGATGGCGTATGCCAGTTGGGCGAAGCCTTCGGGCTGAAACATGGGGTCGCCGCCACTGAAGGTGACGTCTGCAAAATTATCGGCAAGCACCTTTTCCAGAATCTCGTCAATGCTCATCCGGCGTCCTCGGTTGATGTCCCACGAACCGGGGTTGTGGCATCCGGGACATCGGTTGGGGCATCCGGCGGCATAAATGGCGGTCCGGAATCCCGGACCGTCCACTGTGGTATCTTCTAATATATCAAGAATGGAAAGCATGGCTGTATTTACTCGTGTATCGTTCTATCGTTCAGTTCGGCCAGCTTGGCATTGTTCCACCGGTCGGTGGTGCCTACCAGATAGCCGGTGATGCGTTGCAGCTTGTCTATGTGCTTGCTGCCGCATTTGGGACATACCTCCAGATTCGGAACGGAGTTTTCGTAACCGCAATCCAGACAACGGTTGCGGTTGTGGTTCACCGAGCCGTACCCGATGTTGTAGCAGTCCATCATGTCCACCACGCGCATGATAACTTCCGGATTGTGGGTGGCGTCGCCGTCAATCTCCACATAGAAGATGTGGCCGCCCCGGGTGAGGTCGTGATAGGGGGCTTCGACTTCGGCCTTGTGGCGGGCGCTGCATTTGTAATACACGGGCACGTGATTGGAGTTGGTGTAATATTCGCGGTCGGTGATGCCCGGCAACATTCCGAACTTCTTGCGGTCTATGCGGGTGAACTTGCCCGACAATCCTTCGGCCGGGGTGGCCAGAATGCTGTAATTGTGCTGATATTGGTCGGAGAACTGATTGGCCCGGTCGCGCATGTAGGTCACGATTTTCAGTCCAAGTTCCTGTGCTTCCTCCGATTCGCCGTGGTGCTTTCCGAGGAGAGCCACGAGACACTCGGCCAATCCGATGAAGCCGATGCCCAGCGTTCCCTGATTGATGACGGGGGCAATGGTGTCATTGGGCTTCAGTTTGTCGCTGCCTATCCACAAGGCGGACATCAGCAACGGGAATTGCTTGGCGAAAGCTGTCTTTTGGAATTCCATGCGCTCGTGCAGTTGGCGTGCGGTGACTTCGAGCATGTAGTCCAGCTGGGAAAAGAAACGGGCGATGCGCTGTTCTTTATTTTCTATCTCCATGCACTCGATGCCCAGACGGACAATGTTGATGGTGGAGAAGGAGAGGTTTCCTCGTCCGATGGACGTCTTCGGGCCGAAACGGTTCTCGAAGACACGGGTGCGGCATCCCATTGTGGCAACCTCGTGCTGATAGCGCTTCGGGTCGTTGGCTTTCCACTCTTCGCTTTGGTTGAAGGTGGCGTCCAGATTCAGGAAGTTGGGGAAGAAACGGCGTGCCGTGACTTTGCAGGCCAACTGGTAGAGGTCGTGGTTGCGGTCTTCCGGCAAGTAGCTGACGCCCCGTTTTTTCTTCCATATCTGTATGGGGAAGATGGCGGTTTCACCGTTTCCTACGCCCTGATAGGTGCTTTTCAGCAGTTCGCGGATGATGCAGCGCCCCTCTGCCGAAGTGTCCGTGCCGTAGTTGATGGAGCTGAACACCACCTGATTCCCGCCGCGCGAGTGGATGGTGTTCATGTTGTGTATAAATGCTTCCATGGCCTGATGCACGCGTGCCACCGTGTTGTTGACGGCATGCTGCACGATGCGTTTCTCGTCAGTCAGCCCGTCCAGAGGCTGCTGCAAATAATCGGTCAGTTCCTTTTGGTAGAGGTGTGAATAATCCTTGCAGTTAAGCTCTTCCAGATTTTTGATTTCTTCGATATAGCTGTTTCGTACGTAGGGCGCCAGATAGAAGTCGAATGCAGGAATGGCTTGTCCGCCGTGCATCTCGTTTTGGGCCGTTTCCAGCGAAATGCAGCCAAGGATGCTGGCGGTTTCGATGCGTTTGGCCGGGCGCGATTCTCCGTGTCCGGCAGAGAAACCGTATTTCAGAATATGGTCCAGCGGATGCTGCACGCAGGTCAGGCTCTTGGTGGGGTAGTAATCCTTGTCGTGGATGTGCAGGTAGTTGTGGCTGACGGCTTCCAGCGCTTCTTCGCTCAGCAAATAGTCGTCGACAAACGGTTTGGTGGTTTCGCTGGCAAACTTCATCATCATGCCGGCCGGGGTGTCGGCATTCATGTTGGCGTTCTCGCGCGTGATGTCGTTGGATTTGATATTGATGATTTCCAGAAACATGTCGCGCGTCTTTGCTTTGCGGGCGATGCTTCGCTGGTTGCGGTATGCTATGTACTTTTGGGCCACGTCTTTGCGGCTGCTCTTCATCAGTTCCAGTTCCACCATGTCCTGAATGGCTTCCACTGTCATCTGAGAGTCTCCTTTGAAGGAGATGTGGTCTGTAATCTGGTGTATCAGCTGTAAATCTTCACCTTTATCAGTGTGCAGCATGGCCTTACGGATGGCCGTGGCTATCTTTTCTTCGTTGAAGCCGACGATGCGTCCATCACGCTTTAGTACTGTTTGTATCATAACTTTTTATGCTTAAAACGGGATTGGTTATTTAGAGTAATTGTGGAAACAAAGTTATCATTCTTATTTGTAAGTTTATGTTTTTGGGAAACTTTTGTCGCTTTAAAAAGTGTTAATTAATTGATTATTAGCTATTTTGGTTTGGAAATGTGGAAACTTTCGGTGGAATAAGGTTTTCTAAAATATTTATTATTGTGTACCGGACTCTTTTTTGACGGCTGATGAATTTCGAAATGTCAAATGAAGATAAATATTTTGATGAGATGGTGTATTTTCAAATTCTTTGGTTATATTTGCGGCTAATCGGTTTTTTTTGAGAGTTCTCTTTCACGGATGTGTGGCTTTGCTTCCTGTGAAATCCGGGCAAAGCGCCGTTCGTTTTTTACAATAATCAAAAAAAGGATGAATATGGCCAATGTGTCTCTTCCACTCAAGATTGATATAGCCGGGGCGTTCTGTGTGCCCTCTGTGCTGAAGGATGCCCGCAAACAGTATTACGAAGGAAAAATGGGCCGGCAAACTTTGCAGGCGGTTGAGGACGCGGAAGTGCGTCGTCTCGTGGAGCGTCTGAAGCAGGGAGGCATGAAAGTGGTGTCTGATGGCGGTTTTCGCACCCGCGATTTTTTGGAAAGTTGGGAAGACATCCGCTCAAAGGACAATCGTCTTCTCTCCGAAGGCTCTCTTTTGGAGATTACAGGAAGGCTCGGCCTGCTTCGGCATCCCGTTCTGGAGGAATTTGCCTTTTTGGCGTCCGTAGCGGGAGAGGATGTGATGAAGAAGCAGCACGTTCCTTCGCCGGCCGAAGTCATGACACAGATTCTTCAACGGGTGGAGCGCTCTCAATTGGAAAAGGTATATCCCGACATCCGGCTGCTGACGGACGACATTGCTTCTTGCTACAAAAGTCTGCTCACCCTGCTTTATGATGCCGGTTGCCGCTATATTCAGTTCGACGGCGTGCATTCCGTCATCATGGAAGAGACCGTCCGGCTGAACAACCGTGTGTTGCGCGAACGGCCTGCCGGAATGTATGTTGCTTTTCATGCACCCACCGACATGCTGGTGCAGTTGCATGGCGCCGATGCTTATTTTTTGAACTACGACTGCGGAGCCTGCGACCGCAACCGCCTGCTTTGGTTCATACACGAGAAAGAGGCCGTCTTCGGTTTTGTCCTCTCTCATTATCCGCATGAAGACGAATTGGACGAATTGCAGGCCAAGACGGAAAGCGTGTTGAATTATATTCCCTTGAAACGTTTCACATTGTGTCTGCCGGATGCCAATGCGCTTCTTTCCCCGTCGCTTGCCGATGAAGAGAAGCAGTGGGAAACCGTGCGGCTTGGGATGATAATGGTAGAACGTATTTTTTCTTGAAACCGGAGGCAAGACGGAGGGTGGGGCATGGTGAACTCCTTCCTCCGCACTTCGTCGGTCGCAATCCCACACTTTACGGACTTCAATCCCGCACATTTCATCCGTCGCGTTGCGTCATGATGTACAACAAGCGCGGATTTCGCGAATCGACACGGTTTTTATGAATTGAAAAATCCGTGAAATCCGCGCAATCCGCGCCTGAAAATATCTGTCCAAACCGCAGTCCTTATTCTCGGACAGCGGAGTGGGAGGGGCTTTTATTTCAATACCTCGGCCAGTTTTTTCTGAATTTCGTCGCCATGGAGTCCGCGTGCAAGGATGGTTCCTTCACCGTCAATCAGTACGGTGTGGGGGATGCTGCTTACGGCATAGAGTTGAGCGCCTTCGCAGTTCCAGTATTTCAGGTCGGACATTTGCGGCCAAGTGATGTTCAGCTTCTTGATGGCGTCTTTCCACGCATCGGCGCTTTGGTCCAAAGATACGCCTACGATTTCGAAGTTCTTATTCTTGTATTTGGCATAAGCGTCTACTAGGTTGGGCATTTCGCGACGGCATGGTCCGCACCAGCTTGCCCAGAAATCAACGAGTACTACTTTGCCTTTGCCCACGTAGTCGGACAGCTTCACGGTTTTGCCTTCCGGAGTCTGCATTTCGAAGTCCGTAAACTTCTGGCCTACGGCCGTGGCTTTCATTTTCTTTACGTTATTCTTGATTTTGACGATGGTTTCGTCGCTGTCGAAAGCGGCGGGAATCTGCGGCATAAGCGGGTCAAGCTCTTCCACGCTCATGTAGTAATAGTTCTGCTTGAGCATCTGCACGCCTACGGGGTTGGCGATATTCTTGTTGATTCCGGCTTTGATGGCTTCTATCATCTTCTCCTCTAAGCTTTCCATCTCCTTGTTGTTGGCTTCGCGCTGTTCATCGGTCAGGGTGGTGTCCGACATGGATTCGTAGATGATCATCATCTGTTTGCTCAGCCCGTTGACTTGCATCCTGATTTCCTGATAGGTGTCGTTGTTTACCGTACCCGTGACCGAGTTGTTTCCTTCGGACAGCTTGATGCTGATTTTGCCGTTTTCGAGGAAGAAGTCGATGGTTGCTCCTTCTTTCCCTTCTGCCTTATAAGAGATGTAGCGGTTTACGGCAGTGCTTTGCTTACCTTTGAAGGTAAACGTTCCGCCTTTGATGGTGGTAGAATCCAGTTTCACGAATTGGCGTCCTTCCACACTTCCCAGATACACGGTGTCGCCGTCGGCTGCACCATCTACGGTTCCGGTTACGGTGTAACCTTTGTTTTCGCCGTTACAAGCTGCAAACACAGCGGCAGCAGCCAGTAGATAAGTAAACTTTTTCATGCTGTTCTTTTTTTGAAAAATAATATAGCGACAAAGATAATAAATAAAAATCCTCTCCGACATGACCGGAGAGGATTTTATCGTTTTAATCCTATTTTAATAGTAGAATCCGTTTTAAATTCCTTAAATAGTTTTTTCTTGGGATTTTCAGTGTTTGTTTTCATCCTTTTTCCCGTTTTTACTCGTAACATGGTCTGCCATGCTCCTTTTGAAAAAGAGATAAAAGTCTTCAAAAAAACAATTCGCAAAAGAAAGCCGTAATATATTCAAAATCGGGATTCTTGATTCTGCGCCTTTTTTATTCGGCAGCAGTTTCGGCTACGGGAGCTTCTTCGGCGGAAGCCTCTTCGGCAGGTGCTTCGGCTGCGGCTTTCGCAGCTTCTTCGGCAGCTTTCTTTTCAGCCAATGCTTTGGCCTTTTCTTCGTTTACTTTCTTTTCGGCAGCCAGACGGGCTTTTGCTTCGGCTTTCTTGGCTTCTTCTTCTTTAGCTTTCAAAGCAGCCAGACCGCTTTGTTTGTTGTTTTTCCAAGCTTCGAATTTTGCTTCGGCTTCGGCTTCTCCGAATGCGCCTTTAGCTACTCCGCCAAGGAGGTGCTTCTTCATGTAAACGCCTTCGCGGGAAAGAATGTTGCGAACGGTGTCGGTAGGTTGTGCACCTTTCATCACCCAATCGAGTGCGCGGTCGAATTTCAAATCTATTGTGGCAGGATTGGTGTTAGGATTATAAGTACCAATCTTTTCAATAAATTTACCATCACGTGGTGCTCTTACATCTGCAATGACGATGGAGTAGAAAGCGTAGCCTTTACGTCCGTTTCTTTGCAATCTGATTTTTGTTGCCATTTAATTAAAATGTTTTGGTTAATGATTTGAATTATGCCATTATCCCGTAATGGCGGCGCAAAGATACGCTTTTTCTTTTGATATGCAAAGGTATACTCCGTTTTTTATTTTCGGTGTTATTGGGGGGAGTATTTTACAACGTCACACCCCTCTTGAAAATGGCTGTTTTTTGTATCCCTCCTTTTCGTTGTTCGCGATTTCGTCGCTTGCCACTCAGGTGATGTAGTTGATGAGGCGTTCGCCATACTGAAATACTTTGTTCCCAACATATCAGTCATTTTCTTTTTTTACGTTTCACCACTTACAACGTGCCGTTTGTCTGTGTGCCGTGCATCCGTTTTTTATTCGTGCGGCCAAATCATACGTTGTCGGTTTGTAAATGCGGTTTATTTGTTATAGTAAAATTCTATATTCTCTTTGGTCAGCAGGTCGATGGGCATGAAGTGCTCTCTTGCTATTTCTTTCTTCAGGATGAGATGCTCGCACAGCGCCCTGATTCCGTCGAACCCTTGCAGCGTGGGCTGCTGTGCAATGAGGAAGAAGATACTTCCCTGCTTCAGGCAGTCTACATTGCGTTGCAGCAAGTCATAACCCATGAGGTTGAAGTCCTGCTTGTGTTTCTTCAGCAGATATTCGCCGATGATATAGGCTTTGGAGTTGAAAGTGATTCCGTTCTTTACGGTGGGATACTTCACGAAAAACTCGTTCAGCATCTGCGTATCCTCGCTGTCGCGTTTGGCGTGCAGGTCCAGCTCCCGGATGCGGCAGGCGGGATGATGCTTCTGCATGTACTCTCTGAATCCTATCTCGCGGCGTTCCTGCTGGTTAGACCCCACGATACCCTCGTTGATCTTGCGGAAAATGACCACCTCCCCCGCATCTTCGCCGGCCAATAGCATCAGCATGCGAGCTGCGAAATAACCGCTTTGGTGCGAGTCTTGCCCGAAGAAAGAGAGGGCTGGCTCTTCCTTGATATTGGAGTCTATATATATATAAGGTATACCTTGCAGGTTCAAATCCTTGGTGAAGGGCTTTGTATATTGCGGGATGGTGGGGGCAAACATCACACCGTCCGGTTTCTGTTCCAAAATTCGTCCCGATGCTTCCGCAAACGAATGATAGTCATACGGGTCGTAATAGGATATCTGCACGGCAACGTTGAAGTCCGAATAAGTCTCTACTGCATCGTATATTCCGGTTTCCACATCCGTCCAGTACTCTCCTTTTTCGTGCTGTGGCAGCAGGCAGGCGAAGGCATACTTCTTGTTCGACGCCAATGCGCTGGCATACATGTTGGGCTGATAATCCAGTTGCTTCAATATTTCCTCCACCCGTTTGCGGCTGGCTTCGGAAACGCCGCTACGCCCGTGAATTACACGGTCTACGGTTCCCACCGATACGTCCGCCAGTTTGGCTATATCTTTTATTCTGATTCTTTCCATCTGTTTCTTCTTTTCTGTTTGATGGTTTGTTTTTGTGTCCGTACACAATAATAATTTTGATATTTTGGAGACAAATATATGATGATTTCTTGTATTTCAAAAATTGTTGTATCTTTGTGTTCGCACACGAAGATATGTGCACTAAGTCTTACTTTTAGTTTATTATTCATATTTACAGTAGTTTAAGGCATTATATGGCTTTGGAATAATAATTTGAAAGGAAATAAAATAAATTCATATTAAAATAAAAACATAAAAAGATTATGGGAAAGAAAGTAGTTACATTGGGTGAAATCATGTTGAGACTGTCTACTCCGGGCAACACCCGTTTCGTGCAGTCCGATTCTTTTGATGTGGTATATGGCGGAGGTGAGGCCAATGTGGCTGTCAGTTGTGCCAACTACGGACATGACGCTTATTTTGTAACCAAGTTGCCGAAACATGAAATCGGTCAGTCGGCCGTGAATGCGTTGCGCAAGTATGGCGTAAAGACGGACTTCATTGCACGCGGCGGCGACCGTGTGGGCATCTATTATCTTGAAACCGGAGCTTCCATGCGTCCCAGCAAGGTGATATACGACCGTGCCCACTCTGCCATTGCCGAAGCCGAGGCGACGGATTTTGATTTTGACGCCATCATGGAAGGCGCCGATTGGTTTCACTGGTCGGGCATCACACCCGCCATTTCCGACAAAGCAGCCGAACTGACCCGTTTGGCTTGCGAAGCCGCCAAGCGCCACGGTGTCACGGTTTCTGTCGACCTCAATTTCCGCAAAAAACTCTGGACGAAAGAAAAGGCTCAATCCATCATGAGACCCCTGATGCGATATGTAGACGTTTGCATCGGCAATGAAGAAGATGCCGAACTCTGCCTCGGTTTCAAGCCCGATGCCGATGTAGAGGGTGGAAAGACGGACGCCGAAGGCTATAAAGGCATCTTCAAGGCGATGGCCAAGGAGTTTGGTTTCAAGTATGTCATCTCCACCTTGCGTGAGTCGTTCTCGGCCACACACAACGGTTGGAAAGCAATGATATATAATGGCGAAGAATTCTATGAATCGAAACGGTATGATATCGACCCCATTATCGACCGTGTGGGCGGCGGCGACTCTTTCTCCGGCGGAATCATCCACGGGCTGCTGACGAAGTCCAATCAGGGTGAGGCCCTCGAATTCGCTGTGGCCGCTTCCGCCTTGAAGCATACCATCAACGGAGACTTCAACCTTGTTTCTGCAGAGGAGGTAGAGGCGTTGGCCGGTGGAGATGCAAGCGGGCGTGTGCAGAGATAAAACGCCGGCAGTCAGACAGTTTGTTGTTTGATTCGGGGAAATCGTCATTCGGAAATCAAGCACACAGTAAAAAGTTTGGGGAACGCATATCCCGAACATTTAAAATATAGAAAGTTGTAAATCGTCAAATAGTGAATAAAGTAAGATGGCAAAATTTGATAAAATAGCAGTGTTGAATAAAATCGGCTCTACCGGAATGGTACCCGTTTTCTATCATAAAGAAGCGGAAGTTGCAAAGAAAGTGGTGAAGGCTTGCTACGATGGCGGCGTTCGTGCTTTCGAGTTCACCAATCGCGGCGATTTTGCCCATGAAGTCTTTGCAGAAGTTGTGAAGTTTGCGGCAAAAGAGTGTCCCGAAATGGCCATGGGGGTAGGATCCATTGTCGATCCGGCAACGGCAGCCTTGTATTTGCAGTTAGGAGCATGCTTCGTTGTAGGCCCGTTGTTCAATCCGGAGATAGCCAAGGTTTGCAACCGTCGTCTGGTGGCCTACACTCCGGGATGCGGCAGCGTATCCGAAGTGGGTTTTGCTCAAGAAGCGGGCTGCGACCTTTGCAAGGTCTTTCCCGGCGATGTGCTCGGCGCCAAACTGGTGAAAGGGCTGCTGGCCCCGATGCCGTGGAGCAAACTGATGGTGACCGGCGGTGTAGAGCCCACACAGGAAAACCTCACTTCATGGGTGAAGGCCGGCGTGTTCTGTGTAGGTATGGGCTCTAAACTCTTCCCGAACGATAAGGTGGCTGCCGAAGACTGGGCCTACATCACAGACAAATGCAAGGAAGCGTTGGGATATATTGCGGAAGCAAGAAAATAATCCGGAGATGTGAAATCTGCGGGATCAGATGAGAAATCATTTTGTTTAAAGGTGTTTAAAGGAGACAACCATCGAGACGCTTCGGCGTTTCGGTGGTTTGTTTTTATCCGATGTGTTTATAAGTGTAAACTTCACTCTTCATGTATGAAACTATGTTATAAAAGGAGCGAAAAAAAGTCCATGTTGTTTCCGCACACGAAAAAAGCCTTACCTTTGCAGTGCAATTGGGAAATTGTATTTGGATTTTGAAGAAACTTTATCTCTAACTTTTTATTTGATATTTAGTTTTAGATTAGGATTGATATTAGTTTTTTAGGTAATAGAATAATGATATTTCATAAGCTAAGATTTATTGACTTTTCATTTATTTATTGACAGGTAGATTAGTTAAGGTAAAAAGAGATTGGTTTTCTAACAGGTTGTTTTGGTTTCTTTTAGGTAAAAAAGAAAGATTGGTTTTAGGTAACATTTATTTTGATGCAATTAAAAAAAAGAAAAGCCTTTAAGGCTTTTCTTATGGTGGCGAGGGGATTCGTAAGAGTTCACTCGTTTTTTTATTGTTGCATTTTTATAAGTAAGATACCTGATTCGGGATAGGCGGTTTCTTTTGCTAAAGCTGAGGGACTGCCTCCTGTCGGGCGGATATTTCCTGAATGTAGCGGTTTACAGCGGTCAGGCAGAAGAGCAGAGAGCCTTTTGCGCCTACCTTCTTCCCTCTGTTTTGACAGCTACAATCCTTTGTCTTGACAGACACAAGTGTTTTAGCCGACAAACACAAGTGTTTTACGTGTCAGACACAAGTGTTTTAGCCGTCAGACACAAGTGTCTGACAAGGCAGTGGTAAATGTTTGATAAACAATGGGTTTCTACTTTGAAAAAAACAAGCTGCCGGATGAGGTTATCGACCAGCTTCTTATCCCGACCCCAAGTAAGTAAACTCGTTTATGATAATCCTATTGCGATTCGCTTTTGTCTGTGATTTGTCTGTCTTTTTGTAATCTTATTAATCCGGTAGTCACTGAAATTTTGTAGGATAGTGTATGGGAGCCGATTTCCGCAATTTTTTGATGCGATATGGCAAAAAAGAATTACTTTTGCAGCATTTATAATATAATAAAGATTTAAACTATTATGCTGACATCTCTAATACAGTCTATTAAGCAATATTATTGCCTATTTTCTTTCATTTCTTTCTTTAGTCTGTTCGTTTTAATCGGCTGTGAAGCTGAAACTCCACTTGAATATGAAACAAAACCGGAAAGGGCTGATAAAATAGAGCAAAAAGAAACCGAAAACAATAAGGGCGGTAGTACCGCTCCCATGGAATCTCATGTTTTTGCTAAAGGAGTCACTGTGAAGCGTGGCTGGTATGATGTGGATAAGCAACAAAAGCCGGAGGATTTTATGGCTTGTTGGCTTATTACAGCCTCTAATATGCTCCAATGGTGGCAGGACAGATATATCGAGGGAGGAAATGAATTGCCTCCGAATACCCCTAACGGTATAGGTTCGGGTCCGTATAAACTGGCTATTTTTGATGATGCTATCACTAAATTCAAAGACCTGAAATATGGAGGAGATATCAGAAACGGTTTGCTTTGGTACATAGAAGGTGAAGATATGCAGCGCACCGGTCATGCCAGTTCTATGCCCAATACAGGGGGCTACCTTAAAAATCTTGGAGACAAGCGGGCGGAATACAGTGAGAGGGACTTTCCATCAAATAATGATTGGGAAAAGATATCGACGAGTGAAGGAGCTTTGAAGAAGTTTTCGGAAAAACTGCTCGAGCAGCTTAATAGAGGAGTAGCTATCGGAGTCGACATTAAAACGCATGTCGGTTTAGGCGGTTCATTGCATGCAATAACTCTTTGGGGAGCAGATGTGAATAACGTAAATGAAGTAACAAGTATATACATCACCGACTCGGATGATAATGAATGTCAACTTGTTCGTTGCCCGATAGAGGTTTATGATAATGATTATTTTAAAACCAAAGAGATTGCCATGAAAGTTCCTGCCGGAAAAACTTATGTCAATGGATGTACTTGGGCCATTCTGCGTATGTTCTACATAGCACCTCCCAAAGAATAATATATTTCGGAGTCAAGCATGTCAAAAAGGAAATACAACTTCTCTTCCATGTTTGGGAATGATCATTTGTAGAATATACGATTCTAAGCCGACAAGCTTCTGAATACATGTTAACCGGTTTGTTGGCTGAGAATTTCTTTAGAGGGTAGATCTCTGATCATTATGATAAAGAAAGCATTGTCAGGATGATATTTCCAGCTTCTCATTTATCATTTCAATCAGGGTGTGTATTGACAAGATTGAATCTGAAGAAGCGTTCCATGCGACCCTTTCTTTTCAGTAACTCTCCTTGTTGGATAATATCTGTCATACAATAAAAATATGTGGCTTTATTCTTCGGGAATGTAATGTCAATCGTTTAAATGTTATAATTTAGGCATCTTAAAATAAGACTATGAACAGCAATCAACGGACAGAAGATGAATACCTGATACTGGAACAGTTATCCAAAGGCAATTCTGAGGCTTTCCGCAAGTTGTATCTGTTCTATTATGACCGTTTATTCCGTTTTGCGCTAACATTTCTCCACTCCGAACCTGCTTCGGAAGACGTTATATCGGATGTTTTCTTCAATTTATGGAGAGATCGTTACACGCTGCCTTTCATTCCCAACCTTCAGGCATACTTGTATCAGGCTGTGCGAAATGGATGTCTCAATGTACTGAAAAGCGGATACGTATCGAAACGCGACGAACTTCCCGATACCGAGTTGCAAGTGACTGTTTCGTCCGATTCTCCACTGGAAGAACTTGCTTACAAGGAACTGACCGAAGCCATCGCGAAAGCGGTTGTCTCATTGCCCGAACGTTGCCGCCTCATCTTCCTGATGGCGAAAGAAGATGGGATGAACCACAAAGAAATAGCAGAGGCATTGAATGTCAAACTATGTACAGTGGAGCGGCAGTTGCTATTGGCAAAATCAAAAATAAGAAAATTTATCGAACCATTCCTTGACCCGCATGGGGAAGACTAAGAATAGCAATACGAAAATGAAATTATAAGAGGAAGTTACATACTCAACCTTCTTCATTCGTATATACAAAGCACTTTCCTTTTATTAAAACATCATTTTCTCAAAGAGAGACTTTTGTTTCCTTCCCGAACACATACTCGCAATAAAAAACTTCGAAAAAAAAGAGTTTTCGCTTTAGTAGTTTTATTGTGCGAGTTTTCTATATAGTATAAAGTTATAGCAAAACACATCGGAATATGTATATGGAAGAAAAGAATAACGAGATAAGGAAAAGAAAAACTGACGCCTTAATTGAGAGTATAAGACTGCAATCCTCTTGTCCGAGCGAAGAACATTCGGCAGAACGTTCATTCTCCCGGCTGATGGAGCGTATCAATGCCATTGAGCGTCCGGCTGATATATTCCGCCTGCGCGCATGCTATTACCGGAAATGGCTTGTAGCTGCTACGGTGTCTTTGCTCATCGCTTTAAGCGGGTGGCTCTATACCGCCTTCACTTCTGGAATCACCCCCGCGCTCATCGTACAGAGCAATCATACCGGGCTTGTACAAAACCTGACCTTGCCTGACGGAACTGCCATCAAACTGAACAACCGTTCCAAACTTGTCTATCCCGAACGATTTTCAGGAAAGCAGAGAGAGGTGTTTCTGGAAGGAGAGGCTTACTTCGATGTAGAACACGACAAGAAGCATCCGTTTGTGGTGCATGCGGGCAGTCTGAAAATCAAAGTGCTGGGAACGAAGTTTACAGTAAACGCAAACTCCATGCTGCCACAAATCACGGCAACCTTGCTGGAAGGTTCGATTGACGTAAGCAACGACAAACAAAGCATCCTGATGAAGCCCAATCAGCAACTGACGTACGACATCGGACAAAACAGCATGAAGCTTGCCGACCTTACGGACACGGCGGACGAAATACGATGGATAAAAAACGTGTGGGTACTTTCCGGCACTCCTTTGCTTGATATCTGCCAGCGGCTTGAGCAACTGTTCGATGTAAAATTCATTGTCATGAACGACGAACTGATAAACAAGTCGTTCACCGGAGAATTCTACACGAACGAGTCGCTTGAATCCATCTTGGAAATCATGCGGATAAGTACCTCGCTCAAATATGAGCGTAGAGGGAAGAATATAATATTGAAATAATAAATTGTAAAACCTTTTAAAACCGAAGTTGCCTATGATATAATACTGTAAAGAACAAAAGAAGCAGGAAAATATAGCCAGTATTTTCCTGCCCTAAAAACTTTGTGTAAACGATGATAGTCATCATCATCAAAATCCTTAATTTCTAATTTATAAAAGTATGACAAATAAAGAAAAGAACCAAGATTTTTGTCAGAAATGTTGCAATATGTATGCAAATACTTACAAAAAGGGCATATTTCTGGCAATATTACTCTTCACAATTCCCTATTTGGCTTTCGCTCAAACAACCGGGCAAAACGTCAAGCTAAACTTTACTGGTACTCCACTTTCCGTTGTAATCAGCGATATCGAAAAGCAGAGCGGATTTAAATTCTTCTATAACAATGATATAGACGTCGCTCAGAAAATGTCCGTACAAATTACTTCAGACGACATCCACCAAGTGGTAAGTACGTTGTTAAAGCACACATCCATCGGCTACAATATCTCCGGGCAGCGAATAGTGCTTTTTGCGAAAAAAGCAACAGTCAGTGATAAGAAGACATACACTGTGAGCGGAGTGGTGAATGACGCCAACGGTCCGGTGATAGGTGCTACCGTTTCTACCAAAGACGGAAAAGGAACCATTACCTCTCTCGACGGTGATTTCCGGTTGGAAAACATTCGCGTAGGCGATGTCCTCACAGTCTCTTACATAGGCTATCAAACAAAAAACATAGTGTTCAACGGGCAGGAAAAGCTTGCAGTCAGTCTGATGGAAGACACTAATATACTGGACGAAGTCGTGGTTACGGCGCTCGGTATAAAGCGAGCGACCAAAGCGTTGAGCTACAATGTTCAGCAAGTAAAGACAGACGATGTAACCGTGAATAAGGATGTAAACTTCATCAATGCGCTGAGCGGAAAGGTAGCGGGTGTCAACATCAACGCTTCTTCATCCGGCGTGGGAGGCGCCTCCAAAGTAGTCATGCGCGGAACGAAATCCATCACTCAGTCATCGAATGCTCTTTACGTCATAGACGGCGTGCCCATGTTCCCCCAAACAAAAACAGGAGGCATGGAGTTCGACGCGAAAGGAACCACAGAGCCGATAGCTGATATCAATCCCGAAGACATCGAATCAATGTCGGTACTGACCGGTGCGGCGGCTGCTGCTCTTTACGGATCGGCAGCGGCCAATGGCGCTATCGTTATTACCACTAAAAAAGGTAAGGAAGGACGCGTGCAGATTACCGTGAACAGCACTACGGAGGTGATGGACGCCTTTGTTTTGCCTAAATTCCAAAACCGGTACGGAACAGGCAGCCTGAACTCTCAGGCGAATGTTTTAGACCGTAGCTGGGGAAGAGTGTTGAACAGCTCGAACTATTATGGATACAGCCCGGCAGACGACTATCTGAAAACCGGAGTTACCGCGACGGAAAGCATCTCGCTGTCGACAGGAACAGATAAGAATCAAACTTATCTATCGGCAGCTGCCGTCAATTCAAACGGTATTATTCCCAACAACAAATACGACCGCTATAACTTTACTTTCCGCAATACCACCAAGTTTCTCAATGACAAGATGACCTTGGACTTAGGCGCCGGATATGTTTACCAGAGAGACCGGAATATGATCAATCAGGGAGAATACGGAAACCCCTTGGTAGGCGCGTATCTTTTTCCGAGGGGCAATGACTGGGAAGCGGCGCGCATGTACAAACGCTACGATGAATCGCGCAAAATCGATACGCAATATTGGCCTGTGGGCGATGGAGGACTCACCATGCAGAACCCTTATTGGGTGAATTACCGAAACTTGCGCGAGAATAACAAGGATCGCTACATGATAAATGCCAACCTGCACTATCAGATATTGGATTGGCTGAGCGTATCGGGAAGAATCCGCTTGGACAATTCCATCAACGATTATACTGAGAAATATTACGCTACCACCAACGACCAGCTTACCGAAGGCTCGAAGCGCGGATTCTACGGAATCAACCGCACAAAAGACAAACAGATATACGCAGATGCTCTGTTAAGCATCGACAAGTCTTTTGGCAATGATTGGAATCTGCATGCCAATTTGGGAACTTCATTCTCCGACATGAGGACAGACCTCTTGGGCTTAGGAGGGCCGATTGCCGATGGCTCCATTCCCGGCGAAAAGCAAGGATTGACAAACTTCTTCGCCGTCCAACATTTAAGTCCGAGCAAAACCGTACGCAATCAAGACGGATGGCGCGAGCAAAGCCAATCGGTGTTCGGTTCTGCCGAGATAGGTTACAAAAGCACATATTACCTCACGCTTACAGGACGTAACGACTGGCCGTCTCAATTGGCAGGTCCGAAATCGGTAAACAAGTCTTTCTTCTATCCATCCGTAGGTTTGTCTGTAATTCTGTCCGAAATAATCCCTGATATGCCTGCCGATCTTCCTTATATAAAGGTGCGCGGCTCGTATGCCTCGGTAGGTTCTCCCTTTATGCGCTTCATCGCCAATCCGAGCTACGAATGGCATCAAAAGCTTTACTCGTGGAGCAATAACACGGTTTATCCGGTCTACAACCTGAAGCCGGAACGGACGGAGTCATACGAGTTGGGACTAACCGTACGTTTCCTGAAATATTTCGATTTGGATGCGACGTTTTATTCGGCAACCACCAAAAACCAGACATTCGATCCCAAAATAGGCGGTGGAGCTTATTCTAAGATTTACATCCAAACCGGCTCTATACGTAACTGCGGAGTGGAGCTATCGCTGAATTTCCACAGAACATGGAACAACTTTACATGGAACAGCGGATATACATTCTCTACAAATAAAAACAAGATTCTGGTATTGGCAGACAACGCCATCAATCCCGATACAGGTAAAGAGTTCTCCATTTCCACGCTTGACATGAACGGATTGGGTGGAGCACGCTTCCTGTTGAAAAAAGGAGGGACAATGGGCGACCTTTATTCTCGTGTCGACCTGAAACGGGATAGCAACGGAGCAATCTACATTACTCCAGACAATAAGATAACAACATCTCCCATCACCGAAGAAAAGAATTACATCAAGTTGGGCAGTGTTCTTCCCAAAGCGAACATGGCATGGAGAAACAATTTCAACTGGAACAACTTCCATTTCGGCTTTCTCATATCGGCACGTTTGGGAGGCATCGTGTTCTCTCGTACGCAGGCTGTCTTGGATAATTTCGGTGTTTCCGAAGCATCTGCTGCCGCACGCGACAAGGGATACGTAATGGTGAATAAAGGTGACTTTGTGAACCCTGAAACATGGTACACTGCCATCGGAGGAGGAACTTCCATTCCGCAATATTACACCTATTCCGCAACCAATGTGCGTTTGCAGGAAGCGAGTATAGGATATACCATTCCACGAAAGAAACTGGGAAATATCTGCGATGTCACTTGCTCGCTGGTAGGACGCAACCTTTGGATGATTTACAACAAAGCGCCGTTCGACCCGCAGAATGTAGCTACTACCGGAAATTTCTACGACGGTATCGACTATTTCATGATGCCTTCTTTACGCAGCATCGGCCTTAGCTTGAATCTTAAGTTTTAACAGTAAACACACCCTTTATGAAAAATATAATCAATAAATTATCTTTGGGCTTGATGGTATGCGCTGCATCAGCTTGTACCGGAAGCTATCAGGAGATAAACTCGAATCCTTACCAACCGAACGACTTGTCCGCCGACGATTATTTGTTAGGTTCCGCAATAGCGAACTTAACCGGAACAGTCATTTCGGCCGATGTCAACACCGCACAATTTACCGATTGTTTGCTTGGTGGACCTTTGGGCGGGTATTTCGCTCCTTCAAAAGACGGCTGGAACAATGTAACCATCGCCAACTATAATCCGACAAACGATTGGACAAACGTTTTCATGCACAGCGATCATATCATGCCGACTTTATTCACTAATCTGGGCATTGTAGCTCGTCACTCTGAAACAACCGGCAATCCTATTCCTCTTGCCATCGCAAAAATAATCAAAGTAGCGGCAATGCATCGCGTGACGGATGCCTATGGAGCTATTCCTTATTCCGAAATAGGTTCTTCGGGTGAAATTTCGGCGCCATACAATTCTCAGCAAGAGGTGTATAACCAATTCTTCACGGAGTTGGACGAAGCCATCGAAGTGTTAGAAAATGCGCAATACACCTTGTCTGCCGACCTCATATACGGAGGTAACCCACACCAATGGGCAAGGTTTGCCAATTCACTGAAGTTGCGCTTGGCTATGCGAATTGTATATGCCGACCGTGAGAAGGCTCGCCAAATGGCAGAAGAAGCAATAAAAAGCAAAGCCGGATTGATTACTTCGAACGCAGACAATGCACAATGGGATTATTTCAAATCTTCGGAAAACCCCATTTACACGGCTACGCGATACAACTCGCCGGCTCAAAGCACCACGGGAGGAGATACGCATGCAGCCGCAGATATCATCTGCTATATGAATGGATACAAAGACGCGCGCCGCGAAAAATATTTCAATAAGTCGCAATGGAGTGGAATAGAATATGTCGGCCTCCGCAGAGGTATCGAGGTTCCATCGCTGAATGCGGCGGGATACAAATACTCGGGAGTAGGCGTAAAGCCGAACGATCCCATCATGTGGATGAACGCTGCGGAGATAGCTTTCTTACGTGCGGAAGCCAAAGCTGTGTTCGGGTTCGATATGGGCGGCACGGCTGAAGAGTTTTACAATCAGGGTATACGCCTTTCTTTCGAACAATGGGGTGCGGAAGGAGCTGAAGCATACCTTGCAGACGAAAACTTGGTTCCGGCCACATACAAAGACCCTGTCGGAACCAATGACTATCTGAACGCTTTGTCTTCTCTCACCATCAAATGGAAAGAGGATGCCTCCGTAGAAGAAAAACAAGAGCGAATCATCATTCAAAAATGGATTGCTAACTGGATGTTGGGTAATGAAGCATGGGCAGATTATCGCCGTACGGGGTATCCTCACCTCATTCCCGCTTCCGAAGCCGGAAACAAAAGCGGAGGTATTGTAGATTCTTCAAAAGGACCGGGGCGTATTCCTTATCCGCAGGAAGAATACACAAAAGAAGGAGGTAAATATGTAATCGAAGCCGTGTCGAAACATTTGAACGGCCCAGACAATATGGCAACCAAAGTTTGGTGGGATGCCAAACCGAATAAATAAACCGAATAAAAATTTTAATATTATGGATAAGAAAATATTATTCACCTTTTTCCTCATTATATCTACGGCACTCTTTTCTTGCAGCGACTGGACGGAAATGGAGAGCATAGATATAAAAGAACCTGATATCACCGCGCAAAATCCGGAACTATATGCAAAGTATCTGGAGAACTTGCGCGCTTACAAAAAGTCGGAACACAAGCAAGTGTATGTATGGTTCGACAATAGCGAGAAGACGCCGCGTACAAGAGCGCATCATCTGACTACATTGCCCGACAGTGTCGATGTGGTTTCGTTGATTCATCCCGATCAATTGGCGGATTGGGAATTGCAGGAGATGAACGAGGTTCGCAGCCAAAAAGGGATGGAAGTGATTTATACCATCAGCTTCGATGCCATCAAAGCCTTTTATAATGCCAAATTAGAGAAAGCTACGGACGAAGAGCCTGTCGCCGCTTTGTTTGAGGACTTTCTGGTAGATTCTTTGCAACATGCGTTGTCCCTTGCCCAAAAGTACGAGTACGACGGTATATGTATCGAATACTCAGGAAAGTCGATGCTCCACATGCACGAACCGGAGAGAGCCGAATACACGAAAAACGAACGAATCTTTATGGGGATTGCAGCCGATTGGTTGAAAAGAAATCCGGAGAAAAGCATAGTATTCGAAGGAAAGCCCCAAAACCTGATTGACAAAAGAATTCTTGAGAAGTGCAAACTGGTAATGGTATCAGGAAAGAATGCAACGAATAAAGACATGTTTACTTATTATTTGTCGTTAGCCACAGTGGAAGGCGTACCTCAAAGCCGTCTCGGAATGGTTGTATCAGCTACCTCATTAAATGACCCCAATAAATTATCCGGTTATTTTGCCAATGGTGAATTAGCCATGCAAGGATTGGCAAACTGGGCACCGATGGCACATAACGGAATTGAAGTGGCCGGAGTGGGCATATACAATGTGTCTACCGACTATTATGAGCCGTCCGGAACTTACCATTATACGAGAGCAATCATCTCGAATATTAATCCACCCGTAAAATGAAAAAGAGAATGAACATGAAAAAAAATAAAAGCCATTCACTGCGCTTATCATTTGTATTTGCGATGTGCTGCTTAATCGGAGCAGGATGCCAAAAAGACATGGAAAACTTCGATAATAAAGTTTTTATCAGCAATGAGACGGTAGAAACGTTGTTGCTGAAAGGAGCCGATACCGGTGAGGGAATCGTTCAGACAGCCATTGCCCAACGCGAGCAAACGAATGTTGAAGTTGTTTACAAAGCCGATCTTTCATTGGTAGACCAATACAACAGGATATTCAATGACAAGGCAGTGCCCCTGCCCGAAACATGTTATGAGATAAAACAGCCAAAGTCGACTATTGCAATAGGAGGCGTCAAAGGAAATGATGTCGTTGTGCATTTCAAGGAGCTTTCCTCACTGAATCGGGATTGGGTATATGTGCTGCCTGTGACCGTCGGCAGCACCAACTTGGATGTGTTATCAAGTGCGCGAACCCGGTATTTCGTCATTAAAGGTGCTGCTCTTGTCAATGTGGTAGCCAATATTAAAAACAACAAACTAAGTCTTGTTTCGGGAAGCGGAGATGCTCTGAACAACCTGAGCAAGATGACGGCCGAAGCGCTGATACGTGTCGATAAGTTCGGCAAGCTCATCAGCACTATAATGGGTATCGAAGGACGCTTCCTTATCCGCATCGGCGACGCCGGATTGCCCGATAACCAAATCCAATTGGCTACTTCGAGCGGAAATGTGACCGACCCCGGTTGGACTGTAAATACAAATGAATGGACGCATGTGGCGTTGACCTTCGATTCGTCAAACCGCTCGGTGGAGCTGTACATAAACGGGGTAAAGAAAGGCGGAAGCAAATCTACTCGTTACGGTAGTACGGTGAATTGGGGAAATAGCAGTTTCTGGGTCGGATATTCATACGAAGACGGGCGTTTCTTGGATGGAGACATCTGCGAGTGCAGGGTATGGAACCGCATACTGACACAGGAAGAGATACAGGCTAAAGACCATTTCTATACCGTATCTCCCGAAGCGGAAGGATTGGTGGCTTATTGGAAATTCGACGAAGGAGCCGGTGTTGTCGTAAAAGACCACACCAAGAACGGGAATAATATCGTGTCGTCGAAACCTTTGACTTGGAAAGCCATAGAGCTGCCTGCCAAATAACTTTTTCAACTAACTTTAAAATACGGAAAATGAAAAGTACAAAGTTTATCAAACCTCAATATTGGCTGGTGGCATTTATGCTGGTCGCCACTTTCACTGCTTGTGCGGATGACGATATAAAGATAGGGCAGGCAGATGAAGGAAACTATACTGTCAGCAATGAAGAATTGGCGTTTATCAACGATATAAACGGTAAGCGCATGTTTACTGTTGCGGAATTCCGCAACGAAGGAAGCACCGAACTGTTTGTGAACGTTCCTAAAAAAGCCTCGGTCAACAGCAGTGTCAGTGCCGCCTATGACAAATCTGTATTGGATGCGTATAATGCAAAAAACAAGTCGGATTATGAAGCTTTTCCCGAACAGCATGTCGTTTTCGACAAAGGAGGTATTATCACTCTGAATGCCGGAGAAACGAAGTCGTCGGGGTTGAAAATCTCTTTCACCTCCGACGGAAAGCTTTCTGCGGATAAGAGCTATGTGATTCCCTTACGTATGAAAGTGACTTCGGGTAACTTCAAGTTGGCCGAAGAAGATGAAACAAGGCTGGTTTTCGTAAAAGATCTGACGGGATTGCCCGACTGCCGGAAAGAGAGCGGCATAAAGGTGTTCAGTTGCATGGAGGTGAACGACACGAATCCGTTGAACAATCTGAGCTTTACGCTGAAGAAAAGCGGTAAACCGTTGATCGACGCGTTGATAATCTTTTCTGCCAACATCAATTATGACGAAAAGACAGGACGTGTATACATATATAATAATGAGAACGTGCAAGCGCTTCTCGACAACCGCGAACATTATCTGAAACCGTTACAAGACAGGGGTATGAAGGTGATTCTCGGAATCTTGGGCAATCACGACCGTTCGGGCATAGCCAACTTGGCGGACGAAACGGCAAAAGCTTTTGCACAGGAAGTGAAAGCGATGTGCGATGCCTATAATCTGGACGGCATCTTTGTGGACGACGAGTATTCAAACTACGAATATCGGAATATTACGCCGGGATTCGTGTATCCATCCGAACAAGCTGCCGCACGCCTGTGCTACGAGGTTAAGATGGCACAGCCGGACAGGTGGGTCGTTGCTTATGTGTACAGCAACACCGGTCGCCTGCCGGCAGTGGACGGCAAGCAGTCGGGCGAGTTTGTCGACTATGCGTTGCATGATTATGGAGGCTCTTACGATTTGAGTTCCGCTTTTCCCGGTATGCCTAAAATGAATATGGGGCTATACTCTCAAGAATATAATAGAAGGTATTTTGCAAATGAATACGACTTGAAACGGATGAGGGCAGAGGGATACGGTTCGCACATGATTTTTGCAATGGATCCTAACCGGTGGAATTTCGAGTCCGGGCAATTGGCGTCCATGCAAAGCATTGCGCGCGCTTTTTATGACGACGAAGTCGTGTTCGACGGAAAGAAATACCCGAAAGATTGGAAGTAATAATTCAGTAAAAACACAAAGTTATGAGATTATACAAATATTTATTTATCGCATGTGTTGCGCTGTTTTCATTCGGCATGGCCGGGTGCTCCGATGAAAACGAGAAAGAAAAGGAAATTGTTTCTCCGTTGCCCGGACTGAAAATAAAAGAAGGGTCTGTAAGAGTCAAAATCGGTGCGGACAATAAGGTCGATGTCGACATTTTGGAAGGCGGTGACGAATACAATGTTTTCTCTACCGACGAGGATGTCGTTACCGCCGAGATTATCGGCAAGAAGATTTCGTTGGAGGGGAAATCCGTCGGAGAGGCGGTCGTAATCCTGTCCGACAAGAACTCCAAGTACCTGAAGTTCCCCGTCAGCGTATATCTTACCGATAAAATAAAGCTCAGCCAAGAGGAGGTTGAAATGGAAATATTGATGGGACACCGCAAATCGGCAACAATAAAGGTTGCCGAAGGGAACGGCGGTTACAAGGTTGAATCCGACAACCCCAACATCAAGGCTTCGGTGACGGAGGAAGGGGAAATAACGGTTGACGCCACCGCTGCCAAGGAGACTTTCACAGGCTCTGTCACGGTGAAAGACAAAGGTGGCGTGAGCGCTTCTTTCACGGTGAAGGTATCTGTTACCATGAATCCTTTTCCGGATGACCTGCTCGCCGCAATCAAATCAGGGAACAAGACTTGCTATTTCTTTGATGGCGAAGAGCTGATGAGCAAAAACCAAGGAGATGCTTTCAGAGAACTGAAGAACGGCAAATACCTCTATGGGTGGAAGTGGTACGAAAGATATAAGTTCCAACTCTCTTTCAAACCTGACTTGCAAGCGGGAAAGAAGACCGAAGCGGCGATAGAGATTTCCACCAGAGATTTGCGGTTGGCTGAAACCGCTGTCGACTTGGAGATTATACAGAACGACGGGAAAAAGGTCTGGGGAATCTTCAGTTTCCCAAAAAATGGAATAATACATTACGGCTACTTCTGCGATGATGTCGTCAACGAAGCGGATGTGGCTCTGACGTTGGAAAAAGAGTCGGTGGAAATCAGCGGCGGAGTGGGAGAGCCGCAAACCGTGGAGGTCAAAATCCTGTCGGGTAGCGGAGAGTATGAAGCCGGTTCGGATGACGAAGCCGTGAAGGTTTCCATATCCGACGGAGTCCTTTCGATAACGGGGACGCCTCAGGAGGAGGAACTCGACGTGACGGTTACGGTGACCGATGTCAAAACCGGCAAGGAGCAAGTCGTCTTTGTCAAACTGGTGCCGGAAGGGAATACGGATGTGGCTTTGAAATTGGACAAAGAAGAGGTTGTAATCATGGGCGAAGCGGGAAAGCCGCGGACCGTGAAGGTTAAAATCCTGTCGGGCAGCGGAGAGTATGAAGCCGTCTCGAAAGATGAAAACGTGGCGAAGGCTTCGATTGCCGGTGATATTCTGTCGATTACCGCAACGCCGGAAGAAGGAGAGCCGAAGGAGACTGAAATTACAGTGACCGATACGGAAACGGGCAATGAGGTGACCGTGCAGGTTTTTGTAGTAGTACTTGGCGATGAAGATGCCGATGAGGATTAAGAGCCTGTTTTAGTGGCTTGAAATGAGAGTAAGTACCATTCTGCTTCTTATTGTATAGTAGGGCAGGATGGTACTTTTGTTTTGGTAAATGCCCGTGGAAGGGAAACCGGATACCGGGAGGAGAGACCGTGTAAATCAATAGAAGAGGATGTATAAATCAATTAGATAGGCTGTGTAAATCAATATAAGAAGATGTGTAAGTCAATAGAAGAGGCCGTGTAAGTCAAGAGAAAAAGTTGTTTCGGTCAGTAGAAAAAGATGTGTAGTAGGGGAGTGAAACTTATCTTCTTCCTGAGAAAATCTCTGTTCGCAGTGTGCGGTTATAAAAACGCAGCGTACGTTTACATGTCCGCACGTTGCGAATACATATCCGCAGTGTGCGTTTACAGACTTATTCGGGACAAAGACATGGATTTGCTACGGACAAAGACAGGATTTTCTACGGACAAAGGAAAGAATTATCCGGGACAAAGGCATGACCTCAATCGGGGCAGAGGCAAAGTTTCATTCCCGACAAGGGCGCTGTCGGTTCTTCTGTAAGCCGATGGCCTGTGCCTCGGTACAATTATTGGTTATAAATTTGGATATAGGGATTGGTTTGTGTAATTTTGCCCCGCAAAAACAGGACGGCCTGCGTGTTGCGCAATGTTTTCCCCCCGGCCGATTTTGAATGTTTAAAGAACGCAGGCGGCAGGCGGAAGATTCCAATCTCGCCGGATCCCTGCAAGCAATCGAACAAATAATGACACTGAACAAATTTCTCTTGACCGGCTTTCTGCTTGCGGCATGCCTTCATGCGAAAGCCCAGATTCCGGCCGTCAGTCTGAAAGACATCGACGGCAAAAACATCGACACCGGCCAGGCCGGCAACGACGGCAAGCCCGTCGTCATCAGTTTCTTCGCCACATGGTGCAAGCCCTGCCTGCGCGAACTCAACGCCATCAACGAGGTGTACGAAGAGTGGCAGGAAGAAACGGGCGTGAAACTCATAGCCGTCTCCGTTGACGAGGGGGCGAACAGCTTCAAGGTGAAACCGCTGGCACGTACGCAAGGCTGGACTTTCCCCGTCTGGCTCGACAGCAACAAGGACCTCATGCGCGCTATGAACGTGAACATGCTTCCCAGCGTCTTCGTGCTCGACGGCAAAGGAAACATCGTCTACCGCCACACGGGATACGTGGAAGGCGGTGAAACCGAACTCTTCAGACAAGTAAAAGCAACGGCACGATGAAAAAACTATTATCCGCACTTTTGTGCATGGCGGCGGCGCATGCCATGCTCCCCGCCCAAGACATGCGGGGCAACGACCCCTTGCGCACGGACAATCCTTGGAGATGGAAAGCCGGCTTCAGCCTGCAATCGGACATCCATTACGCCACCCGCAAAGACGGGACGGCCGGCCGATGGAGTGGCAACACCTACGTGACGGGCAGCATACAGAACAAATTCCTTGAAATAGGGATGCGTCTGGAAGAACTCAACCATCCCTTGCCGGGACATGAGGACGAAAAAGGATGGGGAGTGCCGAACATCTACGTGAAAGGGCGCCATGCGTTCGTCGAAGCCACCGCGGGCGACTTTTACGAACAGTTCGGCAGCGGCATGCTGCTCCGCTCCTACGAAGACCGGAGTCTCGGCATCGACAACTCCATTCGGGGAGGGCGCCTTGTCCTGACACCGGCGCGATGGGTCACCATCAAAGCCTTGGGCGGACAGCAGCGCAATTACTTCGACCGCAAAGGCCGTGTGTTCAACCCCGGGCGCGGCTACCTTTGGGGAGGAGACGTCGAACTGGGCGCAAGCCAATGGTTCAAGGCAATGAACGACAACGGCTGGCATCTGAATGCAGGCGCTTCGTGGATAACGAAACACGAGTCGCCCGACCCGATAACGCAGGTAATAGACGGAAAACCGTACCGCCTCAACCAGCCTGAAAACGTATCGGCCTTGTCCGCACGCCTCCGGTTGCAGCACGGCAATTGGGATGTCTACACCGAATATGCACATAAGTTCGACGACCCAAACGCAACCAACAACTACATCTACCGAAGCGGTTCGGCGGCCATGCTCACGGCAACCTATGCCCGCAGTGGCATGAGTCTGCTTCTCGGGGCACGCCGCAGCGAAAACTTCGACTTCCGTTCCGAGCGCACCGCCACGCAGAACGCCATGCGCATCAACCACCTGCAACCCTTCACGCAGCAGCAAAGCTATACGCTTGCGGCTCTTTATCCCTACGCCACCCAACCCGGCGGCGAGTGGGCGTTGCAGGCAGAAATGCGCTATCGCTTTAAGAAAGGTTCGTGGGCAGGAGGCAAATATGGCACGGGAATCAAGCTCTCCGCCTCATACATAAGAGGACTGAAGAAGAAATGGAACAACCCGCAATGGGAAAGCAATCCGTACGACGCCTCCATGATGGGGACTGACGGATACGAAAGCGCTTTCTTCGGCATGGGCGAGAAGTATTTCCACGACATAGATCTGGAAATCAGCAAAAAGATATCGCCTGCATACAGCTTCACGTTCACCTATATGAACCAGTATTACAACCGGCGAATCATCGAAGGGCATGCCGAAAACGGAGATGTCATCCGCAGCAACCTGTTCATATACGACGGCAAGCACAAACTCTCACAGCGCCTTTCGCTGCGCACCGAACTGCAATACCTCCATACCCGGCAAGCCGAAAAGGACTGGCTGTTCGCTCTGGTGGAATGCTCGGTGCTCCCTCGTTTCATCTTCTCCGTCAGCGACCAGTGGAATGCCGGAGTCACCGACAAGCATTACTACATGGTGTCGGCGGCGGGAATGTTCGGCAATCATCGCCTGCAGCTTTCTTACGGACGCACACGCAGGGGCATCAACTGCTCCGGCGGGGTATGCCGGATGATGCCTGCCACGGAAGGCGTTTACCTATCTTATAATCTGAATTTTTAATCTCACCGATTTATGAAAACAAGTTTGAAGTACATCACCATTTACACCATTCTTATTCTATTTGCCGGCGCATGCGAGCAAATGGGAAACAACGAGCGATGGACGTCCGAAAAAGAAAACCTGCTTCCCGAAGAAGAAAGAAGCACGGTGCTTGTAGAAGAATATACAGGACAAAATTGCATCAATTGCCCCACAGCGGCCGCCGAACTGAAGAAAATCTCCGGAAGCTACCCGAAAAACGTCATCACCGTATCCATGCACGCCTCCCGCACAGGTCAGGTGAAAGAAGAACTGGCTTCGAAAGATGCCGACACTTATGCTGCGGAATACAATATTCCCGGTTCGGTGCCCGGCATACTGATTAACCGCCGGAATCTTTCAGGAGAAGGGAAATATTCCCAGAAAAAGGCTTTATGGAGTTCGCTCATCAGCCGGGCGGTCAACACAAAAGCCGGATACCATATAGATTTAAGCGCGCAACAGACAGTCGGCAAGGAATTCGACATCAAAGTCGTAGTTTCCTCCCTGCAAGAAAAAGCCTCTTCCCCGAAATTGGGCGTACAGCTTTGGGTGGTGGAAGACATACGTGCGGAGCAAACGCTTCCCACAGGCAAGAAAGCCGATTACTTCCATCACAACGTGCTGCGCGGAGCACTCAATGGAACTTCGGGAGCCGATTACGGCTTAGGCGATACATACCGCGTGCAAGTCACTCTGCCCGAAACGGTAAAAGAAACGTCCAATGCCAAAATAATCGCTTTTCTGTTCGACCGCGACACGAAAGAAGTCTACGAAGCCGCTATCGTTGCCTTAGGGCAAGGCATACAGCCCGGTGATACGGACGATACGGGTGAAGAAGAGAAACCGGAAGCTGAAAAGAAAGAGGCTGTTTCATTCCGATACGACAACCAGACAATAACTTCAGGCAGCACAATTAAAGCAGATAAAATAGAGGTACCGACCAAAGAAGGAGCTGAGGTGGAAGTTGTAACTCCTCTCATTTATGCCATACCGGGAGAAAAACAGGCAAAGGACAAATATACCCTCGAAATAACCAAAGAAGATCATCAGGGAAAAGAGTTTGGCGGACTATCAAAAATATGTGCCGGCGGACAATGCCAGAATTCACAGGACACTGAAAAGTTCATCAAAGAGTCGTTCGAACTGAACGGGCAAGACCTCATTCAGATACATTACAGAATAGCGAAAGCCCGCGAGAACGAGAAGACGGACTATCGCACACGCCTCTCAATCAAGCATCAAGGGAAAGAAGTGGCTCATTTGCACATCATCTTCAGCTACGACCCTGAAAAGAGACCGGAGAAAAAGCCGGAGAACCCCGCGCCCGCACCGATAGAACCGGCCCCTGTCCCGCAACCGGATCCGGAGACGAATCCCGCACCTTCGCCGTTTCCTCCTGCACAACCTCAGGAAAAAACGAAGTCGAACGTGTTGATAATGGATTTCACGGGACAAGGATGCTATCCTTGTTCGAATATGATGGACAATTTGTCAAGGGTAGAAAAAGAATATCATCCCCATCTCATTGTTGTCGGTATTCACACCGGGGACTATAACTACGATGACAACTTTACCTTTAAAGAATGGAGTAAATATGCTGGCTGGAGGGTCGGCGGATATCCTACACTCATATTCAACAATAAAGTAGAGTCAAGAGACTTGGATTATCAAACAAAAGCGCATATAGAAAAAGCGCCGGTATTGTCTTCCGAACTCCAAGCTAAAGTAAATACAAATACGCGCAACGTTGAATTTTCGTTCAAAGCAGCGGCCCTCAAAGGAAAAGAAAGCGAGCTTGGAAGCAGAAAGCTGAACGTATTGTTCTGGGTAACGGAAAACAATCTGAAAGGTTATCAGAACGGGAAAGGGCTTGATTTCATTCACAACCATATCTTGAGAGGCTATCTCAACGACGTATGGGGAGAAGCCTATGCCCTGAATACGAGAATTGATATGCAGAAAGAACTTCCGGGAAAAGTTCGGGTTCCCCGGAATTGTGAACTTATCGCCATTGTGCTCGACGCTGACACCAAAGAGTTCTTGGATGTTGTAAAAACAGCGCTTTAATATTCTACTCCTCTTTGAGTGTTTGCATCAAAGAACGCAAATCAATCAAACAAAGTAGTTTTTAAATAGGAAAACGATTGAAGCCGATAAAACTTTAGATATATATATTAACGTGAAGAGGTTATGCCGATGTTTTGGCATAACCTCTTCGTTTATTGCATTGTACGACGTTTTCATGTGGAAGATAATCTTTCTGTTATCACTTTACATGTTGAGTTTATTATATGTATGCGGTGTTTTGTTGTATAACGAACAGAGAATGGAGATTCTATTTTGTTGATTGTCAGTATTTACTGATTTATTTTGGTGCTTCAGTCTTTTTTTTGTTTAGTATTCTTTGGCGTTTTATTCTTTTTTATACCTTTGCAACATTAAAACATAATATCGTTATTCAAACAGGACATTTATTATTTATTATGAAAACGTAAAATTCGAGATAAACTTCTTGTTCCATCAAGCGTAACAAGCGAAAAGAGAACTGGCATATATTAGCATAGACCATATACTATGGTTGAATGATAATAGAAAAGAAAGAAGTGTTAACCATTCAAAATAATATATCATGAAGAAAAAACTCACAATTTGGAGGACTCTCTGTCTGGTTTGCTTAGGAGCAAGCCTGTGGGCAACTTCTGTTTCAGCCCGTACGGATCATAATCCGTCCAGTAAGAAAGCCATCAAGGCTGAAGCAGGCTTTGGTAATGCAATCCAACACCAAACAGGGAGCGAGAGAACTATCAAGGGAAAAGTGACCGATGAAAATGGAGAACCCTTGCCGGGAGTTACCATACAGATAGAGGGGATCGGTATGCGTGGAGTTACTGATGTAGACGGTAACTATAACATTAAGATTCCGACTGGGAGAACAGTTCTGATATTCTCTTATGTGGGTATGGAGACGGATAAGATTACAATTGATAAGGGAACTGCCGGGCAGACGCGTAATCTGACCATGGCCGTAGCAACAGCACAGATAAGTGAAGTGGTTATAACCGGTATTTTCCAGAAAAACAGGGATGCGTATACGGGTGCCGTTACCACGATTACGAATAAAGAACTTAAGAACTTTGGTACTAAGAACCTGATTACCTCTATCGGTAATATTGATCCGGCTTTCAATATGCTGACAGACAATACTTATGGTTCGAACCCGAACCGTCTTCCGGAGATATCGATACGAGGAAATGCCAATCTGCCGGCTCTTAACGACTTGCAGGATAATACCAAATCGGACCTTAACACTCCTCTTATCATTCTTGACGGGTTCGAAATCAGTCTGGAGCGTATGATGGACTTAAACCAAGAAGATATCGAGTCTATCACACTTTTAAAAGACGGCTCTGCCACAGCCATTTATGGCTCACGAGGAGCCAACGGGATTGTGGTCATCACACGTAAGTCGCCGCAACCCGGGCGCTTAAAACTCACTTATAACAGTAGTCTGAATATTGAAACGCCTGACCTTACCGACTATCATCTGCTGAATGCAGCCGATAAATTGGAATTGGAGCGCCGGGCCGGATATTATGACGCTGTGGATCCGCAAAGAGACTTTAACTACAAAATCAAATATGCCGCTATCCTGCAAGACATAAAGCGCGGGTTCAACACAGACTGGAAATCGTTGCCTCTGCGAACAGGAGTAGGACACAGACACAGCCTACGGTTGGAGGGCGGTGACAATAGTTTTCGGTATTCGGCTTCTGTTCAGTACAATGGAGTTGCCGGAGTCATGAAAGGTTCCAATCGTAACAGTTTTAATGGCGGTATCAATCTTTCTTATCGCCATCAGAAACTGATTTTCAATAATGACTTGTCAATCGGCTACACAAAGTCTGAAAACTCGCCTTATGGCCAATTCTCGGATTATACCCGCTTGAATCCATATTGGCGCCCTTATGATGACAATGGTAATATTATCAAGCAATTCGATAATGACACGAACTTTTGGGGTACTTACAGCAACCTTCCTACCAATCCGTTGTATAATGCTACGCTCAACCAAAAAGATTATCAGGATTATACCAACATCACCAACAACTTCTCTATTGAGTGGCGTCCTTTCCAAGGATTCATCACCCGTGGAAAGCTTGGTGTTACTTGGCAGAATTCTGAAAACCATCTTTACAAATCAGCCAAACATACTGATTTTGAAAAAGAGCTGTATCAGAGTACGGAAGGAGCTATGCGAAAAGGGAGCTACAGTTTTGGAACAGGTAAGAAGACCAATTATGAAATGACCCTGACGATGAGCTATTCCAAACTTCTTGCCGAGAAACATCTGCTTTATGCAGGGCTTAATGCCAGTCTTATTTCAAACAACAGCCGTAATTACAGTATCATGGCAGAGGGATATCCTGATGAAGGAATGAGTTTTTTCCCATCTGCGCTGCAGTTTCAAAAGGGTGGAAAACCCAGTGGTGGCGAATCTACAACGCATAGTGTGGGTTTGGTAAGCAGTTTGAACTATTCTTATGACAACCGTTATTACATTGATTTGGCTTACCGTATTGACGGTTCTTCCCAATTTGGCAGCGACCGCAGGTTTGCTCCGTTTTATTCTGCCGGTATGGGGTGGAATTTACATAATGAGAAATTTATGAAAGACATCAAGTTTGTCAACCGCTTAAAACTGAGAGCTTCTTTCGGACAGACCGGTTCACAAAAATTCAATTCCTATCAGGCCATTGCCACATATTCTTATTATATGAATGACCGTTATAACCAATGGTTGGGTGCTTATCAGAAGGCTTTGGAAAATAAGAATTTGGAATGGCAGAAAACCAATAAATGGAATGTGGGTGCTGAAATAAACATGTGGGACGACCGTTTCAACATTATGGCAGACATATATCTTGAAAAGACATCCAACCTGCTTTCATCCCTTGACCTGCCGTTGTCTAACGGTTTCACATCATACGTGGAGAATGTAGGAAAGGTAGAGAACAAGGGCTTTGAACTGAAAGCAACTTTGTTTGTCCTCAGAAATGCGAAAAAGCGACTTGCATGGTCATTCACAGGCTCCATAATGCATAATAGAGACAAGGTGGTGCAGCTTTCACAAGCCATGAAGAACGAATACGCCAAACTGCTTTTGACGAAAGGCACGACTCCCAATAAAGTGATTCGTGAGGGTGAGTCGCAACACATAATCTATGCGGTTCCTTCTTTAGGTATCGACCCCAGCAACGGTCAGGAAATCTTTCTCAAAAAGAACGGGGAGGTGACTTATACATGGGATGCCGGCGACCGTGTGGCATGCGGCATAAGCGAGCCTAAATATCGTGGAAACATCAGCAGCATGCTGCGCTGGAAGGATTTTACCTGCAATATTTCTTTCGGCTATCGATTCGGAGGGCAGCTCTATAACCAGACTCTTGCCACGCGTATAGAGAATGCCGACAAACAATACAATGTGGATAGGCGTGTGCTTACCGACCGTTGGCAGAATGTTGGCGACAAGACTTTCTTCAAAGGACTTACCAATACGACCGCAACTTATGCGACAACACGTTTTGTTCAAGATGAGCGTACCCTGACTTGCCAGAATATCCACCTGAGTTATGAGTTACGAAATAAACCTTGGTTAAGCAAATATTTAGGCATGCAATCGCTGACTTTAACCGGTGAGTTGAGCGACTTGTTCTATTTGTCATCCATCAAACAGGAACGTGGTCTTGCTTATCCATATTCCCGTCGTTTCTCATTCACGTTATCCATGAATTTCCGGTAAAAGGGGAAACAAAAACTATTAAAACTAAAAACTATGATACGTTATACATATAAATACAGCCAAGGGGCAGACAAATGGATTTTTCTTTTTTGTCTTTTCTCCCTTTCATTTTTAACTACATCATGCAACGATTGGTTGGATGTGTCGCCTGCTGAAGACAGGAAGAAAACTGAAATATTTTCCAAGGCGGACGGATTCCGGAATGTGCTGGTCGGTGCCTATATCCGCATGAAATCGACCGATCTCTACGGGAAAGAGATGATGTGTGAGACAGTTGAGAATCTGGCTCAACATTGGAACGTTAGAACCAGTTCTTCCGTAGAGGCCTATCTGAACAAATATGATTACCGGGCGAAAGAGGTGGAAAACGTCATGTCGAAAATTTACAATAATCTGTTCAAGGTGGTGGCCGATGTGAACGGTTTGCTCGGTTCGGTTGACAATGGTGTGCTTGGTGAGACCGACTACAATCTGATCAAGGGTGAGGCGTTGGCGTTACGTGCTTTCTGCCATTTCGATGTATTGCGCTTGTTCGGCCCGATGCCGACAGAAACAAACAGCGATAAAATTCTTCCGTATGTAAAAGAAGTGCTCAACCGTCCGAACGCTTTTCTTACTTATGAACAGTTTACTCGCGAACTTCTTAATGACATTGACGAGGCTGCGGCCTGTCTGAAGAAAGGTGCCGATCCTATTCTTACCAATTCTATTGATGACCTGAACAGAGCCTCGAAACTGTCAGATAGTTTTTGGGGCTATCGTCAGATGCGAATGAATTATTATGCCGTTTGTGCTTTGAAAGCAAGAGTCGTATTGTGGATGGGTGATAAGGCCAAGGCTCTGGAATGTGCCCGAATCGTGATTGACGCCAAGACTCCGGCAGGAACGGCTATGTTCCGTCTGGGAACGCTAAATGACTGTGCTAGTGGTGATAAAATACTCTCGAGTGAACACATTTTCAATTTGAAAGTAAACGATATAACCGTTTCTTTGGGCTCGGGGAAAACTTACCAAAAAACACAGTCACAACTGAGATCACAACTTTATGAGAGCGGTACGACGGACATTCGCTTTGTGAATATGTGGAATTATGTGTATGACAGCAGTCTGTGGACTTATAATAATTATTTTGTAAAATATGTGCAGAGCACTACCATGCCTGATATCGCCAAGAATGTTATCCCGCTAATCCGTCTCTATGAGATGTACCTGATAGTCATGGAATGTGCGACGTTGGATGAAGCCAAGGCTTCTTATCGCGAGATGTGTACTGCACGCAATACTTCTTTTGTTGATTTTACCGATATTAATTTGAAAGAGTTGCTCATTAAGGAGTATAACAGGGAGTTTTATGGTGAAGGACAGGCGTTTTATGCTTATAAGCGTCTGGCGGCGGATAAAATCTATTTCACCAATGAGGTGGGGTCGAAAGATACTTACGTTGTGCCTCTGCCCATTCAGGAATCTGTTTATGCTAACGAATAAATATCATGGCCATGAAGAATTTTATATATTTTATGCTTCCCCTTTGCTTGGGGCTGATAGGCTGTCACGAAGAGAACGGTCTATTGTTCAACGAGAAGGCACGTGTCTTGTTGACAACCGACATCGGAGACTATTCCTACTCGTTTGTTTGGAGCGATGCAAGTACAAAACGTGATACGGTATATTTTCCCGTCCGTGTAATGGGAGGACCTTCTGACAAAGACAGGCATGTGGTGTTTGAACAGGTCAGCGAATATAATGTCACCTATACGAAAGACAAATGGGGGTATGTCACCGATTCGGTGGTAACCGAACGTGCCGACAAGGCTGTTGCAGGTCGACATTATGTGGCTTTCGACGATCCTGAATACCAAAAGCTATCCATCATTCCGGCCGGCAAGGTATCGTCTCGGGTAGGAATTATCTTGTTGCGCGACGCTTCGCTGGCCACAGAAAAGGTAAGACTACGGATCCGTTTGAAGGCGAATGATGATTTCGAATTGGGAGAAAGAAAATTTTTGGAGCGTACCGTTGCTTTCTCTGATATGTTGGAGCGACCGTCAAACTGGGGCAGCCGCTATATGGACAGAATTCTGGGGACTTATAGTAATGCCAAACACCGACTGATGATGAAAGTTGTGGGAGAAGGAAAAAAGATCGATGAAGAATGGATTGAGGAAGCCTCTAAATCACCGTCGTTTGTTACTTATTGGCGAATGAAATTCATTGAGGAGTTAGAGAAATACAACAGCAATCAGGAAAATATTGACAAAGGATTAGCGCCCATGCGGGAGGATGCTAATGACCCGAACAGTGCGCTTGTCACTTTCCCGTCAAACGTTTAACAATAGGATAAAACTTGAAAAATATGAAGACTGAAAAATACATATTGCTTGCCCTTTCATTTCCCTTGTTTACATCCTGTTTCCATGATGAGGGGAATTATAATTATAGTGATCCTTTAAATATACAAGTAGCAGGAATTAAGGAACAGTATACGGTATCTGTAGGAGATGTCATCAAATTGCATCCGGACATTTCTCCGGCTGACAGACAATACGACTGCTTTTGGACGATAGCCCTTTCCAATGCACAAGCCATATCTGCCGTAGATACCATTTCCAAGGAAAAAGATTGGGAGTATACCGTCGACCGCAACATTGGTGCATATAAACTGCGCTTCTGCGCCAAAGATGTGCAGACAGGAATCTTTGCATACAAGGAGTATCTCGTTAATGTAACCACGGATATGGCGACCGGTTGGTGGATTCTTAAGAGTGATAAAGAAGAAACGGAAACCGATTTCGACTTTTTCTCTTCTTCCGATAAGCGCAAAGAAAATATCCTTTTTACTACTAATGGAAGTAGAATGAAAGGGAAGCCGCTCAATCTTTTCTTTACAAATACATTTTGGCGTTTGGATCAAAGCACTCAGCGTGATGTCCGAACCAATGCGGTGTTTGCTGCAAGTACAGAAGATATTGTTGCCATTGATTATTTTACGGGTAAAATACTTAGCAAATATGAAGATTTGTTTGTCGATAAACCCGTGAACAGAAAAGTACACGACATGTTTGCAGGTCCTTCTGATGTCCATGTATATGTTGATAGTGTCGTATATACCATGTTGAATGCAACCTATGCCGTATACAAGCAGTTTGTAATCAAGACACTCGGCGATTATAAATTGTCTCCCCATAAACATAGTACCCATCTTACATTTCCCCTTCTGTTCGACGAAAAGAAATCCTCATTTTGTAGCGTGAGCCGCAATTCTACCGCTTTGATTTCTTTTACAAATAATTCATTTCTTTCGCCCAATAACATGAATATGGATTTGATCTTTCTGGGTGGAAAGACTGTTGATCCATCCCGCCCCGGAGATAAGGCATTTGCCATCATGAAAAAGAAAGAGAGTGATGAATATCAATTACTGACAATGAATGGGATGCCTCAAAGTACCAATCCAATAGAAGAGAATAAGACGTTTAACAATTTACTGAAAGTGCTTCACGCTGATTTTAGGACATTGAATCAAAATAATAACATCATTTATTTCTCAAAGGACAACAAACTTTTTGCCTGCAATCTGGATACTCAGACCGAAAGTGAGCAATCTATTGCTCTGCCTGCCGGAGAAGAAATTACTTATATGGAATATCTGAAATATTGTCCTTACGGTTTGAACGACTCATGGTTTGATTATCTTGCCATCGCTACGGTGAAAGGTGAAAACTACAAACTCTATTTGCATGAAGTAAATGCCGGTGAAGTAAAGGAGGCGAAAAAAATACTTGAAGGGAAAGGGCGTGTGAAACGTGCATGCTATATGGAACAATCTAAGAACGGAATTTTTACAACTACATTATTCTAATTTATCACTATGAACCGAAAAAATAGATTTTATTGTTTATATTTTTTTATTTTTTGTTTGTTGCCCAATCTCGTCCATGCACAAGTGACAATACATGGCAATGTAGGAGATGATGTGGACGAAACAATGTACCTATACTCTTGCCGGAATGGTTTTGCGCAACAATGCGCATCGGTTTCGGTAGGTGGTGATAAACGTTTTACCCTTTCGGCTAAATTACCGACAGAGGGTTTCTATATGCTCGGCAATAATAAAAGTGTGAAACATGTGCTTTATCTCAAAGGTGACGAGAAGCTCAACGTATCGTTTACCAATAATGAATTGGACATTATCCGCGGAGCTATCAGTCAAGAGGCTCAGCTACTTGGGGAATGGGAAAAAGCCGCATCGCCGATACGCATGCAAGCATGGTATTTCTCTTTTGTCAGAGGTGGGCAGAGTTCTGCTTTCGATCTTTTCTCAGGAGAATTGACCAAACTCAAGAAACTGTCGGAAGGATTGAACAAAAAACTCACAACCTTACAAAATGAATCCTTCGGGAAACTGATGAAACTGAAAATAGAGGCTGATATCGCTTTCTTCACATTAGCTTACCGTCGCAGCCATATCACAGAGGTTGGAGATGATTTTATTACTGACGAAGATTTAGTGAAATATGACCGTATCTACCAACAAACGAATTTGCTCGAACTGCCGCTTGTTCCCGAAATGATAAGTGTTTACGTCGACTATAAAGCAGAGAAATCACTGCCTGCCATAGAAAATCCTACTACGCTTAGCAGTGTGGAACTCAAAGCACGTGCGAACTTGTTGCCGGAGAAAGCTTTGCGTGAGCTTTATCTCTATCAGCTGGCTGTTCAAATGCGCTATTATGAGAAATATGCGGAGTTGCGTGAGACTTTTAGCGATGAGCCTTTTTCTGAACAGTTGGAACAGCAGTTACGCCCTGTTGAGAAGCGGTTGGCATGGTCGAAACCCGGTCTGAAGGCGCCTGATTTTAAGGGAGAACGGATAGACGGCACATGGCTTTCGTTAAGTGAATTACGTGGAAAGGTTGTTGTCATTGATGTGTGGGCCACTTGGTGCGTTCCCTGCCTGCGCATGATACCTTATTTCAAACAGTTGGAGAAAGAACTTTCCGATCCGGAATTGACATTTATGAGTGTTTGTATTGGTGCCTCAGCGGAAAAAGACTTATGGGAGAAATTGGTCAATAAACATCAACTCAGTGGTAATGTCGTGTTTGTTCAGGGATGGACCAGAGGTTTTGCGGAAGACTACCGCATTACAGGCGTGCCGAGATTTATGATAATTGACCGCGAAGGAAAAGTTTACTCTTTTGCCGCTCCTGCTCCGAAATATCCTCAACTGAAGCAGATGATTCTTCAGGTATTGCAAAAGAAATGAGAAGTTATCAACAATATTTGAAATGATGAAAAAAATTATTCCACTTTTTATGCTGTTCTCTGTCTCGTTACAGGCACAGCATATAACCCATGTCACCGATTTTATTACCGATGGACCGTATGAATTCCAGCAGCCCGTTCCCATTGATTCGGTAGATGTCAACGGGAACAAGCTTGTATTCCCTGCCGGTCTTTACAAAGAACTCAAGTTTTATATCAACAACACAGACTACACGAAAGCAAAGCTGACAGTCAAAGGTGTAGACAAGTATGAGGTTTTTCTTGACGGTAAAAATGTTTTCAGTACCTTGTCGCTTGAACCCGTTCATCATGAAATGATTATCAAATATATGATTCCCGACTTGAACGCGGATACGATAAAGGTAAGCATTGATGCCAATCATGAGATAGAGTGTACCACATCGCCTCGCCGCAGCTATTCTTATCATGATGTTGTCGACGGTCTTCGTGTTAATAAAGCCCAGATTTCGCCCGACGGGAAATATGCAATCATGGGATACAGGGATGTGCAATATGGTGGACGCACAAGCAGTTATAGTGAACTCGTAGATATTGCTACGGGTAAAACAATCAGGAAGTGCGAGTTGTATAGTGTCGAATGGATGCCACGAACGACTGCTTATTTCTATGAGGATAAGGATGGGGGCAGACGTTTGCTGCGTATGGTAGATGCCCGTACAGGAGAAAGCAAAGACTTGGCGCATGACCTGCCTGATGGAAAGATTGTCATCAGCCCGGCCGAAGACTATCTTATCATCTTGAAAGATGAGAAGGGGCCATCCGAGAGCCGTGAGATATTCCAGTTGCTGGAACCCAATGACAGGATACGTGGCTTCCGCTTCCGAACCAACCTTTTGCGCTATGACCTGAATACGCATCAGTGCCAGCAAATCACATTCGGGCATCAGAGTATAGAGTTGCAGGATATCTCGCGTGATGGGCGGAAACTGTTGGTGAGCATACCTCGTTCAAGATTGAGCCGGCGTCCCACCACAGTTTGTGACTTCCTGATTATCGATGCCCAGTCATTAGCTGTTGATACAGTGTTGACCCGAGCGGAGTTTGTAACTTCAGCCAAGTTCTCGCCTGATGGAAAACAATTGCTTTTCAACGGATCGGCAGAAGCATTCAACGGCATAGGTCGCGATATGAGTGCAGGCTCTTATTCCAATCTTTATGATGTACAACTCTTTCTCTATAACCTCGATAGCCGGAAAGCCATTCCGTTGACCAAGGATTTTAATCCTTCCGTTGACCAAGTAGAATGGTCGGCGTCTGACGGACAGATATATTTTACTGCCAAAAATCGTGATTACATACATTTTTATAGATTAAATCCCAAGACTCTGTCCATCAACCAAATCCCTACCCGGGAAGATGTTGTCCGCGAATTCTCGCTGGCCGGAAGCGCGGATGCTATGGTTTACTATGGAGTCAGTGCAATGAATCCCGTACGTGCTTATTCTGTTAATCTGAGAAATAAGAAGAGCAACTGTCTGGTTGATTGTGCATCGTCATTACTAAAGGATGTGAAGTTGGGAGAATGTTGCGACTTTTCGTTTTTGTCTTCACGCGGTGACAGTATTTACGGTCGTTATTACCTGCCACCGCACTTTGACGCAACGAAGAAATACCCAATGATAGTCAATTACTACGGGGGAAGTACTCCTACCTCGCGTAACTTTGAGTCTAACTATCCGCAGGTCTATTATGCTTCTCTTGGCTATGTGGTGTATGTCATTAATCCCGGAGGGGCTGCCGGATTCGGACAGAAACACAGTGTCCGTCATGTGAACACTGCCGGGCAAGGTGTGGCGGAAGATATTATCGAGGGTGTGAAAGCCATCTGCCGGAAACACAGTTTCATCAACGAGAAACGTGTCGGGTGTATCGGTGCCTCTTACGGAGGATTTATGACGCAATACTTGCAGACCGTCACCGACATCTTTGCATGTGCTGTGAGCCATGCTGGCATCAGCAACCACGCCAGCTATTGGGGAAGTGGTTATTGGGGATACAGTTATAGTGAAGTAAGTATGGCCGATAAGTATCCGTGGAATGCAAAAGAACTATATGCCGGTCAAAGCCCGCTATATCGTGCAGACAAGATACATACGCCTTTGCTGCTGACACATGGCACTGCTGACACTAATGTGCCCGTTGCAGAAAGCCTCCAGATGTTCACTGCATTGAAATTGCTGGACCGTGATGTGGCACTTGTTCAGGTTCGTGACGAGGATCATTGGATCATTGATTACCAAAAACGTATTCAATGGTCGAACACTATTATGGCTTGGTTTGAGAAATATCTCAAAGGTGATGCCACATGGTGGAATACGCTTTATCCGAAACGCAATCTATAATATAGAACAAAGACTTTGTAGGATGATAAAACGCTTTGGCATATTTCAATGTCAAAGCGTTTTTTATTTGTACATAGGAAGAAAAATGTGAAAATCATTATTTCTATGGATTGTATATGAATGGGGGAGGTTGGTGTTTTCGCTTCTTTGGAAAATCTTAGTGGATTTGTCTTTCCGGTAAAGGGCAAACTCCTTTATAAAAGGAAATGTAAATGGAAGTATCATAGAAAGATGATTTTATTTGAAATATAAGTAATCATAAATATGTTTATCAACTTATATTAAACTCTGGTAAATAATGACAAAATACTTCTTTCCTTTGGTGTTATCCATTCAAAAGCATACCTTTGTCGTAAAAAAAATAAGCGTATATATCAATATGAAGAAAATCAATTTTTGGGCATCTGTCTTTATGATTATTGGGATGCTTTGCGCATGCAACAAAGAAAATGAAAAAGCGGAGGAATTTAATATTGTCGGTTCGGCATGGGAAATAGCCTCATATGCGTGGGATGAGAAAGACCCGAATTCTGCAATGATAAATCTTATCTTGGAATTTGTTTCTCCAACGGAGGTTGTGTTTAACTACAAGGTTATAAAAGGAGAAGTTCCTGAAGAGATTCATGCTAAAGAGTGGAATCATAAACTTTCTTACACTTATTCCGGTTCGATTCTTAAAATTATTTCATCCGCTGCTCGTACAGTATCAGTGTACGAGATAGATGAGGAGAGAAAAACAATGAGGCTTATTGCTGAAGAAATTTTGGATGAAAAAGGAAATGTTATTGAGAGTAAAAAAGTAGGAGGTGATATTCTGCATAGGATAAAATGACCTAATATACACTTGTGAATGTAGTCATATTCTCTTTTCAGTAAGAATCAGAATAAAGATATGAACCCCGCAGAAAAAAGATTAAGTTTGATTGATTTTGGTATATTGGGTATCATCTTCTTTGGCTACTTCACGGTTGTCTCTGTCTTCATGTATTTGAGAACAGATGAATCTCAAGCTATCAGCGCATCATCTTTTTCGGATGCCGGTAATATCTGTTCAATCATTATTGAACTGTTTCTCCTTACTGTAGCCGGCTTATATCTTCGGTGGCGAAGGTTTGATTTTTCCTCGTTGAGCTTTTCTGTCGGGAGGAATACTTTTCCATCGGTTTTATTGCTTATTCTGTTTGCGGCATTGGCTATGGATGTATGTGTGTATGGTTCTTATTGGCTTTCATACGGGCAAAATCCATTCTCCTATCTCTCCGTTTGGGAGGAGGCAAATAATGAAGTGAACCTGTTCGGGCATATAACCATATGGCTTCTTCTTTTTTCATTGCTCAATGGATTTTTCGAGGAAGTTTTCTTTATGGGACTTACGTTTGCCGTGAACGATAGACATAGAATTTATGCCATTACGATGAGTGTCATTTTACGGTTCGGATTTCATCTGTATTTGGGTCTCTCGGCGGCTATTGGGACTGCCTTTTTGGGGATAGTCTTTATTTTGATGCGACGACGTAAAGTAACTTCACTCGTTCCTTTTATGATTGCCCATGCGTTTTTTGACGTATTTGGCACAGGACTTATTTCTTGGATTTACCAAATCGGTTTTTAGTTGAAATTTAATAGATACCTCTTTGATATCCGGTGCGAATATCATTATGATAAATCAGATGCGTTGACAAATAATAGGAAAGAGAAAGCTTGTCTTGGATATGAAAAGTTGGAGAAAAATACGCTCATAACCTGACTTCGGTATAGGCGGTTGCTTTTGCCAAAGATGAGGGGCCGCATCCTGTCGGGCGGATATTTCCTGAATGCACCGGTTTACAGCGAGATTAGGCAGAAGAGAGCCTTTCAGGCCGACCGCTCTCCTTCTGTTTGACAACTGCAATCCTTTGTCGTGACAGACGCAAGTGTTTTACGTGACAAACACAAGTGTTTTGCACGTCAGACACAAGTGTTTCAGCCGTCAGACACAAGTGTCTGACAGGGTGGTGGTAAACATCTGATAAACAATGGGTTTTATCTTTAAGGCACAAGCCTTCGAAGGGGATTGTCGATCTGCTTCCTATCACCCGGCTTACTTTATATAAGGTAGAGGCAGGTTTTATCTGCTGACGAGAAATTTTTCTTCTACCGATGAAATCCATCTCCGAAGTCTTATATTGAACTCAGATTAAGTATGGGGATGGAAACGCTCTGAAAAATAGAGTCTCATATAAAAAGAAATGTAAAGAACCATATCATTACTCCGACGCCAGAGTAATGATATGGTTCTTTTAATCCATTAATAACTTTGTGTGTTATTCTTATTTGATGATATTCAATGCTTTAAAGCACTTAGTCAATTTCTGTACGGCATAATCCACTTGTTCCACGGTATGGGTAGCCATCAATGCCACGCGCACCAGCGTGTCTTGAGGAGCACATGCGGGTGGAATAACCGGATTAATGAATATGCCTTCGTCAAAAGCCAATTTTGTCACGATAAAGGTCTTTTCGGTGTCACGTACATAAAGGGGAATGATGGGAGATTCTGTTTCGCCAATTTCGAAACCTGCATCACGGAATTTCTTTAAAGCATAATTGGTAATGTCCCACAACCGCTGAATGCGTTCCGGTTCGGATTTCATAATGTGAAGAGCTTCACGGGCGGCAGCGGTCGAAGCCGGAGTGCTGCTTGCTTGGAATATATAAGAGCGGGCATTGTGGCGCAGCCAATTGATAACTTCTTTGTCTCCGGCAATAAAACCTCCGATGGAAGCCAACGATTTACTGAATGTACCCATAATCAAATCAACATCATCTGTAACGCCGAAATGGTCGCAAACGCCACGGCCTTGTCTTCCGAATACTCCCAAGCCATGAGCCTCGTCTACGTAAATACTGGCATTATATTTCTTCTTCAAACGGACAATTTCAGGTAAATTAGCCAAATCTCCTTCCATAGAAAAGACTCCGTCGACAACGATTAATTTTACAGCATCGGGTTCACATTTTTGAAGTTCTTTCTCAAGAGCTTCCATATCATTATGCTTGTATTTTAACTGTGTGGCGAATGTAAGACGACGTCCGTCCACGATAGAAGCATGGTCGCGGTCGTCACAGATGATATAATCTCCGCGTCCCACAACAGCGGGAATAATGCCTTCGTTTACAGTAAACCCGGTAGAGAAACAGAGTGCCTCGTCTTTTCCAACGAACTCGGCCAACTCTTTTTCCAGTTCCACATGGATATCGAGGGTGCCGTTAAGAAAACGGGAACCGGCACAACCTGTGCCATATTTTTCTGTCGCAGCTATTGAAGCGTCAATAATACGTTTGTCGTATGTCAGTCCCATATACGCATTAGAACCAAACATCAGGACTTTTTTACCATCCATCATAACCTCTGTGTCCTGATGGCTGTTAATCGTTCGGAAATAAGGATATACACCTTTTTCCATAAACTGTTGCGGTAAGTCGTATTTCGCAAATTTGTCTTGTAATAAACCCATGAAATATCTTTTATATTATGAATATTTAATCCGATTAAATACGAGTCTTAAAAACAGGGGGCAAAGATAGCAAAATATGCCGGTATATTGTTCCATTTGCTTTAAAAAACTGTTTGTATTCATTTTAGGATATGTCATATTACTGTTTTTTCAGATATTTGTAGTACATTTGCCAATTAGAAATCTGCATAGCACAACTCTTGCATGAGCGAAAATAAGAAGAAGATAGTATTTATTATAAACCCCATATCCGGTACCCAAAACAAAGAAGCGATTCTGAAATGGATTGGCGAGAAACTGGATAAAGAGAAGTATGTACAAGAGGTTCTTTATACCGAACGGGCGGGGCATGCGGTAGAGATAGCGGCACAAAAGGCGGAGGAGGGAGTGTATGCAGTTATTGCAATAGGGGGAGACGGCACGATAAACGAAATTGCCCGTTCATTGGTACATACTGAAACGGCATTGGGCATAATTCCTTGTGGTTCAGGAAACGGGCTTGCCCGCCATCTGCAAATTCCGATGGAGGCTAAAAAAGCTGTCGACATCATCAATGAAGGGGTGATAGAACTCATTGATTATGGAAAAATCAATGAAGTGCCCTTTTTCTGTACCTGCGGTGTAGGGTTCGATGCTTTTGTAAGCTTGCAATTCTCTAAAGCAGGAAAGAGAGGGCCGCTCACTTATTTGGAGAAGACTCTCCTTGAAAGCCTGAAGTATCGGCCGGAAACTTATGAGTTGGAAATGGATGGCAGCACTTTACATTATAAGGCGTTCTTAATAGCCTGTGGAAACGCTTCGCAATATGGGAATAACGCGTATATCGCCCCTCAGGCCACATTAAACGACGGACTGTTGGATGTAACTATCCTTGAACCTTTCACGGTGCTTGATGTACCTTCATTATCTTTCCAATTATTCAACAAGACTATCAATCAGAATAGTCGTATCAAGACTTTTCGTTGCCAAACGTTGCGAATCCATCGCTCCAAGCCGGGAGTCGTTCATTTCGATGGCGATCCGATGATGACCGGAGAAAACATTGACGTAAAAATAGTAAAGAAAGGCTTGCAAGTCATTGTACCTCGAGATGCGGAGAAAGAGACGACAAACGTATTGCAACGAGCACAAGACTATATCAACGGATTGAAACAAATCAATGACGCTTTTGTGGAGGATATTACACATAAAAACAAAGTGATATTTGATAAGGGAAAGAAACAAATCAAGAAACTGACAAAAATGTAATTCCTTCTTTTATATTATCGTTTTGTGGAAAGTGTTTTTCAGAAACTTTTCTATTGCGATAAGTCATTTGAAAGATGTTTTGTGTATTTTTGCACGATATTTTTGCAACGTCTTTGAACCGGTATGCGGAGAGAAACAAGATTGATAAATTATAATAGTATATAAAGATGTATAGATCACACACCTGCGGAGAACTCCGTATCTCCGATGTTAATAAGCAAGTGACACTGGCAGGATGGGTACAGCGTAGCCGTAAGATGGGCGGTATGACTTTTATTGACCTTCGCGACCGTTACGGAGTTACTCAATTGGTGTTCAATGAAGAAGTGAATGCCGAACTTTGTGAAGACGCCAATCGTTTGGGACGCGAATTTGTGATTCAGGTGAGAGGGACGGTAAACGAACGTTTCAGTAAAAACAACAATATCCCTACCGGTGACATCGAAATCATCGTGTCGGAACTGAATGTTCTGAACTCATCGCTGACTCCTCCCTTCACCATTGAAGAAAACACAGATGGAGGCGATGATATTCGGATGAAGTATCGCTATTTGGATCTTCGCCGTGCCAATGTGCGTAGCAATCTGGAACTCCGTCATAAGATGACGATTGAAGTCCGCAAATATTTGGATAGTCAAGGATTTATTGAAGTTGAAACGCCTATTCTTGTAGGGTCTACCCCGGAAGGCGCCCGTGATTTTGTTGTTCCTTCACGCATGAATCCGGGACAGTTCTATGCTTTGCCGCAAAGTCCGCAAACACTGAAACAGTTGTTGATGGTTTCCGGTTTTGACCGTTATTTCCAGATTGCCAAATGTTTTCGTGATGAAGATTTGCGTGCCGACCGTCAGCCGGAATTTACGCAAATAGACTGTGAGATGTCTTTCGTGGAGCAGGATGATGTCATCGACCTTTTCGAAGGCATGGCAAAATATCTGTTTAAGGAAATCCGTGGTGTGGAAATAACCGAACCTTTCATACGTATGCCGTGGGCAGATGCTATGAAGTATTATGGTAGCGATAAGCCTGACCTGCGCTTCGGTATGAAGTTTGTGGAGTTGATGAACATTCTGAAAGGACACGGTTTCTCCGTCTTTGATAATGCTGCCTATATTGGCGGTATTTGTGCGGAGGGAGCCGCGCATTATACACGCAAGCAATTGGATGCTTTGACCGAATTCGTGAAGAAACCGCAAATCGGAGCAAAAGGTATGGTGTATGCACGTATAGAGGCAGACGGCAATGTGAAGTCGAGTGTGGATAAGTTCTATACCCAAGAAGTTTTGCAAGAGATGAAGGCTGCTTTCGGTGCCAAACCCGGTGATTTGATTTTGATTCTAAGCGGTGATGATGTTATGAGAACCCGCAAACAACTGAATGAGCTTCGTCTGGAAATGGGTAATCAACTCGGATTGCGAGACAAGAACAAGTTTTCTCTTTTATGGATTGTAGATTTCCCGATGTTTGAGTGGAGTGAAGAAGAAGAGCGGTTGATGGCTATGCACCATCCGTTCACACATCCGAAAGATGAAGATATACCTTTGTTGGATACTGATCCGGCAGCAGTTCGTGCCGATGCTTACGACATGGTGTGCAACGGTGTTGAATTAGGCGGTGGTTCCATCCGTATCCATGACGCACAGTTACAGGCCAAGATGTTCGAGATTTTAGGGTTCACTCCAGAAAAAGCTCAGGAGCAGTTCGGATTCTTAATGAATGCCTTTAAATATGGCGCACCTCCCCATGGCGGTTTGGCTTATGGGCTGGATCGTTGGGTCAGCATCTTTGCCGGGCTTGACAGTATTCGTGACTGCATTGCATTCCCAAAGAATAACAGCGGGCGTGATGTCATGCTGGATGCCCCGTCCGTCATTGACCAAAAACAATTGGATGAACTGAACCTGATTGTCGAAATCAAAGAATAAAAGTGAGCTATACTTTATGGCTCTTTTTTAGGCACGAATTAAATGGAGTTTCACGTTTCTTGTCCGTGCTGATCCATGAAATTCGTGCCTAAGAAATATTGACTCTGAGTTTTATTAATCAAGAAATCTTTTTGTTAATCCTTCGTAGGCATCAATCCTGCGATCGCGCAAAAACGGCCACCAGCGACGTACGTTTTCCGAACGCTCCAAATCGACTTCAACAATCATATTTTCAGAGCATTTGTTTCCTGCTTGTGCCAGAAACTCGCCTTGCGGTCCTACAACGAAACTGTTTCCCCAAAACAAAATTCCTCCTGTCGCGCCGGAGAGGTCGGGTTCGTGCCCAACACGATTCACGGAAACAACCGGAAGGCCGTTGGCTACGGCATGGCCGCGTTGCGATATAATCCAAGCGTTGAGTTGGCGGTCTTGCTCTTCTTTCGTATCGTTACTATCCCAGCCAATGGCGGTGGGATATATCAATATCTCCGCACCTTTCAGTGCCATGATGCGGGCAGCTTCCGGATACCATTGATCCCAGCACACCAGTACGCCGAGTTTACCTAAAGAGGTCTGTATAGGCTCAAATCCGATATCTCCGGGCGTAAAATAGAATTTTTCGTAATAAGTTGGATCGTCGGGGATATGCATTTTTCGATACTTGCCGGCGATGCTTCCATCGGTGTCGAAAACAACGGCTGTATTGTGGTATAAACCGGGAGCGCGTTTTTCGAACAAAGAGGTCACCAACACAATATGGTTGGCGGCAGCCAATTCCGAATAGAATCCCGTAGAAGGTCCCGGAATGGGTTCTGCCAAGTCAAATAGTTTCGTATCCTCCGTCTGGCAGAAGTATAAAGAATTATGTAGTTCTTGTAATACCACCATTTGAGCACCGTGTGCAGCGCACTCTTCAATATTCTTGGCCAGATTCATCAGATTTGTTCTCAGGTCTGTAACATTATTTTGCTGGATGACTCCCACTTTAATCTTTCTCATATATTTATTTTTTAGATGATTACTCAACTTATTTTATTATTCTAACACGTCTGCCTATGTTTATTTTAACACGCTTGCAGGATATTGCATGGTGACGCAGTGCAGAGATCCGTGTTGTTTAATCAAAGCCCGACAATCTATACCTATGATTTCACGATCAGGAAAGGCTTCTTGCAGTATTTCTCCGGCACGTATATCGTTTTCCGGTTGGCGATAGGTAGGGTAAAGTACAGCTTCGTTTATAATCAGGAAGTTGGCATATGTGGCAGGAAGACGCTCACCCTCTTCTTCAATCTTATCGGTCATGGGTAATGCCAGCAGGCGATAGGGTTCGCCTTTCAGAGTACGAAAGGTTTTCAATTCTTTTTCCATTTTGTAAAGTGCTTCGTAATGCTCATCTGCGCTATCGTCGCACTTTACGTAGGCTATGGTGTCCGGTGAGCAGAAGCGGGCCAAAGTGTCTATATGGCTGTCTGTATCGTCACCGGCAAGATAGCCATGATTCAGCCAAAGCACACGTTGCAAGTGAAAAACGGAACGGAGATATTCTTCTATTTCCGTCCGGTTCATTTGTCCGTTGCGGTTGGGAGAAAGAAGGCACTCGGAAGTCGTGAGCAAAGTACCCATTCCGTCACTTTCGAAAGAACCTCCTTCAAGCACAAAGTTCAAGCGATTGGTGTATCTTCCTTTCAGTATGCCGGCTTCTACGGCATGGCGTGTAATCAGGTTGTCTTTGTCGGACGCAAATTTCAGCCCCCAACCATTGAACTTGAAGTCAAGCAGAGAAATGCCGTCAGTTTCCAACATGCTTACAGCGCCGTGGTCACGCGCCCAAGTATCATTTGTTTCACACTTCAGAAAGCGAACGTTTCTCATATTGACCGTAGCTGCAATCTGCTTTTCAACCTTCTTCGGTTCGGGGGTAACAATCAGCAGTTTTTCTCTTCGAGCTACCTCACGGGCTATTTCCACGAAGCATTTCTCCACTTCTTCAAGCATATATGCCCAATCGGTTCCGGCGTGTGGCCAAGTCAATTGAACTCCGCTTTGAAGTGCCCATTCGGCAGGCAAAAGAGGAGAACAAGTCTCTATAACTGCGTTTTTGGTAAACTGTATTTGATAATCCTTTTCTGATGCACTTCCATTTGGAAGGTCTACCATGATTCCCATTTATTTGTCTATTGAAGTTCTTAAAATCTATCTTTTTGCACTTATACAAGCGCAAGCTTACACTTGTACAAGTGTAAATCATTGTTTTTTAGCGGGTTTTTCATTAGGCTTTCGGTCGAAGAACGGATTCTTTGAAGATGCGCTTATCGGAATGGCAAATACCGATTTGCATCCTTTCAGCCAGTCCAAACGTTGGGCGGCAAGTCCGGCCGAAAACATTACTCGAGTATCGACACGCATATCGGCTGCCATAGCACAAGCCGAACCTATGGCAATACCTACATCAATTGTATTCAAAGCGCATGGAACTCCTTCTGTACGTTCTCTGCAAGTAGAGAATCCGCAATGTCCGCAGTTTAGTCCTTGAGCCTGCTCGCTCGTACCTATTATTATGGTACATTCGGCTTGCAAAATGTTTTCCGCATCCCGAAGAAAGAATTTCATGCCAAGCTCTTCTGCCATTTCAATCATTTTTGCCGAAAGTTTTTTAAGGTCTTCACCCGTCACCAATGCTGCTTCAATCACATCAATCCCCTTTCCCTTAGGCGCAGTGCGCGCGGCAGTCATTATTTGACGAGCTACGTTGAGCACATGCTCATGCCGACAATCACGTTCATTCTGTATCATAATCTTTCTTTCCTGAATTAATTAGTGCGTCAAAGATAGTACAAATATTTTTTTGCACTATCTTTACAATACAGAAAGATGAAAGGAACGCCCGTGTTACAAATGGAAAATAGACATGTATAATTGTTTTCAGTTTAATTACCAATATCTTAGTAGTGGGATTAGTCGCTTTCCGGGAATATATGATAGGACAAATATTGGGAGGAGGTAATTCGAATGTAGCCGTCAAATAGCAATGATGGTTATGGTCTTCACTTTCGCTGCATCCATGCTTTTTCTGATGATTACCGTCTCTCCAGCCTTCCTTTTTTTTCGATGTCTATGGCAAATTGCTGTCGGTGGTGCTGGAAAAGAAAGAGTATAAATAATTGAAACCTGCATAAATGCTTATAGGTAAGACTTTTTTGACCGGAACTTTTAAAAATTCATTGTTTTTTGCTATATTTGCAACCAAGTTTTCTGTTTACAATGAAAATTAAAGAAATAGTAAGCGCCCTTGAACGGTTCGCGCCTCTGCCATTGCAAGACGGGTTTGATAATGCCGGCGTGCAAATCGGATTGACAGATGCGGAAGCAACAGGGGCTTTGTTGTGTCTTGACGTTACCGAAGCCGTATTGGATGAAGCGATTTCATTGGGGTATAACCTCGTCATTGCTCATCATCCGCTCATTTTTAAAGAGTATAAATCTATCACGGGCAGGGATTACGTAGAAAGATGCATCTTGAAAGCCATCAAGAATGATATTGTTGTCTATGCCGCCCATACCAATTTGGATAATTCGTCGGGAGGAGTGAATTTCAAAATAGCCGAGAAGATAGGATTGAAGAATGTACGTATTCTTGAGGCAAAGGAGAACACTTTGATAAAGTTGGTTACATTTGTTCCCTATATGCAGGCGGAAGCTGTGCGAAAAGCCTTGTTCGAAGCCGGATGCGGACATATTGGCAACTACGATTCTTGCAGTTACAGTTTGGAAGGCAAGGGGACATTCCGTGCTCAAGAGGGTACGCATCCTTATTGTGGAGAGATAGGAAAATTACACACAGAGCAAGAAGCGCGCATTGAAACGATACTTCCGGTGTATAAAAAAGCAGAAGTTGTCAAGGCTTTGATGGCAGTGCATCCATATGAAGAGCCGGCTTTCGACTTATATCCTCTTCAAAATTCGTGGGCGCAAGCTGGAGCCGGCGTTATAGGAGAGCTTGAAACACCGGAAACGGAACTGGAGTTTCTGAAACGCATCAAGAAAACCTTTGAAGTAGAATGTCTGAGGCATAACAAATTGATCGGAAGAGAAATCAGGACAGTTGCGCTATGTGGAGGTGCCGGTGCCTTTTTAATGCCACTCGCCATATGTAACGGAGCCGATGTCTTTATTACGGGTGAAATAAAGTATCATGATTATTTCGGGCATGATTCTGATATTCTGCTGGCAGAGATAGGACATTATGAAAGCGAACAGTACACGAAAGAAATTTTTTATACAATAATCAGGGATGTGTTTCCTTATTTTGATATTCAGATGACCAAAGTAAATACAAATCCCATAAAATACTTATAAGTAAAATGGCTAAAGAAGCAAAGAAAGAATCTCAGGAATTGACCGTGGAACAGAAGCTGAAGGCTTTGTTCCAATTGCAGACCATGTTGTCTAAGATCGATGAAATAAAGACGTTGAGAGGTGAACTCCCGTTGGAAGTGCAAGACTTGGAAGACGAAATTGCCGGCCTCAGTACACGTATTGACAGAATCAAAGCAGAAGTTGCTGAGCTGAAATCATCCATTGCCGGGAAGAAAGTCGAAATTGAAGTAGCAAAGGCTTCTGTTGCAAAATATAAAGATCAGCAAGATAATGTACGCAATAACCGTGAGTATGATTTCTTGAGTAAGGAAATTGAGTTCCAGACTTTGGAAATAGAGCTATGCGAAAAGCGTATTAAAGAGTTTGCTGAACAAGAGGTGGAAAAATCCAAGGAGGTGGCTGATAGTTCTGTCGCCTTGGAGGAGAGAAAAAAAGACCTTGAGGTGAAGAAAGGTGAATTGGACGAAATCATCTCAGAGACGAAGCAGGAAGAAGAAAAGTTGAGAGATAAAGCCAAGGATCTCGAAACCAAGATAGAGCCGAGGTTGCTTCAGTCATTCAAGCGTATTCGCAAAAACTCGCGCAACGGCCTTGGTATTGTGTATGTACAGCGCGATGCGTGTGGAGGTTGCTTCAACAAGATTCCGCCTCAGAGGCAATTGGATATTCGTTCGCGTAAGAAAATCATCGTTTGCGAATACTGCGGACGCATTATGATTGACCCTGAATTGGCCGGTATAACTTCCGAACAAAAAACTGAGACGGCAAAGGAAAAGCCGACAAGAACAAGAAAGAAAGCGGCAAATTCCGAAGAATAATTGCCTTGCAAATAATGAAAAGCGGTGACAGATAGATTCTGTGCCGCTTTTTTTGTTCAATGATGTAAGTTTGAGAAGAAATATCTTTTTCCTTACTTTTTATTCAGATGAATGTGTATTATGCCTCCATAGGGAGTTAATGCACTGAAAGCCTCTTCCATTTGGATGATTCCGGCATAAATTTGTGCACAAATCAGTACGCCCCCATGTGCAAAGATGGCCACTTTCTTGTAGGATTTCTGTTTAAGCTCGTCCAGAAAACCACTGACGCGTTGATATTGCATGGCGAATGATTCTCCGCCTGTGGCAGCTACGTTCAGATAATCAGCATACCATTCTTGCAAGCGAGGGTCGTTATTATGGTCAAAAGGTTTCATTTCCCAACTTCCGAAGTTTATCTCCATGAGGCGGTTGTCACGTTCGGCATCAGGGTAGCCGCAGTATGAGGCGAGACGAACGCACCGTGTCAACGGACTAGTGTAGGCATGTTCGAAAGGAAAATACTTTTTCATATTTTCTGCTGTCACAGCGGCTTCTTCTTCAAACGTTGCTTTCAAGGGCACGTCTGTCTGTCCGTAACATACACCCGGTGGTACATCTACCGAAGTGTGGCGAATTAAAATTATTTCCATGATATAAGTATCTTTTCAACCATTTATGTTTATCAGCATCAGACTTCCTATATAGAACGATAGTTCACAAAGCAGAAAAGTGGCTCCGCAACAGTCACCCGTATATCCTTGCAAGCGTCGTTTCATTAGCAGGCATAACAAGGCAAAAGTGAGTATAGGAAAGAAAACGGCTACCCATATCTTTGAAGGCATCAGTACAACAAGTGGTAATAGACCGGTAATGAGGCAGACGAATAATTCGCCGCTATTCATACGGTTGTATAGAATCCCGGTTTTACTTTCTTCTTCTTTGCGGGCGTAAGGTAAGAAGTTGACAATCTGGGAAGCACAACATTTGCTCCAGCAGTCTCCGCAGAATACAAGGATACAAAGGCTGTGGAGTGGAAGATGATACAGCTGCCATAGAAGTAGAAAGTAGCATGTCAGTCCGATGACTCCGTAACTGCCAATGTGCGAATCTTTCATAATGGAAAGCGTCTGTTCGCGTGTTCTTCCTCCGCCAAAACCGTCGAAGAAATCAGCTAAACCATCTTCGTGTAAACATCCGCTGACGAGCAGGCGGGCCATGATAGCTATTGCCCATGCTGTCGGTAATGGCAATACCTGAGCGGTCAACCATAATGTTGCCGCCATTATGCTACCCGTCAACCAACCCACGAGTGGCCAATAGGGAACTATGTGTTTGAAACTATCGGTCGGTACTTCTTTTATTCTCCAGAAAGGTAATCGGGTGAGTAATATGAATGCTGCCAGAATGTTGTTCATGATTTGCGTTGAGAATCTACGGTAATCTGTTCTTTTTTAAAAGTTGTTTTTTCAGGAATGTGTCGGATTAAAAATATTTCGTAATAGATGCGTGCGCAAAATTATCCATCTCATTAATCATTCTCACGGCGGAGTCTACAATGGGATATGCACATATGGCTCCCGTGCCTTCTCCCAAACGCAAGCCCAGATTCAGTAATGGTTTGGCGTGCAAGAAGTCAAGTATAAGTTTGTGGCCTGTTTCGTTGCTGCAATGCCCGAAAATGGCATAGTCCTTCACTTCTGGATGGAGAATGGAGGCGGCAAGGAGGCAGTTGGTCATAATGAATCCGTCCACTAATATAATCATTTTCAATTCTGCCGCTTGCAGCATGGCACCTACGGCCATCACCATTTCCAGACCACCGAAGTGACGCATGATGTCGCGTACGGAGCCGTTTCCTTTATAATTATCCATTGATTGCTTTAAAACCTCGTATTTGTGACGGATACCCATATGGTCGAGGCCACTGCCTGCTCCCACGCATTGCTCTAACGGAATGCCAGTGAAGCAACTCATCCATAAAGAAGACGAAGAGGTGTTGCCTATGCCCATTTCGCCGAAACTGAGGATATTGCTACCTTCGTCATTACATAGGCGTACCACTTCGGCTCCTCGTTCCAGACATTGTTCCAGTTCTTCTTTAGTCATAGCGGCTTCGTGTAGATAATTCCGAGAACTTTTGCGTACTTTCATATTGATGATGCCCTTTTCATACGGCAGGTCATAATCCACGCCGGCATCTACTATCTTCAATACGAAGCCATGTTGCCGACAAAAGAAGTTTACTCCTGCCCCTTCGTGCAGGAAGTTACTGATTTGTTGCCAAGTGATTTCTTTGGGGGACAAGCTGACTCCTTCTTCTACAATGCCATGATCGGCTGCAAAGATAATGTTCTGTGGATGCTTCAGGGTGGGAGATAAGGTTTGCTGTATAAGACCGATTTGCAGTGCCACCTCTTCCAACATGCCCAAAGAACCTTTGGGTTTGGTAAGGTTGTTGATTTTGTCTGTCAATGCAGCACGTATAGATTCGTCAGGATGAGTGATATGGAATGTTTTCATAAGTATTCCTGTTTAAACCCAAGTAGGGTTTGTTTATTTATTTATTATTTGATTACTATTTGATGCAGTCAGTTGTCTTGTCATTTTTTCACTTGCATCGGAATGCCTGCCACCATCAGTATCACTTCATCGGCACGGGAGGCAATATACTGATTCATCCATCCTTGCATATCTGTGAACTTCTGTTGTAGTTTGTTCTCGGAAACACCACCCATACCAATCTCATTGGTTACGAAAATGAAAGTTGCCTCTTGCTTGGTAAAACGATTGAACTCCTCTTTGGCTGCGGCAAGTGCCCGTTCTGTATCGGAATTCATATCAAAAAAGAAGTTAGTACACCACAAAGTGACGCAGTCTATCAAAACCACTCTTCCGGCCAATCGGTGTCGGCTGAGTTCTTTTTCTTCTTCAATATTGGTCCATTCCGCTCCCCGCCGTTTCTGATGCTGTTCCACTCTTTCCCTAAAATCGTTATCCCAAATGCGTGCCGTGGCAAGATACACGGGGGTGGGGGAAAGGCTGAGTGCCAATTTCTCGGCATATGTGCTCTTACCGGAGCGAGACCCTCCGGTGATTAGTATGATTCGTTTCATAATGCTACATTTGTTCGCTTCATGGATCACAAATATATATGATTTTTATGGTAAAGGCAAGGAGGTGTCATGATATTCTTGCAACAGTTTCTTCATAGGAGGAGGCGCATGCCTGCTTGCCATGACTGCGGATAGACGAAGCGTAAGGCCTGCATCATACTTACTGAGTTGGATAAGTCAATAGTGAGACTTTGCCTTTTAAAGCGGTTTTTTATTTTATTCTTATCGCGTACTTCTATCACGAAGAAATAAATTCCATCTTTCGTTTATCGGCGCATGTCCAATGTTCCTATTTGATACGCAATAATTAGGCAATAAAAAAGGTAGCTACTTATTTGTAACTACCTGATTTCAGAGTGAGCGGCAAGCGAGACTCGAACTCGTGACCCTCAGCTTGGGAAATTTAATTTTATATCCAGAATTTCGTTATAATCAAATATTTAAATAGAAATAGTATTTGTTTGACCTGTAATTTGACCCGAAAATTGCGAGGTTTTATACTTTAGGAACACGAACATGAGAGTTAATTTCATCTACCTCCTCAATGGTTATTGCAACATTGATTGCGTCCTCGCAATATCGTTTCCCTTTACAGCTTTCCATTGTTTCAATTAATATGTCAATGGCATAATCTGGGTCTTTTTGAATCATGTCTGAATTTACGCTCAAAGCATCAGAATAACACGCTAATGATATAGCAAGGTCATTTATTTTTTTAGTTACTTCATTGTCAATATAAGAATATGTATCTGATTTTATATTTTTCAAATCTATAACTGTATAAATATTCCACGACATTACGATTGTCACAAGTATTGCTACCACCCCTACTATTGCACCAATATAGTCAAAATGGAGGTTATTTTCTGAAATAAATCTAGGGAAAAATCTACTTATAAGTATTACATTTATTGCAAATAATAATAAATTCATAAAAACGAAAATCCAATATTTAATTGCTATTTTATGTAGCTTCCATTCAATATTTTTAATAGATGTATATAAATCTTTCCCCAATTCTTTATGTTCTATCTGTATTGTCTTGAATACAGTCCTATTAACATTTCGAGCCGTAGAATTATTAATATCTCCTACCTTTTGATTTTTTTTACTCATATTTCTTTCCCAATAAAGTTATCGGCCTATTTATTTGTGTTTGAAACATTTCTACGTTTTTCTGGTTTTGATTAATCATATTTATAATAAGCTCCCAAAACTTATTCATCACTTATTTAATATTTGAATTACTTTATCTTTCAATCCTATTTTTATGAATTCATCGTCCACAGCAAGTAGTTCTACGACTTACTTCAGTTGAACTTCTCCTTTCTGAACGAATTAAATATTTATCCTATTCTTTAATTCACTAAACTTATCAGGGCTACTTACTTCTCCCCAATAATAACAGACACCCCTATTTCGGTCAAATCCATCCTTGTTATCGTAGACAATCAAACATTCCTTGTCACACAATATCATAAATGGGGCTTGAAGAAGTAAGGCATAAGAACAGGCTTGGTTAAAAGCATCCGATAATTCCCGGCTGCTTTTCATGTGATATTTAACTTCTATTATGACTGAACATTTCCGCTTGTTTATACCTTTCCTCTTTTTTAATATCCCTTTTTGTGGGATAATTAGAGTTTGTTATGATAATCCTATAATAGTATTCACTCCCACTATAAACCTCCCCAAATTGTATGTATATAGACTTGGTGCCAATTTCCCATCTTTTATACACAAACTCATCTCCCTCATTAAAATTGGATAATCCAATCTCACGATTGAAGGAATATGCAGGTTTTCCATATCTTTTCTCAAATTGCCGGGATATGCGTATAATGTCGGTTTCTAAATCGTCGATATAATTTGCAGTTTCCGGACATGTTTTAATTTCTACCCGATATAATTCGTCCATTTCAAATTCGGCATAAAAATCACAAATTGTCATTTTAGTATTAGCGATATTTCTATTTTCAAAAGCCATCGAAACGGTTTCATTGGAATATATAGTGGAACCCTTAAAGGCGTTTGTTGCTAACACTTCTTTCTGTGACATACCAAATTTTGCGTCTCCCCAAGCAATTAAAGACAATGAGTCAATTCGTACTTGTTCCAAAGAATCTCTAATTTCTTTGTTTCGCTTTTCTATTCTTGCAATGCTGTCTTGGAATTCTTGGTTCTTTTGTCTTTGACTTTTAATATTGCACCCAAGTAATAATAGGAATATAAGAAAAACGAAAGGCAACCTATTAAACGACTTCATATTATTAAATTATAATGATGAATAAGAAATATATCCTCTAACCCTTGATATGGTATGTATATTATCACCAAGTATCTCAAATGGAGCGTACAATTCTTGGTTAGGATTGTCAGACACGCATTTGATATGTCGTACCCCATCTTCATCAACCCCATTCAGTACAAGTCTTTTGACCATGCGTTGTCCGTCTCTCGTGACTACAAGATACATCTCCCCGTTGATGATTGTTTCTACCATCTCTCGGCTAACCGCTACAATATCTCTCGGCTTCAAAGTGGGAAGCATGCTCTCCCCCGTCACCGTAAAACCTATTGTCCCCTCATATCCGGGAATATAAAGCCGTCTGAATGGCTGGTTTAATTCATTGTCTGTCAAGTCTTCAATATTACTTGCTGTTGCATCCAACTCGTAGTAATACTTAAGGCTATTGTCGTCGGTAAGGTTAAGCTCAGAATCTTCTTGCTTGGATTTATACATGCTACCTTTACCGGTAAGTATCCACTCCGTATTCCATGTGGGGTATATTTCCGCAATCCTCTCTATCTTATTAGGCTGTATGGATTTCCGCATTCCAGATATAAATCCTTGAGACACGCCTATTTCTCGACAAAAATCCGAATCTTTAATGCCGTAGTCCTTAATTATCTCTTTCAACCTTTCTTTAACAGTGTTTCCCATAATTTTATTATTTATACTGTTTCTAAATTATTGCAATGCAATAATATTTTTACCGTTTTTATTGCATATATTATTGCAATGCCATATATTTGCATCATCAAACAAGACGAAAGAGCACAGGTAGCATAAAAGCCACCCCGCCTATATTCAAAGTTTGGTCGCTTCAAATATAGGCACTCTTTCTCGTTTTTGCAATAAGTTCTTTAAATAATTGCGGCGTGTCGTGAACGCTTATATTAATAATGTATTGAAGCTCTATCGAGTAGTGTCCAAATCACGACGGCGGACATGAAAGGTAGGGCTTTCTTTTTTTGCTATGGGACGAACAAAGAATATCGGCAAGGTGATGGACGTTGAGAAAATCTGGCTCAACAAGAAAGAGGCAGCCGCCTATCTGGGCGTCAGCGAAAGGTACATTGATGCCAACATCAATACCAACCCGCAGATAGACATCTACCGTATAAGCGAGAGGGTTTTCCTATATGACAAAAGAAGCATCGACAGAATGGTTCTGAAATCAAAGATATAATTATGAGGTACGAAATAGAGAGAGAACTGAACAGCTTGTATGCCGAACTCGAGGCGGCAGAAGCCAACGACGCCAAAACGGTTCGCCTAATGTACAACGTGGACGAAAAGGCAGAGGCGATAGCCCTCATAAAGGACGATATTAAAGCCCTCGAAGACCAATTGTCAGAGTATGGTTGCTCTGATGACGGGATGGACTATGCAGTCCTCCAGCTATCACAAGGCTTGGCGGTGTATATGCCGGGCAGGATGTAAGCCCCATTGACGGAATGAACGCAGTCCGTGAGCGATACACGGATGGGGCACTTGATTAGTTCTTTGACGTATTATGAAGCACAAGGCGGCTAAAACTATAACCCGCTCTTGTGAACGTGCAACGAAGCACACAAAAATAGGGAACACCGCATAAGTGGTGGCCATGCCGCAACTGGGCGGAAAGGTTTAAGTACATACCAGTCCGAAAAGTCGTCCTTATCAGTAAGAAAACGGGGTTGGGCGTCCGTACGCTGGAAGAATAAAGAAACAATGTGAAAAGCTCCGAAAATCATCTAAACGGAAGATAGTATGCGGGACTGGGTGTCCGTATCGCTTATCACTAAATATAATCCCCTCCCGTCAAATTCGGGCGTGCGGAAACGCTAAACACGTATTGTTGCGTTGAGGGGAGCAGAATTTATTAACCTTTTAATATACATGTTATTATGATTGGAAAGAAAGTAATTATCAGAGCTGACAGAGCCGGCGTATTTTTTGGGACATTGAAAGAAAAGAACGGTAGCGAAGTTATTTTGGGAAATTGCCGCAGATTGTGGTGCTGGCACGGTGCTGCATCAATAAGCCAGCTCGCAATGGAGGGGACAAAAAGGCCTAATGATTGTAAGTTCACGTTAGTTGTTCCGACGATTACGATTTTAGGTGTGATTGAGATAATACCTTGCACCGATGAAGCGGTTAAATCCATTGAGGAGGTAAGTGTATGGAAGAACAGATAAAACGTTTTCTATTCTCTGGTTCTGGCGATGGCTCTGGCTATGGCTCTGGCTCTGGCTCTGGCTCTGGCTATGGCTATGGCGATGGCATTAATATGTTTAATGGTGACAAAGTCTATATAATAGATGAAACGCCAACCATTATTAAGAGCGTCCGAGGAAACATAGCACAAGGATATATTCTCAACTCGGACTTTTCTTTGACCCCTACGTTTGTAGTCAAAGAAAACGGGAAATTCGCACATGGGGAAACCCTTCATGAAGCATTTGGCGCTCTTCAAGAGAAGCTATATGATGATTCAACGGAAGAAGAGCGATTAGAGGCTTTTAAGGGGAATTTTCATGATTTCAATAAAAAGATTCCGGCCAAAGTACTCTTTCATTGGCATCATGTCTTAACAGGCTCGTGCAAGCAAGGAAGGGAGTCTTTTTGTAAGAACCATAATATTGACATCGAAAAAGATGAATATACAGTGAATGAGTTCATTGAATTGACTGAAAATTCCTATCGTGGCGACATAATAAAGAAGTTGAAATAAAGAACTACCCGTGGCTTACCTACCTTTAGTTAAGCAGTAAAGCAACCATCGGAACGCTCACGGGAACAAAGCCGCAGAAAAGGTCAGAGCTATTGCCGTGCCAAAAGCCGTGAGGGGCGGAGAAGTGCACCTCTTCCCCTTTACCCTTGCACGGGCGGCTAACTTAAAACTTAATATCATGAAAGTATTATCATTCTTGTCATCATTGGTGTTGACCGTATGCGCACTGGTGATGCTCATCGCCGCAGCGATGAAAGACAGCCCGATGTATTTTACCGGGCTTACTATCTTGGCTATAATGTTCGGGCTGTCGGTAATAATGACAGCGATTACATACAAGGAATTAAAGGAGTTTTGACGTGTGTTTATACCGGGGTGCGCCGTCCGTGAGGATAGTGCACTTTTCATTTGAATAATTAATGCCTATTCCATAAATTTTAAGCTATGTGGTGTGCGGTCTGTGAAGATAGCGCACCTTTTCACTTAATACAGAAAGTTATATAACCATTAAAACATACGATTATGAGTTTAGAAAATTACGAAGTGCTTCCCGTTGAAGCACAGGACTTGCAAATAGTCCAAGTTGACGCATTAGAACGGGCGAGTGTGGATTCCCAAGTAGCCACAGCTAAGCAGTATCCACGTAACATCAATCGAAGTATCACCAATTCCATTGTAATAGCTACAATGGATGATGAGACAGCGCAATCGTGCGGATATGCTCTGCCAAGAGGTGGCAAGCCGATAACAGGTCCTTCGGTTCATCTTGCGAAGATCATCGTTTCCAACTGGGGAAACATGAGGACGGAAGCTAAAGTAGTACAGATTACCGACAAACAGATAATCAGTCGGGGCACATGCTGGGACTTGGAAACCAATGTAGCATCAGCGTTCGAGGTAAGAAGAAGTATTATCGATAGGCACGGGAAGAGGTTCTCTGATGACATGATTACCGTTACAGGAAATGCCGCGAACTCGATAGCTTACCGTAACGCAGTGTTCGCAGTTGTCCCGAAAGCTATCACAGACAAGGTTTATAAGGCGGCACAGAAGTTCATCACCGGAGACTTGTCGGACGAAGAGAAGCTGATTAAGCGAAGAGCCGATGCGATATCCCACTTCAAGAACGAATGGGATATAACAGAAGAAGAGGTAATCAAGCTGTGCGGCAAGCAGACAATCAACCAGATTAGAGCTAATGAAATAGCCTTATTGCTCGGCATGGCTCAATCGTTAAAAGATGGCGACACGACAGTGGGTGAACTCATGAAACCCATCCGTGAAAGCAAGGAAGCTAAATCAGAGAAGATTAAATCTGCCGCCGCTGAAGCATTAAAGACTGAACCACAACAGAAAACTCTGCTATAATGGAAGCCCAGCGTACATTAGATTGGTATCGTGCGAGGCTTGGGAACGTGACAGGTTCCCGTGTCTCCGATATCATGAAATCAGGAAGAAAGAAAGAGGATGTGTTCGGTGATACGGCAATGACTTATATCTATTCACTTGCCGCAGAAAGGGATATGAACCCCATCATTCTTGATGACGACATAGCATTCGAAGAATACCTCGAACAAGTCAATGTCGAAACCAAAGCAATGAGATGGGGAACGGAGCAGGAAGAGAACGCACGCTCTTTCTATGAGAGAGTAACAGGTAGGCGAATAGTCGAGGTCGGTTCATGCAAACATCCGACAATCGAGCACTTCGCAAGCAGCCCGGACGGTTTTTTTTATGACGAGGACGCAAAAGAGAAAGGTGTTATTGAAATAAAATGTCCCTCACAGGCTGTCTTCATGCGATATGCGGCGAATATATCCGACAATGAAAGCCTGTTGAGGACGGAGCCAAAGTACTTCTATCAGTGCATGGCTCACATGATGTGCACAGAGGCTGATTGGTGCGATTTTGTTGTATTCAATCCGTTCCAATCTCACCCTATGCACATTGCGAGGATATACCCTGATTTGGACGTATTCAAGAAAATGGAAAGTCGTGTGATACAAGCGAATGAATTAATCAACTCCCTAATAAAAAGATAACTTAATTATGAGTAATTTGTACGGTTCGCTCTGCGTGAGCGACATCCCCAAAGAGCTTTTCAAGAAAGCTGAAAACGGTAAGATATACTTGAATATCGCCGTTATCGAGAGAAAAGAAGTATCCCAATTCGGACACACGCATTTTATTTCTTGCGCCCCGAAGCGGGAAGAGCGTAAAGACGATGTGAATTACTTCTGTGGAGACATGAAAACATTCGCTCCGAAAGCCCCGACTACCGACCAGATAGAACAGGCTCCACCCGCACCTATTGACGACCTGCCATTCTGATATGCAGTACGATGGAGACAACCCCCTGCATGTAGAACAAGCACGTACAAGACTTGAACAGCTTATCAAGAATAAAAAGGTGTTCGAGTTGACAGAGAAGAAACCTAAGAGAAGTTTGTCGCAGAACAGGTATCTGCACACTATCTTGGGCTTCTTTGCTTGTGAGACAGGCAACACCCTTGAATGGGTGAAGCAACAATATTTCAAGAAGCTGGTGAATCCTGCGATATTCATTCGGGAAAAGGAAGATAAGTATTTGGGCACAATCAAAGTGCTCCGCTCTTCTGCCGACCTTGATACCGCCGAAATGACAACCGCAATTGAGAGGTTCAGAAATTTTGCGAGCGCAGAGGGCATATATTTGCCATCCCCAGATGAAGAGAGGATACTCCAGCTTATGGAAATAGAAATAGAACGTAATAAGCATTACTTATGAAAATCGAACTCCGGGCACAGTCCTACAAAGCAATCATTGAGGCTCTGGAAGCCATGTGCCCGGAGCCGAAAACAAATAAAGAGTATAACAGGCAGCGCAGGTTCATGCTTGCGCTTAAAGAAATTAAACGACATGGAAAAACAAGAACTAAAAATCAATGTGCCGATTCCTGATGGAATGGTACTAAAATCAGTAAGAAGCGAAATTAAAGACGGTGTGGTAGTGGTTATCCCCGAATATAAGGAGAAGCCGGAGTATAAAGATGGTGACATATTGACGTTGAAAGGTGGAGCCGTCATTATATATAATCCGGACAATTCTCTATTATGCTCGGAAAAATGTAATAATTACTATGCTGGGTTAAGATGTGATTCATGCATAATGGTAAAGCGGCCTGATGCCCCTCATTTGTTTTTTGGGTATCGCCAGGATATCCAAGGTCTCGCCACCGAAGAAGAGAGGCAGAAACTCTTTGAAGCCCTCGCTAAAAACGGGTATAAATGGAATGCGGAAGAGAGGAAGATAGAGAAAGCGTTGCCAAGAGCCGCGAAAGGTGGGAAATACTTCCATATAAGCCGTACTTTCCAAATCATCGATTTCTTTGAAGATGGTGTCAGTGTAGATAATCAACTTTATGAGGCGAACAACTACTTCCTCACCAGAGAAGAAGCAGAGAAGTACGCTGCTAAATTCAAAGAAATGCTTAAAAACAGGGAATTATGAAAGGATATAAAGGATTTGACAAGAACCTCCAATGCAGAGATTTACAATACAAAGTTGGAGAAACCTTCGAAGAGAAAGAAGCGAAGCTATGTAGCAAGGGATTGCATTTTGAGTGGGCTTATTCAAGCCGGCGTGAAATTTATTCTCGACAAAGTTAAGTTTGAGGATAAAGATAAAGCTACGGGTAACTACTCTGGTGCGTCTGCTGGAAAAGGATCTGTAGCTCTTGCAACCGGAATGCTGTCTCGTGCTAAGGGTGATTTGGGAGCATTCATTGTATTAACAGAGTGCGAAGAAGTAAACGGAGAGTGCTTTATCAAAGACGTGTAGTGCGCTAAAGTAGACGGCGAGAAGATTAAAGCTAATACATGGTATTTCCTTAAAAACGGAGAGTTTGTAGAAGCTGATGAAAGAGATTATTAAAAGATAGACCTATGAGTATAAACTGTTCGCTTTCAATAATCAACGACAAGGTGGAGGTGGAAACAAGGGCTATATCCGCCTTGAACAAAGTTAAAGAAGAAGAGAAGAAGTACATCGGGCGTATGGTGACATTGAGAACGACAAACGGAGTAATCAAGACCACACGCCCTGATATTTATAAACATTTAATCAAGTAAATATGGACAAGTTTATTGGACAAGAGATTCCTGAAAAAGACAGGTGGGGATTCCTACAAGACAACGCCGATGCAGTGGAAGAAATCGGATATACCCATCGGTTCACGCCTGATGAACTGGCGCAGAAGAAAGAGCTTCTTGCCGAAACGTCGATTAAGATTAACGACATTGAGGTGGAGAAGAAAGAAGTTATGGATGGGTATAAAGAGCAGCTTAAGCCTCTTAACGAAGAGAAGCAAACACTTCTTGAGAACATTAAGAAAGGTTCGGAGTACGTAGACAACGAAGAGTGCGCTAAGATACTCTATCATGAGGAAAAGATGGCCGGGTATTATAACAAACTCGGTGAGCTTGTTTATTCCCGCCCAATCATGCCGCAAGAAATGCAGAAAACAGTTTTTAGTATTAACCGTAAAACAGGAACAGAATCATGAGTGAAAACAAAATCAATGTAGTTGTGCCCAAAGATTATAATGGCGCACCTATCGAAGTGGTGTTAAGAGAGGGTAAAGCTGCCGAGCAACTCCCGTTAAGAGAACCGATTCCGGTGGATATTACGGGCACAATCGAAAGCCCGCTTCTCTGGTTGGAGAAACGTATCGATTTAATAGACCAAAAGCAAGCGAATATCGCCGTCGACCGTGATGAAATGAAAATCTCCTTTGTAGATAAGGAGAACGATTATTATAACAACGGGGTGTGCGGTGTGTTGCGGACATCGAAAGAGATGAAAGAGTTTGGTATCAATACGGATAAGAAGTGGGAACCGGCGAAGCTCTCGCAGTTCTTGAAGATGCACCGTTCGTTCTTCCCCGACAAGTCGCAGAACATGCTACTGGTGTCAACTTTAAAAAACTTCAAAGCAAAGGTAAATCAAGACATCGAGCGGAGCAAGGAGGAGAATGGAAGCCGGGTTGACAATTATTCTCAAGTTGTAGATTCTAATCTACCTGCATCTTTCAAACTCAACATCCCTTTGTTCAAAGGGTTTGCTTGCGAAGAAATCGAAGTTGAAATCTATGCAGATGTAGACGGTCGGGATGTTTCCCTTTCCCTTGTGTCCGCAGGGGCTAATGAAGCTATTGAGGAATACAAGAACAGGGTAATTGATGAGCAGATTGAAAAAATAAAGGCTATTGCTCCTAACATTGTGATTATAGAAGTTTAGTATAAAGAGATATGAAAGGGACGATGGCGGATTACCAGTCAATCTCGCTCAAAGAAACGGCGATTATGGATGTGTATCCGTACATTGGACGATAACAAGGTCGGGCTTTGCAAGGCGCATCTCCACTCTGCATAGTGGGGACAGGGCGGACGTAAACAGGTATGCAGCGTAGAATATCGCCCATCGGGGTTCGACTCCCCGAAGCCCACGAAATAACAATTAAAACTTATACGTAATGATTAAAGAAGTATATTACTACAACAACACCGAAGAATTGCGGAGTTGGCTAAGAGAACAAGGATTGTCCCCTGATTCCTATCCCGATAGCGATAGAGCAGGCATAACCGCTCCGTACTGTGGGATGTATTACCATGACGGAGCGAGGTTTAAGGATGACGATGACGCAGATACATTCCGTATCTGCGAGAGCGAGGAAGAATTTAAAGAGTTGGTTTTAGAGTTAATAGAGAAGCTATGAGAAGAGAAATAATAGAAAAGGCGATAGATTTACTTGAACAATTCCATACTGAACACTTTGGGAATGTAGAGTGCGACACCTGTCAATCTGGGCATGAAGACTTCTTCTACCTGATAGAAGACATTCGGAATCTTCTAAATGATAATGAAGATGAGAAAGATTAGCACTAAACAATCCGCACGCAACAGAGAGGTAGCAAGAATAAAGTCTAAGCTACCTCTTTTTTGTGCCATATGTGGGAAGCCAGCCAATGACGCAGCGCATTTGCTCCCCAAATCAATTTACCCAGAGTATTACACCCACCCTCTTAATCTTGTCATCCTTTGCCGCGAGCACCATACGCTATACGACAATGATGTGGCATTCAGGAGGAAACAAACAAAGTTATTCAACCAGATATGCCGCTTCGATGAAATGGCGGCAAGGAGATATTTCAGATTATAATAAATTACGATATGAACGAAGTTAAGATTTTTCAGAACGAGCAATTCGGGCAAGTTCGGGTTGCGATGAGTGAGGATAATGAACCGCTATTTTGTTTGGCGGACGTAGCAAGGGCGCTTGGCTATATCAGACCAGCCGATGCTGTAAGTCAACATTGTAAGGGGGTCGTTATTTTACCGACCCCTACAAATGGAGGCACACAAGAAATGAAGTACGGCAAAGAGGGCGAAGTGTATCGGCTGACGATGAAATCCAACTTGCCGAACGCTGAAAAGTTCCAAGATTGGGTTTGCGATGAGGTGTTGCCATCCATTCGCAAGCATGGGGCGTATATGACAAGTGACACTCTTGAAAAGGCTCTGACGTCTCCCGATTTTCTCATTCAACTTGCAACCAATCTGAAAGAGGAAAAGCAAAAGCGCATTGAAGCCGAACAGAAGATACAGCAGGATGCTCCAAAGGTATTGTTCGCCAAAGCGGTAGAGACCTCACAACGCAGCTGCCTTGTTTCCGAACTTGCAAAGATACTCCAGCAAAACGGAGTGAGCATCGGGCAAAACAGGCTATTTCAGTGGTTGAGAAACAAGGGGTATCTGTGCTCTAAAGGGCAATACTATAACCAGCCCACACAAAAGGCAATGGAGCTGGGACTGTTTGAAATCAAGCAGACAACAATCAACAAGCCAGACGGAACTATCCTTGTAACAACGACCCCTAAAATTACGGGTAAAGGACAAGTCTACTTCGTAAACAAGTTTCTATGCAAGGAGGTGGCATGAGACAGAAGTACTTCGCCAAGAAGATAAAAAACAAGCACGGGGTATTCGACAGCAAAACCGAATACGAGCGCTTCCTATACCTGAAAGCGATGCAGGACAGAGGTGTAATACAGGGGCTACAGCGACAAGTAAGCTTTGAGATAATACCGAAGCTGACCAAGCTGTCGAAAGTCCAGCTGAAAACGAAAATAAAGCTTATTGAAAGGGTGGATGAACAAGCAGCACATTATACCCCCGACTTCTGCTATTACCGGGATGGGAAATACGTAATCGAGGAAGTGAAATCAAGAGGTACGGCACTCGCCAGAGATTACCCCCTCCGTAGAAAACTAATAAAGCAACTCATCGCCCGCCACAACCAAGTGGCCGGGTGTGAAGAATGGATATTCAACGAAGTGAAAAGCATATGACGCATAGGTTAACAGTACGTGCCTTTCCAGATGGGGAGGTGTGGTTCTTTGAAAAAGAAAACAGAGATAAATATGAAATACCAACTAAGAGACTACCAACAAAAAGCATCGGATTTGGCGGTAAATTTCTTCAACGACCCGAAAAAGAAAACAAACGCCATCATGGTGTTACCGACCGGCAGTGGTAAATCGCTTGTACTGGCGGACATAGCTTCCCGCCTCGATGGCCACACACTGGTCTTTCAGCCAAGCAAAGAGATACTCGAACAGAACTTCAATAAATTATGCTCCTACGACATACTTAATTGCAGCATCTATTCAGCATCTTTCGGTTCAAAAGAAATCAGCCGTATCACCTTTGCCACCATCGGAAGTGTGAAAAACCACCCGGAGATGTTCGCCAACTTCAATAGTATAATCGTTGATGAATGCCATCTTGTTAACCCAAAGGAGGGAATGTACAAGGATTTCTTCGAGCTTGTCAAGTGCAAGGTTCTTGGACTCACAGCCACGCCCTACCGGCTATCTACCAGCCGTGATTTCGGAGCTATGCTGAAGTTCATCACCCGCACCCGTCCGCATGTTTTCTCCGAGGTCTTGTACCACGTACAGATTTCCTCCTTGCTTGACATGGGTTATTTGGCGAAATTGAAGTACTTCCCCATGAATCCTATCGGATGGAACGAGCTGAATTTGAGAACCAACTCCACCGGCGCAGACTACACGGATAAATCGGTTCAGCGCGAATATGAGCGCATCGACTTCTACGGCTATCTTGTTCATATCGTACAACGGCTGATGAATCCAATATCCGAAAAAAAACGAAAAGGTATATTAGTATTCACCCGGTTTCTCAAAGAGGCCGAGCGGTTGACATACTCCATCCCCGGCTGCGCAGTCGTATCGGGAGACACCCCAAAAACCACAAGGGAACAGATACTCTCCCGTTTCAAGACAGGGGAGATACCGGTAATTGCTAATGTCGGAGTATTAACTACCGGTTTCGACTATCCCGAACTTGACACAGTTGTCATGGCGCGCCCCACCATGTCGCTTGCCATGTGGTATCAGATAGTCGGCCGTGCCATACGTCCACACCCCAGCAAAGAAAGCGGATGGATAGTAGACTTGTGCGGCAACATCAAACGCTTCGGAGAGGTTTCTGACTTGAAGCTGGTAGACGGTGGTAACGGTAAATGGGCTGTATTCTCCAATGGGAGACAATTAACAAATGTAAGGTTTTGATATGAATGGAAACAATTTTATGAAAAACTATTTCCCTCATGACAGTGATGCGAGGAGTGATGACAAGATTATCGCCTTACGCATCAAACATAAATGGGAGGGATATGGACTATATTGGGCATTGATAGAAAAACTAAGGGAAAGCAAAGACTATACGCTGAAAGCCGATTACAACGTTCTTGCATTTGATTTACGTTCAGATGCGGCTCTCATAAAAAGCATAATAAACGACTTTGGGTTATTTGCCTTCACCGAAAATGGTGAGTGCTTCTACTCCGAATCTCTGATTATGCGCATGAAGCCGCTTGATGAAAAAAAAGCCAAGCTTTCCAATGCAGGAAAACGTGGGAATGAGAAGAGGTGGAATAACGATGTTCTTACATCGCCACCCGATCGCCACCCGATAAAAAAACAATCGCCACCCGATAAAAATTCCATCGCCACCCAATCGCCACCCGATCGCCACCCGATAAAAAAACAATCGCCACCCGATAAAAATTCCATCGCCACCCAATCGCCACCCGATCGCCACCCGATCGCCTCACTATCGCAAGAAGAGATAAGAAGAGAAGAGAAGAGAGAAGAAGATAATATAATACCCCCCACACCCCCCTTTGAGGGGGGAGGTCGAAAAAAGAAAGACAAGTCTAAAGAGATTAACTCTAAGGCTCGTTTTCTTTTTGAGGGGCACTTCAAAGAGACTTTCTCTGATAGCTATTATTGGACACCTAAAGATGCCGGGGCGATGAGCCAGCTATTGCAAAAGATAACATTCTCACGGAAAGAAAAGGGGATGCCTACGGACGATAAGAGTGTTATAAGTGCTTTAGGTACGCTCCTATCCTCAATCAAGGAGGGTTGGATATTTGAAAATTTCAGCGTGACTAACATCAACTCCAAGTACAACGAGATAGTTGCGCAAGCGAAAAGGAGAATATCCCCGAAGCCATCTGCCGACATCGGCGTAGTGCTCCAAAACAATTCGCCTGACAAGTACGATTCACCGCAGGAAAAAAGATGGGAGGAAAGATGGAACAGATAGACTTTCAGAAAGCAATCAACAACCTCAAAGAGACAGGTTTTAACCCCGTCCCTAACCTCGTGAACATAGCGATACCAGATGCAAAGAATCTCCTTTGGAGAGGGCTTGACTATTTCACAGGGAAAGCCGAATGGCTGCCGGAATATGAAGAGATAGCCACATGGCTTTCAGGAAATAACGGCCGTGGGCTTTTGTGTCATGGAAACTGCGGAAGAGGGAAATCTCTTATATGCTGGAAAATCATTCCTCTGCTTCTCAATCACTACTGCCGTAAGATAGTATCATGCTATGATGCCCAGCAAATGAATGCTGATATAGATGGCGTGAAGCAGAAGCACATCATCTACATTGACGACGTCGGAACGGAGAATGTGAGTGTGAAGTTCGGAGAGAAACGCCTTGCATTCTGCGAGATTGTCGATGAAGCGGAGAAACGCGGGAAACTGCTAATGCTGACTACGAACCTGTCACTCGATGAAATTTCACAGAAATACGGAGAGCGGACAATGGACAGACTTGTAGCCATCACCACGAGGGTAAAATTTAAGGGTGACAGCTTAAGGAGGTGACTATGGCAAAGAAAATCCAATCCCTAACCCCCATCCGATGCAAGAAGTGCAGGCACTCATCCGATTTCATTGAGAACTCCGTGTTCTGCAAGGCGAAAGGTCATCGTGTTTGCGCTTGCGACAGGTACGGGAGGATGTGTAATAATTATCAATTAAAAAGATAAAAGCATGAACAATCAACATAAATACCCCTATCGCTGGACGCTGGCAGATGCCAACTTCACAAAAGACAAAGGCAAGGTGTTTTCCTGTTTTGCTTGTGGAGGCGGTAGTACGATGGGATACAAGCTGGCGGGGTTTGACGTTATCGGCTGTAATGAGATAGATGGCCGCATGATGGATGTCTATTGTCGGAATCACGACCCTAAGTTCCCGTTCATTGAGCCGATACAAGAGTTCAAGAAACGGGAGGACTTGCCCGAAGAACTCTACAACCTTGACATTTTGGATGGTTCACCGCCTTGTTCAACATTCAGCATGGTGGGCAGCCGTGAAGATGCTTGGGGTAAGATGAAACACTTTCGAGAGGGACAGGCGGAACAAGTATTGGACAGGTTGTTTTTCGACTTTATTGACCTTGCAAAGCGGCTTCAACCGAAAGTGGTTGTTGCGGAGAATGTGAAAGGCTTGTTGCTTGGTGAAGCAAAAAAATACGTCCGTCGAATTTATGAAGCGTTCGACAATGCAGGCTATTATTGTCAGCATTGGTTGCTTGATGCTCAGTATATGGGTGTCCCACAAAGGCGTGAACGTGTGTTCTTTGTGTGCTTGCGAAAAGACATCGCTACGCCATTTTTGCGCAGCGTGGATATATTTACGCAGAAGCCACCGCTTGCGCTTGACTTCGATGAACCGCCCATCGCTTTCCGCGAGATTATGAATTTCCGCGGAGGTCACGTCAATGGCTTACTACGAAGATTGTATGGAAAGACTGAGAAGGGAAGACACCCTGAGGGAAACAGTTACTTCTCCTACACCAAGGTAGATGAAAACAAGGCATGTCCGACCATCTGTGGAGGCGGAAAACAAGTTACAACGCCGCTGATGCACCCATATCAAGAGCGCTACCTCAATGAGGAAGAGATAATTCTTGCGTCGTCTTTCCCTTTGGATTACGACTTCGGGCGGCAGAGAGCCGGCTATGTGTGTTCAATGTGTGTTCCGCCCGTGATGATGGCTCAAATAGCAAGTCAAATTAATGAACAATGGCTATCAAAACTATAAAAACTAAATGATTATGAGACCAAAGAAACATTTAATAGAGCAAGCCCAAGCCAACGGAAGCGTGGACAGGCTCAATCTGCTGTTGTCGGCTTCACACATTCTTCTGTGCGAAGCAAACAACTTGATAGAAGAAGCTTCGGACTTGATGTCCGCACAAGGTTTATTAATTGGCATGATAAAAAAGAAACATGGAGACTTGCTCAGGGTGTCCGACGCTTACTTTAAGGAGTTCGCCTCTCTGGTCACGACCGAGCAGTCCAAGATGGACATGTTCGGGGATATGGACGATTTCGATAACAAGTTCCGGGCGTGGGCGAAAGTGCCTGCGGGATGGAAACCTAAAGAGACAGAAAGATGAAAACATACGAAGAATTTCTAAATTCCAAAAAGCAGAAAAAAATAGAAAGCGGGTTTGAGTTAAGCGATTCCGCATTAAATCCTGCACTGTTCGGGTTTCAAAAGTATTGTGTTAAAAGGATGCTTAAACAAGGAAGAGGAGCGATATTTGCCGGTTGCGGACTTGGAAAAACAAACATGCAGTTGGAATGGGCAAGGCAGGTTCGCACACACACAGGAAAGCCGATACTGATACTTGCACCGCTATCCGTTTCAAAACAGACAATTAAAGACGGGAGCAGGTTCGGCTACAAAGTAAACCTTCCGGGTGGAGATAACGAGGGTATAGAGATAATCAATTACGAACAAGTGGAAAATATCTGCACGGGGCATTATTCCGGTATCGTCCTTGACGAAAGTTCGATTCTGAAAAACTTCACAGGACATTACAAAAGGCTGCTTATCGACATCTTCAAGGAAACCCCTTATAAGCTATGCTGTACGGCCACTCCAAGCCCGAACGACTTAAACGAACTCGGTAACCACTCCGAATTTCTGGGCGTACTCGACGCACAGGACATGCGTTCAAAGTGGTTTGTCAGAGATGAGGGGATGAATAACTACCGTATCAAGGCTCATGCCAAGGGGGATTTCTATGCGTGGGTATCGTCTTGGGCGATAAATTTCGACAACCCCGCTCAAATAGGCTTTAACGAAGATTCGGAACGCTACAAATTGCCTCCACTGAACATCACAGACCATGCGATAAGCACCGGGGCTGCTGACGGACAGCTATTTGCGTCCGGGATAGTCAACGCCACGAACTTCAACAAGGTACTTCGCGATACGCAGACGGAGAGGTTAAACCTTGCCGCACAATTGGCAAATGAGGCTGACGGGCAAGTACTGATATGGGTGAAACAAAACCCGGAGGGTGAAGCATTGAGGAAATTGCTGCCTGAAGCCGTAGAAGTGAAAGGCAGTGACAGGCCTGAATATAAAGAGCGCGTCTTTTCCGACTTCGCAGACGGGAATATCCGCATTCTTATCTCAAAGGCCAAAATATGCGGATATGGGATGAATTTCCAGTCATGCGGCACGCAAATATTCGCCAGCCCGGACTTTAGTTTCGAGAACTTCTACCAACAAGTGAGGAGGTCTTACAGGTTCGGGCGGAAAGAGCGGGTAAACATTCATTTAATAACAACCGATACGATGGAAAATATCAAGGGAATAATTGAAAAAAAGCAGCGTCAATTTGACGAGATGCAGGCCGAAATGAGCCTGAGCATGAACGGTAACCAATACGGGTTACTTGAAGATTACGAGTACAAGGAGTTCAAGACGCCCAACATGCTTCTTATGAAAGGAGATACTACCATAGAGATAAAGCGCATACCGGACAATTCCGTGGACTTGATTATATACTCTCCCCCGTTCAGTTCGCTCTTCACTTACTCGAACTACATACACGACATGGGCAACAACGAGACCCACGAAGAATTTTTCAAACAATACTCGTTCCTGTTGAAAGAGCTGTACCGGATTTTGAAGCCGGGCAGGCTGATGTGTTGCCACACAAAAGATTTGGGCGTGTATAAAAATTCCTCCGGATATACGGGCATGTATGATTTCACGGCCGAACACACACGGGCGGTTTTGGCCGAGCAATTCAAGTTGCATTCGAAGATTACCATATGGACAGACCCTGTACTTGAAATGCAGCGTACAAAGACGCAAAGGCTGCTATACAAGACGGTGACAACCGATAGCAGTTATACCGGCATAGGCATGGCCGAATACATCACAGTATTCCGTAAATGGGATGGCGACGAGAAAGATTGGGAGCCTGTAACCAACCTGAATAAACAGAATTTCCCGCTTGATGTATGGCAGAAATGGGCGTCTCCCGTATGGATGGACATTAAACGCACTGATGTTCTCAACGGGAAAGAGGGTACGGCAATGGGTGATGAAAAACACATAGCGCCATTGCAATTAGAAGTCATTCACCGTCTTGTCAACCTTTGGAGTAATCCCGGAGAAGTAGTCTTTACCCCTTTCTTGGGGATAGGCTCGGAAATCTACCAATCGCTGCTTGACGGAAGAAAGGGCATAGGATGTGAGCTGAAAGACAGCTATTTCGATGTCGCCGTCCGTAATTGCAGGAAGGCGGAACAAGATAAATCACAGAAACAATTATTTGAAGCCGTATGAAAACATTAAAACTAATCCTCTCCACCATCTACATAGTATTGTTCTACACCCTTGTGTGCAGCGTAATCTATGAGGTGGCGGAGTGGGACGAGCGGAGAAGTAGCGGTAAAGAACGCACCGTTCTATTTCCTTGAAGCGATGAATGAATGTGTGAAAAAAGGATTAATTAAAATTTTATGATTATTCAAGCAAAAAAGATGGTATTCGTTACCGACCCGGACGAATCAGATAGCTACATAGAATATTTGAGTACGGAGTATTGTACCAATCAATATGTTATCAAGATTGACCGGACAATGAAACCTCCGTACTATCAGTTATTCCATGTATGGAAAGAGGGAAATAGGATGTTGAACAGACACCTTTTTTCATCAAGTAAGTTAGATAAGATTGTGAAATATATAGACGAAAATATTTAAGATATGGAAAAGAATATAACCATAAGGAGGGAAAGCCCATGCGACTATATTATATTAATCATACAAGCGATATAGAACCTGTTTTAGAGCAGGGATATGTGTGTACCGCCGCCGGAAGTAGCGGAGCTATAAACGTTTGGAAAGATGATGTGGGAATAATTCGCGGCGAATTAATGCGGCATTGTATATCTGTCGAAGAAAGAATATTCGCCGACTATGCGGAAGTGGAAAAATGTGTTGCTGCTTGGCTTGAAAGGATTAAATAAATACAGAAATGAAAACAGAAAGAGAAATTGATGTAAAGTATCTGAAATTAGATGCAGGTGTACGGTATTTTGAAGACGCCGAAGTAAACGGCGAAAGGGATATAGACTTTTGCGAAAGCAAAGGACAAGGAGTTCCCAAAATGCCCTGCGTGGTAAAAGTTAAAGAAGAACCGGAGGAAAATATCTATTCTGACCATTACCGTTGGTGTCCGGTTATTAATGTTGAGACCGGGCAAATCGTAGATTGGCCGAAAGGAACTACCGCAGATGTCCATTATAAAGTATGCGATGATGGAACGTATTCCCTGCTCGATAATGATAAGAATGTGCTGATAGAAGTTAACAGCTATGTCCCGGACATCCTTTGCCCGAAAGAAGAGGGCTATGGGGATTACATCATTATGGACATTGATGAGGACGGATATATTGCCGACTGGGAATGCAACCAACGGTTGATTGATAACCTGATTAGAGGGGACTTTAACTATGAGGGGGATTAAACATGTTGATAGTAAAAGAAGATAAGACGAGGCCCGAAAACAGTGGTCAGATTTTCGTTGAGCTAACAAGTAATAGAGGGCTTGACGTGGAGAACTGTGACAGGCTTGGATATTGGTGTGATAAGCCACACTTGAAGCACTTTATATTCGATGCGGCTCGAATGTTTGACAACAAAGAGTTGATTGAAATTTTCGCAGAAATTATAACAAGGAGGATAAAATAATGAACCTGAATGAATTAAGAGACGAAGCCTATCGCATAGCATGCGAACATGGGTTTCATGAGGAAGAGCATAGAGACGAGCACTGGTTGATGCTTGTAATAACTGAAATATCCGAAGCGGTAGATGCTCACAGGAAAGGACTAAGAGCAAATCACGAGGATTTCGCCAAAGCTATGGTGGATGAAGCGGGTTTCCCACCAGAAGCAAAAAAGACATTGTTTCAGATGAACTTTGCGAAATACATCAAGGGAAGTGTGGAAGAAGAGCTTGCCGATGCGGTTATCCGCCTATTGGACTTTGCAGGATTAAAGAAAGTCGACTTGTCGAAAATAGGAAAGAGAGATGTCCGTTGGGAAACATTCACCGAACAATGCTTTGAAGTTTCTGAAATGATTTGCTTGTCGCCATACGAGGGGGTTCCGTTCACGGAATCAATCAAACACGCTATCGCATTGCTGTTCTCGATGGCTGAAAACATGGGTGTTGACCTGCTTTGGTATATAAAGATGAAGATGAAGTATAACTCCATGCGGGAATACAAGCATGGGAAAAATTATTAAAATCATGACAAATAAAGAAAAAGAATTATTGGATATCGCAAAGGAAATGATGTCTATCAACGAATGTGAGATAGCATTGACAGGAAGCTTGATGCTTGCTTATAGGGGGATAAATAAGAGGAGAGAGGCTAAAGATATAGATTTACTTATATCCCCTGATGCTGATATTGAAGAAATAAAGCTTCCATTTTCTTTTGATAAAGAAGATGAGGAAGTGAATAAAGATGGATATGTTGTAGCTTTTAGAGCGTATAATAAAGATGAAATTAAAATAGAAGTGATGATTAGCGATGAAATGTTTCATGACATAAACGGTGTGCCTTGTGGAAGCATAAAGGAACTTATTAATGCGAAACGAACATACTCAACAAGTGACACAAACTATAATTCAAAGATGAAACATACGCTTGACTTAGAATACTTGTGCCATAATAACGATGAAAAAGTTCTATCGTAATGAAACATTGAAATAATTATGAAAAATAAAGTCCTACACTTACCGCTTAAAGCGAAGTGGTACAATATGATTGAGAGTGGAGAGAAGCTTGAAGAATATAGAGAGATTAACGACTATTGGTGCAAACGGCTATTAGTCAACCCTAACCAAAGGCTATATACATTTGATGGGAAAATTAGAAAGTGCGAAGAAGTCGTTTTTAAGAAGTTTTCTCATTCAGTTTTCCGCTATGGCTATACCAAGCGAACCATGCGGAAAGAAATTAAAAGTATTGCTATCGGTCGTGGAAATTCCAATTGGGGCGCTCCGACAGACCGAGATGTTTTTATAATTAAATTTAAGTAGTTATGACCCGAGAGAACGAAATAGCAAATGCTGCATTAGAGGCAATGACAGAAACTTTGATGTCAACGCCTAATTACGAATTTAGCCCAAAGGCAACAGACCTATTAGAATGTGCTTACATAAAAGGCGCAGAGTGGGCAGATAAACATCCTCTTAATCCTTGGCACTCCGTTGCTGACGGGGATTGGCCGAAGTGCGGCGATGTGGGAGATGTGCCGTTTGTCGTTATGTTCAAAGATGGCGACATAAGCCTTGCCCACTATGACGAAGATGCCAATGGAATCTATGATTTTTATGATGATTGCGATTGTCCTCTGGATGTCAAATATTGGATGAAGATACCAGAGGTTAAAGAGGAATAGAGGTAATAAAATAGAAATACAAAAAATCATGAAGCTCAAACAAATCAAACGAAACTTCAAGAAGATGGACGCCACAAGTCGGGCGTTCATCAAAGGAGCATCCGTAATACTCATTATTCAGGTGTTGACATTCATTTTGCATCCTACCATTGTCGGGTTCAACGGAATCATATACATCTTTGTCCTGATTGCAATGTTTGTCTTTAAAGAGGAATCAGTCAAGGTAAACAGATACAGGTACTACCTGAAAGGGAGGATGAAAGAAAAGGCAGCCAGATAAAAAGAGAGCCGACCCACGAACCACCATGAATCAGCTCCACACACGATTATAATGCAAAAATACTATTTACTTTTAATATAATTGTGCTATGGTGAAAGATTTTTCTATCATTTCTGAAATCAAATCAATAAGGGAACAGATGTCAATATTATCGGAGAGGGAGAGGAGGCTAATTAAACCGATACTTGACGACACAAGCCTTATCCCTACTATGTTTAAGTGGTATTGTGAGATGAAAGGATGCTGTGGGATTCCGGAAAGAAGAGAGGGTACAAGCTTCCGGCAGAAATTTGTTTTTATAGTCCTATTCCTTTATTCCCCCATCGCATTAGTTAACGGGAGTATAGCAAGAGGAATTCGTGATGTGTTGGCTGAAACATTAGGATTCAAGTCTCCCACCGGAATATCCAACCTATGTACGAACATGATGTTTAACTACTGCAATTATAAGAATTACCGTACAGACATAGACGGTATCTATACGGATATCTTAAATCGGCTGAAAGCCAAAGGACTAATCAAAAGTGAAGCCGGGTCATAGTGCCCGGCTTTTTTTGTTATAGCATGGCTGCGACCTGTTTCTCAACGGCAGACCTTATGAATGCGTTTATAGACATACCGGCTTGTTGGGCGAGTATGGCTATTTTGCCATGTGTTTCGGGAGAGAGGCGAACATTCAGTGAGCCGGAATAGCTTTTGCGAGGTGTTATTCCGGCGCTCTCACAATAAGCAATATAATCGTCAACAGCCCCTTTGAAGTCCTCCTTTAATTCGGTCACTGTTTCGCCCTCGTATGAAATCATCGTATCTTTGGGCAGGTCAAGAACTTTACCAAACAGGCAATTATCCTCGTCACTAACCTCAATACTTCCTACATAACCTTTATAACTCAACGTTTTCATATTAGTTTGTTTTTAGTCAGAAATTCAAGAACCTGTTTCATTACATACCCTTTTACGATGCTTCCGGGGTGTGGCTTATGTGCCGTGTATGAACTCTCCCCATTTACAAAGATGACACGAGAGCCGCTTGTTTTGCCTTTATTGTCTATTTTATACCCGAAAATAGAGAATAGCCGTATAAGCTCATCCCAATTAAAGTCTTTGGGCTGTTTTTTGAAGCGTTCTATCAGTTTCTCTTTTGTACCCATCACTTTAGTATTTATGCAAATGTAACTATTTTATAGTTGCAAAGCAAATAAATCAACTCTTTTCTTTAATCTCCGATACAATTTTTTCCAGTTCCTCTATCGTGGAAGCTTTGTAAAATGCTCCCTTGTGTTGGATGAGGGCGGTGAGTTCTCCCTCTCCTGTGACTTCTTCGGGCGAGGCGAAGAGTTGCCACATGGGGACGTCGAGAGCGGCGGAAATCTTTTCTAAGGTGGAAGTGGTTACAGATGGAGCATTTAATGTCTGTTTTACAAATTGCAAAGATACTCCCATAGCATCTGCCAACCATTGATAAGATAGGTTTTTCTCTTTTAGCACTTCTTTTATTCTCATATACATTCCTTTTAGTTATGCAAATATACTTCTTCACAGAAATGGTATATAGTCTAATATACTAAACAATGTTAACGGTATATATTTTTATATCGAAAAGCTTGTTTGGGTATATGAAATAATATACCTTTGTGTCATCAAAAGAAACCAAGAAGTATGAACACTAAATATAATAAGGTATGAGCACAACATTTAAGAATCAGATGCGAGAAGTGATGAATCTTGCATGGCAATTTGTCCGCAAGAATGGTTACACCATGAGCGAAGCCCTTAAGACAGCTTGGGCTAACATTAAGCTGAAAGTAGCCATGAAACAGCGCATAGTGCGCTTCTACTACCGCAAGGTAGACGGCTCTATGCGTGAGGCGTTCGGCACACTTCAAGACAAGCTATTGCCGCCTACACAGGGCACAGGTAGAAAGCCGAACGATACGCTGTTTACCTACTTCGATACTGAAAGAGAAGAATATCGCTCTTTCAAGCGTGCTAATTTACTATGGTAACGGCAGGGCTAACCACCCTGCCACAATAAGAAAAAGTTAAATTATTAAATATTACGATTATGAAAACTTACGATGTGCATTTCAACAACGCAGAGAACAGTGACAGCAAAGGCTGGACAGATAGTTACAAGTATTGCCTTGACTATATCAAGACGTACAACGGCACGAACGAAAGCTACTTCGCCGATTATAAGGGCGGTACGGTGTCGATTGTTTGTAACGATACAGGAGAAGATGTTTATACAGAAGAGGTAAGATAAAGGTAACGAGGCTTTTTTGAAAAAATCCGTGACATTTCTCAAACTGTCACGGATTTGCCTTTTAATTATAAAATAGACAATAATATCAACTGTATCTTTGTGATAAAAAGAGAAAAGTCATGAAAGTGTTAAATCTTATCATCAAACAAGTTTATTTCGATGCCATAATGGCGGGTAGAAAAGTTCAAGAGTTCAGAGAGGTTCGTCCAACGACAATCAAGAAGTTGTTGCAACTCGATGAAGAGGGCTATGAGGTAGAAGACGCTGACGGCAACGCCCAGCCAATTAAGTACGATGCAATACAATTCTATGTAGGCTATGGCAAAGACCGCGACAGTGCACTGGTAGAAGTGCTCGGTGCACACTGCGAGATATTCGTAGATGAAAACGATGAGCCTATTACCTACGAGTATGGTAAGGATAAAGACGGCGAACCGCTTGTGTGGGTAGCAGAACAGGTGGTGTTTGATTTAGGTAAGATACTTTCACGCAACATTAGAGACAAGTCGAAGAAAGTGTAATAATCTAAATTCAAGATTATGGCAAGAAGAGTTTCAAAGAACCGTGTAGGCATTAACCGTGACGTCCGGACAAGAACTGTTCGAGGTACAAATGGGCAGTTTGCGCGTGGTTACAAAGGCAACTATCGCAATTCGTCTGAAATGCGTGCTGCCAAGCAGACGGCAAGCCGCTTCGGGACGAGAAATCAACGGTATAGAGATGTCAGAGCCGCATTCGGCATGAGTAATGGATAACCAATGAACAAGTTACAAGAAGCACATAACGTTATATGCAGGGTGGCTGAAAAGCGGTCATCTTGCATAGTTATGTGTTCACTTGGTAAGGATTCTCTCGTAACCTTAGATATGGTCTATCCTCATTTTGACAAGGTCGTATGTGTGTTTATGTATTTCGTGAAAGGACTATCGCATATAGATAATTGGATAAGGTGGGTGAAGACGAAATATCCAAAGGTTGAATTTATGGAAGTCCCTCATTGGAACTTGACGTATATCCTTCGTGGCGGTCTGTATTGCGTGCCTAACCCGAAAGTGAAGTTACTAAAACTCGCAGACGTGATTAAAGCGGTACGGATGAGGACTGGCGTTTATTACGCCTTCTTGGGCATGAAAAAAGCGGATAGCATGAACCGAAACCTCATGCTCAAAGGCTATGAAGCGCAAGGGTATGAGAATGGCGGTCTTGTCTATCCGCTTGCATCATGGACGCAGAAAGATGTTAAAGCCTACATGCGCATGAAGCGATTGCCGCAGCCAGTCTTATATGGCAACAAGGCATCAAACGGACTTGGATTTAATGTGGATTGCTTCACGTGGATGCAGGAACACTATCCGCGGGACTTGCAGAAGATATACCAAGCGTTTCCAATGAGCGAAAGAATCCTCTTCGAGAAAAAGTACAAACAGGATAACAAGGAATAATTATGGCACGAAAAAAGTCTTTTTTTGATATTTTACTACAAAGCAACAGAATTGGAGAAGCAATCGGGGATAGGTATAGGAATTATCCAAGAAATTCTCCTGAATACGCAGAAGGAGTACGGAGACAAAGAAAAAGAGGACAGATATATAAGAAATACGCTCAAAATATTGATAAGCATTTCGGTGGTAGATTAAGTGGAAACCAACCTCTGATAAGGAGAAAATTAAGCCGAAATATCTACATGGGTATAAAAGCCAAAGGTACAGTAGCAGGATAACACTTAATAATAAGTAAAACTATGGCAAGAAAAAAGAGTTTGGCAGACCTATCATTGCAGAGGTTTAGAATAGGAAAAGCGGGGGCTTCGACATCAAGAATGAAGCGTGTAGAAAGAGCATATAATCGGTATAAAGACAATATTTTCAAAAGTCAAGGTGTGAGGACTATAAACCCTGTTTCAAACTTCTTAAATGGTACAATAATGAGAGCAAGAACAGTAAAGGTTTCTCGCTCCACCTACATGGGGTTGAATAACGGATAACATTCAATAGGAGACAAGTCAGATGGATAACAAATACTTCACATCACAGAGCGTGGAGCTGAAACGCTCACAGATAAGGCTTCATGGCCAAAACCCGAGGGTGATTTCAGACGAGAACCGCAAGGCTCTCAAACGAGGTATCAAGAAGTTCGGCATGGTCGGAGGTATCGTGGTGAACAAGCGGACGGGATATACACTTGTCAGCGGACACCAACGGCTTTCGGTCATGGACGAACTTCAAAAGTACAATGCCGAGACAAAGGAGAACAACTACCCTATCCGTGTGGACTTGATAGATGTTGAAGAGAAAGAGGAAAAAGAACTTCTCATACTTCTCAACAACCCATCAGCGCAGGGAGAGTGGGATTATGACGCTCTCCGTGAACTTATCCCCGACATCGACTATAAGGATGCAGGATTGACCGAACAAGACCTTGACATCATCGGCGTGGACTACAACTTTCAGACAGAGGAAGAGAATACAATCGCAGGTGAGCTTGACGACCTCATGGAACCAGTCAGAGAGGAACATCAAGCAGCGTTAACACAGAAGCAAGCCGAAAGAGCCGAAAAGGTGGCGCACATGAAGCAGGTGAAGCAAGAAGTGAGAGAAGCTGCCGAAAAAGCAGCCGCCAACATGGACGCTTACCTGATGCTTTCATTCGACACTTGGGAAGCAAAGGCAGAATTCTGTGAGAAGTTCGGGTTTAATCCCGGAGATAAATTTCTCAAAGGAGAAATATTCGAAGAAAAGATAGAAACACTCTTAACTGAATAACTATGGCAAAGCCCAAACATGACTACGACAACATAGATTTCTTCAAGCGCATCGAAGCCCTTGCAATGAATGGATACACTGATGAGGAGATAGCAAATGAGCTTGACCTCAGTCGAGAGGTGTTTGGGTGCATGAAGAACGGCAACTATGAGAATTGGACAGAAGAAGAGAATAAAAGGCGTGGAGGGCAAATTACTAACGTCTTAGCGCATGGGCGCACTCGTATCAACGCCCTTGTACGTTCCGCTTACCTCAAAGGGGCTTTTGGTGGGAAGAAAGTAAAGTCCTCCATCGTGAAGTACGTGCAGGATAAATGTGAGTGTATGGGAGCGGACAAGAAATGTCCAAGATGCGGAGGTACTGGGTGGGTAACACTTACCGACAAAGCTGTCGTACAGGAAGCGGAGACCGAGCTTGCCCCGAACATGCAGGCACTCACTACATGGATGTACCACCATGACCCTGAATGGCGCAAGGTGGAGCGCAAGTTGGATGAGGATGCAAGCGATATTCCTACCGATATAGAGAAAGGCGTTGATATTGACAGTTGGATAAAAAAGGAGGTGAGCGGTGATTAAGACTTTTCCCATATACTATCCACTCTATCGTGAGAAAGAAAAGTTCATCTTCTTAATAACAGGTGGGAGAGGTAGCGGGAAATCCTTTTCCACTTCTACATTTATTGAACGCCTTACCTTTGAAATGACTCCGGTAGAGAAAATCGTTCACCAGATATTGTACACTCGCTATACGATGGTGTCCGCCAACATCTCTATTATCCCGGAGTTCTTGGAAAAGGCTGAGTTAGATGGCACACAGAAGTATTTCCGTTCCACCCGCTCGGATGTCACCAACCGAATGACGGGAAGCCGGGTAATGTTTCGTGGTATCAAGTCCAGCAGCGGGAACCAGACTGCGAAACTTAAATCCATTCATGGCATTACTACCTTTGTGGTGGATGAAGGGGAAGAGTGGGTATCGGAGAAAGAGTTTGAAACCATCATGCTTTCCATTCGCCAAAAGGGCATACAGAACCGCATCATCATCATCATGAACCCTACGGACAACAACCATTGGGTCTATAAGCGTTTCATTGAGAATACGCATAAGGAAGTGACGTATGACGGTGTACCTGTTCAGATAAGCACACATCCGAATGTATTGCATATTCATACTACCTACTTGGATAACATAGAGAACCTTTCGCCTGAATTTATTAAAGAAGTCAAGGAGATGAAAGCCAATAATCCAGATAAGTACGCTCATACCGTTATGGGTAGGTGGGCGGACGTTGCGGAGGGGGCTGTGTTCAAGAAAATCGGTGTTGTAAAGGAGTTCCCGAAGTGGTGCAAGAAAGTGGCTTTAGGTCTGGACTTTGGTTTTACACATGACCCAAGCGCAGGAATCCTCTGCGGTATCATCGACAACGACCTGTATCTTGACGAGCTGTTCTACCGTACTGGGATGCTTTCAACGGATATTATCAAGGAACTTCGTAAGGTTGGCGACCTCAAAGTGTTTTCCGAGAGTGCAGACCCGAGGCTTGTGCAGGAGATACACAACGGTGGTATAAAGATTTACCCCGTTGAGAAAGGACAAGGCTCTGTCATCGCAGGTATAGACCGTATGTTGTCTTTCGACCATATCTTCGTAACCGAGAGGTCGTACAATCTCCTCAAAGAGTCCAGAAACTACACTTGGGACAAAGACAAAGACGGCAACTATATCAACCAGCCGATAGACGCTTGGAATCACGGTATAGACGCAGCTCGGTACTATGTGCTTGGTCTGTTGTTAGGAAAGATTTTGAAACCAAAGGGCAGCGCATCAGCAGCGTTCGCCCGATAAACAGGATAACAATATGAAAGCATACATTGTGAAATCTTGGTCTTCCGCACATGGGAAACAAAGAATAACGAGAGTTGAAGCCGAATCGGAAGAACAGGCAAGGCAAGCTGTGAGAAATTATTATCGCTTTGACAAGATTGAAAGTGTAACATTAGAAGGACAACAATATGGCAACACCGAAGACAATAGAAGACATTCTTGCAATTGAGGATATCAATAAAAAGATTGAATACCTCAAGAAAGGACGCAGGACGCCTCACCCTGACAGGGAAGCGTTGTACAACGACTGGAATCCCAATTTACATGAGATAATCACAGACAAGGAGAAATATCCTCAAATTGAGATAACGATTGAGGATGAAAAAGAGGTTTGGAGCGAGGATGGTCAGCGCCGGGTGATTCCCAAAAAGACGAAAAAGGTAGAACCTAACCGCATTGCCCTGCCATTGGAGCAGGACATTGTGAACATCCATACTGCGTTTACAGTAGGAACTGAGCCGGAAATAAAGTGCGACCCCACCGAATCAGAGAAAGGCGTATTGGCAGCCCTGAAACAGGTGCTTAAAAAAAATAAAATCAAATACCAGAACAAGAAGATTGTCCGCTCGTGGCTATCCGAACAGGAGTGCGCAGAATATTGGTACGTGGTAAAAGATGAAGGCTTTTGGGCAAAACTCAAAACAAAAGTTGCAGGGATGTTCGGAAAGACATTGCCCGAATACAAGCTCCGCAGTGTGATATGGTCGCCTTTTCGTGGGGACAAGCTGTATCCTTTCTATGATGATGGTGGTGATATGGTCGCTTTCTCCCGTGAATACAAAAAGACTGACCTTGACGGGAATGAATCAACGGTGTTCATGACCGTCACCAAAAGCGTTGTCCTTGCTTGGGAGCTGACGGACGAATGGCGGCAAACATTAAGCTTTAATCATCGATTCAAAAAGATGCCGGTTATCTATAGTTATCGTCCGGAGGCTCTTTGTAATAAAATACGCTCTATCCGTATCCGGCTGGAGAAACTGCTATCAGGGTACGCCGATTGCGTGGACTACCATTTCTTCCCTATTCTGAAACTTTTCGGAGATGTGGAGAAGTTTACGGGAGAGTTTCGTAATCGTGTCGTGCAGCTTACACAAGGCGCTGATGCAGCTTACCTGACATGGAACCAAAGCAGCGACCCTGTACGTATAGAAGCAGAAAGTCACCTTAACCAAGCGTATGCCCTGACGAGTACTCCACGAATAACATTTGAGAACCTCAAGGGCGTAGGCAATGCACTATCCGGCACAGCGTTCCGTTACGTATTCATGGGGGCGCACATGGCGGTTGAAAACCATGCCGAAGATATAGGAGAATTCATGCAGCGCAGGGTTAACTTCCTGCTGTCCGCTCTCGGTTCAATCAATCCCAGACTTGAAGAGGCGGCAAACACGATAGATGTAGACGTGGAGATAGTTCCCTATATGATTGACAATGTGGATGACAAGGTTACAACTGCCGTTAAGGCTGTGGATGGGGGTATATGGTCAAGGCGGGAGGGTATTATATTTGCCGGGAACTTAGACCGCATAGATGAAGAACTGAAAGAAATTGAGGAAGAACAAAAAGAAAAGGCGGCGTAACAGAATCCGCAAAACCAACAAGGCTAAATCAACCATAGTGTTAATTTGAAAGGCTCGTGTCTATGAGGATGCGAGCTTTTATTTTTTTTCGTGACATTTCTCAAACTGTCACGGATTCGAGTGGGAAAAATTCGGTGGCACATCATTTCGTGTGTAATTTTGGCGAAAAGATTGTTTCAGGATAACGCTTTAAAGTATGAACATTTACGAACAGATTTTAGCAGGTCTACGAACGAAGTTTACGGGCGTGGATGATGCAACCCTTCAGCGGATTGCTTCCAAGAAGTCGGAGGGAGTAACGGACGAAAGCAAGATAAACTCCATCGTGGAGGGCGTCACCTTTCAGGACGTTGTAACAAATTATGGTGATTTCCGTGCAGACGGGGCGCAGAGAACCGCAGTTGCTAACTACGAGAAGAAGCACAACATCAAAGACGGAAAACCTATTGAGGAGCCAAAACCGAAGCCTGCACCATCGCCAGATACTGAGTCGGCGGACGATGTGCCAGCATGGGCGCAAGCCATCATTGATTCAAACAAGAATCTCTCTGAAAGGCTCGCAGGTTATGAAGCGGATAGAGCCAAGCAGGAACGCTCCGCACAAATCCTTTCTAAGGCCAAAGAGTATGGCATCCCCGAAAAACTCGTTCCCATGTTGAATATCGCTGATGATGCGGACTTGGACACTTACATGAAGGACGCAAAGCAGACATTTGTGAACATGGGATTCAGAGATGCGCAATCCCCTGACAGCGGCGCAGGCAATAAGAATGACATAGATTCTTTAGCCGATAAGATAGCACAGGGAACTAAAGAAATTCTTCAATCTAAAAAGTAAAAAGAAATGGCAGGATTTAAGTATGAAATGCCGCCCGAAGTGGAAAGAGAGCTTTGCGATATCTCCACCATCAAGAGAATGACGGGCGGTGTAAACATTAAGGCAAACGGGTTGTCCGATGACTTCCGTATCCCGCCTCTTGCTCCGTTGGCGGTTGTTGTCAATGGAACTAAGCGTGAGGGCGAAGTACTCATCCGTGTAAGGGTGACAGAAGCTGCTTCCGGTTCTAAGGTAAAGGTTGCCAAAGGCATTCCTTTGAGTGCGGGCATGTTTCTCTCTGACGGGACGAACTCGCTTACTGTTAAGAGCGTGGATACCACGAACGAAGCATACGATGAGATTACCGCTTCCGATTCTATTACCGGATTCGTGCTCGGCGCGGTTGTATTTGAGGCTACGGATGATTCGGCTAACACTCCTAAAGGTGTAGCTACCAACCTCAATTATTCTTGGCAGAAAGTCAAAGATGCGAAATCGAACGGTATGACGCCGATTTACCGTGCGTTCGAGGTGAGAGAGAGTAAGTTGTACATTCCTCTGACGGAAGCTGACAAGGATTCTCTTCGGAAGAATGGTGTTTATGTATTTACCTACTAAAGAAAGGAGGAGATATGGTTTTGACATTAGACAATCTCTTTAATGAGCCGAAGATATTGAAAGCGGTAATTGACCGCATGGTGGCTATCGAGCAGGATGTTCCCGTTTGGCGGAGATACATCCAGTTCGAACAGACCACCGACCGTGTTTTCAAGACATTCTTGGGAACACAGACTGGTGTACGTATGGGTAGCGTCATCTCCCAACACGGAGCGAAGCCGATTCGTGAACGTCATGCTCTTGGAAAGGGTTATGGAGAGGTCGCGTTCTTGGGCGACCGTTACCAGATGGATAATGACCGCTTGGACTTGTTGAAGTCTTTAATCGACCGATTCAACCGCACCAACGGAGCCAACTTGAATGAGATTATCAACTTCTTGGTTGATGATTTCCGTCAAGTTCGTCTTGCTCCTCACAAGCGTATGGACAAGGTGCTCGGAGATTTGCTCGGCACAGCAGAGGCTCATGTCAAGGTTGCTAACAATCCGCAAGGAATTGATGGTATTGACATTGTGCTTCCGTTCAAAAAGGTGTCGGCCACGGCAGGCGAAAAGGGCAAGATGCTTCCTTTCTTGCAAGACTTGATGGCGAAAAACCGCAAGCTCGGCAAATTCGCTACGATGCTGATGACCCGCAAGACGTTCATGGACAAGTTCGCTTTGACGGAAGAGTTCACCGCTCAATTCAAGCAGTCGTTCGGGCAGTCGGAGATTATCACCAAAGGCGGAATCTTAACCGACAACATGAGTAACGCACTGTTTGCGGCATTCGGCATCCCGGCAGTACGCATTATGGATGACTACGTAGAGACGCCTGACGGTGAAACGGTACAGATGTTCCCTGATGAGAAGATTACGTTCATCCAGACCGACAATCTGGGTAAGATGCGCTGGCATGAGACCTATGAGGCTTCCGACCCTGTTCCGGGAAAGGTGTACAACAACCTTGAAGCGGGGCAGTGGATTTCCACCCAGCGCACGGATGAAGGCCGTTTCATTGAGTACGGATGTGAGTGGATACCGGAGTTGAAAGCTCCCAACAAGATTCTTCTTTTGGACGTATCTAAAGTAAAATGAGCATAAAGGAATACATATCGGCTAAGTTTCAGACCTTCGGCATTCAGTTGTCGGAGGCTGACTTGCTGGATATGTCCCTCAACGCTAAGAAAGGGTTGGAGGACGAGGTGAGCCAAGGCAATATCGTCTCTGTGTCGATAGCTATGGCTCGCTTCATTCCCTCCCTTTTGCTTCGTGCTACCTCAATCAGTGAGAGCGGTTTTTCTATGTCGTGGAATATCGACGGTATCAAGGACTACTATTCTATGTTGTGCAGGCAGTACGGATTGAAAGACGAACTCAACTACAACAAGCCTAAAATCCGCTTCCTATGATGTACGCTCCGCACATATTGCAGGTAAAACAAATCACCCCTGAACAAGAAGACGAGTTCGGCAGACCCATCCCCGGTACAGGTGGCGAGCAATGGGTAACATTATGTAAATGCCGTTGTGATGACAATACTACAAAGGAGTTTAAGTCTGTCAATGGTGAAGTATATCGCCCTACTTACCATGTGGTATGTGAGATGAGAGTAGAAATTAGCGCAGGAACGGAGGTAAGATGTCTTGAGGGCAATAGCGTACGAGGCGAGGGAAAGGTTTACATACCCAAGAGAACGAATTTCTTTAACTATTCAGAGATATGGCTGTAATAACTCCGGCGGATATAGCGAATATTATTTATGCGGAATGTCATACGTTCGGAATAAAAAGATACCCGGATGGTAAAACGCATAAGGGAGAAGTGTCCAACGAGTTTATTGTTATCCATTCTAAGCGTCAATTAGAGGGGGATAAATGGGACTCATCTATCGTTGAGGTTAATTTCTTCCTTCCCAACTTACCCAGTGGGGACGCTAACACTATTCGGATAGAAGAAATAGAGAGGCAAGCAAAGTCTTTCTTTGTGAAGTATAGAACAGGGCTATTTGACGGTATTCGCTATCGTTACTATCGTGAAAGCATGGGAAGGGAGTATGACGAAGAACTTCGTTGCCATTATGTGAATGTAAGATTGATTTTTGAAACAATAAATGTAAAATAGTATGATTTCAGCAGTAGGAATTAAAAGAATTTTGTATGCAGACACATCTGCGGTAACTAAGGACATTGTAACATCGGACGCCAAAACGATGATTAAGGCGGCTATCCAAGCTAAGGCCGAGGTGAAGAACGTGCATGGGGAAACATGGAGTATTGACGAGACGGAGGCTTCTGTAACCGGATACAAGAACCAGCTTAACGGACAAAACTATCGTTACGATACAGTTCCCGGAGAACTTACCCCGTCTTTTTCTATCGGTCAGTATGACTATGCGACAAAAGCCGCTCTTATGGGAGGCTCTGTAATTAGGAACTCGGAAGACAGTGCCGATGTTGGATGGAAACGCTCCACGGAAAAAGTCGTTATCAATAAGGCATTGTTCTGTCTAACGGATGATGACGTATGGTTCATTTTCCCGAATTGTCAGATTGTGTCCCGTGAGGCGAACACAGACAAGGCCATAGCGATTGCCGTAAAGGGGCTTGTTCAGACCCATCCGACAGCAGGCGTTTCGTCTGAATACAATTTCGATGAATCGGAGGTAAAAGCTTTGAGTGAATAAATGTTTGAATAATAGAGGGTGGTGATTTGCTTCACCCTCTTTATTTTTTTATGTTATGAATCATGCAGCTAAAATTGTATCGGAATCACTGTTGGGGCTGGATTTCAAGAACGTGGTAATAGGTAATGTAACATACACAATAAAGCCTCCAACTATTAAAGTCATTTGTCGTGCTATACGGCATTTCTCTAATATCCACATATCCGGAGATAGCATAATAGAGGCAATCAATGAACTACCAGCAGCCACCGAAGATATGCTGAAAGGGCTTTCGTGCTTCATCTGTGGCGATGAGAAGATGGTAAATGTGTTGGAGAATGGAACTTTTGATGAAATCAAAGACGCTTTGGGAATCTGTTTCTCAATGCTGGACATATCGGCTTTTCAGTGTGTCAGCTCGATGAGGAACGTGTCGATGCTGGCAGCAAAACCGAAACAGTAGGAAACACAACGTTCTTCGGGCAGATAGCTCATTTGATTGATACGCTTCACCTAAGCTATACGGAAGTCTTCGAGGTTATACCTTACAGAAACCTGCTTATGATGCAACGGGATAAACTTCATGCGGTGTACGGCGGGCAAAAAGTGAACAGAATCAGTGGCAAGGAATTGGCGAACAGAAGAAGAAAGAGATAGGAAAGAAAAAGCCGGATTAACTCCGGCTTTGCTTTTGGTGGGTGTCTATGCTTTTTGGACTTGTTGTTCCAATATCTATTGAATAATTCTATGTTTAGGTGGTTAGTTTATCTTGATATAAGATTCTATAATATCGCACTTCTCTTTTAAGGAATCAATAATTTTCATTTCGTCTTCTGATAGACCTTTAATATTAACCCCGCATTTTTCACAAAATAGGGAATCACTGGGATTTTTATGCCCATTTTCACATACGAATTTTTCTTCATTGGACTTAGAAAACAACCCACCTTTCACACTCTCAATATTGCCTGTATTTGGGAGATTATTTAAATACTTCAATATCTTTTTCATGCCTTGCAAATCATTTGCGTTGTAGTATTCCTTTGTCGCTGATAGCAAAGCTATACCATCATGTATCCTTTCTTTGATTATTTCATAAATAGAACCAGAATCAAACAAATAATATTTGTTTATCAAATCTCTTATTTTTTTATGTTCGGAATGTTTATAAACAAAAGGTATGATGTTATTTACGGGAATTACAGATATAATTTGTTTTATGTTGGCTACTTCCTCTGCATTATAATTGATATCTAAGGATATATATCTATTTATAAGGCTTTCAACAATTTCAGTTTGTGGGTTTTCTAATAAGAACTCTACCCACCCACCATATATTGATGAACCACTTTTTATTTGGGACACTATATATCTTCTCTGTACTTCTTTTTGAAGTTCCATTGATGAAATCTGTGAATGCGGGTTCTCTTCTTGAGTATTTTCTTCGTTTTTTTCTATGATGCAAGCTGTTCCAGAAACAGATACCATAAACATAGACTTATCTTTGCCGGATATTTCATCAAAATCAACTTTAAACCCGACAATGGCATTTGCTCCTAAATTTATGGCTTTTTGTTTTAGTTCTTTCGATGCTTCATTGTATATTATCTCAAGTTTCCTTTTATATGAATCAGAACGGCCTCCAAAAAAGTCAGTAAATGATGCTGCAAAATCAGAAAAAATATTCGTCCCTATTACAATATTAGAGCATATAGTATCTATATATTTTTTTATTGGACAATTTTCTATTGTATCCGTTGTGGTTATAATAAATCTATTTTTCATAGTCGTGTATTTTTTTTAATTTAAACATTTAATTCAAGTAACTTTTTCAAATCCTCAAAAGAGTGAACCTCATACAGAGTTCCCTTTACTTTGACATAACCGTTTACTTCGGAATCGGATGTGTTTTTTCCAAATAATTCAACTATATCAACATCCAGAGATTTTGCAATACGTTCTAATGATTGTAATTGCGGATATTCTCCTCTCAATGTTTTATTGAGACTAATATCCGATATCCCCATTTTATCCGCCAATTCCCTTTGTGTGATTCCTTTAGATTGGCAGATTTCTTTTATTCTTATTCTAAAGTCCATAAATAATTATATACTATATAGTTTTATTCCTCAAAAGTAAGCATTTATACTACATAATGCAATAATAGCGATTAAATAAATATATATAGTTTTGTGTTTAACATTTTTTATATGCAAATATCTTGCAAGATTAAACTGATTAGTCTTACTTTGTGGCATTAAATTAAACTAAGAAGCATAAACACTAAATAATAAGGTATGAGCACAACATTCAAAAACCAGATGAGAGAAGTAAAATACCACCCGTTCATGTGGAAAAAACTACTAAAATATACTAATTCGTGACATTTCCCAAATTGTCACGGATTCGTGAGGGAAAAATTACTTGCTATTTATATTTTAAGGTAGCTTCGCAGAAGAAAACGACAAATCGCTTTAGTGACGTTTGGCGATGAGAAAATATTAAGGGCATTGGTTTTAGCTGTTAAACGTCACTTTAGACAGCTTTAATCTTTGCCCTTACCTTTTAATAACAAAGTAGGCAGGTGTCGTGAACCCGCCTACAATAAAAATTAATAATAGTATGAGCATTTCAATTACTAATTTCGATTGCAAAGTTAATCAAATTGAAGTTCAACAGAACATTGAGGCAAAAAAGCAGCTCATAGCTATGACTGACGACCTTTGTAGTTTCAGCAATGAGTTAAGTGATTTGATGGGTAGTATTTTCTATATCAGGTCGGATGAAACGATAAGCGATGCCTTGAAGCAAGTATCGTAGTACGATATTTAGGGCTGTCTTATTAGGTGCGCTTTTCACGAGGCGCACCTTTTTTGTGACAATTTACAAAAGGTCACGGATTTGACGCCTTAAAACTTATCCCTTACGCAATATCTCACGACCTTTGAGGCAAAGCAAAAATATAACATGGAATTTAGAGGAGACATATCAGGGCTTGACGAATTAAGCAAGTCCATAGATGATAAGTACTACAAAGTATTATCCCAAGTAGGCAGGGATGCGACCCGAAACGCCAAGTTCAACAGAACCTATATGAACCGTACAGGCAACCTGAACAACGCCAATGGGGGCTGCGTAGTTCGTAACGGCAAGATTATCGACATGTGGGTGGAATCGGACGGCTCTCATCCGGAAGCAGTAAAGAACACGGAGAATCTCCTTATATATGCCTCTAAGGGAAAAGACGGGCTTTATCTGGCTAATGGGCAGCCGTATGCGAGTTATGTTGAAAGCCGAGGTTTTGAGGTAATTATGACTAATGGTGTTTTATATGCAAGCAAACAAATAAAAAAGAAATTATAATATGGCAGGAATTATTTCAAATGTAGACAGTGACGTTCAGAATTTACGCAAGTTGAAGAACGAGATAGAACAAGTAAAAAAGGCCTTGTTGGGTATCAATATCAAGGTAGATATAGATATTGCCAAAGACTTGGAGGCCCAACTAAGAAGCTTGACATCCCAATACGATGCGCTGGTGGATAAGATAGCGGCTGCGGAAGGGAAAATAATGCTTTCCACGAAGAGGATAAATGAAGCTTCCGAAAAGATTATCCAAGCGCAAGAGAAGCTATCCATCGCCCCATCTGTGGTAAACGCCCCGAGCGTGGAAGTGTCCGGAGTAGCAAATATTCAAGCGCAAACAAAGGCGTATGCGGATTTGAAAACCGAGATTGACGATATTCTTGGAACAAGAAATGCCAATGTCAGGAGGATGATAGAAGAAGTGAATGCCATTCGTTTGATTAATGCTGAAATAAAGAAAATCACCAAGACGCAAGGGGATTCGGCTTCTTTGTCTTCCGCCCAGCAGAAACGCCTTGAACATCTCAATAATTCGCTGTTGACACATAAGGAGGCTTTAGCGGATGTGCGCCGGACTTTAAGCAACAATGTAAAATTGGATAACGTTGCTGCTACTTCTATGAATGGATTGTCTCAATCCTTATCAAGAATGCGGATTGCATACCGTGATTTGACGGAAGCCGAACGTAATTCTCCATTCGGCAAGCAGCTTCTTGCATCCATCAACCAAGCGGACGCAAAAATTAAAGAGTTGGATGCCACAATAGGCAATCACCAGCGCAATATTGGGAACTACGGACAAGCATGGAACGGGTTAAGCATGTCTATTCAGCAGATTGGTAGGGAGCTTCCGGCTTTGGCTTATGGCCCTAAAGTGTTCTTTTCGGCTATATCAAACAATCTTCCTATCCTTGCGGATGAGATTAAACGTGCGAGGACGGAATATGAGATGCTAAAGAAGTCGGGGCAATCAGCCATTCCCGTTTGGAAACAGATTGTATCTTCTTTATTTAGCTGGCAGTCGGCATTAACCGTTGGCATAACCTTGCTTACGCTTTATGGTGATAAGGTTATTGATTGGGTGTCTGGATTGTTTAAGGCAAAAGATGCTCTATCTGGAATTGCCACTTATCAGCAGAATATTAGCCGTATTATGTCTGATGCGGCTAATAAAACGGCGAATGAACGTGCAGAGCTTGATATTTTATATAAGGCCACACAAAATTACACAAAATCGTTAAAGGAAAAAAATGCTGCTGTTGATGAGTTGAAAAAAAAATACCCTTCTTATTTTGGTAATTTGACAAACGAAGCGATTCTTGCTGGAAAAGCGTCGGTGGCGTATGAAAACTTAAAGAATAATATAGTAAAAGCTGCTCAAGCAAGGTCTGCAATGAATATTATAACAGAAAATTATGATAAAATATATCAGTTACAGAAAGCTGTAAACGCAGATACAAATTGGATAAATAGAAATAAGGAAAAGACAAAAGACGGTACTGCTACTACGACTGCGGTAATTGGTACATCTATAACAGGATATACGCAAAGCGGTCAGGTTTTGACAAAAGAAGCGGAAGAATATAATCGAAGAACACAAGCATTGGCAAAGAACAAAAAAATTATTGAGTTGCTCGAACAATCTAATGATGAATTGGCGAAATCAATAGATATAACCAACTTAATAGAAAACAAAGGTGGGCTTTCTGTACAGTCCGAAAAACTGCGTAAAGAGAATGAAAAATACAACATCCTTCTCGACAAGCAAAAACTTGAACAGCTTCGCAAGTCCCAAGACATCGAAAACCAGCTTGAACAATCTGAAATCAACCGTATGGCAGATGGTACGGAGAAAACCATCCGCCAACGTGAATTGAATAACAAGCTGGAGATTCAAGCCATCGAGCGGCAAAAAGAGGATTATATCAAAGCCATTATCCAAGCCGAAAAAGATAAGTTCGATGCGGAAGAGGATATAAAGGCGAGCAAGGATAAGAACTACAAGAAAAAGACGTTTGACGCTTCCTCTGTATCAGTGGACACCTTCCGTTTTGACACTATCATCTCCAACACGAAGTTTGCACAAGAACGTAAGTTCGGCGATGAACTGTTGAAGCAATACCAATTTTATACCGATGAGCGTTTGTCTATTGAAAAGAAATTCAATGATGACATTATCCTCCTGCAAGAAGCCCGCAAGAAAGCGGCAGCTAATGGCAATACCGATGAGATTTCCAAGATTGACCGCTCCATAGCAAAAGCTACCGCCGACAAAGGTAAAGCCTTGATGAAACATGACTTTGGGATACTCAAACAGTCACCGGAATATATCCGAGCGTTTGAGGACTTAAGAAACACATCATCGGAAACATTGTCGTCTCTGCTTGAACAGCTTGAAAATGCGAAAGATACAGCCGCTTCCGTATTAAACCCGGAAGACCTTCGGGAATATACTACCACCATTCAGGACATTATGGATGAGTTGGAGGGGCGCAACCCGTTCCAATCTCTGGCGGACAGGCAGCGTGAATTAGCCGAAGCGGAGCGGGAACTTGCCGAAGCTAAAAGGCAGCTTGACGCCGTAATGAATGGAGCCAAGATTGTAACCGGCATTAAGAGTACGAAACTTGGTGCTGATGGCCTGATTAATATTGAAAACACCTATCTGTCTGCGGAGGATGCCCTAAAGAAATACAATAAGGCTAAGGATAAGGCGTATAAATCGAACAATAACTTTATCAAAGCAGAAAAGCGGGCAAAAAAAAGCGTTGATGAACTTGCCAACGCAATAAAAAGCATTGGTGATTCTATCGGCGGGCAATCCGGAGAGATTATCTCTTTGATAGGTGATGTGTCTTTGTTCGCATCAAAATCTATTGATGGAATAACGATGGTTGCCAAAACGGGAGCTGAAGCAATGTCCGCTGTCGAGAAGGCCTCTGTTATCTTGGGTATCGTATCTGCTGGCATACAACTATTACAGAAACTTAATTCCCTGCTTCCGACGGCCGAAAGCCGATATGAAGAATTTGCCGCAAAGGTCGCTGAAATTAATAAACTGACTGAGGCTGTCAACGAATACCGTATAGCGGCTATTGAAGCACGGCACGCTGAAGAGGGCTGGTTCTCGGAAAATGGTTTGAAAGGGTTGAGGAATTACAGGGAGGTTCATGATGAGGTATTCAAGGCTTATAAGGATAAGGTGAACGAACAGCAAGCCGTTTATCAGAATAAAAAAGGCGGCGGATGGCTTACAGGCTCTCTCGGCTATGGATTACTTGGGGGGATTGACGCAATATTCGGCACTAATATTCTCGGAAATAAATATGATAAAAACACAATAGAAGCCATAAAAAATCTCCGTATTGAGACCAGAGGACGCAGCAGGGGCTTATTTGGTAGCGGAATTTTTGGACATAGCCAAGAAACCGAGGATTTGATTTCTTGGGCACGGAACAACGGTTTTGGAGAGTTGTTTGGCAAAGACAATCTTATCAACAAAGATGCGGCAAAGGCTATTATTGATAAATACGGTGATAAGCTCGTAGGACAAACCAAAGAGACGCTTGAAACGCTCATCAAGCTGCGTGAAAAGTATGATGAATATATAGAGAAACTCCACGAGTATGTCAATTCTTTGTATGAGCCGTTGGTAGATAAATTTGTAGATAGTATTTGGACGTGGCTTTCTGATGGAAAAGACGCTTTAAAGAGTTTCCGTGAATATGCCGGTGATACTTTTAAAGACATCGCCAATGACATGCTTAAGTCCATCGTGCTATCCAAGATATTCGGAAAAGGTGAAAACAGTTATCAAAGCAAGATAAACAAGGCTTATGAGGATTATGCCAAGAAACTGATAGATGAGGTAGAATTGAACAGAAGGGTTTCCGAGTTGACAAAAGAACTCATGGGGACGGCCGAACAGCAGTTGCCTGTCATTCAGGGGATGGCGAAAAACATCAACGACACGATGAAGAATATTGCCGGAATAGACCTTGTAAATGGAAGTTTCTCACAGGAAAGTACGAGAAAAGGTTTTGAAACCATGACTCAAGACCAAGCGGGCGAACTCAATGGACGATTTACCGCTTTGCAAGTTACCGGAGAAGAGATGAAGCTCCAAAACATCGCCCAATCCCAATCACTTAATATCCTAACCATGAAAGCGGAAGACATCCTTTCCGTTAGCACTGACACGAGGAATATTGCGGACGATATACGCACCACCATAGCGGATTCTTATCTTGAACTGGTTCAAATTTCAGAGAATACGGGAGCTATCATTAAGCCTATCCGGCAGATGCAGAAAGACATAGCGGAAGTGAAAAAGAATACATCTAAATTATAATGATATGACAGGAGATTTACTGATAAACGGCAAAGACGCATACGTTACGTGGGGTGTCAGAATGGGGGATAACTTTCTTGACAAGTTGGGTGAGCCTGCACCCATGAAAGAGTTTATCGAAAACAAATCACGATTGGAGCACGGCAAGCGGATAATAGTGAATGCTCCAAGGGTGGATGAACGGGATTTGACTTTGGGTTTTACGATAGAGGGCAGCTCTCCGTCTGACTATCAGGCGAAGAAGAACGCTTTTTATGAGGAACTCTACAAAGGAGTGATTGATATTAAAGTGCCGGCTAATGGTGATGAGGTCTATCATCTTATCTATTTAGGAAAGAGTATCACCTATGGGCAGAATGTGGCACGGACATTTGGGAAAGTGTCCGCCAAGTTCTGTGAGCCTAATCCGGGCAATAGGGTTTGAGGTGAAATACAACTTTTTCGTGACATTTCCCAAATTGTCACGGATTCTACACCTTAATATTAGTCTTTCACTTCCTGCATCACGAACTTTGCCGTATGTTAAACATCAGAGACATATCCGGCAATATCCTTTTGTCAACTCCTGCGAACGAGGGGTGCAAGAGGAAGTTCACTTTAATGAGGGAGGATTACATTAATATCAAGTTCTCCCTTGATAATCCCATATATTTCAAGATAGGAAGCTATGTTGACTGCGATTTTGGTAGGTTTGAGGTGTGCGATGTCCAGAAGCCAGCCTACAACACCGGAACATCAGCTTACGATTACGACCTGCGTCTTGACGCATACTATTGGAAGTGGAAAAACAAGATATTCAGGTACACCCCTGAATCATCCGGTCAGGAAGCCGCTTGGAATCTCACCGCTTCGCTTGACGTGCAGGCGTCTATTATCATACGAAACCTTAAAGCACTTGGATATAAATACAACGGGCAAGACTTCACGTTCTCCATTGACAACACGGTAGACAACAAGTCGCGACTGATGTCCTACAACAACACAAGCATTCTTGATGCCTGTTTCTCTATGGCTGAAAAATGGAACTGTGAGTGTTGGATAACGGACAGCGTAATACACTTCGGACGGTGCGAGTTTGGGGATGCCATAGATTTCAACATTGGGGTGAACGTGGAAGATATGACACGCTCCGACAGCCAGACAGGTTACGCCACCCGTATTTACGCTTTCGGCTCTACAAGAAACATTCCGTCCAATTATAGATCGTCCGACAGTTCCATGCTCGTTAACGGGGTGGTTCAGAAACGCTTAATGCTGCCCGTAGGTGTGCCGTATATTGACGCATACCCCGACATGAATACCGAAGAGGCGATTGAGCAGGTGGTTGTCTTTGATAACATATACCCCCGCAGGGTGGGAACGATAACGGACGTTTCCTCTTATGGGCACACTGTCAAGAACGGGGACGGAACTACTACTGTGGAAACCTTTTACAGGTTCGCCGACACTGGGATTAATTTCTCAAAGGATTACTTGCTTGACGACAGTGAATTACGTATCGTCTTCCAATCTGGCTTGCTCAATGGAATGGACTTTGCCGTTAAGTTCAACCCGAATGGTGTATCGGAGAAGCTGGGAAATGGCAATTGGAATCCAGAAGCTCAGCTCTATGAAATTATAGTAAACGAGGACTATGGCCGTAAACTTCCGGACACGGTTCTTAAACCGAAAGTTGGAGATAAATACATTCTGCACGGCTTTGACAGTCTGAAAATCGGGGATATGAGTTATATTTCATCCGCCGAACAGGAGTTGAAAACACATGCTGAAAAATACGTTGCAAAGTCAAATACAGACCCGTCCACATACGATTGCCGTATGATGTCTGATACCATGATAGATGGCTATGGGAACGCTCAATTATACGAGGTCGGACAGCGTGTCAACCTCCTGAATCCCGCTTACTTTGAAGACGGAAGAGTATCACGTATTATTGGGTTTGAATATAATCTGGATATTCCTTTTGATACACCTATCTATACCGTTGGAGAAACGGCCGCTTATTCCCGTATAAAAGAACTTGAAAATAAGGTAGATGAACTTGTCTACAAAGGGCAGGCTTATGTTGGTGGTGGAACGGGAGTGTACTTGATTACATCTTTTGATAGAACATCTCCGTCTGACAGTAACACATTTTCAGCACGCCGGGCGTTAAAAGAGTTTCTTTCCAAAACCCGCTCCGACCGCACCGAGCACTCTCTTGGTATAGGAGAGGATTTAACCGTGGACGGCAACGCCACCATCGGCAAGGACTTGACGGTCATGGAGATACTGCGTGCTCTGATTAAGATAGAGACCGCCTCCCTTAACGTTTCCGGCAACAGCAAAACCGGCACGCTTGACGTAGCCGATAAGGCAACCGCCCGTGACGTGGAGGTGGCTAACCGGGTGACATCCCTCAATGCCGTTATCCGTGCATTGGCTACTATTCACAACCTGACGGTTGAGAATACCGCCGACATCATGCACGGCATCATCCGACAATACCTGTCATCCGATAAGTTCGTTTCCGGATTTCTTGGCGAGGGCTTCAAAGTGTGGAAGGACGCCTCTGGGCTGTGGCACGGCGAGTTGGATATGCTCACCGTGCGCAAGACGTTTACCGTCTTTGAGTTGGTCGTGCAAAAGGTCGTGCATCAGGGCGGCATGGTCATCCGTTCGGCCGCCGGTGGTAAGATTACCAAGGTGACCGATGGCGGCAGCTACTGGCGTTGTGAACATGACAGTAGCGACGACTTTGTCAAGGACGACCAAGTGCTGTGTCAAGTCTTTACAGGTCTGAAAATGAAGCGCTATTGGCGGCTTGTGACCTCTGCCGGAGCCGGTTACTTTAACCTCTCTAAGACCGATTGCGAGGCCGGCAGCGCAACGCCCGAGGTAGGCGACGATGTAGCCGTATTAGGCAACCGCACCAATGCCGCCCGACAGTCTGCACAGATAGATTGCACTGTCGGTGCCAACGCCCCCTACCGTGATGACTATGCGGGTATCAACTCGTACAGCCTCACAGGCAAGCTGGTGACTCGTACAGGCAACCTGTCGGGTATCGTCGACCCCGACTTCGGGGCATTGTCGGGCTTTGGCCTATATACGCTCAATCTTATAGCCAAGGGCATGCTTATGCTTACCTCCGGCAAGACAGTCGAGACTGCCATCGGCGAGGCACGGAGCGGTGCAATCTCCGCAGCCGCAAGCGATGCGCAGGCAAAGGCCAACGCCGCCAAGGCAGCCGCCATCTCTGCCGCCGCTTCGGACGCGCAGGCCAAGGCCGCGCTCGCCGAAACCAACGCCAAGACACACGCGCAGGCCATATTCGACGGCTTGCGGATAGGCGGGCGTAACCTCGTGCTGAATTCCGCCCGTGTTGTCACGGGAACGACACGCTATGAGCTGTCCAAGTCCAAACAGCAGCTCAAGGGCAAGACACTGACAATCTCTTTTGAGTATGAATATAGCGGCGTGTCCACCGGAAGCGTGTATAATAAGGCCCGTTTCGGTGCGGAGTTGCAGACGGATATGGAAGGGGGCGGTAAGGATTACCATTGGGCATGGGTCAACCTGCCTCTGAACAGTACCGGCTTAAGCGGCAGGGGCAGGAGGGAGAGTACGGTAACCATACCTGCCAATGTGACAGACGACCGTGACTATACCTACTTGTATGTGCAGGTGTCCACCGGAAGCGTGAAGATGTGGAACTTTAAGATTGAGGAGGGCACGAAAGCCACGGATTGGACGCCCGCGCCCGAAGACGTGGAAGCCGGGATAGCCTTTGAGATAAACAAGGTGCGCACGGACTTCCAAATCCTTGACGGGCAGGTCACCTCCAAGATTGCCGAGATAAACGTCAAGACGCAGCAAGCCGTATCAGCCGCAGAGACTGCCAAGGCCAATGCCGACGCTTCCGCCGCTAAGCTGGTTGCCGTGACGCAAAAGGAGAGCAACATAAACCAGACCGCCGCCGACATCGACCTCAAAGCCAAACGTGCGGAGCAGGCGGCGGGCAAGGCTGAAGCTGCGGAGGCACGGGTCAATGTCGCCGCCGACGGCGTGGTTGTCAGCGCCGCCAAACAAGCGGCGCAACTGGCCGTTGACGGCGTGCAGGTGGGCGGGCGTAACCTGCTGCGGAATGCCATCAATTTTCGTGCGTCCGGTTGGAATAACGGTTTTTCCAGATACAGCTCCGGCAGCTGGACGATAGACAATACCGTGAAGTACAACGGCAAGCCGACCCTTAAGACACTGGTCGGCTATGGTCTTTTCCATCCGTGGCTGACACTGGAGAACGGCGTCGAGTACACTTATTCGGCTATGGTCAGGACGGAGGTCGATGTAACAGGTACAGGTTATTATCCGCTACACTATCTTGCGGGTCTCAACAATCAGAATCAGGGCAAGATTAGCGTTGTGTCCCACGATACGTCTACCGTTGCGGGTCAATGGAAGCTGATACGCATAGTCTTCAAGCTGACGGGCGATGCCGATTCTTTCAGGCCTTTCTTTTATCGGGGTGCCACAGGTGGCGTGAACTATTGGATTGCTTGGCTAAAATTGGAGAAGGGCAACAAGGCGACGGACGGTTCTCCCGCTCCGGAGGACATGGAGGCTGACGCCCAAGCCAAGGCTGACGCCGCCAAGCAGGCGGCAATCAGTGATGCCGCGGCCAAGTATCCCACGAAGACGGAGTACTCCGCCCAATTGGCGGTGCTCAACAACTCCATCTCGTCCAAGGTGTCACAGACGGACTTCAGCGCACTCGGCACCCGCATGTCAGCTGCCGAGCAGAAGATAACCCCCGGTGCAATCAATATGGTGGTCAAGGAGCAGATAACGACGGCCGTTGGTAACGTACAGGTGGGAGGCCGTAACTACGTTATATTATCCAAGCTGGAGAGTTGGATAGCCGCCACATCCGTACCGGTAATAACAGACACTGACGTCAATGTGATGCTTAAGATTGATGGCACGACAAACCAGCAACTGGTTATCCGTGTCAAGGGTTATATCCCTGACGCAGGGGCATACTACACTGTTAGCGGTTACATGACATTGGGCGGTCGTCCGATAAAGAATGCAGATTTTATCGTCAAGAGGGCTAATTACGCCTTGGGTACGGATAACTTCTTCGTGGACGATGCTTCCGGTTATTTTGAGTGTACGCATAAATACAACGGTAGTGACCCATGGCTGCTGAACGCAAAGCTTACTGCCGCCACGGGAACTCCGGTCAAGATTAGTAAGTTTAAATTTGAAAAGGGTACTAAAGCGTCTGACTGGACGCTGTCGCCTGAAGATGCAGATGCCGCCTTGCAGATTGGTGGCCGCAACCTGTACAGGAAGAGTACCGAATTAGTTAACTTAGCTAACAATCCCACTATACAGAAAGAGGTTGATGCGGATTCCGTGCACGGGTTTAAACTTACGGGTAAGCAAGGCTTGGTTTGCGACGTGAGAATAAAGAATGTTATCCGCGAGAATGGAGACTATGTGATAAGCTTTTGGGGCAAGTCCAACTACACTCAAACGCCCAAATTCGACATCTGCGACAACCCGTGTACGGGAGACGCGACATTTACAACGGAGTGGAAGAGGTTTGAATTAAGGGCTAAGGTAAACAACTACAGTGCTGACACATACAATTTTATCGATATCGAAAAGCTTGCCTATCTGCATTACTGGTTTAGAGACTTTAAGGTCGAGAAAGGTACGAAAGCCACCGACTGGTCTCCCGCCCCGGAGGACGTGCAGGCGGATATAGCCCTGCGCCCCACCAAGGAGGAAATCAAGGCGGGAATAAGCATTACTACCGGCGGTATTAATGTTTTTGGCAAGGAGATTAGCCTTGCGGGCAAGGTGACGTTCGCCTCGCTTGACGCTGCCACTCAGTCCGTTATCAACGGCAAGGCGACAACGGCCTCGTTGACGGCCTTGCAGAATCGTCTCGGCGCAATGGCTTACCAGAACATGGTCAGCCTCGCCAAGCTGGACAACACTATCGTACAAGGCGGCTACATCAAGACCTCCCTCATCGAGGCGCGTAGCATTACCGCCGATAAGTTGGACGTGGGGAGCGTTCAGGCGGCCATCGTGACCGCCGATGCCGTCAACGCGCTGAATATTACTGCAAAGAAGATACAGTCGGCGCAAGGTACGTTCGACCGTATCGAGGGTGTTTCCGGACAGGATTCCATGCTGCTGATACCTAACATGATAAGGTTTAAGAACCCCCACACGGAGGTGTGTTTCGGCGCGGACGCATCTCCTTTATCATCCGGCGGCCGTATGGCTACGTCTATGAGGATAGACGTCAACAGGGTTTTAGGCTCTTACGAATTGAGAGCCAATACCGGCCTGCACCTGTCCGTGGAGGGGGCTAAATCGTATGACGATTGGGTGGAAAGCGGCAATCACGCCCTGTTCATCCCCAAAGGCAGGATATGCGGGATGCGCTTACGGGCGAGGAGGGTCGGTGCAAACACTACATTGTCGGTAATGGACAGCATTGTCTTTGTCGTCGAGGCGGGAGCTACGGTGACCCTGCCGGGCAGTGGCGTGGAGGACGGCCAGATATACTTTATCCGCAACCATTGCGGGGGGAGATGCCGGATTGCCGGCGATAACATCCGCGCATGGAATGACGGCGGCGTGGGAAACAGCTTCGAGGTGAACAGAGGCAACATGGCCATATTGATGTACGACGCCACCAACAACGAATGGACGGCGAACTGGACTGGCAACTGGTAAGATTATTAACTATAAATAAAAAGAGTATGAAAAAAATCGACTTTAGAAAGATTATCGTAAAGGATATCGAGGACAAGGAAACCTCGATGGACTTGTCCACAAAGATTGGAAACTCCATTTTTAATAATACGCCCGATATTGGCGAGTATGAGTTCTCGAAAGAGATATACATGAATGGCGAAGTGGAGATAACGGAGGAGCGTGCCGCTATCGTTCGCAAGTACATGGATATGGGCGTACAGGTAGGCTCCGAGGTCTACCCGTACCTTGCCTATGTCAAGGTGGCGGTAAATGAGGCGCTTGACGCGGCATTATCGGCGGATACCATCGAAAAACCTGACCCGGCAAAAGAGGAATAAACTAACATTAATACTAATTTTAAACTAAAAAAGATGAAGAAGTTAACTGAAACAGGCCGCTCAACAGCGGTAACGGCAACCGCCAAGAGCGGAGAGTATGAATATGACGTGAATTACAATTTTGCCGACGGCGGAATTGTCAATTTACAGTGCAATGTGACTAAGGTTACAACCACCGAAGAAACGGGTGAGCAACGCTCGTATGTCGGCTCGATGTCGTTAAGTGGTGGCAACAAGTCAACGAGCTTCCCGGCAAACGAAGAGGTTGCCGCACACGTAGCAATGTTTGAAGCAATCATTGCTGAGGCAAAAGAAGAGATTGGAGCGTAACGGTAACCGCCCGCCTTGCCGGTTGTGGGGCGGGCGAAAAAGAAGAATAATGATGAAAGGATTGAGTGAAATATTTGTCGTGGCGTGGATGCTGTTTGCCATCTACATCGAGGTGTTTATTATGATAATGGCCGACTTGTGGAGCGGTGTGCGCAAGGCCAAGGCACGGGGAGAGGTAAGGTCGAGTTTCGGGTACAAGAAGACTATCGACAAGATAGCGAGGTATTATAACGCACTGATTGCACTCAGCGTTATCGATGTTATGCAGATGGGCGGCGTATGGTATCTGCACTGCTATTATGGATGGTCTGTGCCGATATTCCCGGTTGTTACCCTGTTCGGGGCGTTGGGTATCTCACTTGTGGAGTTGAAGTCCATCTACGAGAAAGCTAATGAGAAGGTGCGCAACGAATACAAGGAGGTGGCGGCATTGGCCACCGAGATAGCGAAGAACCGCACGGAACCTGCCGAGATAGCGCAGGCGATAATCAAGTATATGAACAAAGGGAAGGAGGGCAAGGGATGAAGCCGAACGAATTTGTAAGGTGGATATATCCGCAGGCCAAGAAGACGGGTGATATTGACCCCGTGTTCGTCACCGCACAGGCTGCCCTTGAATCGGGCTGGGGCAAGTCTGCCATTGGTAACAACCTGTTCGGAATTACCAAGGGAAGTAGCTGGAAAGGTGCCGTGCAACTGGTAACGACCACCGAATACTTTTCGCGTCCGGATGTGACATTCAAAGCGCCGGAAAAGGTTATTCAGGTGGTTAAGCTATCAGAGTATCGGTACAGATACACCGTCAAGCGCCTATTCCGTGACTATGACAGCGTGGCCGACTGCTTGGCCGACCATTTTGCCCTCTTGCAACGCCCGCAGTTCGCCGATGCTTGGCCGTACCGGAAGAATCCGGAGCTATATGTGCGCAAGTTGGTAGACAACGTGGGCGGTAAGTACGCCACCGCACCAGACTATGCGGAGGTAATGAATAAGGTATTCAAGATGGTGCGTAGAATCGTAAAAGAGCAGGGGCTATGAAAAAGTTGCCATGGGTGTTATCCGCATTGCTCCTCATCGCTTGCGTGGCGGCATGGTTCCGCCCGCGCAAGCTGGAGGTGCGGACAAAGATAAAAACTGTTGTCAGGATTGATACACTACTCATATCCGCTCCTATGCCCGTGTTCTGGCAGTTCACCGGCGACACCATCCATGTAGGAGATACGGTTGTGCGGCGTGAGCAGGTCGTCTATCAGGATAGCCTGTATAAGGCATGGGTAAGCGGCTATCGGCCGAGATTGGATAAGCTGGAGATATACCCACGGATGATAACCCATACAATCACGAATGACATATACCATCCTGCCAATAAAAAGCGTTGGGGGATTGGAATACAAGCCGGGTATGGTTATCCTACGGGGGCTTATGTGGGGGTAGGAGTAAGCTATAATTTATTTCAGTGGTAAGTTATTGATTAGATGATACTTTTTGTTCACTGTAAAGGCGGCCGTCCGTGATGGGTAGCCGCCTTTACTATGCCCTTTCCGGCACCACCATGTTTCAAAAAGTTTTAATTTGTTGCATTTGTTCTCGGAAGTCTTTATATTTGCAGCGTGCAAATATAAAAATTCTTTGAACGTTTGAAGCCAATCGGAACAATACCGGTGTGGCTTTTGTTGTTTAATATAAAAAGGGGCGGAAATTATGAGTTACAATGTTTTTGATATAGCGGATAAGATAATAGCGGCTTCTTCATCTCAAGCAGAAGTGGGTGACGTGATGACTAATCTTAAATTACAGAAACTCCTCTACTATATGCAAGGATTTCATTTGGCGGTGTTTGACACCCCTCTTTTTGACGAAGATATAGAGGCATGGCAATATGGCCCCGTAGTCCCACTTGTCTATCATAAATACAAAGATAATGGTGCTGGAGCTATTACTACCAAGAACGAACCTATATCCCTGAATAATGATGAAGAACGACTATTTAATCAAGTCTATAAAATATATGGTGATTTTTCTGCTGTTGGACTGATGAACTTGACGCATGCCGAACGTCCTTGGAAAGAAACTCCCGTGGGAGTCGGAAATGTTGTTTCTCATGATTTGATGAAGGAGTTTTTCAAGACAAGAGTGAGGAAATAGATAATGGGAAAAGGCAAAAAGAAACAAAAGGCAAAAATCATTCCTCCCTCCTATGAGCCGTCCTCTGTGTTAGCCAGCGGTGCACCAGAAAATGATTCTCCTTTATTCTGTTTTAAACACTTGCAGGATAAATCGTTAAAAGGATGCGGGAATTCCAAGTTACTTACCGATTTTTTATTCCGCTTATCCAAGTTGGGGCAATTGGGATGGAAAGAGATTAAGATGTCAGATAGGCATTCGTTTGGCATGGAGAAGATTCCTATCCAACAAATAATTCCCTCTCTTCCGAGTTTTGTTACACCTGATGTCTCGCACCTACACGTATTTCGTGCAACCGGAGATAACCACGTATTCGTGGGGTTGCAAAGGCAACAAATTTTCCATGTCCTGTTTATTGAAACAGAGTTTGGCGATATATATAAACATTAATAAAGAATAGACATTAAAGGCAGCATCCGCTGCCTTTTTCTTTCCACAAAGTTGTAAAAACACAACTCATATTTGACACACCCCATCGCTATCTCGAAAAGAACGGATGTCTCCTAAGCTCTTCTGCATTCTCTTCTTTCCTGATTCTTATATAAGTGAAGAACGCCGATTCTGTTTTGTGGCCGGTTATGAGCATGATTCTTGCGGTGGGAATGCCTGAAAGGTACATATTGGTTGCGCACGACCTGCGTGCCGTATGGGATGATATAAGCTCATACTTTCTCTTCGTGTGCTTAACTCTACGGAATCCCTCCGTGCGTTCGTAATGTACTTTTTCGTTGATTCCGGCTTTCTTGCAGATATATTTTATACGCACGTTAAAATTCTGCTGGCTCTTATTGTAGCGAAGAAAACCATACCCATTGTTCCGTGTTATCACGTCATCAATCAAAGGATGCACGGGAATGACAACACGGGTATTGGTTTTCTTTGTAAAGACCTCGATATTTCCATTGACAAAGTTTTCTTCCGATAAATGGGAATAGTCAGAATAACGCAACCCCGTTAGGCAGCCGACAATGAATATATCTCTGACCTGTGCGCTATCCTTATGCAAGTGTAATGCGTTGATTCGCTCTATCTCTTGCATAGAGAGATAGACGGCGGCAGATTCATCCTTGGGGATGGAAAGTTCTTTGAGGGCATCCAATCTTACCTTTTCCCCACTGCGCTCAAGGCGTGCAAGTATCATTCGTATTTGCTCGACAAATCTGCGTATAGTGTCAGGCTTATAAGCCTTGCTTTTTCCAATAGGTTTTGACGCCTTTATAAAGTGGACAAGTCTTTCGCTCAAATCGTCATCAAAAGAGCATGGATGCAGTTTTATCCCCACATGCTCTTCGAACGTGGTGAGAAGTTTAGCAAGCCGCCTAAGCCTGCGTTTGTAAGCAGCAGAACGCCTCGTTGACTTACTGTATTCAACAATATAATCTACGAGGCTGATGTTTTTTTTGAAAAGGCCTATAAGGTTCATCTTAAGCGAATACAAGCCTATATCCCTCATACTCGTGCTCATTTTGTCTCTCGGCTAACCAGCGTCTCACGTCCGCTTTGGACTTGATGCTGTAATGCAATTGGTCTTCATAGCCGTTTATATTGACAATCCAATTACCGCCCTGCCTGTAAGCGGTAATTGTTTTCTCGTTGTAGGCTTCAACGATTTTTCGATAGCAATGACGAAGAGCCTCTTGATGCTTTTCTTTGTTGCTATCATCATTAATCCAGTCCCATGCCTCACTGTCGGTAGTGTAGGCTTTAATGTCTTCGCCCCTGTAACGAGCCTCAATTACATACTGACCATAGCCGTTACCTCTTCTCATTCTGAATTCTACATTTCTAAACGTTGCCATAATTTATATTTTGATTGGTTATACTTTCATTGCTTTAATGTCACAAAGGTAAATAATATTATTTACGCAACAAATTGTTTTGCAACAAATATATTGCCGTTAATATTATTTAGTAAATAATTCTATTTACACCTTATATTATTACCTATCTTTGCAATCATGAGGATAAAAGACATTTTAAAAGAGAAAGGTATGACACTCTCGCAGCTTGCTGACCAGATGGGTGTTAGTAGACAGGCATTGAGCCGACAGGTGGCAGGGAAACTTTTGGTGGAAAAGGCAGAAGAGATTGCTGCCGCCCTTGATGTGCCCATGTGGCAGTTGTTTGCATCTCCCGAAGAAGTCAAGAATGATGCCAACACTATCACTTGCCCTCACTGTGGAGGTAAGATTTATTTTGACGAAGAATTACACCTGTCGGGACACAAGAACATAAGAGGAAAGGAATATTATAAATAAAAACCGGAGCATTAAACCCCGGTCTCTTCTTTTACCTTATCCAAAACAAGCCTATTCGCTTCATCCACTTTTCGCATATCGAAGTTAATGTATATGGATGTGACGGACATCCCTATCTCATGTCCGAGTGCGGCGGCAATCGTTTCTTTCGGCACATCAAGGGATGCGGCTATGGTTGCCCATGTGTGGCGTGCCCAATAGCTGGAGATGTCGGGGAATAGGGGAGTGATATGCTTCTTTCCTCCAAGCCCGGAGCGTTTGCATTCGCCGATTTGTTTAAGGCCTATTCCCATTCGATGGAGGAAATCTTTGTAGTTGCCGTATTCGTCCAATACATTAAGCAGGTACTTCTTGCCTTTGTATTTTTCTATTATTCCCATTGCTTCCGGTTCTACCTTGATAGAGTACAGTTTCCCCGTCTTGGCACGTTTGTACTCCAGCCGACCATTTACCAGCTTCTTTGCGTTGAACAGGTCTACTGCATTCACTCCAATGAGGTAGAACATCAACATAAACATGTCCCTATATCTTTCCTGATACGGTTCGCACGGATAATCGCGAAGCTGCCTTAGTTGCTCCACGGTCAAAGACCGTTTGCGGGTTTCCTCTTTCCTTATCTTAAACTTGCGGAACGGGTATAGGGTTGTTATCTCTTCATCAATGGCGTAGTTAAACACCGCCCGGATGTTGCGCAGGTGAATGGCGTATGCGTTCGTTTTCATTCCGCTATCTATCATCCACTTTTCAAAACGGGACAGCCAGTTTCTGTCTATTGTCTCAAACGTGCATCCTTTATCAAAGATGAGTATTTTATTTCTCGTTCCCTCATATACGGAGCGTGTTCCGGCATTACTTTTCAGCTCCAAGAAACTATCAAGCACGCTGATGAAAGTCCTATTAGATAAGTCTTGCTTATTAGAGACGTCTTTATTTATTAGTGCCCTAAGCTCTTTGTCTGAAATAAATCTCCTTTCCTCCGAAATTTCCAATAAAACCCTCTCCACTTTATCATACATACTCCGCAGAACAAGGTTTTTCCGAGCGTAATTGGATTCATTCTTTTTGAACTGTCCGTCATTCCAATTTTCAGGCAATGCGGAGTAGGATGTGGCTATTCTTATTTTATCCTTATTGCGGATTTCTATCACGATGGGATATGTCCCATCTTTCTTCTTCCGGCGCAAGTCCAATGCTATTTTGATTTTATTACCCATGTTTTGACCTTAAATTTGACCCGTTTTGATGTACTTTAATGTCCTCAAATGTACTTTATTTCTATTTGATACGCAATAATTAGGCAATAAAAAAGGTAGTTACTTGTTTGTAACTACCTGATTTTCAGAGAGAGCGGCAAGCGAGACTCGAACTCGTGACCCTCAGCTTGGGAAGCTGATGCTCTACCAACTGAGCTACTGCCGCATTTTTCATATCTATTAATCGAGAGCAAAGGTAATAAAATCTTCCTGAAAGGAACAAACATTTTCTCAAATATTTCTTTTTTCATTCTCCCAATGACAAAATCAGTAACGATACAATTTCAGAATAAGAAACAGTATGTTCAATTTGAGTTTAAAATAAAAAAGGCAGATACCGAAGTAACCGCCTTTGGTGATTCCGTTGCGATTCGAACGCAAGACCCACGCCTTAGAAGGGCGTTGCTCTATCCAGCTGAGCTACGGAACCAGCCTTAATTGCGGCGCAAAGGTACGCTTTTTTGAGATTCCTGCAAAATTTTGTATTGAAAAAATCAATATGTATTGAAAAACTCCCCAAGAATACGGTGTACGCATGTGGAAGATTTTGTTTATTTCTCCTTTTTCAATTCTGCAAAGATAAGTCCTTCAAGTTCCTCGGCCAATTCGGGATTGTCGAGGATGACTTGTTTAGCCGCATCGCGCCCTTGAGCGATTTTCGTATTGTTGTAACTGAACCAAGAGCCGCTTTTCTTGATAATCTCCAACTCGACTCCTAAGTCTATAATTTCACCTGCACGCGAAATGCCTTCACCAAACATGATGTCGAATTCTGCACGACGGAACGGAGGAGCCACTTTGTTCTTCACTACCTTGACCTTGGTCTGTTTGCCCAATATCTCCTCGCCATTTTTGATGGCTTGTCCCGGACGGATATCGAGGCGCACTGAGGCGTAGAATTTCAAGGCATTACCACCGGTTGTGGTTTCAGGGTTACCGAACATCACGCCAATCTTCTCGCGCAATTGGTTGATGAAGATGCAGGTGGTGCGCGTCTTGCTGACGGCTGATGTCAGTTTACGCAAGGCTTGCGACATGAGGCGTGCCTGAAGACCTACTTTATTGTCGCCCATGTCGCCTTCTATTTCGGCTTTGGGGGTTAGCGCGGCGACAGAGTCTATCACAATGATGTCAATGGCAGATGAGTGGATGAGCTGGTCGGCAATGTCCAAAGCTTGCTCTCCATTATCGGGTTGCGAAATTAACAGATTATCTACATCCACGCCCAACTTAGCAGCATAAAAACGGTCGAAAGCATGCTCGGCATCAATGAAAGCGGCTATGCCGCCCATTTTTTGCGCTTCGGCGATGGCATGGATGGCCAGAGTGGTTTTACCCGATGATTCCGGACCGTAGATTTCGATAATGCGCCCGCGCGGATAACCGCCTACACCGAGTGCCACATTCAATCCAATGGAGCCGGTGGGGATTACTTCTATCGGTTCGACACTCTCGTCACCCATTTTCATGATAGAACCTTTGCCAAAACTTTTTTCAATCTTGTCTATGGCAGCCTGCAAGGCTTTCAGTTTTCCGGTCGGTGTTGCAGTGCCATTTTCTGTTTCAAAATTAAGTTCGTCTTTTTTTGCCATAAGTTTACTTTACTAAGTTTTTAGATTTTCAGAGAGTGTGCCATAGGCCTTTGCGTTTATTCCGACTTTTGACTCACAGTCTGTTCTTTTAAAGAATTTGGGCGGCATGCTCTTTGGTTTTCACTTCTTTAGGAGTGATAATACGCTCTATGATGCCTTCTTCATTGATAATAAAGGTCGTGCGGAAAGTGCCCATGTATTTGCGTCCATACATACTTTTCTCTCCCCATACTCCGAATTGCTCTACCAGTTTTTTGTCGGTGTCTGCAATCAGGCTGAAAGGGAGGTTGTTCTTTTCTATGAACTTCTGGTGCGACTTTTCGCTATCCACACTGACGCCGATGACCTCGTAGCCTGCTTTGCGCAAGTTGGTATAATTGTCTCGCAGGTTGCAAGCTTGTGCGGTGCAACCCGATGTCATATCTTTGGGGTAGAAATAAAGCACTATTTTCTTTCCCTTATAATTGCTTATGCGGATTTCTTCGCCTTTCTCGTTGATACCCAATACTTCGGGTGCTTTGTCTCCTATATTCATTGTTCCGGTGTTTAAACTTCCAAATCTTCGTCAAAAATTTCGTGCCAAGGTAATCCTTGTTTGTTAAGTTGCTCCATGAAGGGATCAGGATCGAATTCTTCCACATTCCATACGCCCGGTCTCTTCCAAAGCCCTTTTAGGAACATCATGGCACCAATCATGGCAGGCACGCCGGTTGTATAACTTACTCCCTGCATGCCGGTTTCCTTATAAGCTTCCTGATGGCTGCAATTATTATATATATAATAGGTGTGTTCTTTGCCGTCTTTCAGCCCGCGGATGCGGCAACCGATGGAAGTTTCGCCTTCGTAGTTTTCGCCCAAGTCTTGCGGATTGGGAAGTACGGCCTTGAGGAACTGTAATGGAACAATCTTCATGCCGTTATATTCTACCTCATCGATGCGTGCCATACCGATATTTTGGATTACACGCAGATGTGTCAGATATTCTTGTCCGAATGTCATCCAAAAACGAGCACGCTTGATGGTGGGAAAGTTCTTGACCAGCGATTCCAGTTCTTCATGATAAAGCAGGTATGAATCGCGAGGACCGATATTGGGATAGGTCAGGTCTTTGTGAATTTCCAGTGGACGGGTGGTTACCCATCGACCGTTTTCATAATAACGTCCGTTTTGAGTAATTTCGCGAATATTGATTTCCGGATTGAAATTGGTGGCAAAAGCCTTGTGATGGTTACCCGCATTGCAGTCTACAATATCCAGATATTCGATTTGGTCGAAGTGATGCTTGGCTGCATATGCCGTATAGATGCCGCTTACGCCCGGATCGAAACCGCAGCCGAGGATGGCAGTCAGTCCGGCTTCTTCAAAACGCTTCTTATAGGCCCATTGCCAGCTGTATTCGAAATGAGCCACATCTTTCGGCTCGTAGTTGGCCGTATCCAGATAATTAACACCGCTCTTCAGGCATGCTTCCATGATGGTAAGATCCTGATAGGGGAGGGCTACGTTTATGACAATTTCGGGTTTGAAACTATTGAAAAGCGCTACCAATTCGTCTACACTATCTGCATCTACCTGAGCGGTTTTGATGGTAGAGTTTCCGATGGCTTTGACAATGGCGTCGCATTTGGACTTGGTTCGGCTGGCTATCATGATTTCTGTAAACACGTCAGGATTCTGAGCCACTTTGTGTGCAACAACGGTACCCACACCGCCTGCACCGATAATAAGAACTTTACCCATTTCTTTACTACTTTATTATATTATATCTTGTTTCTTATAAAAATACGGAGAGCAAATATAAGGGTTAATTCTCATAAAATCGTTATGAAGCGGTTTTAATTTTGTGCGGCATGCTTTTGAGAGTTCTTTTGGAATTTGTTTTCCTCTTTTATGAGGGGGTATAGCCGGATTAATGATGTAGTTTGAACTTATAAAGCCATCCCGTACTCGACGTTCCACGTTGTGCAATGCCTGCAAAGACCTTATGCCGTGAAATACGTTTGTTATCACAGACAATTGCCCGTAACTCTACAAAAAGGTTATAAGACAATGCTTTAGGGAAATTGTTACTCATGCGGTTACAGATATAACCTGAATTCGCTATAGGCTGTTCCTTTTTCTGAAGACGAGGGCCTGCATTCTGTCGGACGGATATTTCCTGAATGCGCTGGTTTACGGCTGTCAGGCGGAAGAGAAGAGAGCCTTTTACGCCTATCGCTCTCACCCTGTTTGAGAGCTGCAATCCTTTGTCTTGACAGACACAAGTGTTTTGCGTGACAGACACAAGTGTTTTACACGTCAGACACAAGTGTTTTAGCCGTAAGACACAAGTGTTTTAGCCGTAAGACACAAGTGTCTGACAGATCAGAGGTAAGTATCTGATAACCAATGTGGTTTAATTTTAAAATAAATTCAAAATAAATTCAAAACAAATTCTGGCAAATTCAATTCCAATAGAACAGTCGAACTGACAGCCTATGCTTTGGACTCGGGATGCAGGAATTTCATCATAGGGCGGGGCGGCAGACTGTCAGCTTTCCTGAATACCGAATAAAGCCCGGCATACAACAGCTACTCGGCCTGTTGCGCTTTGCGGAAAAAATCAAAGAGCCCGACCTTATCATCACCGGAGAAGGCAAAGCCAACCGACAGACTGTTATGGGAAAGTTCCCTCAGGCATCTTGCAGGAACCCCCGAAACAACGAGTCCCTGTTATGTATGTTATTAGCAGGAAAAGTAGAAGACAAAGAGATTTTGGTTCAAGCAGGTTTCAACGGCGTGTTTGCATCAACCTCTCCTTCATTTTGCCGAAAAAGGCTATAAAATCGACTTTTGCACAAGCCAATATCAACGGATAGTAGAAGAGATTTTTCGGAAAAGACTACTCACTCCATAATAAAAGCAGATGACACAGATGATAGGGAGTCCAACCAAAGGGAATCCGTGTCATCGATGCCATCCGCGTCAAAAAGTTGAAAGCATACAGACTTGCGGGAGCAGTCCCTGTCACATCCGAAAGAAAGATGCTTTCTGATGTCGAACCAGCTTCTGTTTTTTTAATCTAACTTATGGATAACCAAGCCTGAACGCAGCTTAGGTTCAAACCAAGTGGTTTTGGGTGGCATGATGTTACCCGTATCGGCAATGTCCATCAACTGCTTCATGCTGACAGGATAAAGAGCCAAAGCCACTTTCATCTCTCCGCTGTCCACCCGTTTTTTCAGCTCGCCCAAACCACGAATACCACCGACAAAGTCAATACGTTTGTCTGAACGCAGGTCTTTAATACCCAGCACTTCATCCAATATCAGATTGGAAGAGATGGTTACATCCAATACGCCGATGGGATCGTTGTCATTGTAAGTTCCCGGTTTTGCCGTAAGACTATACCACTTTCCTTCCAGATAGAGCGAAAAATTGTGCAGACCGGAGGGCTTATAAATGTCTTCTCCTTTTTCTTCTACTGTGAAATTTTTGCCCACAGCTGCAAGAAACTGCTCTGCAGTGAGTCCGTTCAGATCCTTTACCACTCGGTTATAGTCGATAATGGTTAGCTGATTGGCAGGGAAGCAAACGGCCATGAAGTAATTATACTCTTCGTCTCCGCGATGTTTAGGATTCTGACGGGCTTTCTCGGCACCTACCAAAGCGGCGGCGGCACTGCGGTGGTGTCCATCGGCAATGTAAAGTGCAGGCATCTTGGCAAATTCTTTGGTGATGATATCTATATCATCCTGTCTATCTATAATCCAGAAAGTATGTCCAAAGCCGTCGCCCGGAGCGATAAAATCATATACCGGTTTTTCGGCCGTATAGCGTGCGATGACAGCGTCCAGCACAGCATTGTCGGGATATGCGAAAAATACTGGCTCAATGTTCGCATTATTCACACGTACATGCTTCATACGGTCTTCTTCCTTATCACGACGCGTCAGTTCATGCTTCTTAATAACTCCATTCATGTAGTCGGACACATAAGCACCCACTACAAGGCCGTATTGCGTCTTGCCGTTCATTGTTTGGGCGTATACATAATAGTTTTCCTTGTCGTCCTGCACCAGCCAACCCTTTTCCTGAAACATACGGAAGTTGTCGGCGGCTTTCAGGTACACACGTTCGTCATGCTCGTCAGTACCTACCGGAAAATCAATCTCAGGCTTGATGATATGATACAGAGATTTCTCGTTTCCCGCCGCCTCTTCGCGTGCTTCGGCCGAGTTCAATACATCGTAAGGACGGGAAACGACTTGTTCCACCAGCTCTTGTGGAGGACGAATGCCTTTAAAAGGTTTAATGATAGCCATAGAGTGTTATATTTTATACCATTATTTGTTTACACGGAATTTCTCGCAGCCGTCTTTCAAGAAGCCTACAATTTGGCAAGCAGCCGCAATACCGGCATTGATGTTGGCTTCGGCTGTCTGTGCGCCCATCTTCTTCGGAGTAGAGAAATAACGTCCCGCAAAACGAGAAACGAACGTTTCATTAGCTGCGGGCATAATGTCGGTCACGTACTTCAAATCCGTTCGTTCTTCCATCAGTTGAATCAGTTCGGCTTCATTGATTACCTCTTTGCGGGCCGTATTTACCAAGACTCCGCCTTTGGGCATTTTGTTCACCAAATCATGGTTGATGGAATTCTTCGTCTCGGCAGTTGCAGGAATGTGCAGAGAGATGACATCGCAAGCTGCATACAATTCTTCGGCAGAGTCCATCACCTTCACGCCGTCTTTCTCAATGACTTCTTTGGGGCAGAAAGCGTCGAACGCATAAATATCCATGCCGAAACCTTTGGCGATGCGAGCCACATTACGACCCACGTTACCGTAAGCGTGAATACCCAGTTTTTTGCCCATCAGTTCCGTTCCGGAAGTTCCGTTGTACATGTTTCGAACAGCCATCACCATCAATCCGAAAGCCAATTCTGCCACAGCATTGGAATTCTGTCCTGGCGTATTCATCACACAAACGTTATGGGCAGTAGCGGCTTCCAAATCCACATTATCATAACCGGCACCTGCACGTACAACGATTTTCAGCTCTTTGGCTGCTTCCAGCACTTCGGCATCAATGATGTCGCTACGGATAATGATGGCATTGGCATCTTTCACAGCTTCCAGCAACTTGGCTTTTTCGCCGTATTTCTCCAACAAAACGAGTTCATAACCTGCTGCTTCAATCTCTTTGCGAATACCGTCTACCGCTACTTTGGCAAACGGTTTGTCTGTTGCGACTAATACTTTCATGGTTCTATAATAGGTGAAAAATCACCACAAACCGTGCGGAACATCACAGCGATCTTTTTTCTGATAAGTCATCTGTGGAATCTGCACAATCTGTGGTGAGTATTATTAATGAAGTTTTTCAAACTCTTGCATGCAGTCAATCAAAGCCTGTACGCTTTCTTTCGGCATAGCATTGTAGCAAGATGCGCGGAATCCGCCCACCGAGCGATGTCCCTTGATGCCCACCATGCCCCGTTCGGTAGCAAACTTCAGGAAGTCGGCTTCCAACTCCTTGAATTCGGGTTTCATCACAAAACAGATATTCATACGCGAACGGTCTTCTTTAGCGGCCGTACCCATGAACATTTTATTGCGATCTATCTCGGCATAGAGCATATCGGCTTTCTCAATGGCGCGACGCTCCATCTCTTTCACGCCACCTTGCGCCTTGATCCAACGCAGAGTAAGCATTGCGGAATAGATGGGAAGCACGGGAGGTGTATTGAACATGGAACCTCCGTCAATGTGCGTCTGATAATTCAGCATAGTGGGAATGTAGCGCGATACCTTGCCTAATGCATCGTTCTTCACAATGACAAACGTGACGCCGGCAGGAGCCAGATTCTTCTGCGCGCCACCATAGATGCAGATGTATTTGGACACATCAATGGGACGTGAGAATATGTCGGAAGACATGTCGGCAATCATCGGTACGTTTACATCCAAATCTTCTTTCAGTTCAGTTCCGTAAATCGTATTGTTCGTTGTGATATGGAAATAATCCACATCGGACGGTATGGTATAATCCTTCGGGATATAAGTGTAAGTAGCCTCTGCCGAAGATGCCACTTCGATGGCTTCGCCGAATGCTTTAGCTTCTTTCAGAGCTTTCTTCGCCCATACACCCGTATTCAAGTAAGCAGCTTTCTTTTCAAGGAAGTTAAATGGAATCATACAAAATTCCAGACTGGCGCCACCTCCCAAGAACAGAACCGAATATCCTTCGGGGATATTAAGTAATTCTTTGAACAATGCTACTGCTTCGTCCACAACAGGTTGAAAGTCTTTAGCACGATGACTGATTTCCATCAGTGAGAGGCCTGAACCATTGAAATCAAGAACAGCTTTTGCTGTATCTTCAATCACCTCACGAGGAAGAATAGAAGGTCCTGCATTGAAATTATGCTTTTTCATTTGAAGTTTGTTTTGGTTATACAATTCGTTATTTGATGTCTTTCGACATGGCGAAATTACGGATTTATTTCTGCATTGCAAATCTTTCTTTATGAAATTCCTGTTTTCACATTTATTTCTCTTACTTTTTATTGGTATATACAAGAATTACATACGAATTTGTTATATATAAATATCAATCTTTCTTCTGAAAAAGAGACTGAAAGAATAAGCTTTTAAAAAGTTTTTGTTTGTTATAAAAAGTAAAATAAAAGAATCGAACTATCAAAATGTCAACATAGTACCTCTATTTTGCCTCTTCAAAAAGGGTTTTCATGCCTTTTATCTTTTCCCCTTTAACAAAAGTAAGCAATTGATTCAGCTTGGTTCGACGCACTGCTGCAAAAGCATAATGCTCTTTTACGTCCACCTGTCCCACATCCTCGCGTGTCAATCTACCTTTTTTATATAGGAAGCCCACGATGTCTATCTTATTAAGTTTATCTTTCTTGCCTTTTCCTATATAGAGCGTGGCCCAGCGTGGCTTTATAGGCTTTAGTTCCTGCTTCGGAAGTTCAAAAACGGGAATATCGACAGAGATGTAGTTGGGCAGACGCTCTTCGGCATGAAGTATCAGAAAGGAAGAACCGCTTGCCTGCCAACGGGCGGTACGTCCGTTGCGGTGGGTAAAAACCTCTTCGTTTACAGGCAAATGGTAGTGCACCACGTTGTCAATGTTCGGAATATCAAGTCCACGAGCTGCCAAATCGGTAGAAATAAGAACGGGACACGTACCGTTGCGGAATTTATAAAGCGCCCGCTCGCGGTCTGACTGTTCCATGCCACCGTGGAAGATGTCACACGGGAACTTCTTTGCCAACAAATAACCTGCCACCCGCTCCACGCTATCCCGGTAGTTGACGAAAACCAGCGTAGAGGTATCTCCCAGCATGCAGAGCAACCGATAAAGCGTCTCCAGCTTGTCTTTTGCCGGAGAGAGCACCTGCAACAGGTTCAGGCGTTTTGACAAGGAAGCATCTTCATGAAGAAAATTTAGTTTAATATAATCGGCAATCTTTCCCACTTCCACAAATAGCGGAATTTCTTCGGCATCTGTGGCAGACAGCAACACACGCTTCTTCACCCATGGCAATTGTACGATGACTTCTGCCATCTCTTCCTGAAAACCGAACTCCAATGATTTGTCAAATTCGTCAATGACCAGTGTATGGACGTTGTTGGCGTTAAAATTGCCTTTCTTCAGGTGGTAGTTCATCCGCCCCGGTGTACCGATGATGACAGCGGGATGCACCTCCTTCATGGTGCGGTGCTCCTCCATAGCAGGACGACCGCCATAGCAACTAATGGCCCTGAACGATGTGTTCATCTGTTTAAAGACGGTCTCAATCTGCAAAGCCAACTCACGCGAAGGCACCAGCACCACAGCCTGTACGCTTTTTACTTCCGAATTCAGCGCCTGCACCAGCGGCAAAAGAAAAGCCAGCGTTTTTCCACTGCCGGTGGGAGAAAGTAGCACTATGTCTTTTCGTTCACCATAGGCCTCGTATGCCGCCTGTTGCATCGGGTTGAGTGTCTCTATCTCAAGATTGCGGAGTATATCCTGTCTATTCATAATTATATAGTCGTTAATTGAGGATATGTAATTGTTAGAAGCTGTTTTGAGGTTATGCTACTCGTTTTACTTTGCAAATTTACATAAAAATATCCGATTCCTATGCAAGTTTGCATAGTCAGCAGATATGAAGAGGGAAATGCAAGGAATGTAACAATTTTGAAATATCATCATTTAGCGTTTCTTTTCATTATCTGATTAAGTGAAAACAAGCATTAAACAGCAGGCATTCCGTTACTAAATCATAACCCATCAAAGGAAAAGTAAAGGGAGGATTGAACTTAAATAACTATCATTTTAGGTGTTTATTCTCTGTCTTTCATTTTTTTGCATCGCTTAGGAAAATTTATTTCACTGTATCATTGCAAATGAAGAAAAAGTTAAAAGAACGACAGAAAATAAACTGAAGATACCATTCTTCGTTCAGGTGAAATGAACCGACAAGAAAGGTCTTGTGTCTGTCATCGGGCGCATCTTTATAGGTAGAACCTATTCGGGGTTCTCCACCAATTACAAGACTCCGCTATCCCTATGGGGAAGTTGTAAGCAACGGCTCATCGGCAAGGGTACCATGACGGTGTCAGTCAATCAGAAACTCGGTGGGTTCATCGCACTCATCCATGCACGCTTTCACGAACTCGGTGAAAAAGGAAGAAAGCGTCACTGCCACAGACGCGAGGGTTGCCCATCAGAGGCAAATCTACCGTCAGCCCCTGCTTTTGAGAGTTTCGAGTATTATCTCACCACCGACCGCGAACTGAAACGCAGTAGCATATTAAGTACCTTGTCCACCTTGCAGACCATCGTCCGTATGGCGGTGAGAAGAAAGGAGTTTTAGACTTTTTCCATTTTTGGGTACAGCTATGAACGTCCCAAAGGCGATCCGAGAAGCATTACGCAAACGGAATTGTAACGAATCATTGATTTAGAGATTGAATGGGGGAACTACCGTATTGTCCGTGATTTGTTTATCTTTTCCTGCTTTTCAGGTTTGGCAATCTCTGATGTTCGTAATTTCAGAGAGGAAAACATCATCTTGGAGGAGGGCGTCTTCATCAAAGGCAGACGTATGAAGACCAAGACTCCACACCGTGTTGACGTGCCGACTACTTATGTTTGGGCTTAATACCCTGTCTCTCTGCATAGTCTGATGAATAAACAGAATGGCAACAATAAAAAAATATAAATTATTGATTTACATATTTTTTATTGTTGCCGGAATATTTTTTAGATAATGTATTGAGAACTTATAGATTCATTGTTCATTACTCTCTTGATAGTTTCGGCAAACATATCGGCGATGCTCAATTGTTTTACTTTGGCACACTTCTTGGAATAAGGAATACTATCGGTGAATACCATTTCCGTTAAAGACGATTCTTGCACTCTGAATGAAGCCGGGTCAGACATCACACAGTGACTGGCGATGGCGCGAACGGATTTAGCTCCTGCATCTATCATGATATTGGCAGCCTTTGTGATGGTACCAGCTGTATCTACAATGTCGTCTACCAACACGACATTCTTATCTTGTACATCACCGATTATTTGCATCGTGGCAACTACGTTTGCTTTTTCGCGTGTTTTGTTGCACAATACCAAAGGAACACCAAGATATTTGGAGAATGTGCTGGCACGTTTAGAACCGCCTACATCTGGAGTGGCTATCACCAGATTATCCAGTTTCAGCGATTCGATATAAGGAAGGAATACGGCCGAAGCATACAAATGATCCACTGGAATATCAAAAAAACCTTGAATCTGGTCGGCATGAAGGTCCATCGTAATCAGACGGTCGATTCCTGCAACGGAAAGCAGGTCGGCAACCAGTTTAGCACCGATAGATACACGTGGTTTGTCTTTTCTGTCCTGACGTGCCCATCCGAAATAAGGAATGACTGCTACAATGCTTTTGGCAGATGCTCTTTTAGCAGCATCGATCATTAGCAAAAGTTCCATCAAGTTGTCAGAATTTGGAAAGGTTGATTGAACAAGGAATACATGTGCGCCACGGATAGATTCCTCATAAGACACAACGAACTCACCATCTGCAAAATGGGTGATGTTCATCTTTCCCAAAGGGCAATCAAGACTGGCACAGATTTTTTCTGCAAGGTATCTCGAATTTGTTCCGGAGAATACCATAAAGGGGGCTTTTTCGCTCATTTGTGTATATGGATGTTACCTATTTGTTAATTTGTATGCAAAGGTATGAAATTCCCGTTACATAAAACAAGAGTTATTGTATAAAAATATTTTTCTTTCAGGGATTTATTTGTAGTTTTGCTTTATGAAACAACTTTCATCGATATGGTTTGTCGGACTGTTGTACGTGTGTACTGCAATGGCTTCGTGTATGGGTGCAGCACCAGTCAGAGAGGTACGTCTCATTGATTCTCTCAATCAAGTGGCGTATTCATATCGATATAAAAATTTAGATTCCTCTTGTCATGCTGCGTTCAGAGCATATCGCGAGGCGCATTTATACAGACAAGGGCGGGCAGAGGCCTCAAACAATTTAGGTTTCTGCGCCTTTATGCGCATGGATTTTGAGAGGGCAGAGAAATTTTATATAGACGTTTATGACATAACTAAAAATGAGTTGGAACTTCTTGTTGCCGATATCGGTTTGATGAAGATTTATCAGCGCACCGCTTTGAATAAAGAGTTTTATGACTATCGGAACAGTGCCTTGCGCCGTATGAAGAGGATAGCGGAAGATGGTGAACTTTTTGCGGATAGGCACGAACGCATGCGGTTGAACTACGCTCGTTCGGAGTTTCATATCGTCTCTGCTGTCTATTATTATTATTTGCAACAGCATCCTGAATCTGTGGCTTCCATTGACAAGATAGTTGAAAATGAAGAGCTGGAGGCGGATACCAATCAGTTTCTGTACTATCACTACATCAAAGGTTCTGCCGGTTTGTGTCAAGGTGAAACAACCGAGGAACGCAGGTTGCATGAATTTGACGAACTTTATACTACTTGGCGGATAGCTTCGCGGAAAGGTTATCTCTATTTTGAAGGAAATGGTCTGCAGGGGCTTGCTAATCTGATGTCTTCGCCGGATAGTTATACGTTTTTTCGGGACAGACGTTCGCATGATTTGATACAGTTCGGCATACCGGTAGATTCTTTACTGCCCATGCGGCTCGGACAATTAGCTCTACTCAAGTTTCGTCAATACAACGATTTATATCAGATTGCAGGGGCTTATGTATCCATTGGCAGGTATCTGAATGCACATGGTAAATATGCAGAGGCGCTGGATACCTTGAAACTGGCATTGGAATGCGTGAATAATCATCACCGTCGATTCTATAATAATAACAGTTCGGATTATCTGAAAGTTTTTGATCACAGAGATACAATCAGCGCAGAGAAGGTTTGGATAGAGCACAAATTGAAAACTGTGCCTGAGTGGATTTCGCGTATTCGCGAACAACTGACCGTGTCGTATGCCGGCCTTGGAATAAAAGAGAAATTGGATTATAACCGTAATATCTATTTGGATATACTGGAAGATACCCGTCAGGATAAGGAATTGGAAAGCCGGTATCAAGCATTGGAGAAAGAATCAAAGCAGTTGAATGCCGTACTTTTATTAGTTCTTGTGGGTTTTGTGTTGCTGTTTCTTTTCTTTTGGGTCTTCAATAAACGTTCCCAAATCAGGAATAACAGGCATCTCCATCGCCTGCAACTGATGCTGGATATTTGTCAGAAGATAACAGTATCCATTCCTGCTGACGCAGATAGTGAGAAAGAGATAGTGGAGGCTATTCAAGAGGCGGTTTGTCCGGAACTGGAGAAACTGTTTGAGGTGAAAGATATTCGTATTAAAGACGGCAAGTTGGCATTTCCGCATCGTATCGGCAGGGAGGAACAAGCAATGGTACGAGTGATATCTCCTTACATTCAGTGGGCTTTGGACAATGGTATGACCTCTCTTTCCTTGGGTGATGAACGCAAACGGCTGGAGAAGCAACGCTATATATACGAGCAGCACATTGCGGGAAACAAACGGCAGAATCAGATAAAGAAAGCGTGTATGGCTATCGTAAACGGTATTCAGCCTTATATAGACCGTATCATCAACGAGGTGCACAAACTTACCCGACAAGGGTTCATAGAATATGAAAGCATAAAGGCTGATAAGTATCAGTACATTGATGAACTGGTTACTACAATCAACGAATATAACGACATTCTTGCTTTGTGGATTAAGATGAAACAAGGAACGCTCAGCTTGAATATCGAGACCTTTGAGCTGAACGGATTGTTCGACTTGATTCGGAAAGGGAACCGTGCTTTTGAAATGAAGCGGATTACGCTGGATGTACAACCTACGAATGTTTGGGTGAAAGCAGACAAAGCATTGACCCTGTTCATGATAAATACATTGGCAGAGAATGCACGCAAATATACGCCGCAGGGAGGAACGGTGAAAATTTATACAGAGCAGGAAGATGGTTATGTGGAAATCTCGGTAGAAGATAATGGCAGTGGACTGTCGGCAAAGGACGTAACACGCATTGTTGGTGAAAAAGTCTACGACTCGAAAGTCATCGGCATGAGTGATACTTCCGATAAGAAAGAGTTGCTTAAGAATAAAGGTAGCGGCTTCGGACTGATGAATTGTAAAGGTATTATTGAGAAATATCGCAAGACCAATGATTTGTTCAAAGTTTGTCTGTTCAATGTGGAAAGCAGATTGGGGCAAGGTAGCCGTTTCTATTTCCGGTTGCCCGGAGGTATTCGTAAGACAATGTCTGTCTTCTTGTTACTTTGTTTTTGGGGAATCTCTTCTTGTCGCCATGAGACAGATGTCGTGATAGCCGCAGGCGCTGGGCATGACTCATTGGCGTTGAGTGCGCAAAATGAGTATGAAAGGTTACTTAACACTGCTTCAGACTATGCAAATGAAGCTTATTATTGCAATGTGGAGGGAGAATACGAGGCGGCTCTGCAACACATAGACTCGGCCATGTGCTGTTTGAACGAGCATTACAAGCAATATGCGCCGCATCCGCACCGGTATATGACTCTGACGGGAGAGGGTGTGTCGGCAGAATTGGATTGGTGGAACCGGATGTTCAACTCCGATTTTCATGTCATTCTGGATATAAGGAACGAAGCGGCCGTCTCATTTCTCGCATTGAAACGTTGGGACGATTACAGTTATAATAATGCAGCTTATACCACCTTATATAAATTGCTGGGTAAAGATCAGTCGTTGGAGGAATATTGTCGAAGACTGGAACGTTCCACTACCAACAGGATGGTAGGCGTTTTGCTGGCCGTGACCTTATTGATGGCCCTGTTGCTTGGATATTATGTTCTTTATTTCCGTAAGCGTCTGATGAATCGTTGGAATCTGGAACAAGTGCTGGAGATAAATGAGAAGGTATTTGCAGCTTCTTTATTTTCCGGACCGAAGAGCGAAGAGATGCTTCAACAGGAAGAAAATATATGGAAGGCAATACCGCTGCAAATTGTAAATTCGGCTTTCGATGCGGTGAATGAGCTTTTGGGCATCGACAGGTTAGGACTGGCCGTTTATAATGAGACGACCCGGCAATTGGAGTTTACTTCTAATCCGGCGGAAGGGGCCGGTACGGAAGAGGAAACATTATGGAGAAAAACGATGTGGCAAAGTTTTGAGCGGCAAGTGTATTTGTGCGAATCAAATATACATGCTTTGCCGCTTGTGGTGGATGCCGGAAATGCGGGTCGATGTATCGGCGTGCTGTGTCTGGAACGCAGAACGGGTACGGAACAGGAGACTGATCACTTGCTGCTGGAACTGATAGCGAGGTATATCGCCATTGTCCTTTTCAATGCGGTGGTAAAGCTGGTCATCAAATATCGGGATATCGAGACGGCGCAGGATGAAACCCGACGGGCCTCACGGGAAGACAGTCTGCTGCACGTACAGAATATGGTTCTGGACAATTGCCTTTCCACCATCAAGCACGAGACGGTTTATTATCCGAATAAGATAAAACAATTAATCGGGAAGCTGCGTTCGGGACAGCCGTCAGAGGCGGAAGAAAAGGAAACCGTCATCGCTATCCGCGAATTGATAGAATATTACAAAGGTATTTTTACGATTCTCAGTTCTTGTGCTTCCCGTCAATTGGAAGAAGTGACTTTCCGTCGTGCTGCCATTGCCATACCCGAATTGATGGATGCTGCCGGGAAATATTTCCGTAAAAAGAGCAGGACGGGCAAGGCATGTATCGACTTTCAGACAGATGGTTTGGATGGATGGATTATCGGTGACCGGAATCTGTTGTTTTTTCTTCTTGAGAATCTGATTGATGAGGCGCTTTCCGATTCTTCGGACGGCAATATTCGCCTGACGGCTGAAGAAGACGGCGACTTCGTGCGCTTCCGGTTTACGGATATGCGCAGGAAGAAAAGCCGGGAAGAGTTGAATCATTTGTTTTATCCGGAACTGTCGCGTATGACAGCCGGTGAAAAAGGAGAACTTCGCGGTACGGAGTATCTGGTTTGCAAACAGATTATCCGCGACCATGACGAGTTTGCCGGACGCCGCGGATGCCGAATCAATGCCGAACCGGGAAAGGACGGAGGTTTTACTGTATATTTTACGCTACCGAAAAAATAAAGACATGGAAGACAAGAAATTCAAAGTAATCATCGTTGAAGATGTTAAACTGGAACTGAAAGGTACGGAAGAGATTTTCCGTCACGAAATTCCCAATGCGGAAATCATAGGCACTGCCATGACCGAACAGGAGTTTTGGACTTTGATGGAAAACGGTGTACCCGACCTCGTATTGCTGGATTTGGGTCTGGGAGGCTCCACGACTGTCGGAGTCGACATCTGCCGCAATATAATCAAGCGTTATCCCGATGTGCGTGTCCTGATATTCACCGGTGAGATTCTGAACGAAAGATTATGGGTGGATGTGCTCGATGCCGGGGCCGACGGCATTATCCTGAAGACCGGAGAGCTGCTCACCAAGACCGATGTGCAAGCCGTGATGGATGGCAAGAAAATGGTTTTCAATCATCCCATATTGGAGAAGATCGTGGAACGCTTCAAGAAATCGGTATTGAATGATGCCAAGCGTCAAGAAGCCCTCATCAGCTATGACATCGACGAGTATGACGAGCGTTTTCTCCGCCATCTGGCACTGGGATATACCAAGGAGATGATAGCCAACCTGAGAGGGATGCCGTTCGGAGTAAAGTCGCTGGAGAAGCGCCAGAATGATTTGGTGGGACGCCTTTTCTCTTCCGACGAGCGGGTGGGGGTGAATGCCACCCGGCTGGCTGTACGTGCATTGGAGCTTCGCATCTTGAACATAGATAATCTGGAAGCCGACGATGAGTAGACTCCGCATGCCACACCCCGCTACGATGTTCTTCCTGCTGACGCTGGCAGTCATCCTTCTGTCATGGATGTTTGACATTTATGGCTTGAGTGTGGCGCATCCGCAGACGGGCGAGGAGATACGTGTGCAGAGCCTGCTGAGTCCGGAAGGCATCCGCTGGCTGTTGCGTCATGTGATAACCAACTTCACGGGCTTTGCTCCTTTGGGCTTGGTGATTGTGGCCATGTTCGGAATGGGCGTGGCGCAACATTCGGGTTTCATCGACGCATGTATCCGCAGAGGGGTACGGAGCCGGCGCGCTCCTTGGCGCACGCTTCTCTGGGTAATCGTCTCGGGCCTGCTTTCCAATGTCGTGGGCGATGCCGGATACATCATATTGCTGCCTATCGCCGCCACTTTGTTTCAATCCGTCGGGCTGCATCCCATAGGGGGGATAATTACGGCATACGTCTCCGTCTCTTGCGGATACAGCGCCAATGTCTTTTTGACGACCTTGGACCCGATGCTTGCGGCTTACACGCAAGAAGCCGCCGATGCGGCAAACATTGCTACCGGACCGACGGGGCCGCTGTGCAATTGTTATTTTCTCTTCGTTTCCACCTTTCTGCTCGCCTTCATCATTTACCGCATAACTCGCAAACGCTTGTTGCCCTGTTTGGGCGACTACGAAGGGAATATCCGCTTCGACGGGTTCAAACAATTGTCCCGCAAGGAAAGAAGAGCGATGGTGGCTTCCGTCATCGTCGTCCTGCTGTACACGGCCATTATCCTGTGGGCCACTTTCTCCTCATGGGGGATATTGCGAAGCGTCAACGGCGGGTTGATTCGTTCTCCTTTCATCGTCGGCATCCTTTTCCTGATATCCTTCGGCATCGGATTGACGGGGATGGTATATGGCTTCGCTTCGGGCCGTTACCGCACCGACGGCGATGTGATAGAAGGCCTGACACAACCCATGAAGCTGTTGGGAGTGTACTTCGTGATAACTTTCTTTGCCGCACAAATGTTTGCGTGCTTCGAATACTCCCGTCTGGACAGGTGCATAGCCATCATGGGGGCCGATTTGCTTTCTTCCGTGCGTTTGAGCAGCATCTGGATTCTGATATTGTTCATCCTCTTCACCGCCTTGGCCAATCTGATTATGGTATCGGCCACCGCCAAATGGACTTTCATGTCTTTCATCTTTGTTCCCGTATTGGCCGGTATGGGCATTTCGCCGGATACGGCCCAATGCGCCTTCCGCATCGGCGACAGCGCCACCAATGCCATCACTCCCTTTATATTCTACGTGCCGCTCGTATTGGCTTATATGCAGCAGTATGACAAGAAAGCGACCTACGGCTCGCTGCTGAGATATACATGGAGATACTCGCTTGCCATTCTCTTTTTCTGGACCGTTCTGTTCATACTATGGCACATCGGCGGCATGCCATTAGGCTTATAGAGGTGCCGTCTGTCTGCCAGTCGCGTTTTTTTCGCGGAGACGTCTTTTCCCGTTCTGCCGCAATGGATATGCGAACTCGATCCGACCGATAAAAGCCCGAAGAGGAGTTGTCTTGGTCGGCGGAAAAAAACTTGTAGGTCGGCAGGAAAAGTTTTGTAAGAGGTGAGAAAAACTTCTCTTTCTACCGAGAAATTCTCTGTCCGCAGTGCGCGTTTATAAAGCCGCACCGTGCGTTTATATATCCGCGCTGTACGTTTACATATCCGTAGCGTGCGGACAGAGACTCTCATGGTACAAAGACATGTTTTATTTAGGGATAAAGACAAGTTTTTCTCGGTACAAAGACAAGTTTTATTCAGTAACAAGGAAAAGCCTTGCCCGGTGGTACAAAGACAAGGAATTGCCCGGAACGAACATGCCCGTTTGCGTAAAGTACCACTTGTTACCGCCTTCCTAAAAAACCTAAAAAAGTTAAAAAGGTTTTGTCGCTATCCATTAGCTGACTAATTTTGAAAACCAACTTTTAATTAACATAAAACGTATGAAAAAATTAATCTTATCCATTACATTATGCTGTGCGGCCGCAAATTTCTTTGCGCAAAATGCAGAGCCTGCGCAATTGGTCAACGACGGCAAAGCCGCCCTTGAGGCCAAAAACTACGAGGTGGCTTATACGAACTTCAGCGCTTATCTGACACAAACAGACTATCGCGACTCCGTAATCGCATACAACTGCGGCGTTTGTGCCGATAAGATAAAGAAACCCGCCGAAGCCCTGAAATATTTCGACATCGCCATCCGGAAGAAGTATAATCTGGCAAATGCCTATATAGGAAAAGCCGGAGCGTTGAAAAACCTGAAGAAGGACGACGAATACGTGGCGACCCTGAAAGAAGGACTGGAAGAAAATCCCGGAAATCCGACATTGACGAGGCTCTATGCCACTTATTACGTGAATCAGGGAATCATGGCGCAGAAAGCCCAAAAGACCGATGCCGCGGCAGACGCCTATAAGCAAGCGATAACGATTCAGGGAGATAATGTCAACGCCCTTAACGGTCTGGGCACTTTGTATTACAGCAAGGGAGCCGCCGCTTTGAAGACAAATGCGGAAAAAGCCAAAGCGGAGTTTAAAGAAGCCAAGGAATATCTGGATAAGCTTATTCCATTGCTTTCTGCCGGCAATCCGAACCAGAAGAAGATGCTGGATAATGCAAAAACAATGATAAACTTCATCAACACCCAATTGAATTGAAAAGACCTTTTTAGAATAAAGCGGAAGAGAGGGGGATGCCTGAATCTCCCTCTCTTCCGCTTTATTTCTTTCTGTTCTCGGGTTCAGGCACGGAATCTCAAAACTTGCGGATGAATATATCACCGTGTAATCCGCGTGAGATTCCGTGGCTGATATTTCATTACTCGGTTTTTCTCAACACGACGGCAGTACGTGCCGGAATATAGAGCTTCAGCCATTCTTTCTTTTCCTTCTTATATAGCGGGTCGTGGTTGGTGAAATGCTTGACCGTATCATCCGCGAATCCATTACCGCCGAATGCCGGATTATCCGTGTTCAGAACGACCTCGTATGTTCCTGCCGGAACAAGGAAGCCGTAGTCTGTGAAAGACTGTTTAGGATTGAAGTTAAACACAAAAACCAAATCTCTGCGCATATAAGCCAATATCTGGTCACCGTCATTGTGCCATATCTCCTGCACCTGAGTCGTTTGGAAGCTTTTCACGCTCTTCATTATATTCAGCATGGCCGTATCAAAGTCGCCCATGTAGTGATATGCCAGATTCTTGTTATCCGCCAAATCCCATTGGCGGCGGGCGTATTTGCACGACCATCCGTTGCCCTCACGGGGGAAGTCTATCCATTCGGGATGGCCGAATTCGTTGCCCATAAAGTTCAGATAACCGCCATTGATAGTCGTCGCGGTCAACAAACGTATCATTTTATGGAGAGCCATGCCACGGTTCACCGTGTAATTCTCATCCCCTTTCTGCATGTGCCAGTACATATCGGCATCCACCAGACGGAAGATGATGGTTTTGTCGCCCACCAATGCCTGGTCGTGGCTTTCCGCATAAGAGATTGTCTTTTCATCTTGCCTGCGGTTGGTGACTTCCCAAAACATGCTCGACGGTTTCCAGTCCTCGTCTATTTTCTCTTTGATTGTCTTAATCCAATAGTCGGGAATGTTCATTGCCATTCGATAGTCGAATCCATAACCGCCATCTTCGTACTTGGCTGCCAATCCGGGCATTCCCGAAACTTCTTCGGCAATCGTTATGGCGTTGGGGTTCACTTGGTGGATAAGCCTGTTGGCAAGGGTCAGATAACAAATGGCATTATCGTCCTGATGGCCGTTAAAGTAGTCTCCATAGTTACAGAACGCTTCGCCCAGACCGTGGCTGTAATACAACATGGATGTTACACCGTCAAAACGGAAGCCGTCAAAATGAAATTCTTCCAACCAGTACTTACAGTTGGATAACAGGAAGTGTATAACTTCGTTTCTTCCATAATCGAAACAAAGAGAATCCCAAGCCGGATGTTCACGCCGCCCGCCGGAATAGAAGTATTGGTTAGGATCACCGGCAAAATTCCCCAAACCCTCCACTTCGTTTTTCACTGCATGAGAATGAACAATATCCATGATGACGGAAATATTCATACTATGAGCCGTGTCAATCAGTTCTTTCAGTTCTTCCGGGGTGCCGAAACGGGAGGACGCCGCAAAGAAACTGGAAACATGATATCCGAAACTACCGTAATAGGGGTGCTCTTGGATGGCCATTATCTGTATGCAGTTATAACCCTGCTTGGCTATGCGAGGAAGAACTTTTTCCTGAAATTCCCGATAGCTTCCCACCTTTTCCTCTTGTTGGGCCATACCGATATGGCATTCATATATCAGCAAAGGGTCGGTGGTCGGTTTAAAGGTACGCTTCCTCATCTTATACGTTTTCTCCGGTGTCCAGACTTGCGCACTGAATATTTTTGTCTGTTCGTCCTGCACCACACGGGTAGCCCATGCCGGAATACGTTCGCCGCAACCGCCTTCCCAATGCACCGTCAGTTTATATAAGTCACCATGCTTCATGGCATCGGCCGGAAGTTTTATCTCCCAATTGCCATTCGTCTTACGCTTCAGACTGTATTCTTTTTCTTCTTTCCAGTCGTTGAAAGTGCCTGTCAGGAAGATTTCGGTAGCATTGGGGGCCCACTCACGAAACACCCAGCCGTCATCTGTGCGATGCAGACCGAAATACATATATCCGGATGCAAACTCAGACAGTGTTTGCTTTCCTTTGTTGGTCAACTCGGCTTCCTTGTCGACGGCATGCTGATGACGTCCGTTGATGGCATCGGCATAAGACTCCAGCCAAGGGTCGTTTTTAATCAAATTCAGTGTCTCCATAAAGGATTGTTTTGGGGATATTTGATAAATTTATGCTTTTACTATGACTTTCTTCACAGCTTCAGAAATGCTTCATCGAAGCATGTTTTTCGATGTTTTCAATAATCATAAATATATTATGTGTCTGGATAATTGTATTATCCGGTAAATTATTCAAAATCATCTATTGTATAGTTCACGAAGTCTGAAAAACGTTTCATCTGTTTAAAAATCTCATCCGTACGATCCAGAAAATCAGAAGTAAAGAAGAAAGTGTCCGGCAGTCTGCAAGCAACAGTGTACTCCTTACATTGAAGGTATTTCAAGTACGGGTAATCTTTCGGAAAACCTTTGGGGGCTGTTTTCAGGAAATTGTCTCCTATAACGGGAAAGTATTGCTTGAAAGCCGGATCTTCCACTATGCCGCGAAACTCATCGATATTGTCATAAACAGCTTGTCGCAAAGCCCTCAAGAGGGGAGGAGGGGGACAATAGCTTCCTCCCGCCAACATACAATTGCCGGGTTCCAAATGGATGTAATAACCGCAATGGTCGGATTTCTTCCCTTTGGCGTTGATATATCCTCCCAGATGATTCTTATAAGGAGTTTTGTCTTCCGAGAAGCGTATATCGCGGTAAATGCGGTAAGTACAATCTTTCGCCTCTATGTTACGAATGCTTTCGTCAAACAAGGAAATACGGGAAATGATAACGGTGAGCAGTTTGTCAAACTCGTTGCGGGCTGTTTCATACTGTTCCCGATGGGCATTGAACCATTCGCGGTTGTTGTTTGCGGATAATTCTTTCAAAAATTGAAATATAACGGAGATATTCATATCACGTCCATCTTTTCTTATTATCTGCCAAATTTACGGATAATATTTCTAACATAATACAAAGCAAGGATAAAAAAGCATCGGCTTATACATAAGCCGATGCTTTTTCGCGCATTTATCAATCAGAAACAGAAACATCTGTTTCTGACGTGTATACTTGTCTCAAGCAAGTATACCTTATATAGTACTGTGAAAAACACATTTACAAAGCATCTCAACTCTGACTTTTGTTCATGGCAGAACGGGGAATACTTGAACAAATATCATATCTTCATGAAAAAAATGAGACATGCTTGAATACAAGTATTACAAAAAAGAGGTTAGGCCTTGATGACATGGGGCAAAAGTAGTTCCTTTTCTCAATAAGTCAGATTGAGCAAAGCCGAAAACACTGTGGATGTGTGGTATTATATTATATTCAATTCAATATAAACGATATAGAGGCGCACTATCCTGATACATTTTATAATCCGGTCATTATGTATCTGTTTTGCTTGAAGGAAAAAACGGAAGAAAGTGTTTTAAGTTCTCTTCCGTTTTAGCGCATACTTTATTCTATAATTTTATCTTCAGTATCTTCCCGCCATATCCTTCAACGAGCAGATTGGTCGCTTTGTAGGGAAGTAGGCTGATGCTTTCTTTCCTTCCGCTGAGCAAATCGGTGGCTTCATACAGGTTGATTTGCGGTATCTGTAAGAAGCTGAAGGCATGAGAGGGAATATTGATGGCAAGATCGGCTGACAGGTGATCGAAATTCACGACAAACAGCAGTAAGTCACTCTCAAACTTGCGAAAGAAAGTATATTGTCTATGTTCGTTGAAACGCCATCCTCCGATATTGGCATACATCAAATCGAAAAAAGCTCCTTGCGAAATGGCTTTTTCTTCGTTACAGAGTGCCAGTATCCGTTGGTAAATATCATATATATGCTTCTGTTTTTCTGTAAGCATCTTACCGTCGAACTTACCTCCATTGCGCCAACGCCGGATCGTGTCAATGCTCCAATAATCGAAAATGGTGGTACGTCCGTCTCTTCCGCTGAATCCTTCGCTATCCATGCCCGATTCGCCGAATTCCTGTCCGAAATAAATCATCATCGGATTGGTATTCATACATGCGGATACAATGAGTGCCGGAATAGCTTTGCGCGGGTCGCCTGCAAAGAAGTCAGAGGCAATGCGTTGCTCGTCATGATTTTCTAAGAAGTTCAACATACGAGTCTCTATCCCCCCCAAAGCCTGCCAAGAGTGTGTGATGGCCATTGCCGATTCTTGTCCGCAGATCACGGAACGCAGTGTATCATACAGCCCCACTTTATCATATAAATAATCAAATTTGCCTCGAAACAAATAGTTCTTGTATTCTCTCGGATTGTAGACTTCGGCTATAAACAAGATGGAAGGATAGGCAGCTTTGACTTGAGGAACTGCCCATTCCCAAAACTCCACAGGAACCATTTCCGCCATATCGCAACGAACCCCGTCAATGTTTTTCCCCGCCCAGAACAGCAGGATATCCAACATTTTGTTCCAAGTGTCGGGAACGGGGTTGAAATGACAAGTTCCTCCATTCTGATAATCCACTCCATAATTCAGTTTCACCGTCTCATACCAATCGCTGGTATTGGGATAAGCGTCAAAGCGGTTGTTGCCGGTTGCTTTTGCCGGACATTCTTTATAAGGCTCGGCTGCTTGTCCTTTCATGTCGAACCGGCCATGCAATTCGGATTGCGGGATATAATAAAAGTTATTGTACGGACTGAAAGCATGGTCGGCGTCATCGTTCGCCCCCAGTTGGGAAGTTCCATCCGGTTGAACATCCGAGTGATATTGGCGGGCTACATGGTTCGGCACAAAGTCAATGATAACCTTCAGACCGCTGCGATGTGTGCGTTGCACCAGATTCTCGAACTCTTTCATACGCCCCGGAATGTCTTTGGCAAGATCAGGATCTACGTCATAATAATCTTTGATGGCATAAGGAGAGCCCGCCTTCCCTTTCACAATGGCAGGATGGTCTGGGCGGATGTTATAACGTCGGTAATCGGTCTGAGTGGCATGCTCGATGATACCTGTGTACCAAATATGTGTAACCCCCAATTTCTTTATTTCTCCTAACGCCTTGGTTGAGAAATCCGCCATTTTACCGCATCCGTTTTCGGCAATGCCTCCATTGTTGACGCAGTGATTATTGTCGTTCCCGAATAATCGGGTGAATACTTGGTAGATAATCAGTTTGCTTTCTTCATTCATGTTTCTTCATTACATAATTGTAGAACCTTGTTTCATTTTTTCCATACGCTTCCATTCTCTGCAAGCAAGTTTTGCAGTACATCGTTGGCGGTATTGTATCCTTGCATGAATATTTCTTCAGCCTTCTCCAGCTCTGTATTACTGTATCCCGATAGATTATAGGGCTCTATCAGCAGGTCTGCTTTTTTCCGTTCCGGAAAGGTATTGGAACGAAACATGAAGTTGTACGAGCGCATCGCAATGCTGACAATATTCTTCTTGTATTCCGTTGCCATCAGCGGACTTACGTTCACGGCCACCACCTTTTCGCATATACGACGCAAGCTGGTAACAGGCAGGTTCATCAATACACCGCCGTCTACATAATTAGTTCCTTCAATTTGTACCGGAGCGAACAATACCGGCATGCAGCACGATGCGGCTATACGCTCGGCGATATCTCCTTTATGGAAATGTACCAAACGTCCGTGATCTAAGTCGGTAGCAGTCACAATCATTGGGATTTGCAACTCTTCCAGCTTTTGGGCTTTCAGGTTGCTTTTCAGGAAGTCGATGAATTCTCCTAATTCAAACAAGCCGACTTTGGGTATCACCAGTTTTGTCAAATCCTGAAATTTATGTCCTGAAAAGTAGTCGAGTACCTTATGCGGTTCATTTCCATCGGCATAGAACACGCCTGCCAAAGCACCAGCACTTACTCCGGAGATAATTTCGGGCTTGATATTATGCTCCAACAAAGATTGCATTACCCCCAAATGGGCAAAACCTTTGATGAAACCTCCGCTCAAAGCGAAGCCTACCGGATATTTCCGGTTGAACCAATTATTTGCTGCTGCCTCCATGCTAAAAAGAATAAATTATTATGTTCGGCACGAAATTAGTGATTTTTATTGCAGGAAGAAAGGACTCCTGCCGAAAAAGTTCGTATGTTGCATGAACTTGCTGTTTTTATGGATATTCGGATAAATCCGTAGGGAAATCCCTTTCCACAAATAGGAAGAAAACCTGAGCTATATCCGTTATTCTGTTTATCTTTGCGGTAATTAAAGAATTGACAAGATGAAAACTTTCAGACAAATTATTGCAGGGGCGACAATCGTCATGGCATTTTCCGGTTGTGCTTCACTTATTCCTTCCAACTTCAGCACAAATGTATTGAGCAGCATTCAAAAAGGAATGAGCAAGCAAGAGGTAATCAATATATTGGGTTCTCCTGAGTTTCGCCGTTTCGACAGCGCAACAGAAGAGTGGGTGTTTACAAAAAAACTCTATAACGAAGACGCTGTCGCCACGACAACTCAGATCGTGATAAGTTTTGAAGAAGATAGGGTGGTGGCCATGGATTCTTTCAGAAAAGATGCTTATTCCATGCCGACGCTTCCCGACGGCATGGTTATAAATCCTCCCGTTGGCTTTTATTTCAAAGGAATGCACCCCGGAGAGTTCCAGCGTCTGTATGAAAAAGTAAAATCCCGTCCTTTCAAAGACGACCAGATTGAGATGCTGCATGTGGCTTCTCGCAATAATAACCTTAGTTGTAAACAATGCGCCAGACTGATGTCGCTCTTTCCATTTGATGACGACAAGATAAAAGTTCTGACAATGTTTGCTTCGGGCATTGAAGACATTGAAAACTACGATGAGATTCTGGATGCCATCGATTCATTGTTCAAGAAGGATGACGCCAAAAAGATTCTGGGCATACGCCATTAATCATTCAGATGTAATTAACATGAATTCGGGATTAAGAAGCAGGCCGATAATCCGGCAACTCGTGCTTTAAATAGAAATCCGTTGGTTATCAGGTGCTTATTTCTGCCTTGTCAGACACTTGCATCTGACGGCTCAGACACTTGTGTCTGTCACGTAAAACACTTGTGTCTGTCGGCTTGAACACTTGCGTCTGTCACGGCAAAGAATTGCAGTTGTCAGACAGGGGGAGGGAGGTCGGCTTGAAAGACTCTCGTCTCTTCTGCTCAATCGCTGCAAAGCGGTGCATTCAGGAAATATCCGCCCGACAGGACGCCACCCCTCATCTTTAGTAAAAGGAACCGCTTGCTCCGGACTCAGGTTGATTATATATCTTGTTGTCCTGCATATGAAAGAGCGGTCAGATTTTCGGGATAAATGATTGTGTCGAAGTTATCCGTCAAGTGGTTGCGCTTGGTATAAGTGAAGGCTTATACTTGTGTAAAAGTTTGATTTCTTTGAGTTAAAACAGAGGTAAATTCTTCGCCAATCTATGGCGGCTTTATTTCTTCAAATCGAACAAATAGGATATTTTGGCTATAATCACTCCATGTGCAGAACGAGGGAAAAAATCCTTTTTGGCATTATTATAGAAGTCGGATAGAGCATAATAGTATCTTCCTTCTATTAAAAAATGACCGGCTTTAGTACGCAGTTCCATACCGACTCCTCCGGTAAGGCCATAATCGAATTTATTATCAATGGGCTTTCCATGTTGTTCCACAGTTATGTAGGAAGCAGAAGCGGCGCTTGTCCAGTCTCCATCTTTTTTCTCACTGTTGCTGAGCAGGAAACCGATTTGCGGGCCGGCATGTATGAAAAATTGCATGCCACGGTCTTTACCGAATGCCAGATGTGCCAAAAACGGTATTTCCACATAATTCATGTCACGCGTATAGCTTAAAGCAGGATAGTCTTCGTAGTATTCATTCCATCCATGTTGTGAAAAATTGATTTCAAGTTGTGCGCCGCAAATCATACTGAAGTATTTCTCCGATATATATCGGGCTGTGATACCGCCGTTTATTCCCATCAGGTTTTTCTGTTTTACGGTAGGCGAGAAGTTCACTTTGTTCAGATTGATTCCTCCATTGATGCCAATGGCAAGATTATGACGTTGTTCACCTACTTGCGCATTTGCCGGTAATGCACATACGCTTGCAAACAAGGCGATTCCTATTAGTGCTTTTAGTCTCATTGTCTTTCGGGTTTAATAGCTGGCGCTCGATTCTTCATCAGTCAAAGTCCAGTTTCACCAATTCATTGTTTCTGGTGAAGTGTACAAAAAATACTTTCTTATTGATGAAACCTCCCCAATTGTTTACTCTCTGAAATTTGAAACCGGTCTGTATAGGAGTCAAGTCCATCTGTTGCATATTTCTTTCAAAAGCCGAGCCATAGCGTGAGAGACCTTTCAGAAAGAAATAGCCTGTGTCGAAACCCAACATTCCGAATTTAGGATAGCGTTCGTCCATTTCTTTACCATACCATTTACGATAGTTTTTGGTGAAATTGATGGCAGCCGGCAGCAAATTGTTGGTATAGAAGGAAGAATAGAAATAAGTATCAAGTTCAAAAAAAGCATCCAAATGGTCTTTGGTGTAAGTCTGCCATTCCGGATAACCGAACAGGCGGATACGGCTTTCCGGTTGCTCGCGCACCAGCAAAGTCAATTGAGGAAGGATTTTTATCAGTGTCAGGTTGCTTCCGGAGGTCGGGATGAATATGTTTTCTCGATCGGCGCGCAACACAGTTTTTAAAGATTCTACCGTAACGTTTTCTTCCATGCTTTTCATGGGAATGGAACGGCTGCGTAACTCGTCCTTTAATCCTTTGATAAACTCTACTTTTTCCTTGGCTCCTTCACTTGCTTCGATAAAGATGACATTGGCATTGGGAAATTGACGAACGAAGTGATCGTAGACTTCGGAATACAGGTAAGATTGGGGCGTGTTTATCTGGTAGACGGCAGGATTCCTGAATACAGTATTGTCTTTTGAAGTAAACGGTATCACCAAGCGAGTATCGTGCTTCTTGGCAAATTCAGCCAGAGGCGTGATGTGTTGCTGATACAAAGGACCGAAGATGATGTCCATATCCTTCATTTCGCTTTTGTTGAGCAACGCATTCAATGAGGAATTCTCAGCACCTGAATTGTAAGTATATAAATCAATGGAAGTACCGGTACGTTTCAAACTGTCCACTGCCATTAATAGCCCTTCATAGTACTCCACCATACGAGACGATTCGCTTTTTGACACACCGTCCAAGAAAGGAAGAACAACGGCCGCTTTGATGGTACTGATTCGTTCGGATTCTTTCTTGTTTTCACTGAACAGCTCGCTGTCGGTGGGGGAGGTATTGCTTCGGTTTCCTTGCGCTATCTGCGCCTTTGCATAGGGGATACATAGGAAAGAACCTTTTTTTATACGGTTCTCTCCTTTCAACTCAGGGTTGGCGGCAATCAGTTCGGCCTCGCTGATGCCATACTCGCGGCTGATACTGAATATGGTTTCTTTCCGTTTTACTTTATGCATTTCGCGACAGCGCGATTCTACGGGGCCGGGAATATTTGAGCCGCCGATTGCCACATTGGCGTCTGCTGTGGAAACTGTGGCGGATGTGGAAGTAGAAGGAATGCGTATAACCTGTCCGCTGCGGAAGTTATCAGCGCTCAGTCCCGGATTCGCCTCGCAGATGGCCTTGGCAGATATATTGTATCTCACGGTCAGACGGTAGAGCGTCTCGCCGGCTTCTATGGTGTGGTAAGTTTCTTTTTGAAGATTGGCGGCACTGCGAGGAATACGTAGCGTACGCCCGATATATATCTTCTCTTCACTGCCTGGATTTAGCCTGATGATGTCCGATTGGCTCACGCCATACATGCTGGCAATGGAATAAAGACTTTGTCCTTTCTCGATGGTATGCAAAAAATAAGACAGATTTTCCTGTGCTACTGCACTTAGACTGCATGCGCAGGCAAGCAGCAATGAGCAGATTATGCGATTTATTGTTTTCATTCAGTAATCGTTAGTTTATACTTACAATTTCCCAAAGTAGTTGCAAAGATAAGAATATTGACTTATACTAACCAATTGGATTGCGTTAAGAAATAATATCGCCCATTTGGGGTTTATCTAAGAACTTGTTTGAAATTTCCTCATAAAGGACTCTCGAAATAATTGCTGAGCCTAATTTAAACAAGACTCTGTATTTGCTTTTTTTGTTTATATCGGCTTCTTTATAAGTTTTTTAAGTCGGCTCTAAAATAAAAGCTAAATAGTTTCTGATTATTTTGGTTGATATTCGGAGGAAAAAAGTTATTTTTGTCCGCTTGTGGAATACGGAAATGCTTGACATGCTGCTCTTCTGATAGAGAAAATCCATGTCTGCTTCGTATCACCTTCCTATCAAGTTCGTAGTTGGTTCGTATCTATAAGGTACGGAGATGATATGGAGCAGACACGGCTCTGATACGGGCTTGATAAGAAGAAGGAAAGACCAAAACAAAACCAAAGATTATGCAGGAAGAAACAGAATATATCAATATATATGGTGCACGTGTGCACAATCTTAAGAATATCGATGCCGAAATTCCCCGTAACAGTCTTACGGTGATTACCGGGCTGAGTGGAAGCGGCAAATCATCGTTGGCTTTCGATACGATTTTTGCCGAAGGACAACGACGCTATATCGAGACTTTTTCGGCTTATGCCCGTAACTTTCTGGGCAATCTGGAGCGTCCGGATGTGGATAAGATAACCGGGTTGAGTCCCGTTATTTCCATCGAACAGAAGACGACGAACAAGAATCCCCGTTCCACGGTGGGGACTACGACCGAAGTTTACGACTACCTTCGTTTGCTTTATGCCCGTGCCGGCGAAGCCTATTCCTATCTGTCCGGAGAAAAGATGGTGAAGTACACCGAAGAACAGATACTCGAACTCATCTTGAAAGATTATAAAGGGAAACGAATCTACATTCTTGCTCCGTTGGTGCGCAGCCGTAAAGGGCACTATAAGGAACTTTTCGAACAGGTGCGCAGGAAAGGCTATCTATATGTGCGTGTGGATGGAGAGGTGCGTGAGGCATTGCCGGGCATGAAGCTGGATCGTTACAAAAATCACGATGTGGAAGTGGTGGTAGACAAACTGGTGGTTGCTGATAAGGATGATACGCGTCTGAAGAACAGCGTGGCAGCCGCCATGCGGCAGGGAGATGGGTTGTTGATGATACTCGATGTCCAAACTGACGACCTGCGACATTACAGCAAGCAGTTGATGTGTCCCGTCACCGGGCTGTCTTATCGGGAACCGGCACCGCACAACTTTTCATTCAACTCGCCGCAGGGAGCATGTCCCAAATGCAAAGGATTGGGAATCGTCAGCCAAATCGATATGGACAAAGTAATTCCCGATCGCGAGCTGTCCATCGCGGGAGGTGCGATAGCTCCGTTGGGGAAATATAAGAACAGCATGATTTTCTGGCAGATTGATGCCCTGTTAGAAAAGTATGAAGCAACACTTAAAACACCGGTCAAGGAACTGCCGGACGATGCACTCGACGAGATACTGTATGGTTCGGACGAACGCATCAAGATAAAAAGCTCGTTGATAGGTACTACTTCCGATTATTTTGTGACGTTTGAAGGGGTCGTGAAATATATTCAAATGTTGCAGGAGAAGGATCTCTCGGCCACGGCACAAAAATGGGCCGACCAGTTTGCCAAGACTGCGGTTTGTCCGGAGTGTCATGGAGCAAAACTTAACAAGGAGGCTCTTTCGTTTCGCATTCACGACAAGAATATATACGAACTGTCCACTATGGATATCAGCGAACTGTATGCGTGGCTGACTAATGTAGATTCATTCCTCAGCAGCAAGCAACGGCAAATTGCCGGTGAGATACTGAAAGAAATCCGCACGCGTCTTAAATTTCTGCTCGATGTGGGATTGGACTATCTTTCGTTGAACCGTACTGCTGTCAGCCTTTCCGGAGGTGAGAGCCAACGCATCCGTCTGGCTACGCAAATCGGCTCTCAACTGGTGAATGTGCTGTATATTCTGGACGAACCAAGTATTGGTTTGCATCAGCGTGACAACCAGCGTTTGATTCATTCTTTAAAAGAACTGCGCGATATAGGCAACTCTGTCATTGTTGTGGAGCATGACAAGGATATGATGCTGGCCGCCGACTATGTGATTGACATGGGGCCGAAAGCCGGACGTATGGGAGGAGAGGTGGTTTTTGCCGGCACTCCCCGCGAGATGTTGCAGACACACACGCTGACCTCTCAATACCTGAATGGCGAACGGGGCATTGAAGTGCCTGCCAAACGCCGTGAGGGAAACGGACATAGTTTGTGGCTGCGTGGCGCAAAAGGTAATAACCTGAAAAATGTAAATGTGGAATTTCCGCTCGGCAAGCTGATTTGTGTTACCGGAGTTTCGGGCAGCGGCAAATCAACGCTCATCAACGAAACATTGCAGCCCATACTTTCACAGAGATTTTATCACTCTCTTCAAGACCCTTTGGAATACGGCAGCATCGAAGGGCTGGAATACATCGACAAAGTGGTGAATGTAGACCAATCGCCTTTAGGCCGTACACCGCGCTCCAATCCGGCCACTTATACAGGTATTTTCTCTGATATACGCAACTTGTTTGTCGGATTGCCCGAAGCGAAGATACGCGGGTATAAACCGGGACGTTTCTCATTCAACGTCAGTGGCGGACGTTGCGAAGCTTGTCAGGGAAACGGCTATAAAACCATTGAAATGAACTTCCTGCCCGATGTGTATGTGCCTTGCGAGGTGTGTCACGGTAAACGCTATAATCGCGAGACGCTGGAAGTGCGCTTTAAAGGAAAGTCTATTGCCGATGTGCTTGACATGACGATCAACCGTGCGGTGGAGTTCTTTGAAAATGTTCCTCAAATATTGAACAAGATTAAGGTGATTCAGGAGGTAGGATTGGGGTATATCAAGCTGGGGCAGTCATCCACTACGCTTTCCGGAGGAGAAAGCCAGCGCGTGAAGTTGGCCACCGAACTGTCGAAACGCGATACGGGTAAAACACTTTATATCCTTGACGAACCTACCACCGGGCTTCATTTCGAAGACATCCGTGTTCTGATGAATGTGCTGAACAGGCTTGTTGACAAAGGAAATACCGTTATAGTCATCGAACATAATCTCGACGTCATTAAGATGGCCGATTATATCATCGATATGGGGCCTGAAGGCGGAAAGGGTGGGGGAGAACTCCTTTCCTGCGGCACACCTGAAGAAGTGGCAAAAAGCAAGAAAGGATATACGCCTAAATTCCTGCGTACAGAACTTGGCCAACCGAGAATCTTACGAGAAATAATATAAAATCGCTTATTCTATCCACAAATCGTCTGACGATGAAAATAAATAAGACAAATGCAGCGAGGCTGCTCGATAAAGCAAAAATAGCTTATGAACTCATTCCCTATGAAGTGGACGAGCACGATTTGAGTGCGGTTCATGTGGCTGCCGGTTTGGGCGAAGACATCAACTGTGTATTTAAAACATTGATTCTTCATGGAGACAAAAAAGGATATTTTGTCTGCGTGATTCCCGGTGAGCATGAAGTGGACTTGAAGTTAGCGGCCAAAGTGTCCGGTAACAAAAAGTGTGACTTGATTCCCATGAAAGAACTGCTTCCCCTGACAGGATATATCCGTGGCGGTTGTTCGCCTATCGGCATGAAGAAACCTTTCCCTACCTATATCCACGAAACATGCCTCCATTTTCCATATATCTACATTAGTGCCGGACAACGCGGATTGCAGCTCAAATTGAATCCTAAAGATTTGATAAAGGAAATTGGAGCAGAAATTTGCATTCTTTTTAATGAATAAGAACTCGTTTTAAGAAAATATTCGGAAGAAATTATATATTTGCAGAAATTATTCAAAAAATGAAATCTATTACTAACTTTAAAAACTAATTTTTATGTTCAAGAATCACCCTAAAGGTTTGTTGGCGGCTGCTATCTCTAATATGGGCGAACGGTTCGGCTATTACATCATGAATGCGGTACTGGTCTTGTTCCTTTGCTCTAAATTCGGTTTGAGCGATGAGAGTAGTTCCATTATTTATTCAGTTTTCTACTGCGGAATTTATGTATTAAGTTTGGTGGGCGGTATCATTGCCGATAGGACACAAAACTATAAAGGAACAATCATGTCCGGATTGATAGTGATGTCATTGGGTTATATTATTCTTTCCATCCCCATCTTGTCTACTGCCGGAAATATCGGTTGGCTGCTTCCTCTGACCTGTATGGCTCTGTTCTTTATTGCATTCGGAAACGGACTCTTTAAGGGAAATCTGCAAGCCATTGTGGGGCAAATGTACGACAACTTTGAAAAGGAAGCTGAAAAACAAGGGCCGGAAGCCGTTAAGTTGGCAAAAAGCCGGCGCGATTCAGGTTTCCAGATATTCTATGTATTTATTAATATTGGTGGTCTGATTGCACCGTTTGTGGCTCCTCTGCTTAGAGAGTGGTGGCTGAAAGCCCACAGTTTGGCATACAATGCCGACTTGCCGGCACTGTGTCATCAATACATCAAGGAAGGCGGTAAAATGGCTTCCGATCATTTGCAGAATCTTACGGAATTGGTTGTAAAAGTGGGTGGAGCCGTTACTCCTGATTTGACTCCATTCTGTACACAATATCTTGATGTGTTTAATACAGGTATCCACTACTCATTCATCGCTTCTGTGGGTGCCATGCTGATTTCTCTGTTTGTTTTCGTGGTATGCCGGAAAGTATTCCCCACACCGGGTAAAAAGACAAAGCAGGAATCTGTAGATTATACGCCTGAAGAGAAAGTGGCTATGGCTAAGGAAATCAAACAGCGCCTGTATGCTTTGTTTGCCGTGTTGGGTATCGTGATTTTCTTCTGGTTCTCATTCCACCAGAACGGACAATCGCTCTCGCTCTTTGCGCGTGACTTTGTTGTTACGGAAAGCATTGCACCCGAAATATGGCAGGCCGTGAATCCGTTCTTTGTCATTGTACTTACTCCGCTCATCATGCTTTTCTTCGGCGCTCTCATTCGTCGAGGCAAGGAGATTTCCACTCCGAAGAAGATTGCCATCGGTATGGGTATTGCAGGAATTGCATTTCTGTTTCTTGCCGTTTACTCGGCTATGCAAGGTTATCCTTCGGCTACAGATTTCAAAGCTATGGCAGATTCCGCTAAAGCAGGAATAAAAGCAGGACCTTGGATACTGATTGTCATTTATTTCTTTTTGACGGTGGCAGAACTTTTTATTTCACCGCTTGGTCTTTCCTTTGTTTCCAAAGTTGCTCCGAAGCATATTCAAGGCTTATGTCAGGGATTGTGGCTTGGTGCGACGGCGATAGGCAACCTCTTCCTTTGGGTAGGACCGTTGATGTATAACAAGATTCCTATTTGGCAGTGCTGGTCTGTATTCTTTGTTGTCTGCCTTGTTTCAATGGGGGTTATGCTTGCTATGGTGAAATGGCTGGAGCGAGTGACAAAATAAGAATGTGAAAATAAAGCTTCGTACTGTATCCTAAAAACAGCTTGTCCCCAATATGGGGCTGAAGAACAATCCGGAGCTGCTGAAAAGGCAGAAGTGGAGTCGTCATCGCTCCGCTTCCGCCTTTTTTCATGTCATTATGTATAAAACGGGATACTGCTCCCTCAATAACCATCGGAATGCAGGAGAAGATGATACCTGAGTTCGGGACAGGCGGTTTCTTTTGCTAAAGACGGGGGACTGCATCCTGTCGGGCGGATATTTCCTGAATGAACCGGTTTACCAGCGGTCAAACAGAGGAGAAGGGAGGCTTTCAAGCTGGGCGCTCTCTCCTGTTTTGACAGCTGCAATTCTTTGACGTGACAGAGGCAAGTGTTCAAGCCGACAGACACAAGTGTTTGACGTGACAGACACAAGTGTTTTAGCCGTCAAACACAAGTGTCTGACGATTCAATATTAAATATCTGATAATCAGTGGTATTTTGCTTCGAAATACAAACTGCCGGATGAGGTTATCGACCTGCTTCTTATCCCGAACTCAGGTGAGGTGATGGGCTTGCGGTAATCTTTGAACAACATGGTCAGGACAGCAATCATCAGGACAATGTGGCAAACGGAAAGTTCTTGAACAGATATTTCATAGATTAGTCGCTGATATTCTTCTCGCCCTGCCAGTGCGGATTATATCCATCGGGGAGCCTGATTTGTTCTATCCTTTCTCGGTTTCATTATTGTTCATTGCCTTTTTTTGAATTAGAGACGAGATATTCAGGTGTTTGTGCATGTTATCTTTTTCTCTGATATTCCATCGGTGTCATTCCTGTCATTCTTTTGAAGAATTTGGAGAAAAAAGAGGGGTTGGGGAAATTTAATTCGTCCGCAATCCGAAATACCGGCATATCGCTGTGTTTCAGTAAAACTTTTGCTTCGAGAATGACCGCCTGATTAATCCATTGCATCACTGTTTGCCCTCCGGTTTCGCGGATTACCGTACTCAGATAATGCGGAGTCAGACATAATTTGTCGGCATAGAAACTGATATTGCGCTCATGCTTGCCATATTTGTTTACTAAAGCGATGAAGTCATGTAGTATTTGTTTCTGCCGTGAAAGATGCAGAGAGGCATTGGCTTGCTTTTGGTCGTCCATGTGCTTTATGTCATTCAGTAAAGCAATGATTAGATGTCTTGTTACATCGGGACGGAACGGTGTGTAATGCATGCTTTCCCATAACAATGAGTAAAACTTGCCGGTTCGCCTCCATTCTTCTTCATTCATAAGAAGTACGGTTCCGTTCTGTTCGTATAAGTCGGCGAGATTGTTTCCCGACACGACGGGCAGAAAATCATTTTCCGGAACAATTACCTGAAAATCATAGTCGGGGGTAATCTCCCGTATCTCTATCAGTGAATTGGGGGGAGTAACGATTATCATTCGCTCTTCTATATCATATTCCATCAGATTGATGGATATATGCCCTTTACCGCTTATCACACGGACGATGCGGCTCTCATTCGTCCGGTAGGGTTGTCCGACACGAAACAAGGTGCTTTGCATTCTTGCAAAACTGATGACCATGCCGACACCATGCCGGATGGAACGGAATTCTGAGCGGCTGATGAGATTTGCTTTTTCTTTCAGCTCCTGAAAATTAAGAGCCACGGGTCTGCTTTTTTCCATATCCGGTTCTCCTTACTGACGATGTATATCTGTGACAAAGGTAATAAAATGACATTCATTTCCCGCTTATGAGGGAAATTATCGAACAAATAGAACATTTCATTCGATTAATGGAAAGATTTTGTTTAGCTTTATGTTCTATCTTTGCCCTATGTGAAATAAAATGGGGGAGACGGATATGAATATGAAACGAACTATCTTCTTTTTTGCTTCTCTTTTTGCCACGTTATTGATCTATGCTCAACTCACATTGGAAGAATGTCAACGGCAGGCACGGCTCAACTATCCGTTGGTGAGGCAATACGAACTGATAGAGAAAGCGCGTGAATATGACCTTTCCAATGCGGAAAAAGGATACTTGCCCCGGTTTTCATTGTCCGGTAAGGCAACGTATCAAAACGACGTCACGAAGTTGCCTGTTGATATTCCCGGTGTCACTCTGAAAGGGCTTCCTCAAGACCAATATCAGATAATGATAGAATTGCAGCAGAACATTTGGGATGGAGGAGACATACGTTTTAAGAAACGATTGATGCGTGCCGCATCGGATGTGGAACTGGAGAAACAACATGTCGATATGTATGCCTTGAACGAACGGGTGAACCAGCTTTATTTCGGCATTTTGTTGCTGGACGAACAATTGGAGCAAAACGGGCTTTTGGCGGATGATTTAGTGCGAACCCATAAACGGGTTTCCGACTATATGGCTAATGGCATTGCCAATCAAAGCGATTTGGATGCCGTGAGCGTGGAGCGGCTGAATACCAAACAACGACGCATTGAATTGGAAACATTGCGTCAGGCATATATCAGTATGCTTTCTGCCTTTATCGGCAGAGAGATTTCATCGGGAACCGTTTTGATGAAACCAGCTTTTGAAGAATCGGAAAGTATGGCGGCAGGAATGAACAACCGACCCGAGCTGCGCTGGTTCGATGCTCAGGGAGAGCAGTTGAGGGTACGGGAAGCCGCCTTGAACACTCGGCTGATGCCCCGTTTTGACCTTTTCTTACAGGGAGCTTACGGCAATCCGGGACTGAATATGCTGAAAAACAAATTTGACATGTATTACGTGGCGGGTATTCGTATGTCGTGGAATTTTGGCAGCCTGTACACTTTGAAGAATGATCGTCGGAAGTTAGACAATACCCGCCGGCGGATAGAGACCGGCAGGGATGTTTTCTTGTTCAATACCCGTTTGGAGGCTTCGCAGCAAGATGCAAGCATCATTGCCATGCGTCGGCAGATGGCGGATGACGAGGAAATTATTCGTTTGCGCGAGAATATCCGCCGCGCCGCCGAAGCCAAAGTGGAGAATGGAACGCTGACGGTGACCGATATGTTGCGTGAGATTACGAATGAAAATCTGGCTCGCCGAACCAAAGCGTTGCATGAGGTGCAATTACTCATGAACGTTTGGCGATTGAGATATACATTGAATATTCCACAAAACAATGTTGACAATTAGATAAATTTACTATGATGAAACTCTTGCGACAAATGAGATTATGCACCGCTTCTTACGGGCTCTTACGGAGGAAAGGCGGTGTCGGTATGCTTCTTCTTTTTCTTTCCGCTTGCAGTGGCAGCACCTCCGAATACGATGCGACAGGAACTTTCGAGGCCACTGAAGTGGTTGTTTCTGCCGAGGCTTCGGGAAAACTGCTCAGTTTCGATATTGAAGAAGGAAGCATGTTGAAATCCGGTCAGGAAGTGGGTATTATTGATACCGTCCAACTCTATTTGAAGAAACTTCAGTTGGAAGCAGGCATCAAGTCGGTGGAAGGTCAACGTCCTGATATCCTGAAGCAGGTGGCTGCCATCGAGGAGCAGATTGTACAAGCCAAACGCGAACGTGAACGTGTGGCCAATCTGCTTCGAGTGGGGGCTGCCAACCGGAAACAGTTGGATGATGCGGAATCCTTGCTTGAGGTACTTCGCAAGCAACTTGCAGCCCATAATTCCACTTTGAGAAACAGCGAGCGGAGTTTGACGTGGCAAAGCTCCTCGGTCGGTATTCAGGTGGCACAAGTTGAAGACCAACTGAAGAAATGCCATATCATTTCTCCACTGACGGGAACTGTTCTTGCCAAATATGCCGAAGCCGGAGAATTGGCAGTTCCGGGCAGACCGCTTTTCAAGGTGGCTGATATGGAGCAAATTTTCCTTCGAGCTTATATCACCTCCAAGCAATTGGCCGAAGTGAGGTTGGGGCAGAAAGTGGCTGTTTACTCAGACTATGGCAAGGATGTACGGAAAGAATATTCCGGTGTGGTAACTTGGATCTCCGATACTTCCGAATTTACTCCGAAGACCATTCTTACAAAAGATGAGCGCGCCAATCTGGTGTATGCCGTGAAGATTGCCGTCAGGAATGACGGGATGTTGAAAATAGGAATGTATGGGGGAGTAGAATTTTGACAAGTGGAAAATGGAAAGCGGAAAAAGAGAAATAAGCAATGCGGTGACAGTAGATAATGTGGCCAAGCGTTACGGTGAAGTGGTAGCTCTGCAAGGCGTTTCGTTGACGGTCGGTACAGGCGAGCTTTTCGGCATCATCGGACCCGACGGAGCGGGCAAAACCTCGCTCTTCCGAATTCTCGCCACTCTGTTGCTTGCCGACAGCGGAACCGCCACCGTTTGCGGATTGGATGCGGTGCGGGATTATAAATCCATACGCCGAAGAGTGGGGTATATGCCCGGACGATTTTCGCTTTATCAAGATTTAACGGTAGAGGAGAATCTGAGTTTTTTTGCCACAGTCTTTCATTCCACAATCACAGAAAATTATGATTTGATTCGCGACATTTACCAACAGATAGAACCTTTCCGTAAACGTCGTGCCGGCGCACTGTCCGGTGGCATGAAACAGAAACTGGCTCTTTGCTGCGCCCTTATTCACAAGCCGGATGTATTGTTTCTGGACGAACCTACTACGGGAGTCGATCCGGTATCGCGTAAAGAACTCTGGGAAATGCTTCGTAGATTGAAGGAACAAGGCATCACCATCTTGGTTTCTACCCCTATCATCGATGAGGCTCGGCAATGCGACCGCATCGCTTTCATCAATGAAGGGCGGATACATGGCATCGACCTGCCCGAACGTATTCTGAAACAATTTGCAGATATACTTTCTCCCTCGGCCTTGCAGCATGATAGGGATGCAAACTGCGAGATAAATGTAATTGAAGTTGAAGAACTCACCAAGTGTTTTGGCTGTTTCACGGCAGTAGACCATATATCTTTCCGGGTTCGTAGAGGTGAGATTTTCGGTTTCTTGGGAGCCAACGGTGCAGGTAAGACTACCGCCATGCGTATGCTTACAGGGCTTAGTCGTCCCACAAGCGGTAAAGCTACTGTGGCCGGTTTCGATGTTTATACTCAAAATGAGGAGGTGAAAAAGAATATCGGGTATATGAGTCAGAAGTTTTCGCTTTATGAAGACCTGAAAGTTTGGGAGAATATTCGTCTGTTTGCCGGTATCTACGGAATACCAGAAGATGAAATAGCTCCCAAAACGAATGAACTGCTTCTTCGTATCGGATTGGAGAAAGAACGGGATACATTAGTGAAGAGCCTTCCGTTGGGCCGGAAGCAAAAACTTGCTTTTTCCATTTCCATTTTCCATCATCCCAAGATTGTTTTTCTGGACGAGCCCACAGGAGGAGTGGATCCCGCTACTCGCCGCCGGTTTTGGGAGCTGATTTATCAGGCTGCCGATCAAGGCATCACCGTTTTTGTTACAACTCATTTTATGGATGAGGCCGAATATTGCGACCGTATTTCCATTATGGTGGATGGTGTGATACAGGCTCTCGACAGCCCCGAAGAGCTGAAACGAAAATTCGGTGCGGCTACTATGGACGATGTGTTCCAACAACTGGCACGCCGTGCGATAAGGATAGAATGACTCTTGAATAAAAAGTGGGCGGTATAATGCCGTTTTAGTGTGCAAACGGAAGTTGATGCAAGCATATAACAGATTCATATAGTATGAAACAATTTTTTGTGTTTATCCGAAAGGAGTTTTTCCATATTTTTCGCGACCGGCGAACGATGTTGATTTTGCTGGGCATGCCCATCGTGCAAATCATTCTTTTCGGCTTTGCCATCACCACAGAGGTGAAAAACGTGCGTGTGGCGGTGCTCGCCCCTTCGAACGATGTAGCTACCTGTCGTATTATCGACCGTGTGGATGCCAGCGAATATTTTTCCGTACTCTATCGCCTGCACTCACCTGCGGAGGTGGAACATGCTTTCAGAAGAGGAGAAATCGATATGGCATTGGCTTTTAGCGGACGTTTTGCCGATAAACTTCATACAGGTAATGCTTGCATACAACTTATTTCCGATGCCACCGACCCCAATATGGCTGTCATGCAGGCCGGTTATGCCGCAAACATCATTTCGGCGGCCGGACAGGAAATTACGTCTGCGAGCGGTGCAGATACGTCTACGATTGTTCTTCAGATTAAATATCTTTATAATCCACGGATGAAGAGTTCCTATAACTTTGTTCCGGGGGTGATGGGTCTTATACTGATGTTGATATGTGCCATGATGACTTCCATTTCCATTGTACGCGAAAAAGAGAGGGGAACGATGGAGGTTTTGCTGGTTTCTCCCGTGAAGCCGCTTTTCATGATTCTGGCTAAAACCGTGCCTTATTTTGTCTTGTCGTTCGTCAATCTTACAACCATTCTTTTGCTATCGGTTTATGTACTCCATGTTCCCGTGGCAGGCAGTTTGTTGTGGTTGGTGGTGGTCTCGCTGCTTTTCATCTTCGTTTCGCTGGCTTTGGGATTGTTGATATCTTCGGTTACCCATACACAGGTGGCTGCCATGTTGGTTTCCGGATTGATGCTGATGATGCCTACGATGCTGCTTTCGGACATGATATTCCCGATTGAAAGCATGCCTTCCGTTCTGCAAGCCGTTTCCGCCATACTTCCTGCACGCTGGTATATCCAGTCTGTACGCAAGCTGATGATTGAAGGAGTGGATATAACGCTTGTTTTGACGGAGGTGGGGATATTGGCTGCAATGGCCGTGTTGCTGGTGACAGTCAGCTTCAAGATGTTCAAATCGCGGCTTGAGTAAAAATATAAGGTATGAAACTTCAAAACGGTCACTGATATGATGAAATATCTCATAGAAAAAGAATTCAAACAGTTGCTTCGCAATCCTTTCCTGCCCAAATTGATTTTCCTCTATCCATGTATGATTATGATATTGATGCCTTGGGCGGCCAATCTGGAAGTAAAGAATATCAATCTGAATATTGCGGATAATGACCACAGCACGTTGTCGCACCGTTTGGTGGATAAAATCGGGGCCTCTACTTATTTTCGTTTAACGGCGTTTCCCGAAACTTACGATGAAGCCTTGCTCGCGGTAGAAAATGGTTCGGCAGATGTTATTCTGGAAATCCCTTGCGGGTTTGAAAAAGATTGGATGAATGGAAGAGCGCCTCGTTTGCTCGTCGCATCCAACGCCGTGAACGGAACAAAGGGGCTTTTGGGCAGTTCGTATCTTTCGTCCATCATAGCTGACTATATCCGTGGGTTGCATTCCGAATCTCCGGTGCAATCATCGGTAGATAAGCGGCTTTCGCCTATAATAAATGTCACCACTCAGAATCTATATAACCCCACTTTGAACTATAAGCTTTTCATTATCCCTGCCCTCATGGTGATGTTGCTGACTTTGATTTGTGGTTTCTTGCCTGCCCTCAATGTTGTGGGAGAGAAGGAAGCGGGCACTATCGAGCAAATCAATGTGACGCCTGTTCGTAAGTTGACTTTCATTGTTGCCAAACTGATCCCCTATTGGCTGACAGGCTTTGTGGTACTGACCATCTGCTTCTTTCTTGCATGGTTGCTCTATGGCATTCTGCCTGTCGGTCATTTCCTGACCATTTATGGCTTTGCGCTGGCTTTCCTTCCGGTAGTCTCCGGTTTGGGGTTGGTGATATCCAATCATTCGGCCACGTTGCAGCAAGCCATGTTCGTGATGTGGTTCTTCATGCTCATCCTCATATTGATGAGCGGCCTTTTTACTCCCATTCACAGTATGCCCGAATGGGCGCAATGGATTACCCGCATCAATCCGCTACGCTATTTTGTGGAAGTGATGCGCACCATTTATCTTCGTGGCGGAGGCTTTGCCGATTTGCTTCCCCAATTGGGTGCTTTGTTTGTTTTTGCATTTGTCTTTAACCTTTGGGCTGTGAAAAGCTATCGGAAGAGCCAATAAGCTGTCAGGCACCTGTTCCGATTCGGAGTCATCCGGCATTTCCGTTTCCATCGCCACGCTTTAAAAAAAACTTCCGTTGCGGTATGCAGCGGAAGTTCTCTCTCTAACTATTCATAACTGTTACTTCACGTCAATGAATCTCTTGGTCTTTTCTTTTTCAGCTTCTGTAAACTTGGGCAGTGTGATGTTCAAAACGCCGTTCTCTACAAGAGCGCCAATCTTTTCCTTGTCAACGTCTTCTGGAAGAATCATGGTTTGCTGGAACTTGGTGTACGAGAACTCTCTACGCAAGTATCGGCCTTCCTTTTTGTTTTCCTCCTTGCTTTCGGTCTTCTTCTCCATGCTGATGACCAGATTGTTGTCTTCATCAATATGAACATTGAAGTCCTCTTTCGTCATGCCGGGAGCTGCTAACTCTATCTTGTATTCCTTTTCTGTTTCGAATACGTTGATGGCAGGAGCAGTAGCGTTTGCTTTTACCATCCAATCATTGTCAAAGAAATCATTAAAAATACTCGGTAACCAATTTTGGTTTCTTCTTACAGGCATCATAATCATAGTCTCCTATTGTTTAAGTTATACATTCCTTCAGTTTAAACCCCGGCTGACTTTTTCAAAGCATTTGGGATTTTACTCCTCATATCCTATTGTTTCAACCGTTGTTCGCTAACTATATTGCAAACCTTATGCCAGTGTGTTTTTGCTGATTTTATCGACTATTTGTCATTTATTTACTGACGAATTTGCATATTTAACCTGAATTCTAAGACCTCAGCAAGTATATTCTCCTTGTTTTATTGTTAATAATTGTGATATTAGTTTATACTTGTGTTCCTTTTATATGTTTGCAGTTGTACAAGAACAAAAGGTGTCCCTCTTTTTACTACCAAATCTAAAGGGATTCGGGATAGGCGGTTGCTTTTACTGAAGATGGGAAGTTGTATCTTGTCGGGCGGATATTTCCTGAATGCACCGGTTTACAGCGAGATTAGGCAGAAGAGAGTCTTTCAGGTCGGCCGCTCTCCCCCTGTTTTGACAGCTGCAATCCTTTGTCGTGACAGACGCAAGTGTTTTACGTGACAAACACAAGTGTTTTGCACGTCAGACACAAGTGTTTTAGCCGCAAGACACAAGTGTCTGACAAGGCAGGAGTAAACGTCTGATAACCAATGTGTTTTAACTTTAAAATACAAATATCCCTATGAGGTTATCGCCCTGCTTCTTATCCCGAATTCAGGTAACCATTTCAGTAGGCGACTGAATGTGGTTCGTTCGGCGACTGAAACAGGCTGTGTCGGGAATCGAACGGAATTCTGATTTTTTTTGTAAAATAAAATGGGGGTATAGGGTACGTTCTCTTACTGCTTTTTTTTTCATAGAGATACCGTCGAAGAGGGGAGCTGAGAAGATTTGAGCTGCGAAACTCCTGATTGTTTTGGCTTTATGGAGAAATTAGCGTACTTTTGCGACATTGATATACATAGAAAGCATTTCTTATGAACTACGGATACGTAAAAGTTGCGGCAGCTGTACCCCGCGTCAAAGTGGCAGATTGCCGGTTCAATGCCGAACAAATTGAAAAAGAGATAATCATTGCCGATGGGAAAGGCGTGCAAATCATTGCTTTCCCCGAATTGTGCATCACCGGATATACATGCGGCGACCTTTTCGCGCAGCAACTTCTGCTCGAAGAAGCGGAGATAGGATTGATACGGATTCTCAATGACACGCGTCAGATGGATATCATTTCGATATTGGGCATGCCCGTAGCATGCAATGGGGTATTGCTGAATGTGGCGGTTGTCATTCAGAAGGGGAAGGTGCTGGGAGTCATTCCCAAGACCTATCTGCCCAATTACAAAGAGTTCTACGAGAAGCGTTGGTTCACTTCTGCTTGCGAAGTACACGAGAGCAGCATACGCCTTTGCGGACAAGTGGTGCCGATGGGTCGAAACCTGTTGTTTGAAACGGCAGACGTCACATTCGGGGTTGAGATTTGCGAAGATTTATGGGCACCCATTCCGCCCAGTTCCGTATTGGCTTTGCAGGGAGCTGAGCTGTTGTTCAATCTCTCGGCCGATACCGAGGCCATCGGTAAGTATGCCTATCTGCGTTCGCTCATCGGTCAGCAGTCCGCACGCTGCATATCGGGCTACGTATTCAGTTCGTGCGGTTTCGGCGAGTCTACTACGGATGTGGTGTTTGCAGGCAACGGGCTGATATATGAAAACGGCAATTTGTTGGCGGCAAGCAAACGCTTTTCTTTCGAGGAGCAGATGGTGGCCGGCGAGATAGACGTGGATTACTTGCGTGCCGAACGCAGGGGCAATACCACCTTTGCCGCTTGTCGTGCAAACTGCGTTTCGGAACCTGCCGTACGCATCTCTACTGAGTATGTCAATGGCAAGGACTTGAACCTGACTCGTACTTACAATCCTCATCCTTTTGTCCCGCAGGGTGCTGCCTTGGATGAGCGTTGCGAAGAGATATTTTCCATTCAGATGTCCGGACTGGCGCAACGCTTGGTGCATACCAAAGCTCAAAGTGCCGTTGTGGGAATATCCGGTGGATTGGATTCTACATTGGCATTGTTGGTCTGTGTAAAGACTTTCGATAAGTTGGGGTGGTCTCGCCGTGGCATTATCGGCGTAACCATGCCGGGTTTCGGAACAACCGACCGTACTTATACCAATGCCGTCAATCTGATGAAAGCCCTCGGTGTGACAATACGTGAGGTCAGCATCAAAGAAGCGTGCATTCAGCATTTCAAGGACATTAATCATGACATCGACGTGCACGATGTGGTATATGAAAACGCGCAGGCACGCGAACGCACTCAAATCCTGATGGACATTGCCAACCAAACCCGGGGGCTGGTGATTGGAACGGGCGACCTTTCGGAACTGGCTCTGGGGTGGGCCACCTACAACGGCGACCACATGTCCATGTACGGTGTGAATACCGGTATTCCCAAAACACTGGTAAAGCATCTGGTGAAGTGGGTGGCAGAGAATGGCATGGATGATGCTTCGCGCGGTACGCTGCTCGATATTGTAGATACTCCCATCAGTCCGGAACTTATTCCGGCAGACGAAAACGGCAATATCAGTCAGGTTACGGAAGATTTGGTAGGGCCGTATGAACTTCACGATTTCTTCCTGTATTATTTCATCCGTTGCGGTTTCCCTCCTTCCAAGATTTTCTTTTTGGCTGCACGTACTTTCAAGGGAGTATATGATGAGGAGACCATCCGTAAATGGTTGCAGACTTTCTATCGTCGTTTCTTCAGTCAGCAATTCAAACGCTCCTGTCTGCCCGATGGCCCTAAGGTGGGGAGTATTTCCCTCAGTCCGCGCGGCGATTGGCGGATGCCGAGCGATGCAGGGAGCGAGATGTGGTGGAAGGGGTAGTAGAGGGAAGAGGTTTCCTTTTCAACCACGCATTCAAACTGTCCAACAGCACGGGCGATTGCTTGCTCACCGCCCATGAATAGAACTGCGTGAAGCTGATGGCCGTATTGATATCTATCTGAGGCAGGCTGTCGGCAAGGGCACGGGCAATGCTTTCGTCGCATACGGCATAGTCGATGTCGCCGTGCGCCACCAATGCAATCAGTTGCTCGGAACCATACTTCTCTATCTCTTTGACGTAGATTGTATCGCCGATTTCATTTCCTAAATTCCGGATACGTAGTATGGAGGGAGAGCCTTTTACCACGTGCAATGTCTTTTCCGCCAAGTCGAGCTGGCTCTTGATAAACCGTGATGAGTCGGGAGAGTTCCGAAGATTCCGTTGCACCAAGACCTGTCTGCTTAGCGCAATCGGGGTAGTGAGCAATAAGGAATCTTTCAGCTCGCTGGTGGCGGGGATGCCATAGGCTATTACGTCATACTTCCCGTTTGCCAGACCCTCCAACCGTTTGTCGAAGCTCATTTCCGGAGAGACGACTACCTGTAATCCGTGGTCGCGGGCAAAAGCCTTTATCAGTTCATAATGAACCCCCGACAAGGTATCGCCATCTACATGGAAAGCTATGGAGTTGTATTCCGTAGCGGCATATATGACGCCTTCGGCAGCAATTTCGGCATACTCGCGCGGATGTTTCTGCAGCTCTTCTTTAGGCCGGGCAAGGTAGTGGGTTATTAAAACTGCCGTAACCCCTAAAAACACATATTTCAGAAGTTTGCTTCTGGTCATGCCGTTGGTCTTTTAATCATAGAAGTTCCACGAAATGCCGATTTTGAACAAACGCGGGTTTATTGGGTAATGAGGAACCAAGAAATAGTTGGCCTTTCCCATACCGGCATTGACATGATACATCATGGCAAAGATTCGCGTCCGTTTCAGGTGCAAGTTGGCATAAACATTCACAATGGGATAGCCGCCGATTTCCACCCGGTTATCTGTCGATTGCAGATGAAACTGCTGTATGCCGGGGGCATAAGCGGGAGCATCATACTTGCTGAAGTATCTGACGTCGGCACCCAACTGAACAGTCAATACCTTTTTTGCCAATTTGGTCAATAAGTATAGGTTGTGGTATAATGAGAGTTGCGGCAACGGAAGCACAGTTTCGTGGCTTGTCTTTTGCCAAGTCACCTCGTTATCCAGATGGAATATACCCAGACGGAAGTTCTGTTTCAGGGTAGCGGATAGCACTTGTATGTTATCTCCGTTCTGTTCGGGGATGGCGTTCTGGTTGAAGTAAACGTAGTTTTTGATGTTCTCCACACCGGCGCGTAGGTTGGTTCCCCAGCGGGCAATGTTCAGTTCTCCTTCTATGCGCGTACGTAACTCCTTGTTCATATCATTGTTGTCCCAATTGTAATGGTTGGAGTGATAATGACGCATATAGAAAGAGGGTAGGGTGTTGCTTATGTAGCTTCTTGCATATAAATTCACTGTATCTTTCCACAGCCTGAAGTTCATGTCAAGATTGGCGTTGATGCGGAATTGCCCGATGGCTTTTTCGAGCAAGCCGATTTCACCGTTTACATTGTAATGCAACAGTTTGCCTTCACGTTTGGCCAGCTCGCCCCCCAAGAATACTTCCTGCTCCGTATGGCGGATTCGGCTCATATCCGTGAGTGTATCCGTATTCATCAAATCATATCGGCTGAATTTATGAGAGATATACGCCGTAAGTCCTGCTTTGGCATATTTGTTGAATCCTTCCAGCAAGGCTATGCCGAATGTATTCTTTACGCTGAAAGCCGTGGTAGAGTCGTTGCTGTAATTCTTATAAAGTTTATACTCTTCGGGGAAGAAGCCGGCAGGTTCGCTTCCCGAATAGAACTGATGTCGCGACTGCTCCACTTTTACCGTATGGATGAAGCTGGTGACAGGAACGAACTCTTCCGTAACGATTGTATCTTGCGGAGTACTTGCCATGACGGGCAGGCTGTCGTTGTCGGCGTGATGATGCGCATGATCGGCGGCAACTTTCGCTCCTTGCGGTTGCTTCTCTTTTATGGTCTGCGTCTTTCGCGTGAAGCCGAGCCGATAGCGTTGGGTGAGATAGACGTAGAAATTCCTGTTGCGGTTGGAAGTCTGTTCCAATTTTACGGGGATGGTAGTCGATTCGTATTGCTTTTTCCCTCCGGACATGTTTTCCGGACGCGTGATGTATTGGTCGTCCGTGATGCCGCCGTTTTCGTTCATTTTCAGGAAAAAGTTGTTGTATATTCCTTGTATCTGATACTTTTCGCCGATGTAGCTTCCAAACAATCCGGCATTGAAGTGCGAGGTCGACTGGTTCTGATAGTAGCCGCGTCCGTACAGGTAATCCATATTGAAGCCGAAAGCCAGTCTCTTGTTTACATTCACTGAGAAGTACGATTTGAACCGTTCTTCACCGTTCACTTTATTTCCGGCTTTATAGTAAGTCAGGTTGGTATAGGGAACATTGCTGTTTGTAAATCTCACTTGATCCGGACGTACAAAGAAGTTGGAGAAAGGTTCTATGAAGATGGTCGGTTCCTGAGCGTTCCGTTCAAAGAAGATGCGCGATAGGCGCGGCGAGCCTAAATTCCCTAAATAGTTATATTGTCCCGAAAGGCCTTCTACCAGATTACTGTTTTGGAAATTGAGGTTGGCGGTATCGGCAGGCATGATGGTGCGGTTGCCCAGTGTTTCGCTTATCTGCCACATGTAGAGCTTGGGCGGAAGACTTTTGATTTCCGTGTGGGTACTGTCTTCCAGATTGTCAGGCCGGGTGCTCGGATCTACCTGATTGCCGAAGCGGTCGCGGTTGTTCGTCGGGTTCAGGGTATTTTGCGCCGTTGTGCTCCATATCCCGACGATGGATAGAAATATATATGTCAGTGCAATTCGTCTCATAATTAGGCGCAAAGATACAATAAAAAACCATTTGCTTATGGAATTCAGCCTTTTTTGCTTCTTTTAAAGGAGGGCTTGGGCGAGTTGACCGGCATATGGCATAAGGCACGGATTTCACGAATTGAAACGGATTTAAATTAGCTAAGTCCGTAAAATCCATGTAACCCGTGCCTGAAAGAGGGGTATATAATCTTGTACAGGTCTATTTCATTTCCCGAATCAGCTCCATGCCGCGCTTGATAGCCTCTTCGTTCATCGGAATCAAGTGGTGATGGCGTTCGGGTAATGTCTTCTTCAATCCTTTGATTACGCTGTCAAGAGTAACCATCGGCTTTATTTTCAGTAATCCGCCCAACACAATCATGTTGAATGCCTTGGCGTTGTTCATTTCGTTGGCGGCATCCATGGCATCGATTCGAAATACACGGATGTCTTTACGTGTAGGTGGGTGTATGATGCCGTAGCCGTCGTAAATAAGTACGCCTCCCGGTTTCAGTTTGCTTTCAAACTTTTCCAACGACGGTTGATTCAGGATGATGGCCGCATCATATTTGCTTAAAATGGGCGAGGATATCTTCTCGTCGCTTACAATGACGGTCACATTGGCCGTGCCGCCACGCTGCTCCGGTCCGTAAGCCGGCATCCAAGTCACTTCCTTTCCTTCCATCAGTCCGGAATATGCCAAAATCTTTCCCATGGACAATACACCTTGCCCGCCGAAGCCTGCTATAATGATTTCTTCTTTCATTGTTCTTCTGTCTTTAGCATGATTATTTATCTTTCAAGTCTCCTAACGGATAGTACGGGAACATGTGTTCCACCATCCATTCGTTCGATTTCGCCGGAGACAGTTTCCAACCGGAGTTACAGGTAGATACAATCTCCACGAGGTTGGAACCTTTGCCCGCCATCGAATTTTCAAATGCTTTGCGAATGGCTTTCTTCGCTTTGCGAATGGCCGGAACGGACTGTACGCTTTGGCGTGTCACGTAAGCGGTTCCTTCCAGTTGTGCGGCGATGTCGGCCATCTTCAGCGGATAGCCGTGCAGATGCACGTCACGTCCGTAAGGGCTGGTAGATGTCTTCATGCCTACGAGGGTGGTGGGGGCCATCTGTCCTCCCGTCATGCCGTAGATGGCATTGTTGATGAAGATGATGGTGATGTTTTCACCTCGGTTCAAGGCATGTATCGTTTCGGCAGTGCCGATGCAGGCCAAGTCGCCGTCTCCCTGATAGGTAAACACAAGGCGGTCGGGCCAAAGGCGTTTGATGGCGGTGGCAAGTGCCGGTGCGCGTCCGTGAGCGGCTTCCTGCCAGTCGATGTCTATATAGTTGTAGATGAATACGGCGCATCCCACGGGCGAGATACCTACCGCTTTATCTTCAAGTCCCATTTCTTCTATAACCTCGGCAATCAGTTTATGAACCACGCCGTGGCTGCATCCCGGACAATAGTGCATGGGATTGTCATTCATCAGAGTCGGTTTCTTGGCGACCAGATTTTCGGGCTTTATAATCTCTTCTTTTGTCATAATCACTTCTCCTTATCTGTTGGTGAATCGTATGAAAAATTCCATCAGTTTGACGAATATGGCTGCGCCGCATACATATATGAACAGCTTGAAGTCATCTCTTGCCGCAAAATAGATGATGATGGCTGCCAGCGCAAGTATCATGAATAGAATATTCAGTACGTTTCTTATTTTATCTGGATTCATTTCTTAATAAGTTTTTCTTTCAGTGCATCTACAATTTCGTCCGGATCGGGAACGATGCCTCCCAAGCGTCCGAAGTGTTCCACACTTACTTTACCGTTTACGGCAAGGCGGACATCTTCTACCATTTGGCCGGCATTCAATTCCGTCACCAGCATACCTTTCACCCTGTCGGCGTATGCGGCAATGGCTTTGGTCGGGAACGGCCACAGCGTGATGGGGCGGAGCATGCCCACTTTGATTCCTTCTTCGCGGGCCAGTTCCATTGCCTTCTGTCCGATGCGTGCCATGGAGCCAAAGGCTACGATCAGGTATTCGGCGTCTTCGCAATGGATTTCCTCGAAGCGCACCTCGTTTTCTTCGATGAGCTTGTATTTGGCTTGGAAGCGGATGTTGTTCTTCTCCATCTCTTCCGGTTTCAATTCCAGCGAGGTGATGATGTTGGGTTTGCGGCCTTTGGTTTTGCCGGTAGTGGCCCAAGGACATTGTTCAATAACCTCGGCGTCGGTGCGGCGCGGCTTTTGTGCGGGAAGAACCACTTTCTCCATCATCTGGCCGATAACGCCGTCGGCAAGAATGATGGCCGGGTTGCGGTATTTGAAGGCAAGTTCGAAACCTAATTCTACGAAGTCCGCCATTTCTTGTACCGAAGCCGGTGCAAGAGCTATCAGCCGGTAGTCGCCATGTCCGCCTCCTTTCACTGTCTGGAAGTAGTCGGCTTGGCTCGGCTGGATGGTTCCCAAGCCGGGACCGCCGCGCATCACGTTTACAATCAGGCAAGGCAATTCGGCACCTGCCAGATAAGAGATTCCTTCCTGCTTCAGGCTCACACCGGGGCTGGAGGAGGAGGTCATTACCATTTTCCCGCATCCGGCGCCGCCGTACACCATGTTGATAGCTGCCACTTCACTTTCTGCCTGAAGAACCACCATGCCGGTCGTTTCCCACGGTTTCAGTTCGGCAAGAGTTTCCAATACTTCCGATTGCGGAGTAATGGGATATCCGAAATAGCCGTCTACGCCGCAACGGATGGCTGCGTGCGAGATGGCTTCGTTTCCTTTCATTAATACAACTTCTTCTGCCATATTTTGCTGATTTGATTTACTGAAATTATTCTACTTTTACTTTATACACGGAGATACATCCGTCCGGACATACGGTGGCGCACGATGTGCAACCGTTGCATGTATCTTCCAATATTTGATGGGCATAGTTATACCCTTTCACGTTCACCTCTTTGGTGAGGGCTATTACCTTGAGCGGACAAGCTACCACGCACAGGTTGCAGCCCTTGCAACGCTCGGTGTCCACTACGATTGCTCCTTTGATCTTTGCCATAATTTACGTTTTTTGTTTATTGATTGTACATATCCTTGTTGTAGAAGTTCAGGATGTCCATAGCCATTTGCCGGGCATGCAGGGCCGGGCTTTGGGGGTTCAGGTCGATGGCTCGGCGGTAGTTGTTCAGCGCTTGTTGCCAGTCGCCTTGTTTCCGATAGGCGTTTCCCCGCAGATAGTAGGCTTCATCTTTGCCGGGAAAGTCGGTCTGCAGCATTTCGTCAAGCAGCCTGATGGCTTGCCCCACATTTCCCTTGTTGATAAGCTCTTTTATGGTATTCAGTTGTTCCATATCTAAAAATATCCGGGTTATCGAACGACAAAGATAGTTTTTATTTGAAGATAACAAATAATTTCGCACTGAAAAAAGAGAAAAAGAGGGCAAATAATAAGCCCGAAGTTCTTACTGGTTCTGTCAGAGTGTCAGGACTTCGGGTTGAAAATGTGGGAAATGTGGTTAGTGTCGAGTGATTGGTGATTGGAAGAATCTGATTTCGGGATAAGAAGCAGGTCGATAACCTCACACAGTGGCTTGTATTTTGAAGTAAAACGCCATTGATTATCAGATGTTTAATATTGAGTTGTCAGACACTTGTGTCTTACGGCTAAAACACTTGTGTCTGACGTGCAAAACACAAGTGTCTGTCGGCTTGAACACTTGTGTCTGTCACGTCAAAGGATTGCAGCTGTCAAAACAAGGGAAGGGCGGTAGGTGTAAAAGGCTCTCTTCTCTTCTGCCCAATCGCTGCGAACCGGTACATTCAGGAAATATCCGCCCGACAGGATGACACCCTTATTTTCAGCAAAAGGAACTGCCTATACCGAGCTATGGTATAGAGGTCAGGTGTGAGGTTTTAGATATTAGACATACGAGTTTAGCCATTCCAACGCTTAAACGCACGGTATTTTCTTCGCACATAATTCACGCTCAGTGCCATGCCCGTGACGGAAACTGCCGTGCCTCCGAGCAGCAATATCCAGAGCACGGTTTTGCGCAAGGTGGCGTTGGAGTTCAGCCCCGGCAGACGCATGCGGTGCAAAGCGGTATAGCACCAGTATCGCCAGCGCGAGGAGGTGTCGACGTAGCGGACAATGCCGGTTTCGGGGTGGATGTAGTAGACGCTCCGGTCGGGGTCGTTTACAGCCACTTTCCATACAGGCAGTTGGGGACGCCCGCGGTACATGCTGCTCATGTCGCGGTAGTAGGTTTCGAACCGATCGAGCCGTGTCATGCGCATTTGCGCAGGGTGATGCCTGAAAATGCTGTCGGCAGCATATATGCTCTCCACTCCGTTTCGGATTTCTTTTTCGGTAAGCAGAAGGGGATGTGGCAGCGTGTCGGTTGCGTCGATGTATTGCTCCGTGGTTTCGTTTCTTATAATATAATAAGGATGGTCGCAAAAATTGCTCCATTCTATCTGCTTTGTTTCGGGATGGACGGCGATGAGCGTCCGGTAATCGAGCGGATAGGCCTCAGGTTTAGGAGCACGGGCACGAAGCGCATGCACGGGATTGCCTTTGAAGGCAGGCTTATGAATCCATTCGGGAATGTCGGCCACGGACATCATGCCGCTAAAGGTAAACGTAAGGACGAAGACGCCGAAAAAGATGCCGCTGACGTAATGCCAGTGATACCACCTTTTGCGGTAGGGGGAAAAGAGCCGACGACGGTTGCGGCGTGTTTTGCGCCATACGTCTGCCGTGACCCAGATGCCGGCAACGAGCATCAGGCAGCCCAGTCCCGATAACCAGATGACCGTCTTGCTCCATAGTTCGGCGTTTTGTCTGAGCCGGGTGAAGTACACCCAATGGGGAATGGCTCCCAACCATGCCCAGAAACGTTGGCTTTTGTCGGACAGTTGCAGCACTTCGCCGTTTCGGGAGCTCAGATATAGCTGTGTGCGGTCGTCATCGGCAAAGTGTATCTTATAGATGGGCATCTCTTTTTTCAGTTCGCCGAAGGGTATCCACTGATCTAACGACTGCAAGGTGTCGATGCGGGCAATGGGGGCGTCGCACCACAAGGAAGCTGTACGGCAAATGTGTCCGTAGTCCGTTGGCTGCAAGGAGTCGGAGGGAGCAGGCAGCAGACGGCGGGTGCCTTTATCGGTGCGGATGTGGAAAACAGTTTGTCCCAAAGAGCGTTCCAGCGTGAGCTTCTTTACTTTCTCTCCGTGGGGGAGGCGTGCCATGACGGACGCGATGTCGGGCAACGAATCGGCGGTTGCCGAAAGTTGCTCCAGCCTGAGCAATTTCTCTTTGGCACTGACACGGGGAAAACGGTGGTACATCATCACAAAGGCGGAGAGGAACCATATAAGGAACAGGACGCAGAGCAAAGTGCCCAGCAGCCTGTGAATGGTGTACATCAGTCGGGTAATCATATTCATTTCGGCCGGATTTTTTGCAAAGGTACAAGATGATTCGGAAACTTTGAATACCTGATGCCAGGTATTATTCCACATCCTTTCCGGCAGCATAGGCCGCCTTCTTTTCCATGATGCCGGGTATGCGGTGCTTCAGCCCGAAACGGATGTGCCCGATGAATGTCTCTTGTATCTCGGGCATTTGTCCCAAGCCTTCGAGACGTACATTGACGGTGAAGCCTTCTTTTTCGAGCATTTCTTTCCACTCGCCGGCAATGTCGTTCTTGGCATGGTCGCCTGCAACGAACATGAAGGGAACGAGGGTCACGCGTTTGGCTTTTGCCGCCTTCAGTTGTGCCAGCACGGTGCGGAAAGTGGGGTATCCTTCGATGGTGCCCACATGGAAATTTGTCAGTCCGCCGGCTTTCAGCATATAGTCTATCTGGCTGTAAGCGGCGGTACTGGGAGTGTAAGTGCCGTGGCCTACAAGAACGAAGTGCTCTTTGGCGGCTTCCTTTTCGGGAAGCGTTGCCTTGAGGCGGCGACCCAATATTTCCACCACCTTTTCGGCATCTTCTACGGAATAGAGCAGGGGAGTGCCTACCCGTATCTCCTTAAAGAATGGCAACACGGTTTCCACATCGCGGCGGAGCGATTCCATTTCAACTCCGTCGATGATGTTGGTGCTTTGTACGATGACGTGGGTATAGCCTTCTGCACGCAATTTCAACAGCGCGTCCAAAGGCGTGTTCTTTTCGATTCCGCGTTCCTTGAGGCGGCGGATGATGATGCGCGATGTATATGCTTCGCGGAATGCCGGTTCGGGAAACGCAGCTTGCGCTTGGGCGTTGATGGCATCGATGGTAAGTGCGCGCGTGTCGTCGTGCGTAGTGCCGAAATGAACCATGAGCAGGGCGGCCTTTTCGCCGGGTTTCATGCTTGCCAGCATGTCGCTGTGTTCGTAGTGGTCTCCCTCGTGCGCATGGCAGAGGAGGGAGAGTGCACTAAGAAATAGAGTGATTACACTATGTTTCATAGGATTGAACAGACTATTTTCAGGGTGATGTTAAGAGAGTCAATCGTTCTCAATGACGCGTATCATATCGAAGAAGAAGCTTCCGTCTACTTCCGCACCTTTTTCTACACTGCCGGTCTTGATGTCGTAAATGTAGATGATGGAGTTGGCGTCGTCCTTCGTGTTTACGCCGATGTAGGCCTTGTTGTTGAAGATAACGGAACGCTGCGAGAAGCGGCCGCCGCTATATGCAATTTCTTTTCCGTTGTATTTCAGGCGTTCGCTTTGTCCGGTGGAGAGGTTTACAATTACGTAATAATGGCTGTAAGAGTCGATTTTCGTGCCTTGAGAGTCGTTGCGGACATACGCCAATGCTTTGTTGCCTCCCAGATATTGAACGGTGAGCAGTTTGCCTTCCGTGTTCTTATAGCCGTTGTATGTAGGGTCGATGTCGCTTTCGCCTTTCTTGATACGCAGCAAACAACCCTCTTCCACTTTTTCGGCACGGTTGAATGCGGCCAGATAGAGGTTGCCGTTTTCATCATACATCACGCAGTTCTGCATCAGCTCTCCGTAGGCGCTTCCTGCCATTTCGTGCGCTTTGGTGTTCATCTTGTTGCTTTCTACGGCCATCGTTTCGGGATTGAGAACGGCGGTATAGAAGTTTGTGGTGGCTTTGCCGCTTGCCCCTGAAGCTCCGTTTTTCCCGAAGTAGAAATAGTAGAGTTTGCCTGCCTTTTCATTATAGGTAAGAATGCCCGATGTAGTGAACTTCTTGGTTTCTTCCCCCTCCAAAGTGGATGCGGGCAGAGAGAGCTCCAGCGTGCCTTCGCCCGATATGCTCATGTCGTCGGTATTCAGTTTGGTCCAGATGATTTTGTCGGCTTTTCCGTTGGCGGACATGATGACGAGTGTGTTGTCGTTCAGCCACGCGTGCGTATATGAGCGTACTTTGTAGGTATTGGTCTTGAACGGACGCTCTTTGACGGTTTGAACGGAGTTGTTCTTGATTTGATACTTCACGAAGCGGTCGGCAGTAGAAGGAATCTGGTAATAGTATTTTCCTTTTGAGATGGACTCCATGGAGAAGTCGTTGAGTTCGGCTCCCTCTCTTTTGATGGTGATGACACCCTTGTCGGCAGCCAGCGAAGCGGTGCTGTTGACAATCGTCGTGTTTTTGCTGCTCATGCCGCCATGTTTATCGACAGTGACGAAGAGGTCGAAGTGATATTTTCCTTCGTCGATTGTCGGTACATCGGGAGTGGGTTCCGGTTTGTCGTCAGAACAAGCTGTGAATGAGAATACTGTCACGGCTGCCATAAAGGCAAGAAGTGAGAATCTGATTTTTTTCATACTGTTTACTGTTTTATTGGTTTAAACGATTTATTGATTTACCTGCTCGGTATGGTTTGTCCGCATCACTCGATGAAGAGCCTGAACTTGGCCATAAAGGCTCGCCCCGGTTTTTGCAGCTTATAATTGTCGTAGGCTGTCTGGTTCAGGAAGTTGCTGCACTCCAAGGCTATGTTGTAGCGTCCGCGATTCCATGAGTAAGTGACGTCGGCGTTACAAATATGCTGGGTGGGGATACGGGCTTTGTTTTCGTGACTCCCGTAGGCTTCCCAAGTAAGGAAATACCAATGCACCCACTGATAAGTACAGTTCAGGCGCAGCTTGCCGTGAGGCAACAAGGGATTGCTGAAAGTATAAGAGGCTTCGGCGCTGCCGAACAGCCACGGGCGGTTGGGCACACGGTTATTGTAGGTGGCCGAGGGTTTCCCGTCGCTCTTCAGCTTTTGCTGATCGCGTGCGTCCTGATAGCTGATATTGGCGGCAAGCAGGAGCTTGGACTGCCAGTCATAGCGCACTTCTCCTTCCAGCCCTTTGATATGTACTGCCGGAACGTTGGTGTATTGCATCGTTCCCTCTTTTTCGGTTATGGTGGTTTGGATATAGTTGTTTACGTTTCGCAGGAAAGCGCCGGCTTCGTAATAAACCGTATGTCCGGCATAGGGATGCCATGTGCCGAAAAGTGCGACGTTGAGGTTGTCGCTGCTTTCGGGTTTCAAGGCTACGTTGGCATAGATGGTAGTTCCGTTTCCAAGCAGTTCGCGGGCCACCGGCAACCTTACGCTGTGTTCGTAGGATGCTTTGACGGACAAAGGTTCGGCCACGGTATATCTTGTTCCGGCTCCGTAACCTATATAGTTCCGGGTGGTGGCGCCTTGCACTTTTCCGGAACCTGTGACACTGGGCTGGTCGGTCTGTCGGATGTTCGGGTGGTTGATATAATCTTTTACAAAGAACACATTGCTCATTTTTCCATCAAACAGCAGTTGGTTGTAAGAAAGGGCTATGATGTGTTTGGTCACGACATCGTTTGAAGGTTTGAATTCTTCGTCCGTTTCGTCGTACCGGTCGTTTCCGATTCGGCTCAGGTGATAGTTGAGGTTTAGGTTATGGCGGTCGTTCAGCCGATAATCGAGGTTGGTACGCACAATGGTCAGAGGTCTTTTGTAATGGCGCATGGAAGGTTGTTTGCCCATAATCTCGTTGCGCTGGGTCACGATGTAGCCGCCATCCCAGTAATACTTGCGGTAGGCGGTGTCGACGGTCAGAGAATGATCCCAAGTGCGAGAGAGGGAGGCGCTCAACTGCATGTTTCTCAGGATGAAGTGTTGTTTGCGGTAGCGTGCCGCTATGTTCCATGCATCCGATTTTCGTTCGGCCATTCCATACACCTTATTCTGTACGGAGCCGGTTTGCAATTCCTTGTCTGTTTTGGAGTAAGAGGCGGAAAAGAAGAATTCGTCAGCCCATTTTTTCCCGGTTACTCCGGCTTCTATCTGTCCCCACAGAGAGAAGTAGGCGTCGTGAAAACGTTTGGGGTTGCCGATGATGAAGTTGTCTCCGCTTTCGTCGCGCATCTCTACGTTTTTCATCCGATAATCGTTCTTCGAATAGTTCACACCCACGGTGGGCCTGATGATAAGCCCTGTCTTCGGTTCTACAATTTGCGCGTTCAGGTCGGCTCGGTGGCTATGGAAAGAGCCGATGCTGTAAGAAGCGTCCAGAAAATGTTTCTTTTCCTGCTTCGTGATGATATGGATGGCGCCACCCAACGCGTCGGTTCCTAAAACAGCCGGAACCACTCCTTTGTATATTTCGATTCTGTCGATGATATTGACCGGCAAATTTGCCAATGAAACACCGCTTCCTTTTGCATCCAACGGCATTCCGTCCAAGAAATAACGAATGGAATTGCCGGACATCCCGTTGATGGAGAGGTCGAAATCCGAACCGACCCCGCCTTCCTCTCTGACCTTGATGCCTGTTGTACGGTTCACCAGATTATTAAGGTTATTCAACGAATTTACCGTTGATTTCACATCGAGCGCATTGACGGTGAAAGCCCCTTCCTTGATTTTTTGCGTTTGGGTTTTGCCATAGACTTCTACGGTGTTCAGCGCCACGGCACTTTCCTGCAATGTGAAATTGTGCCTTTTGTCCTGCCGGATGTCGAGCGGCTGCTTCACGGTGCGGTAGCCCAAAAAAGAGACGACAAAAGTATGTCTCCCCGGAAGCACTTGCAATGAATATCTGCCGAGGTCATCCGTATAAGTACCGGAGGTTGTGCCCTCGATGGCAATGGTGGCTTGAGCGATGGGGGTTCCGTTCCGGTCTGCAACTTTCCCGGACAGGGTGACTTTGTTCTGCGCCGCCATATATGCAGGCAGCAGCATGACGAGTATCAATGACAGATATGCGGTAATTCTCATTCCGATTCCTTTAAGCATTCGTAAACTTGCTTTCAAGGAGAGAAGAAAAACAAAGAGAAAGATTCCTTATATCAATATAGGTAGGAATACCTCGACTCGATGTTTTGTGGCTTTATTCCCCCGAAAGCACAAAAACTATTTCGTCTTGGCAGGTCTTCTGACTTATCCTTCTTTGAATGCCTTCCCATCCTTTTTTTTGCGGACAGTGGCTTGCGGAATACTCAAAGATATTGAAAGGACTTACAGCAGCGGGTCTGTTCAGGATTTGCACCTGATTCCCTTTTCATCGCGTTTCCCTCTTATGGAATGGAAGATGCGAACCAAGATCGGTAGCAAAGATAAGAAAAAAAAACACTACCGGATACATTCTTTTTTAATTCCCTAATGCTTTCTTCCGATTGCGATGCTCTTGGCATGATTTCAGAATAACCCCGTACCGTTTTACGACAGATGGCTTATGAGTAAGTTCTTTTACTATGATATGCCGATGCTTTGTGTCTTTTCAGTTTCTTCTTTTATCCCTCTCGGAAGTACTTGTAATAATCTGGGTTCGGGATAAGAAGCAGGTTGGGAGCCTCACCCGGAGGCTTGTTTTTTTTAAAGTTGAATGTCATTGATTATCAAGTGTTTAATCTTGCTTTGTCAGACACTTGTGTTTTACGGCTCAAACACTTGTGTCTGACGGCTCAAACACTTGTGTTTTTCACGTAAAACACTTGTGTCTGTCAAGACAAAGAATTATGGCCGTCAGACAAGGGGAAAACGGCCGGTGTAAAAAGGCGATTACAGAAACTATCAATGATGAACTAACCCAAGAACATTTGCCAAATGGAACATACGAGACACAGGTCGTTTGCCGACTTCATTTCAAACTTAACCGGAGGCTGAAATAAACTGCGTTGGAAGGCTGTCGGATTCTTTGTCTTTTGTAAAATGAAACAGAGAAAAACACGCGTGAAGGGATCTTTATCAATGAGACGAACCGATCGCTTTCGAAAAAAGACGGACGTTTTTTTGTATTGCTTCCGATTTCCATTATCTTTGTACCTGAATTGGTTTCGGATGAACGTTTCCGTCATTCGGATTAAAAGGGAATCGGGTGCAAATCCCGGACAGTCCCGCTGCTGTGAAGCTCTGTTGAAATCTTGAAAAACACCTTTGCCACTGATACGTGCGCTGTATGTATCGGGAAGGCTTCAAGATTAGGAGTCAGTCAGAAGACCTGCCATTCATTAAATGCTGCCTTTGCTCGTGGGATTAGGAAGACAGCACGTAAAAAAACAAATAGTCGACATTCGGATCTGGAGGAGGTATGCTTGTGACAAGGTATGCCTGTGGCGCAGTGCATTGTCGGGGCATGTATGTGCCGGCAGTTGTATCGGACTAAGCTAAAACACGGCAATATGCCCGTATAAATAGCTGTTTCAATGTGTAAAGTACGTATCCCCGGAGAAGTGATTTCTGTGGGGATACTTTTAAAAAAATCTCAAAGCCCGATTATTGATTGTTTTACCATACTATATAACCAATGTAGCAACTATGGAATTATTAAGGAATCTTTTTGAAGGTTATCCCAATCTTTGGGGAGGCGGAGTGGCACATTCCGTTCTTGTTTTGTCGCTTGTCATCGCTTTCGGCATTATATTGGGAAAGGTGAAAGTGGCGGGCATCTCGTTGGGTGTCACTTGGATATTGTTTGTAGGCATTGTTTTCGGACATTTCAATTTGAATTTGAACGAACATCTGCTACACTTTCTGAAGGAATTCGGGCTGATTCTCTTTGTATATTCCATCGGCCTGCAAGTGGGACCCGGTTTTTTCTCCGCCTTCAGGAAAGGCGGGCTTACGCTGAACATGCTGGCGGTGCTGGCTGTTTTCGTCAGCGTGCTGACTACCGTCCTGCTTCATTTTCTTACGGATATACCCATTACCACAATGGTCGGCATCTTGTCCGGAGCAGTGACGAATACTCCCGGTTTGGGCGCCGCCCAACAAGCCAACAGCGACCTGACCGGAGTAGATGCGCCCGAAATAGCTTTGGGCTATGCCGTGGCCTATCCGTTGGGTGTCATAGGGTGCATCCTGTCACTGCTGGCACTGAAGTATCTGTTTCGCGTAGATGCAGGCAGGGAAGAGAAGGAAGCGGAGTGCGGGTTGGGACATCAGCAGGAACTGACGGTCAGCCCCGTTTCTGTGGAGATACGCAATGAAGCCATAGATGGCAAGAAGATAAAAGAGGCAAAACCGTTGCTGAACCGCGCGTTTGTCATCTCTCGCATACGCCATCGCGGAGGCGACGGAGAAGCGGAACTGGCAAGTGCCGACACCGTGTTGCATGTAGGGGATGAGATTCTCTTCATTGCCGACCCCAAGGATGTGGAGGCCATTATCGCCTTTCTGGGCAAAAGAATCACGGTGGAGTGGGAAAGGAGGGACAAGAAACTGATATCCCGCCGTTTTCTTATCACGAAGCCCGAACTGAACGGGAAGTCGCTGGCGCAACTGAAGATACGCAAGAATTTCGGAGCCAGCATCACGCACGTGAACCGTTCGGGTGTCGACTTGGTGGCTGCTCCGAACCTGCAATTGCAGATGGGCGACCGGGTGACGGTTGTGGGCAGCGAGCTTGCAATGGGACATGCCGAGAAGGTGCTGGGCAACTCGCTGAAGCGCCTGAACCACCCAAATCTGATTCCCATCTTTTTAGGCATTGCACTGGGCTGTGTATTGGGAAGTATTCCTTTCATGTTTCCCGGCATTCCGCAACCCGTGAAACTGGGACTGGCGGGAGGGCCGCTTATCGTCTCCATCCTTATCAGTCGTTTCGGCCCACGCTGCAAACTGATAACCTATACTACGATGAGCGCGAATCTGATGATACGCGAAATAGGCATTTCACTCTTTCTGGCGTGCGTGGGACTCGGAGCAGGGAAAGGTTTTGTAGATACCATTATCCATGAAGGCGGTTATGTGTGGATTGCCTATGGAGCCATCATTACAGTAGTCCCCCTGCTCATTGCCGGTATGGTGGGACGTTATTTCTGGAAGCTGAATTATTTTACGCTCATCGGTGTGCTTTCCGGCTCGAATACCAATCCGCCCGCACTGGCCTACTCTTCGGAACTGACGTCTTGCGATGCTCCTGCCGTAGGCTATGCCACGGTTTATCCGTTGACGATGTTTTTGCGGGTGCTCACGGCGCAAATGTTGATACTGGCATTGGGATAGGGAGGTCTGAATTAAATGTTTTAGGGGAATCTGTTATCAATGAATCCAATAAAACAACGTGGAGAAGAGGAATACCAGCAGAATCATCAAAACCTCCGTGCGGCGGTTGATACGGATAGCCAGCCGCATGTCTTCTGTCGTTAACATTCGGGGGGTGATTCCGATGTAAGGTTTCCACACTTCTTCGCCAAAATAATCGTGAGGACCTCCGAAACGGCAGTTCAAGATACCTGCAAGAGCGGCTTCCGGATAGCCGGAGTTGGGACTGGCGTGCTGCTTGCCATATCGGGCTACGAAAGCAAGCAAAGAAGGTCGTCCGGCAACAAGCACCATCAGAAAGGCGGTCAGACGGGCAGGAATGTAATTGGCCACATCGTCCAGACGGGCGGCAAAACAGCCGAAGCGGCGATAACGTTCATTCCGATAGCCTATCATGGAGTCCAATGTATTCACCATCTTATAGGCGAGCATGCCGGGAACACCCAGCAGCAGATACCAGAAAAGAGGAGCTACCACCCCGTCACTGAGATTCTCGGCCAGTGTTTCGAGGGCGGCGGTGCGTACTTCTTGTGCCGAGAGCCGGGAAGTGTCGCGTCCTACAATACGGGCTACTTGCGCTCTTCCTTCCTCCAAAGAGCTATCCACAGCCCGGAATACCATGCGGACTTCACGAATCAAGGTAGTGCCTGCCAGACAATAGAATATCAAAAGGATTTGTAGGCTTAGGAGTAGTCCCGAAGAATAGAGGACACTGAAGCGAAGCAGGAACAGCGTAAACAAGTAGACACCCACTACAAGAAACAGCGTGACGAGCATTCCTTTCAGACGTAAATGTGAACCATGATTCATCCGATGCTCAAGAAAAGAGATAGCTTTGCCGAAAGCTACTATGGGATGTGGAAGCCAAAGCGGATCGCCCAACAGTCGATCGACCAACCAAGCTGTGAGCAAAGGCAAATTCAAATTAAAGGAAATACCTAAAAGAATCAGTAGCTCTTCCATTTTCTACACGCATTGAGGTTCTTCTTCAATCATATTCTCTTTTTCAGGATCGATTCATTCTTCGGCAAACCATTGCTCTATCGCTTTCACCAGTCGATCGTTCTCTTCGGGTGTTTGCGTGGCTATGCGGAAGAAGCGTTCGTCCAGTCCGTCAAAGTTGGAAGCGTCGCGAATCAAGATACCGTGCGCTTCGGCAAGATAATCTTTCAAGGCAGAGGCCTTGCCCGAACGGAGCCGTATCAGCATGAAGTGGGTTGCCGTGTCCCACACTTCCAGTCCGCCGATGTTTTCGAGAGCGGTGTGCAGGCGGGCAGTTTCCTGCAAGTAGACTGTAATGTCAGGAAAGTTGTCTGTACCGTGTTCCAGTAAATACAATCCTGCCTCGATGGCAATCCGGTTCACCGACCAAGGCATTCGGTTGGTGCGCAAGCGATGCAGCAAGTTGGAGGCTCCGCTGACATAGCCCAAACGCAAACCGGGCACGGCATAACGCTTGGTCATGGAGTGAAGCAACAACACGTTGGGCCAGGCCATCGTCTCTGCCGGAGAGAAGAGGAGCTCCAATGTGAAGTGTTCGTAAGATTGGTCGATGACGAAGCACACTTGCGGGTTCCGCTCGATGAGTTTTACCAAAAGCTCTTTTTCAATCACACTTCCAGTGGGATTATTGGGATTGCAGAGCCACAGCATGCGCACCTCTTTCGGCAAGAGGTAATTCTCTTTTTCGTCAGGCAGCCGATAAAGCGATACGACCCGATGTCCGTGCATGCGGCAGGCATCGGCATACTCACTGAAAGTAGGTTGCAAGATAGCGGTATGCGTCCCTCTGAAAGTCTGGGCAATGAGATAGATAGCTTCGGTGGCGCCGCTTGTCACGCATACGGCATCGTCAGGAAGGCTATGGCGGGCGGCAAGGCGTGCTTCGAGGGTATAGGGTTCCGGTTCGGGATAGGACGAAAGGCAATCACCCGGCGTCTGCATGCCGCTTCCACGGATGCAATCGCACAGATGAGCTTTCAAGGCAGACAAGTCTGCCTTGCCGTATATGTTTGAACTGAAATTGGCCGTTATCGGGCGGTTGTATTTATATGAATCGTCTCCGTGTCCTTCAATCATGGTTTTCTGTCAGTATTTTGTAGACAAGCGTCATGTCGACATGACGGCGCACGTGGTCGGCCAGCTTATCGTATTGTTCTTCTTTAAATTTACGGTAATCGAATGCTTCGGTGGTTGCAGACAGTTTGCCGGCAAAGCGGTGCAACAGCAAGTCGATGAACTCCGGATTATCGAGTATGCCGTGAACGTATGTACCCATGCAGGTGTCGTCAACGGAGTATCCGTCGGCAGTACCGTCTTCCAGCAGGTTCAGAGGAGAGGCGAAGGCCCTTTCCACAGGGACTGTAGCTCCCATGTGAATCTCATATCCCGATAGTGGAAATCCCTCCTCCGTTCTCTGTTTTCCGTTTTCCGTTTTCCATTTTCCGGCTACCCTGAGTCGTACCTGTCTCGTCACCTTCTCTGCTGTCATGCGTGTGCTTACGGGCAGCAGTCCGAGGCCGGGCAGACGTTCTATGTCACCTTCCACGTGTTCTGGGTCGAGCACCTCTTGCCCCATCATTTGATAGCCACCGCATATACCCATGACGGTGGCTCCTTCGCGATGGGCGCGGATAATGGCGGCAGCCACACCGTTGCGACGCAGTTCATAGAGGTCGTCGAGCGTACTCTTGCTGCCCGGCAAAAGAATGATATCGGCTTTGGACAATTCATCCACATTATTGGTATAAAACAGATGTACGCGTGGGTCGCGTTCAAGCACGTTGAAATCGGTAAAATTACTGAGATGCCGGAGCAGGATTACGGCCACGTTCACCTTTCCTTGTTCGGCACGTACTGACTTGGAGGCCAACGCCACACTATCTTCTTCTTCAATATAGATATCTTTGTAATAGGGAATCACACCTATTACGGGGATGCCGCAAAGCTCCTCCAGCATCTTGACACCCGACTCGAACAAGCGGATGTCTCCGCGAAACTTATTGATAAGGATGCCCTTGATGCACCGGCGTTCGTGAGGCCGAAGCAGCATCAGCGAACCGTAGACGCTGGCAAATACGCCACCCCGGTCGATATCGCCCACAAGAATCACATCGGCTCCGGCATGCAATGCCATTGGGAGATTCACAAGGTCTGTATTCCGAAGATTGATTTCGGAGATACTGCCTGCACCTTCCAGCACCACCGGATTATAGCGAGCGGCAAGGCGGTTGTAAGCAGCGCAGACTTCACTGCGAAGCTCTTCGCGCCCTTCTTTGCGGAAATAGTCGTAAGCATTGCGGTTACCTATGGGACGGCCGTTAAGCACCACCTGCGATGTATGGTCCGATTGCGGTTTCAGCAACAGCGGATTCATATCCGTGTGACAAGGCACGCCGGCAGCCTCGGCTTGCACGGCTTGTGCACGTCCTATCTCCAGTCCATCGGGGGTGGCATAAGAATTCAGAGCCATGTTCTGTGCCTTGAACGGTGCCGGCCGGTAGCCATCTTGCTTAAAGATGCGGCAAAAGGCGGCGGCAATGATACTCTTTCCTACGTCACTGCCTGTTCCGGCAAACATGATCGGATGAAGTTTCTCCATATTTTTCTGTTTAGGGAGGACAAAGATAATGGAAAGAAATGAAAGGGAAGGTGGAGCATGGGGAAATTTTAAACAGACTCTCAAGTACATAAACTTTATTGTAAATTTGAAGACTACGTTTAAAATATGTATTTTTGCCGACCGTTTGGATAAATCAACGAAAACTTTAAAAACAAAATAGAATGGCAGTAGAATTGAAAGACCTGACCAAGCGTAGTGAGAACTATTCTCAGTGGTATAACGAGTTGGTGGTAAAGGCCGATTTGGCAGAGCAATCGGCTGTGCGCGGCTGTATGGTGATTAAGCCTTACGGATACGCTATCTGGGAGAAAATGCAGCGTCAACTGGACGATATGTTCAAGGAAACGGGACACGTCAATGCTTATTTCCCCTTACTTATTCCGAAATCATTCCTCAGCCGCGAGGCGGAACATGTGGAAGGTTTTGCCAAAGAGTGCGCCGTAGTGACGCATTACCGCTTGAAGAACGACCCGAACGGCGGAGGTGTGCTGGTAGATCCCGCCGCGAAACTGGAGGAAGAGCTCATTATCCGCCCCACGTCCGAAACCATTATCTGGAACACCTATAAAAATTGGATCAATTCGTATCGTGACCTGCCCATCCTGTGCAACCAGTGGGCCAACGTCTTCCGTTGGGAGATGCGTACCCGCTTGTTCCTCCGCACTGCCGAGTTCTTGTGGCAGGAAGGGCATACCGCACACGCCACCCGTGAAGAAGCCGAGGCCGAAGCGGTAAAGATGCTGAACGTATATGCCGACTTTGCCGAAAAGTATATGGCAGTGCCCGTGGTGAAAGGAGTGAAGTCGGCCAACGAACGCTTTGCCGGTGCGCTGGACACTTATACCATTGAGGCGATGATGCAGGACGGCAAAGCCTTGCAAAGCGGCACGTCCCACTTCCTCGGACAGAACTTCGCCAAGGCGTTCGACGTGCAGTTTGTCAACAAAGAGAATAAGCTGGAATATGTGTGGGCTACATCTTGGGGCGTTTCTACCCGCCTGATGGGTGCTCTTATCATGACCCACTCCGACGACAACGGGCTGGTATTGCCTCCGCACCTCGCCCCCATACAGGTAGTCATCGTGCCCATTTATAAGAATGCCGAGATGTTGGCGAAGATTGACGAGAAGGTGGCGGGCATCCTATCCAAACTGAAAGCGATGGGCATTTCGGTGAAGTATGACAATGCCGACAATAAGCGTCCGGGCTTCAAGTTCGCCGACTATGAGGTGAAGGGCGTACCCGTGCGTCTCGTGATGGGTGGCCGCGACTTGGAGAACAATACGATGGAGGTTATGCGTCGCGACACATTGGAGAAAGAGACGCGTTCGTGCGAAGGCATCGAGGAATACGTAAAGAATCTGCTTGAAGAGATTCAGGCTAACATCTACAAAAAAGCCCTCGACTATCGCAACAGCCGTATCAGCAGTGCAGACAGCTACGAAGAATTCAAGCAAAAGATTGAAGAAGGAGGTTTTGTGCTGGCTCATTGGGATGGTACCGCCGAGACGGAAGAGAGAATAAAGGAAGAGACGAAAGCCACCATTCGTTGCATACCGTTCGATTCCTTTGTCCCCGGCGACAAGGAACCGGGCAAGTGCATGGTGACGGGCAAGCCTTCGACCTGCCGTGTGGTTTTCGCACGTTCCTATTGATATCGTTCTTGTATGAAGTTTTTCAGAAGTAGAAGCTCGAACGTCTGATGAGATGTTCGCCATCATAGCCATTAGAAGTTCCATCCTGAAGGAAAAGGGGTGGAACTTTTTTGGATATGCAGAATTATGCTTATGCAAATGCAGTCCCACACTTGTACGAATATAAGCCCGCACTTATTTAAGATGAGAAGCATCGGGCTTACCTTTACTATTCTGCTGTGCGCAGTATAAATGTAGTGGCGCCGATAGTAACGATTGCTCCGTCCATGATGTGTATCCGCTCTTTATCACCCAAAAGTTCATTATTCAGGAAAGTTCCGGTCAGACTGGGAGCATCGCGTAGTGTATATATCAGCCTGCCTTGTTTATTGCGTTTCACATTGATGATGCAATGACGGCGATCCATGCTTAAATCCGAACTTTCGATAGGCACATTAATAATCGTCCCCACACAACGGCGGCCTATCACGTTGTCTCCTTCCTTGAGCGGCAACACCTGCTTGAATCCGAATACGTTTTCAATAACCGTGATGCTGCCGAAGGCTTCTTTAAACTCTTCTTCGTTCGGTTTTTCCTCTTTTCTAAGAGGTTGCATCTTTGTCTTGCCCAAGCGAATGCTAAACTGCTTTTTGCATTGTTCGCAAACAAAAACCAATGACTGGCCTTCGCTATATTTTGTTTCGTCGAATGTTAAATAGCTCTCGCATTTGGGACAACGGATTCGTTTCATTTGATTATTTGGATTACTTTTTGATTGGAACCGGAAAGAAGGGATGCTGTTTTATTTTTTCAGTACCCACGCATTCTGATAGGCTTCGTTCTTGCGAATCTTATTCAAGGCCTGATATGCTTCTGCTTCGGTGCTGCATGATTGAATACTGACACGCTTTTTGCCTTCTCCGACAATGGCTTTTGCGCCGGTATAGCTGTTTTGTCTCAATTGCTCAGCCATTGCTTCTGCATCTTTTTCGGTTCCTACACTTGCCACGATGATGTGATAAGATTGAGTAGGGACGATGGAAGCAACCGCCTTTGGGATGTCGCTTTTTGAGGTTGCCGTTTTCATAGAACGGGGCGTTTCTGCCACAGCCTTCGGTTTTGCAATTGGGACAGGTGCGTACACATCCTTTTTGTTCTCAGCCATTCCCGGAACTGTGATTGGGGTGATGGCAAGCGACTGCTGTTTTATCTTTTCAAAAAGTTCTCCGGGAAGCATCTGTGCATAATTCCCCTCTACCACTTCTGTGTTCTCTAACGGAGAAGATAGAAAGAAAAAGAAGAAAACGGCGGCTATCATTGCTACGGCGTTCGACAGATAGGAGCGGTTAATCCTGATTTTAATGTTGCGCCTTCTGTTTTTATTCGTCGCAGCAGGAATCAACGGGGCAGTCTTTCCTTCGGCCGATTGCGCCAAGGAGGACAACTCTTTTATTTCAAAACAGTCCAGGCCATATAGATAAGGTGTGGTGATTTTATCGTCGTAAGGGAAGAAATCATAAGTGTTGTAAATGGAATAACGAAGTTCTCCTACACTGGGCAAATCGATTTTTCCTTCTTCATGCAGGGTTGCAAAGATTTCCTCCACTTTTCTTTCAACCATGCGGGTGGCATCGGCAAAGCTTGTGTGGTAAGCAGCCATATAAGATTGCACCAATATCCCGTCGTTCATTCTTAATCGGGGATTGAATCCTATGACACGGGCAGGTGGCAGGAAAAGGTTCTCCTCGGCTATTCTTGTTGCCGATGTGTAGTGGGCAACAAATCCGCCCAATCCCGGAATGATGACGCAGTCATTCTCCAGTAATAACGTTCCTATATGCTGTGATAACTCAATCATGCGGCAAAAATAACGGAAATATCGGATATACACCAGCTTCCGGCCTTTTTTCTTATCAACAAATTATGAACATCATCCTATTCCGTATTCGGTGGAAGATATAGGAAGAGCTTTTTCAACGCCATACTAAGGAGATTATGTTTTTTTTCATACATTTGCAGTGTTTTATATGTCATTTCCGATAATGAATGGCAGCGGCTTCCATTTTCCCTTGTTTGTTATAAGGCAGAGCGAAACGGAAGCCGTCGAGATATTGAAAAGCAGTATTTAAAATCATTTTGAAAGTTTGAAAGGATGAACTACATACAGACAGAGATCAATGGCGTGTGGCTGATTGAGCCGGAAGTTTTTTACGATACGCGCGGATATTTCATGGAGGCATTTAAAGAAGAAGAGTTTCGTGCACATATAGGCGATGTCCGCTTTGTTCAGGACAATGAATCCAAATCATCTTTCGGGGTGTTGCGCGGGTTGCATTATCAAAAGGCGGAGTTCAGCCAAGCCAAGTTGGTGCGTGTCCTGAGCGGAAAGGTATTGGATGTGGCGGTCGATTTAAGGAAGTCCTCTCCTACGTTCGGCAAATATGTCAGTGTGGAGTTGAGCGGGGAGAACAAACGGCAGTTTTTTATTCCGAGAGGTTTCGCACACGGCTTTCTGGTACTGAGTGATGAAGCGGTCTTCACTTATAAGGTGGACAATGCCTATGCGCCCCAATCCGAAGCATCCATCCGCTACAATGACGAGACAATCGGGATAGAATGGCCTATTGCCGAGGATTGGCTTATATTATCGGAGAAGGACAGACGTGCCGTATCGTTCGAAGATGCGGTTTATTATGAATAAATAATGAAGATAGCCATTGTGGGTACGGGGTACGTCGGTTTGGTGACCGGCACCTGTTTTGCGGAAATCGGTGTCAATGTGATTTGTGTAGACACCAACAGTGAAAAGATAGAGGCGCTGAAGAAGGGCGTCATTCCCATCTATGAAAACGGACTGGAGGAGATGGTGGGACGGAACATGAAAGCAGGACGCCTGCAATTCACTACTTCCTTGGAGAGTTGCCTGAATGAGGTGGACGTAGTGTTCTGTGCCGTAGGCACGCCTCCCGATGAGGACGGCAGCGCCGATTTGAGCTATGTGCTGGAAGTGGCCCGCACCATCGGACGCAACATGAGAAAATACGTGCTGGTGGTTACTAAAAGCACCGTGCCCGTGGGCACCGCCAAGAAAGTACGTGCCGCCATCCAAGCCGAGTTGGACGGGAGAGGGGCGGCGATTGAGTTTGATGTCGCTTCGAATCCGGAGTTTCTGAAAGAGGGTAATGCCATCAGTGACTTTATGAGTCCTGACCGCGTGGTGGTGGGAGTGGAATCCGAACGTGCAAAGGCGATAATGGGCAAGCTTTACAAACCTTTCCTGCTGAACAACTTCCGTGTCATCTTTATGGACATACCTTCTGCCGAAATGACGAAATACGCGGCAAACTCCATGCTTGCCACCCGCATCAGCTTCATGAATGACATAGCTAACCTGTGCGAACTAGTGGGGGCGGACGTCAATATGGTGCGGAACGGGATAGGCTCGGACACCCGCATCGGACGTAAATTCCTCTATCCGGGCATCGGCTATGGCGGATCTTGCTTTCCCAAGGACGTGAAGGCTTTGATTAAGACCGCCGAGCGGAACGGCTACAAGATGCGTGTGCTTCAGGCCGTGGAAGAGGTGAACGAGCGCCAGAAAAGCGTCTTGTTCGGGAAGTTGCAAAAGCATTTCAACAATGACTTGAGCGGAAAAACCATTGCCTTGTGGGGCTTGTCTTTCAAGCCCGAAACGGATGACATGCGCGAGGCGCCGGCCCTAGTATTGATCGACAGGCTGCTGGAGGCGGGATGCAAAATACGTGCGTACGACCCGGCTGCGGGCGGTGAATGCCGCCGTCGAATCGGCGATCGTATTTATTATGCGGCCGACATGTATGATGCGGCATTGGACGCGGAGGCGCTGATGCTGATAACCGAATGGAAAGAATTCCGTCTGCCTTCATGGGCGGTCGTCAAGAAGAGCATGAAACGGCCTCTGGTATTCGACGGACGCAATATTTACGACAAAAAAGAACTGGAAGAACAAGGCTTCACATACTACTGCATCGGCAAGTGAAGCACCCGGCACGACATGGGAGGGCGCAGACAAAAGCCCTTGGAAAGGCTTCTCTTCGTCCGGCGCAAAGACCATGTCGAGATGCCTGCAAAAACTTGCCGAAGTGGGCACAAAAAGTATGTCGAAGTGCGTACAAAAACTTGTCGATATCGGGATAAATCCTGTGAACGCAGTGCGCGGACATATAAACGCACGGCGCGGACAGAAAAACGCACACTGCGTTTATATGTCCGCACTGTGCGTTTACAGGTTTCTTCCCGAGAAAGACAGATATTCTTCCCGACCTCGACAAGTTTTCCTCCTGTCGAAGACAAGTTTTTCTCCCCATCGAGGGCAAGGCTTGCCGCCCGTTGAGTAGACGGCTTTCCGCCCATGGAAAAGATGTCTTTCTCCGGGGCGGGAGCAAGGCCTTCCGCCTTTAACGGGACGACGGCTTTCTGCCTGTCTTGTTCCGGCTGTTCCTGTTTTTGGATTTACGCCCCTTGTCGTTATTGCCGTGCCTGCTTCGGCCCGACGGCTTCGGCTTGTATTCGGGAGCTTGACCAAGTTCCTCGGGAAGCGGTATCTTATAGATGTCTTTATCCAAGAAATTCTCAATGCTTCTAAACCCCGTCTGCTCCTTCTCCGATACGAAAGTGATGGCCACCCCGTCGTTGTTTGCCCGGGCGGTTCGTCCGATGCGGTGCACATAATCTTCGCTGTCGTGCGGCACGTCGTAGTTTATCACCGAGCGTATATCGTCGATGTCGATGCCTCTGGCCACGATGTCCGTAGCCACTAAAATGTTGACGCGGCCGGCCTTGAACTCGTACATTACGGCTTCGCGCTGCGCCTGCTCCAAGTCCGAGTGCATCTCTCCGACGTTCAGCTTCATCTGTTTCAAAGCCTTGGCCACCTCCTTGACTTTCTGCTTCGAGGAAGCGAAAATGATGACACGTTCCGGCGTCTCCTCGGCAAAGAGGCTGCGGATGATGCCCAGTTTCTGATGCTCGTAGCATACATAAGCGGCCTGCACAATCTTCTCAGCCGGCTTTGAAACCGCAAGCTTGACTTCCGCCGGATTATTCAGTATGCTCTTGGCCAGCTGTTGAATCTTGGCCGGCATCGTGGCGGAAAACATGATTGTCTGGCGCTCCTTGGGAAGATACTTGACAATCTGCATGATGTCGTCATGGAAACCCATGTCGAGCATGCGGTCTGCCTCGTCCAAAATGAAATAAGAGACGCGGGAAAGGTCGACATAGCCAAGGCTGAGGTGGGCAATCAGCCGGCCGGGCGTGGCGATGACGACATCGGCGCCCAAAGTCAGTCCCTTCTTTTGCTGCTCGAACAAAATGCCGTCGTTGCCGCCATACACCGCCACGCTGGACACAGGCATGAAATAGGAGAATCCCTCCATTTGCTGGTCTATCTGCTGGGCCAACTCGCGGGTGGGCGCCATGACGATGCAGTTTATGGCATCTGCCGGATGTCCGCCTTCCGAAAGCCTGTTCAATACGGGCAGCAGATAGGCTGCGGTTTTTCCTGTCCCGGTCTGTGCCACCGCTATCAAATCTCGTCCTTCGAGTATGATTGGAATTGATTTCTCCTGTATGGGGGTGCACTCCTCAAAACGCATGGCATCCAGCGCATCGAGCACGTTGTCGTTTAAATTCAGTTCGGCAAAATTCATGTATCTCTTTTAATTTCAGCTTATTTCCGCTTTTGGGGGACAAAGATAGGAAAAAAAGACTTCTAAAACAGGCTATTCCATCAACAAATAGTTTCCTTGTGACAATGTTTTCATCTCTCGGGAAAGGCAGTCGGATTCATTCCGTATTCCATCCTTTTTCATCGGGGAATGTCGATATACGAATCCTTGAACCCCAAAAAGTAAAGCACCCCGTCCAGACCGATGGTGTTGATAGACTGTTTGGCATTGGCCACCACCTTGGGCTTTGCATGGAAAGCTATCCCAAGACCTGCAACGCCAAGCATCGGCAAGTCGTTGGCTCCATCACCCACGGCAATGGTTTGGGCGATGTCCACTTTTTCCACTTGGGCTATCAGACGCAGCAGCTCGGCTTTCCGTTTTCCGTCCACCACATCGCCCAAGTAACGCCCGGTCAGCTTTCCGTTCTCTATTTCCAACTCATTGGCATATACATAGTCTATCCCGTACTTCTTCTGGAGATACTGCCCGAAGTAAGTGAAACCTCCCGAAAGGATGGCTATCTTATAGCCGTATTTTTTCAGCACATACATCAGGCGGTCCACTCCCTCCGTGATGGGCAGGTTTTCCGCAATCTCTTGCATCACGGATTCATCCAGACCTTTCAGCAAGGCCACCCGTTCACGAAAGCTCTCGACAAAATCTATCTCGCCCCGCATGGCACGCTCGGTAATGGCTTTCACTTGTTCGCCCACGCCTGCACGCATGGCCAGTTCATCGATGACTTCGGTCTCTATCAGCGTGGAGTCCATATCGAAACATATCAGTCGCCGCATCCGGCGATACATGTTATCCAACTGGAAAGAGAAATCCATTTCCAAATCTGCCGCTAGCCTCATCAGTTCCTCCTGCATGGCAATACGGTCTTTCGGAGTGCCTCGTACGGAGAACTCTATACATGCCCGTGTGCGCGATTCGCATTCGTTCAGCGGAATGCGTCCCGTGAGTCGTTTGATGGCATCGATGTTCATGCCCTGCTCTGCCAAAATGCGGGTCACGGTAGCGATTTGGCGTGCAGACAGCTTGCGTCCCAACAATGTGAGAATATAACGGTTCTTGCCCTGCATGCTCACCCAGTTTTCATACTCTTTTACCGTAATGGGGTAGAAACGGACAGTTACCCCCAAAGAAGAAGCCTTGAAAAGCAACTCCTTCATGATGAAACCTGAGTGCTGTTCCTCCGTCTTACATAAAATTCCCAGTGAGAGGGTATTGTGAATATCTGCCTGACCTATATCCAGAATGGTTGCATCATACTTGGCCAAAACTTCAGTGACAGAGGCCGTCAATCCCGGGCGGTCTTCCCCTGTAATACGAATCAGGATGAGTTCAGTGTTCAATGCTTGCATAAGTCGTCTTTCTAATAATGTAACAGCCTGCAAAAATAGGAATTTTCTCTCTATCTATGCTAAATAACATAAAAATACAAGGATAGAAACAGAGTTTTTTCCTTGTTTATTTGGACTTTTGTTTAAGATTTACTTACCTTTGCGACCGATTTCTGAATTAAAAGTTTTGAATATCAATGAATTTGCATTGTTGAAAGTTCAAAGAAGACGATGTTCCGGGAAGAAATCACTGTTGAAGGGCAGGCCCGGATAGTATTAACCAAAACCGCGTTACATGAAATATGTAAAATGGATTTTTGTTGTATTACTAATAAGTTCCTTGACTTCTTTTGTAGAAAAAGACAAATCTACCGGAGGTTTGAATGTGGGTGACATGGCCCCGGATTTTAAAATCCAATCCATGTCGGCCGGGCAATCGCAAATCGGCCTTTCAGACTTGAAAGGCAAGTATGTGTTGCTCAGTTTTTGGGCAAGCTATGATGCGCAATCTCGGATGCAAAACGTAAGTTTAAGCAATGCTCTTCACTCTGCTTCCCGCAATGATGTAGAAATGGTTTCTGTCTCGTTCGATGAATATCGTTCAATCTTTGAAGAAACCATTCGTAAGGACCAAATAGCTACGCCCACTTGTTTCGTGGAAACCAAAGGCGAATCTTCCGGCCTCTTCAGAAAATATCGTTTAAGCCGCGGATTTACCAGCTATTTATTGGATGATAATGGTGTGATTATTGCCAAAAACATCTCTGCTTCGGAACTTTCTGCTTACTTGAATTAAGTCAGGAAGCATTGCTTCCATAACCTGATGAATGGTAAGATGAAAGTGGAAACGTTCTCTTTAAAGCTGTTTTTCATCGAAAAAAGAAAGAGAACAAAACAAAGAGGAAAAATGAATACAACAAAAAGCCCCTTGTGCACACTGTGGCAACACAAATGCACGAGGGGCTTCTCGTTTTTATGGATTTATTCGGGGGCTTTTCTATATAAATAAAACGCAATGAAGGCGTAGAGCAGATTAGGAATCCAAACAGCAATAATCGGAGGAACATTACCGTTCACGGCAAAAGTAGAAGCAATGGTCTGGAACAGGATATAGGAAAAACTCAGAGCCAGACCTATTCCTAAATGCAATCCCATCCCTCCTTTTGTTTTCTTTGAAGATAAAGAAACACCTATTAGAGTTAAAATAAAAGAAGCGAACGACATGGCAATCCGCTTGTGGTATTCTATCTCGAATTCCTTGATATTTGCGAATCCTCGTTGCCGTTGCCGGTCTATGTATTCACTCAGTTGAGGGCTGGTCAACATCTCCTGCTGGTTCTTCATGATGAGAAAATCGGCAGGTTCCATGAAAAGGGTGGTATCTATTTTATCGCCTTTTGAAATACTCTCTCTCATGCCGTCCATCTGGCGAATCATGTAATCTTTGACAGTCCATTTATGCACAGAAGTCGTGTCATACGTGATGGAACGTGCCGTAAGATGAGAAACCAACTGCTTGTCATTGAACTTATCCAAAGAAAAGCGATAGCCGGTTTTACTGTAATCTTCAAAGCGTTCGATATAGGCGATTACGCCCGTATCCACTTCTAACTGAATGTTTCGTGCCGTATTTGCTTTACGGGATTTATAATACTTATCTTCAAAATTGATACGTATCACACTGCCTTTAGGAATAATGTAAGAGCCTAACCCGAATGTCATAACCGCAATAATGGCCGCCGACACCATATAAGGACGCAGCATACGCTTGAAACTCATACCTGTGGAGAACATGGCAATGATTTCGGAATTTTCGGCCAACTTGGAAGTGAAGAAGATGACGGCAATAAATACGAACAGCGGACTGAACAGGTTGGCGAAATAGGGAATGAAATTTAAATAATAGTCGAAGATAATGGCACTCCACGGAGCTTCGTGAGACATGAAGCTATCCATCCTCTCATTGAAGTCAAATACCACTGCGATTGAAATAATCAATGCAATGGCGAATATATATGTACCGAGAAACTTCTTGATGATGTACCAATCCAGCCGCTTCAAGAATTTGCCTTTCGGCAGCTTTATGTCTTCCCATATCTTCCGATTCGTTTTTTTCATAATCTTGTCGATACACGTTTTACCATCATTGGTTTCCATGTAGCGAAGTCGCCGGCAATGATGTGTTTGCGAGCTTCGCCCACCAACCACAGGTAGAATGCCAAATTATGAATGGAGGCTATTTGCATGGCCAATAACTCTTGGGCATGAAACAAGTGGCGCAAATAAGCCTTACTATATAAGGTATCCACGTATGATGCACCGTCAGCTTCGATGGGAGAGAAGTCTGTTTCCCATTTTTTGTTGCGCATGTTGATGATACCGTCTTTAGTAAACAACATGCCGTTGCGCCCATTGCGGGTAGGCATTACACAGTCAAACATGTCGACTCCGCGCTCGATACCTTCCAGTATATTCACCGGTGTTCCTACTCCCATCAGATAGCGCGGTTTGTCTTTGGGAAGAATCCCGTTCACCAGCTCTATCATTTCGTACATCTTATCTACGGGTTCGCCTACCGCTAATCCGCCGATGGCATTTCCATCGGCATCTTTGGAGGCCACGAACTCGGCAGATTGTGTGCGAAGGTCATTATAGACACAACCTTGTACAATGGGGAATAATGATTGTCGGTATCCATATTTCGGCTCGGTCTCATTGAAACGTTTGATACAACGATCCAGCCAGCGATGTGTCAGGCCTAAAGATTTCTTGGCATATTCATAGTCGGAATCTCCGGGAGGACATTCGTCAAAAGCCATCATGATATCCGCACCGATGGTTCGTTCTATATCCATCACTTTTTCCGGTGTAAAGATGTGTTTGCTACCGTCGATATGAGAACGGAACTCTGCACCTTCTTCGCGTAGTTTACGGATGCCGGATAGCGAAAACACCTGAAAGCCACCGCTGTCCGTCAGCATAGGACGGTCAAAACCATTAAACTTATGCAGGCCGCCGGCTTTTTCAATCACTTCCAGTCCCGGACGCAGGTAAAGATGATACGTGTTGCCTAATATGATTTGCGCCTTTATGTCATCTTTCAATTCGGGTATGTGTACGCCTTTCACAGTCCCCACCGTACCCACAGGCATAAAGATTGGCGTTTCAATCTGTCCGTGGTCGGTCGTAATCAATCCGGCACGCGCATTCGTTTTGCTGTCTGTATATTGTAATTCGAACGTCATTCTTCTTTCTTCTCTTTTTTTATGGACAAGTCAATGGCATCGGCCACCTTTTCATCGGTCAAGGCAATGGCAAACACCTCTTTTATGTCTTTCACATAATGGAAAACAAGTCCTTTCAGGTATATGTCTTGTATCTCGTCTATGTTCTTGCGATTCTCATCGCTTAAGATTATTTCTTTGATGCCGGCACGCTTGGCTGCTAAGATTTTCTCTTTGATACCGCCCACCGGAAGCACTTTGCCTCGTAAGGTTATCTCTCCTGTCATTGCAAGATTGGCTTTCACTTTTCTTTGCGTAAGTGCAGACGCCAGTGAAGTCGCCATCGTGATGCCTGCCGACGGGCCGTCTTTCGGAATGGCTCCTTCGGGCACATGTACATGAATATTCCAGTTTTCAAATATTTCTTCTTCAAGATGCAATAAGGAGGCATGTGCTTTAATGTATTCCAATGCCAGCATGGCAGACTCTTTCATCACATCTCCCAAGTTTCCGGTCAGTGTCAGACGTCCTCCCTTGCCGCGGCTCAGGCTGGTTTCCACAAAGAGGATTTCGCCACCCACGGCTGTCCATGCCAAGCCGGTTACCACGCCGGCATAATCATTGCCTTGATATTTGTCGCGAGTGTATTCCGGCGACCCAAGAAATTCATATAAGTCTTCCGGTTTTATTTCGGCCTTCGTAAAGTAACCGTCCGTAGCATACTGACGTGCCGACTTGCGGAGAATCTTTCCGATTTTCTTTTCCAATTCACGCACACCGCTTTCACGAGTGTAATTCTCTATGATGCTCTCCAGTGTATTCTTCGGAATCTTGATGTCGTTCTTCTTCATGCCATTGGCTTCCAACTCTTTCGGAACCAAATGACGGCGGGCAATCTCTATTTTCTCTTCAGTGATGTATCCGCTCACCTCAATCAGCTCCATACGGTCGAGCAATGGTGCGGGAATGGTATTCAGGTTATTGGCTGTGGCGATGAACATAACCTTTGACAGGTCATAATCCACATCCAAGAAGTTGTCATGGAACGTTGTGTTTTGTTCCGGATCAAGTACTTCAAGCAGGGCAGAGGAGGGGTCTCCTTGACGGTCGGCTCCCACTTTGTCTATCTCGTCCAGAATAAATACCGGATTGGAAGAACCGGCTTTTATCAAACTCTTGATGATTCGTCCCGGCATTGCTCCGATATACGTCTTGCGATGTCCTCGAATCTCGGCTTCATCGTGCACTCCTCCTAAGGACATGCGGATATATTTTCGTTTCAAAGCCGCTGCTATGGAACGTCCTAAAGATGTTTTTCCCACACCCGGAGGTCCATACAGACAGATGATGGGGGCTTTCATATCGCCTTTCAACTTCAGTACGGCAAGATGTTCCAGTATGCGCTCTTTCACCTTTTCCAAACCGTAATGATCCTTGTTCAGCGTTTTTTCGGCGTTGGTAAGATTCAGATTGTCCGCAGTATATATGCCCCACGGGAGAGAAAGCATTGTCTGCAAATAGTTCAGTTGCACGCTGTAATCAGGAGATTGTGAATGTGTCCGTTCCAGTTTATCCACTTCTTTCAGGAAAACATCCTTCACCTCCTTGCTCCACTTTGTCGTCTCTGCTTTCTTGCGCATTTCTTCAATCTCCTGTTCCTGACCGCTGCCTCCCAGCTCATCTTGGATGGTTTTAATCTGTTGTTGCAAGAAATATTCGCGTTGCTGCTGGTCTATGTCTTCCCGTGCGCGCATTTGTATCGATTCCTTTATCTCGGCCAACTGAACTTCACGATTCAGTATTTCGAGCAAGCGATAGGAACGGGTCCGCAATGAGTCGATATGCAGCAGTTCTATCTTTTCATCTTTCTTAAACGGAAGATTCGTGCAGATGAAGTTGACAAGGAACATAGGGTTGTTGATATTCTTGATGGCGAATGCGGAGTCTTGCGGAAACATATCGGACGATTTGATGTAGCGCACGGTCAAATCTTTGCACGCTTCTACCAACGCCTGAAACTCTTTGTCCTTTTTGTCCGGCAACTCATCGTTCAGTGCATCTATGCGTCCTTTCAAGTAGGGGACCGTATCCGTGATTTCTTTCAATTCCATACGTTTGGAGCCTTGAAGAATGACGGTAGTGGTCTGATCCGGCATTTCAAGCACACGGACTATCTTGGCAATAGTGCCTACGGTATGCAAATCTTCGAATAATGGAGCTTCTGTCTCGGCTATCTTCTGGCACACTACGGCTATGTAGGAATTTCTTTTTTCGGCTTCACGTACCAATTTGAGAGACGTCTTTCTCCCCACGGATACCGGCATAAACACGCCCGGAAACAATACCATGTTCCTGAGAGGCAATATCGGCAATATTTCCTTAACCTCAATATCCATCAGCTGCTCTTCGCTCCCTTCAAAATCGGCGATTACAGAGAAAGCGTTTTCACTCCTATTTTCGATATCACTCAGATAATCTCTTTTCTTCATTTCTTTCTTTTTAGTTTATGTCATACTGACAGGCCAATAAAGCGCCTGCAAAGTTAATCTATTTCTTCGTAACAGGAAGTTATTCACTCTTTAAAAAGACAAAAACCGTACCATTTTTGCAGCTGTTTTATAGGCTTTGATTACTTTTGAGCCGGATTTAAAGAGGATAGATATGTCGAATTCGTCTTTTCAGTTCAAGGAATTTACTGTTTTGCAGGATAAATGCGCCATGAAAGTCGGTACGGACGGTGTGCTTTTAGGAGCATGGACACCGATGAACAATGCTAAATGTTTATTGGATGTAGGGACCGGTACAGGACTGATTGCCTTGCAATTAGCTCAACGCAATCAGCAAGCGAGAATTATTGCTCTCGAAATTGATTCTGCCGCTGTGACACAAGCCACGGAAAATGTATTCCGTTCTCCGTGGGCCGATAGGATAAAAGTAATATGCCATGATTTCCAAACCTACAATCCGGAGCACAGGTTCGACCTGATAGTATCTAATCCGCCTTATTTTGTAGATGCCTTGAAATGCCCTGACAAGCAACGGAGCATGGCAAGACATGCAAGTGGGCTGAACTACGTATCGCTCTTCCGGAAGTCGGCACATTTATTGGCAGAAGAAGGAATGATAAGCGTCATCATTCCATCGGAGGCGGAAAAGATGGTGATGGATGCGGCATGGGACAGCCGCCTTTTCCCATCGCGCCGGATGCTGGTCTTCACCAAACCCGGAAAGCCATGTCGGCGCATACTGTTGGCTTTCTGTCATCAAGAAAAAGAGTGTGTAGAAGAAAGCCTGTGCATCGAAACAGGGCATAATGAATATACAGCAGATTACATAGCCCTGACAAAAGACTTTTATCTGAAAATGTGAATATCCCTAAAGAACTGTTTTTATTCCTCCATACGCAAATACCCCGGATTTCGGATATATAAAGCCGGGTTCTCAATATAAGAAAGGATATCGGCCTGAGATACGTATCTCGTGAGTGATGGATGCGAAGAGAAAAAATATTCCTCCACTGATGGAAAAACTTGCCTTCTCCTTAATATAATAAGGTAAAGAGATAAGGAAGAAAACTCTATTTCAAGGCGTGAAATGTATATTTCAAAGTTTGAAATAGATAACTCTTCCCTGCGAACGGGAAGTTTCCTCACAGGAGTTTTTCTTTTTTTCTCCCGTAGGGAAAGGATTATCTGAGTTCGGGGACAGGCTGTTCCTTTTGCTGAAGATGAGGGGCTGCATCCTGTCTGGCAGATATTTCCTGAATGCGCCGGTTTACAGCGGTCAGGCAGAAAAGAGCCTTTTATGCCGGCCTCCCTTCCCCTTGTTTTGACAGCTGCAATCCTTTGGCTTGACAGACACAAGTGTTTTAGCCGTCAGACACAAGTGTTTTAGCCGTCAGACACAAGTGTTTTGCACGTCAGACACAAGTGTTTTAGCCGCAAGACACAAGTGTCTGACAACTCGGTGGTAAATGCTTGATAAACAAGGTGTTTTTTCTTTAAACACAAACCGTTGGGTGAGGCTGTCGACCTGCTTCTTGTCCCGGACTTTGGTTATATATAGGGACAATGTTTGCTGGCAACAATAACCGACACACGTAGCGCCGCTCTCTTTTTCGTGGAGGATTCGGCCGATTTCTGAAAGATATTTGTACTTTTGCGGTTGGAGGATATGGGATTTCGGTATATCTTTCTTATTCTTTTCTCAAATACTTATGAACATTATGAAAAAAACAATCTTAATTGTCAGTATGCTTCTGTTTTGCTTGACGTTGCAAGTCAGCTCCCAAGATATTAAAGTGTACGAAGCCTCCAAGTACGGTTTACTTCCCGACAGTAAAAAGAATGCCTCTCCTCTGGTGGAAAAGATGCTGCGGAAAATAAAAGCGGAATGCAAGGAGGGTGACAGTATCGTAATCCGGTTCGGCAAGGGACGCTATGATTTTTATGAAAAGGGTTCTGCCGTGCGGGGGTATTATATCTCTAATCATGATCAGGAGCAGCCCAAGAAGGTGGGTATAGCATTGGAGGACATGAAAAAACTGACATTAGATGGCGCAGGGGCGGCATTCACCTTTCATGGGCGCATGCTTCCCGTGTCTTTGCTGCGTTCTGCACACTGCACACTGAAAAACTTCAGTATAGATTTTGATAATCCTCATATTGCGCAAGTCACGATTGTGGAGAATAATCCTGAAAACGGCATCACATTCGAACCGGCAAGGTGGGTGAACTATCGCATCACTAAAGACAGCCTGTTCGAGGTCTATGGCTCATCGTGGAGCATACGACCGGCATGGGGAATAGCATTCGAGGAAGAAACAAAACACCTCGTTTACAATTCGGGCGACCGCGGCTGTCCGCCTAAAGGAGTATATGAAGTTTCTCCCGGAAGAGTCTGCGCTCCCAACTGGAAAGATGCTTGCCTGCAACCCGGAACACGCTTTGTGATGCGCGGGTGGGGACGTCCTGCACCGGGAATATTCCTCTCGCACAATGTAAATACTGTCTTGGAAAACGTGAAAGTGCATTATGCCGAAGGTATGGGGCTGTTGGCACAGCTTTGTGAAAACGTTACACTTGAGAAGTTCAGTGTTTGTCTGAAAGGCGACGACGACCCTCGTTATTTCACTACTCAGGCCGATGCCACCCACTTCTCCGGATGCAAAGGAAAAATTATCTCCTGCAATGGCTTATACGAAGGTATGATGGACGATGCCATCAATGTGCACGGCACTTATCTGAAAGTGGTGAAACGTGTAGACGACCGCACATTGATAGGACGTTACATACATGGGCAGACATGGGGATTCGAGTGGGGACGGCCGGGCGACGAAGTGCAATTTGTCCGCTCAAGTACGATGGAGTTGACGGATAAACAAAACCGGATAATTTCCATACATCCTTACGACAAAGAATCGGTGGACGGTGCACGCGAATTTCTTATGACTTTCGAATCCCCTGTGGATGCAGGTATCAGCGAGATAGAAGGATTCGGAATTGAAAATCTGACTTGGTCTCCGGAAGTTCTGTTTGCCGGAAACGTTGTCCGAAACAATCGGGCGCGCGGAGCCTTGTTCAGCACTCCTCGAAGAACTGTCGTTGAAAACAACTTGTTTGATCATACTTCCGGCACCGCCATTTTGTTATGCGGCGATTGCAACGGTTGGTTCGAGACCGGTGCTTGCCGTCAAGTTCTTATTCGTAAAAACCATTTCATCAATGCGTTGACCAGCCTTTACCAATTCACGGAAGCCGTCATCTCCATTTATCCTGAGATACCCGAATTGGAAAAGCAACAGAAATATTTTCATGGTGGAGAAAAGGAGATCATTGTTATTGAAGACAATGAATTCGACAGTTTCGACATGCCTGTTCTCTATGCCAAATCTGTAAATGGATTAGTATTCCGAAACAATGTGATAAAACGAAATCTGGATTATGCCCCCTTTCATCCTAATCAGAACCGTTTTAAACTGGAACGGGTGACCAATGTGTCGATTTCAGAATAGGTTCAAGACGTATTGATTGTTTAATAAACCGTAAATAAACGACGATATATGAAGAAAATTATCAATCCTTGGAAAAACATGGAGGGATACAATTGTTTTGGTTGTTCTCCCGACAATGAAGCTGGTGTGAGAATGGAATTTTATGAGGATGGCGATGAAGTGGTGAGCGTATGGAAACCGCGTCCGGAGTTTCAAGGATGGCTGAACACGCTGCACGGAGGCATTCAATCGGTTTTGCTGGATGAGATATGCGGTTGGGTTGTGTTCCGTAAATTGCAGACGGGTGGCGTGACATCGAAGATGGAAACTCGTTTCCGCAAACCTATATCGACCAATGACACGCATGTGGTGCTGCGTGCCTCGTTGTGTGAGCAAAAGCGAAACATTGCCATTATAGAAGCAAAACTATTCAATAGCATAGGAGAACTTTGTACGGAGGCCACATGCACTTATTTCACATATCCTCAAGAGAAAGCCGAGGCTGAAATGTTCTTCCATCATTGCGATGTGGAACCGGAAGAAATATTGCCGCTGATATGACAAAAACGTTACCGGTATGAGAAGTAATTTCAGGCTTGCCTGAAAGTTTGTGAGTGATCTGTGTTCTCTTTTGATGTACTTGTGTGCTTGTACAAGTATAAATGTTGATTGCCTTTTAGTTATAATCTGATGGGATTCAATGGCTCTGAATCTTGAAGCCGAAATGTGATTCTTTGTTTGGCAAAATGTTTTATTGAATTGGAAGGAAAATAAAATAAAACTTTTTGCGACACCCTCTTTGACGTTTCAAACAAAAGGCTTATTTTTGTCGCATCAAACAAGAAAAATATGATTAATATCGTTACACATCATCATCATTATCCTGACGAATAGCTCGGTGGGCATATGAGTGTGTATGTGTATAACAAAGAACATAAATGACGAGGCTTGCCGGATTCGGTTTAAGTCTCGTTTTTATTTTATGCCGTTCGGAGTAACATTCACTTCTATTATATGAAATGAGTTCCATTCTATTTAGTGAAGATTGGCGGGTGAATGATAAAAGCAAACAGTAAATAATCAAAATAGAAAATAATTATGCTGAGAATCGCAGTACAGGCCAAAGGCCGCCTCTATGACGAAACAATGGCCTTTTTAGAAGAGGCGGACATTAAGTTAAATGCCATGAAACGCTCATTGTTGGTGCAATCGTCTAATTTTCCTCTTGAAGTTTTATTTTTAAGAGACGATGATATTCCGCAATCGGTAGCCACCGGAGTAGCTGATATCGGTATCGTAGGCGAAAATGAATTTGTCGAAAGGAAAGAGAGCGCTGAAATTATCAAGCGTTTGGGATTCAGTAAGTGCCGTTTATCTTTGGCAATGCCGAAAGATATTGAATATTCGGGCATAAAATGGTTTGAAGGAAAAAAAATAGCGACTTCCTATCCCGGAATCCTCTCCACATATTTGGAGGAGCAAGGGGTTGATGCCGATATACATGTCATTACGGGCTCGGTAGAGGTTGCTCCTGGCATCGGTCTGGCTGACGCAATTTTTGATATTGTAAGTTCCGGTTCGACTTTGGTGAGTAACCGGTTGAAAGAGGTGGAAGTTGTGATGAAGTCCGAAGCCCTGCTGATTGGCTGTAAGAATATGAGTGAGGAAAAATTGGAGATATTAAAGGAACTGCTGTTTCGTATGGATGCCGTGAGAACGGCCGAAGACAAGAAGTATGTGTTGATGAATGCTCCGAAAAAGAGATTGGAAGAGATTGTTGCCGTGCTTCCGGGTATGAAGAGTCCCACTGTAATGCCGTTGGCACAGGAAGGATGGTGCTCTGTGCACACGGTACTTGATGAAAAATGCTTTTGGGAAATCATTGGGAAACTGAAAGCGTTGGGAGCGGAAGGCATCTTGGTGTTGCCGATTGAAAAGATGATTGTTTAGTGAGCGGCTTTTGGTGAATGGACAGGAAGTGAGTTTTTCATTCTTCAACTTATAATTAAAATAATATACTATGATATTAATATCAAATCCGGATAAATCGCAATGGGCGGAAATTTTGAAACGTCCGATGATGAATACCGAAAGCCTGTTCGACACGGTAAGAAGTGTGATTGACCGTGTGAAAGCGGAAGGAGACCGTGCAGTTCTGGAATACGAAGAAAAATTTGACGGAGTATCGTTGCCGTCATTGATCGTATCCGAGGAAGAATTGAGAGAGGCCGATTCTTTGGTAGCCGAGGACTTGAAAACAGCCATTTATCTGGCAAAACAGAATATTGAGACTTTTCATGCCGCACAACGTTTTGAAAGCAAGAAAGTGCAGACCCAACAAGGAGTAACTTGCTGGCAGAAAGCGGTTGCCATCGAGAAAGTAGGTTTGTATATTCCGGGAGGAACGGCTCCCTTGTTTTCCACCGTATTGATGTTGGCTGTTCCTGCCAAGCTTGCCGGATGCAGGGAAATTGTTTTGTGTACACCTCCGGATAAAGACGGAAAAATACATCCTGCGGTGCTGTTTGCAGCAAAAGTGGCAGGTGTGAATCGGATTTTTAAAGCCGGGGGGATACAGGCCATTGCCGCAATGGCTTATGGAACTGAAAGCGTACCTAAGGTATATAAAATCTTCGGACCCGGCAATCAATACGTCACGGCTGCCAAACAACTAGTGAGCCTGTGCGATGTGGCTATTGATATGCCTGCCGGTCCCTCAGAGGTGGAAGTATTGGCTGACGAGACTGCCAATGCGGAATTTATTGCTGCCGATTTGTTGAGTCAGGCTGAACATGGAGCAGATAGTCAGGCAATGCTGGTTACTACTTCTGCCGAGTTACAGCAGACCGTGAAAGCAGAAGTGGAACGTCAATTGGCTTTGTTACCCCGTAGGGAGATTGCGGAGAAATCGCTTGCCAACAGCAAGCTGATTGTGGTAGACAGTATGGATGAAGCGATTGAACTGACCAATGCTTATGCGCCCGAACATCTTATTATAGAGACCTCGGATTATATGTCCGTAGCCGACCGTATAATAAATGCCGGTTCCGTATTCTTAGGTTTACTTACTCCGGAAAGTGCAGGGGATTATGCTTCGGGAACCAACCACACTCTACCCACAAATGGTTATGCCAAGGCATATAGCGGTGTCAGTCTCGACAGCTTTATCCGTAAGATAACTTTTCAGGAAATAAAACCTGAAGGTATTCGTACCATCGGTCCTGCCATTGAAGTGATGGCATTGCACGAAAATCTGGCTGCACATAAAAATGCCGTCACCGTGAGATTGAATAACATAAATGGTAAGAAGTAATCCGTATAACTGTGTCCCCCATATAATCATGAAACCATTAAAAGAACTGACCCGCTCGAACATCTGGCATCTGAAGCCTTACTCTTCGGCACGCGATGAATATAACGATACGGTTGCATCCGTCTTTCTCGACGCGAATGAGAATCCTTACAATGCGCCTCATAACCGCTATCCGGATCCAATGCAGAGGGAATTGAAAAGAGAGCTTTCGCGTATAAAAAAAATCAATCCCGACCGTATCTTTCTCGGAAACGGCAGTGACGAGGCCATAGACTTGATGTTCCGTGCTTTTTGCGAACCCCGTGTGGACAATGTGGTAGCCATAAACCCCACCTATGGTATGTATCAGGTTTGTGCGGATGTCAATGATGTGGAGTACCGTAAAGTTTCGCTTGATGAGAATTTCCAATTTTCAGCGGATAAACTTCTGGCTGCATCGGACGAGCACACTAAAATGATATTTCTTTGTTCTCCCAACAATCCTACCGGAAACGACTTGCTTCGTAATGAAATAGAGAAGTTGCTTCAGGAGTTTGACGGACTTGTGATATTGGACGAGGCCTACAACGATTTCTCCGAAGAACCTTCTTTCCTTGAAGAATTGGACAAATATCCGAACCTTGTTATTCTTCAGACGTTCTCTAAAGCATGGGGATGTGCCGCCATTCGTTTGGGTATGGCGTTTGCTTCGTTGGATATTATCAGCATTCTCTGCAAAATAAAATATCCATATAACGTGAATCTGCTGACACAAAAGCAAGCTGTGGAAATGCTACACCATCACTATGAAATGGAACATTGGGTGAAATGTTTGAAAGAAGAACGGGGAAATTTGGAAAAAGAATTTGCAAAATTGCCTTGTACCTTACACTTGTTTCCTTCCAGTGCCAATTTCTTTTTGGTCCGCATGACGGACGCTGTGAAGATTTACAACTACTTGGTCGGCGAGGGCATCATTGTGCGCAACCGCCATTCTGTTTCGCTCTGTGGAAATTGTCTGCGCATAACGGTGGGGACGCGTATGGAGAATGAAAGGCTGATTGAAGCATTGAAGAGATATTGAACTTATGGACGTTTATTGAGATGATTATGAAAAAGGTGCTTTTTATAGATCGTGACGGAACTCTGGTGATTGAACCGCCGGTTGATTATCAGTTGGATGCTTTGGAGAAGTTGGAATTTTATCCGAAGGTGATGCGTAACCTTGGTTTTATACGTAGCCGGTTGGATTTTGAGTTTGTAATGGTTACCAATCAAGACGGATTGGGCACGGCTTCCTTTCCGGAAGAGACTTTCTGGCCGGCGCATAATTTAATGATGAAGACACTGGAAGGAGAGGGGATTACCTTTGATGATATTTGCATAGACCGCAGTAGGCCCGAAGACAATGCTCTGACTCGCAAACCACGTACCGGGATGCTTACCAAGTACTTGGATGGCAGGGAATATGATTTGGCGCATAGTTTTGTCATCGGAGACCGTCCTACCGATGTAGAGTTGGCCAAGAACTTGGGATGTCGTGCCATTCTCCTGCAAGATGATGCCTCTTCGTTGAAGCCGCTCTCCGATGGTGGTAATGTTGCCTGTGAAAGCCTCGAAACTTATTGTGCCCTTATAACCAAGGATTGGGATAAAGTGGCGGAATTTCTTTTCGCCGGCGAACGTAGGGCGGAAGTACATCGCGTCACCAAAGAAACAGATGTCTATGTGGCTTTGAATTTGGATGGAAACGGACATTGTGACATTATAACCGGACTGGGATTTTTCGATCACATGCTGGAGCAGATAGGCAAGCATGGTGGCATTGATTTGATAATTCGGACAAAAGGTGATATGGAGGTAGATGAACACCATACCATAGAAGACACCGCCCTCGCTTTAGGAGAGTGTATTTATCAGGCTTTAGGCAATAAGCGGGGAATCGAGCGCTACGGTTATGCTCTTCCTATGGATGACTCTCTTTGTCAGGTTTGTCTTGATTTCGGCGGACGTCCGTGGCTTGTATGGGATGCAGAATTCAGACGCGAGAAGATAGGAGAGATGCCCACAGAGATGTTTCTGCATTTCTTCAAGTCGCTGAGCGATGCAGCCAAAATGAACCTCAACATCAAAGCCGAAGGGCAGAACGAGCACCATAAGATAGAAGGAATCTTCAAAGCATTGGCCCGTGCACTGAAAATGGCGGTGAAGAGAGATATCTATCATTTTGAATTGCCCAGTTCCAAAGGTTTGTTATGACTTACCTCATGAAAATGCAAAAAACTTTTTAAGAACAATTCGCTTGAAAGGAACTGGGACGATATAAATACTCTTTAATCGAGAGAAAATTCTATCGCAGGGCTCAAGATATACTTGAGTTCGGGACAGGCTGTTCCTTTTTCTGAAGATGAGAAGTTTCATCCTGTCAGGCGGATATTTCCTGAATGCACCGGTTCACGGCGGTCAGGCAGAAGAGAAAAGAGCCTTTCAGGCCGTCCTTCCTTCCCCTGTCTGACAACTGCAATCCTTTGTCTTGACAGACACAAGTGTTTTGCGTGACAGACACAAGTGTTTTACACGTCAGACACAAGTGTTTTAGCCGCAAGACACAAGTGTCTGACAGATTAGAGTTAAATATCTGATAACCAATGGGGTTTAATTTTAAAATACAAGCTGCCGGGTGAGGCTGTCGACCTGCCTCTTATGCCGAACTCAGGTTGATGAAGTTTGTAAAATAAAGAAAGAATTTATAAGGGTTTAAAGCTTCTTTTGGCGTGAGGGGTTGCGGAAACAAAAGCTTAACGCTATATTTGCCCTTTTTCGGATTGTTGGACCGAAATAACCGGAATAAATTGAACGCTAAGTATGAAAAAAAAGATCTTATCTATCTGTATGGCAGGTGTTCTGTTGGGATTGTCCTCCTGCGCCTCGACCAAAAATGTTGCTGAAATTTCGTCTGTTGACGGCGAATGGAATATTATTGAAATAGACGGTGCTACGGTAGTGCCTGCTCCGAGGCAACCGTTTCCCTTTATCAGCTTTAACATACAGACCGGCATGGTGTATGGCAACAGTGGCTGTAATAGACTTACGGGCACGTTTGATGTAAAAGCCAAACCGGGGATTCTGAATCTGCACATGTTGGGAAGCACGCGCATGGCTTGCCCTGATATGACGGTAGAAAATAAGGTGCTGGCAGCTTTGGGCAGGGTAAAGAGATATAGAAAATTGGATATGAAGAATGTGGCTTTATACGGCTCGTCCAAACGTGTCATCATTATATTGCAGAAAAAAACTTCCGGAAGGGAGATGCCTCCTGTTTTGCAGGTGGAAGATATAGTAGAAGCCGGTTTCTAAACCTGTCCTGATAGCAATATGGCAATTTAAGGCAGAATGTATCGTCTGATTTCTGACATATTGACAGCCGGTTCTGTCATTCCTATGTTGTGATAACGCTTTTGGATATTTTGGCACAACGTTTGTTTTCTCATTGGCGTCTGCCCGATAGCGGTAGACTGTGATAAGGAGTAATAATAAATAAAATAGAAAACAATCATGGGAAAAATTATTGGTATTGACTTAGGAACAACAAACTCTTGCGTTTCCGTATTCGAAGGTAACGAACCGGTGGTAATCGCAAACAGCGAAGGCAAGCGCACTACTCCTTCAGTAGTGGCATTTGTGGATGGCGGTGAGCGTAAAATCGGTGACCCCGCCAAGCGTCAGGCCATCACCAATCCAACCAAGACGGTATTCTCCATCAAACGTTTCATGGGCGAAAACTGGGACCAAGTGCAGAAAGAAATAGCGCGCATGCCTTATAAGGTGGTGAAAGGAGATAACAATACGCCGCGCGTAGACATTGATGGGCGTCTTTATACTCCGCAGGAAATCTCTGCTATGATTCTGCAAAAAATGAAAAAGACTGCCGAAGATTATCTGGGACAAGAAGTTACCGAAGCCGTAATTACCGTTCCGGCCTATTTCTCCGACTCACAGCGTCAGGCTACGAAAGAAGCCGGTCAGATTGCAGGTCTTGATGTGAAACGTATTGTGAACGAGCCTACTGCTGCTGCCCTTGCTTACGGTATCGACAAATCTCATAAGGACATGAAGGTAGCGGTATTCGACCTTGGTGGTGGTACGTTCGATATCTCTATCCTTGAATTTGGCGGTGGCGTATTCGAAGTGCTGTCAACTAACGGTGACACCCACCTCGGTGGTGACGATTTTGATCAAGTGATTATCGACTGGTTGGTTCAGGAGTTCAAAAACGACGAGGGTGCCGACCTCACTCAGGACCCGATGGCTATGCAGCGTCTGAAGGAAGCTGCCGAGAAGGCTAAAATCGAATTGTCTTCTTCTACCAATACTGAAATTAATCTGCCCTACATCATGCCGGTGGGTGGTGTGCCCAAGCATTTGGTAAAGACTCTGACCCGTGCCAAGTTTGAAGCTTTGGCTCACAGCCTGATTCAAGCTTGTCTGGAACCATGTAAGAAAGCCATGACCGATGCAGGCCTGAACAATGCGGACATTGATGAAGTGATTTTGGTTGGTGGTTCTTCGCGTATTCCTGCTGTGCAGAAATTGGTGGAAGATTTCTTCGGTAAGGTTCCTTCCAAAGGTGTTAATCCGGACGAAGTGGTAGCTGTCGGTGCTGCCGTTCAAGGTGCTGTTCTGACAGATGAAATCAAGGGAGTCGTATTATTGGATGTAACCCCGTTGTCTATGGGTATTGAAACCTTGGGTGGCGTAATGACCAGGTTGATTGATGCCAATACGACCATTCCGTGCAAGAAGAGCGAAACATTCTCTACGGCAGCTGACAACCAGACAGAAGTAACCATTCACGTGTTGCAAGGCGAGCGTCCGATGGCGGCACAGAACAAATCGATTGGTCAGTTCAACCTGACCGGTATTGCTCCGGCTCGTCGCGGTGTTCCTCAGATAGAGGTGACATTCGATATTGACGCTAATGGTATTTTGAAGGTATCTGCCAAGGATAAAGCTACCGGTAAGGAACAGGCCATCCGCATCGAAGCTTCCAGTGGCTTGAGTAAGGAAGAAATCGAAAAGATGAAAGCTGAAGCAGAAGCTAATGCCGAGGCTGACAAGAAAGAACGTGAAAAGATTGATAAACTGAATCAAGCAGACTCTATGATTTTCACTACGGAAAATCAGTTGAAAGAGTTGGGCGACAAGTTGCCTGCCGATAAGAAAGCTCCTATTGAAACTGCTCTTCAGAAACTGAAAGACGCTCATAAGGCGCAGGACTTGGCCACTATTGATTCTGCTGTGGCCGAATTGAACGCTTCCTTCCAGGCAGTAAGTGCTGAAATGTATGCCCAAAGTGGTGCTCAGGCCGGTTCGGACATGAATGCTGGACAAAACGGCGGCACTCAGGATAGCAGCAAGCATGGTGATAATGTACAAGATGCGGATTTTGAGGAGGTCAAATGATTCCGATAAGGAAACAGATAATAAACAATAAGCAAAAGCGTGCAGCTCAATGAGTTGCACGCTTTTTGCGTTTATGGGGTTCATGGTTGCTATGCGGTTTCTATGGGCTTTTTTATCTCTTATTTGCGACATGTTTGCGACACGTCTTATTTGGCGATAAGGTACAACTTAGATTGATATAAACCATTTAAAACGAGAAGAATATGCCAAGAGGAAATTACACCATTCAAAGAAGTTGTGAGGAGTGTGGTAAAATCTTTACTCCTCCCACATTGATGTCAAAGTATTGTTGTCCAACCTGTTCCAAGAGAGCATACAAGAAAAGGCAAATTGCAAAAGAAAAAGAGGCAATACGCCAAGCATTGGTCAGGCGAATACCATCCAGTAAGGGGTATCTGACAGTTAAAGAGTCTGTACTGATTTACGGCATTAGTAAAGATGTACTTTATCGTATGATACGGCAGGGATTGATACCATCATACAATTTTGGGCAACGTCTGACACGCCTTAGTCGGCAGTATATGGATGAACACTTCAAAACAAAGGATGGCAGTAGAAAAAGAAAAAAGGATGCATTGTCCTTTGAACCCAAAGACTGTTACACTATCGGAGAGATTGCTAAAAAGTTCCATATCAATGACAGCAGTGTCTTTAAGCACATACGCCGTCATTCTATTCCTACACGCCAAATCGGTAATTATGTTTATGTTCCCAAATCTGAAATTGATAAATTATATAAGTCGTTATGAAGAAAGCATTACCCCATACCAAAGTGACCGTCAAGCTCAGAAGGTCGAATTACAAAGAAGAGTGGTATCTGATTATAGAGTCGTACCCGGTTTACAAGCGAGGTTCTAAACGGGCAAGCCGTGTGGTGGAATCTATTAACCGGACTATATCCACACCCTTTTGGGATAAGTCGTCCATTGCACGTATCTTGCCGGATGGAACATTCAACTATAAGCCTAAGCGTGATTTGAATGGAATTATCCAATGCCGTTCAACGATAGATCAAGAGGCTTGTATCTATGCCGACAATGTGCGTAAGTTACGCCAGCACGAATACGATAGTGCCGTCCTCTACACTGATAAGGAGAACGAAATCGCGGCACAAAATGAACGAAGCGAACAGGACTTTATCAAATACTTCAATGGCATCATCAGCAAACGGCATCCAAATAGCTCTAATTCAATCATAGTCAACTGGACCCGTGTGGGAGAATTGTTGAAAATCTATTCGCAAGGCAACCCGATCCCGTTTAAGACGATTTCCGTAAAACTACTTGAAGACATCAAGATGTTCCTGTTACGTGCCCCGATGGGAGGCAATAAGAAAGGTACTATTTCACAGAATACGGCATCCACTTATTTCTCTATTCTCAAAGCCGGATTGAAACAGGCGTTCGTTGATGAATATCTGACGGTTGACATCAGCGCAAAAATAAAAGGAATAACAAACATAGAGACACCTCGTGTAGCACTTACCATGAATGAAGTACAAATGTTGGTTGATACTCCTTGTAAAGATGATGTCCTGAAACGTGCATTCTTGTTTTCTATCCTTACAGGATTGCGACATAGTGATATTCAAGCATTGAAATGGCAGCAGATTCAACAGACAAGTAAAGGTACATGGCAAGCGGTCGTGGTTCAGCAAAAAACGAAACGCCCCGCTTATAAGCCAGTCATTCAACAAGCCCTTCAACTATGTGGTGAACGCCCAAGTAATGATGAAGCACTCGTTTTTGAGGGATTGACAGATGCCTCTTGGATTTCCCGTCCTTTGAAAGCTTGGATAGAAGCATCTGGCATCAAGAAACATATCACCTTCCATTGTGGCCGGCATAGCTACGCTTCGCTATTGTTGGAAAATGGTGTTGACATATACACCATTAAGTCGTTGATGGGACATACAAACGTCAAAACCACGCAGATTTATACGCATATCGTAAACGAACAAAAAGAGAAAGCCGCCAATACATTACATATAGGAAATTTGGACTTATAGGTTATAGTGGAGACTTCCACCATTGAGCACCAGCGACTTATATAATACCAACGATACACTCACCACCGTTTACCCCTCATGAAGCATCGCCTTTTTGAGGGGTATCTTGTAGTATATGCGTTATCAGGGATGATATTATTATTGCCAATAATGTTTTTTCCCCATTTTATTATCTCTTCCAACCAATCCTTAGGTTAATGAAAATTAAATCCGTCGGTGGCAAATAAGTGGCTTGTTGGTGGCTTTCAAGCACCTATTTAGCACTCATAAACATCCCTATACTTTTGCGGCATCAACTTTAATACGAAGAAAATGGCCTATAAAGTAAATTCATTGGAGGAAATGCCGAATGCGTTGTCCTACCTGATTGAGTCCGTAGAAGTACTACAATCCAAAGTAAATGCCTTGCAATATAAGCAGGCAAGTAATTCACCCAAGTGGATGGATATAGATGAACTTTGTGCATATCTTCCATCACATCCAGCCAAACAGACAGTTTATGGATGGGTATCTACCAAGCAGATTCCCGTACATAAAATAAATAAGGCTTTGGCTTTCCTGCAATCGGAGATTGACGATTGGTTGAAGAACAAATCGCACAAGACCCAAGCAGACTTAATGGAAGAAGCCAGACGATTTGTCGAATCTAAAAAGATCATCAGATGATGGAAACGGCAGATTATTGCTTTTCGTTCTTTCGCAAGCCCATTCAAAACATTGAACCGATAAGGGCTGTGGGAATTGTGGATGTGTATCGCTATGTCATCGGGCATTATGCGCAACCACAAACCGAGTCTCTGCGTTCGATGCTATCTTCTCCCGAATCCAAAAGATACAAAGCCACTCATTTCGACTATTGTACTTTTTCGGGATTATTCCGTAAACGGAATGAGAAGGAACTGATTATGCACTCAGGATTGATGTGTTTGGATTTCGACCATGTGGAGAATATCGTGGAGCTAAAACAGCAATTACTCAATCATGAGTATTTCGATACGGAACTGTTATTTGTCAGTCCGTCCGGTAATGGATTGAAGTGGATAATACCTGTTGACTTGAAAGGATGGGAACATTCCCGGTACTTCAAGGCTGTCGCCAACTGTATCAAAGCAACAAGTTTGCCATCAGTGGATATGTCCGGCAGTGATGTGGCTCGTTCTTGTTTTCTGCCATACGACCCACAAGCATATATTAATCCTAAATACAAAGATGATGTCGAAGAAAATATTTTCCGCCCAAGATTGGGAGAATGTCCCTTCTGAAATACTGCAAACACATACGCCTGATATTGCTCCTATATATAATAAGGTTAAAGACGATGTTGAAAGTGTTGTTCGGGAGATAGAACAACGTGGCATTGATATAGCACCCAATTATAAAGATTGGATGGAGTTGGGTTTCGCGCTTGTGGACGGATTGGGAGAGAACGGACGGGAGTATTATCATCGCATCAGCAGATTTTACCCTACCTATCAAAGGGAAGAAACAGATAAACAATATACGCATTGTCTGCAATCCAAAGGGCAAGGCATTACTATCTGTTCTTTCTTCCATTTGGCAAATCAAGCTGGAATCTCATTGGCTCCATCCAACAAAGGGCATTTATCCATTTTGCCAAATATCAAAAATGGCAAAACGGGTAAATGGATAAAATCAGAAGAAGAACTTCCTGCATTTCCTGAATGTGTGTTTGAGCATCTTCCTCCTTTTTTACATGAGGTTGTCAACAATTCCATCTCGGTGGATGACCGTGACACGATATTGATAGGAACTATTGTGTGTTTGTCGGTATGCTTTCATAATATTTGTGGTGTGTACGATGAGCGCATTGTTTATCCGAATCTCTATCTGTTTGTTGTGGCAGATGCAGGTATGGGAAAAGGAGCATTGACTTTATGCCGGGAATTGGTAGCTCCCATTAACCGTAATTTGCATGAACTTTCAAAGCGGATGGAACAGGAATACAAAGAAGCGATGAGCACTTATATCAAAGGTAAGAAAACTGTTGGAATGACTATGCCAACAGAACCGCCCATGCGTATGCTCGTCATTCCTGCCAATAGCAGCGCAAGCTCTTTCTTGAAGATTTTGGGAGATAATGACGGAGTTGGACTGTTGTTTGAATCGGAGGGCGACACGTTAAGCCAAACATTGAAGTCGGACTATGGCAATTATTCCGATGTGTTGCGAAAGGCATTCCATCATGAGTTGGTCAGTTTGAGCCGTCGCAAGGATAGGGAGTATTGTGAAGTAGCTAATCCGAGAGTGTCAGTAGCTTTGGCTGGAACTCCCGAACAGGTAAGAAGATTGATACCTGATGCAGAGAACGGATTGATGAGTCGCTTTTGCTTCTATATCATCCGCTTCAAGCGGGGTATAAGAAATGTGTTTGCCACAAGCGATATTTCTCAATCCAAGAACGCAATGTTCAAACTATTGGGAGATAAATTCTGCCATCTACATGAAGAATTTGTACGGCAGGGAAATTATTCCTTTTCCCTTCCCTCCGATTTACAGGAACACTTTATTGAATATCTCAGCCGTGTGAATGAGGAGTGTTGTGACGAAGTGGATAACAAGATGCAAGGAGTAGTCAGACGGATGGGACTGATTGCTTATCGTATAATGATGGTGTTGACCGCTGTCCGGCATTTGGAGAATGTACATCGTAATTCTTCCTCGCTTGACGGGGCAGAGCAATTGGTCTGCCATGAGTTTGACTATTCTATAGCTATGAGTATTTGCGAAACCTTACTTTATCATGCCGTATTCATTTATCAGAATTTGTCAGGAAATCAATCCAAACGATTTAATTCCGCTTCGCAAGAAACTGGCGTTTATGCACGAAGGAATACCCTTTATAATATGCTGCCTGAAACATTCACGAAGAAGGATTATGATACAGCGGTTTCAGTTTTGAATGAAAACGGAAGTACGGCAAACAAGTGGATAGAAGCCTTTATTAAAGATGGTAAGTTATGCCGAATAGAGCAAGGGAAATATCGGAAGATTTTTTGAGTGGCAAGTTTGTGTTTTAGTGTCACTAAAACCTATGCGGCAAGCGGATGAAACTGCCACTCTCAAAAAATCAATTTAGAACATCAAAGTTAAGATAAATATGAAGGAGAAGAAACTTGGCGGTCGCCCTAAGTTGGCGAACTATCAGAAACGTACCAAATGTTTTCGGGTAATGTTTACCGAGAACGACTATATCTATATCCAATCCAAAGCGGAACAGGCAGGATTGTCTGTCAATGAATTTTGCCATCAGGCGGCAATGGATTGTCAGGTCTGTCAGCGCATCAGTCCGGAAATGGCATCGGCAATTCGTGACCTTTCCGGCATTGCCAACAATGTCAATCAGATTGCCCATCAGATGCACACTTATGGTTTGGAATCAGTCAAACAGCAATGCTTTTCAATCATATCAGAAGTCAGTAGAATTATCAACCAAATAAAGAACAATAGTCATGATAGCAAAGATTAAAACAAGAGCAGATTTCGGAGGAATAGTGAATTATGCCAATGACCAAAAGAACAAGAAGAAGTGTGCCACACTTTTAGCACACGAAGGTGTCTGTGCCATCAACAATAAAACCATAGCTGATTCTTTTCAGATACAAGCGTCCATGCGCCCAAAAGTAAAAAGTCCGGTGAAACACGTATCACTTGCTTTCTCTTCACACGACATTAGCCGTTTCCCTGATAACGAAGAAGGAGATGCGTTGATGGTAGAGATTGCCAAGAAATGGATGGAACAAATGGGGATTCGCAATACTCAATATATCATAGCCCGACATCACGACACGAAGCATCCTCATTGTCATTTGGTGTTCAATCGGATAGACAATGATGGCAATCTCATTTCTGACAGCAATGAAAGAATACGTAATACGAAAGTATGTCGGACTTTGACTAAAGAATATGGACTGTACTTTGCTCCTAAGAATAGTAAAGCCAGAAACAAGAGTCGTTTGCGCCCTTATCAATTACGGAAGTATAATCTACGGTCTGCAACTCTTGATGCACTGGCTGTATCTTGTTCATGGAATGATTTTCTTGGCATTCTCAAAGGGCAGGGTATAGATATGCGCTTTAATCGTACAGATAACTCTGATAAAATTCGTGGCATATCATTCTGTCAAAATGAGTATAGTATAGCAGGTTCTAAACTTGACCGTGATTTAAGTTTTAACAGTCTTTGCGCTACATTGGGCAATGTGGCAGCGGAATTGGTTGTTCAACCTTATCAAGCCATAACTTCCGGTGGAGGTGGAGGAACAAGTAATGAACTGGGATGGCGAGACGACAAAGACAAGGATAACCAAAGAAACGAACCTTTTTATAAACCCTCAAAACGTAGAAGATAATGAAAGAAGATGTAGTAGCTGCAAATCTTGCAAATTTGCGTCAAAGTATCAATGAGCTAAAAGAATGTATTGAAAAACAGAATACAACAGTCCCTAAACCAGATCAATCTGTAAAAGTGGACTTTGACGAAAAGACCATTTATAATGGAGTCGCCAAAAGTTTCTGTGCCTGTTGGAATAATGCGTTGTCTGTGGTAAAGCAACATGTCTGGAAACAGCAACCGGACACATTGCCGTTTTCGCTGTGGCTTCCGAAACTCATTGAATTATTCAAGCAGAAGTCTAAATTTCTTGAATACCTCTATAGGCATGTTTGCGATTACAATCTCAACCGTATGACTATCGAAGCAAATACCGATTGCATATTAAAACGGCAGGATGAGATATTTGCCAAAATCAATGAGTTGAAAATTCCAGTAACGGTTATTCCACCCAATATCAATGGGATGTTTATACGTGGCTATCATATTAAACTCCGATATGTTGTAACCTTTATTGTTATCTCGATGTGCAATCGACAAGTACCGCTATTCATACATTCACATAATTGACTATAATTAGTAATTAACGTGAGTTTGACGGATTCAAAACAAAGCAAGCTGTGTGTCTAATGTACGTTGTACATTGATACACGGCTTCTTTAGGAAACATACAATAAGCCGCAATAGCCCCAGTATGTTCACAATGAAATTATCAAAGTTCCTATGTCTGGAATGCTCCACTTGTGCGATGTTTTTCAATTCATCGTTCACCGTCTCTGTAATAGCCCTTTTGCGAAGAAGCAGCCTGTCCGAAACACTCATCAAAGCTCCCTTCATGTTACTTTTGAGTTTTGTGATAAGCTGTATGCCACCACGAATAAGCGCTGGAAAAGCTTCCTGCCGATATATCCTTTGTCAGCAACCAGCTTACCATATAGGAATTCAATAAAAGCCTTGTATTCCAATGGCTTTCTGTCGTCGACATCACCTGGAGTTATCTAAAGTTGAGCTATTCTCCTTTCTCATTGCAAATCAGATGCAGTTTGAAGCCAAAGAACCATCCCATGGAGCATTTGCCTCTTTGGGTAATACCCTTGAATACTTTATGGATACGTATCCTTTGATTCCTACATACTCTCAGAGGAGTGTTGTCTAGGAAACTTATGCCGGTGCATTTCCCAAGCAACACTTTTTTGATGAACAGCGCCAGAGGGATAGCCATCTCTTTTCCGAGTTCTACAAAACGGTTGTATGAAACAACCTTTGGGAAGAGATGTCGCAGATGTTTGCAGACTTTTTCCAAATAGAAATGTTTCAGACAGCGGTAGCCTGAATCGTGAAATAATATCATGATCAGCATGATTTCAGCCTTTGACATGGTTGAGTTTCGGTGATAATGCCGCTTTGTATCAGATTTCATAGTGTATTTTTTCATCAGGGCATCAAAAAACTTACAAAAGTCATCTGTCATACAAAATAATTCTGTAACTTTGTCTTCGGTGATTATAGCGATTATTGTTTGTATTTCTTTGTAATTGAGCACTATAAAGTTACAACAATTTTCGCTAATCGCTAAATCTACAGACTATTATAATTCATCGAACTCGCGTTAAAATATCATTCAAGCCTAATCTGTCGTTCTGTGTTTACCTTATGTTCACTGAGAAAAGAAAAGTACCGACTATATGTCGGAAAACTCACTTGGATTGATTCTCTTTCTCCCTTTTCTCTTTTACTTTTTCCATTCCCGGCATCTTTTTAGCCAATACACTTTCTCCGGCAGGAAAGTAAAGCGGAAAGACCTGAGATAAGAAACTTACAATATCACTACGCTTCTTACCCATATTGAAAAAGGCAGAACAAACAAAATACATAAGATCTTGCTGACTACATGTATCTGTTAGCTGAATGGTTATTGGGGGAGTAATTATCAAACTGTGTTCTGCAAATGCGCAAGCACTGGCAAGAATAGCTTTCTGTTCTTCTTCGGTAAACATCTTTATTTTCCCTGCAAACCATTCAAGTTCTCTTTGCTGAAGTGCTTGTTGCTTTTCATTTTGATGTTCCAATAGAATTGCTACATTTTCTTGTTGCTTTTCGGTCAAGGCATTTTCCAATGCTTGATTCTTTCGTTTAAGGACATTGAATTTCAGTAATGCGGCAATGTACATACAGAAGTAACCTACTGCAATATCGAATATCAGAACAAGCAGATAATTGCTGTTTGAATTTTGGGCATGTCCAGCCATATACTCACTGATAGGAATAACGGCAAATAGCATGATGATGGCTATTGCATAAAGCACTCTGTATCGCGTTTTATGGTTTACCTGCGGTAAGGAGGCAAACAAAAAGGCGATAATCAAGACGGCAATTATTGCACAAAGTGGTATGAAAGATGTTCCCATAGGCTTATAGCTCGGTTTGAGGATTAATTACAATGCGCCAATAACCAGCTTTATCAGAACCTTCATGAACCAAAATGCCCATACCTCTAAGGTTCTTGATGTTTTTCTCTATAGCACGTTTCGTTACACCAACCTTGTTAGCCATATTGTCAGCTGTGATTGATGGATCAGAAATAACGAGGTCAATTATCTTTTGTGCAGTTTTACTGACTTTCTTAGGTGTTTCCGATGTGTTTCCGAACTTATCTGCATTTACACCGAACTTTTTCACCGAACTTTTGCTGTTTACACCGAACTTTTCGACCGAACTTTCTTCGCTTACAGGGTACTTTTCGAGGGTACTATTTACCCTGTTAGCCACTTTCTCAACTGGTATTCTGCCGTTCTCACTCCAGTTCAGATTATAGAAAGTGGTGTAGAAAGAGGTCGCTTCCGTTTGATATTGTGGTTCTTTTCCTTGCAGGAAATTAGGCAGTTTCTCCGTAAGTTCCCGCATTTTGCGTAAGCCGGAGCCACGTTTCTCCATATAGTCCAACTGTGTGAACATGTCTGCAATGACGGGGTTACGGCGCATGGACGGTACTTTGTATATGTCGCGGTCTTGAATCTGTGTACCGTCAAGCATGGCGCCCGGTGATACCAGTTCTACGCGGTCATCATAAATGTCAATATGTACTTCACCGCCCATCACGGTATAATCCCTATGGATAAGGTGGTTTACCAACCCTTCAAAGATGGCACGGTCGGAGTAGTCAGGAAGGTTCAGACGATAATTCGGCATCTTCACCCATCCGCTCATTGTGTAGTTCTTGATGAAATCCATACCGTATTTCAATAGCAATACAAGGTTAGCCCGATGCTCTATGGAACTGATGGCATCATCTTTATAGAGTCCAGTCCAACGAGTGCAGAAAATACGTGATTGGAATACGGTGCAGTTATCCACGAACAATAATCCTGCATTGGTCAATTTACCGTCAGGAGTAACCAAACCGAATGATTCCAGATATTTGTCGTTCCATTCCTGATGGGTTTGTTCACGGAAAGTATTGGCAAGGATGATGAACGAGTGTTTGCTGGCATCCACTTGGGTAGGCAGTGAATCCCATGTCATGTGCGTACCCTTTAGTACCAACGAAAGAAGTTGCTGTGAATTACACTCTACGCTTTCATTGCCAACCCGTACATACGCGGTACGTGTTCCGTCCTGATAATAGTAATAAGGTGTAAGCGTTCCAGCCTTTACTTTCACTTCAAGCAAAGAGTGCCCTTCGTGTTCTATCGGGATAAGTTGAATTTCCGGCACAGGGTCAAGTCTTGCCTTTATCATTTCGCTGATAAAGTCGGCATCGGCCTGCGGATTTTCCAAACCTACAATCACTCCGTCATCGTTCACTCCATAGAACAAACTGCCGCCATCCGTATTGGCAAAAGCCGATACAGATTTAAGCCATGACTTCACTTTCTTACGTTCCAGCATTTTTTTGAAATCGTAAGCCGAGCATTCCGCTATCAATGTATTGTTATGAATTTGCATTGTTTTCTTATTATTCTTAGGGCACAATATCCCAATTCATATACAAAGGTAAGGATAAAAGCGGAGATTCTGTTAAAATTGACACAGACTTTTGATTTTTATGTGTTTACATCCCGTTGTTTATGAATAAAAATCGTATTTTTACAGTCAAGAGCTGTGGTTGCTTATGGATGCTTATTTTCGGATTTGCGATATAATTGCAACACGTGTACGCAAGTTGCTTATACAGAGATAATGTTGATTTTGAGGAAGAAAGGTTGCTGCCTGCATTGGCAGAATGAGGGCGTTTGTACATGGGAGATATTTCTTCATGCCTCCCTGCAGACGTGAAGGGGTTCTATTTCAGCGTCTTGAACGACAAGATATGCCGGGTGACGCCCATTGCGATAAGAAACATCAGTATTTTTACCCCCATCAGAGGGATTAAGAAAAAAATGCAGTAGAGAATGCTTCCCCACATCAATAGTAGGGAGTAGATTTTTGCTCGTAGCGGAATGGCCTTGTTCTCGCGGAAATTGCGGATGTAGGTGCCGAAGTATTTATGGTTCAGCAACCATTGGTATAGACGGGGCGAGCCTCTGAAATAGAGGGTGGCGGTGAGCAGCAAAAAGGGGGTTGTGGGTAGCAAGGGCAGGAATATGCCGATGAACCCCAGCGCTAAGGAAATTGTTCCTAAAATGATATAAGCCGTTTTCATGCGGCAAATGTAGGAAAAATAATATAGATAATTATGTATGCGAATAAAGTAAAGAAGGTGGCTGCCGTTCACGACCTTTCGGGAGTCGGGCGGGTTTCCCTGACTGTGGTTATCCCCATACTCTCCACAATGGGTTTTCAGGTATGCCCGTTGCCCACGGCGGTGTTGTCCGGCCATACCCAATATCCGGATTTCTCTTTTCTTGACCTGACGGACGAGATGCCTAGGATTATCGCCGAGTGGAAGAAACTGGGAGTGCAATTCGATGCTTTCTACACAGGATATTTAGGTTCTCCGCGCCAAATACACATTGTTTCCGGTTTTATTGATGAATTTCGCCGGCCGGAAAGTTTGGTGGTGGTCGACCCGGTGTTGGGAGATAACGGACGGCTTTATACGAATTTCGATGCCTCCATGGTGGATGAGATGAGGCATCTTGTTACGAAAGCAGACGTCATCACTCCTAATCTGACGGAGCTTTTTTACTTGTTGGACGTTCCTTATCGGGAGCGGAATACGGATGAGGAATTGAAGTCATATCTCAGGCGGCTTTCCGATTGCGGGCCTGAAGTGGTGGTTATCACCGGCGTGCCGGTATCGGGCGATAAGCATAAAACTTCCGTATATGCTTACAACCGGAACGGTAACCGTTACTGGAAGGTGACGTGCCCCTATTTGCCGGCCCATTATCCCGGTACGGGCGATGCCTTTGCCAGTGTCGTCACCGGCGCATTGTTGCAGGGCGAGAGCCTGCCCATCGCCTTGGACCGTGCCACACAGTTCATCATGCAGGGCATCCTCGCTACCTTCGGCTATGAGTACGATAACCGCGAGGGTATCCAGCTTGAAAAGGTGTTGCATAACCTTGGCATGCCGGTTCAAATCTCCGGTTACGAACTGATTGATTGAAACGAAGAATCCACCAATGAAAAAAGGAAAGCGGCATGAAGAAGCGCAAGAGAGGCTGCCTGCCGCGGGCTTGGGGTGATGCAGTCTGCCACACTATCGTCGCTCGTTTCGGGCAGGGCATTGTTCGGGTGGATGTAAGGATTTGTCCTCAGGAGAAGGACGATTTTTAAGGGATGTAAGCATTTTTCTAGCACCGCTCAATCCTACGCCCATGCATCCGTACATGCCCCGGAATATGTTCCTGAGGGGATGTTGCCGAGGAGCGCACTTAGAGCATGTCAAAGTGCGCTTCTCGGCACTCTCTAAGTGCACTCCTTGACATGCTCTAAGTGCGCACCTCGGCATCGCCTTTGTCGGGTAGGGGCGGAGGGAAGGGCGGTTTGTAAATCTTTCTTTATGTCCCTCTTTGTGCCGTTTTTTCGAAGTCGGACGTGCAATGCAGGCATCCTCAATCTGTGAAGCATGAGACCTTTTGTTTCATTGCCGGAAAGTTGGCGTGCAGATAGTTGACAAGCATTGTCGATGGAAGCGTACGGGGCACGGCATGATGTATCGATTCTCTTGAAATTAGAAAAAGAAATGTTATTGGAATATGCCTTCTTAACCCTTGCACGGGAGGAGAGGCTCGAACTCCCGACACCCGGTTTTGGAGACCGGTGCTCTACCAACTGAGCTACTCCCGTGTTTGTGGCTGCAAAGGTAATTGAAACTTTCAAATACACAAGCAACCTATCCGGTTATTTTCTGGAGGAAGTTGCTTATAACATCTGTAGGTCTTGATACATAATATGATAGGGTGTCGCTTTTTTTTCTAATGCAAGCGGATAGGCTCTTGAAGAAGAAGGCATCCGGTAGAGGCGCATCGGACGATTCTCAAAGAGAAACTCTGTGAAGTCGCCCACTTTAGGCTTTTCAATGGAGAACTGAAGACAAAGAACTTCAGTGGCTTTTTCGCCGGTAGTGACGATAGCCTTGCATCCCGGCAACCGATGTAGCAAGTTGGGGATATCTGTGGGCTGCACCACTTCCAGAAACTTATCGGAAGCATTGTCTTGCAAACGGCGCACAGCCGTTGCTGTATCGAATAAGGCAATGCCTTTCTCTTGCAGGAAGTCGGTAAGGCGCTCTTTATAGAAGGTTTTTCGAGCTTTGTCCACGAAATAATCCTTGTCATTGAAAAACACGAGGCCGGTAATGCGCCACATGTCATTTCCCCAATTGGGGTAGTAGAAGTCCATCGACCACCGTTTCTTTTGCGGTGGAAAACTCCCCAGCATCAGCAGGCGTGCATTGCCGGGGAGGAAAGGTTCAAAAGGATGTTGCTCTATTTCCATCATTGCACATTTGGTTGTTTTGTCTGCAAAAATACAGATTATTTCGGATAATGTGCTATTCGTTAATTTCCAGATTAGTCATCTTGTCGGTGATTCGGAAAGGAAAGTCGGGATACTCATATAGATGGAATCGTGGTTCGGTTTCGCCTTGTGTATAGTTCCAAATGGTAGCATATTCCTCTATGTCTTCTCCTATGGTTTGTAGTTGGCGCAAGTAAGAAGCGATGGATTTGTTCTCCACAATATATACTTGTCCCAATCGGTCTATAATCGGGCTATGGCGTCGTGTGCTGTCATGGTCGAAACACAGAATACGCTTACCTTCGGTGGTGATGCCGACCATCCGGAAAGTCATGCTTTTCCCGATAGCGGGCAGGTTAAGTACATTCCTGTCGGTAGCAAGGAAAGGCAAATGGTGCGTTTTCAGAAAGCGTCGGATGTAGGCAGCCGGGTCATGAATGTTTTCGAGCGTTGTCGATAAGTTATAGGCATCCTCTTTGGATAGTTTCCCGAAACGTTTCTCTTCCAGTTGCTCCTGTACGGAACGGCTGTTCGGAGCAAATACGGCATTGTTTTCCTCAAATCCTTTTACGGAGAAAGTGTAATAGGACACCACTCCCAGTTGGTTCAGCACTTGGCGCAAACGGGTGGTATGTCCTCGTCGGGAAGCTGCTACGTTATATACCAACTGATTGTCGATGAGCCATCCTGCCGTCAATAACTTCCGTATTCCTTCCGCAGCTTCGGGAGTCACTTCCAATGGTGTCTGGAAATGGGTTTGGATGATGAATTGCCGGATGCCTATGGCAGAGGCTTTCTCTTTGAATTTTCGTAAAATTTCTACCAGTTCGTCGTTAATGCGCATAGGTAGATAGGCAAGGAGGCGTGAACCGAGGCGGATGCGTTGTAATTCCGCATACTTTTCTCCTTCAGTGCGTTGCTGATTCGCTTTCCGTTTACGGACAGCCATACGATATACCGCTTCTAAAATGTGGTGCAGTGTTTTGTTCTGACTCATCAGGGCATCTCCGCCGGTGATGAGAATATCTCGTAGTTGTGTGTCCTCTTCGAAATAATTCATCAGTCGCCGTAGCTTCTTTTCCCAGCTTTCTTTTGGATGTAGTGCATCAAATTCAAAGTTTAGACGCTGGCTTTGAAAGTCGTACATGCGCTGGCAAGATGCGCATAATCCACCACAGGCACGTCCCATTGTGTCGGGAATGAGAATGGCTACCTCCGGATAGCGGCGATGAATATTATGGCCATCAGGAAGCAACCAGCCGGCAGCATTGGGTTTTCCGGTTTCTACCATATCTTCACGTTCCCAAGCGCGGATATGACCGTAGGTCTCTACCAGCTGGGGTGAGTATAGGATATAACTGCGCAGGGCTTCATCATCATACCCTCCGTTTGTGCAATTCAGCAGTGACAGGTAATAGGGTGTTGCAAAAAAAGGCATCCCTTTTTTGCGTGCTTTAGAAAGCAGATACATGGTTTCGACAGACAAGGAATTACCAAGAAAGCGGTTCAATTCCGTAGGAGTTTTCACTGCCATGGCAAGATGAAAACGAAAGTCATTCCACCATTCGTTGACGAGACGGAACTTCTCATCATAACTGATACCGTCTGCAAAATGAAAACGTGAGGTCGGATGCTTCCGGTGTTCAATTTTCTGTACCAGTGCATGCAGAATGCGCTCTTTGTTCTTGGTGCGAATCTGTTGTACGTCTTCGTCCAATCCCGTAGGCCATCGTTCTGTCAGTGACTTTATTTTTTGAGCGGAAGGCAGAGGTATTGAGGGGTGCTGAAGACGTCTGAATTGTTGGAACAAGTCGATGAACACATCCGTCTCCATCTCTTCTTCCCACTGCCTTGTAAGGAAGGCGTGCAGCAGAGACAAGGTTGATATCGTCAGTTGTGTTCCGGTAGATAGTTCGTGAACCTCTTGTCCGTCAAATTCAATCAAGAGTCGAATTTGCTTGCCGGCCTCACTTTCTACTTCCGGATGAGCGGCTATGTATTCCGATAACCTGGTCTTGAAAGTTGTAGCATGCTCGCTTCGTACAGCGATATTGACCAGTTCGGGCAATTCATGCCGATAAAGTTGTTCCAGTTGTGAGAGAGTGAGTGCAAGCATTTTCTTTTGTTTCATAAGCAGTTGTTTTTTGAAGTTAATAATTATGTGGGGCTGATGAGATAGGATGACTTGTATACAAGCCGAAGCCCCTGCATTCCATGAAAGGGAATAATATACTTTGCTAAAAGTACTAAAAAAGGCGAGAAAGAAACTTCTCGCCTGCATGCTTATGAAAAAAATTAGAGTTCTTTTTCTTTTGCTAACAAAGAACCCTCAGGAAGGAGACTTTCTTATTTCTGCTCCGTATTTTTAGGTTTCGGTTCTTTCTTGGCAAGCATCACTATGTTATATACATATTCAGACATCCATTCTTCCGAATATCCCAAACGTTCTTTATATTGGCGTACAGACATGGCTGTTTTGTGTACATCGTCTTTTTTCCATACATTTTTGGTGCAGACGTCGTGCACGGTCTTTTCGGTCATGCTGCGCAATGCCCCTTTGAAGAAAGAAGGCAGGCGGAACTTCCATTGCATCAGGTTGCCCATAAGCATCATCAGGTCGTTGGAAAAGCCTTGATACATGAAGAGGTAGCCTTGTACGTCATTTTGTGTGCGGCAGTGTTTCTTCACGGAAGCATCTATTTCTTTGAAAAAGTTCTCGCTGATGCTGTAGTCCTGCATCAGCATTTTGCGCGAGGCTGCCTTTTCTGCTTGTCCCAAACGTCCTCCTTGTGTCGGGATTTTGAACAGACGCTTGAAATTGGCCACATCAGGAATGAAACGTATGTTGGTGATGCCCAAATTGGCGGCTATCACAGACTGGAAATAGACGCGTGTCAGCGAAACGAAGTCTTCCACGTTTTTGGAAGATGTCTCTCCGGCATTTTTGTTGAATAGTTTGGTAAATATACCCATATTACGTATGATTTATGATTTGTAATTTATAATTGCCGCAGCAATTGCGATTGCAAAAGTACGAAATAAGTTGATTCTCACCAGCACTCCGAGATTTTTTATCTCTCTTTTTTTAAGGTGATTATTTGTGAAAACAGAACTGTGAAACAGAAAGGCCTTTCTCGAAATAGAGCTGCAAGAATTGCCGTGTCTTCCTTTATTTCAGTTTGAAAAGAAACTTATGTCCTTCGAATACTGGCTCTACTATGTCATACCGTATAAATTGGGCCAGCAAATGTTCGGCAGCATGTCGGGAGAGATGTGACAGTCGGCAGTATCGGTTTAAAGATAATCGGCCGTTTTCTTTCAGAAGGTCGAGCAACAGTTGTTCTCGTTCTGTATATTCTATCAGTTCTCCTTTTGAATTTCCTTTTTGCTTCCAGACACGCAAATGAATGGGAGTGGCCAGAATGTTTTCGTCTTTGATGCGAAGATAAGCAAGGTGTTTTCCCGCTTCATTTTTGGCATATATAGGCTTTTGTTCGCTTTCGTCTATCTTCACAACCAGAATGGTTCGTCCTTCCGGATGATAGGTCTGTGTGTGGAAGTTCACCTCAGGGTGGCAATACAATTTTGCGGCTGCTTCTATCATATATTGTTCTTCATCAGAACGTACACCGGCAATTTTTCCATTGTCTTTCACTCCGATAAGCAGTCGTCCTCCTTCCGTATTGGCAAAGGCGGATAACGTTTTGGCAATCTTTCGGGCATCGGAGATTTCGAACTTGAAGTCCTGTTGCTGATGCTCCCCTTCGGCTATCAGGGCACGTATATATTCAGTATCGGTAAGCGTTTTCATGTCTGCAAAAGTATGGAAAAAACGTGTAAAAGCCCCTTATAGCACTGTTTTTACCGATTATTTCAAAAAAAATATCGTTTTTCTGTATTTATTTCGAGAAAGAATGTATTTTTGCCAGACATTATTAACGAAGTAATTAAAAGTATTATGAAAGAATTAGTTGAGAAAGTGGCAGAATTGTATGCTGCATTTGAAAAAGATGCAAAAGCACAGTTGGAAAATGGTAACAAAGCTGCCGGAACACGTGCGCGCAAGGCCTCCTTGGAAATTGAGAAAGCAATGAAAGCTTTCCGTAAAGCATCTTTGGAAGCTGCGAAGTAAGCGAAGAAAAAGCAAGAAAATGCTGTGAAAGACTGCCCATAATAATCGGCGGTCTTTTTTGTTTTGAGAGGTTTTATTACTACATTTGGCACGATAGAAAGATGGATGAACGTGTACTTGGAAAATTGAAGATACTGGCTGAGTCGGCAAAGTATGACGTCTCTTGCTCCTCCAGCGGTACAGTGCGCTCCAATAAGGCGGGCACACTGGGTAATACTGTGGGTGGTTGGGGAATCTGTCATAGCTTTGCCGAAGACGGGCGTTGCATCTCATTGCTCAAAGTGATGCTCACTAATTATTGCATCTACGATTGTGCTTACTGTATCAACCGCCGTAGCAACGACCTGCCGCGTGCCACGCTTTCGGTAACCGAACTTGTGGAGCTTACGATGGAGTTTTATCGCCGAAACTATATCGAAGGATTGTTTTTGAGCAGTGGTGTGGTGCGCAATCCGGACTACACGATGGAACGGCTGGTGCGTGTGGCCAAAGACTTGCGTGTGGTTCATCGTTTTAACGGCTATATTCATCTGAAGAGTATTCCCGGTGCCAGTCGTGAGTTGGTGAATGAAGCCGGATTGTATGCCGACCGTCTCAGTGTCAACGTAGAAATACCGAAAGAAGAGAATCTGAAGATGCTGGCTCCCGAGAAAAATCATGAGAGTGTCTATGCGCCGATGCGATACATTCAACAGGGAGTTTTAGAAAGTTCGGAGGAACGTAAGAAACACCGTCATGCTCCCCGTTTTGCTCCTGCAGGACAAAGCACTCAGATGATAGTGGGGGCTACTGCCGAGACGGATAAGGATATATTGCATCTTTCGTCGGCATTGTATAAGAAACCTTCCATGCGTCGTGTCTACTATTCGGGCTACGTCTCTGTGAATACGTATGACAAGCGTCTGCCGGCATTGAAGCAACCGCCTTTGGTACGTGAGAACCGCCTCTATCAGGCCGATTGGCTGATGCGTTTTTATCAATTCAAGGTAGAAGAAATTGTGGATGACGCTTATCCCGATTTGGATTTGGAGATTGACCCTAAACTTTCTTGGGCCTTACGGCATCCTGAACAATTTCCTGTTGACGTGAATAAAGCGGATTATGAAATGTTGCTCCGTGTGCCGGGCATCGGAGTGAAGTCGGCACAACTGATTGTAGCTTCCCGCCGTTTCTCCAGAATAGGGTTTTATCAACTGAAGAAGATGGGGGTGGTAATGAAAAAAGCACAATATTTTATTACTTGCTGCGAACTGCCGATGCGTACAGTGAACGAATTGACGCCTCAAGGTGTGCGCAGCTTGTTGCTGCCCAAGTCTCGAAAGACGAAAGGGGAGGACGGACAGTTGCTGCTGGATTTCAAGTAAGGGATGTTTTCTTTATTATTTTGACACAGCTCGTTGCTGAAAATCCGAATAAACTCAAAAACATTTCTATAAAGACTAAGAACTGAAATGAACATCTTTTTCTTCGACCGGACTTTCGAGGGGCTGCTGACCGCTGTTTTCGATGCCTATGTGCGTCGCATTTTTCCTGATATACTGCTTGGAGAAGAAGAACCCTTGCCTTTGTTTTACGACGAAACATTTACGGTGATTACCGATGCAGAGAAGGCTGCCCGTGTGTGGAAAGGACTGGAAAAGAAACTTTCGGCTTCTGCTCTTGGCTGTTTGGCACAGTGCTGGTTGGCAGAAGAGCCGGAAACTCCGATACTGCTGTTTCGTTATATTCGCAAGGCAATAGATGCACCTCGTTCTATCGAGACCAATTTTGCCGATCCTGATGTGTTGGAATTTTCGCGCATGTGGAAGCGTGTGGACTGGGAGCGTGTACGTTTGCTGCAATTTATCCGCTTTCAGAAAGCGGCGGACGGAACATTCTTTGCTGCCGTAGAGCCGGAAAAGAATGCTTTACCTCTTGTAATCGACCATTTCCGTGACCGGTTTGCCGACCAATCTTGGCTGATATACGACATCAGGCGCGCCTACGGTTATTACTACGATTTAAGGCAAGTGCGTAGAGTGACTTTCGATGAAGACAGTTGCGAGGCACATCTTGTCACCGGTATGCTTGATGAGAGTTTGATGGATAAGGACGAAAAACTTTTTCAATCTCTTTGGAAGGCCTATTTCAAGGCCATTTGTATCAAAGAACGCCTTAATCCCAAAAAACACAGGCAAGATATGCCCGTGCGTTATTGGAAGTATCTGACGGAGAAACAGCAATAGTAACTAATTCATTATCGTTTCTATTCCGAGTTTACCTAAAGTGTCTTATGGATAAAATGAGTGTCTTGTCTCTTATCCTACCACTTTTAATATCTACTTTTTTGTACGTGCAGGAATAAAAGAATATATTTGTGCAGTTTTTTTTCCATCTGTTTTACGAAGTTTCGAATATCGTTCATTCGTGTTTCTTGCAGATACATGTAGGGCGGGGGAATGTATTTGTTCAAATCTTTGCATAAGACAGGCAGATGATAGCGTGCAAATGGAACGTGTAACTATATAATAAAAACAGTGTATTTATGAAGAAAGTGATTATCAACTCGTATGAGGAATTTGAAAAGCTGGTAGGCCGGCAAATCGGTGTTTCGGATTATGTAGATCTTCCTCAGGAACGCATCAATCTTTTTGCCGATGCAACATTGGACCATCAATGGATTCATGTAGATGCAGAACGCGCCAAGGTAGAGAGTCCTTTCAAGAGCACCATTGCACATGGATATCTCACTTTGTCGATGTTGCCCTACCTGTGGAGTCAGATTATTGAGGTGAATAATCTGAAGATGATGATAAACTATGGCATGGATAAGATGAAATTCGGTCAGGCCGTGTTGTCGGGGCAGCGCATTCGTTTGGTGGCTGATTTGCACTCCTTGTCCAATTTGCGTGGGGTGGCAAAGGCAGAAATTAAGTTTGCTATTGAGATTGAGGGAGAGAAGAAAAAAGCACTCGAAGGCATAGCCGTTTTTTTATACTACTTCAACTAAAACTTTCTCTCCATAGGTGGCGGATGGCTGCTATGGGATGATATAGCAGCATCCGCGGACCGGAATATCGCATAATTGCCCGCATCCGCTCTTTCATTTCCGGTTTATAGCAATGCACGGTGCAGAGCCTGCAAGTTGGTTTCTTTTCTTCGAAAGGGCAACGGGAAAGACGGGCATGTGCATATTCCAATGTCTTCCGGCATTGCTGACATAGCTTACGGTTTCCCTCTTTCTGCCTGCAATACAGCCGTACCATCTGCTCTATGGTCTTTTTTTCCTCTTCGATGCGAGATAACATACGAGATACTATCGGTAGTGATTTAAATGATAGAGCAAATATAGAACTTTATTTTGATTGTGGAGAATGAGGAATTGTCTTGATTTTGTTTTATATTCGTTTCCTCAAACCGTCATTTATGGACAAAGACATTTTCAGGCAAGAAGTTTACGACATAGTTGCCGCCATTCCTCCGGGCTGTGTGTTGACGTACGGGCAAATAGCTTACCTGATAGGTAAACCTCAATATTCCCGTATGGTGGGGCATGCCATGCACAATGCTCCTTCGGAGTTGCATTTGCCTTGTCATCGGGTGGTGAACAGTCAAGGACGACCGGCACCTTACTGGATGGAACAAAGAGAATTGCTTGAAGCCGAGGGTGTGAGATTTAAAAAGAATGGATGTGTAGAAATGAAACAGGCGCAGTGGGAATTTATGAAAGAATAAATAGAATGGAAAAATGAAATTTATAGGTGCACATGTATCGGCAAGCGGCGGAGTTGAATGGACTCCCGTCAATGCCCATGAGATAGGGGCAAATGCTTTTGCCCTGTTTACTAAGAATCAGCGTCAGTGGGTGGCAAAGCCCCTGACAGACGAGAGTATCGAACTGTTTAAGGAGAATTGCGTGAAGTATGGCTTGGATGCCTGCCACATTCTGCCCCACGACAGCTATCTGATAAATCTGGGACATCCGGAAGCAGAGGGGCTGGAGAAGAGCCGTGCTGCTTTCTTGGACGAAATGCAGCGTTGCGAGCAACTGGGATTGCGCATGCTGAACTTCCACCCCGGCAGTCATTTGAATAAGATTTCCGTAGAAACATGTCTGGACAGAATAGCAGTGTCCATCAACATTGCTTTGGAGAAGACACGGGGCGTGACGGCCGTCATCGAAAACACGGCCGGTCAGGGGAGTAATATAGGGAATGAGTTCTGGCATCTGAAGTATATCATCGACCGTGTGGACGACAAGTCGCGTGTAGGTGTTTGTCTGGACACCTGCCACACTTATACTGCCGGTTATGACATTGTGAATGAATACGACAAAGTGTTTGATGAATTTGAAACAGCAGTAGGCTTTCATTATCTTCGTGCCGTTCACCTGAACGACTCCAAGAAGCCTTTGGGAAGCCGGGTAGACCGGCATGACAGCATAGGCAAAGGATTGATCGGACTTGATTTCTTCAAACGTTTCATGACGGATGCCCGTTTTAACGATATGCCGGTTGTTCTGGAAACGCCCGATGAATCGCTTTGGGCAGAAGAAATCAGGATGCTGAGGAGTTTTGAGTAAGAGCAGAAAGATGTAAGTCTCTCATTTTCGGCCTGCCTTTTGCCTTAAAAACAAATGATGGGAGTATATAGAATATTTTAAGCGCAGAAGATGCAAGTGTTCCTCTTAAGGGAATAACAGCGTCTTCTGCGCTTTTGGTATCGGAGAGTAAAAGTGTATATTGCTTTGCAGTGATTTCTCGTACTTTAAGTATCTCCTGCAGACGTTTATTAAACGGTTTTACTGCTTTTACTAAAGTTTCTCTTTATTTTTTTAGTAATAAATAGTTACTTGTTTAATAGTGGAATATATTCTTCATATCCTTTTTCTTTCATTTTTTCCTTGGGAATAAACAGTAAGGCCGCGCTGTTGATGCAATATCTCATTCCACCCTTTTCTTTGGGGCCGTCGTTGAATAGATGTCCCAAATGAGTATCGCCTGTTTTGCTGCGTACTTCCGTACGAATCATGCCGTGTGAGTGATCAGCTTTTTCCGTTATGAGAGATTTGTCTATGGGTTTGGAAAAACTCGGCCAACCGCAACCTGAATCGAATTTGTCGGTGGAAACAAACAGCGGTTCCCCCGTGGTGATATCCACATAAATACCGTCTCTCGACTCATTCCAATATTCGTTGTTGAAAGGTGTTTCGGTAGCATTGTTGCGCGTCACGTTATATTGCATTGGGGTGAGTTTTTTCTTTAGAGAAGCGTCATCCATACGGGTATATCTCTTCTTTGAGGAAGGGGCAGGGTTTGCCTCTTTGGCTGCTTGGAATAATCTTTTCGGGATATGGCAATATCCGTCGGGATGTTTGTCTAAGTAATCCTGATGATACTCTTCGGCCGGGAAATAATTTTCCAAGGGCTTGTACTCCACAGCAATCGGTTTGGTATGTTTCGCGGCAAGCCGGTTTATCGAGGCCTTTATGAGAGGCTCGTCCGCTTTATCGGTATAATAAATACCCGTGCGGTACTGCGTGCCCGCATCATTTCCTTGCTTATTGACACTGATGGGGTCAATTGTTTCGAAAAACAGCTCCAGCAACATTTCCGGGGTGAGCTGCTTGGGATCATATTCCACTTTCACGGTTTCAACAAATCCTGTTTTTCCCGTCGATACGGTTTGGTAGTCGGGATGGCTGCCCTTGCCGTTGGCATAGCCGACTTCTGTCTTAATCACGCCGCGGATTTGTTTCAGGTAATGCTCCGTACCCCAGAAACATCCTCCGGCCAGATAGATTTCCTTTTTCACGTTTTTAACTTCTTTCGTCATATCTTTTTTCTTTTGTAAGGTTTGGGGGCCTGCAAAAATAAGAGAGAAAGCCCCAAGCAAGAGAATTGAAATACTTAATGTTTTCATTGTTTATCTGATTATATTTGTTTATTGTTTTCTGTCTTTTCTCCGGAAGCCGAACAACATCATTCCGAATCCGAGAAATGCGATGTCTTTAAGTATGAAAAAATCGGTTACGACTACACCGTCCTTGATTTTCCACATACCGGGAGTAAAGAATAAAAAGCTGAGTGTGACGAGGAATATCAGTATTATTCCTGCTCCGGCATATCGTCTTAGAAAATGGAATTTAATCGACAGAAGCAATAGAAAGGCTGTCGATATCTCTACCAAACCTATCGCATTGGAAACGGTTTGCAGGTCGAACAGATTATACGCTCTTCCGAAAAGAGGGTGATGTGCTACCAAAGGTTTGATGGCGGCTGCCTCCGTTGGGGTAAATTTGAATATTCCGATCCACAGAAGGATAGCGGCAGTGCCGAGGAGGGTAATATAATATCCGGTTTGGAATATTCCCTCATAAGGAAAAGATTGTTTTCTCATACTCATCTTGTCAGTTGTTTTTTAGTTACCTTGAATTTGTCTATTCATTTTTCAGAATCCTACAAAAGGCTTTCCCGATTTTATAGTCGGTAAAATCATGCAATCCTGACAAGGAGAGGGAGATTATAAGCTCATTTTTTTCTTGATGTTATCTTTAAATGATTGTATTTCAGTGTTATTGAAAGATTCTTTTTTCTCATATTTTTTTGTGAGCAGCCAATCTATCCACTCCACCTTTTTAGCATAAGCCGCACACCATTTACATATCGATAAGTGTGCACGGAGACGTATCCTTAAAATGAGAGGGAGTTCTCCGGCATTCTTTCGCTCAATCAGCGATGGTACCCGGCTACACGGCATAATAAAGAAATGAATCAATTTATTGAATAATGCTTTCATAATTTGTCAAACCAGTTTAATTCGATACATTTTCTCAGCTGCATACGACTGCGTTGAAGAATCTTCCATAAATTGGTCGCGGCAATGTCCAGTTCATGACATACTTCATCGGCTTTTTTCTGATCAATGTAGTATCTCTTTACGGTAATCTGCCATTGAGATGGAAGGCGTTCGATACACTTGTCTAAAACATCCAGAATCGTATTTTCTCCTTCCGGTTCATTGGAAATACGAGGCCATTCGTGCAGCACGGAGTCATCCGTCCATGAACCCGATGAATCGAAAAAAACCGGTATGCTGACTGTTTCGGGCTTGCGATACCGATCCCGGTAGAAGTCGGCAATTTTGTTTTTCAAGATATTTTGTAGCCAAGTTAGCGGCGTACTCTTTCTTTGAAAGGCATGATAGGATAATGAAGCGGATATAAATACTTCTTGCACCAAATCCATGGCATCATTCTTGTCCGTTACCATTGATAACGCGCGGTTCAATAATAGACCGGAGTAAGATTCTATCCATTTGTTTATTTCTTCGTTATCCTGTTTCATACAAAAAACGATTTTGTCTTGAATAAGCTTTGCTCAAAATAAGAAAGACACCAATATTAAGGAGATGGAAGCCACTACCTTAGTGACGGAGACCAAATACCTTGGCTCGTGGCAAATATAATACTTTTCTCGCAGATTAGGGGTAGATATTAATCTGAACATTGTTTATTGTTCCACTTCCACTTGATTTAAATTTCCACTTTGCTGCCTTTCATGCCAACCGCCCAATCCTTCGTTTGACAGGTATAATCCTTTGTTGTGCCAGACAAAAGTGTTCAAGCTGTCAGACACAAGTCTTTGTCGTGTCAAACACAAGTGTCTGTCGCGTCAAACACAAGTGTCTGACAGAATAGATGCAATCGTTTGATTTTCAATGATTTTTTTTGATAAGGAGCAAGGCGCCGGCAAGGTTACTCACTTATGGCCTGTACTTCTTCCGTGATATATTCTTTGAGAGAATTTTTGTGCTTTCGTCCGAGAATTCTTTTGTCCGATGCACGAATCTATTCTTTAAAATGTTGCTTTTTGGCTTATTTTCATTGTTTCCCCGGTTGCGGGATGTGTAAACTCTAAGGTTTCGGCGTGCAGATACAATCGTTCAGCCTTTTTCCCATACAGTTCGTCTCCGATGATGGGACAATTCAGGCCAAGCGGATGAGCGGCATGTACACGGAGTTGGTGGGTACGGCCGGTACGTGGATAGAAGGCAATACGGGTTTGTTTGTCGGTGCGCTCCAAGACCTCGAAGTCTGTAATGGCAGGCTTGCCGTGTTGTGCATGTACCATTTGCCGGGGGCGGTCAAAAGGGTTCAAACAAAGAGGAAGCTCAATGGTTCCGCGGTCTGTTCGCACTGTCCCGTCAAGCAAAGCGATATAACGCTTGTTGATGAGGCGGTTCTTGAATTGAGCCTGCAAATCCCGATGTATATGTTTGGTTTTGGCAATTAACAACAAGCCTGAGGTAGCCATGTCGAGTCGGTGAACCAGCAAGGGACCATCGGCATCCGGATATTGTTTGCGTATCAGGCTGAATATGGAGGAAACGTCTTCCTTACCCGGTACGGACAACATGCCTGCCGGTTTGTCTACTACCAGTAGCCACTGGTCCTCGTAAACAATCTCCGGATTTTTATCTTGTGCCTGCATCTCTTTCAACATGGGGTTCTCCTCAACCTGTAATCCTTGCAACATGTGGTTCAGAATGGGTTCGCATTTCCCTTTGCATGCAGGGTAGTATTGACCATGATGGCGTATTTCTGTCTTCGGGGAATCTCCCCACCAGAATTCAGCCATAGCGAGCGGCTTCCATCCATGCAGATAGGCTTGCTGCAATAATTTGGGAGCAGCGCATTCGCCCGCACCGGCCGGAGGAGTCTTATGTACGGTTTCTTCGAATATCTCGCAGAGGTTCTTATACTCTCCACGCCGGTTCAATATCTTGAATTGTGCGAATAGCTCTTGCTGCAATATGGCGGAACGCCTTTTGCGTTCCGCTTTTAAATTCCGTATCTGTTTTAATTGACTTTCGGCCTGTGTTTGCAAAATGGTTGTTCTTTCTTTCCAAGCACGTTCCAACCGTTTGTATTCAGCTTTTTGGAATTGACTTTCACGTATCAGTGAGGCTTCTTCCTGTGCATCCGTCATGCCTGATTTCCTGCGATGCTCTCTTTTTGCTTTGGCTTCTTTTAGTTCTGCCTTTGCCTGAGTCAATGCCTTTTGCCCGGCTTGAATGTTCCGGTTCAGCTCAGCCAGCAACCGGATGTAGCTTTCATCCTCTTCCAGCAACTTGATGTTTCGATTAATGGCAGAGATGTTTTCTTCTTCTATCCTGAAGAATCCTTGCGGTTGCAGAAAATCATATATAGGCGGCACGAAGTAGGAGTGTTGGTTCCGTCCGGCCAATATGCCCGAAAAGGCTGCTAAAAAGCCGATCTCGTTTTTCTTAGTTTGCACGACAAGCACACCGAACATTTTACCTTTGCTCAACTCTTCCTGCCATTCAGACTGTCCGTTGAGATAATTCTGTACTTCTTGCGCTGCCAGTATGCATAAAGGGTGCGGTGTGTAGCAGAAAGGATAGGTAAACCTTTCCGGAAGCGGAATGTTGGCGATGGGGGTGGAGAAAGAATGGAGCATAACGATATATAAAAACACTGCCTCTGTGCAGGAAATGATTTTTCTATTCTTGTTTCTTTTTAGTAAAGGAAATCTCTTGTTGCTGTGATTTTAGGGCAGATAGGATACGTGCTTTCTTTTTTCCGTATTTGCGTTCCTTTTCCCATGCGGATTTTCGGGCCTGATATTGCTCCATCTGCTTTTCGAGGTAATTGTCTGCCATAAGACTTCTTGATTTTTTTTAAGTTTACAGTTGAGACAGCAAAGGGTGTGTCAACATTCTTCATGATATTCTTTTAGACACGAATTATCTGTCTCTTGCGGGTTTTGTCAATGGAAACCGCATTAATCCAAGTAGCCGTGTCTGATATTATATCATAACACAGGATACTTTTGTTTTTGTCACCCCCTTATCGTTGCGTGGGTAATGAAAATTCCTGCCAGTCATACTCTTCTCCATATTCATTGGTCACGGCAATGTGCAGGGTAATATTTCCTGTCTTTATACGCTCTCCGGCGCGGATGGTCGCCGTGTACTTCACTCCGTTACGAGGTGTAATTTGCTCTATCATGACGGAGGGGGAAATGTAGATGCGTTTCATTCCGGATACTTCAGTCACCAGCGGAACTACATTGTAGGCGGTTTCAGTACCTTCGTTCATGATTTCAAAAATCACTTTGCTGCTCTCGCCCGAATGGATGATGTGGTCACGGTTGTCATCAATGAAGCGTATGTTTCGTATCTTCAGATGCTTGTCGGCTATGGGTTTCCGGTATATTTCAGATTGTGGAGAGTCCGGTTGCGTCCTTTCTATCCTATATGCATATTCCTCTTGTTTTTTGGGGGTAGTGGCGGCGTTGGCAATGGCAGCTCCGGCAATGGTTCCGATAATGGTTCCAATGGCCGAACCTCGATAACTGCCCCTCCATCCTCCGCTGCTTTCACCTATTAGTCCGCCGATGGCACCACCTACATTTCCTCCAATGGCAGCTCCGGTCAAAACGGCATTAGGGTTGCCGGTTGCCGTCCGGCTTGTTTCGCATCCGCTACATATCACGATTAATGCCAATACTCCTATAAAAAACTTGTTCATATAGATATCTCTTCCTGTTTTGTTATAATTAAGAAGAACGTGTTTCAAAGCCACATTCTTCCATGAAGATAGACGCTTATTTGTATTTTGCCTTGATTTCTGGCAGTGCTTTCTGTATATCGCTGATTCGGCGGGCATCACTGGGGTGGGTACTCATCAGTTCTGGCACTTTGGCAGTGCTGCCTGAAGACATTTTCTGCCAAAACTTGACGGCAACATCCGGATTGTAGCCGGCCATTCGCATAAAAATCAGTCCCATATAGTCTGCTTCCAATTCGTGTTTACGGGAGAAAGGCAACATGACTCCATATTGTGCACCTACACCGTACACCTGATTGGCAATTGTTTGTATGGCGGCACTCTTTTGCGAGAGTGACAGGCTAAGTATTTGTGAGCCATATTGTGCCAATATCTGTTGGCTCATGCGTTCATTGCTGTGTTTTGCCACGGCGTGGGCCACCTCATGGCCGATAACCACGGCCAGTTCGTCATCGGAGGAAACTAATTTCATCAATCCCTCATATACCACAATCTTTCCGCCGGGCATGCAGAAAGCGTTTATCTGTCCGTCCTTTACCAGATTAAATTCCCATGCAAAATTTTTCACTTCTTCAGCCAACCCGTTCTGTCTCAAGTATTGCTCGGTAGCTGCTGCAATTCTTTTTCCCACGCGTGTCACCATTGCCGCTTGTTGGACCGATGCCGACTTCGGAGCGGTTTTCATATAATCCTTATATTGGGTCAGGCTGGAAGTCAATACTTCCTGATCCGATACCAAAAGTACCTGCCTCCGTCCGGTCACAGGGACAGAACCGCATCCTGCCAACATGAGCAGAGAAACGATTATTAAAGAGATTTGTTTCTTCATATCATTTGTCTTTGTTGTTTGATGATGCAAAGGTAGAGAAAGTATTGGAAAGGTTGTTCTGTTTTTCGTAACTTCTTTCGTCCGGAATAGATAGAATATTAAAAATCACTGGATATGTCGAAAGTGAAAGGAGATTATAATATTCGGCGCAGATTCCGCCCGATTATCACGGTTTCTCTAAATAAACTCCGTGAATCCTGCGTAATCTGCGCCTGAAAAGAAGTGATAAGGTGTTTTTGACGCACCTTTATTATCGAAGATTAAATAAATCTTTTATTCCAATCTGCGAGCACCATCGCTGATGACCACATCATAGATCTTCGGACTTCTGCCGAATTTCTTCTTGAATTCCTCTTTAGCTTTCTCGATGAATGTGGTGTACAATTCATTTTTCACCAAATTGATGGTGCAACCGCCGAATCCGCCACCCATTACGCGTGAACCGGTGACACCGCAGTCAAAGGCAAGGTCGTTCAGGAAATCGAGTTCTTCGCAGCTCACTTCATACAACTTACTCATGCCCTGATGCGTTTCATACATCTTCTGGCCTACGGTTTCATAATCACCTTTTTCCAAAGCATCGCATACATCAAGTACGCGTTGAATCTCTTCGATGACATATTCTGCGCGCATGTAATCTTCTGCACTGATGTCTTCTTTCGACTCTTGAAGCATCTCCATCGTTACGTCACGCAGGAACTCCACATGCGAATGTTTCTTTTGGATTACTGCAACGGCTGCTTCGCAACTTTGGCGACGTTTGTTGTATGCGGAAGATGCCAATTCGTGTTTCACCACAGAGTCAACCAATACCAGACGGTAACCTTGCGGATCGAATGGGAAATATTGATATTCCAATGAACGGCAATCCAAGCGGATGAGACTGCCTTTTTTTCCGAATACAGAAGCAAATTGATCCATGATGCCGCAATTTACACCACAGTAGTTGTGCTCGGTAGCTTGTCCCACTTTTGCCAATTCGAATTTGTCGATTTTGTTTTCACCGAACAAGTCGTTCAGTGCAAAAGCATAAGTGCTTTCCAAAGCAGCAGAAGAAGACATTCCCGCACCCAAAGGTACATCGCCTGCAAAAGCTGTGTTGAAGCCTTTAACATTTACACCTCGCTTTATCATTTCCCGACATACGCCGAAAATATATCTTGCCCAGCTTGCACGAGGTATATCCTCTTCGTTCAGTCCGAACTCCACATAATCTTTTAAGTCGATGGAATAAGCTTTCACCGTATTGGTTCCATTGGGCTTTAATTCCGCAATCATTCCCTTGTCGATTGCTCCGGGGAATACAAACCCACCGTTATAATCTGTGTGTTCACCGATAAGGTTGATGCGCCCCGGAGACGCATACACTGCTCCCGTTGTCCCGTCAAAGTGTTTGATGAAACGGCTTCTTACGTATTCTATATCCATGATGTTTATATTTATGAGGTAAATAATTAGAATCCTTTTGTCGGGTTATTTTTCTGAGTTGACATTCTTTGAGCCTATTAAAGCGTAGAATAGAATATAACCGGCGCAGAAGATCACTACCCAATAACTGGTCATGTAGTCGGTAAGATCGGCCAGCCAACCTTGGATGGCTACCATAACCGCACATCCGAATACCATTGTCATAAAGATTCCACTGGCAATTGCAGTGTATTTGCCGAGTCCTTCGACTGCCATATTAAATATGCCACCCCACATTACACTGGTGCACAGTCCAACAAGAAGAAATGAGAATATTCCTACCGGTACTTCTGCCCAAATAAGCTCTAACTTAGCCCAATCTATGCCTGGAACATTTACCGTGACATCTACAGGGGCAAACATGCCGAAAGCTACGAGTACGAGGCTGGTGGCGGAAACTACAGTAATCATCTTTCTGCTCGATATTTTTCCTCCGATAGTGCCACCGACGAAACGGCCTACAAGCATCATCAGCCAATAAACAGCCACAATTAATCCCACGATTCCGGCGTCCATACCTAAACCTGGAGTGTCGGCATCGGGCGCTGAAGATAAATATTGAAGAATGTATGTTGGAGTTCCTACTTCAACTCCCATATACAGGAAAATGGCGAGAATGCCGAGAACGAAGTGGCGGTATTTCATGGCACCTTTAATGAGGCTGGTATCCACCGGAGCCTGTTCAGGTTCTTCAATTTTGGTAAATAGAATGACGATAAAACCGATGATGAAAATTGCAAGCGCAATCATCAGTGCAGGTGTGGCGTCAGCAATGTGGGCTTTAGAAGCATCTCCGATTAAAGCTCCCATAATGATATATACAGCTACTGCAGCACTACTGTTAAAGACACCGCCGATTTGGATGAGTTGGTTGCCTTTATTCCCTCCACCGCCGAGTAGATTGAGCATAGGATTGACCACACAATTGAGGATACACATGGTGAAACCGCTGATGAAAGCACCGATAAGATAAACCACGAAAGCGCTTTCTTTGCCTACGTGCCCACTTAACCATTGGACAAGAATGCCGATAATTCCTACGAGTAAGCCGATAAGGGCCGTTTTCTTATAACCGAATTTGGCGATGAGCATGCCGGCCGGAATACCCATGATAAGGTAGGCGATAAAGTTTCCATAGTTGCCGATTTGAGAAAGCACATTACTAGCGCCGAAATCGTTCTTTACGATGACTGCCATCGGCGAGCAGAGGTTGGTGACGAAAGCAATCATTGCGAAGAGTGCAATCATAATAATGATGGCTCCCCATTGTTTTTTTTGTTGACTCATGATAAATTTAAATATTGAATTTGGATTAATAATCTTGTCTTTATTCTTTTACACCGAATTTGTAGATGGTTACTTGCTGGTATTCATCGCCCGGCAGCAAAATAGCCGATGGGAAATGAGCCTTGTTGGGTGTGTCGGGGAAGCATTGAGCTTCAAAGCAAACGGCGCTTCTGGCAGGGAATGTGGCACCGTGGGCGCCTTCAAACCCATTAAGCCAGTTTCCTGTGTAGAGTTGGACACCGTTTTCCGTTGTATATACTTCCATGGTTCGTCCGCTGTCGGGGTCGGTACAGGTGGCTGCCAAGCTTAATTCTCCGCTTTCTGTCTTATTCAGAACATAGCAATGATCGTATCCGCTGCCATTTACCAATTGCCCGAATTTTCCGTCAATCCTTTCTCCGATGGTATGGGGAGTACGGAAATCCATAGGCGTATCTTCAACTTTTAATATCTCTCCCGTAGGAATAGATACTTCATCGATGGGAACATAAAAATCGGCGTTGATAGTGATGATATGATTCAGGATGGTGGGAGAGGGGGTGGCTATGCCGGCAAGATTGAAAAAAGCATGGTTGGTCAGATTCACGACGGTGGCTTTGTCCGTGGTGGCTCGGTATTCTATTACCAAAGCGTTTGTTTCGTCTTCGAGGCGATAAGTCATTTCCACTTCCAGATTGCCGGGAAAACCTTCTTCGCCATCGGCTGATGTGTAATTGAAGATAATGGTCGACCGGTCAGGCTGTATGGCATCCCACACGCGAGTGTGGAAGCCGGTAGGCCCGCCATGCAACGAGTTGGGGCCATTATTGATTGTCAGTTGGTGCTCTTCGCCATACAAGGTAAACCTGCCTTTGGCTATCCGGTTGCCGTAGCGTCCGATGGTTGTGTTAAGAAACGGTTCCGGACTGTTGACTACGTGTTCAATGCTGTCATGTCCTAAAACCACATTTGAATATTTTCCGGCTTTGTCGGGAACCATGATGGAAAGTATCGCACATCCGTAATTGGTCACTGCCACTTCCATACCCTGCGCATTTTTCAGGATAAATAAGTCCGTCTTTTTGTTGTTTATATCTTTTTGAAAATTCTTTCTGTCCAGACCGGACAGATTGTTTTCTGTTGGAGTAGTGTTCGTCATATTCATGGCATATTTAAATTTCATGCAAATAAAACGAAATTCTTTTGTTCCCCCAAGTAATTGGAAGGAAATATAGAAAGCCTTTTAGGAAAGTTTAGTGTTTTGTTAATGGAATACAATTCTGTATTTCCGTAAGTTTGGATAGAAAAGTCGCAATCCTTTGTACAAGGGTGTTCTGTGCGATTGGCTGATTTTCGGGTAACGATTTGGCAACCGTTCCATTTGCTATGTACTGCTTTGTTTTGCTTGCAAAGAACTCTTTATCTCCGACAAAGGCAATAATTATTTCCGAGCAAAACTCCTCCTTCGGCATTTCTTTTTGAAAATAGAACGGCAAGCATTCGCATTGTATTTCTTAAAAAACATATTCCGTTCTTTGAAAAAGAGTAGGATATGGCTTTTATCATTGGGCGTTATTTCTTATCTCTTATATTTTCGTTGTGCACCAAGATGTATATGCAGTATAATTGTCCGAATGTTCGCTTGGATAATGACAACTCTTCTTCGTCATCAGTATCCAACCTGTGCAAACCTTGACTGTCTTTCTTTATATGCTTCATGAAGCGTTGTTTTGCTATCTCCCATTTTAGGAATAATCCGTCGTCTAAAGTCGGAGGGGAATTGAGTTTTTGCTCAACATTCCAAAAGTCTATGTCAATATAATCATTGCCATGACTTTCAAGTCTCTTGACGAGGTTGTGATTTTTAATGACTGTCGCCCTCTTTTGTTCCTCCGAGGCGGACAAAGGGAAAATTATCGTTACGGTATCGCCTTTCTGAATGGAGTGCAGGTCAAAATCATACCTGTCGTCCAAATAGTAACACCTCATTTCACCATTATCCAAAGAACTGCCGATAATGGCAGATGCACAAATGAAATTCTCCTTGTACCTTTTCTGCAATTCTTCCGACAAATCCATGTTTACTATGGCTTGCACGATGCAAGTGTCTGCTGAACTCTTGAATACGGTTTGAGATACTGCGTTTGAAGCAGCCAATAAAAGAAGGAAAGAAATAAACTCTCTCATATTCGTCTGTTTTGTAGCAAACTATGGTTCACTCGACAAACTAGGGGGATTAAGTATATAGTTTTGTCAGTCTGAAAAGGAAGAAGCTGATATCCGTCACTCCTCTTAGAGAGGCTATGAAAGCTTTGATCTTTGCGTTGAATGATTCTGCAAAAGCGTTTGCATCCCTGTTGACAAAGAGATAGAAATGCGATTATTCAACTCTTAATCCTTGCCAAAAGCAACCGATTATTCCTCTGTCGATTTCAGGAAATAGAAACACGATGTCGTGAAGAAATTGCGGATATATGGAATTACCCCTATCACAGCGTATAGCCTTCGAGGACGCAGATGGAATTTCACCTCATAATGCGGATTGATGAAATAGAAAGTCCTGTCAATGGCTTCAAAGCCTTACTTTCTCATCGTCCTCTCGAACAACTCTATCGGGCATTTGGTATGCTTGATGTTCAGCAGTTCTCTGACGCACCCCTCGTCTTCCTTCCAAACCCTCAAAATCCGCTCATACAATCTCGTCGGAAGCAGGTGAAAGAAAGGCAGATGCGAGAGGAAGCGGCTTCGGCATATCTGCTGATGCCCACCGAAAGGCATCTGCCAAGCAGGAAAGGACATAAAAATTACCCCCCCCTGTTTTTAACAACTGTTTGCATTTGCGCATGAATCCTTCTTTGTCGTCGATATGCTCTATCACATCATGGCAGACAATCACGTCGAACTGATGCCTGAGTTCCTTCAACAGGAACACATCGGAAGCGATGAAACTTCCTTTCGCTCCATTCTCTTGGAAAAACTTCCTTGCATCCTTTATCCGTCCCTCTGCCATATCTACTCCCACGACATCACAGCCCATGCGTGAGAAAGGCAGAAGGTTTCCACCGTCCCCGCAACCTATCTCCAACACATTCGTTCCTTTCCCTACTTGCCTGTACTGCTTGATGTAAGGAATGAAATACTTCTCGCTTGTGATTGCGAGTTCGTTGAAATACTGTCTTCGGTTAAGTTGTCTTGACTGCATCTTATTTTTGGGGTGTTACGGATTAACGACAAAGGTAGCAATAATCATGGAATAAGACCGCAAGCTTCATTCGTTTACCATGAAAATACCTATAAATGGTGATGGATGGGGACGATACCGTCTTTCTCCTTGCTGCCGTTCCCATCGAATAGCACCTTGAATATACTTCTTGTCGTTGCCTTTTCTTTTTGGTTGCAAAATTAACCATGAAAGAGTCTAACCCTGCCGTGCAAAATATTGAGTAACAAAGCAACAGCAACGGATGCACGAAAAATTGCAGTTTTTCTCCTCTTTGGCGGAGATGACTACCCTGCTTTCGGGTAACGATTTGAAAATCTTTTTATTTCAATAATCTGCATTTTCCTACCTCGTGGCAGGTGGCGGATTTGCTACGATTTACACCGTATAACCCTAATAATCAAGCCGAATTGCGTTAAACTTCCGATTTGCTGCAAATATTACAGCGATTTTTCGTAAGTTTGTCCCGTGATCTAAAAACACATCATTAACAGAACGTTTTTAATTAATACAACGAATGTATCCTCTTAAATTTGAGCCTATTCTGAAGCAAACGCTTTGGGGAGGCGACAAGATTATTCCATTCAAACATTTGAATGAGACCCTTGCTAATGTAGGTGAGAGTTGGGAAGTGTCGGCGGTAGAAGGTAGTGAGTCGATAGTGGCTAACGGTGTCGACAAGGGGTTGACGCTGCCTGAGATGGTCAGAAAATATAAGGAAGAACTGGTCGGTGAAGCCAACTACGCCCGCTTTGGGACGAAATTTCCTTTGTTGATAAAGTTTATTGATGCAAGGTTAGACTTATCTATTCAGGTGCATCCGGATGACGAATTGGCGAAAAAACGTCATAACAGTTTCGGAAAAAATGAAATGTGGTATGTTATTTCTGCGGACAAGGATGCCAAATTGATTTCCGGTTTTTCCGAACAAATCACTCCGAAAGAATATAAGGAAAGAGTTTATAATGGTACGTTTGCCGAGGTGTTACAAACTTGTGCGATTAAACCCGGTGATGTTTTCTATGTTCCGGCAGGTCGTGTACATGGAATCGGTGCGGGAGCTTTTGTGGCTGAAATTCAGCAAACTTCTGACATTACCTATCGTATTTTTGACTATAATCGTAAGGATAAAAACGGCAATTTAAGAGAGTTGCATACCGGTCAGGCTATGGATGCCATTAATTTCACAGATGTACAGGATGATTTTCGTACCGAGTACGAATTGATACAGAATGAACCGGTAGAAATTGTGGCGAGTCCATACTTCACGACTTCTGTTTATGATATGACTGAAGAAATTACTTGTGATTATTCCGAGTTGGATTCGTTTGTTATATTTATCTGTGTAGAAGGCTCTTGCCATATTATGGATGATGAAAAAAATAAACTTTTCGTACAGGCCGGTGAAACGGTTTTACTTCCGGCCACTACGCAGGAGGTGACAATTATCCCCGAAGGTGCAGTGAAGATGCTTGAGACATATGTCTGAGGAGCTCCTTTAGGCTACTTTGGGATAATCTCCGAGAGGATGCGTAGAAAATTTTCGTGATTTCCTCTTCAGATATTGAAAGGCACGGATTTCTTGGATTCAGTTGTAAAAACGATATTCATCCAAGAAATTCGTGCCTGACGTTTTCATCTTATTTCTGTTTCGATTGCTCTATCTGTGTATTCTTCCGAAATAAGTCCTGAGCCTTCTCATTACTTGCAGTCCCAATTTTACACCGTCAAAGACAGCCATCCCCGTGTTAAAGGCTCTCATGATTGCACCGACTTTATTGGTGGCGGGAGCAACGGGAGCCAATATCTCTCTTGCAAGTTCGGTCATGATTCCTTTCTGTGCGCGAATCTGTTGCAATAATGCCGATTTTTGTTGCGCTATGTTTTCAGGCGTGTAGGGGATGGGGGCTGAGGTGTTGTTCATGTTGTCTATTGTTTATTGTTTTTTTTCTAAAAGTAGTCCGGCGACGAACTTGACCGTAGGATTGATGATTAGTTTTCGCCGGAAGAGAACGAGCAGGAGGATGAGTAGGACATGAAATCCGGCAATAAGGGCATAACTTGCCGTTAGTCCGCCAACTAAGGGCGCCATTACATAAACCAATGTGAATGAAAGATGGAACAGAACCACTACGCTGAGAACGATGACAAGCATCACCAACAGGAGCATGGAGAGCAACTTCGACAGCTTTTCCGTAATTTCCAGTTGGGTATATTCTTTTTGTAATTCAAGATACTTCTTGAACTCAAGGAATAATTGCTGGAGTTTTTCAAAACTTCGGTCGTCGGCAAACATGGTGGTCCTGTTTTTTAAGTCCTATTCAGCAGATTCGCCTTTGATCTCTGCCGCAATTTCATCGACCAGATTGTTCATGTCGTTCCGGCTGAGCCGGATGCCTTTTTTGCGGAGGATTTCTGCTATTTTGTTACGCGTGTCTTCTCCTTTTTCGGGAGCAAACAAAATACCAAGGGCTGCACCCACTGCGGCACCGCCCAAGAAAGCTGCTAAAACATTCAATCCTTTCATAATTTTATCCTTTCTTTTAAGAGGTTCAATCACAAAGTTAGTATTATTTTTTTAGAAATGGGCCGGTTTATTCTTTTTTTCTTCTTTCTTTTTAATTTTGGCGGGCATATTCAGAAAAAAACAATTCGCGTAGAAATCTAAAATAAATTTCAAAAAACGATTCTCATAAAAACATATTTTGTTTTTCATATAAGGGTTGTATCTGCTTCGTACCAAGTTCTTATCAAGTTCTTATCAAGTTCGTGTCAAGTTCGTACCATTTCCATGCCTATATATACGAACTTGATAAGGAGCAGATACGGTTTTGTTCGTTATGAGTTTGTTTGTTTCCTTTTTCTTCTTCGGAGATTGTTGTTGGGGTGTCTTTCCGGCTGCTCCTTCTTTTTGACCTCGGTCTTGTATGTCGGGGTATTTTGTGTTGGCGCTTCGCTGTTTCTGACGAAAGGGTGCTCTTCTACTACATGGATTTTCTTTCCGATCAGTTTCTGAATGTCTTTCAGGTATGGACGTTCTTCCGAATCGCAGAATGAGATGGCAATGCCGTTATGTCCGGCTCTTCCGGTTCGCCCGATGCGATGTACGTATGTTTCCGGGATATTAGGCAATTCGTAATTGATGACGTGCGATAACTGTTCTATGTCGATTCCTCGTGATGCGATGTCAGTGGCAATCAGTACGCGTAAACTGTGGTTTTTGAAGCCATTTAAGGCACGTTGACGGGCATTCTGAGATTTGTTGCCATGTATGGCTTCCGTTTTTATGTTTGATTTGTTGAGGGCGCGTGCAAGCTTGTCGGCTCCATACTTGGTTCTGGTAAAGATAAGTACCGATTCGATGTCGGGATTTTTCAGCAGGTGAAGCAGCAACTCTTTTTTTTCTTTCTTCTCTACAAAATAGAGTGATTGTGATATTGTATCTACGGTGGATGAGATCGGGCTGACCTCCACCTTTTCCGGATGTGTCAGCATTGAGTGAGCCAAAGCCCCTATTTCAGGGGGCATCGTCGCCGAGAAAAAGAGGGTTTGTCGTCGGGGAGGCAACAGTTTTAGGATGCGTCGGATATCATGGATGAAGCCCATGTCAAGCATGCGGTCTGCTTCATCCAAAACGAAGAAGTCGAGTGCTTTGAGGCTGACGAACCCTTGATTCACCAAATCTTGCAGACGTCCGGGAGTTGCAATCAGTATCTGTACCCCGCGTTTCAACTCGTCTGTCTGTGGTTTTTGTCCTACGCCGCCGAAGATGACGGCATGTCTTAAACCTGTGTATTTGCCGTATGCGCCGAAACTTTCTCCGATTTGTATGGCCAACTCGCGAGTTGGCGTCAGAATCAGGGCTTTTATGCTTTTGCGGTTATCCGTTTTGTATAACTTTTGCAGGATTGGAATGGAGAAAGCGGCAGTCTTGCCGGTTCCGGTTTGGGCACATCCTAACAGGTCTTTTCCTTGTAACAAAATAGGGATTGATTTTTCCTGAATGGGAGTGGGGGTGGAATATCCCTCTTCTTGAAGAGCCTTCAATATAGGCTGTATCAAATTTAAATTTTTAAATGTCATGCGAATGGTTAAGTGAGCCTCATGCTCTGTTTGTTTTGGAACAAAGATACGCCAACTCTTCCGGTAAAACCCTTTTTATTGCAGGGTTTAATTATATTTAACTAACGAAGCTGGGGGATAATTGCGTGTTATGGTGTACCTTTGTTTTCTAAATCAAGGCATGGAAGGAAAAAGAGAGCCGCTTTTTGAAAGATTGCCGTTTTTCCATGCCTGAAAGCATTGGCCGAATTTAGAAGTAGGATATATTAGGAATAGACAAAAATATTATTAACAAAAAACGATAAAGAAAAATGAAAAAATTAGCAGTATTGGGAATGGGCGTATGCGTTGCTTTGGCATTCTCTTCGTGCAAATCAAGTGAAAGTGCTTATAAGAAAGCCTATGAAAAAGCGAAACAACAGGAATTGGCCGAGCCGCAGGCTGCTGCTCCGATAGAAGAAGTGGCTCCGGTGGTGACGACCACTGTTCCGACCAAAGTGGTGGAAAGTGCTCCGATAGGTGTACGGCAGGAAAAAGTTACCGTAGTTTCCGGCACAAATGGTTTGAAAGATTACAGTGTGGTATGCGGCAGTTTCGGGGTGAAAGCAAATGCTGAGAATCTGAAAGTTTTCTTGGATAAGGAAGGGTATAATGCAATTGTCGTTTTCAATGCAGAAGCTGCTATGTATCGTGTTGTCGTTTCGACTTTTGCCGACAGAGCTTCGGCGGCCGATGCTCGCGATGCGTTTAAGGCCAGATACCCCAATCGTCAGGATTTTCAGGGGTCTTGGTTGTTGTATCGCATTAATTGATTAAACGGATTCTTTTTGGTAATTTATAAAGAAAGAGGTAAATCTCTCTTCTTGAAAGGCGGTAGCTTCCCGGCTACCGCCTTTCATATTCATTGAAGGTGGCTGTTGGCCACTTTTTATATCGGATGTCCTTCCAAAAAAAACAACATTATTTCATTTTTTCCTGAAAAATATTTGGAATTATTAAAAATGTGCCTATTTTTGCAGCGTATTTTGTGTCGTAATGGATGCAAAAAGGTTGAAAGATAATGAGGTATACGGACGCTGGTATGGTAAAGTGCTTGACAATGAAAGTGAAGGCACGATATGTTGCGCTCTTTTTATGCTGTTTGTTCCCGATAATCGGGTATAGCCAAACGGGAGAGGAAGCGGTGAACGCTTTGATTAAGATGGGATTTGAGAATGTGGGATGGACAGAGGATGATGATGAGCGTGTATATATCCTGCAAAATTCCGAATATCGTTTGCATGGAGTCGGCGTTGGTAAAGCAGTGGATGTAATCCAGAATATGGGGCTGCCGGAAAACAAAAAATGTAGAATTGTTGTTTTAAACAATAATATACCTCAGATATCTCTTAGTTACCACCCTATTGTGGGTGATACTCTATCACAAGTGGAGCGCAATGACTGGAATGTCAGTTATGAATTAGGTGCTGCTTGGAAGAAGGCTAAGAAGGTGAAATTGAGAAATCGCTCTTTGTTTAAGGTTGATGTGTTGGTATATCCTCAGTTGGCATTCAAGAATTTGGTGATTACGCAGATTTATCAAGTTTTGTTCAACCTGAGTCCTGCCATTGAAGTTTCGATGTGGAAAGGTATGAAGCTTACTGCACAACTGAAGCTGCCTGTCTATAATGATGGGTATGGGAAGTTTGAAGATAAGGTTCATCCGGGACATATCACGATTTCACAGCGTTTCAGATTGCCGTACAATGTATTTGGCAAAGTAACCGCAGGATTCTTTAATGCCGATCAATATGGGGTGGATGCCGAGTTTTTTCATCCTTTCAGTGATGAACGCTTCTTCTTATCAGGAAGAATAGGCTATACGGGAACCGGCTATTGGGATGGTTTTAAATTGCATTATGATCCTTCTACATGGACTTCTACATGGTCTTTGGGAGGTGGGTTCTACTGGCCGCAGTTTAATACCCGATTCACACTGAAAGCTGAACGGTATTTGATGAAAGATACAGGTGTCAGATTTGAAATGACCAGACACTTCCGTTATTGTTCAATAGGATTCTACGCAATGAAAGCAAAGAATGCGAAAACAAACGGAGGCTTTAGATTTCAGGTGGCTTTACCCTCTTATAAGTATAGAAGAAGAGGATACGTGCCACGGGTGAACACCTCTGCTAACATGGGCATTGTTTATAATGCAGGTAATGAACGGTTGTATTATAAACAGTATAAAGCGGAGGCAAGCGATAATATAATGGAACAGAATAGTTTTAATCCATATTTTATTAAATCAGAATTGTTAAATTTTTAATTTATTTATTGAAATGAAGAAGATTAAATTCTTAAACGGTATAAATGCAATGTTTGCGTTAGCCGTAGTAGCTTTGGCTACAACTTTCACTTCATGTGAGAAGGAAGAATTCAACGTGAATGTTGATCCGATTAATGCACAGGCTACCATCAGCCCGATTGTGCTTTATGTTGCGGATGGTGTTACTACGGATGTGACATCAACTGCTACAATAAACTATACTCCGTCTGCTACTTTTACCGGTAATCCGGCTTTGGCTGCTACTACTGCAACTGTAACTGTGTCTCATAACGGAATAAGCACCGAAGTAAAAGTTAATGTTCCTGCATTGCAGGCCGGCCAGTTTGCTACGTTGACTCCGACTATTATTTTGCAGAAAGAGTCGCCTGAGACTTCAATTTTCCCGCTTGTGGTAGGCACTGTGGTACAGCCTTCTGATAAAGCGGCTGAATTAAAGAATACAACAGATCATTGGTATTCAACAACTGTGAAGTATAAGGAAAAATCCGGTAACAAGGTTTTGGACAAAAATATTTTAACAACGGATGAGAACGATAAGAAAACTGTTGAAGCCATCCTCAATGCTCTTGGCGAAACTTATCAAGAACCAGAAAAGGAAGTTGAAAATGTACCGGTTTATGCCCATTCTCTTACAAAAGTAAGTGTGACATATACTGTTGTAATCACGGAGTATAAGATTATTAAGAAGACAGAAACCGGTGAGACAGTTCTTGCTACAGCAAAGGTTGAAAGTTATACAACTTCTACAGCTAAAGTTGAGACCGGTCTACAAATACCGGGTCACAGTCATGCACCTGCCGGTCATGGTAACGGTCATGGCGCAGATCCTAACGCCGGTGGTGGTGTTGTAATCGCAGACTGATTTTTTAGTTGTAGTTATTTATTTTAAAACTAAAGAGAAAGATGAAAAGTAAATTAATAATAGCCTCTTTATTGTTAGCAGGCGCTTGTGCTACGGTGGGTGCACAAGAAAAGACGAAATATTATACCGAGAAAGCTTCGGATAATATTTTCTTAGGAGTAGGTGTTGGAGGTATGAGCGTTATCAATGACGGCTTTAATACTCCGACGATGAACTTTAACATTTCGCTTGGTAAGTATATTACTCCGGTTTGGGGTGTACGCGGCCAGCTGGGTGGTCTTTGGCAAAGTCTTGATAATCAAGATTCCGGTTATCATCGTTATTGTAAAAAGTTCGGTGAAGTAAACTTGGACGCTATGCTTAACCTGATTAACCTTTTCGGAGGTTATAAACCTAACCGTGCATTTGACCTTTATCTGTTCGGTGGTCCTACCATGAATTTGGGTAAGGCTGTTGATACGCAAATCACTATCCAACAAGGTACAGGCAAACAATCCTATGCATATAGCGAAGACGGATTGAAAGCTCGTTTTGGTGCGACAGCAGGTTTGGGACTGGCATATAACATCAATGCAAAATGGGCCATCAACCTCGAAGGCCGTTTGGGTGTAACTCCTTCTATCTTCGGTGATGCAAGCGACTGTCGTAAGGCAGAAGCAACGGCTCGCGTGAATTTAGGTCTTACCTATACTTTCGGTGGCAAGAAATTTGTTCCGGTTCCCGATATCGACGAGGATGCTATCAATGCCGAAATCAACAGATATAGAAGAGAACTGGCAGAAGCTCAGGCTGACTTGGCTAATTGTAAGAATGCATTGGCTAACGTGAAGCCGGAAGTTAGAGAAGTTGTTAAGGAAGTTGAAGTGGCAGGTCCGCGTGCAATCTTCTTCAGAATTGGTAGCGCTAAGATCGATGACTATGGTAAGGTTAACATTGAGTTGGCAGCCAAGACATTGAAAGCTAATCCTGACAAGAAGTACAAGGTTGCTGGTTATTGCGACAAAGCTACCGGTAGTGCTTCTTTCAACCAGAAGTTGTCTGAAAAACGTGCTCAGGCTGTTTATGACGCTTTGATTGCTCAGGGTGTTGATAAGAATCAGCTCGAACTCGTAGGCTTCGGCGGTACTGAAAACATGTTCGGTAAGAACTTCTTGAATCGTGTAGTTATCTTGGAATAATATCATCACTCGTGATTTAGAGAGACTCTATAAAAGAAGGCGTCTGGGAAATCAGACGCCTTTTTTAATGGATATATCCGGTATAGCCGACTTTTTGTTTTTTGTTATTGTGACTGGATCTGTGTATGATGATGAAGTTTAGACTATTTTCTTTTGCTTTGTTCTGCTGTCTGTCGAGTTTTGTTTCTGCACAATTGACGTATGGGGTGACCGGACTTTTGCATGCTCCTTCTGCTGAGATGCAGCGAGACAAGACTTTTATGTTCGGCGGTAATTTCCTGAACAAAGAATTGACGCCTCCCACATGGTATTATCACACCTACAATTATTTCTTGAACGTAACCATATTGCCTTTTTTGGAAGTAGCTTATACTTGTACGCTTTTCAAGGCAGAGGCATTGGGACTTGCGCCTTATGGATACAGCGGATTTACCAACCAAGACCGTTATTTTTCCATCCGGTTGCGCGCCTTGAAGGAAGGGCAGTTTTGGAAGTATATGCCGGCGGTAGTGCTCGGGACGTCTGACCCTTTTACTTCTTCCAGAGGGGGAGAAGTTGCTTCTACCGAAGGAAACGGGTATTACAGCCGATTCTATATTGCGGCTTCCAAGCATATTCCTGTTGCGGGTAAAGAAGAAATAGGTATCCATCTTTCTTATCTTTATAACGAACGCAAAGAGTATAAACTGAACGGCTTTGCATTGGGAGTCACTTATAACCCCTCTTTCCACCCTCAGCTACGGCTGGTAGCCGAATATGATTCCAAGGATTTTGCTTTGGGTGCTTCTTATCTGTTGTTTAACCATCTGCATATACAGGTGGAGATGCAAAAGATGAGATATTTTAGCGGAGGATTGACCTACAGGATTCATTTGAAATAATCAAGGGGATTAACCTTTCGGGTTAAAGCGCGGATTAAGCGGAATTTGCGCTTTTTGTATTTTATGATTCGGGCAATTTTCTTCTCTCTTTCTTTTCGATACGACTATTTTCAGGGCTTGTTTGATTTTTCTCAAGCTAATGCCGGGCAAGATTCAAGCAGGTTTTGAATTCCTAAAGATTTTCCTTTTTTGCCTATATATATTTAATATTGAAGGCAAAATTCAAATTTAATCGTAATTTTGTAGTCTGTTATGAGTAGAATAATAGCCATAGATTACGGTCGGAAACGAGCAGGGATTGCCGTGAGTGACGCATTGCAGATGATTGCCAACGGATTGACAACGGTGCCTACGCATCAGTTGCTCTCTTTTTTGCTTGATTATGTAGCCAGAGAACCGATAGAACGTATTTTGGTGGGACTTCCCAAACAAATGAATAATGAAGTTTCGGAAAATATGAAGTATATCGAACCTTTTGTTCGTTCGTTGAAGACAAGGTTGCCAGACATTCCCATAGAATATGTGGATGAGCGTTTTACTTCTGTTTTAGCTCATCGGACCATGCTTGAAGGGGGATTGAAAAAGAAAGATCGCCAAAACAAAGCGTTGGTCGACGAAATCAGTGCGACTATTATCTTGCAGACCTATTTGGAGAGCAAGCGGTTCTCATTATCATAACGGTGATGAAATTGTAATAAGAAATTTGTAATTAAATAAAAGAATGATTTTACCTATTTATGTATATGGCCAGCCTGTATTAAGAAAGGTGGCCGAGGATATAACTCCAGACTATCCCAATCTGAAAGAACTGATTGATAATATGTTTGAGACGATGGAAAATGCTGAAGGTGTGGGGCTTGCAGCACCTCAAATCGGACTGCCTATTCGGGTGGTTACCATTGATTTGGATGTGTTGTCGGATGATTTTCCCGAATACAAAGGTTTTCGTAAAGCATACATCAATGCTCATATTCTTGAAGTGTCAGGAGAAGAAGTTGTCATGGATGAGGGCTGCCTGAGTCTCCCCGGTATCCATGAATCGGTGAAGCGCGGCAATCGGATACGCGTGAAGTTTCTGGATGAGAATCTGGAAGAACACGATGAAGTGATAGAAGGCTACTTGGCCCGTGTCATGCAGCATGAATTCGATCATTTGGACGGAAAAATGTTTATTGATCATCTGACTCCGCTTCGCCGACAGATGATTAAAGGAAAACTGAATGCCATGCTGAAAGGCAAGGCGCATTGTACCTATAAAGTGAAAACCGTAAAGAAATAGCAGGTACATGTATGGCAGATAAGTGAAAAATGTTATTTGGGCTTCGTTCACAAGCATTTAGTAAAATAAGATGATAAAAAAAATACTGTCGGTTATTTGGCTGTTGCCCACGTTGATGTATGCACAGATCAATACGGAAAGGGTGATGACTATCGCCCGGAATGCTCTGTATTTTGAGGATTACGTGCTTTCCATACAATACTTCAATCAGGTAATAAATGCGAAGCCTTATTTGTATGAACCCTACTTCTTTCGGGGATTGGCTAAAATCAATCTGGATGACTATCAGGGTGCAGAAGCTGATTGTGACGCTGCGATTCAGAGAAATCCCTTTGTGGTAGGCGCTTACCAAATCAGAGGATTGGCACGTATCAGACAGAATAAGTTTGACGAGGCAATCGGAGATTATAAGACGGCTATCAAGTATGACCCGGAGAATGTGGTGCTTTGGCATAACCTTTCTCTTTGTCACATCCAGAAGAAAGAGTATGAAGCGGCTAAAGAGGATTTGGACAAACTTCTGGCAATTGCTCCGAAATATACCCGTGCCTATCTGATGAGAGGGGAAGCTTCTTTGAAGCAGAATGACACGATACAGGCCTTGCGTGATTTTGACAGAGCCATTGAGATGGATCGTTACGACCCGGATGGATGGGGAGCGAGGGCTATCGTTCGCATTCAGCAGACCAAGTTTAAGGATGCGGAGGCCGATTTGGATCAGGCAATACGCTTGAGTGCAAAAAATGCCGGTAATTACATCAATCGTGCTTTGACACGTTTTCACCAGAACAACCTGCGAGGAGCCATGAGTGACTATGACTTGGCGTTGGATATCGACCCGAACAATTTCCTCGGCCACTATAACCGTGGTTTGTTGCGTGCCAAGGTGGGCGATGACAACCGGGCAATAGAAGACTTTGACTTTGTGTTGAAGATTGAACCGGATAATATGATGGCAATTTTCAACCGAGGTGTGCTGCGTGCGCAAGTCGGTGATTATCGGGGAGCTATCAGCGACTATTCCAGAGTGATAAAGGAACATCCTAATTTTGTGGCAGGATATTATCAGCGTGCGGAAGCCCGCAAGAAGATTGGTGATATAAAAGGGGCTGAACAGGATGAGTTCAAGATTATGAAGATACAGATAGACAGGCGTAACAACGCCTTTTCCGAAGGAGGTGGTAGCAATGGCGCCAAAGATACGGCAGACAATACTTCCGAAGAATCGGATGAGGATAAAGGGAAAACCCGAAAAAAATCGGATAGGAACATGGAGAACTATCGTAAGATAGTGATTGCAGATGATTCGGAGGCAGAGCAACGCTATAAGAGCGATTATCGCGGTCGTGTGCAAGATAGAAATGTAACAATCAAACTTGAACCGATGTATGCCTTGACTTATTATGAGAAGCTGAGTGACGTAAAACGTATCGTGCATTATCATAAATACATCGAAGATTTGAATCATGAAAAGCTTTTCCCGAAACCGTTGCGCATCACTAACATGGAGACTCCGTTGACACAAGAGCAGGTCAATTATCATTTTGCTTTGATAGACGCCCATACGTCTGATGTGGTGGCTGATGATAAAAATGCCCAAAAACGGTTTATGCGCGGTTTGGACTTTTACCTTGTTCAGGACTTCGCCAGCTCTATTGATGACTTTACAAAAAGTATTTTGCTGGATGATATGTTTTTCCCCGCATACTTCATGCGCGCTTTGGTGCGTTGCAAGCAATTGGAATACAGGAAAGCGGAAGCGGCAATGAGCGAAGGGGCCACTTCCGGCACGCACGAAGTGAAGAAAGCGGAGGTTACGGCAATCGATTATGAAATTGTGAAGAGCGATTTGGATAATGTCATCCGTTTGGCTCCCGATTTTGTCTATGGATATTATAATAGAGGTAATGTCTCTTCTGTACTGAAAGACTATCGTGCAGCTTTGGCCGATTACGACAAAGTGATTGAACTGAATCCTGATTTTGCCGAAGCGTACTTTAACCGTGGACTGACACACATCTTCTTGGGCAATAATAAAAAAGGCATTTCAGATTTGAGCAAAGCCGGAGAGTTGGGCATTGTATCGGCCTATAATATCATAAAAAGGTTTACGGACACGAGGGAATAACATTTTTTTGCTAAGAAACAGAATATCAAAAAGAATTAGCTATTTTTGCGTTCTGAAAAAAGAAATAACATAATAATTATGATAAAGATAACATTTCCAGACAGCTCCGTTCGTGAATATAACGAAGGGGTAACGGGGCTGCAAATTGCAGAAAGTATCAGTTCGCGATTGGCGCAGGATGTATTGGCTTGCGGTGTGAACGGAGAGATTTATGATTTGGGGCGTCCTATCATGCAAGACGCTGAAGTTGTACTTTATAAATGGGAAGACGAGCAAGGCAAACATGCTTTTTGGCATACCAGTGCCCACTTGTTGGCCGAGGCTTTGCAGGAACTTTATCCCGGAATTCAGTTCGGCATAGGCCCTGCCATTGAGAACGGTTTCTATTATGACGTGGATCCGGGAGAAACAGCCATTAAGGAGGCTGATCTTCCGGCTATTGAGAAGAAAATGGCGGAATTGGTTGCGAAGAAAGAGGCGGTTGTCAGAAAGAGTATTGCGAAGAGCGATGCCTTGAAAATGTTTGGCGACCGTGGCGAGACTTATAAATGCGAGCTGATTTCCGAACTGGAAGATGGGCACATCACGACTTATACACAAGGCGCGTTTACTGATTTGTGCCGTGGTCCTCACTTGATGACTACCGCACCTATCAAAGCCATAAAATTGACTTCCGTGGCCGGCGCTTATTGGCGTGGCCGTGAAGACCGTAAAATGATGACTCGCATCTATGGCATCACATTCCCGAAGAAGAAGATGCTGGATGAATATCTGATTATGCTGGAGGAAGCTAAGAAACGCGACCACCGTAAAATCGGCAAGGAGATGGACTTGTTCATGTTCTCTGATACGGTGGGTAAGGGGTTGCCGATGTGGTTGCCGAAAGGTACTGCTCTGCGTATCCGTTTGCAAGATTTTCTGAGGCGCATTCAGGCTCGCTATGCTTATCAGGAGGTTATGTGCCCCCCCATCGGCAACAAATTGCTTTATATCACTTCCGGACATTATGCAAAATATGGTAAGGATTCATTCCAACCCATCCACACGCCGGAGGAGGGGGAAGAGTATTTCCTGAAGCCGATGAACTGTCCTCACCACTGCATGATTTATAAGAACTCGCCTCGTTCCTATAAGGATCTCCCTTTGCGTCTGGCAGAGTTCGGTACGGTTTGCCGTTATGAGCAGAGCGGTGAGTTGCACGGGTTGACACGTGTCCGCAGTTTTACGCAGGATGATGCGCACATTTTTTGCCGTCCCGATCAGGTGAAGGATGAGTTCCTCCGTGTGATGGATATCATTTCCATTGTATTCCAGTCGATGAACTTCGAGAATTTTGAGGCGCAGATTTCCTTGCGCGACAAGGTGAATCGCGAAAAGTATATCGGTAGCGACGAGAATTGGGAGAAAGCGGAGCAGGCCATCATCGAAGCGTGCGAAGAGAAAGGGCTGAAAGCGAGAATTGAATATGGCGAAGCGGCTTTCTATGGGCCTAAGTTGGATTTCATGGTGAAAGATGCCATAGGGCGTCGCTGGCAGTTGGGTACTATTCAGGTGGATTACAATCTGCCGGAACGCTTTCAACTGGAATATACCGGAGCAGACAATCAAAAGCATCGTCCGGTTATGGTGCATCGAGCTCCGTTCGGTTCGATGGAGCGTTTTGTTGCTGTGCTTATTGAACATACGGCAGGCAAGTTTCCGTTGTGGCTGACTCCGGATCAGGTGGCTATCTTGCCTATCAGTGAGAAATTCAATGATTACGCTTATGAGGTAAAGCAATACCTGAAGAAATATGACATTCGTGCTATTGTAGACGAACGAAATGAGAAAATCGGACGCAAGATTCGCGACAATGAGATGAAGCGTATTCCTTATATGCTGGTTGTGGGTGAAAAAGAGGCCGAAAATAGAGAAGTTGCTGTGCGTAAACAAGGAGAAGGCGATAAAGGAACTCTAAAAATAGAGGATTTTGCAAAAAAAGTGAACGAAGAGGTTCAAAATATGATAAATAAGTGGTAAATTTGCCGTCAATTGTAAAAGCTTAGCATGCTATCAGATGTTTTAAAGGTGGCTTTTACTCAATAATGAAACATAAATTTGCGAATAATAAATAAGAAACAAACTGGAAGTAAACGTTATTTAATGAAAAATGACAGCTTAAAAGGGCAACATCGGATTAACGAACAAATCCGTGCCAAAGAAGTCCGTATTGTGGGCGATGAAATGGAACCAAAGGTCTATCCGATAGCACAAGCTCTAAGGCTTGCCGAAGAGCATGAAGCGGATCTTGTGGAGATATCTCCGAATGCAATTCCTCCTGTTTGTCGTATAATCGATTATTCTAAATTTCTGTATCAATTAAAAAAGCGCCAAAAGGAACAAAAAGCCAAGCAAGTAAAGGTAAATGTAAAGGAAATACGGTTTGGCCCTCAGACCGATGACCATGATTATAATTTCAAGTTGAAGCATGCCAAAGGCTTTTTGGAAGACGGAGACAAGGTGAAAGCGTACGTATTCTTTAAAGGCCGTTCCATTTTGTTCAAAGAACAAGGAGAAGTATTGCTTTTACGGTTTGCTAACGACTTGGAAGAGTATGCAAAAGTAGATCAGATGCCTATTTTGGAAGGAAAGCGGATGACTATTCAACTCTCTCCGAAGAAGGTTGCGGCACCGAAGAAGGCGAGTCCGAAAACGGCTGAACAACAGGCTTCTCAGGTTGCTCCGGCCAGGAAGAAAGAAGAATGAAGAAATGAGTAACGCCATAGGTATAGTGCGTTGCCATATATAATTAATAATTTAAAAGTTTTAAAGAAAGATGCCAAAGATCAAGACTAACTCCGGTGCTAAAAAGAGATTCACTCTTACCGGAACAGGTAAAATCAAAAGAAAGCACGCTTTTCATAGTCATATCCTGACTAAGAAAACTAAGAAGCAGAAAAGAAACTTGTGCCATTCTACACTTGTTAATCCGACAGATGTAAGCCAAGTGAAGGAACTGTTAGCGATGAAGTAATCCGAAGCGTACTTAAGAAATCAAAGTTATTAACCGAATGCATTAGCCTTAAGACTGTTACGTGAAGTAACGGCGCTGACATTCAAAAACAAGTAAAAACTATGCCAAGATCAGTAAATCATGTTGCTTCTAGAGCAAGAAGAAAGAAAATTTTGAAATTGACCAGAGGTTACTTTGGTGCAAGAAAGAACGTTTGGACCGTAGCCAAGAATACTTGGGAAAAAGGTTTGACTTATGCGTTCCGTGACCGTAAGAATAAGAAAAGAAACTTCCGCGCTTTGTGGATTCAACGTATCAATGCTGCCGCCCGTTTGGAAGGTATGTCTTATTCTAAGTTGATGGGTGCTTTGCACAAAGCAGGAATTGAAATCAACCGCAAGGTGTTGGCTGATTTAGCGATGAACCATCCAGAAGCTTTCAAGGCTATTGTAGCCAAAGTAAAGGCCGCATAAGCCGATTGTGCTGATAAACTCAAGGTGCTGACTACCTGTCCGGTAGCCAGCACTTTTCTTTTTCGGCAGATTCAAAAAAAAGATGAAAGAGGCAAGGCTTGAAACAAAGTTTTGTTTTTGCTTGTTTCTTTAATAGAAACTTCCTATCTTTGTTATAGAAAATAGCCGCATTGATTGGATCGGGAAACTCATCAAGTTTTATGAAATACCGAGACAAGTTTCGTTTCTCGATGGCGGGCCACGCCCTTCGGGGTAACCTTTGAGTCGGTGGATTACAAAGAGGACGAGCACTCAAACCATGTCATACGGAGTTTCATCACATCATCGGTGCGGCTTTCTATAAAAAGGAGCGGTAATTGACTAAAATTGCTGCTCCTTTTCTTTTATTCTTTAAAATATTATGTTAAAGGCGATTACGCTAAAGTATCGAAAGATACTATTATTTGGAAAGAGGGAGATTTTTATGAAGAAAAAATAATTGCGTAAGTTTATGTTTCAGTTTTACCGAAAAGCTGAATAATATAAAATCCCGTTGGTCGGGAAAAAGATGTAAGCATCCGATAAACCACGCATTGTAGATTCATAAAAATAGATGCCCGGGATAGAGGCGTTCGTGCCACTCTTTCCATGTCGGCGGATTTCAAGGACGGTTCCGACAAACCGGTTGTTGAGTACTCTTACGGCCATAACGGTAATCTGGTTCAAGATTTGAATAAGGGGATTGTGGGCATTGAGTATAATTTCTTAAAATTGCCGTGCCACATAAGGTTTTCGGAGCTAATCATCCATTGAACGAGTATGTTTACTCTGCTTCGGGCCGTAAACTCACTGCCATTCACCGCTCCACTTCGGAGAAGCGTACCGACTATGTTGGCAACTTGATTTACGAGAATGGTTCTTTGAAACGTATTCTGTTTGATGGTGGCTATATAGAAGATGGACAATATCATTTCTATTTTCAGGATCACCTGGGTAACAATCGTGTCGTTTCCAGATCCGACGGGAGTGTTGTTCAGACAGTTCATTATTATCCTTATGGGTTGCCTTTTGCCAAAGGCACTTTGAGAGATAGGCAGCCTTACAAGTACAATGGCAAGAAATTGGATACGGAGAGAGGGCTGAATCAGTATGATTACGCTGCCAGACAGTTGGATCTTGCTGCAGGGAGGTTCACGAGTATTGACCCGTTGGCCGAGAAGTATTACGACACTTCACCGTATATGTATTGCGGAAATAATCCGGTGAGCGGCATAGACCCTGATGGCCGGGATTGGTACCGTCATAACGACATAGGCTCCTACCGCTGGCAGGAGGGTCACGGAGGCTTGGATGGCTATACGCGTTTGGGTGCCTCCGTATCCATCGAACTGGGTAAAGACACCTACTTCAATGCCTATCAGAAAGGTGGTATTCTTGCCAATCGGGTGGTGAATGCTTTCGAGCTGATCCGTTCGAGCCCCGTGCTCCAAAACCGGTTCTTGGGTAAGTACAGCCCGCTTTCGGAGCAATCGAAGTCGGAATTGTTCAACGCGCTGAACAACCTGGACCTGAACGACTTGGGGCGTCCTGTCGGCGAGGCTTTGGTTGAGTTGAGCATTGCTCAGCTCGGTGGCTTTGTGTTGAGTAAGGCTCTCGGTTGGGGGCTTGGGAGACTGGCTACTGAGGGGGCTGCTAAGACGAGTACTTCGTTTTTCAATGGAACTAAATACACAAATAAGGTTTTAGACAGATGAAGAAAGGAGATTTTCACGCATTCCCTGAAAGTGTAGAAGCATTTGAATCTAATGGCGTAATATCTACTATTAAGGGTGGAGATGGAGTAACAAGACAAATGCTGAAAATACAAGGAGAATATGGTGGTAAAAAAGGTTTTTTTGAATTTATTAAAGAAGCTGATGGCACGATTAACCATAGATTATTTAGATCAAACCCATAGAAAAGATGAGTGCAGTTAACGAAATACTCAAAGTAGGAGTTTCCTTGAAATCAATAGGAGTAAAAAATTGGGCATTGTCAAAAAAAGATGCAATTAAGGCATTAGATAAGTTTTATGAATTGCAAATACCTATTCTTGGTGGGGATGTATGTGAAAAAAATAATGATGTTATTCAATATAATTATGACAATTGGTATTGTGATAGACAGCCAAATGAATCACAACTTGATTTTGTTAATCGCAGTATAGCCTTAGCAAGAGATTACATTTCTAACTACAATAGTGATAATATCGAAAATATATTTTTTGCATTTGTGTCTGACGAATAATAAATAGCAAAGCCACCGAATAGCTGGCTTTGTTTTGAGTAAGGCTATCGGTTGGGGGCTTGGGAGTCTGGCTGCTGAGGGGGCCACTAAGTTCGGACTTAAATATTCTGATGATTTGGTAAAGTCAGCACAGAAGCTGTACCCGAACAAAGCAGGAAAAATAGGGCTGCACCACATCACTCCGAAATACTTAGGCGGAGCGAAGAATGGCCAGCTTGTTCCGTTAGACGGAGCATACCACCAAGTGATTACAAATGAGTTTAGACGGATACAGGGTTATGGTCTTCCTAAGCCAAGTCCTCAAAGACTTCGAAAAATAATGAAAGATGTGTATTCTAAGTACCCATTACCATCGGGTTATGGATTTTAAATAAAATTGAGAAATGAAGGAAACGATAGAATTTAGAATAAATTACGATTATGCCCATTTGCTTTTTAAAGCAGATGAAGGCAAGAACTTAGGAACGTCTGTAAAAGTGGTTGAATTATCAAAGGAAGAACCACGATATAACCAGATTCCAATTATTGCAAAAGAAGTAGAGAAGAAGTATAACAGGGGATTTTTCTTTAGTTGGCAAATCAAACGTAAATACAGCAAGAAAGAATTAAATACGGCTACATTATTGCATCTAAAAATAAACACAGTTTTTGAGCCGACAGGCGAAGAATGCGGAACGCTGTATGATGAAACGGCAGCTTGTGAAATATGCGGAACTAACAGGAAGCAAATAAGTCCTCTTTTTCTTAAAAAAGGAACAATACCCAAAAAGGATATTGCCAAAACTATAGGGGGCGAAGTGGTTGTATCAGAAAAGTTTGTAAATGCAGCAAGACAAAGGAATTTAAAAGGCTTGCAGCTTAACCCTATCAACGTTGAAAAATATTATCAGCTTACCGCAGATATAGAAGTTGAGTTGTCTCATCATACAGTTGTAGAAGTTGACCCTTGGGATTTTTCAGAAGACAGTAACGGTATTGAATTTACTGTATCAGGGGACTATTCTGTTAAGTTTGAAAAAGAAGTTTACAAGTGTCCCAAAGGAGATTTAATTGGCTTAAATCTTCTGTCAGAACCTTACGTTACAGATAATCCGTTAATCAAAGAGTTTGATTTTTTTGCAAGCAGACAAAAGATAGGCGTTAAACGTGGCTTGCTACGACCAGAGCCGATTTACTTTTGTTCGCCAGCTTTTAGGCAAATGGTAGAAGAAGAAAAACTAAGCGGATTTGAATTTGAGATAACAAATATTGAATAAAGCAAAGCCCGATTTAATCAGTTTTTTTAAGGTACTATCCAAAATTTTGTGTAAACGCCAAACTACCGGATTCAGGTTTTATACTTGAATCCTGTTTTCAAATATAGTGAGAAACTGATTAAAAATCAAGCCCCAATTCCAAATTGGTTGTGTCCATTTTTTCTCTATTTCAGAAACAGCCAGATATACAGCTTTTTTCAGGGCATCATCATTTGGAAACGAAAGTTTATTTTTGGTGTATTTTCTGATTTTACCATTCAGATTCTCAATGAGATTTGTCGTGTAGATAATCTTTCTGATTTCAACCGGGAAGTCAAAAAAAGCTGTCAGTTCATCCCAGTTTACTCGCCAGGAACGAATGGCATAAGGATATTTTCCACCCCATTTCTGTTCAAAAGCATCCAGTTTCAGTGCTGCTGATTCTTTGGTGGGAGCATTGTAAATGTTCTTCAAATCACCGGTAAATTCTTTCTTCTCTTTCCAGACAACGTATCTGCACGAGTTACGTATCTGATGAACAACACAGATTTGAGTAGTTGCTTCGGGGAAAACGGCTTTTATCGAGTCTGTAAACCCGTTCAAATTATCGGTTACGGTAATCAGAATATCATTTACCCCACGAGCTTTCAGGTCTGTTAGAACACCAGTCCAGTAAGATGAACTTTCATTCCTGCCAATCCACATGCCAAGCACTTCCTTGATGCCTTCCCTGTTCAAGCCTACACATAAATAAACCGTTTTATTAACCACTTTGCCTTGATCTCTGACTTTGAATACAATGCCATCCATCCAGACTATCAGATACTGACTCTCCAACGGGCGGTTCTGCCATTCTATGGCTGCCTGCGTAACTTTGTTTGTGATAATAGATATGGCTGAAGTAGAAAGGGGTATTCCGTAAATCTCTTTCATTTCTTCTTCAATATCCGAAACGCTCATCCCTTTGGCATAAAGGGATATAACCAGTTTCTCAATAGATAAACCACGACTGTGATGCTTCGGAACAACAGTTGGTTCAAACTCTCCCTGACGGTCACGAGGCACGTCTATGACCGATTCTCCATAATGTGTCTGTATCTTCTTGGGATACTTGCCGTTACGGGAATTGCCGCTATTATTGCCTTCCGGGGAATGTTTCTCGTAGCCTAAATGTGCATCCATCTCGCCTTCCAGCATTTGTTCCAATACACGAGCGTGCAAGTCGGTTAAAAACTTGCTCACCTCTTCTTCTGTCTTAAATTGGGACAGAAACTCCTTGCTTAATAAATCTTTGGGAATGTCCATAAAATTAAATGTTTACAAAATTAATCGTTTTTATATTAATCGCTAATCTTGTTTTTTCTTTTCGAATCCCCTCCCCCCCCAAAAAAAACGAGGGGTTTGAAAAGAAAAAACTACAAGAATCTTCTTCCTGTAGTTTTTCATTTACACAATTTTGTGGACAGTGTCGTTTTTAACGTTAAGTGATAACCTTGTATATTCTCCATAAGATATAAGAATCTATCACCGGGTACAAATTTACAAGTATTTCTTCTGAAAACGAACTCATTCACATAAAATTGGAGATGTTCAGGTGAAACAACACGATATACGCCTATTATCGCACGTTTGAAGTTTCCCCAGAAGTTCTCTATGTTATTCGTATGAACCTTACCGTTTACGTATTCTTTGATATTATGTCTTACAATATGATGGTCATAAGTTTGTTTCAGGCCATTATAAGCACCCCATTCGTCAGTATATACTGTTGCGAAAGAATTGACGAATTTATTAACTCTCGGTATTAAATCTTTCGCAGTGGTGGATTGAACTACACGAGCTACAACTTTACCGTTACGTTCAATCATACCAAACACAGGAGTTTTACCTTTACAGCTTCTACCTTGACATTCTTTGATTCTTTTGTTTGCATGACGATTTTTATTCTTACCGCCTACGTAAGTTTCATCCATTTCTACTTCATTATCTAATATTGATTGGTTTTCAAACTCACAACATTTTCTTATACGTTACCCGTTGGCGGAATTAAATTAGCGCATATTTAACTCTGCCAATGGGTTTATTGTTTTTGTAGTTAATGTATTGCAGGATTGTAAGTGCGCTAATCTTCCCGATAATCCGAGCGAACAATCCGTCGGTATCTTTCGCATAATTCCTTATAATCATAAATTGGTCACATAGTTGCGAGAATATGGTTTCAATTCTTTTTCTTGCTTTGGCAAAAGCCGGGTATGTCGGTTTCCATTCTTTCTGATTGCTCCTGTATGGCACTTCCAATCTGATATTTGCCGTTTCAAACAAATCCAGCTGTACCTGTGCACTTATATATCCTTTGTCTGCTATGACTGTACAATTACTATAGTCCACTTTCACGTCCTTCAGAAAATGGATGTCATGTACACAGGCTTTGGTAAGGTCAAAGGAATGGATGACTCCACTTAATCCACAGACCGTATGAAGCTTATATCCGTAATAATACATACCTTGTGACGCGCAGTATCCGATTGATGGTGCTTTCTCAATATTCTTCTTCCCCATACGGCAACGTTTGGAACGGGCAAAACGACATGTTTCTATCGGTTTTGAATCAATGCAGAAAAATTCCTCACCTCCATCTATTTCTGAAGCCATTCTTTCCCGGATTGTATTGCACAGAAACGAGGTCGTTTTACGTCTGTCATTGTATTGTCTACGGGATATAAGATTGGGAATTTTGCTCTTATATTCCTGCAACTTTGCAAACAACAAAGACTCGCTGTCAATACCAACAGCTTCTGATGTCATATTCAACGCTACAATTTCAAGGTCCGAGAATTTGGGAACTACTCCTCTTTTGGGAACATTTCCTGATTCATTGACTAAGTCGCCGGCTACTTGCTTGCATATGTTCAGAAATTTTGCGAATATTGCATATAGGTTGTGCATACGATATTTGTTTATTAAAAGTTTATTCACATTTAATCTACTAAATATCAATAATATGCACAACCTACTATTCATAAATCTTTTATTAGGTTAATTCCGCCAACGGGTATACGTTGTAACATGAACCATGCTGTTTTCTGTGTTATACCGAGTTCTCTTTGTAATTCCATAGATGAAAGACCACCTTTATGAGAAGTATACATCCAAATTGCTATGAACCAATTTTGAAGTGATACTTTCGTATTCTCGAATATAGTTCCTGTCTTAATATTGAAATACTTACCTGTATTCTTGCAACGATAACGGTTGTTCTTACATTTATAGACTTTCGATGTCGAATCAAACGGAGATACAGGATTTCCATTCCAGATGATTTGTTCCAGAAAATCAATACATTTCTGTTCGTCAGAAAATGTCTTTATCAACTCCGTTAATGTTTTGAATTTAAAATCTATCATATCCGTTTTGTTATATGGTGAAGATAGATATATTTTCAAATCATTGGAAATATAAATTGCAGAGGTTTGTTGAACACCTACTAATGTTCGCTAACATGTGATTTTTGAAGCTTTTATATCTTGAAAATCGGAATAAATAAGTATCTTTGCAACGTCATAGAAATATGGCAGACATTGCGGAATAAAAAATACACGAAAGTGTTTAACTGATTCTCACCGATAAAGTCTGGAAAACTAAAAGGTGAACGAGAATGAGTTAGCATCTCTCGCGTCATGCAATATGGCGTGAGGGATTGTTGCTTATTTTAGTTCACGGCATTCCAGACGCCTATCGGTTGAAATAAGTTAGCAGCCCTCACGCTTTCATCATTTAATAATGATAATATCTTCTTTCGGGGGCTGGTGAAGAAACAAAATTCAAAATCAAAATGAAAAAGTTAGGTGTTATTTTATCTGTAAGTGCTTTACTTACACTATGTTTGGTTAGTTGCGGTAAAAAACAACCAGAATCACTTCGTCCGGAAACTACAGAAATTGACGGTTCACTTGGTATGTTGTATGAGCTTGTTGATGAAGATTACAAGTTTCCTACAGTTTCCAATCAATTTGAAATCAAAGTAAAACGTAATGAACTTGAGGGTTACAGTTACAGCAAAGTTGGTGTTGGTTATGAAGTTTATGACGAAAACGGAAAAGTATTGGTATCTGAGTTGAATCCATCTCTTGAAGATATTTCTTCATGGCCACCGATACCATTTAGTGTTATGGAAATGAAATCTGGTGAGATTGGTTCGATATATGTAAGATTGAAAGATTGGCCTGATAAATATGCAGGTGCTAAAACATTCAAATTAATGCTTGAATCAAATATTGACGATGAATCTACCATAAACAACAGTTCTTCTTCATCTTCTGATAATAAATGGGATAAGCTACTTGATGATTATGAAGCTATTGTAAACGAATATGATAAGTTCCTTACTGAAATGAAATCCGGTAGGTAATGTGGATTCTCAGAGTGCTATGAACGCAGCATCAAAAGCACAAGCAATGCAAGAAAAACTGGATGCGGGTAAATCAGAAATGAACAGCAAACAAATCCAACGATTAGGTAAAATCGTCACCAAATTGACTAACATTGCAGCTAAAGCGGCAACAGTCAATCCTGATGATATTAAATCAGTAAATGGAGTTGATTTGAAAGGCTTAGGATTGTAATCAAAACAATTGGGTGATATAAAGGGGAAAAACTTTATATTACCCAACTGTATATAATTATGTGATTTAGAGAAATCACAAGCCAAATTAGAACGTCTAAAATGTACCGATACCAGTTCTTTTAGACAAATTCTTACTTGAAGCACCATTGATAATGATGTATACTCTCATAGTTTTGTTAGAGGATAAGATAGTGTATTTCTTTCCTCCAATAGTACATAATTTATTCATACTCTGTAGTTGTTTAAAGAATTAATCAATGATTATTGGAGTCAGAAATCTGACAATTATTTTAGAGTATTATTTGTAGACTTACTGTAAATAGGTCTCATGTTATTATTCATGGTATAATCACGAATGTCAATTACAAAGGTAAGAAAAGATTTGGTAATAAAAAAGCTCGAAGATTAATTTCTTCGAGCTTTTTCTATCTGAAATAACATCCTAAGACGTTGCGTAGCACTTGGTGTAAAGTTGTATGTAGGTGCCTAAAATATTTTCTTTGTATGATAGCACAAACTCAATTGAAAAAGCCAAGTAACTGGCAAGACTTTGAAAAACTCTGCAAATTATTGTGGGGTGAAATATGGACTTGTGAAGATACAATAAAACGACATGGTTGCCAAGGGCGAAATCAGCATGGTGTTGGTGTATTTTCATATGTTGAAAAATATGGCGGATATTGTGATATTCAATGCAAAGGTAAGGATGACTATGCGAATGCTCAGTTAACAGAAGGTGAGATTGATACAGAAATAGAAAAGGCACTAGGCTTCGAGCCCGAATTAAAGTTGTTGATTTTTGCAACTACTGCGAATAAAGATGCCTATGCTGTATTATAGTGGTTGATTATAATGGCTTATTATCAGTGTTTTATGACTTAAGATATACTGCTCAAAAATCGAAGATTTAACACTTTTCTTCGTTGCCTATCTCAAAACAGAGGGAAAATGGGGAAAATCGTTCTCTTTTGCCCCGAAATCTCCGCTTCGCAAAGATAAGGCATCTCGGGGATAATTTCGCTGATTACGTCTGCAAAATGGAAGGCTGGTTTACGGATTTTCGGGTTGCCTTTTGTGGCTTGGCAAGGGGCGAGTCTTGCTTTGCTTTTGAGGTAGGAGTTGGGATTGTTTTGCAGCCCCCAAAAGAAAGTCGGTAGATATGATTCAGTCTGGCTTTGGCGAAGCCATCTCTTTTTCTCCCTCTGTTAGGTTTACTTTAATGCACGTATATATGAATACGGAGATAAAGTAAAGTTGGTTTCGGTGATTTATACTGTGATTCGCTTGAAAAAATGTCGTGTAATGGGGATGATTCGTTGGAAAAAGTGTAACGAATTCGGTTTATTCGCTTGAAAAAGTGTAGAACTACTGTATTATACTTGCATTCAACAGAAAAACATTAAGCCACAATATATCATATAATATATGAACACGTGCTTTTTTGTTCACTATATGATATATTGAGGCTTTAAAGTGTATTACCGGTGAACCTATGCCTTTCATAAGACAAGGCACTTGTCCGGAGCAAAACCATTGGCGATATGTTCATTTTGGAAAACATATCCCATCTGATTGCAAACGACCTTTGTTCCGTTTATCTCAGCATCAATGTTGGTATGTGAATGCCCATAAACCCATGCGTCAATGCGACTGTCGGCAATAAGCCCACTCAGTTCAGTTGCAAATGCACTATTCAGCACTGAACCTTTATGGTGAGGGGCGACGACCTCCAATGTGGGAAGATGATGTGTTACTACCACAATGTGCTTTGCGGTGCTTTCAGTTAGACTATGCTTGATGAAATCCAAGCAGAATTCATGCATCTGATTAAACTCCTCAGTTTGGAGTAATTTGCCATTATACATTATTTGCCGAAAGTCGTTCATGCCTTTCCATATAAAATACTCGTCAGAAGGAGAAATCTGAGACCACAAAGTGCTCATGATAAAATCAGTATCATCAATCTTTACTACTTGATTCTGGTAATATCCTACATTCTTCTTGAACATCCAATTCCATTGCAGTCCCTTATCCATCACATCACAATAATTGTAATACTCATGGTTTCCGGGCACAAGGAGCACTTGCCGATAATTTACAGATGCCCATTTCCAAAAATTACTCAAAGGTGCAACCTTGTTTTTCAAATAGAATATATCTCCGGCAAGAACCAGAACATCGCCAGTTACAGGTAATTCATTATGTTTCATCCACCTGCTGTTATCGCTGAATTCCAAATGCAGGTCGCTCATATATTGTATCTTCATAATCTTTTGTTTATTAATATTTTGTGTAAATCAGTTCATAATTCTTTGAATTCGATTCATCGCCAATAATACCCTCCAAGAAAGAAAATTTATTATACAGGAATTGGTAGTGTTCAAGTTCTTCTTCCTCAAAGTCTATGTTCTCATAGCAGTTGTCTATCTCCTTGTTGATTTTATCGTACAAATCGACGGTCGTTTTGGCTATTCGTACTTCCAACTTGGCAATATCTTCTTTATTCTTAGCAATAGCCTTTTTACAATGTTCGATTTCTTCTTTGTAAAAGCATAAAACCTCCTCAAGAAGGACGTTTGTCAGCACACTTGGAGATGGACTACATGGAAGCACAGTCAATTCACGACTTGGGGTAGTAGTAAGATAAAACAATTTACACCCCAAAGACTTTGCAACCTGTTTGTTATATTCATCTATTTCGCGAATGACTTTCATCAAATCTTCTTTAGATTGACTTTGGCATTCTTCATGAGACGGATGCTCTTTCTTTTTCAACAAAGGCATATTTTTGTGCCTTAAATAGACCGTTGTATATTCACTCATACATAAACCTCCTTTTTTATTTCTTATGAAATTGCTCTACTTGTTTTTCAATCATCCTTTTTACCTGTTCAAATGATATGGGGGTAAAGTTATTGTTATCAACCCCTACATCGTATTGCGTCGGATAGAGATACTGAAGCCGGGCAGCGTCAATTCCAGTGTTATTCTTCCTTGTATGTACGTGTCCGAAAAGTTGCCACACATCTTTATATCCGCCATCAAAACATAGAAAAGGATAATGGTTCAAATATATCCTTTGTTTACCGACCTCTATGTGTATCTGCATTGCCACATGTTCAAATCTGTCAATGTAGCCTTGACGTATATTCTTCAAATCATGGTTGCCCATAATCAGATATATCTTTCCGTTCAACCTGTCAAGGATTTTAGTCCATTCAGCTGAACCGCCAAGACAGAAATCGCCCAGATGAAAGACAATGTCATCCTGCCCGACTGTATTGTTCCAATTGGAGATTATGGTCTCATTCATCATTTCCACATCCTTAAACGGCCTGTTGCAGAAACGAATGATATTCCCATGATAAAAATGGGTATCAGATGTAAAGAACACCTTGCTGCCATCAAATTTATAGCTCATTTCTTCTCAATTTATGTGTATCACTGCACGTTAATAATCTGGTTACCAACAGCCCATCAGACGGAAATGGCAGAAGAGCATCATAAAGGCGACTGTCACAAATGGGCATACAAACAAAATAGTTGGAAAGTTTGGTAAGGACTCTCCAACTATTCAGTTTCTATTCTCTCAAAGTACAATAATGTACTCGTTATGTTCGTTGGAAAGTATTAACTCTACGAGGTTCAATGCGTGAAACATGAACACTCGACACAGAATCAGTGCGTTTGTTGCTCTGAATTGCGGTTGTTGTTAATATATTCATTCTGTTTCTTTGCATTGTTAATGTTTATATCGTCTCAAAAACGGTGTAAAATTAGCAAATAATCCCAATCTCACATCACTTTACATTAATTTCTTTTGCCAAAAGACTTTTATTTCTTCGATTATGCTCGCGAACCAAATAAAATATATAACTTTGCATTTGACGCAATTTATAATTGAATACAATATGGCGAATTTGAACTGTATAAAGGCAGTATTAGCTGAGAAGGGCATTATGAGTAAATGGCTTGCTAAAACTTTGCAGAAAGATCCGGCAACGGTGTCAAAGTGGTGCAACAATCATTCACAACCCGATTTATACACATTGGCACGAATAGCAGAAGTTTTGGATGTGGATATACACAAATTAATTTGTCATACAAAAGAAGAATAGAGGAATGGAACAACCTAAGTTGATAAACAACATAAGTGAGCGTGTTGTGGATGACCTCAAGGGACGGTTATCCAAAGGTGCTTGTGTGTCTATTGCTGCGGCTTCATTCTCCATTTATGCCTACGAAGCATTGAAAGAAGAACTGGAGCAGGTGGAGCAATTGCGTTTCATTTTCACGTCTCCTACTTTCATCAAGGACAAATCAAAGAAAGAGAAACGAGAGTTTTTCATCCCTAAACTTAACCGAGAGCGCAATTTGTATGGTACGGACTTTGAAATTCGTCTGCGCAACCAGTTGTCACAGAAAGCCATTGCCAAAGAATGTGCCGACTGGATTCGCAGAAAAGTGCAATTCCGTTCCAATGCTTCGCAAGAACAGATGGGTGGATTTATGCACATCAACAACGACACCCAGCAGGTTTATATTCCATTCAATGAGTTTACCACCACACAGTTGGGATGTGAGCGTGGTGCTAATGTATATAATGTAGTCAATGTATTGCCTTCACCAACAGCAAGTGCCTACTTGGATATTTTCAATGAGCAGTGGAACAATGATGAGAAGTTTGAGGATGTAACGAAGCGTATATTGGAGTACATAGACACTGTATATCAGGAAAATGCTCCAGAATACATCTACTTCATCGCCCTTTATAATATTTTCAACGAGTTCTTGGAAGACATCAGCGAAGATGTGTTACCCAATGAGCGCACGGGCTTCAAGACCAGTGTCATTTGGAATAAGCTTTACAACTTTCAACGTGATGCTGCGCTGGCTATCATCAACAAGTTGGAAAAATACAATGGTTGCATCCTTGCCGATTCAGTAGGTCTTGGCAAGACCTTTACGGCATTGGCGGTTATCAAGTATTACGAGAACCGTAATAAGTCGGTGCTTGTACTTTGCCCTAAAAAACTGAATGACAACTGGCAGACTTTCCGTGCCAATTACAAAAACAACCCCGTAGCTGCCGATCGGCTAAGGTATGACACCCTCTTCCACTCTGACCTTTCACGCGACCGTGGTTTGAGTAATGGCCTCGACTTGGAACATGTGAATTGGGGAAACTATGACTTGATTGTGATTGACGAAAGCCACAACTTCCGCAATGGTGGTAATGTGGACGAAGAGGATGAAGCGGATTTTGATACGCTCGTAGAAACAGACCGCCACAAGGAGAACCGTTATCAGCGATTGATGCGATGTGTCATCCGTCAGGGTGTGAAAACGAAAGTACTCATGCTGTCAGCAACTCCTGTCAACAACCGATTCGGCGATTTGAAGAACCAGTTACAACTGGCATACGAGGGGCGTGTGGAGAATATCAACGAAGCCCTCGAACTAGACCGCAACATTGACGACATATTCAAGTCTGCTCAGACTGCCTATAATCGTTGGGCTAAGTTGGAGCCAAGCGAACGGACTACGGAACGATTGCTGTCAAGTCTTCAGTTTGACTTTTTTCAGATACTCGATGCCGTGACCATCGCACGTAGTCGTAGCCATATCATCAAGTATTACGACACGAAAGATATTGGCGAGTTTCCTAAGCGGCTTGCCCCTTTGTCTCGCCGTCCGCGTTTGACGGACTTGGGCGATGCCATCAATTTCAAGGATATTGCCGAGCAACTCAATGCTCTAAATCTTTCCATATACACCCCTTCGCTTTATCTCTTCGATTGTGCTCGTAGTGGTTACAGTATCGACTACGATGGTGAAGGTCTGTCTATTGACGGTCGTGAGAAAGGCTTGCGCAAACTCATGGCCACCAACCTGTTGAAACGTCTGGAAAGTTCGGTCAATTCTTTCCGACTGACGCTTAACCGCATCCATGAGTACATTCGGCAGACAATGGAACTGATAGAAGCATACGACAAGAAACATTCCGGTGCAACCATTGATGTGTCTTCTTTCACTGATGATATGGACTCATCCGAAGGCGACACTGACCCGTTTGCCACCAAGAAGTCGAAGATTTCATTGGCTGACATGGACTATGTGAGTTGGCGACGCGATCTCGAAGCCGATTTTGAACGGTTAGACCTGCTCTTGCTGATGTTGAAGGACATTACGCCCGAACACGACAGCAAGTTACAGATGCTTATCGAGGATTTGAAACATAAATTTAGTAACCCGATAAACGGAGAAAACAAGAAAGTGCTTATATTTACGGCATTTGCCGACACAGCCAATTATCTCTATGAGCAATTATCCACGAAGATAAAGGAAACTTGCGGACTTGATACGGCTCTTATCACCGGTTCTACCGATGGCAGATGCACATTGCCGAAGTTTCCCATTTCGTTCAATAATGTGCTGACCTATTTTTCACCGTTATCAAAAGACCGTGCGGCCCTCTTTCCCAATGCCACAGGTGAGATTGATATACTTATTGCTACCGATTGTATCAGTGAGGGGCAAAACTTACAAGATTGCGACTACCTCATCAATTACGACATCCATTGGAATCCCGTACGCATCATCCAGCGTTTCGGGCGTATCGACCGTATCGGTAGCCGGAACAAGCAAATCCAGCTTGTCAACTACTGGCCGGATATGGAACTGGATGACTATATTCAGCTCAAAGGACGTGTCGAAAGCCGAATGAAAGCCACCATCCTTACCGCAGCAGGTACCGGCAATCCGCTTTCTATGGGCGAAGAAGCTGATTTGGAATATCGCCTTGGGCAGCTAAAGAAGTTGCAGGATGAAGTGGTGGATATTGAAGATATGGACACCGGTATCAACATCATGGATTTGGGATTGAACGAGTTTAGGCTTGACCTCTTGCAATATGTCAAGGAACATCCGGATATTGAACATGCACCTTTCGGATTGAATGCGGTGGTAGCTGGTTCCGAATTGGCGAAACCGGGCGTGATGTTTGTGCTGAAGAACCGCAACAATGCCGTTAATATTGACCGCAAGAATCAACTGCATCCGTTCTACATGGTCTATTTGGCAGACGATGGTGACGTAATTTGCGACCATCTGCATCCTAAACAACTGCTCGACATCATGCGTGCGCTGTGTAAGAATCAAAACGACTATGACCGTGTGCTCTGTGCTGCGGTCAACCGTGAAACGCAAGACGGCCGTCGTATGACCAAGTACAACACATTACTCCAAACAGCTATTGACAGCATCGTAAGCATTAAAGAAGAAACAGACATTGAGAGCCTTTTCTCTGTGGGTGAGACAACAGCCTTGCATGGAGAAATTAAAGGTTTGGACGACTTTGAGTTGATAACCTTCTTAATAATTAAAGAGAAATGAAATTATCTGATATAGAAATAGGTACTATAGTCAACTTCTTAAATGAAGGTGGTTATGTCCTGGACTTTAGTACAGCTGATTTTGATGCTTTTACCTATAAAAGCATAGGTGTTCCGCTTTGTGAAACATATAGACTTTCAAAGGACAAATCTCTGATAGCATATATCAATGATACAAAATACGAAGATAAAATAAAGCTACTTAGCGATTTAATCAGATATTATGAACTTTCTTCAATGAAGGAACATGATGAAGAAAATCGTAAAAGCCGTGCGGTTGCTTACAAAAAATGCCGTAGCATACTTGATAAAGCAGGTGGTACAATGGTTATGACCGCTACGGCTGAAACTTTAAAAGAAGCTTTTGACAGCGATTACATATCAGCTCAAATTGATTTAATGCTCAATCTGAAGGACGGAAATCCAACAGAAGCAATTGGTAAGGCTAAAAAACTAATTGAAAGTTGTTGTAAAACAATACTTGAATTTGAAGGCTGTACTGTAGATAAAGATTGGGAAGTTCCACGTCTTGTTGATGAAACTTTCAAACATTTTCATCTGATGCCTAAAAACATCTCTGATGATGTTAAAGGAGCTAAGTCTATAAAGGCTATTCTCGGTAATCTTAAAGCTATTGCACAAGGCGTTGCAGAACTGAGAAATCTGTATGGTAACGGACATGGCAAGTCCAGTTCATATAAAGGGCTTGAATCTCGTCATGCTAGTTTAGCGATTGGAAGTAGTACAACTCTCGTGCGCTTTTTATGGGATTCGTATGAACGGCATCATAATAATGAGGTTAATTAGATGAGACAAAATGGACAATATACTTAACTACCCCACCTCCACGCACGTGGACAGATTGGTGCCCAAGACAGCCTTTTACAAGCATTTGGAGATTAACACACGCTTGAAGATGCGATTTGTGGAAGATGTGGAACGCATACAATGGCTCTATAAGTTAGCTCCATCCACAATGAATGTGGACGAGGGTAAGGCGGTGCATGAAATCGTGGTGTTCTTAGTGACACTCAAAGTGGAAGATACGCTGGATGATGTGTTTCTTGCCATCGACCGCCAGATGCCGCGCTATGTGGTGTTTGTGTTGCAATATGCCAACTGTAGCCGATTGTTGCTCAACTACAAGGAATGGGCGGATGCGGACAAAACACGATTCAACATTTTGAAGACTTTCCGCACGAAATGGATGCCATTGGCAAAGGTGAAATTGGAACTGGCAGGGTCGTCACTGGATAATATCTACGAAGCGTTTGCCGGTCAGATTTCCGGATTTGGTACGACCAACGCCACCGACACGAAACAGATTATGGCATTGCAAGATGAATTGACCCGTAAACGACGAGCAGCGGAAGTCTTGCAGAAACGGGTACGAAATGAAAAGCAGTTTGCCAAACAGATGGAACTCAACAGCGAAGCCCGCACTTTGAAGCGTGAGATAGCCAAGTTGGAAGAAGAACTTAAAACATTAGAAAATAATCAAGAACAATATATATGGCTGACATATTAAAACATTTAGATTTGAACTCCGCAGACGGAACGCAACTCAATCTTGATGCGCTCTATCAGGTAGCACCTTCGGCATTTACCGAAGTACGTGATGACAAGACGGGGGAAATCTCCCGAAAGGTAAACTTCGAGGTGCTTCGTCGGTTGCTTGGCGACCATGCCACAGATGGCGATGGCGAGATGTATCAGTTTACATGGGTCGGTAAGAACGCCGCTCGTGCGGAAGCTGCCAAACCAACCGATAAGACATTACGCCCGGTGGTGGAAGATTCCGTGGATTGGGACAACACAAAGAATATCTATGTCGAGGGCGATAATCTTGAAGTGCTCAAACTCTTGCAACGCTCGTATATGGGTAAGGTGAAGATGATTTATATTGACCCGCCTTATAATACGGGCAATGACTTTGTATATCACGATGACTTTGCCCACACTGCTGCCGAGGAGGATTTCGAAGCCGGCAATGTAGACGAATTAGGCTATCGCTTCAGGAAGAATACCGATACGAATGGTAAGTTTCATTCGGATTGGTGTTCAATGATTTATACGCGTTTGTTGGTGGCTCGTTCTTTGCTCGCGGAGGATGGGGTTATCTTTATTTCGATTGATGATAATGAGGTGCGCAATCTGAGAAATATTTGTGACGAAGTATTTGGGGAACATAATTTTGTAGCACAATTAGTGTGGGAAAGAGCTTACTCACCCAAAAATGACGCAAAATACATCTCAAATAGCCATGATTATATTTTGATGTTTGCCAAACAAATAGAAGACTTTACGATTGGACGATTAGAGAGAACAGAAGAAGCTAATGCTCGTTATTCTAATCCAGACAATGATCCACGAGGTGTTTGGAAACCAAGTGATATGTCTGTTAAGACATATAATGCAGCATGTGATTATCCCATCACGACCCCTTCGGGGAAAATCGTAGAGCCTCCAGCAGGACGCTGCTGGAGTCTCTCGAAGAACGCGTTCTTCGAGAGACTCCGCGACAACCGAATTTCATTTGGTGTCGATGGTAATAGCGTACCATGTATCAAAAGGTTTCTATCTGAACTTAAGTTTGATGGTATGGCTCCAACATCTATACTTTTTTATAAAGAAGTTGGACATAGTCAAGAAGGTGCAAAAGAAGTAGTATCTCTTTTTGGAGACAAAGGTGTATTTGATGGGCCAAAGCCTGTAAGATTGCTTCAACGTCTTATTACTTTGGCCAATTTGAAAGGAGATTCTATCGTATTGGACTTCTTTTCAGGTTCGGCGAGTACCGCTCATGCCTTGATGAAGACTAATTTAGAGAAGAACACTAATTGCCAATTTATTATGGTTCAATTACCTGAAGAAGTAAGTGATACAAAGAAAGATCAAGGTTATGAAAATATCTGCGAAATAGGAAAAGAGCGTATTCGTCGTGCCGGTGCAAAAATCAAGGCTGATTCTCCGCTTACTACGCAAAATCTCGACACCGGTTTCCGTGTCTATCGCCTCGATGAAAGTAATTACGAGAAAGTATCACTTTCACCTAAGGAATACAAGCAAGACCAGCTCGACCTCTTTGCCAATAATATCAAGGCTGACCGTACAGACTTTGACCTGCTCTATGGTTCTATGTTGGCATGGGGCGTTCGCTTAGACTTACCCTTGTTGACAGAAACCGTGGATGGCTGCACCATCTACACCGTCAATGAAGGCGACCTCGTGGCTTGTTTTTCTCCAGATATTACCGATAAGGTAGTAGCTGCGATGGCAGACAAAAGCCCTTTACGTGTACTCTTTCGCGATGCCTGTTTCAAAGAAGATGCTCAGAAAATCAACATTTATGAGCAGTTCAAGCAAGCCTTGGACTGGGCGGATAATGATGCGTTTAATAACATCAGAGTAATTTAACGTGTTCATGGAAGAGAACAACAAAATACTAATCTATACAGACAATGACGGTCTGACAAAGATAGATGTGAAACTTGAGGAAGATACCTTATGGCTTACTCAAGCGCAGATGTGCGAGCTGTATCAGACAAGCAAATCCAATGTAAGTGAGCATATTAAGCACATTTTCGAAGAAGGCGAACTACAAGAGGACTCAGTTGTTCGGAAATTCCGAACAACTGCCGCAGATGGTAAGGCGTACATGACAACCTTCTATAATCTCGACATGATTATCGCTTTAGGTTATCGTGTCCGCTCCATCATTGCCACACGTTTCCGCCAATGGGCTACCCAACGGCTGAAGGAATACATCACCAAAGGTTTCACTATGGACGACGAGCGCCTGAAAAAGTTGGGTGGTGGTGGCTATTGGAAAGAACTATTGGAACGCATCCGTGACATTCGTGCCACGGAAAAGGTGTTCTACCGCCAAGTGCTGGAAATCTATGCCACCAGTATTGACTACGACCCTCGCGTCTCAGTGTCACAGGAATTTTTCAAGAAAGTGCAAAACAAGATACATTATGCTATCCACGGTCGCACTGCCGCAGAATTGATAGTGGAACGTGCCGACTCAGAGAAAGACTTCATGGGACTACTCACCTTTAAGGGAAGCCAACCTACACTGGCCGAAGCTCGTACTGCAAAAAACTATCTTGATGATAAAGAACTTCGATCCATGGGACAGTTGGTGTCCGGATATCTTGATTTCGCAGAACGTCAAGCCGAGAAAGAGCAACCCATGACCATGAACGATTGGGCAAACTATCTGGATCGCATACTCACCTCAACTGGAGAACAACTCCTACTGGATGGAGGCCGAGTATCCCATCAAGAAGCGATGGACCATGCCACTACTGAATATCGTAAATATAAACAACGCACACTCAGCGATGTGGAGCAAGATTATTTGAACGCTATCAAGGCGATTAGCGACAAAAGTAAGAAAGGAGGCAAAAAGTGAAAATAAGATATAAACATCAACGCTTTCAAGCGGAAGCCACCAAATGCGTGAGCGACGTATTTCAGGGACAACCCAAACACGACGGCAGCCGCACCTTCTTGAACAAGTTTGGTGCGCTCAGTTTCGACGGCTTCGGCAATCTGCCCCTTGTACTTGACAATGAAAGCATTTGCGAGAATGTGCGTGGTATACAGATGGCAGAAGGATTGAAGCCCGTGGAGCATCTGGAGGGAGACGGACGTACCTTTACCATCGAAATGGAAACAGGTACGGGTAAGACCTATACCTACATCAAGACCATGTACGAGCTGAACGCCCGCTATGGCTGGTCGAAATTTGTGATTGTAGTGCCAAGTATTGCCATCCGCGAAGGCGTGTTCAAGAGTTTTGAGAGTATAGCAGAACATTTTGCCGAAGAATACGGCAAGCGTATGCAATACTTTATCTACAACTCCAAGCAGCTCGCCAAGATAGAAGCGTTTGCCTCAGACAACAATATCCATGCGATGATTATCAACACGCAGGCTTTTAATGTCTCGCTCAACGAAGATAAGAACAAGGAAGGACGTGCCGGTGATGCAACCGCCCGTATCATATTCTCACGGCGTGACGATTTTGGTTCGCGAAAGCCGATTGACATCTTGGCGAAAACGAATCCTATTATGATTATTGATGAGCCGCAAAGTGTACTAGGCACTGATGCGAATAATGCCACACGCAAAGGTATCAAACTGTTTAATCCGCTCTTTACCTTGCTTTATAGTGCCACACACCGTGAGATATTCAACCAAGTATATCGCCTCGATGCCATTGACGCTTACAATAAGAAGCTAGTGAAGAAAATAGAGGTACGCAGTGTGCATCAAGTGGGTTCTACAGCTACCAATGGCTATGTTTATCTGGATGAAATCGTCATTAGCAAAGGTAATCCACAAGCTCGATTGGGCTTCGATGTCAAGACAACCAATGGCACACGCCAAACCATTCGCTTGGTCGGCGAAGGATTCGACCTCAAAGAGCAAAGTGGTGGTTTGCAGGAGTATGCCGATAATTTCAAAGTGGAACGTATAGACGGATTGACCAATACCGTGCATTTCCTCAACGGACTGACGCTTCATCCCGGTGAGGTGGTGGGCAGCGTGAACGAGGACATTCTCCGCCGCAACCAGATACGAGAAACCATCAAAACCCACTTGGAGCGTGAACGCCAACTTTTCGCTCGCGGTATCAAAGTGCTGTCATTGTTCTTTATCGACCACGTGGATAGCTACCGCATCTACGATAAAGACAACGTGGAAAAGGGTAAGTTCGCAAAGATGTTTGAAGAGGAGTACCAACGTGCCTTGCAGGAGTTTATGCCTACCTTTACGGATGCCTCTTACACACGCTTTCTTTCCGACCCGAAGAATGCACCCGAAAACATTCACGATGGTTACTTCTCTATCGATAAAAAAGGAAAGAGTGTGGAATCGAAGAATAAGGAAGGCGAAAACGAAGAGCGTGGTTTCGACCTTATCATGAAGGATAAAGAGCGTTTGCTTAGCCAAAGTTGCCCCGTTCGCTTTATTTTCTCTCACTCGGCCTTGAAAGAAGGTTGGGACAATCCTAACGTGTTCCAGATTTGCACGCTGAAAGACACTTCCAACGAAATCAAGAAACGTCAGGAGGTGGGGCGTGGTATGCGCCTATGTGTTAACGACAAGGGCGAACGCCAAGATGCCGATGTATTAGGCGATCGTGTATTTGATACCAATATACTGACCGTTATCGCCAGCGAAAGCTATGACGATTTTGCCAAGAAGCTGCAAACAGATATGGCGGAAGCCTGTGGTAATCGTCCGGTGATTGTAACACCTACGTTGTTTACCGATCAGCTGACGCAAACCGAGGACGGACATAATATAAAGATAACCACTGAGCAGGCTGTGGAAATCCACGAGGAACTTATTGGGCAAGGTTACATCAAAAAGGGTAAGCTAACGCAGAAGTATTTTGATGAAAAGAAAGCCGGAACGCTCAATTTTGGTGAAGTGGAAAATCTACGCTCGTTTGTCGTCAAGCAGTTGGATAAGGTATTCAATCCCGATGCGTTCAAACCAGCTAATGGGCGCAACAAGACGGAGGCTCATTTCGTGAAAGACAACTTCAACAAAAAAGAGTGGCAAGAGCTGTGGAAGCGTATCAATACACGTACCTATTACAATGTGCGCTTTGAAACTCCAAAGCTCATAAAGGCTGCCATTGATGCACTCGACAAGCATCTGAATGTGACAGAGATTCGTATCGTTGTGGAAAGTGGCGGCATGGAAAGCATCCGTGACCGAGAGGAGTTGGAAGCCGGAACTGCTATGAACGCAGCCACGGTGAAGACTATCCGTGTGACGGAAGCCATTGGTGCAGAGGTAACGTATGACCTTGTGGGCGAGCTGGTACAGGCTACGGGTCTTACTCGCCGTACCATTGTGGAAATGCTGAAAGGCATCAGTCCTGCTACTTTCCATCAGTTCAAACTCAACCCTGAGGAGTTTATCATCAAGGCCGGACGCATCATCAATGACTGTAAAGCAATTTCCCTCATCCAGCATATCCAATACGAAAAACGTACCGGTACTTTTGGCACAGACATCTTTGAAGAAGCTACACTACGCGGTACACTCGGTAGGGACGCCATCGAAAGCACCAAGTCGCTCTACGACCTTGTGGTAGTGGATAGTGAGGGAATCGAAAAGAGCTTTGCCGAATCACTGGAAGCCGAGGATGATGTAGTGGTATATAGCAAACTGCCGGGAGGTTTCTACATCAACACCCCAATGGGCAAATACAATCCCGACTGGGCTGTAGCTTTCCGAGAAGGCACTGTGAAGCACGTATATTTCGTAGCGGAAACCAAAGGTAACGACATCGAAGTATCACAATTTCGTCATTCCGAGGATGCTAAGATGGAATGTGCTCGTCGCCACTTTGCAGCTATCAGTACTGGTGATGTGGTGTATAGTGTGGTGAAGACTTATCAGGATTTGTATAATGCGGTAATAAAATAAATAACGTGAGTTCGATATAAAATCAAAAAATGGCAATATCCAAAATTTTGTGTAAATAGAAACGGGATTCAGTTATAAGTTCTCTTATATCTGGATTCTGTTTTCAAAAATAAGCATAAATTGGTTCATAATCAATCCCCAGTTAGTAATCGGCATTGTCCACTTCTTCTCAATCTCCATCAAAGACAGGTATACCATTTTCTTCACAGCATCATCCGACGGGAATGAAAGTTTTGATTTAGTGTACTTTCTGATTTTTCCATTCGGCACTATAAAATAGAAAGTTGTCCGTCCTTGACGAAATTTACGTCAATGGCGGGTTTCTTCTCAAAAAAGCAGTATGCTGCGATAGCCGACAAAGAGTTGGCTATAAAGTTATTGAATGAACGATGTCTGGAGTGTTCTATCTGTGCAATGTTCTTCAGTTCGTCATTGACCGTTTCAATCAAAGCTCTTTTTCTGAGCAGAATCTTATCAGCAATACTCATCAGTGAGTTCTTCATATTGTTTTTAACTTTAGTGACAAGCTGTATACCATTAAGGAAAAGATTCTCAAACAAAGCCTGACCGATATATCCCTTGTCCGCACATAGTTTTCCTTTGATGTTCTCCAGAAACTTGCTCTGCTTCAACGGTTCACGGTCATCCACGTTACCCGGAGTGAACATAAAGTTCAGTATCTCTCCCTTATCATTGATTATCAAATGCAGCTTGAATCCGAAGAACCAGCCCATGGAACATTTTCCACGTTCAGCGATTCCTTCAAAGGTCTTATGAATCAGGATTCTTTGGTTACGACATACACGTAAGGGAGTAGAGTCAACGAAACTGATACCTGTACAGGTTCCCAGCAGGACTTTCTTGATGAAAATGGTCAGAGGAAGCAGTACCTCCTTTTCCAGCTCCACGAAACGGTTGTAAGACACCAGACGTGGAAACAGGTGTTTTAGATGCTTGCAGACATACTCCTTGTAATAATGCTTGAAGCAGCGGAAACCACCGGAATGGAACAGGATAACCATAATCTCAGCATCACTCATACGGTTGGGCTTGTTACGATGTCTGATATTCTTGTCTTCAATCATATATTTTTCCTGTTGTAATGCAAATTCCTTGCAAAAATCATCGGCCATACAATAAATCTCTGTAACTTTAGACTCTGAGAACATAGTGGTAATCGATTAAATGTTATAATTTGACACTATAAATTTAATACTTTTATCGCTATGTTCCTATTTAACAATAGATTATATTTATTCTTATATCGAACTCACGTTAAATAGTTCGTCTAACATTTTTTGCAAAGAGAGGAATCTCTATGTATAACGACAACAGTATTATAGATTAAAAAAAATAACATTGCTTTAATTAAATGATATCCAACAATATGGGAAATATACAGCTTGATTCTGAGCAGATTGCAAAATCATGGGAAGGGCGATTTAGCTTTCGAAAAGAAACCGATACTACATCTGGACTTCGTTCTCCACAGATTGGAGCACTTCACGCATTAATGGCTCATGTCGAATGTAATGAAGAACGTGCGATAGTAGTATGAGTAAATCTAAATGCTCCAGTGAAATGAGAATATTATTAGGTAACACAGTACAGGTTCTTCATGAAATGGCAAACATTGATTGCCGAGTCATATGTAGCGAATAAAAGATGTATATTATGGACACGAGGCAATACATGATAGTAGATTTAGAACGACGTGGCGATAAGCGTATGTTTATCACCGAACAAGTCTCCTTTATCAGCGAGAATAAGAACGGTTTTTGGGCTGTTCGGTTCTCTACATCCCCTCGTGTGTTCAATTACAACAAATCCCGTCTGTTATATTATACAGATCCAGATACCATAGATTTCAGCGAAAAAGGATTGTATATCAAGAATAAGCACATCAACAATGTGGCAGAAGTATTGCGGTTTTCTGACACTCGTCATACATTCTATCGAGTGACCTATACCAATGGTTGCTATGAGAACTTTGAGGGAAATGATATCTATATCACTCGTACTCCTATTGAAAAAAATGGTGGCTCTACTTGGGAATATCTTCGTAAATTGGCTGATGAAACAGGTCTGATGACAGAGAATGAAGATAATATCTTATCCAAGCAGTATGAATTGATAGATACAATGCGCGACAATGTTCCTTTGGCTCAATATCTTGGGAACAAGTCAAAATTAGCAACATATCGCTTGCCAAAGCAGGTTTATTATCCTTTTGGATGCAATGCCAGCCAAAAGTCTGCGGTGGAGAAGGCATTGGCGCATCAAGTAAGCATTATACAAGGACCTCCGGGAACAGGTAAAACGCAAACGATTCTCAACATCATAGCCAATTTGCTTGTGGCAGGAAAAACAGTGCTTGTTGTGTCTAACAACAATTCTGCTGTAGAGAATGTGGCTGAAAAGTTAGGTGGTGAAGGTCTTGGCTTTATCGTAGCCAAACTCGGTAGTACAAAGAATAAAGAGACGTTTATTGTCAACCAATCAAATTATCCCGATATGACCGATTGGAGTATAGAAGAGCACTCAACAATTTATCAATTGGCGAAAGATTCTCTCCAAAACGTGTCACAAGGATTTGACGGGCAGTTACGTCAAGCTCAACTAAAGACGGAATATGATGCGTTGCTGAAAGAGAGCAAATATAATGCGCTATTAGGCGTAAACAGTACTGATAACAACTGGCTTCATGGTAAACCATCTGCCAAACTGATAACGCTGCTCAACCTTTACCAAATGATGGTAGAGAAGGAGCAAAAGCTCGGTTTTTGGTTTCGTTTGAAGTGGTCATTTGCTATGGGAATGAAGATATTCTCGTTCCTTAACGGTAAAGTTACCGAAGTGATAGCTGGATTGGAAGAAGCCTACTATTTCTCTCGTAAGGCTGAAATCGAGCAAGAATTGGGCTTCATAGTCCATACGCTTCAATCCATTGATATTAACAAGTCTGTAAAAGATCTGCGTTCCTCTTCCTTGCAAATTTTGAAGAATAAGATTGCCAAACGATATGGAACCAGCGAAAGGAAAAGGTTCTCTATTAGGGACATCAAGCCCAAAACAGAGGAGTTCTTGAAAGAATATCCTGTCGTACTCAGCACCACTTATTCTGCCAAAAGTTGTATCAGTAAGGATATGGTATTTGATTATGTGATTATGGACGAAGCGTCACAAGTAGACATTAAGACCGGAGCATTGGCACTCTCGTGTGCGATGAATGCCGTGATTGTTGGTGACGACAAACAATTACCTAATGTAGTGAGCCGTGAAGAAGCACTTGCTCTAAATGCAATTCAGACAACCTATAATGTAGATGACAGATACAACGCTATGACGCATAGCTTTCTGCAATCATGTGTGGAGGTATTCACGGAAGCTCCTGTCACGTTGCTGCGGGAGCACTATCGTTGCCATCCCAAGATTATTGAGTTCTGCAATCAACGGTTTTATAATGGTGAGCTGGTGGCCATGACCACTGACAACGGCGAAGAGAATGTGTTGCAGGTAGTCCGTACCACTAAAGGCAATCATGCGAGAGAGCATTTCAATCAGCGAGAGATTGATGTCATCATACAGGAGGTAATGCCTGAATATAAGTATATGGATAGCGTGGGCATCATTACTCCCTATCGCAACCAAGCGGAAGAAACAAATAAGGCATTAGGGCATGATATTGCCAGTACGGTACATAAATATCAAGGTCGGGAGTGCGATAGCATCATCATAAGCACAGTAGACAACGAACCAACGGAGTTTTCCGACGATGCCAACTTGCTCAATGTCGCCATATCACGTGCCAAGACTCGTTTGTGCATCGTGACCAATGGCAATGAGCTGCCGAAAGAATCGAATCTTGCCCAGCTTATAGCCTATATACAATACAATAATTTCGAGGTCAAGGAAAGCAAACTCCACTCTGTGTTTGATTTGCTCTATAAGCAATACACTGCAGAACGTTTGGCGTATGAAGCTGCCCATCCTTCGGTATCGAACCATCTATCTGAAAACCTTGTTTATACGGTTTTGGTAAAAGCTATTGCTGATTTGAATTTGATTAACGCTGAAATATTATGTCATTATCCGCTCTCTCGATTGATTAGCGATTGGAGTTTGCTTAGTGAAGAAGAAAAGGCTTTTGCAAAAAGTCCGTTTTCTCATATAGATTTCCTTATTTACAATTCGCTCACTAAACAACCACTTCAAACGATTGAGGTTGATGGTTGGCATTTTCACCAGAATAGCGATGTACAGCAATCACGGGATGCCCTCAAAGACCGATTGCTCACAAAGTTTGGTCTTTGTCCGCATCGTATTTCCACTACAGAAACGGTGAATGTGGAAACGATAAAGAAAATCATTTTAATCTGTAGTTAAAAATCAAAGTTATGAGCAGATTAAGCAAACTATATCAGACAATGGAAAACCTAAAGGAATTAGGTTTGTCTATTAATGAAGATCTTATTCAAGAGGCAAATGAGTTAGAAGAAGAAATTATCAAGAAAGAGATTCTTCCGGTGTTAAGCAAAACAATAGAGCCGGCTTTGCAACCTGTAAAGCGTGAACTTGTTTTAGCTGTGGATTATGTGCCGGAACAGCCCCTGAGCGTTCATCTTAGCCGTAAGCGTAACTTTGCAGCGGAGTTGACGGATGCCAAGGAGATGGTGCTCGATCCGGAGGTAACACATCGGAATAATGGTTCTCGTCTGGATGAAAAGATAGAAAGAGGTCCGACAAGAGATATGACGGTTGTTTTTCCTGACGGAACTATAATAGCGGAGAAAACTGCCGTTGAAACACTTATAAATGTTGTCAAAAAAATAGGAGTGGCTGAGGTTCGCAAGGTGGTGGAAGAGTATAATCTCAAATTCTGCAAAGTACCCGTAATTTCAAACCGAAGGGATGCAAAGTACGGTAAAAGTCAGAAAGAATTGGGTGGGGGATGGTTATTGATTACCCATAGCAACAATCGTATGAAAAAGGCTTTTATCGAGAATGTTTCTGAAGTTTTACATCTCGGAATAAAGGTCACCTTAAAAGAATAAGAGAGCTATGGCAAAAAATATAGAAATACGAAATAGTACAGCAGAGTTCCTGATTTTTCAAATTGAGGGAAAAGAAAATGGAGTGCAGGTAATGTATCAAAATGAAACTATCTGGTGTACACAGAAAGCTATGGCGCAATTATTTGACTGCTCCACAGATAATGTCGGACTTCACTTGAAAAATATATATGAAAGTGGAGAGTTGGTACAAGTGGTAACAACCGAGTATTTCTCGGTTGTTCAGGTGGAAGGTGAACGTCAAGTAAATCGTAAGTTGAAATTCTATAATCTTGATGCTATCATTAGTGTTGGCTATCGGGTTAATAGTACTCGTGCCACACAGTTCCGGCAATGGTGTACATATGTGCTTCGCCAGTTTGCTATTCGTGGATATGTGATAGACAAGAAACGAATGGAGAATGGCTCGTTTATCGGAGAGGATTATTTTGAGCATTTGCTTGCCGAAATTAGGGAGATAAGGTTGAGTGAACGACGCTTTTATCAGAAACTCACTGATATATATGCCACCAGTATTGATTATAATGTCAATGCACCAACTACGCGTGCATTTTTCAAAAAGGTTCAGAACAAGATGCATTATGCGGTGCACGGTCATACGGCTGCCGAGCTGATTGTTGATAGAGCCAATGCGGAACGAGAACACATGGGACTGACTACATGGGAGAAAGGTCCGCAGGGGAAGATAGTAAAAACGGATGTGTCCATTGCCAAAAACTATTTGCGAGAAAACGAATTGGAAGCAATGGGCAGAATTGTGAATGCGTTTCTTGATATAGCAGAAAATATGGCTAAACGTCACATTCCAATGACAATGGAAGATTGGGCAAAGCGTATTGACAAATTCATTGATGTGGCAGACCTCCCGATATTACAAGATAACGGAAACGTGTCAGCCGAATTTGCCAAAGAGTTCGCAGAAACAGAGTTTGAAAAGTACAGGGTTATTCAAGACCAACTGTTTCAATCCGACTTTGACCGATTCAGCGATGGTAATTCTCCCCCTTTGGATATTGATTGAATGATATAGAGTAAAAAGCAACGAGTTTCAATCCTGATTTTCAGGTTTAAGACTCGTCGCTTTGTAGTAATCTGCTATTTGGGCTTGTTCAATACTTTCGAAAGAAGTATCATTATGGTAATTCCAGCCGTAGCAATCAGAATAGTCTATAAAGCAGCCTTCCAAATCAATGCCGAGTGTAAAATCTCGACATTTGCTATTATGATGCTGGCGAAAAAAGAAGAGAGGGCAACCAGTATTATAATTGTGATGTAGAATGCGGTAGCCGGGATATGGATGGCATTGTCGGCTTTCTTCATTCTTCGCTCGGCTTCCTTGCCTTTGCTCTCAATCTGACCAAGAAAATTGCAGAGAAGTGTTGCTCCAAATTCAACTGCCAACTTATGCATTTCTTCAGAAATAATAGGTTTGCACTCACGTATAGAACCGGACAGATTTTCAACTTCTGTTCTCAGCTTATATACATTGTTATTCAGGCTGGCAAGTTCCTTGGCATTTACATCGAGTAGTCGTTTTTCTTCTTCCAGATATTCATTCTTGGGAGTGGTTTTTATGGATTCCACTTCACTCATTTCTGCGGAAAAATCAAATTTCTTTTTCATGGGCTTAGCGTTTTAATCTTGTTTTCGGCTTTTTTCCTATTAAGCGGCTGGCAGCACGAGCGCATCTGCGAGCCCATTGTAAATCGTCTTCGTTCTTGTCTCTCCACGGAAGATCGCTTTGCGAACCTCCGCCACTACCTCCAGTCGCTACATTTGGCGTATCAAGCAGTCCGACAAATATAGCTACAGCCATATCGGTAAGTTCTTGACAGTTGGCAATAAACCTGTAATCAAACTCGTCATTGAAACAGTCAAGTACTTTTTCCGGGATATAGAATTTGTAATCCTTTCCTTCATGACTGAGGGTATAGGAAATCATATCCTGACAATCTGTGAGATATTGGGTATAGTCAATAGGAGCAACCTTATGTATCGCTGCCTGTTGAACGGTTTGGGGAGTATTATTTCTAATGACGGTAGCTGGCTGATGGTGCAGTTTCTTCCATGTCGCAGGAAGTTTCGAGACCATCAGGTTCCTGCCGATTCCCAATTCTGAAGCCTTGTATTTGGTGTTTCCATTCATGAGGGCATATCCACGAAGAATACCTTTCTTGTCCTCTCTTTCATGGACGGTATAACCTTTCCGTATAAGAGCATTCTTGTACTCATCCCATGACCACGATGGCATTGCTTTCAATACATTCATGCAGTCTCGGTTCACTTGTGGCATGTTGCGATTTCGGACTTGTGCCGCAGTCGTCCAGCCTCGTTTTTTTGCCACTCGCTCGGCAGCACGTTGCGCACGAAGATGAATGTTGTGGTCGTTGTTGATATTGCCGTCTTCATCCAAACGGCAAACCGCGGCATGAAGGTGGGGAACTTCGCCTTTAGATTCCGTATGAAGCCAAACCGAGTATTTGCTACCCGCCAAATTGGTCGGACGGGAACGGACTTTTCCATCCTTGCCGGTAATCACCAGTTTGTCGAACTCCTCGGCGAATTCCTGCCAAAGATTTTGCCAATCTTCGATGTCATAGAATTGGGTATGCTCAGGCGATGGACTCAACTCTATTCTGATTATGGAATTCTTTATAGGCCGATATTGGGATAGGGTCAACTGCATGGAGTTCCATATTCCCATAGTGTCCGGTTCTGAGGGCAACAGATTGTCCAATACCCGATAGATTTTCTCCGGATGCTTTTTATGCTGTGATTCGCCGGTAATGTAATGGATGTCGTTTATACCGTGCGATATGGCTTTGGCTTTTGCAATCATTCTTCTTCGGATTTTGGGTTAGACGGAATTTTATTCTTCTCTTTTACTGCACTCAGGAACTGGCAGACACTTTCGGCTACATTGCCTAATTCTTTCAGCCAGCCCACCATAAACGGAATCTGATTGAACATTGTCATGCGCTGCTTTGTAGACATTCCGTGTAGGGCGGAGGTGTATTTTACGAGGTCTGACCGACAATCGTCCAGATTCTGCAACAGTACCGCTTCTTCTTTTGTGAGCCTTGCTTTGGGCTTGAAGTTATACGCACGTGATAATATGTAGTCACTTACAGTCATACCGCATTGTCCGGCTAGTGATTTTATATGCTCCTTCTGAGTAAGAGTGACTTTAGCTCCGATAAAGACACTTCTGGTTTCTTTCGAGGAGTCCGATGTATTTTCAATATCTTCTTTCATTTGAATCGTTTTATAATGGTTGAATAGGTGCGAGCTTGCGAGTACCGCACCGGCGAGGGGACTGAGCAGGCGAGAGCGCCAATGTACAACCGTAACGCGGTGAGGTTATACCTTGGCATATCTCGCAACAGTTGCCTGTTGATGTTTCCCGACACGCCATATAGGATGCGTATAGTGAACTGGCACTCAGACAGGAAACATAGGATGATATGAGCCTCTAAAAGAGGGGAGAATATGAATATCTCACATGATGTCTTCCTGCCGACTTTGCTTTATTCTTATATATACGCCCCGACAATAAAGTAAAGTTGAACTCAATAATGGTATTCTGGATTGAAGGCATAATCTTTCCCTTCTTTTATAACCATTTGTTTGTCGCTTAGCAATGTTGCGGCCTTTACCGCCTTGTTATAACCGAGTTTTATACCCTGTAATCCGTAACCCTCTTTCAAGCGTTCTATATAATCATCGTAATTGCTGATGTTTCCATTGGCAAAAACGGCATCCAATGCTGGACGATGTACATTCTTTGGAATCTCCTTGTCCGGATCGAACGGTCCTTTGGTTGGTCGTCCGGTCTTCTTCTCTTTGGGTAGATAGGACTCTACCGGTTCGGGCATGGCTTCCTCGTTTATGCGGAAAGCGAAAGGTTCAAACTCGCGGTCACGGATATGGACGGCTTCGACCACGCTTACAGTCTTGTCCTCTTTGTCCACTTCGACCTGCATGATGGTTTCCGCTTTGTTATTGAGTTCCGTGCCGATGTGACCACGGGCATGCTCATCATTCTTGTTCTGATGCAAGACGGTATGGATATGGATTTGCCTGTCATCCGTCCACTGCATGAATTTGGAGATGATGTCGGTGGATTCACTGGAGGAATTGATGTCGTAAAGGAAATCACGAATGCCATCTATGATGACCAATCCCAAATCCGGTATTGTGCCAATGGCCTGTTCGACTATCGCCAGACGTAGTTTAGGGGAAAACTTGCGCAGAGCCAGCATAATCAGATTATCCGGATTCTTGTATTCCGGCAAGTCGGCCAAACGTAAGATGCGCTTCAATACCTGCTGGCAATGATACCGCCCCTGCTCTGTGTCTATGTATAGAATCTTCCGCTTATTTTCGGGAAATGTAGACCGATAATGAAGAACGGTGCTGCCACTCAATGCCGATGCGACAATGGCTGAAACGTTGAAAGTTTTCTTACTTTTGGCTTTCCCGATGGAAGCACTGAAGTTTCCCAATGTTCCGATAACAGTATCGTCCGCCATCAGAACCACCGGGGGAGTGTTCGTATGTACTTGTTACGCTTATTGTAGACTCCGCCATGTAAGCGGCCAATTCTTCCGGAGAAAGAATAATAGTGTCTGTCTTTTCCATCACTACCAGCTTTTAGGGTTTGGTTTACGGCGATGAGAGGCGAGCATGGACTCATTCTCGTCCTCGAAACTTTGCGGAGCCGGATTTTTCAGGGAAGATTCCAGCCATCTATCCAGTTCGTCACGATAGATGTAGAGATGCTTTCCTTGTTTTATAACCGGAATATCGTCCTTCTTGACCTTGTAATAAAAGGTCGACAACGGCATTTTAAGATAGTTACAAGCTTCCTGTACGGTCATGGGGACGTGCGTGTTCTCTTTGGTTTCGTACTGCTTGGAAAGTTTCTCCGTAAGCAGGTTTTCCATACTTGCGATTCTGTCGCATAGTTTGCCTACCACAGTCGGCAGGTCGTTGAATGTCAGTTGGTCTTTTTCCATATTATGACTATTTTAATCGTTTAACATGCTGCGAACCAACTCAATGAAACCTTGCAGAACAATACAGACCGGATTAATTATTTCGTCTGCATACTTTTTTTATTGCGAGTCATCATTATCTACATCTAAATGGAAGCGATAGTCGCCTTTATCTGGTACATCAATGGGAATCTGGCTTGAGACATTATCCCGTAAATTAAGTTTAAGATATTCAAGGGTCGCGTTTACGAGTTCGTATGGAAATGATTTCTTGATAAAAATGGCTCTTTTCGCTAAGGGCACTCCCAAGCGTTCACCGACATTCCATGCCAAATGGCGAAGCCCCGGCGACCTCAGCGGATTGTCTATATTGGAACGAATCGGTTTATATGACTCAGGTTGATCGTAAGCCATATACTCTATATTGGTAATGAGGGTGGCAATATCCTCTTTGGAGAGATAGGGGGCAGTTTTGACGGTTACATATTCCCGAATCGCATCCATGATTTCCACTTGCCTTTCAATCTCTTTCTTTTTGAGTTCCACCAATATGGAATCATATTTATTTAAATGAGAATCTTGCGGACAATCAGAGTTTACAGTATCTTGATTCGACTATTGGGATGGAGAAGACTCTTGTTCAGGCAAATCCATCGGTTGCTTGATGGGCTGCGTTTCAGTAGCATCCATAGATTCTATGATGTTCTCTGATTTTACAATAGGGGTAGATGGCTCGCCAAAAGAGAAGTTGATAGGATTTTTTGTCAGCCATTTATAGAAAAAATTGTGCAGGAGTCCGCACAATATGATAGCTATTACCAGTCCAAGGATGACAGGAGTCGTTATGCGCATGATATTGATGTCATGGAAAAGATAAGTGTCTATAGCAGCATAAATGATAACGGACAGTGCGAGGATAAAACTTATCTTTTTAGTCTGAATTTGTTTTTTATTCGTCATGGTCTGCAAGTGTTTGGAATCGTTTCGCGCTAAAGATATAATCGATATTCCAGATAGTTGCAATAAAAAGACTGATAGTTACCACGTATCATGCTAAATATCACGGTCAGAGTATGATTTTAGGTGAAAAATCATACTCTGACCGCAGAAATCGAGGACGAAATGGCTGTCAGTCTTTCCTTGTCAAAGTAATCTTCTTGCTGGCTTCACGTTTGTTGGCGTCCACGACTTTGATATACCTTTGAGTGGTGGTGATACTCTTGTGCGCCATGATGCTCTGTATGGTACGGATGTCCGTCCCGGCAGCAGCTTGCAGCGTGGCGAATGTTCTCCGGTACGAGTGGAATGTGATGTTCTTGGTAATTCCGGCAGAACGAATCCACTCTTTCATCGGGATTTGCGTCCAGCTACGCATAAGCCCCTTGAATACCAAACCTTTCTTTTCAGAATTATAGCCAATCAATCCCAAAGCTTCTTCACTGATGGGGATGATGTCTTCCGCTTTGTTCTTCTGCGTAATGATGTGTACGCATTTCCCTCCGGCAGAATAGTCCACAATGTCTTCCCAACATAGCGAGAGAATATCACTGATGCGCAAGCTGGTCATACAGGAAAACAGCGATGCAGTTTTCAGAATAGGCTTCTTACAAGGTGTCTCGGCCAATTTGTACAGTTCCTCAACTGACAGGGCCTCTTTCATTACATCTTCTGTCTCAATCTTTTCCAAGAAATCATTGACATTGGTCTTTATCATCCCATTACGATAGAGTATTTTCAGGAAACCTCTGAAAGTAGACCAATATCCTGATGCGGAGTTCCGTGTGATACGTCCGTTACGCCTTAGCTTCTTGGCACTCAGCAGATATTCCCGAAACTTGTTACAGAGGTCGATGTCAATCTCTTCAAAGGTGCATTTGCCATGTACGAAGTTACTGAAATGCAGATAGACAAACTCCCATTTCTGGTCATGCTTACGGAGTTGCTTGCGATAATACTCCAGAAAGTCTGCCTTGAGTTTGTACTTGTCAAAGAAGTCATACCGTTCATTGACTACCGACTCGAACCTGCGACAACGGATGGCTTCGGCTTTCTCGGTCATTACCTCGTTGAAATTCTGTTCACGTTTGTTCCTTGGATTGGCATAGATATAAATACCAAGCGATTCATGACGGATAACTTTCATTGTCTCTTTGTCTCGATACCCCGGATAATAATCCAGATAGAAAGACATCATCCTGCCTTTTAGCGGACGTGTCCTTAATGTCACGGTCTTGCATTCATGCATAATGATATATTTTTATGGTTATTATTAATTCGTCGGCGAAACTCTATAATGTAATCATGCAGATTACCTACAGTAGGGATTAATTTTTGAATAATTTACGGATAGCCATAAATTAGACTATTTGCGGACACCCATTACCCGGTCAAACTCCACTTTCAGGAATCTGACGAACCGTCCGTTCTTCTCACGGTTGATCTGATGGAATTGCAGAATACCGTAAACCGAATCACGAGAGAGCTTGAATTTCTCCATTGCCTCTTTGACGGTGTAGTATTCCGCCTTGCTCTCCTGTTCGGAACTCTTCGAGAGGTCGAAGTGGAGCTTTGAGTAGAATATCTGCCCATGCTCCTTCTTGGAGGGAATGTTGTTCCTATACACCTGTGAACGGATGGCGACACGTGTCATATCGTACTTCTCCTGAATTTCTTCTGGTGTGTACCATTCGGTCAGGTCGGAATCTACCTCGTATTTGGCAAAGGCGGCATCGATATGTTTCTTGCTGTAATAGTTGAACTAGCGTATTCTCACCTTCGGCACTTTATGTTGCCGTGTGTAAGTCCACACCCATTTGGCGTTGACTTTGTATTTTTCCGCAATCTCTTCGGCGGTGTAATACTCGGTGATGTCGAAGTCCTCTTTGGGCACGACACGCTCGTAAGGTTTGGTTTTCATCATCAGTTCGATGTCCGCACGGCGGATGAGTGACTTCTTACCGCTGATGCGCGAAGCCCGAAGTTTCGATTCCTTTACCAATTTATATATGTACTGTCTGGTTACGCCCATCAACTTTGCAGCTTGGGCAAAAGAGAAGAAATCCTGTCCCTCGGCAGTTTGTCGAGGTTGCAATAATTCTTGCGACCGTTTCAACTGTCGCTTACGTTCCCGGATGCACTCCTTGTAGCCAAGATTGGAGCACTGGTGGCTACAATAACAGGTCGTTGTCTTTTGAGCTATGAATGGCTTTCCGCACCATTGACAAATCTTTCTTACTTCCATATTTTTCTCCTTTACATTGGGGATAATTTCGCCTTATTTCTCCCGGATTTTGTCAACACATGTAAACCACTGTCAACACACGTCAACTAATGCGTCACTGTGACATTCGGGCTAACCGTGAATTTCTGTCGCGGTAGAAATATGATAGAAAAATATGGATAAAAACCGTTACTTCCAAATACGTACTGGAAAGTGTTAAAACAATAAAGTTGCTGATATACAGCGACTTTATTCTAAATGATTATAGTTGGTTACGGCTGTTTACAAGCCATCACTTGCCGTTACGGGAATTGCCGCTATTATTGCCTTCCGGGGAATGTTTCTCGTAGCCTAAATGTGCATCCATCTCGCCTTCCAGCATTTGTTCCAATACACGAGCGTGCAAGTCGGTTAAAAACTTGCTCACCTCTTCTTCTGTCTTAAATTGGGACAGAAACTCCTTGCTTAATAAATCTTTGGGAATGTCCATAAAATTAAATGTTTACAAAATTAATCGTTTTTATATTAATCGCTAATCTTGTTTTTTCTTTTCGAATCCCCTCCCCCCCAAAAAAAACGAGGGGTTTGAAAAGAAAAAACTACAAGAATCTTCTTCCTGTAGTTTTTCATTTACACAATTTTGTGGACAGTGTCAAATAAGCTGGATTATCATGATTGCCACGCACAAATACAATCCAATTGTTGGCTTGGTTCATTCGCTTGGCATTTCGTCTAACCATTTGCTCATAGTATTCTTTCTTTTCAAAGCCAAAGCCACAATCCCCAGCTACAATCAATAGAGTGTCCTTCAACTTGTATTGAATGCAGAGTTTGAACACCAATTGATTTAAGTCTCCATGAATATCACCGGAAACAATAATTGTCTTGGCTTCGGGAAAAGATAGTGAGAACGTGTTGCTATGGTTCATTTTATGTTTCTGTTGATAGAATTAATCCTTACCAAACAATCCCTTCTCTTTCCACAATTTGATTTCCTTATCAAAATCAGAAAGATACTCTGTGTCTTGAATCAAGCGGAATTTGTCGTATTCAGCGTATGCTTTTTCTTTCGCTTGTTCTGCGGAAATAGTTCCGGCATCATTCAAGGTGTCATATTTGTATAAAGCCAAGAACTCGTCTAATTGTTTTTTCCAATCTGCCATCGTAGTAATAATCTGCCGTTCTGCACGAAGTTCTGCAAAATCAAGGAATGCAGTTGATAGACGATTTAAGGCTGAGACTTCCTTGTCGGACAAGTAGTTTTTAGCAACAATTATGTCTGACTTTTGAACTCTGCCATCAGGTGCATTTTTCCAAGTGGTAAGTCCCATGTGGGGCATTTCGGCATCTGCTCTTGAAAATACGATTTCGGCTGCCGTTTGATGGGTGACAGCCCAATGCATCATATTCTGTACCATCTTGAAAAACAGTTGAGTTGTTTCGGATTTGGGGTCATAATCGGCACTACATTCGGCATATACATCAGTGATTTTCTGATAATATCGGCGTTCCGAAGTCCGTATTTCTCGGATGCGTTCTAATAAATCATCAAAATAATCTTTGCCAAAATGCTTGCCCTGTTTCAATCGTTCATCATCTAACACGAATCCTTTGACTATCATTTCTTTCAGAACAGATGTAGCCCAAATTCTAAATTGAGTGGCTTGGTAACTGTTCACACGATAGCCTACGGCAATAATTGCATCCATATTATAGAACAATGGTGTACGTTCTACATCTCGTTCTCCTTCTGATTGAACTATCCCAATTTTTCGGATAGTTGCCTCTTTGGTAAGCTCTCCTGATTCGTAAATCTGCCCAAGATGATAGTTGATGGTGCGCACATCTACTCCAAACAAATCAGCCATACGTTTTTGTGACATCCAAAATGTTTCATTGTTGAAGATGACCTCAATTCGTGTTTCTCCTTGCTTTGTTTTATAGAGTAAAATATTGGATGATAGACTGTTGTTTAGAAATTCAGAAGTAGGGGCTTCCTGTCTGAAATATTCTCTTGCCATTTGCACTTGTGGTTTCTTCCCATCAGCATTTTCCGCAATTATCAGACAAGCTATACGTGATAGATGTATATTCTCCACTTTCCGAAAAGAGCCAGAACCTAATCTGACCATTTCAACCGTATGGTTAAAAAGCTCTGCTGTATTAAGTCCTTTATGGTTGACTATCGCAATGGCTTTGTTTATTGTGCGTGTGAATTTTTGATAGGTACTATAACCTAACGCAACGCACAAATCACGAGAAGTCCAATACTCAGAACCGCTTTCGTCCTGCTTTTTTATCTGCTCAAAATCGGAGCGGATAGGGGATATACTACTTTCTTTCATCATCCTTATTACATTTTAGAATTGCGAAAACTTACTTATATAAATCCGGTCTCAATTCCTTATCATGCTTCCTGACAATTTCTTCCATAAGAGAGCCTTTCGGAACTATTTCATAGGAATAGGATCTTTCAAATGCTTGTCGTCCGGCATCTGTCATAAGCCCTCGGTCTTCAAGATTTATATAGCGTTCTTTGTTTAACTCAGTCCAATGACTTCTTTTGCAACGAGGTGAAATCCGTTGTGCAAGGCGTCCGTCCGGTAATTTCTTTATTGTTGAATCAATCCACCCAAAACACAACGCTTCTTCAACGACCTCAATGTATGGAATACATTTGTATGTAGGCTGTTTAGAGCGAGAAGTGATAACCCAACACGATTTCGCTTGGTTGTGGTTAGCCTCCAGCCAATCTCTCAGCTCAATGCGGTCTGTGAAGTCCTGTAGATTGATAATTTCCATATTTGTCCGTAGTTCAATGATATATGATTATCCTAATTGCTTTTGTAAACAGAATCCAAAGTGTTTTCTTTACGGTTGAACCGAAACTGATTGTATATAAACCTGATACTCGAATTAAGCATGATATTAATTGAGCGCAAATAGGTGTCATAATGTTCCTGTTATTGTCAGTTCAAATACAATTAAGGTTGTTCATAGGAATAATCATTGTCTAAAAATAGGAGTAAAAATATTTTATTCTGCAATATTAAACATTAATGTGAATATCGTATTCGTCTTTTTTATCTTGAATCTTTTTAACTTCATTAATCCAAAAGCTAATATTATTAATGAAACTATCCCATCTAACCATATGTATATAACTGACATAGCCACGGTAAACATTATCACCAATATTACAATTTGAATATGTTTTCTCTATTTGATTAAACATATTCGCACGTAAGACTTTGAATAGTTTATTTGTATGCCATAACGTACATCCTGACTGACAACACATCTTCGGTTCGAGCATATAATCATACCCACCATTAATATCAGGAAGAACAACAGCCAGTATACCATTTCTTCTGCTAGTTCTGTCATTTCGAGTAGTCTCTCTTAGAGAATAAGACACTTCCCAAGGAATCCATTGTTCATCTTCGCTTTTATTTAACTCTTTCATATTAGGAGAGATGAGTACAATGGTAATGCTACTATCAAAAATTTTATTTCTTAATTTTGACTCCACAGTGGAGTCTTTAAAATTGGATAGGTCTTCACCATCTAGTTCTCCTTTATTAATATGATCATCTTCTTCAAGCTTATCCTGTAATTCATCAACATAGTGACGAACTTTAGTTGATTCGTACCAAGGAGTCCTTTCAAGATGCTTTACAGAAGTATCACCATATTTATATGATATAAAAATCTTATGTCCCATAGCTATTTATAAATTAAGTAAATCTTTAAATAATGAAGAATATGCCAAGTTTATACATAATTCAGGTTCTTTACCATCAAAATATTTGTCATAAATGATTTTGGCGGCACCTCCAGTGCTAGCTAAAGGAAATGCTTTTGCTTCTGGATGTAACTGAGTAAACATTGCATATTCATTTTCTATACCTTCCATACCTCCAATAAAGATTCCAGCATAAAATTCATTATCGCCAAGCATATGTTTTCTCATCTCTTCTATACTCAAATCTTTATCACCCATATCATTGGTCTTTATAATATGAGCAACACTTTCATTCTCTAAAGGAAAGAACTGTTCAAAATACGTAGATTGATACAAAGTTACACTGCTCTGTATATCTAATCCCGAATGCTGCAAAACACTAGCTATAAGTGGCGTTATTGAAGGATGGCCTCCCCAAATCAGTTTATACTTAGGCAATGCCACACTAGCTAAGGCTAATACGGAATCACGTATTGCGATTGTATCCGCTGTTTTGAAATATCTTTCATCTCTTCCTAACATAGGAATACTTGCTGACAAGAATATGTTTAATTGTTTTTGAGCCATAATTCAAAATCTTTTTTCTTGATAGTTTTAACCTCTAATGATTCATTTAACCATTCTAGATGTTCTACCCATTTCTTACGAATACGCAAATCATCATATATAAGGAATAATTCGATTTTCTCGTTATCAAGCAATTTTCTAAAGCGTAGAGAATCGAAACAGTCATAAGATTGTGGAATTCCTATCGCCGGAATAAACAATCTAATTATATCATCTTTCAAAGTCTCTACAAGATAGCGATACTCTTGTATAAGTTGTCTCCCTTGTTTGCGAGCTTCTTCAACAAATTCTCCCACAAGATTGTCTTGTCTAGCAGCAAGGTTTCTAGCTCTAACGGATTCTACTGCATTTACGATATTCTCAATACATTCTTCAGTAATGCAACAAGATCCATTATGGAAGTCCTCATTCATAAACATTTTTTGTGTTAATTGAATAGGTTCGCATAATAAATTGTGTATGTCTGGGGTGCAATCAGGCCAGATAATTTCAACTACTCCAATTTGTTTCTGATTTGCTGATATAATTTCCTCATTGCACCACTTGCTGTTCTTAAAATCATTGGTGTATAGTTGGATTAATACATCGCAATCCGTCATTCGATGATGTAATTCTTCTTGAAAATTTTTAGCAGGATTGATAGAATATGTATCCAGAAATACATCGTAATTATTGCGGACAAAAGCATCAAATAATTGGTTGGCTACAGCAGAAGAGTCCGTCCGGCGATAACTAATAAATAGCTTCCGGTTTTCTCTCAATAACCTCATTGATTCAAATGCATAATTAATATATTTTTCAATATGATCAGCAATGTATTGTCTTCCATTCATTACATGAATGATTTTAGGAACTTCTGCTTCAAAATTATCGCCAAAATATATTGGCAAAATAGCATCCCCATTATCAAGGAGAACTTTTAATATATCGATATCTTTTTCTGAATGATTTAAATTGCCAAAATAGAATACGAAAGATGGCTGTTTATTCGAATATTTTCTCTCAAAAGTTTCATTATAGATTATCTCAAACATATTGTCTCTCAAACCTATACTATGAATCTTGTCAAAAAAACGAACTTTTATTGTATTGCAAGCATTATTATTAATATCTCCTAGAAAGATAAGTTGGTATTTATATGTCATAATAATTATTGTTAGTTATAAGTAGCTATGATACAATCCAATCGTACAAATTTTTGATACAATAATTCCCGTCTTTATCATTGTAGCAATAGTAGTATCCACCCGTTGGCGGAATTAAATTAGCGCATATTTAACTCTGCCAATGGGTTTATTGTTTTTGTAGTTAATGTATTGCAGGATTGTAAGTGCGCTAATCTTCCCGATAATCCGAGCGAACAATCCGTCGGTATCTTTCGCATAATTCCTTATAATCATAAATTGGTCACATAGTTGCGAGAATATGGTTTCAATTCTTTTTCTTGCTTTGGCAAAAGCCGGGTATGTCGGTTTCCATTCTTTCTGATTGCTCCTGTATGGCACTTCCAATCTGATATTTGCCGTTTCAAACAAATCCAGCTGTACCTGTGCACTTATATATCCTTTGTCTGCTATGACTGTACAATTACTATAGTCCACTTTCACGTCCTTCAGAAAATGGATGTCATGTACACAGGCTTTGGTAAGGTCAAAGGAATGGATGACTCCACTTAATCCACAGACCGTATGAAGCTTATATCCGTAATAATACATACCTTGTGACGCGCAGTATCCGATTGATGGTGCTTTCTCAATATTCTTCTTCCCCATACGGCAACGTTTGGAACGGGCAAAACGACATGTTTCTATCGGTTTTGAATCAATGCAGAAAAATTCCTCACCTCCATCTATTTCTGAAGCCATTCTTTCCCGGATTGTATTGCACAGAAACGAGGTCGTTTTACGTCTGTCATTGTATTGTCTACGGGATATAAGATTGGGAATTTTGCTCTTATATTCCTGCAACTTTGCAAACAACAAAGACTCGCTGTCAATACCAACAGCTTCTGATGTCATATTCAACGCTACAATTTCAAGGTCCGAGAATTTGGGAACTACTCCTCTTTTGGGAACATTTCCTGATTCATTGACTAAGTCGCCGGCTACTTGCTTGCATATGTTCAGAAATTTTGCGAATATTGCATATAGGTTGTGCATACGATATTTGTTTATTAAAAGTTTATTCACATTTAATCTACTAAATATCAATAATATGCACAACCTACTATTCATAAATCTTTTATTAGGTTAATTCCGCCAACGGGTTAGTATCCTCTAGGTATTAGATTCCCGTTTGAATATCTTTCTGTTCCAGAATAATATTGAATAGTTGGATATATTTGCATATATTCAGAACCTTTCCAGTTATTATCGTTCTGAGCTATAGGGAATAAAGCTATTTTCCCTAAATCAAATTTTTGCGCATCTCCGTAACCTAACTCCCAATTACACCATTTTGAATCAATAGCACCGTTTGTGGCGACTAGTATAAATTTATCGTATTTTTGGATTTGCTGTTTGATTATGGCTGCTGTGGTTCCAGATGTTTTTGGGGGCATAGAATTATCAAGCCAATCAACATAGATACTGGCATGTAATTCTTCTAAAATGTAGGCAACTCGTTTGAGTTGGCTAATTTCATCGTGTTTATGGGAAAGAAATACGGATGCTTGTTGACCAGTTGAAAAAAATCTAGTTTGCCGATGAGCTTCGGAGAGGACATCAGCAGCAAGAGTAAGTTCCTTTAGCTTATTTTCTGTTAGAATCATGGCTCTTTTTAATGTTTGTCTTATATAGGATACAAAAATACGAAATAATTCTGATTATCGAATATAATTCGCTATATTTGCACTATAAAATCGTATCAAAGAATGAAACTGAATAGAATAAAGACTGTATTGTCCGAAAAAGGTATCTCTCAGACATGGTTAGCTAAACAACTGGATAAGAGTTTCAGTATGGTAAATGCCTATGCTTGTAATAGGATTCAGCCTAATTTAGAGACCTTACAACAGATTGCAGAGATATTGCAAGTGGATTTGAAAGATTTAATAACCGATAAAAAAGAACGGTTGAAATAGAACTTAATTAGGTTAGGAGGTTATAGTTCCTTTGTACCTTATTGCAAATGTGCTGATAAACTTCCGATAATATACAATATTAAGAACATGACTCCTGAAGAAAAAGCAAGAATAAAGATAGACCAGTGGTTTGCTGATGCAGGTTGGGAAGTGGTTGATAGGGAAGACTACGAGCCGACTTGTACTGCTGTCGCCATAAGAGAAGGCTTGTTGAAAGGGAATCTTGAAGCTGACTATTTCCTATTTATTAACGGGAAAGCAGTGGGAATACTTGAAGCAAAACGAGAAGAAACAGATGCTTTTGCTTCAAAAGTTTGCGACCAAGCAACTTTATATGCAAGAAGTGTCCCTAATATCTATCAGGCGTATCAAAAGCCATTGCCTTTTATCTTTACTTCAAATGGTAAAGAACTATACTTTTGTGATTTTCGTGAACAAGATTCATATTTCAGACAAATAATGGCAATCCCTACGCCACATGAGTTGGTCAAGAAATTGGGAATTGAAGATACATTTGCCGGACTACCTACATTGAAAAAGAAAGGGCTTCGTGATTGTCAATACGAAGCGGTAACAGAACTTGAAAAGAGTTTCCGCAGTGGGCGAAATCGGGCATTGATGGTTCTTGCTACTGGTGCAGGTAAAACATATACGGCTTGTCTCGCAACTTATAGGATGCTTTCTTATACTCCTATGCGCAGAGTGCTGTTTCTCGTTGACCGGAATAATCTTGGGAAACAGGCAGAGGGAGAATTTGGAACCTTCCGCCTGACGGAGAATGGAGATGCGTTCAATACAATCTTTACGGTTAATCGGCTTCGCTCTTCTTCTATTCCATCTGATAGTAATGTGGTTATTTCTACTATACAGCGTTTGTTCTCATTCTTGAAAGGAGACATTATTGAAGATAATGAGGAGGATGACGGCAACGAGCCGATGGAAGAAGTAATCTTGCCACCCAATCCCAACTTGCCCCACGACTACTTTGATATGATTATCATAGACGAGTGCCACCGCTCTATTTATGGAAACTGGCGTAAGGTATTGGAATATTTTGATACGGCAAGATTGGTTGGTTTGACTGCAACCCCGATTGAAGAAACTGAGAAATTCTTCAACTACAATATCATTGTCAACTATACCTTGGAAAAGAGTATTGTTGATGGTGTGAATGTGGATTGCAGGGTATATAGAATAAAAACGCAAGTCACGGAATCAGGAGGAGCTATATTAGAAGGCGAGAAATTCAAAGAAGAAACAAAATATACCGGAGAGGTTAAGACTAAAAATAGTAAAGAAACAAAATTCTATACCAATAAAGAGCTTAATCGAAGTATCATCAACCCGGCACAGATAAAGTTAATCCTTTCGACTTATCGTGATGTGGTTTATACCGAATTGTTCAACGATCCACAGCGAGAACCGAATATAGATTATTTGCCCAAAACATTGATATTCGCTCTCAATGAAACTCACGCCACCAATATCGTACAGATAGCCAAAGAGGTATTCGGGCGCACAGACGACCGCTTTGTTCAGAAAATCACCTATTCGGCTGGCGACAGCAACGAACTGATACGGCAATTCCGAAATGACAAAGATTTCCGTATAGCCGTGACTTGTACGTTGGTTGCCACAGGTACAGATGTCAAACCGCTGGAAGTGGTCATGTTCATGCGCGATGTAGAATCATTGCCTTTGTATATTCAGATGAAAGGGCGTGGTGTGCGCACCATTGGTGATGAGCAATTGCGAAATGTTACGCCCAATGCATTCAGTAAAGATTGTTTCTACTTAGTGGATGCGGTAGGTGTGACGGAAAGCATGAAGACGGTGAAGCCTATAGATGGCAGTCCCACAACAAAGACTATCACTCTAAAGGAACTGTTGGAACGTATCAGCCACGGTTATATTCCTGATGAATATCTCAAACGGCTTGCAGCCACGCTTGCCCGAATATACTATAAGGCTGATGAATCGCAAAAGAAAGAATTTGCCCGTTTGTCTCATCATGACATGAAGGAGCTTTCAGCGAAAATATACGCTGTGTTGGAAAAAGGTACCCTCCCTCCGTTTGTTAGTACAGACGATTCTAATAACGAGCGTAAGGGATTGGTATCCCCTCTTGCCAACCATGCCGACGCACGAAGATATTTACTCATTCTTGCTGCCGGGTTTGTCAATACGTTGATGCCTGGCGAAGATGCGCTTATCTCAAAAGGATTCTCCGTTGAAGAGGCTAAAGACACAACAGAGGCGTTTGAAGATTTTTGCAAAAAGTATTACGATGAGATAGAGGCATTGCGCATTATCCACAGCAACACGGGTGAACCGATAACTTATTCAATGTTGAAAGATTTGGAGAATAAACTTAAAATGGCAAACAACCATTTTAGCCCTAAACAAATTTGGAACTCGTATGCCATTCTTTCTCCAAACAAGGTAAAGCATTCTACTACTAAAGAAGAGAGCGCTGCTTTGACCAATATCATACAACTGGTACGCTTTGCTTTCCGCCAAATCGAGAGACTGGACAGTGTAGTCACCACATCCAAACAATATTTCAACTTGTGGTTGGGGCAAACCCAGCGTGAAATAACCGATAAGCAACGTGAAGTTGTCAGTCGTATTGTGGATTATATCGCTTCTAACGGGGCTTGTACAGTCAGAGATATTCGTGAAGATGATGCAACCCATGCAGCCCAAATGATTCGAGCGTTTGGTAATATGCAAAAAGCAGACGAAGCACTTCATTCACTTTATAAATTTGTAGTTTTAAGAAACGCAGCATAAGAAAATGGCAACAAATAATACAACGGAGCAATCGCTCACTAAAAAAGTATGGAGTCTGGCAACAACTCTTGCCGGGCAAGGTATCGGATTCACCGATTATATCACCCAGCTGACCTATCTCTTATTCTTGAAGATGGATGCAGAGAATGTAGAAATGTTCGGAGAGGAATCGGCTATCCCTACAGGCTATCAATGGAATGATTTGATTGCTCTTGATGGTTTGGATTTGGTGAAGCAATATGAAGAAACTCTTAAACTGCTTAGTGAGCAGGATAATCTGATAGGAACGATTTATACGAAGGCGCAGAATAAGATAGACAAGCCTGTTTATCTGAAAAAGGTTATCACCATGATTGATGAAGAGCAATGGCTCATCATGGACGGTGATGTGAAAGGTGCTATCTACGAAAGCATTCTTGAAAAGAACGGACAAGATAAGAAAAGCGGTGCCGGACAATATTTCACACCTCGCCCACTGATTCAGGCAATGGTGGATTGCATCAATCCGCAAATGGGCGAAACCGTTTGCGACCCTGCTTGTGGTACAGGCGGTTTCCTGCTTGCTGCTTACGATTATATGAAAGTGCAGTCTGCAAGTAAAGAAAAACGTGATTTTTTGCGTGACAAAGCTTTGCATGGTGTGGACAATACGCCTTTGGTCGTAACACTTGCTTCCATGAATCTTTATTTGCATGGCATTGGCACAGACCGCAGTCCTATTGTGTGTGAGGATTCTTTGGAAAAAGAGCCTTCTACGCTTGTGGATGTAATACTTGCCAATCCTCCTTTCGGTACTCGCCCGGCTGGTTCTGTGGACATCAACCGCCCAGATTTCTATGTCGAGACCAAGAATAACCAGTTGAACTTCCTCCAGCACATGATGCTTATGCTCAAAACCGGAGGACGTGCTGCTGTGGTACTTCCTGACAATGTCCTTTTTGAAGCCGGAGCTGGTGAGACTATCCGCAAACGCCTGTTGCAAGATTTCAATCTGCATACTATCTTGCGCTTGCCTACAGGTATTTTCTATGCGCAAGGCGTAAAAGCTAACGTGTTGTTTTTCAGTAAAGGACAACCAACTAAAGAAATATGGTTTTACGATTACCGTACTGATGTAAAGCACACCCTTGCCACCAATAAGCTGGAACGCCATCATTTGGATGATTTTATTTCTTGTTATAATAATCGAGTTGAGACCTACGATGCCGAAAATAATCCACAAGGGCGTTGGCGAAAGTACCCGATAGAAGATATACTGGTACGTGACAAGACAAGTCTTGACATCACTTGGATAAAACAAGGTGGTGAAGCGGACAACCGTTCACTGGCGGAACTGATGGCAGACATCAAGGATAAAAGCCAAACGATAAGTTCGGCTGTAGCTGAACTTGAAAAATTGCTCGCAAACATAAATGAAGATTGAGCGTATGGAGAACAATAAGGTAGCCATATCAATGGAGCAACAGTTTGGAGAAGTCATAGACATCATTCTCCAACATAAAGGTCGTGCATCAAGAGCTGTAAACAATGAACTGTTGTTCACGGCTTGGTATGTAGGTGGGTATGTATCAGCCAAATTAAAAAGTGAGGAATGGGGAAGCAAGGTGGTAACGCAGTTGTCCGAATATATCCGCTCTCAACGTCCAGATATTAAAGGATATAGCCGGAGAAGCATTTACAATATGGTGATGTTCTATGATGAATATTCATCGGAAACATTCTGTGCTACAGTGGAGAAGTATCTGAATCTTGAATTTGTGCGGCCAACAACTGCACAAATAGAAGCGAGCCAACCAACACAAGAAACGGCTGTAATTGTGCAGACGGCATCTGCACAATTAGTCCAGCCGACATCTGGACAAATGCCTCAGATATTAGAACTGACAACGTTGTCTAATCATATTGAGATTCTTTGCCGATGCAAAAGTACAGAAGAACGGATGTTCTATATTCTCTATGCCAATAAAGAGCATCTGTCTTTTAAGGAAATGCAGCGTTGCATTTCCAATCAAACATATACAGCTCTGTTGAGCAGCAAGGACAATATGTCAAAAGGATTACTCAATGCTTACCCCAATGCCCCTATAATGTTCAAAGACACATTGTTTGTCGATTTCCTGAACTTGCCCAAAAAACATAGCGAATCCAAACTAAGAAAAGGCTTGGTAGAACACATGAAGCAGTTTATTCTTGAACTTGGCAAGGATTTCATATTCATGGATCAAGAATACCGTCTCAATATCGGTGCATCTACATTCAAGGCTGATTTACTGTTCTTCCATCGTGGATTACAGGCATTGGTAGCTGTGGAACTGAAAAAGACAAAATTTCATCCGCGCGACCTCGGTCAGTTGGAATTTTATTTGGAAGCACTCGATAGGGATGTAAAGCGTTCCAATGAGAACCCCTCTATTGGCATTATCCTTTGTCCGGAAGCAGATAAGGTGGTAGTGGAATATGCCATGAGCAGAAGCATGAGTCCTACGATGATAGCAGAATACAAACGCATCCTTATTCCGCAGGAACGTATGCAACAGCAACTAAATGAATTTTGCAACCTTTTCTTAGATAAAGACTGATCGGTATGGATACAAAGAAATTACGTCAAAAGATACTCGACCTTGCCATTCGTGGCAAACTCGTTCCGCAAGACCCAAACGATGAGCCTGCATCTGTTCTCCTTGAACGAATCAAGGCTGAAAAAGAACGATTGATAAAAGAGGGGAAAATCAAGAAGAGCAAGAAGTCGGCAAAAACTTCCGATACGCCCCATTATGAGAATGTGTCGTTTGAGATACCTGATAATTGGGTGTGGACAACATTGGGGACTATTGGAACTTGGCAATCAGGGGGGACTCCTAGTCGTGCAAATAAATTTTATTATGGCGGGAATATTCCTTGGCTTAAAACTGGAGATTTAAATGATGGTTTAATCACAGACATACCCGAATTTATAACAGAAGAAGCAATAACAAACTCTTCTGCAAAATTAAATCCTACAGGAAGTGTTTTAATTGCAATGTATGGAGCTACAATTGGAAAACTAGGGATTCTTACATTCCCAGCAACAACGAACCAAGCATGTTGTGCTTGTATTGAATACGAAGCTATTAACCAAATGTATTTATTTTATTTCCTTTTGTCTCAAAGAACCGCTTTCATTGAAAAAGGGGGCGGAGGAGCCCAACCAAATATTTCAAAAGAAATCATTGTGAATACCTATATTCCATTGCCTCCCCTTTCAGAACAGCATCGTATTGTCGCAGAAATAAATAGGTGGTTTGCCTTGATTGACCAAATAGAGCAAGGAAAATCTGACTTACAAACAATCATTAAACAAACCAAATCTAAAATCCTCGACCTCGCCATTCACGGAAAACTCGTGCCGCAAGACTCGAATGACGAGCCTGCCATAGAACTGTTGAAACGCATAAATCCAGACTTCACACCTTGTGATAACGGGCATTATGCGCAGTTGCCTGATTCGTGGAGCGCAGTACCTATGCAAATGCTATGTTATTTGACCGATGGAGAAAAGCAGAACGGTATAGAAAGAATAAACCATGATGTGAAATATTTGCGTGGAGAGCGTGATGCCAAGACTTTGACTTCAGGCAAATATGTGGCAGCAAATTCTCTTTTGATTTTAGTAGATGGCGAGAACTCTGGTGAGGTTTTTAGGACTCCGATTGACGGCTACCAAGGTAGTACTTTCAAACAGTTGCTTATCAACGAAAATATGAACGAAGAATATGTACTACAAGTTATCAACTTGCATAGGAAAGTCTTGAGAGAAAGTAAGGTTGGTTCTGCCATTCCTCACTTGAATAAAAAGCTATTCAAAGCGATAGAAGTACCTATTCCGCCTTACAATGAGCAACAAAGAATTGTAGAGGCTATAAATAAGGCTTTTATGTCTTTGAACTTAATAATGGAGAGCTTATAGGCTCTCCATTATTAAGTTCAAAGTGGTAAAAAACGTTTCTATTTGGTCTATGATTCGCCTCTGTTCATAGAGTGGAGGTAAGCATATAGACATCAATAAAAATTTATTAAGAATTAAGTTGTGCAAACCCGTAGTTTGTGTTTGCATCAATCTCATAGCCCCAGTCTGATATTTTGCCAGAATACAGTAATACAAGTACTTACTTAATACGGTATCATTATACCGTATTCTTAACACCATTGTAAAATTACTGAATGAAAAAACGCCACTTTTGCCTTCATAGAGGATTGTTCTTCCAACAGGATTATTATCGCTACCACCTGATTTTTCTACAATCAAATCACCGTTCTCTAAATGACGTTTAGCAAAAGTTCTTTGTTCAACATCAATATACTCTATATTTGAATAATCTAACTTAAAGTCCTTGGTGAAATTTGCATTGCGTATAACCCCCACATTAACAAATGGTTCTTTCTTCCCTTTCCACAATCCATTAATGTTTTCGCATAAATCTTTGAGTGCAACAGCGCACCATCCATCAGGCAACTGCGCATAATGCCCGATACGTTCTATTATATTATTACCATATTCATTCTAAATCAATGTAGTATGGTAACAAAATTCAAAAATCATTTGGCAAAGACTAATCTTGCCAAGAACACCGTCACCTCGTATGTGTGGACGGTGCAGTATTTCCTCTGTCATTATGGGGAAGTGAATAAAAAGAATCTCTTGGCATACAAGGGGTACTTGGTGGAGAACTTTAAGCCACAGACAGTAAATCTTCGGCTGCAAGGTATCAACAAGTATCTGGAATTTACAAAACAGGAGAAACTGAAAGTGAAGTTCGTAAAGGTACAGCAGAAGAACTTTTTGGAAAATGTAATCAGTGATGCCGATTACAAATTTCTCAAAGCGCAACTTAAAACGGACGGTTATGATGAATGGTATTTTATCGTGTGGTTTATGGCTGCTACAGGGGCGCGTGTCAGTGAACTGCTTCATATCAAAGCAGAACATGTACAAATCGGGCATCTTGACCTATACAGCAAGGGAGGAAAGATACGCCGTTTGTATATCCCGAAGAATTTGCGCACAGAGGCTGCGAAATGGCTTAAAGAAATAGGACTTACTTCCGGCTATATCTTTCTGAACCGTTTCGGGCAACGTATTACTACTCGTGGGATAGCCTCGCAACTCAAACATTTTGCCGAAAAATACGGAATGAACAAGGAGGTCGTTTACCCCCATTCATTCCGTCACCGTTTTGCAAAAAACTTTCTTGACCGTTTCAATGACCTTGCTCTACTTGCCGACCTTATGGGACATGAAAGCATAGAAACAACACGTATCTATCTTCGCAGAACTGCCAGCGAACAGCAGAAGATTGTGGATAAAGTAGTGAACTGGTAAAGTCTCATCAGCCTTTAGAAGTGTAAACGAATACACTTCTAAAGGCATTTTGAATGTTATCCAAAATAGAGAATAGTTTCTCTATCTTTTGAACGATGCGCTGTTGTTCTTTGATAGGAGGAAGTGGAAAATATAAATTCTCCAATACACCAATATATAATTCTTTTTGATTTGTACTTCCTGCCAAATTATCTTCTATGTATTGTTGAATAAGTTGAGAAGACATATAAGCAAATACATATTCAGAATTGATTTCTTCATATGTTCTTACAACTGATACATGAGAATCTGGAACCACAAAAGGATATTTACCTAAACAACTTTCATCAAATAGTCTGGTTCTTCCAACAGTTCCTGTTCCTGTTGAATTAACAAGAACATCACCTGTTTGTAATTTATATTTTGAGTCCCATTTATTTATTGTTGAAGGGTCTAAAAACTTTGCCTGTTCTAATGAAATACCTCCTTCCTTTAGATTGCATTTTTGTGCGAATACGGGATATGTCTTATCGTCTTCCGAATATTTGGGAGATTTTCCCCTTGACAAAAACGAACACAAATCATTCATCTTACACCATTTCCATTCATTTGGCACATCAAATGGATAATGCCCGTTATCACAAGGAGTGAAGTCGGGATTTATACGTTGCAACAGTTCGATGGATGGCTCATCATTTGGGTCTTGTGGTACGAGTTTGCCGTGAATAGCAAGGTCAAGGATTTTGCTCTTGATTTGCTTGATTGTTGTCTGTAAATTGACCTTACCCTGTTCTATCTGGTCAATCAAGGCAAACCATTTCTCAATCTCTGTTACAATACGTTGTTGTACGACAAGAGGTGGTAATGGGATATGCAAATCAGTAAAAATACCTTTGTGAACCCTCTGTTGTCCTACTACTCCTTTAAAATATTTTGTACCTTCATCTATATACCATTGTGATTTAAAAAGATATAGATAAAATTTTGCATAGATATTTATTGGGCGTAAAATAACCAATTCGGTAGTTCCTGCGCCACAATTATTGGGAAGTCCTTGAAAGATTGTTGATTTGAGATTTTCAAAGCATGGAGATATTTTTGCAATACCTATATCGCCATTCTGAAAATGGCAATATCCTTTTTTTACTTCTTTCCATATACGTTTTTCAAAATAGTGATTTCCAGAAAATCCATCATCAACACACGCCATCGGAATAAATCCAATGTGTATATTATCTGCTATTTCTGATTTGGGATTAAGATAAAATAGTTCCGATACAGGAACAGATACCCAATTGTCTGGTATTTCAAACGGTACGTTCTGATAATGGGGCGTATCGGAAATAGTTAAGGAGAGGAAAAATCCCCTCCTTAACCTTAGAGTACGTATCAGACATTCAAATCTTTCATCGCCAATCCATAGTTTTCTTGTCCGAACAGGTCTTTATGGATGAGCTTCAAACCGAGCGTCTGATAATACTTGTAGTCATCACCTTCGGTACAGAGGTATCTGTAGCCGTAGCGTGGCATGTACTCCTTGAAGAAACGAGCCAAGTCTTTCAGGCTTTCGGCTTGGTTCTTCTTAAAGTTGCTGCGCACGATGATGATGCTCCAGTCAGGAAAGTTGCCTCTTCCACAACTGTACTCCCAGAAGCGGATGTAGCAGTCTAAATCACGCTCACGGATGTCCACGCAAAAGCCGTTGGCATTTTGCATCACGCTACAACTGTTTCTGTAGCCGAACTTCTCACACAAGTAGAGATTGAAATCAAGAATCAAATCTTTCTGTTCCATAAATAATTGAATTTAAAAAGTTAATAAATAGTGGATTATAAACGAAAGCCTCGCTTGCGCTTAGCCTTTTTCTTTTTCATCAGGCGATTGAACTCAGCTTCTTCTGCGACAGTAGCATCGTAGGATGAACTGCCGTTCAACAGACCAAGACCGATGCTTGAACCATTGTCGGAATGGGAAACGCTTTGCTGCACTTCTTCATTTTTATGCGTGAATCCTTGTTTATGGAATTCAAATGAAGGCGCACAAGCATTCTGTTCCAATCGGTTGTCGATATTCAAGTAGCTGAACTCACGGCTGACTTTTGAGCCGGAGAAAGAAAAGCCGTCATACTCAAACTTGACTCCTTGTATTTCTCTTGTAGTCCGGCTGACCTTGAATTTCATATCAATGTCACGGTCGGCAAGGGCTTCTTTCAGTTCATTCCAACTTTGAGCTTTGGGCAGTTCTTCTTTCAGTGCTTTGTATATTTCATGTTTTGCTCGGTCGTATGGGCGCAAGCGTTCCTCCTTGATATGGTCTTTGCCATTGGCAAAGTGCAATCGGTATTTTGCCGTCAGCATCTTGCACGCCTTTTCATTTCTGCGGAAGTCGTTTTTGTCGCTAATCGTCTTACCGTCATTATCCACCCGATTGAAAACGATGTGGCAATGCGGATGCTCACGGTCGATATGCTTGGCGATGATGTACTGCGTGTTTTCGATGCCCATCAGTTTCATGTAGTCGTGGGCGATTTGCAACATCAACGCATCATCAGACTTCAAGCGTTCGCCATCTTCAGGAGAGAAATTGAGCGAGGTGTGTCCGACAATATTCTTTACCTTGTCATTGAGCAATGCTTGTAATTCAAATTGCTCTGCCATCCGTTCAGGCGTACCATCCACTCCGACTGCTTCCAGTAATTTGGATTTCTCCTCTTTGAGGACATAGCGGACACAACCGCCGAACGATGTCCCTTTGGTTTGTTTACCTATCATCTTTCAGTTGTTTTATAAGTTGGTTAATACGTTGCGCCATCTCCTCACATCTTTTGGAAACGGCAAAGAAACCGTAGGTATTTGCCTGCTTCGCCAACTGGTTGAGGTTGGTGCTTTCACCTATCAACTGACGGATGATATGGATATGTTCTTTCGTGATTCGTTCACGTACCGTCCCATTCTCGATGAGCGAACGGATGACTGCGCTTTGGGTCTGCTTGCTCCGTCTGCAAAGCGCACCGAGCCATGCGAATTGGTCGTATGACAGTCGGAGAGTTATCGTATGTTTCTTTTCCATTTTGAATTGCTTTTAGTGAATAATTTGTGACCATCGGGAGCCGTCTCCTCAGACTTTTTGAGGAGCAAGTGGTCGGGAAATGTAATACACCGACATTAACTTGCTACAGTAAAAAAGTCTCGATTTCTCTCCCTTTACTCAAAGTCTGAATCCTCGTTTTTTAGGTGGTGAAACCTTCGGTTGAGGGATGCTTCGTTGTACGCTGATGAGCTTCAAATCGAATGTCTCTATCAGTGTTTTCAAATTCGGATTCCTATTAATCATCTGCTGGAGTATGGCTTCATCGGGGCGTACCTTTAACAGATAATCGGCTATGTCGTAACCCTCCTTCCGTTCGTTTTCGGTTGCTTTGGTTTCTAGATAATCGAACAGTTGCACATCAATTCCATAGCTTTTCATCAACCCGATTTTGCTTTGCCAATAGTCGGTCGCTCCCAAATCAGGAAATAACACAACGCTTCTTCCGGCAAGAACGGATAGGCTGTTGGCATTGAAACAACCGTTCTTTCCACCCGATGCAATCCATAGAAATTGGGGTAGGTAGTAGGAAGCAATGATTGCCGTTTTCTCGCTTTCGACCAGTGCGATAGGACGTTTTTTATCTTTTGGAAGCAGATGCTCACCGAAGAAACATTGCTTTAAATTGTAATCCCCCTTGTGTAATACGGAGTGTACCCACGTGACATGATTGTATGGTTCTTTTATCCGCCTGCCTGTCGTTGTATTGTAAAGCATTATCTTACCTGTACGGACTCTGTTCTGATAATCCGTTTGCCAAAATACAGTTGCGCCATCCCAATGTTTGGAAGTACCAACTTTGTATTTCTCCATCAGCTTCAATGTCTCTGCCTCTCCGAATTGAGCCGATAAGAATTGAAACAGTTTGTTGTCGGGATAGCGTTGCAACGACTGGTTGACTATATCCAAATCAATGTAGGAGGTGACTTTCGGCTCGACTTCTTTAATGGGCGTATAGTTCCGAAAGGTATCTTCGGACAACTTTTCCTTCTCAGACGGATTCCGCTCAAAGTAATCACGGGGCGTGAAGTGGTAACCACATTTCTGTTCGTGGTCGCAACGACCCACGTAATCAGGAAACTGTATCTGTTTCTCTGTATCAATGTACTTGGAGAAACATCTTTTACGGTGGCAGTTCGGGCAAGTATGCCGGGTACTGACACCTTTGTAGGGTTCTAATATGAATCTATGTGTACTCATTGTTTGTTTCTTTTTTAGTGTGTCACTTTTGTCGTTATTGTCGTTTTCGCTTGGAAAGTGTCAAAACCGACAAAAATGTCACGGGTTAATCTTTGAATATTCTCCATGCTTCTCTTTGCGGAACAGTGTTCCGATATTGTCATTGAGAAAGCGTTGAAATGTCCGTTCCTTCATTCCGTTTTGCTCTGCTACCTGTATAGCTTGAGCTGTCGTAAAGGACGGAGGCAGCAGATTGACTATCGCCTGTTGCTGGCTGTTGAGGGCATTCTCATTCAGAATATTTTGTACGCTTAATGCTGATTCCTTGAAATATTCAGTCAGTTTAATGGCTCTCTCCACCGTCAGCAGGTCGATACACGTCTTGTCGCACTCACCGCAAGTCCATCGCGCCAGTTGGATAATCAGACAAAAGCGGATGATGTATATCTCCAGCTTGCAATAGATACTTACGATGGTGTCGTTCGTTTCCCGGTCGCACCATTCTGAGAAATGGTGCTGCCACTCGTAAAGCCGTTTCTTGGCATCCTCTGAGAAAAAGAGGATTTGTGGCTCAATCTCTCCATGTTCATTGAGATGGCACTCCGATTGTATCAGCTTATCTATGACGGTATTCCATTCTTGTTCAATATCTTCTGGTAGTTCTTTGTCATTCCACCGTGCTTTCTGTTGCAGGTTGGGCATTACGAACAGGATGCGGTCAATAAATCCATTGTTGGAACGTTCACCTTTAGCCAACTCATTCAAAATTTTCTTTTGGATAGTACCAATGACCGATATATACGGACGCTTGATGAAGATGGAACTCTTGGCATTCTTTCTGTCGGACATGGTGGTCTTGGCACTGAATACCGATAGCCAAAATTGTTCCTCCGAACCGTTGTTATAGCGGTTGAAATTCTTGAACCAAGCGGATAATTCATCAGCCCATAAGCATAGCCCACGTTTGTTCTGCGCATGAATGAGGCTCAACCCTTCGGGCGTTACATCCGAAACCAAGAAGCGTTTGCGGATAGGCTCTTGCGGAAATTGCTCTCCACCACTTTCCGCACGTTCCTTGCGACTCATGCTCATCAGTTCATCGTACTTGGCAAGAGCCTTTTCAAATTCCTGATTCTGTCGGTAGTCATAATCAAGAAACGGCTTCATTGCAAAACTGAGCGGATGACTTTTGTTCGCTCCCGGTCTTCCAATCAATGCCATATACAGGATGGGGCTTTCCATCCAACCTTGCTTGATTTGGGCAAGATGCGTGTTACCTATGCCGACCGCTATTGCCGTAAGGATGGCAGCGGCAATGTAGTCGGTAGGGTAGTTATGGCATTCGTGAACCTCACTGATGATGCGTTGGATTTTTGTCGGGAATATGCTGACAGGAAAATCAGTGCCAGCCAATCGCATACTTAAATCAACCGCTTCGTCAATGATGGATGCCGGATTAATAGAGGATGTATCCATAGTTCTACTCATTAAAACTTCATGGATGATTTGGACTTATGACGGACACCGCCTTGCATATTTGCCAGCATCTCCTCGTAAGTCTGTTCTGCACTCTTTCTACGCCCGTTCTCAATCCAAGCAAGAAGTTCGTCCTCATAGAAATAGAGTTTCTTTCCTTTCTTGTAAGCCGGAAGCAGCCCTTTGCGTACCAATGTATAGATGGTAGGCTTTGCTTTTCGGATGATACGGCAAGCATCCTCTATTTCTACCAACACATGTTTGTCAGATGGCTGTGGCTGGAGTTCCGCTACCATCTTTTTCAACTCGATGACCTGTTCGGTCAGATAACCCACCGCTTCGGGCAGTTTATCAAATGTTACTGTTTCTTTTTGCATACGCCAATCGTTTTTAATTGTTCGACGGCAAAGGAAACAGGTGTTTCAATGGTGGAATCATTCACCAAAATATAACTGATGAATAACTTTTTGATGGTAATAAGTGATGATTACGAGTAATTTAAGTACCTTTGTGTCATGAAATACCAGTGGTTATTGAAGCTATAAAACAAATTTGTCGTTTATGATACCGCAATTTGAAGAAATACGGATACAGGCATTGAAAGAATTAAGTGCCGGAGTTGTTATGAGAGCTAAAGATTTGCGCATTCCTTTGGCGAAGCATTTTGGATTGACCGATGAGGATATGAATGCTTGGTATCCCTCTGGTAATGGCGAAATATTCTTAGACCGTATTTCGTGGGCTTTATCGTATCTTTTTATTGCAGGACTTGTAGAAAAACCTCAAAGAGGTGATTATAAAATCAGCGAAAAGGGTTTGTCTATGCTTTCTTCATGTACGGAGGAACAAATAAATAAGTTCATCAAAGTAACTGTGAATGCGAAAACTCCGAAGAAAAGTTCTAAAAATAAAGATGCTAACAGCACTTCTTTCCATTTGAGAAATGATGATGAACGTACACCGGAAGAAGAATTAGCAGATTCTTATGATAGGATAAAGCAGAATGTGCAATCTCAGATTCTGACAACTATTTTAAGTAAAAAGCCACAAGAATTTGAACGGTTAGTTGTGAATTTACTTCAAGCACTTGGGTATGGTGGCGAGGTCAAAAACTCAGGTATCGTAACGAAACTTTCTAATGACGGTGGTATAGATGGTATTATTAAAGAAGATATTTTAGGATTTAATCATATATCCATACAGGCAAAGCGATATGCTTTAGATAATAATGTTCAGCGTCACGAGGTTCAAAGTTTTGTAGGAGCTGTTGCCGGAACTCCATCCAAGAAAGGAGTATTCATTACTACCTCTGATTATACTAAAGGTGCAATGGAGTATGTGGAAAGCCTTAACGGTTCACCAACCATTATCTTGATAAATGGTCAACAATTAACAGAATATATTTATGACTATGGCTTGGGATTGCAAACAGAGAAAGTCCTTAAAGTCATGAAAATGGATATGGACTACTGGGATGCAATGGATAATGCCTAATAGTATTGCAGCTATGCAATTTTTCTATCCAGTTTAATCTTACACTCTGATTCTGTGTGCGACATTTTACGTTCAATGGTAGATATTTCCGAATCATGGAGGGTGTGAGCAAATACCCTCTTTATGAATGTGGCAGTCTGTAAACGTGGCTTGCCAAATGCTTTGCCGATATTCCATCCAAAGTGCATGATGTCAATGGTCTTTAACAGAGAATCAACCTTTATCGGTTCGACTTTAGGCAAAGAATCTGACAGGTAGTATTCTGTAACATATTCACATAAACGATTAAGGTCTGTTTCGTTAAGATAGAGAACCAAAGTTTGCTTTGTATATGTGAGAACTTTATCTAATTTTTCTTTCGATGCTCGTTCTTTTTCAGCCATAGCGTTAGCACGGTAAATCTCGTATTTTGTTGGCTGGCTGGATTTTTCTATAGAAGTATTATTGATAATAGAAGGAGTGGCTTCTTCTTTTGGAAGTTCCGCCACATCTTCATTGGATTCAGGGAGTGAGGGAATAGAAACTTCTTCTGTGGTGTCAGATGTAGTTTCGATTTCTGGTTCAGATTCGGAAACGATAGGTTCTGTATCTATATTATTTTCAATAAGTTCCTGATGCTCTATTGGAGTTTCAATTACCACCGCCTTATTGCGATAGCCTTCAAATCTCATAAAGCATTTTTCTATTGTAGGGGAAAGGAGTTGTCTGAATACCATTTGCAGATTGAGATAGATAGCTCCCATGATAATGGTGCATACCACCAAAATGAGGTAACTACTGAACTCGTCCCAACCATAGTGAAGTACGGTCTGGCGGGCTAAAACACCAATGATTGCGATTATACCAAAAACAATCAGATGCAATGTTATATGTTCTATCTTTCTCTGTTCCATAATGAGATGTATTAATCGTTTTGTGTACAAATATATAGGATTAATTTTTGAGAAAATCCATAGTTTTGCTTGTTAATGGGCTTTTGACGATATATTTCATCGCTTTTCACCACGTTACGCTCCTAATAATAAGCGTATTGCAAATTTCTTGCTTTTGGATGAAAATAGTTGGGTAAACAAGCTTATGTATCTTAAAAACAAAAATTATCTGCATCATTTTGGGTAAACAATGCAGATAATCAATAGGGTATAGAGGTATAGCTTATTAGCAATACAATGTATGGTTTGTACCCTTGTTGAGATATAATAGGATGTTATACTCTTGTTTACGAGCGACTTTGTTTATTACCCATTTCCTGAATGCAGCGGAATGCCCGGTGTCTATTTGATAGGATAGAGCTATAACCATATCGAGATTATACACATCGGTATTGTTCCCATTATTCAATTTGATGTACTTGCAAACTTCGTAGTTCTTTAAAATATTAGCTTTCAGAATTCTCTTAATTGCTGCATGGATAGTTCCAACCGTTGTATAATACAAGTCTGCTATTTCCCAAGAGGTCATCCATATTTCACCATCGGAGATATGAATGCCTTGTTCGTTGTTTGTTATGATTCCTCGTTTCATAGCTGCAATTTACTTGAGTGATATTTTATTAGCTGTCTCTCGTTTCTTGGAATTGACCAAATCGGCATATATTTGAGTTGTGGATACGTTTTTATGTGTTAGCATCTTTGAAACAGTGTAAATATCTGTACCCAAGGATATTTGTATGACCGCATACGAATGTCTGAATCCGTGGAAGGTTATCGGCTTTGTTATTCCTGCTTTTTTGAGCCAGCTTTTCAGCGGATAATTAATCATGCTCCGTTTCAAATCCTTGAATACTTTGCCTGTTCCGGGTGTTCCGCATAGTTCGTAGGCTTCGTAACTGATGGGGAGTGTCGCTTCCGTTTGTGTTTTCTGTGTCCTGATGCGCAAGCAATAACCTTGGTCGGGAGCGATAGTGAAATCTTCCCATTGCAGATTGAGAATGTCACTGATACGTAAGCCTGTCAGACAAGCGAATAGAGAAGCAGCTTTCAGAACAGGAATGTCGCAAGGTGTGGCAGCGAGTTGCTTCACTTCGTCCAGCGTCAGATACTCTTTCTTCACATCTTGTGGCTCTATTTTATCAAGATAGTCATTGATGTTTTCTCGAAACCATTTGTCTCGATAGGCAATCTTTAACAATCCTCTGAATGTAGAGTAGTAGCCGGATGCCGAATTGAGGGAAATGTGGCGGTTGCTGTGTTTGAGTTGCTTGGCGTTCAGCAAGTACTCACGGAACTTCTTGCATAAATCCACATTCACATCGCCAAAGGTACATTGTCCCTTGACGAAGTTGTAGAAATGCTGATAGACAAACTGCCATTTCTGGTCTTTATTCCGGCACATTTTCTTGAAGTAGGCGAGGAAGTCGGCTTTCTGTTTGGTCTTATCCAAGAAGCCAAACTCTTCATTGATGAGCGATTGTACCCGGATGCAGCGGATAGCCTCTGCCTTGTTCAACATATCGTTGTTGAACTCCCGTTCCATTTCGTTCTTCGGATGGGCATAGATGTAGATGCCGAGGTATTCCCTGCGGCTCATCTGCATCGTTTCGGGGTTACGGACTGCCGGATAATAATCCAGATACAAGGAGATGCGATTATTCCGAATCGCTCTCTGACGAACTGTTACTTTTGTACATGTGTGTGACATACTGTTTGATATTTAGAATTTTACATTTGTTTGGTGCAAAGGAATAAGGTGATTCAATGGTGGGTATATTCACCACGAAATAACTTATTCAATCTTTGGGGCTGCAAGCAACTTATCTAATTCGGGCTTGGAGATAAACGTGTATTTGCCTTTCTTGACCTTGGGGATATTATGGTACTTTGCATAGTGATAGAGTTGGTCACGAGTGAGGTTGAACTTCTCCATCGCTTCGGCTACCGTATAATATTGCGGTTCTTCTGGTATGGCAATTCCCTTGGCTATATCTACGTGCTTCTTGGAATAGTACACTATGATGCCCTCTTTCTTCTTGGGGATGGCATTCTTGGAAACGAAACAATAGATGGCAGATAGGGTCATGCCGAACTTCTCCTGCATTTCTTGGGAGCTGTACCATTCGGTAATGTCTGGATTCGGGGCTTTCTTGGCAAAGTAAGCGTCAATATGTTTCTTGCTCCAGTAGGTCTTACCACGATTGAAAGTTCGGGGGATGTTGTTCTTCTTGGCTACCACAAATATCCATGACTCGTTTACATGATATTTCTCTTTGACTTCTGCGGTGGTGTAGAAGTCGGTGATAGGGGCTTTCTCTTTTGTCGGAGTGTGGAACTTTGCTGGATTATTGAATAGCTCGTCAATTTCCTCTTTCTTCAAAAGATATTTGAATCCTAATCGGACGACCTTCAATTCTCCTCTTTTAATATAACAGTAAACGGTAGGTCGGGTTACTCCGAGATAAATCGCAGTTTCGGTGATTGTGAGAAATGGTTTGTCCTTGATTTTTTCAATAGGCTTCTCTTCAATCTTCTTTTCTACGATTTGATTGTTTGCCTTGATTGCTTCATCACGTTTTCTCTTTTTATAAAGTGCATTAGCGCATTTTTTGGAACAACACGCTGTTGTTGTCTTTTGGGCGATGAACTCTTTACCGCACCAAGCACAAATTCGTTTAATTTTCAAGTTACTACTCATTTTATTACATCTTTATTTCTCCGTTATTTCTGTCAATTCCCGTAAAACCGTGTAAAATGGCATAAAGTTTCTCTACTACCTTTCCACCCGATTTTCAAGCGTGTAACAAGCGAGTAACAAATACGGTACAAAAATGAGCTGAAAAAGCCCTATAAACGATGACTATCGCTTATAAGGATAAAAAGAAAGGCGCTCAAAATAAACGCCTTAATAATCGTTGATGATATATGCTAATCGTTGGTAATTACCGCTTACTTCCCGATGCAAAAACGCTCAAAGATATTCTTTAATACCATGTCATTTGTGACTTCTCCTGCAATATCGCTCAAATAGAAAATGCACTCTCGGATATCTTGAGAGATGAAGTCACCGGAAAGGTTATTACTCAAACCTTGTCGGACTCGTTGGATAGATTCGAGTGCGTGGGTTAGTGCTTCATAGTGACGAATATTACTGACAATAATATCATTTGGGGTGACTGCCGGAAGGTTGGCGGTAGAAACAAGCATTTGTTTTAGTTCATCAATGTTGGTCTGTTTTTTTGCAGAAATTGCAACGGACTGTACATTTTTCGAGAAGGTAGTGGTGGAGAAAACACAGGAAAGGTTTTCTGCTAAATCAGCCTTGTTGAATACAAGGATTAGTCGCTTCTCTACACAACGGGGAAGTATTTGCGTGGAAAGCTGTGATATCTGAGATTCCGCATCGGTTGCATCAATCATCCAAAGAACGATTTCTGCTTGCTCTAATTTTTGGAAAGTACGTTCAATGCCAATACTTTCAATTGCATCACTTGTTTCTCGGATGCCTGCCGTATCAATGAATCGGAAACTAATGCCCTCTATGTTGACTACATCTTCTATTACATCGCGGGTTGTTCCATGGATGTCGCTGACAATAGCCTTTTCTTCATTCAACAGGGTGTTTAGTAATGTGGACTTACCGGCATTGGTCTCACCGATTATGGCTACTGGTACGCCGTTTTTTATGGCATTGCCTACACTAAAAGAGTGTACCAAACGAGAAATAACTTTTTCTATATCATCAGCCAATTGACATAATTCGGAACGATTGGCAAATTCCAGTTCTTCGTGATCGCTGAAGTCCAACTCCAATTCTATGAGAGAGGTGAAATGCAGTAGTTGATTACGCAATGCAGTAAGCTCTTTACTAAAACCACCTCGCATTTGATTCATGGCAAGGCGATGACTGGAGGCGGAAGATGAAGCTATCAGGTCGGCTACGGCCTCTGCCTGACTTAAATCCATTTTACCATTGAGGAATGCACGTTGGGTATATTCTCCGGGCCGTGCCATGCGACAACCGTTTTTAATGAGGAGTTGCAGTATCTTTTGCAAAATATAGCCGGAACCATGGCAGGTGATTTCGGTACAATTCTCTCCGGTGTATGAATGAGGGGCACGGAATAAGCTTACAAGAACTTCGTCGATGATTGTTTCATCTTCGTGGATACGGCCGAAGGTGAGTGTGTATGGCTTATTTTCTTCCAGTTTCTTTCCGGTAGTGGCAGGGGTAAAGATGAAAGAAGTTATTTCTATTGCTTTGGGGCCGGAGACACGAATGCATCCTATGGCTCCCCCTTGCGCGGTGGCTATGGCGCAAATGGTATCTTGGTTCATTTTGTTCTGTATGTTTTTATCCATGCAAATATAATGCTTTCTTTACAAAAAAGAGGATGATACGATAGCCTGACTAAAAAAGATCATGTCATACTCTGTACCGGAGTGATGACATGACCTTCTGGGTGAATGTACAAACAAGTCTCCGCTTTCATGAGCAGAGCCTGTTAGAGTGAAACCAAAGCATTCTCTTAGAGTCGGTCAAGCACGGTCTTGATAAGCGTGTCGATCGTGTTCTTGTATCCGGTGTTGGCTTCTTTTATCAACCTATTGGCGATGACCATACATACGGTCGTTGCTTTGTGCCCCATCAGGCAGCTCAGGCCTGCCAATGCGGAACTTTCCATTTCGAAGTTGGTGATTCGGTATCCGTTATATTCAAAATTTTCAATCTTCTCATTTTGGTGCGGATCAGCCAGCGGAACGCGAAGTTCGCGTCCTTGCGGTCCGAAGAAACCTCCGGCGGCAATGGTTACGCCACGTACCATATCATTTTGTGCGATACGACTTGTCAGTTCGGCATCTGCATCGATGACATAAGGAGCCGGTGCACACATATTACCCGACCATCCCATGTGGTTCAGGAATGCACGCTCAAAAGGCAGGTCACAAACGGAATTGCGTCCGGCATAGAAATTCAGTAACCCATCGAATCCGATGGACTTCTCGGAACAAACGAATGTGCCTACCGGTGTATTGGGTTGCAGACCGCCACAGGTACCTATACGCACGATTTCCAACCGGCGCAATCGAGGCTTCTCTTCGCGCGTATGGAAATCTATGTTGGCAAGAGCGTCCAGTTCATTCATCACGATATCTATATTATCGCAGCCTATACCGGTGGAAACTACGGTAATACGTTTACCTTTATAAGTACCAGTTATAGTTCTGAACTCACGGCTTTCCACTTCACATTCTTGGTTGTCGAAATGAGATGCGACCAATGCTACCCGTCCGGGGTCGCCGACTAAAATCACTTTGTCTGCCAGCCATTCGGGTTTTACGTGAAGATGGAAAACTGAACCGTCTTCATTGATAATCAGTTCTGAAGAAGCGAATTTTTTTTTCATATTTATAGAGTCTTATTTTTCGGTTATTTACTCAACGGTTGATTGTTGCTATTACTTGTAGGCTTGGCTATATTCTCACGCATGGAAGTGTCGGCCTCGATGTTCTTCATGCGATAGTAGTCCATGATACCCAAATTACCGCTACGGAATGCTTCTGCCATGGCTTTGGGCACTTCGGCTTCGGCTTCGATTACTTTGGCACGAGCCTCCTGAGCTTTTGCTTTCATTTCCTGTTCGCTGGCCACCGCCATGGCACGACGTTCCTCTGCTTTGGCTTGGGCTATGTTCTTATCCGCATTTGCCTGATCGATTTGCAGTGCGGCACCAATGTTTTTACCTATATCGATGTCAGCTATATCAATGGAGAGAATTTCGAAAGCTGTTCCGGCATCCAGACCTTTGCGCAATACCAATTTAGAAATGGAATCGGGATTCTCCAATACGGTTTTGTGGTTCTCGGACGAGCCGATGGATGATACGATACCTTCGCCTACGCGAGCCAGAATCGTGTCTTCTCCGGCTCCACCAACTAATTGTCGGATATTGGCGCGCACGGTTACACGGGCTTTGGCTATCAACTGGATGCCATCTTTGGCAACTGCGGTTACAGGAGGTGTATCGATTACTTTCGGATTAACCGACATCTGTACTGCTTCAAACACGTCACGGCCGGCGAGATCGATGGCAGTAGCCATTTGAAACGGCAGTTCGATGTTGGCTTTGGAAGCGGAGACCAATGCATGCACTACTCTTTCTACGTGTCCTCCGGCAAGGTAATGTGCCTCCAATTCGTCTCGGGTGATATTCTTCAGTCCGGCTTTATGCGCTTCTATCATACCGGGAACAATGATGTAGGGGGGAACATTACGAATGCGCATCAGGAAGAGTTGCACCAACGAGATGTTGACTCCCGATACTTTGGCGGACAGCCATAAGAAGAACGGTACATAGTGGAAAAACAATACCAAAAAAACAATACCTCCTATAATAAGGAAGGCTGTCAAATACATTGTGTTTGGATCCATAAATTGTCAAGTATTAAGTGAATATTAGTTTTTTAGCTTTTCAACCATGAGTACCCCGTCTGTAATGCGGTTTACAACGATGGGGGTCTTTTCGTTCAGGAAACCACCGATGGATTTTACCTCCACGATGTCTCCATTGATTTCGGCATAACCGATAAGAGCCAGCCGAGTGGTAGTGAAGCCTGTGTCACCTACTTTTACTTTTTTCTCGGCGCTGCGGTCTATTTGGGAAGTGATATCTTTTTTAAGTGCGAGTTTATCGAGTGTCTTCGAGCGCATGAATCCTATCAATGAACCGACACAAGCCACGACAGATATGGCTAATGTGATAAAACCTGCTGTCATTCCCATCCGGGCAAAAGCATAGTAGTTGGCAAAGACGACGCATCCTCCTGACAGAAAACCTGCGATACTGATGCCCGGAATGATAAATAGTTCCACTAAAAACAGAATGACGGCTGCGATGACCAAAACTGCAATGATTAATATGTCCATAAATCTTTTTTATTTGATAGTTTGTTTCTCTGTATTGCGCACTTTGACGATAGTTTGTTCCAACTCTGCGGATAATTGCTGTACCCGTCGCTCCAAATCAAGGATGGCGGCAGACATACCGACTTTCTTTTCCTTTGGGGCATCGGAATATTCCGAGCGCATCTTTTCCAGTTTTTCCTGCTGCTGCTTGTAACTTCTTTCCAATTGACTGTATCGGTTGTATAGAGCCTTGGCTTGCGGAGAGCGGAAATCGTCCGACCGATAATACGTGGTATAATCGTCGATGATAAGTTCAAAATCATGCTTCGGAGTTGCTTCCGGCTTTTCAAAGGCTGTCTTTTGCAGCCTTTCCTGAGCGGTCTTTACAGCATTGGTATCTGTCCATGTGTCTTTTATGGAGTGGAGTTGTGCCAATGCAATCAATTTATCCGGCTCCATCGCTTCATAATTGTATACTTGTTTTGATACGTTGGGGATAAACACATATATGCAGACTTTATTTTCCGGTTGGTATCTGTCGGAGGCAAACCAACCCAGATTGTTGAACTCATCCACTACATACATGTAATCGTTATAAAGAGAATTGAAAGGCATGCCTATATTTTCCGGAGCTAAGTAGGAGCCGGTGTTTGTATTGTAGCGTGTGACAAAGATATCATATCCACCCATCGAATTGGGGCCGTCCGATGCGTAATAGATGGTTATTCCGTCTGTGAGCACGTAAGGATAGTTTGCATTCATACCTTCATTGATGCTTCCGGGCAAGGGATTGCCGTTGCTCCACGTATCCAACAACTTGTTGCGCGAAAGTATGCTGAGGGTGCTATCTGCTTGTAATTCGCCGTAGTAGACTTTATTGCCCAGTTCCGTTTCATATACGGTTCCTCCTTGTTTGCCGGAGTCTTTGAAGTAGGTGTTGTACATGAACAGTTTGCCCGATTCGTTGCTGAGTTTGTATGCTTCCAGAAAGTTTTCTTTATCGACAACGAAACTGTCCACAAAGCAAACTTCCTCCACACCTTTCAACATACGTAGATTGTTTCTGCTTTTTTCCAATAATTTTTCTGCTTCTTGTGTGGGACGTTTCCTTTTGCTTAAGTCTGCGATATAGGCTTCGTAGGTTTTAACGGCATCTTCAAAACGATATAAATCATTATATGCCCGGGCTAAATGAAGTTGTCCGCCCGGAATGCGTTTCTTGACAGCAGTCTCCAGATGTTTCAAGGCTTCGGGGGCTTCGCCCGTTTCCAGACAACACACGCCATACCATAAGTTGTAGTTGCCGTTGGCTGGCTGTGTCTTGACAAGCTTCTTGAATGCGGTTTTGGCTTTTTCGTATTCTTTCTTTTCATATAAGGCTTTTGCTTCCGCTAAAGTTTGGGCGGAAATCCTCATGCTCAGAAATCCGAATAGAAAGAATAATATATATTTCTTTTTCATATCGACGTATGCTGATTTGTTCAGAAATTCAAAAATACAAATTAATCGTGAATAAAGCTGTTTTCGGAAATTCTATTATGTTAATTCTTCTTTAAATCGTTCTTTTCCCTTACTTTTGCAGCCGTTTATTCAGCAATAAAGTTTCTATCATAATATTTATGGCACAATTTACCGAAGAAGAAAAGACGCTGCGTCGCATAGAGAAGCGGTTCAGTAGAGGTGTGGTGGAGTATGGTTTGATTGAGGATAATGATAAGATTCTCATCGGGCTTTCGGGTGGTAAAGACTCTTTGGCATTGGTGGAGCTTTTGGCTAAACGTGCACGTGTGCTCAAACCGAGGTTCTCTGTCATTGCCGTACATGTGGTGATGAAAAATATTCCTTATCAGAGTGATGTGACCTATTTGAAGGAATATGTCGAGTCGTGGGGCGTGCCTTTCATCCTTCATGAAACAGAATTCAATGCCTCTACCGATACCCGTAAGTCTCCTTGTTTCCTTTGCTCTTGGAACAGGCGAAAAGTGCTGTTCACTGTGGCTAAAGAGTATGGATGCAATAAAATAGCATTAGGTCATCACATGGATGATATTCTGGAGACATTGCTGATGAATATCACTTATCAGGGAGCATTCAGTACGATGCCTCCCCGGCTTGTCATGAAGAAATTCGATATGACAATCATTCGTCCGATGTGTCTGGTTCATGAGGCCGATTTGATAGAATTGGCACAGGTCAGGGGTTATCGCAAGCAGGTGAAAAACTGTCCTTATGAGTCGCAATCCGGTCGCAGTGCAATGAAAGGAATCCTGAAACAATTGGAAGGCATGAATCCTGAAGCACGTTATAGTCTGTGGGGAAGCATGACGAATGTGCAGGAGGAATTGCTTCCGTCCTCAAAAAAAGATCACTAATCAATTAACCAATAATCACTAACCGTTTATGAGAGCATTTTATACCATCCTGTTGTTGATAGTATCCAATATCTTTATGACGTTTGCTTGGTACGGGCATTTGAAGTTGCAGGAAGCGAAAGTCATCTCTAACTGGCCGTTGTATGCTGTCGTTTTGTTTTCGTGGGTAATTGCTTTGGCCGAATATTCTTGTCAGGTGCCGGCCAATCGCATCGGTTTTATGGGTAATGGAGGGCCGTTTTCCTTGATGCAGCTGAAGGTGATTCAGGAGGTAATTACTTTGATTGTTTTTACCGTATTCACCACCATTCTCTTTAAGGGAGAAACGTTGCATTGGAATCATTTTGCCGCTTTTGTCTGTTTGGTATTGGCGGTGTATTTCGTCTTCTATAAATGATTCCGTGGTTCTTATCCTCTCGCCTTGTCCCGGACTTTCTGAAAATAAAGAGAAACTCATGGCTGTAAATGATGAATTTACACTTGTACAAGTGAGAACTTACACTACTGCAAGTGTGGCCTTACGCTTGTACAAGTGTATCTTACGCTTCTGCGAGTATCACATATACTTCTTCATTCCTTTGCTCAGGAACGTTTGCAGCTTGCCGTCTTTGTCCGTATATATGAAACACGCGTCGATGTCCGGGTGCATATCGGCAAATCGTTTCGCTTCTTCCAGACCCATCACCATGAATGCTGTGGCATAAGCGTCTGCACTCATGCAGTCTTTGCTAATGACTGTTGCCGACAAGATATTGTGTTGCACGGGGTAGCCGGTACGCGGGTCGATAGTATGTGCATATTTTTTCCCATCTTTGTAGTAGTAATTGCGATAGTTTCCGGAAGTGGCTATGCCCGAATCGGTAATCTTCAGTATGGTTTGCAACTCTTGGTTTACAGCCAGCGAGTCGTCTACCGGCTTGTTTATGCCTATGCGCCAAAGTCCGTCCTGCGGATTTCTTCCGCGAACAACTACTTCTCCGCCGATGTCTGCCATAAAGTTGCTGATTCCTTTTTTCTCCAATAGATGTGCGATGACGTCCACAGCATAGCCTTTGGCCACGGCGCTGCACGAAAGCATGATGCGCGGGTCTTGCTTCACCACTTTCCCTTCTGCGGATAGTTCTACTTTATCATAGCCTGTGATTTCCAGCAGACTGTCTATCAGGACAGAATCGGGGAATGTTCCTTTCTTGAATCCGAATCCCCATACATTGGCCAGTGGAGCGACCGTAATGTCGAAAGCCCCGTTGGTCTCTTTGGATATTTCCATGCTGCGATGGAATACATTGATGAAGAAACTGTCGGCTATGACATCCTCGTTCCGGTTGATACGGGTGATGATTGCCGTATCGTTGAATGGTGACAGCGAACCGTCAAAGCGCTTCAATTCCGCTTCTATTTCTTCTTTCAGATTGTGCGCATGCTGGTAGGTGACCTTATATACCGTCCCGAAAATCAGTCCGCTGTCGGTCTGATAGGGAGCGGGGCGGTTATGGCGTGTCAATATCCAGATAGTGCCCAATAATAGCAGAGCAATCCATAAGAAATTTCGTTGTACTTTCTTGTCCATTGTCGTAGTTGTTTGAAAATGTCTTTAAGTGAAAAACAGATGCTCAATCAGAATCTTGCTGCCGATGGCGATGAGAATGAGTCCGCCCCATAGTTCGGCATGCAGCTTGCGGGCTATGCCGCAACCGAAGCGGATGCCGAACATCAATCCCGCCATTGACAACGCGAACGACACAAAGCCTATGATAGCGATGGAAGGCAGTAGTGCCGGAAAACTTTTGATGTCCAGTAAGGCAAACGAAACACCTACCGCCAAGGCGTCGATGCTTGTTGCCACTGCCAGTGTCAGTACCACTTTCAGGCTGGTAGGATCATACTCTTGTCTGCAATTTTCTTTTTTAAAAGATTCTTTTATCATTCTCCCTCCCAAGAAAAACAAAATCCCGAAGGCGATCCAATGATCTATGCTCTCTATCAGATGGCTGAAGAAGCTGGCTCCAATCCATCCTAACAAAGGCATGAGTGCCTGAAAAAAGCCGAAGAAGAATGCCATAATCAGCATGGAACTCAATATGGTGCGCTTCAATATGATTCCGCTGGCTATTGAAACGGCAAAACAATCCATTGCAAGTCCGATAGCCAGTAACCAGATTTCTAACCCTGTCATAAGTCTTAAAGAGGTAATTTATAAGTTATCGTATAAGTCACTCCCATTGTGTTGGAGGCGTATTCCCCGAAGCCGGGCACATACCACGGGTCGCCATATTTGTCGGGGGTGGCAGACAATTTGAATTTGAAGCGTAAAGACCATCCCATATACAGGGATTTCCATACGTGCGCCCTGATTCCTACACAGAATTCCGCCCATTGCATGAAACTCTTCATGCCTTTATGCTCGTAAGGCATGCTCCCTCCCCAAATGTCGTCTTCCAGATTGGGGTTGCCCACTGTGCCGCCATAAATAGGGTCGTCCAGTTTCGATGCTGCTATGTCGTGCTTGAAACTGCTTGCTCCGTAGCGCAGGCCTACGAGCAACATGTGCCCGTGTTTTTTTCTGTATAATGTATTGTAGTCCATTCCGATGCGGAAATAAGGGGCGTCGCTTTTGTAATGTATCCCTTTTTCTCCCCAAGAGTCGGTACTGCCATAACCCAGTTCGAGGATAGGGAAGAAGCGGTTTCTCAGATTGACGTCCACTGAAACTTCGGAGCTGCGGAAGTCGCCTCCGAGAGCTGAACTTCCAAGTCCCCACAATTCCAATCCCACGGATACGCCGTTATATAATGGATATTCCGCTTCCTCTTTTTTCTCCTTTTCCTCTTTCTTGATAGCGTTTCCTTTAGGGGGCGCCGGTATATTCTGCGCCCATAACGGAAAAACTGTCAGCAGGCAGAGCGCAATACTAATAGAACAATTTAAGATTTTCCTTTCCATAGATACCGGCTTCATGGTTTGCTATATAGATCGAGTCGAGGGATGTGCGGGTATAGCGTACGCTTGTGATAGCCTGCCTCATTTGGTAGCCGCAATCCATTGACAGAAAATAGGGCGTATTGGTATGGCGGATGACTACGGTGTCCCTTTTCGTTTTGCTGTATTTGAATATCAGCTTGGTGGAATCTGCCGTATATCTTAAAGGCAACGAAATATCGTGTACTTTTTTCTGATTATTGATAATGATGGAGTCTGTGCCATAGGCTGTTACCGTCAGAGAGTCGAGCGTGTCGTTTTGCACTGTCCGGGTGTTGGCGTCTATCTTGTATAGATGACATTGCACCATGCCGCGTGCCGCCATGGAGCAATCGGCCTCTTCCGAGCAGGAAAGCACTGTGCCGGCCAAAGGGCAAAGGATGCAGCCGAATATTATAAATCTGACTAAGTTTTTCATCGTTAAATGGTTTTCTCTATTTGATACTTGTTGCGTTCCGGGGCGTTGCGTGAAATCAGTTCTCCGAGAAATCCCGCTACAAAGAGTTGTGTGCCGATAATCATCGATGTCAGCGATAGATAGAAGTAGGGGGATTCTGTCACAAGGCGGTAGGGCATGCCGTTGTGCATGTAATATAGCTTGCTGACGCCTACGATAATGACGGCTATAAAACCGAAGATGAACATCAGTGAGCCCATCAGCCCGAAGAAGTGCATCGGCTTTACTCCGAACGTGGAGAGAAACCAGAGGGAGAGCAAATCCAGATAACCGTTTACAAAGCGGTTCAATCCGAATTTCGTCTTACCGTATTTCCTTGCCTGATGATGCACTGCTTTCTCTCCGATTTTCCCGAAACCGGCATTCTTTGCCAGATAGGGGATATAGCGATGCATTTCACCGTATACTTCTATGTTCTTTATCACATCCTTGCGGTATGCCTTCAGTCCGCAATTAAAGTCGTGCAGGTTTTTGATGCCCGACACTTTGCGGGCGGTGGCATTGAAGAGTTTGGTCGGCAATGTTTTCGATAGCGGGTCGTACCGCTTCCGTTTCCATCCGGATACAAGGTCATATCCGTCCTGCGTAATCATCCGGTAGAGACCGGGTATTTCGTCGGGGCTGTCTTGCAAGTCTGCATCCATTGTTATCACTACATCTCCTTGCGCCTGTGCGAAGCCGCAGAACAGTGCGGGAGATTTTCCGTAGTTACGGCGGAACTTGATGCCCCTTACCTTGTCGGGAGCCTGCGCTTGCAGGTGCTCTATTACTTGCCAAGAGCAGTCGGTGCTTCCGTCGTTCACAAAAATCACTTCATACGAAAAGCCGTTGGCTTTCATCACCCGTTCAATCCATGCGAACAGTTCAGGGAGGGATTCCTCCTCGTTGTACAGTGGTATGACAACTGAAATATCCATGTTTCTTCGGTTTTGCTGTTTACAATTTAGGGTTAAGGCTATGCTGCCGTATCTTCGCTGTCATTTTCCCGATTCGCCTTCTTTCTTCCGCCTCATTACGAATAAGGAGGTGGGAACGGCTAATATTGAGCCTATAAAGACATTCCATGATACTAATTGCATCGTGATGTCTATGGGGGTAAGCATCCGGGCGGCTTCCAGGGCTTCCCGGTATGCGGCGATATATTCTTCCATCCCCGGCGCGTTGGTTTGTGCAAGCGTGTCGAGCATAGACTCGCAGGTGCTGATTATATATCCGTGATCGATGAAACGGAAGTAGACGTAATGAGCCACGGCTGCAAGCAGGGCGGCAAACATATACATGAAGACGGTGAATATCCATGAGTGCAGGAAGCCGATGCTACCTCCGCATGCCGCGTTACGGTACATCCGTGTGTAGTAATATCCCATGAAAGGCACGCAAACCGTAAGCCCCATGAAGAGTAGAGCCAGCAAAGGAACTGTCAATCCGATGGGAAAGAGTATGAACTTCAATATCCAATACATCCCCATATAGGTGCCGAATAACATTGCGTATCGCTGTATGTGTCCTCTGTTTTCTGTCATTTTTGTTTAGAAATAATGTGCAAAGGTACAAATATAGTTCGATTCAAGGGCAAGCAAGTGTGCGGTTTTTTAATAAATTAGAGGATTGGGCGGAGGCGCGAAAAAGAAAAAGCAGCCGATACTTTCATATCGCCTGCTTTCTTTCGAGCCTCTTGTCGGATTCGAACCAACGACCCCGAGATTACAAATCACGTGCTCTGGCCAACTGAGCTAAAGAGGCGGGGTGGGTAAGCTGACTATATCGCGCCGCTACAACCGACTACCTTTGCTGCGATCAAGCCCTGGAGGATTCGAAGGGAGCTGGCCGTATAGGACTTACCCGTTTTTGCGGTTGCAAAGGTACGCCTTTTTTTGAAATACGCAATAGGCATCAATGGTTTTTTGCATTTATTTTTCAGTAATCCGCTTCTCCCATGGCTTATGCAGTATCGGGTATGTGCTTTCTTCCTATCAACTTCTTATCAACTTCTTGTCTTCTTCTTGTCTTCTTCTTGTCGACTCCGTGCCTATGATACGAAGCAGATACGGAGATGATACGAGGAAACAGAAAGGGGGAGAGGATGGCCAATCTGTGTAAAAGCCCTCATACCCACTCGGGAGTGGCTTCGGCGATGGCTGAAATTGTCAGTGAAAAAAGCATATCTTTGCCGGGTGCAATGAAAACGATTTTGCAAAGCATGCGTTTGGGGGATTCCTTCCTTGCCCCTGAGTTTGATATCAACCTGTATTTTTTAATGCGTCAACCAGATGAAAGAAAGAGATTTATTTGATTTTACGGATGCGGTTGTCCGCCAGCTCGAAGCCGAAGGCCGTCATAGCACGGCACATGTCTACCGGAGCACGCTGAACCGTGTACGCGAATTCGAGGGAGGGCGTCCGTCTTTCCCTTTACGGTCGCTTACCCGTACATGGCTGAAGTCTTTCGAAAGCCACCTCTACCGTCAGGAGAAGAGTTTCAACACCATTTCCACCTATATGCGCATGCTGCGTGCCGTCTACAACCGGGCCGCGGCGCGGCGTCTCATTCCGTTCGACCCTTTGCTGTTCCGCCGGATGCACACGGGCAGCCGTGCCGGTTGCAGCCGTGCGCTCCCGGCCGATGCCATGCGCCGCATCCTCAACCCTCATAGGGAACTTCCCGCCGACCTTGAAGCTGTACGTCGGCACTTTGTCCTGCTGTTCCTGTTGCGCGGCCTTTGTTTCGTCGATTTGGCCTATATGCGCCGTGCCGACTTGCAAGGCGACCGGCTCCACTATTGCCGGCGCAAGACGGGGCGTCCGCTTTGCATCGACGTGGAGCCTGAGGCTTCGGAGATTCTTCGGGAGTATATGTCCGGCGAAACCGGCAGCCCCTACCTCTTCCCCTTCGTGCATGCCCAAGGCAAGGCGGGCTACCGGCAATACCAGAGTTCGCTTCGTCTGTTCAACAGGCAGCTCAAGAGGCTTTCGGTGTTTTTGGAGCTTGGGGTGAAGCTCTCGTCCTACTGCGCCCGCCACAGTTGGGCCACCATCGCCAATTTCCGCCATTACGACAAGAGCCTGATCAGCAATGCCATGGGACACTCGTCCGTCAAGGTGACCGAAACCTATTTCCGGCGTTACGGCGATGAAGAGATTGCCCGAATGAACCGGGAAATTATTTTGTACGTGAGCGGCAAAAGCAAGGAGAGAAGCGGGAGAAAGCGTATGGTAAATTGCTGACAATCTGCCAAAAAACAAGCGGATATATGTCCGTTACTTAGTAGGTAACGGATTTCCGTTTGCGGGGCAAAGATAACTATTAATTCAAATTTCCTTGAAATATTCGACACGAAAAGGCCTGAATATTATGATTCATTAACTCTTATCGGGAAAAACCGCTTGTGTACCTTATATTATATGGATGCAGAAAGATAGTCCGCATCTTATGGAAGGATACGGCGAACCGATAGGGGTTGCCCTTGTTGTGCGGAACCCCGCGCCCTTTTCCGGAAAAGCGTTTGGAACTCTCTCCTTACGCTTTCTTTTTTATCATTCTCCGTTACCTACTAAGTAACGGTTCCTGCTTTTGCTTTTTCGTTCAAAGGTTATTATGTATTTTGAATTATGAACTCAAGAAACAACTTTCATTCATTGTTTTTTGCCCTTCTGTTGTGCTGCCTGTTTCACCCGGCCGACATTTCCGCGCAGTTTTACTCTCTGCGCACTAACCTTGTCGGTCTTTCCACCGGTAACCTCAACCTCGAGGGTTCCATAGCCCTCTCCACCCGTTGGTCGGCGCACCTTCCCTTGCAGTACAACCCTTTCGAGCTTTGGGACAACGCCAAGCTGAAGAACCTCACCGTGGCCCCCGGCGTCCGCTACTGGCTGCGCGAGACCTACGGGCGGGGCTGCTTCTTCGGCCTCCACGGACTCTTCTCCTACTTCAATGCCGGGGGGCTCTTCGGCCACCGTTACCGCTATCAGGGCACGGCATGGGGCGGGGGGCTCTCCCTCGGGCTGGCACGCCCGCTCTCTCGGCGCTGGAACATCGAGTTCGAGCTGGGCGGCGGCATCGTATGGGCCGACTGGGAGCGCTTCCGTTGCGTGCACTGCGGACGCCGGGTGGGCAAGGACAGCGGCGTGCGCCTGCTGCCCACGCGCACGGCCGTCAACCTGGTCTACCTGTTCTGACACGCTTTTTTTTTACATGATTTACATGAACTCCCAAACAAAGATATGATAAAGAACCTAACGATGAACAAATACCTCAAATCACCCATAACGGCCGCCGCCCTCTGCACGGGAATGCTGCTGGCCGTATCCTGCTCCACCCCGCGCGAGCCCAAGACCATGCGCCTGTTCATGCAGTCCGGGCGCCCCAACATCTTCCTTCCCCGGGGTGAGGGCGGGGAGTCGCTCCCCGGCATGCTGGCCGAGCAGTCGGAATTCACCACCGTCTCCGACACCCTGAACGCCGCGCCGCCCGCCGAGGCTGCCGACAGCGTGGACGACGTGTGGCGCACGGTGCACCTCGACAACGTCAGCATCGTGGCCGCGCGCACGGTTATCAAGCAGGTCACCATGCGCCAGGGCTCGGTGCGTCTGGAGTTCGACATCCATGTCCCCTCCGTGCTCATCGACAGTTGCTGGAGGGTCACCCTCACCCCCGTGCTCAACACCTCCGACAGCGTCTGCTCGCCCTTGCCGCCCGTGGTGCTGGCCGGGCCGGACTTCATCCGCATGCAGGAGGCCGACTACAAGGCCTACGACCTTTTCCTCAAGGGCATCGTCGACCCCTCGGCCTACGACAGCGTCTACCTCGACCGTAAGGGCATCGGCCGCGACATCACCCGCCGGCAGCGCCTCTTCTACGACCTCTACGGCAGGGAGCGCGACCGCCAGATGGCCTACGAGCGCTGGAAGCGGCTCGCCCTCGACCGCCAGAACTATTGGAACATGCGCATGCGGGCCAACCGCACCGAGCTGCGCCACCGCCTCGAGCGCAGGCGCATCGAGGAGGGCGTGCGCCGTCACGTGACCGGGCGCGACACCCTCGGCCTCTCGGCCTCCTACGGGCGCAAGTACCGCCGCACGGCCTCTTTCTGGCCCAAGTACCGCATGGAGCGGAAGCTCACGGCCTCCCGCGTGCCCTCGAAATACCGCTTCCTGTACGTGAGCGGGCGCACCATGTCCGACATACGCAACCACACCCTGAGCGCCGCCGACTCGGCCGAGATATCGAGCCACCGCTATTTCTTCGACCGCATCGCCGAGAACGAGATGAACGACCGCAACCGCGACCTCATCCGCGGGCGCATGATTCCTTTCCCCTACATCGACTCCGCGATGGCGAGCGGGCCCGTCGTGCCCGGCGAGGACTACGTCTACAGCTACGTCCATACCCTGCCCGTGACGGAGGGGATGAAGAAGCTGCGCCTCCGTCTGGAGTCCATCGTGGAGGCCACCGACCGCAGCACGTGGCGTCCCACGGCCTCGGACACCCTGCTCTTCGTGGTGGCCTCGCTGAGCGACCTCATAGACCGCTCCCTGCTGCAACAGTTCGTCGCAACCCCTCCCGCGGGCGACTCCATTCCCGTTCCGGGAGACAGTCTCGCCGCCGGTCCCGTATACTCTGCCGGGGGGGCGGAGTATGCCGAGGGGTTGCGCCTGCTGCAGGAGCGCGAATACCGCAAGGCCCTGCCCCTGCTCCAGTCGCACCCCGACTACAACACGGCCTTGTGCCTGACTCAGCTCGGATACCACGACGAGGCCTTGGGGCTGCTGCAACAGCTGCCCAAGGGCGCGCGCACGGAATACCTGCATGCGGTGGTATGCGCCCGCAAGGGCGACGGGCAGTCCGCCGTGCTGCACATGCTCGATGCCTGCCGCATGGACCCCGACCTTGTGCTGCGCATCCCGCTCGACCCCGAACTCTCGGACCTCATACCCAAGTTCGTCGGCCTGCGCAAGGAGCTGGACAGAATCTCGGAAGGGGGAGTCTGAACGGATATACAAACGGATATACAACCAATTGTTTTATTATTTATTTAATCAATCATTTATTTATTCACCTATTTAATTTAGAGAATTATGAAAAAGAATGTGTTTAAAGGTCTGTTGACCATGTGCGCCTTTGCCGCCGCTTTCACCTCGTGCAGCAAAGAGAACAACGACATCCCCAATGTGGGAAAAGACACCAAAAGTGTATTTGTGAAACTGGACTTGAACCAGAAGCCGCAGACGAAAGCCACGGAAGCGCCGATCAATAACGGTACGAAAGCCCAAGTAAGCGAGTTGCATGTGTACTTCTATAAGGATTCTGACAAGAGCATTCAGAAATATCTGAAAATCAACGGAGTCAGTACACCTTCTCTTACTGACCTTACTACAACAGGAGCACAAATAGCTGACGTCCCTGTGGCCGCCGACAGGGTATTGGTGCGTGGTAACGTGCCTTCGGGCGTTATTTTGCCTACAAGCGGTTTGATTACCGCGGTTGAGAACTTAGAGGTCAACATCACTACGCAGAACGACAAGGACAACATCCTGCTGGGACATCTGGCTGCTAATATCAGCCAGTGGGACGGCACAGGCTCTGCTCCGATTGCCGGCATGTCGGCCCAAGACAAATACGCCGAAGTGACATTGATTCCCGCCGTGGCACGTATCGAGATTGAAGGCTTGCAGGCCCAAGGCGCCGTGGTAAACGGCTTCAGCCTCGACGGCATCTACCTGACCAACTTCTATGAGAAGTTGAAGATGGGAGACGGAAGCTCGGTCAGCCCCATAGTACAATACGGAGCCGATGCCACGAAGTATGACGAGAATGCGGCTACCACGCTTTACACGACTGCAAACAAAACCAAGCTTTTCGATAAGTTCGCCCCTGCCTTGGTGGCTTCAGGCTCTCCGCTTGCAGTGGCTCCGACTCCTGCGACCAACCGTTGGGCCTACCATGTTTTCCAGAACGAAGGCACGACAGCCAACGACCAATTGCAGCTTGTGTTCAAGTTGAGCAATGTAACCGCCGATCCGAGCAGCGGTGTGGTTCTTGAAAACAACCAGTTCCTGACCGTGAGAGGTCTCAAGGATAATCTCGGCCAGATTGTGAAAATAGAAAAAGGCAAAATCTACACCATCAGCAAGGCCGACTTCAAATTCGACGAGGGCAACCTGAGCACCGTTCCCAATACCACCGCCGTGGGCGTTTGGCTGAAGGTGACGGTACAGCCTTGGACTGTTGTACCGGTTAAGCCCAACCTCTGACAATCTTCAAGTTTCAATATCCGGGGGTGGCTGTTTCCGGCCTGACGGTACGGGAGACCCGCCCTCCCCGGTCCTTTCCTTCCGCCGCGCAAGGCGCAGATCTTCAACTGCTTCATTCTGCGCCGCGCCACGGCGGAACGGATGCAGGTCGCGGGGCGTCATTACCCCACGTCCCCGCGCCTGTTTAACCTGCAATGTGCGGAGCGGAAGCCCGGAATTCCCCGGCCGGTTCGCCTGCCATAACGAGACAACGACAATGATTTTAAAAAACAAAGAACCACAGTTATTCATTCAAAATGACACTACGCATGAAATTGTATAAAGCGATACGCTTTCTGACGCTTCCCGGCATTTTGGCCCTGCTCCTGTCGGGGTGCCTCAGAGAGTCTTTGGAAGGCTGTCCGCTGGACGTCTTGTTGCGATTCACCTATAAGCCCCAAGGGTCGGCCGCCGACCTGTTCGGGGAGCGTGTGCAGCGAGTGACGCTGTGTGTTTTCCGCCCCGACGGCAGCATCGAGCATACGCAGACGCTGGAGAAGGGCGAGCTCGACCGCCTGCAGGGCGTCGAGATGTACCTGCCGCAGGGCAGCTACACCGTAGTGCTTTGGGCAAATGCTTCGGATACGCATACCAAGCTCGGCGGCTTCTCCGAAGGACAAACCATAAACAACCTGTCCGCCTCGCACCCGCAGGCCGGAACCTCGTCCACCATCCCCACGCTGGACCGCCTGCTCTTCGCCGCCACGCCGCTCAGCGTCAGCGAGCACGACGCAACGGCAAACCGTACCGTGAATTTTTCTCCCGCCACCATGCGGGTGAGCGTGCTGCTCGAGGGCATCAGCGTGAAGCCCGTGGTGCGCATCGCCGGCATGGCATCGGCCTTGCAGCCTGTGTTCGACGAAACCTCGCGCACATGGAAAATCGTGCCGGTGGAACAGGGCAAGACCTTCGTGCCCGAGGTGGCCTACGACGCCGCCGGCCGGCACGCCGAGGCTGTGGCGGACATGCCACGCTTCAGGGCCGACACGCCCGGCACGGTGGAGATCATCGACCCCGCAACGGGGAACCTCATCGTGCCGCCCGTCTCCATAGCGGAGCTCATCGCCCGCTACGGCATACCGCTGGAGGGGGACATCGAGGTGACCATCCCCATCGAGATAGCCTTCGGGGCGGGACACACCCGCATCACCGTCAAGGGATGGGAGAGCCATAACGTAAAGCCGGGAGGGGTGTGACACGGAAGAGAAAGCGCACACCGACCGAATCATGAAATGCAAATCATAAAAACACCATATATTATGCCAAAGAGTTCAACCGCCATAGCGTTCCGCAACCTGTTCACGTTCCTGTTGTTCCTGCCGCTGGCCCTCGCCTGCCGGCAAGACGAACCCTTTTCGCCCGCGCCGCCCCCGCCCGATGGGGGAGGCACGGCGCAAATGACGCTCTCCGTCAGGATTCCCGGCTTCCGGGAGGCCGTGACACGGGCGGGCGTGTACGAGGAGGCGATACAGGACATCACCGTGCTTCTGATTGCCGATGAGGGCGGCACGGAGAAGGTCATGAAGAAGTTCGATGTTCCCCACACTTCGTTGCACGGCCTCTCGGGTTCTCCGGACACGAAAGTCTTCAGCGTGCCCGTCACTGCGGGCACATACAGGCGCATAGCCCTCGTGGCCAATGCGCGGACGGAGCTGGCGGGCATCACGGAAGGCGTCTCCACATACGATGACCTCAAGCAGGTGCAGGTCACGGGCAGGTTCGGACAAAAAGGAGGAACGGGAACCGACAAGTACATCCCCATGTACGGCGAGCACGCCCCGTCGGAAGGCATACAGTTGAGGGCGGGCGTGTCGCAGACCATTGCGCAGGCCGTACCGCTCATCCGCTCGATGGCACGGGTGGACATCATCAACCCGGCGACTTCGGGGGCCGGGACGATAGCAGGAGAAGTTTACTTCGTCAACTCTGTAGGCAACGGACGCGTCTGGGTGGACCTCGCAACATACAATACCGGCGCTGCACAGTCGGGATATATGAACCCTACATTGCCTACCGTACTGCAACCGGCAGTAAGCGGAGGGCATGCGCTTGAAGGAATGGCCGGTACCGGCAGCCCGCTCATCACCTATTACCTGAACGAGCAGCCCGCAACCTCCAGTGGCAGCCGTCCCTGCATCGTATTGCCGCTTGACTATCAGGGAAAACGGTACTACTACCGCCTCGATTATACTTGGGACGGCGTCAAGGGCGGCGGCGCGGCTCCCTACACCAAAGGGACATACATGCCCATCTTGCGCAACCACCGCTATGTCTTCACCATCAGGGAGGTGAAGGGGCCGGGCTTCTCCACCGTGGAGGAGGCCTTGGGGAGCCCTGAGAACCATACCAACCTCCATAACATCGTGGTGACGCCCATCGTAATAGACGAGGCATTCACGGATATAACGTTCAATGAATCGGGTTATTTTCTTGCCGTGACCCGCACGGCGATGACGCTCAAAGGCAGGCACGACAACACAAGCACGCAGAACGGATTCTCCGTGCGTACCAACTACCCCGGGGGGTATAAAGTGACTGCTTACAATGCCGACGGGACGGGACTTCCGTCGGCCGACCCGTGGTTGCGCCCCAGCCAAGGCAGCGGGGCGGCGGGCGCCGCCCCCGCCTCTCCCGTCACCGAGCAGGTGCAGGCTCTTACCAGCGGCACAGGGAAGAATAAGGGCTACTTGGAGGTGCGTGCCGGGCGGCTCTATACAAAGGTGAACGTGGAGCAGATTTGGAAGCTTCCTTTGGAGTATGTTGCCGAGTTCAACCTTGCGGGAGGGGCTCAGTACGGGTCTCGGCCTAACACCCCTTCTCTCGTTACCTCTGCCCAGACCGATGCCGACCTCCGTTGGGCTACGAGCCATAATAACGACCAGAGCGGTTATTATAATTGGTATGTGTGCAAAGGTACATACGATGCCACTTACAACCCGAGTACAAAGAATCTCTTCAGCGATGTTTTCTTCACTCCCGGTCATCCCGGTCATGGTTACCACCTGCCTTCACGCTGGGAATTGACGAGTGTCTTCTCTTACAATTATCGTGTCTATTACGGTAGTTCTGGCAATTATCCTAACATCAACGAGGCTTGTGAGTTCGGCGGCATCAAGAAGACTTTTGCCAACGATTATTTTTCTACGGGTAACGGTACTTGTTACGCCCTGCGCTTCAAACAGGCTACCGGTAATCCCAACGACGGGTCTCCTCTGACGGATTTCCCGCAAGCCACTGACAATAGTATGCTTTGCGCTTACCGTTACAGGCGTGTGGGTTCTTTAAGTAGTAATAATAATACCGACCATTTGGAGATTGATTGCGTTTACTTGGGCGAGGCCGGGGCTTCCATGCCCATCGCCACCATCAGTAATGATTCTTGGTGGAGTTCCCAGCCCTCTGCCAATATCGTCACCCGTATCTTCCCCGCCGCCGGGTATATTTACCCCGCTGCTGTGTCCGGTTCGGGCGCGCTCAACTACCGGGGCAACTTCGGTTACTGCTGGTCGGGCACGGAGTACGACAGTTCCCACGCATGGCACGCGAACTTCCACTCGAACTACGCGAGCGCGAACTACTGGGACAACAAGAGCTACGGGTTTGCGGTGCGCCTGTTTGCCTCGGAATAATAAGACGGCGCATTGCCGTCTTGTCTGATTGATTTGTTTATTTTCCCTCGCTTGCAGCGAGGGAATCCCAATGACCGCGAAGCGGTCGAAAAAAAATTTGAATACGCCATACGCTATACGCTATACATTATATATAATATATCATACGCTGTAAGCGACCGCTTATACACTATACACCAAACACCGATATTAACGCTAAACATTAAAGGTATATGGCAACACTGAAGGAAATACTGAGCCTCGAGTCTCCCGCTTCGGGAGGCATCCGGCTGTGGCCGGAAGGCATCTTCTACAAGGCCTACGACTGCTCGGCCTATCTGTTCGTGCACGAACTCCGCGCCTACCGCCCCAAACGGAAATTCTTCAAGGTGGTGGAGCGCCACGTGGTTTCCATCGGCTTCCCGATGTCGGCCTTGCCCGCCATCCTGCGGGAACGGCATGCGGAGGCGGCGGATTCGGACATGGGCACGAAATACATCGCGCTGGGCAAGCCGGTGGAAGAGCGGCCTTTCAGGGAATGGGCGGAGACAATCGTCCCCGAAGAGGAAGCGGAGGGGACGAAGACACGCAACGGTGCCGCACGCATCGTGCCCGCACCCTGCGGCTGCAATGGCGAAGAAGCCCCCGCACATGTCTCCGCCGCCGAACGGCGGGTGCTGGAGAGCCTGCGGGCTTTCTCGCTGGAGAACGCCTCGCCGATGCAGTGCATGATGCTTGTGGCCGAATTGCGCAGGCGCCTGCAACCCGATGCGGCCGACGGCGGCGACGGCACGGCAGGGCAACCGGGCGTTGGGGGACAACGGGATGAACGGCGGCCATGAACTACGAGAACCTGCCGGTGTACAAGGCCACGTTCGACCTGCTGCTGTTTGTGTACAGGAACACCACACGGATGCAGCGCGAATACCGCTACACGCTTGCCGAAGAGACCAAGCGTGCCCTGCAGGAGGTGCTTGTGGCCATCTACCGGGCCAACCTCACGGCAGAGAAGCTCGCCCACATATCGGAAGCGCGCCGGGAGCTGGTCAGGGTGCGGACGCTGTTCAGGCTGATGAGGGAACTCAAACAGCTCTCGAAAGGGCAGCAGGCGCTGGTGGCCGAGGGCATCGCCGAAATATCCAAGCAACTGGCCGCATGGGAGAAATACGTGAAAAAGAACAAGGAAGGAGAAAGGGACGAATGAGAGGAAGAATGCCGGGAATGATGGCAAGGACAACGCCTTCGGGCATCCATACAAGCCGGGGAGGCAAAACCCATGACGGGAGTGCCGCCGCCCTGCGCCCGCCACGGCGGCGCATGCAGGAAGCGGCGGCAGGGGTCGCGGCAGATTCGGCAGCCCACCGGAGGGGGGGAGGGTCTTTCGAGAGGCCTGCCCCGATGCCGGTTATATCCCAAAAGGGTCCGGCGTGTCGTCGACAGGAGCGTATGGCCGCAACGGCCGCACGTCCCGCCCCGATGCGCCGTTCAGTGTCAGAGGCTGCTGCTGTGTCCGGTTCGGGCACGCTCAACAACCGGGGCAACAACGGTTACTACTGGTCGGGCACGGAGAACGACAGTTCCAACGCATGGAACGCGAACTTCAACTCGAACAACGCGAACGCGAACAACTGGAACAACAAGAACAACGGGTTTGCGGTGCGCCTGTTTGCCTCGGAAACTGCCGGGTTTTGCCTGCCCCGCGCTTTCTTCCTTCCGTCCCGCGCGGCCGCCCCGCATTCTTTTCCGGCCGCCCTGTGTCCTTTTCCGTTTCACCCCGTAAAGATAAAAACGACATGAAGCGGATGACCCTGCACGAACTCTATACCGACTTGCTGCGTGCCTACGAGGAAGCCTCGCGGCACAAGAAGAACTCGCCGGGGAGGCTGGCCTTCGAACTGCGTTTCGAGGAGGAGCTGGACGAACTGGCGCGGAGCATGCTCGACGGCACGTACGCCGTCCGCCCCTGCGTGTGCTTCGTGGTGAGCGAGCCTGTGATGCGCGAGGTGGTGGCGGCCGACTTCCGCGACCGCGTGGTGCACCACTACATACACGGCTATGTGAACCCGTTTTTGGAGCGGCTGCTCATACACGACTGCTATTCGTGCCGCGAGGGCAAGGGGACGCACTTCGGCGTCGATCGTCTGGAGCACCACATCCGCTCCTGCTCGCAGAACCGCACCCGGCCGTGCCACGTGCTGCAACTCGACATCAGGGGCTACTTCATGCACATAGACCGCGGCATACTGCTCGGAAAAGTCAGGAAGCTGATGGACTACATCGGCCGCCAACCGGGAAACGACGGGAAACCGCTCGCCGGGCATCCGCGCCACAAGCTCATAGCCGGGCTGCTGGAAACGGTCGTCATGCACGACCCCCTGAAGGATTGCCGGTACAGGGGGAATCCCGAACTGCGCCATCGGCTCCCCGCATCGAAGTCGCTGCGCTTCTCGCCGCCGGGCTGCGGGCTGCCCATCGGCAACCTGACCTCGCAGCTGCTGAGCAACCTCTATCTGAACGACTTCGACCACTACGTGAAACGGGTACTGCGCTTCGCCCATTACGGGCGATACGTGGACGACTTCTACATAGCGGACGCCGACCGCGAGAGGCTGAGGCAGGCCGTGGCCCCCATCCGCCGATACCTGAAGGAGGAACTGCGGCTCGAACTGCATCCCGACAAAATCAAGCTGCAGGAGGCGGGCAAGGGGATAACCTTCCTTGGCATACACCTCAAACCCCACCGCCGATACCTGAGCACGCCGACCCGCAAACGCATCGGGCGGCACGTGCGGAGCATGAACCGCCTGCCACCCGGGGCACTGGAGAGCAGGCACGTGCGGCGCCGGCTGCTGGCGGCGGGCAACTCGTACATGGGCGTGCTGAACGGCACGGCCTCGTTCAGGCTGAAGAAACGCGTCTTTGCCGGATGCGTGCTTTTCCGCATCGCCTACGGCACGTCGATGCTGCGCAAGTTCGTGGCAAGGAAAGCGGCTCCGAAAGGCCGTCCGTCCAACTTGCCGGGGGAGCTTCACCGGGAGGGGGAACGGGGAGGGGAGGGAGGCGCCGGCAATGCGACGGTCTGCCGCCACGGATATCACAGTCCGTCACTGCGGCCACCACGGTCCGTCACTGTGAGTACCACGGTCCGTCACTGTGAGTATCACGGTCCGTCACCGTGGTCATCACAGTCCGTCACCGTGGTTGTCACAGTGACGGACTGTGGTACACCCCCTCGGAAAGCCCCTGCGGGAGGGGTGCCCGCCGAACCCATGAGAGGAGGCGAGAGGAAACCTTTAATTAACCAACTTATATCAACCAACTTAAAAACATTATCATTATGGCATTTTTCAAGAAAGTGAAACAGAGAATCAACGGCAAGTGGTATCCGCGGGCCGTGACGGTGGGAAAACCCGTAACGACGAACCAAGTGGCCGACCGGCTGGCGCAAATCTCGACCGTGAGCCGTGCCGACACGTTTGCCGTGCTGAAAGACCTGGCCGTCGTGCTGGCCGACTACATGGCGCAAGGGCGCACCGTGAAACTCGAAGGCGTGGGCACGTTCTACTACACGACGACCGCCGCAGGCAAGGGCGTGGACACCGCTGAAGAGGTGTCGGCCAAGCAAATCACGGGAGTACGCGTGCGCTTCATCCCCGAATCGACCCGCACCATAGGCAACAAAGTGGTCAGCCGGACGCTTGTCTCGAATGAAGTGTTCTGGGAAGAATGGAGAGGGGAGACCCCGCAGCAGGGAGGAGCACCAAACAATCCGGAAGGCGGAGGAAACGGCTCGGGAGGAAGCGAGAACCCGCTGGGATGATTGGCGGGCTTCAGAGTTTGGACGTCAGAGTTTAGACGTCCAAACTTTAAAGTCTAACATCTAACGTCTAATATCTGACCTTATGAACAAAGTATATGCGATTCTCGCAATCTTCCTGCCGGTGCTTTGCTGCGGATGCCGCAAGGCCGTGGGGCAGACCGAGACCATGAGACGCCACGAGAAGCTGCTGCGTGCGCTCGTGGCAAACGACACCGCGGCGCTGCGCCGCGAGCAACGCTATCTGGCGGACACGCTGCCCGCGGACAGCCTGACGGCCTTTCCGCGCATGCGGGAGTATCTGCGCGCATGGACAGACTCCTACGGCTTCGGAGGGGAAACGGCCAACGCCGCCGCCACGGAGCGAATCTCGGCCGACGTGAAGCGCCTTGCCGTGCGCCTGCTGGATGAGGGCAGGGAGAAGCAGCTGGAAGAGATGTTGCGCATCGTCTCCGTGCGGCTGCTGGAGCTGGGAATGGACGAGGCGGCAGCCGTGAGCGCCGCCGCGGCCGTGGGCATCGACGCCGACCCCGCCCGCCCGGGCGACATCGCCGTGCGCCTGCTCACCCGCCTGCTGCTCGTGGGAAAGAAAGCACCCGCCCTGACGCACACCGCCCCGTCGGTATCGGGCGGCACCACGCTGCTACTCTTCTACGAGACGGACTGCCCGGAGTGCGAAACCCTGCTGCGCGAGCTGTGCGGCAGCTACGCCACCCTAAAAGGCAGGGGCATGCGCGTGGTGTCCATCGCCTCGGACGCCGACGGCGACACGTTCCACGCCCGTGCCGCATCGCTGCCGTGGGCCACGAAGTGGCGGGCGGCCTACGGCTTTTACAGCAACGACTTCGAGGCCTACGGCATCGTGGCCACCCCCACGCTCGTGGCGGTGAACCCCGACGGACGTGTGGCGGGATATTACCGCACGCTGAAAGAATACGAGCAATCGGCCGGCGGGGGAAAAGAATGAAGGGGAGGCCGTATGCCCCTATGCAAACGTTTGCCTCCGAATCATCGTCTTTTTGTCCGGGTCGCCTCGCCAATCCGCCTTTTCCTGTTTATATTTGTGGCGGTAACATCATAAAAAATCGCAAGATGAGAAACATGAAAGCAATCCGCACCCGGTTGGCGTGCTTCCTGCTCGTACTGTTTGCGGGCAGTGCGGCAATGGCAGAGAGCATCACCTCTCCGAACGGGCAGCTTCGGCTGAACTTTACGGTAAACGCGCAAGGCGAACCGCTCTATGAGCTTTCTTATAAAGGAAAGCCCGTGATCAAACCCTCCAAGCTGGGGCTCGAACTGAAGGATGATGCCGTCGGCCTGACGGACGGCTTCGTACAGGCAGACGCGAAAACCTCGACATTCGATGAGACGTGGGAGCCTGTGTGGGGCGAAGTGAGACGAATCCGCAACCACTACAACGAACTGGCCGTGACGCTCGACCAGAAAGCGCAGGACAGGCATATCGTCGTCCGCTTCCGCCTGTTCGACGACGGCCTCGGGTTCCGCTATGAATTCCCTTTGCAGAAGAACCTGAACGCTTTCGTCATAAAGGAAGAACGTACCCAGTTCGCCATGACCGGCGACCATAAGGCTTTCTGGATTCCGGGCGACTATGACACGCAGGAGTATGACTATACGGAATCCAAACTCTCCGAAATACGCGGCCTGATGAACGGAGCCATTACGGAGAACGCCTCGCAGACACCTTTCTCGCCGACCGGCGTACAGACCTCCTTGCAGATGAAAACGGCCGACGGCCTGTATATCAATCTCCATGAGGCGGCTTTGGTGGACTACTCCTGCATGCACCTGAACCTTGATGACAAGAACTTCGTCTTCGAGTCGTGGCTGACGCCCGATGCCGTGGGCGACAAAGGATACTTGCAGGCTCCTTGCCGTTCGCCGTGGCGCACGGTGATCGTCAGCGACGACGCCCGCGACATTCTGGCCTCCAAGATGACATTGAACCTGAACGAGCCTTGCGCCTATGAAGACGTATCGTGGATCAAACCCGTGAAATATGTGGGCGTATGGTGGGAAATGATTGCCGGCAAAAGCAGCTGGGCCTATACGGACGACCTGCTTCCGGTGAGACCGGGCGAGACGGACTATTCGAAGGCCAGACCGAACGGACGTCATGGAGCCAACAACGAAAACGTGAAGAAGTACATCGACTTCGCGGCCGAGCATGGCTTCGACCAAGTGCTCGTAGAGGGCTGGAACCAAGGTTGGGAAGACTGGTTCGGCAAATCGAAGGATTACGTCTTCGACTTCGTGAGCCCTTATCCCGACTTCGACCTCAAGATGCTGAATGCCTATGCCCGCAGCAAAGGCGTGAGGCTGATGATGCACCATGAGACCTCTTCTTCCGTGCGCAACTACGAACGCCAGATGGACAAGGCGTACCGGTTCATGGTCGAGAACGGCTACAATGCCGTGAAGAGCGGGTATGTGGGCGACATCATTCCCCGCGGCGAACACCACTACGGACAATGGATGAACAACCATTACCTTTATGCCGTGAAAAAGGCGGCCGACTACAAGATTTGCGTCAACGCGCACGAGGCCGTGCGACCCACCGGCCTGTGCCGCACCTATCCGAACCTGATAGGCAACGAATCGGCGCGCGGCACGGAATATGAAGCCTTCGGAGGCAACAAGCCGTTCCATACCACGCTGCTGCCTTTCAACCGCCTTATCGGCGGACCGATGGACTATACTCCGGGCATCTTCGACACAAGGCTCGAGTTCATGGGCGACCTGCCCCACGGAAAAGTGCAGACCACCCTCGCCAAGCAGCTGGCCCTTTACGTGACCCTTTACAGCCCGTTGCAGATGGCCGCCGACTTGGTGGAGAATTACGAGAAGCACATGGACGCTTTCCAATTCATCAAGGACGTTGCGGTGGACTGGGACGACAGCAGGTATATAGAAGCGGAACCGGGCGACTATATCACCGTGGCCCGTAAAGCCAAAGGCACGGGCAATTGGTTCGTAGGAGGCATCACCGACGAGAATGCGCGTACGGCCGTCTTTGCGCTCGACTTCTTGGAACCCGGCAAGGAATACGTGGCCACTCTTTATGCGGATGGCCCGGATGCGGACTATGAGACGAATCCCAACTCGTATCGAATCAGAAAGGGCATTGTGACCAACAAGACCCGAATCTCGGTAAGGGAAGCGCGCAGCGGCGGTTTTGCCTTGAGCCTGACAGAAGCCACTCCGGCGGACAAGAAGGCGGTGAGGAAATGGAGATAGCCCTGCCCGGGCTTTCCTCAGAAGACCTTTATGCGGCTTCTTTTGAGGAAGATAGGGGCCGGCTTCGGGCAGGCCCCGTTTTTTTATGAATTGTATCGGCGGAAAATAGCGCAGGGAAAGAAACTTCTTTGTACCTTTGTGTCCTTTAATTTCAGTAACCAACAACAAAAAAAGGATTTTATGGGAGGCTTTTTCGGAACAGTGGCCAAGGCGGATTGTGTGGCCGATGTGTTTTACGGTACGGATTATAATTCGCATTTGGGGACGAAACGTGGCGGGCTGGCCACATACGATACGGAAAAAAAAGAGTTCATACGCTCCATCCACAACTTGGAAAGCACTTATTTCCGCACGAAGTTTGAAGACGAACTGGACACGTTCAGGGGAAACTCCGGAATAGGAATCATCAGCGACACGGACCCGCAGCCGCTTGTGCTGAACTCCCATCTCGGCCGCTTCGCCATTGTGACCGTCGCCAAAATCGTGAACATGCAAGAACTCGAGGCCGGACTGCTGGCCCGAAACATGCACTTTGCCGAACTCAGCTCGAGCAAGACCAACCAGACCGAACTTATCGCCCTGCTTATCATACAAGGCAAGGATTTTGTCGAAGGAATAGAAAACGTGTACAGGCATATCAAAGGCTCTTGCTCCATGTTGTTGCTTACGGAGGACGGTATCATCGCCGCACGCGACCGGTGGGGACGCACGCCCGTCGTCGTCGGGAAGAAAGAAGGAGCCTATGCCGCCACGAGCGAATCGAGCAGTTTCCCCAATCTGGGCTATGAGATAGAACGATACCTCGGTCCCGGCGAGATTGTACGCCTGCGTGCCGACGGCGTGGAACAGATGCGCAAGCCCGACGGGCAGATGCAAATCTGCTCGTTCCTCTGGGTCTATTACGGTTTCCCGACTTCTTGCTACGAAGGCAGGAATGTGGAAGAAGTGCGCTTCACCTCCGGTTTCAAGATGGGGCAGAAAGACGATTCGGAAGTGGACTGCGCCTGCGGAATTCCCGATTCGGGTGTGGGCATGGCATTGGGATATGCCGAAGGGAAAGGCGTCCCTTATCATCGTGCCATCTCGAAATATACTCCTACCTGGCCCCGCAGCTTTACACCCAGCAAACAGGAAATGCGTTCTTTGGTGGCCAAGATGAAACTGATACCGAACAGAGCCATGCTCGAAGGCAAGAGGCTTTTATTCTGCGATGACTCCATCGTGCGCGGCACGCAACTGCGCGATAACGTGAAAGTGCTTTACGAATATGGTGCCAAGGAAGTGCATATCCGTATTGCCTGCCCGCCGCTGATTTACGGTTGTCCTTTCATTGGCTTTACGGCCTCTAAAAGCGATCTGGAACTTATCACGCGGCGTATCATCAAAGAACTGGAAGGAGACGATGCGAAAAATCTGGATAAGTATGCCACTGCCGGCTCACCGGAATACGAGAAAATGGTAGAGGTGATTCGTCGGCGCTTCGGGCTTTCTTCCTTGAAGTTCAACACATTGGAAACATTGATAGAGGCCATCGGGCTGCCCAAATGCAAGCTTTGCACCCACTGTTTCGACGGAAGCAGCCACTTCTGATTGACGAATCGATACCGGTGGATAAAAAAAAGGGAGGCGGATTGCTTGGCGGTTCGCCTCCCTTTTTTTACCTTTACGGCAATTACAACGATAACCGGCAACCGCCGTTTATCTCATGAGAACTTTATGAATATGACATTAGTAGAACGTTTTTTGAAGTATGTAAGCTTTGATACTCAATCGAATGAGCAGAGCGGGGTCACTCCGAGCAGTCCGGGACAAATGGCGTTTGCCAAGTATCTGAAAGAAGAACTGGAAGCCTTGGGACTGGAAGAAACAACTCTGGACGAGAACGGCTATTTGTTCGCCACTCTTCCCGCCAATACGGATAAGCCGTTGCCTGTCATCGGATTCATTGCCCACATGGACACAAGCCCCGATATGAGCGGCAAGGATGTCTCCCCGCGTATCGTGGAGAATTACGACGGCAAAGATATTGTACTCTGTGCAGAGCAGAATATCGTTCTCTCTCCGTCGCAATTCCCCGAATTGCTCGGCCATAAGGGCGAAGACCTGATTGTGACCGACGGGAAGACCTTGCTGGGAGCCGATGATAAAGCCGGTATTGCCGCGATAGTGTCGGCAATGGCTTATCTGAAGGAACATCCTGAAATCAGGCACGGCAAAATCCGCATAGGTTTCAATCCGGATGAAGAGATCGGATTGGGTGCCCATAAGTTCGACGTCGGAAAATTCGGCTGCGACTGGGCTTACACCATGGATGGCGGCGAAGTGGGCGAGCTTGAATTCGAAAACTTCAATGCGGCGGCTGCCAAGATTGTCTTCAAGGGGCGCAATGTGCATCCCGGCTATGCCAAGAACAAAATGATTAACTCTATCCGTGTGGCCAACCGTTTTATGGCCATGCTTCCCGCCCATGAGGCTCCGGAACATACCGAAGGCTATGAGGGCTTTTATCACCTGACCGGCATCGATGGCAAAGTGGAACAGACAACGGTCTCTTATATTATCCGCGACCATGACCGCACCCGCTTTGAAGCCCGCAAGAAGGAGATGGAACACCTTGTGGAGAAGATAAACGCCGAATATGGCCCGGGAACCGCCACCCTCGAACTCCGTGATCAATACTACAACATGCGCGAGCGGATAGAACCGGTGATGCACATCGTTGACACCGCCTTCGCGGCAATGAAGGCGGCAGGCGTCGAACCTCGCGTGAAAGCCATTCGCGGAGGCACGGACGGAGCGCAGCTTTCTTTCAAAGGATTGCCGTGTCCCAATATCTTTGCCGGAGGCCTGAACTTCCACGGCCGTTATGAGTTTGTGCCGGTTCAGAGCATGGAAAAGGCTGTGAACGTCATCGTGAAGATTGCCGCCCTTGTTGCCGACAGATAATTTATAAACAATAACCATAACTTAATATTTGTTATCATGAAAACTACTCCGTTTACAGAGAAACACATCTCGCTGGGTGCCAAGATGCACGAGTTTGCGGGATACAATATGCCTATCGAATATTCCGGGATTATCGACGAACACCTCACCGTTTGTCAGGGAGTAGGGGTATTCGACGTTTCGCACATGGGTGAATTCTGGGTAAAAGGCCCTCATGCGCTGGCTTTCTTGCAGAAAGTCACTTCAAACAATGTGGCGGCCCTTGCTCCGGGTAAAGTGCAATATACTTGTTTCCCCAATGATAAAGGAGGCATTGTAGACGACCTTCTGGTCTATCAATACGAGCCGGAAAAATATCTGTTGGTTGTGAATGCCTCCAATATAGAGAAAGACTGGAACTGGTGCGTCTCGCATAATACGGAAGGAGCCGAGTTGGAAAATGCCTCGGAACGTATGGCACAGCTTGCCGTACAAGGCCCGAAAGCTATTCTGGCCTTGCAGAAACTGACGTCTATCAACCTTTCCGAACTTCCTTATTATACTTTTACGCATGGTGAATTTGCCGGAGAGAAGGATGTCATTATTTCCAACACGGGCTATACGGGTGCCGGAGGTTTCGAACTCTACTTCTATCCCGATGCCGCCATGAAGATTTGGGATGCGGTATTCGAGGCCGGCGCGGAGTTCGGCATCAAGCCCATCGGTTTGGGAGCACGTGACACATTGCGTCTGGAAATGGGATTCTGCCTGTATGGAAACGATTTGGATGATACGACTTCGCCTATTGAAGCAGGTTTGGGCTGGATTACAAAATTTGTGGATGGAAAAAACTTCATCAACCGCCCGATGCTTGAGAAGCAGAAAACTGAAGGCACTGTCCGTAAATTAGTAGGATTCGAGTTGATCGATCGCGGTATTCCTCGTCATGGTTGCGAATTGTTCGGCGCGGATGGCGCAGCAATCGGTGTAGTGACCTCAGGCACTATGTCTCCTGTCCGTAAGATAGGTATAGGTATGGGCTATGTAAAACCTGAATACAGTAAAGCAAATACGGAGATTTATATTGACGTGCGTGGGCGTAAGTTGAAAGCACAAGTAGTGAAACCACCGTTCCGTAAGTAGGATTTAGTGGCCGGCGGTCAGCAATCGTTAACTGCCGGCCACCGATGTATAAATGTAAGACTGCCGGATTTGCCGCACTTCCGGCAGGACTCAATGAAAGATTCATAGGCGAGATATTCTTGATGATAAAAAAGGGGATGTGCCAATTTTGGCGCATCCCCTTTTTTTCAGTTTTAAGCAAAACTGACTATTTCTTGCGGTTACCATAACGGCTCATAAACTTATCGACACGACCCGCTGTGTCTACCAGCTTGGACTTACCGGTGTAGAACGGGTGAGAAGTGCTGGAGATTTCGAGTTTTACCAACGGATAAGTTTCACCTTCGAATTCGATAGTATCTTTTGTGTTGCAAGTAGAGCGGGATAAGAACATGTCGCCGTTTGACATATCTTTAAATACTACCGGACGGTAATTTTCAGGATGAATACCTTTTTTCATTTTGATATTTGTTTTTATAATTATTATTCTGTTACTATTTTGGTAATGAATAGTGTAATGGTCTTCTTTTTCAGAGCGCAAAGATAGTGTAAGTCCGAGACACTGCAAAATAAAATATGATTTATTTTGTTGCGAGAGAGACAACTTGCCCGGTTTGAGCCGATATGACGGCCTTGAAACAGAAAAAAGAGGCGGGGAAAGTAGGTTTATCGCATTTTATTTCTGACTTTTGCAGAAACAATTTTATAATTATATGAAGAAACTACTTGTTTTACTCTGTGTTTGGCTTTATGCTGCAACATCGGGAGCGCAGAATACGGAACAAAAGGTATATAGTGTGGCGTTTTATAATCTGGAGAATTTGTTTGATACGATTCACGATGCGGGAAAAAACGATTATGAGTTTTTGCCTGACGGCAGTTATAAATGGACTGCCGAGAAATATGCATCGAAGCTGCGGAATCTCTCCAAAGTGCTGGGCGAACTCTCGCGGGATGTAGTGCCCGAAGGCCCGGCTTTCATCGGTGTGGCGGAAGTGGAAAACAGCAGGGTGCTGGACGATTTGGTTAAACAACCGGCTATATCCGGCTATCGATATGTACATTATGAAGGACCCGACCAACGCGGAGTGGACTGTGCTTTGCTGTACGACCCGAAGCAATTCAGCGTCACTGCTTCCGAATTGGTTCTTTCCACTCCTTTCAAGGGAGACACGACGCATCTGACACGCGGTTTTCTGATAGTGGACGGGCGGCTGGCCGGCGAACGGGTTTGCGTCATCGTCAATCATTGGCCGTCTCGCGGGGCAGATTCGCCGGTGCGTGTGCATGCGGCGCGGCAGGTGAAAGCCCTGAAAGACTCACTGATGCGTGAAGATAAAAGACTTAAACTCATCATAATGGGCGACATGAACGATGACCCTATGGACGAAAGCCTGCGGGAACTCGGCACGCGCAAATATCCCAAACAGGTGAGGAAAGGCGAGCTTTACAACCCATGGTGGGAGACATTGGAAGACAAGGGAGTGGGAACGTTGCTTTATCGGGGCAAATGGAACCTGTTCGACCAGATTCTCATTTCCAGACCTCTGCTGAAAGCACGGAAAGGGTTGAAATACGACCATAACGAAGTGTTTATACGCGATTACATGATTCAGCAGGAAGGGAAATACAAAGGCTCTTTGCTGCGCACACATGGCGGAAGGACTTGGCTCAACGGTTACAGCGATCACTTGCCCACCATCGTTTATCTGCGGAAATGATTCAAGGGTGTGGGAACTAAAAACTCACCGGATTTTTACTAAAAATTCCCCGAGGATTACTTGAGTTCGGGATAAGCTGTTCCTTTTGCTGAAGATGAGGGATTGCGTCTTGTCGGGCGGATATTTCCTGAATGCACCGGTTTACAGCTGTCAGGCAGAAGAGAAAAGAGCGTTTCAGGACGGCCGCCCTCGCCCTGTTTGAGAGCTGCAATCCTTTGTCTTGACAGACACAAGTGTTTTGCGCGACAGACACAAGTGTTTTACACGTCAGACACAAGTGTTTTAGCCGCAAGACACAAGTGTCTGATAAGACGGGATTAAATACCTGATAACCAATGTGCTTTGGCTTTAAAATACAAGTCTCCATATGAGCTTATCGCCCTGCTTCTTATCCCGAACCCAAGTGAAGATTTATTAAAAATCCGGTGAGTTATTAGTAAAAATGGACAAGGGTTTCAGAACGGCATCCGAAAATCTTTACGAATGACTCATTTTCTGTAAAGAATGAGGAAGCCGTACCCCTCCCCGGTAAAGCCTGTTTGCATTTTACCCGGCATTGTCTTGAAGAAAATTTAAACAGACCCTAAAAAAACAAAACCGAGAACCTAACCGTATTCCCGGTTGTTCATTATTTAAATACATTCTAAATTGCTTGCGGTATGTGTGCATAAACACTATCTTTGCATCATTAAACAGAAAGAGGGAAGAGAGAGTATGCGTTTGTCCGAGTTGAAAACCGGTGAGAAAGGGGTAATCGTGAAAGTGCTGGGGCACGGCGGTTTCCGCAAACGGATTGTAGAGATGGGGTTCATAAAAGGAAAAACAGTGGAAGTGCTGCTGAACGCTCCGTTGAAAGACCCCATTAAATACAAGGTGATGGGCTATGAGATTTCCTTGCGGCGCCAAGAAGCCGAAATGATAGAAATCATCAGTGAGCAGGAAGCCAAGGCACAAGCCGTGGAGCCGGATTACCACAAAGGATTGAGCGAAGAAGTGCGCTTGGGCGAGGCCGACCTCAAACGGCTTGCGCTCGGAAAACGCCGCACCATCAACGTCGCCTTGGTGGGAAACCCCAATTGCGGCAAGACCTCCCTTTTCAACATTGCTTCCGGAGCACACGAGCATGTGGGCAATTACAGCGGGGTCACCGTAGATGCCAAAGAAGGATATTTCGATTTTCAAGGTTATCACTTCCGTATTGTCGACCTTCCCGGCACGTACTCCCTCTCGGCCTATTCTCCCGAAGAAATCTATGTCCGCCGCCATATCATCAATGAAACGCCCGATATCATTATCAACGTAGTGGATGCTTCCAATCTGGAGCGTAACCTCTATCTCACCACGCAGTTGATTGATATGAATGTACGCATGGTCATCGCGCTGAATATGTACGATGAACTGGAAGCCAGTGGAAACACACTGGATTACGTCACGCTCGGCAGGCTTTTCGGCGTACCGATGATACCTACGGTCAGCCGTAGCGGAAAAGGCATTGACCAACTGTTTCATGTGATTATAAATATCTACGAAGGAGCCGATTTTCTGGATCGCAAAGGCAAGATGAACAGCGAAATCTTAGACGACCTTCGCAATTGGCATCAGGAATACGTGCCCGACCACGATTTCGGCAGCCACAAAGAAGAAGTGGAACATACACGCGGCTTTTGCAGGCACATCCACATCAATCATGGGCCTGAACTGGAACGAAGCATAGAGGGGGTGAAGCGTGTAATCGGCCTGAACGAAAATATCCGCCATAAATATTCCACCCGCTTCTTGGCCATCAAGTTGCTGGAGAACGACAAGGATTTGGAAAAAGAAGTACAGACTTTCTCCAACGCAAAAGACATTCTTGAGGTTCGCGACCGGGAGGAGCAACGCCTTCGCAATGCGATAAACGAGGAAAGCGAACAAGCCATCATGGACGCCAAGTACGGTTTCATTGCCGGTGCCTTGCGCGAAACCTACGTGGACAACCATCAGGATACATCGCGTGTGACCCATATCATAGATTCCATCGTCACACACCGCATTTGGGGATACCCCATCTTCTTCCTGTTTCTGTACCTGATGTTCGAAAGCACTTTCGTGTTGGGCGACTATCCGATGCAAGGTATCGAGTGGCTTGTCGGGGTGCTGGACGATTTGATAGACGAGAACATGTCCGAAGGCCCGTTAAAGGATTTGTTGATAGACGGCATTATCGGTGGTGTGGGAGGTGTCATCGTCTTTTTGCCCAATATCCTCATCCTCTACTTCTTTATTTCTTTGATGGAAGATTCGGGCTATATGGCACGTGCCGCCTTTATCATGGATAAGATTATGCATAAGATGGGCTTGCATGGAAAATCCTTCATTCCTTTGATTATGGGGTTTGGATGCAATGTTCCTGCCATAATGGCTTCGCGCACCATCGAGAATCGGAAAAGCCGTCTGGTCACCATGCTCATCAATCCGTTGATGTCGTGCAGCGCCCGTCTGCCTGTCTACCTTTTGCTTGTCGGAACTTTCTTTCCCGACAGTGCCAGTCTGGTGTTATTGTCGATTTATGCCATCGGCATCTTGTTGGCAGTGGTCATGGCGCGGCTCTTCTGCCGTTTTCTGGTCAAAGGCGACGACACCCCGTTCGTCATGGAACTTCCTCCTTACCGTATGCCCACTTCCAAATCCATTCTACGCCATACATGGGAAAAGGGCGCACAATACTTGCGCAAGATGGGAGGAATCATCATGGTAGCCTCCATCGTGATATGGGCTTTGGGCTACTATCCCGATCACGAAGCCTACGACACGATGGCCGAACAGCAGGAAAACTCCTATATCGGCCGTATCGGCAAAGCCATGGAACCGGTTATCAAGCCATTAGGCTTCGATTGGAAACTGGGCATCGGCATCCTTTCGGGGGTAGGAGCAAAAGAGTTGGTGGTGAGCACGCTGGGAGTACTCTATGCCGACGATTCTGAAGCAGATGCGGTGAGCTTGGGCGAACGTATTCCGATTACTCCTCTGGTAGCTTTTGCCTACATGGTGTTTGTATTGATATATTTCCCCTGCATTGCCACTCTGGCTGCCATTAAAGGAGAATCGGGCAGCTGGAAATGGGCGTTGTTTGCGGCATCATATACCACGGCATTGGCATGGTTGATGTCATTTGCAATTTATCGGATAGGAGGATTGTTTGTATGAGTGATTGGCAGGAGTGGGCAGTAGCCTTTTTGTTGTTGCTTTGTTGCATACGCATCGGTATGAGTCTTTATTCTTTTTTTCGTCGTTCGGAGAAGAATGAGAATCCGTGTGCCGGTTGTGCCACAGGTTGTGACTTAAAGCGGTTGCTGGATGAAAAGCGGGGCGAATGCGGAGTAGAAAGGAAAAAAAAGAAGAAAAGTTGCTGCGGATAGTTGGAAGTTACGGAAAATGTACTACCTTTGCATCCGCAACCAAGAAATAAAGCATTCTTGAGTTTGTTTTGGTTCCTTGGATGAGTGGCTTAGTCAGCGGTCTGCAAAACCGTGTACGGCGGTTCGAATCCGCCAGGAACCTCCACACAGGCAAATCCCGTCAGTCGAAAGGCTGGCGGGATTTCGTGTTTTATTGACATGCAAACAGTTTCAGTTAACTACCACACCGTTGATAAAAGATGCTGAATAGCCCCTTAAATAAAATGGCGGAAAGCTCTAATATACTCTCCGCCGTTTTTACTTATTTGATTTCGATTTCTTCCTTCATGTCGATTTCTTCTCCTTGCGGGTCGTAAAAGACATATTGTAGAAACGCGAGTTTCTGGTTGGGAATAATCTTGATGCCGAATCCGTACTTCATTTGCCATTTTCGTTTCAGGGAAACAATTCCTTGATTGATGTAGGCGGCAATGTACGGATGGATGTGTAACGAGAATTTCTTAATCTTCAGTTTATTGGTTAGATAATCAATTTTATTCTCCAAAGTGTCCGTGAAGAGGATGGACGATTTGATGGTGCCTTTTCCAAAACAAGTGGGACAGGTTTCCGTCGTATTTACATCCATGGCCGGACGCACACGTTGGCGCGTGATTTGCATCAGCCCGAATTTGCTGAGCGGCAGGATATTGTGGCGCGCCCTGTCTTTTTGCATATTGGCACACATGCGTTCATAGAGCTTTTGACGGTTTTCGGCCTCATTCATGTCGATGAAATCCACCACAATGATACCACCCATATCTCTCAGCCTTAGTTGGCGAGCCAATTCGTCGGCTGCACCCAGATTCACTTCCAGTGCGTTTCCTTCCTGTCCGTTGGCGTTTTTGGTGCGGTTACCGCTGTTCACGTCCACTACGTGAAGCGCCTCGGTATGCTCAATAATCAGGTAGGCACCACTTTTGTATGAAACGGTCTTGCCGAACGATGACTTGATTTGTTTGGTGATACCGAAATTGTCGTAAATGGGTAGTTGCCCTTTATACTGCTTTACGATTCCTGCCCGTTCAGGGGCAATGAGAGTTACGTAATCCTTGATTTCGTGGAATACGGTTTCATCATTGATGTAGATGTTCTCGAATGAAGGATTGAACAAGTCGCGCAGTAATCCAACGGCGCGGCTGGTTTCTTCGTAAATCAGGGTGGGATACTTGGTGGCTTTTTGCACCTTGGTAATGGCATCTTCCCAATGTCTCAGCAATACTTTAAGCTCTCCGTCGAGTTCGGCAACGCGTTTTCCTTCAGCCACTGTGCGGACGATGACACCGAAATTCTTTGGTTTAATACTCATCAGCAGTTGCTTGAGGCGGGCACGTTCTTCACTCGATTTAATTTTTTGTGATACCGAAACCTTATCGTTGAAAGGAATCAACACGAGGTATCTTCCGGCAAAAGATAATTCGGAAGTCAAACGTGGTCCTTTGGTCGAAATGGGTTCTTTAACAATCTGCACCATTACTTCTTGTCCCACCTTGAGTGTGTTGGATACTGTTCCATCCTTTTCAAGATCGGGAAGTATGGTTGCTTTCGTAATAGGATTTAGCTTCTTTTTGTTGCTTAAAGTTTGCTTTATGTACTTCTCTATGGAGTTAAATTGAGGACCTAAGTCCTGATAATGAAGAAAAGCGTCTTTCTCGTAGCCTACATCCACAAAACACGCATTCAGTCCGGGCATCAATTTCTTGACGCGACCTAAATACATGTTGCCCACAGCAAAGGAGAGGCTCCTGCCTTCGCTTTGCAACTCCACCAATTGCTTGTCTTCAAGCAGTGCGATGGACACCTCTTTGGGCTGTACGTCTACAACGAGTTCGCTTGTCACAATAATTGTTTTTTTATTATTCAAATTGCTACTTAAACAAAGAACAAACCCGCGAGATGTTTTGCTTCACAAGTTTGTTCTTTGTTTTGTCTCTCAGACTAAAAATTACTTTTTGCTTTTATGTCTGTTCTTTCTTAGTCTTTTTTTACGCTTGTGCGTAGACATTTTATGTCTCTTTTTTTTCTTTCCGCTTGGCATAGCTTCAATTTTTATGGGTTAATACTATTGTTTGTTATTTTTTCACTGATAAAGTGAATGTTTTTGCAGGTTTAAATGCCGGAATATTATGTTCCGGAATAATGATAGTAGTGTTCTTAGAGATGTTACGAGCAGTTTTCTGAGCTCTCTTCTTCACTACAAAACTACCAAACCCGCGAAGATAAACATTCTCATCTTTAGATAGGGATGTCTTCACTGCGTCCATGAATGCTTCAACGGTTGTAAGTACAGTGGCCTTATCAATTCCGGTGTTCTTTGTAATTTCGTTTACAATATCAGCTTTAGTCATTTTCCTTTAAAAAAAATATTATTACTATAGTTTTCCTAATTTTTTGGACTGCAAATATATAGCTTTTTAGCGGCTCTTAAAAATATATTTCAGACATTTTTCTAAAAAAGTCTTGGAGTTAAGCTTTGTTAGGTTGAAAATGGATTAATTTTGCTGCATGGATTTTTTTAATGAGATATTATTGAACTGGTATGCGGAAAACAAACGTCATCTTCCGTGGAGGAATACTGCGAACCCATATTTGATATGGGTCTCTGAAATCATATTACAACAGACAAGGGTAACGCAGGGGTATGACTATTTTCTTCGTTTTGTGAAGCGCTTTCCTGATGTGAAAACGTTAGCTTCGGCTTCAGAAGACGAGGTGATGAAATATTGGCAGGGATTGGGTTACTATTCCCGCGCAAGAAATTTGCATGTTGCAGCTAAAAGCATGGATGGAACATTCCCAAAAACATACGAAGAAGTCCTTTCGTTGAAAGGAGTCGGTGAGTATACGGCTGCGGCAATTTGTTCTTTTGCTTACGGGATGCCTTACGCAGTGGTTGATGGAAACGTGTATCGGGTGCTTGCTCGTTATTTGGGTATAGATATTCCGATTGACTCTGCCGAAGGGAGAAAAGTCTTTAAGGCTTTGGCTGGAGAGATGCTTGATAAATCACGACCGGCCGATTATAATCAAGCTATTATGGATTTCGGAGCGTTGCAGTGCACACCACAAGCGCCCGATTGTAAAGTGTGCCCGTTGGCGATTGATTGCCGGGCATTAACGGAAGGGCTGGTTTTGCAGTTACCGGTGAAACAACATAAGACGAAAACGACCAACCGCTACTTTAATTATATATATGTGCGCATGGGAACATATACTTGCATACGCAAGCGAACGGGGGATGATATCTGGAAGAATCTATTTGAATTGCCCTTGGTTGAAGCAGAAAAAGATTTATCGGAAGAAGAATTGTTGGCATGTCCTCAGTTTCATACTTTTTTTATGGAAGAAGATGTTCCGGTGGTTCGTCCGATAGAGCGAAATGTAAAACACATCTTGTCGCATCGGGTGATTTACGCAAATTTCTATGAAGTGCTTTTGCCTGAGACTTCCCATTCTTTTTCGAGCTATCAGCGGGTTAAAATAGAAGAATTAGGAGATTACGCAGTACCTCGGCTGATACATGCTTTCTTGGAGAAATATCTATAAAAGTTTGTCTTATTCTTGCATGGCGTGAATATTCTCGTTAATTTTGGCAGCAAATACTTAAAAAGAAACGTTTATGTCAGTAAATAAAGTGATATTGATAGGAAATGTAGGCAAAGACCCGGAAGTGAGATATCTTGATAGTGGTATTGCTGTGGCTACTTTATCTTTGGCTACTTCGGATCGGGCTTATACTTTGGCAAATGGAACTCAGGTTCCCGAACGTACAGAATGGCATAATCTTGTTTTTTGGCGCGGATTGGCAGAAACAGTAGAGAAGTATGTGCATAAAGGTGATAAACTCTATGTGGAAGGGAAAATCCGTACCCGTTCTTATGATGATCAGGCAGGTGTCAAGCGTTATGTCACGGAGATATTTGTTGATAGCATGGAGATGCTGACTGCAAAAGTTACAACTCCGGGTGCTACTTCCAATATTCCGCAAGGCGGAGGAGGAATGCAGCCACAACAACCGACACAGTCGCAAATTACTCCTGCACAAGATAATCCAGCGGACGACTTGCCGTTCTAAATGTTGTTTAACTAAAATCTGAATCTTTGGACCCAGACGCTTATTTATGCCGGTTGGCAGATATTTTTGATGGTATATCCATACAATTCCCTTCTATTTCGGCCATTATAGCTATAGTGTTGGCTGGCTTGCTTTTGCTCGTTTCCGGTTTTGCATCAGCTTCCGAAATCGCTTTTTTTTCCCTTTCTCCGTCAGATTTAAACGCAATAACAGAGAAGAAACATCCTTCGGATGAAAAAATCAGCAATCTGCTTGAAAATAGTGAGCGTTTGCTGGCTACCATATTGATTACGAACAATTTTGTGAACGTAACCATAATTATGCTCTGCAATTTCTTTTTTATGGATGTATTTCAGTTCCATTCTCCTGTTGCGGAATTTATTATCTTGACGGTTGTTCTTACGTTTTTGCTGTTGCTTTTCGGTGAAATTATGCCTAAAATATATTCAGCACAGAAAACTTTGTCCTTTTGTCGTTTGGCAGCTCCCGGCATCATGTTGTGCCGTTCTGTTTTTTATCTGTTGGCATCTATGTTGGTGCGTTCCACTTCTTTTTTGAATAAACATGTTATGCGCAGAAATCATAACATATCGGTTGATGAGCTTTCTCATGCATTGGAATTGACAGATAAGGCGGAACTTTCAGAAGAAAACAATATATTGGAAGGCATTATCCGTTTTGGAGGAGAAACCGCTAAAGAGGTCATGACATCCCGTTTGGATGTGGTTGATTTGGATATTCGTACTTCTTTCAAAGAAGTATTGAAGTGCATTGTGGAAAATGCTTACTCGCGCATTCCTATTTATGCGAATACTCGCGATGATATTAAGGGGATACTTTATATCAAAGATTTGCTTCCCCATTTGAATAAAGGTGATAATTTTCGTTGGCAGTCACTTATCCGTCCTGCTTATTTTGTTCCCGAAACCAAGATGATTGATGATTTGTTACGTGATTTTCAGGCTAACAAGATTCATATAGCTATTGTCGTTGATGAATTTGGCGGTACATCGGGCATTGTGACTATGGAGGATATTATAGAAGAAATAGTGGGTGAAATACACGATGAATATGATGATGAAGAGCATACATATTCTGTTCTGAATGATTATACTTGGATTTTTGAAGCCAAAACGCAATTGACGGATTTCTATAAAATAACCAAGTTGGACGAAGAAACTTTCGATGAGGTGGCGGGAGATGCAGACACACTTGCCGGACTTTTGCTTGAATTGAAGGGTGAGTTTCCGGCATTGCACGAAAAAGTCACATATGACCAATATGAGTTTGAAGTGCTGGAAATGGATAATCGCCGTATCCTGAAAGTTAAGTTTATGATAAATGCACCGATAGAAGAGAATCTGGAAAATACCTGATAAGTAATCGTTTATTTTTAATTTTAATACTCAATAGTCAAGTGCCTCTTTTTTTGAAAGATAGAACTTCTTCTTGTCAATGGGGAGTTTGGAAAACAGATGAAACGCCGGAAGAGTTATTGGCCATGCTGCCTCATGGCCGGAAGTATCGGGACGCTATGCAATGCTTCAAGTCGGAATATCGTCGTTTAGAGTGGCTGGCTGTTCGTGTATTGCTATACACGTTATTGGGAGAAGAAAAGGAAATTGTCTATTATCCCTCTGGAAAGCCTTATTTGGCAGATAGCTCTGCCTCTCTCAGTATTTCTCATACCAAAGGCTATGTTGCGCTTGTTTTGGGGGCATGGGGAAAAGACGTCGGGATAGATATAGAACAATATGCCGAGAAAGTCAGAAAAGTGGCTCATAAGTATATGCGTGAAGATGAAGAAGCAACGGTTTTTCACGGAACTGAAACTTGGTCGTTATTGCTTCATTGGTCGGCTAAGGAGACCGTATTTAAATGCCTGAATGCTGCGGGGGTGGATTTTCGTAATCATATACGCATATTGCCTTTCACAGTCAATGAAGAAGGCGCATTCTCCGCCGAAGAATATCGTACGCCGGAGAAGCGCCGCTTTACTATCCGTTATTATTTATTTACAGACTTTGTTTTGACATTGAGTTTGTAGTCTGTTTGATTACAGCCTTTTTAATTGTACCGTGAAATGGCGCATCAGTGGGGCCTCCCAAGTGATGGACACTCCGCGGGTGATACTTTCCCGTCTGTCATATACGTTCTTCAAGGCAGCTGCCACCACATTCATGTGGTTGTCGGTATATACACGCCGGGGGATGGCAAGGCGGAGTAAATCCAAACCATTGAAACGGTTTTCATGGGTTATTGGGTCTCGGTCGGCCAGTAAATAACCTATTTCACAACCGCGTATGCCGGCTTCCAGATATAGTTCAATGGTCAAGGTTTGTGCAGGGAATTCTTCTTTGGGAATATGCGTCAATACTTTGGGGGCATCTATAAAGATGGCATGTCCACCGGCCGGACGTTGGTAAGGAATGCCGTATTCATCTAATTTCCCTGCCAAATATGCGACTTGGTGGATTCGAGTCTCCAAATTGTCGAACTCAGTATTCTCGTCAAGCCCGATGGCAAGTGCGTTCATGTCCCGTCCGTTCATGCCTCCGTAGGTAAGATACCCTTCGAATTGCACACAGAATCCCTTTGCGCCTTCATACCAATCCTTCAGGCGGGTAGCTATGAATCCTCCCATATTTACTATACCATCTTTTTTGGCACTCATCGTCATGCCGTCGGCAAGGGCAAACATCTCTCGTGAAATTTCCTTGATGCTTTTGTCACGATAACCCTCTTCCCTCATTTTGATGAAGTATGCGTTTTCGGCAAAACGGGCGGAGTCAAAAAGAACACTTTTCCCATATTTGTCTGCAATGCTTCGTATAATACGCAGATTCTGCATGGAAACCGGTTGTCCGCCCGCAGTATTATTGGTGATGGTGACGATGATGAAAGGGATGCGTTCGCAATGTTCTTGCAATGCCTTTTCCAGTTTGTCGGGATCTACATTCCCTTTAAAGGGAATTTCCAGTTGTGTTTGTTTTGCTTCGTCTATGGTGCAATCCAGTGCTATTGCTTTGCGTCCTTCAATATGTCCTTTGGTGGTGTCGAAGTGGGAGTTGCCCGGAATGATATCGCCTTCATGCACTAAATAGGAGAATAGCACGTTTTCGGCTGCACGTCCTTGATGGGTAGGGATGACATACTCAAATCCTGTCAGGCGAGTAATGACATTTTTTAAATTAAAGAACGAACTTGCTCCGGCGTAGCTCTCGTCACCCAGCATCATACTCGCCCATTGGCGGTCGCTCATGGCTCCGGTGCCTGAGTCTGTGATGAGGTCGATGTACACTTGTTCTGATTTTAGTTGAAAAACGTTGTAATGGGCTTCTTTCAGCCATTGTTCACGTTCTTGGCGGGTACTTTTCCGTATTGGCTCCACCATCTTAATTTTCCATGCTTCCGCAAATGGTAATTCCATAGATTATTTATTTAGGGTTTGACAATAAGTTAGTATACGGATTCTTATTTGTTTTTTAACTTGTCAAATATAGCGGAAAAATATGTAAATAGCAATTAATTGTGCCTTCCGTATTTGTTCCACTTTCCCATAATGTAAATGTCCGGGCGAAATCACTTCGGCCGGACATCATCAAATAAACTTGGCAGAGTTTATTTACTTTCTTTGAATCAAGTTTGGTGAATGAAATGATAGGACGATTTGTCCGGCTCATTAAACTCAACGCTTTTTCCTCGAAAGCAATGATAAAGGTGTGCATGGCAGGTCTTCTGACTTGTTTCTGTTTCAGACGCCTTCCCGGAAGCAGGACCTTCCAGTGGCATAGGGAGTAATTGTCTGCAACATTTTATGAAACTCACAGCAGCGGGACTGTTCAGGATTTACACCTGATTCCCTTTTAATTGCCGGCTTTGGATAGAGACGGCAAACCAATGCATTGCAAAGGTAAGCATTCTTTCTGAGAAAACAAAAAAGTTCTTCTCATTTGTCTTTTGCCAGTGTAAATACAAATTCCAATCCTCCTCCCGGATTGTTTTTTGCCGAGATGCTTCCTCCGTGAATGATGACTGCATTTTTCACGATGGCAAGCCCCAGTCCGGTTCCGCCCAACTTGCGTGACCGTCCTTTGTCGACACGATAGAAACGTTCGAACAGACGATTCAGATGCTCCATTGGAACGCCTATACCGGTATCTGCAAAGCTGAAGTAGTAGAAATTTTCGTCTTCACGGTAACAACTGATATTGACGTATATGTTTGTTCCCGCATAAGCGATGGCATTGTCCATGAGATTGCGGAAGATGGAGTAGAGAAGCGAATAGTTGCCTCGTAGCTGTATCTTGTGTTTCAAAGAATTGGCCACTGTAATCTGTTTCTCTTCCAGTTCCAAGGAAACTTCGTTTACGATATTGGCAACCAGAACACTGATGTCCACTTTTTCCATCTCGATCATATTGGCGGCTTCATCCATACGCGTCAATGCGGAGATGTCGCGCAGTAGTCGGCTCAACCGGTTGCTTTGGGCGTAACAGCGTTCAAGAAAAGCTTGTCGTTTTCCGTGCGGTAGATTTTCATTGTCTACGATGGTTTCCAAATAAGCCTGTATGCTGCTGACCGGTGTTTTCAGTTCGTGGGCAATGTTTTGGGTCAGCTGCCGTTTCAGTCTGATTTGTTCTTCCTCTTGCGAAATGTCATTGATGGATATTTCAAAGCTTGAATCTTGAAAAATGATACATTCCACAATGAAACTACGCCCGTTCTTGTTGATATTGATGGACATTCTCTTTTCTTCTCTGTTTGAAGGACGTTGAGAGGCTTGATTGATGAAGTCTGTTATTTTTTTGAGTTCACAGATTGAGAAAATCTCTTCGGCAGTCTGCAAGTTGGAGTCTGAAAGTAAGTTGCTGTATTGAGTAAACAAATTATTTACCAAAATTTCTTTTTTATTCTTTGTGAATATCCCTAAGCCTTCGTGTGAAATCTGTAAGTGAGTGATTAGTTTTTCTCGTTCTATGTAGAGCGCCTCTTTGGTCTCGTGCAAGCGTTTGTATATCTGTATGATATGCTGTGATATGTCTCCAAGTTCATTGTGCGGGAAGGCCGATTGTACATCTGTCTCTATGGGTTCGTTTTTGTCTGCGCGCTTGGCGAATTCTTGTAAATGGGTGATGGCGCTTCCCAACTTGGATGTGAATTTATAAAAAACGATTATCAACAGGAAGGTGACAATGCCGGTGAACCAGATGTAGTGTCGGTCGGCAGTAAGATTCTTTTTCAGATTGATGTCATAGGGCAGGGCCGAACGGATAATATATCTGCCATAGGCTGTGGCCGAGTAGAAATAAGGTTTTCCGGTAGTTTCCGAAGTACGTCTCACGTCATATCCTTTACCATTTCCGAGAGCTTGTTGTATTTCAGGCCTTTGGATGTGGTTGCCAAGTTGGGAATGTTTGCCTTGATGGTTGTCGTATATCACTTCTCCTTGCAAGTTTACTATGGTGACCCGGATGTCTTTGCTTACATTTCGGAAAATATAGCTGTTCAGTGCAGAGGCATGCAAGCTGTCCGGAATATTGTGTAACTCCAGATACAGCCGTTCGTTATAGTCTTGTAACTGCATGTCCAACAGTTCTATTTTGTATTCTTTTTCCCTCTGATACTGATAGGCGATGAAACATGCAGCGAATGCCACGAAAAGCGATATGACCGAAAGAAAGAGCTTTCGGCTGAAGGACAGGAAACGTTTCCCTTTATTCGGTTTTGAAGCAATAGCCATATCCTAAACGTGTTACGATATATTTGCCATATATTCCGATTTTTTTTCGCAGACGAGTGATGTTTACGTCGATGGTGCGGTCCAATACATACACCTCGTCGCTCCATATACGGTTCAGTATGTCTTCGCGCGAGAATACTCGCTCTTTATTTTGCAAGAGCAGTAACAAGATTTCAAATTCCTTTTTGGTAAGTTGCACTTCTTGCCCGTCAATGCTGAGTTTTTTCTTGACGATATCAAGCACTAATGATTTGTAGGTTATCCGTTCCGGAACGTGCTCTGTGGTTTCCTGTCGGGTGCGGCGTAATACGGCTTTGACCCGTGCTACCACTTCGCGCAGCGAGAAAGGTTTGGAGATGTAGTCATCCGCTCCCAAATTAAAGCCGGTCACAGTATCGTTTTCCGTATCTTTGGCCGTGATGAAGATGATGGGGATGTGAGCCGTTTTTTTATCTTTTTTCAGCATGCTTGCCATTTTGAAGCCGGAGATTTCGCCCATCATCACATCCAATAGCAGAAGGTCATACTTTTCCAAGTCCGTTTTCAGGGCTTCCTCGGCAGAGTTGGCAGTATCTACTTCATATCCTTCGTTCTCAAGGTTGAATTTTAAGATTTCACATAAATCTTCTTCGTCGTCTACAACTAAAATACGGTAATCGTCCATTGTTTCTTTGTTCATATTCAAGTGACAAAGATAAGACAAATCTTTCGTCACAAAGTTAAACTTAATTTTTTCTTGTGGCAAAAGTGCGGCTAATTTGTTACGGGAAAATGAAACAAGCATTACATTAAAGTTACAAAATATCCTTTGAGGTAAGAAGTTAATTTATTACCTGAGTTCGGGGCAGGCGGTTGCTTTTGCTGAAGGCGAGGAGCTGCATCCTGTCGGACGGATATTTCCTGAATGCACCGGTTCACGGCGGTCGGGCGGAAGAGAAAAGCGCCTTTCAGGCCGGCCGCCCTCGCCCTGTCTGGCAGATGCAATCCTTTGCCGTGACAGACACAAGTGTTTTGCGCGACAGACACAAGTGTTTGAGCCGTAAAACACAAGTGTTTTAGCCGTCAGACACAAGTGTCTGACAAATAGGGGATAAATATTTGATAATCAATAATGTATTATTCGAAATGCAAGCTGCCGGGTAAGGTTGTCTACCTGCTTCTTATCCCGAACTCAGGTAATTTATTTTTCTTTTAGAGTCGTTTCATATTAATCTGCTATCTTTGCATCACTAAAAAAGATGGAATGAAAAAACTTATAAATATAAGTAGAGATTATTGTAAAAAGCACTGTTTGCTGTTGAGCGTGGCACTATTGGTAGTGGCGGGAACTGTTTGGCTGAATATGTCTCCTTTCCGTTCCGGTTTTGAGATTGTCGATGATTTGGGAGGCAACATATTCCCTTCCAGCATTCTTTCGGTGGCAACTACTGATGCACAAGTCATTATCCCTACCGACTCCATGTATGTGGGTAATCCCAAGTCGTGCGTCGCTATTCGCGTGCGTTCGGGCAAGGCTTACAGCCGTGTTCGGATAGAAGTGGCCGAGACACCGTTTTTCTCTCGCTCCGTATCAGAATTTCTACTGGAAAAGTCAAGAACCGAATACACTATTTATCCTGATCTTATCTGGAATTACGAAGCCTTGAAAAGGAATAATCAGGCCGAACCTGTCAGTGTGGCTGTGAGGGTTGAGGTAAACGGCAAGGATTTGGGGCAGAGCGTGCGTACCTTTTCCGTTCGTAGCCTGAACGAATGCTTGCTGGGCTACGTTGCCGGAGGTACCAAGTTTCACGATACCGGTATCTTTTTTGCTGCCTATGTCAACGAGGAAAACCCAATGATAGACCAACTGCTGCGTGAGGCGTTGAATACCCGTATCGTGAATCGTTTTTTAGGCTATCAGGCGGGTAAGCCCGAGGCGGTGGACAAGCAGGTATATGCTTTGTGGAACGTGTTGCAGAAGCGTAGCTTCCGTTATAGTTCGGTGTCCAATACCAGCCTTTCCAGTAACGTGGTTTTCTCGCAGCGCGTCCGCACATTCGATGATGCGCTTCAGTCTTCACAAATCAATTGCGTGGACGGCAGTGTCTTGTTTGCCTCTTTGCTTCGTGCCATCAACATCGAACCGATTTTGGTGCGCATTCCCGGGCACATGTTTGTGGGGTACTACACGGATTCGGGTCATAAAGACATGAACTTTCTTGAGATAACCATGATTGGCGATGTCGATTTGGACGATTTCTTCCCTGACGAGCAATTGGACTCAACGATGTTAGGCAAGTCACAAAACCAAATGTCGCGCATTACATTCGATAAGTCCAAGGAATATGCCAACAAGAAGTATGCGCAGCATAAAGAGGGAATCCACTCCGGCAAGCTGAACTACATGTTTCTTGAGATATCAAAAGAGGTGAGGAGGAAAATACAGCCGATAGGGAAGTAAGAGAGGATTTACAACGGCATGCGGCTTCCGTCGGCAACCGGAAATAAAATCTTATAACCTGCCTTTTTTGATTCTGCCTTGCATTCTTCTGTACACCTTTTGTAAGTATCCTTTCTTCATAGTGTGTATATGAGTGAAGAAAACAAGATGGCTATACGGCTTCATCTGTCTTGGTCTTCGTTTATTACCATCCCTTTATACTTTTCGGGCAACGCACTCTCTACGGTTGCATACGCCTCGGCCATTGTTTTTTTGATGTTTTCCGCACCTTGTCCATGAGGGGGTATGGGGGGATGGATGGTCAGTATCATCCGATGTCGGTGTATCCATTTACCGGTGCGGGGAAGGATTTCGAACGAACCGTTTATTGTGATGGGAACTACTTCCAGATGCAATTCATCGGCCAGCTGGAAAGCGCCTCTTTTGAAGTAACCCATGTGTCCGCTGAAAGTACGTGCCCCTTCAGGGAAAACGACCAATGACATGCCGTCTTTTAATGAAGATTCTGCCCGACGCATGGTGGCCAATACCTTTTTCGGACTTGAACGGTCTACAAAGATGTGTCCTGCACTTTCGCAGGCTTTTCCCACAAATGGAATCTTCCGCAGTCCTTTCTTCATCATCCATTTGAAGTTCCGGCCGAGGAAACCGTATATGAGGAAGATGTCGAAAGCTCCCTGATGATTGGGTACAAATACGTATGACGTGTGTTTATGCAGATTCTCCCTCCCATGTACTTGCACCGGAATAAGCAGTATGTGGCAAACGAGTTGCGACCATATTTTCCCGGGATAGTAGCCCCATGTATGTGCGCCTCCAATCAGTGACCCGGCGATGGTGACCAATGCCGTAAGGATAGTCAGTAGCAATAGGATGGGGAGTGCAAAGCAGACTTGGTAAATATCGTATAGTATCTTCATGGATGTTGGATTTTTTGTTTTCGCAAAGATAGCATAAACCGAATACAGAATAAAATGAAGTTGTTCATTTTTTATGTTGAGATACGGCTAAATGAGAAAATGCGTCAAGACTCAGATGTTTTGTCCTTATCTGAGTTTCGACGCATTCTTTTGTGTTTATACAGGTGGAGGGGCTACCAATACCATGCCATGCCAAACGAGTAGGGAGACACTTCCGGTCCTTTGTCTTTTTGGAATAATCCTTGGGTGGAGTAGCGCAAATAGAAACCTATATTGCCATAACCGGCTTGCGCCAACAAGCCTATACCCACGGGGCGCACATACATACCTTTACCCATTGTCTGTTTCTTTCCTCCATTGATTCGTGAGAAAGATTTTACGCTATGGCGAATCTCTATTTCAGGTCCGGCATTGAAGAAGAGTTTGCTTCGGCCTATTCTTTGTTGCCATTCCAGCAATATGGGTATACGGAAGAAGAAGTGGCGGAAACGGCTTTTACTGTAATCGGTAGTTTCGTCGCCCGTAGTGAGCATACTCTTTTCGTCTCCTTTCAACAGAGCACGATTTCCGTCGATGCCGAATGAACGATACCCCCAGTTTACACCTGCATTGATGCCCCAGTGTGGGTTTTTCTTGAAATTGTGATAAACGGACAATACATTGAAACCTAATTCCCATGATTTTGACAGGTCGAGTGTTATCTTATCGCTTGCCTCGAAAGAGAAAAAACTGTCGGACAACCAACTGTAGCCTATAAACATGCCGGAACAATGCGGGCCGTAAGAATTGTACCCCTTCTTTCGGGGAATGAAAGGCAGAGCATCCAGAAACGTACGCTTGTCTGCATCTACTTTTTCAAGATACACTCCTTCAAAAATCTGTACTTCTTTCTTTTCGCCCTCCTCTAATTGTTCTTCATATACTTTGATGCGCATGTCTCCTTGCCCTTTCCGGATGATGATGGAGTCGCCTTTTGTTTCTACAACAGCTTTCTGTTCGGGGTTGTTGGGTTGTTGTGCTGCCATGCGGACTGTCGGTGCAGCAAGCAGGCAGGTCAGAATCATAATCTTGGTTTTCATCGTATATATGTTTTTTGATTGTTAGTGCGGTTTATAAAGCATATCCAGCATTTCTTTTTCGCCAAGCAGGCCCTCAATGTAGATAAGTGTTCCCATTGATTCTTTGCCTATTTTGAAGATGATATAGCGGTTCAGCATCTTTCCGTTTCGTTTCACCTCCTCCAACCGGTAATAGGCGCTGCGCAGAACTCCGTTCTCCATTACTTCCTGCGCTTTTTTTACATTGTTCTGCTTATCGCGGGCAATAGCTTGCTGTATTTCTTTGTGATAGGGGAGTACACTCTTGAATACGAGGCTTTTGAATGTTGTCATTCTATATGATTTCAGGATACTGCCATTCAGTTCTACTCTGGTGACGTCTTTCTGCTCGCCATACTTATCGAATAGGCCGGCTATTTGAAGGCCTTCTTGTGCCCGAACAATGACCGGCAGTATTATCAGCACTGAGAGAAGACATATACCTCGTAAATAAATCTGTATGGATGTTTTCATGACACGGTGTGTATATTAATGTTGAAACAAGAGGTAACTTAAATCGTCGTCGGTGAAGCCGGCATTTTGCAGAGCTTCCAATGCTTTGGATTCTACCAGTTTCTCGTCGGTATAGCATCGGCCGTCGATGATGACATAATTTTCGGGTGTCTGAGAGAGTGAGACTATTTGGGCTATTCCTATGAGTAGAAGCAATCCGGCGACAATGCCGCTCAACATATAGAAGGTGTGATGCGGGCGAGTATATTGTCGGGCAGGCACTGTTTCGGAATCTCTTTCCGTTTTTGGGTTTGTCCGGTTTTCAACTTCTTCAGCCAGACAGGTAAATAGCGGACGATATATTTGCAGATGTTCCGGCACGTCATCCCCTTTGAAGAAACGGCGGAGTTCACGTTCTTCTTCACAGGAAGTTGCTCCTTCGAAGTATTTATCCAACAGTTCATTTATGTTCATGGTTCGTTTCCCTTTTTCTTTCTTGTATGGTTTGCAGGTAGATGTCTCTCACTTTTTTTCTTGCCCTTGACAGGTTGCTGCGGATGGCTTCTGCTCCGCATCCCGTAATTGCGGCTATCTCGTCCGTTTCGTACTCCTCGATGTCTTTCATCCGCATGATGGTGCGTTGCAGGTTGGGCAGCGAGTCGATGATTTCGCGCATCAGCCGGATTTCATCTTTGATTTCCAATAATCGTTCCGGTGTGCCTGTCAAGGCGGCTGCCTGTACGGTATCGAGCGGCAGATTGTCGTTGTGCCTGCTTCGCCACATATCTATGCAGATGTTGTGCGTCAACGTCATGGCAAATGCTTCGATGCTCCGGCATTGTTCCAGTTCAAGCCTTTTGTTCCATAGCTTGAGCATGGTTTCCTGAACAGCATCTTCTGCATCTTCCGGTTCGTTGGTCAGCTTCCTTGCATAGTTCAGCAGCTTGGCGCGGAGTGGAAGAACGGTTATTTGAAATTGTTTGAGTTCCATTTACACAGATATGACGAATGAGAAATGCGAACGTGACATCAAAGTATGAAAAAAAGGGACTGCTGTTTCCAGTCGGTCCCTTTTTATTGCATTGTTTTTAAGTTGCAGCTAGATTATTTCTTGAAATAACGGTTGTACAATCCTTCAAAACCTTTGCCGTGGCGTGCTTCGTCCTTAGCCATTTCGTGAACGGTATCGTGGATGGCATCCAGATTCAGTGCTTTGGCACGGGTAGCGATGCGTTTCTTATCTTCGCATGCGCCACATTCGGCATTCATTCTTTTTTCAAGGTTGGTTTTGGTGTCCCATACGCAGTCGCCCAGCAACTCGGCAAATTTGGAAGCGTGTTCTGCTTCTTCCCAAGCGAAACGTTTGAAGGCTTCTGCAATCTCAGGATAACCTTCACGGTCGGCCTGACGGCTCATAGCCAAATACATGCCGACTTCCGTGCATTCGCCCATGAAGTGGTTGTTCAGGTCTTTAATCATTTCGTCGTCACAACCTTTGGCTACGCCGATAACGTGTTCGTCGGCAAATATCAACGGGCCGTCGGCTTTAGCTTCCTCAACTTCCACGAACTTGCTGGCAGGAGCTTTACACAAAGGACATTTTTCGGGAGCTGCGTCTCCTTCATGAACGTAACCGCAGACAGTACATCTAAATTTCTTCATTTTTTTCAGATTTTAATTAGTTGAATTAGTTATTGTTTGTTGTACCCGAACGCTCTTGTTCGATACAGTGTTTGCAGATTCCTTTATAATAGTAGTGTGTTTCTTGTATGTCGTGTCCTTCCGTATCCGTTATTTCGGGTTGTTTGCACAATGCTTTGCTTTGCAGGTCGTACACTCTTCCGCAACGTTTACATAAAAAATGAGCATGCAGGGAGGTATCGGCGTCGTAACAGGTGTTCCTATCATCAATCGTCAGCGTTTGGGCGGCGCCTTGCTCGCTCAACAGTTTCAATGTATTGTACACGGTTGTTTTCGACAAGGTCGGTATGCCCGGAGCCAACGCCGTGTATATCTCGTCTACGGTGGGATGCGTGCGATGCTCCATCAGATAGTTCATGATTGCTATCCGTTGCAGGGAAGGCTTTATACTATGTTCTTGCAGTCGTTTAATGGCATCCATATTGTTTTGTTTTCTAAACTTGTAATGGTTACATTTTTAGTTCTCTTGCAAAGATAGGAACTTCTTTGCAGCCACCAAAATATTTCTGTGCTTTTTTAGAGACTGTTTTTTGAATTTATTTTAGCTCTCGTATGAGTTTTCTCTTTAAGGATTTTGTCTGTCCTCATAAGACATCGTCTCCTTTTGCAGCCATGCAAATTGCTTGCAAAAATTATTCGCCATACAACACGGATTATTGATAATTATTCCTTACCATCAGAAGGTGACATGCCATATGCTTTCTTTTTCTTCTTTTACCCCCTCCCAGAAATACTTCTGATAGGGGGTGGAATTAGTCGGCAACTGAAACCATTTCAGTCCCTGAGTGAAACCATTACCTGAATATAGCCTGTTCCTTTTGCTGAAGATGAGGGGTTGCTTCCTGTCGGGCGGATATTTCCTGAATACACCGGTTTACGGCGGTCAGGCAGAAGAGAAAAGAGCCTTTCAGGCCGTCCTTCCTTCCCCTGTCTGACAGATGCAATCCTTTGTCTTGACAGACACAAGTGTTTTGCGTGACAGACACAAGTGTTTTACACGTCAGACACAAGTGTTTTAGCCGCAAGACACAAGTGTCTGACAGGGTAGAGTTAAACATTTGATAAACAATGGGTTTTAATTTTAAAATACAAGCTGCCGGGTGAGGCTCTCGACTTGCTTCTTATGCCGAACTCCTTTAGATTTGCATTTACTATTGAGGTAAAATAACTACCTTTACAGTGAATGAAAGTTACCCCGAGAGTATGGTGACCTATCCCGAACTCTGAGTTTCATGTACTCATAATCTGAATTAGTCCATACTCTCATTTCAGTTGAACAGATCCAATTAGAACTTTAAGCTCACGACTTATTAAAGGATATAGCTTGTTCAACTCCCCGGTTAACTATTAGAAAATGAACGAATATATGGAAAAGAAACGGTTTGTTGGCATTGATGTGTCTAAAAAGACAATAGATGTGGTTTATTATGACAGGAAAACGATAAAGTATAAATTGATACAGAGAATGTTTGCAGTAGTAAAAAGAGAGACACCTTTTGTACAACTGCAAACATATAAAAGGAACACGACTACAAACTAATATTACAATATTAACAATAAAACAAGGAGAATATACTTGCTGAGGTCTTAGAATTCAGGTTATTTATTGACATTTTGCTATCTGCTCTATTAAAAAATGATAGATTTTCATACTAATTTAAAACGCATTCGCCAACGTTTGGCTTCTTCGTCCCAATCGTGGCTGATGATTTTAAAAGTACCGATTTCCGATGTATTTGCCACATGCACACCTATGCAAAGGCATTCGTCGTAATCACCCACCTTTACAATGCGTACTGTTTCCGAGACATCGTTGGGCAACCGTTGCATGTCGAAACGTCCTTCTGCTTCTTCTTGCGCAATAAATTCCGTCGTCACAGGCAAATGTCGGGCTATTACCTCGTTTACTGCCTCTTCCAGCTTCCTTACTTCTTCTTCGGTGGGGCAGGAGGCGAGGTGATAATCCAGTTTGCTTTTTCTTCGTTCTATATGCGCCGATACTGAACGTCCACAACCGAATTGTCTTATCATGGTTTGATTGATGATATGTTCGGCTGTGTGCATGGGGGCGATCGACACATCTTGAAATTTGGGGGCGGCTTGGTTTATTTCCATAATAGATAAGTTTTTATTATTTTTAGACATTACATGGTTACCTTAATCAATCCTTTAATCCTTTGTTCTTATATCTGTAATCCGGATAATTCGTCATAGGCATTATTTTTTCCGTCACCTTAAACAATTGTAGTGCCAAAGCGCGACATTCGGCCCGATTCGTTTTCCCATTTTCGGTTTGCGGAATGGAGGCTGTTGCAAAGATGTGTTTAGGACGGTAATAAGGTTCGAGTATGGCCGGCAATTTATTATTTATATCTTGTACGTCCGTCCGGCCGGCAATCAATAAAACCAAAGCTTGTCCTAAACGCCGGTCGGGAATTGAAGTAACTGCAAATGGAACAGAAATTATGGGGCGAAGCTTCTTTTCTATTTCCTCTGCCTGAATCTTGATTCCGCCGCTATTAATCACATTGTCTTTCCGTCCCAGAATGCTGAAACTTCCGTCGGGATAGATATGGGCAATATCATTGGTTTGCAAGATGTCATCACAAATCAAGGGAGCTTCAATCACCAATGTGCCTTCGGTGGAGAGAGAGAGTTTCACCGATGGGAAAGGATGGTAATGTTCGGAAGCGGTGTCTCCGTTCAGGCGGCGCAGGGCAATGTGTGATAATGTTTCAGTCATGCCATAAGTGGAATAGACTGCGGTAGGGAGCAATTTGAGTTCTGCTTCCAACGCCTCGTCGACTGCACCGCCTCCTATAATCAAAATATCGGTCTTTTCCAACCGTGCTTTTTCTTCGGCAACCTGAAGCGTATTGTAGACTTGCATGGGAACCATGGCGGCAAACCTCAAAGAACCTTTTACGTCTGTGGCCAACGGGTGTCCGGAAGCCGGGCGCACAATCAGATTCAAGCCGGCCACCAACGAGCGCACCACCACCATCATGGCTCCTATGTAGCGGAGGTTCATGCACAGCAATGCCGTGTCGCCGTGTTGCAGGTTCAGGCATTCGCAAGTCAGGCGTGCGCTTTGCATCATCCGGTCTTTGCGCACGGTCAATTCTTTGGGAATACCCGTAGAGCCGGAGGTGTGAACGGTGATGACGGGAGAATCGTTGAACCATTCACTCAGGAAAAGAAATAAGTCCCATATAGCGGGAGGATACTTCTCAGCCCCTTCTGCCACACATTTGCTTATGTCTTCAGGAGTATATGCTGTTCCTTCGAGCAGTAGATGCTGTTTGTTCCGGTCGTATATCATCGAATTGTTTTAAAGTTTCCCGTTATTTGCAGAACCACAGACTATCTTTTTTTATCTCAAGAGGCACCTCCACATTATCGGTGAAAAGTAATCCCGTTCCTAATCCCTGTGGTAGTGGATTATCGTGAGTCGCGCACCATTGGGCAATGGCATTCAGTCCGATATTAGATTCTAAAGCCGACGTAATCCACCAACCGATTTGTTGTCTTCCGGCCTCCTCAATCCATTCGTTTCCACCGCTCATTCCACCATGAAGAGAAGGTTTGAGAATGATGTATTGAGGTTGAATGGCAGCAAGAAGTTTCCGTTTTTCTTCCGGGGTGTTGCAGCCAATCAACTCTTCATCCAGTGCTATCGGCAAAGGAGATTCGGAAGTCAGGTGGGCCATCTCTTCCCATTGTCCTGCCCGGATAGGCTGTTCGATGGAATGTAAATCCAACTCCGAAAGGCGTTTTAATTTCTCCATGGCATCGGCAGGAGAGAAAGCCCCATTGGCATCTACACGCAGCTCCATCTCTTTGGATGAGAAATGAGTGCGGATATGGCGAAGCAAAGCCAGCTCTTCTTCAAAGTTTATGGCGCCTATTTTCAGTTTGATACATCGGAAGCCCGCCTTCATTTTTGCTTCTATCCGGACGAGCATCTCATTATAATCTCCCATCCAGATAAGCCCGTTAATCGGTATTCCAGCTTCTCCACGGGAGAAAGCGGTGTCCCACAAAGCCCAATCGCCTGTATGATAGTGGCGGATGGCCGTCTCCAATCCGAAAAGAATGGATGGATAATTGCGCAAAGCATCAACATCAAGGATGCCGCCTTGTGCTTCCACTTGGCGGCAGGCGGCTTGCAGCACATCCTCGTAGTTCGGCACATCGTCGCAACTGAGTTGGGGCAGTGGGGCGCATTCTCCCGTTCCCACCCGGCCCGGAAACTCCGGAGAGGTGAAATGAAGATACCAGACTTTCCGGGTAGAATAGATACCTCGCGAAGTCCCGGCCGGTTCTTTGAAATGAAGCAACCGGGGGATTATTTTAATCCTGTAATCCATGACTTGTAAATGATGAAACAGAACAACAGCCTTGAAAAGAAACACCTGAATACTGTCGGACAAAATATCGACAGCCTCTAAGCAACTGAAACAAATTCAGAACAGCCTCTAAGGAAACTTCGGATACTGCTTGAAGTCCGGTTTACGTTTCTCCAGAAAGGCATTCTTGCCTTCTTGCGCCTCGTCTGTCAGATAATAGAGCAGTGTAGCGTCTCCTGCCAGCTCCTGAATGCCGGCCTGTCCATCCAGTTCGGCGTTCAGTCCGGCCTTAATCATACGCAGGGCCAAGGGACTGAGTTGCATCATTTCTTCCGCCCATTGCACATACTCATCCTCCAATTGTTCCGGTGCCACTACTTTGTTCACCAGTCCCATCTCCAATGCCTCCTGCGCATTGTATTTGCGGCAAAGGAACCAGATTTCGCGTGCTTTCTTCTGGCCTACCACGCGTGCCAGATAAGATGCGCCGAATCCGGCATCGAAACTACCTACCCGAGGTCCGGTCTGACCGAAAATGGCATTGGTGGAAGCAATAGACAAGTCGCATACCACATGGAGCACGTGTCCACCACCGATGGCATAACCGTTTACGGCAGCAATCACCGGTTTCGGGATGCTGCGAATCTGCTTTTGCACATCCAGTACGCTCAAGCGGGGCACACCGTCTTTGCCGATATAACCGCCACGCCCTTTCACATTCTGGTCGCCACCCGAACAGAAAGCCTTATCTCCGGCTCCGGTGATGACAATCACGTCGATGTCCGCTTCTTCACGGCAAATGCGCAAGGCATCGCTCATTTCGGCGGTAGTGGTCGGGGTAAACGCATTCCGATACCGTTCGCGGTTAATTGTGATGCGGGCAATCCCGTTGTAGTAATCGAACAGGATATCCTCATATTCTCTGATGGTTGTCCATTCTCTTTTTGTTGACATCGTTTTTATTTTAATTGGTGATAATAATCTTTCAAAATTCGCACATCTTCGTCCTTGTCGGTAAATACTTCCAGCAAGATGGGTTGCTCCACGGATTCCGGCTGTGCAAGGGTCTTCACCGCTTCCGGTAGCTGTGCTTCGTTGTCCACACGCAGATAAAGAAAACCGCGCTCTTCCGCCCAACCTTTGGCAGATGTTTTATGAACGCCCGTAATATACTCATGGGAGGCGTCCGACAGTTCCAATTCCGGCAATGTCCGGAAAATCTCTCCTCCGCCGTTATTCAGCAATAGGATGCGCAGGTTGGGACGGACATTGACATTCCACAATGCATTCATATCATAGAAAAAGCTCAAGTCTCCGATGGCCACGAAATTCAGTTTGTCTGAAGCCGCCGCATAGCCCACAGCCGTGGAAAGCGAACCGTCTATGCCGCTTGTACCACGGTTGCAACAAACCTCAATCGTGGAAGGAATGGAATAGAGTTGGGCATAACGAATCACCGAACTGTTTGCCAAATGCAATGAGCAAGATTCCGGCAAAGCCTTTATCAATGCACCGACAGCCGCCATTGCCGAATAGGCAAACACCGGTTCGGGAATCATTTTGCAATAATTCTCCCATATACGAGGATACTCGGGAGTTAGATTGTCCAGCAGCCCGGCTATCTTTTCCAAGAATTCAAACGGATCCATTTCAATCACGGTAGTTAATGAGCCGTAGAGGTCGGCAACCTCACCATCGGGCGATACGTGCCAATGCTCCTTGGGCGGATTCCGGCGGAGAAACTGTTTCAACCGTTTGGAAACGATGTGCCCGCCATAGGTAATCAACAATTCAGGCACCATTTGGCCTGTCTTTTCTTCAGGCATGACATGGAGTGCCGTATCGAAGTTCTTTACCGGAATCCCCGGCGTTGTCCGGTTGCCGATATGCTCCGTAAGCCAGACAAAATGCTTGTATAGTAGCTTGGTGTATCTCTTTTCAAACAGATAAATCAGGTTCATTTGCCCCACGATGATCATCCGTTTCCTATACTTGTTCATCCGGTCAATCAGGTCGTTATAATCGCGGTCGTAGATGTTCAAGCCGTGATAACGGGTGATGACGCGTACCTCAGGTAGGGCATCGGTCGTGAACCGGAATAGCGGTTCGGATATCGGGATGTTGATATGCACGGGACCTTTCCCATGATGGTTCGTCTCCAACAACGCCTCATTTATCAGGCGGTTGCAATACCATTCATCCTCGTCCGTATGAATCTCTGGAAGGTTGACCGATTTCTTGACCAATGTCCGGAACGCCTCCGGTTGCGGAACAGTCTGTCCGTCCATCTGTCCGATCCAAGCTGCCGGGCGGTCGGCGGAGATAACCACTAAGGGAACATGCTGATAAAAGGCTTCGGCCACAGCCGGATGAAGATTCAATAATGCGGTTCCCGAAGTACAGCAAATAGCAACGGGATTGCCTCCATTCAAGGCAAGGCCAATGGCAAAATAACCCGCGCTGCGCTCATCCGTCATTGCATAGCAGGTAAAATGCGGATGATTGGACAACGTATGCACGATGGGAGCATTGCGACTACCCGGACACAGCACAACCTTTGTTATTCCGTGCGCTTTGAGCAACGCCGCTAGTTGAAGTATGTTCTTCTTGTCTGTGTACATGATGATAATGATTAGTCGTTTATGAATTAAGAGGCATTGCCGTGAGTCGTTTCATGGTTTGCATCTTCTTTTCCGTCTCCATCCATTCGTCGTTCAACTCCGAAGAAGCCAGCAGTCCGCCGCCTGCATACAGGGTCAGTTGCTTGTCCTCGATATGCATGCAGCGTAGATTCACGTATAGATCGGTCTTGCCGTCAGGATCCAGCCATCCGATGAAACCGGAATAATAGCGCCGGTCATACCCTTCGTTTTCCAAAATGAACCGATAGGCCTCTTCTTTCGGCAATCCGCATACGGCAGGAGTAGGGTGCAACACTTTCAGCAGGTTGCCCAACTCCTTGTTGTTTTTTAAAGAAAATCTGAAATCTGTTTTCAGGTGCGACAAAGTGCCGGCATAGACCGGATAAGGCCCTTTTTCCGTAGAATGGATATCCAATGAACGGAGCTGCTGACGAATGTAAGAGGTGACATACTCCTGCTCTTTCCGGTTTTTTTCATTCCATATTTGCGGCAGTTTGCCATTTCGCAGAGGTTGCGTTCCGGCCAAGGCAACCGTGCTCCATTCGTCACTCTCGCCCGATAAAATGATTTCGGGGGTGCTTCCCATCCACAGACCGGTTTGCGGAGTATAGCATAAGTAGATATACGAATGAACATATTGCCTGCAAGCGGCGTGGAAAACCGATGAAAGAGAAAAAACGGATGTCCTGTCAACGGTGAGAGCTCGGGAAAGCACTAATTTATCGAAAGTGTTATTGCTTAAGGCCTTTATAAAAGAGTGAAAGCGGGTTGCATATTCCTCTGCAGGAGAAGACTGTTTATTCTCTTGTCCTTGCATCTGCAATGTCGTTTCCGGATTTTCTTTCGTATCCTCGTCAATCAATTGTTCCTGCCGGTCAGGTTGGATTAGCACGATTGGGCATGTTTCACTAACTTGAAACGGAGCGATAACAAAACCTTTCTGCCTATTCAAATCCTTCAAATCGTATATTGTGCATACCGCTCCTTCCTCTTGCGTCAACAGACGAGGAACCTTTTCTTCCGGGAGACGAAAAACAGCAAACGGCTGTTTGTACCGGATAAGTGCATCGATCGTTCTCAAATTACTTGTCTCTTTGTCAGTCATCTTTTTTTCATAACGCTGTTAATTACCCGTACGGAAGACACCAGTTTGTTGGTTGAGGTAAAGATATCCACATTCCATACGTGGGACGAACGTCCCTTATGTATGATTGTTCCCACAGCACGCACCGTATCTCCTTCATGCGCAGATGAGATATGATTTCCGCTGACCTGCATCCCTACGGCAATCTCATCCGGCCGACAAAGAATCATTGAGCCGAGTCCTGCAATCGTTTCTGCTAATGCAAGGGTGGCTCCTCCATGCAGAATCCCGAAAGGCTGACGCGTGCGATGGTCTACGGGCATTGTTGCTTCTATGCGACTTTCATCAGCATAAGTATATTGAATCCCCAGATTTCCCATTAACGCGTGGTTGGCCTGCTCGTTCAATTGGTCAAGCGGTATTTCGGTTGCATGTACTTCGGCTATGATTGTCTTCTCAACGGCCAGCGCCACTCCGTCTTCTTCATTTGAAGCGGTTATATAGTCGGCACAGGCTTTTACTGAGTCTTGCGACTGCCCCATGGCAATTCCCAATCCGGCTAACTGAAGCATGGTTACGTCACACACTCCGTCGCCAATGGCTACAACTTCTTCGCGCGTCACTCCCAGTATTTCCAACAATACCCCTAATGTATTCGCCTTGTCTACGGCACAAGGAACAACTTCAAGGAAATACGGTTCGGAACGAAACACGTCCAATACCCCGTTCAGTCTCCTCTTCCAATGTTCCTCCAAACCGATCAACGCTTCCTCGTCGTCGCTGACCAACATGCATTTGCAAGGAGCGAAACCAGTGGCTACGGATAACTCGTCTTCTTTGATTACCCGTAAATTATTCAGCCGGGCTTCATTCCGAATATGTTCGTTTTCGGGAGAATCCGTTATGATGGTGTCGTCATGATAGGTAAATAGGGCAAATCCGTTCTTACGAGCCTTTCGCTCCATATAAGGCAGCATTTCCGGATTGATGCGTCGCTCGAACAAGATTTCCCCATTCTGCGCTTTGATTATCTGACCGCCGTTGTATGAAAGGATAAAACCGCCATATATGCCAAGTTCAAGAGACTTTGCCAATGGCAACAAACCGTAGGTAGGTCTGCCGGAGGCCAGCACGATGCGTATTCCCATCTGCTGAATTTTCAGTAAGGCGGCCAATGTGCGTTTACTGATTTCTTTGGCGTCATTGAGCACCGTTCCGTCCACATCCAAAACCAATAGTTTATACTTCATGGTTATCTGATTTTTGATTTAGATTACAAAGGTAGAAATTTGAGCGGACGAGAGAAAACGTATTCGGATAAAAATCCGAATAACTGTTTAATGCTTTTCTTCTTGTTTTATTCGCAATTTGCACGCTTTGGTTAAAACTGCGCAAAGATAGAACTTGTGGCGATGCCACGCAAGTTCTCAAGGCTTTTTAAGGGCTTCTCCTACCTCTTTCTGGCGGGTGGAGGAGGTTGAGAAGATGCTCTTGTCTATGTCTCTTCTCTCTTTTTCTAAACCAATGATGGCCTTGCGGCATCAGCGTCTGAGAAAGTGCCTTTCTAAAGGCATATCATTCATTTCCGGGCAATCTAAAGAAAGAACTCAGGGCACTTTCTCTCTTTTTTCCGAAATCAGCAGCAGCTTGTCTCCGAGGTGCAGTTTCAGTGTGCCGTTAGGGATGAGGTACTCGTCATCACGTTTTACAATCATGACCAATGTGCCTTTAGGCAGGTTCATGTCTTTCAGAGTGTCGGCTTTGTCAAGTATTTCTTCCGTAATCGTCATGTCGTGCAAGCTGGAGCCTATCTCCTCAGGCAATTCTATTCCGAACTCATTTCCTGTTTTTTCCAATGGGGTAGAGAGACCCAATATGCGGGCCGTCCGAGAAACAGTAGTGCCTTGAATAACCAAAGAAACTATTGTTATGAAGAATACGATGTTAAAGATGATATCTGCACCGGGTACTTCAGCCACTACGGGGTAGGTGGCAAAAATGATGGGAACCGCACCGCGCAGTCCTACCCACGAAACAAACAGACGTGACTTGAAAGTTATTTTTTTGCCGAAAGGCAACAGACACAAGAAAACACTCAGCGGACGCCCGATAAAAATCATGAATATACCGATGAGCAATGCAACAGTAGCAACTTCCAACATTTCGTGAGGATTGACAAGCAAACCAAGGCAAAGGAACATGATAATTTGTACAAGCCACGTCAACCCATCCACTACCGTGTAGATTTCTTTTCGATACATGATTTTGTTGTTACCTACCATCATTCCAGCCACGTAAACGGCCAAATAACCGTTTCCTTTCAACAGGTCGGTAATGGAGAATATAAAGAATATGAAAGAAAGCAACAGGATGGGATAGAGCGCCTGATTGTCGATATTCAACCGGTTCAGCATTAAGATGGCCAGTTTTCCGAGAAAATAGCCGGTGGCAGCACCGACAATGAATTGTATGGCAAACGAACTTAAAATATGGGGAACTCCTATTTCGGAGGAAGTGATAAGCTGAATCAGAACAATGGTAAGCATGTAGGCCATCGGGTCATTGCTGCCGCTTTCCAACTCCAGCATCGGGCGCAGATTATGTTTCAAGTTTATCTTTTGTGAACGCAGAATGGCAAATACGGAAGCCGAATCGGTGGACGACATTGTGGATGCGAGCAAAAGAGAGGTGATAAGCGGAAATTGAATATTGCTCCAGTCCATGCCCGACAGCCACCATATGAAAAGTCCGGTAAATACGGCCGTAAACAATACTCCCACGGTAGACAAGACGATGCCAGGAGTGAGGATTGGCTTTATATCAGAGAATTTAGTGTCCATGCCGCCGGAAAACAGGATGATACTGAGAGCAACCATGCCTATGAATTGTGCTTCTTCGGCATTGTGGAATTGCAGACCTAACCCGTCACTGCCAAACAACATGCCCACAATAAGGAAAAGCAATAATGCAGGAACGCCGAAACGATAACCGGTTTTTCCGACGATGATGCTGACAAAAAGTAAAATAGAGCCTACAAGTAGAATGTTTCCTGCTGTAAATAACATAATTGAGGTATTACATGGTTTAAAGTTATGATAATTCAATACATCAAACAAAAGAAACGTGCAATGTGTCAAACAAATATCCTCTGAAAATAGTTCAGTTGAACTTCAACACAAAAGTGGTCTCTTTGCCGGGAAGCAATGACAAGTTGCCTCCCGATAGCCGCATGATTTGCCGAGAAATACTCAAGCCTATGCCGTTTCCTCCTTCTTTGGTCGTGAAAAACGGAATAAAAATATGTTCGGCAATGGCATCGGGGATGACAGGGCCATTGTTGGATACTTCTACCAGTACCGCCTCCGCTTCATTACAGTAGGCGCGGATATCGATGCGTCCCTCTTTGTCTGTACCGTTGTTCGATTCGATGGCTTGTACAGCATTTTTCAGCAGATTGATGACCACTTGCGATATCAGATTTTCGTCGGCATACAGAATGAGGTCGTCCGGTGTGATGTGCGTATGAAAACTCACCCTGGCGTTGGGATGTTGGTGGCGGGCAAGCTCAATCATTCGTTCAATGAAGTTCTTGAGGTAGAACAAAGACGGTTCGGGAGTAGGAATACGCGTGAATTTCCGATATGACTCCACAAAGGACAACAATCCCTTTCCCGTACTGCTGATGGTTTGCAGGCCGTGCCTGATTTCTTCGTGCGAAGTTTGTTCTTCGGCCAGTTCCAGCAGGGTGTCGCTCAATGAGGTTATCGGGGTAACGGCATTCATTATTTCATGCGTCAACACGCGGGTAAGTCTGCTCCATGAGTCTATTTCCTTTTCGTCCAGTTCGTTGTTGATGTCGTTGAGGGCAAGGATGCGCAGGTGCTCATTACGCACGGTGATATTGCTGACGCGGATGGATATGTTCATAGTGCCCTGTTCACTATTAAGAGTTACCTGTAATTTTTCTCCCGGACGGATATTCGTCAGGATGGTGCACAATCGAGGGTCTATGCGGTTCAGCTGGCTGATATGGGTAAAGATGTTAAGACCCAACAAGCGCAAGGCTTCATTATTCTTTTGGTATATGGCGCCATTGTCGTTTAAAACAAGAATGCCGGTATTTACACAGTCAAGAATCAGTTCATAGTATTTTTCCTGTTGAACGGTTTCGCTTTTTACATTATGGAGCATGCGTATCACCCGGTTCAAGGCATGGTTTATGAGCCGTGTGTCTGCCAATGCCTCTTTTTCGGAAAAATGAACGGAATTGTCGTTGTTTTCGATGGCATCGAGCATGAAAAAAACTTTCTGCACATGACGGCGATATAGTTTGCGTTGCCAATAGAGGACTATGGGAAGAAGCACGCTGAGCAGAACAGCCCCAAACAACGGGTTGTGCAATCCTTTCGGAGGTGGAGCGTCAATGAAGACAAACGCCCACATTATGCCTGCAAGAAGCGCCGTTGATATGCTGACGGCAACGCGGAACGAATAATATTGTCTTGGGTCTGTATATTTCATAACATGCGTGGCGAATCTTCTTTTACTCAAAGTCCGTGTTTTTTCATTTTGTTGTAAAGCGTCTGACGTGTAATGCCCAGTTGCATTGCCACGGCCGAGAGGTTTCCGTTGCATTTTTCGAGGGTCTTTCGTATCATACGCATCTCCATTTCTTCGAGCGTGGACGCTGCAGCTTCCTGTTTCTCAACCCGTTGGGTCAATTGGAACAGTTCGGCCGGAAGATACGCATTATCGCAGATGATGACGGCTTTCTCGATGACGTGTTCCAACTCTCGGATGTTGCCGTACCAAGGGTGGAGCTTCAGTTTTTCGCAAGCGCTGTCCGTCAGTTTGACGGGTGGTTTGTCATATTGTTTGCAAAAGCGGAGGATAAAGCGTTCGGCAAGCGGTATGATGTCTTCGGGGCGTTCGCGCAACGAAGGTATTTCGAGGTGTATCGTATTGATGCGGTATAGCAAGTCTTCACGAAACTCTCCTTTTGCCACCATGTCGGGTAAGTTGCGGTTGGTGGCGCATATAAGGCGGATATCTACGGGAACAGGGATGTTGCTGCCCACACGGACAATGCTGCGGCGTTGGATGACAGTCAACAGTTTGGCTTGCAGATGGTAGGGCAGGTTGCCTATCTCATCGAGGAAAAGGGTACTGTGCCCGGCTACCTCGAACTTGCCGGGGCGGTCGGTATGCGCATCGGTGAAAGAACCTTTCACGTGGCCAAACAATTCACTTTCAAAAAGGCTTTCGGTAATTGCACCCATATCCACGCTTACCATCTCTTGCCGGTTGCGTGCGGAAAGGGAGTGTATTTCGCGGGCCAGCATCTCTTTGCCCGTACCGTTTTCGCCCGTGATTAGAATGTTGGCATCGGTGGAAGCTACTTTTTCCACCAAAAGGCGCAGATGCTGCATGGCACTGCTGTTGCCCCAATACATGCTACAGGCGCCCGCTGACGGAAATCCGTTACTTTCCGTGCATTTCCCGTTTGATGAAGAGAAAGATTTCTGTTCCGCAGTAGAAGCGGCTTTTAACAATGTCTCTATCAGCTTCCGGTTATCCCAAGGTTTCACGATGAAGTCGGCCGCACCTTCCTTGATGCCTCTTACGGCAAGTTCGATGTCCGCATAAGCTGTAAAAAGAACCACCGGCAGGGAAGGGTACAACTTTTTTATCTCGTGCAGCCAGTACAGACCTTCATTGCCACTATTGATGCCTGAAGCAAAGTTCATGTCAAGCAGTACGACCTGCCACTTTGTCTCGCGCAATACACTTGGTAGGGTGACGGGCGAAGCAAGAGCGGTAATCTCTTCAAAATAGGGTTTCAGCAAAAGTTGCAAGGCAGCAAGCACGCCCCGATTATCATCGACAATCAGAATATTTCCGTTTTTTTTCATCATATCTATAATCTCTTCTGTTCACGGCTTCGTTTTTATCGGCAAGTTATCCGTTTATCCTACGTATATCACCTTTCATAAGGTGATGCCATTTACTCCCACAAAGATAGTGAATTGTTTTCATATCTGGTGATTCGGATTGCTCTTTTGGGTGGCCCGACAATAGTGTTCCGGTCTGCCTGACTTTGTGCCCGCTAAAAGATACAGGGCACGGGGTTGAACGATACCTTAACCTTCTATAAGCAGATAATTTACGCGGCCTCTTCACTGCTTGTCTGTCTCATTGCATCTCCTATTGAGTATGAGTGATTTACGCTTGTACAAGCGTTGCCTTTTATTTGTATAAGCGGAAAATGGATGCAAACGAACAACACCCAAACGTCTTCGGCAGATGAACTGGACTATTTGTCAAAAAACACTATGAAATTTGCATGATGGTATATGTATTAATAAACCTGATTTCGGGATAAGAAACAGGTCGATAGCTTCACCCGAAGGTTTGTGTTTAAAGCTTCATCCTGCTGGATATCAAATATTTACCACTGCCTTGTCAGACACTTGTGTCTTACGGCTAAAACACTTGTGTCTGTCACGTCAAACACAAGTGTCTGTCGGCTTGAACACTTGCGTCTGTCACGTCAAAGGATTGTAATTGTCAGACAGGGGGGAGTGCGGCCGGCCTGAAAGGTTCTCTTCTTTTCTGCCTGATCGCTGTAAACCTGTACATTCAGGAAATATCCGTGCGACAAGATGCAACCCCTCATCTTTATAAAGGAATCGCCTGTCCCGAACCCAGATTAATAGTATAATAATATCCTCTCGGCTCCGGAGGATCCTTCGAAGAATATGAAGGAGTTTTTTTAATATTTTTCTTTTGATTTGTCACAGAGCGAGAAAAATAGGAAAGAGAAATAGATAGTAATCGTTTATTGAGATGATTTACAAAGTCCATTGTTTTGTCGTATGTGCCATGTGATGTGTAAGCACGCTTTTTTATCTTGTCTAATAATTAGACGGCAGTGTCTAATTATTAGACACTCTATTCTCGATATTCACATTGTAATCATTTAATAATTAAGAAACTAAATGTTTGGCATGCTTTCTGTTTTGCAAAAGACAGAACATATAATATAAAAACGAAAAATAAGATGAAACAACTTCATTACGTAATTCAGACATTGCTGCGAGGACGAGGGTCGAATATCATCAAAATCGTCTCCTTGGGATTAGGGCTGACAATGAGTATTTTGCTTTTCTCGCGTGTGGTCTACGAACAGAGTTTCGACAAATGCTATCAGGACTATGACAACCTTTATCAGGTGTGGTCTATATTCACGGCGAACGGTGAGAAGTATCCGCCTCAGGAAAAGAACTGCGGTCCGGTGGCAGGTGCCATTCTTGAGAACTTTCCCGAACAGGTGGAGGCGGCTACCAGTATCGGATACGGCTTTGTCAGCAATCCTCTTTATAATGGAACCGCGCGTTTTGATGAAAAGAAAGTAACCGCCGATTCACTCTTTTTCCGTACCATGGGCATCAAAGTATTGAGCGGGAATCCGGAGAAAGATCTGATGCAGAAAGACGTCATTTTCCTGAGCGATCGTTTTGCCAAAAAGATTTTCGGAGATGAGAACCCGATAGGCAAGGTGTTGAAGTGCGGACATGACCTTGACCTGACGGTGAAAGGCACTTATGCCGCAGTGCCGGAAAATGCTACTATGAACCCTGAAGCCGTTATATCCATGCCTACCTTATGGAGTCGTAATTGGGGCAATTACTCATGGAGAGGAGGAGACAGTTGGATGGAGTATATACGTTTCCGTCCCGGAGCGGACAAGTCGGTAGTGAATGCGCGCATCGATGCCATGATAGACAAATATCGTCCGGCAGAGGATAAAAAACTGTTTGGCTACACAGCCTTTGTGCAACCCATTCGCGACACATACGCCGGATATACGGAAGTGAAGCGGATGAGTAATATCATGAGCATACTCGGCTTTGCCATCCTCTTCATAGCCGCACTGAACTATGTACTGATTTCCATCTCTTCATTGAGCTATCGGGCCAAAGCGGTAGGGGTGCACAAGTGCAACGGTGCAAGCGGAGGCAAGATTTTCGGCATGTTCTTGTTGGAGACGGGCATCATCATTCTGGCGGCTCTGCTGCTGATGGTCTTGCTGCTGCTCAACTTCCGCGAGTTTGTTGAAGACACGGCTTCGGCCAAACTGTCGCTGCTGTTGCTGGCTCCCGACCGCATCTGGGTACCCTTGGCTGTGGTGTTTGCGCTTTTCATCGTAGGCGGTTTGTTGCCGGGTCGGCTCTTTGCCCGTATCCCCGTGTCGCAGGTGTTCCGCCGCTATACCGAAGGCAAAAAGAGATGGAAGCGCCCGTTACTTTTCATACAGTTTGCCGGGGTGGCCTTTATCTGCGGGCTGATGTGCGTGGTAGTGGCACAATACCGGTTTGTCATGACCAAAGACATGGGGTATAACCCCGAACGAATGGCCATGGGCACCGCCTATTGGGACGAAAAAGATGCACGTGATGCCGCCTATCAATTCTTTAAGGATTTGCCTTATGTGGAAGCGCTGTCCAGTGCTAATGGTACTCCGATATGGGGATACGGTGGCTCGATGATTCAGGACGCCACCGGGCAGGCTCTTTTCTCTGCCCGCTCCAGCTACTATATGCGCGAAGATTACCCCGAACTGATGGGTATGACGTTCAAAGCCGGCCGCATGGCTCGCGAGAAAGACGAAGTAGTGGTGAACGAGACTTTTGCCGAAATGATGCACTGGGGCAATGAGGTAGTGGGGCGCACGGTAAACATGGAAAATGGGCTCTACAAAGTGACGGGATTGCTGAAGGAGTTTCAAATACAAGGCTTCACTTCGGAAAAAATGCCTTTCATCGCACGAGGCAATAAAGCTTTCTATGGTTACATACACGTTCGTCTGAAAGAGCCTTTTGCCGAGAATCTCCGGAAGCTTAACAAGGATGTAAGCGAGGCTTTTCCCGGACAGACCATCGACTTTACAGACTATGGCGGGATGATAAAAGACAAATATAATGCCGTCCGTGTGTTTCGTAACGCCACGCTGTTGGCTGCCGTCACCATGTTTTTCGTCATGCTGATGGGGTTGATGGGGTACACTGCCGACGAGGTGCGCCACCGCAGCAAGGAGATAGCCATCCGCAAGGTGAACGGTGCGGAAGCAAGCATGATATTGGAGTTGCTTTCGCGCGACGTGCTCTATGTGGCAAGTCCGGCCGTACTCATCGGAACGATTGCTTCTTGCTACGTCAATGGCATCTGGATGGAGCAATTTTCAGAGCACATCCCGTTGGGGTGGGTGGTATATGCACTGGTACTGATTGTCAATCTGGCGGTCATCGTGGGTTGTGTTCTTTGGAAATCGTGGAAGATAGCGAACGAAAACCTTGTGAACAGTATTAAAAGCGAATAAAGGGAGCTATTTTCCTTTGAATCTACTGGTATAAATAACAAACTATAAACTTAGAATATTATGATTGAGATTAATAACATCAGTAAGGTGTTTCGTACTTCGGAAGTAGAAACCGTAGCATTGAACCATGTAAACCTTGAAGTGAAAGAGGGAGAATTCGTAGCCGTTATGGGGCCTTCGGGCTGCGGCAAGTCCACTCTGTTGAACATTCTCGGCTTATTGGACAATCCCACAGAAGGCAGTTATAAACTCCTTGGTCAAGAAGTGGCCGGCTTGAAAGAGAAGGAGCGCACCCGTGTGCGTAAGGGTAAGCTGGGCTTCGTATTCCAGAGCTTCAACCTGATAGACGAGCTGAATGTGTATGAAAACGTGGAGCTTCCTCTCACTTATCTCGGCATAAAGGGCAGTGAGCGTAAACGCATGGTGGAAGATATCTTGAAACGCATGAACATCAGCCACCGCGCCAAACACTTTCCGCAGCAGCTCTCCGGTGGTCAGCAACAACGTGTGGCCATTGCCCGTGCGGTGGTGACCAATCCCAAACTGATACTCGCCGATGAGCCTACCGGTAATCTGGATTCCAAAAACGGCACCGAAGTGATGAACCTGCTGACGGAACTGAACAAGGAAGGCACCACGGTTATCATGGTGACACACTCGCAGCACGATGCCGGCTTTGCGCACCGCACGGTACATCTGTTCGACGGCAGCGTGGTGGCAAGTGTGCCGACACAAGGCTTCTAATAAGAGGAGAGGGGAGCGGACGGAAAACCCTGTAAGGAGTATCAGAAACAAGTAAATAATTAACGTATATGCGATATTTGTACTACACTTTTCAAACCCTGCTTCGCGGACATGGTTCAAATGCCGTCAAGATTCTTTCTTTGGCATTGGGGTTATTGATGTCCATATTCCTTTTTGCAAGGATAGCCTTTGAATTGGATTTCGATAATTTCTATAAAGAGGCGGACAATCTCTGTTTGGTGAAAACTGGCTGGTTGAAGAATGGGGTGTTGGAAGGAAAAGAAGATTTCTATACCCTTATCCCCATTCCGGGAGTGATTGCAGAAGAGTTTCCCGACCGGGTGCAAGGAGCCACGGTCAGTTGCTCGCTCTTTGGCGACCTCTACCGCTTTGGCAACCGTAGCCTCGAAATGCAGACGGTACTTGCCGATACATCGTACTTCTTCGTTCTCGGACTCGATGTGGTGAAAGGCAATCCGCAGGATTTGGCGAACCCTGATGCGCTTTTCCTTTCGGAAACGGCTGCCCGCAGGACGTTCGGCGGTGAAGACCCTATCGGGAAAACGCTGATGTATGATTTGTGGGGAAATGATGTGGCTCTGCTCATCAAAGGAATCTTCAAGGATGTCCCGATAAATACTTCGTTGGGCAAACGTCCCGAAGCAATCGTCTCTTTTTCCAGTATCGGTAAATACACTAAGTGGAGGACAGGATGGCAAAGCGGAGGGAATTATGACGGTTTTGTCCGTTTGCGTACCCCGCAGGATGCCGGATGGCTGAACGAACGACTCTCAGCCGCCATTGCCCGTCATTTGCCGGCGGATAGCGGTTTGGAACTGTCGGTTCACATTACCCCCATTCGCAGCGTGCATCTGGATGACGCGCAAGTACGGAAAACAATCTGGATTATGTTCTTTCTGGGCATCGTGCTGCTTTTTACCACCACATTGAACTATGTGCTGATTTCCATCTCCTCACTGACGCAACGCGCCAAGGCGATAGGGGTGTATAAATGCAGTGGTGCGTCGAGCGGCGGCATCTTTTGTATGTTCCTGACGGAAACGGCCGTTGTGGTAAGCATATCCTTGTTGGTGGCAGGAGTACTGGTTTATCTTTTCTATGAGCAGATGGAGGAGCTGGCGGCAGTACCTATCGATGTACTGTTCGCCCCGCAGCATCTCTATGCGCCGTTGGCAGTATTGGCAATCTTATTTGTATTGGGCGGATGTCTGCCTGCCGTGCTCTTTGCCCGTATTCCTGTGACACAAGTGTTTGTACATTACGCATCCGACCGAAGAGGATGGAAGAGGGTATTGCTCTTCGTGCAGTTCACAGGTGCTGCTTTCATTCTGGGCATGCTGTTGTTGGTCTTTTCGCAATATCACTATATGGTGGGGCGCGACCGTGGCTGGAATCCTCAAAGGGTGGCCTATCTCTATCAGCATAAGGTGGAAGGTGCACAACTCCGTACTCAACTCCGCAACTTGCCCTATGTGGAAGCGGTAGCCTCGGCTGAGCGAACAATGCTGGGTTTCGGGGCTAATCGTCCGATACTCGACAATCAAGAAAATGAGATGTTTTATCCCCGAAACTCGTGGTTCGACAGCGACTACCTGCCATTCATCGGTTTGCAATTGAAGGAAGGGCATAATTTAACGGGAGAGCATCAGTTGTTGGTCAACAGCAAGTTCTGTGAGAAAATGCATTGGACGGACAGTCCGATAGGCAAACAAGTGAACGATTATGGCAGAGTAGTGGGATTGTTGGATAGTTTTGCTTTTCCCGGCACTCCGAATGACGATGTTCCGGTGATGATAGAGTGGATTTCCGGTACCGGATTTTGCGTGGAAGTCCGTTTGAAAGCTCCATTCAATGAAAACTTGCAGAAACTGAACGAAGAGATGAAACACCTCTATCCGCAAGATGAGCTTACATTCCTATCTATCGAGCAGACAATAAGCGATTATGCCGCTTCTGTTCGTATTTTCCGCAACGTCACACTATGGGCTTCTGTCACTATTCTTCTTATTGTCATGATGGGACTGATGGGTTACGCGAATGATGAGATCCGTCTGCGCAGCAAGGAAATAGCCATTCGCAAGGTGAACGGTGCAGAGACATCGGATATCCTGCGATTGTTGTCACAAGAAGTGCTTTGGCTTGCAGTTCCCTCCGTACTTCTCGGCGTATTCGGCGCTTATAAGACGGGACAAATCTGGATTGGAAGATTCAAGGATATGGTGCCATTACCGGTTGTCGGTTATGTCATTGTAGGTTGTTTGTTATTGGCATTTATTGTGGGGTGTATATTGTTGAAAACGTGGTATATTGCAAAAGAAAATCCTGTAAGGAGTATCAGAAACGAGTGAGAAGCCGTTAAAAAATTGTTTCTTTCAAGGAATATTCAGACCTTTGTGCCCGTAAACTTTACCACCTCAAAACCGGCATCCGATTGCTTCCTGCTCGGTATGGAGGTATTTGGTTCCATACCGAGCAGGATGATTTCATTGGATTCACTTACGATAAATTGACCCGATTGCACAAGTAATCGGAAAAAGAATTACCTTTGCGCCCGATTAGCGAAAGCGTCACTGCCATGTATGTGCGCGGAGAAGTTGCATCGTAAGACGCGCATGCCGTAATGGCAGATTTGCAATAATAAAGTAAATCGATAAACAGTAAATATCATGGGTTATATATCAGATGATTCTCGTAAAGTGACTACGCACCGCCTTGTTGAGATGAAACAAAGAGGCGAAAAGATATCAATGCTGACATCTTATGACTATACCATGGCACAGATTGTGGATGGTGCCGGTGTTGATGTTATTCTGGTAGGTGATTCGGCTTCCAATGTGATGGCAGGCAATGTAACCACTCTTCCCATCACCCTCGACCAAATGATTTATCATGGTAAATCCGTAGTTCGCGGTGTAAAGCGTGCTATGGTTATCGTTGACATGCCTTTCGGCTCTTATCAAGGCAATGAGTTGGAAGGACTGGCCTCTGCCATCCGCATCATGAAGGAAAGTCATGCCGATGCCCTTAAATTGGAGGGTGGCGAGGAAGTCATCGGTACGGTGAAACGTATTCTTAGTGCCGGTATTCCTGTTATGGGACATCTTGGTTTGATGCCGCAATCCATCAATAAATATGGGACATATACCGTTCGCGCCAAGGATGAGGCAGAGGCGGAAAAGCTGGTGAGAGACGCCCACTTACTGGAAGAGGCCGGATGTTTCGGACTGGTATTGGAAAAAATTCCTGCTGCTTTGGCTGCCTGCGTGGCAAGCGAACTGACCATTCCCGTTATCGGTATCGGTGCCGGTGGCGATGTAGACGGTCAGGTATTAGTAATACAGGATATGCTGGGTATGAACAACGGTTTTCGTCCCCGTTTCTTACGCCGCTATGCCGACTTGCATACGGTAATGACGGATGCCATCAGCAAATATGTATCCGATGTGAAAAACTTAGATTTCCCGAATGAGAAAGAGCAGTACTAACAAACTTATGACATTGAATTTTTGGCGGATATGTACGGCCAACTTGTTGCTGTTTACATCGGTCTACATGCTTTTCCCTTTGCTTCCTTTTGTGATGGGGCAGCAATTGCATGTTTCCGTCGGAGAGGCGGGTAGCATGTTTTTATTTTTTGCAGCCGCCATGTTTTTGGTAGGGCCTTTTCATGCTTATCTGGTGGATGAGTATAAAAGGAAACATGTGCTTCTTTTTTCTACGCTCGTTATGTTAGCTGCAACCGTAGGCTATGCTTTTGTAGACAGCTATGAGAAACTTATGTTATTGGCGCTGGTTCAGGGAGCATGCTTTGGATTGGCAACGACGGCAGGCATCACCGTGGCCATTGACATTACCGATTCCACATGTCGCAGTGCCGGAAATATGGTCTACGCATGGGCTGCACGCTTAGGCATGTTGGTAGGTGTGGGAATGGGAATATGGTTGTATGGGGTGTACGGCTTTCGCATGGTGGTTTATCTGTCTGTGGCAATAGGCATAGTGAGCTTTCTTTTCGCATCAAGGGTGTATGTGGCTTTTCGTGCTCCCATAGGAATGGCATTGTGTAATATAGACCGTTTTTTGTTGCCGCGTGCGTGGGTACTTGCCACTAATATGCTGCTGGTAGCTTTTATTCCGGGGGTATTATTGCCTTCTTTGATGTTTGCAGGCAACTGTTGGGCACTGCCGACATTGGCTGTATTGGCATTTATTGTGATTCCGTCGATGAAGATGTTTGTCAAACTGTCATATCATTGTCAGCGGGGAACAGCCAATACCACCTGTCATCTGTCAATGGAAGCGGGTTTCTTAATCGGAGTTTACGTGGCTTGCCGCCTGATGAACGAGACGCAAATCTATCATGCCGCCTCTGTTGCCGCCATCCTTGCGCTGTTCTTTTTTGTGCTGCTAACTTATCCTTACTACAAGAAAAAACGAGTAAGATAAGGAACAAAAATTATCAACCCTATAATAGCTGCCGTTACAGCGCACACTAACACTGCTCCGGCAGCTATGTCTTTCACTTTTCCTGCGATGGGGTGCTGTTGGGGAGAGACCAGATCGACCAGCCGTTCAATGGCTGTATTGAATAATTCGGCAGCTATCACCACACCGATGCAGAGAATGACAATCGTCCACTCTATCTTGGTTATGCTTAAAATGAATCCGGCAATCACCACAATGATTGCGGCAATCAGATGAAAACTCAGGTTCTGCTCTTTTCCTATACAGCACTGGATTCCTTTCCAAGCATAACCGAAACCGTAGAGTTGCTTTTTAATATCGTATTTCATTACATTGATTTGTTTATGATGGAATGGTTGATTTACTTTCAGAAAATGGTGGATAGAAATGTTCATGGCAAATTAGGAAATAACTCAGCTTCTCGAAACCTGCTTCACTCCTTTCACCGTTCTCAACTTCTTGATAAGCGTTTCCAAATGTCCCGTATCGCTTACCATGATAGTCAACGTACCGGAGAATAACCCGTCATGAGAGTCTATTCCGATGCTTCGCAGGCTGATGCCCATCTCTTTGGCAATGATGGAGGTTATATTGGTTACGATGCCTATATCATCGTGTCCCACTACACGCAAGGTAATGGGATATTGTGTTCCTTGCGACTTTCCAGCCCAACGCGCTTTCACGATACGGTAGCCGAAACGTGAGCGCAAGTCACCGGCATTGGGGCAGTCGCAGCGATGTATCTTGATGCCTCCCGTCACACTGACGAAACCAAAAACCTCATCTCCGTAGATAGGGTTGCAGCAACGTGCCAGTTTGAAGTCCAACCCTTTCAGGTTCTGGTCGATGACGAGCACGTCTTCTTTGCTGTCTATCTCTTCAGGCAGGGTTTGTTGCAGGTTGTAGCTTTCAGCGCTGCGATAACAGATTTCATCTCGTGTATCGCTTTCTCGCTTTTGCTGTTCGAGATATTTGTCTATGATGTTGTTCACATCCAGCACTTCGTCGGCAATGGCCTGATAGAAATCCGTCACCACCTTGAAACCGAGGCGCTTGATGAGACGCATCATGATGGCCTCGTTATATTCAATTTTTCGGTTCTTGAACTTGCGTTCCAACGTCTCCTTGGCAAAAGCGTACTGATGGGCAGCCATCTCTTTCAATGCTTGGCGTATCTTGGTACGGGCTTTGGAAGTGGTTACGATATTCAGCCAATCTTGTTTCGGAGTTTGTGTGTTCGACGTCATGATTTCCACCTGATCGCCGCTTTGCAACACCTGTTTCAATTGTACGTTTTTACCGTTCACTTTGGCTCCGATACACTTGCATCCCAATTTGGTGTGAATGTGGAAAGCGAAGTCGAGTACGGTGGCACCTTTACCCAATTTGAACAGATCGCCTTTCGGAGTGAATACGAAAACCTCGTCTTCATACAAATCCAACTTAAACTGGTCCATCGCTTCCAATCCGCTACTGTCGGAGTTCTCCAATGCCTCGCGTACGGAAGTCAACCATTCGTCCAGTCCGGATTCGCCTTTTATTCCTTTGTAGCGCCAATGGGCGGCGAGTCCCCGTTCGGCTATCTCGTCCATGCGCTCCGTGCGTATTTGTACTTCCACCCATTTCCCTTCGGGGCCCATCACGGTGATGTGCAGCGATTCGTATCCGTTGCTTTTAGGCACGGATAACCAGTCGCGCAGACGCTTCGGGTTGGGTTGGTACATATCCGTCACAATGGAGTATGCCTGCCAGCATTCCAGTTTTTCTTTTTCTAGTTGCGAGTTCAGAATGATGCGGATGGCAAACAAGTCATACACATTTTCGAAAGCGCATTTCTGCTTCTTCATTTTCTGGTAGATGGAATGGATGGACTTGGTGCGTCCCTTGATGTGGAACTTCAGTCCGGCCTTTTCCAATTTCTTTTGTACCGGTGAGATGAAAGCAGCAATATACTTGTCGCGCGAAGCTTTGGTTTCGTTCAGCTTATCTTTTATATGATAGTAAATCTCTTTTTCCGTGTATTTCAGCGAGAGGTCTTCCAATTCCGACTTCAGTTTGTATAATCCCAGCTTATGGGCAAGGGGCGCATAAAGATAGGCCGCCTCGTTGGCCACCTTGCGGCGGGCTTCGTCGTTCTCGACATCCTTTATCTGCCGCATAATATTTACGCGGTCGGCAATCATGATGAGAATGACCCGCATGTCTTCGGCGAATGAGAGCAGCAGGTTCCGGAAATTCTCGGACTCGATGGTGGGACTTTTGGCGTAAAGTTCGTTCACGCGCATCAGGCCGCGGATGATGCCTGCCACATCTTCGCCGTAGATTTGTTCCACTTCCTGAGAGCTGCAAGTATCGCAACGCACGGAATCGTGCAGCATGAGTCCCAAGATGGAGGCCCGCTTCATGCCGATTTCTTCTGCAACGATGACAGCCGTTTGCATATCCTTGATGACTGGATTCAGGCCGAATATATCCCGTTGTACATGATTGTTCTGTATAGTGTTGGCAAGATGGGTTTTCAGTTTCTTGAAGTCTCCCTTCCGGAGTGTTTCTCCCGAAAGCTGCAACAGCTTCCGGTAGAGGGAGAAGAGTAAAATTTTCTCTTGATTCGTGAAAAAAACATCTATTTCCATAATTGTCTGTATTTTATGTCTCAAAGGTAAGTTTTTTCTTTATTACCTTTACCGTCGTTCCGCTTTTTTTTGTATTTTTGGGCATGAATTAATAAACCGCTAAACGATATGATAACACCGCAAGACAAAGAGTTGCTTAAAAGTAAGGGCATCTCTGAAGAACAGATAGCCGAACAGTTGGCTTGTTTCAAAAAAGGTTTTCCATACTTGAAGTTATCTGCTGCCGCTTCTGTCGAGAAAGGAATATTGACTCCGGACACGAACGAGCAGAAGGAATATCTGGATGCTTGGGAGGGATATAGGCAAACTGACAAAGTGGTGGTTAAGTTTGTGCCTGCTTCGGGAGCGGCAAGTCGTATGTTCAAGAACTTGTTTGAATTTCTTGGAGCGGATTATAATGTCCCTCAAACAAGTTTTGAGAAAATGTTTTTCGAGAAAATAGAAGACTTTGCTTTCTACGACGATTTGAATATGGCTTGCCGGAAGACGGTAGGAGAGGATGTGCCTGCTTTGCTTGCTTCCGGAAACCATAAAGAGATTGTTGCCGCTCTACTCGAAGCTGCGGGATTGAACTACGGCGCTTTGCCCAAAGGCCTGTTGAAATTCCACAAATATGAAGATGGAAACCGCACGCCTTTGGAAGAACATCTGGTGGAAGGGGCGTTGTATGCCGCCAACAAGAATGGGAAAGTGAATGTGCATTTCACGGTTTCTCCCGAACATCGCACTTTGTTTCGGACGTTGGTGGACGCAAAGGCTATGGCATATGCCCAAAAGTATGGCGTGAACTATAACGTCACTTTCTCGGAGCAGAAGCCGAGCACCGACACCATTGCCGTCGATATGGAGAACAATCCGTTCCGCGATGCCGGCAAATTATTGTTCCGTCCGGGGGGACACGGTGCCTTGATCGAGAATCTGAACGACCTCGATGCGGATGTTATCTTCATAAAGAATATCGACAATGTGGTGCTGGATAGGCTGAAAGGCGATACCGTATTGTATAAGAAGCTGATTGCAGGTGTGCTGGTAACGCTTCAACAGAGAGCTTTTGCTTATCTGCGACTGTTGGATAGCGGTAGATATACGCATGAACAAATCCTTGAAGTCTTGCAATTCCTGCAAAAACAGCTTTATTGCAAGAATCCGGAAATAAAGGATCTGGAAGATGCCGAACTAGTGATTTACCTGAAAGAAAAATTGAACCGTCCGATGCGTGTTTGCGGCATGGTGAAAAATGTTGGAGAACCCGGTGGCGGTCCGTTCCTTGCTTACAACAGCGACGGTACTGTTTCTTTGCAGATTCTGGAAAGCTCGCAGATTGACATGGATGATCCGGCAAAGAAAGAAATGTTCGAGAAAGGCACTCATTTCAACCCGGTGGATTTGGTTTGTGCCGTGCGTGACTATAAAGGTCATAAATTCGATCTCGTGAAGTATGTAGACAAGGCTACGGGCTTCATTTCCTACAAGTCGAAAAATGGCAAAGACCTGAAAGCATTGGAGCTGCCCGGATTGTGGAACGGAGCCATGAGCGACTGGAACACGATATTTGTGGAAGTGCCTTTGTCTACATTCAATCCGGTAAAGACGGTGAATGATTTGTTGAGGGAACAACATCAATAAATTCGTTAACAAGGCGACGATTTACTATTTACTATTTGACCGCGATCCGGCAATAAAGTAGGTGGTAAATCGTCGTTTTTATGCTTGAGTATTAATTGTAAATAGTCCAATAAATAGATGAAGAAGATTTTATTGTTAGGATCCGGTGAACTGGGAAAAGAGTTTGTGATTTCCGCTCAGCGCAAGGGACAATACGTGGTTGCATGCGATTCGTATGCCGGAGCACCTGCCATACAGGTGGCGGACGAAAGCGAAGTTTTCAGTATGTTGGATGGAGAGGCTTTGGAAGGTGTGGTTCGTAAGCATCGGCCGGACATCATCGTGCCGGAAATCGAGGCGATTCGTACGGAGTGCTTGTATGATTTTGAGAAAGAAGGTATTCAGGTAGTGCCCAGCGCGCGTGCGGTGAACTTTACCATGAATCGCAAGGCCATACGCGATTTAGCCGCTAAAGAACTGGGACTGAAGACAGCCAATTATTTCTACGCCAAATCTTTGGAGGAATTGAAAGAGGCGGCCGAGAAAATAGGCTACCCTTGTGTGGTAAAACCGTTGATGTCCTCTTCAGGCAAAGGGCAGTCGCTCGTGAAGAGTGCCGATGAGCTGGAACATGCGTGGGAATATGGTTGCAATGGTAGCCGTGGGGATATCAAGGAACTTATCATAGAGGAGTTTATCAAGTTCGACAGTGAGATAACATTGCTTACCGTTACGCAGAAAGACGGACCGACTTTATTTTGTCCCCCCATCGGCCATGTGCAAAAGGGAGGCGATTATCGCGAAAGTTTTCAACCTGCCCATATCGAGCCTGCTCACTTGAAAGAGGCGCAAGAGATGGCGGAGAAAGTGACCCGTGCTTTGACCGGTGCCGGGTTGTGGGGAGTGGAATTCTTCCTGAGCCATGAGAATGGCGTTTATTTTTCAGAACTTTCTCCTCGCCCGCACGATACGGGTATGGTGACGCTGGCAGGTACGCAAAACCTGAATGAGTTCGAGCTTCATCTGCGAGCCGTGCTCGGTTTACCTATTCCGAGTATCAAGCAGGAGCGTATAGGCGCGAGTGCCGTCATCCTTTCTTCAATATCCAGTCAGGAGTATCCCGATTACCGAGGATTGGAAGAAGTGACCAAAGAAGAAGATACGTATCTGCGCATTTTCGGCAAGCCGACTACCCGGGTAAATCGTCGTATGGGCGTGGTGTTGTGTTATGCACCGCTTGACGGTGATCTTGATGCGCTGCTCGACAAGACGAAGCGTATTGCCGCCAAAGTGGAGGTGCGCTAAGAGCGGTTGACGGGTTAGTGATTAGTGTGGGAAGGTATCTAACTTTTAGGGTGCAGTTCATTGTTGTAAGGTAGTATATATCGTTTCAAAGATGAATCGGGCAGGGTTACATATCGCCGAGCTTGCCTTTGTATATAAACGCTTTCTTCCCGAAATCCACATCGGGTAGCAGGGCGTCTGCTTTGAACAGCCCGTAAACCGATGAGCCTGAACCGCTCATGGAAGCATAGATGGCTCCTTGTCTGTACATCTCCTCTTTGATGGCTTCGATGGCGGGGAACTGCGGGAATACGCTTTCTTCAAAGTCATTGACCATGTGCCCTTTCCACTCTTCTATGGGTAGCTCGATGACTTGCTTCAAGGATAGTGCCGGGCGATGAGGCTTTATCTTGGCAAACGCGTCTTTGGTGGAAACGAAAACATCCGGTTTGACCAACCATACCTGATACCCTTCCAGAGAGAGCGTGACAGGGGAGAAGATGTTTCCGATTCCTTCGGCATAGGTCGGGCGGTTTTTTATGAAGAATGCACAATCCGCTCCGAGTCTTGCCGCATAATCCTCTAATGCTTCGTCCGTCAATCCAAGACCGAACTTCTCGTTCAGCAGTTTTAGCATGAAGGCGCCATCTGCCGAACCTCCTCCCAGTCCTGCGCCCAAAGGAATGCGTTTGAACAGATGAATGTCTACGGGAGGAAGATTGAATTCGGCATCGAGCAGCCTATAGGCTTTTACTACCAGATTGTTTTCCGCTTCTCCGGCAATTTCCAATCCTGCCTGATGCAAGCGGAACTTGGTGTTGCCTTCGTTCAGAATGTTTATTTCCAGCGCATCTTCCACGGGGATAGGGTAGAAGATGGTTTCCAGATTATGGTATCCGTCGGGACGTTTTTCTGTGATGTTCAATCCCAGATTGATTTTTGCGTTCGGAAAAGTCAGCATGGTACAATTATCGAGTTATAGAGTTCATGAAACATGATTCGGAGACAAAGTTAACCATTTCTGTTTATAGTAGATTGATAACTTGACCATGAATTGTTGATTCCTATAAATAAAATAGCTTATCTTTGCTTCCCCTTTCCAAAAACAGAGGGTTATCGGATTATAATATTAAAAGAATAGAAGTGGCAGAACAAAGAAGAACATCCCGAACTCCCAAAAGTAAGGCACCGCAGCCTGTCAATGACTACGGACGCATACAACCGCAGGCTCCGGAACTGGAAGAGGCTGTGTTGGGCGCCTTGATGATTGAGAAAGACGCTTATTCGTTGGTCAGTGAAATTCTCCGTCCGGAGTCTTTTTACGAACACAAGCATCAGTTGATATATTCAGCAATTACCGATTTGGCCGTAAACCAAAAGCCGGTGGATATTCTCACTGTGAAAGAACAGCTTGCCAAGAAAGGAGTGCTGGAGGAAGTGGGCGGGCCGTTTTACATCACCCAGTTAAGCAGCAAGGTGGCTTCTTCGGCACATATAGAATATCATGCGCGTATCATTGCCCAGAAATCGTTGGCCCGCGAACTGATAACCTTCACCAGCAATATTCAGAGTAAGGCTTTTGATGAGACATTGGATGTGGACGATTTGATGCAGGAAGCTGAAGGCAAGCTGTTCGAGATTTCTCAGCAGAACATGAAGAAGGATTATACGCAGATTAATCCTGTCATTGCCGAAGCGTATGACCTGATTCAGAAAGCGGCTGCCCGTACCGATGGTTTGAGTGGGTTGGAGAGCGGATTTACCAAGCTGGACAAGATGACTTCCGGCTGGCAGAAATCGGATCTTATTATCATCGCCGCCCGTCCCGCCATGGGTAAAACGGCGTTTGTGCTTTCTATGGCAAAGAATATTGCCGTGAATTTCCACAATCCCGTAGCGCTGTTTTCTCTGGAAATGAGCAACGTACAGCTGGTGAACCGTTTGATATCCAATGTATGCGAGATTCCGAGCGAGAAAATCAAGAGCGGTCAGTTGGCGGATTACGAATGGCAACAGTTGGACTATAAGCTGCGCGATTTGCTGGATGCTCCACTGTATGTGGATGATACGCCTTCACTGTCGGTCTTCGAGCTCCGTACGAAAGCCCGCCGCTTGGTGCGCGAACATGGGGTAAAGGTCATCATCATCGACTACCTTCAATTGATGAATGCAAGCGGTATGTCGTTTGGCAGTCGTCAGGAAGAAGTCAGTACCATTTCCCGTTCGCTGAAAGGGTTGGCGAAGGAGTTGAATATTCCCATCATTGCCCTGTCGCAGTTGAATCGTGGTGTGGAGAACCGTGAAGGCGAGGAGGGAAAACGTCCCCAGTTGAGCGACCTCCGCGAATCCGGAGCCATCGAGCAGGATGCCGATATGGTGTGCTTCATTCACCGCCCGGAATATTATAAGATATACACCTCTGCCGACGGTACGGATTTGCGTGGCATGGCGGAGATTATCATAGCCAAGCATCGTAACGGTGCTGTGGGCGATGTGCGTCTGCGTTTTATCGGACAGTACACCCGTTTCCAGAATCCGGAGGATGATATGGTCATCCCATTGCCTTCTGAGGGTGGTGGAACCACGCGCGGTTCGCGCATGAATGCACCCATAGGAAGCATTGCCGCACCGCCCCCTCCTTCTTCTGCCGATTTCATGCCGCAGGCAGACAACCCGTTTGGCGGAGTGGGTTCGGACGGGCCATTGCCTTTCTGAAAATATCCTGTGGGCAGAGTAAACACAAAGTGCGGGCTTATGCTTCCTAATGTGCGGGCGGAGCGAGTGTAAAGTGCGGGCATACGGGCGATGAAGTGTGGGCTTACAGGCAGTGAAGTGTGGGCGGAAGAGAGCTTAGGTGTGGGATGTTCAATTTAAATTATTGATAGATAGCTTTATTTGCCTCTACACATTCCTTGCTCATAAACATCGGTAGGCAAGGTTGTACGAGGAAATAAAAAAAATTCTTGCATACCTCAAGTTTTTTCTCTAAAATTGTAAAAAAGTTGTGCATACCTTAAATGGTACTCTGCGAAATTAGCCATACTAAGTTACTAAATTATATGTAACTTTTTGAACCGAAGCCTAATGACCGATAGGGTGGTTAACAAGGCAAACTTTACACGTTGCAAAGCGATTATATAGGATTTTTTCTAACAAAAGAACAGATTTCCTAATTAATCTCATTGATAAAAGATATAAGTAAAATGTTGAAAAACTTTAAGTTGTTGAAGATGCTGTCTCAAAAAACGATTATACAGCCATCCATTGCATCCATCTTCATTGTTTTTCTATTGGGCATTACGGAATGTAAGGCTCTCTCAAATATTTCTGAGCATAAAATAGAAAAAGTGGTTGTTTGCGGTAGAGTGATAAATCAAAGTATCGAAAGCCCCAAAGTACTTACCATTATAGCATGCAATCCTCTTGATGAGAACGATAGATTTGCTGTACGTCTTGATTCGACAGGTTTCTTTCATGTGAGGTTTGAAACGCCTTGGGCACATAGTTTTACCATAAACTATAATGGAGAGTTTATCAATGCGTTTGCAGAACCGGGAGATTCTCTTTTCTTAGAGATTGATGCTCGGAAGTTTAAGGATAAAGGTGTTAAATCGGTAACTTTTGAGGGAAGCCATCGCTTGCTCAATGCACAGTTTAATTTAATGTATGCAGATTTGAACAGGATTATTGATTATCGCCTATTTGCTGAAAGCCTGACCGCTCCCTTGGATAAGTTCATGAACATCTTTCAGAATGCGGTTAACTCTTTGAATGATACTATTAAGCAATATTCTCTTCACCACAATATAATTCCCGAAACTCAAGAATTAATGAGGGATATGGCATTATTCACCCTGTCCAACTATGCAATGGACTACATTGGCCAATCTCCCAAAGATGCAATAGCATTCTTTACGCACCGCATTTTCGATATATATCGCGAGAATAATTTCAGAAACATGATGTTTGAGTATCATCTTAGCGCCTATTACTATAAATGGATTTCCAAGGATGATACGTTTAAGGCATATCTCAAAGAAAAAGATATAAAATCGGCAGAGCAGTATGCTTTGGAGAAAATTTTGGCAATGCCGCATTCTCTGACTCGTGATATAATGCTTTACCAACTTTACAGCAAAACTATTCCTACGTCTTATGGATTAAAAAAAGATTTTTTCTTCAATGTCGATATATATGATAAGTTACTTGCAAAGAATCTAAAAACACCGGATGTGAATTTGGAAAACCTTTCAAGTCAAAACAGCGTTCTATACATGAAAGCTGATGGTCGCATTGTTCCTATTCAAGATTTTGACTTAGAATACTTATTGAAAAAGCAGTATAGAGGTAAAGTTGTTTATATAGATTTATGGGCGACTTGGTGTGGTCCTTGTAAGGCAGAGATGTCCCCTGCCAAAGATTTGCACAGACTCTATGCCCACAACGATGTAGTATTTATAAATCTATGCCTGTCATCGAAGGCGGATGATTGGATAACCCTCTTGAAAAAGGAACAAATAACAGGAGAAAACTACTTCCTCAATCAAGATTTTTCGGCTGAGGTTGCAGCCAAACTACTTTCGGGAGGCTATCCTACCTATATTCTTATTGACAAGTCTGGCAAAATAAGAGAAAGAAAGGCTCCTCGCCCTTCTGCAATATCCACATTGAGTAAAGCCATCGATGCCCTTTTGGCCGAAAAGGTATTCTAAAGAGAACAAACTTCCCCGTGTAGGCGAAGCTTATGACGGAAAAATTACTCTTCCCTGTTCCGTTTGGATTGAGCTTCGGGAGGTGTTTGGAGCAGTTTGGAAGCAGTATCTTTGTTGGTGACGGGTAACGATTCATCTGAGGCAGTTTCCTGCTTTTTCTTCAGTCTTCTCATTTTCCATTTGTTCCAGAAAAGAAGTTCTTTCCATCTGTTGAAATCTTTTTTGAAGATGATACCAATGTCTTGAGTCGTCAAGTTGGTTCGGGTATAGTAGCGGTCGTTCGTTTTGTTGTATGCCTTTAAACGAATGTCACCGGAGCGATTGACGAGCCATTCGGCTTCAAAGTCTCCCACAAAGTTAGTGCTTGCCATCGGGTTGTCTCGATATCCGAAATTACCATTGATGAGCAAGCGATTGTTCAGAAGTTGCCCCGAAAGCATAGTTTCAAACTCTACGTCCGTCCAGCCTCTTTCACCTGTACTGAAGTTTGTTCCGAAATTCCAGTTGTTGAGGTTGAGGATATTTGACAAAGCGTTATTCAACTGTCCGGAAAGAGTTGATGACACTACGCTTGACATCATGTTTGAATTCTGAGTAGCACCAAGATGTTCGTGAGTATAGAATTTTCCGATAGCCAACAGATAAAGTATCTGCATGTTCATTTGTTCGTCCGTAGGGATGTAATTGCGCACAATGGTCTGCACCTCGTCGCGTTCGTTGGGCAACTCGATAGCGAATTTTATATCCGGAGAAGTCAGTTGACCGGTTAGATCCATCATACATTTGACCTTGACATTGGTTTGGCTGATGTAGTCCAAAACGGTTGCGTCATTGGGCATCAAGTCTTTTAAAGAAACCGAGTTAACCATATAGCTGGCTGTAATATTCAGAGTGGCATCAAGCGGAGCTCCGTTAAAGTTGATGGAGCTTCCGTTTTGTATGATAAAATCCTTGCGGATAACCTCTTGCAGACTGAATTTATAAAGTCCCTGACTGATTTGATAATTGCCAAACATTTTCACATCTCCTTTATTGAAGAATTCGGTACGGATATTACCTGTACCTTTTCCACTGATGTAATCACCGGCTATTGGGTCCATGATAATTCTCATGGTAGCATCGGGAGTGGCGTCTACCAGAAGATTTAAACGAATATCCGTATCACTTTCTTTTTCCTTCTCTATTTCCTTTTGTGCTATTTCATAATCAGAAAGGCGGACGGAATCTTGTATGGCACGACGTGGTGTCTTATCGACAAACCAGATGAATTGATTATCGGCTGCCGTAGACACATAGTTCTTGATATATGTAAAGTTGGTGTTACGATTGGTAGTCATCGCAATGTCTATATTTACACCGTCTCGTTCATTTCCGGCAATAGTGGCATTACCCGTACCGTATACAGTGCCGTAAAAAGGATAGTCGGGCGACTCTTTCGTGTTCATCATCAACATATTATTGACGTTAAAGTTGAAACGATATTCCAAATCCTTGAAGTGCCGGTAGTGGAGATATCCGCTTACCCTGCCCTGATGTCCCTGCGTATCGAAAATGCGGTTATTGTCAAAAGTCAGTCCGCCCGGTTTTATGTAGATGCTGTCTTTGATGGAGAAAGTGGTGTTGAGCACATCGATTTTCATGGAAGCATCACCATACACACGCCCTTCCATTGTCAAAGCCTCGAATTTTCCATAAAAATGTACATGACCGGTGGCACGTCCGTTGAACTCAGGGGTAATATCGTTCATGTAGTAATGGATAAACTTTAAATTGGTGTTGTCAGCCTCAATCTGGAGATCAAGCGAACTGGTAGGTTTCAACGGATATATATAGCCGCGTACATGGCTTCGAGCGATCTCTTTTTCACGGATATGGGCGTCCAAATAAATGCCTTTTACTCCGTGATGCCATTCTCCATGTATGTTGGCATCGCCCAGCAACCCGTCGTTCAGTCCGAGATTACGGATGAATAGGTCAGCACCCATGACCGGTTTCTCCAATACTTCGCAGGCATAGGCTGAACCGGTGGCTTCTCCTTTGAAGTTGACCCCAAGGTCTGCAATGTCGAATACGTAGCCAATATTAATCTCTTTCAAATCCAGGCGTACAGTATCCGTCGGCTCCTTTGAAACGACTCCGTTGATGCGAATATGGCGGTCTTCGTGGCTAAAAAAGAAATCATTGATGTACACTTTGCCGGAATCTATCACTACTTGAGAAGGATGGATATTCCACAACGTGTCGTTCAGGATAACATTTGTGGGGCGAATGTCTATGGTGGTCTTTAGCGATGGCAGTTTCTTTTTACCATCGTTTTTTTGTTCTTGAATAAAGCGTGCAACGGTGGTGAGCTTACCACTGTAAGTTTGCTTATCACTATTACCCCAATTCAATATAGCCCGGATACTGTCATTTTGTGCCTGCGCTTCTAAAGCCATATTGGTAGAACCGTCTGATTTGCGATTGTTGAAACGTAAACTGGCATGGAATCGGTCACCGGGATTCTCGCAAAGGAACATGCCGGATTCTATGAAATCATTTCCATAGCGAAGCCGGGGAAAATAACCCTCTATCCGAAGACGCTGCGCCCTGTCGTTGAAAAAGCCTTTGATGGTAGAGTGGGTATATACTTTTACAGGAATCTGAAAAATAGCGGAAAACAGTTCCGTATCATAAATATGCAGGTCGAAAAGAAAGTTGTTTTCTGTTTTTTCAGATTGCTTGTCCGATGGGATGAGAGTGGGGAGGTAACGTCGCACGGTATTCAGCACACTGGCAGGCAGGGTGTGATATGAATAGTCGCCTTCGATGCGTCCTTGAAGAAAATCAGACTGAATGGTCAAGCGTTTCCTTGTATCGCTTTCTTTTACAGCAATTATTTTGAGGTTGTCCATGAAGTATTGTGTTTCCGGAGCAACGAATTGCAGGCTGTCGATATTGATTTCACCAATCATTTCATCGATGGATCCGCCCGTAAAATCGGCTTTTAGCTTGACCGATATTTCCGTATCTTTATATTCGGGTGTGAGGTGCAGCGTATGTGGGCGAAGTTTATTGATACTTGCCTGAAAATTGAAAGTAGGCACCCGGTTAGCGGTATTGATGATGCCATTCAGTACGACAGAACCATTGGGGTCGTTCAATGCGGCTTTTCCGGTGAATCCACCTTGCTTGTATTCTCCGTCCAATGTAATGTTCTCGTAGGTATAGTCGCTATAATCCATGGAAGCTATCAACCCTTTCAATAAGACGGACGGATATCGATTGTCGTAATAGTCGCCGTCAACGTTCAAGTTGAAAGTGACCTTCCCAAAGGATTTATTGTCCAATATTTTGCCCAATTCGAAGTCTTCGGTCTCCACCGAGCCGGAATAAGCAAAATATCCTTTATTCTTGTCGGCACTGAGTTTTACGTCCGTTTTGATGAAGCCGATGTCGGTTTGTACTTCTCCGTAAGCTACAAGGTCTGTGAAATAGCCGGCTATCTCTCCATGAAATGAAATTGTTCCCAAACGCTGCAGGACAGGAGGAATGCCGATGTAGCTTTCATTTAAGTTGCGAACGAAGAAAGCAATTCCTTCAGGGGCGGCATACAGGCGGGATAAATTGCCGAATATGTAAGTGCTTTCAGGATGAGAGAGGTCTTGAAGAGAAACTTCTCCTTTCAAGTGAAAACGATTCCCGGCGGAAACGGAAAGATGCGGACAAGTCAGCCGGTCTATGGTTCCGTTGGCTTTTACTTCCATTTCCAGTTTTTCTCTGAAAAAATTAAAGGCAGGAACAAAAGCGGACAAATCCTTTAAGACGATTTGGGAAGGAAGCATGGAGAATGAGAAGTGTACGTCTCGGGCAAAATTGCCGAAAGCTCCCAAACTGTCATACTCCATACGTATAGTGTCCATTGTCAAAGAAGTGTTTGGAAGATCGATGGCAAAATTTTCTATTTTCATTTGCCTATTGTTGCCGATGGCTTTAAGGCTCAGTTTCTTCAGTTCAAGGCCGGAGTGTTCTTCTTCAATGCTCAGTCGCTTAATGGTTGCGTTAATAGAATCGCTTTGTAATGTTTTCAACGAAATGTTGGCGATAATGTTACGCAAACAAATGTGCTGCGGGTTAAACTTCGCAGGTGTTTCCTTTTCTGAAAGAACGTCGTACGAAATCTTTCCTCGACGTATCAGTAGTGAGTTTATACGAAGAATCGTGTTGTTTTGCTTCTGAATCGTGTCTTTAGGAGCAAATGCGTCAAGAACAAATTGAAAATTTGGTTTACTTTCGGGCGTTTGTTTGTTCAGGTTGACATTAAAACCAAACAGTTGCACGCTACTAATGGATATCTTGCCGTTGAACAGCGGAAGAATATCGAATTTTGCTGAAAGGCGGGACACTTTTACCATCTCTTTCCCCGATTGGTCATCCAATAACAGGTCGTCGATGATGATTCGATTCAACAGCCCCATATCGATTCGTCCGATAGTAAGCCGGCTGCCCAATACGGAGGCCAGTTCGTCGGCAACAAATACGGACATTTTTTGTTGGACATACGGAATGTTCAACAATAAAATGGTACCGATGTACACCCCCAATACGATGCCAAGTACCCAGCGTACAGTCCTTTTGAGCTTTCTGATAGGCGGTTAATTTTTATAATCCGCCAACAAAAATATGAAATAATACATTATGAATCCTACTTTTATCACTACTTTTGCGCTGTTTAAACGTAAATAAACATTATGAGTACAATTATTTTGGGAATAGAATCTTCGTGTGATGATACTTCGGCGGCAATCATCAAAGATGGCTATTTGCTTTCGAACGTGGTGGCTGGCCAAGCTGTGCACGAGGCGTATGGCGGAGTCGTGCCCGAATTAGCCTCCCGTGCACATCAGCAAAATATTGTTCCGGTGGTGCATGAAGCACTGAAACGTGCCGGAGTGACCAAAGAAGAATTGAGTGCCGTGGCTTTTACGCGCGGACCGGGTTTGATGGGTTCTTTGTTGGTAGGCGTATCTTTTGCCAAAGGTTTTGCCCGTTCGTTGAGTATTCCTATGATTGATGTTAATCATCTGACAGGACATGTATTAGCCCATTTCATTAAAGTAGAAAGTGAAGATAATATAGAACCCAAGTTTCCTTTTCTCTGTTTATTGGTTTCCGGTGGAAATTCTCAGATTATTCTGGTAAAAGCCTATAATGATATGAAAATCTTGGGACAGACCATCGATGATGCCGCGGGTGAGGCCATTGATAAATGCTCAAAGGTGATGGGGTTAGGCTATCCGGGAGGGCCAATCATCGACAAGTTGGCTCGACAGGGAAATCCGAAAGCATTTTCCTTCAGTAAGCCGCATATTCCCGGATTGGATTATAGCTTCAGCGGTCTGAAGACTTCTTTCTTGTATTCTTTACGTGATTGGATGAAGGATGACCCTGATTTTATCGAACATCACAAGACCGATTTGGCCGCCTCTTTGGAAGCAACCATTGTGGATATCCTGATGGACAAACTGCGCAAGGCTGCCAAAGAATATAAGATTAAGGAAGTGGCTGTGGCCGGAGGCGTTTCTGCCAACAATGGCTTGCGTAATGCTTTCCGTGAACATGCCGAAAAGTATGGCTGGAATATTTATATTCCCAAATTCAGCTACACAACAGACAATGCCGCCATGATTGCCGTTACGGGATATTTCAAATTTTTGGACGGTGATTTCTGTCCGATGGAGGCGCCCGCTTATTCGCGTGTCACCTTATAAAAGTTTTGCTTGTAATGTCTTTTTATGAACCTGAGTTCGAGATAGGAAGCAGGTCAGTAACCTCATCCGGAGGCTTGTGCTTTAAAGAAAAATCGCATTGGTTATCAAGAGTTTATCCCCACTTTGTCAGACACTTGTGTCTTACGGCTAAAACACTTGTGTCTGTCACGTCAAACACAAGTGTCTGTCGGCTTGAACACTTGCGTCTGTCACGGCAAAGGATTGCATCTGTCAGACAGGGCGAGAGTGGCCTGCCTGAAAGGCTCTCTTCTCTTCCGCCTGACCGCCGTGAACCGGTGCATTCAGGAAATATCCGCCCGACAAGATGCAGCCCCTCATTTTTAGCAAAAGGAACCGCCTATACCGGGATTCAGGCGGTTGTGAAACCGTAAGAATACACAGTAAATAAAAAAACAATGAAGATAGAAGAAGAAATAGGTAAACTGCTGAAAGCAAAGAATTTATCCCTTTCCACCGCAGAAAGTTGCACCGGAGGAGGAGTTGCAGCCTTGATTACTTCTGTTCCGGGCAGTTCGGAATATTTTAGCGGCAGCATAGTGGCCTATTCCAATGAAGTAAAGATATCTTTGTTGCATGTTTGCCCCGAAACGCTGGAAAAATATGGAGCAGTAAGCAAAGAAACCGTTACGGAAATGGTGAAAGGAGCGATGAAAACGCTGAAAACAGATTGTGCGGTTGCCACTTCCGGCATTGCAGGCCCCGGAGGCGGAACTATCGCGAAGCCTATGGGCACGATTTGGCTTGCGGCTGCCTATAAAAACGAAATTGCAACCATGAAACAAGAGGGAGATTCGGGAAGAACGGCAAATGTACAAAAAGCAATCCAAAATGTCCTTTTATTGCTTTATGATAGGCTGAGATGAGGAAAAAAAGCTATTAGACAGTGAATTATTTTAGAAAAAACTTGTTTGGTAACGATAAAAGTACTTACTTTGCGCTCTGTTTGAAATAGGCAAAAAAGAAAACTATAAAATTAAGATAGAAATGTCAAAGATTTGTCAAATTACCGGAAAGAAGGCCATGATTGGCAATAATGTTTCACACTCAAAGAGAAGAACAAAAAGAACCTTTGATTTGAACTTGTTTAACAAGAAGTTCTATTATGTAGAGCAGGATTGTTGGATCAGCCTTAGCATCTGCGCTAATGGTTTGCGCATTATTAATAAAAAAGGACTGGACGCTGCTTTGAAGGATGCAGTTGCTAAAGGTTATTGTGATTGGAAAAGCATTAAAGTTATTGGCTAAAGTAGAGGAGAACACTGATTATGGCAAAAAAAGCGAAAGGTAACAGAGTGCAAGTGATTCTGGAGTGCACAGAACACAAGGATAGCGGTATGCCGGGAACTTCTCGTTACATTACAACGAAGAACAGAAAGAATACCACCGAAAGATTGGAATTGAAGAAATACAATCCGATTCTGAAGAAAGTAACAGTACACAAGGAAATTAAATAATACAGTATAACCTATGGCAAAGAAAACAGTAGCAAGTTTGCACGAAGGTACTAAAGAAGGTCGTGCTTACACGAAAGTTATCAAAATGGTTAAGTCGCCGAAGACCGGTGCTTATTGTTTTGATGAACAAATGGTTCCTAACGAAAAAGTACAAGACTTTTTCAAAAAATAAAATGAATGCAGTAGCTGTAAGGCACTGACGAATCATATAAAGTTCCCCTTATCGGTTGTCCGGTAAGGGGATTCTTTTTTAAAAAGAGGATGAAGTTTTTATTATTCATTAGTTTTGTTATATCTTTGTGCAAAATGTGAAAAAGGGGTTGGCATGAAATCTTTATGAGCGAATCTCATCTATTTGTAACTAATAGTTAATCAGAGATTTATGATTGCGCAAGCGTCACCTCACACTTGTACTAGTGTAAGCCCTCACTTTTAGGAGTATAAGCCTGCGCTTGTACAAGCGTTAACTCTCATTTGCACAAGTGTAAAAAGAAGAATTATACCATTCACCAGCTTTTTCAGATTGATTTAGAAAATGGGCTGCATAAAACTTTTAATATATGGGATTTTTTAGTTTTTTTTCCAAGGAAAAGAAGGAGACATTAGATAAAGGATTATCTAAGACCAAAGAAAGCGTGTTCGGTAAGATTGCGCGTGCCGTTGCCGGTAAATCGAAAGTAGACGATGAGGTTCTGGATAATCTGGAAGAAGTGTTGATTACCTCAGACGTAGGTGTGGAAACGACGTTGAAAATTATCGAACGTATTGAAAAGAGAGCTGCTGCCGAAAAGTATATGAATGCGCAAGAGTTGAATGCGATTTTGCGCGATGAAATCGCAGCTTTGCTTACGGAAAACAATTCTGATGATGTGGATGATTTTGAAGCGCCGATTGCAAAGAAGCCATACGTTATTATGGTAGTAGGCGTTAACGGAGTAGGAAAAACTACTACCATCGGTAAGCTGGCTCATCAATTTAAGAAAGCCGGCAAATCGGTCTATCTGGGTGCTGCCGATACGTTCCGTGCCGCCGCCGTAGAGCAATTAGTGATTTGGGGTGAACGGGTAGGAGTGCCGGTGGTGAAACAAAAGATGGGTGCTGATCCTGCTTCTGTTGCATTTGATACTCTAAGTTCTGCTACGGCCAACAATGCGGATGTAGTGATTATTGATACGGCCGGACGCCTTCATAACAAGGTAGGCTTGATGAATGAGCTGACTAAGATAAAGAATGTGATGAAGAAAGTAGTTCCTGACGCGCCGAACGAGGTCTTACTTGTACTCGATGGCTCTACGGGACAGAATGCGTTTGAGCAGGCCAAGCAGTTCACTTTGGCAACTGAAGTAACGGCAATGTCCGTCACCAAACTGGATGGCACTGCCAAAGGCGGGGTAGTTATCGGCATCTCGGATCAATTTAAAATACCAGTTAAGTATATCGGCTTGGGCGAAGGCATGGAAGACTTACAGGTATTCCGTAAAAAAGAATTTGTAGATTCATTATTCGGGGAAAATACATGAAGCGAAAAACGGTTGATATCATTACTTTAGGGTGTTCTAAGAATTTAGTGGATTCGGAGCATTTAATGCGTCAGTTGGAAGAAGTGGGGTTCGGTGTGACGCATGATGCCGAAAAACCGGAAGGGCAAATCGCCGTAATTAACACATGCGGTTTCATCGGCGATGCCAAGAAAGAGTCCATCGACATGATTCTGGAATTTGCACAAGCCAAGGAAGAAGGTGATTTGGAGAAGCTCTATGTCATGGGATGTCTTTCGGAGCGCTATCTTAAAGAATTGGCTGTCGAAATACCTCAAGTTGATAAATTCTATGGAAAATTCAATTGGAAAGAATTGTTGCAAGACTTAGGAAAAGCCTATCGCGAAGAGTTGCATATAGAACGCACGCTAACAACCCCTAAGCATTTTGCCTATCTGAAAATATCCGAAGGATGTGATCGCAAGTGTTCTTATTGTGCCATACCTATTATTACAGGACGGCATGTATCGCGTCCGATGGAAGAAATATTGGATGAGGTAAGATACTTGGTTGCGCGTGGAGTCAAAGAATTTCAAGTCATTGCACAAGAGCTGACCTATTATGGCATAGATTTGTACAAGAAGCAAATGCTGCCGGAGCTAATCGAACAAATAGCCGGCATTTCCGGTGTGGAATGGATACGTTTGCATTATGCCTATCCCGCTCATTTTCCTACGGAGCTTTTTCGCGTGATGCGTGAGCATGACAATGTGTGTAAATATATGGACATCGCTTTGCAGCACATCAGTGATAATATGTTGCAAAAAATGCGCCGGCATGTAACGAAAGCAGAAACTTACAGATTGATAGAACAGCTCCGTAAAGAAGTACCGGGCATTCACCTCCGAACAACGCTTATGGTAGGGCATCCGGGGGAAACAGAAGCTGATTTTGAAGAGTTGAAAGATTTTGTCCGTGAGATACGTTTCGACAGAATGGGGGCTTTTGTATACTCCGAAGAAGAAGGCACGTATGCTGCTGTACAATATGAAGATACGATTCCGCAAGAAGTCAAACAAGCACGTCTGGATGAACTGATGTTTATTCAACAAAGTATTTCAGGAGAATTGAGTGCGGCTAAGGTAGGACGGCAGATGAGGGTTATCATTGATCGTTTAGAAAGAGATTATTATATCGGCCGCACAGAGTTTGATTCTCCTGAAGTAGATCCGGAGGTATTGATAGAGCATAGAGGGAACTCGTTGAATATAGGTAGCTTTTACCAAGTGGAGATAATAGATTCCGATGATTTCGACCTTTATGGACGAATAATCTAAAGTTTTTTCATGGATATTTGCACGTGCGGAGAAGATTTGCTAATATAGCATTATAATTCAATTTTAAAACATATATTTTGAATAATAAAGAGTTTACTTCCGAATTATCACACAGATTGGGGTATAATTTGAAAGATACTTCTGATTTGATTGCTTCATTGCTGTCGGATATGACAAAGCAATTGGAAGAGGGAAACGTTATCTCCATACAAGGATTCGGAACATTCGAAGTAAAGAAGAAAGCAGAACGTATATCTGTGAATCCTAACACAAAGCAACGCATGTTGGTTCCCCCTAAATTGGTACTGACTTATAAGCCCAGTACATTATTAAAAGAAAAGTTTAAATAATTGTTCTTTTCGTGATTCCCGTATTATGGATGAAAAACTGAATATACAGGACTTGATTGATATGCTTGCCGAAAAACATGGCATGAGCAAAAGAAATGCCGATGGTTTTGTGAAAGAATTTTTTCAGTTGATCGAAGATGCGCTGGAAACGGATAAATATGTGAAAATAAAAGGACTGGGCACCTTTAAACTGATAGAGGTAGAGAGTCGCGAAAGCATCAATGTAAATACGAGAGAAAGATTTGAAATTCAAGGTCATACCAAAGTTTCATTTACACCTGATGCTGTACTGAAAGACATAGTAAACAAACCCTTTTCTCATTTTGAATCGGTACCTCTGAATAATGAGACGATATTTGAAGATATCCTTTTGGAGAATGAGAACGGAGAGGAAAGAGAAGAACCGGAATCCGCATCTCCTGAAACAACTATCACTCTTGAAGAAACAGATAATATTGAGCATACTATGCCTGCTGTAGAAGCGGATATTCCTGAAAAAGCCGATACTTTTGAAAGAACCTATGTTGCTGGAGATATGAATACTCCCGAAGAACCATCTTTTTCAGAATCTCCTGTCATTACAGGAAAAAAAGATGCGTCCGATTCTTCTACCATGAGGTATTTTATCAGTATTATCATACTTGCCATATTATTGTGCGGAGGTGCCGTAGCTTTTATATACAACCCTAATTTGTTTGAAAAATTCGTTTCCAAACCTCTCATAGGAGGGAAAAGCGATTCAAAAATAGATGATTCTGCCAATAAGGGCAATACTGTATTAGCAGGCAGCGCTATTGTAAAAGAGGTTGCAGAAGAGATGTCGCGAACGGACACAGTGGAAGCCGGTGTCAATGCTTTATCCCTCGAACAGATTTCCAAAGAGGAAGCAATCTCCGAACCATTCTCTATAAAAGAAAAGAAAAAAGTCACCATGCCATTTGAACCGGATTCCATAGAATACACGATTATTGGAACGGAAACTGTCTATACCGTGCAAGAGGGAGAAACATTGACTAAAATAGCATTACGTTTTTATGGAACGAAGACTCTTTGGCCTTACATTGTGAGGCATAATCAGGATGTAATTAAGAGTCCTGATAATATACTTTATGGCACTACTATTAAGATTCCCAGATTGGCTAAGAAGCAGTAAAGGTTCCTGCTTCTTTTTTTGTTAAATACTAAACTCTATGAAAGTAGTTTAATCTAAAGATTTCACATTGTTTTTTAATAAAAATTAGTTGGTATGGTTAATTTATTACTGTACTTTTGGGAACAAAATAAAATACCGGTTTTAAAGCCGGATAAAATGATGAAGTTAAATACAAAAATAATTTGATTTATGGCTGAAACAGTTGATATCCGCGAATTGAATGAGCGGATTGAAAGACAAAGCGCTTTCGTTACCAATCTTACCACAGGCATGGACCGGGTCATCGTAGGACAAAAGCATCTGGTGGAGTCGTTGTTAATAGGATTGTTGTCTGATGGACACGTGTTGTTGGAAGGTGTGCCAGGCTTGGCAAAGACTTTAGCTATCAAGACGCTGGCATCGCTGATTGATGCAAAGTACAGCCGTATTCAGTTTACGCCCGACTTGTTGCCCGCTGATGTCATCGGTACAATGGTATACAGTCAGAAAGACGAAACATTCCAAGTGAAGAAAGGACCTGTTTTTGCGAACTTTGTTTTAGCCGACGAAATCAACCGTGCTCCTGCCAAAGTACAGAGTGCTTTGTTAGAGGCCATGCAAGAACGACAGGTAACTATCGGTAAAGAGTCTTTCAGCCTGCCCGATCCTTTTTTGGTACTGGCTACACAAAACCCGATTGAGCAGGAAGGTACTTATCCGTTGCCCGAAGCACAAGTAGACCGTTTCATGTTGAAAGTAATAATTGATTATCCAAAGCAGGAAGAAGAGAAATTGATTATCCGCCAGAATATCAATGGAGATAAATTCAGTGTAAAGCCGATTTTGAGAGCAGACGAGATTGTTGAGGCTCGTAAGGTCGTTCGTCAGGTTTATTTGGATGAGAAGATTGAGAAATATATTGTTGATATCGTATTTGCCACACGTTATCCAGAAAAATATGATTTGAAGGAATTAAAAGACATGATTGGTTTCGGAGGTTCACCCCGTGCTTCCATCAATTTGGCGCTGGCTGCCCGCAGCTACGCATTTATCAAGCGTCGCGGCTACGTTATTCCGGAGGATGTACGTGCCGTAGCACATGATGTGTTGCGTCATCGTATCGGTCTGACCTATGAGGCAGAAGCCGGCAACATGACTCCGGATGAAATTGTCAGCAAGATATTGAATAAGGTTGAGGTGCCTTGATACACGAACATGCAACTTGGAAGCCTGAGAGTGAAGAAACAAAAAACTTCTTTCTGGGAGATCTCGAGTTTTTTGATTAATGAGATTATAAATCAATGGAGACAACAGAACTTTTAAAAAAAGTCCGTCAGATTGAAATAAAGACGCGCGGATTGTCCAATAATATCTTTGCCGGACAATATCATTCGGCTTTTAAGGGTAGGGGTATGGCTTTTTCCGAAGTGCGTGAATATCAATTCGGCGATGATATACGCGACATTGATTGGAATGTTACCGCTCGTTTCAATAAGCCTTACGTAAAAGTGTTTGAAGAGGAGCGGGAATTGACAGTAATGTTGTTGGTCGATGTTTCCGGTAGTTTGGAGTTCGGAACGGTGAAGCAAATGAAGAAAGACATGGTGACAGAGATTGCTGCAACGCTTGCCTTTTCGGCCATCCAGAATAACGATAAAATTGGTGTTGTCTTTTTTTCAGATAAAATAGAGAAGTTTATTCCTCCTAAGAAAGGACGTAAACATATACTGTACATCATACGTGAGTTGTTGGATTTCCAAGCAGAAAGTCGCAAAACGAATATTCATCTCGGATTGGAGTATCTGACCAATGTAATGAAACGTCGTTGTACAGCCTTTATCCTATCAGATTTTATTGATAAGGAAAGTTTTCAAAACGCTATGACTATTGCCAACCGGAAACACGATGTTGTGGCCATTCAGGTTTATGACCGACGTGTGGAAGAATTGCCTGCCGTGGGTTTGATGAAAATCAAGGATGCCGAAACGGGGCATGAGCAATGGATTGATACATCTTCACGTGCAGTTCGTCGTGCTCATCATGAATGGTGGAGCAGTAAGCAAGCGGAACTGAACGAAACGTTTACTAAAAGCAATGTCGATAATGTGTCGGTGCGTACTGACCAAGATTATGTCAGAGCTTTGATGAATTTGTTTGCAAAACGAAATTAATCGGGAAATGAAAAGATATTTATTTCTGATAACATTGCTGATGGCATTGACTGGTAAGACGACAGCTCAGTCGGTGACGGTAGATGCCATGATTGACTCTTTGCAAATTCTTATCGGCGAACAGGCAAAGATAAAACTTCAAGTGTCTCTGGATACCGACAAGCGAGCCATCTTTCCAGTTTACACCGATACGTTGGTAAGGGGAGTAGAGATTATCGATGTGGCCAAGCCGGATACACAGTTGTTGAATGACGGCAAACGCGCATTGATTACCCAAGAGTACACGGTTACTTCATTTGATTCTGCTCTCTATTATCTGCCTCCGATGGAGGTGACGGTAGATGACAAAAAATATGCTTCCAAAGCATTGGCGCTGAAAGTATATTCTGTGGATATACCTTTGGATCCGGAAAATCCGGAACAGTTCTTCGGACCTAAGACTGTGATGCAGGCACCTTTTGCTTGGGAAGATTGGTATGGATTTATAGCTTGTGTTCTGCTGATTATTCCGTTGAGCATATTACTTGTTTATTTGATAAAGCGCCTTTTCGACAATAAGCCTATTATCCGAAAAATAAAAGTAGAACCAAAGTTGCCTCCTCATCAATTGGCTATGCAAGAAATGGAACGCATAAAAAATGAGAAAGTTTGGCAAAAAGGAGAGTCGAAGGAATATTATACAGAATTAACAGATGCTCTTCGCACGTATATAAAGAATCGTTTTGGTTTCAATGCTTTAGAAATGACTTCCTCTGAAATAATAGATAAGTTATTGGAAATAAAAGATAAAGATGCTATTTCTGATTTGCGAGAACTATTCCGAACCGCTGATTTAGTGAAATTTGCCAAGCACAATCCACTGATGAACGAAAATGATGCCAATTTGATTAATGCTATTGAATTCATTAACGGAACCAAGATAGAAGAAGAAAATGCGAACCCACAGCCTACTGAAATAACTATTATTGAAAAACGGTCCTTGCGTACCAAAATTATGATCGGTGTAGGTATAATGGCATTGGCCTCTGCAATAGTTGGTTCATTGATATATATAGGATTGGAATTGCATAATTACTTTATTTAATAGATACTCCACTCCATTCGTAAATTATAAATGGTTAAAATAGTAAATGAATATGGTTTTTGCCAATATTGAATATTTGTTTTTACTGCTGATCCTTATACCTTATATAGTATGGTATATCATGAGAAGGAAGAAGAATGAGGCCACGCTTCAGATTTCGGATGCCCGTGTATATGCCCATACTCCCAAAAGTTATAAGAACTATTTGCTACATCTTCCATTTGTGTTGCGCATCATTGCTTTGACGTTGATTATTATAGTTTTGGCTCGCCCACAAACGACTGATAGCTGGCAAAACAGTGAGATTGAAGGAATTGATATAATGCTTGCTATGGATATTTCGACCAGTATGTTGGCCGAAGACTTGAAGCCAAACCGTCTGGAAGCAGCTAAAGACGTGGCAGCAGAGTTTATTAATGGCCGTCCGAATGATAATATCGGCATAACTTTGTTTGCCGGAGAAAGTTTTACTCAGTGTCCGCTGACAGTAGACCATACGGTGTTGTTGAATTTGCTTAAAGACATGAAGTGCGGGCTGATTGAAGACGGAACAGCAATAGGCATGGGAATTGCCAATGCTGTCACCCGCTTGAAAGACAGCAAAGCTAAGTCGAAAGTAATTATATTATTGACGGATGGTGTCAATAATAAAGGAGATATTTCCCCTTTGACGGCTGCGGAGATAGCCAAAAGTTTTGGTATTCGCGTCTATACAATTGGTGTAGGAAGTAATGGGATGGCACCATATCCTTATCCGGTAGGTGGGACAGTACAATATGTCAATATGCCGGTTGAGATTGACGAAAAAACCTTGACACAGATTGCCGGAACCACCGAGGGTAATTATTTCCGTGCAACCAGCAACTCTAAATTGAAAGAAGTATATGAAGAGATAGACAAACTGGAAAAAACAAAACTGAATGTAAAAGAATACAGTAAGCGCAAAGAAGAATATCATTGGTTCGCATTGGTAGCTTTTTTATGTATATTACTGGAGATTTTACTTCGTAATTCTATATTTAAAAAAATTCCATAATGATTTGTTTTACATAGCAAATGATAAATAGTAAATAAGAAAATGTTTCGATTTGAAGAACCTGCATATTTGTACATACTATTATTGTTGCCTCTGCTGGCAGCTTTCTACTTGTACTCCAATTATCGAAGAAGGATAGCTATTCGTCGGTTTGGTGATCCGGTGCTGATGGCACAGTTGATGCCCGATGTTTCCAAATATCGTCCGGATGTAAAGTTTTGGTTGGTATTTGTGACTATCGGGTTGTTTGCTGTTTTGCTGGCACGTCCACAATTCGGCTCTAAACTGGAAACGATGAAGCGACAAGGAGTGGAAGCCATGATTGCTTTGGATATCTCTAATTCTATGTTGGCGCAAGATGTACAACCAAGTCGTTTGCAAAAAGCGAAACGATTGGTGGCACAGTTGGTCGATAAGATGCAAAATGATAAAGTGGGTATGATTGTCTTTGCTGGCGATGCCTTTACGCAATTACCTATTACAAGCGACTATATTTCCGCCAAGATGTTTTTGGAGTCTATTGCTCCTTCGTTGATATCCAAGCAAGGTACAGCCATTGGTGCTGCAATCAGTTTGGCTACCCGTAGTTTTACTCCGCAAGAGGGTGTGGGACGAACTATTATAGTGATTACTGATGGGGAAAACCACGAAGGCGGTGCAGTAGAAGCCTCAAAAGCTGCTGCTGAGAAGGGCATTCAGGTCAATGTATTGGGAGTAGGCATGCCAGAGGGTTCTCCGATTCCGATAGAAGGTACTAACGACTATCGTCGCAACAAGGATGGCAATGTTATTGTGACCCGTTTGAATGAACAGATGTGTCAAGAAGTTGCCCAAGCGGGAAATGGTATTTATGTGCGCGTGGACAATACAAACGGAGCGCAAAAGGCAATCGGCCGGGAACTTGATAAAATGGAGAAAGCTGATGTGGAAACACAGGTTTATACAGAATTTAATGAGCAGTTTCAGGCAATTGCATGGATTATTTTGTTATTGTTGTTGGTTGAACTGATGATATTGGAACGTAAAAATCCTTTATTTCGCAATGTTCATTTATTCTCCAATAAAAAATAATGCGTATGTTACAAAAAAAGTATATTGGAATATTTTCCTTGTTATTTTTGGCAGTGTCTGTTTCTGCCCAGAAAGCGGAGCGAGACTTTATCCGTAAGGGAAACCGCTTTTTTAAAGATAGTATCTATGTGAATGCCGAAGTGAATTATCGGAAAGCTCTGGAGGTGAATCCTAAATCGACCGTTTCCATGTTTAATTTAGGGAATACGTTAGCTCATCAGAATAAGTTACAGGAAGCAATGGAGCAATATGTTGGGACTACCAAGATAGAAAAAGATAAGTCGAAACTGTCACAAATTTATCATAATATGGGGGTTATCTTCCATTCACAGAAAGATTATGCCAAAGCTGTGGAAGCTTATAAAGAATCATTACGCAACAATCCGAAAGATGATGAAACGCGTTATAATCTTGCGTTGGCCCAGAAGATGCTGAATGACCAGCAGAATCAGAATCAAGATCAGAATCAGGATAAAAACGAACAACAGAAAGAACAAGAAAAACAAAATCAGAATCAAAACCAACAGAAGAATCAGGAACAACAGCAACAACCACCACCTAAACCAGAGAAAAAAGAGAATGAAATGTCTAAGGAAAATGCCGAACAACTTTTGAACTCAATTATGCAAGACGAAAAGGATGTACAGGATAAGGTGAAAAAGCAACAGGTCATTCAGGGTGGTCGTTTGGAAAAAGATTGGTAACAAATAGTATGAGGAAATTCTATATGAAAAAAATAGTTTTCTTATGGATAGTGCTGATAGCAGCTTGTGCAAATGTTTTTGCTGATGGCAAGATATCATTTACTGCATCTGCCCCCGATGTTGTGGCAGTGGGCGATCAGTTCAGACTGTCATATACAGTCACTACACAGAAAGTAAGAGACTTTCGTGCTCCGTCTATTAAAGGATTTGATGTATTGATGGGGCCTAGTCGTTCGGAGCAGAGCAGCGTACAAATAATTAATGGGCAAACGACTTCAACCAGCAGTATTACGTTTACTTACATCTTGATGGCAACCTTGGAAGGCACTTTCTCCATTCCGGGTGCGACCATTACTGCCGACGGCAATCAATTGGTTTCAAACCCGGTACGTGTGAAAGTGATTCCGGCAGACCAAGCTGCTAACGGAGCTTCAGGAAATAATAATGGCAAACAAAGTGGAGGTATGGCTCGTGCTTCTTCGGGCGCAGCAGTATCAAATACAGATTTGTTTATTACTGCCACTGCCAGTAAGACCACAGTATATGAGCAGGAAGCTTTCTTGCTGACATATAAAATATATACTTTGGTTGATTTACGTATGTTCGATAACGTAAAACTTCCTGACTTTAAGGGATTTCATTCTCAGGAAGTGGATCTTCCAAATGACAGAAGATGGGGATTGGAACATTATAAAGGCCGGAACTATCAAACAACAATCTATCGTCAGTTCGTGTTGTTTCCGCAGCAATCAGGTAAACTGACGATAGATGCCGCCCGTTTTGACGCTTCCATAGCCAAGGCAACACAAGTGTCCGATCCTTTCGAAGCTTTTTTCAATGGAGGGAGTAACTATGTGGAAGTTAAAAAAATAATTCTGACTCCTCAAATGACGATTGATGTAAAATCATTGCCGGCAGGTAAACCTGTGGGGTTCTCAGGCGGAGTGGGGGAGTTCAATATCAGTTCTTCCATTAACAATACAAATGTCAAAACAAATGATGCTGTCACGGTGAAACTGGTCATCTCAGGTACAGGTAATCTGAAATTATTATCCAATCCGGAAGTAAAATTTCCTGAGGACTTTGAAGTTTACGATCCAAAAGTCGACAACAAGTTCCGCTTGACCAATTCAGGACTTTCCGGTAGTAAAGTGATTGAATACTTGGCTATTCCACGCAATGCCGGAACATATAAGATTCCTGCCGTAACATTCAGTTATTTTGATATCAATACCCGTTCATATAAAACTTTGAGAACAGAAGAGTATGTATTGCATGTGGAAAAGGGTGCTGGCAATGCAGAACAAACGATTGCTAATTTTACAAACAAGGAAGACCTGAAAGTATTGAATGAAGATATTCGATTCATTAAACAAAATGATGTTCATCTGTCTCAAAGAGGCAATTTCTTTTTTGGCTCCTTGATATATTGGTTGTTCTATTTGCTACCGAGCATTGCATTTATTGTGTTCTTCATTGTGTATCGTAAACAGGTAGCTGCTAATGCCAATGTTGCGGGTATGCGTACAAAAAAAGCCAATAAAGTTGCTGTGAAACGTATGAAGCAGGCCGGTAAATTACTGACTGATAATAAAAAAGATGCATTCTATGATGAAGTACTGAAAGCTCTTTGGGGCTATATCAGTGACAAACTGAATATTCCGGTTTCTCGCTTGTCTAAAGACAATATCGAAGAGGAACTACGCAATTATGGTGTTGATGATATCCTGATAAAGGAATTTTTGGAGACACTAAACGATTGTGAGTTTGCTCGATTCGCTCCGGGCGATGATAATCAAGCTATGGACAAAGTTTATTCAGCTTCATTGAAGGTTATCAGTAAAATGGAAAACTCAATCAAACGTTGAATCGGGAGGATATGTTGATGAACAAGATATTATTTTTAGCTCTTAATTGTGTAATGGTATTGACAGCCTATGGTCAAAACCCAGTAGGAGATACTCTGCAGATTTCCAATGATTCCATATCAGTTGGTTCTCATGCTGAATTTTCAGTTGCGAGACAAGAAAGCGATGTGACAAAGACTGAAGGAGACAGTGCTTATATGCGGAATGATTACGCTTCTGCCATCCGGATTTATGAAAATCTCTTAAAGAAAGGTGAAGCTGCGGAAGTATATTATAACCTTGGCAACAGTTATTATAAGGCAGATAATATAGCCAAAGCTATTTTGAATTATGAACGTGCCTTGTTGTTGCAGCCCGGCAATACGGATATTCGTGCCAATTTGGAGATAGCGCGTGCAAAGACGGTTGATAAAATAGTTCCGGTTCCGGAAATCTTTTTTGTCTCATGGACTAAAGCATTGATAAATACGCTCAGCGTAGATGCGTGGGCCAAGTCGGGTATTATATTTTTTATATTTCTGCTCATTTCATGTTACCTCTTTTTCTTTTCAAAGCAGATTGCTGTGAAAAAAGCGGGATTTATTATCGGATGTGTATTGCTGGTACTGGTAATCTTGAGCAATGTTTTTGCTGCACAACAGAGAAGTCAATTGACTGAACGAAACGATGCCATAGTACTGGCTCCCAGCGTAACAGTACGCAGTACTCCCAGCGAAAGCGGTGTGGGTTTGTTTATCCTGCATGAAGGATGCAAAGTTGAAATAAAGGATAATTCCATGCGAGAATGGAAGGAAATTCGTTTGGAAGATGGCAAAGTGGGATGGGTGCCTACCTCTGCAATAGAAGGTATTTAATTAGCTGATATTCTTTTCTTTATTTAGTATCTATTTAAATTTTGCTCAATATTACATAGCATTCTTTTTGAAGATGTTTTTCTGTTTTTAGGAGAAGCATAGCGGATTTACTCCCACATGTGTAAGCAAACACTCCTGCAAGGGAGTGCTTACACTTGTACAAGCGTAAAATGATGCTTGTACAATTCCGAGCCAACATTTGTATAAGTGCGAGGCAATACTTGTACAAGTACAAACTGTCGATTTTCTTTGAATTATAAGCAAGGAAGCTACTTGCGGAATTTTCGAACAGTTCCATGAAATCACGATACAGGCTTCTGTACGATATCATCTTTTAAAATTAGTCTGTTTTTCCAAAAAGATAAGGAAATAATTTGTTTTATCTTTTTTTTTCCTTAGATTTATAGCGTAATAATTAAAAGTAAGAGTATTAACCATTAAATTTATCAATATGAGAACAATAACATTTAATGAACTACGCAAAATTAAAGACTCATTACCAACCGGAAGCATGCATAGAATCGCTGATGAATTAGGGCTGAATGTTGATACAGTAAGAAATTTTTTCGGCGGGCATAATTTTAAAGAAGGGAAAAGTGTTGGGATTCACTTGGAACCCGGACCGGATGGAGGATTGGTAATGATTGATGATACCACAGTATTGGAGCGGGCTTTAAAAATATTGGATGAAATGGCCGATAAATCGACAGAATCCATTCAAGCCTGAAAAGAGAGTTGAATAGAATCCCAATTGCTAAAAACAGTTGGGATTTCTTATTTGTTTAAGTCTTATAAATCAATGGAATATATGGAAGATAAATTAGTAACATTAGCTATCCTGACCTATGCCAAAGCGCAGATACTGAAGAATGTGCTTGAAAATGAGGGTATAGAAACCTATATCCACAATATGAATCAAATACAACCGGTTGTTTCTTCCGGTGTTCGTGTGCGTATCAAAGAGAGTGACTTGCCCCATGCGTTGAAAATAACAGAAAGTTCAGTTTGGTTATCTGAAGAAGTAGTGGGAGGGAAAGCACCTGAGATAGAAAAAAACAATAGCAAAGTGCTGATTCCGGTAGATTTTTCGGATTACTCTTTAAAAGCATGTGAGTTTGGTTTCAACTTTGCTCAGGATATAAATGCGGAAGTCGTGTTGCTTCATGTCTATTTCACTCCGATATATGTAACATCTTTGCCTTATGGAGATGTTTTTAACTATCAACTGAGTGATGAAAAGAATATGAGAAATATTTTACAGAAGGTTCATGCGGATTTAAAACTACTTTCTGATAAAGTAAAAGAAAAAGTTGCTTCCGGAGAGTTCCCGGATATAAAATATTCTTGCGTTTTACGTGAAGGTATTCCGGAAGAAGAAATATTGCGGTATGTTAAAGAAAACCGACCGCGCATCATCATTATGGGTACTCGTGGTAAAAACCAGAAAGATATTGATTTGATTGGTAGCGTGACGGCTGAAGTTATTGAACGCAGCCGCATACCGGTTTTAGCCGTTCCTGAAAATACTCCTTTTAAACAATTTTCCGAGGCTAAACGTATTGTGTTTATTACCAATTTCGACCAACGTGACCTGATAGCTTTTGACTCATTAGTAAACTATTTGAAACCATTCTCTTTTTCTGTATCATTGATTCACCTTTCAGATGTGCAAGATACATGGAATGAAATTAAATTGGCAGGAATTAAGGAATACTTCCAAAAACAATATCCTCAACTGGATATTTATTATGACATTGTGAAAAATGATGATTTGCTTAGCCATTTAGAAAATTATATAAAGAACAATCATATAGATATCATCACGTTGACTTCCTATAAAAGAAATATATTCTCTCGTTTGTTCAATCCCGGTATTGCCAGAAAAATGATTTTTCATTCTGATACGCCATTGTTGGTTATATACGGCAGACCTAATTGATTGGCGGGCTTTTGATATAATCAAAGTAATGGATTAACATACGTCGTTTTTGAAAAAACTTCTTTTTAAAATAATGTTGTGATATATCCATCCGTTTTTTATCTTTGTTATTGTTTTGTTCCTGATTTTTTATTTGGAGAATCAGGAACAAAAAGGAACCGGTTGATTTCTGTATCCTGAAAAGGGGGATTGGGGCGGTTTGAGTTATTTTTGCGAACTGAATGGATAAAGGTTGGAGATACGGCTTAGGTCTGGGGGCAATCATCATACTGCTCTTCATGGCGAATCTGCTGGTGGGATCGGTTTCGATTCCGCCAGCAGACGTGTTTCGTATTCTCTGTGGAGGAGAAGGGGAAAAAACAAGTTGGACTTTTATCTTATGGGAGTCGCGGTTGCCTCAGGCTTTGACGGCAGTGCTTTGCGGCAGTGCACTTGCTGTTTGCGGACTGATGTTGCAGACGGCTTTTAAGAATCCGCTGGCCGGCCCGTCTATTTTAGGCATTAATTCCGGAGCAAGCTTGGGAGTAGCTTTCGTGATGCTGTTCTTCGGTGGCAGTATCACGGCAGGTACATTCAGTCTGTCCGGATTCTTCTCCGTACTGACGGGGGCATTTGTGGGAGCCATGCTGATTATGGCTCTCATCCTTTTTTTCTCTACTTTGCTGAAGAGCAATATCATGTTGCTGATAGCGGGTATTATGATAGGGTATATGGCCTCTTCAGTCATCGCTTTGCTTAACTTCTTCGCTACTGCCGAGGGAGTACAGTCATACATGATATGGGGCATGGGCAACTTCGGCGGAGTGTCTCTGCAACAGATGCCGGCCTTTGCTGCGACCACCTTATTGGGACTGTTTGCTTCATTGCTGCTGATAAAGCCGTTGAACGCATTGCTGCTGGGCGAACACTATGCGGAGAATCTGGGTGTGAATATCCGTAGGGTGAGGAATTGGCTGTTGATTGTCACCGGACTATTGACTGCCGTCACCACTGCTTTCTGTGGGCCGGTGGCTTTCATTGGACTGGCCGTACCTCACATGGCTCGTCTGCTTTTGGGAACTTCCAATCATAATTCGTTGCTGCCTGTCACCATCCTGAGCGGAGGAGCGGTGGCTTTGATCTGTAATCTGATATGCGTACTTCCGGGCGAGTCAGGCATTATTCCTCTGAATGCAGTAACGCCTATCATCGGGGCGCCGGTCATTATTTACGTCATCTTCAGCCAGAGGAGTCCACAACATTTTAACTGAAAAATCAAGGTATTATGAGGTAAACGGTTGCTTCAAAGACGAAAGAGACTTTTGAAAGCAAACTTTTAAAACCATCAATAGTCCATCTTAGTAGCATTCAAAGGATAGACGTCAGCCAACTTATTTCAGGTTTAAGGTTTTGCATAAAAAAAGAGGGTACTCGAAAATACCCTCGCTATTTCTTACTGCATGCGTCTATTTATTTCACCTGAACAATGTCATAGTTCAATTCGCCGGCAGCCTCTTCCAATTCCTCATTGACAAGACGTAAAGTACTGTCGTTTACTACAACAAAATAAACCGGAGCGTCACTATTGTCGGGAGTCAGCTTGATAGCAGTCTTTTTCTCATTATTGACATCTTTCCGTATTACTTGTTTCTTTCCTTTGGAAGTGAAAGTATTGTCCTTTCCGGGACCTTCGGCTTCCAAATAAGTGGTCGTCAATGTGTAAGTGCCTTCTTCGTCGGCAGTCACATTGTCTACGCTCAATACATATTGAATACCCGGACCATCGGCAGCAGGAAGGATTCCTTTGAATACTACTTCGGAAGCCACTGAATTATCGGCAACAGTCGCTACGTCTTTGTTCATAGAGGAGGATTCATTGTTACGGGTTCCTTTTGACTGACAGGATACCAAAACGGCAGCAACGGCTGCAATCATCATTACTTTTTTCATTACTTCAATCTTTTAATAGTTTATAATCAGTTTAGTTTATTGGCGCAACTTTCGTAGTGTGCACCATGAATATCATTTTATGATGCGAAAGTAATGTATTTATCGGCATTTATTATTAATATTGTCCTTTCGTTATGAAAAATAAACAAAGTAAAGATGAAAAAAAGAATAATGTTAATGAGCACTCTGTTGTATCTGCTTGTGATGACTGTACAGGCGGCACGTGTGGATACGGTCAGGGTAAAAAGCCTCTCCATGAACAAGGAGGTGAAAGTAGTGTATGTGTTGCCTGACAAGGCTGTTGGAAAGACTGCCTGTCCTGTGGTTTATCTGCTGCATGGTTATGGCGGAAATGCCCGAAGCTGGATTCTGTTGAAGCCGGAATTACCGCAGATTGCAGATGAAAAAGGAATCATTTTCGTATGTCCGGACGGAAAGAACAGTTGGTATTGGGATAGTCCCAAGAATGCTGATTACCGCTATGAGACTTTTATTTCATCGGAACTGGTGAGATACACGGACAAGCACTATGCTACCATTCCGGCGAAAGGGGCACGTGCCATCACCGGTTTAAGTATGGGAGGGCATGGCGCTTTGTGGATTGCCATGCGCCATAAGGATGTGTTCGGTGCGGCAGGCAGCATGAGCGGAGGGGTGGATATCCGGCCGTTTCCGCAGAACTGGGAGATGAATAGGCAATTGGGAGAGTTTGCCGCCAATAAGGATTCTTGGGATGGGCATACGGTAGTCAACCAACTGAATAAGATAGAGAATGGGGATTTGGCAATAATCATTGATTGCGGTGAAGCCGATTTCTTTCTTGAAGTAAATAAGGATTTGCATAACCGTTTATTGGCAAGGAAGATAGGGCATGATTTCACCATTCGCCCCGGCGGTCACACTGGTGCATATTGGAATAACTCGATTGACTATCACATTCTTTTCTTCAATAAGTTTTTCAAGCACTGAACATGCCGATGCTATCTGCCTCCAAGAGGCAGGTCGGTTACCTCACCCGGCGACTCGTCTTTTAAAGCAAAACCTCATTGGTTATCAGACGGTTAACACTGACTTGTCAGACACTTGTGTCTGACGGCTCAAACACTTGTGTCTGACGCGTAAAACACAAGTGTCTGTCGGCTTGAACACTTGCGTCTGTCACGGCAAAGGATTGCAGCTGTCAAAACAGGGGAGGGGAGCCGTCCCGAAAAGGCTGTCTTCTATTAGAAAACAGTTTGTTTATCTACCATAAATATGGTATAAAAATCCCTATCGTATGTCATTGTCTGCTTCGGTCTGTACTGATATCTTTGCAATATCTGAGTGAGAGCAGTATATTCATCTAAAATAAAAAACAATGGAAACGAAAAAATTACACTTTGAAACTTTGCAACTGCACGTAGGACAAGAACAACCCGACCCTGCAACCGATGCCCGTGCCGTCCCCATCTACCAGACCACCTCTTATGTATTCCATAACTCTGCTCATGCCGCTGCCCGTTTCAGTCTGCAGGAGCCGGGAAATATTTACGGACGGCTGACGAACTCCACGCAAGATGTTTTTGAAAAGCGCGTAGCAGCCTTGGAAGGCGGGGTTGCCGGATTAGCAGTGGCTTCCGGGGCTGCGGCCATCGCATATGCTCTTGAGAACATTACCCGTGCGGGCGACCATATCGTAGCAGCCAAAACCATTTACGGCGGCACATATAATCTGTTGGCACACACGCTACCCATCTATGGAATTACTACTACTTTTGTAGATCCGGCTGACCTGAACAATTTTGAGAATGCCATACAGGAGAATACCAAAGCGGTGTTTTTTGAAACATTGGGGAATCCGAACAGTAATGTGATTGACATTGAAGCCGTAGCCCAAATAGCTCACCGTCATCGGATTCCTTTGATTATAGACAATACTTTTGGCACACCTTACCTGATTCGTCCCATTGAGCACGGTGCAGACATTGTAGTGCACTCAGCCACCAAGTTTATCGGCGGACACGGAACTTCTTTGGGAGGTATCATTATAGATGGCGGAACATTTGACTGGATTGCTTCCGGTAAATTCCCTCAACTGACGGAGCCCGATCCGAGCTATCACGGAGTGCGCTTTGTCGATGTCGCTGGTGCAGCCGCCTATGCTGTCCGCATCCGTGCCGTCCTGTTGCGTGATACCGGAGCGGCAATCAGTCCTTTCAATGCTTTCATTCTACTGCAAGGACTTGAAACGTTGTCACTCCGGGTGGAACGCCATGTAGAAAATGCTCTGAAAGTGGTTGATTTCCTGAAAAATCATCCTAAAGTGAGTGCTGTAAACCATCCCTCTTTGCCCGAACATCCGGATTATGCACTTTATAAAAAGTATTTCCCCAAAGGAGCCTGTTCTATCTTTACTTTCGAGGTGAAGGGTGGTATGAAAGAAGCGCAAACCTTTATCGATAACCTTCAGATATTCTCCTTGCTGGCTAATGTGGCCGATGTAAAATCGTTGGTTATTCATCCCGCTACTACCACTCATTCTCAATTGAGCGAACATGAATTGGCAGAGCAAGGCATCAAACCGCAAACAGTCCGCCTTTCCATAGGAACGGAACATATCGATGATTTGTTAGATGACCTGGCTCAAGCACTCGATAGGATTTAAACGAGCCATTTTGTACTTCTGACCGATAAAAAAGATGAATATTGCAGTATTATTGTCGGGAGGTGTTGACAGTTCTGTGGTTGTGCACCTCCTTTGTGAGCAAGGTTATCGTCCTTTCCTGTTTTATATTAAAATAGGGAAAGACGATACCGATTATATGGATTGTTCCGTGGAAGAAGACGTAGAAATGGCTTCGGTCATTGCCCGGCGTTATGGGCTGCATTTGGAAGTGGTAGATTTGCATCATGAATACTGGAATAATGTGGCAGCCTATGCCATCGACAAGATAAAACGCGGGTTAACACCTAATCCGGACGTGATGTGCAACAAGCTTATCAAATTCGGCTGTTTCGAGCGACAAGTGGGAAAGGAGTTTGATTTTACGGCAACCGGACATTATGCAACTACGTTGCTTCGGAATGGAAAGATTTGGTTAGGAACCGCCCTTGACCCCGTAAAAGACCAGACGGATTTTCTGGCACAGATAGATTATCTGCAAGTATCCAAGTTGATGTTCCCGTTGGGTGGTTTGATGAAGCAGGAAGTGCACAACATTGCACTAAAAGCCGGATTGCCCAATGCCAAGCGTCGTGACAGTCAGGGCATCTGTTTTTTGGGAAGAATTAATTATTTTGTCCGTCGCTTCCTTGGCGAACGCGAGGGGAATATTATTGAATTGGAAACCGGTAAAACGTTAGGCAGACATCGGGGATATTGGTTTCATACCATTGGGCAACGCAAAGGATTGGGATTAAGTGGCGGTCCGTGGTTCGTTATCCGCAAGAATATTGATGAAAACGTGGTTTACGTTTCTCGCGGATACGATGCGGAACTTCAATATGGAAAAGAGTTCGGCATGCACGATTTTCATTTTATAACCGATAACCCTTGGAAAGACATGCGAGGAGAAGTGGATGTAACTTTTAAGATACGTCATACTCCGGAATTTATAAGCGGACAACTGCACAGAGAAACGAACGGATACCGAGTTGTCTCGAAAGAAAAACTGCAAGGCATTGCTCCAGGACAGTTCGGAGTGATTTACGATGCCTCCTCCCAGCTTTGCATTGGAAGCGGGGAAATTTATATATAATATTCCATCAAGTCTACAATGCCTGCTTTCATGGCATACTTGGTGGCTTCGTGCGCATTGTTCACGTTTAGTTTTCGAAAGATATTCTTCCGGTGACTGTTCACTGTATGGAAACTGAGGTTCCGTCCGACAGCTATTTCTTTTGTTGTTTTCCCCAAGGCTATCTCTTTTAGGATACCACGTTCGGCAATAGTTAGCAAATTCTCCTTGATAGACGGACGGGGCGAGGAAATGTCATTGCCCGAAAGCAACAGATTACTTACATGATTGCATATAAAACGCTCCTTGCGAGAAGCACATTGCAGTGCGGTGAATATCTCTTCTTTGGAGTTATCTTTCATAACTACTCCAAATGACATGCTGCTGAATAAAATTTGTCTTAAGAACGATACGCTCAGTTCGTCTGAGAAAAGAAGCCAATTTACTCTTTTGAAACGTTCATGAAGAACTATCAATTCATCTACTCCGGAGAAGTCGAAAAAGGTATAGTCCAAAACAACGACAGCATCAGGGTGTAAACGTAGCTGCTGTATAAGCTCTGCTTTGTCATGAGCTTCCAGCAATAAAGATATTTCCTTTTGCCTACTCAACAAAAACATTATTCCAGCTTTGGTAATATCCTGATTATCTGCAATGATAAATTCTCTCATAACATTACATTCTCAACATTCTCATACATAATACAAATAATCAGTATTATGTTTAATACAAAACATTTACAAAATAATATGCTCAAAAGCCTAATCAAAAAAGTTAGACTTTTGAGCTTTATTTGCTTTATTGCATTAATTTCTCAATCTCTTCATATTCTGGACCTAATTGCAAATTATAATAGACTCTATACAAACCATTTAACCACAGTTCTTTCTGCTCAGGTTTCAGTTCTCTAGCTTTCTCATAATTAGGTCTTGCTTTTTCATAAAAAGCCTTTAAAGTCACTTGATCATCCTTGTATTTGGGATCATTCACATCGGTAGTTGCTGTTTCAGAAAAGTCTTGAGCTTGCAAACAATAAATTAAGCCAAGATTGGAATATGCTTCTGCATAATTAGGATCGACTTCTACGGTTCTCGTATAGAATTCAATGGCTTTATCATAAATTTTCATATTGTGATAAAGGTAACCTTTTACATATAGATAAAATGTATTATTAGGCTCCTTAGATAACATATCATCCGCAAACCGCATTGCTTCATCATACTTGCTGTTATTACTGTAATAATCAATCAAATGTCCGAAGAAGAATGAGTGTTCAGGATACTTTTGAATACCTTCTTTTAAAGAAGCAATCCAATTTATCGTATCACCTTGAGCTTTCAAAGCGGTGGAAATAAATTCCATGGCATATTTTCCTACTTCCTTATCATTTTTGGCATACGGAGCATATTTCAAGACATTGGGATAATCTTCCATTTTAGCAGCTGCTAAACTTGCATAATATGCAATTTGAGGCAATACAGTATCTGTTTGAAGCAGATTTTCTTTCTCAAACATTGGATTTATTGCTACATCAATATAAGTTGCAAAAAAATCTAATGCTTTTTTGTTTTCTTCTGTAGCGGCAGCACCTTCTTTCTGTGAAGCAGAATTGAAATACTGGATACCACCGTTAATCAGATTTCCACGTTCAGCCAATATAGCTGCGGCATTTGACTTTCTATATTTATTCTTGATTTTGCCTTTTTCATTTGGAACTTGTGCCAATTCATCGCATTTGAAGTAATATTTACACATATTCAATGCGCTATTATATACTTGAAGTGTGTCATAAGGTTTTCTTAGGTATGCGTTTTCCATTTCCTTTTCACTTCTCCTTCTTTGTATAAATCCTGCCACATCCCATGCCTCGGCATTATTTTTTGTCTCAGGATTAGTCAAAGCTTGATTAATCAATGACTCTGCTTTGGCAAAGTCCGGCTTTACTTCGTTAGCAATACTTTTGGCTTCCTTTATATTTTTTTCTTGAGCCCAAATAAAACTTGCAACAAATAGTAAAACCATTGAAAATAGTATTCTTTTCATGATTGTTGAAAATTTAAATTAATATTATGTCTATTCTTCTTTCTCGTTATTTATCTCATTTTGAGGATTATCAAGAAGATTCTCTTCCTCTATGATTTCTTCTTCATTCTCTGAGGTAACCTTACATACAGAACCAATCTCATCATTACGTTTTTCAAGATTGATAAGGCGTACCCCCTGTGTAGCACGTCCCATGATGCGTACATCAACAACTTTCAAACGAATGGTGATGCCGGATTTATTAATAATCATCAAATCATTCTCGTCAGTCACAGATTTAATTGTTACTAATTTTCCCGTTTTATCCGTGATATTCATTGTTTTTACACCCTTACCACCACGGTTAGTTTTACGATAATCTTCAATATCAGAACGTTTACCATATCCTTGTTCAGATACGACCATAATTGTTTCTATTTCAGGGTCTTTTATGCATATCATACCAACCACTTCATCCTGCCCATCTTCATCCAATGTCATGCCACGTACACCAGTAGCCGTACGTCCCATAACACGTACCGCACTCTCATGGAAGCGAATGGCACGACCGTTACGGTTAGCAATGATTATCTCATTGTCACCGCTTGTCATACGTACTTCGATTACACGGTCGTCTTCTCGAATTGTAATGGCATTTACACCGTTTTGCCGAGGACGTGAGTACTGTTCAAGCAATGTTTTCTTGATGACACCATTTTTTGTGCAGAATAATACGTAATGACTATTGATAAAGTCTTGATCATTCAGATTCTTTACACGTAAATAGGCATTCACCGCATCGTCAGAGTCAATATTCAGAAGATTTTGAATGGCACGTCCTTTAGAGTTCTTTGTCCCTTCAGGTATTTCGTAAACTTTCAGCCAATAGCACTTACCTTTTTGAGTGAAAAACATCATGGTGTTATGCATGGTTGCAGGATAAATATGTTCTACGAAATCTTCATCACGGGTCTCTGTACCTCTAGAGCCTACCCCACCCCGATTTTGTGCACGGAACTCACTCAACGGAGTACGTTTGATATATCCCAAATGGGAAATCGTGATAACCATTTCGTCATCTGCATAAAAATCCTCGGGATTAAACTCTTCTGATGAATAAACAATTTCTGAACGGCGTTCATCTCCATATTTCTCTTTTACTTCAATCAGTTCATCTTTGATAACCTTGCGGCAAAGTTCATCATTAACCAAGATTTCTTCCAAATACGCAATCTGCTTTTGAATTTCTTCATATTCGGCATGTAATTGGTCTTGCATCAGTCCGGTGAGCTGACGTAAGCGCATTTCAACGATGGCACGTGATTGAATCTCAGTTAATTGAAAACGTTCCATTAAGTTTGCAATGGCATCATTAGGTGTCTTTGCCGCACGAATAATTCTGATTACTTCGTCAATATTGTCAGATGCGATAATCAATCCTTCCAAAATGTGTGCACGCTCTTTAGCTTTACGCAAATCATATTGTGTGCGACGAATGACCACATCATGTCTATGTTCAATGAAATATTTAATAAGATCTTTTAGATTCAATAAGCGGGGACGACCATGCACCAATGCTACATTGTTTACACCAAACGATGTTTGCAACATGGTCATCTTATAAAGTTTATTGAGCACAATGCTTGCATTGGCATCACGTTTCACGTCAATGACAATACGCATGCCTTCGCGATCGGATTCATCATTTGCATTAGAAATTCCCTCTATCCTCTTTTCATTGGCCAAATCTGCTATATTCTTTATCAGTTCGGCTTTATTGACGCCATAAGGAATCTCCGTTACGACTATTTTATCATGTGTTGAACCTGACTCAATTTCAGCCCGAGCACGCATAACCACACGCCCGCGTCCCGTAAGATAGGCTTCACGGACGCCACTCATACCATATATATAACCACCGGTTGGGAAATCGGGAGCTTTGATGTAGGTCATCAGTTCCTCTATGTCAACATCATTGTTTTCGATGTATGCAATACAAGCATCAATGACCTCAGACAAATTGTGGGTCGGCATATTAGTAGCCATACCTACTGCAATACCCGATGCTCCATTTACTAAAAGATTCGGAATACGAGTTGGCATAACCGTAGGTTCTTGCAAGGAGTCATCGAAGTTGTTCTGCATATCAACAGTTTCCTTATCAAGATCTGTCATCATATCTTCACCGATTCTACGCAGACGGCATTCTGTATAACGCATGGCAGCTGCGCTATCGCCATCTACAGAGCCGTAGTTACCTTGTCCGTCTACCAACATGTAGCGCATCGCCCAAGGTTGAGCCATGCGGACAAGAGCACCATAAACGGATGAATCACCGTGAGGGTGGTATTTACCCAATACTTCTCCTACAACTCTGGCTGATTTCTTATAAGGCTTATCTGAAGTATTTCCTAACCCCATCATTCCGAAAAGAATTCTTCGGTGGACAGGTTTAAAACCATCTCTAACATCCGGAAGGGCACGCGAAACAATGACTGACATAGAGTAGTCAATGTACGATGACTTCATTTCCTCCTCGATGTTAATCTTTATAATTCTGTCTTGTTCAAGCATTTAAAAAGATTATTAATTACACATTTTCGAGTTCGTGAAAAACCATGCTAAAGTACTGCTTTTTTACGACATACAAAAGTTTTTTATTCATAAACTTTTTAGAATGCCTACTCCCCCCCCTACTAAGCCATGTCTGCTACCATATTCTATAAAGATGGTTATGATACGGGGAGTTGATTCGAAATTGAAGGACTTTAAAGAGACAGGATGAGTTTTCTCTCTTTAACAGAGAAACGTGGCATAGGATTTGTATGTTATTAAATCAGTTAAATAAAATGGTGCGTTGAAATAATAAAGCGTATCTTTGTGTGAACTACCTTATTAATAAACGAGGATTATAAAATTATGAATAATCAATTTTCACAAAGAGTTTCTGACATTATTGCTTATAGTAAAGAAGAAGCTAATCGTTTGAGAAATAAATATATCGGTCCGGAACATATTCTTCTTGGTATGTTGCGTGACGGTGAAGGAAAGGCTATTGAGATTTTGACCAGACTGGATATAGACCTGAAGAGAATAAAAAAGCGCTTGGAGGGATTTTTGAAAGATGCCGAAGATGATACCCTCCTACCGGATGCAGACATTCCCTTATCTCCGTTGGGTGCCAGAATCTTGAAAATGTCCATATTAGAAGCACGTCTTTTAAAAAGTATGACAGCCGATACAGAACATGTATTATTGGCAATCTTAAAAGATGGAGATAATTTGGCCGCAACAGTTTTGGAAGAGAATAAAGTATATTATCAAGCAGTATTTGAATTACTTTCGATGAAATCAACCAATCCTAATGCAGGGATGGGGCTTCCAGAAGACGAGGATGAAGAAGAGGAAGAAGGCATGAGCATATCTCGTGCTTCCCAAAGTGCCGGAAAGCCATCTTCATCAGCTACTCAGGCGGCATCCAGAAAATCGACTAACGATACCCCGGTGCTGGATAACTTTGGCATAGACATGACAAGAGTTGCCGAAGAAGGTAAATTGGATCCTGTTGTGGGACGTGAGCATGAAATTGAACGTTTAGCTCAAATTTTAAGTCGTCGTAAAAAGAATAATCCGGTCCTCATTGGTGAACCGGGTGTAGGAAAGTCTGCCATCGTAGAAGGTTTGGCGTTGCGTATTGTTCAGAAGAAAGTGTCTCGCATCTTGTTTGATAAACGTGTAGTAATGCTTGATATGGCTTCAGTGGTGGCCGGGACAAAATATCGCGGACAATTTGAGGAGCGTCTTCGTTCTATAATCAATGAATTGCAGAAAAATCCTAACGTCATTTTGTTCATCGATGAAATCCATACTATTGTGGGAGCCGGTGCGGCGGCTGGTTCTATGGATGCGGCCAATATGTTGAAACCGGCTTTGGCACGTGGCGAGATTCAATGTATCGGATCTACTACGCTTGATGAATATAGAAAAAGCATTGAAAAAGATGGGGCTTTGGAGCGCCGCTTCCAGAAAGTGGTAGTGAATCCTACAACAGCAGAAGAAACACTCCGGATATTGAAAAACATCAAGGATAAATACGAAGATCATCATAATGTGATTTATACAGACGAGGCTTTGGAGGCTTGCGTCAAGTTGTCGGGACGCTATATCACCGACCGTAATTTTCCTGATAAAGCCATTGACGTCATGGACGAAGCCGGTTCGCGTGTGCATTTGACGAATATCAGCGTTCCGAAAGAAGTGGAAGAACAGGAAATGCTGATTGAGAAAGCACGTAATCTGAAAGCCGAAGCTGTGAAGTCACAGAATTTTGAGTTGGCAGCAAGTTATCGCGATCGCGAAAAAGAACTGTCTGTCCGTTTGTATGAGATGAAAACCGAATGGGAAACTCGCTTGAAAGACGATCGGCAAATTGTAGGAGAAGAAGAAATTGCGAATGTTATTTCCATGATGTCCGGTGTACCCGTACAGCGTATGGCACAGGCCGAAGGGCTTAGATTGGCAGGTATGAAGGAGGAGTTACAGTCGAAAGTGATAGCTCAGGATGAAGCTATCAAGAAGTTGACTAAGGCCATTTTACGTAGCCGTGTGGGGTTGAAAGATCCGAATCGCCCCATTGGAACATTTATGTTTCTTGGTCCGACGGGGGTTGGCAAGACACACTTGGCCAAACAATTGGCTCAATATATGTTTGGTTCCGCCGACGCTTTGATACGTATTGATATGAGTGAATACATGGAGAAATATACCGTTTCTCGTATGATTGGTGCCGCTCCGGGATACGTAGGGTATGAAGAAGGGGGACAACTGACCGAAAAGGTGCGTCGTAGACCCTATTCGATTGTTTTGTTGGACGAGATCGAAAAAGCCCATCCAGATGTATTCAATATCTTGTTGCAGGTGTTGGATGAGGGACGTTTGACTGACAATTATGGCAGAACCATTGATTTCAGAAATACGGTTATCATCATGACTTCCAATATCGGTACGCGCCAACTGAAGGAATTCGGACGTGGCGTCGGCTTTGCCGCACAAAACCGAACGAACGATAGCGAGCATTCTCGTAGCGTCATACAGAAAGCCTTAAATAAAACTTTTGCTCCTGAGTTTCTGAATCGTTTGGATGAAATCATCACTTTCGACCAGCTCTCGTTGGAAGCCATAACCAAGATTGTGGATATAGAGTTGAAAGGTTTATGTAAGCGGGTTGAAGCTATCGGCTATAAGTTAGCGGTAGACGAAGATGCAAAGAAATTCCTTGCTTCAAAAGGCTACGATGTGCAATTTGGAGCGCGTCCGCTGAAGCGTGCCATCCAAAGTTATCTGGAGGATGGGCTTTCTGAGTTGATTGTTTCGGCCGGATTGCAATCAGGTGATACTGTAAACGTGTCAGCAGACATGGAGAAAGGTGAACTGAGTATCAAAAAAGCATAAGCAGTCCTGCAAAGGCAACCGACAAAATGTCAGTCTTCATGGGCTGGCATTTATTTTGTCCGCTATCTGCCGAAACATTAAAAATCAAAATATAATTTATAGTATGCGAAAAGGAAATATAGGGGTAACTACCGAGAACATCTTCCCCGTTATTAAAAAATTCTTGTACAGTGACCATGAGATTTTTCTTCGTGAGTTGGTTTCCAATGCCGTCGATGCCACACAGAAGTTGAAAACACTCTCTTCTATCGGTGAGTATAAAGGTGAGACGGGCGATTTGACCGTGCATGTTTCATTGGGGAAAGATACGATTACTATATCCGACCGGGGCATCGGCCTTACAGCGGAAGAGATAGATAAATATATAAACCAGATAGCCTTTTCCGGCGCGAATGACTTTTTGGAGAAATACAAGAATGATGCGAATGCGATAATAGGCCACTTCGGGCTTGGTTTTTATTCGGCTTTCATGGTGGCCAAGAAAGTGGAGATTATTACAAAATCTTATCAGGAAGGTGCTCGAGCGGTGAAGTGGACGTGTGACGGCAGTCCGGAATTTACTATTGAGGATACGGACAAGGCAGAGCGCGGTACGGATATCGTTCTTCATATCGATGACGACTGCAAAGAGTTTCTTGAAGAAACGCGCATTTCTTCCTTGCTGAAGAAATATTGCAGCTTCCTCCCTATTGCGGTCGCATTCGGCAAGAAAAAGGAGTGGAAAGACGGTAAGCAGGTGGAAACGGCCGAAGACAACGTGATTAACAATACCGCCCCATTGTGGACGTTGAAACCCGGCGACCTGAAAGAGGAGGATTATAAGAACTTCTATCGCGACCTTTATCCGATGGCCGACGAACCTCTGTTTTGGATTCATCTGAATGTGGACTACCCGTTCCATCTTACCGGTATCTTGTATTTCCCGAAGGTGAAGAGCAACATCGAGCTGAACAAGAACAAAATACAGCTTTATTGCAACCAAGTCTATGTGACGGATTCTGTGGAAGGCATCGTTCCTGACTTCCTGACCTTGCTGCATGGTGTGCTCGACTCGCCCGACATACCGCTGAATGTATCTCGCTCCTACTTGCAGAGCGATGCCAACGTGAAGAAGATATCCACATATATCACCAAAAAAGTGTCCGACCGCTTGCAGTCAATCTTTAAGAACGACCGCAAACAGTTTGAAGAAAAGTGGAACGATTTGAAGATATTCATCCATTATGGTATGCTGACACAGGAGGAGTTCTACGACAGGGCCAAAGATTTTTCTCTTTTCACCGATACCGATGGCAAGTGCTATACCTTTGAAGAATACAAGACTTTGATTAAGGACAATCAGACGGATAAAGACGGCAGTCTGGTGTATTTGTATGCCAACAACAAGAATGAGCAATACGGCTATATCGAAGCTGCAAGAAACAAGGGATACAGTGTGCTGCTGATGGACGGACAGTTGGATATAGCCGTGGTGAGCATGCTGGAACAAAAGTTCGAAAAGGCCCGGTTTACCCGTGTAGACAGCGATGTGGCCGACAACCTTATCCTTAAAGAAGACAAGAACGGCGAAGCATTGGAAGCCGGTAAGCAGGAAGCGCTTTCCGTCATCTTCAAGAGCCAGTTGCCCGGAATGGAAAAAACGGAGTTCGGCATCACGACCCAAGCCTTGGGAGAGGAAGCTTGTCCGGTGATGATTGTTCAAAGCGAATACATGCGCCGCATGAAGGAAATGGCCAACATTCAGGCCGGGATGAGTTTCTATGGTGAAATGCCGGACATGTTCAGCTTGGTTCTGAACTCGGATCATAAGCTGATAAGGGGAATTCTGGACGATGAAGAGAAGGAGTGCCAAGCGGCCGTACTTCCCATTCAAAAAGAGATGGATGACGTGGACAAGCGGCGCGGCGACTTGAAGAAGCGGCAGGAAGGCAAGAAAGACGAGGAGCTTGCCGCGGTCGAGAAGGATGAAACAGCAGAGCTGGACAAGAAATGGAACGAACTGAAAACACGGAAAGAAGAGGTTCTTGCAGCTTATGCGGCCAAAAACAAAGTGGTTCGCCAGCTGATTGACTTGGCGCTGTTGCAAAACGGCATGCTGAAGGGTGAAGCCTTGAACAACTTCGTCAAGCGAAGCATCGATTTGATAAAATAGCCGCTTTCCAATCTGCGGCACCAACCTGCGCAAGGGGGATTGCGATTCGCAAGAGTCGTGATGCCCCTTGTTTGTTTTCAAGGCCTTTCCCGATTTACGAAACCTGTTTCCATTTACGGGAAAAGGCACTCTGCCCGAACCCGATAGAGGAAACGGCAGCCGGCCTGCGAGGAGGAATACTCGTATCCCGCAAGCGACGGATGAGAAAAGGAAAGAGATTCTCACCTGCGCAAGCGCGGAAAAAAAGCATGCCTCCTCCTTATATATAATAAGGTAAGGGGACGAGGGCGAAAACATTGTTGTGAGACGGAGGGATTCTTCTCGGAGAGGAAGAAGAAGTACCCGTATCGGGGCAGAAGGTCATGCAAGCCGGGAGGAAAGACCGTCTGAATGTCGGTAGGAAAACTTTCCTTACCCGGTAAGAAAAGTTTCGTAGGAGGTGAGCAAAACCTGTCTTTATGCCGAACAAACTTCTGTTCGCAGTGCGCGGACAAACAACCGCAGCGTGCGGATACATATCCGAGCCGTGCAAACATGTATCCGCAATATGCGAACAGAGATTTGTTCGGCATAAAGACAGGTTTTGTTACGGACAAAGACAACTTTCATTCGGCACAAAGACAACTTTTTATCCGACACAAAGACGAGCCTCGCCCGGTACAAAGAGAGGCTTTCAGTCCGTAGAAAGACAGGCCAAGCTCCGGCGGCACGGGTTGCGAAATGTTTTTCCCGCCGGATACGGAATGTTTGAAAACTATTGTTTATATTTGGGGCACAAACGCTTATCTTACCCGGCCATGAAAAGAATTTTCCTGTTCCTGTCGCTCCTTCCGTGCATCCTTGCGTTGCAAGCCCAGAAAGTAGGGCTTGTGCTGAGCGGCGGCGGAGCGAAAGGCATGACCCATATCGGCATCATCCGTGCTCTGGAAGAGAACAACATCCCTATTGATTACATAACCGGAACTTCCATGGGAGCCATTATCGGCTCCTTGTACGCCATGGGCTACTCGGCCGACGAAATGGAAGCCCTGCTGCGCTCTCCCGGTTTTAAACACTGGTATTCGGGCAAGATAGAACCCGAATACGGATATTATTTTAAGAAGAACCACCCTACGCCGGAGTTCTTCAATATCCGTTTCTCACTCCGCGACTCGTTGCACGCAAAGCCGCAAATACTTCCCGCAAGCATGGTCAATCCCATACAGATGAATCTGGTGTTTTTAGAATTGTTTGCCCGCGCCACGGCTGCCTGCAAAGGCAATTTCAACAAACTCTTCGTGCCCTTCCGCTGCATCGCCTCCGATGTGTACAACAAAAAGCCGTTGGTGCTGGGCGGAGGAGATTTGGGAGACGCCGTGCGCGCCTCCATGAGCTTCCCCTTCATCTTCAAGCCGATAGAAATAGACGGCACGCTTGCCTACGACGGCGGCATCTACAACAACTTCCCCAGCGATGTGATGCGGAAAGATTTTCATCCGGACATAATCATCGGCAGCGTGGTGGCGGCAAATCCCGGAAAACCCAAAGAGAACAGCCTCATGAGCCAGTTGGAAAACATGATAATGCAAAAAACGGATTACTCCATTCCCGACTCCTTGGGCATAGTGATGACCTTCAAGTACAACGACGTGAACCTGCTTGACTTCGACCGCCTGCAAGAACTGCACGACATAGGCTACAACCGGACACTGGACATGATGGACTCCATCAAGAGCCGCATCCGTCGCAGGGTAAAAGCCGGAAACGTGCGTTTGCGCCGTTTGGTCTTCAGGAGCAACCTGCCTCAGTTTCGCTTCCGGGACATATTCATCAAAGGGGCCAACGAGCAACAACAGGCCTACATCAAGAAAGAGTTCCACGACGAAGCCCACGAGGTTTTCACCTACGAAGATTTGAAACGGGGATATTTCCGTTTGCTGGCAGACAACATGATATCGGAAATCATTCCCCATGCCGTTTACGACCCGCAAACGGAATTGTACGAACTGCACCTGAAAGTAAAGATGGAAAAAAACTTCTCTGCAAGATTGGGCGGAAGCGTCTCTACCACCGGCTCGAACCAGATATATTTCGGTGTGGGCTATCAGAACCTGAATTATTACCCCAAGGAAATAATCTTCGACGGCCAGCTGGGAAAAATCTACAATAACGTCCAGCTGATGGCCAAGATAGACTTCCCTACGCGCATCCCCACGTCCTATCGTTTCATCGCTTCGGTCAGTACATTCAACTATTATGAAAAGGACAAATTGTTCTCAAGAAACGACAAGCCATCGTTCAACTCAAAGGACGAACGTTTCCTGAAGCTGAAGGTCGCATTGCCTTTCTTGGCCAACAAACGCGCGGAATTCGGTTTCGGATACGGCAAGTTGGAGGACAGCTATTTTCAGTCCAGCATCATAGACTTCGACAAAGACCGTTCCGACAAAAGCACATATAAACTTTGGGGCGGTTCCATCGGCTTTTATGGAAGCACCTTGAACACGCGCCAATATGCCACAAAAGGATATTGGGAAAGGTTGATTGCCCAAATCTTCACGGGGAGGGAAACTTTCTCTCCGGGCAATCCGCAGGAAAAACATGGCATAAAGGAACGGCAGTCATGGCTGCAAATCTCATATATGAAAGAGGCATATCACACGATGAGCCCTAAATTTACATTGGGCTGGATGGCGGAAGGACTGTACTCTTCGAAGAATTTCTCTGAAAACTACACGGCAACAATGATGCATGCCGGAGAATTTGCGCCGACCCCACACAGTAAACTGACGTATAATGAGGCTTTTCGTGCCAACCAGTATATAGCCGCGGGTATCAAACCCATTTATATCATAAATGACATGTTTCAGTTTCGGACAGAGTTTTATGGGTTTATGCCAATTTTCCCGATAAGCAGGAATGCTCTGAACAAAGCGTATTACGGCAAGACATTTTCCCGTTTTGAATACATGGGAGAGATTTCCGTAGTCTGCCATTTGCCTTTCGGTGCAATCTCTGCTTATCTAAATCATTATAGCTCACCGAGAAGAGAGTGGAATATAGGGCTGACAATCGGTTGGCAACTGTTCAATTATCGTTTTATCGAATAAAATTTCTTCAAAAAATACCTATACCATTATTTGCTTATTCGGAAAAAGTACGTATCTTTGCACCCGTTAAAACAAAAGGCCGCGTAGCTCAACTGAATAGAGTAGCTGACTACGGATCAGCCGGTTACAGGTTTGAATCCTGTCGCGGTCACAAGTTTTCATAAGCAAAAGAGGTCGCGTAGCTCAACTGAATAGAGTAGCTGACTACGGATCAGCCGGTTACAGGTTTGAATCCTGTCGCGATCACGAAAAAGCCTCCGCAATAATTGCGGAGGCTTTTTCTTTCATTTACGCTTTATAAAAAGCACAAATCTATCCTTTATCTTAAAACCGGAATCAGATATTTTGCTTGCAGATAGCCCCCAACCACCAACCAAATATAAAGCAAGAAGGCCAGAACGAATGGCTTTGCGCCGGCCTGCCTGAATTTATCGATACTGGTGTCGGTGCCCAATGCGGTCATCGCCATTGTAAGCATAAAAGTATCAATATATTCAATGGCACCATTCAAAGGAATGTCTCTCACGGTTTCCGCTCCGCAGAGATATTGTAAGAGTGAATTAAGACAAATTATTCCGATAAAGCCAAAGGCAAACCAAGGAATCATTATTTTACTCTTTACAACGCGACCGTCTGCTTCGGCTTTTTTACGCCCGGCCAATGCAAAACTCATGATAACCAATGCCGGAGCCAGCATCATCACACGAATCATTTTAGTTATAGTGGCCGGTCCGGCAATGCCAAGAGCATCCGTGGGATCCATTGCATTTCCCGCACCTGCCACATGCGCCACTTCGTGTAAGGTGCTTCCCGTATAAATGGCAGCTTCCATATTGCTCAGACCATCCAACAATCCCGCGTGATACATTACCGGGTAGAGAAACATGGAGATCGTACCGAAGATAACAACAGTAGATACGGCAATGGCCGTCTTGTGTCCCTCGCATCTGACTACCGGCTCTGCTGCCAATACGGCAGCCGCTCCGCAAATGGCGCTGCCGGTAGATGTTATCAGTGCGGTATCTTTGTCTATTTTCAGAAGTTTTCCCAAGCCAATGCCAATGAGAATGGTTCCGGCTACAATAATCGTATCGATGACCACTGCCGGTAATCCTACTTCCGCAACCTGTGTCAAAGTCAAACGGAAGCCATACAGCACAATACCCGCACGCAGAACCTGCTTGGAACAGAACCTGATGCCGGGTACCCAAGCTTCAGGCAAGCGGTTTCGCAAACTGTTGGCATAGCCCATACCCAAAATGATGCCCACAATGAGAGGACTGAAAGAAAGGCTTTTCACAAAGGGAATCTCAGCAATATAAAAAGCTGAAAAAGAGAATAAGGCAATCAGCAAAATGCCATGTATCGTATTGCTTCTGTTTTCACGACTGAACATAGGATTCTAAATTTTGTTGTTTATACACTTTCATCAAAAAACACCGCAAAGATACATTCTTCAATCGTTTCGTCCTATTTAAATATTTTTATGTGCAATAACGAAAAGTAATAAGCCTCTTGGTTATAGCCGATTGTTATTGTGCATGGCAAACCGCATGAATACTTGGGCCAATCCGCTTTCCTGCCCCTGAGGCAAGACAAAGCTGAAATCGCGGGTCATCGGCATTCCGTTTATCTCCACAACACGTAACTGTCCGGAACTTAGTTCTCGGATAACGGAGCGTATGGAAACAATGCCGAGACAATCCGTGTGCTCCAAAAACAGTTTGATGCTTTCCGTACTGCCCAAATACATCAGTACACGAAGTGATGATAGCCTTATATCATGCCGTTGCAGGGATTTTTCAAAAACGTCCAATGTGCCGGAACCTCTCTCACGAAGTACCAAAGGATAATCCAACAATTCTTCCGGAGCAATCTCATCTCCTATGGGTAGCTTGCTGCCGGTACGGACTACGGCCACAAGCTCATCTTCAAGCAAGGCAGTGTATCTCATGTTCGGAAGACGGGCCACACCTTCCACCAGTCCTAAATCTATGCGACGTTCCTGCAAAGCTGCCTCTATTTCCCGGGAATTTCCGTTCATCAAGGATAGACTGACTTGTGGAAACTTACCGATGAAGCTTCCCAACAGCGGAGGAAGCACATACTGTGCTATTGTGGTGCTGGCCCCGAGCCTCAGTTCACCGATGTATTCATTATGAAGCAGGTGCATCTCATATTCCAACCGCTTATAATCTTCCAGAATGCGCTCGCAATGTTCCAAAAGTATTTTTCCCGATTCTGTCAGGCATATTCTATTCCCTTGACGGTCAAACAGCCTTGTTTGATAGGTCGTTTCCAGTTCTTGCACATGCTTGGTTATGGCAGGCTGGCTGATAAACAATTCTTGCGAGGCTTTTGTAAAACTCAGGTTCTTTGCCACCGACCGGAATACTTTCAGACGGAAATCGCTCATGTTATTATAGGTCGTCAGAGTTAATGCCGAAGGCATGCGCCAAAGAATAAAACACTCGTTCGCACCGGCAACAGACGGATTTCAGAGGTTCTTCCATCGTGAAGTATACGGCCTTTTTACGTTCTTCCTCATTTTTTCCCTTAAAAAAATCATATAACGCATCTTCCACCTTTTCACTATATGACGGATGAAAAGGCAATAGCATCAGACATTTCACGTCGGCAGAGTTTAATGCCAGATTCATCAAATCGAGATACAAATCTTCTGCCGAAACAATCCCGGAAGAAGAAACGGAGGAAAACAGAAACTCACCAAGTGGTGTACGGCAAGCCATATTGTCCAAATTATCCAAGGCGGACGGTTCACAGCAATTTAATGTATGGGATACTTGGTCGTGCACCAATATCACTTCCACTTCATTGTCTTTGTCCCTTAGTCCGGAATCCAATACCAAATAACTTAACCATGCCGGCAAATCGACATGAGGTAATTTACGCCCCAGTCTTGTTTCTAAAGTATTCTTTATGCTAAAAACTATTTCGTTCAAAAATGCAACATCTATCAATATCACATTCTCTGAAAACCTGATGTTGTTATCTTCCATCACTTGTATATTTACAATTTGAGTTGTAAAGGTAAGAAAAGTTTTGCTCCGTCTCTTCGTATGCAATTCTTTTTTAACTTTGATCGGAAGTTTAGTGCATTACGGGACATAAATACCTGAGTGCGGGACAGGCGGTTGTTTTCGCTGAAGATGAAGAGAACTGCATCCTGTGTCAGGCGGACATTTCCCGAATGCAGCGGTTTTACGGAGGTCAGGCAAGAAAAGAAAGGAGCCTTTCAAGCCCGACCGCCCTCACCTTGTCTGACAGTTGCAATCTTTTGTCGTGACAGACGCAAGTGTTTTGCGTGACAGACACAAGTGTTTTACGTGTCAGACACAAGTGTTTGAGCCGTCAGACACAAGTGTCTGATAAATAAGAGGTAAATGGTTGATAACCAATGACATTTGATTTTAAAGCACAAGCCTTCGGGTGAGGTTATCGACTTGTTTCTTATCCCGAACTCAGGTATAAATAAGCTGTAAAAAAGAGTTTATCTTAAACTGCATGTGCAATTTTAACATTGAGTTCAGCACCTGCTCCCCTGCCAAATTCCCCATTATAGAGAGGTTCTGTGGCAGGGATAACAGCAAATCGTTTACGCGGCTTTTTCAGCATTTGATGTTCAGTTCATTCAGAATCTTGCGCATGGCTTCAAAAGTCGTGATTCTGGTTGGCACCAATGGCAGACGGAGTTTGTTTTCAATCATGCCCATTGCGTTCAGCATTGCTTTTACACCGGCCGGATTACCGTCGACAAACAAAAGCTTGAATAGTTCCGCAAACCTGTGATGAATGGTCAGTGCATTTGCATAATCCCCCTGTAATGCCAAGCGTACCATGCGACTGAATTCACGCGGAAAAGCATTTCCGATAACCGAAATGATGCCGACCGCCCCCAAGGTTATGAGAGGAAAAGTTATGCCGTCATCTCCGGAAATGACGTCGAAATTAGCAGGCTTGTCCTTTATAATGTCGTCCATCTGCATAATGTCTCCTGACGCCTCTTTGATGGCAATTACATTTTTGAAATCACGAGCGATGCGCAAAGTAGTCTCCGCTTTCATATTTACTCCCGTACGGCCGGGAACGTTATAGAGTACAATAGGCAGTTCCGTGGCCTCTGCAATGGCTTTATAATGTTGGTAAATGCCTTCCTGCGAGGGTTTGTTATAGTAAGGCACAACCGAAAGAATGGCATCTACTCCGGTGAAATCGTCGTTTTTCAGTGTTTCCACTATGGCACGGGTATTGTTTCCGCCTACACCAAGCAGAACGGGTATCTTTCCGTTTACACGTTCGATAACCATCTTCTTGATTTTTGTCTTCTCTTCTTCTGTCAGAGTCGGAGTTTCCGCTGTGGTGCCGAGCACACACAGAAAGTCCGTATTATTTTGAAGTTGATAATCTACCAAACGCGCCAACGCATCGTAATCAACGCTTTCATCCTCTTTAAACGGAGTAATCAGCGCTACCCCCATTCCTTTCAATTTCGTTTGTATCATGATTAATATAAAGTAATCCCTAATTAAATGACGCGTAAAAGTACGTTTTTCCGATTTAGTCTACAACTTAAACCACCAAAAACTTTTTTGTGGAAATTCGTCAGGATATCAGCGTCAAAAATTCATCTTCGCTCATTATCTTTACTCCTAACTTTTGTGCTTTTTCCATTTTGGCAGGCCCCATATTCTCGCCGGCCAAAACAAAACTGGTCTTGGATGAGATGCTGCCCGCGTTTTTTCCTCCATTTTTCTCAATCAGATCTTTGTATTCATCTCGCGAATGGTGAGTAAACACTCCACTGATTACAATGGACTTCCCCGAAAGCTTGTCGGTATATCCATCCATATCCTCTTCTTTCCGGCAGAATTGCAAGCCGCTTGATTTCAACCGTTCCACAAGCTCCCTGTTAGATGGATTTGAGAAATAGGAAACAATGCTTTGCGCTATTTTTTCACCGATTTCATCGACGTTTTTCAGCTTTTCAAGATCAGCATTTTCCAACTCTTCAATGCCCGCAAACGATTTGGCAATTTTCTTGGCCACCGTTTCACCCACAAACCGTATACCCAACGCAAAGAGCACTCTTTCAAAAGGAACTTCTTTGCTTGCCGCAATACCACAGATGATATTCTCTGCCGATTTCTCGCCCATACGCTCCAAATTCTTTATATCATCAACTCCAAGTTGATATAAGTCTGCGGTGTCTTTTATCAAGCCTAATCGATAGAATGTGTTCACGGTTTCCGGTCCTAATCCATCTATATTCATGGCTTTCCGGCTGATGAAATGCTCTATTTTTCCTTTTATCTGCGGCGGGCAGGCCGTCTCGTTAGGACAATAGTGCGCCGCTTCTCCTTCGTAGCGTATTAATCTGCTGCCACATTCGGGACAACGAGTGATAAATTTCACTTTCTCGCCGATGAGCATGCTGCGGTTATCTTTATCTACCCCTGTTATTTTGGGAATAATTTCGCCTCCTTTTTCCACATATACCATATCGCCTATGTGTAAATCCAGCCCTTCAATGATGTCGGCATTATGTAGAGAAGCCCTTTTTACAATAGTTCCGGACAGCAGCACAGGGTCAAGATTAGCCACCGGAGTCACCGCGCCGGTACGGCCCACCTGATAGGTAACTTTATTCAAACGTGTCAGGGCACGTTCTGCCTGAAACTTATAGGCTATGGCCCAACGGGGCGATTTTGCCGTAAAACCAAGATTTTTTTGTTGCCTCAGACTATTGACTTTTAACACGATACCATCTGTCGCCACAGGGAGGTTTTTACGCTCGCTATTCCAATAATTGATGTATTCGAAGACCTCGTTCAGGCTATGAGCCTTTTTCGTGTATTCGGATATTTTAAATCCCCATCCGGCCGCTGCTTGCAGATTCTCATAATGACCGTCGCAGGGCAAGTCTTCTCCTAATAGATAATAAAGGTAGGCATCGAGCTTACGGGAAGCTACGAGGGTTGGGTTTTGTAACTTCAATGTGCCCGAAGCCGCATTGCGCGGATTGGCGAAAAGAGGTTCTTCACGCGCCTCTTTTTCCTTGTTCAACTCTTCAAAAACAGTCCACGGCATTAGAATTTCTCCTCTGATTTCAAATATTTTGGGATAATTGCCATGAAGAACAAGCGGAATGGTACGGATTGTCTTCACATTATCCGTCACGTCATCGCCTTTTTCTCCGTCACCGCGTGTAACAGCACGCACCAGCTTGCCATCTTCATACGTCAACGAGATGGAAGTGCCGTCATACTTCAGTTCGCAGCAAATCTCGAAATCTTCGTTCAGCGATTTTTTCACCCGTTCATAGAAATCGGTTACCTCATTTTCGGAATAGGTATTTCCTAATGAAAGCATGGGGTATTTGTGCACCACCTGCATGAAATTCTTGTTTATATCACTTCCAACACGCATTGTTGGCGAGTTGCCGTCCTGATATTCAGGATGCTTTTGCTCCATATCCTGCAACTCACGCATCATGTCATCAAACTCTTTATCAGATATTTCCGGAGCATTCAGCACATAATAATTGTAGTTATGCCGATGCAGTTCGGCGCGGAGTCGGTCTATTTTTTCTTTTATAGTCATAGAGATACAAATGAGGGTTGTTTGAATGCAAAATTACGGGTTTATCCTTGAATATTTGTATTTTTATTATCTGAAATTGGACTCTATCCCGGTAAAAACAACATTATTTTTGTTTTTGCTTTTAACTTACACTACTTTTGTACTCTAAATAACATTGGTTTGAGCGATTGGCTTGTCTCATCCGCCGTTGAACTAAAAAAGATTTTATTAGAATAATATATGCGTATTGACATTATCACAGTCTTGCCGGAAATGATTGAGGGGTTCTTTAATTGCTCCATCATGAAACGTGCCCAGAATAAAGGGCTTGCAGAAATACATATCCACAATCTTCGCGATTATACGGAAGATAAATACCGGCGTGTAGACGATTACCCATTTGGAGGATTTGCCGGAATGGTTATGAAAATCGAACCCATAGAGCGTTGCATCAATACTCTAAAGTCCGAACGGAATTATGATGAAGTAATCTTCACAACTCCCGATGGAGAGCAGTTTTGCCAGCCGATGGCCAATACATTGTCTCTTGCCCGCAATCTCATCATCCTTTGCGGACACTTTAAAGGGATTGATTTCAGGATTCGCGAACATCTCATTACGAAAGAGGTCAGCATAGGTGATTATGTACTGACAGGCGGAGAATTGGCTGCCGCTGTTATGGCAGATGCCATTGTCCGTATCATACCGGGAGTGATTTCCGATGAACAGTCTGCCCTTTCCGATTCTTTTCAGGACAATCTGCTGGCAGCGCCGGTTTATACACGTCCTGCTGATTATAAAGGGTGGAAAGTTCCGGATATTTTACTATCAGGACACGAGGCCAAGATTAAGGAATGGGAATTGCAGCAGTCGTTGGAAAGAACTCGCAGGTTACGTCCCGATTTATTGGAAGAATGATTTATCTGATGTAAATAAAAAGAAAAAGGACATTCAAAAAGAATGTCCTTTTTTATGAACAAGAAATGCGAATAGATGCTATTTGTTATTATTTATACCTCAAGTGCACCTATTATGTCTTTTACAGATGTAAAACCATGCCTGTTTAGATAATTATCAATACCTTCTGCAACCTTTACGGTAACTGTGGGATCTATGAAATTTGCCGTACCAATTTGAATGGCCGTGGCACCTGCAAGCATAAATTCCACTGCATCTTTCCAGTTCATAATACCTCCCATACCTATGACGGGTATTTTTACTGCTTTAGCCACTTGCCATACCATGCGCAAAGCAATTGGTTTTACGGCTGCACCAGACAATCCACCGGTTACGGTAGACAGCATGGGACGCCTATGTTCCGCATCAATAGCCATTCCCAGAAGAGTGTTGATGAGAGAAATGCTATCTGCACCGCTATTTTCAACAGCACGGGCAATTTCCGCAATGTCGGTAACATTCGGTGAAAGCTTCACGATAAGTGTCTTTTTATAAACCGACCGAACTGCTTTTACTACTTCTTCAGCTCCTTTGGCAGTAACACCGAACGCCATTCCTCCTTGCTTCACATTCGGGCAGGAAATGTTCAATTCAATGGAAGAAATTTTGTCAAGTTCATTAATAATGGCAGCTGTTTCAACATAATCTTCGATGGCAGAACCTGAAACATTGACAATCAGGTTGGTTTGTATGTCCTTAATAGATGGATAGATGTGTTCAACAAAGTGATGGACACCTTTATTTTGCAGTCCCACAGCGTTTAACATCCCAGATGGAGTCTCTGCCATACGGGGATATGGATTACCTTCACGTTTGTGAAGGGTAGTCCCTTTTACAATTATACCACCTATTCGCGCCAATTCGATGAAGTCGGCAAATTCCAAACCATATCCAAATGTCCCGGATGCTGTCATCACCGGATTCTTCATTCGTAATTCACCGATATTTACATTTAAATCTGCCATAACAATCTGTTTATATTAAAAACCGGCCCTTCTTTACATACGCACAAATGACCTTCAATAGTGTTTTCCACGCAACATAAACAAGCGCCTATGCCGCATGCCATCATATTCTCTAAAGACACTTCACAATTGATTCCTTTACTCTTGGCATATTTTGCCACAGACACCATCATGGGTTTGGGACCACAAGTATATACCTGCTCAAAGTCTGCCTTATTCAATATGGAATGTTGGGTTACATACCCTTTTTCTCCATGACTGCCGTCTTCCGTTGTAGTATACACATCACCGTAAGCGGCAAACTGTTCCAATTGCAGCAAATCTTTATCGCTTCTAGCACCTAATAGGAATGTTGGCTTAGAGCCTGTTTCCGCTAATTGCTGACCTAAATATAACATAGGTGCTGTTCCTACTCCTCCGGCCACTAACAAGAGCTTATTCGAGGCTTTTAGAGGCATTGTGAAGTTATTTCCTAACGGAAGTATGACGTTAATCGTATCACCGGTTTTAGCTTCTCCTAAACGTTTGGTTCCATCGCCAACAAGCTGAACTAAGAACCAGACTTCATTTCGCTCTTTGTCTACGTAATTGATGGAGATAGGACGACGTAAGAAAGTACCGGGCGAACCGTCTATGCGAATCTCTGCAAATTGCCCCGGCAGCATCTCCGGAAGTAAGGACGATGATGAAGTAAGCTTCAACAATACATAATTGACATGTAAGCGAAGGTTCTCTGTCACTGTCAGATCTAAAATATATTTTTTCATATCTATAAAGAGGGATGTTTCTTCCGGATGCAAAGATAGCACAAAACAGAATCAACCTTTCAAAAAGGTATGGAGAAAGTTTATGCTGTTTTGTTTACTAAATTTCAGGTTTGAAAGTCTCATACGTATTGTCATCGAAAAAAATTCTTATTTCAGTAATCTTTCGAGGAGGTCTTTCTTTATAGATAACTTCCTGTTTCACAATTTCTTTAACTGCTTTTTGAGGTATCTCTAAGGTCATTTCCTTGCGATTTTCCGTTTCATCTGGTCTATCGGACTGATTTTCTCGATTCTCAGCAAACAGCGGATAGTCAAATTCACCGTTTACTGACAAATCAGAGTCATTGCTCATATTGCCTTTTCCGGTAAGCAACCAATCCAGACTGATGTCACTGTATCGCTGATGCAATCGGAGAATTACCTCTGTACTTGGATATTTATTACGTGGACCTAAAATATGAGAGATGGTGGCTTGAGCTACCCCTATGCTTTCAGCGAAAGCAACTGCCGTTAACTTCTCCCGATACATAATCATCTTGAACCTGTCCTTTATACTCATTGATATGCCTGTTATTACAACTGTGTTTATCATTTATTTAATTACAAAGGTAAAAAATGCGATTCACAAAAACAAATCAAATATGTAATAATCAGATATTCACAAAAGAAAACCAGGAAATTACACAGGTAACTTGAAGTCAACATTAAGATTATAAATCTCTAAATTAATCCTCTATATTTTATTTAATAAAATACATTATTTTACTTATATACAATATATTATATCTAAAATAAATGCCAATAAACTGATTATATTACATTTCTTACTACATCATCAAAGATAAATATGGTTTTCAACTTCAAGAAAGCATTGTATATATATGGTTTTCAGTGTATTATTATTTATAATACTATATTTTAATATATAATGTTCTATTTCTGTAAACTTGGTTTTTATTTTTGTTATATTTATATGATTACAATTGCGACTGCATAAATTATCACATTAATATTAATTACAGATACGCATTAAATTATTGTGTAATAATCAGGTATTACAATGGTATTTACATATAGTTGAATATACAACTATATATTTTATTTAAATTGAGAAAACGCAATGAGGGAAACAAGAACTCTTTTTTCAAAATCATAAGGAGACAGCTCAAACTATCATAAATGGCATATATGAAAACTGCTCGAAAATTCTGTAAGCGAATTATCTATTTATAACCCAATGGGATTCAATATTTTACACTTGTACAAGTGTGAGCTTACAACATATTAGGAAGTATATCGAAGGAAAATTGAACATTGCTCTCTTTATACAATCTCATATGAAAATAAAAATCCTTGTTATATTTATGTACAAATATACTATTGATTCTGAAAAAACGATTCTCAGAGATTGAAAATCAGGATAAATAATTGATATATAAATATTTACTGTCTTTTTTCATATATGTATAAAGATCTGTAATAAAAAAGACTGTTTCTATTGGGCGAATAATATAAACGGTCTTTTTAATAATGGTGTTTCTTATTGTTTGAAAGAAACCCAAAATAGAAAAATTAATGCAGAATCTTAAAGACTAATTCTCGGAGAATATCTCCATCGCTTAAAGAGGTATTTCTCACTCCTTTGGATTTTGCATCTGCATGTCGAATTTCTCCGATTATTTGCATAGTCTTTACCCCACTGTATCGGTGCATCGCACTTATATATTCACGAGATTGCCAAGGAGTCTTTAATCCGATGAAGCCGGCTATTCCCTGCTCTGACTTTTCCGGAGCATAATAAGCCAACATGAGGTTGGAAAAGAAGCCAAAAAGTAAAGATAAAGTCATTTGAATCGGATTTGTTTTGGGATTTTCTTCAAAATATTTTATTATCTTATTGGCTTTTAGTATATCCTTCTCTACTATGGCGCTACGCAGTTCAAAGTTATTATAATCTTTACTGATTCCTATGTTGCGCTCTATCTGTTCAGGGGTGACGCATGTTTGACCTTTTGGAAGAGTTATTATCAGTTTTTCCAGTTCTCCGGTAAGACGACTAAGATCGGTTCCAACAAAGTCAGCAAGAATGCAAGTAGCTTTAGGATTAAGATCTATTCCTTTGCTTTTCATATACGAGGTAATAAATGCGGGCAATTGAGCGTCTTTGACCTTTTTAGATTCAAATAAAATCCCGACTTTTTCTATTTCAGCAGCTAATTTTTTCCTTCTATCCAATACACCATGCTTATGGCACATAACCAAAATAGTGGAATTTAACGGCTTCTGCAAGTAGTATGAAAGCTCTTCCATATTACGCATTGCCTGAGCTTCCTTTACAACCACAACTTGGCGTTCGGACATCATCGGGTATCGTTTGGCTGCATTGATAACAGTGGCAATATCTACATCTGCACCATAAACAATACTCAGATTAAACTCTTTTTCAGTTTCTGTGAGAACGTTGTTTATGATATAATCAGCGATAAGGTCTATATAATATGCTTCCTCACCCATTAAATAATAGATGGGACGATATTGTCCGGCTCTTAATTCTTTTAAAATGTCATCACATGTTGTTTCTTGCTTTGCCATATAAAATGGGGACTTCAATAAGGATATTAACGTAGATTTTTATTTTAGTCAAAATTACCAATCAAATTTCAGATGTTTCACGGTTTTCTTCTCATCAATAATCATGCGCAGAGAAGCAATACCGATTTCAACATGTTCAGTGACAAAATTTTGGGTCACCATACTGTCGCTCTTATCGGTTTTCACTCCTTCCGGAATCATGGGCTGATCGGACACCAATAAAAGAGCGCCGGTGGGAATATGATTGGCAAAACCACAACTGAATAAGGTAGCTGTTTCCATATCAACAGCCATGGCACGCGTTTTCTTAAGGTAGTCTTTAAATTCTTCGTCATGCTCCCAAATTCGACGGTTGGTGGTATATACAGTACCCGTCCAATAGTCGCGAGCATAATCTCGAATAGCCGAAGAGACGGCACGCTGTAACATAAATGCAGGCAGAGAGGGAACCTCAGGCGGAAAATAATCGTTCGAAGTACCTTCACCCCGGATGGCAGCAATGGGCAGAATCAAGTCCCCTATTCTATTTTTTTTATCTATACCTCCACATTTGCCGAGGAATAAACAGGCTTTAGGTCGAATAGCACTTAATAAATCCATGATAATGGCTGCGTTAGGGCTGCCCATTCCAAAGTTTATGATTGTCACTCCCTCGGCACTGGCTGATATCATGTTGGCATCCTTGCCTAAAATGGAGACATTGAATTTCTCTGCAAAGATTTCTACGTACTTATTGAAGTTGGTCAACAGTATATATTCTCCAAAGTCTTCCAATGCACGTTTTGTATAGCGGGGAAGCCAGTTAGCCACTATTTCTTGCTTTGTTTTCATAAGATTTCATTAAATTTGTTCCCAAAACAATAAGGAACGAGTTATTTAACTCACAAAAATACAATAAAAAAGTAGATACGGAAATTAAATACAGATGAAAACTACAATTACCAGCATTCCCTTTTAAAATATGACTGTACTGAATTTACCTCCTTTTGATGCAAAAATTGCCGTTAAAGATGGAAAGAACACTATTTTTGATGTGATACGTCGTCGGTATGTTGCTTTGACTCCCGAAGAATGGGTCCGCCAACACTTTGTGCATTTTTTACTGGAGCATAAGGGATATCCGCAAGCGCTTATGGCAAACGAGGTGCAGGTAGAATTGAATGGCATGAAGAAGCGCTGTGACACCGTGCTTTATAAGAGAGACCTGACGGCACGCATGATTGTGGAATACAAGGCTCCTGAGGTTGGCATTACACAAAAAGTGTTCAACCAGATTACACGCTATAACATTGTTCTGAAAGTGGATTATCTGATAGTTACCAATGGGCTTCAGCATTATTGTTGTCGTATGAATTATGAGCAAGGTAATTACACCTTTCTGCAAGACATTCCTGATTATCAATCACTGTAAATATATCTTTATGAACTGAAAAGTAAGAATAAAACCCGTTGGCGGAATTAAATTAGCGCATATTTAACTCTGCCAATGGGTTTATTGTTTTTGTAGTTAATGTATTGCAGGATTGTAAGTGCGCTAATCTTCCCGATAATCCGAGCGAACAATCCGTCGGTATCTTTCGCATAATTCCTTATAATCATAAATTGGTCACATAGTTGCGAGAATATGGTTTCAATTCTTTTTCTTGCTTTGGCAAAAGCCGGGTATGTCGGTTTCCATTCTTTCTGATTGCTCCTGTATGGCACTTCCAATCTGATATTTGCCGTTTCAAACAAATCCAGCTGTACCTGTGCACTTATATATCCTTTGTCTGCTATGACTGTACAATTACTATAGTCCACTTTCACGTCCTTCAGAAAATGGATGTCATGTACACAGGCTTTGGTAAGGTCAAAGGAATGGATGACTCCACTTAATCCACAGACCGTATGAAGCTTATATCCGTAATAATACATACCTTGTGACGCGCAGTATCCGATTGATGGTGCTTTCTCAATATTCTTCTTCCCCATACGGCAACGTTTGGAACGGGCAAAACGACATGTTTCTATCGGTTTTGAATCAATGCAGAAAAATTCCTCACCTCCATCTATTTCTGAAGCCATTCTTTCCCGGATTGTATTGCACAGAAACGAGGTCGTTTTACGTCTGTCATTGTATTGTCTACGGGATATAAGATTGGGAATTTTGCTCTTATATTCCTGCAACTTTGCAAACAACAAAGACTCGCTGTCAATACCAACAGCTTCTGATGTCATATTCAACGCTACAATTTCAAGGTCCGAGAATTTGGGAACTACTCCTCTTTTGGGAACATTTCCTGATTCATTGACTAAGTCGCCGGCTACTTGCTTGCATATGTTCAGAAATTTTGCGAATATTGCATATAGGTTGTGCATACGATATTTGTTTATTAAAAGTTTATTCACATTTAATCTACTAAATATCAATAATATGCACAACCTACTATTCATAAATCTTTTATTAGGTTAATTCCGCCAACGGGTAAGAATAAACTCTCCATTAAATTGTGTACATGTATCAGAACAAATCTTTCACACAATCTAATGGAGAGTTTGCTTTATAAAGAACAAAGTAAAAACTTTACCTTCTATCTCTTCTTGGTTGTTCTTTTCTCTCTTTGAACTTTTGGGTATATGCGGCATACTGCTCCTTCGTCATAATCTTCTGGAGCTTTACGTCATAGGCGGAGCGGGCATCTTGCATCTCCTTACGTTTTTTTTCCATTTCGGCTTTTTTCTGCGCACACTGCTCATCCGTCAAGGAGTTTTCCTTATGACATTTATCCGCTTTTTCGCAACAGCAGGAATTGCAGTTCCTCTCACCTCTTTTCATTTTCGGCTTGCGATGCTTTGGCATATCTCTCATTTTCTCCACCAATGCCAAATTGGCTTCCAAAAGTTGTTTCTTTTGTGCATCATTCAGCGCATATTCCTTGGCCATCCGTTCCGTCATCCGTTCTGCCCGAACTTTCGGATCAGGTATCTTATCACCACGATGAGCATACTGTGCCATTGCCATGCTTCCTGCCAAGAAAGCTACTGTCAACATTAAAACTATTCTTTTCATACTTTATTCCTTTGTTAAATTTATACTTTCATTATAATAAATGTCCATTGTGTTGCAACATATATATGACAAAGGAACAAGCAAGAGGTTTAATCGGTGCCTCTTGCTTTAACAAAATTTTTTCCAGCTATTTTGTCTACTATTACTGCAATAGCCCCGTCGCCCGTCACATTACAGGCTGTGCCGAAACTGTCCATAGCAATGTAGAGTGCAATCATCAATGCTTGCAATTGTTCATCGAAGCCCAAGATACTGCTCAACAACCCCAAAGCAGCCATGATGCTACCACCCGGCACACCGGGAGCGGCCACCATCGTAATACCCAACATAAAGATAAATCGGCTGACCGCCCCAAATTCAATATCCATATTGTTCATATACATAATAGCCAAAGCACAAGCCGTAATTTTCATGGTACTGCCGGCCATGTGAATCGTAGCACAAAGCGGTACTGTAAATCCGGCGATGTTCTCCTGTACCCCGTTCTTGACAGCTTGTTTCAACGTCACAGGAATGGTGGCGGCAGAAGATGAAGTACCCAGTGCTGTGGCATAAGCGGGTAACATAGTACGCAAAAGCCTCAATGGGTTCTTGCGCCCTATTACACCGGCTATTGTAAACTGAATGAGAAGAAGCAGGATATGAAGGATAAAGATGACAACAATCACTTTAGAGAATTGCGTCAATACAGCAAACGCCTGTCCGTTACTTGCCATATTCAAAAAAATACCGAAAATATAGAATGGTAGAAGCGGGATAATGACACGCTCAATGACAATCAATATAACGTTTCTGAAATCATCGAATGCGTTTTGCAAATATTTTGTCTTTAATATAGCCATACCAAGTCCCAGCATAAAAGCAAGCACAAGAGCTGTCATCACCTGCAAGGCAGGAGGCATCTGCACCATAAAATAAGGTTGCAAACCGATGGCGGTTTCTCCGCTGATACCATCAGGCATTGTCTCACGGGAAATGATGTCAGGGAATATCTCCATGCAAGGCAAATAGGTGAAGTAACCCGAAAACACCGTAGAAGCATATGCTATGGCAGCCGTAAATACCAGCAGCCTGCCTGCACCGCGCCCCAAATGGGCTATGGCAGGAGCCACAAGCCCCAGAATAATCAATGGTATGGAGAAAGAAAGGAATTCCCCGAAAAGAGAATTGAATGTAATAAACACACGACCGACCGGTTCGGGTAACAATCGGCCAAAAACAAGCCCCAGCACAATGGCCACAAGCACTCGCAGGAGCAATGGAAATTTCTGTTTCTTCATCGGACTTTTATTATGATTTTCGTTACACATACCAAACCGGAATGTACTAAAAAAACAGGGCGGAAATGCCGAAGCTGCTATAGGGCTTTCCAGAATCTTCTGAAATCCTGATAACGCCCGTAGCATACCAACTGGTCATCGGCCTGTATTCGCTCATTCTCCGGCAACTCATTGACGACATCGTGCTCCGTAAACGAAATGCCGAGGCTGTTTTTCAGAGTCTCCATACGTTTCAGTGCAATCATTTTCAGACCAAATTCTTTGTCCAAATTCAGTTCGTTTACATAGTACCCTACGATTTTTTCAGGAACAGTGAACTTCATGACATAATAGTCGGAATCTATGCGGAAAGTCTCTATGTTGGCGCCGAACTCCATTCGTTGAACCAATCTGCGTGCCGCATCTTCTTCCGGAGTAAGAATACGATCCAACTCAAAAGCTTCAAGTACAGAGCGATGAATAGAATCAATGGCGCGAGCATAGATGCGTTTCACTTTATTCTGCTTCAGCAAAGCCACCACACGGATAGATGCACCGAAGTTCTTGCCAATAGCCACAATCACGATGTCCACCGCATTCAAAGGCAGTACGGCCAAAGCCTGCTCGTCCGTGGCATCAATCACAAAAGCAGTGGCTATTTTATCCTTCAAACTCTCCACACAGGCAGAATTGATATCTGCTCCTACTACTTCGTGTCCAAGCGCAGAGAGCTCTTCAGCCAAAACACAACCGTAGTCTCCTAAACCGATAATGACATATTTCATAATGCAACAAGTTTTAATTAATTATAATCTGACCACTCGGATACTGATATTTCGTATGCTTCTTCTGCTTGATGATGCCAAGCATTAAAGTAATCAATCCCACACGCCCTACAAACATCAACAATGCAATCAGCAATTTGCTATTGTTCCCTAACAAAGGAGTAAGGTTCAAACTGGAACCGACCGTACTCAGAGCCGATACACATTCAAAAACAATGGCTAAAAGAGAAATCTCCGGCTCCAACATACTGATGAGGAAAATAAACAGGAACAGAATGCCGAACGACATCACTACCGTGGCATTGGCACGACGAATCGAATCATGAGACAACTCACGTCCGAAGACCTCTACGCGTTCCGTACCGCGCAACACAGCCACCAAATTGAGTACTACCACCGAAAAGGCATTCACCTTGATGCCACCTGCCGTAGATTGGGAACTACCTCCCACCCACATAAGAAAAATGTAAATGAGCACCGTCTGTATGCCCAGTCCTCCCAAGTCCACACTGGAGAAACCGGCCGTGCGGGGACAAACTGCATTGAAAAACGCTTGTGTGCATTTCTCGCCTACCGACATGCCCGCAAAAGCACCGTTCCACTCGAAAAGGGCAATACCAATAGTGCCCAACAGCAAAAGAATGAATGTGACAATCAGTACAATCTTCGTATTCAGGTTATATAGATGATAAAAGCGGCGTTCGTCCCAGTGCCACGTATACAAAAACTTCCACAAGCGGTGCAGATGATAAAGAATGATTTCCTTAAAGTTCACCAAAATGGGAAAACCGATACCCCCCATGATTACCAGCAGAGAAATGTAAATATAAAACGGATTATGGCCTGCCATCACCAACGGATTTCCCAGATTTCCGGGTAAGGTGGAAAAACCTGCATTGCAAAAAGCCGAAATGGAATGGAAAGCCGAAAAAGCCAGTTCTTCCTGAATACTCATCCCCATTGTTCCATGAATATCCCCCCAAATAACCAACATCCCTATTCCTTCGATTACCAGTGTAAATCCCAGAATATAGACTAAAGTAGAAAGCAAAGAGTTCAACGAATCGGAACTCACCATATCGCGCACCACCAACTGATTGTATAATGAAGTGTTACCCATGAAGAACATTGCAAAGAAGCTGGTCAGCGTCATTACACCCAAACCTCCGATCTGAATCAACAAAATGATTATCACAAATCCAGCCGTGGTAAAAGTAGAAGCCACATCCACAGAAGTCAGCCCCGTCACACACACCGCACTTGTTGATATAAACAGTGAATCTACCCACGATATACCGTGCAGCGTGCAACGCGGCAACATCAGCAGACCCGTTCCTATAAGAATGATTATCAAGAAACCAACTGCCAAAATAAGCGATGGATTCGTTCGTCGTCCCAATAATCGCACCACCCCGTTGGAAAGATTCAATAAAGACAAGAACAACAATAAAACAAGATGATAAGCTTTACTGTGAAGAAACTCCCAAAACAACAAAATGCCCCCCTCCTCTTCCGGACGATGAAAAATTACCGGAACAAGTGTCAGATAAAGCAAGACAGTCAATATCCAAGTCAACTTGCTGAAAGTACGCCGGGTATCCTTATACTCCAACAAGATATGCAGAGTGACATCCGCCAGAAAAACAATCCATACCCCATGATACAGACGTTGAAGTTGTCGGGCTTCGACATCGGAAATTGTGAAGCCATGCTCATAAACTATCCCTGCAATCAATAAGATGGAAGCCAGATAAGTGATGAAAGTCATGCTCCCCACTACTATCTGCACATAGGGAAGTATCCACTTGTTTTTATACAACAGAAGTTTATGATAGATTTTCATAAAAACATAGCTTGATGAATTGCGACAAACTTAGGCAAATCTTGTTTCATATACAAAAAACAAAAAGAAAAAAAGGCGGGTAAGAAAATAATGACTACATTTGGGGCTTTTAATTATTAATCATTTCAACCACTATGAGCAACAAAACAAAAAGATTTATTCTCCCTGAAGAAGAAATTCCACATTATTGGTATAACATACAGGCCGAAATGGTGAACAAGCCCCTGCCACCGCTTCATCCCGGAACGAGACAGCCGCTGAAAGCTGAAGACATGTATCCCATCTTTGCCGAGGAACTCTGCCGACAGGAACTCAACCAAACAGACGCATGGATTGAAATCCCCGAAGAGGTGCACGATATGTACAAGTACTACCGGAGTACTCCGTTGGTGCGTGCCTACGGATTAGAGAAAGTGCTTGACACGCCGGCTCACATTTACTTCAAGAACGAAAGTGTCAGCCCCATGGGATCACATAAACTAAATTCGGCCATTCCGCAGGCATACTATTGTAAAAAAGAAGGGGTTACCAATGTCACCACTGAGACCGGTGCAGGCCAATGGGGAGCCTCTCTGGCTTATGCCGCACGTCTTTTCGGTTTAGAGGCCGCCGTCTATCAGGTAAAAATCAGCTATGAGCAGAAACCATATCGCCGCAGCATCATGCAAACATTCGGTGCACAAGTCACGCCGTCACCCTCCATGTCGACCCGTGCCGGAAAAAATATACTGACGACCCACCCCAACCATCAGGGATCATTGGGAACAGCCATTTCCGAAGCCATCGAATTGGCACAAACCACCCCAACCTGCAAATACACCCTTGGTTCCGTATTGAGCCACGTGACACTGCACCAAACTATCATCGGTCAAGAAGCAGAAAAGCAGATGGCCATGGCGGGTGAGTATCCGGACATGGTAATAGCCTGTTTCGGCGGAGGTTCCAACTTCGGCGGCATCGCTTTTCCATTCATGCGCCATAACATTCTCGAAGGAAAGAAAACACGTTTCATAGCCGCCGAACCGGCTTCCTGCCCGAAGCTGACACGCGGCAAGTTTCAATACGACTTCGGAGATGAAGCCGGATATACCCCCTTATTGCCCATGTTTACGTTGGGGCATAACTTCACCCCTGCCAATATACATGCCGGGGGCCTGCGCTATCATGGTGCAGGTGTTATCGTTTCGCAACTGCTAAAGGACGGCTACATGGAAGCCGTCGACATCAGGCAACTCGAATCTTTCGATGCGGGTTGTCTCTTTGCACAGGCAGAAGGCATTATTCCCGCTCCGGAATCGTGCCATGCCATTGCAGCTACCATCCGCGAAGCTAACAAGTGCAAGGAAAGCGGCGAAGAAAAAGTGATCCTATTCAATCTTTCCGGGCACGGACTTATCGATATGGCTTCTTACGACAAGTATCTATCAGGAGATTTGGTGAACTACGAACTTACAGACGAGGATATTCGGAAGAATCTGAATGAGTCAGGCATCCCGACCAAATAAACAAAACAACTCCCGTTGATTTGTACCTTACGGCAACAAGCAACGGGAGTTTTCCTTATTTATATAGAGGCATTACTTCACCTGAGTTCGGGATAAGAAGCAGGTCGAAAGCCTCACCTGCAGGCTTGTGTTTCAAAGCTAAATCTTATTGGTTATCAACAGTTTATCACTGACTTGTCAGACACTTGTGTCTGACGGCTAAAACACTTGTGTCTGACGTGTAAAACACTTGTGTCTGTCGGCTTGAACACTTGTGTCTGTCACGTCAAAGGATTGCAGCTGTCAAAACAGGAGGAGGGCGGTCGGCCTGAAAGGCTCTCTTCTGCCTAATCTCGCTGTAAACCGGTGCGCATTCAGGAAATGTCTTTCCGACATGCAGACCCTCATCTTTAGCAAAAGCAAGCGCCTATACCGACCCCGGGTATCTATAAGCCGTGTTACATTGAAAAAAGAAACCCGTCATTGATATTAACTTCATCAATGACGGGCAATTTATGATATTCTAATATATTATATCGAACTTACGTTACTTACCAAAACCTGTTTTTTACGGGGTTATACTCAAATCCCACCAACTTCAGCTTTCGAATAATGTCTTCTTTCTCTACGTTCATATCCTCACAAAGAGCATCCAACGAAGGATAGAAGTCACGTAATTTCGTGTTGATGAAGCTATACAGCATCACCGGATCTTCGGGTAATTTCATTGTCACAATCTTTTAATTTAAACTAATACCGGAGGCAAAATTACTATAAAAAGCCCGAAAACTATATATTTCCTCTTAAAAAGTGTAGCCTACCTATGCAAACGATTGAGAACTAATGGTCTGAATTTGCAGTCCGTTCTATCTTTAAAGACACTTTCTCTATAATCTTTTCAAGTTCTTCTTCCAACGGAATCACATTGAAGTCGCCCCAGAAATCCGCATCGTACTTAAAGGCAGTTTCTGCAAATACCGTATGCACCGGCAGCCTCTCCGCACGCGGAAAGCGCATCACATTTTCGTTGTCAATCCGGCAAGTTGCCATCTCAAACCAAGTGTGTAACATTGGATTACCGAATGATATGCGTTTTCTCTTCATCTTGAAATAGAGGTCGCCACGGATATGATAGACATAATGAATGCCGTTCCAAGGTTTGTATGAGACGGTGTAGACTATTTTTTCCGCAGTCAGCCGTACTTTCTGTGACTGGCGCATCACAAAAACCGGTGTGGCTGCCTTGACGTACCGGGGCTGAATCTCGAAGCGGGCACGCAACAAGGCTTTGTTCTCCGAGTCTATGTAAAGTTCGCCACAAAACAAAGGTTCTTTCACTCCCCGCCTCTGCTCGAAACAGACGACATTGGCTGTGCGGTCGTCCACAGAAACGACGTCACCGGAAGTATAAGTATAAAGCTTGTCACCGGTTTCAAGAGAAAGAAAGTCGGGAGTGTGCTTCATGATGTCCAGTCGCAAACAGGCCTCCACGCCCGATCTTATTTTTGCTATCACGCTATCCGTCTGCTCCCGATTGTCAATCTTGCTCATTTTAAGCAACTTCACCTGATCTTTGACAACAGGTTCCGATATCGAGGTCTTATACACCTTAAAGACGGCCTCCGTGAAACTCTGAAACTTGTTTTTCAGTTGTACGCCTTCTCTGTAAAAGGTAGTCAGATAGACCGGAGAAGAGGCGTAGTTTTTGTCCCGACATTCCATCATCTCACGAAGCAGTTTTTTCGGTTCTGTCAGACGGATAAGCACCTCCTGCAAAGGAATGACTTTCGGTTCAAGACTCAGGACATTGTTACGCCCTTCCAATGCAAGTACTTCTACCGTCTGCCTCACATAACCCAAATGGGAAAATAACAGTGGGCGATGCCTCAAGGAATCCGGTACTTGAATCCTGAATTCTCCATTCTGATTGGTGATATTTCCTAACGAAGTGCCCTGCACATGAACCGATGCTCCGGTCACCGGCTCCCCAGTCTCTCTATCCAGCAATCTACCGGTAATGGTGGAATAGAGTGATAAAGGCGGCAAGACAGCCGTTTCTTTCATTACAACCTTCTGCTCTGCCCGTGTTATTAATATATGACGTCCCAGTACCTTCAATTCAAGATTCCGACTGCCGGTTATTTCATAAACGGCCTGCCGCACGGAGCACTCTTTCTTCTTTTTGATTTTTACAACAGAATCGTTGTTTATGATCTTGCTGTCATAAATGAACAGATAGCCGGACTGTTCCGATATTTTCCCCAATAAAGAATAGACCGTTCCTTTTGCTTTGGGCAAGCGGATAAAACGCTCCAGCACATCATTTCCATCTGCTTTTACACTGCCCGCAATGAAAAGCATCCACAAAAAAACGATTATGAAGCGAGCAATCCCCATACATTCATCATTCAAATAATACCAGTCTATTCTCCTTACGTTCACACTTCAAGTTGAATGTCCAACAAATCAGTTCGGCCACGAACTCCGGCGAGTTATTGGAGAACTCCACTGTCAGCCGTTTCTGTCCTAATGCCGGAGAAGCCGTCTCAATCTGCCAGTAGGAAGATTCTTTATTGATGACTCGCAATACGTCCTCAAGGCATTCGTCCTTAAAACGGATGTTCTTGACATAACGGTCGAATACATTAGGATATGTAGTCTCACCCAGAAGAAGTCTGCCCGACCGCAGAGTTGCGGTTTCGCCTGCTTTCACCAAGGTTGTCTGCCCGTTTTGCTTCAGCAAAACTTTCACACTGCCCCTTTTCACCGACAAACTGAAAGGAGCCAACGCATTGCTTTGTATATTGAAAGCTGTCCCCAGCACCTCCACGCGTACTTTCTCGGTTTCAATCATAAATGTATTTCCGGGCTTCCGGGCTATATCGAAGAAAGCCTCGCCTTGCAAATTCACCGTCCGTTTATCAGCAGTAAAATGTTTGGGATATTGCAACCTGCTTTCTTGGGCAAGATATACTACCGACCCATCTTCCAGTGTCTTTACCAAAGCCGCTTTCTCTTGGTTTTCCTGTGTCAGCAGGCCATGAGTCTCGTCGCCTCTTTCCGGCCAAATCAACCATGCGGCACAAAAAATGATTCCGGCAATCATGGCTGCTGTCGGCACCACCCTTTTCAGGTAAGGCAACAGACGTGAAGCCGTACCGCCCCTTTCGTTGCAGCTACTTAACAAACCGTCGTTCTCCAAGCGTGCATACAACCGTTTCCACGCTTCATCAGTCTTTCCATTCTTTTTATTTATTTCCATTATCTTGTTCGGATATAATCATCTATTTCTTTTCTCAATGTTCGGAGCACCTTGGTCATCTCCGCCTCCACTGTCTTGACGGACAACGAGAGAGCCAGAGCAATATCTGCATATTTCATTCCTTGCACGCGATGCATCCTGAATATCTGCTGCCGGCGCAAAGGCAATTGTCCAAGCGTTCGCTGAATCAGATTCCGGAGTTCTTTGTACTCCATCTCCCGTTGAGGGTCGGCCAAACTCTCCCACTCACTCCTTGCACCTATGGCGGCAACATATCGCTCCCTCACCTCCCGATGCTCGCAGTATTGCAACGCTTCGTTCCGCACCGCACGATAGAGGTAACTCTTGACGGAATGAAACACCTGCAACTTCTCTCTATCTTTCCACAGCACATAAAAGAGTTCTTCTACAATCTCCTCACCGGCCTGTACACTGCCCGTAATACTTGCAGCATACCAGCAAAGGGGCGTATAGTATCGGCGGAAGAGTTCTTCGAACGTCTTTATATCTCCTTCTCTCACTTTGCTCCATATTATCAGTTCGTTCGGCATAATCCACGGGGTAGTTGTTTGGTTATCCCCAAATATAAGGAAAAACACCGAAAAACAAGACTGAGGATATTAAGAAAAAACTTGTCCCAAGGGCTGACATATTCTCAGTATGACTGCTTTCTCAGTTTGTTGACGGCATTCTCCAACGATTCCGTAGGTTCTATAATGTTGTAGTTCTTCCAAAAATCTTCATTCCAATACTCGTCCACCAAGTCATAAAACACTTGCTTCTGTCTGAATGCGTTCCGTCCGGAGATGCCGGTTTGCGGATTCTCCTTCCGGTCGGTCACCACCATTTCAGAATATGTGGTATAGGTAGACGAGAACAACCGCTTCTGCCAATCGCATTTAAAGCGAATGATATTCCGTATATAGTTCAGATAAGTGCGGCTTCCCTGTTGCTTATAAGTCACCAAATAGCTGACTTCCTGTGGACGGAACCTCAACCCGACAGGCTTCTTGTGAAGAATGGCTTCCACCGCTTTTACCCGATTGGCCATGTCCAATTCAAACTCGGCGCGGGTAAAGGATAGCCGTTCGTAATCGATGTAAAGTTTCCCGATAAAAAGGGCATACATCAGGCTGACTCGGGGACGGAAACTGACAACATACTGCATCCGGTTATCCAGATTCACAGGTTCCTCCATCCGGAAGTCATAGTAATTCAGATTGTCCGGGCTGAGCAAGGCGTCGCCATTCTTCACCACGTCCAGATAGAGCGAAAGATTGGGACCTCCCACCACTTTAACAGCCAGCGTATCGCTCTGCTTCTGACTCATCAGCCTGCGTCCTTTGCGAAGTTGCACCCGATCGCGACTGGCACCACGCTCGTCGTATGACGTTTTGTAGACATCCATCACGGCTTCGGAGACACCGATATAACGGCGACGCTTTTGCACGGTTTCCCGATAGAAAGCGGTCAGCATATTGTCTGAGGGTGCATAGTTGACAGGGATTTTCCTGATGGCTTCCTCCACAATGACACGAGCGTTGTTTCCGTAAACCACGATTTCGCTCAGCAAATTAGGAGCCGGTATCATCCAGATGGTCAGTTCGTTTGATTTCTCTAACTCCTCCAGCGATAAATGCGTGTTCAGAAAACCGATGTGAGAGAACTCTACTCCACGGAATCCATCAGTGGTGGTTACTTTAAGAGAGAAAGTACCATCCTGATTGGTTACTGTGCCGATGTTTGTACCGATGACGGATATGTTCACATTTTCCAGTCGCTTCCGGTTCTCCTTGTTCCTCACCACACCGGTTATGGTAAGGTCGTTCACGGCAGCATCTTGCGCCACCAACGGGGTAGTGCCTCCCAACAGACATAGCAGCAGACACCCGATTGTAAATGCGGTAAAGTTTTTCATAAGACGGGCTTTTAAAGAGTTCTATAAGTAAGAGCGACCGGAAAAGAAAAACCCTACGGCTTTTCGCCCAAAAATGAAGAATGCTTAGAAAAGAGCCTTTCAGGCCGCCCTCCCTTTCCCTGTCTGACAGCTGCAATTCTTTGTCTTGACAGACACAAGTGTTCAAGCCGACAGACACAAGTGTTTTGCGTGACAGACACAAGTGTTTCAGCCGTAAGACACAAGTGTCTGACAAGTCAGCAATAAACATCTGATAACCAATACATTTCAGCTTTAAAACACAAACCGCCGTGTGAGGTTGTCGACCTGCTTCTTATCCCTGACTCAGGTAAAATATTATCCGTGATTAGGATTACCCCACTGCATGTCAAGCCTCGAGAAGAATACAGAAGAAAAAAGAAAGAGTGATGTCGAAAAAACGGACATCACTCTCTATATTTATAGGCTTTTGGGAAAAAGAGATTAGAAACGCATACCCAAAGTCAGTAACACTTGACTGCGTGTATCGGTCACTTTTGTAACCGTCGGCCTTTCGTCAGAAAAACCAAAAGGATACAAGTCTGCTTTTTGAGTGGAATACTTATAAGCCAAATCAGCATAAAACGATGCTCCTCTATAACCGATGCCCAATGTATAATTGTTCAAAGACTTGGCATTGGCAAAATCCGTATCCGTATTGATGGAATTTGTAGAAAGCACCTTGACCGCATCAGTCCGATAAGCGGCGGAAGAATTGGTATAGCCCATGCGCAGTGCGAACTGAGGAATCACCTTATATTCCGCTCCCACACGGAAAGTATGTACACCTTTATTAGTCTGCTTCACCTGTTCTGTTTCAAACTCCATTTTATCTCCTTCAGGATAATAGAACCTCATTGTAGAGAAATCCTCGTATTCATATTCGGCACCCACGGCCAAGCTTTTTCCTACCGTATATCCCATGCTCAGATTGTATTTCCACGGAGTACGCAAATCAAATTCCCGTTTCATTTCTTTATTATTCAACTCATAGAATGTACTGAACGATTTCTGCAGCTTATAATCCTTACCGGTAGCAGGATCCGTATGCCAGATTTCGGACTGTATGGCGGCATTCGTTCTATAAGTCAGACTATAGAAAGTGGGAGTATGTATAGCCAACCCAAAGCGCAAGGGCGATTCTTCAAAAGGCCGGACGATGACACCCAGTTTTGCATCCCATCCGATACCCTCAATACCATTTTCACTGCTCAGATTATATCTTTCGTCCGCAGTTTTATTATCTTCCGAATAATAATAAGACTTGCGGTAGTTCACATCATGGGCACCCAAAGTAACACCTATGTAGACACGGTCTTTGACATTGAAAGCTACGTTAAAATCATACTGATCTATTCCTCCCGTTTCGCGGGAACGGTAATTTGCATAAGGTTCATACCCACGATTATAAAAAGGTAATTTTGGATCATCACCCGTTTCCACTAAATCGGCATCAAATCCCAAAGCCCCCAACCAGCCTACTCTGGTATCACTATACGGATTCTTATTCTTTTTCTTCAAATCAAGCAAGTCAACAGGACTATACGGGTTAAAAAACATGTCATTTGCCTGAATTGACATCAAATCTGTCTGAGAGAAGCCCAGCTGTCCCGCCATGATTGTTGTCCGGTAGAACGATTTCTGCTTTTTATAATTAAAGGCGAAATTCACATAACGCAAGGCTGTCTGATTTCCTATTTTCGTAGAAAACACAAAGCCCAGATTATCAAAACTCCAACGATTTTCATCTTTATTGAACTTTTGCCCCCGAAATTTACTCTCGGTGCCGATACTCGAAAAGCTCAAAGAAAACATTGCATCGCTGCTTCGATATAGGCCGATGCCTGCCGGATTCATCCCGATAGTCGAGATGTCTCCTCCCAACGCCCCCATGGCACCGCCCATACCCACAAAGCGTGCGGTACCATTCAGGTTGTGGCTTGCAATATTCGTGGCATCGTATGCCGATTGCGCCCCCACACTTGCAGTGGCAAGCGTAGCAAAGGCCATCATTACTATTTTCTTTCTCATAATTTGTCCTTTTTAAATTATCTTCTTCGGGTAGAACCGCCACTATTGGAGCGTCTGATTTCACCTCCTCCGCCGGAATAACTGCTGCCGGAAGAAGAGCGAGAACTGCTGCCGGAAGAGAAGCCTGAAGAACGGTTGTTATTGTATGAACGCGTACCATTGTAAGAGCTTCTTGAAGTATTGTCGCTATTAGAATAGCTGCGAGTATCCGAAGAACCTCTGTTATAAGTTGAACTTCTGCGGGATGAAGACTCGGTAGAGAATGAACGCCTCGAATCAGTCGAGCGACTTGTGTCCATTATGCGACGAGTGCTCTCCGAATTGCCAGTATATGAATTACGACGGGTACTGCTCGGACGAGTATAGGTAGAGCGACGGGTAGAAGAGGCATCCATACGGTCGGTAGCTCCCCGACGTATCATCGAAGAAGAAGATGACGAACGTGTACCGATTACACGACGAGTAGTCCCGTCACTTACGCTCCGCCTTATTTGTCCAGCATTCCCTTGAGCGTCTTGCATGCTCCTGCGTACAGACTCTCCGCTATTTATGATTTGAGAAGAACGACGAGTCGAGCCGACGCCATTCCGATAGACATGAGACGGGCCTGACGAACGGCGATTGGTATAGACGCTTCCGCTGTTCCAACGGTCGCTGCCTCCCCAATAGCCGCCTCCATGATACCAGCCGCCATGATGAGGATGATAGTGATGATGGTATCCCCACCAACTGTTTCCGTACCAACCTCCCCAACTGATGCCGAAATTCCAATGCGGGCTATACCAGCTGTTCCATCCCCAATCATAGTAGGGATAACCGCCCCACCAGCCATGAGAGTTATATCGCCAGTTCCACCACAAACGATTGGAAAATGTCGGGAAAGCATAAGCATACAAGCCATCGGTGTACACATTCCACTCCCATGAATTCAATCCATACACCACGTCCCAATACAACGGGCTGCTGATGCTGATGGCATAACGGGGATTGCGGAAACGAATGATGCGTGTGGCATATTCGTAATCATCTTCCGATCCTTCAAAGCGGCCTCCAACCCATTCTCCATCCAGTTCCGGCCGTTTCTTTTCTTCAATGTACAGCGTGTCATTCTCCATCACAAAGTCATTGTTGCGCGAGTTATAACGACGGTTATATTCGTCCACATTGCGAATATTGCCCTTACGGCTTTTCACGACTACTGTCGTATTGCCCTGTGAAGAATAGACCGTGGTCGGTGCATCCGACTTTATTACAATCTCTTCCACCGGTTCGGCCACTTTCTTCTCTTGCTTCACCTCTTTCTTTTTCTTGGAAGGAACGTAGTAGAGGTCGTCATCTATACTTTGTGCCACCAGTGTCCAAGGGAGGCACAAGGCAAAAAGCGATAAAAAAACAATCTTTTTCATATCCATTTCTCCATTTATTGATTTAATGTCCATCCATTTTTCCACACACAAAGATAATGTCGGTATTCACTCCATACAGCAGATTTTCCCCAAAGATTCATAGGGAATTCCCTAAACACCCGCTCTTTGCCCGGAATGTGGGAAACAAGCTGCATAAACATGTTCTTTCCTGATTCGTAGAACCGGATTTTACGCTATCTTTGCATACGCGAAACAAAGATACACAGAAAAAAGTCCGTCTCCTGACATTATGTCTTGCATTTAACAAACAACCATATTCCTATGAAATATTTAGAATTTACATTCCGTACCATCCCATGCACAGAAGTGGCAAACGACGTTCTATCGGCCGTATTGGCCGAAGCAGGCTTTGAAAGTTTTGTTGAACAGCCCGATGGCATCAATGCCTATATTCAAAAAGACCTTTACAATGAATCCGTCCTCAAGGAGGCGCTTGCCGACTTTCCTCTGCCCGACGTGCAGACAGAATACAGCTATACGGAAGCGGAAGACAAAAACTGGAACGAGGAGTGGGAAAAGAATTTCTTCCAACCCATTGTCATCGACAATCGCTGTGTCATACACAGCACATTCCACAAGGACATACCCCAAGCAGAGTATGATATAGTCATCAATCCCCAAATGGCCTTCGGCACGGGACACCACGAAACAACCAGCCTCATCATCGGCGAGCTGCTGGACAGCGACCTGCAAGGCAAGTCATTGCTCGATATGGGTTGCGGCACTTCCATCCTCGCCATACTGGCACGTATGCGCGGAGCCGCTCTTTGCACAGCCATCGACATAGACGAATGGTGCGTACGCAATTCGCTTGAGAACATAGAGCTGAACGGCGTAGACGACATTGCCGTGTTTCAAGGAGATGTATCTTCATTGGGGGATAAAGGCCCGTTCGACATCATCATTGCCAATATCAACCGCAATATCCTGTTGAACGACATGAAGCATTATGTAGACCGCATGAACGAAGACGGAACGCTTCTTATGAGCGGTTTCTATGTGAATGACATCCCTGCCATACAGGCCGAAGCCGAACGCAACGGACTGCACCTCGTACGCTACCGGGAGAAGAACCGATGGGCTGCCGTGCTATTCAGATTCAAAACAACAAATAATCAGCCGAAAGGCATCCGGTTTCTATAAAAAGAGATATCTTTGCCGTGACGAGAAACAGAGAGAGACAAAAAACATCATTATCATTCTTAATACTTTAGCCCTATGTACACCATACAAGCCAATCCGAGCGGAACCCGCAGTCTGGAAGTTTCGGAAGAAAATCTTGCCACCATCGAGAAATACGGACTCTTCCGCCACCTCATAGACAGCAACGGAATCATCGACGAAACCGTACTCGACAAGTTGAAGCTGAACATCCGCTCTCTCATTGCCGCGCAAGAGGAAGACAGCAAGGATCTGCTCGACCTCTGCATCGACGTCATCTATCACAACAACATGAAGGCTTTCGGATTGCAACAGCTCGTCAAGCTCTATCTACACCGACTCTCCGAACAAGAAACCATAGAGGAAGGATAAATGAAAACCATAGACACCTGCGGACAAAAGCTTTACAGCCCCCTTATCCCTGCCATCACAGCCATGTGCAGCGCCGCAGAGGGCGAGAAGCTGGAAATCGTCATGGATGATGCCGCCGCCTTCAACGATTTAAAAGAATACCTTGCCGAGCGGCAAACAGGTTTCCGCGAAATATACGACGGCGAACGGATGATACTGCAATTTACGAAGCATAGTGATTAGCAGTGAGCGATTAGCGGTAAGCAATGAATGATGGGCGGTGAGCGGTCGGTATGCAATAATTAACCGTTAACCGCTCACCGCTTACCGCTATATTTCCTATCTTTGCGGCATGAAAGAGTATAGACTGACCGACTGGCTGCCTACCACCAAGAAAGAAACGGAGCTTCGCGGATGGAATGAATTGGATGTAATTCTTTTCAGCGGCGATGCCTACGTAGACCATCCATCGTTCGGAGCCGCCGTCATCGGGCGCATCCTCGAAGCAGAAGGACTGCGCGTGGCCATCATCCCCCAACCAAACTGGCGCGACGACCTGCGCGACTTCAAGAAGCTGGGACGCCCCCGCCTGTTCTTCGGCATCAGCCCCGGATGCATGGACAGCATGGTGAACAAATACACGGCCAACAAACGATTGCGCAGCGAAGACGCCTATACGCCGGACGCGCGTCCCGACATGCGCCCCGAATACCCCTCCATTGTATATACCCAAATACTGAAGAGACTCTATCCCGATGTTCCAGTCGTGTTGGGTGGCATAGAGGCAAGCATGCGCAGACTGACGCATTACGACTACTGGCAAGACCGTGTCCGCCCCAGCATACTCGTGGACAGCGGCGCCGACTCCATCATCTACGGCATGGGGGAAAAGCCGATTGTGGAACTTGCCGGCCGGCTGAAGCGACGGTTGGAAACAACCGGCACGGACGACGGAGAAACCGCCTCCTTGACAAAAGAGGAGTTCAAACAACTGATTTCCGACATTCCGCAAATGGTTTATCTGGAAAAAGAGGTCCTCGCGCAAGAGGGAGATATCACCCTCTTCTCTCACGAGGAATGCTTGAAAGACAAGAGGAAAGAAGCCGCCAACTTCCGCCATATCGAGGAAGAGAGCAATAAGTATGCGGCCGCACGCATCCTCCAGAAAACAGGACGGCAGACGGTAGTCGTAAACCCGCCCTATCCTCCCTTGACAGAGGCCGAACTGGACCGCTCGTTCGACCTGCCCTATACCCGCCTCCCGCATCCCAAGTACAAAGGGAAGCGCATTCCGGCATACGATATGATAAAGTTCTCCGTAAACCTCCATCGGGGATGTTTCGGAGGATGCGCCTTCTGCACCATCTCGGCCCATCAAGGCAAGTTCATCGTGAGCCGCAGCAAGGAAAGCATACTGAAAGAAGTGAAGGCGCTGACGGAGCTGCCCGACTTCAAGGGTTACTTGAGCGACTTGGGTGGTCCGTCGGCCAACATGTACCGGATGAAAGGGCAGGACGAGGCGCTTTGCAGGAAATGCCGACGCCCCTCGTGCATCCACCCGCGGGTATGCCCCAACCTGAACACCGACCATCGCCCGTTGCTCGACATCTACCGGGCTGTCGACGCGCTGCCGGGCATCAAGAAGTCGTTCATCGGAAGCGGTGTGCGCTACGACCTGCTTCTGCACAGAAGCAAGAATGCCGAAGCGAACAAAAGCACCGAGGAATATACCCGCGAGCTCATCGTGCGCCACGTCAGCGGCCGCCTGAAAGTGGCGCCGGAGCATACTTCCGACCGTGTGCTCGACGTCATGCGCAAACCGCCGTTCGCCCGGTTCGGCGAATTCAAGAAGATATTCGACAAGATAAACCACGAAGAGGGGCTGCGCCAGCAGCTCATCCCCTACTTCATCAGCAGCCATCCCGGATGCAGGGAGGAAGACATGGCAGAACTGGCCGTCATCACCAAGCGCATGGACTTCCACTTGGAGCAGGTGCAGGACTTCACCCCCACTCCGATGACCGTGGCCACCGAAGCATGGCATACGGGCTACCATCCGTACACGCTGGAGCCTGTGTTCTGCGCCAAAACACCGCAACAAAAGCTGGCACAACGCCGCTTCTTCTTCTGGTACAAACCGGAAGAGCGGAAAAACATCATCAACGAGCTGCGACGCATGGGCAGGCAAGACCTGATAGACAAACTCTACGGAAAGCGGTGAAAACCTCCGCAGGCAGGGGATAAAACAAGCAACCAAGAGGCATACACATGCTTAATCAAATTAATCATCCGATAATACCAATCAGAACATGAAACCACTCATCATCCTGTTATTCTGTCTGCTCGCCCGGGGCGGAGCGGACTTGTACGCACAGGCCACCGAATGCCTTCCACAGACATACAGCCTCAGCATTGGCGGCGGTCTGGCACTGCCCATCGTGGATGGCAACCGCAACGACTTCTTCAACAAGAACGGCAACCGACCGGGCTACGGCCTGATGGCGGAAGGACGCTACCACTTGGGCCCCCACCTTGCCGTGGGAGTGCAATACGACTACCTGCGCGCGGCAGCCGGGCAAGACAAGATGCACGTGCACTTCGCCCGTCCCGAACTCGTGCTGCGCCACCTCTGGAGTCAGGGCAATCAGGCAGCCTTCTTCTCCTTGGGCATCGGTTATCTGGACTATCAGGAGCGCACCTATACGCAAGGCCGGCGCTACGGCCATCTCTACCATAAGGGATATTGCGGCATATCGTTCGCCCTCGGCTGGGAGTTCCGCATCAGCCGGAAAGTGTCGGGCGTGCTGCGTGCCGACGTGCTGACGGCTGACTGGTTCGCCAATCCCGAAGCACGCCTATTCAACCCCGACAAGAGCTATGACGACGGCATAGACCATCGCTGGTTCAAGAGCCACATCACGTTCATCAACCTCGGCTTCGGGCTTCAGTTCGGCAAGTGAGCGCCATACGCCGGGGCACGCAAGAGAAATCAAAACCGACATCCGCAGGACAAGCAGGCTGACATCGGGAAGAAAACTTTCCGACATCAGGGAGAAAAGTTTCCGACATCGGGAAGAAAAGTTTGTGAGTATGGGAAGTTTTTTCTATCTTGCGGCCTGCGATATATATCGCAGCATTTGCGATGCACATCGCAGCGCTTGCGTTATACATCGCAAGGCGTAAGATGAACTTCTTGTCGGTATGTCGATAACTTCTCATAAGGACGAGGACAAGTTTTCATAAGGCATCAGAAGAACTTCTTATCTATAGGAATCATGGCAGAATATCAAATGCAAGAACTGACGCTTCCTAATGAGGACGGGAAGAAGGTGCTATATCCACGGATGAGGATACACGGGCAGACCGACTTGAAACAGCTGGCAGAGAGCATGAGCTTCGCCACCACGTTCGCCTCGGCCGAAATAATCGGCGTGATACGGCTGCTGACGAAGACCATGGCGTGGGAAATGGCGCAAGGACACTCGGTGAAGATTGACGGACTGGGCATCTTCACGCCCTCGCTCGGACTGCGCGAGGGCGTGGAGCGCGAAAGCGGCGAGGCGGGCGGCACGAAGCGCAATGCGGCCAGCATCCGCGTGAAGGACATCAACTTCCGTGTCGACAAAGAACTCGTGGGCGAGACGGATTTGAACTGTAAGCTGGAGCGTTCAGCACGGAAGTTCCGCCGCTCGTCCGGCCAATACACCCCGGAACAGCGGCTGAAGCTGGCACAAGAGCTACTGAACCGGCGCCCCACGATGACCGTAGACGATTATTGCGCATTGACGGGACTGCTGCGCGATGCCGCCGCCCGCGAGTTGAAGCGTTGGGCCGATATGCCCGACAGCGGAATCGGCCATACAGGCAGGGGGTCGCACAAGATGTATATAAAGCGTGAATAAGGAGCCGGGCCTTCACGAAGACGGCTTTAATCCTCGGGCGCGGATTGAGCGGAAGCGTCAAGCATCCCCTCACTCCTCTTCGGCCGGCGTTGCCACAATCTCCTGCAACACACAGACAGCCTCTTCCACCGTCCTGACATCTTTCACCTGCATGCTGCGCTTGTTGTTCTGCTCGCGCAAGTCGCATCGGCGGGTATAGTTCATCATATAGGCAATCATCTTGCCGAATGTCCGGCTCCGGTAATAGGGACTGTCAGGATTGGATACGAAGAACATCGACATCCTGCCCCCCTTCAGGAACACCTTCTCCACCCCGAGACGCACGGCAAGGCGGCGAAGCGAGACGATGCGCAACAGTTCTTCCGTTTCGGGAGGAACAGGGCCGAAACGGTCTTCGAGACGGCTGCGGAAGGCTTCCACTTCCGTATCGAGCGTCAGCCCGTCCAGTTCGCGATAGAGCAGCATACGTTCGCTGCTGCCCGTGACGTAGTCGGCAGGCAACAACAGCTCGAGGTCGCTCTCCACCTGACACTCGTCCACAAAGCGGTCGCCACTGATGGCGGCGGCTCCATCCGCTTTCAGCTCGTCGGCATAAAGGTCGGCAAACTCATCGGTCTTCAACTCATGCACGGCCTCCGAAAGTATCTTCTGATAAGTTTCATAGCCCAAGTCGGCAATGAAACCGCTTTGCTCGGCCCCCAGCATATTGCCCGCACCACGGATGTCGAGGTCCTGCATGGCGATGTGGATGCCGCTGCCAAGATCGGAGAAGTTCTCAATGGCCTGCAGTCGTCGCTTCGCCTCCGGCGTCAGAGACGACAGAGGAGGCGCCAGCAGGTAGCAGAAAGCCTTCTTGTTGCTTCGCCCCACACGTCCGCGCATCTGGTGTAAATCGCTCAGGCCGAAGTTCTGCGCCTGATTGATGATGATGGTGTTGGCGTTGGGGATGTCGATGCCGCTCTCTATGATGGTGGTGGCCAGCAACACGTCGTAATCATAGTTGACGAAGTCGAATATAATCTTCTCCAGTTCGGCCGGCTCCATCTGCCCGTGCCCGATGCAGACGCGGCAGTCGGGAATGCGGCGTTCTATCATCGCTTTCAACTCCGGCAGGTTGGAGATGCGGTTGTTGACAAAGAACACCTGCCCGTTGCGGCTCATCTCGAAGCCGACGGCATCGGCAATGACCTCTTCGTTGAAGGTGTGCACTTCCGTCTGTATGGGATAACGGTTGGGGGGCGGCGTTTGAATCACGCTCAAATCGCGCGCGCCCATCAGCGAGAACTGCAAGGTGCGGGGAATGGGTGTGGCGGTCATGGTCAGCGTATCCACGTTGACCTTCAGTTGCCGCAGCTTCTCTTTGACGGAGACGCCGAACTTCTGCTCTTCGTCGATAATCAGCAGCCCGAGGTCTTTGAACGCCACGTCCTTCCCCAAGATGCGGTGCGTGCCGATGAGTATATTCACCTCTCCTTCGGCCAGCCCCTTGACGATGGTCTTGGTTTGAGCGGCCGTACGGGCACGGCTCAAATATTCCACCCGGCAAGGCAATCCTTTCAGTCGCTCCCTGAAGGTTTGGAAATGCTGATAGGCCAACACGGTGGTAGGAACCAGCACTGCCACCTGCTTGTTGTCGGCCACGGCCTTGAAAGCGGCGCGCACAGCCACCTCCGTCTTTCCGAACCCCACATCGCCGCAAACCAGCCTGTCCATCGGGCGGCCGCTCTCCATGTCGGCCTTCACATCGGCAGTGGCCTTGCTTTGGTCGGGCGTGTCTTCGTATATGAAAGATGCTTCCAGCTCCCTCTGCAGGAAGCTGTCCGGGCTATAACAGAAGCCTTTCTCCTCGCGGCGTTGCGAGTAGAGTTTTATCAGGTCGCGGGCAATGTCTTTGATTTTTGTCTTCGTGCGGTCCTTCAGTTTCTCCCAAGCTCCGGTTCCGAGCTTGTTCAGGCGGGGCGATTCCCCCTCCTTGCCCTTGTACTTGGAGACTTTATGCAGGGAATGAATGGAAACGAACACCACATCGTCATTCTGATAAACCAGCTTTATCACCTCTTGCGTAGTGTCGCCGTTGGGGATGCGCACCAATCCGGCAAAACGCCCCACGCCGTGGTCGGTATGCACCACATAATCGCCCGGAGTAAACTGGTTCAGTTCTTTCAAGGAAAGGGCCACTTTGCCGCTCCGTGCTTTATCACTCTTCAGGTTGTACTTATGAAAACGGTCGAACAACTGATGGTCGGTGAAAACGCAGAGGCGCAGCATGTTGTCGGCAAACCCCTCGTGCAGCGTGCGCTCCACGGCAGTAAAGGCGATATCGTCTCCCCGGTCCTCAAAGATGGCACGGATGCGGTCGGTCTGCTTGCTGCTGTCGCTACATATATATAAGGTATAACCGTTTTTCAAATACTCCTTAAACGATTCGGCCGCCAAGTCGAAGTTCTTATGAAAGATGGGCTGCGCGGCGGTATCGAAAGCCACAACGGCATCAGGCGTACCGGTGGGCTTGTTTCCGAACTCCATCCGGCGGAAATCGAGCGCACGCAACGTAAATTCGCCTCCCTCTATCAATTTGCCTTCCAGCGTAACTGTCCCGTCCTCTTCCGCCTCGCGGGCAAAGATGGCTTGCGGAGTAAGTGCCTCGTCATATACGGCCTGTATGCGCTCGCGCAACCAAAGAAAATCGCGCATGGCCAACACGGTATCGGCCGGGAGAAAATCGAGAAACGACACCATGCCGTTGCTACCGCCATGCTCCAGACTACGGCTCAGGTCGGGCACTATCACAATGCTCTGTTTTCTTTCCTTAGAGAGCTGCGTTTCTACCTCGAAGGTGCGGATGCTTTCCACCTCGTCTCCAAAGAAGTCTATACGGAAAGGAAACTCCGAGGAGAAAGAAAAGACATCGATAATGCTGCCTCGCACGGCATATTGTCCGGGTTCGTAGACATAGTCCGCATACTCGAAACCATAGCTGCGCAACACTTCCGTAACGAAGTCCATATCCACCCTCTCGCCGGCGTTCAGCTTCAAAGTTTTCTCATCCAGTTCCTTGCGCGAAACCACTTTCTCAGCCAAAGCATCCGGATAAGTGACTACGCAAAAATCCTCTTCCTTTTTCTGCAACCGGCTCAGGACTTCCGTACGCAGTATCTCGTTCGCCGCGTCTCTCTGTCCGTACTTGATGGCCCGGCGAAAAGACGATGGAAAGAACAAGACTCGCCCTGTACCCAGTATCTGCGTCAGGTCGTGATAGAAATAACCCGCTTCTTCCAAATCGCCCAGAATAAAGACAAACGGAGCCATCCTCCGCTCTACCAATACGGACGAGAAAAGCGAAGCCGCAGAAGCGCACAAGCCTCCGCAATACAGATGTCGGACAGAAGAGTTTTCAAGTAATCTGCTCATCCCCTCTACATTAGGATGGGCTGCATAAAGATGTTGCAGTTCGGTGATAGTCATTGCCATTGGCTTTTATTTTTCTACAAGCGGCACACCTCCGCAGAGTAAGTCCGCCGGGACAAATCCACCGCAAAATTACATAAATAATCCTTAGAATTATCCGTAAATGACAGAAAAGCACTACTTTTGTTCTCGGTTACAACCCCCATACACGGTTTATTAGTATGCAAACATCAGACAGCATTGTTATCATCCCCACCTACAACGAACGGGAGAATATAGAGAACATCATCCGCGCCGTTTTTGCACTGGAACATGGTTTTCACATCCTTGTCATCGAAGACGGTTCGCCTGACGGAACGGCCGCCATCGTCAGGTCGTTGCAGCAAGAATTCCCCGAACGCCTCTTCATGGTAGAACGCAAAGGAAAACTGGGATTGGGTACAGCCTATATAGCCGGCTTCAAATGGGCTTTGCAGCGCAACTATGAATATGTATTCGAAATGGATGCCGACTTCAGCCACAACCCGCAGGATCTTCCCCGTCTCTATCGGGCTTGCTCCGAAGAAGCCGATGTTGCCATCGGCTCGCGCTACGTGAGCGGAGTCAATGTGGTGAACTGGCCCATGGGGCGTGTGCTGATGTCCTATTTCGCCTCCAAATACGTGCGCCTCATCACCGGGTTGCCCATCCACGACACCACTGCCGGATTCGTATGCTATCGCCGACGCGTATTGAGGACCATTGATTTGGACAGCATCCGTTTCAAGGGATATGCCTTCCAGATAGAAATGAAATTCACCGCCTACAAATGCGGTTTTAAGATAAAAGAAGTACCCGTCATCTTCATTAACCGTGAACTGGGTACATCCAAAATGAACAGCAGCATCTTCGGCGAAGCCATCTTCGGTGTCATCCGCCTGAAGTGGAACAGTTTCTTCCACAAGTATCCTGCGGAAAAAACAGAAGGAGGAAAGGAGAAAGAGAGAAAATGAGAAGAACACTGATACATAACGCTACCATCGTCAACGAAGGACAATCAGTCAGAGGTTCCGTGGTCATAGAGAACGGACGTATAGCAGAGGTACTGACCCACGGGAAACCGCTTTCCGCCCCTTGTGACGAAACGATAGATGCCACAGGATGCTGCCTGCTGCCCGGTATCATCGACGACCATGTACACTTCCGCGACCCGGGACTGACCCACAAAGCGGACATCCTGACCGAAAGCCGTGCGGCTGCTGCGGGAGGCGTCACCTCCATCATGGATATGCCCAATACCAATCCGCCGACCGTCACCCTTGATGCGCTGAATGCCAAGCTTGATCTGCTGAACGAGAAATGCATCGTAAATCATTCCTGCTATTTCGGTGCCACAAACAGCAACTATAAAGACTTCCACAAGCTGGACAAGCATCGCGTTTGCGGCATCAAACTCTTCATGGGTTCCAGCACCGGAAACATGCTGGTGGACAGAATAAACAGCCTGCAAAACATCTTCAACGGAACGGACATGCTGATTGCCGCACACTGCGAAGACCCGGCTATCATCAAAGAGAACACAGCCAAATACAAGGCCATGTATGCCGAAGAGGATGACGTGCCCATCGGCAAACACCCCAACATCCGCTCCACAGCGGCATGCTACGCTTCTTCCGGTCTGGCCGTGAAACTGGCCGAACAGGCCGATGCACGGCTGCACATATTGCATGTTTCCACAGCCAAGGAACTCCGGCTATTCAAGAGCACCCCGTTGGCAGAAAAGCATATCACGGCCGAAGCATGCATCGCCCATCTCTTTTATTCTCTCAGCGACTATCGCACGTTGGGCACCCGCATCAAGTGCAACCCCGCCATCAAGAGGGAAAACGACCGCGATGCACTGCGTGCGGCCGTCAACTCAGGCCTGATAGACGTCATTGCCACCGACCATGCCCCGCACCTGCTTGCAGATAAAGAAGGAGGCGCGCTGAAAGCAGCATCGGGCATGCCCATGATACAATTCTCACTTGTCAGCATGCTCGAACTGGCGGATGAAGGCATATTCACACTCGAAACCATCGTAGAGAAAATGTGCCATGCCCCCGCCGAGATTTACCGCATCAACGAGCGCGGCTACATCCGCGAAGGCTATCGGGCCGACCTTGTGTTGGTGCGCCCCAATGCGCCGTGGAAGGTAACAACCGACAAGATTCTGAGCAAATGCGGTTGGAGTCCGATGGAGGGCCATACCTTCAATTGGAAAGTGGAAAAGACCTTTGCCAACGGACACCTTATTTACAGTGACGGCACCGTGGACGAGTCCTACCGTGGCGAGGAGTTAAGATTCAACTAAAGACAAAGATTGCAAATGAGCCAAACAATACCCGCGCTGTCTCACGGTATACTCTCCTATCGTGTACACGAGACAGCCCCCTACATCAACTGGATTTACTTCTTTCACGCATGGGGATTTCAACCACGCTTTGCAGCCATTGCCGACATTCATGGTTGTGATTCCTGCCGTGCCATGTGGCTGGCCTCCTTTCCTGAAGAAGAACGTGCCAAAGCCGCCGAAGCCATGCAGTTGTTCAAGGAAGCAAACAGAGTGCTCGACCAATTAGACGAAAAGATAACCATCCGATGCATCTTCAGGCTCTGCCGGGCCAATGCCGACGGTGACGACCTGCTGATAGACGAAACACGCTTCCCCCTGCTTCGCCAGCAAACACCACACCCCGACGGCAGTCCGTTTCTCTGCCTGAGCGATTTTATTCGTCCCTTATCTTTCGGCATCCCCGATGTCATAGGACTTTTTGCCTCCTCCATCAGTTCGGATACCGAAAAATTCTACAAGGACGACCCCTACAAGCATCTCCTTGTACAGACACTGTCGGATCGGCTTGCCGAAGCAGGCACGGAGAAACTGCACGAATATGTGCGCAAAGAAGCATGGGGATATGCTCCCGATGAATCTTTTTCCATTCCCCAACTGCTGAAGGAGGAGTATCAAGGCATTCGTCCCGCCGTGGGCTATCCTTCGCTTCCCGACCAGTCCGTCAATTTCCTGCTGGACGCACTGCTTGACATGAAGCAAATCGGCATCACCCTGACCGAGAACGGAGCCATGCACCCCCATGCCTCTGTTTGCGGCCTGATGATGGCGCATCCTGCATCCCGCTATTTCGCCGTAGGAAAAATAGGAGAAGACCAACTGGAAGATTATGCCCGCCGACGCGGAATGCCGGTCGAAGAGATGAGGAAATTTCTTGCGTCCAATCTTCCGAAATAAGAGACTGAAAAGAAGCGCATAAAGAGGCCATAAGCAATCGGAAAAGAGAATAGAAACAGATTCTTATATCAGGAACTGTGATTTGTCGCCTCACCCTGCGACTGACAGTATATAAGAAACTCGAAAGAAGCCTACGAAAATGGAAAATGTAGAACAAGAGTTCGTATCCGTAGTTAAGGAGTATGAGCGTGTCATATACAAAGTGTGCTATTTGTACACTACGCCCAATGCCACCCTCAACGACCTGTATCAGGAAGTGGTGCTCAACTTATGGAAAGCATTTCCCAAGTTCCGGCGGGAATGTAAAACCTCAACATGGATTTACCGCATCTCACTGAACACATGTATCAGTTTTATCCGGAAAGAGAAAAACATCCCCGAAATCGTCTCCCTCACCCACGAGACCGACCGGACGGAGGAGACGGACGAGACGCAAGTCATGCTGCGGCAGCTCTACCGGATGATTAATCGCTTAGGGCAATTGGAGAAATCCATCATCCTGCTTTATCTGGAAGAAAAGAGTTACGAAGAAATTGCAGAAATTACCGGACTGACCGTGACGAATGTTGCCACGAAACTCAGTCGCATCAAAGACAAACTAAGAAAAATGAACAAGGAGGAATGATATATGGAATTGGATGAACTGAAAAAATCATGGAATGCGTTGGACAGGCAGTTGCAGGAAAAGCCTGTCACCGACGAGAAGCAGATAGAAGAACTGATTGCCTGCTACAAAGCCAAAATCCGGCAAAATCTGGGACGCCTCGCCGTGATGCAGCGATTCTCCATCGGCATGGGGGCATTGGCACTGTTCGTCATCCTACTGTTGTCGCTACCGGCTTTCGGCCTTAACGAACATACGCAAAGCAAAATATCCGTATTCCTGCTGTTTATCACAGCCAGTATCGTTGCAGGCATGTGGTGGGACTGGAAAACCTATCGCTGGAACAAAGCTACATGCATCAACGAAATGAGTGTTGCCGAGGTCAGTCGCCGCATGAGCGTCTTCCGAAAATGGACCGGATATGAAGTGATAGCCATCTCCGTGTGGTTAGTGCTTTTCAACGTGCTCAACTATTGGGTGATGGAGTATCATCTGGCGCCTGCCAGACGGCAAGTCTTGTTGATTACCTACTTTGCCGTAGTCAATGCCGCAATCATTTATTTCTTATACAAGAAATTTATGTATAAACATCTTGACAACATCAAAAAGAACATTAAAGAACTGAAAGACGTATGCACCGAATAACTCTCATCCTCGTCCTATTTCTCCTTATTCCTGACATCTATATTTATTGGACGTATATTGTACGAAAAAAACGGAATATATTTCTGCGCGCCGCATACTGGCTTCCCACCGCAATGCTGGCTACGGGTTATGTCTACTTCATGTTCCTGACAGGCGATAATGCGATGGCAAACCATACGCAAGGCATAGGCAGACTGGCCATTGCCATCCTACTGATTGTTTTTCCAAAAACGGTCTTCATGCTCTGCTCACTGATTGGTATGCTGGCGCATGCCGTCGTCCGCCGTTGCCCCCGCAGTCCGTTTACCGCCATCGGGCTGATACTGGCCGTTGTCAGCTTTTTCAATATCCTTTACGGAACACTTGTCGGAACCACACGCTTTGAAACACAAGAAACCGAATACCGCTCCGCCGCTTTGCCCCAAGGCTTCGACGGCTATCGCATCATACAAATTTCAGATATACACATCGGAAGCTGGAGAGGCAATCCGGCAGCCATCGACCGGCTGATAGATAAAGTCAATGCCCTGAAGCCCGACCTCATAGTCTTCACCGGCGACCTTGTGAACCAACAAAGCCATGAAATAGACGGTTTTCAGGAGACGTTATCGAAACTGCATGCACCGGACGGAGTTTTCTCCATCCTCGGAAACCATGATTACGGCGATTACTACCGATGGCCCTCACCCCAAGCTAAGGAACAAGACCTCGCTTACCTCAAAGAGCAGCAAAAGACTATGGGGTGGAAACTGCTGAACAATGAACACGCCATACTTCACCACAAAGGCGACAGCATTGCCCTTATCGGTGTGGAGAATGACGGAGAGCCCCCCTTCTCCCAACATGCCGATCTGCCACGAGCCATGCAGGGAACCGACGGTATGTTCCGTATATTGCTCAGCCATAATCCCAGCCACTGGAGGCGCGAAGTGCTGCCGAAGTCGGACATCCCACTGATGCTTGCCGGTCATACCCATGCCATGCAAGGTATCTTCTTCGGACACTCGCTTGCCGAACTGCTCTATCCCGAATGGCGCGGCATGTACTATGAAGGCAACCGTGCATTGTACGTAAATATCGGCATCGGCTATGTAGGTTTGCCTTTCCGTTTCGGAGCATGGCCGGAAATCACCGTGCTGACGTTGCGCAGTTTATAAAGAAAAAAGAAATGTAATGAGGCTGTCTTTTCCCGCTACTCTTCAATCAGTCGATAATCTCGGCGTCCTCTATATCGGTCAGTCTCTTTACAGAGGTGTCCGGTTTTCGGGGGCGATGACGCATGAATTTAAACCAGTTCAGGAATTCCGAAACAGCATACACCAAACTACTGACACCGATAATGATAAATGCTGTGGAACGCACTCCCATAGGATTGAACAGCGCAATCAACCCGGCCAGCAAAATCAATACGGGAACCACATAGAATCCTCTCGGCACCGACATCCAGCGACGGGCGGCAGAAAGCGAGGCTATTTGCTGCACCCCTCCCATCACGAGGATAAACCCCAGCAAGAAAGTCAGCAGATTTGTAAAGAAATCGGGCATAATGATGAGCCATGCGCCAAACAACAGGCTACCCACTCCCTCAATCGGAAAACGGGGACGCGCCTCCGCAGGCTGCACAAAATAACCAATAATAGTGATCAGCGAAGGCACCAAAAGAACAACGCCTATCGTAATCACAAAATAATCGCCTGCTCTATCGGGAAACATCACCAATATCAGGCCAATCACCAGTGCACATATCGCACGCAAAAAAGAATAACTTAATCCTCTCATGAGCATCTGTTTTTTTGCGAAGATACATTTTATCCGAATAACCCGAAACGAAAACCGCGAAAATATATCGCCATTTCTTCCGGTTATGTGGAATGTAAACTGAAGAAACGATAAACAACGAATAACATGAAAGTAGTAATCATAGACAATTATGACTCTTTCACCTATAATCTGGTTCATCTGGTGAAAGAACTCGGTCCGGAAACAGATGTGCTGCGCAACGACCGATTCCGCCTTGAAGAATTGCAACCGTATGACAAAATCATACTCTCGCCCGGCCCCGGCATCCCCCATGAGGCCGGATTACTGCTTGACGTCATCCGCACATACACCGGACAGAAACCAATACTCGGCGTTTGTCTGGGCGAGCAAGCCATCGGAGAAGCGTTCGGTGCAAAGCTCGTGAACCTGAGTGACGTCTTTCACGGAGTACAGACCGAAATAACAGTCAGAGGGGAAGACGTATCCGCCCCTCTCATCACTCATAGTTCATCGCCAACCACCCACTTCCTACTGCCTGCTCCGGATTACCTCTTCAACGGCCTTCCCTCCACTATCTCCGTTGGACGCTACCACTCTTGGGTGGTTGACACCGAAAACTTTCCCGAAGAACTGGCCGTCACCGCCATCAGCCCCGAAGGGCAAATCATGGCATTGAAACACCGGAAATACAACGTCCGAGGTATCCAATTCCATCCGGAATCCGTACTGACACCCGATGGAAAAAAAATCATGGAGAACTGGTTAAAAACCGAACAGAGATGAGAGGAAAGTGTTTCACTTTGCTTCCTTATTTGTTGGGAGTCCACGGCAACAGGCATGAAAGGCCAGTTGGTAATTATCGGATTGAACCTTTTGGAGCTTTTCGAGATAAAAGTGAAATCATGAAAAAAACAGACCGAGTGTCACACTGAACACATGGTCTGTTTTATCATAAATCAGAATATTCTTTTTTATCTTCTTAATCGGTCTGCAGCTTTTACCATCAGTTCATCTTTATAGATGGCGCGGAATGCCAAATAATTCAGAATAATGGAAACAGCCGGCAAACAAAGCGCCCATCCCAATCGGAAAGTCGCAGTTTCAGGTTCGTTTTTCAGCATGAATGCAAATACAATGAATGCAATATAAAAGCCAATCAACAGAATACTGCTGAAGATGGTCATGCGTACCTGCAACATACGGTTGCGGAACAAGAAAACAGTGCCCAACGCTATAATGGCACTCAACAGCAAAATGCCGAACAATCCCCAAGTAGACTGGAAATTTCCGCCGGCCATATACAATCCTAAAGGTTTAAAGGCGTTCTCTGTTACTCCGTCCGCTCCGATGAAATACCCCATAGGCATACACATGGCCACTGTCAGCAGAATAACCACCAATAATAAATAAACGGTTTGAATGCGCTGTATCATTACTGCAATTTTTCTTTTTCCTTGGCCGGATTGCGATAGTAAACCTTGCCTTCGAGATATTCTTGAGTAGCAATCAGAGTCGGTTTGGGCAATTTCTCATAATAGCGGGAAATTTCAATTTGTTCCCGGTTCTCAAACACTTCTTCCAGATTATCATTATAAGAGGCAAACTCGGCAAGTTTCTTGGAAAGGTCATTTTTTATCTCTACACTAATCTGGTTGGCACGCTTTCCAATAATTGCCACAGATTCGTATACATTATTGGTATCCTCACACAACTCCATCATGTCACGGGTCACCGTACTGGTAGGAGCATTCGTCTTTCTGTAATCCATAATTTTTATCCGTCTAATTTAATACTATATCGATATCTTTTTCCGGTTTCTTCAGTCCTTTAATATTTTCTGTGCTTCCTTGAAGATACGGTCGGCTTCCTTCAAATATTTACTTTCAGGAAACTCGTTCTTGAAAGCGTAATACTCATCTACCGTTTCACGGTAACGTTCCGCTTTTTTATCTTCCACACTGTATATGGCCAATTCATGTTTGGCGCGCAATATGAGCATAGAGAGGTCTTCCCGAAGATTGGTGTAGGGGTAGTCTTTCAGGGCATTTTGTGCCGTAACGACACAAGCCTGATAGTTGTTTCCCATATAATTTCCCATATTGTAATAGAGTTTCGCTGAAAGATATTCTTTCATCACCAGCTTGTCTTGCAATGCAAAAATCATATTCTGCGCTTCTTCTTTTCTGGTGCTCTTCGGAAAGTATTCCATAAACATCTGCAATTGCTGGATGGCACTGTATGTTCCGGACTGATCCAAACGGGGTTCCGGAGTATCCAAAAACAAAGCCTTGCCGGCATGAAAACGGGCCAATTCAGTGAACGTACCACGGGGATAAACGTTGTAGTATTGGATAAAAGTCTGTGCCGCTGTCTGATAATCCTTCTGATTATAATAACTCATCCCCAACATGTAGAGAGATTCTTCAGCTTTATCCGTACCTTTAAGAATGGCAATCAGTTCGTTGAGAAGGGTTGCTGTACGGCTATACTGACCTTTTGCGAAGTAATTTTTTGCCGCTTCATACTTATATTCATAATCCGTACTTTTCAGCAATTTGTTGTATTCTCCACACGAGGAGAGCAGCAAGGCTGCAAGCAGAGTTATCAGGATATTTTTCTTCATTACTTTTGTTCAAATGATGTGCAAAGATAGAGGTTCGCATCGAATTAAACAACGATACAGACCTTAATTTTTCAAAAACGGAAAGAGGAACAGGATATCATCACTACGTCTGAGAATGCGATTCATACGCGCTTCAGGACGGCCGTCTTTTCTCTGTTTTGACAACTGCAATCCTTTGTCGTGACAGACGCAAGTGTTCAAGCCGACAGACACAAGTGTTTTACACGTCAGACACAAGTGTTTCAGCCGTAAAACACAAGTGTCTGACAAGATAGGTGTAAATACTTGATAATCAATGGAATTTAGCTTTGAGGCACAAGCTTTCGGATGAGCTACTTGACGCCCGAACAAAATCTTTTTGAGACGAATGCTTTGGGTTTTGCGAAGGCTTTCACCATCCGTGCACTCGATGCTTTCATTCCAAATCAAGTTCTTCGTTGTACTGTTAGCGATTATTGTCAAATAGTTGCAAAGTAAACAAAATATTTTGTTTATTTCGAAGATTTTGCCGAATATTGCCGCTCATTAAGACAAAGAAAAATGAGCAAATTCGAGCTGACATCTGCTTATCGCCCCACGGGAGACCAACCGGAGGCCATCGCACAACTGACCGCAGGTGTACGCGAGGGACTTCCCGCACAAACTCTTCTCGGTGTCACCGGTTCGGGAAAGACATTCACCATAGCCAACGTTATTGCCAATATCAACAAACCGACCTTGATATTGAGCCACAACAAAACGTTGGCCGCACAACTATACAGTGAGTTCAAGAGTTTCTTCCCCAACAATGCGGTGGAGTATTATGTATCGTATTACGATTATTACCAACCGGAAGCCTACCTGCCATCTTCAGACACCTATATAGAGAAAGACCTCGCCATCAACGACGAGATAGACAAACTGCGGCTTGCCGCCACCTCTGCCCTGCTTTCCGGCAGAAAAGACGTGGTGGTGGTATCGTCCGTCTCGTGCATCTACGGTATGGGAAATCCTGCCGACTTCTACAACAATGTCATCGAAGTGCGGCAAGGCAGAAATTTCAGCCGTAACGTATTCTTGCGACGCTTGGTGGACAGTCTCTATGTGCGCAACGACATAGACCTGAACCGTGGCAACTTCCGTGTGAAAGGAGATACCGTGGACATCTATCTGGCATATGCCGACAATCTGTTGCGCATTGCTTTTTGGGGCGATGAGATAGACAGCATCGAAGAGGTAGACCCCGTCAGTGGTGTGACAGTCGGAAAATTCGATGCCTATAAGATTTATCCCGCCAACCTCTTCATGACAACCAAAGAAGCCACTTTGCGCGCCATCCACGAGATAGAGGACGACTTGCACAAACAGGTGCAATGGTTTGAAAGCGAAGGGCGTACCTTTGAAGCCAAACGCTTGCAGGAACGGGTGACTTATGATATGGAGATGATACGGGAGCTGGGACATTGTTCGGGCATAGAGAATTATTCGCGCTACTTCGACGGTCGGGCTGCCGGTACTCGCCCCTACTGTCTGCTGGATTTCTTTCCCGAAGATTTCCTGATAGTTATCGACGAAAGCCACGTCAGCGTTCCGCAGATACGCGCCATGTATGGAGGCGACCGTGCCCGCAAGGAGAATCTGGTGGAATACGGCTTCCGCTTGCCTGCTGCCAAAGATAACCGTCCGTTGAAGTTCGAAGAGTTCGAAGAGATGGCCAGACAAGTGATTTACGTCAGCGCCACACCTGCCGATTATGAGCTGATGAAGTCGGAAGGCATTGTGGTGGAGCAGGTCATCCGTCCCACAGGATTGCTCGACCCCATCATCGAGGTGCGTCCCAGCCACAACCAGATAGACGACTTGATGGAAGAGATACAACTACGCATCGAGAAGAACGAACGCACTCTTGTAACCACCCTCACCAAACGAATGGCGGAGGAACTGACCGAATATTTGCTGAACAATCAGGTGAGATGTAACTATATACACAGCGATGTAGATACGCTGGAACGAGTGAAAATCATGAGCGACCTTCGCGAAGGATTGTATGACGTGCTGATTGGCGTGAATCTGTTGCGCGAAGGACTTGACTTGCCGGAGGTTTCTCTTGTGGCCATCCTTGATGCCGACAAAGAGGGTTTTCTCCGCTCCCACCGTTCGCTGACGCAGACTGCCGGTCGTGCTGCCCGCAACGTAAACGGGATGGTCATCATGTATGCCGACAAGATAACGGAAAGCATGCAAATGACTATCGACGAAACCAACCGCCGTCGCGAGAAACAGTTGAAATACAACGAAGAGAACGGTATCACACCTCAGCAGATAAAAAAAGCGAAAAACCTCAATGTATTTGTCACCGGCGAACCTTCTGCCCCGCCTGCTTCCGAAAACGAAAACCGGACCGGCAGTGCTTCCCGTCCCTATGTGGAACAAGAGCCAACGTCTTCTGTTGCCGCCGACCCGATTGTCCGGTACATGAACCGCGCACAATTGGAGAAGAGCATCGAACGTACCAGAAAACTCATGCAGGAAGCAGCCAAGAAACTCGACTTTATAGAAGCTGCCCAATATCGCGACGAGGTGTTGAAAATGGAAGAGTTACTGAAAGAAAAAACTGAATAAATCTCTAAAAAAAGGTGTAATAACAGAAGGAAAATCATAACAAGTGTTATAAAACCACTGTTTATTCCTCTTCCTTCTTGCAAGTTTCGAGAAAGTCCGTATATTTGCATTGTGTTTTTCATAGTATTAGATTTAAGGTTAACAAAGGTTGGAGTACAGCGGTACTCCTTTTTTTATATCTAATAGTGAGGAGGGTAAATGTCACACTTTAGCAGTCACAAGCCCTACACTTCAGAAAGCATAACCCACACCTTAGGGAAAGGTTAGTCCACACTTAAAAAATGCAAGATTACACAATTAATAAAATGCCACATCAAAACCTGTTCTAAAACAGCTTCAACTTGTTTTTCTGTGCTTCTTCCAACGAAACGGTCTTGAAAGTTCTCTCCTGATTTTTTTTGCACAATTGAGCATACTGCTCGTGAAGTTCTTTCTCCAATTCCTCCTTAGTTGTAGGATTCATTAGTTTGGCAGCTACCGTGGCATTCTGCGAAGCATCTTTCAGATGGACAACCGGAGCATGATACACCGGAGCAATCTTCAATGCCGTATGAAGTTGCGAAGTCGTAGCTCCCCCTATCAGCAAAGGAATATCCAGCCCGGCCTTTTCCAGTTCGATAGCCACATGCACCATCTCGTCCAAAGAAGGAGTTATCAGGCCACTTAGCCCTATCATGTCCACTTGTTCCTCCTTGGCACGCTGCACGATAGTTTCGGCAGGTACCATTACACCGAGGTCTATTATATCATAACCGTTGCAAGCCATAACGACCGAAACAATATTCTTGCCTATATCATGCACGTCGCCCTTGACCGTGGCAAGCAATACTTTACCGGCAGCCATCATTCCTTCTTTCTTCTCCGACTCAATCACCGGCTGAAGTATGGCCACCGCTTTTTTCATGGTGCGCGCCGTTTTCACCACTTGCGGCAGAAACATCTTGCCAGCGCCGAATAAATCGCCTACATGATTCATTCCTGCCATCAAAGGACCTTCAATGATAGATACCGCCGTGGGATAAAGTCTCAGTGCCTCGGCAAGATCTTCTTCCAAGTAATCACCAATCCCCTTTGTCAAAGCATATTTCAAACGGTCTTCCACGGAAGTTCTTTCCCTCCATGCCAATTGGGAATGAGCTCCCTCGGGTTTCTCACCAACTTTCCCTTTTGCCTTCTCTGTTTCCGCTTTCAGGCGTTCTGCCGTTTCTATCAGCCGTTCGGCAGCATCCGGACGCCTGTTCAGTACCACATCTTCAATGCGTTCCAATATATCGGCCGGGATATCGTTATAAAGAACCGAAGTTGCCGGATTCACGATGCCCATATCCATTCCTTCTCGGATGGCATAATAAAGAAACACGGCATGCATCGCTTCACGGATGTAATTATTGCCACGAAATGAGAAAGACAAGTTGCTTATTCCTCCGCTGACGTGCGCACCCGGCAGGTTTTTCCTAATCCAGCCGGTGGCACGGATAAAGTCAACGGCATAGTTGTTGTGTTCTTCCATCCCCGTAGCTACGGCAAGCACATTCGGATCGAAAATAATATCATGAGGATTGAAGTCTAATTTATCTACCAAAAGACGATATGCACGTTTGCAAACTTCAATTTTACGTTCAAAGGTATCGGCCTGCCCCTTTTCATCGAAAGCCATTACCACGACTGCAGCTCCATATCGCTTGATGGCACGTGCATGTTCCATAAACTTCTCTTCTCCCTCCTTCAAAGAAATGGAATTAACCACCGACTTGCCTTGCAGGCACTTCAACCCCGCATCAATCACTTCCCATTTTGAAGAGTCTATCATCACGGGAACGCGTGCGATCTCCGGTTCGGAAGCTATCAGATTCAGGAAAGTGGTCATTTCCTCACGAGCATCCAGCAATCCGTCATCCATATTGATATCGATGATTTGAGCACCATCTTCCACTTGTCGGCGGGCAATGCCAAGAGCTTCATCGTATTTCTTCTCATTAATCAGGCGCAGGAACATGCGTGAACCAGCCACATTGCAGCGTTCTCCCACATTCACAAAATTATTTTCGGGCTTCACTTCCAACAGCTCAAGTCCCGAAAGCCACAGATTATCGGGCTTCGAAGCTGGACGATGGGGAGATGCGTCCTCTATCAAGTCAGCATAGCGGGCAATGTATTCATCCGTAGTTCCGCAACAGCCTCCAATGATGTTGACCAAACCTTCGTGAATGTATTCTTTTACTTCGCGTGCCATGTCATCCGGACTTTGGTCATATTTGCCCAAACTGTTGGGGAGGCCGGCATTAGGATAAGCACTGATATAATAGGGAGCACGAGCCGCAAGCTGTTCCAAGAAGGGTTTCAACTGCCGGGCACCGAAAGAGCAATTCAGTCCTACGGAGAAAAGATCGGCGTGTTGCACAGAAGCGAGGAAAGCATCCAATGTCTGACCGGAAAGCGTGCGTCCGGCTATATCGGAAACCGTGACGGAAAGCATCAAAGGAACACGTACTCCCACGGCCTTCATGGCTTGCTCTGCTGCAAAGACAGCAGCTTTTGCATTCAGCGTGTCAAAAATAGTCTCTATAAGCAAGGCATCTACTCCGCCTTCGAGCAAAGCCTCCATTTGTTCCTGATAATCGGCCGCCAACCGGTCATAAGTCAAAGCACGGAAAGCCGGATTGTTCACATCGGGACTCATAGAGCACGTTTTATTTGTTGGGCCTACGGAGCCTGCCACAAAACGAGGCTTGCCGGGGGTAAGGGTTGTAAACTCATCGGCCACTTCGCGAGCGAGCGTCACGGCAGCCAGATTTATCTCACTCACATACTCCTGCACGTGATAATCGGCCATACTGACACGGGTAGAATTGAACGTATTGGTTTCAATGATATCTGCACCCGCTTTCAGATATTTGCGGTGGATTTCCTGTATCACATCCGGCCGCGTCAGGCAGAGCAAATCATTGTTACCTTTCATTTGTCCGGCAATCTGTGCAAAACGTTCGCCCCGGAAATCCTTCTCCGTCAAATTGTATTGTTGTATCATGGTGCCCATTGCACCATCCAAAATAAGGATGCGCTCACGCACCGAGTCGCTCAGTCGCTTCATAATGCTTGTAAAAAAAGAAAAGCCTGTGATTTGTAATTTGCGGTTGTACAATTATCATCGTTTGAACATACGCTCCATATCGCGTTTGTCCTCTTTTTCTTTCAAAGATTGGCGTTTATCGAATTCTTTTTTACCCTTGGCAAGAGCCACCACCACTTTAGCCAGCCCTTTTTCGTTGATAAACAAACGAACCGGCACGATGGTAAAGCCGGGAGTTTTCGTATCACGTGCCAACTTCTCCAGTTCTTTCTTGTTCAGCAGGAGTTTACGATCCCTGCGTGCCGAATGGTTGTTGTATGACCCATAAAAATATTCGGCTATATGCATATTTTTCACCCACAGTTCACCGTTCGCAAAGTAACAGAACGTATCTACCAGACTTGCTTTTCCCAACCGGATGGATTTAACTTCAGTGCCTGTAAGCACGATGCCGGCCGTATAGGTATCAATCAGTGCGTAATCGAACGTGGCACGCTTATTTTTTATATTTACAGGAGCTTGTTTCATTGTTCACCTTCTCAAAATTAAAAAACTCTAACATTGAAGACTCAGTTCAGCACTGCTGTCAGTTCATTGAATACCCATTCCAACATTGCCGGACAAACAATCAGCAAAATAGAAGACAGGATGGTGAAACGCAAACGCTCTTTTTCTGCTATCCGCATCACTTTATTGCTTCCTTCCCACACCACATACACAAGATAGAACTGAAGCAGCAAAGCAATGATACGAAAGTCGGGCAATATACCTATTACTATCTTTATCAGAAACACAACCACCAAAGCATACCCCGCAAACTGTTGTGCCAACGGGATGTCGCTCTCCATTCCGCACAAACGGACACGCAACTCATTGATGAGATAGGCTGCCAGAAAGTAACCTCCGAACAAAGAAACAGCCACAGCACAACACCGTGTCATGGCATACTGAAAACTTTGCGGCTCACCCCACCCCATCGTTATCAATGAACCGATGAAGACGGACAACCCGCATAAACCAATCATAGGATAGACGAAAGTCATAAACACTTTTCGTCTATCCTCTAAACTAATTTCCTCCCAAGCACGAGCCGGGGAGGAAATCAGTTGCAGAGCTATGTGAAATAAGTCTTTGTAATTCAAAATAAATTTATTTATTAAGTTCGCTGCTGTCTATCTCATAATCTGTATAAGTATCAGGCATTGTCTTTCCATCCGAAGCGGCCTTAGCTTTAATTATGACCTTTGCAGGGTATTTACCGGTCTTGGTTTTGATTGCATTCATAATGCTTTTAATATCATAAGCCTTATCTCTATAAGCATTTGCTTCGGTTTTGGAGTCGGTGCCCTTGTTGTGTTGTAAATAAAGCACCAGTTCCGTTTCGCTTTGCTGTATGTCTCTGACATATACCAAAGTAAACGAATGCTGTGCAAGCGCTTCCGCTTTATTCTCCATCTTCCAATAAACAGGCAAAACGACCATTTCAGAGCCGTACAGAATAGGCTTATAAGTATTGCCATAGTTATCAGTAGGTTTCAAAGTCACGATAGGCGCGTCTCCAAGCGGCATGTCAGCTTCAGTAGAAACGATATTCGTCTCATAAGAATCTATGGCCTTAGCCCCTACAAGCTGAATAGACTTGCCGGATGTTGTTTCTTTTCCTGTTGTCTCTGTAACGTTTTTATAATAGACAATAACCAAATCTGTTTTCGTTATATCAAATCCTGTGTTGGCTTTCAGTGTGGCAAGCGAACTTTCTGTCGGGATATATTTATTCCCTGCCAAATCTTCAAACCAAGAATTTCCCAGATAGTGCTTCGTACGCATGTAACCATACCCGTCAAAAGTACTTTCGTTATTGCCGCTATTCAAACATGAGGTTAACATAACGCCCAATAAAGTCAAAGCAGCCATCATAAATTTTAAATGTTTCATCTTTCTTAATATTAGAGTTTGCAAATTTAGATAAAAGAATCAAGCAATAACATACTCTCTTCATTTTTTCATTGTTTTTAATACTAAACGGTTAATCGGCCTAAATACTGCAGACTCCTCTCTGTTTTAACGTTTATTCATACCGCTGCACAATCGTAGCAAACATCTCTAAATGTTCATCCACATAGCCGGCCACGGCAGCAGTATATTCCTCTTCTTTCTCCATGAATTCATCTTCCAAGTCATCAAAGGCTTCGTATTGTTCATACATTGCCATAAACTCCTCTTCTGTACGCTCGCGTTCCAAATCTTTGCGATGGGCATCGTAGATTTTCTTGGCTGCATAAACCAGCTTGCTCAAATCGCCCACTCCCCACATACGCATCACTTTGGCAAACGGATTGTCAAAGATATATCCTCCATAACCGTTCTGAATCAACTGGCAAAATCCTCCTTCCATCACCTCATCGCGAAATATCCGATAGGCCAGCAACGAATGTTGCTCACCGGTGAGCAACCCCATCGTTTCGGCAGTCATTTCTCCGCCCGTCTCCTGTCTATACGCATCGGTAAATACATTGACAAACGCATCCATTCCATCAGCAGCTGCACGACGCAAAGCAGCATCCGTCACCTTTATCATCGTCTCTGTTTTTTTAATTATACTGCAAAGTTAAGGGTTTCATTCAATAATTACACTTGAAAAGATAAAATATCTATAAAAGCCATTATGTATCGGTAAGTGCGAATTCCATAACTCCAGCCGATGCAGAAGCAGATACCTCGTTCACTCCTCCCTGCAATCTTGAAACAATCTCAGTAGAAGAAATAGAAAACCTCGTCAGAGTGTATTCCGGAGCCACGCAGAACGCAGAAGATATGAAAAAGTACAGTTCATAATTACCTCGACAGAATATTATCGTGAAAACCATTCAATACGTATCAAAGCCGTGTCAACGTCACATCTGCTCCGTAGTTTCTCCTTATTTATTATAAAGACGGTTCTGATACGGAGTTGGTACGGAGCAGATACAAAGCAGACATTCAGAAGATGAAAAAAGAAGATTGAGAGCTTATTTTAATTTTACCCGTCATTCTTTTGAGGGAAATTTAAACAAACTCTAAAATAAGCTACCTGACTCCGAGATAAAAAGCAGGTCGAAATCCTCACCCGAAAGCTTGTTTTTTTATGGTAAAACACTATTTATTATCAGGAGTTTAACATTGATTTGTCAGACACTTGTGTCTGACGGCTAAAACACTTGTGTCTGTCGCGCAAAACACTTGTGTCTGTCACGCAAAACACTTGTGTCTGTCACGGCAAAGGATTGCATCTGTCAAAACAGGGGAGTACGGCCGGCCTGAAAGGTGCTCTTCCCTTCCGCCTGACCGCCTTGAACCGGTGCATTCAGGAAATATCCGCCCGACAGGATGCAGTTCCTCATCTTCAGCAAAAGAAACCGCCTGTCCCGAATCAGGTATAAACTCTTAATAAAAAAAGTCAAATTGAAGAGTTGGCAGAAACGGAGAAAACAACTAACTTTGTGCCCGACTAACAAAAGTGGATTACGTTTTTTTAATTATATCACTTAAAAAAAGAGCTAATTATGACTTATTCACACGAAGTGGAACACATGTGTGTTGTGAAAAAAGGTCCTAACCACGGACCGGCTCCTATTCCCGAAGAAGGTAAATGGGTAAAAGCCAAAGAAATTGTTGACATCTCCGGTCTGACACACGGCATCGGCTGGTGTGCCCCTCAGCAAGGTGCATGTAAATTAACCCTCAACGTAAAGGAAGGCGTCATTCAGGAAGCATTGGTCGAGACTATCGGCTGTTCCGGCATGACTCATTCTGCCGCCATGGCATCGGAGATCCTTCCGGGAAAGACCATCCTCGAAGCGCTGAACACCGACCTCGTTTGCGACGCTATCAATACAGCCATGCGCGAACTCTTCCTGCAAATTGTTTACGGCCGCACTCAGTCTGCTTTCTCGGAAGGCGGTCTGATGATTGGTGCCGGTCTGGAAGATTTGGGCAAAGGTCTGCGCAGTCAGGTAGGTACGCTGTATGGCACTTTGGCTAAGGGTTCCCGCTATCTGGAAATGGCGGAGGGATACATCAAAACCATCGCTTTGGATAAAAACGACGAGATTTGCGGATACGAATTCGTTCACCTTGGCAAGTTCATGGATGAGATCAAGAAAGGAACGGACGCCAACGAGGCTTTGAAGAAAGTGACCGGAACATACGGCCGCTTCACTGCCGAACAAGGTGCAGTTAAACATATTGACCCACGTCACGAATAATATAAGGAGGAAAGACATTATGATTAGAGAAGTAAAATTTGAAAGCCAAGACCGTCGTATCAAACAGATTCTTGCTGCCTTGAACGCCAACGGTATCAAAGACATCGAAGAAGCCAATGCTATCTGCGAAGCTCATGGTCTCGATCCTTATAAGACTTGCGAAGAAACCCAGCCCATCTGTTTTGAAAATGCCAAATGGGCTTATGTTGTAGGTTGCGCCATCGCCATCAAGAAAGGTTGTAAGAACGCAGCCGAAGCTGCCGAAGCAATCGGCATCGGCTTGCAGGCATTCTGCATTCCGGGTTCGGTGGCCGATGACCGTAAGGTAGGTATCGGTCATGGCAATTTGGCTGCCATGCTGCTGCGCGAAGAAACCAAATGCTTCGCTTTTCTGGCAGGCCACGAATCGTTTGCAGCCGCCGAAGGTGCAATCAAGATTGCCGCCAAAGCAGACAAAGTGCGTAAAGAACCCTTGCGTTGCATCCTGAACGGCTTGGGTAAAGATGCCGCACAAATCATCTCCCGTATCAACGGTTTCACTTACGTACAGACCCAATTCGACTATCATACGGGCGAACTGAAAGTTGTTCGTGAAGTCGCATATAGCGACGGTCCGCGCGCCAAAGTAAAATGCTACGGTGCGGACGATGTTCGCGAAGGTGTAGCCATCATGTGGAAAGAAGGCGTAGATGTTTCCATCACCGGTAACTCTACCAACCCGACCCGTTTCCAACATCCCGTTGCAGGTACTTACAAAAAAGAGCGTGTGCTTGCCGGTAAACCGTACTTCTCCGTAGCATCAGGCGGCGGTACGGGTCGCACCCTCCACCCGGACAACATGGCGGCCGGCCCTGCTTCCTATGGCATGACGGACACAATGGGCCGCATGCACAGCGATGCCCAGTTCGCCGGTTCTTCATCAGTTCCTGCTCACGTGGAAATGATGGGATTCCTCGGTATCGGAAACAACCCGATGGTAGGTTGTACAGTGGCTTGTGCAGTCGATGTGGCTCAGGCTTTGAGCAAGTAATTCAAGTTGCTTTATATAGACAAACTCCTGTAATCCTTGTGGTTGCAGGAGTTTCTTTTTATCATAATCCGGATATAAATTATGATTTGAAGCATCTCGCCGCCGATCATTTATTTAACCAAAGTTAATATAAGTTGATAAATGTATTTCTGGATATTAGAAACATGGTATTCTATTACTTATAGATACAAAAGATATTTGCATGTTGGAATAAAAAAGGAAAAGCCTGCCCCTACTTGGTCTTTTAGGAGACAATGAATTCTTTTTATGAGAAAATATTTTGATTATTAATAATATATGATTATGTTTGCGAAAGTGTAAAATTCTAACCTTAAAATTATTATGCAAAAGACATTTCATTTCTACTTATGCTTTGCCGCCACATTGGTTATCCTGTTTGCAGGCTGCGATCAACAAGACGAAAATAAGCAAGTTTCTTCTTCTATGTTTTCATACACAGATGGTAGATTGACTCCCGTAATTACCAAGTTACAGCAAATAGAACAAAAACAACCTTTTGAAGCTTACTTCCGAAAATGGTATGGCACTCCGCTTTGGGATTATGCGGACATTGACGAAATAGAAGGGAGAACCTACTATTATGTTCCTGTTTATGATGCAAAATATCCTCGGAATATCCATACAATTTGGTTTTTCCTTCTGGATAATCATTCATTGAAACAAGCAATCATGTTTAGAGAAGATGAAACGATAAGAAAAAATGAGCAAGAAGGAGAGTTTGACTATTTAGCCTTTAAGGTATTCGGAGCAGAAAATGCGTCACACCTCATTTTTGAAGAAAACGAAGGGACTACCAGAGGTTGGCTCTCTTATTCGATATGCAGAGATGCTTATGTGATAACGGGGCCTTATATAGGATACAAAGGAACTACTTGCAAATCGTATACTGTTTGGATAGACGAAGCCACGCCTCCGGGTGAAGATGATGATATAAATGTAAGATGGCCTGACGGAGGAGATCCTCCCATGCGTCCCGAACCGAATGACGGAGGAGGTGGTGGAGGCGGCGGAGGTGGTGGTGGAGGCGGAGTTCCTCCTTTATCGAAAGAATTGACCCCCATCATGAAAAAAATGCGAATTTATCCCAAGAGCAGTTGAACCGCTTGAAGAAAGCTCTTTGGGAAATGAATGAGGATTGTTATGCCAATGCCATATATCAACATCTTGTGAACAATAACATTCACTTCTCTTCCGTTCAGATGAATCCGTCTATGTTTGGAGATGCCGGATATGGTTTTAAGTCGCGTGAACTCTATTTCAGAGAAAACGATGCTATCAATGCCGAGAGCCTTTTCCATGAAATGTTCCATCTTTTGCAGTTTAGCTTCGGAGAGGGAATGTCTGATTATATAGGTATGCTGGAATATGAGCGAACACTGTTTACTGACATAATGGTTTATATAAGAGCGAAAAGAGAAAACAACTCCTCACTTTTTTACCAAAGAAGGACGAACAGCGTCATTAATGGAGCAGATATAAAATCAGAGGATAGTTACACGAGTTGGCTTCACAAAATAACAAAAGGAGGGGAAATATATCCGAAAGAGATTTCCGACAAAGACTTCCATGCTTTTTCTGAAATATATCAGAAATATAGCCGGGCATACGGGCATCTCAATTTTCCTAAAACCTATGTGCCAACATCCTTTCAGAAGGCTCTGAAATTAGTGAATGAACATTGCAGATAAAATTAAAAAAACGATTTATTATGAAACTATTTACATTGTTTTTCAGTTTGTTTTTCGTTCTCGCAGCAAGAGGGCAGGACTCCACATCCCATATAGAGTATTATCAAGGCAAGCATAACCGATATAAAATTGAATACCATGAAAAATCGGTGTATTTCTCAAACGAGAAAGCTATTTTTACTTGGAAAGACAATACCGTTGATTGGCAGTCTGTTTATGAAATAACGATAAAAGAGAAAGATATCAGGCGTCTGCTCCTTGATGCCATTTCTCCTTATATGAAAGGTGCTCCCTTAAATGAAGAGAATGACTATTTTCGTTTGTTTATCTATTATGATTTGACAGGCAAAATAGACAATGTCATATTTTGCTGGAATCGACAACTGAACATCCCTTTCTCTGTATTTGAGCCATTGGAAGAGAAATTGAAGAAAGAGACGCGTATCAGTATAAAGCCGCGTTACGTCAAGGCAGATACAAGTGGGGTGATATGTATCCAATTCACCCTTTCATATAATTTAATGGATTATATTTCTTCCGAATAAGCTTCTTTCGGATGAAAAACATGAGAAGAAAGATAAAGCCATAGCTCATTGCGAGACCTAATAATATAAAAACGCTTTTTTATTAGTTATAAAATCCGAACAATATTGACCGGAAAACGCTTGAAAGCAGCACGCTTTGAACGGCAATGCAGCTCGGCAGTTCCAACGTGTGGCATTCGCCCCAGTGATGAATAAGGTCAATGTTTCTTGATTAAATGAGCGATTTCCGTATATCGGAGTACAAATGTTAAGAAGGTATACCCGTTGGCGGAATTAAATTAGCGCATATTTAACTCTGCCAATGGGTTTATTGTTTTTGTAGTTAATGTATTGCAGGATTGTAAGTGCGCTAATCTTCCCGATAATCCGAGCGAACAATCCGTCGGTATCTTTCGCATAATTCCTTATAATCATAAATTGGTCACATAGTTGCGAGAATATGGTTTCAATTCTTTTTCTTGCTTTGGCAAAAGCCGGGTATGTCGGTTTCCATTCTTTCTGATTGCTCCTGTATGGCACTTCCAATCTGATATTTGCCGTTTCAAACAAATCCAGCTGTACCTGTGCACTTATATATCCTTTGTCTGCTATGACTGTACAATTACTATAGTCCACTTTCACGTCCTTCAGAAAATGGATGTCATGTACACAGGCTTTGGTAAGGTCAAAGGAATGGATGACTCCACTTAATCCACAGACCGTATGAAGCTTATATCCGTAATAATACATACCTTGTGACGCGCAGTATCCGATTGATGGTGCTTTCTCAATATTCTTCTTCCCCATACGGCAACGTTTGGAACGGGCAAAACGACATGTTTCTATCGGTTTTGAATCAATGCAGAAAAATTCCTCACCTCCATCTATTTCTGAAGCCATTCTTTCCCGGATTGTATTGCACAGAAACGAGGTCGTTTTACGTCTGTCATTGTATTGTCTACGGGATATAAGATTGGGAATTTTGCTCTTATATTCCTGCAACTTTGCAAACAACAAAGACTCGCTGTCAATACCAACAGCTTCTGATGTCATATTCAACGCTACAATTTCAAGGTCCGAGAATTTGGGAACTACTCCTCTTTTGGGAACATTTCCTGATTCATTGACTAAGTCGCCGGCTACTTGCTTGCATATGTTCAGAAATTTTGCGAATATTGCATATAGGTTGTGCATACGATATTTGTTTATTAAAAGTTTATTCACATTTAATCTACTAAATATCAATAATATGCACAACCTACTATTCATAAATCTTTTATTAGGTTAATTCCGCCAACGGGTAAGGTATATCAATCAATACGGTCCGTCTGATAATCCTCCATCAATTCCTCTTTAGCCATAGAGATTTTTCCATCGGTTGTAATAACCAATCGGATAGGCACATAAAGGTCTGATTGCGGATAGCAGACACTGGCCGCATAGATAATTCCTTCCGGAGCAGTCTTATTATAGACCAGTCCTTCGAGAATAGAGTTTTTCATGAACTCGGCATCGACCAACGAGGCAAAACTTTCTTTGGTAAATACTTTGTCCACCACTCGTTTGCCCTCGCAACTGATGCGTAATGTTATACGATTATCGACAAATCTCTCTCCTTGCTCATTCTTTACAAGAGATAAGTTCTCGTCAGGACATCGAACCACAGAAGATTGATACTCTTTTCCCTTATAAGTGAAAGAAGTTTTCATATCAGACACCTGCATACGTTGCGGAACAGAAACCTCCGTACTATCTTGTTGCAGCAATTGCAAATCCTCTTTTTGGTTTTTATCACGCGACGAACAAGCAGCGAATGAAACCACTGATGCACATGCCAACACGTAGACTATATTTTTCATCATTATTCCTTTAGATTGATTGGACAAAAATAGTGTAAATTGCACGTAACATAAAATTTATTTCCTATTTTGTTTGATTGTACCATATATCCATAATCATGCAGAAACAGTTGATAAGACGATGCCATCCATATATTAATCGACAGACAATCAGCAGTTTTGACATGCTTTTCAATATCTTAACTGAAAAAATGTCCGAAAAAAGCCATTGGCAAATCCTTTGCATCTGACCGAATGTTACAAAACTGACAAAAAACAGAAAGGAGAACAATATATGAATTTCAACAATTTTACAATCAAAGCACAAGAAGCCATTCAGGAAGCCGTGAGTCTGGTACAAAACCGAGGGCAACAAGCCATCGAACCTGTACATCTGCTCCAAAGCGTGATGAAAGTGGGCGAAAATGTAACCAACTTCATTTTTCAAAAGTTGGGTTTGAATGGACAACAGATTATGCTCGTCACGGACAAGCAAATTGATTCGTTGCCCAAAGTTTCGGGTGGAGAACCGTATCTGAGCCGTGAAGCCAACGAAGTATTGCAAAAAGCCACGCAATACTCAAAAGAAATGGGGGACGAATTCGTTTCTTTGGAGCCGGTATTGCTGGCATTGCTCAATGTAAAAAGTACTGCTTCCGGTATTTTGAAAGAGGCCGGAATGACGGAAAGAGAACTGCGTAAAGCCATCAACGAGTTGAGGAAAGGAGAAAAAGTAACCTCACAATCCAGTGAAGATACTTATCAGTCATTAGAAAAATATGCCATCAATCTGAATGAAGCTGCACGTAGCGGAAAATTGGATCCGGTGATTGGTCGCGACGAAGAGATTCGGCGTGTATTGCAAATACTGAGCCGGCGTACCAAAAACAATCCGATTCTTATCGGTGAACCGGGTACGGGTAAAACGGCTATTATCGAAGGATTGGCTCACCGTATCTTGCGTGGAGACGTGCCTGAAAATCTGAAAAACAAACAAGTATATTCGTTGGATATGGGTGCGCTGGTGGCCGGTGCCAAATATAAGGGCGAATTTGAGGAACGTCTGAAAGCCGTCATCAACGAAGTGAAAAAGTCAGAAGGGAGCATTATACTCTTTATTGATGAAATCCATACATTAGTAGGTGCCGGAAAAGGTGAAGGAGCCATGGATGCCGCCAATATTTTGAAACCGGCCTTAGCGCGTGGTGAGTTGAGGAGCATCGGTGCCACTACCCTTGACGAATATCAGAAGTATTTTGAAAAAGACAAAGCTCTGGAACGACGTTTTCAGATTGTAATGGTGAACGAACCGGACACGCTCAGCACGATTTCTATCTTACGTGGTCTGAAAGAACGTTATGAAAATCACCATCACGTACGAATCAAAGATGATGCCATCATTGCGGCTGTGGAACTGAGCAATCGTTATATCACTGACCGTTTTTTGCCGGACAAGGCCATCGACCTTATGGATGAAGCCGCTGCCAAACTACGCATGGAGGTTGACTCCGTTCCGGAAGAACTGGATGAAATTTCACGTAAAATCAAACAGTTGGAAATTGAGCGCGAAGCCATTAAGCGTGAAAATGACAAACCTAAATTGGAACAAATCGGCAAAGAACTTGCGGAATTGAAAGAACAGGAAAACTCGTACAAAGCTAAATGGCAGAGTGAAAAAACGCTGGTAAACAAAATCCAACAGAATAAAGTGGAGATTGAAAACCTGAAGTTTGAAGCTGATAAAGCGGAACGAGAAGGCGATTATGGGAAAGTAGCCGAAATACGTTATGGCAAACTGCAAATGCTGAACAAAGAAATCGAGGAGACGCAACAGAAATTGCACGAGATGCAAGGAGACAAAGCCATGATTAAAGAAGAGGTGGATGCCGAGGATATTGCCGACGTAGTATCACGCTGGACCGGCATTCCTGTAAGCAAGATGTTGCAAAGCGAAAAAGAAAAGTTGTTGCATTTGGAAGCAGAATTGCATAATCGGGTCATCGGACAAGATGAAGCCATAGAAGCCGTGTCTGACGCCGTGCGTCGTAGTCGTGCCGGACTGCAAGACCCCAAACGTCCTATCGGCTCGTTCCTTTTTTTAGGTACCACAGGAGTTGGCAAGACCGAGCTGGCAAAGGCATTGGCCGAATTCTTGTTCGATGATGAAACGATGATGACGCGTATCGATATGAGCGAGTATCAAGAAAAGCACAGTGTTTCTCGTTTGGTTGGAGCACCTCCGGGATATGTGGGTTACGATGAAGGCGGACAGTTGACTGAAGCCGTAAGACGCAAGCCGTATTCCGTCGTGCTATTCGATGAAATAGAAAAAGCACATCCGGACGTATTCAACATCTTGCTGCAAGTACTTGACGACGGACGCCTGACAGATAATAAGGGACGTACAGTCAACTTTAAGAATACCATTATCATCATGACTTCCAACATGGGTAGCGGCTACATCCAAGGCCAAATGGAAAAGCTCGATAATTCCAACAAGGAAGAAGTGATTGAGGAAACGAAAAAAGAGGTGATGAACATGCTGAAAAAAAGCATTCGTCCTGAATTTCTGAATCGTATTGACGAAACAATCATGTTCTTGCCTCTGACAGAAAAGGAAATCAAACAGATTGTCACTCTTCAAATCAAGAGTGTACAAAAAATGCTTTCCGGTAATGGTGTCGAGTTGGTATTAACGGACTCAGGCATAGATTTTCTCGCCAATGCCGGATATGACCCCGAGTTTGGTGCCCGTCCCGTGAAACGTGCCATCCAGCATTATTTGTTGAACGATTTGTCGAAGAAGCTGTTGGCTCAGGAAGTGGATCGTAGTAAACCGATTACGGTAGATGTTAATAGGATGAATACCGGTTTGGAGTTCAGAAATATTTTGAGAAACCCGATAACGTAAAGTTTGCTCCATTCAAAGAGGTAAAAGTCAATAAGGTATACTCAAAATCAAGCTGCCCGCCAGATTCATTGTCACTCTCGAATTGCGGTAAAGCATAAACGGGTTATAGTAAAGCAAGCCTACTTGATGCCTTTCTGACATGAAGCAGACAAGGAGGAGTGCAAAAAAAGGCCTCCTGACAGTGTTGCTAATTGCACATAAAGAGTTATCTTTGCCCTTATTAAAATCCGATAAGCTGAAAGCTGTCTGTTTCTGACATTCAAAAAACTAATTATAAACGATATGAACGACAATAAACTGATGAACCGTGCAGCGGACAATATCCGTATCCTTGCTGCTTCTATGGTTGAAAAGGCCAACTCCGGACACCCCGGTGGCGCTATGGGAGGTGCCGACTTTGTGAACGTACTTTTCTCCGAGTTTTTGGTGTACGACCCTGAAAATCCAGCTTGGAAAGGCCGTGACCGCTTCTTCCTCGACCCGGGACACATGTCTCCGATGCTCTACTCCCAATTGGCATTGATAGGAAAATTCACTTTGGACGAACTGAAAGAGTTCCGCCAATGGGAAAGCTCCACTCCGGGACATCCCGAACGCGATGTTATGCGCGGCATTGAAAACACTTCCGGCCCATTGGGACAAGGACATGCTTATGCCGTAGGTGCAGCCATTGCAGCAAAGTTCCTGCAAGCCCGCTTCGGGGAAGTGATGTCGCAAACCATTTACGCATACATTTCCGATGGAGGCGTGCAAGAAGAAATTTCTCAAGGAGCGGGACGCATTGCCGGTACATTGGGTTTGGACAACCTCATCATGTTTTATGATGCCAACGACATTCAGCTTTCTACCGAAACAAAAGATGTAACCATCGAAGACACGGCCAAGAAATACGAAGCATGGGGCTGGAAAGTAATCACGATCAACGGCAATGATCCCGATGCCATCCGTGGCGCGCTGAAAGAAGCAAAGGCTGAAAAAGAGCGTCCGACGCTGATTATCGGTCGGACAGTAATGGGTAAAGGAGCCCGTAAGGCCGACGGCAGCAGCTACGAAGCCGACTGTGCCACTCACGGTGCTCCTTTAGGCGGCGACGCTTACGTCAACACCATCAAAAATCTGGGCGGCGACCCGGCCAATCCGTTCGTCATTTTCCCCGAAGTGGCCGAGCTATATGCCAAGCGCACTGCCGAGCTGAAAACAATCATGGCAGAGAAGTACGCATCCGAAGCAGCTTGGGCCAAAGCCGACCCGGAAAAGGCAGCCAAGCTGGAACAGTTCTTCTCAGGAAAAGCTCCCGAAGTAAACTGGACCGCCATCGAACAAAAAGCCGGTTCTGCCACACGTGCCGCATCAGCCACTGTGCTTGGAGTTCTTGCCACTCAGGTGGAAAACATGATTGTGACTTCCGCCGACCTCTCCAATTCGGATAAGACCGACGGCTTCCTGAAAAAGACCCACGCTTTCAAGAAAGGAGATTTCAGCGGTGCATTCCTCCAAGCGGGTGTGGCGGAGTTGACCATGGCATGTTGCTGCATCGGTATGGCATTGCACGGCGGTGTTATCCCGGCATGTGGCACTTTCTTCGTATTCTCCGACTACATGAAACCCGCCGTACGCATGGCCGCCTTGATGGAACTCCCGGTTAAATTCATCTGGACCCACGATGCTTTCCGCGTAGGCGAAGACGGCCCGACTCATGAACCGGTGGAACAAGAAGCTCAAATCCGCTTGATGGAGAAACTGAAAAACCACAAGGGGCGTAACTCCATGCTGGTACTCCGTCCGGCAGATGCCGAAGAAACCACAGTGGCATGGAAACTGGCCATGGAGAACACCACTACTCCTACCGGACTGATTTTCTCCCGTCAGAACATAGCCAATCTGCCTGCAGGAAACGATTACGGGCAAGCAGTCAAAGGCGCATATATCGTGGCAGGCTCAGACGCCAATCCGGATGTAATCCTCGTGGCATCGGGTTCTGAAGTTTCCACGTTAGTGGCAGGAAGCGAACTGCTCCGTAAAGACGGCATCAAAACACGTATCGTGTCCGCTCCGTCCGAAGGGCTGTTCCGCAGCCAGTCTCCGGGTTATCAGGAAAGCGTTATCTCCCACCAAGCAAAAGTATTCGGTCTGACAGCCGGATTGCCCGTAACACTGCAAGGGCTGGTAGGCGTTCACGGCAAAGTATGGGGTCTGGAATCATTCGGTTTCTCCGCTCCCTACAAGGTCTTGGACGAGAAACTGGGTTTCACGGCCGAAAACGTTTATAAACAAGTGAAGGAGATGCTGCAATGAAGACGATAGGAATTTGCTGTGATCATGCAGGCTATGAGCTGAAGCAATACGTAAAGCAATGGCTGGAGGCTAAAGGCCGGGAGTATAAAGACTTCGGAACCTACTCTCCGGAGAGTGTGGATTATCCAGATTTTGCCCATCCTCTGGCATTGGCCGTCGAAGCCGGAGAATGCTGTTCCGGTATTGCCATCTGCGGTAGTGGAAACGGCATCAGCATGACACTGAACAAACATCAAGGCATTCGTGCCGCTTTGTGCTGGCAGCCCGAAATATCCGCTCTGGCTCGTCAACACAACGATGCAAACATACTCGTCATGCCGGGACGTTTCGTCACCAATAAAGAGGCTGACGAAATAATGACCAAGTTCTTCACTACCCCGTTTGAGGGCGGACGGCATCAACGGAGAATAGAGAAGATTCCTGCCGAATAACGGAAGATGTAGCTTTGGCATATTGCGAGGGCTTGCAAATGTTTTACATAACGTTTTGCAAGCCCTCGTTGTATATACCGTAATATCCGGTTCGGCGTAACTTTTTACTTGCTCCCAAGTCCTTTGTAATGTTCTTCTTCGTAACATTTGCTCCCTTTAATTTAAACAAAGTTCCCAACATCTGTATTATGATTTGCGTGATTAGCATGCTGAAATACGGATGATAAAGAAATCCTTAGGAATCTTCCTTTTATGGTACATACATTGTTATCTCATTTTTTCGCTCACCTCGGATTAAAACCTTATCTTTGTTGCCATAACGGAGTAAGAACGGAAAGGCGACGGTTACACCGCCAACCTGCATGATACCTCAATTAATAGAATACATATAGATATGAAACGACCTAAAATAATAGTTGCCGGCATCGGTCCGGGCAGCGAGGCAGACATAACGCCTGCCGTGATTTCGGCCTTGCAGGAATCGGATGCCGTAGTAGGATATAAATATTATTTCCGTTTCGTAACTCCCCACCTCCGCCCCGGAACGGAATGTATAGACACCGGCATGAAGCGCGAACGCACCCGTGCCGAACAGGCTTTTGAACTGGCGGAACAAGGCAAGACGGTTTGCGTCATCAGTTCCGGCGACGCCGGCATCTACGGCATGACACCCCTGATTTATGAAATGAAGCGCGAACGGAACAGCCGGGTGGAAGTGGTGTCGTTGCCGGGCATCAGCGCTTTTCAGAAAGCGGCGTCGTTGCTGGGTGCTCCGGTGGGGCACGATTTCTGCGTCATCTCCCTGTCCGACCTGATGACGCCGTGGGAACGCATCGAAAAGCGCATCCTTGCGGCAGCCACAGCCGACTTTGTCACAGCCGTCTATAATCCCAAAAGCGAAGGCCGCTACTGGCAGCTCTACCGTCTGAAAGAGCTTTTTCTGAAGGAAGGCCGCTCGCCCGAAACGCCCGTAGGCTATGTACGTCAGGCAGGACGTCCGGAACAAGAGGTACACATCACCACATTGGGCGATTTCAATCCCGAAGAGGCGGACATGTTCACCGTGATACTGATAGGCAATTCGCAATCGTATGAATGGAACGGCTGTTTCATCACTCCGCGGGGATATTACCCGGAGGAAAACGGAAAGGAAGGAACGGGAAACGAAAAGCCTGCGAACAAAGGGCAGGATATCATGATCCGCAGTTTCCGCACCATTGAGAAGGAGCTGAAGAATAAAGATATTACACCCGGCCATAAATGGGCGTTGCTGCATGCCATACACACCACGGCCGATTTTGAAATGGAGCATCTGCTGCACACTGACAAGGGAGCTGTCGCATCGCTCTATCAAGAGATTGAAAACGGAAAGATAAAGACCATCGTGACAGATGTGACGATGGTTGCAAGCGGCATCCGCAAGGGGGCCTTGCAGCGTCTGGGCATGGAAGTGAAATGCTATCTTGGCGATCCCCGCACGGCGGGGATCGCAACGGAGAAAGGCATCACCCGCACACAAGCAGGCATCCGTCTGGCCGTAGAAGAGCACCCCGACGCAATGTTCGTATTCGGCAATGCACCGACGGCACTCATGGAACTTTGCGAACTGATACGGAAGGACAAGGCACATCCGGCAGGCATCATCGCCGCGCCGGTAGGATTCGTGCACGTGCAGGAATCCAAACACATGGTAAAGCCTTTCTCGCATATCCCCAAGATAATCGTAGAAGGACGCAAAGGCGGAAGCAACCTCGCGGCAACGCTGGTCAACGCCGTGTTGTGCTATAACGATGCGGAGCAGTTGTGGCCGGGACGGGATGTCTGAATCTCCGCATTCAAACAATCAAACTGTATGGAACGAAAATTCATAATCATAGGGATGGACGACAACCGGAAACCTTTCTTCCCGCCGGAAGCATTGGCATGGATAAGGCAGGGAAAAGTGTTTTCGGGCGGCATACGCCATAAGGAGATTGTCAATGACCTGCTGCCGGAGCAGGCCGAGTGGATTTCCATCACCGTCCCTATAAATAATGTATTTGCACAATATGAAGAAGCCTTCGCCCGCTTGGAAAAGACATGTTCCGACCCGGTCATTGTGGTTTTTGCTTCGGGCGATCCTCTGTTTTTCGGCTTTGCCAACACGGTCGGAAGAAAGCTTCCCGAAACAGAGATACGCCTTTATCCGGCATTCAACTCATTGCAGATGCTGGCCCATCGGCTCATCATGCCCTACGACGATATGCGTACGGTTTCGCTTACGGGGCGGCCATGGCAGGAGTTCGACCGCGCACTGATAGAGCGTGCCCCCAAGATAGGCGTCCTCACCGACCGCGAGCATACCCCGTCGGCCATTGCCGCCCGCATGCTGGAGTACGGTTATTCGTATTATACCATGTACGTAGGCGAACACCTCGGTCATCCCGAAAAGGAACGTGTGCGCAAGTTCTCTCTTGAGGAAGCCGTGCAAGAGACGTTTCGGCATCCCAATAACCTGTTGCTGCACTGCACTATGCCCGCCGGCTCTTCGATGGTAAGTACGCCCCTTCCTCCCCGCCCCTTCGGCATTCCGGACGAAGCCTTCGCACACCTCGACGGGCGCACCCGGATGATAACCAAAGCCCCCATCCGCCTGCTCACCTTGCAGGCACTGGAGCTGAACCGCCGGCGCGTGTTCTGGGACATCGGTTTCTGTACGGGTTCCGTCTCCATCGAAGCCCGTTTGCAGTTTCCTCATCTCACGGTCGTCTCGTTCGAGATACGTCCCGAAGGTGAAGACCTGATGAAGACAAACAGCCGTCGTTTCGGCGCTCCCGGCATTACGGCAGTGACAGGCGACTTCCTGCAAACCGATACCGCCTCTCTGCCCCGTCCCGATGCCGTATTCATCGGCGGACACGGCGGACATCAGGAAGAGATGACAGGCAAGCTGAAGGAGGTGTTGCTGCCCGGTGGATGTATCGTATTCAATTCCGTGTCCGCAGAGAGCAAAGAGGCATTCGGCCAAGCCGTAAAAAAGTACGGGATGTTGCTCCAACCTTCTATCCGCATCGCGCTGAACGAATATAATCCCATAGAAATAATGAAAGCCTCGCTTTCTCTGAATAAATACGATTCATTATGAAAACAGCCATTATCCTGATTTCCGAAGCAGGCCTGCATGTGGCCCGGACGCTGCTTGCCGAACTTCCCGCATCCGGGATTTTCACCCTCAGGCACGAAGAAGGATGTACTCATATAGATTCTGCGGCCGACTTTACGGCCGGAAACTTCAGCCGCTACGACGCTTTTATCTTTATCGGCGCCTTGGGCATCTGCGTCCGTTCCATCGCTCCCTGCATCAGGGACAAATATACCGACCCCGCCGTATTGTGCATAGACAGCACGGGCAAGTACGTCGTTTCCGTTCTTTCCGGACACATCGGAGGAGCCAACGAACTGACTATGGAAGCGGCACGCATCCTCGGAGCCGAACCGGTGGTGACCACACAAAGCGACCGTAGCGGATTGTGGGCGCTCGATACTCTGTCGCAACGGTTCGGCTGGACTCCCGTAGTCAGTGCGCCCGCCTCTTCCTCTTCTGTTCCGCCATCCACCCTCCCCTCCGGCGAAAAAGAAAGGGCATGTATGAACAGGCACATCAGCCTGTTTGTGTCCGGCAAACCCACAGCCCTGTTGCTCACCGTCCGCGACGAAGGCACCGATTGGATGGAGGCTCACCTGCCGTCGCACGTAGCAGTGTTTTATCGTCCGGAAGACATCGAGCCATTGCGCTTCGAACTGATTCTGTGCGTATCTCCCCAAGTGCCCCGTTTCACGGAAACGCCCATGATATGCTACGTGCCCCGTGCGCTACACCTCGGCATCGGCCTTGCCCGGCAAGCCGGCCCTACGCAGGAAGTGCTGACGGCCATAGAAGAGACGCTGAAAGAACGAGGCATAGTGCCCGCCTCCATCGCTTCCATCTCCACCATCGACGCCAAGAGCGAAGAGCCGGTGGTGAAAGCCTTACAGAAGGAATATACGGTAAACTTCCATACAGCCGAAGAACTGGCGTCGGTGGAAGTCCCCCACCCCAGCCCGACCGTGATGAAGCACATGGGCACAGCCAGCGTTTGCGAAGCTGCCGCACTGCTGACGGCGGCAAACTCCCAATTGCTGCTTCCTAAGGTGAAAGGAGCAAACTATACCGTAGCCGCCGCCATCGACGGAGGCATGATGCGCCGGGGGCATATCGAAATCGTAGGAGCCGGACCGGGCGACCCCGAACTGATTTCCGTGCGCGGACGCCGATTATTGGAGAAAGCCGACCTCATTCTTTATGCCGGCAGCCTCGTTCCCCGCGAACTGACACATTGCGCCAAACCGGGCGCCACCGTACTCAGTTCGGCATCCATGGATTTGGAAGAACAATTCCGGCTGATGAAGACTTTCTACGACAAAGGGCTCTTCATCGTGCGCCTGCATACGGGCGACCCTTGTATCTACGGTGCCATTCAGGAGCAGATGAACTACTTCGACAAGCACGGCATGAGCTATCATATCACTCCCGGCATCTCTTCTTTTCAGGCAGCCGCGGCCGCTCTGAAATCGCAGTTCACCATCCCCGAGAAGGTGCAGAGCATCATCCTGACCCGTGGCGAAGGACGTACCCCCATGCCCGAACGGGAGAAACTGCACCTCATGGCACGTTCGCAAAGCACCATGTGCATCTTTCTCAGTGCCGGCATTGTCGAACAGGTGCAGGAAGAGTTGTTGCAGGAATATCCGGAGAGCACGCCCGTGGCCGTGTGCTACCACCTGACGTGGAAAGACGAGCGTATTTTCCGGGGCGAACTGAAAGACCTTGCCAAGATAGTGAAAGAGAACAAGCTGACGCTGACCACCATGATTGTGGTGGGCGAAGCCATCGGCAACCGCGAGGGACTGTCGCGCCTCTATGCGCACGAGTTCAAACACTTGTTCCGAAAATAAAAAAACACCGCACGCCATGATACTGATATTCGGCGGAACAACCGAAGGACGCATCTCCGTCCAAACGCTCGAAGAGGCCGGGAAACCTTTCTACTACTCCACAAAAGGAGACGGGCAGGAAGTGTTCCTGCACAACGGCATCCGTCTGCAAGGAGCCATGGATGCGGGGCAGGCCGTTGCGTTCTGCCACCGCCACGGCATCAGGCTGATAGTGGATGCCGCACACCCTTTCGCCACGCAACTGCACGACACGCTGGAACAGGTCTCATCGGAGACCCGTATTCCCGTCATCCGCTTCGAGCGCATCTTTCCCGAACGCGACGAGCAACACATCGTCTGGTGCAAGGATTATGACGATGCCATGCAGCGGATAAGAACGGAAGGCGTCTCTTCCCTGCTCGTACTTAGCGGCGTGCAAAGCATCGGCAGGCTGAAACCGCTTTGGCGGAACAACGACGGATGCTATTTCCGTATCCTCGACCGCGACAGCTCGCGACGGATTGCCCATGAACAAGGTTTTCCTGCGGAACGTCTCTTCTACTACCGTCAGGGAGAAGAAGAAAGCATCCTGCTGCGACAGCTGCGCCCCGAGGCCATTCTCACTAAAGAGAGCGGAATGTCAGGCGGATTCAGCGAGAAGGTGGCGGCCGCCCGTCAGTTAGGCATACGCATCTTCGCCCTCTGTCGCCCCGACACGTCACGCAAGTTCATCCGTGTGAACGGTGAACACGGGCTGCGCCGCATGGTCGAGAAGTACCTGCCCGACTTCTTCCCTCTGCACAGCGGGCTGACTACCGGCACATGCGCCACCGCCGCGGCTGTGGCTGCCACATGGGATCTCTTCAACAGTAACTCCGCAGAGCGCCCGGAAGAGTTTCCGGTGGTGTTGCCCAACGGGGAGACCATTTATGTGCCCGTGGAACCTCAAGAAGATACCCCCCGGCCGGTATTGCAGGACAACGGGGAAAGTTATTCGGAAATAAGCGCCGCCGTGGTCAAGGATGCCGGCGACGACCCCGACATCACCGACGGGATGAAGATTGTGGTTCGTATGGCCGTGCCCTCCTGCATGACCGAGGCCGTGCGCACAGAGGCCTCCCGGGAAGCCCCCCGCATCATCATCCGCGGCGGAGAAGGCATAGGCACGGTCACCCTGCCGGGGTTGGGGCTGGAGCCGGGCGAGCCTGCCATCAACAGCACGCCGCGCAAGATGATAAAGCAGAACGTCAGGCTCTGTCTTGAGCGTCTGCACATAGCCGGGAGTTCTCTTCCGCTGGTCGTCACCATTTCCATTCCCGGAGGAGAAGAGATGGCCCGACGCACCTTCAATCCGCGCCTCGGCATCGAAGGCGGCATCTCCGTCATCGGCACATCGGGCATCGTGAAACCCTTCTCTTCGGAAGCCTTCATCAACTCCATCCGCAAATCGATGGAGGTGGCCAAGGCCACGGGGAGCGGGCGCATCGTCATCAGCTCCGGAGCGAAGAGCGAACGATACATAAAAGCCCGCTATCCCGACCTCCCACCCCAAGCTTTTGTCCATTACGGCAACTTCATAGGCGAGACACTGAAAATAGCGGATGAGGAAGAAGTGGCCTGCGTCTCGCTCGGCGTGATGATAGGCAAGGCTGTGAAACTGGCAGAGGGGCATCTGGACACCCACAGCAAGAAAGCGGCGATGAACAAGGCGTTCATTCAGGATATGGCCCGTAGAGCCGGATGCGGAAGCAAGACGCTCGCCGCCATCGGGCAAATGACGCTGGCACGCGAACTGTGGGACATCATACCCGAAGAATCATTAAACAAGTTCGGCAGGATATTGATAGCGCATTGCCATCGGCATTGTGCTCCTCTGTTGCCGAACGGTGAACTCACCATATTGCTCATAACCGAAAACGGAGAGATATACCTATGAAGAAGAAGATAATCGCAAGCCTCTGCATGGCCGTCGTCGCTATGGGCGGTGCGGCTCAAAGCCCCCTGTCCTTTCACGCCAAGGCCGGAATAGGCACTTCCCGCTTCCACGGGAAAGGGGCGGACAGTGAAACGAAGATAGCCTGCAAAGCCGGCATCGGTACGGAATACGTCCTGAACAGGACATGGGCGGTGCGGTCGGCATTGGAGTTTGTCTCTATCGGCGGACAGGATGGGATAGGACATATACATGGCGCCCGGATGAACGGGCTGTATCTGCAACTGCCCGTCGCTCTGGCGGCACGCCTCCACTTGGGCAAGCGCCACCATGCCTCGCTGTCCGCCGGGCCATACGCCGCCATCGGCGTGGGAGGCACAACGTCGGGCGAAGTCTACAGCCCCATCAGCAGCCGCCCGGCATCTCCTTTCAGGGCAGGGACTTTCGGCAAGACGGCAGACGGCAAGATGGGCGGCAACCGCCTCGATGCCGGCATTGCCGTGGGCATCGCCCTCGAATACGGACGGTTCGTGCTCGGTGCGGAAGCGCAAGTGGGGCTGCTGCCCGTAAACAAACAGCTCGCACGGATGGCGGGTATGCCGGAAGAGGAGAGATACCTTCCCAAGAACCTTGCCTCATTCTTCACGCTGGGCTACCGGTTCCGGTAGCTCCGGCCTTTTGTTTTGGCGGCACCGGGTTCTCCGGCAAGTCCGCTCGCTCCGACCCCTGCGGGGCGCAAATAATGACAAGCTTTTTCTTTCTTCCTCATCCCGGCTCCGACAATCCGGCACCCCCGCCCCGGACATGCTCCTGAGGGGGTGCACCACGATCCGTCACTGTGATACCCACGGTGACGGACCGTGGTATGCACAGTGACGGACCGTGGTATGCTCGGTGACGGACCGTGGTATCGCCCTTGTCGGACTATGGAAGAAAGGGGGCTGTTTTGTCAGGATTTCCGATTCGGCGGTTGGCGGTAAACGGTTGGCGATTAGCGGGCGAACAATGACCTGCACAGAATCCGTACGAGCTGTCTTGACATGCCCCTGAGACGCTTCCCGGAGGGGTGTTGCCGAGAGTGGACACTCGGCCATGTCAAGAGTGGACACTTGGCCATGCCGAGGTCGGACTCTTGACGTCGTCTAAGTCGGACACTCGGCATCGCCTCCCTCCGGACGAGTGGGCGTGAATTCCCGTTTGTCATTATTTATAACCCCTGAGTGTTTAATTGTCGGGGTAGTGGTTAGTGGTTGGTATGGATGCTGATCGCTTACCGCTGATTGTTTTTTTCGATCGTTTTGCGGTCAATAAACAAATCAATCCGACAAGACGGAAGTGCGCCGTCTTACTATTCCGAGGCAAACAGGCGCACCGCAAACCCGCCGTGCTTGCCGAACCAATTGTTCGCGCCCGCGCGGCCCGAGTAGAAGTACGCGCCCCACGCGTGGGAACTGCCGCTCTCCGTGCCCGACCAGTAGTCCCCGTAGTTGCCCCGGACGTAGAGCGTGCCCGAACCGGACACAGCAGCGGGGAAAATATACCCGGCGGCGGGGAAGATACGGGTGACGATATTGGCAGAGGGCTGGGAACTCCACCAAGAATCATTCCTGATAGTATGGATGTCCCCCGTAAACGAACTGCCCAAGTAAACGCAATCAATCTCCAAACGGTCGGTATTATTACTACTACTTATTAAAGAACCCACACGCCTGTAACGGTAAGCGCAAAGCATACTATTGTCAGTGGCTTGCGGGAAATCCGTCAGGGAAGAATTAGTGTCGTCAGTAGGAGCCCCCGTAGCCTTTTTGAAACGCAAGGCATAACAAGTACCGTTACCGGAATAATAATTGGCACCGAAAGTCTTCTTTATGTTACCGAACTGGCAAGCCTCGTTGACTGTTTCTACGATACCGGGGGGATTACTGTAATTGGCCTTACCATTGTAAGAGAAAACACCCGTCAGTTCTTGGCGTGAAGGCAGGTGGTAACCATAACCGGGATGACCCGCACTGAAGAAACCATCGCTGAAGAGATTCCTTGTACTCGGGTTGTAATTGGTCTCGTGTATACCTTTGCACACATACCAATTATAATAACCGCTTTGGTCGTTATCATGGCTCGTAGCCCAACGGAGGTCGGCATCGGTCTGGGCAGAGGTGGGAGAAGCACCCGAAGGAGACGAAGAACTGAAAGTAGAACCGTATCGGAAACCTCCCGCAAGGTTGAACTCGGCAACATACTCCAAAGGAAGCTTGCCGAGTTTCACATAGATAGCCATCTCCGCATTCCCCGCCTTGAGTTTGAAGCTGCCCGCATTGAAGAAAGCACTACTGTTTGATTTCACCGTAATGCTGCCGGTACCGTCGGCAGTGCCCGACATCGGCGAGACGGTGAGCCATGAGGGAACGTCGGTGACCGTCCACCCTCCCGTGTTCTCCGTGGTCACGGTCAGCGTCTTTCCCGTGGTCGCGGCCGAAGCGCCTACCAACCGGATGCTGCGTGTATCCACCGAGAGCCGCTTGACGGCCGGCACCTTTACCTCTTCGTTCACCTGATTCCAAGGCACGATTTTGCACTTGAGCGTGTGGTTGCCCTTGTAGGCCTCATCGGGAGTCTGCGCGGGCAACCCCTCGATGCTTTCCACCTCGATACGGTAGTCGTGGTTGCGCAAAAGGTCCAGATAAGCACCCGTGGTGTAATCCTTGAAGTCGATACGGTAATAGCCGTATGCTGTTACCGGTACAGTGGTCGATTTGATTCTCACCACCAGACAAGTGGCTTCCAATGCGGAAGTGGCCGTCACCTTCGATTTGCTGTCAGACTCGAAAAGATAGAAAGACTCTTGGGCGGGCGACATGAAGTAAGAGATGCCCGTATCAATATGGTTCCCTGCCGCAACAGTGGCACCCGCAGGGACTGTCGGAGCGGACACCTTGGATTGGACATTGTCGTAATTATCGGGAGAAACACGTCCTCCTGTACGGAGATTGTACACATGAACCTCAACAAAACCATGAGTGATGGGAGGGTTGGTAGATTTCAACGTCACCTTAACCACCGAGCGTATCATCGTCACGGTGGGGGCAGTGGCAAGCGTCTGCCCGTAACTCTCGTTCACGGTTTGGGCAGGCAGCTCGCCCCACATGGGCATGCCGTTCGCAAAGTCCGGCGTGCCGTCAGCCTTGGCGGGCAACAGCAGGCGCTTCATCACATCCTCCTTCTCTTCGCCGAAAGCGGCGTTTAGCGCATTCACCTGATCTCGCACATTGGCAAGCACCACGAGCGTCTGAGCGCCGGCATCGGCAAAAAGACGTACACGCACGGATTGTGTACCGGCATCGTATGTGCCCTGCGCACGGTAGAAGAACGTACCTTTCTTTATATTCATAGGCTCCGATGCGTCGGCCTTGAACGAAAGCACGTCCACGGTTTGTATGGCGGTTTCGTTCACGGCGCGTGTCATCGGCGCACGTGTAATGGCGGAAACCTCCTCAGGCACCCCCGCATCCAAAGAGAGAGGAAGCCCCCCATCAGCCCGCAGGGAGAACGAAGCCCCGGCATCCGAACCCAAACCGCCGGAAGCAGCCGAGGCAACGTGGGGCACGGAAGCCACATCCCCGCCCAACCTCAAGTGCAGGATGGCCGTATGGTCGGGCACCGGAGGAAGAGGAGCATCATCGTCATCGCCCCGGCACGAAGCAAGGCAGAACAGCAGCAGCAAACAACACAAGCCTGAAAGCAGGCCGAAGAAAGAAGCACGAACCGGAAGCCCCCAAAAAGACAACCGGGAAAAACTTGTAGGTTTCATCTGTCTAATCATATCGATACATAATTTGGTGATTAATCTTCTTCAGGGGAAACGAACAGACAAGCGGGCACAAACCGGCAAGGGCGCACCGGAAAGCACGCCCGACGGAAGAACCCTGACTTGAACGAGGGGGGACAAGAGGGGGGGAACAAGTAAGAAAAAATGGAGGGGGGGATTGTTGAAAGGGGGGGATAAAAATAAAAGAGGGGGGGGATACACACTAAATGTGTGTGTGTGTGTGTGTGTGTGTGTGTGTGTGTGTGTGTGTGTGTGTGTGTGTGTGTGTGTGTGTGTGTGTGTGTGTGTGTGTGTGTTTACACAAAAATCCGAAACCGCCAAGCATCCGGCAGTTAAAAGAAGTAAAATATTATCGCTCAAACACAACAACATAGGTTTCGGACATTAAATGACAAACATTATGCGCATCCCACACGCTATCACACACGCACGGCAGCAAAGCCGCAGCAAAACAGCAAACAAAGATGCGCGACCGCAAAGATAAAGACTTTTATCCGAAACAACACACTCATACGGTCATTTTTTAAGAAAGTCGTACGGCATAAGCCCGCCTGAAAGTTTCTTGAAGCCTCTACAATATATATATCGGCAATGCTTCCGGTCTGTTCTCAAAGAGGCAGCACAAGACAAGTTCGTGACGAGGTGGCGAACGAAACGGGAGTATCTATTTTATTTCCGTTGCCCGCATGACAAGTCCGAGCAACTCTTCGATGGAACCTACGGTCGTCGGCTCCTCGTCGGGCCTGTGGAACACGAAGCCGCCATCGCCTTTCAAGTCCCCGGTTTCGATATACGCCTCCGACTCCACGTTGCGATTTGCCAAGATGCCGTTTCGTTGCAGTGCCTTGCGCACCATCGCATACTTCTGCCCATGCCCCACCAGACGTATTTCAGCAGTGTACTCATTGGCCACCCTGAACAGTCCCGTCTCCAAATCGAACACGATGCCCTTGCGGGCGAAGAAACGGCTCAGGCTGCCATTCAGCGAAAGGTCTTCGGGAGTGCCGATAGTCACCCCGTTCGCCTTGTCCATCAGCCAGATTTTATCGGCAATCTGCAAGGCAAGCTCCAAATCGTGCGTGGAGAGGAAGATGGTCTTACGGGTCTGCCGGCTAAGCCTGTGCAGCAGTTGCATCATCTCCACCTTGCTGGGGAAATCGAGGAAAGCCGTCGGTTCGTCCAGATAGATGACGGGCGTTTCTTGGGCAAGCGCCTTGGCTATCATCACCTTCTGCCGCTCGCCGTCGCTCAGGGTATGCACCATCCGGCGTGCCAGATGCGAAATGCCCACCAGCGAGATGGAGCCATCCACCACCGCCTTGTCTTCTTTCGAGAGTATTCCCCAAAAACCGGTGTAAGGACTTCGCCCCAACCCTATCAACTCCGTGACAGTCATGTTGCGTATGTCGCATTTCTCGGTCAGCACCACACTGATGACACGCGACAGTTGCTTGTCCGTATAGCCGCCTATCTCTTTTCCCTGAATGAATATCTCCCCGCCCAGCTTCGGCTGGAAAGCAGAGAGCGTGCGGAGCAAGGTAGACTTCCCCACCCCGTTTGCGCCTAACAGACAGGTCAGCTCCCCGGCATTGATTCCTGCGCAAATACCGTCCGCGACCACCTTGACATCCCCCTTGCCGGGATAGCCAATCGAAAGCCTCTCTATATGTATCGTCTCGTTCTTCGTTCCCATTTCCTTTTTTCCGCTTATTTCTTATTCATTCTCTTCCCCTTTCCTCTTTCCGAACAACACGGAAGCCACTACGGGCGCTCCCACCAATGCCGTGACCGAATTTACCGGCAAAGCGCCCTCGAATCCGGGCATGCGGGCTATCAGATTGCAGGCCAGTGCCAAAGCAGCGCCCGTCAGCAGGGAGGCGGGCATCAGTATCCGGTGGTCCGAAGAGCGGAAAATGGCACGGCACAAATGCGGCACGGCCAGCCCGATAAACATAATCGGGCCGCAATAGGCCGTCACAATGGCTACCAATACGCCCGAGCACGAGATTACCAGCAACCGTGCCCGCCTGATATTCAGCCCAAGATTGCGGGCGTAGCCGTCGCCCAACAACAGCAGGTTCATCGTCTTTATCAACAGGAAAGACAACGGCAACAAAACGCCCATGATACATACGAACAGAACCATCTGGCCGCCCGAGACGCGGGCAAAGCTGCCCAAGCCCCAGATGACATACGCACGGATGTCTTCCTCCACGCTGAAATATTTCAGGACACCGATGACGGCATTCGCCACATAGCCTATCATCACGCCGATAATCAACAACGTGACGTTTCCTCTCACCCTCTGGGATACGTAGACAATCAGCGCCATCACAGCCAGCGCACCGATAATGGCGGCAACGGACAATGCCACCTCCCCCATATATCCCAGCCGGCTCAACGCCACACCGCCCACGGCACCGGACAGCAATACCACGCAAGCCACTCCCAGACTGGCGCCCGAACTGATGCCCAGCACCGAAGGCCCAGCCAACGGATTACGGAATACTGTCTGCATCTGCAAACCGCTTACCGAAAGTCCAGCTCCTGCCACCAAAGCCGTCAGCGCTTGCGGCACGCGCGACTTCCAGACGATGTTCTGCCAAACCACGGGCTCGTCCGTGCCTCCGCACAATATATTCCATATCGAGCGAAACGGAATGTGTACGGAACCCAACAACAGATTCAGCAGGAAAAGCAGAAGAATCGACGCGGATATCAGCAGCATCAACAGCAGTGCAGGTCTTTTCATTATTTCAGCAGTTCGTAGTAGGTTGGCACATGATTGAGCGACAAACCGGGATGGAAAGCATGAATCAAGTCCTCCAACACCACTTCGGGTTGCATGGGCATGTTTTCATAGAAAGGCTTCTCGCTCATGTTGCAATAGACGACTTTCTTTTCGCGGAACGCACGGAAATCGGCATAGCGCGGATCGAGCGACTCCAGGGCATCGTAAGAGAACTTGCCGTCGTAGCTGTTCACAATACGCCAGAAGTCGGCGCTTTCCGCTTGGCTGTACACCGTTTCAAAGTCCAACGTCACGCCGCCCGAACGGGGGTCGTCTTTCAGGAAATAGTCCGCGCCGGCATCACGAAACAACTCTGCGAGGAAACTCTTTCCTCCCACGGCATACCAGTTTCCTCCTCTTATTTCGCCACTGAACACCACTGGGCGTTTCTTTACACCGGCAGCCAGCTGTTTCAATTCGGTATATCGTTTCTCTATCGCAGCGAATGCCTCGTTCGCTTCCGTCTCCCTCCCGATAAACATGCCGATGAATTTAATCCATTCGGCTTGTCCCAGCGGGGTCATCTCCTTATATCCCAAATGCGGAACGAGAGGAATGCCTGTTTCGCGCATGGCATCATACCCTCCCCGTTTGAAAGGAGAGATAAAGATAACGTCGGGATTTACGTTCATTATCACCTCGTTATCGAAGTTTCCCTCGATGCCGATTTTAGCCGTCTTGCCTGACTTCAGGCGCCCTTTCATCTCTTCGTTGAAAAGATGTCGGGTGCTGGTGATGCCTGCCACGCAATCGCACGCGCCCAGACGGATGAAATTGGACAGTTGCAAAGAAGTCATGCAGATGACGCGCCGCACCGGCGTTTCAATGACCGTATAGCCGTCGGGAATGCCGGCAGGTTTTGTCCCTTCGGGCACCAAAGCATAGTGAAAAGTATTGCCTCTCTCTTTCTGAGGGTCATGTATATCGACCAAGCGCACATTGCCCGGAAGGTGTTTCACCGCATAGCCCTTCGCATAAACGGGGGCGACAATGGCTGCCGTGTCTGTTGCCTCAACGGGATAACCCGTCGCAGCGGTATCTTGTCCGGAGGCATGTTTCGATTTTGAACCACAGGAAGTCGTACATAAAATACAGCAAAAAGCAATGCCGATGGCCGATAGTCGCATCATGATTATGAGAGATTTTATATAATTCGAGTACAATATTCGTCATTTTTGGGGAGATACGCAAGCGCTTTTCCCATAAAAACAACGTATATTCCGCTTTCTCTTGCAAAAGACAATCCCGACGGCATTGACGGAATCCGTAAAGTCCGCGCAATCCGTACCTGAAAAACAGGGGCGTGTGTCGCCGCAAACAGAAGTTTAGCTGTTTCGTTTCATCTTGCCCAATACACTTTTCGCATTATCTGACAAGGCAACAACGGCGCCGGCAAGTATGGCCGTATCCTTAATGACCAGACGCCCCGCCCCGGTCAGCAAAGGAAAACCGTGCTCTCCGCTTCCCAAATCGGGCACCCATACTTCGGGCGTCGTAATCAGGAAAGAGAGTGTGCCGATGGTCATGACGATGGCCAATGTGGCTCCCACCAAACCTATTTCAGGGAAAAATATCCCCAAGAAAGTCAAAACGCCGATGGTCATGATAAGAATGCCCAAGCCATAAGAAAAGCCGTAAGTGTTGTTTTCCACATGCCAACGGTATTTCACTTCGTCAAACTCACCCTCACGCAATTTATACTCCTTGTATTCCGGAGCATCCTGCGTATAAAAGAAACTCATAAAGGGACTGTTGGCCACGAAAGGCACAATACCTTCCGCTTCATAGTTCCAGAATTTCAGTCCGCCAATCCACACAAAGATGACCAAAATGGCCACACGAATCAGATTGATACCTGTTTTTTGTGCCGAAGCGGCCCAAGTCAACGCAGTTACAAACAAATTTTGCAATTTTTCTTTCATCTTTCTTTTACTTTTAGTGATACTTCTTTTTTATTTCCCCATCAAACAGCAAGTTAGCATATTTTGTTCATGATAGCCATGCCACATTTTGTTTTCTATGGATTATTTCACCACTTTTGTAGTCGTTTTTAAGATTTCGTTTCACTTGATTTTCAATCCATCGATATAAAATGTATCCTGTTCTATTCGTATCTCTCGGCCCCGGTGATCCGGAACTGATTACCGTAAAAGGACTGAAAGCCTTGCAAGCCGCCGACCGCATCTTCTGTCCGGAGACAATGAATAAAAACTCCGCAATATCCCCGGCCACCTCACGTGCGGCCGCCATCCTTCACCAGCTGGAAATCGAGGCAAAACGCATCATCCGTTTTGCCGTCCCGATGAGCAGGCAACGCGACAAAGCCTCATCGGCTTACGACAGTCTTTTTGCGGAAATACTGAAACTGCATACCGATGGAATGAAAATATGCGTGGCCGCCGAAGGCGATGCGGGCTTCTACGCCTCCATACACTACGTGTACGGGCGACTGCAAGAAAAAGGCATCCCGGTAGAGCATATTGCCGGCGTGCCTGCATTTATTGCAGCCGGAGCACGGGCAGGAATACATCTCGTGAGCGGAACCGAAACGCTGACCGTACTTCCCGGCACGGCCACAGCCGACGAAGTAACCCACCACATAAAACAAGAAGGCGCTGTCGTCATTATGAAACTCTCCAAGTGTGCGCAAAACATGCACAAACTCATCCGGCTGCATCCGGAATACAATTATCACTATTTCGAGAACGTGGGCACTGCCGAAGATGTGTATCTCAACCGCCCCGAGCAGATCCTTTCCCGTCCGTTCCCCTACTTCTCCATGCTCATTGTCCGCCGAGCAGAAGACATCGATAAGAAACAGGCTATTAATACATTTTCGCAATAATAAAAGACATTTTTAAAGAAAAAGGTTTACCTTTGCCACGTATAATCATTAAAAAGAACAAGAATATGAAGAAAATCGCTTTTTATATGATGCTGTTAGTGATGGGCATCGGCTATGCCCATGCACAAAGAAAGGCAGACATCAAATTTGAGAAAACCGGACATAATTTCGGTACATTCTCCGAAAGCAATCCGGTGGTGAACTATACTTTTAAATTCACCAACATCGGCGATGCACCATTAGTCATCCATCAAGCAGTAGCTTCCTGCGGATGCACGATTCCCGAATATTCGCAAGAACCGATATTGCCCGGAAAAACAGGAACCGTGAAAGTGACGTACAACGGAGCCGGAAGATTTCCCGGACACTTCAAAAAATCCATCACCTTGCGCACCAACGCCAAGACCGAAATCATGCGACTGTTTATTGAAGGAGACATGACCGCGAAAGATTGAGAAATGAAAAAGAGTATGAAAACAATGAGTAAAATTATGATCAGTTTCCTTTGTGCCGCAAGCGTGCTGACGCCGGCTTCCGCACAAGTAGGGAAAGAGATGTTGAGTAACGGAATAAAGTATCTGGATATTCCTTATGTGGCTCATACGCTCGAAGCGGAAGGTCCGGAAGAACTTATCATCAATTGTGATGAAGTAGATTGCACCACTTTCGTGGAATATGTGCTGGCAGAAACCCTCACTCCGAAAATGGAAGACGGAGACGTGTCCGAAACGGCATTCGGCGAGAAGTTGCAGAACATCCGTTATCGCAACGGCAAGATTGACGGATATGCCTCCAGACTGCACTACAATACAGACTGGGCGGACAACGGGATACGCAAAGGATTCCTCGAAGATATCACGGCGAAGATGAGTTCCGATACCGAGAAACTATCTATCTTCTATATGTCATCCCGCCCCCAGCAATACATGCATCTGGCCAATTCGGCTGGGAATGTGGCTAAAATAAAAGAAACGGAGCGCGCATTGTCGGGCAAAATCATTCATTACCTGCCCAAACAGAAACTTCCCGCCGAGGGGTTGCCTTGGATTAAAGACGGCGATATCATTGCCATCACAACGAATATTCCGGGATTGGATGTAATCCACATGGGCATCGCTTTCTATGCCAACGGGAAACTTACTCTTCTGCATGCCTCTTCCACCGAGAAAAAAGTGGTTGTCTCCAAGCTTACACTGTCGCAAATGCTGAAAGAGAACGCCAAGTGGACGGGAATCCGCGTGTTAAGGGCAAAGAAATAAGTTTTAATGCTTCGAGGCCGACCCGAAAATTCCGCCGGCTGATGAACCGAGGTTCAAGAGCAAAGGAAATTCAATATTTTACGCTTGCACAAGCATCGTCTCAGACTTGTGCAAGCGTAAGTTTTTTGTAAGCAGGCTCTAAACAAGAAAAGTATAAATACCGGAAATTCGGTGACTTCTCATGCACAATTACAATAGTTTATATTTCCTGAAACAAGCCTATCTCCGGAAATGTGGCACCCTGCATGAGATAGCAGATGCAGAAACAGGCCGCACTCACAATCCATAGAATGACCAGCGTCCATTTCAGACCTTTATTCATAGGCTGCCACTTGAACATTTGGCTGAAAATACCCCACACAAAGCTGATTAAAGGAATACCCACCACCAAAATACCGGCAATGTACATCACAATAGCCACTAACGGAGAGTCGGGCAGCACCACATCCATCATCGGGAAGAGAGAAATCAGAGCGGCACCGCCACCTATGGCCACCATGACCGCGGCAAACAGCAGTGTTACAAACAGCACTCCGAATACAAACAATATCGGACTGCAAATGATAGCGAAAATAACCAGACAGATCTTCAAGAACCAACCTGCAACCATTACCAATGTATCACCGATTTTTTGAAACAGAGTACGGGGCTTGTCCGACTGCATATAATCGTTCACGCCATTGGCCATCTTTTCGAAACCGTCCGTCACGGTCTTACCTATATTCTCTACCGTCACGGCTTCGCCACGCATGTTCAGTTTCTCGGCTGCCGTACGGGCTTCGGGTATAAGCAGCCAACATACGATATAAACAGGAATCAACGTCCCTACCCCACACACCAGAACAACGAGCAGCAACAGGCGAAGCAAAGTCACATCCCATCCCAAATAGGCAGCCAATCCACCGACAACACCTCCCAGCATTTTATCGTCCGGATTTCGGTAAAGACGACGACGCGTAGCGCCGTATGCCGAATCGCTGCTCCGAGCACCGGAACCATAGCTCTTGCCGGCATTCGCGGTACCCGAATCGGAACAGCAGCTTTCTTCCTCGGTCTCCATATCTTCCGGTTTCCCCATACGGGCAATCACTTCTTCCACATCGGCAATCGTAATTACTTGCAAACCGGTTGACAGTTTCTCTGCGAAAAGCTCGGAAATGCGACGTTCGATATCATCCACGATTTCATCGGCACCTGCATCTTTGCTAAAATACATCTTGAGATTACTCAGATAATTATCCAAAAGGCGGTACGCATCATCGTCTATGTTGAAGACGGTTCCACCCAAATTTACTGTTAATGTCTTTTTCATAAAACCTAATTCTATTATTGTTTAACTATTTACTATTATACGCCAATTCATGTTCACACCTCCCAAAGGATATTTGTATATATAAAAGACCTCATGGGACCACTCGATTTTATTTTCAGGAAAAATTATCGTACTGATTTTTCAGAATGGTTTGCGGAGTCTTCCTCATCAGAAACTATTATCATGGACTCAGATATTTTATAATAAGTCCCGATATTTGTGATCTCAGGAGTTGCTGATGTGATTGACTGTATCATTGAGTTCTTTCCAAGATACTTCCAACTCGCCGAGAAAGACTTCACCCTTCGCCGTCAACCGGTAATATTTGCGAGGAGGCCCTTGCTTAGACTCAATCCACTCATAACTCAGAAGCTCGTCGTTCTTCAGACGGGTGAGCAACGGATAAAGCGTTCCTTCCACTACTATCAATCTGGCTTCTTTCAGCTTCTGGATAATGTCCGAAGCATAAGCCGGTTCCTTGTGAAGCAGCAGCATGATACAATATTCAAGCATGCCCTTGCGCATTTGCGACTTTACATTGTTTACATCCATGATGATATTTATATTACCTGAGTTCGGGATAAGCTGTTTCTTCTGCTAAAAGACGAAGGGTTGCATCCTGTCGGGCGAATATTTCCCGAATGCACCGGTTTGCAGCGATTGGGCAGAAGAGAATAGAGCCTTTCAGGTGCTGTCCTCCCCCTGTTTTGACAGTTGCAATCCTTCGCCGTGACAGACGCAAGTGTTCAAGCCGACAGACACTTGTGTTTGACGTGACAGACACAAGTGTTTTAGCCGTAAGACACAAGTGTCTGACAAGGCAGGGATAAATATCTGATAACCAGAGTATATTGATTTAAAACAAAAGCCGCCGGATGAGATTATTGACCTGCTCCTTATCCCGAACTCAGGTATAATTCTATTTCCACATTGTTTTTATCTTCTTCAGGCTGTTTTCTCAATAAACTATCATAATATCAACCCTCTTTGTTTGGCACAAATATATGTATTGTATTAATACCATGTATTACATAGTACTATCTATTATTGATTATTAACAGAACAACAGAAGTATAAGTACATATCAATGTAAACCTTCGTTCTTTTTTCTCTTTCTTTTTGCTATTTTAAAACCTTTTTTATATCTTTGTTTCCGACCTAATCCATTACGTAATGAAAATACTGACTAATCATGATCTGGAAGCTATCAGGAAGAGGGCGGAAAATGCGCTTCGGCTACGCAAGCAAAGCAATGAGTTGCGAACGGAACAATGCTGCGGACTGGCATCGGGCACAAAGCATCTGCAAATCCTGATTTGTGGCGGTACAGGGTGCAAAGCCTCTGCCAGCCATGTCATTGCCGAGAAACTGCGGCAGGCACTCGAAAAAAACAAAATCACCGACAAGGTAGACTTGATTACAACCGGCTGCTTCGGCTTTTGCGAGAAAGGGCCTATTGTCAAGATTATCCCCGACAATACGTTCTATACACAAGTCGCTCCGGAAGATGCCGATGAAATCATCGGCAAGCATATCATCGGCGGGCAAAAAGTAGAACGGCTGCTCTACGTAGACCCTAAGACGGAAAAGGCTGTCAGCGACTCCAAGCACATGGACTTCTATCGGAAGCAAATGCGCATAGCTTTACGCAACTGTGGCTTCATCGACCCTGAAAACATAGAAGAATACATCGCCCTGAATGGTTACAGGGCATTGGCAGAGAGTTTGCTTACCAAGAAACCGGAAGAGGTGATAGAAGTAATAAAGTGTTCCGGACTGCGCGGACGTGGCGGAGGCGGTTTCCCCACCGGAAAGAAATGGGAATTTGCCGCCCATCAGCAAGCGGATATAAAATATGTAGTGTGCAATGCCGATGAAGGCGACCCCGGCGCATTCATGGATCGCTCCATCATGGAAGGCGACCCGCACTCTATTGTAGAGGCGATGGCCATCTGCGGCTACTCCATAGGTTCGTCGAAAGGATTGGTTTACATCCGTGCCGAATACCCGCTTGCCATCCAACGCTTGAAGACAGCCATTGCGCAAGCTCGCGAATACGGGCTATTGGGCAACAATATTTTCTGCACAGACTTCTGTTTCGACATCGAAATCCGTTATGGCGCAGGAGCGTTTGTCTGTGGCGAAGAGACGGCGCTTATTCACTCTATGGAAGGAAAACGCGGCGAACCTACCCTGAAACCACCTTTCCCGGCAGAAGCCGGATACTTGGGAAAGCCCACCAATGTGAACAATGTGGAAACACTTGCCAACATACCTATTATACTTACAAAAGGAGCCGAATGGTTTTCGTCCATCGGAACGGAACATTCTAAAGGAACCAAAGTTTTCGCCCTTGCCGGAAAAATCAATAATGTAGGGTTGATAGAAGTTCCTATGGGTACGACACTCCGCGAAGTCATCTACGAAATCGGCGGCGGCATAAAGGGGGGCAAGAAGTTCAAAGCCGTGCAAACAGGCGGCCCCTCCGGAGGCTGCCTGACCGAGAAGCATCTGGACACCCCGATTGACTTCGACAACCTGCTTGCAGAAGGCTCCATGATGGGTTCGGGCGGCATGATTGTGATGGATGAGGACGACTGCATGGTGTCAGTAGCCCGTTTCTACCTCGACTTCACCGTAGAAGAGTCTTGTGGGAAATGTACTCCATGCCGTATCGGCAACAAGCGGTTGCTTGAGATTCTGAACAAGATAACTCAAGGTTACGGAACGGAAAAGGATTTGAAAAAACTTTCCACACTGGGACAGGTGATAAAGGATACCGCCCTCTGCGGATTAGGACAGACCTCACCCAACCCGGTGCTCTCCACGCTCAACAACTTCTACGATGAATATTTGGAACACGTAAGGGATAGAGTGTGTCGGGCACGGCAATGTAAGTCGCTGCTCACCTACACCATCAATCCGGAATTATGTATCGGATGCCACCTCTGCTTCAAACATTGCCCGGCAGATGCTATCTTGGGAGATGTGCGCAAACCGCATGTCATCAATCCGGACAAATGTATCAAATGCGGCATGTGCATGGCGCGCTGCAAATTCAAAGCAATATCTGTATGCTAAAAACCGAACCGTCATGGAAGAGAAACAAATAACCTTACAAATAGACCGCCACTATATCACCGTACCTCAAGGAACCACCATTCTGGAAGCGGCACGGAAAATAGGCATCGACATCCCTACCCTTTGCCACATAAACCTGAAGGGTACTTGCATCAAGAATAATCCGGCATCGTGCCGCATCTGTGTGGTGGAAGTAGAAGGACGACGCAACCTTGCTCCTGCCTGTGCCACGCGTTGCACGGAAGGAATGGTAGTGCGCACCAGCACGTTGCGTGTAATGAATGCCCGTAAAGTGGTGGCCGAGCTGATATTATCCGACCATCCCAATGATTGCCTCACCTGCCCCAAATGCGGTGATTGCGAATTGCAGACATTGGCACTTCGCTTCAATATTCGCGCCATGCCGTTCAACGGAGGCGAACTCTCTCCCCGCAAACGTGAAGTTACTTCATCCATCGTGCGAAATATGGATAAATGTATCTTCTGCCGTCGTTGCGAAAGTGTATGCAACGAAGTACAGACCGTAGGCGCATTGGGTGCCATCCGCCGTGGATTCAACACGACCATTGCTCCGGCTTTCGACAAAATGATGACGGACAGTGAATGTACCTATTGCGGACAATGCGTTGCCGTCTGCCCCGTAGGAGCACTGACCGAACGCGACCACACCAATCGTCTGCTCGAAGATTTGGAGAACCCCGACAAAGTGGTCATCGTGCAAACAGCCCCTGCCGTACGTGCCGCTTTGGGCGAAGAATTCGGGTTGCCTCCCGGTACATTGGTGACAGGAAAAATGGTATATGCCTTGCGCGAACTGGGATTCGACTATGTGTTCGACACAGATTTTGCAGCCGACCTCACCATCATGGAAGAAGGAGCCGAAATTCTGAAACGACTGACCGCTTATCTGAACGGTGACAAGTCTGTACGCCTGCCCATTCTCACCTCCTGCTGCCCGGCATGGGTCAACTTCTTCGAGCATCATTTCCCCGATCTGCTCGATATCCCCTCCACGGCACGTTCGCCACAGCAAATGTTCGGCTCCATCGCCAAAACATACTGGGCGGAGAAGATGGGCATTCCGCGCGAAAAACTGGTGGTGGTATCCATCATGCCCTGTCTGGCCAAAAAATACGAATGTGACCGGGAGGAGTTCAAGACGAACGGTAATCCCGACGTAGACTACTCCATTTCAACCCGCGAACTGGCCCGTCTCATCAAACGTGCCAACATTGGCTTCACACTGCTGACCGATAAAGACTTCGATCTGCCTATGGGAGCATCAACGGGTGCCGGTGTCATCTTCGGAACCACCGGAGGCGTGATGGAAGCCGCCTTGCGCTCGGTCTACGAAATCCACACCGGAAACACATTGGAGAACGTAAACTTCGAGCAAGTACGCGGACTGGCAGGTGTGCGGCGGGCAACCATTGATCTGAACGGCTTTGAACTGAAAGTGGGCATTGCCCACGGGTTGGGAAACGCGCGCCATCTGCTGGAGGATATCCGCAACGGTCGGAACGAATATCATGCCATTGAAATCATGGCATGCCCCGGTGGTTGCATAGGCGGTGGCGGACAACCGTTGCACCACGGCCATTCGGATGTGCTTTATGCACGTGCCAATGCTCTCTATCGTGAGGATGCCGCCAAGCCGCTGCGCAAATCGCACGAAAACCCATACATAAAGACATTGTATGAGGAGTATCTGGGTAAGCCTCTGAGTGAAACGGCAGAACATCTGCTGCATACACGTTATTTCAACAAATCCATTGATTAAACCGCTAAAAAGAAGAGCTATGTCAGAGATGAAACTGGCCTGCGACGTTGCCGAACAAGTACGTGCCATTTGCGACAAGCATGGCAATCAGCCGGGCGAACTTATCAACATATTGCACGAGGCCCAACACTTGCATGGATATCTGCCTGAAGAGATGCAACGCATCATTGCCTCCAAACTGAATATTCCGGTATCCCGCGTATATGGTGTCGTGACTTTTTACACTTTTTTCACCATGCAGCCCAAAGGCAAGCATCCCATTTCGGTATGTATGGGAACAGCATGTTATGTACGAGGCTCGGAAAAACTGCTCGAAGAGTTCAAACGCGTATTGGGCATCGAAGTAGGCGAAACAACCCCGGACGGGAAATATTCCCTCAACTGCCTCCGATGCGTGGGAGCCTGTGGATTAGCCCCCGTAGTAATGATAGGAGATAAAGTTTACGGAAGATTGCAACCGATAGACGTGAAGAAAATATTGGAAGAAGAGGATGAAAAGGATTAGCGGTTAGTGGCACGCAACCGGAATTCGAGATTAAGAAAAGAAACAGACGAGATGCCGTCCGAAAGATGATGAGACCTGCCTGAAAACATTCTCCTCTAACAGAGAACTTCTCTATCTCGCGCCTTGTAATATATATCTTAGCGCTTGAGATATACATCTTAGCACTTGATATATATATCTTGCGTCCTGAGATAGAGTTTTCTCCCTAATCTCCTCCTGTTTCAGATAAGGCAACGGCAGTTTTTTTCTGCCGATGAGAAGATTTCTTTGTACGGATGAAACCCATCTCCGGAGCCTTATATCTGATTCAGATTAAGTAATAAGCGGTTAGCGATTGTGTGGAATCATGGCGCAGCATGCCTTCCACTTATCACAACTTCTTTTCCGTTAATCTTCATTCCGCTCAAATAGGCGATTGCCACTCCGTAGTTTGTCATCGGAACTTCTTGCGAACGGGCATTTGCAATGCGACCGAGCACATACTTCCGGTTAAACATGCAGGCACCGCAATGGATAATCAAATCATATCCGGAAAGGGAATCGGGAAAGTCATTACCTGAAACAATATCAATCTGTAAATTCGGACCGACATGCCGACGCAACAGACGAGGAAGTTTCACCCTTCCTATGTCTTCCGTAAGCGGAGCATGCGTACAAGCTTCCGCTATCAACACACGCGATTGTTCTGTCAAACAATCAATGGCAGCCGCCCCTTCGACAAAATAGTCAATATCGCCTTTATATGCGGCAAAAAGTACGGAGAAAGAGGTCAGCCGGCTTTCCGCCGGCTTTTGCCGGTAGACTACGGGAAACACTTGTGAGTCGGTAATAATCATTTTCGGAGGATGTGCAAGTGTCTGTAAAGTGTCAGCAAGTTTGTCCGTGGTGCAACATGTCACTATACATTTCTTGTCCAACAATTCACGAAGTGTCTGCACCTGCGGAAGGATAAGGCGTCCTTTAGGAGCTTGTATATCCTGCGGCATTACCAGAAGAACCGTATCCCCCTCTTGAACCAAATCTCCCGTGATACTTTCTTCACCAAAATCCTCCGGGATTTTCTTCAGGATAGCCTGAAAGATTTCAGTTACACCGATACCCTCTTTGGCACAGACAATCAAAGGACGTTGGCCGCAATTATTCTCGATTTGAAAGGCCAGTTCGTCAGCATCCGGACGGAGGTCGGACTTGTTCAGAATAAGCACTGTCGGAATGTGATGTGCATGCAGGGATTCCACCCACTGCTTCTCTTCCGCCCCGCCGTCTTCGCAAAGCAGCAGGGCAATATCTGCTTTCTCCATCACTTTTAAGGTTCGCTCCACGCGCATATTTCCCAGTTCATTTTCATTGTCGTCGAAACCGGGAGTGTCAATGAACAGGCATGCACCGAGAGGATGCACCTCCATAGCCTTTGCCACAGGGTCGGTCGTAGTACCCGGTACGGCCGACACAAGTGCAATGTCCTGTCCGGTCAATGCATTGATAAGACTGGATTTGCCACTGTTTCGCCTTCCGAAGAGAGCGATGTGCAGACGGGTTGAATGAGGAACCTGATTCATCTTTTATTCTTTATTTCTAAAACCTGAAGTCTCTTTTCCCTTTTTCTATCTCTTGCAGATTATTTAAAGCTATCCCCTTTATTTTCGGATTAGGAATGCGGTTTATTTCTTCTTGAATCAAGCGTATTCCTTTCTCTCTTGTATTGGGCGAAGCATAATCTTCCAGATACTCTTTCAGCGTCATCAAAGCATTTGGTTGGCAGCAATTCGCTATCTGTCCGTTCTTCAGAAGCGACATAAAGCGGTCGCCGGTACGCCCTTCACGATAGCAAGCGGTGCAGAAGCTGGGAATATGCCCCAGTTCGAGCAACCAGTTCACCACTTCGTCCAACGTACGCCTGTCGCTCACATCAAACTGCGAAGCACCTTGTTCTTCTTTCTCGGGTATGGCATATCCCCCTACGCTGGTGCGCGAACCTCCGCTGATTTGCGAAATACCCAACTCAAGCACCTTGCGGCGCACAGCTTCCGTCTCGCGGGTAGAGATAATCATGCCGGTATAGGGCACCGCAATACGTGTAACCGCTACTATGCGGCAAAACATCTCATCCGAGATGGCATTCGGAAAATCTTCCGTCGAAATATCATCTGCCGGACAAATGCGCGGAACGCTGACGGTATGCGGGCCTACTCCGAAAGCGGCCTCCAGATGCTCGGCATGCATCAGCAGTCCCACGAAATCGTAACGATAGGTATTCAGTCCGAAAAGTACTCCCATACCCACATCATCTATGCCACCTTCCATGGCACGATCCATCGCTTCGGTATGATAGGCATAGTTGCTCTTAGGCCCTGTGGGATGCAACGCCTCATAGTTTTCCTTGTGATAAGTCTCCTGAAAAAGGATATAAGTACCGATACCCGCCTCTTTCAGACGACGGTAATTCTCTACCGTGGTAGCAGCTATATTCACGTTGACCCTGCGGATGGCTCCGTTTTTATGACGGATGCCGTAAATCGTACGGATGGATTCAAGGATATAGTCGATAGGACTACGTAGTGGGTCTTCTCCCGCCTCCAATGCCAGACGCTTGTGTCCCATATCCTGTAAAGCAATCACCTCTTGCCGTATCTCTTCTTGCGATAGCTTCTTGCGCAAAATGGTTCGATTCTTGGCATGATAGGGACAATATACGCAACCGTTCACACAATAATTGGACAGATACAGTGGGGCAAACATCACGATGCGATTGCCGTAGAACTTCTGCTTGATTTCCTTTGCCAGACAAAAAACACGCTCAGTCAAGTCGGGTTCGTCACACTCCAATAACACGGCAGCCTCCCGATGCGAGAGTCCCCCGCACAAACCCGCCTTTTCAATCAAGCTTTCTATCAGCCGGCGATTGTTTCGATTGGCCTGCGCATATTCCAGTGTATCCAATATCTCTTGATGATGGATAAACTCCTCCGCCCGTTTTGAGTTCATATTATACTTCACCGCACATTCATCCCTCATTTCCCACTTTCCTTTTTCCATTTTCATAATCTCCCCTTTCTCCCGACACTTCATACCCTATCCTTTCCAACCGTTCTTTCAATTCCCGTAATCCCTCGGCCGCTTCCGCCCCCGCAAACGCCTTATTGTCGTAAAGCGAATAGTCTGCCCGCCGCTTCTGCGGAGAGAGATTGGGCATCACCACATTCGCACCTGCCAGTATACCCTGTTCCCTCCCGTCCGGAGCAAGCGTTGCCAACGCAGTGGTAGCGGGTATTAATGCTGCCGGCAGCATCAGCCTGAAGATAGAAATAAGTTTCAGGCACAATCCGGCATTGCCCGGTGCAAAAGCAGCAAAAGATGTGTCATGATGAGGAATAAAAGGACCAAGACCTATCATCTCCGGGCGAAACCGTTCGATGAAAAGAATATCTTCCACCAAATGGTGGATATTCTGATACGGGCTTCCTACCATGATACCCGTCCCCACCTGATAGCCAATCTCCTTCAGCCAATCCAGACACTGCAACCGATAAGCAAGCGACATGTCAGCAGGATGCAACTTACGATAGTGTTGTGTATTGCAAGTTTCATGTCGAAGCAGATAACGGTTAGCTCCTGCCCGGAAAAAACGTTCGTACGTTCCGTAAGACTTTTCGCCCAACGACAGTGTTATGGCACATTCCGGAAAACTCCGGCGGATGCAAGCAACAATATTCTCCATCCATTCATCTTTTATATCCGGCATCTCACCACCTTGCAATACAAAAGTGCGAAAGCCCAACCTATATCCTTCGCGGCAACACTCAAGAATCTCCTCTTGTGTCAACTCATAGCGGGTTATACGACTGTTTGATTTTCGTATTCCGCAATAATAGCAATTATTGCGACATCTGTTTGTAATTTCTATCAGTCCACGAATGAAAATCTTATTACCGAAACGGGCAAACGTCTCTTCCCGTGCTTGTCTATGCAGATAATCCGTCACCTCGGCATCACGGCAAAGCAATAGTTGTTTATATTCTTCAACGGTCAGCGTACGTCTGCAGCGCAATCTGTCAACCAAATTCTTCATTACGATTTCTTTGGAAAGAGGGATATCGGCTCTTGTTTCATTCGCTTCTAAAATATAAATATCATCAATAAGTCTTCTCTTGTTTGGCCAGTTCCTGCACCAACTGCCGTTTGCCGGCCACTACCTCGTTGTGCGCACACGGTCCGGTAATACACCCTCCTTCGCATGCCATTACCTCGACAAACTGTCCCGGAACCTTGCCGGTCTTGGCATAAGCTCGCAGTGTTCCGATGTTTTTCTTATCCAAATTAGCCACCTGAATAGCATTGATATCGGCCGCTTCTTCTTTCAAATAAGATATTACAGCTCCCATCACGCCGCCTGCCTGTGCAAAACCATGTGCTTCGCGCACGGAAGCGAATGTCATCGGATAAGGTTTGGCTTCTTTAATACGAATGTCGAGACCGGCCAAGACAGAAGCCATTTCCTCAAAGGTCAGGACAAAATCCACCGCTTCGTCCCATTGAGCCTCTTTGCGCTTGGCCAAACAAGGACCAATGAATACGACACTCGCATCAGGATGCTTCTTCTTCGCGATACGTGCGGCATAATACATCGGCGACCCGGTGCCCGATACATAAGGCTTCATTGCAGGAATATGCTTGTTCACCAGTTCGATGTACGACGGGCAACAAGAAGTCGTCATAAACGTCTGCCCCTCCTCCAGTTTCTCAACCAGTTCGTGCGCCTCGTTGCTCACGGTATCCATTGCTCCTTGAGCCACCTCGATAACATCGGCGAAACCCACTTCCTTCAGTGCACCGTACACTTGCTCGATGGTTGTATCGAACTGACCTAAGATAGAAGGTGCCACAATAGCCACCATTTGTTCGCCCTTGCGGATGCGATGTAGCACATCGAATACTTGGGATATTTCAAAAATGGCGCCGAACGGACAGGCATTGAGACATTTTCCGCAATAGATACATTTGCTCTCGTCAATGTGCTCTATCCCTTCTTCGTCTTTACTGATTGCCTTTACTGGACAAGCCTCTTCGCAAGGTACGGGAATATATACGATGGCGTGGTAGGGACAGCTTTTGTGGCAAATGCCGCAACTGATACACACATCATGGTCGATGCGTGCCTGACTGTTTTCTTTCAGCGACACCGCATTCTTGGGACAATTAGTCAAACAACTTCGTGCTATACATCCGCGACAAAGGTTCGTTATTTCGTAGTTTATCTGCACACAAGCCGAACAGGCTTCATCTATCACGCACATGATGCGCTCTTTCGGCCTGCCGTTCTCCGCCCTGTTCAGCGCACGAGCCGCATATTCCGACAACGGAGTCAACTCATCCGTTTCATCCTCCATGTCCAGCCCCAGCAACGGCAATGATTTGTATTTCCATACAGCCCGCTCTTTGTGTATGCAACAGCGTCCTGCATGTTTCGACTTTTTCGGGGTCAGCTCAATAGGTAGACGATCTATTTTCTCTACAAGTTCATTATTTTTCCACAGCCTGACCAGTTCTTTAAGCAGCTTGTGGCGCACAATCATAGTATTATTCGTAAATGCCATATTCTTTAAAGTTCAGAATTAGGTAATCAGGTAATGGTTGCAAAGATAATGTTTTTAGTGTTGAATCACGTGATATTGCAAAGAAGTTTACGGAAGAATCTAAATAATTTCATATCTGAAAATGTTGCACAGAATTACACTTCACGAAAAAGATATTATTTTGTATTCTAAACTTAAGAAACCGTTTATAATCTTTAGTGAGTTCAATAAGTCAGACGGACTCCTGCCTGCAATGTAAAGTTACACGGTTTTTCTTTTCTTATGGTTTGTATCATAGAGCCATCATCGAAGAAATAAGATACTCCCGGCTCCACATACAAACCTATCCTTCTATTCACGTTGTATTGTGCTCCCACCGCCCCTGTCACAGATAGTTGTAAGGGCTGCACCGTCTCTTTTTCGTTTCCAATCTTACCATATACACACTTCTCTACACTTCCACCGGCCGAAATATACGTTGTGAAGCGTGTAGTATTAATAAAACTCCAGTTAGCTCTTATCGGGATGCCGATATAATGCAACTTCTGATTCTGCCTATCCGTACTTCCTTCAAAGATGATGTCTGAAGCAAGATAAGTATAAGTCACACCACTTTCTATGGAAAATCCTTTATTTAATTCTTTTCTGACCGAGATGCCGAAACTGAGCGGCTGCTTATGTTCAATGGAAGCAATGTTTTTTGCATTTCGCTGCAAGTAAGGCATCCCGTCCTTAAAAATCAAATTCTGTCCTTTAGGGATAGCAAGCACTCTATTGGCGGTGAATGATAAATCCATTCTTTCTCCATTAATGATATTAGCAGGATTAAACTGAATATAATCTCTATCATCTGCCGGATTGTTCAACGAAAGTCCTCTGGTATTACCTACGGATAACCCTATCGCCCACCCTTTATTACTTCCGGCAGATGTGCTTTGGGTCTGAAAATGCAACCTATCTTTTCCTAATGGACGATAACGTTCCACTTTCTTTTCCGTATTTTCTTTTTGGGTAGCTACATCATCCACTATCTTTACTGTCGACACATCATATATTTGTCCGTCAACTGCGATTTCGTTGTCTGTTTCTAAAGATTCCGCTTCTTCTCTTTGCCCATTATCCGTCAATATCTCTATTTGTTGTGCCAATATGGTAGACCGTATTGTTTTGTCCACTATCACAGCGTTTTTATTTACCCGATACACAGGTGTCGAAGGATTGATTTGTTCCGAAGGCGATGTGTGCTCAGGCAAGAAATCCGGTGTAGAGACTAATGCCGGAAGCGATGTGTGCCGTATCTCATCTCCGACAGAACTCTTCAGCAACCATAAACTGATAGAAGAAATCATCAACAACAGAGCAGCAACAACTGCCATCGTCCAACGACGGATAAGAATCATCTTCCCCGTTTTCTTTATTGATGGGTCGATATAGACAGATAATTCCTCTTCCAATTGTTCCCATATGGAATCAGGCACCGGCTCGGAATAGTCGTCCAACCTGTCTTTTATTTTTTTTATCCATAAATCATCTCCCATATCTTCTTCCTTTATTTATTCGTTTTTTTCACCCATTCGCGTATTTTTGTTGCCAGAGATGCTTTTGCCCGAGTCAACTGCGAAGCAGAAGATTTTTCATTAATCCCCAAAAGTCGTGCTATCTCTTTATGAGACATTTCTTCAAAAATAAACAGGTTAAATACAGTGCGATAACCAGCCGGTAGTTCACCGATGAATTGCATTAATACTTTTTGGGGAATAATATCTATTGACGAGCTTTCCGGTTCTTCACAAATCTCCGGTATATTTTCCAAAGCCGATGTTTGATTCATTACATCGTTTTTTCTCAGATATTGCAATACCGTATTTACCATAACACGCTCCATCCATGCTCTTAGAGAGCCGTTTCCTCTCCATGTGAATTTATCAAAAGAACTGAAAAATTTCAGAAACCCGTCATGCATCAAATCTTCGGCTGTTTCCCGGTCACCGGTATAACGGAGGCATACGCCGAGCATACGTCCCGCATACTGCTCATAAAGCTCCTTGCGGGCAGAATTGTCTCCCAGCCTACACCGTTCTGCCAGTTCTTTTTCTTCCATTATCTTTTCTTCAACACGTATTTACCCGATAAATGCTATCAACACAAAAATACTGCATGGAGCGGAGAAGGAAATATTGTTTTTGTTTCTTTTAACAGTCTTTTGTGCAGTATTCGACCTCGAAAAGTGTTCTTTCTATACAAAAAGCTGTTTATTTGCAATATGGACAGCATGAACAGACATTGAAAATAAGAATAAAAGAAAAATAGCCTACTTTATGGAGAAATACAAAAAAACAGTTGTGGTATCAATGCTTTTATTGCTTTTCATTCCTGCATTGCAATCTTGTATGGACAAATCGGATATAAATAATCCGAGTTACGAAGATGGTTCTTTATTTGCTATCGGCACGGTAAAAGTTATCGAAGGAAAAGAATATTATTTTGCATTGGACGAAGGAAGTAAACTCTATCCCGGAGATACAACCCATATTCATAACTATGCCATAGTGGATGGGCAGCGAGCTTTTGTCAATTTCAGTAAATTGAACGAAACTATAAAAGGATACGATTACAACGGTAAGATATATCGCATTGAAAATATTCTGACTAAAGATATATATTTTATGCCTGCCGAAAAAACAGACAGTATCGGCGATGATCGCATTAATGCCACCGATATATGGATTGCGGGAAATTATCTGAACATTAAATATCAGTTCTATCGCAGTAACAATACGGATAAGAAACACATGCTGAATTTGATTGTCAACAAAGCCTCTATTGATGAAAGTAATAAATCGGATTACCTCAATGTTGAATTTCGCCACAACGCATACAACGATAAGCAACAAACTTTAGCCAGCGGATTGGTTTCTTTCAAATTGGATAAAATATTTGGTATGCTGAAAGGGAAGAAAGGAATGAATATACGTATAAACAGTTTATATGATGGCGAAAGTTTCAAAAGCATAAACTATTAGTGTTCGGACTCCTCTCTATACTTTTTCCTCGGCCAGTCTGAAAAAATTGTCGGTGCGGTTTATATTCTCTCCCTATTTATACTTTTATAAGTGTGAGCTACATGTACAAGTACAGCTTAACGCCCCTGCAATCATAAAGTTTTACTTGTAAACAGCAAGCCCACACTTGGACATGTAAAACCTACATCTTAGAGTTCACATTTTATGAAAGCTATTCCAACACTTTAAAACAAGTAAATTTTGAAAGAGTTATAAGAAAAGCAAACACAGAGACAAGGAAGCACAAGAATACAGGAAATCAAATCCGCCTGAAACCATTTTCAAACAATGATTCTCAGACACAATGTATCTTGCACTTCAATGTTTCTGTGCTACGCCGACTTTAGCCGCAGTGGAAGTATTGTTCCACCAGTTTCAGCATTTCGTCCTGATTATTCTGTATCTCGCTACGCAAAGTTTTGTCTCCGTATGAACGCAACTTGGCGATAATTCCGTCAATCATTGCAGGGCTGAATACCTGATGTTGTTCGAATATGGCACGCTGTTTTTCCAAACAATCGGCAGAAGCCGAGCAACTATCCGGCAATTGTGCCAACTCTCTCAGTTTATCCGCATTTTCTTTCTGATGAATATTCACGTTCACGTAAGTCTTTTCCGCAACAGCCAACGCATCCTCCATCTCAAAACCATGACGACACGCCACAGCCAACCCCGCTATCAATTGATACAAATCGGCCGATCCGTCCGGTGAACGCATCTCTACCGTCTGTTTCTGCGTGGTATCATAATGGCTCGGGGTCTCCAACGGATTAGCCAGCATACACATGTCTGTTTTGGCAGACCATCCCAACGGGACACGTACCAATACGGAACGGTTTCTATCGCCCCAGCATACATTGGTAGGCGCTTCCTGATGGGGAACAAGACGGAAATAGGACGTAGGATTCGTATTGCCGAAAGCCGTAATGGAGGGTGCCAAAACCATCATCCCTGCAATGGCTTTACGAGCCGTTTCAGAGAGTACACCGTCTTTCAACATCTGATTTTTCCCATCTTTCATAATGCGCATGTGGATATGTAATCCCGAACCGGCTTTCCCGGCTGTTATTTTAGGCGCAAAAGTGATGTTGTAACCATATTGTGAAGCCAGATTGCGAATCACCCATTTGGCTATCACCAGCTGGTCGGCAGCCTGCTCGGCAGGCACGGGCAAGAATTCTATCTCGTTCTGCTCGTATATTTTGTTGTCGAGCGTGAAGTTGCCCACCTCGGAATGGCCGTATTTTATCTGTCCGCCTGCCTGTGCTATATATGACATGCACTCCGTGCGGAATTCATTGAATTTGGCATACGGAGCCGATTCATGGTAGCCGCGCTGGTCGGTGGCTGGAAACATGCCGTCGTTTTCCGAAATCACATAATACTCCAATTCGCCCATAGCCTGAAACTCCATTCCCGTCACATCCTTGAATGCCTGACAAGCCTTGCGTAATGTATATTCGGGCGAACTCTCCAACGGTTCACCATCTTTATTGAAATAAGAGCATAACATTGAGAGTGTAGGCAACTCTGCAAAAGGATCTATAAAAGCGGTTCGGAAGCGGGGTACTACATACAAATCGCTACTTCCGGCCTCTATAAACGGGAAGAGGCTCGACCCATCCACACGCTCTCCGCAAGTAAGGATTGCATCCAGATACGCAGCATCGTTAATAACAAAATTCAGTGTTTTCAATCGTCCGTCTGCAGCCGGATACATGAAATTTATCATACGGATATCATTCTCTTTAATATAAGAAATGATATCCGCTTTCGTAAATTCAGAAGCCGGCTTCTGAAGCTCAGCCACCAACGAATTGGAACTCATTGACAATTCTTGATTCATAATACGCCAATAATTTTAAGTTTATTATATGGTTAACAAAAAAAAGGAGTGTGCCACACACAGAATTCTGTTATCATTCCATCATCGACGTTTTGACACACTTCTCTGACACAAAGGTAGTAAAAAATACTATATAAAGAAGATATCAGGCCTATAAACTTTACAAAAGTTTATTATTCCATCCGTATTTTTGTTCTAAAACCTATTTGCCAACTCCTCGAAAAGACGTTCTTTCACTTCCGCCATCGATACTTTGTATCCCAACTCCTTTTGCAGGGAGGTGACTCCTTTATCTATAAATCCGCAAGGATGGATATAGCTGAAATAGAGCAAATCGGTGTTTACATTCAGAGCCAATCCGTGCATGGTGACAAAATGACTGCTGCGTACCCCGATAGCACAGATCTTACGGGCACGGGGAGTATCGCCTTCCAACCATACACCAGTAGCCTTTTCCAAACGCCCGGCCATGATACCATACGAAGCACATACGCCGATTACCGCCTCTTCCAACAAATATACATACTCTTTCAACCCTAAAGAATAATCTTCGAGATTCAGGATGGGATAACAAACCAATTGTCCCGGACCATGGTAGGTAATGTCTCCGCCACGATCTATGTGATAGAGCGTGGCTCCTATCTTATGAAGCTGTTCATTGCTCAGCAACATATTTCCGTCTTTCCCGCTACGACCCAACGTATAGACATGGGGGTGCTCGCAGAAAACGATATGATTTACATACTCTCCCCCCTCCTGCTTGGCTTGTACGAGTGCGTCAAACCATTCCGTCTGCCGCTTCCATGCCTCGGCATAAGGAATTACATTCCAATCTGATATTTCCGGTTTCATGAGGGCAAATATAGCACTTTCCTGATAGATTACATAGTTCCGTCCCGAAAATACAGAAGCATCCGGTGATGACAAATTCATGAAACTGTTTCATCATTCTCTCTATCAGAAAGGTTAACTTTCCTTTTTTAACAACAACCCAAAGTAAGAAATTCCTTTCATTTTTCCAAGAATCAGAAAACAACGAAAATCACTTCTTATCCTCTTGTTTGGCTTCTTTGATAAAGCCTGCTTCGTAATTAAACTTTTTAAAACTTTCCTTCAACTTATCGACACTGTTTTTCCCGACATCATACTTAGTGGTGTCTGGTTTCTCATTTTTTTCATTTCTTATCGGGTAAAAAGTTTCATTATACATATCTGCTCCGTGTTTCTTCTGTATCAACTCCGTACCTCCTCCGTATTTTCTCCATATTATATATACGGAGCAGGGGCCGTTCAGACACAATCCGGATATGCCACAACAGAATGAAAACAATTTGTAGGAATTTTGATATATACCTGAGTCGGGATAGGCGGTTGCTTTTGCTAAGTTTGACAGCTGCAATCCTTTGGTTTGACAGACACAAGTGTTCAAGCCGACAGACACAAGTGTTTTACGTGTCAGACACAAGTGTTTGAGCCGTAAAACACAAGTGTCTGACAATTCAAAATCAAACATCTGATAACCAACGAGGTACACATTAAAACACAAGCCACCGAATGAGGTTATCGACTGCTTCTTATCTCGAACTCAGTAAATAGTACTGATTTAAAGACATGAAACGAACTAATTTTCCCCACGGACTCAACTCCGCATAGCCGAATCATTTATGTAACGGAGTTCTTTCATAAGTAAGGGAAAAGACAGATAGTTTTAACCGTTTGACAGAATTAATTTTTCCTTTTTTATGCGTGCAGTTCGTTAATATGTTCTATATTTGTCGATAAAGAATCTTAATTGGAATGTTGATTTATAAATAAAATCGAATATGAAAAAGCAAACTGTCAGCCTACTTGTCTTTCTGCTTGCGACAAGCGGCTTTTTCTTTTCTTGCAATAACATCGTGAACAAAAATGCCGGTGCATTGGAGTTTGACAGCATACAAGTAAACGAAACATCGCATCTTTTTGAGGACACAACCAAACCAGCCTGTAATTTGATTATTAACTTTGCCTATGCCGGAAAATCATCTGATGCAAAACTGAAAGACAGTCTCAATACATTTCTTGTTTCCACCTTCTTCGGAGATAAATATATGACAATGACACCGGAAGAAGCCATAAAGAAATACACGGAAAAATATATCAAAGATTATCGCAATGATTTAGAACCGATGTATAAAAAAGACGAGCAGGAAAAAGAAAAGGGCGCAAGCATGGAAGCATGGTACTCATATTATAAAGGTGTGGAAAGCCGTGTACAACTCTACATCAAGCACCTGCTGGTTTATCGTATCGACTACAACGAATATACCGGCGGAGCACATGGTATTTATATGTCTACTTTCCTCAACATGGACTTGCATACATTAACCCCTGTCCGTTTAGACGACTTGTTTGCAGGTGATTACAAAGAAGCTCTGACCGACCTGTTATGGAACCAACTGATGGCCGATAATAAAGTGGCAACCCGTCGGGAACTGGAAGACATAGGCTATGCCACCACAGGAGAACTGGAGCCGACAGAGAACTTCTACCTCGGCCAAGAAGGCATTACATTTTATTATAATGTCTACGACATAGCTCCTTATGTAATGGGTCCGATAAAGATAACTCTTCCGTATGAAATGATGCAGCACTTGCTGAAAGACGACTATATGGTGCTGAACGAAGTGAGAAACCCGTAATGGAAACGAACTTGTCATACATTGTAATTCATAATTAAATGGAACTAATCCTGAAGTATTTTTCCTGTCTGACAGAGAAACAGAAAGAGCAGTTCGCTGCACTCTATGATCTTTATTTGGATTGGAATTCCAAGATAAACGTCATCTCACGCAAAGATATCGAAAATCTATACGAACATCATGTGCTCCATTCTTTGGGCATAGCCCAAATAATCCGTTTCAAACCGGAAAGTCAGATTATGGACTTAGGTACAGGAGGCGGATTCCCGGGAATCCCGCTGGCTATTCTTTTCCCTGAAGTAAGATTCCACCTGATAGACAGTATCGGCAAAAAAGTACGCGTGGCTACCGAAATAGCCGGCAGTATCGGATTGGAAAACGTCACCTTTCGCCACACCCGCGCAGAGGAGGAAAAGAAAACATTCGATTTCGTTGTGAGCCGCGCCGTGATGCCATTGCCCGATTTACTTAAAATCATCCGTAAGAACATATCCGCCAAGCAGCGGAACGCGTTGCCCAACGGGCTGATATGCCTGAAAGGCGGAGAGCTGGAGCAAGAAGCGATGCCTTTCAAGAACAAAACCACCATGTGGGATTTGAAAGACATTTTCGAGGAAGAATTTTTCAGAACGAAGAAAGTCGTGTATGTGGCTGTCTGAACGAACAGATTCGCAAATTGTAATCATACGAGAATGAAGATAAAGAGATTTGAATTCAACATGTTTCCGGAGAACTGCTATGTACTTTGGGACGAAACCAATGAAGCGGTCGTCATCGACCCGGGCTGTTTCTATGAAGAAGAGAAGCAGACGTTGAAAAACTTCATTATCAAAAATGAACTGAATGTAAAGCACTTGCTTAATACACACCTGCATCTGGATCATATTTTCGGCAATCCTTTCATGCTGAAAGAATTCGGTCTGAAAGCCGAGGCCAACCAAGCAGACGAATTTTGGATTGACGAAGCCCCGAAGCAGAGCCGCATGTTCGGTTTTCAGTTATCGGAAGCCCCTGTACCTCTGGGTACGTATCTGCACGATGGAGACATCATTAGTTTCGGCAACACCAAACTGGAAGCCATCCATGTACCGGGACACTCACCGGGCAGTTTGGTATACTATTGCGCGGCAGACCATTGCATGTTCTCGGGCGATGTCCTGTTTCAAGGCAGCATCGGCCGCGCCGACCTTGCCGGCGGAAACTTCAACGAACTGATAGAGCATATTTGCAGCCGCTTGTTCGTATTGCCCAATGAAACCATTGTCTATCCCGGTCATGGCGCACCCACGACAATCGGAATTGAAAAGGCGGAAAACCCTTTCTTCAGAAAATAATTTTTTAAATCATTATAATTATGAAAAACGATTTATTGTCATACCGCCACATCGGTATCAGTGAACAAGATGAAGAAGTAATGCTCCGGAAAATCGGAGTGAAAAGTCTGGACGAGCTAATTGACAAAACCATTCCTGCCAACATCCGTCTGAAAGAGCCGCTGGCACTACCTGAAGCCATGACGGAATATGAGTTCGGACAGCATATTGCCGGTTTGGCAGCAAAAAACAAGCTATACACCACCTACATAGGCATGGGATGGTACAACACCATCACTCCGGCCGTTATCCAACGGAATGTATTCGAGAATCCCGTTTGGTACACTTCTTATACACCTTATCAGGCAGAAGTCTCGCAAGGACGGCTGGAGGCCTTGATGAACTTCCAGACAGCGGTCTGCGATCTGACCGGCATGCCTCTTGCCAACTGTTCCCTGTTGGACGAGGCCACTGCAGCAGCCGAGGCCGTGACAATGATGTATGCCCTGCGTCCGCGCGACCAGCAAAAGTCCGGAGCCAACGTAGTTTTTGTGGACGAAAATATTTTTCCGCAAACTTTGGCGGTGATGACCACTCGCGCTTTTCCGCAAGGCATCAAACTGCGCACAGGCAAATGGAATGAAACGGAATTCACATCGGATATTTTTGCCTGCATACTCCAATATCCTAATGCCGACGGTAATGTGGAAGACTATCGTGCCTTCGTGGAAAAAGCGCATGGCGCAAACTGTAAAGTGGCCGTTGCCGCCGACATACTAAGCCTTGCCTTGCTCGCTCCTCCGGGAGAATGGGGAGCAGACATCGTTTTCGGTACGACACAACGGTTGGGCACACCGATGTTCTATGGCGGACCGTCGGCAGCTTACTTTGCCACACGCGATGAGTATAAGCGTAATATGCCGGGACGTATCATAGGCTGGTCGAAAGACAAATACGGCAAGCTCTGTTACCGCATGGCCTTGCAAACCCGTGAACAACACATCAAGAGAGAAAAGGCCACTTCAAACATCTGTACCGCACAGGCATTGTTAGCCACGATGGCAGGATTCTATGCCGTATATCACGGTCCGGAGGGCATTCGCACCATAGCCGAACGCATCCACAGCATCGCCGTGTTTTTGGAAAAGAGCATCGGCAAACTGGGATATAAGCAAGTCAACGCACAATATTTCGACACCTTGCGTTTCGCACTGCCCGATAACATATCCGCACAACAAATCCGTACCATCGCATTAAGCAAGGAAGTCAATCTGCGTTACTTCAAAAACGGTGATGTAGGTATGAGTATTGACGAAACCGCAGACGTGCCGGCTGTCAACACGTTGCTATCCATCTTTGCCATTGCGGCCGGAAAAGATTGGGAGAAAACCGATGATGTTCCGGCAGGAAACAACATCAACGAAAACCATAAGCGCCAAAGTGCATATCTGACTCATGAAGTGTTCAACAAGTATCATACGGAAACGGAAATGATGCGCTATATCAAGCGTCTCGACCGTAAGGATGTCTCTTTGGCGCACTCCATGATATCACTCGGTTCGTGTACCATGAAGCTGAATGCAGCCGCAGAGATGCTGCCGCTCAGCCGTCCCGAGTTCATGAACATGCACCCCTTGGTGCCCGAAGATCAGGCGGAAGGTTACCGGGAGTTGATAAAGAACCTCAGCGAAGAGCTGAAGACAATCACCGGATTTGCCGACGTCAGCCTGCAACCCAACTCCGGTGCGGCAGGCGAATATGCTGGATTGCGCGTCATCCGCGCCTATCTGGAACATATCGGCCAAGGACATCGCAACAAAGTGTTGATTCCGGCATCGGCGCACGGCACCAATCCGGCATCAGCCATACAGGCCGGTTTCAGCATCGTAACATGCGCCTGCGACGAACACGGCAATGTGGACATGGACGACCTTCGCAGCAAAGCGGAAGAAAACAGGAATGAGCTTGCCGCCCTGATGATAACCTACCCCTCGACGCATGGCATCTTCGAGACGGAAATCGCGGAAATCTGCAACATCATCCATGCCTGCGGGGCACAAGTATATATGGACGGAGCCAACATGAACGCACAAGTAGGGTTGACCAATCCCGGCTTTATCGGCGCGGATGTCTGCCACTTGAATCTGCACAAGACGTTCGCCTCACCCCACGGCGGCGGCGGGCCGGGCGTAGGTCCTATCGGCGTGGCCGGGCATCTGGTTCCGTTCCTGCCGGGACATGTTTCGTTCGGCGATGCCGCCAATGAAGTGTCGGCCGCTCCGTTCGGCAGTGCGGGTATCTTGCCTATTACGTACGGCTACATCCGCATGATGGGAACGGAAGGACTGGTGCGTGCCACTAAAACGGCCATCCTCAGTGCCAATTATCTGGCGGCCTGCCTCAAGGATACGTACGGCATCGTTTATCGGGGTGTCAACGGATTCGTGGGTCACGAAATGATACTGGAGTGCCGCAAGCTTCATGAGGAGACAGGCATCAGCGAAAACGACATTGCCAAGCGCCTGATGGACTACGGTTATCACGCCCCCACGCTGTCGTTCCCCGTACACGGCACGTTGATGATTGAACCGACAGAAAGCGAGAGCCTGGCTGAACTCGACAATTTCGTCCATGTGATGCAGACCATCTGGAATGAGATTCAGGAAATAAAAGAAGGCAAAGCCGACAGAACGGACAATGTGCTGGTCAATGCGCCACATCCCGAATATGAAGTCGTGTCCGACAGATGGAATCACGGCTATACGCGGGAGAAAGCGGCCTATCCGATAGAAAGCGTACGCAACAACAAATTCTGGGTGAACGTGGCACGCGTGGACAATACATTGGGCGACCGTAATCTATTGCCCACATGCTACGGATGCTTCGACTGATGAAGAACAGCCGTAGCTGACTGTCGTTTCTGCAACGAAAAAGAAGAAGCCGTCAATTCAATCTCCCATCACGGGAGTTGATTGACGGCATCGTTTTTCCTGACAAAAGCCATCAAAGCAGTAGTCGCACCTGCCTGAAGAGTCCCGGGCAACTTGAGCGCAAGAGATTCCTTTCACTTTGCCTGACGGCTGCAAAGTGGCAGATGTCCGAGCAATGCAAATCCGATATGTGTGCCGGCCATTGCCCTTGGCAAAAGAACCGCCAGTCCGGCAAACCCGGGCAAGGAATGAGGCTCTGAACATTTTGTAAGGAATTATCCCTTTATAGGCAAATGGTTTCCTTCCGTAGGCACAAGCCTCCGAACATGGCTCAGGATATGGTCTTGAAGGGATATTGTCAAGGTGCGCACTTAGAGGATGTCAAAGTGCGCACCTTGGCATCGCCTAAGTACGCACCTTGACATCGCCTTTGTCCGACATAGGCGGAAGAAGACTCCGGATGTAAAGATTGATAATCTCCGAGAAATCTCCGTCCGTCTCTCCGCCCGCAGAGCCTGAATAAGGTGGGACGAACGCCCCGAAAAGACGGGGCACATCGGAAAAGAAAACCGGCTTGACGAGCGGTTCATGTTTCACTCATCAAGCCGATTCACGTTTACTGTTTTTTGGCCTTGTAATTCTCTAAGCCAGTCTTCAAGAACTCGATGTATTTAGGTATATCCTCGTCGTAAGAATAAGACTTGTTAACCGGCTTGCCCTCATTGTCAATCAGCACATAGAAAGGCTGCGCATTGGCACCGAACTTCACCCGTTGCAGGTAACTCCACTTATCACCCACCGTACGCAAGGTGCGCTCCGTCCCGTTTTCCACAATCTTCACAGGCGCAGGGAGCGGTGTCTTATTGTCCACATAAAGAGTGATAAGCACGTAGTCGTTATTGATGATGTCACTCACTTTCGGGTCTGTCCATACGGCAAGCTCCATCTTGCGGCAGTTCACGCAACCATAACCCGTGAAGTCGAGCATCACGGGCTTTCCGTGCTGACGCGCATACTCCATGCCGAGGTCATAATCGTCGAACTTGGCATGCACCTCGTTGTTATAAAGATTGAAGTCCTGCGTCTGCATGGGAGGCGCAAACGCACTGACCGCCTTCAACGGAGCCCCCCACAAACCGGGAACCATGTAAACGGCAAACGCCAACGAGACCAGAGCCATGAAAAAGCGGGTCACGCCGACTTTCGTGTCGTCATCGTCATGAGGAAACTTGATTTTGCCCAACAGATAAAATCCGAGCAAAGCAAACAGCACAATCCACAATGCAAGAAATGTTTCGCGGTCAAGTATACGCCAGCCGTAAGCCAAATCGGCCACCGAAAGGAACTTCAAGGCAAATGCCAGTTCCAGGAAACCGAGAGTGACCTTAATCACATTCATCCAACCTCCCGACTTGGGCATGGATTTGAGCCAAGAGGGGAACAGCGCAAACAATGTAAAAGGCAACGCCAAGGCAATGGCAAAACCAAGCATGCCGATGGCCGGGGCAACCACGCTGCCCGTAGTGGAGACCTGTACAAGGAGAAAGCCGATGATAGGGCCGGTGCATGAGAAAGAAACCAACGACAAGGTAAAAGCCATCAAAAAGATACTGAGCAAACCGCTTGTCGCTTCCGCCTTGCTATCCACGGCCGTACTCCACTTGGAAGGCAGGGCTATCTCGAAAGCTCCGAAGAACGAAGCCGCAAACACCACCAACATGAGGCAAAACAGAATATTGAATACGGCATTGGTGGAAAGCGCATTCAATGCACTAGCACCAAAAACAAGCGTAATGGCCAGACCAAGCGTGACGTAAATAACAACAATAGACGCACCGTAAGTCCATGCGTCACGGATACCTTTCTTCTTGTCCTTGCCACGCTTCAAGAAAAAGCTGACCGTCATCGGAATAATGGGCCACACGCATGGAGTGAACAAAGCTAAAAGCCCTCCGACAAATCCGGTAATGAAAATGTACAGCCACGACTTGTCTTCCTGAGAAGTCGGCTCACCTAAAGTTTTCAACTCGTCAATCACCGGTGTCCAAAAGTCCGTCTTTTCCGCCACAGCCATACCCGTGATTGCCTCTGACTCATCAACAACAGTCTTGGAAACCGTATCGGCAAGAGACTCTTGCTGCACCGGGGCATTATCCGACTTTGCCTCCGCCGGCGAAGCGGCATCTTCTTTGGTAACACCGTCCGCCTTTCCGGCAAACTTGAAGGAAACTTCGGTGGGCGGCAAACAATTCTCTTCATTGCAAGCACCATATTCCAGATAACCTTCTATATGATAAGCACCACCTGTAAACTTCAGCTTCTGTACAAACTGGGCAGTGCGCTCAAAATAGCGTACCTTCATCTCGAACAAACGGTCGAAAGTGGCAATCTCTTTACCTACCGGTTTTAACTTACCCACAATTTCCGCACCCGAGATTTTTTCCACATTGAAAGTAGCCGATACAGGACCGCCATCATCCAAGTCGGTAGAATAGACATGCCAGCCTTCATCAATAACAGCAGTGAACACCACCTCTGCCTCACCGGCCGATAGAACTTTTAATTCCGACTTGAACCTGACTGGTTCTTGTATCTGTGCCTGCATCGCCATGGCGAAGAGCAACAGAAAGAGAGAGATAGAAAACTTCTTCATGTTTGTTTTTTAAGATATTAAATTAGTAACTAAAGTTGTCCGTTTATACTTCGTAATCCACACAAGCACGACTTTCTTTCACATCGGCAAGGAGCTTTCCGGCAGCCACATGGTCGGGATGAACGGCATAGAATTTCAAATCATCCAACGTATCGAACTCGCTGTAAAGAGCAATACTCCATGTTTCGGCAGGATTCATGTTCAATCCGACTTCAATCCTCCGAATGACGGATATTTTCGCAGGAAGCGACTCAATGGCTGTTTTAAAACTATTCATTGCCGCTAACTTTTCGTCAGTCGGAACCTCATCTTTCAACTTAAATAATACGATGTGCTTTATCATAACTTGTTGTTTTAATGATTAATGTCTATATTTGTCAGCCAAAGCGGCGGTTGTTTTGTAATAACGGCAAGAAAATCATAACGATTGGAAACAAAAGAATGTTCTTCTTTTTCCGGAACGTTTGACGGAATATGGCCGATTTACAAGCAACAAAAATAAGAGTTTTGTTTTAAATATATACTTAAACGGATGTTAATAATAGGAATTGCAGGAGGAACCGGTTCGGGAAAAACCACCGTAGTACGTAAAATCATTGAAAGCCTACCGGCCGGTGAAGTGGTATTATTGCCACAAGACTCTTATTATAAAGACAGTAGCCACGTACCTGTGGAAGAAAGACAAAACATCAATTTCGACCATCCGGACGCGTTTGAATGGAGCCTGCTTTCCAAACACGTAGCCATGCTGCGCGAAGGGAAAAGCATCGAGCAGCCCACTTATTCTTACCTGACGTGTACCCGACAGCCCGAAACCATCCATATCGAACCCCGCGAAGTGATTATCATCGAAGGAATACTTGCCTTATGCGACAAGAAATTGCGGAACATGATGGATCTCAAAATATTCGTGGATGCCGATCCCGACGAACGTTTGATTCGCGTTATCCAACGTGATGTGGTGGAACGAGGACGTACAGCCGAGGCGGTAATGGAGCGCTACACCCGTGTCCTGAAACCCATGCACCAGCAATTCATCGAACCATGCAAACGATATGCCGACCTCATTGTTCCAGAAGGGGGAAATAACCGGATAGCTATCGATATATTGACTATGTATATCAAAAAACACTTGAAATAACAGAGGAATAGAGCATTGAAAATCGAGAGTCGGAAACAGACTTGCAATCAACAGCAAAACAGATTATGACTGACCAATCAAGTTCCCGAAAGTCCGAACATTCGATAAGCTATCATCAATTATTGCTAATCTTCGCCGTGCTGTTTTGGTGCGTTGCGGGATGTCGTGGCGGTCATGTCACAGAACGGAAGAATGAACACGACCTGCAACAAATAAAAGACAGCGGCGAATTGGTGGTACTGACTTTGTACAGCTCCACGTCCTACTTCATCTATCGTGGTCAGGACATGGGCTTCCAGTATGAATTGAGCGAACAGTTTGCCAAGAGCTTAGGGGTAAAACTGAGGATAGAAGTTGTCCGAAGCGTAGACGAACTTATCAAGCAATTACTGGCCGGCAAGGGAGACCTTATCGCATACAACCTGCCCATCACCAAAGAATGGAAAGACAGCCTGATTTACTGCGGCAAAGAAGTTATCACCCATCAGGTCATCGTACAACAAGCCGGCGGAAGAGACAAGCCTTTGAAGGACGTAACGGAACTCATCGGGAAGGATGTATATGTCAAACCCGGAAAACATCATGAACGTCTGGTCAATCTGAATGAAGAACTCGGAGGAGGCATCCACATCCATAAAGTCACCAACGACAGCATCAGCGCCGAAGACCTGATTACACAAGTGGCACAAGGAAAGATTCCTTATACAGTGGCAGACAATGACGTGGCGCAACTCAATACCACCTATTATCCTAATCTGAATATCGGACTGTCCATCAGCTTCGATCAACGGGCTTCTTGGGCCGTGCGCAAAGACCGCCCGCAACTGGCTGCCGTTGCCGACAAGTGGTATGCGGAGAACGTAACCTCACCTGCCTATACGGCAAGCATGAAGCGATACTTCGAAATCAGCAAAGCCTTTCCGCACTCTCCTATCCTCTCGTTGAGGGAAGGTAAAATATCCCATTACGATGATTTATTCAAGAAATATGCTCCTGAGATTAATTGGGACTGGCGTCTGCTTGCCTCTTTAGCCTATACGGAGTCTAATTTCGACACCACCGCCGTGTCATGGGCAGGGGCTAAAGGACTGATGCAGCTAATGCCGGCCACTGCGAGAGCCATGGGAGTGCCTGCCGGCAAAGAGCAAAACCCGGAAGAAAGTATCAAAGCCGCCGTAAAATACATAACCGCCACTACCAGAGTTTTTACAAAAGTACCTGAAGAAGAACGCATCAATTTTGTATTGGCTTCCTATAACTCCGGAATCGGACATGTGCAGGATGCCATGGCATTGGCCGGAAAGTATGGCAAAAACAAATATGTGTGGAGAGATAACGTGGAGACCTTTATCCTGCTGAAAAGCAATGAAGAATATTTCACTGACCCTGTATGTAAGAACGGTTATTTCCGTGGTATTGAGACATATAATTTTGTAAGAGAAATCACCTCACGGTTTGAGCAATATAAAAAAAAGATACACGACTCTTCCGTTCCTTCCACAAGAACAAGATGATTCTTCCCTAATCACCATGACAGAAGAAGTCACACTTGTACAAGTATAAGATCTCACTTGTACAAGTGAAAGCGCACGCTTGTACAACTGAAAGGCAACGCTTGTACAAGCGTAAATCGCTTATTAACCTGAATCCGGGATAAGAAGCAGGTCGATAACCTCTCTCGGCGGCTTGTATTTTAAACATTAACCCCATTGATTATCAGAAGTTTACACCTACATTGTCAGACACTTGTGTCTTACGGCTCAAACACTTGTGTCTGACGTGTAAAACACTTGTGTCTGTCGGCTTGAACACTTGTGTCTGTCAAGACAAAGGATTGCATCCTGTGCCCAGATATCTTATTCCATTCTAATGTTATATCTGTTATATCGAACTCAGGGTTATTATCAGCGATAATCATTCCCATCAGTTGTATTTTCCTCATCGCACCCATCACCCGAAAATCTGTAAAGGATGGACAGCATCCCCATTAATAGGTAGACCAAGAAACACCGCTACACAAAACAAGCTAACCAAAAATAGGGAGCCGCACACCGTGAAAAGCCCAACAAATAGGTATTTCACATTCTCCGGCAAAGGCTTTACTTTGCAGCAGACAAATTAATTATTTTATTCACGATGAAGAAAACAGGTGTTTTTTATGGTTCCAGCACCGGAACCTGCGAAGAGTTGGCTACTCAGATAGCCGGGAAATTAGGCGTTTCCTCCGCTGACGTACACAGTGTGGACAAGATGACCGCCGAACTGGTTCAGGAATACGAGGTATTGGTATTGGGAACTTCGACGTGGGGCGACGGTGAATTGCAAGACGATTGGTATGACGGTATGAAAGTGCTGAAAAGCGCAGATCTTTCCATGAAGTTTGTCGCTCTGTTCGGATGTGGAGATTCAGAATCCTACTGCGACACATTCTGCGACGGTATCGGAATACTTTATGAAGACCTGAAAGACTCCGGATGCACGTTCTTGGGCAATAAAGTCAGTCCGGACGATTATTCTTTCTCTTCATCCATCGCTGTGGTGAACGGCACTTTCGTAGGGCTTGCCCTCGACGAAGTGAACGAAAGCCATAAAACCGCCGAGCGTATCGATGCTTGGACGGCCGAACTGAAGAGCAAGCTTTAAGGCTGTCCAAAATATCCTTTTGATTTTTTCTTTGCATGTGTTTATTATATGACGATATCATCCGCCGACATTCTGCCCGCAGACCTGAAAGTCTTTCTGAACCACGTCTATGAGTTCAAGAAGGGAGTTCGCCGGATGGTGCTCTATACTGTCAACCGCAAATACGAAGAATTTGCCACAGCCCGTCTGAGAAATCAGAAGATAGAGTACCTTATCCAGCCGGTAGACAAAAATAAAATTAACCTATTCTTCGGAAGAGCGGAGTGCATACACGCTATCCGTTGCATGGTGACTCGTCCGCTGAATCAACTGACGCCCGAAGAAGACTTCATTCTCGGAGCCATGTTGGGCTATGATATCTGTGCCCAGTGCGAACGTTATTGTGCACGCAAAAACAAGAGTATGACAAGTGCATAATTTCCCCGAACGTTTCGGCACAAAAAATGAAGCCGCAAGGATGTCGTAAAGACATTTTTGTGGCTTTGTTTGAGGGCATCGCATCAAAACCGTGTAATCAGCACTTTTGTCATACCGTTCGGAGAGTACGTTCAGAAAAACGGTTTCTCTTTTGAATCACACAGGTGAATGATGTTTTTCGGGTTAACTTTACAGAAGCGAAAGAAGGCTGTCCCGTTTCTCTCCGAGGACAGCCTTCTTCTTTTTTCAGCATCGCGTGCTCAAACTCAAATGAACCAACGAACGTAACAGAAATCCTGACGGTGAGGCAGGTCGGCATTCTTCGGGAACATACGGTAGGATACCTTGAAGCTGCCGGCATTCTCCAGCTTGTGCTTCACCCTGAACGTATATAGGTTGCCCTCCTTCTTCACCACCTCGAACGGCTCTACGGAGTAGACGTGCTGCTGACCGTCGTGAGCCATATAAGTAGTTACCAGTTCCAGACCGATAGCATCGTTCAATCCCTTCTCGTCGATGACGTAAGTAATGGTATATTCCTTACCGCTCTCGATTGAACCCTTCATCAAATCTTCCGTCATTTCGGAAGATACCACTTCGATGCTGTCCCACTTCCCGGCCACTTCTTCCTTCCAAGCCGCAATCTCTTTGGCTTTGGCATAACCATCGGCGGCCAGCGTCTTGAAACGTTCGGCCTGCTTGTTGTAGAACTTGCTGAAGTAATCGTCCAACTGGCGCTTCATGGTGTAATGAGGAGCAATCCGGGCGATGGAGTTCTTGATGGTTTTCACCCATCCTTCGGAATAACCTTTCTTGTTGCGCGCATAATACAGAGGCAGGATTTCCTGTTCGAGGATGCTGTAAATGGTGGCGGCATCCAGTTGGTCCTGATGCTCCTGATTTTGATAAGTACGCTTTTCGGTCAACGCCCAGCCTGCACCTTCGCGGTAGCCTTCCAGCCACCAGCCATCGAGTACGGAGAAGTTCAGCACACCGTTCATCAGCGCTTTCTCGCCGGAAGTTCCGGATGCTTCGAGCGGACGGGTCGGCGTGTTCAGCCAAATATCCACACCCGAAACCAGACGGCGAGCCAACTGCATATCGTAGTTCTCCAAGAAGATAATCTTGCCGAGGAATTCGGGACGACGGGAGATTTCAATGATGCGCTTAATCAATCCCTGACCTGCGCCATCGTGCGGATGAGCCTTGCCGGTGAACAGGAATTGTACCGGATAATCGGGATTGTTCACAATCTTGGACAGACGCTCCAAGTCGGTAAACAGCAGGTGTGCACGCTTATAGGTGGCGAAACGACGGCCGAAACCTATCATCAACGCGTTCGGATTAATCTTGTCCAGCAAAGAAACGATGCGCGAAGGATCGCCCTGATTCTTCAGCCAGCTTTCACGGTATTGCTTGCGCACGTAGTCAATCAGTTTATTCTTCATCACCATGCGCGTCTTCCAAATTTCTTCATCGGAAACATTGTAAATAGCTTCCCAAATCTTGGGATTGGACTGGTCGTACCAGAAGTTCTCATCGAAATGCGAGGCGTAGAGATGCTTCCACTCCGTTGCGCTCCATGTGGGGAAGTGAACACCGTTGGTGACATAGCCCACGTGGCTTTCTTCGGGGAAATAGCCCTTCCAGATGGAAGCGAACATCTCCTGCGAAACCTTTCCGTGCAGCCAGCTCACACCGTTCACCTCCTGCGAAGTGTTGCATGCAAACACCGACATGCAGAAACGCTCGTTCTTGTCGCCCGGATTATTACGTCCGAGGTTCATCAAATCGTCCCAGCTGATGCCCATCTTAGAAGGATAGCCTCCCATGTACTTCCCGAACAGGCCTTCGTCAAAGTAGTCATGACCTGCGGGCACCGGTGTGTGTACCGTGTAAAGCGAAGAGGCGCGCACCAGTTCGATGGCCTGATCGTAGGTCAATCCTTCGGCCACGTAGTCGCAAATACGCTGCACGTTTATCAAGGCGGCATGCCCTTCGTTGCAATGATAAATATCTTTCTTGATGCCCAGCTTCTTCAAGGTCAGCATACCTCCGATACCAAGCAGAATCTCTTGCTTCAGACGGTTCTCCCAGTCGCCGCCATAAAGCTGATGCGTGATGGGACGGTCGAACTCGCTGTTCATCTCGTTGTCCGTATCGAGCAGATAGAGGGCGATGCGTCCTACGTTCACTCTCCACACATAGGCATGCACGTAGTAGTCCATATAAGGCACATCCACCACCACTTGCTGGCCGTTTTCGTCCAACACACGATCGATGGGTAGCTGGCCGAAGTTCTGCGCTTCGTAATTGGCCACTTGCTGCCCGTCCATAGACAATGTTTGAGTGAAATAGCCGTAACGATACAGGAAACCGATCGCACACATATCGACGTTGCTGTCGGATGCTTCTTTCAGGTAGTCGCCGGCAAGCACACCCAAGCCGCCGGAGTATATTTTGAGTACATGGTTCAATCCATATTCCATACTGAAATATGCCACGGAAGGACGCTTGCTGTCGGGGGCCACATTCATATAAGTGCGGAACTTGGAATAAACATCTTCCATTCTGCGCAAAATGACTTTATCTTTGGCAAGTGCTTCGAGTTTAGCATAACTCATACGTTCCAACAGAAGTACCGGATTCTGTCCCACTTCTTTCCAAAGAGCAGGGTCAAGGTCACTGAACAGTTCGGTGGCCTCATAATTCCATGCCCACCAAATGTTGCGTGCAAGTTCCGACAGTTTCTCCAATTCGGCAGGAATGTGCGACTTGACATTCACGTCTTTCCAGTTCGGAGTGTTTACATTACTAACTTTAATCTTCATTGTATGATTACTAATTGATTAATATATCTTTCAAATTAACTGGCGCTTCATTGCATTGCGCAATGCAATGTCATACGCTTCATAATAATATTGTATGAAATGTTTCCACAAAGCCTGCTCGGCCACTCGGGCGGCACGCTTGCGTATTTCTTTGACTTCTGTTTCTGTTTTGGCAGAGAACAAGGAAATGGTGTCTTTGATGCCGTCGGCCACTTCAGAATCGTTGTAGTCCGAGCGATGCAACACCTCTACGCCATCGTCTATGCCGTGCCGGTTTTTCAGGCTGTTCACCCAAAGCCCGAAGCCGGCAAGGTCGGTAGTGATGGTAGGCACACGGAAGGCCACGCTTTCCAACGGAGTATATCCCCACGGCTCATAATAGGACGGATAGACGCTGAGGTCTTGGCCTAAAATGATGTCGTAGTAGTGTTTGTTGAATATGCCGTCCTTGCCATCGAGGTAGCAGGGCACGAAAGCCACCTTCACCTTATCTTCACGCGTGTTGCCCATGCCCAGATATTTCAGCATGTCAAGCACTTGGTCGTGCGTCATGTTGTGCAACCAATGGGTGATGAAAGGACATTCCAAGGCAGCGGAAAATTTGTCTTTACTCTTGAGGCGCTGCCGCAAATCTTCGCGGGGCTCCCCCACCCAGCCGGGCACATTGACGAAAGCCAGCACTTTCTTCTTCAGGTTTCTGTCGCGGTTCAGCCGGTTTAATGCTTCGAGGAAAAGATTGATGCCTTTGTTCTTGAACTCATATCGCCCGCTGGTGCCGACAATCAGCGTGTCGTCATCCAAATCCTCGCCCAGCAGACAGTTTGCCACCCGCAACATGGCGGAACGGGCACGCTTGCGCTTGCCTGTAAAAGTAGCGCCCTTCGGCACGAAATCGTCCTCAAATCCGTTCATCAGCACCACGTCGGCCGACTTGTCGAGCAGCTCCTTGCACTCGTTGTTCGTAATTTCGCTCACGGTGGTGAAGCAATCCGCATAATGGGCGGTTTGTTTCTCGATAGAGTGCTTCGACTCCATGTTCAGTTCCTGAGCCATCTGGTCGCCGTTGTATGCAAAAAGATAGTCGTACAGAGGCTTGCCGTTACCTGCAATGGAACGGCCTATTGAGGTGGCGTGGGTAGTAAAGATCGTTGCTATTTCCGGCACTGCGGTCTGAAGATAGAGCGCGGCCATACCGGTCATCCACTCATGCGCCTGAAACACAACGCTGTCCGTCTCCAGCAAATTATAACGATAGAAGCTCTCAGTCACCCTTCCGGCGGCATAAGCAAACATGGATGCTTCGTCATAATCGCCGTAGGCATGCAGCGAATCCACTTGATAGCGGTTCCACATATCGGTATAGATTTCGTTTTTCTGCGCAAAAAACGAATTGAAATCAACCAAAATAACGATAGGCTCGCCCGGAATATTCCATCGCCCGACACGGACAGAAAGGTTTTCTTTTTCGACCGCATGCTTCCTCCATGCTGCCCAAAGAGTATCGGACTCGATAAACAAAGGGTTTTCTTTTCCTTGCCAAACATCCGGCCCGATATAAAACAATTTGTCGCGAAACTTTGTCTGCAAAGTATTTGCCTTGGTGGACAAGACCGTATAGATACCGCCCACTTTATTACACACTTCCCAACTCGCTTCGAAGATGTAATCGGGGCTAAGTAGTTCTTTAACCATATTTATGTTACAATCTCTTTATCTAAAATAATGCGCAACAAAATTACACATTATTCTTTGAAAAATAGCCTTTTAATCGAAAAAACTAATGAAAGATGGATAAACAATCGTTTGCATAAATCGGGAAAGAACAAAGGAAAACAAGAAGCGATTCGCTGCTTTTAGGGAAAACGGCGGGCAACAGTAATTGCCATTCTGCGCATACATGACCCAATGCCCATTTAGCATTCCCGATATCACACCGGAGCAACTGTAATCCGCACCACACTCAATGCCTGCCCAGGCGTGGGAACAAGAGGGATGAAATATGAGAATAGAAAAGATGAAATGTGGGGAGACAGGAATTAACGAATTTCGCGGATTAACACAGTGTCTATCGACAAAATCCGTGGAATCCGCGTAATCCATAAAGGGAATCATAGAGGTACTCTGATGTAACCTCTATCTTTCCATAATACTTATACCATCAATGCAGCCACCAACGCCAAGATGGCGTAGAACTCGGGCAGGGCGGCATAAATCATGGTGTTGGTCTGTACGTCGTGGCCTTGAGAAACGCCAGCAATACCGTGAGCGCAAATCTGCCCTTGACGGATGGCCGAGAACAAACATACCAAACCTACACCCAGCCCGATGCCCAGCATCAAAGGACCGTCCGTAGCAAAATTTCTGCCCATAGACATCAGAAAAGCCACGAAACCGTAAAGTCCCTGTGTGGCCGGAAGAGCCGACAGAATCATGTAACTGGCCGACTTGGAAGGGTCTTTCTTCAAAGCTCCTTCTGCCGCACTACCTGCTATGGTGGTGCCAAAACAACTGCCAATTCCTGCAAGGGCCAACATCAACCCCAGACCGAGATAACCTAAAATTTCATTCATAATGTTTCTTTTTTTATTTGTTTTTCAATTTGTTTATTTTTTCACTACGGTAAAAGGTTTGTAGGCTTCGCCCTTGCCTTCGTAACCAGAATTTTTAAAATATTCAACGAATGTCAAACGAAGCGGATGCACGAATGCGCTCAAGCACGACATCGCAATGTTCAGCGTGTGGCCGAACACCAATATCAACCCGCAAAAAAGCCAGCCCAAAGCCGAACCTGCCGCATCATTCACCATAAAGGCAAGCTGATTAAACACACCTCCCAGCATACCGCCTGCCAGACCAAGCGCATACAGACGAATGTAGGACAATATGTCGCCCATCAGACCAGTAGCCATATTGTAGGTATCCCACACGCCGACGCCAATGTTGATAAATACATTCCGATGGATATTGTTAAGCAGATAGATGCCAACGGTCGAAATGCCACCAATCACGATAAACGCCCATGTGGAAACCTCTTCTGAAATAATCTTGAAGAAAGAGAGTCCGCCGGTACAGATAAAACCTACCACCAACAGCAACCAACTCCATGCGCTGAGCGACTCCTTGAAGCCGAAACGAACGGTCTGTCCCACAGCCTTCACCGTCATGGCGATGCAGATATGAACCGCACCGATAATCAGCGCTAAGAGCATTTGCTTGTCATAGCCTGTATCGCCAATCTTGCCCACAATCATGAATTCTTTCAACGGAGCAGGTATCTCCAAATCAAAGAGACTCACACCGAAGAACGTTCCCAGCACAGCACCGAAAACAGCCGTAAAGATGCCCAGCGTAATCACCAGATTCATCATGCCACGCAATGATGCTGACAATTTCTTCTTCAGAATGAATCCGAGTGCAATCAGCACCAGACCATAGCCAGCATCTCCCATACAAAAAGCAAAGAACAGAGAGAAGAAAGGCGCCAAAATCGGCGTAGGGTCGAACTCCGCATAATCGGGCATACCATACATTTTGGTAAGTACTTCGTACATGCGGGTATAGGCATTGTTCTTCAGTTTAATCGGTGCATTGTCCTCGCGCACGGCGTTTCTTATCTCATAGTAAGTGTCGTTTTCAGCAAGCAACTTTTCCACTTCGGCTTCGTTGTCTTCCGGTATCCAGCCTTCCAGCAGCACAACGGCCCCTTCGGCCATCCGTTCGCTGTTCAGCTTCACTTTCAGCAGGTCTATGTCTCCCTCAAGCAAAAGGCTATACTGCTCCAATGTGCGGTAGTTTGCCTTACAGAATGCTTTCAGCTCGGTATGTGCCTGCACAATGATTTCTTCCGTATCGGCCCTCTTGCGGTTTAGCTCCGAAAGGCTCAGCGAAGGCAACCGCAGTTGCTCCGCATCCAATTCTACGAAATGCGAATTGACTGTCACAAAATAGAGATGTCCGCCGTTTTTCTGTACCACGATGGCGTTATAGTCTTCTACCCATGCGTTGTTGTACTCCTTCTCTGCACAAGTATAAAATTGAACAAACCAACCTGCGCTTTCTAACTTGCGTACCGTCTTCCAGTCAAAATCCCCCCAGATTTCCATCTGCGTCCTATCCTTGTCGATAGCGAGAAGTTGCTGGTTCAGATCTTGTATCCTTGTCTGCAAGTCTTCATACGATTTCACCAAAGCATCTGCCGATTCGTTTTTGCGTACCGTGTCGTCGGGTTCCTTGTCGGCCAAAAGAAACATGCTCTGGAGCATATTCTTGTAGAGCGTACGTTTCTGCACGAAGCTCAGCAAGGCATCGTCCATCTCGCCCCGTTGTTTCTCGGCGACATGCACTACTCCCAGCTCCCGAATCTGATGCAGAAACTGTTCATACTCCTTATGATACACAAGGAATGTGAGCCTCTTCATCTTTGTAATCATGCTTCTGCCTCCTTCCTTTTCTCTTGATGGGACTTCATGATTTTCTGCGACGACTTGGAGAGGTTTTCTTCATCCTCCATGAATCGTTTGATTTTGCGCAGCGCATCCTGATAGCCCGGAATCTGTACTTTTTCAAAAAGATTCACCTTCTGGGTGGTCTTTTTACGCGCATATTCCAGCAAGTTCAGCTTGGCAACGGTAAATTCGCGCTCGATGGCCGTATGCGCCAGCAACTTGAGCAAGTGCAACCCGTCTGCATACCATTTGGGAGCACTGAACAAGCTGTACGGGCGTACCTCGAAATCCACGTTTTCGAGCAACGGCACTCTCACGCCGGCAATCTTCTTCACGCCAAGATGAACATCGCTGACCTTTATCAATGAGGTATCGAACTCATTCCAAAGGGCGAACATGGCTTCGTAAGCTTGGATTTCCTTTTCCAACCTCGCATCCAGCGCGGCAGCATCTGTTTTGCAGCGCTTCACTTCCATGCGCAGGGCACTCTCCTTGTTCTTGATGATGGGGAGTGTACGCACGCGCACCTTCAGTTGCTTTTCCAACTGCTGGAGGGAGGTCTTGTTATATTGAAACTTGATAGCCACTTCTTTTAGTGATTAGTTGATTAGTTGATTAGCGATTAGTTATTTGTTTCCGGCCAGAATTCGTCTACCAGTTCTTTCTTGACATTCACCTCTTCCGGACGGAAATACTTGCCGAATAAGCTCCATGCCACATCAAGCATCTCTGTGGTATCGAGGTTAACGTCAATGGCCAACAGTTGGTTGGAGTAGTCTTTCGCAAAAGCAAGCGTACGTTCGTCGTAGTTTGTCAGGTCGAAACCGTTTTCAAGCTTGGTCTTGGCGTTGGCCGCATCGGCATACAGACGCACGGCGGCATTCATCACCTGCGGATGGTCTTTACGCGTCTTCTTGCCCGTAACCAACTGCTTCAGACGCGACAAGGAACGGAACGGGTCTACAATCACCTTACCGATATCGCTGTCGCGGCGGAGGAACAACTGTCCTTCCGTAATATACCCCGTATTGTCGGGCACGGCGTGCGTGATATCGCCACCCGACAGGGTAGTCACCGCAATAATCGTTATGGAACCACCGCTTGGAAACTGCACCGCCTTCTCGTATATCTTTGCCAAATCCGAATAGAGAGAACCAGGCATGGAGTCCTTGGAAGGAATCTGATCCATACGGTTGGACACAATGGCCAAAGCATCGGCATAAGAGGTCATGTCCGTCAGCAGCACCAGCACCTTCTCGTTGTTGTTCACAGCGAAATATTCGGCGGCCGTCAGAGCCATGTCCGGAATCAGCAGACGTTCCACCGGAGGATTCTCCGTGGTGTTCATGAAACTGACGATACGGTCGAGCGCACCCGCATTGGAGAACACATTCTTGAAATAGAGGTAGTCGTCATTTGTCATACCCATGCCGCCCAGAATAATCTTGTCTGTCTCGGCACGCAGCGCCACATTGGCCATCACCTGATTGAAAGGTTGGTCGGGGTCGGCAAAAAACGGAATTTTCTGTCCGGACACCAGCGTGTTGTTCAAGTCAATGCCGGCAATACCGGTTGCAATCAGATCCGAAGGCTGTTTACGGCGCACCGGATTCACGGACGGACCGCCGATTTCCACCTCTTCGCCTTCAATGGCGGGACCGCCGTCGATGGGGTCGCCAAATGCGTTGAAGAAGCGTCCGGCAAGCTGCTCGCTCACCTTGATTGTAGGAGCCTTGCCCAAGAATACTACCTCTGCATTGGTAGGAATGCCTTCCGTACCCTCAAACACCTGCAAAGTCACTTCGTCGCCGGCAATCTTTACCACTTGGGCTAATTTGCCGTTCACGGTCGCTAACTCATCATACCCCACTCCGGTTGCCTTGAGCGAACACGTGGCTTTCGTAATCTGAGTTATCTTTGTATATATTTTTTGAAATGCTTTTGTTGCCATCTATTTATTTTCTATTTGACAATTTACTATTTACCATTTTAATCTCTCGTCGTTCCTCTCGCTATTTCCCCGTCCACCTCTTCTGCCGCAAAACCTGCATCGGAAAAGCCCGAACAGAAAGTCATAAACGTCAAAACAGCAAACTCTTTCAGGCTCTACGCTCTTCTATCAGTTCCGACAACTGTTTGTAAAAGCCATCGTATGCTTCAGACTTGAACTTCGAGTAGTTCATCTGCTTGCAGATGTTAATCATCCTCTTGAAGTATTCCATCACCTCATTGAAGTTATCAAACTTAAACTCAGTACGACAGATGTTTATCACCATATTCAGAATTTCTTCCTGACGATCCATCGGAGTCACGGCATCAATCTCGTCGAAAGCATCTTGCTGCAAGATAACGAAGTCTATCAGCTCTGATTTCCAGAACGTCACGTGATACTCTACGGGCACACCGTCATCACCCAGAATGTTGATTTGCTCTGCGATCTCCTTACCGCGTTGCAAACGGGTTTTGACTTCATTTACCTTTCCAATCCACTCGCCGTTGATGCGCTTGCCGATGTAGTCGGCAAATTCGGGATATTCGATGTATTTGGAATAAGAATCAATCGGATTAACGGCCGGATAGCGTTTTTTGTCGGCACGGTCTTGCTCAAGGGCATAGAAACAACGGGCCACTTTCTTCGTGTTTTCGGTTACCGGCTCTTTCAAGTTACCACCGGCGGGAGATACCGTACCGATGAATGTGATGGAGCCCGTCTCACCGTTATTCAGCTTCACGTAGCCGGCACGACCATAGAAGTTAGATATGATGGATGACAAGTCCATTGGGAAGGCATCCGGTCCGGGAAGCTCTTCCATACGGTTGGACATCTCGCGCAATGCCTGTGCCCAACGCGATGTGGAGTCGGCCATCAGCAACACCTTCAAACCCATGCTGCGATAATATTCGGCAATCGTCATAGCCGTGTAGACCGACGCTTCACGCGCGGCAACCGGCATGTTCGAAGTATTGGCAATGATAATGGTACGTTCCATCAGCTTACGTCCGGTATGCGGGTCTACCAATTCGGGAAACTCCGTAAAGATTTCCACCACCTCGTTGGCACGCTCACCGCAAGCTGCAATGATTACGATATCTGCTTCCGCCTGCTTGGAAATGGCATGCTGAAGCACCGTCTTGCCTGTACCGAACGGACCGGGAATAAATCCCGTGCCCCCTTCTACAATCGGATTGACCGTATCGATGACACGTACCCCGGTTTCCAGCAATTTGAAAGGACGGGGCTTTTCCTTATAGTTCGTCATGGCACGCTTCACAGGCCATTTCTGTATCATGTTCACATGGATGTCGTTGCCTTCTTCATCAGTCAGCACTGCAATGGTATCTTCAATGGTGTAGTCGCCTTCTGCTGCAATGGATTTCACGGTACATACACCTTTTTGTTCAAAAGGCACCATGATTTTCAACGGCTGGAAATTCTCATCCACTTGTCCCAGCCAAGCAGCGGCTTCTACCTTGTCACCCACCTTCGCCAAAGGAGCGAAATGCCATTTGCTTCCCTTATCCAACGGATAGGTGTATTGTCCGCGTTTCAGGAAAACGCCATCCATCTTATCGAGGTCGTTTTGCAGACCATCGTAGTTTTTTGAAAGCATACCCGGTCCCAGCGTCACTTCGAGCATGTGTCCGGTAAACTCGGCTTCGGCTCCCAGCTTCAGTCCGCGGGTGCTCTCAAACACCTGTACATAGACCCTAGTGCCTACCACCTTAATCACCTCCGCCATTAACTTGTCTCCGCCGGTTGAGATATAACAAATCTCGTTTTGCGCCACTGGGCCGTCAACGACGAGGGTCACCATGTTGGCTATTACGCCACTTACAGTTCCTTTTGTTGCCATATAATTATGTTATTTGTTTTATCTGAATTCTGCGGGTATCTGCACCTCGTCTTTCAAGGCAGCGATCATGCTGCGAAACATTTGGCTACCCCTTTCTTTATCCAATGAAATCCATCGCTCAATCATCTCCAATTGTTGCAGGAATACAAACAGACGTTCTACCGTGAAATAGTCAAAGAACGTAGCTTCTTCCATCCAGTCCCAACGAAGTTGATCAATCTTCCTCTCCCGATCCAGCAACTCACTTGTTTCACTGATTTTCACCAGCTGCTCCAAATATTCCACCTCACTGCCCAAGCCGAAATCACGCGCATTGGAAGTTCTCAAAATCTCGCACACCTCCGTATCACCCACAATAAGCGGGGCAACCTCCATCTTGAACTTTCGCGCCGTAAGCGCTGCCAATATATTGTTCACGGTAAGATTGAAAGAAAACCACGAAGACACAAAACGATTCTTGCACTTCATTGCATAAGCATAATAAAGTGCTGTCAAACGGTTCTCATATAAGACATCATCGCCGGCAGACATACTGAAATATTCAGAGATAAAAGCAGACAAATAAGAAGGGAATACGCTTTCGGACACCTCATCTCCCTCTTTCATCCGGGAAATATAGCCCATCAATTCCTCTGCCGAAAAATTTCCACGCAAATCAATGGAGGCATCCTTATCCTTCAACAGCTTCAAGACATTGGCATTGTCGAATTTCAGATAAAACAAATCCATCAGTTTTTTATCCTCACCCGACAAATAGGGATAGAATTCCGTCCTGAAATCTGCTACTGTATAGCTCAGCTTGCTATCTTCCAAAGAAAGTTCGGGCAAACCGGCTACCAAGTAATAGTATTTATTCATAATTCAGGGGTTAAAAGAGCATTTCCACTAACTGCGGACGCAGGAATTCCTTGAAGTAGTTCATAAATTCTTCTTCGCCGAAGTTCACTTTGTACGAACCGTCAGCAGGCGATACGGAGAACAAAGACTTGATACCGTTCACTTGTTCAATCTTCACTCCGTTATCCAACAATGTTTTCGCTTTTGCAACAAAATACTTTGTCAGGTCTTCTGCATCAGAAGTAGAAATAACGATTGACTCATTCACACTCCACTTGGATGCCAATGCAACGATAAAGGAATTAAGAAAATCTTTATTCGTAACAAAGGCTTTTACATCGGCATTCACAATCTTATCCGTCACCAAAGTGGCAATTTCGGATTTCAGAGCATTCACAGCCTGACCAGCGAATAATTTTAACTCTGATTTTGTATTTTCTGCCAATTCATCGGCAGACTTATGAGCGGCAGCCACAATAGAGTCAGCTTCCTTATGGGCATTCTCTACTATTTTTTTTGCTTCTTCCTGAGCCTTCGCTATACGCTTCTGTGCTTCTTCGTTTCCTTTTTCTACCCCCTCACGGTAGATTTTATCAGTCAGCTCTTGAATCTTGTTTTCCATATTTACAAGAGGATTATTTGATTTATATTATAATATTAATTGTGCTATTCTTTCCCTTTCCATCAGATTTCTGCCAAAAATACAAAAATCAATTTGATATTGAATAGAAAAAAAGGAAGAAAAGTTAGTACTTTAGGGAAAAATATCATTTTTCAGGTCAGTTATTATTCTTAAGGATTTAACATATCGTTATAAAGCGTATCTTTGCGCCATGCGATGTAAACAAGTAGACTACAAATCGGTCTTGTCTCTTTTTCTTCCCCAAGGTATATTATTATTTCGATATTGTCGATTATTCTGATATGGGTTCAATTATATTGTCAGTAAAGTAATTCCTTCAAAATATTCTCTCTTAAATAAGTGCTAAAAGGCTTCTTTTCCCGAAATAGTTATCGCAGACTTTCCGCCCCCTGAGCGCACGATTTATCTTCAAGTCCGTCACCTTATTTGGAAGGATTCTCTGACAGGTAAAACTTATAGTCACAACCGGGAGTTGATTGCGGAAAGTACGCATATTAGCAAAGAATTTGGTGCTTAAAAATATTACTGTCCGCTAAACCATAATTATCTACCCCCAACTCGTTAACTATTACGTGTTTGGAGTATTTCTACTTGTGAACAAGCCCCCTTATGTCAGATTCTCTTCTTCCAGAGTTGCTTCCGCTGCTTGTCTTAGGAGTAATTTCAAGTCTTCGTCCTCATTCTCCATGGCCTGCCAGTGGTATTGTATTTTCAGACACCGAAGTGCTTTCTTAACTCTTTTGTACATGAAACCGGCCTATCATCTGTTTGGACAAAGGAAAACATCCTTTCTTAAACACCAAATTTTTGGGTGATATGTATACCTTCCACAACCAACTCCCGGTTGCGACTATAAGTTTCACCTGTCAGAGTATCCCCTCAACGAGGGCGGACTTTAAGATAAACCGTTGCGGACACGGGCTGGAAAAATATGTGATGACTATTTCTGAAAAGAAGCCTTTTGGCACTAATTTAAGATGAGAATATTCTGAAAGAATCACTCTATATTCTTCCAAACATACAGTATAATTGAACCCATATCAGAATAATCAACAATATCGAGATAGTCCTATATGCCTTGGAGAAGAAACAGGGACAAGCCCGATTCGTAATCTACTTGTTTACGTCACATGGCTCAAAGATACACTTTATTATGAAAGCAAAATCCCTTTTCTTCCTCCGTGGTTGTCGCCCCCTTTTCCTGGGGGCATGAGGAAGGGAAGAGGGAGGAGGGAACCGGCAAATACGCATAAAAACAAAGAAGCCCCCTCGTCCTTTACCAAGACAAGGGGGCTTCCATAAAAAAACGGCGGCGACCTACTCTCCCACTGTTACGCAGTACCATCGGCGCAAACGGGCTTAACTTCTCTGTTCGGAATGGGAAGAGGTGGAACCCCGACGCTATAACCGCCTGAATAATGAAGACATGACGCGAAAAAAAAGAAAAGAAACCAAACCACTCGGAGGGTCGGCGCAAACTGAACGTATATATGCCCCCGAAAAGGGAAAAGAGGGAAAAAAGCACCGGGCAATTAGTAATGCTCGGCTGTGACATCGCTGCCTGTACACCTGCATCCTATCAACGTCATCGTCTATGACGGCCCTGAAAAGAAATCTAATCTTGTGGCCGGCTTCGTACTTAGATGCTTTCAGCACTTATCCGATCCCGACTTAGATACCCGGCGATGCACCTGGCGGCACAACCGGTAAACCAGAGGTCAGTCCAACACGGTCCTCTCGTACTAGTGTCAGAGCCACGCAAATTTCATGCGCCCACGATAGATAGAGACCGAACTGTCTCACGACGTTCTGAACCCAGCTCGCGTGCCACTTTAATGGGCGAACAGCCCAACCCTTGGGACCTTCTCCAGCCCCAGGATGTGACGAGCCGACATCGAGGTGCCAAACCCCTCCGTCGATATGAGCTCTTGGGAGGGATCAGCCTGTTATCCCCGGAGTACCTTTTATCCTTTGAGCGATGTCCTTTCCATACAGAAACACCGGATCACTATGCTCTAGTTTCCTACCTGATCGACTTGTAAGTCTCCCAGTCAAGCGCCCTTATGCCATTACACTCTGCCGACGGTTACCAATCGTCGTGAGGGCACCTTTAGAAGCCTCCGTTACGCTTTTGGAGGCGACCACCCCAGTCAAACTACCCACCAAACAGTGTCCCCGAAAATCAACGGGTTAGAACTCAAATAAACGAAGGGCCGTATTTCAACAGCGGCTCCAACGGGACTGGCGTCCCGAATTCAATGCCTCCGGCCTATCCTACACATCGGTTACCCAAATTCAATGTTAAGCTATAGTAAAGGTTCACGGGGTCTTTTCGTCCCATCGCGGGTAATCGGCATCTTCACCGATACTACAATTTCACTGAGCTCACGGTTGAGACAGCGTCCAGATCATTACACCATTCGTGCAGGTCGGAACTTACCCGACAAGGAATTTCGCTACCTTAGGACCGTTATAGTTACGGCCGCCGTTTACCGGGGCTTCAATTCAAGGCTTCTCTCGTCGATGACCTCTCCTCTTAACCTTCCGGCACCGGGCAGGTGTCAGGCTGTATACATCATCTTTCGATTTAGCACAGCCCTGTGTTTTTGTTAAACAGTTGCCTGGACCGATTCTCTGCGCCTCCGTCACCGGAGGACCCTTTATCCCGAAGTTACAGGGTCAGTTTGCCTAGTTCCTTAACCGTGAATCACTCAAGCGCCTTAGTATATTCAACCCGACTACGTGTGTCCGTTTGCGGTACGGGTACCTGCGGGATGAAGCTTAGCGGATTTTCTTGGGAGTATGATTACATGCGCTATTGGGTTGTCCGAAGGACGCCCCATACTATCAGGTTCGGCTCGGAATCCGGATTTGCCTGGATTCCTCAAAACCTACACCCTTCAACCGGCTATTCCGTCAGCCGGCGGCACTGTCACTGCTCCGTCACCACATCGCTCCCGAAGGTAGTACCGGAATATTAACCGGTTCTGCCATCGGCTTCGCCATTCGGCTGAGCCTTAGGACCCGACTTACCCTGATCCGATTAGCGTTGATCAGGAAACCTTAGTCTTGCGGCGAGGGGGTTTCCCACCCCCTTTATCGTTACTTATACCTACATTTGCGTTTCCACACGCTCCAGGAAAGCTCGCGCTCGCCCTTCGACGCGGAGTGGAATGCTCCCCTACCGATGATATGAATCATCCCAGAGCTTCGGTAGAATACTTATGCCCGATTATTATCCACGCCAAACTCCTCGACTAGTGAGCTGTTACGCACTCTTTAAATGAATGGCTGCTTCCAAGCCAACATCCTAGCTGTCTTAGCAATCTGACTTCGTTAGTTCAACTCAGTATTCATTTGGGGACCTTAGCTGCTGGTCCGGATTGTTCTCCTTTAGGACATGGACCTTAGCACCCATGCCCTCACTCCTGACATAGAACCGGCAAGCATTCGGAGTTTGTCAAGACTTGATAGGCGGCGAAGCCCTCGCATCTTATCAGTCGCTCTACCTCATGCCGGTATAAGTCAAGGCTGCACCTAAATGCATTTCGGGGAGTACGAGCTATCTCCAAGTTTGATTAGCCTTTCACCCCCACCCTCAGGTCATCCGGAAGCTTTTCAACGCTTATCGGTTCGGTCCTCCAGATGGTGTTACCCATCCTTCAACCTGCCCAAGGGTAGATCACTTGGTTTCGCGTCTACTCCTTCCGACTGAAACGCCCTGTTAAGACTCGCTTTCGCTTCGGCTCCGGGTCTAAAGAACCTTAACCTCGCCGGAAAAAGTAACTCGTAGGTTCATTATGCAAAAGGCACGCCGTCACCGTAAAAAATACGGCTCCGACCGCTTGTAGGCACATGGTTTCAGGAACTATTTCACTCTTCTGCTCGAAGTGCTTTTCACCTTTCCCTCACGGTACTGGTTCACTATCGGTCTCTCGGGAGTATTTAGCCTTACCGGATGGTCCCGGCAGATTCACGCAGGATTACTCGTGCCCCGCGCTACTCAGGATACCACTAGGCTGGAGACGGCTTCGTGTACGGGGTTATCACCCTCTATGACCTGCCTTTCCAGGCAGTTCCACTCACCGTCACGCGTGCCACGACGTGGTCCTACAACCCCATGGATGCCGTAACATCAATGGTTTGGGCTCTTCCCCGGTCGCTCGCCACTACTGGGGGAATCATTGTTTATTTTCTTTTCCTGCAGGTACTAAGATGTTTCAGTTCCCTGCGTTAGCCTCTGCCACAGGCAGATGCCACCCCTTCAAGGTGGCGGGTTGTCCCATTCGGAAATCCGCGGATCAAAGGTCATTTGCACCTACCCGCGGCTTATCGCAGCTTATCACGTCCTTCATCGCCTCCGAGAGCCAAGGCATCCGCCATGTGCCCTTACTTGCTTTTTTCGATTATACACCCCAAAAAAAAGGGGCGATATATACTTTCAGCTTTAACTTTACTTTTATTGTTCGCATCATGTCAAAGATCGTTCTTCCCTAAAAAAACAAAGGGAAAGGGTGGAGAATAACGGATTCGAACCGTTGACCCCCTGCTTGCAAAGCAGGTGCTCTAGCCAGCTGAGCTAATCCCCCCAAAAAAGGGTAGTCCCAGGCAGAGTTGAACTGCCGACCTCTACATTATCAGTGTAGCGCTCTAACCAACTGAGCTATAGGACTGTCAGTCAAACCCCGGCCATGGAAAAAAGGCCCGGCTTCTACTTTCTCTTTTATCTGTCAATAAACGCACACAAGCAGTACAAACAAAAGAACCGGACTACCAAAAATTAAGGATACCGCTCCAGAAAGGAGGTGTTCCAGCCGCACCTTCCGGTACGGCTACCTTGTTACGACTTAGCCCCAATCACCGGTTTTACCCTAGGGCGCTCCTAAACGGTTACGCACTTCAGGTACCCCCGGCTTTCATGGCTTGACGGGCGGTGTGTACAAGGCCCGGGAACGTATTCACCGCGCCGTGGCTGATGCGCGATTACTAGCGAATCCAGCTTCGTGGAGTCGGGTTGCAGACTCCAGTCCGAACTGAGAGGGGATTTAGGGATTCGCCGGACGTCGCCGCCCAGCAGCCTGCTGTACCCCCCATTGTAACACGTGTGTAGCCCCGGACGTAAGGGCCGTGCTGATTTGACGTCATCCCCCCCTTCCTCGCATCTTACGACGGCAGTCTCCACAGAGTCCCCAGCATAACCTGATGGCAACTGTGGATAAGGGTTGCGCTCGTTATGGCACTTAAGCCGACACCTCACGGCACGAGCTGACGACAACCATGCAGCACCTTCACAACCGCCTTGCGGCTTACCCGTTTCCGGATAATTCGGTTGCAATTCAAGCCCGGGTAAGGTTCCTCGCGTATCATCGAATTAAACCACATGTTCCTCCGCTTGTGCGGGCCCCCGTCAATTCCTTTGAGTTTCACCGTTGCCGGCGTACTCCCCAGGTGGAATACTTAACGCTTTCGCTTGGCCGCTTACAATATATCGCAAACAGCGAGTATTCATCGTTTACTGTGTGGACTACCAGGGTATCTAATCCTGTTTGATACCCACACTTTCGAGCATCAGCGTCAGTTACGCTCCAGCAAGCTGCCTTCGCAATCGGAGTTCTTCGTGATATCTAAGCATTTCACCGCTACACCACGAATTCCGCCTGCCTATACCGCACTCAAGGCACCCAGTATCAACTGCAATTTTAAGGTTGAGCCCCAAACTTTCACAGCTGACTTAAGCGCCCGCCTACGCTCCCTTTAAACCCAATAAATCCGGATAACGCTAGGATCCTCCGTATTACCGCGGCTGCTGGCACGGAGTTAGCCGATCCTTATTCATAAGGTACATGCAAACAGGTACGCGTACCCGCAATTATTCCCTTATAAAAGAAGTTTACAACCCATAGGGCAGTCATCCTTCACGCTACTTGGCTGGTTCAGGCTTCCGCCCATTGACCAATATTCCTCACTGCTGCCTCCCGTAGGAGTTTGGACCGTGTCTCAGTTCCAATGTGGGGGACCTTCCTCTCAGAACCCCTATCCATCGTAGGTTTGGTGGGCCGTTACCCCGCCAACTGCCTAATGGAACGCATCCCCATCGGTAACCGGAATCCTTTAATGGAGAAACCATGCGGAATCACCATACTATCCGGGATTAATCTTTCTTTCGAAAGGCTATACCGGAGTTACCGGAAGGTTGGATACGTGTTACTCACCCGTGCGCCGGTCGCCATCGGGCTTAGCAAGCTAAGCCCATGCTGCCCCTCGACTTGCATGTGTTAAGCCTGTAGCTAGCGTTCATCCTGAGCCAGGATCAAACTCTTCATTGTAAAAGTATCGTAAACCGATTCCAAAACCCTCGCAAAAGGGAAAGGAAACGGAAATTGCTCTGTCCAGGATATCCGAAATTAAAAGAAGTCTCAATCGAAAATGCCCGTAACCGAAATAAAGAAACAGGCACCGTTGACGGTTCTTTCGTTTTACCCAAGGCCGATTCCCACCAAAGGGAAACAGGCCTTGCTATCGTACTACTTGTATCGTTTATGTAAATCTGTTCAAAGAACGAATTGCTGACCCACATCAGGAAAGCGGATGCAAAGGTAAGAAGTTTTATACATACAATCCAAATTATCGGAGAAGTTTTTTTCTTCTTTTTTTTCCAACCAACGCTCTCGGTGAGAAAGGGGAAGAAAAAAAAGGAAAAAAAAGAAAACCGCCCGAGCGGCATCACGCAAACCATCATGTCAAAGCACCGAAGCCCTCGTTGCCGAAAGCGGATGCAAAAGTAGCGCTTAAAGAGAAAACAACAAAACAGAAATGACTCTTTTTTTAAAAAGAAAATAAAGGAAATGGAGTAAAAGACTGAAAAACAAAGGAATCAAGGGGAAGAAAAAGAAAGGGAAGAAAAAAAGGAAGGGAAAGGAACACATTATAATATATACGTGCGCGAGAGAAAAAAGGAGAAGGGAAAAAACAAGCAGGAAAAAACGTATCAGGAAGAGGATAAAAAAGAAGTAAATGGGAGTTAGAAAGGTTTGCATTGTATCTCAATATTTTGCATCATTAGTGTTCACTAATGAACAGAAAAATAGAATCCGAAAAGTATAGGCAGAATGTGGAGAACGGACGGAAACGCCGCCTTGACAGCAAAACAGGTGAACTGTTTTTTGAATCGCATTAATTAGACAGCAAAAAAGAGGGTGAGGAATGGGAAATCGTCAGCATAGAAAGGTGTTATACGCCTTTCTCCTACCTGATGCTCAAGTTCTGGCAACTTCCCAACTTTGTACTGGTAGAGTTGCCGCGAAAGGACTCCCTTGGACGTTTCCTTATACGCTTATATCTTGCGCCAATGCTGAAAAAAAGGTTTGAAGGTTATATCGTCCGCTTCCTTGCCAGTAGCATCAAATACATGGAAGAACTCATCAATAACAAAGAAGATTTCAGCATTTTTGGAATCAGGCAGCATAAGCACAATAAATTTAAATGTTATAATCAGACACTATAAAATTACGAATATGATAGCTAACTACCTAATTGACAAAAAGCTTAAAAAATTATCAACCAAGATGCAAGAGTCATTCCTCGGCTACGCTAAAATCTTTATCTGCAAACAAAGCCGCCAATCCCGATATCTGTTTAAGGCGAAGCAATTCATCTTTGTCCATTCCAAGATTCCGCCGTATCCAAGTGTCGGACATACCCAAACGAACCAATTCTCCAACAAGATTGGTCATAAGCTCAATTTTATGCGTGCCACGTGCCCGATTGTGCCGGATGGTAGAGGCCATGCGATTGGCAATGTCTTTCTCTATTACGGTGACGGGAAGCAATCCATTCTCCCTTGCATAAATCCGTCGGGAGGAAAGCATCACTTTATAGCGATGATAACCGTCTACCAATTCATAGATATCTTCTTCCTCGATATAATAGCATACACATGGCATAGTGTAACCGTCTTCCCAAATGGAGAGTTCCAGTAATTCCATCTCGGGAGGCATTGTTACATTAGGATTATATGCGTTGGCCCTCACTTTTTCCACGGGCACGGCAATCACCCTGTAAACGGGGCTGATATAAGGTTGCTTTTCTCTCATGGTTCTTTCTTGTGTTTTTGAGTTTCCAAGTAAGAGGAATATTCGCCCATTATCCTTTTACGCCGTTCTTGTTCCTTTTTGCCGGGAACAAAGCCCATGTATTTGCAGTAATGATCATTCTTGAGCACACAGACACACATGCGTTTGTAAGTGGGCAACTCCCTGAACTCCGGCAGGTCGATATCATCCATATAGTCCATCATTACGGGAAGCTTATCGGTGTTGTAATTGCTCGTACTCATTACTTGCATTTCAATTCCTCTTTCCCATAGCTTCCCGATGGTCTCCATGCTCAGACAACCTCCTTTGGTTTTCCAGAAGCGTTTGCTGACAGAGAGTACCCGCAGATAATTGTCGCGTGTCTCTTTGGGTAAGGTGTTGAGCAAAAAGTACAGATACTGTTTCCATGTCATCCCTTCCGGTAATTTGGCACTGCGCCATCCCATAGCCGAAGTGTGCCCGTAGATGCCGGTAAAGTTGACCCCATTGACACGACACAACATTTTGCCCCACATATCGGGATCTATCGCACGGTAAAGGTGCAGAGAAGAGATCGCCTGCGAGATAAACGGACTGGCCACTCGCTGTTTATTCAAGGGGACACCTGCTTGGTAATATAGATCATACAAACGATTGTAATCCCATCCGAACCGCCCATTGGCAATCCAGACATCAGTCGTTTTCCAGTCATATATCGGATAAATATTGTATATGCCTTCTCCTACTTCATGAATCCATTGTGCACGTTGGGAAGGGGAAGAACTGCCTGAGTGATAAATCAACCTCCACCTGTTATAGCTTTCCTGTGTACGGATACCTATCAGGCAAGCTATACGGCGAACTTTTTTCTTCGAACGGAGCCAGTGGGCAAAATTGTGCTGAAACTCATAATCCCACATTTGCGCCGTGTAATAGTCAAAATCTTCCATGCGAAGACATCCTTCGGGCATCGGCCTCACCCATTCGGACACCTCAGGGTCCCACGGTCTCCAAAAATGCAGATACATCGAAGTTGATGAAGGTACTTTGACGGGAACACAGCAGCGATAGACTTCGAGCAAATCACGGTTAGAGGATAAAGTGCGATCAATGTACTCGGTTGTCAAAGCGTATTGTATTTCGTAATCAAAATGAAACACACCCAGTTTTGCGTCCGGTTTGTGTTGTCGCAGATATTCGATGCAGGCGTTCAGAATAACTCCACTGTCTTTCCCTCCTGAAAAAGCCACATAGACATAATCATATGCAGAAAAAACAGCCGCAATTCTCTCCTGAAGCGCCTGATATACATTCTTCCGTGCCTCAATCATCTGCATCATCATCTCTTCCTACGGTTTGCGTCAATTCCATCTTTACATAGATTTTCATTTGGCGAACAACTGAAAAGCCAACCTTCTCAAAAATATCTTGATCTCTCTTTTGTACAATGGCATACACATGCCCTTGTGTTCGGTATTCAAGCAATATCGTCTCCAATAATTCACGAAGCAAATCTCCGCGCTCCGTTCCAGAAGGAGCATAATAATTGTCTATTTTGAAAGAACCCGCACCTTTTTTTTCTAAAGGGATAAATGCTCTCAACTGTTTATGCTCCAATAGAACATACCAACTATGGTGACTTGAGGTTTTATAAGGATAGTTATTGTTCTGGCGTAAAGCAGATATGCTCATAGCCAATGGAGCCACGAGCATATATAATTCAGGAGATTGCCCTTTAAGTTTCATGATCTGACGCATCTCTTTCATTTATTAATGATAAACCCCATAATGTTTTTCTTCAATTGACTCACTTATTCACATATCTAAAACAACCCGGAACTTCAAAAAGCACTCGTTGCTCTATAACAATCGGTACAAAGATATTTTTTAAGTTTCAAAAATACAAATAGAAATATTTGATTTTATAGTATATTAGCCATACGTATGTCCCATAAGTAAATTTCGCAAGGATATTCTTTAAATAATGGAAAATATAAGACAGCTGATTGCTTGAATACTTGTTATCTCTTTGCTCCTTCCTCTTAAAAAAATGTTCAATACTTCAAGCGAGACATTTATTATTTGAGTTCGGGATAAGAAGTTGGTCGGAAGCCCCACCCGTCGGCTTGGATTTTAAAGTAAAGAGCCATTGGTTATCAGATATTTACCACTGTCTTGTCAGACACTTGTGTCTTGCGGCTAAAACACTTGTGTCTGACGTGTAAAACACTTGTGTCTGTCGGCTTGAACACTTGTGTCTGTCACGACAAAGGATTGCAGTTGTCAAACAGGAAGAGGGCTGCCGACCTGAAAGACCTCTTCTGCCCAATCGCCGTAAACCAACCGGTGCATTCAAGAAATATCCGCCTGACAGGATACACAGCCCCTCATTTTTGGCAAAAGCAGCCGCCTGTCCCGAACCCAGATATTTATTCATTGTCGCTTCCTTAATCGAAGAAATCGGATTGTAGTGTTTCAATATCAACTCCGGCTCCGTAGAATTGTTCCTGACGAACATCCTGCCAAGAAGCCCGCACAAATAACCAATGAGGAGCTGAGGGCTTCTTGCTGCTCTATGTAGTGTTCGAAGACGACATCAAAGCTCCTGTCTTGTTGAAGAAAATCGATGATTCGGAGAAAAACCGAAGTAGGTACAATGCAGTTCATCGCCAAAGCTACGCACCAGATCAACCGTGCTCTTTACGACAAAGTCGAAAAGGAATATGAATACCGATGACGCCGTTTCTCAATATTAAAAGTCGTATCTGATGGGCAGAAACCAGAAAGATTAAAGATAGTGGAGTTCATTTTTTGAAAAAGCCTTATTGATGATTCTTTTCCGAAAAAATAGCACAAATGTGTTACAACAACATGTTGCCCAAATCAAAGAGATGTAAAAGATGATCTTAATTTAAACTTACTTGATGACAATGCACATCCTATCATCTGTCGTTGGCTTCCAATTTCCCCATTTTGTAGGTTCCTTTTCTTATCACTTTTCCATTCTTGTCAGTCTCAACGAAAGGGCCGTGTTTTTTCCCTTGCTTGAAAAAGCCTTCATAGCGATTTCCGTTTTTATCTTCTAAAACGCCATTACCCTCTTCCATGCCGTTCACAAAACTGCCTTTATACTTTGTTCCATCGGTCTGTATCAAGATGCCCCGGCCATTGAATTTATTGTCTTTCCATTCACCTTCGTACGAATCACCCACATTCCATTTGTAGATACCATATCCGTTACGTTGGTTGTCTTTCCATTCGCCTTCATACACGGCACCATTGTGCCACGTAAAAGTACCACGACCTTCTTGCTTACCGTCTTTGAAATTACCTACATACTTATCGCCATTGGCATGATAATAAATACCTTCACCAGTGCGCTCACCCTGAACATACGAACCTTCGTAACGGTCACCCGTATGGAAGAAATAGAGACCTTTACCATGCTGCATGTCATCCAGCCAGCCTCCCACGTATTTATCTCCATTGGCATACTCAAAAGTTCCTTTGCCATCGCGAACATCCTTTTTCCACAGACCTTCGTATTTGGAACCATCGTTCCAAGTCAGCGTTCCTTTACCGTCCTTCTTATCGTTTTTCCACAGACCGATATATTTAGAGCCGTTTTTCCATGTATATGTACCTACTCCTTCCCGTTTGTCACTCACCCAATCGCCTTCATAACGGTCGCCGTTATAATAATACATCACTCCCTTGCCATGTTGATAATCTTGATACCACATGCCATCATAGCGATTGTTATTCATGAAGTAGTAGATACCTTTACCATGTTGTTGATCCTGAAACCATTGTCCTTCGTATTTTTCGCCATCCGGAAAAATATAGATTCCATATCCTTCCCGTTTGCCTTTCACATATTCGCCTTCGTATATATCCCCGTTTTTAAAGACGGTCTTACCTTTTCCATTGGGTTTACGCCCTTTCATTTCGCCGGTATATACGGCTCCGTTTTCTTTAAAAGTATAAGTTCCTATGGTAATTTCGGATGAAAAAGTAGTTTTCACCTTATTCAAGAAAGTTCCTTTTTTTTCTTGAGCCACGGTATTGCCTTGGTATAATAAAGTCAGAAGGAGTACTGTATATAGATATTTCATGGATTAAAAACTAAGTATTATGCACAAAGATAAAGTTTATCTCTTTACATAAGGCGTAGCTTTCCGTTTTTTATGACATTTTTTTGCCGGATACCACTTCTTTTAATGTCTCTTTGCAAAAATAACATTCGGCAAGTTTACGGATTTCTTGGGGTGTGACGGTTTTTACCGCATTCAGAATATCAGCAAAGTAGGTATCCTGCAAGCCGGATACTTGTACAAAAATCCATGCATCCGCCAAAGAAAAAGGTGACTCGTAGCTACGACAAATCTCTCCCAGCATATAGTTCTTCACTATACCGAGCTCTTCGTCGGATACCGGTTCATTCTGAAGCCGTTCCATCTCGTAATAGACTTCCTCGATAAGAGGCTCTACATATTCGTTGGCAGTTTCAGCGTTAATAACCAGTACTCCCTGCCCGGGATAGGATATGAGACCGGCCGAAATGTTGTAAGTATATCCCTTTTCCTCTCGGATATTGGACATCAGACGACTGCCGAAGTATCCTCCGAAAAGCGTCACCAGCACACGTGTTTTCAAATAATCGGGATGGCTATAATCCAAAGAGAGCATGCCCATGTGGACAGCACTTTGCAGGGCTTCGGGACGCTCTATGAAGACGCGCTTTTCGGACAGAGTGACAGGAGAGAACTCTTTCTTATCCGGTTTACGGAAATCCTTGCCGAAAGGCTCATTGCCAAACACCTTCTCTATTCTGTATAGATTCTCGTCCGTTACTCTTCCCGAAAGATAAATGCTGCAATTACCGGAATGATAATGACGATTGTAGAACTCGCGCAAAACATCGGGGGTGATGTGCCGATAATCGACTTCCCGAACCAACCGTCCGCAGGGATGCTGCTCGCCATACAAGGCGCTCATCAATCCACGATGCGCAAGAAAATCCACTTTGGACGAATTGACGAGGAATTGCTGGATATTGCTATCTACAATTACATTCAATTCTCTTTCCGGAAACGTTGGTTCTTTTATTATGGATTCCAGTACATCCAGTGTCTCAGCAAAATATTTGTTCAATGAATAGAGTGTGACATACGTATATTCCGAAGCACTGGAAAGTTCCAGCCAAGCCCCATAATAATCCAACTTTTCCGCTATCTCGGCAGTAGTGTAGCGTTTGGTTCCTTCACGCAGCATGCGGTTTGTGAACAACGATTGCAAAGGGCAAGTCTGCTGCCAGCGCCCTCCCCCCATTAATAAATCTACGCGCATCACGTCGTTGTCACCGACATTGATCATATTCAAGGAAATGCCGTTAGGCAACAATATAAATTCCGGCTTTTGTACGATCAGTTGTTCCGGCTCTATGACGGCAGGACGATTCGTTCGGTTCAGCATGCTATTCCGATAAGTTTATAAACTACAACTTTCAAGGAATCTCTCAGCGCGTTCCAAGTCCTGCGGAGTATCTATGCCTATGGTCTCCACTTCGGTGATGCCCGCCTTGATGCTGTATCCATTTTCCAGCCAGCGCAGTTGTTCCAACGATTCAGCCAATTCGAGCGAAGATTGGGGAAGTGACGTTATCTCCTTCAATACTTCTGCACGATAGGCGTACAGACCAATGTGTTTATAATAAACATGATTCTTCAACCAATCTTTCTTGTCGGCATTGCGCTGATAAGGAATAATGGAGCGACTGAAATAGAGAGCCTTCATATTCCGGTCGAGTACGACCTTCGGAGAGTTTACGTTTTCCAAAGCTTCGAAATCATTGTCGGCAGTAAAGGGTTTCACCAAGGTGGCTATCTGGGTGGAAGGAGTGTCGAAACAGGCTTTGATTGCTTGCAATTGAGAAGCTTGAATGAAAGGTTCGTCACCCTGAATGTTCACAATGACATCATAGTTTCCTCCTATCCGGGTATAGGCTTCATAACATCGGTCGGTACCGCTCTTGTGACGGACGGAAGTCATAACAACCTTTCCGCCAAAAGCCTTTACGGTATTCTCTATTCGCTCGTCGTCCGTAGCCACATAGGCATCGTCCAATATACCGGCCACTTGTTCATAAACTCGTTGTATCACAGTTTTTCCACCCAACATAGCCAAAGGCTTGGCCGGGAAACGCGTAGATGCGTAGCGGGCGGGAATAATTCCTAAAAACTTCATTTCAAATTTTATTTTTATCTTCGTCTGCTTCGGTTCGGTGGATGAAAAGCACGACGTTTATTCTTTAATAGCGGCCAGAGGATAGTTGTTCCAAACCGTGCACGATGTAATCTCGTTTCAAATCTTCCGGCTTATAGGCTGTGTCGTCGCAAGAAAGCAAATCAATATCCAGTCTGATAATCTCCAAATTCTTTTCTTCAGGTTTTCTGCCGGCTTCGCGCTCTATGGCTTTCAGTCGCAAGAGGATTTCCGCAGGTTGCTGTTCCGAGGAAAAACGTGCCACCTGATTGGAAAACAGAGCAGGACGATGAAAAAGCAAGGGGGATGTCTCCTCCTCTTTTGAGAAACATATTCCCGGAAAAAGCTCGATCAGGCGTCGGCGCGCCAAAGCCATGTTCTCTTTCCGTTGCTCGTTACTGCCAATGCTGATTGTGTAAACCATCTGCTAATTAAATAATTCATCAAGCCCCTCTATCGGTTCTTCCGGATTGCCTCCTTCATGCAGGTTGCCATCGTCTTTACACGGGTCATAACCTTCGGGTAACTGAAATGTCTCCTTTTCATCGTAACCTAAGGATTTATCTCCCAAAACTTTCACCATGTATTTGCTCCAGATAGGCAATGCCATCGAAGCTCCCTGCCCGTGCAACATGGTGTCGAAGTGGATATCACGATCCTCACCGCCTACCCAGCAACCTGATACGAGCGAGGGGGTGAATCCCATGAACCAACCGTCGGCATTGTAATTGGTAGTTCCCGTTTTGCCTCCCATATCTGCTTTTACACCGAGGCGACGTACACGTCCTCCGGTTCCTTCGTTGATTACGGAGCGCAGCATGACCAGCATCTTGTATGCACTGGATGCACTAATGACCTCCTGCATTTCGGGAGTAAAAGTAGCCAGCACATTGCCTTCATTATCTTCAATGCGAGTAACAAACAAAGGAGCTACCCGAATACCTTTATTGGGAAATGCCGTATAGGCACTGACCATTTCGCCTACGGAGATTTCGCACGGGCCGAGACACAAGGAGACGGAAGGCACGATATCGCGGTTGCGCACGCCGAAAGTATGTATCAGACGTTTCAGGTTGTATGGGTTCAACTTGCCCATCAGGTAGGCCGTAATCCAGTTGTCCGAGTTTGCCAACCCCCACTTCACCGTCACCATTTCGCCATACCGTTTTTTATTGGTATTGCGCGGTGTCCATGCCCTCCCGTTCTCGTCAAGCAGCGTGTATTCCACATGGCGCACTTCATCGCAAGGAGAAAACCCGTTTTCCATGGCCAGCGTATAGAGAAAAGGTTTGACGGTAGAGCCTACCTGACGACGCCCCACCATTGCCATATCGTACTGAAAATAATGATAATTAGGGCCGCCTACGTATGCCTTCACATATCCGTTATGCGGATCCATAGACATGAAGCCGGCGCGAAGGAAGAATTTATAATAACGTATGGAGTCCATCGGCGTCATGACGGTATCTTTCCCTCCCTGCCAACTGAACACCGTCATTTCTTCGGGCGTGTTGAAAGCCTTCTTTATTTCGGCTTCGGAAGCCCCGTTCTTCTTCATGATGCGATAGCGGTCGGACTGCCGCATGGCGCGTCCCAGCATTTCGTCTACTTGCTGTTGGGTGACCCGGAAAGTGTAGGGAGCTTTCTTAGCGCCTTTCTTCTCTTTGAAGAAATGACCTTGCAACTCTTTCAGGTGCTCCGTCACGGCTTCTTCGGCATATTGCTGCATACGCGAGTCGATGGTGGTGTAAATTTTCAGTCCGTCGGTATATAGGTTGTACTTCGAGCCGTCTTTCTTGGTGTTCTTCTCGCACCATCCATACAGAGGATTATTCTCCCAATCCAACGAGTCTTCGTAGAATTTCTGCATCTGCCATCCGCGATAGTCGCTCTTGTCCGGCTTCTTGGCAGTGAGCACTCTGCGTAGGTATTCGCGAAAGTAAGTGGCAAGTCCTTCCTTATGGTCTACCCGGTTATACTTCAACTTCAAGGGCAAAGTCTGCAAAGAATCGCATTCGGCCTGACTAATATATCCGGCTTTACGCATCTGGTCGAGCACCACATTGCGCCGTCCGCGAGAACGTTCGTTGTAGCGAATGGGATTGTAAAGCGACGGATTCTTGCACATGCCCACCAACGTGGCAGCTTCCTCCGGCCTCAGGTCTTTCGGCTCACACCCGAAATAGGTAAAGGCGGCCGTCTTGACACCTACCGCATTGTTCAGAAAATCGAATTTATTGAGATACATTGTCAGTATTTCCTCTTTGGTATAGTAGCGCTCCAGCTTCACGGCAATCACCCACTCTATGGGTTTCTGAAACAGGCGTTCCATAATATTCCCCGCACTGGGCGAGTAGAGTTGTTTGGACAACTGCTGGGTGATGGTACTTCCTCCGCCGGCATTTTTCTGCATCAGTATTCCCCGCTTCACCAAAGCACGGACCAAAGCGATGGCATCGATGCCAGAATGGTCGGCAAAACGCACGTCTTCCGTGGCAATCAAGGCATTGATGATGTGCGATGACAAATCGGCATACCCTACAAATACGCGGTTCTCCTTACTGTATGAATAAGTACCCAGCACTTTCCCGTCATCCGAAAGGACTTCTGTGGCAAACTTGTAGTTAGGATTCTCCAAATCTTCAACCGGCGGCATATAGCCTATCCAACCTTTTGCTATGGAAAAAAATATCAATACGCATGCAAGAGCTGTCAGTACAATGAAAATCCATAGAATTTTGACTACTTTCTTTATCATGTTGAGTTCCTAAAATCAAAGTTAAATAATAGGGCAAAGGTAGGAAAAATATATTGGATACACCCATGTTTCGCTTATCTTTTTCGGATAAACAGGTTTCCGAACACTTGCAGAAGCATAGCATTTCATTTGCTGAAGTGTGAACATACGCCTGCTGAGATGTGGACTTGGAAATTCCACTAAAAAACTTCCTTACATATTTCCACAGCACACAGATTTTACTTAACTTTACACTCTCGAAAAATATAAATGAATTCAACGATATGCAAAACAGAAGTTTAGTCACCATTGCCGAACACAGTAAGGAAAAAATCCTCTACATGCTCGAAATGGCGAAAGAGTTTGAGGCCCATCCCAACCGGCGTCTACTGGAAGGGAAAGTAGTAGCCACCCTATTTTTCGAGCCTTCCACCCGCACCCGCCTGAGTTTTGAGACAGCGGCAAACCGTCTCGGAGCACGTGTTATCGGCTTTTCCGACCCCAAAGCCACCAGTTCATCCAAAGGTGAAACGCTGAAAGACACCATAAAAATGGTGAGCAACTATGCTGACATCATCGTGATGCGCCACCATCTCGAAGGTGCCGCGCGCTATGCCAGCGAAGTCACCACTGTACCCATAGTCAATGCCGGAGACGGTGCCAACCAACATCCCTCGCAAACCATGCTCGACCTCTATTCCATCCACAAGACGCAAGGCACGCTGGAAAAACTGAACATCTTTCTGGTGGGGGATTTGAAATACGGCCGCACCGTTCACTCCCTGTTGATGGCAATGCGCCACTTCAATCCTACGTTCCACCTCATCGCTCCCGAAGAGTTGAAGATGCCTGAAGAATACAAAATCTATTGCAGGGAACACAGTATAAAATATGTGGAACATACCGATTTTACGGAAGAAATCATTGCCGACGCCGACATCCTGTACATGACACGCATCCAACGCGAACGCTTCACCGACCCAATGGAATATGAACGTGTGAAGAATGTCTATATCCTGCGCAACAAAATGCTGGAGAACACCCGTCCAAACCTGCGCATCCTACACCCTCTGCCCCGTGTCAACGAAATAGCCTACGATGTGGATGACAATCCCAAAGCCTACTATTTTCAGCAGGCACAAAACGGACTGTATGCACGCGAAGCCATCCTGTGCGATGTACTGGGCATCACGTTGGAGCAAGTCAAGGAATTCGCCAAATAGTAATTCGTAAATCGTCAAAACAGTAGATAGAAAAATGCTAAACGAAAAGAAACAAGAGTTGCAGGTTGCCGCTCTGGAAAACGGAACCGTTATCGACCATATTCCTTCCGAAAAGCTGTTCACCGTAGTCTCCTTGTTGGGACTGGAGCACATGAGCAATAACATTACCATCGGTTTCAACCTCAAAAGCAAGAAACTGGGCACAAAGGGCATCATCAAGATTGCCGGCAAGTTTTTCTGCGACGAAGAGATAAACCGCATCGCCGTGGTGGCTCCGAATGTGAAACTGAACATCATCCGCGATTACGAGGTGGTAGAAAAGCGGGAAGTCAGTCTACCCGACGAACTGCGCGGCATAGTGAGATGCGCCAACCCCAAATGCGTCACGAACAACGAGCCGATGCCCACACACTTTCATGTGGTAGATAAAGAGAATTGTATCATCAGGTGTCATTACTGCGAAAAAGAACAAACGCGCGAAGACATCGAAATAATCTGAACAGCAAAGTGAAAGAAGACTGGAAACCCGGAACAATGATTTATCCGCTGCCCGCCGTACTGGTGAGTTGCGGAAGCACTCCGGAAGAATATAATATATTGACTGTAGCATGGACGGGGACGATTTGCACGAATCCGCCCATGTGTTACATCTCCGTGCGTCCCGAGCGATACTCCTACGACATCATCAAACGCAACATGGAATTTGTCATCAACCTGACCACGAAAGAGATGGCACATGCCACTGATTGGTGCGGTGTACGCTCAGGCAGAAACCATGACAAGTTTAAAGAAATGGGCCTGACGCCGGGAAAGAGCACCGTGGTCAGTGCTCCTTTCATCGAAGAGTCTCCGCTCTGCATAGAGTGCAGGGTAAAAGAAATCATATCTCTCGGCTCGCATGACATGTTCATCGCCGAGGTAGTGAACGTCCGCGCCGAAACAAGCAACCTTAATCCACAAACCGGCAAGTTCGAATTGGCCGAAACCAATCCGTTGGTCTATGTGCATGGCGGATATTATGAGTTGGGCGAAAAGATTGGCAAATTCGGATGGGCAGTAGAGAAAAAAGGAAACAAGTAACTAATGAAACAAATTGAAACAGGCATGAAACGGAAAAGAACCTTTATCTGTTTATACTCGGCAATTCTTTCTGCAGCAATATGGGCACAAATCCCTATGGTGCCGGGCACGATTGATGACGAGCAGCCAATCCCGAGAAAAGACCGCCCGATAAATTTCGGCGTCAAAGGCGGATTTACTTCTTCTTTGTTCTTCATCTCCGGCTTAACAATTGACAGAGCGACCATTGAAGAGATACAGAACAACTATAAAATAGGCTATTTCGGTTCTTTTTTCATGCGGATAAACTTCAATAACCACTTCCTTCAACCCGAAATTTCATATAACATAAATCCTTGCGACATCACTTTTGAGATAGCTGTACCAGCTACAGTCAGTCCATCCTACCCGTGGATGGAGACCACTATCTCATCATATATCCATAGCATCAACTTTCCCATCATCTACGGCTACAACATCATCAAAAAAGATCCTTACCGTCTTGCCATATTCGGAGGACCTAAAATAGGTTGTTTCTGGGACAAGAGAAGTAGCATAACATTTGCCAAATTCATTCAGAAACACATTCGTGAACAACCGCACGCTTTCAACATCAGCTTTACGACGGGGGTATCGGTCACCATCTCGCGTATATTTTTCGATTTCCGTTACGATATCGGGTTGCACAATATTTTCAAGCGCGTCACTTACGACACCAATGAATATAATACAAAGGACAAAACCGAAATAGGTTTCAAACGTCGGAATAATGTACTCAGTTTTTCTTTCGGAGTATTTTTCTGAGAGTATTTTTCTGTGCCATCTTTTCCGTATATTCATTTATTTCCTTTAAATTTGTGCACTTAACAATAGAAAAACACCGATTTATCAACTAATCTAATAGCAGTAATGAAAAGAGACGATTTAATTTTCGACATCATCGAAAAAGAACATCAACGTCAGCTCAAAGGCATTGAACTGATTGCATCAGAGAACTTTGTCAGTGATCAAGTTATGCAGGCCATGGGTTCCTGTCTGACCAACAAGTATGCCGAAGGCTATCCCGGCAAGCGTTACTACGGCGGTTGCGAAGTAGTTGACCAAAGCGAACAGATAGCCATCGACCGATTGAAACAAATCTTCGGAGCAGAATGGGCCAATGTACAGCCCCACTCCGGTGCACAAGCCAATGCCGCCGTATTCCTCACCGTACTGAATCCGGGCGATAAATTCATGGGATTGAACCTCGCCCACGGCGGACACCTCTCTCACGGTTCGTTGGTCAACACTTCCGGCATCATCTACACTCCCTGCGAATACAATCTGAATCAGGAGACCGGACGCGTGGACTATGACCAAATGGAAGAAATTGCCCTGCGCGAGAAACCGAAAATGATTATTGGCGGCGGATCTGCTTATTCACGCGAATGGGATTACAAGCGCATGCGCGAAATTGCCGACAAGGTTGGTGCCATCCTGCTGATTGACATGGCTCATCCTGCCGGACTGATTGCCGCCGGCGAACTGGATAATCCGGTGAAGTATGCCCACATCGTTACTTCCACCACCCACAAGACTTTGCGCGGCCCTCGAGGCGGTGTCATCATGATGGGTAAAGACTTCCCCAACCCATGGGGCAAAACTACTCCGAAAGGAGAAATCAAGATGATGTCGCAATTGCTTGACTCGGCCGTATTCCCCGGCATTCAGGGCGGTCCGTTGGAGCACGTCATCGCAGCAAAGGCTGTGGCTTTCGGCGAAATTCTGCAACCGGAGTGGAAAGAGTATGCCAAGCAGGTGAAGAAAAATGCCGCCGCATTGGCGCAGGCGTTGATAGCCCGTGGCTTCACAATCGTTTCAGGCGGTACGGATAATCACTCCATGCTGGTAGACCTGCGCGGCAAATATCCCGATCTGACCGGTAAGGTTGCGGAAAAGGCCCTGGTTTCTGCCGACATCACCGTGAATAAGAACATGGTTCCGTTCGACAGCCGTTCGGCTTTCCAGACTTCCGGCATCCGTTTGGGTACTCCCGCCATCACAACCCGTGGCGCTAAGGAAGACCTGATGCTTGAAATTGCGGAAATGATTGAAACCGTTCTTTCCAACGTAGACAACGAACAAGTCATCGCAGACGTTCGCACACGTGTAAACAAGAAAATGAAAGAGTATCCACTGTTTGCATATTAACAGGGAACGGCTTTTACTCACCGTACATCAAAAGAACCAAAGGCTGCATGATTTGCAGCCTTTGGCATTTTATGAAGGGAGATATAATCATAATTATCCACCCCGCCGAAGTTGCTATTGCGCGAAACACCTTTCCTCTGTCCGAATCTGCAAGTTACATTCAGCTTTATCCGCCTCAATTCGCTCTTGCCCCAATTCCATAGTTGGAAACCGATGAATGAGCGGTAATTATCCCATCGTAACGGCCACATATTTCACAACTCATTATCAGCAAGTTATATTACAGTTGTCAGACACAAGTGTTTGACGTGACAGACACAAGTGTTTGACGCGACAGACACAAGTGTTTGACAGGACGGACACAAGTGTTTGTCGTGACAGAGTACAATGCCTGTCAGCAAGGAAACAACGAATATATATCCTCCTTCCTTAATTCTTCATCAAATTCTCCAATTTCTCAAGCAAGCTGCCCTTGCCATAGCCCGACCACATTTCCACTACTTCGCCCTCCGGAGACAAAAAGACATAACGAGGAATAGCCCCCGAACTATATTTGGCATACAAGCCATGTTTTCCTTTCAATTCGTTCAAGTTCCACCATGCAATCTCATGGTGACTCGAAGCTGTCTCCCAATTGGTTTTGTCATCTATACTCAGGCTCACCAGCACCAGACGACCTTCGTATTTCTTACTGATTTCCTTCATCTCCGGCAGAGCCATGATACAAGGACCACATCCGCTACTCCAAAAATCTATCAGAACCGATTTGCCCCTAAAGTCGGACAAATGATGCACTTTACCCTGCAAGTCAAACAAATCACCATCCACAGACTTTTCTCCAAGAGCCACAGCTTCCGGCTGTGATAAATATGACAAGATTTCCAATGCTTTTTCTGTTTTCCGCTGTTCCTCCGAGAGACCATTATAAAGCTCCATCACTTCCTGACGGTAAGGATGATTCGGGTTATATTTCACTCCTATCGACAGTTTTTCAAGCTCTTCCATCCAAATGTCGTCCACAGGCAACAGTCTCATACGCTTTATGACATTGGCATCGATGCGCGTCTTTATTTCTTTATTTATTTCCGAAAGTTTTTTCCCTTGAAAGCGCAATTCTTTTTTCATTTCATCCGTAATATCCTTACTTCTATATTGGTTGTACAATCTTTTTTCTTGAATATCGTTTTGTTGATATTCATTCCACAGCTTGCGCGAATCGTCAACGAAAAGTTGCCTGATATGTTGTTGGGGAACATCACTTTCCACTTGCCAAGTATAAACCAGCATGTCATCTCCAGTAAGTTTGATATGGCTTCCGGGACGTGCCCAAAGCTCCAAAGCCATCGTATGCAAATTCCCTTCTGTAACCATTAATAACAATTTGTCCGTTCCTTCACCCGATGTCTGTTGCTCAAAACGAAAGCTGTCTCCACGCAACGTATCCACAGCAATGCCATGGCCTATGCCCCCTTCCATACGAAACAGCCTCAGACATACACCTTCTTTCATATTCTTGGCTTTCCCTTCAATAACAAAATTCCCTTGTGCACGCATAACGACACTTGCCAGCAAAAGCAATATCATTCCTACCGGTTTCTTGTAAGTCATATTCTTACACGATTTTGATTAACGATGTACAATAATACTGATTATAATATATTTACGAATAACAAGCAGCCGATTTTATCGTTATTTAACCGTGCTTTCTTTTTATGCCTGTCCGCTTTCTCGCATATTTCATTTGGCAGCGATCTCTACCTGTTTCCATATTCAAGTTGCAATCGGAAAGGAAAACCCTTATGCCGAACGGCCATCCTTTTATAGGACATTTATTGGGATACCTACCTGAACCGCGATGTATCCACCGCATCCCGTTGTTTTTCCTTATAGTCTCCCAATTTATATGTAAAGGATACTCCGAATTCACGAAAGCAGGAATAGCGGTTCGTCACGTTCTGCGTCATGAAGCGGATGCGCGGGGAAATTTGTCCGGTCTCAAAAATGTCATTGCAATAGCAGTTGAGAACGGCCTTGCTTTTTGCGAAACCATAGCGCAGTGCGATGTTGACACTGCCTGACGGGGGCAGATCGTAGATTCCCTGAATGCCCTTGCTGTGAACAAAACCTGTGACAGTCAGTTTCAAGTCGGGTTTGGCGGAAAGAGTAAAAACATTGTTCATCCGGGCAATGACATAACACTGCCTGCGGTCGAAAGGAATATCCCAAAAGTCTTTGTCTTTTTCGTGATGCCATATACCGATGACGGTCAGTCGGGAGTTCAACCGATTCATCACATTAAACGGTATGGAGACTTGCAGTCCGGCTTGTTGCTTATAATCGAAATTCAGGTACTTATAGATTTCGACCAATCGTTCGGAGGATTGGTAAAGTGTCTGTACAGAATAGTCTTTGGCATGATTGAACCAGATGCTGAAAATATATTTGTTTTTCAGGATATAGCTCATTTGAAGTTTATACTCCTGCTCCGGTTTCAACAGTGGATTACCGTGAATTTCCGAATATCTTCCACCGACGTAAGAGATGGCATTCTGTACGGCCCAGTAATCAGGATAGCCTTTATCACCGCTCAAGGAAAATTGCAGCATCCGTCCGGGAGCAGGCGTATAGCTCAAGTTGACGGTAGGATACCAGTCCCATTGCCTCCATACGGAAGTCTTATAATACTCCACAGCCAGCGAAGCATCCAGTGAAAGCTTGTCACCAAAGCTCTTGTTAAAACCGGCATAGAGGTTCAACGTCTGTTCCCGACGGTGGGAGTCCATGTTTTTGAGACCTTTCGACGAATCTGGTTTTCCGCCGGTTTCTGCATCGTAATAGTACTGATAGCTGTTATCTACACCTGTGGTGTAGACCGCTCCATAATTCAATCCCCAGCCATGACTCAAACCGTGCTCTTGAGCCAGAAAGAGCTTCCAACGGTTGATGCGCTGGCAATCTTCGGTATAGAAGTTGAGTTCCTTGTTTTGCATACGGCTGTACAACAATTGGTCGGACGGAGAACGGTAATAAGTCACTTCGGCACCTGCTTTCATTCCGAAAGGAGTGCGATAGTCGAGACGGCCGTTGTGCAGCCAATCGGTACTGCCGCCACGAGTGTTCGACACTTGCGTACCGGTAATATCCATTATGGAATGAGCGGTATTATAACTGCCGTTGTAAACGAAACTCAACAAATGGTCTTTTGCTATGTTATAATCTGCCCCTACACGAAAATTATGCCTGTGCGAACGTTTGCGGTGCGTCTCATTGCTTGTAATGGGATACACCGCTCCGTCTGCCAGAGAGTGCACTGCCTCCTTATTCGTGGTGGAGTAACTCCGTCCGTGATTGTGAGAGTAAAGCAAATCCGCAGAGAATTTATTCTTGTCAAATAACAGGCTGATGCGCTCTTCAAAGCCTTCGTTATGCTTCTGACGGTACTTTGCGTAGAGTTCGCCCTGCCAAAAGCGTGAACCGTCCGCCGATTGTTTCAGAGTGATATTGATAAGTGCTCCGCGTACCTGATAACGTGCAGGGGCATTGTACATCACTTCCGCTTTTTCAACGCGGCCGGCAGATATACTCTTCAGCAAGGCACGCATCTGTCCGGCGCCGAGGGTGCTTACTTTGCCGTCCAGTATCACGGTAACAGTCTGCCCGACCAATTGCAAGCTGCCATTCACCTCGGTTACGCCGGGAAGCTCTTTGACGGCATCGTAGGCGTTGTCTACGGACAGCCCCCTGATGAGCCGAGGCAAGTCATATACCAGTTTGCCCTGCCGGGCTTTTACAATCGGGCGTTCTCCGATAATCATCACTTCGGGCAATGTCTGATACAAACTGTCCAAACGAGAATCTGCCACAATCAGACTGTCGGCACTGAGAATACGGTTTTCGCCAACAGACCGGACGGTACCCTCCTGAGCCGCAAGGCCGATATTTAAGACGCACCCGATAAGGGTCAACAGATAAGTTCTTTTCATACTTCTTCGGTTATTTCTGTGCTACATTTATTCTGTCTCAGGTTTCAGATAACGACACTATCGGTTCGGTCGAAATCGCCATTCCCGCTTGCTGAAACAAGCTGAAACTTTCATCTCTCGTGTTTGCAAAGTACGGCATAAGCGTCGAAACGTTATGTTACCATCGGCTTACATAATGTTATCCTGTGTTATCGGAAGTCTTATTTAGTCTTATCGCATGATACAGCCCACGATATTAGTCTTATCTTTGCATGCACGAATATTACCGGAACAACCATGAGATTACAGTTCAAACACATCGCCTTTCTCGTTGTCATTTCCCTGATTTGCATCTTCGCTTATCAGGCATATTGGCTTACGGGGCTTTATCATATCATGCACGGCGAAATGAAAAAAGACATCATTGAAGCCATGCGTATGAGCGACTATAACGAAATGATGATACGCGTGGAGAAAATGAGAAAAGACAGCACACTCTCTACCGACCGACAAACGAATAAGGCAGAGGCGTCCTCGGCTTCTGTTCAGGCATGTCAGACAGGGGAAACCGCCAATTCCAGCAGTTCTCCACAAGCAGCATTGAGAGCCAAAGGCGGTCTGGATATGATTTTGCGCGACCAAAACAGCATGTTGGAACTGGCAGTTTACCTTCAACGCGGACTGCATTCGGGACTGGACATTATCTCCGCCCCCGATGTTGTCCTCTACGACAGCCTGCTTACCTCGTTCCTGCACAGCCGCAATATCAATCTTCCCCATAAATTGCTGCATCTGCACAAAGGCAGCAGGTGGGATTCTACCGTTATATATACAGATACATTGGCAACATTAAGCACTCCCGGTTATGTTCCTACTCCCAAAGCCATAGAATACGATTACTCTTTCGATCTCCATGCAAACCAAAGCTATCGTCTCATCATGGAACCCGTCTGCATGCAGGTTCTGAAACAGATGTCGGGCATTCTTGCAACTTCATCCATCATCCTGATTATACTGTCCCTCTCTTTCTGGTTTCTGATTCGCACCATATTGCAACAGAAGACGCTGGAAGAGATGAAAAGCGACTTCACCAATAATGTCACGCACGAACTGAAAACGCCTATCGCCGTGGCATACGCCGCCAATGACGCTCTACTCAATTTCGATCAGGCAAAGGAAAAAGTGCAACGCGACAAATATTTACATATCTGTCAAGAACAACTTCAGCGTCTCAGCGAATTGGTTGAACAAATACTTTCCATGAGTATGGAGCGTCGCAAGACTTTCCGCCTGCATCCGGAAATACTGACTGTACGGAAAATTCTGGAACCGCTGGTCGAACAACACAAACTGAAAGCGGCTCCCCCTGCTCATATAACAATAGAAATAGAGCCGGAAGACCTTACCGTGTTTGCCGACCGCACGCACTTCACCAATATCATCAGCAACCTGATAGACAATGCCGTCAAATATTCGCACGGAGAAGCCGAAATAAACATCCGTTGCCGAAAAGCAACCGACAAAGAGCAAAAGGAACAGACAGAAATATCTGTCAGTGATCATGGCATCGGCATCGCTCCCGAAAAGCAGAAACACATATTCGACAAGTTCTACCGCATACCTACGGGCAACCTACACGACGTAAAAGGGTATGGATTGGGATTGTTTTATGTGAAAACCATGACAGCAAAACATGGCGGAAGCATATCCGTAAAGAGCGAACCGGGAAAAGGAAGCATCTTTACAATAAGGATATGATGACATTGACCGGAAATACAGCTTGCAACACATAAGGAAACTTGATATACAACGAAAGCAATGATTATGGAAAAGATTACCGTACTTCTGGTAGAGGACGAACAAACCCTCGCCATGATAATAAAAGACACTTTGGAAGGACAGAACTTCAGCATTCATACTGCCGCCAACGGTGAAGAGGGAATACGCATGTTCTTTGACTTACGCCCCGACGTATTGGTGGCAGACGTCATGATGCCCCGCATGGATGGTTTTGAGATGGTGCGACGCATCCGGCAGACGGACAAACGCACGCCGGTGTTGTTCCTCACGGCCCGCTCTGCCATCAACGATGTGGTAGAAGGTTTTGAATTGGGAGCGAACGATTATCTGAAGAAGCCGTTCGGCATGCAGGAACTGATTATCCGTATAAAGGCTCTCGTAGGCAAAGCCTTCCCCTTCTCGCACGAAATGCCCCAAAAGGACACAGGCTTTGATATAGGAAACTACCGCTTCAACCCCGTCACACAACGACTTGCTTTTGCCGGTTCCATCGCCTCACCCCACACAGAAACAGAGGTGGAACTTTCGCATCGGGAATCCGAAATCCTGAAACGACTTTGCGAGAACTGTAATCAGGTAGTCAACACCCAGAACTTACTACTCGACCTTTGGGGAGACGACACATTCTTTAATTCCCGCAGTTTGCATGTTTTCATCACCAAGCTACGTCATAAATTGTCGAAAGATGGCCGCATCCGAATCGTCAATGTACGGGGAATAGGATATAAACTGATAGTATGCACACTTTAAGCATCCGGTCTTTTTAACTGTTCGGGAATAAATGACGTATTCGCAAAGGCTTGCGATTTTAAATCGTAACACATCAAAACCAGAAAAGAGCGCCCACTCTTTCTTTTGCAAGCGTGTTTTGTCTTAACCTAACCACATTCATATAAAGAAATAGAAATAATACAAAGTTTTTCCCCATTGCTTCCGAAAAGAACTATCTTTGTTCAGTCTGTCGTTTTATCGGGCTCTCACACTATGCTTACAAGCAGTTCTGACAGCATTTGTATGTGTAACAGACTACCAATGTTGTCTCTTTAAACTGCATGTACGACAGATGCGAACTTAATAGTAAATGAATTGATGAGACGAATATTCTTTTGCATCATAGTGTTGCTTGCCGGCATATCGTCAGTCGGTGCACAGAACGAGACACCCGCCGATACGATAAGGGGGGGTCCATCGAATATAAAAAACTACGATGGCTTCCTGCTCGACATGGGGTTGATGAACGTATCTCCCCCCACCCTGCCAAAGTTTACGCTTGAGATTCCGGATGCAAGCAAAGATTACAGCCGCATTTTCCGTCTTAATCCCGACGTGACCTACTCGCAAGGGCTTTCCGACCTGTTCTCTCTCAGCAATTCCCACTATTTCGGGGCAAACCCTTTCGGGCTGACCGGCTTCGGTTCTCCCACCGATAATCTACGGATGGGGAGCTTCGTATTGAAAAACGGCATGCGCATCAATACGTATGGGGAATACGATAAAGATAGGCGAAAAGTGTACAATCCTTCCGCCCTACCGTGGGAAAGGAACAACTTTAAAGGTGCGTTCGAATTGAAATCGGCCAACGGAGCGTTTGGCATACGCATCGAAGTGCAGCAAGGAAGAAAAATACCATACCCCTGATAAGCATTATATATATACCACTGATTTATGAACATCCCTATTTGCAACGGAAAGATATCCGGCTATTTACACTTGTACAAGCACCACCTCACACTAAGCCTTCATTTGTACGACTGCAAGCGCACATTTGTACAAGCATGAATTTACGCATGTCCAAGTGTCAATCGGAGGGAGGGAACAGACAGCCCAAATCTTTAGGCATTCCTCCGAGTCTTATCTTGATTTATTCAATAGGAAAAGTTAAACAAGCGCTTATAACTCCGGTTCGGTCAATCCATTTTCTTTCCGATAGGTATGCACCATCTGCAAGATGATGTCTCCGTATTTTTCCGTGCTTTTTTTCCCGAAATACGGAATACGTACCAGCATGGCTTTATCCGAAGGAAGCAGGTTACTGATTCCCAGTATCGCTTTCTGCTGAATGACCGTATATACAGGCAGGCCCAGTTGCGAGGCTTCCGCATTGCGCCATGTCACCAGCCGATTGTAAAGCACCGGATGCAATACATCGGCAGGCACTTCAAGGGTCGTCGCACCGCGCTTCCGTTCTCGTCTTCTTCCTCTGCCTCCGTCTTCCGGCAGTAAATCTCCGTCTTCCGACAATGGCTTTACGCTCACTTCCGGCATACGAACACTTCTGTCCGTCCGGTCTTTCAATGCTTCTCCTCTTCTCGCAGTTCCTCTTCCCGTCACTCCTTTTCCGTGAAACTTCCCTTTTTGCGAATCCGAACTGTCAATGGTAAGAAGCGCCTTCTGCTTCAAATAGTCCGTAACTTGGAATCCATGCGTCAGAATGTGTTGCAGCAAGTCGGACTTCAAATCATACACATCTTCCAATTCTTCCAACGCATTCCGAAGCTTCTTTTTCAAATCCTTATTGTCAGACACCACACCGTTCACCAGCAGCACATCCAAAGGTTGCAACTGCTCCAGAAAATAAACGGCAGCAGCGTGTATCCGTTCGTGCAATACCTTGTCTGTGGCATAATCTTTCGCAGCAGCAATCAGACGGGTATATTGGAGGCCGAAGCGTGCGGCCACCTTCGTCACCTTTTCGTGGAAACGCTCTAACTCCTCTTTGCAGGCGGCCAACTGTTTTGGGAAGAGTTTATACAAATGCTCGTCTATCAAACGCACATACCTGCGCAAGGCTTGTTCCAAAGGCTGAAAATCGAATAATCCCGACAACAAGCTCTCAAAATAAGCCTGCCGCAAAGAGTTGAAGCGCTTCTCGTCCGGTTCGTTCAGGCGTGCTTCCGTTGTAAAGACATTTACCGCATTGTCGCTGATGATGGCTTTTGCCGAAAGCGGTGCACTGAGCACCACTCCTTCCAAAGTCTTACAACGGCTCAAAGCCACATACGTCTGTCCATGCGCAAACGAGGCGCTGGCATCAATCAGCGCACGTTCAAATGTCAGTCCCTGACTCTTATGTATGGTAATTGCCCAAGCCAACTTCAATGGATATTGCCGGAAAGTACCTTCAATGGCTTCGGTAATCTCTTTGGTTTCCTCATTCAACACATATCTGGCATTTGTCCACTCCTCTTCCTGAAGAGCGAAAGACACGTCGCTTTCCTTACTGCGCACCTCTATTCCACCTGCCGAGACAGCCGTCACCTCTCCGATCATGCCGTTATAATAACGGTGCTCGCCGGAAGTATCGTTCTTTACGAACATCACCTGCGCACCGCGTTTCAGTTCCAAAATCTCGTCCGTGGGATACGAATAATCGGGAAACTTTCCCTCAATCTTGGCCCGAAAAGCATAAGAGAGTCCCGGAAGTTGCGCTAATTCATGATCGTTAATTCGTTGGGCCTGATAGTTATGGGTGACTAAACGGATATATCCGTCCTCCTTCTTAGGTTCGAATCCGGGTATATAGCGACGATTCAAGGCTTCCAGCACCTGACTGTCGCAACGGTTCTCGCGGATGCGGTTCAGCAGTTCAAGAAATGCTTCGTCATTCTGCCGATATACTTTCCGTAACTCAATGGCACAATATTCCGTCTGCTTCAGAGCTTGGCTGGAAAAGAAATAAGGGGTATCGTAATATTTGCTCAGCATCTGCCACTCTTCTTCCTTTACAACAGGAGAAAGTTGCCGGAGGTCGCCAATCATCAACAGTTGCACTCCTCCGAAAGGTTTGCTCCTGTCGCGAAAGCGTCTCAACACCGCATCCACCGAGTCAAGCACGTCGGCACGCACCATACTGATTTCGTCAATCACCAGCAAATCGATGCTGCGGATTATGTTTATCTTCTCTTTACCGTAGCGAAAACGGTATGCGGCTTTGCCATCCACACTGAACGAACTCTCAGGAACGTAAGGGGCGAAAGGTATCTGGAAGAAAGAATGAATTGTCATCCCGCCGGCATTGATGGCGGCAATCCCCGTCGGAGCCAATACAATCATCCGTTTTGGACTTTCCGATTTCAGTTTCTTCAGAAAAGTGGTTTTACCGGTACCAGCCTTGCCCGTCAGGAAAAGATGAGTACCGGTACTTTCTATTAATTGCCACACAAGCGCCAATTCTGAATTTTGTTCCATTGAAATGCTCTTTTTTCAACCAATCCACTCCTTCTCGTTATCGATATCGGCGGATTTCATCTATTGTTATGCTTTCATAATAGGACAAAGATAAAGATTATTTCATTATCTCCGTCCTTCACGCCGCATTTGTTTTCGGGCTTCTCTACGGGCATGGGAACATATACCGAGGCCACACTGACTAACTCAAAGATACTCATCATATACAAATGCAATCCCTCACTTGAAGGAAAGTGAAACGACACTTGCCGGAAAATAAACCGTGAAGAAGTACAAGCAACCGACAGACCTTTCCGATGCCCGCCCATTATATTGAAAACAAGTCTACCGAACAAGTACACAAATCACATATTATACAATATAGAAAAAGGGATTCGCCTCAAAAGCAAATCCCTTCAACTTACAGATTATAGTTATATATGTTTTTAAATAACTCTATTTCAATTCAAGTCTTCAATCGCCGCCTGCGCCGCAGCCAAACGTGCAATGGGCACGCGGAACGGAGAACAGCTGACATAATTCAGACCTACCTTATGGCAGAACTTCACTGAAGAAGGCTCACCGCCATGCTCGCCGCAAATACCGCATTTCAAATCCGGACGGATGGCACGCCCTTTCTCCGTGGCCATACGTACCAACTGTCCTACGCCGTTTTGGTCGAGCACTTGGAACGGATCAACTTTCAGAATCTTCTTCTCCAGATAGATAGGAAGGAAAGAAGCGATATCGTCACGTGAATATCCAAACGTCATCTGAGTCAAGTCGTTCGTTCCGAATGAGAAGAACTCTGCCGAAGAAGCAATACGGTTGGCAGTCAGAGCAGCACGAGGAATTTCAATCATAGTACCGACCTTGAAATCAATGCTATCCCCTACTTCTTCAAACAACTTGGCGGCTTCGCCACGAATGACATCTTCTTGTTGTTTAAATTCGTACAAGATACCGGTCAGCGGCACCATAATCTCAGGATGCGTTTCAACGCCTTCTTTCTTCAATTCCAAGGCTGCACCCAAGATGGCACGCGTCTGCATCTGGGTAATTTCAGGATATGTATTTCCCAAACGGCAACCACGGTGTCCCAGCATCGGGTTATGTTCGCAAAGCGATTCAACACGCTGCTTGATATATTGCAGGCTCACACCCATAGTGTCCGCCATCTCTTGCTGACCTTTCAAATCGTGAGGAACAAACTCGTGCAAAGGAGGATCGAGCAGACGGACAGTTACCGGGAATCCGGCCATAGCCTTGAAGATACCCTTGAAGTCGGCTTGCTGGTACGGCAGAATCTTGGTCAAAGCCTTGCGGCGTCCTTCGGCATCTTCTGCAAGAATCATCTCGCGCATGGCCTTAATCTTCTCGCCTTCAAAGAACATGTGCTCTGTGCGACAAAGCCCGATTCCCACCGCACCGAAACTGCGTGCCACTCCTGCATCATGTGGAGTATCGGCGTTGGTACGAACTTGCAGTTTCGTATATTTATCCGCCAATTTCATCAATTCGGCAAAGTCACCGGAAAGTTCAGCAGCCTTTGTTTCTACCATGCCATTATATACCTGACCTGTGCTACCATTCAAAGAGATGTAATCACCCTCTTTCAGAAGAACACCATCTACCTCTACCGTACGTGCCTTATAGTCGATATTCAACGCTCCCGCACCCGATACACAGCATTTACCCATGCCGCGAGCCACTACGGCCGCATGCGAGGTCATACCTCCGCGAGCAGTCAAGATACCTTCGGCAACCGCCATACCGGCCAAGTCTTCGGGAGAAGTCTCAATACGTACCATCACCACACGTTTGCCGGCAGCATGCCATTCGGCGGCATCATCCGCAAAGAATACAATCTGTCCGCAAGCAGCACCCGGAGATGCAGGCAAACCACGAGTCAAAGTCTGGGCTTGCTTCAGAGCCTTTGTATCAAATATCGGATGAAGCAACTCATCCAGTTTGTTCGGCTCGCAACGAAGCAATGCCGTTTTTTCATCAATCATTCCCTGACGAAGCAAATCCATAGCAATCTTCACCATAGCGGCACCGGTACGCTTACCGTTACGTGTCTGGAGGAACCAGAGTTTACCTTCCTGTACGGTGAATTCCATGTCCTGCATATCCTTGTAGTGGTTTTCGAGCTTGGTCTGCAACGCATCCAACTCTTTATAGATTTCCGGCATGGCCTCTTCCATGGAAGGATATTTGCTTACACGCTCTTCCTCGCTTACGCCGGCCAGTTCCGCCCAACGTTGCGAACCGACTTTTGTAATCTGCTGCGGAGTGCGAATACCTGCTACCACATCTTCGCCTTGCGCATTAATCAGATATTCACCGTTGAAAAGGTCTTCACCGGTTGCTGCGTCGCGGCTGAAGCAAACACCCGTAGCCGAGGTTTCTCCCATATTGCCGAACACCATGGCCTGAACACTGACAGCCGTACCCCATTCATCAGGTATTCCTTCCATTTTACGATAAAGAATGGCACGCTCGTTCATCCAAGAATTGAACACGGCACATACGGCTCCCCATAGCTGCTCGTAAGCACAAGCCGGGAAATCCTTACCCGTCTGCGCTTTGACTGCGGCTTTGAATTTCTTCACCAATTCTTTGAGATCTTCTACTTCGAGCTCATTGTCCAACTTCACGCCTTTGGCATGTTTCACCTCTTCAATAATGGCCTCGAACGGATCTACATCTTCTTTGTTTACCGGTTTCATGCCAAGCACCACGTCGCCATACATCTGAACGAAGCGGCGGTAAGAATCCCATGCAAAACGTGCATTGCCGGTTTTGCGTGTCAAGCCTTCTACCACTTCATCATTCAGACCTAAGTTCAAGATAGTATCCATCATGCCCGGCATGGAAGCACGTGCACCCGAACGTACAGAGACCAACAAAGGATTCTCCACATCACCGAACTTGGAACGCATCAGCGTTTCTACGTGAGCGATAGCCTGTTCTACTTCGTTTTTCAATAAAGCAACGACTTTGTCCTGACCCATTTCATAATATTCGGTACAAACTTCTGTCGTAATTGTGAAGCCCGGAGGAACCGGAACTCCTATAAGATTCATTTCTGCAAGGTTGGCACCTTTTCCACCCAACAGATTCTTCATGTCAGCCTTTCCCTCTGCCCGGCCGTTTCCAAAAGTGTAAACTCTTTTTTTGTCCATAATAAATATTTAAAGTTTCTGATTATAACTTTATTTTTCTGCTCGCAAATCTAAGTATATTTCGCATACTATAAAACATTTTCAGGAGAAAACTTTATGCCAAAATGCAATTTCGACATTGCAATCTTTAATATTTCGTTTCATAGAGAGAATTACCGAAAAAATATCTACTTTTGCAGAAGAATTTATTATATTTGGTGTAGAAGTGGCAAGAAAGAGAAAAGAACTTCCCCTATTGGAGAAAGTGACAATAACGGATGTGGCTGCCGAAGGAAAAGCCATCGCAAAAGTCAATGATTTGGTTGTATTCGTGCCATACGTCGTCCCCGGTGACGTGGTTGACTTGCAAATCAAGAGAAAGAAACATCATTATGCCGAAGCCGAGGCAGTAAAGTTTCATGAATATTCATCGGTAAGAGCTGTTCCGTTTTGCCAACATTACGGCGTATGCGGCGGTTGCAAATGGCAGGTACTTCCCTATTCCGAGCAAATCAAATACAAGCAAAAGCAGGTGACCGACAACCTAACACGCATCGGCAAGATAGAGCTTCCTGAAATATCTCCCATCTTAGGCTCGGAAAAAACGCAATTCTATCGTAACAAGTTGGAATATACTTTTTCCAACAAACGTTGGCTCACGGCAGAAGAAGTGGGGCAAAACGTGGTGTACGAACAAATGAATGCCGTAGGATTCCATATTCCCAATGCTTTCGACAAAGTATTGGCCATAGAAAAATGCTGGTTGCAGGACGACATTTCGAACCGGATTCGCAATGCCGTGCGTGATTATGCCTATAAACACGATTACCCGTTCATCAACCTGCGCACTCATGAAGGGATGTTGCGAAATATGATTGTGCGCACGTCCACCACGGGCGAACTGATGGTAATCCTCATCTGCAAGATAGAAAGAGAGGAAGAAATGGAGCTTTTCAAGCAGATGCTGCAATATGTGGCAGACACATTCCCTGAGATAACTTCTCTGCTTTACATTATTAATAATAAGGTGAACGACACCATTACAGACCTCGACGTATATACTTTTAAAGGGAAAGACCATATTTTCGAAGAGATGGAGGGGCTGCGTTTCAAAGTAGGACCGAAGTCTTTTTATCAAACCAACTCCGAACAAGCCTACAATCTTTATAAAATAGCACGCGACTTTGCGGGGCTGACAGGCAACGAGCTGGTATATGACCTGTATACGGGTACGGGAACCATCGCTAATTTTGTCTCCCGGCAAGCCTGCCGGGTCATAGGCATAGAATACGTGCCCGAAGCGATTGAAGACGCCAAAATAAATGCCGAGATTAACGGGATAGAGAACACTTTATTCTTTGCAGGAGACATGAAAGACCTGCTGACGGAAGATTTCATCAACCGACACGGCCGCCCCGACGTCATCATCACCGACCCTCCACGTGCGGGGATGCATAAGGACGTGACGGACGTGATTCTCTTTGCCGAACCCAAACGCATCGTATATGTCAGTTGCAATCCCGCCACGCAAGCACGCGATTTACAACTGCTCGACGTAAAATATAAGGTAAAGGCCGTTCAACCGGTAGACATGTTTCCGCATACCCATCATGTAGAGAATGTGGTATTGCTCGAACTGAAGCCTGAGAATGAGAAACCGCTAATCAACTAATCGCTAAACCACTGACCAACATGGCAAAAGAAAAAATCGTGGCAAGAGCCCGCACACAATATACAGATTATATGGTGAAAGAACCGATGGAACTTATGGAGTTTCTGGCAGCCAGAATGCCGGACGCCAGCCGCACCAAACTGAAATCGTTGTTGAGCAAGCGTATTGTATATGTGGACCGCGTCATCACCACGCAATACAACTTCCCTTTGAAACCGGGCATGAAAGTACAAATCAGCCGCGAAAAAGGAAAGAAGGAGTTCAACCACAAACTGATAAAGATAGTGTATGAGGATGCCTATATCATCGTCATCGAGAAGATGCAAGGACTGTTGTCAGTCAATACGGAAAGGCAGAAGGAGCGTACGGCCTATACGATACTGAACGAATATGTGCAGCGTTCGGGCAGGCAGCACCGCGTCTACATCGTCCACCGGCTGGATCGTGACACTTCGGGCTTGATGATGTTTGCCAAAGACGAGAAGACGCAAAACACTCTGCGTGACAATTGGCACGACATCGTGTTCGACCGCCGCTATGTGGCTGTCGTGTCGGGCGAGGTGGAAAAGAACGCCGGTTCCGTTTCCTCATGGCTCACCGACCGCACGCTATATGTGCACTCCAGTCCCACGGACAACGGTGGCAAAGAAGCCCTCACGCACTACCGCACCATCAAGCGGGCAAACGGCTATTCCCTGATGGAACTGACGCTTGAAACCGGACGCAAGAACCAGATACGCGTGCACATGCAGGATTTGGGGCATCCCATCATCGGCGACGGACGCTACGGGCTGGAAGATGTCAATCCGATAGGACGGCTGGCGCTGCATGCCTTCAAGTTGTGCTTCCATCATCCCGTCACGGGAGAAAAGATGAATTTCGAAACTCCCTATCCCGGAGATTTCAAAAAGTTGTTTTTGAGGAAACAATAAGGAGAGGCACGGCCTGCTTGTTGTGCCCTTCTTTCTTCCGACAGCCCGTATCCGGCCTTCTAATAGCCCGTTTCCAGTGTGAAGTTAAAGCCTGCGGAGGTTTTGGAGAAATAGAACGTCCCCCATAAACGGGTGCTGCCCATCCGGACATTATCCATATAGGAAATGTTGCCTGCACGGCCATAGTCCAGCACCAGATTCCGGCCATAGCCGGCCTCCCACCACCATTGAAACCGGAATCTGTCATACACCTCGCCGTCGTAATAGCGCTGAATCTCCTCGCCGAAGCCATCGGCATCAAAATAGAAGGTGCTCAATACCCGTTCGCCAAAATTATCCGTCATGCCCACGTAGCCCGTCCACGCACGGCCGATGAGGGCGTTATCCACCACACCCTGCTCATCCTCGCATGCCATCAGGCCGAAAGCCAGCGCACAGAGCAGACATATCTTCACATAACTCAAGAATCTCATAAGTCATATCGTTAAATTAGCATTCAAAGACAAACATACGCAAAAAAATAAAAAACATGGCATTCCTCTCGTTTTTTCTTGATTCCGATGCCGGGATTCCGCCCTACTTTCTTTCCTAAGGTATTCTGCCGGCACGATTCCTGTCTCAAAAATATCCATCCGCACCATATTTCACTTAATCTCCCCCAAAGCTTGCCTGCCTACGAAACATTCTTTATCTTCGCATTGCGAACACTTATCCGAGCCGTGCGAACGTTTATCCGCACGCTTCGTTTGTTTGTCCGCGCACTGCGAACAGAGACGCATCCGTGTAGAGAACAACTTCTCTACTTATAAAGAAGCGCTTTGAAAGCTGTGCCGAACAACTTTTCTGCTTGCATCCGAGCGGAGCACTGCCTATATCAGGCAAGCAATATACAAGCAGACAGGGAAAGACAAGTTTATAACCAAAACTTCATTTATATATCCGATTATGGCAGAATACGACATGCAGGAGTTTACCCTGCCCAACGAAGAAGGCAAGCGCATATTCTATCCCAAGATGCAACTGTACGGACAGAAAGATTTGGAAGAAATCGCAGAGACAATATCCAACGCCACCACTTTCACGCGAGGAGACATCGTGGGGCTGGTGCAAGCCATCACCGAAGAGATTGCCCACAATATGGGCGGAGGCTATTCGGTCAAAATAAAAGGCTTGGGCATATTCACCCCCGCACTGGGCCTGCGCGAGGGCAAGGAACGGGAAAGCGACGAAGAGGGCGAACCCAAGCGCAATGCGGCAAGTATCTGCCTGAAAGACATACACTTCAAGGCAGACAAGGAGTTTGTGCACGAAACAGCCCGGAACTGTCATCTGCAACGGGCAAGATACAAGAAGTGCCGACGTTCCTCGCAGCTCTTCAGCCCGCAAGAACGGTTGGCCATGGCCAAGGAATACCTCAGGAAGAACCTTATCATGAGCGTTGCGGACTACTGCCGACTGACGGGGCTGCTGAAAACCGCCGCCGCCACAGAGCTGAGAGAATGGGAGGAAAACCCTGAAACCGGCATCGGAAGCAAAGGACGACGCACACACAAAGTGTATGTCCTGAAGCCCGGCGACAATACCGCCATGTAAGAAGACGAAAGAAGAATCGGCCGCACAAATCCCATGTGTTTTTCAAGAAGCATACATCCGGCCGACGAATGCACCGGAGAGACGGGAGTTTTTTTACACCTCATGCACACGGCCATACCGTATTATTGCGTAACTTTGCGTATCGTTTACAAAGAAATAAGAATGAAAAAGAGCAAGAAAGGAGTACGGTTCACTCCCAAAAACTATTCAGACGAGGTGGAAGCCAGAATCCAACAATACAAGAAAGAAGGATGCAAGCTGCCCCCGCGCCACCTGTTGCGCACGGAAGAACAATTGGCCGGCATACGCGAAAGCGCCAAGATAAACACGGCACTGCTGGATTACATATCGGCCAATATACGCGAAGGCATGTCCACCGCCGAGATAGACCACATGGTTTACTGTTTCACTACCGACCACGACGCAATCCCCGCCCCCTTCCTCTACGAGGGCTTCCCCAAAAGCGTGTGCACGAGCATCAACGATGTCGTATGCCACGGCATACCCGGCACGAAAGAGTTTTTGCGCAGCGGAGACATAGTGAACGTAGATGTATCCACCATTTATAAGGGTTACTTCTCCGATGCCTCGCGCATGTACATGATTGGAGAAGTCAGTCCCGAAAAGCAACGTTTGGTACAAGTGACGAAAGAATGCCGCGACATCGGCGTGCGGGCAGCACGGCCTTGGGCACGTCTCGGCGACATAGGCGCAGCCATTCAGGAACATGCCGAAAAGAACGGATACAGCGTGGTGCGCGACCTCTGCGGGCATGGCGTAGGCTTGAAATTCCACGAAGAGCCGGACGTGGCGCACTTCGGCAAACGAGGCACGGGCATGATGATAGTGCCGGGCATGACCTTTACCATCGAACCGATGATTAACATGGGAAGCCATGAAGTCTTCGTCGACGAAGCCGACGGCTGGACCGTATGCACGGACGACGGACTTCCCTCCGCACAATGGGAAAGTATGATACTGATTACGGAAGACGGAAATGAAATCCTGAGCGAATAGGATTTAAAACCATTCATTTCAATAAATAACGACATGGATATAATACTACTCATCACGGGCATCTGCATAGGCCTCGTCATCGGCTATCTGCTTGCCGCACGAAAAGTCGACGCCATACGTGCCGAAATAGGTGGAAAAGAGAAAGAGATGGAGTTGCTGAAACAGCAGCAGGACAAAGAAGTGAGCATGCTGAAACAGCAGCAGGAAAAGGAAACGGATTTGTTGAAGCAACAGCAGGAAAAAGAAGTAAAAGCACTGAAGCTGCAACAGGAAGAGGCCGAAGCTCTGCACAAACGTATGAGCATCGAATTCGAGAACCTCTCCAACCGCATCTTCCAAAACAAAGCCGAAGACTTCAAGAAACTGAATGCCGAACATCTCGGCAACTTGTTGCGCCCTCTCGGAGACAATCTGAAGGATTTCCGCGAAAAAGTAGAGCAAGTTTACAGCAACGAATCCAAAGAGCGCTTCTCTCTTAGCGAACGCATCAAGGAATTGGTGGAGTTGAATAATCGGCTCAGTGAAGACGCCAACAACCTGACCCGTGCCCTGAAAGGCGACTCGAAAATGCAAGGTAACTGGGGGGAAATGATTCTGGAACGCTTGCTGCAAGCCTCCGGCCTGATTGAAGGAGAACATTATACACGTCAGGAATACTTGAAAGACGAGCGTGGCGATGCCATCGCCAACGAAGAGAGCGGCCGGAAAATGCAACCGGACATCATCGTGAAATATCCCGATGACAGGGAAATGATTATAGACTCCAAAGTTTCACTCCTCTCCTATACAGCCTATACTTCCGCCGAAAGCAAGGAGGAGCAGGCTCGCTTGCTGAAAGCGCATCTGCAATCTGTCCGCACGCATATCGACGAACTGAGCCAAAAGGACTATTCGCGCTACAACATCAAGTCGCCCGATTTCGTAATGATGTTCATCCCCACCGAGGGCGCCTATCTGCTTGCCGTTCAGGCCGACGCCACTCTTTGGGAATACGCTTATAACAAAAAGGTGGTATTGATAAGCCCCACCAACCTCATCAGTGCCCTGCGCCTCTCTCTCGACCTCTGGAGAAAAGAGAATCAGGTGAAGAACGTGCAGGCCATCATCAAACGCGGCACAGCCCTCTACGAAAAGATAGCCGGCTTCACCGACACTTTCCTCGCCATCGGCGACAGGCTTGCCGCCCTGCAAAAAGACTACGACCGAGCCTTCAACCAACTGTCTGACGGAAACGGAAGCATAGTGCGCCAAGCAGAGATGCTGAAAGGCATGAGCCTCATGCCGAAAAAGAGAATCTCGCCCAAACTCCTGCCCAAAGACCGAGAGACGGAAGAAACAGAGTAAGCATCCGTGAAAAGGTTTTCCTGAAAACATCAATCCCCTTGTCCTTGTGCCGGATGCAAATAACCCGACGCAGGAACAAGGGGATTGACGTTTTGTACTTGAAATTCTCTATAAACTTTCTTTAAACAGGCATTTTTTCTGTTTCGGCAATACGGCATTCAGCACGATATACCCCAGCGTCCCGGCAACAACCGTTCCTAAAAGGACTCCAAACTTGGCCTGATTGAGCAACGCCGGATGATTACTTGCAAAAGAGAGGTTGGCAATGAACAAGGACACCGTGAAGCCAATGCCTCCCAACAAGGAAACACCGGTTATGTTTTTCCAGTTCATCCCTGTCGGCATCGGTACCAATCTGCTCTTTATAGACAACCAAGTGAAAGAGAAGATGCCCGTAAACTTCCCTAAAAGCAAGCCTACCGCCACCGCTATGCTCACATCTCCCAACACTTCACCACCTCCGGCCAGCGCCACACCGGCATTGGCAAAGGCAAACAAAGGCAAAATAATAAAATTAACCATGCCATGCAAGTTATCCTCCATAGACTGCGAAAGACTGATGACACGGTCGGAAGCACGCTCCACCTGTTTCAGTGTGGCGATTTGCTCGTTAGTCAACACAATATTATCCGATTCGGACACCGGAAAACTGCTGACCCTGTTACGTATACGCCTGATATACTTCCCTGCATTCAACCTCGGGCGGGCAGGTATCACAAAAGCGAGTATCACTCCGGAAATAGTACTGTGTATCCCTGACTGAAGGAATAAATACCAAATCAGCACTCCGAAAAAGAAGAAGAATATCTTCTGGGTCATTCCCATCTTGCCCATATAATACAGGAAGCAATAGAGCACGGCAGCTATTATAAGATAACCGTATGCCACCTCCGAACTGTAAAAAATAGCTATGACAAGAATGCCTCCTATGTCATCGACCACGGCAAAAGCCGTCAAAAAAATCTTCAAGCTCAGCGGAACCCGCTTGCCCAACAAGCTGAGCACCCCTAATGAAAAGGCAATATCCGTGGCCATGGGAATGGCCATGCCACGCATTCCGGGAGAATCGGGAGCTACCAGCAAAGAATAGATGACTACGGGAAACAACATGCCTCCACATGCCGCAATAAACGGCAACGAAGCCTTACGAAAAGAAGAAAGTTCGCCCACCAGCAACTCGCGCTTTATCTCCAATCCTACGGCCAAGAAGAAAATTGTCATCAAGCCGTCATTGATAAAGTCAATCATGTGCATCGGATGACCATCATGGGAAAACAAGTTGAAATCTCCGATACACAATCGCATTTCTTGAAGAAGAAAGCTTTGATAGACAGAGGCCATCGGTGAATTGGCTATAATGGCAGCCAGTATCGCCGTCAAAAACAATAGTAAACTCGGCAGAATATTCCATGCCGAGATTTGCCGCATGGTACGTAAGATAATCATAAGTAGTATTGGTTTTAAAAGAAAGCTCTTTCAGTAGATGTACGTTCAAAGAGATACTATTCTTCGTCCTTATAACTCTTCAGCGCCAAATTCTTTACCCACAAAACAAACACACTTGTCAGAATCAGGTTCAACACAATCGTCAGTACGGAAACAATCAATGCTGGGCCTCCTAAATTATATCCCAAAGCAATAAAGATGACTCCCGCCCCTACTTCGCCACGCGTAAACATTCCGATAGAAAGCGCCAGACGGTCACTGAACTTACGGTCGCGATAGAAAAACACAGGAAACAACTTGCCCACATTGGAAAGAGTCGATACAATCAATACATGAACCAAAATCATTCCCCACGACATCATCTCCTGTGAACCTGTAACAGAATGATGACCGGCAGAGGCTTCTGCAAAGTCCACTCCTATGAACAGGGGCATGCTTACCCCTACCAGAAACATGAACATGAAAGAAATACCGGTAGAAACTCTATGCTCCATAGCCGTATCATGCTCTTTATGTCTCATCACCATGCCAAGCACAAACGCCGGCAGCAATACTTCGATATGTATACTGGCATCTTCCCCATAAAGATATTTGCTGACAAGATACAGCACTTGGGTGCATGCAAACACCATGACAGAATAAAGAATGATAGCTTTCCAGTCTTGCCGCCAATCATATTTCCCAAGCTGTTTCCAACCGAATGAAAGTAGCAGAAAAACAATGAAAATGATTACCAAAAGTTGCCAGCGAGGACCAATCATCATGATTTGAAGAGGTATCATCAAGAGAATGGTATCCAAATCATCGAAGATAGCCAATACCTGAATCTTCTTATATATCCAACTGGACTTCAATCCGATGGCGGCAAGCATCGTAAAAAGTATACCGGCGGATGTGGGAGCGGCAAAACGACTTAACAACAGGTTTTCTTTCCATGCCTCCCAGCTGTCCCAATATTCAGGCGGAAGCAGTATGAAAATATAATAGACAGCTATCAGAAACCAAGGCATGGCGGCCGTAGCCATAGCTATAAAATAATCTTTGGCATAAGTCTGCCAACGCGACTTATCCACATCGAACTCGCGTCCTACATTAATCATGATAAACCCCAGACAAACGTATAACAATACATTTGACAGGCTCTTTACCGCATCGTAATTTTCTCCTGCCCATAGCGGGAGATATTGGGACACCAACAGGCCCACCATAAGGAAGGCCGAAAACAATAATACTTTTTTCATTCAAACCAAATTAAAAGGAAAGCGTTCAAAACAGCCCAATGAGAATGAACAACCTCCCTATACTGTATAACATTCATAACTCAGTCCAGCTTCAGCACCGCGAGAAAAGCTTTCTGCGGCACCTCCACATTACCAATCTGTTTCATTCTTTTTTTACCTCTTTTCTGTTTCTCAAGCAACTTGCGTTTACGGCTCACATCTCCGCCATAACACTTTGCCGTCACATCCTTACGCACAGCCTTAATCGTTTCGCGGGAAATAATTTTCGCACCGATAGCCGCTTGAATGGCTACATCAAACTGTTGTCTCGGAATCAAGTCTTTCAGCTTTTCGCACATCCGTCGTCCCAGTTCGTAAGCATTGTCAAAATGCGTCAAAGTAGAAAGAGCATCCACCGGCTCGCCGTTCAGCAAGATATCCAGCTTCACCAGTTTGGAAGGACGAAAACCATTGGGATGATAATCGAAAGAAGCATAACCCTTGGAGATACTCTTCAACTTATCATAGAAATCGATAACTATCTCGCCAAGCGGCATATCATAATAGATTTCCACACGGTTGCCCGAAATATATTCCTGTTTCACCAGTTCGCCGCGCTTGCCCAAACAAAGGGTCATGATAGGACCGATATAGTCGGTAGCGGTAATCACCGAAGCACGGATATAAGGCTCTTCGATATGATCGATCATTGTCGGGTCGGGCATACTGCCGGGGTTATGCACCTCGGTCATGTTGCCTTGCTTGTCATAAATATTATAAGATACGTTGGGTACTGTTGTGATAACGTTCATATCAAACTCACGGTCGAGACGTTCCTGCACAATCTCCATGTGAAGCAGGCCCAGAAAACCGCAACGAAAGCCGAAACCCAAAGCCAACGAGGATTCCGGCTGGAAAGTCAGCGAAGCATCATTCAGCTGCAACTTCTCCAGCGAAGAACGCAGATCTTCAAAATCTTCCGCCTCAATAGGATATACGCCTGCAAAAACCATCGGCTTCACCTCCTCAAATCCGGCAATGGCTTCTTTGCAAGTGCGCATGATATGCGTGATGGTATCACCCACTTTCACTTCTTTGGAGGTTTTGATGCCCGAAATGATATACCCCACATCGCCGGTACGCAGTTCGGAACGCGGAAGCATATCCATTTTGAGTACGCCTATTTCGTCCGCATCATATTCCTTGCCCGTATTGAAGAACTTCACCTTATCTCCTTTACGGATTACGCCGTTCACAATCTTGAAATAGGCAATGATGCCGCGAAAAGAATTGAATACGGAATCGAAAATCAAAGCCTGAAGCGGAGCCTCTTCACTGCCTTCCGGATGAGGAATGCGTTCAATAACGGCGGCAAGGATTTCTTCCACTCCCATACCCGTCTTGCCGGAAGCACGAATAATTTCTTCGCGTTTGCAACCCAGCAACTCGACGATTTCATCCTCCACCTCTTCGGGCATGGCGCTCGGCATGTCGCATTTATTGATGACCGGGATAATTTCCAAATCATGTTCGATGGCCATATAGAGGTTGGAAATAGTCTGAGCCTGCACACCCTGCGAAGCATCTACAATGAGCAATGCGCCTTCGCATGCGGCAATGGAGCGCGACACTTCGTACGAGAAATCCACGTGTCCCGGAGTATCAATCAGATTCAAAATATATTTCTCGCCTTTATACGTATATTCCATCTGTATGGCATGGCTCTTGATGGTAATGCCTCTCTCCTTCTCCAAGTCCATGTCATCCAACATCTGTCCGTTAGTCACTTGTATGGTATTGGTAAACTCCAGCAGGCGGTCTGCCAGTGTCGATTTACCGTGATCGATATGGGCAATAATGCAGAAATTGCGTATATTATTCATTGTCAACAATTATCTATTTATTCGGTGCGCAAAGATAATGAAATCGGGGCAAATAAAAAAGATGCGTTGACAACATATACATGTATCAACGCATCTTTTTATAACATTCTAATCAATCTCTGCTTAGTTCAGCTTTACAAACAATTCGCCTTCTACTTCGGAAGTAACGACCTTGTTCTCTCTCAATAACCAACCCAAACCGAGGAAGAAGTCCTTATCAACCAGTTTGGTTACTTTTTTGATTTGCTTGTGTGTCAAGCCATCTGTGCCATTCAATGCTGTCCAAATCTGTCCTGCGACATTTCCAGCTTTTTCTTGTAACATTTCTATTTGCTTTTAGTTAAACGTTATCCTCATCTCCATTAACAAAGATGCAGGTGTTTCTTATATCGCTGCAAAGATAGACAAAATATGTTATAGAACACATTTATAATCATATTTTTTATATAAAGGGGCATAAAGTTCCGTTTCATTACTATTGATGCGCCTTTTCCATGTATTCAGTCCAGATTCGGGCAGCAACTTCCACCATCTTGGCACAAGGACGCTTTGCATAATATTGTTCTGTCCGCGCTTCGGGAATAGAAGATTTTTCCACTTTCTCCAGTCCCAACAACTTGGCACAAACTATAGAACCATTGCGTTTCTCGAATTCTTGGGCCAACTCCTGCACTAAAGCATAATTGGCCGCCTTACTTTCACGGTCACTGGCACGTACCGCTCCTTTTTCCAATCCGGCCAGCATGAACAGCCCGCACGCAGCGCCACACGTCTGGCGCATGCGGCCGATACCGCCTCCGAAAGATGCGGACATGCGCAACGATTGTTCTTCCGTAAATCCATACATGTCGGCAAAAGCCGCCACAACAGATTGAGAGCAATTATACCCACTCTTGAAAAGTTCGACCGCCTTTGCTATTCTATCCTCTGTCTCCTTCATTACTCTGCAATTTCCAACAACATCGGGCAATGATCGGAATGAACGGCATCGCTCAGTATCCGAGCCTCCTTCAGCATCGGACGCACCGATTCATTCACCATGCAATAATCTATGCGCCAGCCTTTATTCTTGGCGCGAGAATTAAAACGGTAACTCCACCATGTGTATTCCTGCTTATCCGGATGAAGAAACCGGAAGCTGTCGATGAAACCCGCATTGAGGAAACGTGTCATCCACTCGCGCTCTTCGGGCAGGAAACCGCTATTGGTGGCATTGCGCACAGGATCGTGAATATCTATTGCCTCATGGCATATATTATAATCACCGCAAAGAATCAGTTTGGGACGGGTACGCTCAAGTTCAAGCACATACTCCTGAAATTTTTCCAACCAAATCATCTTGAATGCCTGACGTTCGTCGCCACTGGTTCCGGAAGGATGGTAGACGCTTACAACAGAAATATCCCCGTAATCGGCACGAATAAAACGTCCCTCGTTATCATACTCCTCCATCCCCATGCCGTATTCCACATGATCCGGCTCACGCTTAGTCAAAACGGCAACCCCGCTATACCCTTTCTTTTGTGCGGAATAGAGATAATGTTTGTATCCTAATGCATCCAACGCCTCGGCAGGATATTGCTCCGGTTGCAATTTCGTTTCTTGCAGACAAAGCACATCGGGCCGCTCTTGCGCCAACCAATCGGGAAATCCCTTCGTCACGGCAGCCCGCAACCCATTCACATTGTATGTAATAATTTTCATATCCGAATTTCTTTTAAAAGTTTCTTTATTCAGGATGTCAATTCGGAGATTAACAGCATGATATTCAAAGCCGTGACAACGGCAGCTATGGAATAAAGCACAAAAGTGCTCCATTTACTGTTTGCATACTGTCCCATTACTTTTCGAGAAGAGGTCAGCCCGACTTGGAGAAAGACAGTGAAAGGCAACTGAATACTCAATACCATCTGAGAAATCAACAATCCCTTGAAGGGATCTCCGATAAAGAAAATCAGCAGCAAGGCAAGGCCCAACGAAAGTATCACGCCTACTTGCGAATGACTGTCTTTAATATGATAAGCCTCTCCGAATATTCCGGCAAAAATAGAACCCGCAGCCATGCCGCTGGTGATTGTAGAAGATATGCCTGCCATCAGCAACGCCAATGCAAAAACCACGGCAGCGCTGTTTCCCAATAAGGGTTCCAACAAAGATTTGGCTTGCTGCAACTCTTCCACCTGAATGCCTCCTTTATAAAAGGTTGCCGCAGCCAGCAGTATCATGGCGCTATTGATAGCCCACCCCACCACCATGGAGAACAGTGTATCGAACAGTTCGTATTTCAACACCTTCCGGATGGAAGCATCGTCTTTCTTATTATATTCATGGCTCTGTATCACCTCCGAATGAAGAAACAGGTTATGCGGCATCACCACCGCTCCCAACACGCTCATAATAATCAGCATGCTACCATGCGGGAAAGAAGGCGTCACCCATCCCTGCACGGCCACAGGCCAGTCTATCTTCACCAGAAAAAGCTCGTAAATAAAAGAAAGTCCGATGACAGAGACAAATGCGATAATGGAACGCTCAATCTTTTTATAGGAGTTGGTAAAAAGCATAATGAAAACAAACGCCGTCGTCAATACCGATCCCCATATAATAGGAATGCCAAAGAGCATTTGCAAGGCAATGGCCCCTCCCAATATCTCTGCCAAGGAAGTAGAGACGGAAGCCAGTACCGCCGTGCCGAGTATGGGACGAGACACCCATGAGGGAGTATATTTGGTGGCGGCCTCGGACAAACATAAGCCGGTCACAATGCCCAAGTGTGCCACATTGTGCTGCAACACTATCAACATAACGGTAGACAATGTGACTACCCATAACAAGGAGTAACCAAACTCGGAACCGGCGGCAAAGTTAGAAGCCCAGTTGCCCGGATCGATAAACCCCACCGTCACCAGCAGTCCGGGACCTATGTATCTGAAAACGTCCAGACCGCCCAGATAACGTTTATGGTCTCTCCGTTTCAGGTCTTTAAGAATATTCTTCATTGTCTTCGTTTATTTAAAAGTGTAAAAACATTGAATTAATAACAAATACGCTCCTATTAAGTTCGCAAGGAGGTTGATAGTTAAATTAAAACAAATCAGAGTCCGTTTCCGAGGTCAGTCCGAGAAGTCTTAACTTTCTGACCACCCCTGTTTCCATTCGCGCTACGACATAATATCAGACGCGGATTTCGCGGGATTAACACAGCTTTCCGTTGACAAAATCCGTGAAAATCCGTGAAAATCCGCGCAATCCGCGCCTGAGAAGAAAACCATACAGAGTTTTGCCTCTACATTCTCTTATTCCAAACAAAAGGCTTAATACCCCATCTCATGCAGCGCTTTGCACAATTGGTCGGGACAAGAAGTGGAACGCCTGCCGCAACGAATACCTTCCAGACGGCTTATCACCATATCCACCGGCATGCCTTTCACCAAGCACGAAACTCCTTGCAGGTTTCCATTACATCCACCCCAAAATATCACTTCTTTCACAATCCCATCTTCTACTTCAAGCTCGATGTTACTGCTACATGTACCTTGAGTCTTATATGTGTACATCATTACGCTTCGCCTTCTTCCGGTTTCATATTGGTATAAACCGTCTGCACGTCGTCGAACTCTTCAAGACGTTCTACCATTTTGTCAATGGTCTCGCGCTGTTCGGGAGTCACGTCTTTCAGGTCATTCGGGATATAGGTAAACTCACCGCCAACATCCTCAAACCCGCACTCTTCCAGATGTTTCTGAATGGCCGCGTAGCTCTTCGGATCACCGTAAATCGTGATTGTACCTTCTTCCTCATCCTCTTCATAATCCTCTTCCACATCATAGTCTATCAAATCGAGGATTAACTCTTCCATATCCATGTCGTTTTTCTTTTTGAAAGTAAACACACATTTATGGTCGAACAAGAAAGCCAAAGACCCCATGGTTCCCAAATTACCACCGAACTTATTGAATACGGAACGGACATCCGCTACCGTACGGGTGGTGTTATCCGTCAAAGTGTCAACAAAAATAGCAACGCCATGAGGGCCATATCCTTCATAAGTCATGCTCTTGTAGTCGCTTTGGTCTTTACCCATCGCATTCTTGATGGCGCGCTCGATATTATCTTTCGGCATGTTTTCGCGTTTACAAGTAGCGATAACCGAACGCAAAGTCGGATTGTTTTCCGGTTCCGGACCACCGGCCTTTACCGCAATAGCAATTTGTTTACCCAACCTCGTAAAGGTCTTTGCCATGTGGCCCCATCTTTTAAGTTTGGCGGCCTTTCTATATTCAAATGCTCTTCCCATTGGAACTATATTTATTTTTTAATTATAAATCATTCGATACTTAATCAGCGCAACTTGGCTCCCAGCATGTTTTCCAAATTAACCACCAACTTCGACATAATCTTGTCTATCTGTTTATCATTCAGTGTTGCATTCTCATCTTGCAACAAGAAACTTACCGCATAACTCTTCTTGCCGGCTTCCAGATTCTTGCCTTCGTAAACATCGAAAAGAGCGATTTCTTTCAGCAACTTCTTTTCCGTCTCATAAGCAATTCTCTCGATTTCGGCAAATTGCACTTTCTTGTCGAGCAACAAGGCCAAATCGCGCTTCACGGCCGGAAACTTAGATATTGCCGTATAATTCACTTTCACGTTCTTGATGGCCTTCAGCAATTCCTTCCAATTCAGGTCGGCATAATACACCTCGTTGTCAATGTCGAATGCTTTCAGCAGCTTCTTCGAGATAGAACCAAACGTTGCCAGCCTCTTCCCTCCTCTTGTCTGTACGGACAAGGCGGAAGCATAAATATCATCCGTCAAGTTACCCACAACCAAATCTCTCATCTGCAATCCCAAACGTGCAAAGATATTTTCAACGTATGCTTTCAGTTCGTATACGGAACTGTCTTCATCCGGATGTGCCCATGAGTTGGAAACTCTTTTACCCGTCACCCACAAACCGAGATGGAAATCTTCAGAGTAAGCAGCCAATGCTTTTTCCGGATTCTTCTTTTCTTCATGGAAGCAATAGCAGTTACCATACTCAAAGAATTTCAAATCGGCATTCTTACGGTTGGCATTATGCGCAATGCTTTCCAAACCTCCGAAGAGCAGCGTCTGACGCATTGCATTCAAATCTGCGCTCAACGGGTTCAAGAGCATCACAAGATTCTTCGAGGGATAGGACTCCAGATTGTCGTAGTAAGCCGCACGGGTCAATGAATTATTCAATATTTCGTTGAAACCGCAGCCCACCAACTGTTCGGCAATGAGATTCTGCAACTTATTCGATTTATCATGCTCGCCTTTTGTCGTCAGGCAAGATTTCAACGTAGAGGGAATCTCCACATTATTATATCCATAGATGCGCAGAATATCCTCTATCACGTCGCAGTCGCGCTGCACGTCCACGCGATAAGGAGACACAGCCAACGTAAGCCCTTCGGTGGTTTCCTTTACAATCCCCATCTCCAAGCTTGTCACAATGCTCTTGATTGTATCCGTCGGAATGACCTTACCAATCAACGAATGTACCTTTTCATACGAAAGTTCCACGCTGAAGTCTTCTATGGGAGCAGCGCATACATCCTTTATCTCGGAAGAGACGATACCTCCCGCGAGTTCTTTTATCATCAGTGCGGCAAGTTTCAGACAGTAAACCACGTTGTTGGGGTCGGCTCCTCTTTCAAACCGGAAAGAGGCATCCGTATTCAACCCGTGACGACGGGCCGTCTTACGCACCCACGTAGGATGGAAATAAGCGCTTTCGAGGAATATATCTTTAGTAGCCTCGGTAGAACCGGAATCCAATCCTCCGAAAACGCCGGCGATGCACATGGCATCTTCCTTGTTGCAAATCATCAGGTCGCGCTCGTTCAGTTTACGCTCCACGCCGTCAAGAGTGACAAAGGGCGTGCCTTCAGGCATTGTTTTCACAATCACCTCACGCCCTCTGATCTTATCGGCATCAAAGCAATGAAGCGGTTGCCCGAAAGCGTGAACAATATAGTTTGTGATATCCACTACATTATTTATAGGGCGCAGGCCGATAATGCGGAGTTTGTTTTGCAACCACTCCGGACTTTCTTTTACCGTAACCCCTTTCAGCGTCACTCCGGCATATCGGGGACACGCCTCTGCATTCTCTACCGTTACTTTAATATCCAAATCATGGTTTTCAACGGCAAAAGCATCTACAGACGGTTTCTTCAAGGCAGTCTGTTTTCCGTTCTGCGTCAGATAGGCATACAAATCGCGGGCCACGCCATAATGCGAACAAGCATCGGCACGATTCGGAGTGATGTCCACCTCCAATACATAATCGCTTTTGATATTATAATAATCCTTGGCAAGCGTACCCGGAACAGCCGTATCAGGCAGCACAATGATACCCGCATGGTCTGTGCCGATACCTATTTCATCTTCGGCACAAATCATACCCACGGATTCTACGCCGCGAAGTTTCGACTTCTTGATAGTGAAACATTCGTCACCGTCATATAGCTTTGTGCCTAAAGTGGCCACTACCACCTTTTGTCCGGCCGCCACATTGGGAGCGCCGCATACAATCTGCACGGGTTCACCTTGTCCCAGATTGACGGTTGTAACGTGCATGTGGTCCGAATTGGGATGAGCCTCGCATGTCAATACTTCACCGATGACCAACCCTTCCAATCCTCCCTTGATGGTTTGCACCTCTTCCACACTTCCTGTTTCCAATCCGATAGACGTCAGGGCAGCAGCAACCTCATCCGGTGTCAAATCAAAATCGACATACTCCTTCAACCAATTATAAGAGATATTCATATCATTGTTTTTTATTGTTTCCAAAAACGACCCGCAAAGTTAATAAGTTTTTTCGGTTGACGGGGAATTATCTCACAAGAAAATAACAAAAAGAATATTGCCGTACAAGCATTCAATAAACCATAATATTAGATATTATACCTATGGTTTATTGAATGCCCACACGGCAACAACCAATTCCATCTACATCTTTTCTTATGGAATATAACTCCCGTCTTTCGCTTCAAATATAATCGAAGGCTCCAGTACATTCACCGTATGCCATGTTCCGGCAGGGATCTGCATACCATACAGCCCTTCAGAGGGACAAATCAACTGCCGTGAAACTTCCCTAAAAGTTCTTTTTCTTACGACCTCCACTACATGCGATAACATATCCGAAGTATACTCCTCTATTTCTTCATAAAAAATCTCCTCCAGCTTACCACGTAAACATACCACTGTTTCCGCAGTGTTTTCATGCCGATGAATCGCCACCTCCACTCCTGGAAGCAACGCATTCAGCATCCGTTGCGACGTATCTTCCGACGAGTTACGCAAGTCATAATTCTGTCGCAACCTCGGAGATTCAGCAGCCTGTGCCAGCAAGCTATCCAAGAAATCCTTATCAAATAATTTGTTCATTGTAATAGTACAAGCAGTCACAATGACAGAAATCAGCCATCCAATCTATCAGATTCATCATGCCCGATTTCACACGCTTAGCAAAGTCAATAGGCTCAACCATACCACAGAATCCAAGGTACATTTCGCAATAAATATTCTCAGGCATCTTACCTTTGAGCAGCAACTCCGCTCATATAATGGACAGATTGACGCCTGCCACTGTAGAAGCATATCCAAGTAGAATTGCGGAAGTTAATTCCCCAAAAACACAACAAATCATCTTGAGCCGCCAAGAACTCCACAGAGATAATACTCGTAAATCCAATTTCGCAAATCATAGCACTTACGACATTAATCACTTCCTTATTCTTCACATTCTCATAGTCCTGACGAGAGCTATAGTAACCCTTAATCAGATAGAGCTGTATGAACCATGACCAAGAACGTTTCCTTTCTTTCAGGGCCACAAAGACCATCCAAGCAGTACAAATTCTTCTTGTTGATATATTTCTGAATCACCACCTGAGGCGCATCAATCTTCTTGTATGCCTCACGAAGTTTTTCTTCGCAATAGCAAATGTGGATATCACTCTTCCAGCCACCTACATTGAGGAAAATACTCTTGGTGATGTAAGATATTCTAATCCCTCAATTATTTCACCACGATTAACCACTACGCTCTTCAGAACATTCACCTCATGCTTTTCTGCCAAGAGTAGAATCCCGTGCTTATCCATGTACTTAATGATACGTCCAGCCTCTCCTGCATGGTTGAAGTAGAATTTATCCTTCAGTTCTTCGTAACGCTCATACAAATAGCCCGTTGTGCGGTCATCGCAAATGAAGATATAAAACGTCTTACCTGTCTTAGATGCTACTTCACTAAATTCTGACATCAGGACCTTATATCCTTCCTCTACAAAATCCACCTCATACACCTTGCTGGCATATTTATTGGCGCTTACCACTCTCACATGGTACTTCACACCAATCACTCTATATGGTTAATAACATTTTTCACCCAGCGGTCTAACCACACCCAATGGATTATAATGCTCTAAAGCGATACTATGCAAATGTGCTGTTTATATTCTTCTAATAAGTTTATTTTTCTATCTTTTTTACTATTTGCCAATTATACGAAGTTACTTTTTATTCTTTTCATCAACTTCTTCCATATATACATTCTTTCCACTTATAACGACACTGATTATCTGAAAGAAAGTTTTCACATCAAGCCAGAAAGTAAGATTTTCAACATAATCTGCATCCATAGAAAACTGCAAATCCCTATCAGCGGCTCTGTTTATCACATCTACAGTTCCAAACATAGCTTGTCTTACTTCATATCGCTTCGCATATCGAGTATTGTCTTTATAAGGTTCCCACTCAACAGGCAATATAGGACGAGGACCAATAATTGTCATTCCCCCACGAAGTATATTAAACATCTGTGGTAATTCATCAAGGCTAGTTCGACGAAGGAAAGCACCTACTTTTGTGATACGCGCATCATCGGATCGTGTAGCTTTCCCCCCCATCTCATATGCTCCAACGACCATAGTCCTAAATTTGAAAATCCGAAAGGTCTTCATGTCTTTTCCTAATCTATCCTGTCTAAAGAAGACAGGGCCCTTCGAATCTAGTTTTATAGCTATGGCTATTATTATCATAGGGATGCAACACACGATTAATCCAAGGATAGATAACGTACATGCTATCAATCTCTTAAAAAAATGTCTATACATACTATATCTTATAATTCTCTATTACATCCATTGGTGTCCAACCCAATTCTTTCTGAGCTTTCTTGCTACTATAAGTATCATCGGTTATAATCTTTTCCAGACGTGAAGAATTGATCGGGAGTGTACTTATTACATCTCCAACCCAAGCTAAACATTTTGCCATCCAGTAAGGGATAATAAGAGGTGGTCTTTTCCCTAATTGCTTGGCAATTGTTTTCTCTAATTCTCGGAATCTCGGATGGTGATTGTCACAAACATTATAAATACCTCCTTTATTCTCTATCAATGGAAGAATATGGGCTATATCTTCAGCCATCAACATACTTTTATGAGCTTTGCCACCAGCTATGCTTGCATAGAAACCTGTTTTTATGCCATTCACCATAGCACCAAGATTACCAGGAGCACCTTTACCTACTAACAAACTTGGTCTGAGGATTCCGAGTATAACACCATTCTCCTTTGCCCATTTCTGTAGATATTGTTCCGCCTGTATTTTTGTTTCTTGATAAACTTCATCTCCAACTAATTCTCGCTCATCCTCAGTTTCACCATTACCAGGCTTATTTCCATAAACGCCCAAAGTTGAGATAAAGATCAATGTCTTTGGCAAACCATATATATTCAAGGCAGAGCAAAGATTCTTGGTGCCCGTTACATTCACATCATAAAAGGACTTCTTTTCTTCTTCCGTTTTTGGATAAATATGAGCCTTACCAGCCGCATGAAGTACGACATCATATCTACATGGTAACTTTGGTACTTCCAAAGCAAAGTTTACTTTTATATCGTCGTCTTTAGAAATTCCGATTCTTGTTACCTCGTATTGCTTAGTCAATACAGGCATAGCATTTCTTCCTAAAAAGCCTGTTCCTCCCGTAAATAATAATTTTTCCATTCCTTACTTAAATGCTTCAAAATTCTTATATATCTCCTCGAATGGTGCAATATCATCTTTATTATAAATAAAGGTGCATTTAGCCTCACGAAAATCACGCCACCATTCAGGTTCACTTATCATACCTCCTTCCACTCGCTTAGCGTAGTCAATTACCTCGCTCATCGATGTGAACGGTTTAAACTCCTTTCGGTCAATAGGATCAATATAGCCCTGTTCCATACCTTTCACCCAAAGATAATCCAAAGGCATTCCAGCAAACATACCCGTTGAGTTCCATGCAGAAGCACGAAAATTAGTTTCCATAAAGTAGAAGGTTCCATCCTTATCAATCAGGAACTCTACTTCAAAAACGCCTTCAAATCCGATTTCCTCAAACATGGTCAACAACTTATTCTCCATCTCTTTGTCAGTGAACATACAGACATCGTGATAGGGACTGTAGTAACCCTGTATCAGATACTTCCATGACATCTGGGTGACAATCTGCATCTCTTTGCCATGATTGATGGTGTAACCTTCAAGAGCCATTTCGTTTTTCTTATCCACGAAATGCTGAACCATAATTTCATTGCTAGCAATTCGCTCCATGACACCAATCAGTTCTTCTTCATTCTGGCAAATATAGACATCAGCTTTCCAATTGCCCACATTAGGAGAAATATCTTTAGTAATTACAGGATACCAAAGTTCTTTAGGGATCTCGCTACCCTTACGGATGATGAACGACTCTAGTACGTTAAAGCCATGTCGTTTGGCGCACTGTTGGATCTCAAACTTGTCCATAAAGTGGTTGATACGCCCTTGTTCACCTGCATTATAACTAATGAACTTATCCTTCCACTCGTTATACCTCAGGTCGAAATAGCCGACAGACTTATCATCTGAAAACACAAGATATGGTTTCAGTTTTTCATGACCATATTCACGCATCAGGAGCTCATAGCCTTCCTGAATACTATCCACTTTGTGAAGTTTCGAAATGTATTTGCTCTTATTTGCAACCTCATACCGTCTTTTCACAGATATATAAATAGGATTAATGCCCATGCACCCAAAACTCCGAATCATCCCTAGCGGATTATAATGTTCAAGTGCAAAAACGATGCACAGATGTCCATTAAAACGATTGTTTACCATTGCTTTATGATTTTATGATTCCTTGATAAACCAGAAAAACTTTTCACTTGTAACTACGAAGTACAACTTCATATGCTTCAGCATAATTCAACCCCCACTGACCACCACGATAAGCTGCCAGCCCCTTTATATACTGGGCAGAGCGCGGATGTGGATAAGAACGCATCACTCCACGATATGTGGCCAAAGCATTGATCTTAACCTGAATACCTTCCTCACCTATCTCTACATAGCAGTTGGGATTAAAAGTATTCAACCCATTATTGATCTTCCACTCCGTGCAAGAAGGCACTTCCATATACCAGAACTCCTGAATTCTCTTAACCTCTGGTCTACGCTGGAACAGACGAACAGCCTCCTGGCAAGCCATAGAGGTCATCATGTGGTCATTATTCGTGTCAGCAGGATGATGAGTAACTACTATATCAGGCTCACTTTCCTTAATAACACCTTCAATGAATTGCACCAATTTCAAATGCGGCACTATATTCATTTCTATATTGGGGAATGTAGCCTCATAGATATTCTTTACTCCGAGTTCTTTAATAGCATTATGCATATCTGCCTCCAGCTCATTATCATCTGGCCTAAAAGCACGAGCTTTTGCTTCCGTACACATAATGGCCACATCCACCTCGTCCGTCTTACTCCACTTCCAAATGGAAGCACCCGCTCCCAACACCTCATCGTCAGGATGAGCGACAACAATTAAATATTTCATAACATAACTATAATAATTTGTTTATTAAGATACTGTTTTGAATTTATTTCAATAGTTATTTAAGAATATTTCCTACGTTTCTTTTTGACCTTTTTTCTCCTTTTACATTCATCACAGAACTCGCTATGCTTCTCATGAAAAAAAAAATTACAAGAATAGTCTTGGTAAATAGCTCAAATAAAATCAAAACAGTTTCTAAGTAATGTGATCCTATAAAGTGATAAAAACCTGATTAGAACCTTTTCTATACTTACTCTTTATTGAAATGCTTATCATCAAGTCTTTATGTATACGTGTGAATAATCATCTTAATCCCTCCCCTCCAAACTTTCATTAATAGCGTTCTTTTACCCCTCTATAAAATTGCTATTTCCAACTTTTTTTATTCCAACTTACAACTCTTCCGCATAAAAATGATAAAAACAAAAGAAATACATATGGAATAGAGAATACGACTCTTTCACAGAATAGTTCTTTGCATCCTAATTTGCCGATAACCTTGCTTAGAATTGGCACAGGCTCTGAATCCATCTCGAGCTTAACCGGTTTATAGCCCCTAGCCTGTTGAATCTTGCTCTTTACATCTCTTGCAGTTTTTACCTTCTGGTTACAAAAATAAAGCTCAGCATCACCATCGATTTTTAAATCTTTTATATCTATATTATCCAAATGCTGGATTGGATAATTCTCATCAACATGGCCACCTACAAAATAAAGATAAATAGATTTAGTATTGTCATCAGGTATAATTCTCAAACCATCAATCTTTATGTTGGGCCAATTCTTAACTTTAAGTTCTGGTCGGTTATTGATTTCATCTGTAACTCTACCCATATAAGCAATTCTATTCCTTTCTGGTCCCGTGTGCATAGTGCAATCCTTAATTTCCAAATCAAAAGGAACATAACTATTATAATCAAGACGAAGACACACCGGCTCGAAATTTCGAAAAATACAGTTTGTATATAGTATTTTTCCATAGACAGATGATATCTGCATCCCCAAATCATGTAAATAGCAATGACTGAAAGAGTAGTCCTTTCCATAGCAGTGAGTATCAAAACGATTAACATTACAATCTTCCAAATAAGCCTTATTCAAATTGCTACAATAAAACACACCCCAGCTAGCATCAGCACGGACATGCTTAAGCGATACATTCCATGAAGTATCTATCACCATGCAATAGCCATAAGTATCTTTTGTGGAATAAGAACCGTCAATATCAATATTCTCTAATCGGACATTCGTACATTCTTTAACCGCGATTGCAGCATCACCAACCATACCAGTGTTCCAGGGCGTTTCAATTTTTATATTGTTCATAAAAAGATTATTCTGCCCTGATATGTAAAAACAGAATGTTTTACGAGTTGAGTTTTTTGTCCTAACAATCCTTATATTCTCTATTGTTTTTTTACTCTTATCCGATTTTATCAGCAGACATCGTGGTTTTGTTGTCTTAACATTGCCATAAGGCATTATTGCTTCATTTTTAGCTTCACCATCAATAATAAGTCTTACATCTCTGCGCTTATGACCATAATTATAACCTTTGCGATTCTTTACCCACGGGATTTCATCTTCTAAAATCATTAGCCAAACGCCATCCCCCCAATTACCAATATCACTAAAAACAGTTCCATCAAGTCGGTTTTGAGGAACTAAGATTTCCTTCATCTCACCCATCATGGTGAACAGTCTAATATCTTTAGCTTTGTTTTCTACAGTTATTGTGATACCATGAAAATTTGTGTTTTTTGTCAAAGGTATACTCTTTGCATCCTGAGGTATTGTCAATTGTATGTTATCTATACCGCTATAGTCCACATCTGTGCCTAATTTCAAAGCTTCACAATGCGTTCTATACAATGACCAATACCTTTCAATCCCATCTTTGGCATTTTTCAAACCAAATTCATTGGGCGACACAGATGCAACCATCTTAAACGATAGCAACAAATATATAATAACAACAGTTATTCGCATCATCATTAATGTTCAATTAACCGGCTATATAAGACAGTTGATACATTTGAGAAATATCTGAATACATAGTTAGGAAAAATACATCTTAATTCTCTACTCTGGTAAAGTTGGTTTCTGAAAGGTAAGGAAAATGGTTACATCCTTTCTTTTAGATTTCATTCACTTATCAAAAGCAGATTATGAATGCTTGACATATTTCACCTTCTTCACAATGTAGCCTATTAAATTATAAGCTACAAACAAGGCGGAAACTACAGGGTTGTACCCTTCACTTTTATGGAAAAGGATATAATGATCTCGCAATAAAGAACGCTGCCCTAACAAGCCTTTGCTTTTTTCTGAGAGATTTCCAGATGTGCGGATTCTGTATTTAGTTAAATCCTCATCAAGCAAATAGCATGGTGCTATTCTTGCTGCTTTCAGCCAAATGGCATAGTCGTTACGCTTCTTGATATCGGCAATCTGTATAACTCCCATTACATCACTTCTGTACATAACAGAACAAGTGCTTAAGAAATTAAACAATAGAAGCAGACCATAACCAACCTTCTTCGGCCCAGTCTCCGTTATATTTAATGGATTACCATCCTCATCCACATAAACAGAATTAGTATACGAGAATACTACTTTATGCTCGTCCATAAATTCCAATTGATGCTCTAATTTTTCAGGTTCCCATAAGTCATCAGAATCCAGGAAAGCGATCCATTGTCCACTTGCTTCCCTCATAGCATAATTTCTACTGACAGCAGCACCAGAGTTCTTCACATTCTGAAGAACTTTTATTCTGCAATCCTTTTCTGCCTCAGAAAGAAGTATTTGATAACCTTTGTCTGTTGAACGGTCATCCACAATCAGAAGTTCCCAATTTGTATAAGTTTGAGCCTGTATACTTCTGATTGTCTCTACAACAAAAGGAGCACAATTGTAGTTTGGCATTATTATTGACACCTTGCCATAATCTTTCATTTATTTCATTTCCTTTTTTGTGTTTACAAATATCGAGTCCAATAAAAGCAATTTAAGAGTCACTTTGAACTGTCTTAAAGTTTTCGCTTAACACTGCTGAGTAAAAGAGTTCAATCTGAGACCGAAAAATCCACTGAGAACAGCCTTTGCTGCAATATTCTTGTCAAAAATTACCTGTTTTTATAATATAAATTTTATTTGACCTTATGCTTTTTGATAACACATGGATTACCATATACTACACAATCATCTGGCACATCCTGCAATACAACTGCATTTGCTCCTATTTTTACATTATGCCCTATCTTTATAGGGCCAGCGACAACTGCACCGGCATATAGCGTAACATTATCACCTATTTCAGGATAGCCACCATGATTAAATCCTACCGTACAATTCTGATGAAAGAAGAAATTCTTTCCGATTTTCTTGGCAGTAATCACAGCACCGTAACCATGCTCTGTAATCACCCCCCCCTCAATTACACAACCTCTTGATATACAAAGTGTTACGAGAGGATTAAAAAGTAATCCTACAGTATATTCGCACAACCGGTTTTGTCTGAAATAAAACACGGATCGATAATTAGGATAGTATGCAAACAGATAACAGAAAGCGCGAAAGGTTCCTAATTCCTTTATTTTAAAATGCTCTTGCCACTGTCTAAAATCTGCCATTGCTAAACTATTCTTTATCAAAAGAGGATATAGCAATATACAAATTGGAAAATATAAATATGATATTACTGATTTAAATGTTTTTCCCATATTTTTTTATAATTGAATAAACTTAATTCCTATCTGTAATTTATGAACTATAGCATACCATGGTCTTCTTGCCTATATTGCCCCAATCATATAATACCTTCACACGGTTCCATTCTGCATCATTATATTTGATAGACTTAATTTGGTGACAATTCATATTAGCAAGTTCTAATATTATATCAGCAAGAGCCTTAGAACTGGCTTCATTAATTATCCATCCCACTTTTGCAACGATTAAAGGATCGGACAACCCCCCCACATCTGTAGCTATATATGGAATCTTATTACTAATAGCCGTTAGCAAAACGCCACTTTGCGATATTCTGCGATACGGCAATAGCAGAACATCCGAGAGCTGCAATAATTTTTCAAATTCATCATTCGAGAGATAATTATTATTTACATAAACATTGTTACAATCCTTAAAAAGATTCTTTGTTGCGATATTTCCTTTTCCTGCAATTATAAAAAAAAACTTACTATTATTTCTTATTGCATCATTATTAAGAATAGCATCAACAATAATATCAGTACCTTTATAATTGCTTTGAATACCCATTGCAGAAAAAACTATTTTTTCGTTAAAATGATTCGTCTCTGCTAATTTTTCGTATTTGCCATCTTTGACTGTGGTCTTTGACGTGAAATCTAATAATCCGTGAGGAATGACGAAAATCTTTGATTCTTCTATCCCGAAATCAGATACAAGTTCCACTTTAGATTTACTTACGTGTACTATTATTTTATCAACCCTCTTATAGTATTTAATACATCTATCTTTATATTTGTCACCGCTATTATGCGGAACCAAGTTGTGTGCTGTGAAAACTATTTTTCCACAATATGGCTTTATCACATTTAAGAAACAATAGTCTAAAGGCCATATCTTCCACCATTGAATATGAACGATATCCGGCCGTTCTTTTTTTATCAGCCTTGCCACTTTAAAAATAGAACGAACGTAACTAAAAGCTTTCTTTAATGTTTTTTTCTCTAACAGATAAGAGAAAACAAGTTCAGTTCGTATGTTTTTAGAAACTATTTTGGGGCCATTATAAGTAACAGAACCACAGAAAATAATGTTTCCTTCTAAGTTTGTCATTAAATGATAATCATATAGACCTAAATTATCATCCGACTGCGGGTCAATTAACAAAACTTTCATTTGAGAAAATCTATTTAGAATACTCCTTGATAAGCTGCTCATTCTTGAGCGAACAGACTAATAGTCTATTACCTTTTTCAGCTATTATATAGCCATCCAATCCTTCAATTACAACTGTTTTCTCATCGGAAGTATGAACAACACAGTTATTACAGTTATATAATCGGATATCATTACCCACTCTTGCATTACCTGCCCCATCTTGAGACAGCAATGTTTGTAAAGATCCCCAACTACCCAAATCACTCCATCCGAAATCTGCGGGCAAAGTATAGATATCCCTTGATTTTTCCATCACCGCATAGTCAATGCTAATCTTTTCGCAAGAGGGGAAAATTTTACCAACAACCTCTTCTTCAGATGAAGTATAGAAAGAAGTTGCCATTTCATCCATCTTGGCTGCTAAATCAGGAGTATACTCACAAATAGCAGAAGTGATGGTATTCACATTCCACACAAAGATTCCTGCATTCCAGAAATAGTTGCCTGCCGCCAGATATTCTTTGGCAATCTCAAGATTCGGCTTCTCTTTGAATTCACTAACTTTAAGAATCTCTTTAGAACTATTTTTAGTCTTTGCTAATGGCCGTTGGTTCACTGTTAGCTCTTCACTATTCACTGAATGGATGTAGCCATAACCTGTTTCTGGGCGAGAAGGTTTAATCCCAATTGTTACAATAGCATTACTATCAGCAGTAAAAATCAATGCCTCTTTTATAACACGTTCGTATTCGACGGTGTTGATTACCAATGCATCAGATGGCGTTACCACAATGTTAGCATTAGCATACTTCTGCTTAATCTTCCAGCAAGCGTATGCTATGCAGGGAGCGGTGTTGCGGCCTTCTGGTTCTGCCAGAATATTATCTGTAGGTATGCCAGGAAGTTGTTCCCTAACAATATCAACATATTTCTTGCCGGTTACCACCCATACGTTCTCTATAAGAGCTACATCCTTGAACCTTTCAACGGTCTGTTGAATAAGCGTTTTTCCTGTTCCCATCACATCTATAAATTGCTTTGGATATTCGGGTACGCTCATCGGCCAGAACCGACTTCCAATACCTCCGGCCATTATTACAACATGATTATTGTTCATAATATACGAAATAATTTATCCTATCTTTATCATAATCATCCCCATCTTATATAATCTCCATATTACTCTATCTTTGACGCGCTTCACTATGAATAACGGCAACGAGACGAGATAAAAGAGAAGAGTAGCCGCAAGTTTTGGCAAGCCTAACATTTCATATAAAGAAATATGATATTTAAACAACGATTTCTTGCTTTAGGAAAGTGAATTGGGAATTGACCGATACTTACATAAGAAAACCGGTAAGCAATAAACATATCTTGTTTTTTATTTTGTTTCCAATAACCTCCTCCAGCCTCTCTCCGGCTTTTGTTCCTCTAGATTTATATAATAAGGTTTTCGGATAGGGCTGTTTATGAACATATTTAGCTTATGAATCAGGCTATTTACATCCTTATTAAAGAATGGATCATAAGTAAAATAATTTTGATAAACCCTAAAATTGTCACAATCATTAATTATGCTTGGAACAGACATTGAAAAACACTCATTCAGCACACCGCTGCATCTGTAGTCAATCCTTTTGCCGTAAGCTAATAATATTAACCACGCGTTTTGAAATAATTTAATGTACTCTTCTGTCGGCTGATATTTATCAATAATAATAATGTCTTCGTTATTTTTTGATATGATATTTTTCGCTTTGAGAATGAGCTTTATATTATTCGTTTTGAGAAAAGAATGCAGTTCATCGGAGTTCTGCATTTCCATAATGAAATCTATGTCAGCAGAATTCTCAGAAGGGCAAAAAATATAGCAACCCAACGCACTTTCGCTTTTCATATTAGGAGATGATATAAAGCCATGCGGTATTACAACAACATTTGTTATGCCCCATTTATTCATACCTTCTTTCATGTAATCATTAAATACAATATGTTTAACCCGCTTGCTGATACGCTTAACACACATTCTTTTTATACGATTGTTCAATTCTGGTACGTTTATATGATTAAAGAGTAACACATTCCCTTTCCGGAAAGGAGAAAGCCAAAAGGTCAAAGAATCGTATGTGGAAAAAATTATGTAGTCATAATTCAGTTTTTTAGATTTGAAATATATAAGCCATTCTAGAATTGGAAGTGTGATACAAGACAGAATCGTTGATTTGGGATACCATTTCTCGGAAAATGTATATATTACGTTCATACTAAAATCATTAAGTCCTTCAGCCATAAAATCCGTACAGATTATATCTATATCTGTAACACCTATATTCCTCAGAGCATTAAGCTGGATTCTATTGAATTTCACATGCCCGTGATATGAAAGCAAATCTATGAATAGAATTTTCATTAGCGTCAATTATTAATTATCTGAACCATTAAGCATAACTTAATTATGCCTTTGTCATTTTGTGTTTAATTTACATTCTGATGCAAATAGCATCAGAATGCACATAGTCATTAACGGCACATTATAATAAAGTGAATAAAGTAAGAATGAAAAAGCCGCAAAAAGTAAAGGAGTATACTTAATATTCTTTACGTATCTGAAACCCATTCTTAAAATGAAGAAAAATCCAATAAGGCCATGAAACAATATGGCATTGGGATACATAGAGTGGGCAGTACCATAACGGCCTGAAGAAATAGCCGCATCGCTAAAAGCACCGCTATTCCACATGTCTAAACCAGCAAATAAACCGAGGGAGTCTGTATAGTATCCACCATATCCCAGGCCTATCAATAGCGAAAAGGGGTGGCTCAGACCATTGTCTATAACATTTAGAATCTCCGCAATACGGATATATGGAGAAGAAGCAACATCGTCAAGGACAATTGTTCCGCTTCCAATACTTCCAAACATTGAAAACAATGAAACGAACTGGTCGAGTTTATTGCTTGACATACTCTGCCCCACACCCAATAACATGTACGACACTCCCCAAAACACACCTATCCCAATAAAGGGTAAAACGGTTTTAAAGAAGCTAATCCCAACATAATCTTTTCTTTTTCCACCAAAATAAACAAGCCATACAAATATCGCTAAAGCAATACTTGTTGACAAGATTTGGCTACCTCTTGCAGCCGACACTCCCAACGCCACATACCAAACCAAACTGAAAATCATTGCCGTTTTCTGCATTCTATCAACCCTAAATATCAAAAAAAGAATCAATGTCGGTATTAAAACAAATACAGGCGTGGTTACAAAAGAGTCAAAAACAGAATAGTCATAGCTTATATTAAGAAGAAAAAATGATAAAGCTGTTGCGATTGGAGTTACAATCAGCAAGCAGACACATACCAAATAGCATTTCTCTATGAAAGATTTAGTATAAAGACGAGAAAAGACATCCATATAAAGGACTGCAATTAACATGTATCTAAACGGTGGAATAAAATCCTGTACAGAAAAATCCAGGAATAAAACTCCAACGATTCCGAGCAAGGTTCCACTTACGAAAAGCAGAAGAAAGAGTTTACGTAACTCATAAAACATCGAAATCTTAGGGAGGTTGTACTTTCTTCTTAATGACATTATCCATATAAAGCCCAAAAGCAGATATGAAATTGTAAGAGGTCCTATTAATTTTAAAGCAGGGTATGAGACCATAATCACATCTTCATCAACCGTATTGTTATCACAACCTGTAACACAGAATACAACATGCCAAAGCAATGCTTTATCTAATTTCTGCGACAGTGTATAATATAAAACCAATATGATCTGCGGTATTGTAACAACCATATTTAAATTGCTACCCATTAGAATCATATTAGCTAATTCTATACAGAACAAGAAAAAACATAAAAGGACAAAATTGGTATTCGATTCTTTAATCTTGGAAATGATCATGTGTACTACTCTGACTTTTTAAAACAAAAGGAACAATTTTGGCATTATTTGAATTGATTTGTTTTCTCGTCTCAAGGAGTGTTAAATCTAACATCTAATGCTGTTTTTAGAAAAACAAAAGATTCCTCTCTTTCTCTCTCTAATATCTCCTTAACCTTAGAATATAAAAGAGGCTCAGTTTCTATTTGACTTTCAGAATAACAAAATCTTTTTATATCTAATTTTTCCATTAACGAAATCAATCTACTGTTTCCCCTATTCTCATTTCTAAAAACCGTAAACTCTTTTCCAAACAAAATTGAGAACACAGATCCATGGAATGAATCAGTAACTATATAATCAGCATTATTAAATGCATAAAGCCATGTTGATATATGGGGATAAACACAGCCATCTATTTTTTTTGCACCAACTCTACCAAAATCATTTGGTTTTATATAGTAAAGTTTCAACCCTTTTTTCAATGCCAATTTCTCTGCAATTATTTCTTTTTCTGATGTCTGATCAAGAATGTAAGCCAACAAGTATTTCTCTTTAGGTACTCCCGAAACTTTTTCCGGCTCTATTAGTTTTTCATAATCCTCCTTCCCCAAAAGCATTGTTGGATCAAGAACTTGTTGAGCTTCTATAGAAAAGAAATCTTTACATAGATTAACTGCATCTGATTCGCGTACGCCAACGCCCTCAAATTTCGACAACAATTCTCTACATTTAGACGTTAAAGATGCACCATAATCATTATTTGAAATACCAAAAGAAGCTGCATAGGCTAACCTTTTTTTTCTTTCTGGTAGAAAAGAAAAAAAATAAGTGGGGATATCTAAAGAATATCTTTTTCTCCAAACCTGATCACTCCCAACGATAAAAACATCATAATCGTCTACGATTTCTGGGAGTTTCTTTATGGATGAGATATACTTTGTTAGTTTACAATATCTATTAATAAAATCCCATGTATTTGAATTTATAAGTTCTATTTCTTTTTTATTTGGGAAATGACGAAATGGATCACCATTTCGACGAAGTATATACTTTACGCCGAAAGACTTTATAAAATACGAAATCCTTTGATTTAATGTAATAGGCTCCTCTTTCAATTGTATTGTAGATGCGTCATAACCCAACTTAGCTAATGCTTTTTGCAAAGCATAAAGTTGCATAATAAAACCAAAATTAGAATGTATCGGAAGTGTCAATATCGCAACCTTTTTAACTTTGTTTGTACCCATATATCTTTTTCAAAATTACATTTTTAAGATGAAGTTTTTCCAAAGCATTAATTATTATTCTATTTAATGTAGATCTAATTAATTCAAACATTTGATATATAACATTTATATCTTCGGCGAAGTTTATTGATTTTATCAAATCTTGATGCGTGGAATAATATTTCCAAAAACGTTTCCTTCTTCTCGTTTCTTTATACGACATATAATAAGCTCTATTATGTTTCAGTGCTTGTTCTATACTATGTGATTTACTTTCTATATTTTTTTCTATTTTTTCATAAAGGCATTTCCCCTTTTCACTATGAACAATAATCAAACTTGTACCCTTATTATCAGGATTTAAATTAATTTGATTTATTCCCCAAAAGTCTGCCAATGTAAGATCACTATTACTTTTACCACCCTTTGCAGGACACTTATAACATGATGGTCTCAATATATAATTATTAAGAAAAGCTTTCATATATGGATCTTCTTTAAAGCTCATTGATTGAATAACTTCCTCTCTACCTTCTTCTTTTTCACCTTTTATTTGAAGTCCAAATGTTTCCCAGTCAAAGCCACCCTTTTGTTTTTCTCTAAAGTTAACATAAGAAATATTGTTGCAATAACTTTCTTGCTTGATACTTGTTAAATAATTATGCCAAACCATAGGGCTTGGAACTCCATGGCATATAAAATCAATAGAATATAAATTTGCGTAGTCCTTACCAAGAAAGTGTTTCAAACCTGAAATTTGACATGGTGTGCCAACAAAAAGAACCTTTTTGCCATCAATCAATAAATTCTTAACTTCTTTAAACGAATTACCAATTTGGCTTTGAACGTATTTGCTACGCATCAAAAGATATATTTCGTCTGGCGAAACTATACCACAATGCTCTACTCCCCAACTTGATGTAAATTTTGCTCCGAAGACATAGCCACTATTGGCTAAAATATTTTTTGCTAAAAGAACAAAAATGCCACCAGAAGAACTATCAAGGCGTTGATTATCATTTCTATTTTTTGCAGCATAAACATTTGTATTTTCACTGCTTTCAAATTGATTTAGAACAGGGCAAACTTTATTGCATAGGCCGCAGTTAATACAAATATATTCATTAACAAAAGGATAAAGGAAGCCTTCCTCATCCTGTCTCATTGATATACATTGTTTTGGACAACACTGAACACAAGCATTGCATCCGCAACAATCAGATTTCTCCCAGATACTAATCATTTTATTTTGCTTAAAATTTTAAGCGTCGGTTTACTAATTAAATTTCTTTCGCTTGAATTTAAACCTACAAACCAAAACAGAAAAAGGTAAATTATTGAAAATGAAATAATTCCCAACACTAAAGAGGAAGTATTGTTCATGATATGACCGTTTTTCAGCCAAAACCCTATGGCAACTAATATGACAGGCACAAAAGACATTTTTAATATTTCCCTCCAAAATTTTAACATGTCAAGTTTTTGTACTTTATGATAATAAACATTCATAATCAGGCCTTGGCCTAAAAAAAGCGCCCCAGCAATAGCTATCGCACATCCTATTCCCCCAAAATATCTTGAAAGAAATATTTGCATAAGAAGAGCAATAATAGCAATGATTAAATACAACAGTGACCTAAATTTCATCTGATTCCGTGCTTGGAGAATTGTTATACCAAGATTCTGAATTAGTGGTACTGACAATGAAATAAAAAACAAAAGAGCTATCATATAAGCATCTTCATAACCTGGCCCTGCCCATATATCGATAAACTCTTTTCCAAATAAAATAAATCCAGATAAAATGAAAGAAACAATTATATACTGTATTCTGCCTATTTTTATAAAAAGATCTGAAATTTCTCTCTCAGAACAATTGTTAGCAACCATTCCCGTAACTTTTGGCAAAAAAACATTAACAACTGCGGTAGATAGTGACATATAAATAGTCTCTAATTTAATTGCAACAGCAAATACTGCAACAGCAGCCGTTCCAACTACAGCTCCCAACACGAATTGACCTGTTCCCCAATAAATACGATCCATTATAACATTTAGAAATATCCAAAAAGAATAAATAGCTACCTCTTTAAGAAAAAACCATTCAAAATGACCAAATATCATTTTAATATGAATTTTATACCTACAATATAGGAAATTAACAATTAATGCCAAGACATTGAAAACAGTTAAAACAACAACAACTCCTATTGCTTTAAAACCTATTTGTAGGATAATAAATATCATGGTATAATTTAGGATAATCTGGCTAATAGAGACTATTTTTTGAAACACAAACTGTTCATATGCAGTAACGATTGCTCCAAATATACTCATAGGGAATGTAATTGTCAAATTAAAAACTAAGATTAGAATCATGATTTTTGCACGGGCAATTTCATTGATTGTCATTGTAGCTCCAAATAAAGCCTCTACATTACAGTATAATATTAGACCTGCAATTAGTGCTATTATACCTATCGCAATATAAAGTAGAAAGAACATGCCAAACATACGATATTGTTCTTCTTTCTTCCTTTCTGTGCGAAATTTTGCGGTATAACGTACTATTGCATTAGCAAATCCTAAATCAAGAACAGTCAAATAGGCAACAATAGAGGAGACTAAAGAATAAAGCCCAAATTCACTTTGTCCTAGTTTTCTTAGCAAATATGGAGTAAACAAAAGTCCAATCAGAGACACGAGCCCAATATTGATATAGTTCAATACTACTCCAGCTTTTAATTGATTAACAGCCATATTTAATCTACTTTAAGAATAGAAATTCAATAATACAGGTCATTGGTGGCAATATTTTGCATTATTTAGTCCTTAAAATTAAACATCTAATTTATAAGATCAAATTTCTGTGACCTAAACTCCGGTGGATTGCCTTCATGCCCCATGAGTGCCTACATTTCATTGAAAGCGTTGGCACTACTAATGAAACTAGAGACTTGAAAGCTCACTTCTGCACAGTCGTACTCACGCACTTCAACTATTTTAATCTTCTTATTAAATGTTGGTCAAGAATAATTTTCCCCTCAAGATTTTACCATACCTCAATCCCTTTTAAATACATCGCGCGTATACACTTTCTCCTGCACATCATCCAAAGATTCATCATATCGATTGGCAATAATAGAATGACTCATGACTTTAAACTTCTCTAAATCATTCACGACTAAACTTCCAAAGAAAGAAGAGCCATCTTCCAATCCCGGCTCATAAATAATTATAGTGGCCCCCTTAGCTTTAATGCGTTTCATAATTCCCTGAATGGCACTTTGACGGAAGTTATCTGAATTAGATTTCATCGTAAGCCGATATACCCCAATTACACATTCCTTTTCTTGTGCTACGTCATACCGATTTTGGTCACTATAACTATAATAACCGGCTTTGGTCAATACTTGATCTGCGATAAAATCTTTACGGGTACGATTGCTCTCTACAATAGCTGTCATCATGTTTTGAGGCACATCATTGTAATTGGCCAACAACTGCTTTGTATCTTTCGGAAGACAATAGCCTCCATAGCCAAAGCTGGGATTGTTGTAGTGAGTACCGATGCGGGGATCCAGTCCTACTCCTTCGATGATGGAGCGAGCATCCAGTCCTTTCATTTCCGCATACGTATCCAACTCATTGAAATAGCTCACTCGAAGTGCCAAATAAGTATTGGCAAAAAGTTTCACAGCTTCCGCTTCCTTCAATCCCATGAAGAGAGTATCAATATCTTTTTTGATCGCCCCCTCCTGCAATAGGGCAGCAAAGATATGGGCAGCTTCCTCCAAGTGGTTGCCGGCAATGGAGCAGATGGCATTATTCTCTTCTGTAAACCGATCAATCATCTTAGGATAACCCACAATAATGCGGCTGGGATAAAGATTGTCATAAAGGGCTCTACTCTCGCGCAAGAATTCCGGCGAAAAGAGCAGCCGAAACTTGCGGGTAGTATCCCATCCTTTTTCCTTGAACTTCTGTGCATACTTCACATAAAGACTGCGGCAGTATCCCACAGGGATGGTACTCTTGATAACCATCGTGGCTTCGGGATTGGAATCGATCACGAGATCTATCACGTCTTCGATATAGTGCGTATCAAAATAATTCTTTACAGGATCATAGTTGGTAGGGGCGGCAATTACAACAAAATCCGCCTCCTTATAGGCAGCCGCTCCATCAAGAGTGGCTGTAAGCCGTAGCTCCTTCTCTGCAAAATATTGTTCGATATAGTCGTCTTGAATGGGGCTGATACGATTATTTATCTTCTCAACTTTCTCAGGTATCACATCAACGGCTGTCACATCGTGGTGTTGAGCCAGCAACGTAGCCATACTCATACCCACATAACCGGTTCCTGCCACGGCTATTTTAAGTTCTTTGAAATCTCTCATAATAATACAAGTTATAACTTCTTCTCGTTTTCGTTAATATCCAGTTTATTTCCTTAATCATCACCAAAGATAATATATTCATTAAGATTCTGAATATAAATCCATGCCATAATCAAACGGGCTGTCAAACTCTTTCAAACAAAGATGCTTGATATCTTTTTCTGAAAGAAGTGCCTTATCCATAGATATTTTCCAATCTATCCCAAGACTTTCATCTTTAATACTTATGCCACCATCGGCTTCAGGATGATAAAACTCATCACACTTATATTGAAATACCGCCGTCTCGCTGAGCACGACAAAGCCATGAGCAAAACCTCTGGGAATGAAAAACTGCCGATAGTTATCTTCTGTCAGTTCTACGGCTACATGCCGGCCATAGGTAGGCGACCCTTTACGAATATCCACAGCAACATCAAGCACTTTTCCTTTTACACATCTGACTAACTTGCTTTGAGTAAAAGGCGGTTTCTGAAAATGGAGTCCTCGCATCACTCCGTAAGAGGACATGCTCTCATTGTCTTGTACAAACTTAATAGGACGTACTTTCTCTTCAAATTCCCTCTGTGAGAAACTCTCAAAAAAATAGCCACGGGTATCCTTGAATATCTTAGGCTCAATGATGACTACACCGTCAAGTGCTGTTTTTATTATTTCCATAGGCTTATACTTGTCTCAACCCACTACCTCCAGCATCCCCCCCGCAATTTCCATCCTTGCGCATCCCAGCATATCCACGCGTATCACCAGATTGGTTTTTCCGTCTCCGGTTTCCAGCACATAGCCCTCCAGCCCCATCAGTTTGCCGCCGTTGACGCGGACTTTGGCACCGAGGGGGATGTTGACGGGCTCGATGGTAATTTCGCTGTCGCCGTCGTTCACCATCCGTTTCAGGCTGAGCATCTGGCTGTCGGGAATGACGGCTACGGGACGGATGCCTGTGGCGCCGGGCTTGCCGGCAATGTTCACCATGAAGCGTTTGATGTAGGGCAGATGGACGATGTCTTGGCGGCGCTGCTGCTCCGTGCAACGTATGAAGAGCATGGCAGGGAAAAAGACGCGCTCCACGGTGCGGCGCTTGCCGTCTGCACGGACACGAAACTCTTGCCGGATGGGGACATAGACTTCATAGTCCTTGTCGTCACCAACCTGTTCGGCGATGCGGGCTTCCAGTTTGTCGCGGCAGGTACGCTCGGAATTGTTGCCCACAATGGCGACATACCACTGCTTGATTTCGGGCTTTTTATCGGAAACAGGCACGCCTACGGCGCCGTCGGTTTCTGTAACCGCCGCTATCTTCAAAGGTTTGAGCGAACTCTTCTTTCTATTTTTTTCCACAACCTGACAAAAGATTTTCAGTGTCTGTTTTAGAGCCTTTGAACTTTCTTCAAAAAGTTTTATCCGGCTTCTGCCGAGCTTCTTCACCTTTAACTTGTCACACAACTCGCACCATGCCAACCCATGAGAAAGAAAAGCATCTTCAAAAAATAAGGCTCAGACGAAAACTGAAAACTCAAAACAACTTTTTATGAAAAAACACACTTCTTCCCGGTTAGAGAATCGTCTGTAAATGCAAAAGTACTACTTTTTTTCTTTTTATAGCATTTATTCTCAAAAAAAAGCAAAAAAAATTACATTTTTCGATCAGGAAAACAGTACGGAGCATCATGCGGGATATGAAGCGTACAAAGCGTCCATTCCCTACCATAATAATGCGCGAGGAACGGATTTTCGAAAAGAGATTTTCCTGACAATGACGACGATGAAAATGCGGCCTGCGGATATAAAAAAAAGCATGTACGCCCAAGGGAGGGGCGCGTGCCTTGACGAAGGGTTTCATACTCGCGTGCCGTCTCATGACTTCTTTTGGGTCAGACCGGGAAAGAGCAGGCGCACGCCTTCCGCATAGACGCGATGGGCGTCTTCCTCATCCGTGAACTCTTCGAAAGCCCGCAGGATGCGCTCGTAATAGTCCACCTCGTAGTTGCCTTTGCCTTGCTTGATTTCCTCAAGGTAGGTCTGGCTCATGCGGCAGACATCGCGAAAGTCGCTACGCCTGATGCGCAGGCGGCCCAACTCGCGCATCAGAAAATTGCCGAATTCTTCGTGGTCGGAAGCTTTTCGGGCCTTTAAGCGCTTCATAAGCATTAAAATTAGTTAATCAAACAAACTGCACAGGGTAATTTGTACCCACATATCGATCCGATTATCACTAAAAATATTTTTAACTTTACGCAAATAAAAAAATATTACGATTATATTATGATGACGAAAAACATTTCCGTTATGGATTTGCAGCAACTTCTCAACCAAGAACTATCCCCGAGCCGAGATTGTGGGGCACAGCCAACTGATCCGCCGGTACGCAAGGTATGCCTGTGCCTCGACGCGAGAAGGAGTACGGGGAATTTAAAATCATATCATCTTCTTCTGCCGAATTTGCCAGCACAATCGGAGCCTGCTTAAATTTTCATCAAAAAGTTTCTTTGGCCAGCCGATTTTCGAGAGTAAAATTCAAACAGGCTCCGATATTTTATCCGTATCACACGAATAATTTCGATAAATAAATACTATTTTTGCAAAACCGAAACCAGACGTATGGCAGGAAAGAAAAGGATAAAAACCGGACACTCCTGCCGGAGCATGGCTGTCGATTATTATTCATTTAAAACTATAAAGATTATGGCAAGCAGAAGAAATTTAAAGAAAAACATCAACTATATCACAGGCGAACTCTTCGTCGAATGTTTGGTGAACGGACTATACGTGCCCGGTACGGATAAAAAGAAAACAGACGATTTAATGGCCGAAATTTTAAAGACGCAAGACGAATTTGTCAGCCGAATCAGCCATACCGAACCGGGAAACGTTAAAGGCTTCTATAAAAAACTGCGTTCCGACTTCAATGCAAAAGTAGACGAAATCATCAACGCAATGGGCAAACTGAAATAAGGAACAGAATGAGGAAAGCTCTCTATCGCTTTATTTATCACCACCTTTTAGGCTGGAAGACCAATGTGACGGTGCCGGACTACGATAAATGCGTTATTTGTGCAGCACCCCACACGTCCAACTGGGACTTGTTCATCGGTAAATTGTTCTACGGATCCATTGGCCGGAAGACCGGTTTCATGATGAAAAAGGAATGGTTCTTTTTTCCTTTGGGACTGATATTCAAGTCTGTCGGTGGCATTCCCGTAAACCGCGGACGAAAATCATCATTAGTAGACCAGATGACCGAGAAATTCGCGACCAGCAAACATTTTCATCTGGCCATCACCCCCGAAGGGACGCGCAAGGCAAATCCCAACTGGAAAAAAGGCTTCTATTACATAGCGTTAAAAGCACAAGTGCCTATTCTACTCATCGGGATCGACTATCCTTCGAAAACCATTTCGTGCACCAAAGCAATCATGCCTACCGGAGACATCGAAAAGGATATGCTCGAAATAAAACGGTATTTCAAAACCTGCAAAGGCAAGAATCCCGAAAATTTCGACATAGGAGATATTTGACTAACTAAAGTTAAGATACCATGCGAATCAGTATTATACAGACAGATATCGTTTGGGAAAATAAACAAGAAAATCTCTGTCGTATCCGCGAAAAGTTGGAAGCTCTTCGCGGAGCGACGGAGATTGTTGTTTTGCCGGAAACCTTCTCTACCGGTTTCAGTATGGACGCCGCCCATTTGGCCGAACCCTCTACGGGCAAGACTATTTCGACCTTACGACAATGGGCCGGAGAGTTCCGGTTTGCCATTGCAGGCAGTTTCATCGCCACCGATGAAGCATCCGGCCGCCCCACCTCCTATCGCAACCGCGCCTTTTTCCTCACTCCTGAAGGCAATGACTGTTTTTACGACAAACGCCACCTCTTTCGCATGGGCAACGAGACAAAGCATTTCGATGCCGGAGACAAGCGCCCCATCATCTCCTATCATGGCTGGAATATTTTGTTGCTCGTATGCTACGACCTTCGCTTCCCGGTGTGGAGTCGCAATACAGGCAATGAATACGACTTGCTGATTTACGTTGCCAATTGGCCTGCTTCCCGGCGAAAGGTCTGGAACATCTTACTGCAAGCCCGCGCCTTGGAAAACATGAGTTACGTATGCGGGGTGAACCGCGTAGGGGCGGACAATCACGGACTACTGTACGACGGAGGCAGTGCAGCCTACTCTCCCAAAGGAGAGTTGTTGGCAGGTATCCCCGACAACGAGGAAAAAATTGCCACCATAACTCTCGACCTTTCCGAATTAAAAGAATTCAGAGAAAAATTTCCCGCATGGAAAGATGCCGATTCATTCAGATTCATATAAAACCAATACCGCCATGACAAAAAACAAAATCGAACATCGCACGACTGACAAACTGATTTATCTCCTGCTTATCCTCAGTGTCGTGTTTTCCTGCACCGCCAGCCGGAAAGACATCGTTCCATCCGCCGAGTATGCCCCATATGTCAAGGCATACACGGGAGGGATCATCTCACAAAATTCCCATATACGTATTGAATTGACCCAAGATCAACCTATAGTAGACTTGAATAATGAACTGGAGAAAAATCCGTTCAGTTTCTATCCCTCCCTGAAAGGCAAAACATACTGGATAAACAACAACACCATCGAGTTTGTCCCTGAAGAAAGGACATTAAAACCGGGAGAGATTTATGAAGGAACTTTTCAACTGGGAGATTTTGTGGATGTAGGCAACCAACTCAAAGAGTTCAAGTTCTCGTTCCGGGTACAGGAGCGCAATTTTGCAATACGCACGGAACCAGTCGGCATCACAGCTACCCAGCCTGATTTGGTGACGATAAAAGGAGAGCTGCGCTTTAGTGACGACATGAAGAAAGAAGAAGCGGAGAAAATCCTATCCATCAGCAGCGACAAAGGGCAAAACTTCTCCGCCACCATTACCGAAACGGACAGCCCCACCCTATACCTGTTCGAGATTAACGACATACCCAGAGAAGCGGAAGATTATCAGTTAAACCTGAAAGCCGAAGGAAGGGCTGTCGGCATAGACCAACAAACGGATAAAAAGATTCTGATTCCGGCAAAAGACAGCTTCCGTCTTCTTTCCGCCGAGCGCGTCGGACAACCTGAAAACGGCATTGAAATCATATTTTCCGAACCAATCTCCACCGGTCAGGATTTAAAAGGGTTGATTGAAATTCCGGAAGTTCCCTCTTCCGTATTCCAAATAAAGGACAACAGAGTGTATCTCTATTTTGAATCCAACCGACCGGATAAAGTGACTTTAAAAATACATGAAGGGATAAAAGATTGCAATGAGAGGCCGCTCGGCGCTTCCCACTCCATTTCTTTCGGCGAACTCAATCTGAAACCGCAAGTGGAAATGGCGGCATCCGCCGCCATACTGCCCGATTCCAAAAGTCAGGTCATTCCATTCAGGGCGGTCAATCTCTATGCGGTTGATTTGAATGTTGTTCGTGTCTTCGAGAAAAACATACTCATGTTTATGCAGACAAACACCCTCTCATCGGCCAACGAGCTGCGCCGCTCCGGAAGATTGGTATACAGCAAGACGCTTTGGCTGAACCAAGACAAAACGAAAGACGTGCATCGCTGGGAAGACTACTCCATAGACCTTGCCGGATTGATAAGACAGGAACCGGGAGCCATCTATCGCGTCATTCTTTCGTTCCGTCAGGAATATTCGGCATATCCCTGCGGAGGGGTGGAAAGTAAAAACATGAGATTTGCGTACAACACCGTTTCGGAGAGGCTGACCAAAGTCAGTGATAGCACCGTTTCAGAATCTGAAAGCGCCGATTGGGATATTCCACAAAGCTATTTCTACTATAACGGCGGAATAGAAACGGACTGGGCGCTATACGACTGGCAAGAACGCGATAATCCTTGCCACCCATCCTATTATATGGATTCCGACAGAGCCGCATCCTGCAATGTCTTAGCTTCTGACCTTGGCATGATTGTGAAGAAAAATTCCGTAAACAAGTTATGGATCACAACAAACAATATAAAGGATACCAAACCGGTAAGCAAAGCCAAGCTGACGGTTTACAATTTCCAGCTACAACCTGTCGGAACCGGTGAGACGGACAATGAAGGGTTTGCGGAAATCATCCCCAAAGGCGTTCCGTTTATCGTAGCAGCCGAGTCGGGAGAACAAAAAGCATACGTCCGCATAGCCGACGGCGAAGAGCAGCCGGTCAGCCGGTTCGACGTAGGTGGCAAAGAAATACAAAAAGGATTGAAAGGATACGTATATGGCGAAAGAGGCGTCCGGAGACCGGGAGATACCCTGCACATCGCCTTTATTTTGGAAGACCGGGAAAAGAGGATTCCCGACAAACACCCCGTCGCACTCGAACTATACAATCCAAGAGGACAATTCTATACAAAATCCATCTCCACAGAAGGGACAAATGGATTCTATACATTCCATATACCTACGCAAACGGAAGACCCTACCGGCCTTTGGAACGCTTACGTCAAAGTCGGAGGCACGGCTTTTCATAAAAGCATCCGGATAGAAACCGTAAAACCGAACCGTTTGAAAATCAACCTAAGACTTCCGCAAATAGCGCAAGCATCGGCCAAAGAAATACCGGTCACATTATCTTCCGCCTGGCTGACCGGAGCCATCGCCTCACGGTTGAAAACCATTGTGGAGATGTCTTTATCAAAGGTGGACACCCAATTCAAGAACTACGGACAGTACATCTTCAACAATCCTGCAACGGAGTTTACAACCATTAAGACCGACGTATTCAACGGCACACTGGACAACGAAGGAAAGGCTTCTTTCATGCTGAAGTTTCCCAATGCCACCAATGCGCCGGGCATGCTGAACGCCACGATAACCACCCGCGTATTCGAGCCGGGCGGAGACGCCAGCATTTTCACTCAAAACATGCCGTTCTCTCCGTTCACATCCTATGTCGGTATCAATCTGAATCAGCCGAAAGGGAAAAATATCGAGACAGATAAGGAACATACCTTCGACATCGTGACAGTAGATCCCAAAGGACAACCGGTAAGCCGTTCCAATCTGGAATATAAGATCTATCGCGTCGACTGGAATTGGTGGTGGGAAAACAAAGAAAAATCTTTCGGAACATACATCAATAGCAGTTCCATTACGCCGGTGGCCGGTGGAGCACTGCAAACCCACGGCGGAAAAACGAAATTCAAATTCAGGGTTAATTATCCTGATTGGGGACGTTATCTGATATATGTAAAAGATAAGGATAGCGGTCACGCCACCGGAGGTACCGTCTATATCGACTGGCCGGAGTGGCGAGGGCGTTCGGGCAAAACCGATCCGAGCGGCATCAAGATGCTGACTTTCTCGTTGGACAAAGACGCTTACGAGATAGGAGAAACAGCAACGGCAGTCATCCCTGCCGCCGCAGGAGGACGGGCATTGGTATCCTTAGAAAACGGAAGCACGTTGCTGAAACGTGAGTGGATTGAGATAGACAGCCGGAAAGACGCCAAATATTCATTCAAAATAACGCCTGAAATGGCTCCGAATGTTTATCTGCATATCAGTCTGCTGCAACCCCATGCGCAAACCGTGAACGATTTGCCGATACGTATGTATGGCATCGCCCCGGTATCGGTAACGAACAAGGAAACCATATTGCAACCTCAAATCGATATGCCGGAAGTGCTGCGTCCGGAAACGGATTTCCAGATTACCGTCAAGGAAAAGAACGGCAAACCAATGACATATACATTGGCTATTGTAGATGACGGCTTGCTCGACCTGACCAACTTCAAGACCCCCGACCCATGGAATGAGTTTTATGCCCGGGAGGCGTTAGGGATTCGCACTTGGGATATGTATGACGACGTATTGGGAGCATCCACTGGACGATATCCCTCTTTGTTCAGTACCGGTGGCGACGAAATGCTGAAACCGGCCGAAGCCAAAGCCAACCGCTTCAAGCCGGTAGTGAAGTTCATCGGGCCATTCCATATAGGTAAGGGCAGGCAGCGGACACACACGTTGAAACTGCCCATGTATGTAGGTTCTGTACGTACTATGGTAATAGCCGGGCAAGAAGGGGCTTATGGCAAAGCTGAAAAGACCTCCTTCGTACGCACACCGTTGATGTTGCTCTCCACACTGCCTCGTGTGTTGAGCACACAAGAGGAAATCGATGTTCCGGTCAATGTCTTTGCCATGGAAAAAGGAGTAAAGGATGTAACGGTATCCATCCAAACCTCCGGGGGAGGAGTGCAAGTAGCAAGTAGTTCACAACAAACCGCCACTTTCCATCAACCGGGCGACCGGCTTGTATTCTTCAAGATAAAAACCGGCAGCCGGACAGGTAAAGCTACCATCCATCTGGCTGCCCGTGGAGGAGGGCAACAAACAAAAGAAACCATCGAAATAGAAGTGTGCAACCCCAATCCGGCCGTAACGCTTCGCAACAGCCAATGGATAGAAGCAGGACAAACCGCAACTCTCCCCTATACACTGCAAGGCGCAACAGCAGACAGCCATCTGCAATTAGAGGTATCGCGCATACCTTCGGTAGATATAAGCCGCCGGTTCGACTTCCTTTATAACTATCAGCATAACTGCACGGAACAGTTGACATCCAAAGCGCTGCCGCTACTGTTTGCCAATCGGTTCAAGGCCATAGACGAAAAAGAAAGCGAGAAAATAAAAGCGAATGTTCAAGAAGCCATCAAGCAACTTTATGCGCGCCAGCTTCTTAACGGCGGCATGGTTTATTGGCCGGGCAATGCCGTTGCCGACGAGTGGATTACGTCTTATGCCGGCATGTTCCTTGTTCTGGCTAAGGAAGAAGGATACGCCGTCAATAAAAACGTGTTGGACAAATGGAAGCGCTTCCAACGTTCGGCAGCCCAGAATTGGCGAATGCCCCGGCAAGACAACGGCCGGCTTCAATGGCAAAGCGGACTGCAACAAGCATTCAGGCTTTATACGCTGGCTCTGGCCGGTGCACCGGAATATGGAGCCATGAACAGGATGAAAGAGCAGCCGGGACTGTCCTTGCAAGCCAAATGGAGGTTGGCAGCCGCTTATGCACTGACCGGGAAGCCAAAGCCCGCCGGAGAACTGGTTTTCAATATAAATACAACGGTGCCACCCTACTCCTCACAGAATTTCATATACGGTTCATCCGACAGAGATGAGGCGATGATTCTGGAGACGTTGCTCTTGATGAACCGTGAACAAGCAGCGTTGCAACAAGCCAAAGCGGTTTCGCAAAACTTAGCCCGGGAAGAGCGGTTCAATACCCAATCCACAGCTTTTGCCTTAATGGCCATGGGGCGTCTTGCCGAGAAGTTATCGGGCACGCTGGATTTCAGCTGGAGTTGGAACGGACGACAGCAACCTGCGGTAAAATCAGCCAAAGCCGTATTCGAACAAGAACTGTCCGTCACGCCCCGTACGGGTAGCGTCACCCTGAAGAATCAAGGGAAAGGCGGCCTGAATGCCGATCTCATAACACGCATACGATTACAGAACGACACCCTGCCTGCCATCAGCAATAACCTCCGCCTCGATGTGAAATACACCGATATGGCCGGTTCTCCCATCTCCATCAAAAACATCAGGCAGGGCACGGACTTCATGGCTGTCATTACCATAAGCAATATCGGAGCCACATCCGATTACGGCAATCTGGCATTGACGCACATTCTGCCATCGGGTTGGGAAATTTACAACGATCGGATGAATTCATCTCCCGAAACAAATGCCGCCCGCAATTACACCTATCGGGACATCAGGGACGACCGCGTATTGACTTATTTCGATTTGGCACGCGGCGAGTCGAAGACATTCACAATAAGATTGCAGGCCACGTATGCAGGCGATTTCATCCTGCCGGCTATCCAATGCGAGGCGATGTATGACGCCTCCGCACAAGCACGAACCAAAGCGGGCAGAACAACGGTCAGCCGATAGCCAGCATCCATGAAAGGCAGGATTATAAACCGTTTCAAACAATTATCCCTCACCGGAAAGGCAATGCTTGTCGTCATGGCCTTTCCGGTGACGGGATATATATTCTGCCTGCCCGGACAGCTGTTTCGTGTACCCTATTCCACCGTTGTGGCCGACCGCAACGGAGCATTGCTGGGAGCACGCGTCGCATCCGACGGGCAATGGCGCTTTCCTCCGCGTACCGGAATTCCGGATAAAATGAAGCAATGTCTGATAATGTTCGAGGACAAGCACTTCTATCACCATTGGGGCGTCAATCCGTTATCCATCGGCAGAGCCATCATGCAAAACCTGAAAAGCAAACACATTGTAAGCGGAGGCAGCACGCTCACGATGCAAACCATCCGATTGGCAAGAAACAAACCACGGACTTTCGGAGAAAAGCTCGTCGAAATGATTTTGGCTACACGACTTGAGTTTCGCGCCTCTAAAGAAGAAATACTCTCCATGTATATCTCACATGCCCCTTTCGGTGGAAACGTGGTCGGACTGGATGCCGCAACTTGGCGCTACTTCGGCCATCCGGCAGAAGAGCTTTCATGGGCCGAGGCGGCCATGCTTGCAGTATTGCCCAATACCCCTTCCATGATTCACCTTTCCAAAGGACGCGACGCCCTGCTCGGCAAGCGGAACAGGCTGCTGAAGCAACTATATGAAAAAGGAATCATAGGCGAGTCTGCCTACGAGCTGGCCATCAGCGAACCGCTACCCGACAAGCCTCATCCTCTTCCGCAGACAGCTCCGCATCTGGTCAGCAGACTTTATCAGGAAAAAAACGGTGAATATTCTGTTTCCACCCTCGACAAAGACTTGCAAATCCGGATAGAGAATCTGGCCGAACGCTGGAGCAACGAATTCAGACGGAGCGACATACGGAATCTGGCCATCTTGGTGATTGACATACAGACCAATCAGGTGGCGGCCTACTGCGGCAACGTGCATTTCTCCCAAAAACATGAGGGCAACCAAGTGGATGTAATTCAGGCTCCAAGAAGCACGGGCAGCATCCTGAAACCTTTTCTTTATTATACCATGCTTCAAGAAGGCAGTCTGCTGCCTCGCATGCTGCTGCCTGACATCCCTGTCAACATCAACGGGTTTACACCCCAAAACTTCAACCTCCGGCTCGAAGGCGGCGTGCCTGCATCAGAGGCTTTGGCACGCTCGCTGAACATACCTGCCGTGGCGATGCTGCAACGATACGGGGTTGCCAAATTCCATCATTTTCTGCGGCAAGCAGGCTTGCGAACCATCAATCGCCCGGCTTCCCATTACGGACTGTCTCTTATCTTAGGCGGTGCGGAGGCAACCCTATGGGACGTTACGAATACATACGCCCGGATGGGACGCAGTTTGTTGAAGCTGCCTCAAACCCCATGTATCATGCTGTTGGCAGATACGGCATCTGTCCGTACCCCGACAGATAATGATATACATGATAGAGATGTATTTCAGCCGGGCGCGGTATGGCAGACTTTTGACGCATTGATTGAAGTCAACCGTCCTGAAGAGATAGACTGGAGATCCATTCCCTCCATGCACCCCGTTGCATGGAAAACAGGAACAAGCTATGGCTTCCGCGATGCTTGGGCCGTGGGGGTTACTCCGCGTTATGCCGTAGGAGTATGGGTGGGCAATGCAAGCGGTGAAGGAAAGCCCGGCCTTGTAGGTGCACGAACGGCAGGTCCGGTTTTGTTCGATTTGTTCAACGTGCTCCCCGCCTCTCCCCGATGGTTCGAGCAACCTGCCGGCGTATTCACGGAAGCGGAGATATGCCGCCAATCGGGACATCTGAAAAGCCGGTTCTGCGAAGATACAGACACCATGCTCATTCTTCCTGCCGGACTGAGAACCGAAGCCTGCCCCTACCACCATCCCGTTGCCCTGTCGGCAGACGGAACACACCGTGTTTACGAAAACACGCACACGGGTACCATCCGGCATCAATCGTGGTTCACCCTTCCTCCCGTATGGGAGTGGTATTATAAACAACACCATCCGGAGTATGTGCCTCTTCCGCCTTTCGAACACGGCTCCGGAGAAGACGCACTGCAACCCATGCAATTTATTTATCCTCCCATGAATGCCCGCATCATCCTGCCCAAGCAATTGGATGGGAGCAAAGGGGTAATGACCGTAGAGTTGGCTCACAATAACCCCAATACCACCATTTTCTGGCATCTCGACGAAAACTATCTGACCCGAACACAGGATTTTCATAAGATATCCCTGCAACCCGCGCCCGGCAAACATTCGCTCACGGCAGTGGATAGCGAAGGCAATAGCATATCTACCACCTTCTTCATAGCAAATCCGTAAATCAGCCGACAACCCCATCCGGAGACTTCTATTTTAAAGTCAAAAAGAATTCATTGATTATCAAATATTTATGCCCTACTTGTCAGACACTTGTGTCTTGCGGCTAAAACACTTGTGTCTTACGGCTGAAACACTTGTGTCTGACGTGCAAAACACTTGTGTCTGTCACGACAAAGGATTATAGCCGTCAAACAGGGTGAGAGCGGGAAGTCTGAAAGGCTCACTTCCTTTCTGCCTGACCGCCGTAAACCGTCGCATTCAGGAAATATCCGCCCGACAGGATGCAGCCCCTCGTCTTTGGCAAAAGCAACCGCCTACACCGAACTCAGGTCTTTTTAGAGTATTTAAAGAAAATACCTAAATAAAGGGAGTGCACGTTCAATAAAAAGTCCCTATTTTTGTAGTTCAAAACAAGATCAAAAATACAACATGCTCATTTAATGAATCTCCCGGACGGACGAACTTTATTTTCCGTATATTTGTTGATTGAAAGAATAGTGAAACACTTTAATCATTAATTAATAACATTATTATATGAAAACCAATCTAAGTTCTCAAATCACGCTCAACAGAGTTTCTCCCAGGTATTACAGGCCTGAGAACGCTTTCGAACGGTCGGTACTGACCCGACTGGAAAAAATCCCCACCGACATTTACGAATCCGCCGAAGAAGGCGCCAACCAGATTGCCCTCGACATTGCACAGCTCATCCGCGACAAGCAAAAAGCCGGACGTTTCTGTGTATTGGCATTGGCCGGCGGCAACTCTCCGCGTAATGTATATGCAGCCCTCATCCGTATGCATAAAGAAGAGGGGCTGAGCTTCCGCAACGTAATCGTGTTTAATCTTTACGAATACTATCCTCTGACGCAGGATGCCATCAACAGCAACTTGAATGCCTTAAAGGAAATGTTGCTGGACCATGTGGATATAGACAAACAAAACATCTTCAGCCCGGACGGCACGATAGCCAAGGATACCATCTTCGAATATTGCCGCCTCTACGAACAACGCATCGAAAGCTTCGGCGGATTGGATGCCGCCCTCATAGGCATAGGACGCGTGGGCAACATCGGTTTCAACGAACCGGGTTCGCGTCTGAACTCCACTACCCGGCTGATTTTGCTGGACAATGATTCCCGTAACGAAGCGTCCAAAACCTTCGGAAGCATTGAAAGCACACCGGTAAGCTCCATCACAATGGGCGTTTCCACCATCCTCGCCGCCAAGAAAGTATATCTGATGGCGTGGGGCGAAGAAAAGGCAAAAATGGTGAAAGAGTGCGTGGAAGGCCCGGTCACCGACACCATTCCCGCATCCTATCTGCAAACTCATAACAATGCGCACATCGCCATCGACCTTTCCGCCGCTTCCAACCTCACCCGCATACACCGCCCTTGGCTGGTGACTTCCTGCGAGTGGAACGACAAGCTCATCCGCAGCGCCATTGTCTGGTTGTGCCAACTCACGGGCAAACCTATCTTAAAGCTGACCAACAAAGACTATAACGAGAACGGCCTGAGCGAGCTGCTGGCGTTATTCGGCTCTGCCTATAACGTAAACATCAAGATATTCAACGACCTGCAGCACACCATCACCGGATGGCCGGGCGGCAAGCCGAACGCCGACGACACTTACCGTCCCGAGCGCGCCAAACCATACCCGAAGCGCGTCATCATCTTCTCTCCCCACCCCGATGACGATGTCATTTCCATGGGAGGCACTTTCCGCCGCTTAGTGGAGCAAAAACACGATGTACATGTGGCCTATCAGACTTCCGGAAACATTGCCGTGGGCGATGAAGAAGTAATCCGCTTCCTGCACTTCATCAACGGATTCAACCAAATCTTCAACAACAGCGAAGACAAGGTCATCAGCGACAAATATGCCGAAATCCGCAAGTTCCTGAAAGAGAAGAAAGACGGTGACACCGATACCAAGGATATCCTCACCATCAAAGGACTGATTCGTCGTGGCGAAGCACGCACCGCCTGCACCTACAACAACATCCCGTTAGACCACTGCCACTTCCTCGACTTGCCGTTCTACGAAACCGGCAAGATTCAGAAGAACCCCATCAGCGAGGCCGATGTGGAGATTGTGCGCAATCTGCTGCGCGAAGTAAAGCCTCACCAAATCTTCGTTGCCGGCGACTTGGCCGACCCGCACGGCACACACCGTGTCTGCACGGATGCCGTATTCGCTGCCATCGACTTGGAAAAGGAAGAAGGTGCAAAATGGTTGAAAGAGTGTCGCATCTGGATGTATCGCGGCGCATGGGCCGAATGGGAAATCGAAAACATCGAGATGGCCGTGCCCATCAGCCCCGAAGAGCTACGTGCCAAGCGTAACTCCATCCTCAAACATCAGTCGCAAATGGAGAGCGCACCTTTCCTCGGCAATGACGAGCGTCTGTTCTGGCAACGTAGCGAAGAACGCAATCGTGGAACGGCCGCTCTGTACGACCGCCTCGGTCTGGCATCATACGAAGCAATGGAAGCGTTCGTGGAATACGTTCCGCTGTAATAAACTGTCGGAAACAGTATGACGAAGTAGCGGTGTATTATTGATTGGATGAGCCACACAGAGTAAACTATCATCTAAATATACACACAAAAATGAAAAAATTAAATAAGAAAGCAATCATTGCAGTCTATTGCCTGTCGCTATTGACAGGAGGGACGGGATGCCAAGACAAAAAGCAACATGGTAAGAATTATGAGGAATTGCTGATTGGCAAATGGAAATTTAGTGAAATAAACAATGGGGTAAGCTGTACAGTGACATTCCATCCGGACCACCGGCTAACCCAATATTTCGAATTCCAACACGGAGGAGGAAAAGCGCGTCCGGGAGAGTGGCATGTGAATGGTGACACACTTTTTATAAATGAAAAGACAGGAGAATCGTCTTTATTGTTCGAAGCGCTCAACGATTCCGTAATGATGTTATTGACACATGACTCCATACCTGTCTTTTTCGAACGAATAACCGAAACACTCCCTTCAAATCAATAGACAGGCAGAGGATAAAATAAAGAGGCTAAGAACATCATTGCTCTTAGCCTCTTATTTTTTATGAATGCCCTATGCGTAGAGCATGGATACTATCATGCTTCCGGGTCATCATCTTCTGAATCATCATCTCCTGATTCGTCATCTCCTGATTCGTCATCTTCCGGATCATCATCTCCCGACTCATCATCTTCCGAGCCGTCATCCCCTGAGTCATCAGTTATCGTAGAATAAACTTCTATTTCGTGAATATCTACATAAGAATCTGAACTACTACTATTCCAAGACACGAAATTCGAGAATTTTATTTTATTGATTTCAACCGGCTTATTGAAAACTATTATAACCGTATCCTTTTCTTGTGGTGTTACAGTTCCTTGAACAAAGTAGGTTGCGCCATCATCTTCCGACACTGAAACTTGCACGGAACGAATGCGCTTGTGGTCTCTACCATATGTATAGAACACAATCCCACCGACTTTTTGTTTGGCAAACCCAAGTTCCAACGTTTCCGTTCCACCGCCGGGTATCCACCAATTATTAGGCATCCAAGGAAATTTCTGTCCGTCTAATAAATAATGTAAACGCCCTGTCTGATAATCGCTTTTGGGAGTAATCTGATTTGAAGGAAGCTGACGTGAACCCTTACCTATCTTCTCCGCTAAACGGATGTTCGTGCCATTTTTCAACGAACTGATTTTGAGCTTGAGATATAAAGCCTCTGTTTTCAACGACACTTTGATGTCCGCATCTTTGCCTTCCGAAAGAAGCTTCAAACGATAGGCGGAAAGAAAACCGGTTTTGCCACTCAGCTCGGCCGTCTTTTGCAATTTTATCTTAGTCGTATAGCTCGTAACACCGGGAGGAACAGTAAATTCCATACCGGAAAAAGCGTTTTCAGGAAAAGGTTTGAATCCTTCCTTCACACCGGTGTAAAGCTTCATCAACTCCTCATCGGGAGAAAAAACAAATTTAGCGGCTTGTTTAAATCCTCTCTTCAACTTGAAGGTAAGGGGAATCTCAGTAACAGGCAACTCTATCTCTCCATCCTCTTCAGAGGCATATAACACAACTTCCGCGCCACTTTCATTTCTAATGAGGTTGAAAGTATTATAGCCGAATTTTTCAGGCATATCCACATATATTGCGTTGGGATCGAGTTTATAAGAATTATTCTGCTCCACAATCTCAACGTCCGGCTTGTCACACGCAACGGCAAACAAAGCCAGACACAGCATGGACAAATTGAATCTATTTTTCATATCAAAATATTCTTAATTATTAAATTAGTTCTCAGAGATTGATTCTCATTGTTTCTCTTCGGGCTTCTCTATCTGCAACTTCTTGGCAGGGAATACCACATGATCGATGATTTCGTAAACGGTTCCCTCATTGATTGTCCAAGTCCATTTTCCGGTAAGGTCGGTAAATGTTTTGGTCTTTTCATCATAAGAATCTTTCGTCATCGGGAAATAAGCCTCAAGTCCATTGGCTTTGGGATCTTCGGGCAAATAATACTTATCCTGAATCTCGGCAGCCGTCAGAGCCCTGTTCCAATAACGCACTTCACGCAAATAATAATCACTGATGTTCGAGTTTCCGAAGCCCCATCCCGAACCCGCATTTTTATCAATATAAAGAGGAGAAGTAGTGAATGTCTTATGAAGTTCTCCGTTGACATAAACAGACAATTTCCCGACAAGTCCGCTCCTGCGATATACATAGCTGACATGCAGCCATTCTTCTTCGTTTACAGGCTTACCGGTCCAAGTATCCGGCCCATCTCGGTTTTCACTTTTAATCTGCAACCCGCCTTTACTGATCCGATTATAAAAACCTGTGCCACCTGACAACGAAGCGGTAGTCTGATTGCTGCCGGTAATCTTGTTAAACAGCCCTATATATTGGAAAGTCCATTCGCTCATTTCCTGTTGATAGGGAGTTATAGGAGCAAATCTCATGGTATATCCGTTTCCTTTGACTTGTTTCATGTGGAAAACCGAGGTTTTAATTTTCCTGTCCAAGTTCACAATGGTACTCACCGGAGAAGACAACAGCTTAAAAGGGCCTTTGACGTCTGTTATTTTTACCGGTATGGCATAACGGCCACCATAAGGATATTTTTCCGCATCAAGCGACATCAAACGCCCCTCGATAGTAGCCGCTATGTTACCCGGCTTAATGGTTGCGGAAATTTTCCCCATCCCTTCTTCACCTTCAGCGTTGACAAAGCGTATGTCTTCCGGGCTTACCGACTTGACACTGAGTCCATTTTCCTTGTTATATTTTTCAAGCGTGGCAGCGTCAACCTCCACTGTCACAGTCACAGGAGTATCGGTAGTGCTTGCCAAACGCGGTGTCACGGCAAATGAAGCCCCGTTCTGATCCGAAGCCACTACCGCAATGACTCCTGTTTCATTTGCATTCCCCATATAAATCGCATTAGAAGGATTATCTCCTACGCCATCGGCCAATCCGTCTTCGTCTAAAACGGAGCAAGAAGCCAGAAGAGGTATCAATATACAATATTTAAGGTAATATATATTTCTCATAACGATATATCTATAAAATTAATTATTAAATGGAGGATTCATTTCGGAAATCGCCGCTCTCACGTTTTTATAATCCGGACCATACAACCAGTCTTCATTGATGTGAAATGCACCTATTCCTCCTGCTTTCCCTTTATTTTGAGTAACAAAACTTGCGTATTTAAAGAATTGATTGGCATTATTGGGTTTAGTCTGGAATGTTTCGGTATAAATAAACTGTTCCGCTTTTACTTTGGGCTGCTGTTGCATGAGTTTAATGGCCGTCGACTCCCAAACTTGGTAAGTTCTATCATACGATTGGAACACAAAATAATCGAACACATCAGCTACCTGTGGATCAATCCAACCGATAGAACCATTGATATTCAACAATTTCTCTTTGGGAAGGTATTCCCTGATTTTCTTAAAGAAATGATTCTCATATTCTTTATTAGAATCTTGATTACAAGAAATTAAAGCTCTATTCTTCTCCCAAGGGGTAGACCAATCTCCACAATGATTTCCTTGTTTAAAAGGAGAAAGAAATTGCGGTTCATAATCAATATCTATACCATCGTATCCATATTTTTCAATAGAGTCACAGATTGCTTTCGCATACTGTTCCACGGCTTTATAAGGTTCGTTAGACCACCCGCCCTCAGGCTTATTTTGAAGCCCGTCGCCGATGTTCTCAATAATCCATCCGACGGTCATTCTTGTTCCTTTCTCGTGGAGTCTGGCAAGCTGTGCTTTCTTCTCTTCGCTCAAGTTCCAAGAAGCTCCCCAATTGGAAACAAAATCAACACTGTCCGGTAAATGGTCAAGCGAGAAAGTATTATCGGGTGAAGTCGGATTCCAATAAGCAAACCAACCGAACATAACCATATGCTTGCTCTTCTTATATTCACGCAAGTCTGCAAGATAGGCTTCGCGAAGTTTTTTGTTCTCTTCGGCAATAGCCGCCGAATCCGCCTTATTCTTTCTTAAAGTCTCTTCTTCCTCCGCCCATTTCTTCAAATCTCTTTTATACAATTCTTTTTGCGGAATATCATCCACGTCGATAGGAGTGATATCGGTACATGAGACGATAGCCATCAATCCGGCGGCTATCATCATGCCATATATTTTTCTATTTAAACAAATCATAAGATTTTTCATTAAAGTATTAAATATCATACAAAATCATCACTTTTTAACCTTAACATCCCACCAAACATTTACATTGGCAGAGTTGGCTCCACCTCTGTATTTGGTTATGGCATCTTGAACGTTGGCTCCGTTTTCAGTCATCTCCTTTTGAGGATAAGGCCAACAGCGCACGCCATTTTTATGCCCGTCAGAAGTAACAACTCCCATGTTCGAGATATTGGTATTGGCAGGAATAAGTCTCGGGTATCCCGTACGCCTCCATTCGCTCCATGCCTCCATACCATCAGGGAAAATAGCCAGATATTTCTGCACTATGATTTTTTCCAATTTCTCTTCATCTGTCAGATTCTCGTTCCAAGCCACTGTCACATTAGATGGAGACGATGCGCTATATTGAGGTCTCTTCGAGTCAACAAAAGAAGCCGGAGTAGTAGTCCCCTTAAGATATCTCTCCACTCCTTCTGAAAGGCCGTTTTCTTCGAAAGAAAGACGAATGCCTTTTTCATAAAGGTCTTTTGCTTTCCGCCCATTTGTATTGTATCCGGCCAAAGCAGCCTCTGCTTGCAGAAACGCTGTCTCCGATGCCTTAAACCAGTAAGTAGGAGAAAATTCTTTGACGTCGGGCTTGGCGGCTTCATTATATGCAGCCGCAGTAGGAGGTATTGCAGGCGGTACAGCTATATCCGTATTTCCCTCAAAATAGGTATCAAGACGCGGGTCTGCAAAACCCTTGAGATAACACTGGATGCTTGCTCCTATCCGCGTATCATCATACGAGCCTTTAATAGTAAAAAGAGCATTTTTCGTTTTTAATCCTGCCCCATACTCCAACTTGGCAATATCTGCTACCGTCTCAATCATTCCGGCTTTATGGCTCATGGCCTTTTCTGCCCAAGTTTTTGATAAATCAGCATCCACATAGCGCAAACGCATAGCCAGACGAAGCATAAGAGAATTACCCAGTTTTGCCCATTTCAAAGCGTTGCCTTCGTATACCACATCTGATGCTTTCGGTACAATAGGAGTAGCCTGACTGAAAACATACAAATGGTTAATCGCTTCTTCCAGCTCCTTGAAGAATGACTTATAGATTGCTTCCTGAGAATCATAAGCAACTTTAAACGAACCGCTTCCTACGTTGAAATATGGAATGGCTCCATATTTATCGGTAGTCCGATGCAATCCCATAATTTTAGATATCTGAGCGATAGACCATATTTCAAGATTCTGGTTTTTCACGTCATAGTTCAGTTTCTTGAGCTGAATCCAAGGAGAAAAAATCTGAGAAATACCGGCTGCGAAAGTCCCGTTAGTCCATCCTTCATCAAAATAGAATTGGGAAAGGTTTCTTCCGGCCCATTTCGCATCGCGAGGTGCCATATATCCCATCCAACTGTCTGAGGTCAGATTATTCGTAACCTGATAATCATTCACAAAATCCGTCCCACCGGTTCCTGTGTGAATAGGAGCAAATTGAAGTGTAGGAAGAAACGTCCCGTTCAGTACTCCGTCTTTTCCCAACATCTCATCATCCGGTAAAAGCGGATTCTTATTTATGCTTTCGAAGTTATCGGTACAAGATGAAAGCATCAGCAAGCCGACGCATGCCGCCATCACCGATTTAAATATATTTCTTCTATTGTTCATATTATTATTATTTCTGCGTTATAGTTATAGTCCGACTTTAATATTAAAACCAAAACTCCTCATGCTTGGAGGCATGAAATTATCGCCTCCGGCAGAATAAGTACCGGTTCCACCAACCATATCCGAATCATAAGGAGCCGCTCTATATATATTTAGCAAGTTACGGCCAATAAGTGAAACCGTCAGATCGGACAGACGATTTCCAAGCCATTTTTTAGGCAGACTGTAACCGATTGAAAGTTCCTGCAATTTTATATTGGTGGCATCATACAAGTAATAGGCACCAAGTCTGTTCTGACCAATAGTGGTATAATAGCGTTTGGCATCATACGTATGACCATCGATAGTAACACCTCCTGCATCACGGGCATCGGCCGTCACCTTAGATACACCATAACTGTCCATCATAGCTTGCGTAGCCGATGTTACATGCCCGCCTACACGCGCAGAAATCAGGAAATTGATATTTATGCCATACAAGTTCACTGTATTATTCCATCCCATCATAAAATCCGGAGCCGAAGAACCTACTTTCAGACGTTGCGACTTGTCGATTCTGTAACCATCCCCTTCTTCGATCAGCTTACCGTCTTTCCCTTTCACCAGAATTCCCTGAACAAAAATATCGTTCATCGAATCCCCCGGACGCATATACTTGGGAGAAGTCAGTACATTGATATCGAATGTGGAGCCATCTACGGGATTCTTGTATCCTGTCACAAGTTCCATAACCCTATTCACGTTTCTCGTATAAGTAAGGTTAGAGCTGAAACGCACATTCCTCCATGTATTTTGGAATCCGACGGCAAGTTCTACACCCCGGTTGCGAATGTTTCCGGCTTGCACATAGAAACCTGTATATCCCGAACCATCAGACATATTCTGGATGAAAGTCTGATTATAAGTATTAGACTGATAAACAGTAGCATCAAAGCTTATTTTTCCGTCGAATAAGCGCGCATTCAAACCGGCTTCCCATGAACGGGTACGCTCCGGACGGAAATCTGGATAAGGATAAGTAGAGATAGGAGTCACTTTACCTCCCGACATATTGTAAGTAATAGTACCGGGAGTAATCCCCACCTGTGAAATCGGCGAACCAACCTCTGTGAACGACATACGAAGTTTCAGGAACGAAATAAATTCCGGCATTTTCATCATCTCGGAGAGAATGCCTGAAAGCCCGATCGAAGGATATGGAATAACCGGAGTCTTTCCGTTGCTCACTAATTGCGAAGCCCAGTCGAGACGTCCGGTAGCAGTCAAGAACAGCATGTTTTTCCATCCGAATTCCGCACTGGCAAATAAAGCCACATTCCGTGTCCTACGATATTCCTGACCTCCTCCACCGGTAACGTCCGGATCGACATTGGATGTAGAGAAAAGGTTAGGTACAGTTTTCAAACGGCCTCCTACGCTAACTCCCGTCGTATAATGGTCTTCAAAGCTGGTACCGACATTAGCGGTCAATGAATAATCATTTTCCCATCTTTTGTTGATATTCACCATAAAGTCAGCATACGTTTGGTTATAGCGTTGCTCACTAAGTCCGAAACTCCCTTTGGCGTTTTCCAAATTGACATCCCCTGTAAACAAAGGATTTGTCGTTGCATAAAACTTATTTTTAATGGTGTTGTAAGTGTTGTCCAAACGTATGCGGCCTGCCACATTCAGCCAATCGAAAATTTCGTATTGCGCACGGGCATTAAACATGTAGCGGTGTTTGTGGCTCGTGAACATTTCGCGATTAACAATCCAATACGGATTTTCAAAGTCTTCGCCTTGAGTTCCATAAGGCCAGTACTGCGTATGGAAACGGCGTTCCAAATCATAACGCTCCCACACTTTTACTTTTTCAAAATCATCTCCGCGCGGGAAAAGGTATAAAGGACGAAGCGGGTTAAAGTAACGTCCTCCCGACATCATATTCTGGTCTCCCTGAACGATGTAGCTCGCACCGATATCGACATGCAGCTTATTATCAAAGTAGCTTGAAGTATTGCGGCCACTGAAGTTATATCTATAATATTCATTATTGGGAATAATACCTTCCGAATGAGTAGTCGCAACAGAAATAAACGTTTGATTTTTCTCCGTACCACCGGAAATATTCAACGAGTTAATCGTACTGTAACCTGTTTGGAAAAAGTCTTTAGGATTGAACTTGGAAGGAGTTGCAAGTTTCTCTCCCCAACTGCGATAAGTATCTTTCTCCGTACCATAGGTGTTTTGAAACTCAGGCATCACACCGGCAGTGAGGAACTCCGTATTGGAAGCGAAGTTTACTTTCAAAGCACCGGCTGCTCCTTTTTTGGTATTGATGATAATTACCCCATTGGCAGCGGCAGCACCATAAAGAGCGGCGGCAGACGGTCCTGTCAGAACGGAGATAGACTCAATATCTTCAGGGTTAAAATCGGAAATTCCTTCTCCACTTCCGGGACGTCCGTATTCGCTGCCATTGCCTGCACGGTTGGCGTTGCCGATAGGCATACCGTCTACCACATAAAGCACGTTGTTGTTACCAGAGATAGACTTCGAACCGCGCATAATAACGCTTGTAGCTCCACCTACCCCCGAAGAAGAACGAGTGATATTTACACCGGCCACCTTACCGCTCAACGAATTGATAAAGTTGGCGTCTTTCACCGTAGTAAGTGCCTCGTTACTGATTTTTTGCACATTATAGCTCAATGTCTTTTCAGCACGTTTGATACCGAGAGCGGTCACAACCACTTCATCCAGAACTTTGGCATCATCAGACAAAACAATGTCCAATTTTTCTCCGTTCCAAGCAAACTCTTTGGTCTGATATCCTACAAAAGACACTTGTAAAATATCTCCCTTACGCACATTTGCAAGAGAGAAGTTTCCATCAAGATTGGTCACCGTTCCGTTTCCTGTACCTTTAATGGAGACGGTAGCCCCGATTATCGGTTCATTGTGAATATCTTTCACCACTCCCGTCACAGTTCTCTTTTCGCCGACAGGTTTGGCTTGAGAAACGATCATGATGTAATTACCTCTGATTTTATAAGAGAATCCCGTTCCTGACAAAACGGCCGAAAGAGCTGTTGATATCGATACATTTTGTAAATTAAGATTAATGAACTGTTTTCCTCTCAATTCGGAATCGCTATAATTTATAGACATCTTGGACTGTTTTTCCACAGCCTTCAATGCATCGATAACAGTGATGTTTTTTTGCTGAATAGTAATTTTACTATTGTTTTGGGCAAAAACTTGTGTATGTAATAATAATAGACTTAAAAAAGTAAGAAATACCCACTTATGGGTTATTCGTTCTGCTATTTTTTCGTAAGTTTGTAGCATCTTTTAGTATTAGTTAATTAGTTATTATTCTAGAATTTCAGAATAGCGCCCATACGCGCTAATATTAAAGGAAATCGATTTCACATCCGGAAGGAACGAACCATTCCTTCCGGATACTTTTTTGCATAGTACTTTTTATTAGGTTCTACAATAGGGTCATTTTTTATAAGTATTTTACATATTAAATACAACTATCCCGTACGTACTACTTAAAAAAGAGAAAAAAATAAATAAGAGAAGTATTTTCTTTAGTTCCGCCAATCCTAAATATATCTGATGCTCTACGGAACGAATGGAAACACCAAATTATCCACTTTTTCATGATTTAATCCGTAGAATACAGAATTATGTAATTATTCTTGAGACAATAGCAGTTTGGCGCTGTTTGAGTTCAAAACAGATAGGATTCAAAAGATAGGCATGCAATCGCATTTTATTTCCTCATACTGTTCACGGCAAAAGACTTTATTATATTGCAGTCAATAACGGATACCTTTTACCTGCATAGCCAATACCACATTGGCCTTCTTTGCGAGTGCTTATTTCTTAAATTGGATTGTCAATAAACATTGCGGAGAGACAGGGATTCGAACCCCGGGTGCCTTGCAGCACAACGGTTTTCAAGACCGCCGCAATCGACCACTCTGCCACCTCTCCAAAATGCTAAAATGCTCTATGATTAAATCGGTACAAAGGTACTATTCTTTTTTTATCCTACAAGCATTACCAGCAAAAAATAGTTTCCGTATATGCTTGTTGAATAAAGCGAACTTCTGAAGTAAATTTGAAACAAACAAATATATATTTCATACTTGATTCAATCTTTTGTTTTACGAATAGAATAAATCAAGTACTTTTATGATATTAACTCATAAATAATGACATTGGTATGAAAAAGAAAGATGTTCTTTTCCTTTGTATTTTAATAGTGATATTCTTACTTTTTTTGCAAGCACTTCTCTTTATGATTGGTATAAGTCATTCAATGCCGAGCATGGCATAGTGATGTTTTTTAAGTTTGCCATACTTTCTACTATAGGAGAAATGTTAGGACTTCGCATTGCGTCGGGAGTTTATAACCGGAAAGGATTCGGAGTATTTTCCCGTATAGTGATTTGGGGTATTTGGTATGGGTATCGATGCTGCAATGATTATGTTCTCAAAAGGCATGACGGGCATTATGAAATATATAGGGATGGAAGACGCCTTTTCGATTATCAACGGGACGTTTAGTTTGGACAAGCTTTTAGTAGTTTTTACCATCTCTGTGGCAATAAATACTATATTTGCACCTATCTTCATGACGTTTCATAAAATTACCGACAGACATATCTTAAATTGCGGAGATCGTTCCGTTACTTTCTAATCCCTATTCCGATGCTCCTAATTATTACCAATCTAAACAGGGATACTCAATGAAATTTTGTCTTCAAAAAGATGATTCCTTCCTTTTGGTATCTCGTCTATACCATCACATTTCTCCTGTCAGAAGAAATGAGGGTATTGTTTGCAGCCACTTTAAGAGTAGTATTGAGTGTATTGTTGGCTGTGGCAACTCGTATGAAATAGCAGAGTTCAGTAGCTAATACCCGTCTCCTCATTTTTTACATTTTTATCGAACATAAAGTGAATGTAAAATTTGGTTTATATCAATAAAGTTTTTTACCTTTGCACTCGCTTTTCAAAAAGAAGTATTCGGGGTGTAGCGCAGTCCGGTTAGCGCACCTGCTTTGGGAGCAGGGGGTCGTGGGTTCGAATCCCGCTACCCCGACAAATTGAAAATAAGGTAGTTACAAACAAGTAACTACCTTTTTTATTGTCTAATTATTGCGTATCAAATAGAAATAAAGTACATTTGAGACAATAGAGTAGATAAAAACAGGGCAAAATTAAGGGCAAAATATGGGCAATAAGATTAAAATAACATTGGACTTGCATCGGCAGAAGAAAGACTGAACTTATCCCATCGTGATAGAAATACGCAATAAAGATAAAATAAGAATACCTACATCCTACCTGCGTCTTTAGGTATAGATTCCAACTCTGCGTAAGTAGTAGCAAAGCAGACGAAAGCGGCTGTACCGTCGAATACTACGCCTTCTTCAACACGGCGGTTTTCAGCTTCACCACATCCGCCCAAGACAGGGCTTTGCCCGCCTATGTGGTAACGTCCGGAGCTGCAATGGCTTTCACGAAACAACCCTCTGACGCCTTAGCCGTGATTCTTGTGGGGCTGAACATCCACTTGTTAAGCAAGCGGGTAATCAAGTTTTCTTCATATGCGAGGCATCGGCAAATATCACTTGGACAACATTGCAAAATACCAAAGATTTCATAAACCACAACCCGTTGGTAAATTCCATAAGTATGCAAGTGCTTTTTTACATCCATACTATCGCCATACAAGTAGGTTTTGCATAAAATAACAGCCTGAACAAGATGTTTATATGGTGTTTTTCGTAATATTGCATCAGAATTCAACCTTTAAATGAAACTTAATTATATCTATCATAGCGGATTCGCAATTGAAGCGGATGGAGTGACTGTCATCATAGACTACTATAAGGATGCCTCGGAAGAGGTTTCCGGCGAAAGCATCGTGTACGATCGGCTCTTGAAAAAGACAGGCATACTCTATGTGCTCTGCTCACACTTCCACCCCGATCATTTCAATCGTAAAGTCCTTTTATGGAAAGATTGCCATTCCGACATCCGTTACATCTTCTCCAAAGACATTCTGAAACACCGTCGCGCCACAGCCGAAGATGCCACCTACATCAGTAAAGGAGATATTTACGAAGACGAACATATTTGTATCCAAGCATTCGGTTCTACCGATGTCGGTATCTCTTTTCTGATAGAGCTGCAAGGTAAGCGGCTGTTTCACGCCGGCGACCTGAACAATTGGCATTGGAGCGAAGAGTCCACCCCGCAAGAGATACGAAAAGCCGAAAGCGATTTTCTGGCTGAAGTAAGAGACTTGCAACAAGTTGTACCAAAGATAGATGTAGTCATGTTTCCAGTGGATAGCCGTATCGGAAAAGATTATATGCGCGGCGCCGAACAATTCGTGGAGCGAATAAAAACCTCTATTTTTGTGCCGATGCACTTCAGCAAAGATTATCGGGGCGGTAATGCTTTCCAATCGTTTGCCGAAAGCAAGGGATGCCGTTTCCTCTCCATCTCTCATCCGGGAGAGAGCTTTAATATTGACAATTAGTTTAAAGACATAATTATTTTATTATGAAAAATTTGACACATATCCTTTTAATGCTGTTTTCTTTCAGCCTACCCGCTCTGTTGCATGCACAAAACAGAGATGACAGTAAATACTTGGCCGGTGCCGTTCCCGAAGCGGATGGCAAGGTGTTGTTTTCCAAAGAGTTCAGCATTTCCGGTATGTCACAGGACGAAATCTACGAACGAATGGCGCATTGGATGGACGAGCGACTGAAAAAAAACGAGAACAACAGTCGTATCGTATTCACGGATAAGACCAGAGGGCAAATTGTAGGTACAGGAGAAGAATGGATTGTATTCAGTTCGAGTGCCTTGTCGCTCGACCGCACTAAAGTAAGCTATCAGCTCACCGTAACGTGCCGACCAGAAAAATGTGTGTTTGAAATGGGAAAGATTCGCTTCAGCTATCGCGAAGGAAAAGAAAAATATACTGCAGAAGAGTGGATTACAGACAAGTATGCCTTGAACAAAACCAAGACTAAACTGGTGCGCGGTCTTGCCAAATGGCGTAGAAAGACCATAGATTTTGCAGACAACCTTGTACAAGGAGTAGCCGAATCGCTCAGTGCTTCTACAATCCAACTTCCGACCGTAGAGAAAAAAGAAGAGCAAAAAACGATTGTCAATTCAGGTCCGATAGTTATTACTCCTAAAAAACAAGTCACAACAGTAGACGCTCTCCAAGTTGCAAAGGTCGCTTCGGCAGAACAATCGCAAACAACAATAACCACTACCTCGAATCAGCAGCAAGGCTATAAACCGGTGCTTCCCGAAGAATTATCCACCGATGCCATTCAGACCGGTTCGGGAAAGTTGGTAATTGTCATAGGAGACGATCCTTTCAATATGACGATGATGACTGCAAACTCCGGCGGCTCATTGGGTAAAGTTAATGGCAAGCCGGTTGTTTTCAGTATCTTGTCGTCCGACCAGCCATACGAACAAATGGAAAAAGCAGAGAGTTACGAAATTCGCTTCTATCCTATCGGGCAAATAACTCCCACGCTAATACTGGAATGCAAGAAACTTCCCTCACCGGCTGTTATGGAAGGCATGCCGCGCACTTATGTGGGAGAAATCATGAAAGCAATGGTCAAAGTAGCCGATTAACGAACTATATTAATAAGCAAATAAAATGAGAGCAAAAATTCCACCATAGGTTATTTTGTTTGATGGGTAGAAACGAATCCATCCACATAAGGTGCATCTGACTTTATTACGGCAAATGCCTGTCTGACGAGCTTGTTCGCGACAGCAATAAGAGCTACCTTGGAAGGCTTCCCATTGGCTTTCAATCGCGCATAACACTCTTTGCAAGTAGTGTTTCCACGTAATGCCGACCACGAAGCGACATAAAGTAGTGAACGCAGACTCGCATCCCCGTTGCGGTTAATCCCACCTTTGATGTGTACGGATGTTCCTGACTGCTGGTAAGTCGGGCATATCCCGATAAAACGGGAAACCTGCTTTGCATTGTTGAAATAGGAGAATCCTCCGGTAGCGACAATCAAGGCTGTAGCCAAAGTGATGCCAATCCCTTTGATGGATGTGAGTAGTTTAACCTGCCTGTCAAACTCAGATGAAGCCAAGTCTGCAAGTTCAGATTCCAAAGACTCAATTTGGCTTGCCAAAAAAGAAATAGTCTTATCCAAGGCTTTCATCCCGTTCTTGTCTTGGAACGGAAGCACTACGAGAGAGCTTTTCAGGTTCTTGCTCGCCGTAAGCTGTTTCTTCAACTGCCTGATAATCGTTTTCTTCTGCTTCAGCAGCATGACGGTTTCGGAGGGCATCTTGTAAACGGGAGGATTCATTTTCTCCCCGTACATGGCAATCATACAGGCATCTTTGGGATCGGTCTTGGTGACGGTCATCATCATGCGTGAAAAGTGCTTGATTTGTTTGGGATTTACCATACTGGCAGCTATTCCTTGCCTGTCAAGCAGATAAAGAAGCAGAAAGCCGTAATTACCGGTGGCTTCCATCACACAATGATGTTCTGTTATGGAAAGTGAGCCGATGAACTTCCTGATACCTTTTACGGTATTAGGGTAAGTTTGGGTCTGATAACCCGATACTTTCGGAAAAGCAGCTACAAAGCTGTCCTTGCTGATGTCAATTCCAATGTAAGTCATAACGTTTTTAATTTGGCTGAATACATCCTGTAACCTATCGTCGCTAACACGGGATCATAAGTCCCAACGAACTATCCAGATTTCAGATGTAAAGGCATGGGGACTGAACGTTAAACCCGGCTTCAAGAACCACCAATAAATCGGTCTTTGTCCATGCCTATATCAAAGTTATAAATTATCGAATTATTAACCAACGTACAAATGTACGACAATAAAAACGAATGAATAATGGAAATAAAAAGCAGATTCGACCATTTCAACATCAATGTTTCCAATTTGGAACGTAGCATCGCATTCTACGAGAAAGCTCTGGGTTTGAAAGAACATCATAGAAAAGAAGCATCCGACGGTTCTTTCACTTTAGTCTATCTGACCGATGGCAGTACCGGCTTCCTGCTGGAGCTGACTTACTTGAAAGAACATCCGCAGGCCTATGAATTGGGAGAAAATGAAAGTCATCTTTGCTTTCGTGTAGCAGCCGACAACTATGATACCATACGTCAGTATCACAAAGAGAATGGATGGGTTTGCTTCGAAAATACTGCAATGGGAATCTATTTTATCAACGACCCGGACGATTATTGGATTGAGGTGGTTCCTGCCAAATGATAAATCATGACAAGACGTGTCAAAAACAAAAGCATTATACATAAAATGAAAGTCACTTGCATTATGACATAAATCAGGCATGGAGTACGGTATTAAGCCGGTTCTCAAAATAAAAAAATCCGTAAATACCCATATTCCCCCGCTTGCCTAAAGGATAGACAAAAAGTGATGACACGTCATTTTATTATAAACCGTAAAAAAACAGACATCATGAGTATAGAAGAAGCAATGATGGGCGGCATTGTCTTTAGAGGCAAAAAAGAAAAGGCCAAAGAGGAAAATAAAGTGAAGACCAAAGCCAAGAAAAAGACCTATATCACCGGACAACACGGTTCTGCCTCGGCCAAGATGAAAGCTGAAATTCGCCGTAAACGCGCTAACAGACATAAGAAATGATAAACAGTAACCTATTGTCTGCAAACCAAGACCCGATGGGGGCCGCCATAGCTGATTATTTCAAATATCGCAAAGCCGGTTGCCTGCGAGTATTCTCTTCACTCTTCGATGAGGATGAGATTCCTGTCAAGGAGCTTTTCCGTTCGGAAAAACAAATGTCGTTACTGGAGCGTACAGCTCTAAAGATGGCAACAGGCAGAATCTTGGATGTAGGAGCCGGCAGTGGTTGCCATGCTCTTGCTCTGCAAGAAGCCGGGAAAGACGTTCATGCTATCGATATCTCCCCTCTTTCCGTGGAAGTGATGAAGCGGCGGGGAGTACGTAACGCAAGCCTGACCAATCTGTTCAATGAGCAGTTTGTCGATTCATACGACACAATTCTGATGATGATGAATGGCTCCGGCATTATCGGAAAATTGGAAAACCTACCCTACTTCTTCCTGAGAATGAAGCTCTTGCTGCGTCCCGGAGGCTGCATTCTAATGGATTCCAGTGACTTGAGCTATTTGTTTGAAGAAGAGGACGGAAGCATCCTTTTCGATCTTGCAGGTAGTTACTATGGTGAGGTTGATTTCCAAATGCAATATAAAGACATCAAAGGCAACTCATTCGACTGGCTATATATCGATTTTCAGACACTTAGCCTCTATGCGGCAGAAAACGGCTTCAAGGCGGAGCTTATCAAAGAAGGGAATCATTATGATTATCTTGTCCGACTGTCTCACCAAACATAAGACTCCCCTGTCTGACAGCTGCAATCCTTTGTCGTGACAGACACAAGTGTTTCAGCCGTCAGACACAAGTGTTTGAGCCGTAAAACGCAAGTGTTTTAGCCGCAAGACACAAGTGTCTGACAAGGCAGGAGTAAGCATCTGATAACCAATGGACTACGGCTTTGAGACACAAGCCGCCGGGTGAGGTTATCGACCTGCTTCTTATCCCTAACTCAGGTATTATTGAAATACGTAATGGTTTATCTGACTTGCAAAACGCTCAGAAAGGAACCATCGGTATTCTATATAAGCCGATATGCCGATGAGTTCCTGATATTTTGTCCGCCTTGGCGGGAAAATACCCTCGCAGATATTTGTAAACAATCTTATGATAGGCCTAAATTGCTTAGAAATGTATATGAGGTATGACTATGTAACAACCAATCACTTTTTACACAGTCTTCGGAAATCGCAATATTCACATTTTTTCTTGTCTTCTGTTTGACTGAAAGTTTCTTCCGCACTATATATCTCTTGCAGTAGTTTAATCAGGCGTTCGCGGAATTCTTCTTCAAAGAAAGCGAAGTTGCCCACCGGGACTTTAGGCTGTCGGGGCGCTCCCATCTCTATGACCGGTGAATAGCCATCAGAAGCGGCACGGTGTATATAGAGCAGTGAGGGAGCCACTTTCAACGACTGCTGGCGACACATGATGGCTGCATACAGAAATGTCTGGAAAATATAGGCAGGACGGTTCTCGGCAGGGGCAAACAGTTGCTCTATATTTTCCGGTGTCTTGGGCACACCTCCGGTCTTGTAGTCTACGATGCGCAAAGTGTCCTCCTTGCTGTCCATCCTGTCTATGGTTCCGCCAATCTGCAAGGCAAGTCTTCCTTGCGGAGTGTCTATTTCCACAACTTCCCTTACTTCCTGCTCCATCCCTTCCATGCGGAAAGGGGCATATTGCAGGTCGTTGCGCAGAAGTTGGCGCAGGTAAGAGACAATGACTTTGGAGTGGATGAGCTGCGTACCGTTATATTCCGGCCGTTCCGTTTGAGGCACATGAAAGAACTTCTCTTTGAAGGCATTGTCCACATAGGTTTGCAGTTTCACCTCATCCTTCAACAAGCGTTCCAAGTCTTCTTTATGTACCTCTTTACCGGTGGAGGTCAAATCTTTATATACTGATTCGGCAGCATGGTGAAAGATGGTTCCGAACAAAGCGGAATCTATTTCCGCACTTACTTCATCGGGCACCCTCAGACCGACCACATAGCGGTAATAGAACTTCAGACGGCAATCCAAATAGACATTGAGAGCCGATGGAGAAAAAACGGCTTGGGGATGACGTCGGATATCGTATGTATCGTACATCTTTTGCAGCATTTCGGGTGTTTTGACGATGTCGATTGTCCGGCTTTGTTGAGGCGATTGTCCGGCTTCGAGGTATTCTCGCGTGATGTTGTGGGGCGATTCTGCCAGAAGTTGCAGCATGAAGCGGGACATTTCTCCACGGTTCATCCCCTCGGAAGAGGAATTGTACAGCAAGGTAATATTTTCCGCCCTTTGGATGAGACGATAAAAGTAGTAAGCATAAACGGCATTTTTATGTTCGACGGTAGTCATGCCGAACGCCTTTCTGAGGTTGTACGGAATAAAAGAAGATTCTCCTCCGGCTTTGGGCAATTGCCCCTCGTTGAGGGAAAGCACGATGAGGTTACGGAAATCGAGGTTACGTGTTTCCAATACCCCCATCACCTGCATGCCGATAGCCGGTTCGCCATGAAAAGGAATGGTGGAAGAAGTAAGCAAGCGATTCAGCAGACGCCTCAGCGTATCTGCCTTCAGGCCGCTCAATTCTCCGGTCTCAACCAAATTGAGCAACCGATTGACAAGCGTGTAACTCTTAAACAAAGATTCGCGATATAGCTGGTTAAAGACATCTTTCCTCTCTTTTTCCCGACGATAGATAACGGCCACTTCGCGAAGCAGGTCGGCAAGATAACCGCATAAAGCGGCAATGCCGTTTTGCGGAGTGAAGACTTGTTCCAGAAAAGCGTCTTGCTTCAGTTCGGACGGCAGGGGGTAGAAACGGTTGTTCTTAATCAGCAGCTTCTCCAGCTTTTCGGCTCCGGCGGAGAGAAGACGGACATACGGATGCTTCAGCACTGCAAGTACGGTATTATAGGTGTAGTGTCCCGACTCGACCCGATAGCCGGTGGTTTGTAACTCAACCAATGCGTTGATAAAACTGTATACCGGCGTTTGAGCCAATGGAAATCCCATGGTGATGTTTACATTCTTCACATCCGCCGGAATGGAATGGAGAACGGGCAGCAACAATGCTTCATTGCAGAGGACAACGGCGTTCTCTTTCTCTTTCGCTTCCCGTTCGCAGTTGTTTTCTTCGGCCTTCGGTTCGGAGTGACGATTGATTTCTCCGACCCACTGCGGCAGATAACGTGCCTGCGCGTTTTCCGTAGGGGCAGAGATAAAACGTATGGTTTTAGGCTTTCGCAACACATCGAAAGCGGCTTCCGGCAGTTGGTTGGGAAAGCGGTTCAGGTTGCGTAAGATAAATTCGCCGGCTTCGTGGGTGTAAGGCGGTGTTTGCCGACGAGGAAAGGTAGTGTAGCATACATCATAATCCCAGTAGAACAGGGCTTTTCCCGCCTCTTGCAACAGTTGGAAGAATTGCGTTTCTACTTTATTCAGCACATTGAATCCAACAAATACATAGCGGTCGTAGCGCAGGTGGTCGGTATTGAGTTGCTCCATGACATGGCGATACATCATGCCTTCGTAGGCAATGCCAAGTTCGGTGAGGTTGGCACGATAATGCCGATAGATGTCACCTAATTTATCCCACAGCGAGATAAACTTGGCTTTCAGCTCCGTACGCTTTTCTATGGAGAAATTCAGGAAGAATTGCCGGATGGCTTCTTCCTGCTCTTTGTCGATAAAGTCATACCCATCCATTATCTTCTTCAGGTCTTTCAGATTGGTGAAAAGCCTGTCTGCATCTACAAGATTCTTGTCCACATCATCGAAGTCGCCGATGAGCAATTCGCCCCAGAAATAGAACTCATCAAGTGTTTCCTCACTGCGTGTTTCTTCCCGAAACACTTTATATAATTCGCATACCAGACGAATAGGGTCACCCGGCTTGAGGGACGACAGTTGGGCGAACAGTTCACTGATGCTGACGTAAGCGGGCGACCACAAAGGGCGGTCTGTCTCCGCAGCCAGATATTCACTGAAAAACAAGCCGGCACGTTTGTTAGGGAAAACGATGGCTGTACGCGACAAGTCGTTTCCTATCTTGGAATAAAGGTCTTTGGCAACTAATTGAAGGAATGGTTCCATATTCTGTTATTAATCCTTGAATGTTTGGTTGGTTATAGGATGGCTATACTTTTTCTATTTTTTCTTCTTCCACATACCACAGATAGCCTTCGATATGGTCCGAAGCATATCCCATACGGGCAAGTAGTTGCATATAGTCTTTTACTTGCTTGTTATATTTCTTGTTGGGTTTACCGAACTTGAAGTCCACTACCACAACTTCGCCATTGCGCATCATCACACGGTCCGGACGTCGGGTTCGGAGCATTCCGTTCTCTTGCCAGATGATGTCGCACTCATTGAAAAGTTGCCATGTACCCGAATACCACTCCTTGATTTGAGGCAAGGAGAAGGCACGTGCGGTCAGTGTACGTATTTCTTCTTCGGTTTCGGTACGACCGATGACTCCTTCGAACACAAGCCTGCTGATGGCATTGTCGATGTCCTTCTCCGTTTCGATGGCCGAAAACAAAGTATGCAGCAACCGGCCTCGATTGATGAAACGCCGGTCGGATTCCGCTTCGTCCACTCCCGCAATGAAGTCGGCCGAGCGATTGGACTGCCTGAATTCGATGTCATGAAGCATGCTCTCCATGTGGATGGGCAACCTCACGGCTTTTTGAGAGAATTTATTGATGACGCCGGGAGATGAAGCTGACGACTGTCCAAGCCTATCGGCTGAAACCTTTTTGTCGTCCTGAACGCAACAGGGGATTTCTTCCTTTTGAGGCGCAGACGGGCAGATTCGCCCGTTTTCATAAATTGCCGATTCTTCATCCCAATAGCCTTCACCGTTATCGGCAATGGATGGCAAAGTGTTGGCAAGCAATTCGGATACAGTGCCTTTTTGCCCATTCTTGCTCCACAGAATAAGATTCTTGCCGGCACGGGTGAAGGCCACATATAAAAGATTGAGATTGTCTACCCACAGTTGCAGACGCTCGTGCAGATAGTCCTGACGATAGACAGACTCTGCCATTGTGGCCGAGTAGTTCACGGGAATAAGGCTGATGGCGTTGTAAGGCGATTCGGGAGCAGTGCACCACACCAGCTGATTATTGGTTTCGTTTTCCAGCTTCCAGTCACAAAACGGGATGAGAACGGTATGGAATTCCAGGCCTTTCGACTTGTGGATGGATAGAATGCGTATTCCGTCCATTTCACCTCCGGGAATGGTTTTGCCGCAAAGTGTTTCATCCCAGTAACGGATGAAGCTGTCCGGATCGGACGAATTGTTTTGAATATATTCCGTCACTGCATCGAAAAAGGAGAAGAGGTAGGCATCTTGTTGTTCGATGCCGCTCATGCCGAAAATGCCGAATAATTCCTCCAGCAGTTCATACAGGGGCATCAATCGCAGAGTCTCCATGTGCGAGGTGAATGCTTCGGGTAACAACTGTACGGACCACTCTGCCGGAAGAATGTCGAAGCAAGAAGACAAAGCATGCTCTGCCTTGAGCACCTGCAATTGATAATTCGCAATGAGCGAAGCCTTTGAAATCAAATCTTCCGGATTGGCCAGATAGCGCAAAGCATCTATCAACATACAGACGGCAAGAGAGGCATCCAGTCGGAAAGCCTCGTCCGACACAACAGGCAGACGAAGCTCCTTATCGAAATAATCGGCTATGGGAGGAATGTTTTTGTTTTTGCGCACAAGGATGGTGATATCATTCGGCCGCACGCCTTCTTTCATCAATCTTTTCACTTCTTCCCCCATGGCGCGAAGCATCTGTTCCGTATAGTCGTGTTCCTCGTCCGGTTCAAGGAAGGAGGCTTTGACATAACCGTGCACTTCGCTCTTCGGAGATTCTTGCGTCACATCGGCATAAGCCTGTTTCAAGGGGTAACACTCTTCATTCAGTTCATTCAGGTGCAGGGTGTTGAGAAACTCTACGGCAGCGGTAAAGAATTGATTGTTGAAACGGATGATGTTTGTTTCGCTCCGTCGGTTTGTCTTCAGAGTTTCCACGCGGATGGGGAAGTTGTTCAGTCTTGTCTGTCCCAAACCGTTCAGAATGCCCCAATCTCCGTTGCGCCAGCGATAGATGGATTGCTTCACATCGCCCACAATCAGGCTGTCCGCCCCTTGCGAGAGGCCTTCGAGCAACAACAGGCGGAAGTTGTCCCATTGCATGCGGCTTGTATCCTGAAACTCGTCAATCATTACATTTCGTATGTTGGCGCCAATCTTTTCAAAGACGAAAGAGGAATCCCCTTCGTGTACTAACTTGTGCAACAGGGCGTTAGTATCCGATAATAGGAAGCGGTTATGCTCGTGGTTCAGTGTGCGCACCTCTTCGTCGATATGATTGAGCAGTTGCAGCTTGTTGAGATACTGTAATGACAGGCGGCAACTGTTGACTGTGCGATTTTTTTGCGGGCGTAGCCGTTCGGCATCTTGCAACAATGGCAGCAGGCTGCTTTCGGCCAACCGTATGATATCATCTTTCCGAGGAGAAGTCTTAGCAGCCCAATTCCGGGCATCCGCCAGACAATTTTGCAGCGTAGCGGTCAGTACATCCTTGTCTGTCAGCCTGCCGTCGCGCAATTTTCTGAAATAACTGCCTATGCCTCGGGTGCCTCCTTTCAAACCTTCCGGAACGAGGGCATGCCCTTCCAGCTCACCTTCAAACTGCTCGTAGAAGCCTTTCATTTGCTCCAAAGCTTCTGTCTCCATTTCGCGCAATGTATTCTGATAGAGTTTCAATGTGTCAGGTGTACGCAGGCATTGCCTCACGCCTTCGCCCCGTTCGATATAGCTTTCATCGAAGATGTTGAGTCCGAACTTTTTTATTTCATTCGAAACATTCCACCGTTTGTCATTGCGAATGCGTTCGTCTATATAGTCCAGCAGCCAAGCCAGTACGGGAGAGGTGGGAGTAAGTTTCTCAATTAGGCTGTCTACGGCATCGCTCACCACTTCGCCGATGTTCAGTTCTATCTTCAGATTAGGGCTTAGTTCCAATTCGCGGGCAAGGTTTCGCATAACGGACTGAAAGAAGGAGTCAATGGTCTCTACACGAAAATGGCTGTAATCGTGAAGCATGTATTGCAATGCCATGCCTGCACATTGCCGCAAGTCTTCTGTCCCGCTGTCCGGTATGGCGGCTTGCCATCTGCTATTTGTATTCGACAAATCTTTTTTGATACGTGTCAGATAAGCGTCGGATTCCGGGTCACCCTTCCAAATGCCGTAAAGTTGTTGCAGGATTCGTTCTTTCATTTCCGCCGTGGCTTTGTTGGTGAAAGTTACGGCAAGTATTTGACGGTAGGCGCGGGGATTGAGTATCAGGTGCTTGATGTATTCCACAGCCAGCGTGAAGGTTTTTCCGGAGCCTGCGGAAGCTTTATATACCAATAGTTCCATGTAGAATTGCAGCAATGAGTTTATTTGCAAATGTATAAAAAAACACGAAATGTCCGTTTTCTTAAAAGAAATACTTGTCTTTATTGAGCGTAATCAATAGAATTCAGGTAAGATATATATCGTAAATTATAAGATATATATCGCAAGTTACAAGATGGAAATTTCTTCCGTCAGAAGAGAATGTTTTCAGGCAGGGCTCATCTGTTTTTGAAAGATATCTCGTTACTTTTTCCGTGTTGTATTTCATAAAGAGGAAAGGCAGGGCAGTGTTTGGCTGATGCTTTCAGCCTAACCTTTGTTCTGTCCGAGAGGATGGTCACCGACTTTTCTCCCACATTTGTCATCAATAGCACTGCGTTTTGTTGTTTGAAAACATAAAATTCTGATCACCACATATTCAGAATTATAAAGATGCCGAACTCTGGGATAAAAATCTTTTTTTATTTCGTTTTATTTCATTTTGAGCATAGCTTTGATTACTTTTGCTTTATGTTTAGAGCTTAGAATGAATGCTGTTTTCTTCTATGTTGTTGGATATTAACGATAATAAGAGTCAGATTATTGCTTTGCAAACCGATAAAGAGGTAGCGTTTGATTTTCTTTACAGAGCTTACTTCCCACGGCTTTGTGCCTTTTGCTCACAATATATTGATGAACAAGAGGAAGTGGAAGAAGTGGTGCAAGAAACCATGCTATGGCTTTGGGAAAACACTTCTACCCTGAATGCCGACTTAAACCTCAAGACATTGCTCTTTACCATTGTCAAGAATAAAGCACTGAACCGTATAACTCATTATGAAATCAAACGGAAAGTGTATCAAGATATTGCAGAGAAGTATAAAGCAGAATTTGAATCACCGGACTTCTATACAACCGATGAGTTATTCCAATCCTATGAAGAAGCTGTGAAGAACCTTCCGAAAGAGTTTCGGGAGGCTTATTTACTGACCAGAAGAAAAAATCTTACCCATAAAGAGATAGCTTCCAAACTGAATGTCTCTCCTCAAACTGTCAATTATCGGGTGGGACAAGCCTTAAAGCTCTTGCGGATAGCTTTGAAGAATTTTCTGCCGTTGTTTCTGTCTACTCTTCTTTTAGGGCGTTAGTCATTACCCATCTCCTTGTAAATCTCTACAATTTCCCTAAAATCTTATCCATCACCCAGTTGGTAAGTGTGGCATTTTCACCGTCACTGTTGCAGACTGACTTGCCAAGCAAGTGGTCGACTACTGCCTGAATGAGCGGCTGCTGGACATATATGGGATTTTCGACAATGATTTCTTCACGCCCTCGTTCAGTATGCAGGGCAATAGGAGCATAAGTGAAGACAGAAAAACAAATCATACCTTTATCACCTATTACTTCTATACGATCCTCGCGGGCGGAATCATGAGCTACAAAACACCAAGAGCCGCTACCAACCAATCCGTTGTCGAATTGAAAACATGCGCTGAGGGTGTCTTCTGCAAGATATAAGCCGCCACGATTGCTTTTATATCCGCTGGCTTCAAGGATACAGCCGAACATTCCCTGCAATAGATCTATCTGGTGAGGTGCAAGGTCATAGAAGTAACCTCCTCCGGAAATATCTGGTTGTACGCGCCAAGGCAGGTTTTCTTTGTTATGGTCCAAATCACGGGGAGGCTGGGCAAAACGAATTTGTATATTGATTATGTTGCCGATAACTCCTTCATCTATCAGTGATTTGACTTTTTGGAAATAAGGGAGATAGCGGCGATAATAGGCAACGAAACATGGAACTCCCGTTTCTTTGGAGATGCGATTGATACGGCAGCATTCCTCATAGGTAACAGCCATCGGTTTCTCTATATATACTGGTTTTCCGGCTTTCATGGACATGATGGCATAAGTGGCGTGCGATGAAGGAGGAGTGGCAATATATACTGCATTCACTTCTTCGTCATCAATCAATTCTTGGGCATCATCATACCATTTAGGAATTCCTCTTTCTATGGCATAAGCTTTGGCTTTTTCACTGTTTCGGCTCATGACGGCTATGACTTCGGAGTTCTCTATTTTTTGAAAGGCAGGCCCGCTTTTGTATTTGGTCACTTCTCCGCAACCGATAAATCCCCATTTGATAATTTTATCGTTCATAATAAATCAACATACCTTTATGGTGTTTATTCTTCAAAGTTGAAATCAAAGTCAAAATCGTCAATAAATTCCAATGCTGTGAACTCCTCCAAAGTTCGGCGCTCTTTTTTAGTAGGTCGACCAGTACCTTTGGCACGGTTGATGAAGCCACTGACCTTACTTAGTTCCAGCAACTCATACTGTTCAGGAGGAGTTACGTTTTCCATAACATCGGCAACAAGTTTCGCTCCCACACGCTTCTCAATCGTTTGTACCACTTTGAAAGAATAAGTAACAGGAGGCTTACGTACTTGAACCACATCCCCCGGTTTCACCATACGAGATGCTTTGGCCAATGCGCCGTTTATACTGATACGTCCTTTTTTACAGGCTTCGGCCGCAATAGTACGTGTCTTGAAGATACGCACCGCCCACATCCATTTATCGATTCTGGCTTCATTCATTTCTTGTTATATTGATTCATGGTGATGCCAATACCTGCCAGACAGAAACTTTTGATTATTTCTCCGGCTGTTTTCAGTCTCTCATCCATTGTTTTCTTGTCTTCATCTGTAAAGTTTCCCAAAACATAATCTATTTGTCCGCCACGCGGGAAATCATTACCGATGCCAAAACGTAAACGCGCATAATCTTGAGTACCCAATGTGGCCGCAATATGCCTCAAACCATTATGTCCGGCATCACTTCCTTTTCCTTTCAAGCGCAATGTACCGAAAGGTAAGGCAAGGTCATCTACTACTATCAATACATTTTCCAAAGGAATGTTTTCCTTTTGCATCCAGTAACGTACGGCATTGCCGCTGAGATTCATATAGGTGGATGGTTTCAACAGCAGTAATTGTTGTCCTTTGACTGACAGCGTGGTTGTAAATCCATAACGTCCATCAATGAAATTGGCGTCCGCTGCTTTGGCCAAAGCATCTACTACCATGAATCCTATGTTGTGTCGAGTTTCATGATATTCAGGACCTATATTACCTAATCCTACAATTAAGTATTTCATTTATTGATTATTTATATAAAAAAGAACGCAGATTAGCACAATTGTCCGCGGATTGTCTATGGAATCTGCGTCGTGACTGTGTTAATCCGCGTTCCCGGATTTCCTCTTCAGAAAGGGATTAGTTGCCTGCAGCGGCGGCTGCACCTCTTGCTGCACGAGTCAGCTTAACGGCACATACTACGGCTTCTTTTGCATTCAGCAATTCCAGACCTTCGTATTGCAATTCGCCAACTTTAACAGTCTTGCCCAATCCCAAATGAGAAACTTTGATAATCAGCTTCTCAGGAATTACATTATAAAGAGCTTTCACTTTCAGCTTGCGCATTTGCAGTACCAGCTTACCACCGGCTTTAACACCTTCTGCCAAGCCTTCCATCTGTACCGGAACCTCCATAACGATAGGTTTGTTTTCGCTAATTTGATAGAAGTCGACATGCAGGATAGTATCCTTCACCGGATGGAATTGGATATCTTTCATAATGGCTTTCACTTTCTTGCCATCGATAATTAAATCAACTACGTAAATGTGCGGAGTATATACTAAATTACGCAGACCTTCTGCCGGTACAGTGAAGTGAATGTTTTCACCACCCCCATAAAGTACGCAGGGCACACCATTGTTTTTACGAATAGCTTTCAAAGCTTTAGCTTGTTCCGAAGAACGTTCTGCAATAGTTCTTGCAGTTCCTTTTACTTCAATTGATTTCATTTTTATTTTTTGTGTTACTCTAAAATTAAGTAGATTTTTGCTTAATTTACCATTACACGATGTGTTTTATCACACTATGCTGTAAAAAGCGGTGCAAAAATACAGCTTCTTTTTGAATTGTCAAAAAGTTACAGCTTAAAAATCTATGTCTATCTTGATTCTTTCTTTCAAAGAAGAGGTCTCTTGCGGAGTAAAATCTGTCTTGAATGTTTCTTCATCTTCAGCATCTTCGTCGGTTGCAGGTCTTGTGTAGCAGCCTTGCTGCTCTTGAATGAAGTCAATAGCCTGTTGAAGTCCGTTTAAGAACTTTTCAAAGTCTTCCTTATACAAAAAGATTTTGTGTTTTTCGAAGCTTACTTGTGAGTCATCTCCTTCTCCCATTATTACTTTCTTGCTCTCTGTAATGGCAAGAAACATTTCGTCTTTTCTGTTTTTCTTGACGTCTAAATAGTAGATGCGTTTACCCGCTTTGATGGATTGAGAGAATACAATCTCCTTTTCGTTCATGTCCGCTACGTTTTTCTTCTTAAAGTCTTCCATATTATAATAAATCTCTATTTGGGTATTCTCCTTAATTTTAGTTCGATTTTACAAGTTTGAGACCTGTTTGGATTTTGTTCGATATTTTTTATTGGCTTCAAAATTGATGATTTTTTTTTAATCATCAAAAGAAAAAGACCGGATAATCAATATATGGCATTAAAAAATGTGATTTGTTTGTGTAAACTCATTAAAAATGTCTACTTTTGTCCCTCGTTAAAAATTAGTATTTACTATATAAATTATGATCAACAGAGTTCTTATTCGTCTTAAGATTATACAAATCGTATACGCTTACTATCAGAACGGCAGCAAAAATTTAGACTCAGCGGAGAAAGAATTGTTCTTTAGTCTCTCAAAGGCATATGACCTTTACAACTACCTGCTGATGCTGATGATAGCTTTGACGAACTACGCACAAAAACGCATTGATGCGGCAAAAGCAAAGTTAGCTCCTACTGCTGAAGAGTTGTATCCCAACATGAAATTTGTGGAAAATAAGTTTATTGCACAATTGGAGGTAAACAAACAATTGGCAGAATTTATCGCTAATCAGAAACGTACTTGGAGTAATGATGAAGATTTCGTTAAGGGATTGTATGATAAAATTCTTGTTTCTGATATATATAAGGAGTACATGGCTTCTTCGGATACCTCTTATGAAAATGATCGTGAATTGTGGAGAAAGCTTTATAAAACATTTATATTCAATAATGAAGATTTGGATGTTCTGCTCGAAGACCAAAGTCTCTATTGGAATGACGATAAAGAAATTGTAGATACTTTTGTGTTGAAGACCATCAAACGCTTTGATGAAAAGAATGGTGTCAACCAAGCATTGCTTCCGGAATTTAAGGACGATGAAGATCAAGAGTTTGCTCGGCGTTTGTTCCGTCGTACCATCTTGAATTGTGATTACTATCGTCACTTGATTAGTGAAAACACACGCAACTGGGATTTGGATCGTGTAGCTTTTATGGATGTTATCATCATGCAATGCGCATTGGCTGAAATTTTAAGTTTTCCGAATATTCCGGTAAGTGTTTCGCTGAATGAATATGTAGACATTGCGAAGATTTATAGTACAGCAAAGAGTGGTAGCTTTGTCAATGGAACATTGGATGGAATAGTTAATCATTTGAAAAAAGAAGGCAAGTTGACGAAAAACTAATACCTTTGTTAAGTAATAAAAACCAAAACTGAGTATTTATGAATATTATGACTGTATTCTTCCTGCAAGCCCCTGCTCCTGCCCCGGGTGGTGGAAGTTTGATGTGGATTATGCTGATAGCCATGTTTGTTATCATGTATTTCTTTATGATTCGTCCCCAAAACAAGAAGCAAAAGGAAATAGCAAATTTCCGCAGATCGCTTCAAGTGAATCAGAAGATAATTACCGCCGGTGGTATCCATGGCGTTATCAAGGAAATCAATGATAATGATGTGATACTTGAAATCGCTTCTAACGTAAAGGTTCGTATAGATAAGAATTCTATTTTTGCCGCAGCTGCCGATGCAAATAGCAGTCAGGTCTCCAAATAAGATAGAAAAGTAAGCCTATGTTTGAACGTAGGAATAATATACGGCATATATATCTGAAGACAACAAGACAAGTGAAGGATTTCCTGCTTAGTGATAAAAGCAGGGAGTTCTTCATTTTTTTCTTCTTTTTTTTCGTAGCGGGCGGTTTTTGGCTACTGCAAACCTTGAATAATGATTATGAGGCTGATTTCTCTATTCCTGTAAGGTTGAAAGGGGTTCCAAATGATGTCGTAATAACTTCCGAGCCGGCTTCCGAACTTCACATCAAGGTAAAGGATAAGGGGACAGTACTGTTCAATTATATGTTAGGAAAGAGTTTTTATCCTGTCATCCTTGATTATGCCGATTATAAAGGGATGGATAATCAGGTACGGATATATGCTTCACAGTTTGAGAAGAAAGTGTTGAGCCAGTTGAATGCGTCTACCCGTCTGCTTTCACTGAAACCGGATACTTTGGAATATGTTTATTCTACGGGGGCATCCAAATTGGTACCGGTAAAACTGCGTGGCACGGTGAATGCCGGGCGCGAGTATTATCTTTCGGATACAATATTTCGTCCCGATTCCGTTTTGGTATATGCGCCCGAAGCTTTATTGGATACAATTACTGCAGCTTATACGCGGCAAGTAAAACTGGAAAACATATCGGATACCTTAAAAAGACAGGTGTCTTTACATGTTCAAAAAGGAGTGAAGCTTGTGCCGGCTTCCGTTGAAATGAGTCTTCCGGTAGATATTTATACGGAGAAGACTGTGGAGATACCGTTGCGCGGCGTAAATTTTCCGGCGGATAAAGTCTTACGTACTTTTCCCTCGAAAGTGCAAGTTACTTTTCAGGTTGGTTTGAGCCGTTTCAAGCAAATCACGGCTGCCGATTTTCATATTTATGTCTCTTACGAGGAACTGTTACGTTTAGGTTCTGATAAATACACGGTAAAGATGAAGAGTCTGCCGAAAGGTGTGCGTCAAATACGCTTCAATCCGACACAAGTGGATTTTCTGATAGAACAAGTATCTTCAGGATATGGCAATTAAAATAGGTATCACCGGTGGCATCGGTAGTGGCAAGAGCATGGTCTCCCATTTGTTACAGATAATGGGTATTCCGGTATATATATCGGATGTGGAAGCGAAGAGGCTTATGTGTTCCGACTCCTCCATCCGTAAGGAGTTGCAGGCTTTACTTGGTAAGGAAATCTATGCTGGCAATACGCTAAACAGACAATTGCTTGCATCCTATCTGTTTGCCAATCCGGAGCATGTCCAAATTATAAATGGTATCATTCATCCTTGTGTCAAGAGGGATTTCAGACGGTGGGTGCATTGTCATATCGATTCTTTGTTGATAGGTATTGAATCCGCTATTTTGGTTGAAGCGGGTTTTGCCGATGAGGTAGATGTGATAGTAATGGTTTATGCTCCCGAAGAGGTGCGTATCTCGCGTGCAATCAGTCGAGACGCCTCTTCGCGTGAATTGATAAAAAAGCGCATTCAAAGCCAGATGAGCGATGAAGAAAAACGAAAATATGCCGACTTTGTGATTGTAAATGACGGTGAAACTCCTTTAATTCCTCAGGTATTAGAATTTGTCGCTTCATTAAACAGCAAGGCTCACAGCCTTTCCCTCCAGCAGCCTTTATACTAATCATAAAAATAAGCAAGCTTATTTTGTATTGTCTTCGGCTTACATTATCTTTGCTTCCCGAAAAAAAACTAATAATCAAAACTGGATATATCATGTTGAAGACTATTTTGTCTATTTCCGGTAAGCCCGGATTGTATAAACTTATTTCTCAAGGGAAAAATATGTTGATTGTAGAATCACTTGTCGATAAAAAACGTTTTCCGGCCTATGGCAACGAAAAGATAATTTCTTTAGGTGACATTGCCATGTATACGGATACGGAAGATGTTCCATTGAAAGATGTATTGCTTGCCATGAAGAAAAAAGAAAACGGAACCGCCGTGGCAATGGAACTGAAAAAGGCTACTGCAGATGAGTTGCGCGGCTATTTGGCAGAAGTGTTGCCGGGGTTTGATCGCGACCGTGTATATCTCTCGGATATCAAAAAATTGATTTCTTGGTATAATCTGTTGGTGGCAAACGGTATGACTGACTTTGAAGAGAGTTCCGAGGCGGAAACGCTACAAGATGAAAAGGCTGAATAACCGTCTTCTCTCATCGGCTACGGAATCATCTGCATCGAAAGGCATGTGGAGGACAGCAAATCGGCTCAGTCCTAAAAGACTGTCAGGCAGTTTGTAATTTTTCAAAAGCGACTTTGTCTTAAAGTGTGGATTCATCTTTCCTAAGGTAAGGGAATAGCTTCTCTAATATACGGGCTTATGCTTTCTTAAAAATGAAATTAGGATTGTACAAATGTAAAATACCGAATTGCTTTGAATTGTAAACACGAAGGAATTCCCTCATAGCATTTTCGGATTGTCCCGTTTTTCGGTATTGTCTATATGAAAATGGCTCATGAAATGAATTTTGTTTTGCCTCAAATTTCATTTCATGAGCTATTTTTTTTAATATGTCTCTTTATTGAGTATTCTTTCTACGAAAACAAATCAGGGAATACCTGAGTTCGGGATAAGAAGCAGGTCGATAGCCTCATCCGTCGGCTTGTGTTTTAAAGCAAAACTCCATTGATTATCAGTTGTTTAATTCTGACTTGTCAGACACTTGTGTTTTACGGCTCAAACACAAGTGTCTGACGTGTAGAACACTTGTGTCTGTCACGTCAAACACTTGCGTCTGTCACGGCAAAGGATTGCAGCTGTCAAAACAAGGGGAGGGCGGTCGGCCTGCAAGGTTCTCTTTTCTTCTGACCAATCGTTGTAAACCGGTGCATTCAGGAAATATCCGTCCGACAAGATTTAGCAAAAGAAACCGCCTGTCTCGAACTCAGATAAGGAATATAGCTAAAGTAGCCAACAGCGTGAGCACATTCCAAAAGCCCTTTTACATTGGGTTATAATCCTTTGCCAAACCTCCTTCACTGGTTTCCTTGTACGGCGATGGCAAGTCGTTGCCGGTTTCTTTCATCACAGCCACAACTTTGTCGAACGACACGCGGTGCATGCCGTCGGTGAAAGAAGAGTATAGGTTGGCGTCCAAGGCGCGCGCGGCGGCGTAGGCGTTACGTTCGATACATGGTATCTGCACCAGCCCGCATACCGGGTCACATGTCATTCCCAAGTGATGTTCCAAGCCCATTTCTGCTGCATACTCTATTTGTGACGGACTTCCTCCGAACAACTGATTGGCAGCGGCCGAAGCCATAGAACAAGCCACCCCCACTTCTGCCTGGCATCCGGCTTCGGCTCCCGAAATAGAAGCATTGGTTTTTACGATATTTCCTACCAATCCGGCTGTGGCCAAGGCGCGCAATATGCGTGTATCGCTGAAATCGCGGCTTTTTGCCAAATGATAAAGCACGGCCGGCATCACACCGCATGAACCGCAGGTTGGCGCAGTGACTATGACGCCTCCTGAAGCGTTTTCTTCACTTACTGCCAAAGCATAGGCAAACACCAATCCACGTGATTGAAGCGACTGCTTGTATCCACTGGCACGTATATAATAGGTAGAGGCCTTTCGCCTCAAGTTTAGCGGACCGGGCAAAACCCCTTCTTGTTCTAATCCACGTTTCACTGCTGCCTGCATAGTTTTCCACACTTCTTGCAGATAATCCCAAATATCACTTTCCTCACACTCTTTGACATATTCCCAATAGTTCTTTCCGGTACGTTCGCACCATTGCAGAATTTCGGTCATTTTGCTCATCTCATATATATCCGGAGTGTTTACGGATGATGCTCCGTCATTTTCCTCTGCCAATGCGCCGCCACCGACACTGAATACAATCCACTGATCCGTCTCCTTACCTTCATTGTCCAAAGATACAAACTTCATACCGTTCGGATGGAAAGGAAGAAAGATTTTAGGTTCCCAGATAATCTCTACCGGTGCTGCGGGTTGCAATGTTTCGGTGATGGCAATATTTGTCATGTGTCCTTTGCCGGTAGCTGCAAGGCTGCCGTACAAGGTAACTTTAAATGCGGCGGCTTCCGGATGCCTGTACAGAAATAGTTCGGCAGCCTTGCGAGGTCCCATGGTATGACTGCTGGACGGTCCGGTACCGATGCGATATAACTCTTTGATTGATTTCATAATGTTGTTTTGAATGATTAGTTTATAAACTTAGCAGAGGTCTACGACAGTGATACCCGCACCGCCAAACTGTATATGTTCATCGGCAAAGTTATGCACTCCGGAAACGGTCTTCAGATACTGACGGATAAGCATACGCAAGACACCTGTTCCCGTTCCGTGAAGAATACGTACACGCGACATTCCGACGAGAATAGCGTCGTCGATGAAATAAGTGACGGCTTGCAGCGCTTCATCACCTCGCATACCCCGAACATCAATATCTTGTTTGAAATTCAATTTCTTTTCATACATACTATCATGTGTCTGGCTGCTTATATAAGTGGCCTTGGCCGACATGTCCGGTTGTTTGGCCTGTGCATTAGTGCGTTCCAGCCTATCCAGCTTGACAATGGTTTTCAGGTTTCCAAATGCAATGACAGCATTCTTTCCATTCAGTTCCATCACTTCGCCCACTGCCGTTTGCCCCTTTATTCTGACGTTACAACCGGGAACGATGGACGCAAGCCGTTCGGCCTCTTTACGAACCTGCTGTTCTGCCAAGACTTGAGCGGATAAAGAAGCTGTTTGTCCCTTGTCCGTTTTTTTTTCTTTTTTCCGGTTCTGCTTTTCTTTCAGTTTCTCTATCTTCCGCGCGATTTTATCCTCTAACTCTTTATGGGCATATATCTCTAACGATTCGCGGAACTCGTTCAGTTCTTGTCGTGCCTGACGCGTCTTGGCTTTTTCTGCCTGCGCTTCTTTAATGGAACGTATGGTATTTTCGATGCGTGCATTCGCTTTCTGCATCAACTGCTCTACTTCCTCTTCGGCTTTGCGCAAAATCTCCTTACGAGATTTTTGCAGCTCTTCTATTTCAGATTGATAATGGCTGATAGTTTCTTCCATGTATTTCTCGCGTTGACGGATGGTTTGTCGCTTACCTTCCCAATAACGTTTGTCACGGACGATATCTTGCAAGTACTTATCTGCATTGATGTATTCGCTGCCAACAATTTCCGAAGCATCGGCAATCACTTCTTCTGGCAAGCCTATTTTGCGAGCTATTTCTACGGCGAAAGAACTGCCGGGGTTACCTATTTGCAGTTGAAACAAGGCTTGCATCAGATGGCGGTCATAGAGCATGGCTCCATTCACTACGCTTTCGTGGTCTTCGGCGAAATGTTTCAGGTTCTGGTAGTGTGTAGTGATAACTCCGAACGTTTGTCGTTGGTTGAACCGTTTCAATACGGCCTCGGCAATGGCGCCTCCTATTTGTGGCTCTGTTCCGCCGCCAAATTCATCAATCAGGATGAGGCTACGTTCATTACACTGCTTCATCATGATTTTCATATTTGTGAGATGAGATGAATAAGTACTCAGATCATCTTCGATAGATTGCTCGTCGCCTATGTCAATAAGGATATCGCTGAATATGCCTGTCTGACTGCATTCGTGCATCGGCACAAGTAAGCCGCATTGTAACATATATTGCAATAATCCCACTGTCTTCAAACAAACGGACTTGCCGCCCGCATTAGGTCCTGAAATAATCAGAATGCGTTGTTTCTCATTCAGTTCTATATCAAGAGGCACCGCTTTTTTGCCGTGTTTAGCAAGAGAAAGTTGCAGAAGCGGGTGCACAGCCATCCTCCAATCTAACAGCCTTCTGTCTTCCAAAACGGGTTTCAAAGCAGATATCTGTTCGGCAAACAGTGCCTTGGCACGTATAAAGTCTATTTCGGCCAAAAAATCGTATGACAGCAGCAACTGCGGGATGACGGGGCGCAACTGATTGGAGAAGTCTGCCAGAATACGGATAATCTCTTTGCGTTCCTCTCCCTCCAGTTCCCGAATACGATTATTGGCCTCCACCACCTCGGCAGGCTCGATAAATACGGTTTTTCCACTGGCTGATTCGTCGTGTATAATGCCACGTATTTTCCGCTTCAGTGCCGGGATAACAGGAATTACCAGACGTCCGTCTCGCACGGTAGGTGTGACGTCTTTATCTACAATTCCTTCTGTTTGAGCATTACGCAATATACTGTTCAAAGAACGTGAGACATTTCCGATGCTACTTGTCAGTTCGCGACGGATACGTGCCAACTCAGCAGAAGCATTGTCTTTGATTCTGCCATATGGAGTGAGGATGTCGTTTATCTTATTAATAAGGTGTGGAAATGTGGTAATATTTCCGGCCAACCGTTGTAGGCAAGGGTAGGGTGAGGCACTTTCCTTCATTTCTTCATTCTTTTGCAGGAAACGAACGATATCGCATATCGTTTTCAAAGAGCGGTGCAAATCAAAAAGCTCCTGCTCATCCAAATACACGCCTTCTATCCCTATGCGTTTCAATGAAAGGCGAACATCAAAAAAATATTGTGCCGGAAAATTATCCTCTTCTCGGAGTATGCGTACGAATTCCGTAACTTGGTTCAGACGTTCTTCTACAAAACTGAGGCAGTCGGAGAATTTCATATCTGTCACTCTTTCTTCGCCAAGCGTACTGAGACATTTTTCTTTCAGCATTTGGCGTATTCGGTCGAAACCTATTTTCTGTTCAAAGTTCTGCGGATATATCATGCTACAAAAGTACAACTTATTCATGAAAAAAATAAAGAGTGTATTTGCAGATTTAAAAATGATTTGTACCTTTGCATCGTTTTAAGCGTAATAGCGCTCTTTTTAGCATTTTGGAGAGGTGGCAGAGTGGTCGATTGCGGCGGTCTTGAAAACCGTTGTGCTGCAAGGCACCCGGGGTTCGAATCCCTGTCTCTCCGCAATAAACGCTGAAAATCAGCAAATTATAAAACAAACACCCAATTTTACACCCAAGAATGTAAAGTTGGGTGTTTTTATTTTATTTAAGACGAATCATATTCGCTCGGAAAATAATTTGATAAAAAACAGAACAAACGAAAAAAACAACCAATTCATTTTCCGTAAGATTTCGTATCTTTGCAGTAAATAATAAATCAGGGTCTGTCATGATAATATATAATGTTTAAAAATCGTAGTATGAAAAAAAGTAGAAGAAAACGCCTTGTAATTTTGTGTATAGCTTTAGTTTGTATCATAGTTTTAGTTTTTTTATTGTTCTCTAAATCAACTTCTAATAATAGTACAAATCCACCTTTGACAGATGTTTTGACTGATAGCATTTCTCGGATAGTATCAGCTTGTCCTGGTGAAATTGGAGTGGCAATTATTATTAATAACACAGATACAGTTAAAGTTAATGATAAGAGTGTATATCCTATGATGAGTGTATTTAAGGTTCATCAGGCATTAGCTCTTTGCAATGATTTTGATAACAAAGGGATTTCACTTGATACCTTAGTAAAGATAGATAGGAATAGACTTGATTCAAAGACTTGGAGTCCTATGATGAAAGATTATTCCGAGTTGGTTATATCATTAACCGTGAGAGATTTACTTCGTTATACTATTGCTCAAAGTGATAATAATGCAAGCAATCTGATGTTTAAAGATATGGTCAATGTTGCTCAAACTGACAGTTTTATAGCCACACTTATTCCTCGTTCAAGTTTTCAGATAGCTTATACAGAAGAGGAAATGTCGGCTGACCACGATAGGGCTTACTTTAATTATACATCTCCTCTTGGTGCCGCAATGTTGATGAACCGTTTGTTTACCGAAAGTATTGTCAGTGGTGAGAAGCAAAGTTTCATTAAGAATACATTAAAAGAATGTGTGACAGGTACAGATAGAATAGTCGCTCCGCTTCTTGATAAAGAAAGGGTTTCTATTGCACATAAGACGGGTTCTGGTTATGTCAATGAAAATGGTATTCTTGCAGCTCACAATGATGTTGCCTATATATGCCTGCCTAATAATGTCTGCTATACTTTAGCGATATTTGTTAAGGATTTCAAGGGTAATGAATCACAAGCATCACAATATGTTGCGCATATATCAGAGGTCGTATATTCTTTATTAATACAAAATTCGGCAATTCCTTAAGTTGCGTTTACTTTGAAGCTTCAATGGTAAACATTATATAATTTATACAATATAAAAGCACTTCGTAACTATCAGAGTGCTTTTATATTGTCTTTTTTTTCTATTATAACTTGAATCCTCTACTTTTTCTTGGTTCTTCCGTTGGTTGTCGCAAACCTTGCCGAAGTTTCTCCCATTGCTCTTTGAACCATTCGCTTATCGGTTGCCTGTTTATGGTCAGTACAAGTTTGCTATCATCGGTCGGATTCTTCTCCACCTTGAAGATGTTGTTTTTGATTTCAAACTTTCTTCTATGTTCCTCGGAATAAATCTTGCCATTACATTGGATAGCTTCTTTCCTTGTCAAAAGACAATCTATCATATCTTTGGTAAATCCAATGACAGCGCAGAGTTTTTCCATTCTCAACATTTCTCTAAGCATCGGAAACCACTTGAATGCCTTTTCAAGCAGAGTGTTCAATCGTGATATTTCCCTGTCTTTGGCTTCAAGTTCTTGGTTGTGTATGCTCTGAAGATTGCGTATCTGTTTGCCATGTCGCTCTTGCATTTCCTGCATTTGGATTTTGAGGGTGTCAATACCTTTGTCTCGTTTGGCAATCTCTTGGTGCAAATCTTCATTAGTTCGCTCCAGCTCTTTCATCTTTCCACTTCCGAAAAGAGAACCAACTCCGCTTGCTATGGCGGTGGCTGCATTGGTGGCTGTTTTCTTTAGCTTGTCAGTGCGTATTTCTGATTTCACCTGTTTCAGTTCCTGTTCAGCAAGACCTATCTGTTCTTCTTTGTGCCGTTTTGCAGCATCCATGCGTTGCAGTTCGGCTCTCTGCTTTTCAATGATGAAATCATTTCGTTCCAAATGTTCCTTTCCGGTCTCGGATTTAGATTGCCCACGTTGCATGGAGAGGATGTCAGATGCCAAAGTCTGCATTTCCATCATATCGTCATCATTGAGCTTTTGGCTCTTGCCCGTGTCGTGGTTCATCCAGTCGAATACGATATGGGCATGATAATTCGGCTTAAACCACTTTTCACCGACTTGGAAACTCTCCCTATCCCCGGTTTTGGGTTGTCCACTAAGCCAGTGTCCCTCGTCCTTATGCAGGAAGATTTGGAGCGGTGTAATACCCCAGCGTCTCTGGCACTCCTCACCAAACTTTCGTACATCTGCCAGTGTTGTATCTGGTCTGATGAGCAATACTCCCTCACGGATTGGAGAACATCCAGCCACTTTTATAATCTTTCCATTCTTTCCCTTGCGCTCACGCTCCTTTTCCTGCATCGCTCGTCCGGTCTTTTCCTTGACCATCCGTTTGATGCTGTCATAGTGCGCCTGCAGGTCAGGACTGCCGAAGCCCGGGTTTATCCACTGCTCGTTATTGGAAGTCAGTTCGGGTACAATGTAGATTCTGGACTCGCCGATATTGCGCATGTACTCGGCAGTTCTCCGGTTATGAGCCCCGCTTGATGTCACTCTGCAGGGTTTGATATGTATGCTTGATTTTGTTGCCATATTCTTAAAATTTGATTTGGATTGTTGATGAAATCTTCTGTTGTCCGCTCATAACCGCACAGGGTTCTTAGGGGTGCAACCCATAAGCGGAGATTGCAAAGAGAGGGGCACTCTTTGCTCGGGGTTCTTAGGGGAGAAACGCCCTGAGTGGGTCATTAGGGCAAAGCCCTAATCCCCTCGGGAGAGCCCACAACTACGAAAGCGAAGCGTGTAGTTATAGTGGGCTATAACCGAAAGCCGTTTTTCTTTTTCGGTGGTTGGCTGCGCACCCCTTTTGCAGATTGAACTTGCCTGTTTCTTTCAGTCTGTTTCTGTAAGTATTCGTTCAAGTCCTTGCATCCGCTGTATGTCTGCGAAGCGTCACGGATGTATAAGTCCCTGCCGTATTCCTTATAGATTTGCTGCATGGCTTCCATTCCTGCACGGTCATTGTCAAAGAAACAGTGGATGCGCTCATAGCTTCCCAACGGATAGATTGCTTTGGAAACATTGGCTACTGAGTTCAACACCATATAATCTTGCCTGTCCAGTTCGGGATATTTCGGGCAATTCTCCAATCTCAAAGTAAGAAATGAAAGATAGTCCATAAATCCCTCAAACACATAACATGTTTCCCTCGCTGTTCCCGGCTGTTTGATATGAGAAATCTCTTTCGGTGCGATGCATCCCTTGAAATACTGGTTGCGGATTTCATACCCACCCGACACATTGGGAAAGGCGATGGCGAAATACCGTTTGCCATTATGGGTGAAGTGCGCTTCACTGCATTCTCTTTTCGCCATTGCAATGTTTATTCCCCTTTCCTGCAAATAAGCAAGCAGGGCAGGAGAAGAAAGCGGTACAATCTCCAGTTGTTGAAAACTTGGCTCGGAAGATGATTGCTTGCCAAAAGAAAAAGACACGGGGCGAATACGGGGTGTCTGTTCTTCGATTTTTTGCAAGAGGTAAGGCACATGGTCGGAACAATAAAGTTCCTGTGCCAGTGCGATGATATTCCCACCTTTGCCGAGTGCAAAATCATACCATTGGTTACGTTCTGTATTTACCTTGAACGATGCTTCCGTTTCTTCCCTTAGTGGTGACTTATACCACAGGTTTATGCCCTGTTGTTTGACGGGTGAAAATCCTAAACTGTGCAGATAATCCGCTATTTTGATTTGTTTCGCTGTCTGTATATCCATAAGACGATAGGTTTAATGATAGTTGAATTGGTTTATTTTCTCTTTTCGCCCGTACCTCTTTATGAAGTACGGTCTGTATAATCACTTCACTTTATTTTCGTATATATAGAGTACGGTAATAAAGTGAAGCGGTTTTGCCACATTTCGCAACCACTTCGCTTTATCCCTAATATATAGACCCCCGGAATAAAGTGAAGCGATTGCAAGGTGTGGGCTAATAGTGGAAGTCGGGCATGAACGTGTACTTTCTGCCGTTCTCCTGCACTATCATTCGTTTGTTCCGAAGCATGGTGATGAGCGATACCGCCTTTTTGTGGTTCAACTTTACCCCCACAGACACATAAGTCTTAATTAAGGTGTCCTCCAGTTCCTTGTAGCCATATTCCTCTTTCAGCCCGAAAACTGCTTCCAATGCGATGCGGTGCTGCTGTTCGGTGATATGCCTGTAAGGGTCGAACTTTTCCTCTTCCGGTCTTCCCGGTTTCTTGGTTTCGGGCTTGTAACCCTCCAACAGTTCAGGTATGGCATTGTCATTGATGCGAAATGAAAAAGGCTCGAAGTCCATTGCCCGTATGTGCATGGCTGAAACATTGCTTATATCTCCATTGCTCTTGTCCTTTTCCACAAGAAGGACAGTTTCAGCCTTGTTGTTCAGTTCCGTACCGATATGCCCCCTTGCGTTCTCATCGCCCTTGTTTTGGTGGAGTATCGTGTGGATATGTATCTGCCTGTCGTCCGTCCACTGCATCAGCTTTGATATGATGCGTGTCGATTCACCGGGGCTGTTGATGTCATATACCATGTCACGGATGCCGTCTATGATTACAAGCCCTATGTCAGGCGTATTGTAAATAGCCTGCTCTACAATCCTGATACGCTGTTCGGGCGTGTATTTCCTCAAAGCAAGAAATTCCAGATGCTCATTGTCCCTGTCATCTGGAAGCCCAGCCATCCGTAAAATACGTTTCATGACTTTCAGACAATGATAAGGACTTTGTTCCGTGTCCACATACAGGATTTTCCGTTTCTCTTCGGGTAGTTCCGCCACATATCTTAGCACTGTACCATTCTTCAATGCTGCCGCCACGATAGCCGACACATTGAAAGTCTTTTTGCTTTTGGCTTTGCCGATTGATGCACTGAAATTACCCAGTGTACCAATGACCGAACCTTGCACTTTTAGAATCTCAGGTGCTTTCTCATAGATTTTCGACAGGCTCAGGCGTGAGGCTTGCCAAAGGATTACGGCTTCTTCCGCCGATATTTCTTTTATATCTTTCATATAATCCATAAGTACACCTCCCGTTATTTTCGTCCTCCGGTTTTCTTTCCAGCCAGTTCAAGGGCAAGTTCCGCATCCACGATAATCTTGCGCCCTATTTGCGTAATGGCTTTGTCTATCTTTCCGCTTTTCTTTATACGGTTGGCGGTAGGCAGACTGCACCCGAACAATTTGGCAATGCCAAGTATTCCGTACACATACTTTCTTTCTGTGTCCGTAACGGGCTGTGGCTGCGCTTCCGTTTGGTTGGAAGCGTACTTGCTTAGAAATATGAACTCTTCGCCTGTCATCTGCCAGACGGGTTTTAATAATAACTCTTGAAGATTTGTCATCGTCCAATCTATTTAGTCGTTAAACAATCAGCCCTGCGCACTGGCTGTTATTTCTGTTCTCGAACGATGCAAAATTAGGTATGGCTGTAAGTGGTAAGGATGTGGATAATACAAATGGGATACTGCGCTATCTCATTAAATATCAGACAATAAAAATACCACTCAAAAATTAATTTGAGTGGTAAAAGTGGTAATTTCGTAGAATGTCAGGTTATATCACGAATTATCCGAATATGCTTTCCATTTCCTTTGCGAATTTCTGGTTGCTGTCACTCGGAAAATCGGAAACAGGTTCTTTGTATTTCGACCTGTAATAGCTCTCGTCAATATCCAACAATTTTAATATTTGGCTTCTCCATTCATCCCTGTATTGCTTGGATAGTTTCTCGCTCATCAGGAATATCAGGTAACACACCCGTATCTTTTCCCTTGCCTTGATTTTTAGTTTATTCTTGCAGGGGTACAGGTTTATATTGGCATAGAAATCCGCTATGGTAATGGCTTCGAACTGTTCCCCGACACAGGTTTCATGAATGGGCGAAAGCTGCTTCATGTCAAAATATTCATGTTGTCCCTCCGGGCTATTCTGTACTTCTTCTTGTTCGTTTTGCTTGACTGGTTCATCCTGCTGTTTTTCTTCCCTATCATTAGGAAGGTACTTTTTTAGGACTTCCATAAAAAGAAGACTTAGGCGGTAAACATTGCCGGAAAGGTTTTCTATATATTGAAAAGCCTCTTTCCTGTCTTGCTTTTGCAGTTCATAAAGTTTATCCAATTCTTTCTTTTCCTTGTCGTATTCAGCCTTGCAGCGTTCATATTCCTTTTCTGCCTGTATTTCTTCTTCGTCCGTATGCTCCCGAAAACCAATGAAATCATATCTGTGGTATGCGTCATTCAAAGGCTCGTGCAACTTGGTGGTAATCTCCAACTGGTCTTTAATTGCAGAATTATGCCTGTCTGCGTAGTGAAAACACACACGCTTTATGACGTCATCATTCAGCGGTTTTGTTTCATAAGCCCGTATATTTTTTTCTATTTCGATTTTCAGACTATTGAGAATCAATGTGTATTGTTCTTTCTGCTTGTCAAGTACCAGTTCAAGGATAGCGGCTTCAAAAGCCTTTGTATCATTGTGCTGCCTGTAAAAGTCGGTGATGAATTTCTGCTTGTCAAAAGAAAAAGCATAATTGGTTACCCAATCATTATATATTCTATTGAGTTCTCCATATTGGGGAATCAGTTTGTTTATTTCTCCTGCCATAGACTTCAATTTTGGGGATTATTGTCCTTGTCAAGGAAAGATGCCAGTTCTTCTTCCACCTCTTCCACACTTGGCAAAGCTGATTTCAAGTTTTCGGGTATAGCCTTGCTCAGTTGATAATCGCTGATGCCTATCGGTTGGTCGTAGCCTGTCAATGCGTATTGTGCTACCACCTCATCTTTTCCTTTGCACAGCAACAGCCCGATAGTCTTGTTGTCATTTTTTCCCCTCAGTTTGTCATCCACCACATTGATGTAGAAATTCAGTTGCCCTGCATACTCCGGTTTGAATGGAGTAGCTTTCAGTTCTACAACAATGTATGCGTGTAGCGGAATAGAATATAGAATCAAGTCGGCAAAGAAATCACTGTTACCTATTTGAAAATGCTTCTGCCGGGCGACAAAGGCAAAACCATTGCCCATTTCCAACAAATAACGGGTAACGTGCTTTACCAGCTGCTCTTCTATGTCCCTTTCGTCTGCCTTTTCTTTCGCTCCAGCCAAATCGAAGATGTACGGGTCTTTCAATAGGTAATTGGCAAGGTCGCTTTGTGGTGCTGGAAGTGTGGCTGTGAAATTGTTTACCTTGTTGTTGTTGATTTGTCTGTTATATAGGTTGTTTTCAATTTGCATTTTCAGCACATTGCTACTCCAGCCCATTTCTACAGCCTGTTTCATATACCAATATCCTATGCCTAACGGTAACGAACCGTTAAGTATGACCATTTGGCTTGCCCAGTTTATTTTGGCAACAGGGGATTTCAGGAAAACTTTTTCTATTTCCCTAATCTCCATCCTGTAAATGGCAGAAACTGTTTTCTCCACATCCTGAATTTGCGCAGGAACTTCCTGCGTAATTTCTAAAGATTGACAATCAGCGGATTGTATTTGCGCAGTAAGTTCCTGCGTAAATTGTCCGTTGTTCAGTTTCAATACTTCATCTGTAACATTCTGTATGCTTGGAACAGACAGCCTTGTGTCTGTATCAATGAAACTTCGTAGCACGTTCAACGGATATGACCGTGCAAATTGGCACATATAAGTAAGGTTACGCTCCGAATAACCTTTCTTTTCGGGGTAATTGAACCGGATAGCCTTTGCCAGTTGCTTGATGATTTTGCTTCCCCAGCCTTGCAAGTTCTGATGATACAGGATATAGTTGCCCATTTTCCAGTAATGGAACAGCATTTGCGCATTGGCTGCGGCAATCAGCCGGACTTGCGCCTGTTCTATTTCCGAACCGACGGCATGAACAAATGCGTCAAAGTCCGTTCTTCCTATATGATATTCTCTGTTATTTTCCATTCTAATGTTTATTGTTGTCGCAAATATAATTCAAATAGCTGATAATCTATGAAACTGATTGATACTTTTATAGTTGGTTAAACTTGTTCATGGCATTTGCCTTAATATCATCCGCTATGTCAATATAGGGTTTCATGGCTTTATAGTCACTGTGCCCCGTCCATTTCATCACGACTTGTGCCGGAATACCGAGAGCCAGCGCATTACAGATGAATGTTCTTCTTCCTGCATGGGTGGTTAATAATGCGTATTTCGGGGTGACTTCATCTATACGTTCATTTCCTTTATAATATGTTTCCCGTACAGGCTCGTTGATTTCAGCCAGTTCCCCCAGTTCTTTCAGATAATCATTCATCTTCTGATTGCTGATAACAGGCAGTGCCATGTGGTTTTCAAAATGGACTTCCTTGTATTTTTCGAGTATGGTTTTACTGTGGTCGTTCAGTTCAATTATCAGGCTGTCTGCCGTTTTGACTGTGGTAACTTCGATGTGGTCGGGTTTCACATCGCTTCTTTTCAGATTACGAACATCTGAATATCGCAGGCTTGTGAAGCAACAGAACAGAAAAACATCCCTGACACGTTCCAGATATTGTTTGTCTTTCGGTATCCGATAATCTTTCAGCCTGTTCAATTCGTCCCAAGTCAGGAATATCACCTTTTTAGAGGTGGTTTTCAATTTGGGCTTGAAAGTGTCGTATGCAATATTCTGATGATGCCCTTTCTTGAAGCTCCAGCGCAGAAACCATTTGAGGAATCCCATCTGTTTGCCGATGGTGCTGTTCCTCATATCCTTTTTGTCACGCAGGAAATTTACATACTCGTTCAAGCCGAACTCGTTGAAGTATTCAAAGGTTACATCTTCCTTGAACTCTTTGAGGTGGTTTTTCACTGCTGAGAATTTCTCGTAGGTGGATGCCGTCCAGTTATTCTGATTGCCACACTCCTTTACAAACTCATCGAATACTTCCCAAAAACTTATTTGTGTTTCTTCCTGCTGCTCTTCGCTGGTGTCTTTCATCCGCAGGTTGAACGCATCCTTTAGCTGTTGGGTGGTCGGTATGGTTTCCTGTACCTCAAACTCCTTGAACACGTTTTGAATCTCGGCATAATATTTCAGCAAGTCCGCATTGATTTCGGATGCGCTTTGTTTTAGTTTGTTGGTGCATCCGTTCTTTACCCGTTGTTTGTCGGCATCCCATTTGGCTACGTCAATCCGGTAGCCTGTTGTAAACTCGATGCGTTGGCTTGCGTATATGACACGCATACGGATGGGTACGTTCTCTACGATTGGCACACCGTTCTTTTTCCGGCTTTCCAATGCAAAAATGATGTTACGTTTGATATTCATAATTGGGTGCGTTTGAAATTCTACACCCAAATATACACCCAATATTTGGAATAGCAAAAGATATTCAGAAAGATTTAGATTTACTCTGCGCTTTAGATAGTATATGATTATCAGTGATTTGCAATTTTATGATATTTCTTGAAAGCATAGGTTCGAGAGCCTGTCTCTCCGCAACAAACCTTGAAAATCAAGGAACAGCAAATTAGGTACACGAAACGCCCAATTTCAACACGATTTTGGGTGCTTTCTTTTTTTCGGTTTTTCTTGTTTTCGCCACAATTAAAGCATTGATTTTCAACCGATATTCCTTTTAATACATATTTTCCACCCCAACATCATACATTTTTTGCCACGTTTTGCAAGAAAAGGGGCTTCGACATTGTTTCCCGGTGCAACTCCGGGGCTTCGCAACAATGTAAGTGCAAAATTAGGCATTTTATCACAGAATCTTTAATATTCCAGCAAGAATCTTTTTAATCCAATTCAATATCGGCACACGTTTCAAGTACAATAATACCGCAACCAATAGCAAGGAAATATAAAAAGCATATAGCCATCTATAAGGATCGGGGTTGGGTGTTACTTGTTTCGTCTGCTTCATATTCTCTTTCTGCAATGATGCAGATTGCCGTTTCTCTTTATCTTCACGACTTTCTTTATCTTCCCCTTTCTTCTCGGTAGTACTCTCGAAAGCCTTTTGCTTGATAGAGCGTATCGGATTGCCCCTGATTCCTGAAACATCAACGTTGTCGCCATTAATCAATAGGCGTTCAATGATACCCAATGCACTATCAGGCGCAAAGAACTCAATTTCGGTAATAACAAGCCGACCCGTTGTGGTTAGGGTTGTGTCTGCAAACCGCTCAAATTTGACTTCTCTTGTGACTTGATACCCTAAAGAATCAACCTTTACCTTTGATACGTCAAGGTTCTTCTTGGTGCTTGTACAAGCCGACAAAATCAAGGCAAGCAATAGGAGTAGTACATTTTTCATAATTATAGCTTTTTTATGTCCTCAAGTCGACTCATCCAGCCCTTAAGAAAGCGCTGATTTGTATGCTTCAACAACTCGCTTTGCGTTGCCTTGCGTCCAATTCTTGCTTATAGCATTTTACACTCCCTGCAGTGATGTCCTGCAAGAACCTCTTGCGTGCATCAAATACAGCTTGAAAGAACTTGTCTGGGGCTTGTTCATTAAGGGCTTCAAGTGTATTTTCACCTACGATGCCATCCACCTTGACACCAAACAATCTTTGAGGTATAAGAATGCCGTGCACCCCTGAACCCCAAACCCAATCAACAAGTATGTTTGCCATCTTTTGCGACTTGATAAGATCCGCTTTCCATCTATCCCAAAACATTGTTTTAAGAATATCAACTCATTCTTTTTCAGATAGCTATTTCAACCTTTCAACAGTGGGTCGTGAATACGCTTTTTACCTGCAATAGGCTTCAAGCGTCGCGATTGTTACACCCATATTCGCTGCCCCCTCGGTCGGCAGGGTCATCCGCAAAGCCACTTTCCCATTTCTTGATGTAAGGGGCTAATAATTCAACTCTTGCCATCTTCTGTTCCTTTTTTATTCATGTACTCACTAACAGCCCTTGCGATAGCATCTATATTATCTTTGTGTGCCACAATTTGCCCTGCCAACGCCGCAACATTATCAATCTTTACTTTGTCTTCTGCTTTTTCGTATATGGATTTTATTTCTATTAATCCTATTCCAATAGCACCCAAAAGAGTTATAAAAGGGAACATCGGGAAACGATATTGATAATAAGTTTTCAAATACCATATTGAAACCATCTGCATGACATCAATAACGATGAGGGCAAGTAATACGTTATAATATCTTGCAATTTTATCAATGGTTCGTTTGACTCCATAGCTTGACCGAGCAATTCCATTTTTTTTGCTTTCCTAACCCCTGACCATAAATCGGCAAGAATTACAAATAAAACCAGCATGTAGATGCCAAATAGCATCCAAAGTGTTACAACTATTTTTTTCATTTTTTAATTAAGTAAATTGAAAACATTTTCCGACCTTGACAATGGTAGTGTCCATTGGGTGCAAAGACAACAAAGGCAAGTCACTTTCATTTCGTTTCTTGTTAATTGCAGGCAAATTAATTTCCGCTTTTTGGATTGCAGAAACCAAAATGTGCGACCCGGTAAAGTAAGAACGCCTTTACCCAATGGGTGTTCCATCAGGGTTCTTGGTGTAATAATCACCGTTTTGATCAGGCGATTCATTGAATGTGGCAAGCACAACTTGCATTTGCATACGCAACCCAGACGCATTCTTTCCCGGATATTTTGTTGGCTGAATGATTGTCTTTTCAATCAAGATTCGGCGACCGAACAAATCTTCAATCTCGATTCCCTTGCCAATTGGAAAATCCAGTGTAAGATGCCCCCTAAAGCCAAAATGATTCTACCTCCCTGAAAATATTCAATAATGCTCCCTCAAAAAGTCCTGACCGATGGGGATTATTCTTATTTTAGTTTATTTCCCTCTGTATGCCGCCATCTTCCGGACACTTTCTCCAATTAACTCAATTCGGTGAGCCGTATGTATAATACGATCCATTATGGCATCTGCTACGGTAGGATCCCCGATTGCGTCATACCAATTATCCGTCGGCAGTTGCGAGGTAATGATGATAGACTTGCGTCCATGCCGGTCCTCTATGTATATCAAGCAGGATGGGACGTTCCTTGGCGTCAAGATTCACAAGGAATAATTCATCCAATATGAGCAGTATGCTCCGTTCGATTCTCTTGAGTTCCGATTCCAGTGTGCCTTTTAATTTTGCCACTTTAAGCGTACCCATAAGTTTCGGGGCATTCACATAATATGTCCGTATACCCTTCTTGCAGGATTCATACCCCATGGCTGTGGCAAGGAAGCTCTTTCTGGTACCGGATGAACCGGTGATGAAGAGGTTCTGTCCCTGGCGGATGAACTCCAGCGAAGCAAGCCGCTCCATTTGGTTACGGTCAAGGCCACGCGGGATTGTGTAGTCTATCTGTTCGAGGCAGGCCTTGTAGCGGAACGAAGCTCCGCGTATAAGGCGTTGGATGGCCGCATTGGCGCGGTAGTCCCATTCCATGGCAAGTAACATATGTAGGAAAGAGTCGATTGTCATTGTTTCGGCCATGGTGGAGGCTAGGCTTTCAGTGAAGGCGGCTGCCATGCCATGTAGCTTCATACGGTTCATCAGCTCGATTGTCAATGTGTTGCGGTCTTTTTCGACTGCTATTGGGGTGGTAAGATTATTTGTTTCCATTGTTGTTCTTATTTAAATGTTTTGATTTTGCGAAGTAGGCTGCTCCGCGGATGTTTTTGTGGGTAGATGTTACTGGGACTTCATCATCAACATCTGCTTTTGACAGGAAGTCTGCATCATCCCCACGCTCAAGGATTTGCCTTATTTCCTGATAGCCGTATTGGCGCAGTTGCGTGGCGCATGCGCTTGCCACCACCAACTCCAGTGAATTGAACACACCCCCTCGATATCAGCATAGACAGAGCGGTAAAGCAGTTTTACGGCATTTTCCACCAAGGCCTTGCCTTTTGGATGACGTACCCGTGCGGGATATACGGTACATCCATAGTGTTCGGCAAATGCTGTAAACTCCTCGTTGATTACAGGCTTGTTGCGGGCGCTGCGGGTCACGGCGGCCTTGAGGTTGTCAGGTACTATCACCATCGAACCTCGCCGTAAAAATGAAGAGCGTTCTCACACGCCCTAATCAGGTTCTGCCTTGACTGGAACCAGACCTCCTTGCAGCAGGCATAGTGGCTGCATCGAAGTATGGTCACGAACAATTCAACGCTGCGGCATTCGCCGTTTTCACTGTCAACTACCTCAGATTTTCCAGTCAGAGAAAAGTCCACAGAATAACAGTTGTATTGCTATACTTTATGTTCCGTAAGGATAAGGACGGTAAAGTGAAGCATCAATCCTTCCGAAGTGCAGCAATACGAACTTTCCATTACTTTTGTATAGTTTATGTCAAGAAAAAGCATACCTTTGCAATAGTTTTTTCATTAAACACTAAAACAAGTAAAATTTATGAAAGCATTTGTATTTCCAGGGCAAGGTGCCCAATTTGTGGGCATGGGAAAAGAACTGTACGCAAACTCGGCTTTGGCCAAAGAACTTTTTGAAAAAGCAAATGATATCCTCGGATATCGCATCATTGATATCATGTTCAACGGTACGGACGAAGAACTCCGCCAGACCAAGGTTACTCAACCTGCCGTATTCCTTCACTCCGTCATATCTGCCCTCTGCATGGGTGATGATTTCAAACCCGAAATGAGTGCAGGCCATTCGCTGGGCGAATTTTCAGCATTGGTCGCAGCCGGTGCTTTGAGTTTTGAAGACGGCCTGAAATTGGTTTACGCCCGTGCCATGGCCATGCAAAAAGCCTGTGAGGCACAACCTTCTACTATGGCAGCCATCATTGCCCTGCCCGATGAGAAAGTAGAAGAAATCTGCACTCAGGTAAGTGCCGAAGGTGAAGTGTGTGTAGCTGCCAATTACAATAGTCCGGGACAAATCGTTATTTCCGGCTCCATAACAGGTATAGACAAAGCATGCGAACTGATGAAAGCCGCTGGTGCCAAGCGTGCATTACCCCTGAAAGTAGGCGGAGCATTCCACTCTCCGCTGATGAATCCCGCCAAATTAGAACTGGAAGCAGCCATCAACGCCACAGCCATTCATACCCCGAAATGTCCGGTATACCAGAATGTGGACGCATTGCCCCACACCGATCCAGAAGAAATCAAAAAGAATCTGGTGGCCCAGTTGACGGCTTCGGTACGCTGGACTCAAACCGTGAAAAACATGGTTGCCGATGGCGCTACGAACTTTACAGAATGTGGCCCCGGTGCAGTCTTGCAAGGATTAATCAAGAAAATTGCTCCCGAAGTATCCGTTCATGGAATCGAATAATATCCAGTCTGATTTATGATGTGCCCCTAAAGTTAGACAGTTTAACATTATTAAGATACACTCATAGATTGAATAAAGCTCGTATTATATCGAGCTTTTTTCATTTAAGCCTTAGTTTGATTCTATCATGATTGTAGTAACGTATATACTTGATAGTTTTTTGAACTGGTCAACGTTATTCCATTCTTGTAAATGTAGCTCTAACGTCATAAATCCAAAGAAATTCTCCATCACAGCATTGTCAGGACAGTTGTCCTTGCACGGCATATTTTGTAAAAGAAGGGCACAGCATCCACTCTTTGAACAAAGTATTTGTTTCTTTTGTTATACGATGAAACAATAAACATTATAACAGAAAGGAATAATTTATGGAAAAACTTAAAGAAGTGATACAATCTGAGAAGCCTGTTTTGGTTGATTTCTTCGCAACTTGGTGCGGACCGTGCAAAGCAATGCATCCGGTATTGGAAGAACTTAAAAGCGAGATAGGTGAGGCCGCCCGTATTGTAAAGATAGATGTAGACCTACAAGAAGAGCTTGCAGCCGACTACCGCATACAAGCCGTACCGACATTTATCTTATTCAAAAAAGGAGAAGCCGTATGGCGTCATTCAGGCGTAGTCAGTGGCAAGGAATTGAAAGCCGTTATCGAACAAAACTCATAATCAAGAAGCAATGAAGAAAACTATAACAATGGCCGCCCTGCTCTTTTCGAGTGTACTGACCTTTGCTTGTACAGACAGGGACAGACAATCTGAACAGACAAAAACGGAAGCTGCTGCTCAAAAGGAAGGAAGCATAATCGTCATGAACAAAGAGGTGTTTATCAAAGAAGTCTTTGATTATGAGAAATCCTCGGATTGGAAATATAAAGGCACCAAACCAGCCATTATTGACCTGTATGCCGACTGGTGCGGTCCCTGCCGCATGACGACTCCCATCATGAAAAAATTGGCCAAGGAATATGCCGATAAGATAGTCATTTACAAGGTCAATGTAGATAAAGAGAAAGAACTGGCCGGTCTATTCAATGCCACAAGTATCCCTCTCTTTGTATTCATCCCCATGAATGGAACACCTCAACTCTTTCGTGGTGCAGCCGACAAGGCAACCTATAAAAAGATAATCGATGATTTTCTGCTGAAAACAGAATAGTCGTGCAAGAGTATTGAACAAAGAAGCACAGAGTCTTTAATTCTGCTATAACAACAGATTCGCTGCATTATCTTACTGAACTTTTACGCTCATCGGAACGGGTGTTCCCGCCTCTTGGCGCTGGCTCTTCCCCGACCGATGAGTATAAGAGTGAAACAATCCACGATATGTTTTGATTCTCCACTGCTTATTGAGTAACAGTTTTCTTATTTCCTCTAAGTTTTATAAGTTTAAGATACTTGGGATTACGTGGCGGGATTTCTTCTTTTGATTCCCTAAATTTCTTAGAGACATCCGGTTGGGTATGGGAATTAAATGTTCCACAGATTTTGGTTTCCACCAAGGAATCTTACCATTCAATGAAGAATCTTATTCATTCTATTCCAGCTGCCTGCGGTATATAGCATCCAAAGTCCTTCCGTCTTGATCTTTCCATTCATCCCATCCATTGGCACTTCTGCCAAGACAAAACATTGCTGCTGTACTCGGACTGGAAAATGTAATATCTGATGCAACAACAAATGCCTCTTCTTTTCTTAAAGCATACTCTGTCAGCAATTTTTCTCTTTTCTCTTTCCAATGGAAAGATGGAGTAGGTTTTTTCGCAACAATGCTATCTCTTAATACAGTAAAGCCGGATGAGCTATAAAACCCTTGGGCATTGCATCCCCGTCCTTTGACATAAAAAAGATATTCTTTTTTGGGTATTGTGATCTCGAAAATATTACATCCGATGAAAGAAGTAAGGAACTTAATAGCAACTTCTCTTGCTCATTCAAGTACGAAAGATTGGAGCGCGGTATCACATACATCTGGCAAATCTTATTACTGATGAATGCGTATTGAGGTCCTTTCGGATCTCCATCGACCAGATATGTCGTTACGGTTTTTCCCATTTTCTATAAATTTTCCCTGTCTGAAACAAAGGTGATTATATCCTTTTTGATTACTTTCTCTTTAATTTGCGCATGGGCAGAGGCATATCCCAAAGCCGCGCAGCCATAGACTTTGTGATGCTCCGGTACGCCTAATCCGGTCAAAAAAGAACGGACATGCGGTTCATCGCATGTTTGTCCCAACTGGTTAATCCAACAAGAACCGATGCCGAGCGATGCGGCAGCAAGAAAAATATTCTCCAAAGCGCAGGCACAATCCATCCCCGCCCACCAGCGGGTGGGTTCGTTGGAGACAATTACCAATGTGGGGGCATGATAATAGCAGCAATACGTCTCGCTATGTCCTCGTTCTTGCAGGCGAGGGTCGTCGCTCTTGGCAAAAGCACCTTTGATTTTTTCGTTCAGCTCTTCCAATACTTTTTTGCTACGGATGGCAGTAAAATGCCACGTCTCCAAGTGCATACCGTTGGGTGCATAGGCAGCCGCCTCCAGAATAAGATTCAAATCTTCCATCGACACTTGTCGTTCCGTATAGGCACGCACGCTACGACGCTTTTTGATGTTTTCCAATACTTGATTCGTCATTCCATTCATTGTTTAATAATTGTCAAGAAGTCATCTTTTCACCAACCCGATTTTCACGTTCAGCTTGAAATACCAGACACCGTTTTCGCGTTCAAGAAAGCCGTACTTGTCTTTGTCCACAGAGCCTTTCTCCAGACGGGTGTTCCGGTAGAGGAAATCCGCAAAAACAGAACGCTCCGACTTATGATAACACAGCACCTCGCCGTCGCCGGTGACCAGCAACATGCCTTCCACCGCCGAATCGGCGCCGTTGTATATCTTTGCCGGACGCATCCCGAGGGCAAGCGCCAACAGAAACTGCTTCACTTTAAATTCGTAGAAGCCGTGCTTGTTTATCAGTTCATCCTTTATCTTCAGAGGGTTCATGGTCTTGATATGCTCCGTCAGTTCACTGACACGGGCGATGCCGTCCAAATGCATGACACGAACCATCTCTGCCAGCATGCGGGGAAAGTGCAAGTCAATCATCTGCAAGTTGCAGCGAAACACGCGGTCGGCTACATCGGCGTACTTCAAGACACCTCCCAGCCGTTCGATGAGCAACATTCGTTCCGCCACTTCGGCAGGCGACCCGGACAAGGCGTTCACCTTGTTCACCGTGGGTACGGCAAACTTCACGCCACTCTGCTCCAGCTTCAGATTGGCAGTGCGTCCTCCGTCGAGCAACGGACTCATCGGGGCAAGGCGGCAACGGACCGTAAAGCCCGTAAGCGGTGCATCGGGATGACGGAAAGCCACGTGGAAATCGGTGCGGTCGTCCGTCTTTGCCTCCAAATCGTAGATGCCGGCAGCATCCAGAAAAGCCTCCAACCCTTCGGACACCTCTACCTCTTCTTCGGAAGGTGTCTTCAACAAACGAAGGATAAGCTCCGCCGCATCTTTGAAGTCATCGCGTGGAAAGCATTGTTCTTCCTTGCCACCGGGATTGAAAATCCCCTCTTTCCCTACCGTACCGCTTACCAGACGTATTTCTTCTCCCTCTATATAATAACGGCGTGTGCCATCGTGCTCTTCTCTTTGTATCAGAGCAACAGGCCAACAAACGGCCGCGTCTTTCCGAGCATCCGGTGTGCCGAGTGCCACTGCTCCGTCTGCCAGCAGACGAAAAAAGGCGTAAAGTTCGCCCAACTCTCTTTTGGTTGCACTAAATGCCATGACAGTCTATGTTAAAAATTAAACGAGTATTTATGAAATGACCGATAAAACCGGGCGAATCGAACCCTGTTATCTTTCATCTTTTCTATACCTTTTCATAATAATAAGATTGCTCTATACCCTTGGTGTAACTTCCCGATTATTTACCTTATCGGTCAGAGCCGGTTATACCCTTTTTCATTGATTGTTTTCGGTACGGTTAAATTCTTCATACTTTAAAACATTACTCAAACCGCAACGTCTCTACTTTTTCGAGTCGTGCCCGCAATCCGGGCATCAAAGAGCGGCGAATGCGGAGCGTCATACGGCAGTCCGTGTCATACGACTGTTCTAAAATTTCCGGTTCTATCTCCTTCACCACACGCATTACATCGTTCATAAAAGGATATTCAAAAAAGAAGGTCACCGTTTCGTCCACCGTTTTCTCTATAACCGTGGCAGCCATGAGAGCTTCGGCAGCGGCGGCTCTATAAGCCACAATCAATCCGCCCGTTCCCAGTTTGATGCCCCCGAAATAGCGGACCACAATAACGAGAATATCCGTCAGCTCGCCCGAGTTGATTTGTCCCAATATAGGCTTGCCTGCCGTACCGGAAGGTTCGCCATTGTCGTTGGCACGGAAGTTCGTTCGTTCGTGCCCCAGCATATAGGCATAGCACACGTGGCGCGCATCGTAATACTTCTTCTGGCAGACTTCTATATGTGCCTTCACCTCCTCCACGCTGCGCACCGGCAGAGCCATGGCAATAAACTTGCTACGCTTCTCCGTGTAAATGCCCTCCGAAGGGGCGGCAATAGTTTTATACCTGTCTTCACTCATGTTGCAAAGATACAATTCTTTTCATTTTCACCATCAACAAACCCATCGACAATATAAGAATCTGTTTTGAATTTCTTCAAATAGAGAAAATCCTCAAGAACAGTTCGCAAAAGAAAGCTGAAATAACCAGAGCTCGGAATAGACTGTTCCTTTTGTTAAAGACGAGAGATTGCATCCTGTCGGGCGGATATTTCCTGAATGCACAGGTTCACGGCGGTCAGGCAAAAGAGAAGAGAGCCTTTCAGGCCGGCCTTCCTTCCCCTGTCTGACAACTGCAATCCTTTGTCTTGACAGACACAAGTGTTTTACGTGACAGACACAAGTGTTTTACACGTCAGACACAAGTGTTTTAGCCGCAAGACACAAGTGTCTGACAGAGCAGAGTTAAACATCTGATAACCAATGGGGTTTAATTTTAAAATACAAGCTGCCGGGTGAGGCTGTCGACCAGCCTCTTATGCCGAACTCCTTTAGATTTGCATCCTCTTACATATGCCTGCTACGTGGGTGTTGCGCCATTTGGAAGCACATCGGGGACTTCGGTCAAAGGCAAGCCGCATGTTTGTTCCATAGGAGCCGGAATATTAAAGTAAAAAGAGGGACACCTTTTGTACAACTGCAAACATATAAAAGGGATACAAGTATAAACCAATATCACAATTATTAACAATAAAACAAGGAGAATATACTTGCTGAGATCTTAGAATTCAGGTTAAAGTATAAAGAGATTAGGAAGAATACTCTATCGCAAAGAGCAAGATATACAATGCAGGACACGCGATAGAGAACGCAAGCTCTGCGATAGAAAAGTCTTCGGTTAGAAGAAAATGTTTTCAGGCAGTAATCATCATCTTCCGGACGGTATCCCGTTTATTTCTTTTTTTCTTATATCGGACTCAGACATACCTACTAATAGTTATTTTTATGTTGCTCAACATAAAATAAGAGGTTTTCTTATATTATTACGGGATTTATTCGGTATTTTTGCACACTCTAAAGGATAACAATCTCTAACCCATTAACAAAATAATTTTATGGAACAGAACAAAAGCTTTATTAGCGGGCTTTGGAATAGAGAAATCAATGTCAGTGATTTCGTCAGTAGAAACATTACTCCCTATACCGGAGACGCATCTTTTCTGCAAGGACCTACCGAACGTACAAAACGCATCTGGAACATTTGTTTGAAAGCCCTTGAAGAAGAAAGGAACAACAATGGGGTTCGCGCACTGGATAACGTTACCATATCTACCATCACATCTCACAAGACAGGATATATAGATAAGGAGAACGAGCTGATTGTAGGTTTGCAGACCGATGAACTGCTGAAACGTGCCATTAAACCTTTTGGCGGTATCAATGTAGTGGCAAAGGCATGTCATGAAAATGGTGTGGAGGTAGATGATAAAGTGAAAGAGATTTTCACCCATTATCGCAAGACGCATAACGACGGTGTATTCGACGTCTATACCGAGGAAATACGTTCTTTCCGTTCGTTGGGATTCCTTACGGGACTTCCCGACAACTATGCGCGTGGACGTATCATTGGCGATTACCGCCGTTTGGCACTTTACGGTATCGACCGTCTTATCGAAGCCAAACAGGAAGATTTGCATAACCTGACAGGCCCCATGACCGAAGCCCGCATCCGTTTGCGTGAGGAAGTATCGGAACAAATCAAAGCCTTGAAAGATATCAAAATATTGGGAGAATATTACGGGCTTGACCTCAGCCGTCCCGCCACATCGGCTCAGGAAGCGGTGCAATGGGTGTATATGGCCTATCTTGCCGCTGTAAAAGAACAAGACGGTGCCGCCATGTCATTGGGCAATACTTCCTCCTTCCTCGACATCTTTATAGAATATGATTTGAATCATGGCAAAATTGACGAAACCTTTGCGCAAGAACTGATTGACCAGTTCGTCATCAAGCTGCGTATGGTTCGTCACCTGCGTATGCAATCGTACAATGATATCTTTGCGGGTGATCCTACTTGGGTGACCGAGGCAATCGGAGGACGTTTCAATGACGGACGTGTGAAAGTGACCAAAACGTCTTTCCGTTTCCTGCAAACATTGTATAATCTCGGCCCTTCACCCGAACCGAACATGACGGTACTTTGGAGTCCGGAATTACCGGAAGGATTCAAAGACTTCTGCGCCAAAGTTTCCGTAGACACCAGTTCCATCCAGTACGAAAACGATAATCTGATGCGCGAAGTACGCAATTGCGATGATTACGGTATTGCTTGTTGCGTGTCTTATCAAGCTATCGGAAAACAAATCCAATTCTTCGGTGCACGCGCCAATCTTGCCAAAGCATTGTTGCTCGCCATCAATGGTGGACGCTGCGAAAACACGGGTACGGTAATGGTAAAAGACATTCCTGTACTCACCGGCGACACGCTGAACTTCGAGGAGGTAATGACCAATTACAAGAAAGTGCTGACCGAAATTGCCCGTGTATATAACGAAGCCATGAACATCATTCACTACATGCACGATAAATATTATTACGAGAAGGCTCAAATGGCTTTTGTAGACACCGACCCGCGCATCAATCTGGCTTATGGAGTAGCGGGGCTTTCTATTGCCATCGATTCATTGTCGGCCATCAAATATGCCAAAGTTACCGCCCGCCGCAACGACATAGGGTTGACAGAAAGCTTTGATATAGAAGGGACTTTCCCCTGTTTTGGCAATAATGACGACCGAGTAGATCATCTTGGCGTGGACTTGGTATATTATTTCAGTGAAGAATTGAAGAAGTTGCCCGTCTATAAGAACGCTCGTCCTACCCTTTCGCTGCTAACCATCACATCTAACGTAATGTATGGAAAGAAAACCGGTGCAACCCCCGACGGACGCGCCAAAGGCATTGCTTTTGCTCCGGGTGCCAATCCGATGCACGGACGCGACAAGAATGGAGCTATTGCTTCTTTAAGCTCGGTAGCCAAGCTCCGCTATCGTGATTCACAAGATGGCATTAGCAACACCTTCTCCATTGTTCCGAAATCATTAGGGCCGACACCGGAAGAGCGTGTGGAAAATCTGGTTACTATGATGGACGGTTATTTCACCAAAGGTGCACACCACCTGAATGTAAACGTCCTGAATCGCGAAATGTTGGAAGATGCGATGGAGCATCCCGAAAAATATCCGCAGCTCACCATCCGTGTTTCCGGATATGCCGTAAATTTTGTGAAACTGAGTCGTGAACACCAATTGGAAGTTATCAATCGTTCATTCCATGAAAGAATGTAATATGATACGTGTACACTCCTACGAAAGTATGGGAACATTCGACGGGCCGGGTCTCCGGCTCGTCGTTTTCCTTCAAGGCTGCCTGTTCCGTTGCTTGTATTGCGCCAATCCGGATACGATAGAATTAAAGGGAGGAACTCCTACCCTATCAGAAGAAATCCTGCAAATGGCAATCAGCCAGAAAGCTTTTTACGGAAAAAAAGGAGGGATTACTTTCTCCGGGGGAGAACCGACCTTACAGGCCGAAACCTTGATTCCTCTTTTCAAAGATTTAAAGGCACACGACATTCATATCTGCTTGGATAGCAATGGAGGTGTTTGGAACGAAAAGGTTGAGGAGTTATTGGAGTTGACTGATTTGGTATTGCTTGATATCAAAGAATTCAATCCGGAACGTCATCGCTCATTGACCGGATGTAGCAATGAACAAACCTTACGCACCGCCCGTTGGTTGGAAGAGCATGACCATACATTCTGGTTGCGTTATGTATTAGTTCCGGGATATAGTGATTTTGAAGAAGATATCCGTGCCCTTGGCCGAGAATTGGGAGCATTCCGCAATATTCAGCGAATAGAGATTTTACCCTACCACAGATTGGGCGTGCATAAATACGAAGCGATGGGATGGGAATATCAACTAAAAGAGGTGAAAGAAAATACGCCCGAACAATTGGCACGAGCAGAAAAATTATTCAAAGAATACTTTTCGACTGTGGTTAACGTAAACTAAGCTCAAACGTGCTATAACAATCGTTCGCTACATCAGTTTACTGAACTTTTACGCGACACTACCCATAGAATTGTGTAAATGGTAACTCAGATACAAAATATTCGGGTTATTGTTTTATTTTTATGACAGAAAAAAGAGACTTGTGCTTATTTCTGAAAACAGAATTCAGATATAAAAGAGATTATAACTGAATCGGTACTATCCAAAATTTTGTGTAAACGTCAAACTACCGGATTCAGGTTTTATACTTGAATCCTGTTTTCAAATATAGTGAGAAACTGATTAAAAATCAAGCCCCAATTCCAAATTGGTTGTGTCCATTTTTTCTCTATTTCAGAAACAGCCAGATATACAGCTTTTTTCAGGGCATCATCATTTGGAAACGAAAGTTTATTTTTGGTGTATTTTCTGATTTTACCATTCAGATTCTCAATGAGATTTGTCGTGTAGATAATCTTTCTGATTTCAACCGGGAAGTCAAAAAAAGCTGTCAGTTCATCCCAGTTTACTCGCCAGGAACGAATGGCATAAGGATATTTTCCACCCCATTTCTGTTCAAAAGCATCCAGTTTCAGTGCTGCTGATTCTTTGGTGGGAGCATTGTAAATGTTCTTCAAATCACCGGTAAATTCTTTCTTCTCTTTCCAGACAACGTATCTGCACGAGTTACGTATCTGATGAACAACACAGATTTGAGTAGTTGCTTCGGGGAAAACGGCTTTTATCGAGTCTGTAAACCCGTTCAAATTATCGGTTACGGTAATCAGAATATCATTTACCCCACGAGCTTTCAGGTCTGTTAGAACACCAGTCCAGTAAGATGAACTTTCATTCCTGCCAATCCACATGCCAAGCACTTCCTTGATGCCTTCCCTGTTCAAGCCTACACATAAATAAACCGTTTTATTAACCACTTTGCCTTGATCTCTGACTTTGAATACAATGCCATCCATCCAGACTATCAGATACTGACTCTCCAACGGGCGGTTCTGCCATTCTATGGCTGCCTGCGTAACTTTGTTTGTGATAATAGATATGGCTGAAGTAGAAAGGGGTATTCCGTAAATCTCTTTCATTTCTTCTTCAATATCCGAAACGCTCATCCCTTTGGCATAAAGGGATATAACCAGTTTCTCAATAGATAAACCACGACTGTGATGCTTCGGAACAACAGTTGGTTCAAACTCTCCCTGACGGTCACGAGGCACGTCTATGACCGATTCTCCATAATGTGTCTGTATCTTCTTGGGATACTTGCCGTTACGGGAATTGCCGCTATTATTGCCTTCCGGGGAATGTTTCTCGTAGCCTAAATGTGCATCCATCTCGCCTTCCAGCATTTGTTCCAATACACGAGCGTGCAAGTCGGTTAAAAACTTGCTCACCTCTTCTTCTGTCTTAAATTGGGACAGAAACTCCTTGCTTAATAAATCTTTGGGAATGTCCATAAAATTAAATGTTTACAAAATTAATCGTTTTTATATTAATCGCTAATCTTGTTTTTTCTTTTCGAATCCCCTCCCCCCCCAAAAAAAACGAGGGGTTTGAAAAGAAAAAACTACAAGAATCTTCTTCCTGTAGTTTTTCATTTACACAATTTTGTGGACAGTGTCACTGAATCCCTCCATTTACACAAAATTATGGACAGTGCCGTTGCATGCGACGCTGCTCTTCGAGCAACTGCATATTCTCTTTGGCTTTTATAAGGAACTCTTTCACTTGTTTATGTTCTTTGAAAGATTGGGGAGCAATTCTCATAATATCTTCTACCTGCGGTGTCATCATCGGATAAGGCATCGTTCTGCACATCATCATAAAGACACTCGGTCCCAACACGTTTTCAAAGTTATCGACAATGAACAGCCTGACGTAATCATTCAGCTCTTTCACCAATGCTTCGCCTTCTTTCGAAAGCGCCCGGTGCACATCTTCCAGATTGGCGCCATCCAGCACCATACGCGCTTCTTTCCGCTCCAATTCTTCAATTTTCACTTCCAGCGCATTACGCTTATCTATAAATTCGTATAGTTTGTCGTTCAAGGGAGTTCCTTTGGCAAGCAGTTGGGAATTGGAGATGGAAACCTCTATCTTTCCATCTTCCAGCACCAAAGGCATTATGCCTTCATTGCCTATATACAGTGTCACCATCATGACAGAATCAGCCAGCCCGTTCATCTTGAAAAGACCATGAATAACCTCTGCAGAATCAATAGGTATCCATTGCTTGTCCTGAAGCGTTTTAAGGAATAACATTTTTCCATCGAGACCGGTCACCGAAGAACTGCCCTCTATCTTATACTTGCGATTGCAAGAGGCTAAGAGAATAAGCAAGAGCAAAAAAGGCAAAATGCCATTCACACTTATTCTAATCATGCACGAGACTATTTTTGAAATTACACCTGACAAAGGTATTAATATTCCTTATAAACCGAATAGAAAGAAAGGATTTTTCATTCGGTTTACGTATTTTTGCACAATTACAAATCACAAGAAGCCCTTTGAATATCACAAAGAGTATCAACCTGATTTTAAACATAAACTAAAAAACAGAAAGGATTATACAATGTTAACCTACGCTCCTTTTGCCAAACCGCTCTATGTTATGTTGAAGCCCGTAGGTGCGGTATGCAATTTGGCATGCGATTATTGTTATTATCTGGAAAAATCCAAACTGTACAAAGAGAATCCCAAGCACGTGATGAGCGATGAACTTCTGGAAAAGTTCATCGAGGAGTATATTAACTCGCAAACCATGCCTCAAGTTTTGTTTACTTGGCATGGCGGAGAAACACTGATGCGCCCGTTATCATTCTATAAACGAGCAATGGAGTTGCAAAAGAAGTATGCAGGCGGACGAACCATAGACAACTGCATACAAACCAACGGTACACTGCTGACCGACGAATGGTGTGAATTCTTCAAGGAAAACAATTGGCTGGTAGGCATCTCTATCGACGGACCGCAGGAATTTCATGATGAATACCGGAAGAACAAACAAGGCAAACCGTCGTTCGTAAAAGTGATGCAAGGCATCAACCTGCTGAAAAAGCACGGTGTGGAATGGAACGGAATGGCGGTGGTGAATGACTTCAACGCCGATTATCCATTGGAGTTTTACCGCTTCTTCAAAGAAATCGGATGCCGGTACATCCAGTTTGCGCCCATTGTAGAACGTATCGCTCCTCATCAAGACGGACGGCATCTTGCTTCCTTGAACGACAAAGAAAAAAGTACGGAATTGGCCGACTTTTCCGTCAGCCCGGAACAGTGGGGCCACTTTCTCTGCACACTGTTCGACGAATGGGTACGGCAGGATGTGGGCACTTATTACATTCAGCTGTTCGATTCCACTCTCGCCAATTGGATGGGCGAACAACCGGGTGTCTGCACCATGGCAAAGACTTGCGGCCATGCAGGAGTCATGGAATTCAACGGCGACGTATATGCTTGCGACCATTTCGTTTTCCCCGAATATAAGTTGGGCAACATCTATCAAAAGACTTTAGTAGAGATGATGTACGGCGAAAAACAGCAAGCCTTCGGCCTGATGAAACAGCAATCGCTACCCTCCCAATGCTGCGAATGCGAATGGCTGTTCGCCTGCAACGGTGAATGTCCTAAAAACCGTTTCGCATATACATCCGACGGTGAGCCGGGGCTCAATTATCTTTGCGCTGGCTATCATGAGTTCTTCAACCATGCAGCTCCCTATATGGACTTCATGAAAAACGAGCTGATGAACCAACGCCCCCCTGCCAACGTTATGAAAGCAATAAAAGAAGGAAAACTGAAATAGCAAAATATATATAAACCTTTAAATGGAAAAAAGTATGAAAGTAACAGTAAAGAAATGTTTGCTTGCAGCCGTCGCTGCATGGACAGTCTGCTCGGCACGCGCAGACGAAGGAATGTGGTTGCTGCAACTGATAAAACAGCAGAACTCCATCGAAATGATGAAAAAACAAGGATTGAAATTAGAGGCCGATGACTTGTACAATCCGAACGGTGTATCTCTTAAAGATGCCGTAGGCATTTTCGGCGGTGGCTGTACCGGTGAGATTATCTCGCCCGAAGGATTGATTCTGACCAACCATCACTGTGGCTACGGTGCCATTCAGCAGCACAGTTCTGTGGAGCACGATTACCTGACGGATGGTTTTTGGGCCAAAAAACGCAACGAAGAGTTGCCCACTCCGGGATTGAAGTTCCGTTTTGTGCATCGCATTATCGATATCACCGATTTGGTGAACGAAAAAGTGAAAGCCGGAGAGGTGGACGAAGTAAATGCCATGACACGCCCCTTCCTCAACAAGCTAGCAAAGGAAGAGCTGGAAAAGAGCGACCTCAACGGAAAGCCGGGCATTGTGGCTCAAGCCTTGCCTTTCTATGCGGGGAATAAATACTATCTGATTTACTACAAAGTGTACAGCGACGTCCGCATGGTTGCCGCCCCTCCCTCATCGGTAGGAAAGTTCGGCGGTGAAACGGACAACTGGATGTGGCCCCGCCATACGGGAGACTTCTCCATGTTCCGCATCTATGCCGATGTCAACGGCGAACCAGCCGAGTACAGCGCAAGCAACGTACCTCTGAAAACGCCTAAATTCCTGCCCATCTCCATTAAGGGGCTGCAAGAAGGAGACTATGCCATGATTATGGGCTTTCCCGGCACTACCAGACGCTACCTGACCCAGAGCGAGGTGAAACAACGCATGGAAGCTGTTAACCAAGCCATGATAGATATGCGCGGTGTTCGTTTGGAGGTATTACGCAAGTTTATGAATGCCAACGACAAGACACGCATCCAGTATGCCAGCAAATTTGCGGGAAGCAGCAATTACTGGAAGAACTCCATCGGCATGAACAAAGCCATCATAGATAACGACGTGCTAAACACCAAAGCCGAAATAGAGAAGCGATATGCCGAATTTGCCAAAGGAAAGCCTGAATATGAGGGCGTGGTAGAGAAGATAGACGCCATCATAGAAAAGGGTACCCCCACCTTGCGACAGCTCTATTACACCAACGAAGCACTGCGCGGAGCTATTGAATTCGGAAGTACATACCTGATTATGGACAACATCAAGAAAGCGCTCGAAGAGAAAAACGACTCGCTGCTACAAGCATCCAAGAAACAGTTGGAAGAAGCTTATGACGGCATACACAACAAAGATTATGACCACGAAGTGGACCGTGCCGTAGCAAAAGCCATCCTGCCCGCCTTGGCCAAAGCTTTGAACGCAGATGAATTGCCCGATTTCTACAACACCATCCGCAACGAATTCAAGGGCGATTACAATGCCTATGTGGACAATCTGTATGACAACTCCATCTTCTCAAACCGCAGCAACCTCGACAAGTTCTTGAAGAAGCCTACTGTGAAAGCGATAGAACGCGACCCGGCAACAGCCTACTCACGCTCCAAGAACCTCAAAATACAGGAACTGGGCAAGGCGCACGGCGAGCAGAACAATGGACTTGACCTGCTGCACAAAGCCTACATCCGCGGTTTGGGCGAGATGAAGCAACCCATGCCATCCTATCCGGACGCCAACTTCACCATTCGCCTGACTTATGGCAACGTGAAGGCTTACAGCCCAAAAGACGCCGTATACTACAATTACTATACAACCACCGACGGCATTCTTGAAAAAGAAAATCCTGAAAACCGCGAGTTCATGATTCCTGCCAAACTGAAAGAGCTGATTCAAAAGAAAGACTTCGGCCGCTATGCCATGAAAGACGGTACGATGCCGGTTTGCTTCCTCACCACGAACGATATTACCGGCGGTAACTCCGGAAGTCCTGTCATCAATGCCGAAGGCCATCTCATCGGTACCGCCTTCGACGGCAACTGGGAGTCATTGAGCGGAGACATCAACTTCGACAACAACCTGCAACGTTGCATCAATCTGGACATCCGCTACGTACTCTTCATTCTTGAGAAGTTGGGCAACTGCGAACATTTGATAAAAGAAATGAACATAATCGAGTAATTTTTCTCTCTTGGGGAATGACTCGCCGACTGAACCACAATCAATCAGGGGCTGAAACCATTTCACTCAATAACTGAAAAGAGTTAGTCTCCGAGTAATTCCCTCTCTCAGAACACTTTCTAACACAAATTATCATGAAGAAGACATTATTATCACTTTTATTTACATCATCACTATTCATCGCACGAGCCGATGAAGGCATGTGGATGCTGACCGACCTCAAGAAACAAAACGAGGTTGCCATGATGGAATTAGGGTTATTGATACCGACAGACCAAATCTATAATCCCACAGGCATTGCCCTGAAAGACGCTATAGTGCACTTCGGAGGAGGATGTACCGGCGAAGTCATTTCAGCCGAAGGATTGGTACTGACCAACCACCATTGCGGATACGGAGCCATTCAGCAACAAAGCAGTGTGGAGCACGACTATCTGACGAACGGTTTCTGGGCCATGTCGCGCAAAGAGGAGCTTCCCTGCAAGGGGCTTACAATTACATACATCAACGAGATTTTGGACGTGACGGACTACGTGAACCAACAGTTGAAGACAGATGCAGACCCTAACGGAACCAACTATCTATCGCCCAAATACCTCAATATGGTAGCCGACCGCTTTGCCAAAGCCGAAGGCATTGCCCTGACTCCGGGACGAAAACTGGAACTGAAAGCGTTTTACGGTGGAAACAGGTACTACCTGTTCGTGAAGACAACTTACAGCGACATACGCATGGTAGGTGCTCCTCCCTCCTCCATCGGCAAGTTCGGCGCTGATACCGATAACTGGATGTGGCCCCGCCACACCGGCGATTTCTCCATCTTCCGCATCTATGCCGACAAAGACGGGAAACCGGCGGCATACAGCAAGGACAATGTTCCGTTGAAAGTGAAGAAGCACCTCACCATCAGCCTCGACGGTTATCGTGAAGGAGATTTTACCTTCATCATGGGCTTCCCCGGCCGCAACTGGCGCTATATGATTTCCGACGAAGTGGAAGAGCGCATGCAAACCACCAATTTCATGCGTCACCATGTGCGCGACGTCCGCCAGAAAGCCCTTATGGAACAAATGGTGCAGAACGATGCCATACGCATACACTACGCCAGCAAGTATGCCTCTTCGGCCAACTATTGGAAAAATGCCATCGGCATGAACGAAGGACTTGTCCGGCTGAAAGTTCTCGACACCAAACGAGCGCAACAGGAGCAATTACTTGCCTACGGACGTTCAAAAGGCGATGACTCCTACCGGAAAGCCTTTGAACAGATACGCGACATTGTGCAGCATCGCCGCACGGCTCTCTATCATCAACAAGCCATTCAGGAAGCCTTGATAACGGGACTGGACTTCATGCGCATTCCAAGCACTACGGCGCTGGTTGCGGCTTTGAAGAGTAAGGACAAAGCACGAATCAAGGCGGCGGCAGACAGCCTGCAAACCGCAGCCGACAAATATTTCGCCTCCGTCCCCTTCCCCGAAGTGGAACGCACGGTAGGTAAAAAGATGTTGCAGACCTACATGCAGTATATCCCGGCAGAGCAACGCATCGGCATCTTCAAGATAATAGATAAACGCTTCAAAGGAAACAGTGACGCATTCATCGACGCTTGTTTCGACCATTCGATTTTCGGGAGCAAAGAGAACTTCGCCAAGTTTATACGGAAACCCGGTCTGTACAAAATCAGTTACGACTGGATGGTTTTGTTCAAGTACTCCATTACCGACGGCCTGTTGCAGACAACCATCGCCATGAAAGATGCCAACACGAACTACGATGCCGCCCATAAAGTGTGGGTAAAAGGAATGATGGACATGAAACTTGCCGACGGGAAGCCCATCTATCCGGACGCCAACTCCACCTTGCGTCTGACCTACGGCCGGGTATTACCCTACTCGCCCGCCGACGGCGTGGAATATGGCTACTACACCACCCTGAAAGGCGTCATGGAGAAGGAAGACCCGAATAACCGTGAGTTCGTGGTTCCCGCCAAGCTGAAACAGTTGTATCAGGCCAAAGACTTCGGCCGCTATGCTCTGCCCGACGGAGAGATGCCCGTCTGCTTCATCGTCAATACGGACAACACCGGCGGCAACTCAGGAAGTCCCGTATTCAATGCCAAAGGTGAATTGATTGGAACGGGCTTCGACCGCAACTACGAAGGGCTGACGGGTGACATCGCCTTCCGCCCCTCGTTGCAGCGTGCAGCTTGTGTGGATATCCGATACACGCTGTTCATCATCGATAAATTTGCAGGAGCTTCGCACCTCATCGAGGAACTGACTATAAGATAATAAGGCCGGTGTGTTCCTCAAAAGTTGGACAGTCTATCTGTAATAGTCAAGACTTGTTCTAACAGTTAATTTACTATCGGACAAAAACCGTCAGTTGTTTGTTGCGAAGTTACACAACATTTTATCTCCATAGCCGAATGAGCTTTTATCAGGCTCATTCGGCTTTATTATCTCCTGATTTTGTAATTGATACTTTTTTACTACGGCAAAGCCCTCCATGAAGTCCGCATGAGTGTCTTTTCAAAACAATGCTCTAATAAAACCATAGCGGTATTTCTTGTACCAAACATTATAAAGCAGATAAACCGATGCCGTATTTTAACATTCACATCTACCTAAAATAAAAGAATATTTTTTATCTTCCCTATCACTTGCTTTTGCCTGCTCTTTGTTATACCTTTGCCGACGTAAAGACAAAGGGGTGCCCCTCAACGGGCTGAGATCATACCCTCGAACCTGATGCAGTTAGTACTGCCGTAGGAATTGGATATTCTTTTCTTCTAAAAGCATCTGCCGTAACGGCGCGCTTCTTTGTGTTTACTTCCATTATTTTTTAGAAACAGAAAAAATGAAAGTATCAGTCAACAGCAAAGAAGTGGAAACCGATGCCACCACCCTTGCGCAACTTATCGAAGAACTCTCCTTGCCGGCACAAGGCATTGCCGTTGCCGTAGACAACCGCATGGTGCCCCGTGCGGAATGGCCGGCGCATGTCCTGCATGAATCCCTGTCCGTCGTCATCATTAAAGCCGCTTGCGGAGGGTAACTGTCATGGCACAAATTCAGTTTATCACCCATCATACGGAACGGTATTCCCATCCGGATGCCGCACGCATGGCTCTTGAGGGCGGTTGCCGTTGGGTGCAACTGCGCATGAAAGACACACCGGTGGAAGAGATAGAGCCTGTGGCCCTGAAAGTACAAGCCCTTTGCCGACAATATGAGGCCATTTTCATCATTGACGACCATGTGGAGCTGGCGGGGAAACTGCATGCCGACGGCGTGCATCTGGGAAAAAACGATATGCCCATAAGCGAGGCACGCCGTATTTTGGGAGGAAGTTTCATCATAGGAGGCACGGCCAATACGTTCGAGGACATACGGATGCACCATGCGGTGGGTGCCGACTACATAGGTTGCGGTCCTTTTCGCTACACCGCCACCAAGAAAAACCTGAGTCCGATATTGGGAATAGAGGGTTATACAGACATTCTCGGCCAAATGCGGAAAACGGGGATACACTTGCCGGTAGTGGCCATCGGAGGAATTACGGCGGAAGACATCCCGGCTGTCATGCAGACAGGCGTTGGCGGGATTGCCCTTTCGGGCGCGGTGCTGAACGCCCCTCACCCGGTAGAAGAAATGAGAAAAATCATCAGGCTCGTGCAAGAAAGCCGTCAATAAACATGGAAATAGCCAACAACAAAACAACAAATACACCAATATGGAAAAATTAGTGATTGCGGGATGTGAATTCAATTCCCGCTTGTTTTTGGGAACGGGAAAGTTTTATTCCAACGATGTCATGGAACAGTCCGTTCTGGCATCCGGCACAGAAATGGTGACGGTGGCCATGAAGCGTATCGACCTGAACGACAAAGAGGATGACATGCTGAAACACATCTGTCATCCTCACATCCGGTTGCTGCCCAATACTTCAGGAGTGCGCAATGCCGATGAGGCCGTTTTCGCCGCGCAAATGGCACGCGAGGCTTTCGGTACAAATTGGCTGAAACTGGAGATACATCCCGACCCTCGTTATCTGCTGCCCGATTCCGTAGAGACCCTGAAGGCTACGGAAGAGCTGGTGAAGCTGGGGTTTGTGGTGCTTCCCTACTGTCAGGCAGACCCGACTTTGTGCAAACGCCTTGAAGAAGCCGGCGCCGCCACCGTCATGCCGTTAGGCGCACCCATCGGAACGAATAAAGGACTGCAAACCCGTGACTTCTTGCGAATCATCATCGAACAGGCCAACATCCCCGTCGTGGTAGATGCCGGCATAGGTGCTCCGAGCCATGCCGCCGAAGCAATGGAGATGGGTGCTGCGGCTTGCCTCGTCAATACCGCCATCGCCGTAGCCGACAATCCGGTGGCCATGGCCAGAGCATTCAGACAAGCCGTGGAAGCGGGCCGCATGGCTTACGAGGCAAAGCCGGGTGTGCAGACCGATAATTTCGTGGCAGAGGCAAGTTCACCGTTGACGGCGTTTCTGGAAGACTCTGTCTTCGAGACTAAAAGAGATCTTTATTGAAAGTACCATTATTTTTACCTGAATTCGGGACAGGCGGTTGTTTTTGCCAAAGATGAGGGGCTGTGTCCCATCGGGCGGATATTGCCTGAATGCACCGGTTTACAACGGTCAGGCAGAAGAGAAGAGAGCCCTTCAGACAGGCCGCCCTCACCCTGTTTTGACAGTTGCAATCCTTTGTCTTGACAGACACAAGTGTTTCAGCCGTCAGACACAAGTGTTTTGCACGTCAGACACAAGTGTTTGAGCCGTAAGACACAAGTGTCTGACAAAACAGGGATAAACACCTGATAGTCAAACGGATTTGAAATCAAAACACAAGCCCGCAAATGAGGCTATCAATCTGTTTCTTATCCCGAACCAAGGTATTATTTTTAACTCATTTCTCCTTCTCTCTTTGTAAAGGAGGCGAAAGAAAAGCTTTTTATTATGAAAATAAAATTTCCCCGTTCCGAGAAAGTCTACCTGCCGGGCAAGTTGTTTCCCGAATTACGCGTAGCCATGCGCAAGGTAGAACAAGTGCCCGGCACTCATTTTGCAGAGGGCAAGAAGATAATCACCCCCAATCCCGATGTATATGTTTACGACACCAGCGGCCCGTTCAGCGACCCCGACATGGAAATCGACCTGAAGAAAGGACTTCCCCGCCTGCGCGAGCCGTGGATATTGAGTCGAGGCGATGTGGAACAATTGCCCGACATGACATCGGAATACGGACGCTTGCGCCGTGCCGACCGCTCGCTCGACCACCTGCGATTTGAGCACATCACACTGCCCTATCGTGCCAAAAGCGGGAAAAGCATCACCCAGATGGCTTATGCCAAACAGGGCATCATCACTCCCGAAATGGAGTATGTGGCTATCCGCGAAAACATGAATTGTGCCGAGTTGGGGATAGAAACCCACATCACTCCGGAGTTTGTGTGTCAGGAAATAGCCGCAGGACGCGCTTTGCTGCCCGCCAACATCAACCACCCGGAAGCGGAACCGATGATTATCGGCCGCAACTTCCTCGTGAAAATAAATACCAACATAGGCAATTCCGCTACGACATCAAGCATTGACGAAGAGGTGGAAAAAGCCGTTTGGAGCTGCAAATGGGGAGGAGATACACTGATGGACCTTTCTACGGGCGAGAACATACACGAAACACGCGAATGGATTATACGCAACTGTCCCGTTCCCGTAGGCACAGTGCCCATTTATCAGGCTTTGGAGAAAGTGGGAGGAAAGGCGGAGAACCTCAGTTGGGAGATTTATCGCGACACCTTGATAGAACAGTGCGAGCAAGGGGTGGATTACTTCACCATTCACGCCGGCATCCGTCGCCACAATGTGCATTTGGCCGACAAACGCCTGTGCGGCATCGTGAGCCGTGGCGGCAGCATCATGAGCAAATGGTGCCTCGTGCACGACCGTGAGAGCTTCTTGTACGAACATTTTGACGATATCTGCGACATACTGGCGCAATACGATGTGGCAGTATCTTTGGGCGACGGGCTGCGTCCCGGTTCCACATACGACGCCAACGACGAAGCCCAGTTTGCCGAGCTTGATACGATGGGCGAACTCGTGCTCCGGGCTTGGGAAAAGAATGTGCAGGCCTTTATCGAGGGGCCGGGTCATGTGCCCATGCACAAAATCAAGGAAAACATGGAACGCCAGATAGCAAAATGCCACAACGCCCCCTTCTATACCCTCGGCCCCATCGTGACGGATATAGCACCGGGATACGACCACATCACTTCCGCCATCGGTGCGGCACAGATAGGCTGGCTGGGTACGGCGATGCTTTGCTACGTCACTCCCAAAGAGCATCTGGCGCTGCCCGACAAGGAAGATGTACGCGTGGGGGTAGTCACCTATAAGATAGCGGCGCATGCGGCCGATTTGGCCAAAGGGCATCCGGGAGCGCAAGTGCGCGACAATGCCCTGAGCAAAGCCCGGTATGAGTTCCGCTGGAAAGACCAGTTCGACCTCTCGCTCGACCCGGAACGTGCTTTCAGTTATTTCCATGCCGGCCGACATACCGATGGAGAATATTGCACGATGTGCGGGCCGAACTTCTGTGCCATGCGCCTGTCCAGAGAGCTGAAAGGGCACAAAAATAAAATCGAAACAGTTTCTTAATCTTTTTCTATCGGATAAATGTTTTCAGACGAATTAGCAAATATATCATGGGAAGAAACCACGGAACGCATCCATGCCAAGACAGAGGCCGACGTGCGCCGTGCCCTTGCCAAGGAGCATTGTGATGTAAACGACTTCATGGCACTTGTTTCTCCTGCCGCCACTCCCTATCTGGAGACGATGGCACGCCTCAGCAAGAAGTACACCGAAGAACGTTTCGGGAAAACCATCTCCATGTTCATACCTTTATACATCACCAACTCCTGCACCAATTCCTGCGTGTATTGCGGATTTCATATCGGCAACCCGATGCCGCGCACCATCCTGACGGAAGAAGAGATGGTGAATGAATACAAAGCCATCAAGAAGCTGGCTCCCTTCGATAATCTGCTGTTGGTGACGGGAGAGAATCCCGCCCAAGCCGGCGTGCCCTACATAGCCCGTGCCCTCGACCTCGCAAAGCCCTATTTCAGCAACCTGAAAATAGAAGTGATGCCTCTGAAAGCCGAAGAGTATGCCGAACTGAAAGAGCATGGATTGAACGGTGTCATCTGTTTTCAGGAAACCTATAACAAGGCGCATTATCACATCTATCATCCACGCGGCATGAAATCGAAATTCGAGTGGCGGGTCAACGGATTCGATCGCATGGGACAGGCCGGCGTTCATTCCATAGGCATGGGGGTACTTATCGGATTGGAGAAGGAATGGCGGACGGACATCACCCTGATGGCCTACCACCTGCGCTATCTTCAGAAGCACTATTGGAAGACGAAGTACAGTGTCAACTTTCCGCGCATGCGTCCTTCGGAGAATGGCGGTTTCCGCCCGAATGTCATCATGAGCGACCGAGAGCTGGCGCAAGTCACCTTTGCCATGCGCATCTTCGACCATGACGTAGACATCTCCTACTCCACCCGCGAACCTGCCGCCATACGCGACCACATGGCAACACTCGGCGTGACGACCATGAGCGCCGAGAGCAAAACCGAGCCGGGAGGATATTACAGTTATCCGCAAACGCTGGAGCAGTTTCATGTGAGCGACGAGCGCAAAGCTGTGGAAGTGGGCAGGGCATTGAAGCGTTTGGGACGCGAACCGGTGTGGAAAGACTGGGATGCTTGTTTCGATTTGAACACCTCCTCCCGTAAAATCCATGCCTAAAAACAGAGGACGGACAATGAACAGATACGACAGACAACTCGCTCTTCCCGAACTGGGAGAAACCGGACAGAAGAAACTGCGCAATGCCAAAGTGCTGATAGTGGGTGTAGGAGGATTGGGTTCGCCCATCGCCCTCTATCTGGCAGGTGCAGGGGTCGGCACACTGGGACTTGTGGATGATGATGCGGTAAACATCGGCAACCTGCAACGCCAGGTGCTCTACTCCGAAATCGAGGTGGGACAATCGAAGGTGGCCTGTGCCGCCCGAAGATTACACGCCCTGAACAGCGAAGTGGAGGTACGCCCCTTTCCTTTTCGCATACATAGCGGAAATGCGGCAGATCTGATAGAAGGTTATGATTTGGTAGTGGATGGCTGCGACAATTTTGCCACACGCTACTTGCTGAACGACACCTGCATTGCCTTGGGCAAACCTTACGTGTATGGAGCCATTCAGGGGTTTGAAGGACAAGTATCCGTATTCGGTTGCGGAGAACGTCCCAAAACCTACCGTGACCTTTATCCGGATGAGGAGAAAATGCAGCTTATGTCTCCCCCCGACAAATCGGTCATCGGTGTCACCCCCGCCGTTGTGGGCAGTGTGGAGGCGAGTGAAGCCCTGAAACTGATTTGCGGCTACGGCGAACCGTTAACCGGCAGGCTTTGGACCATTGATTTAAGAACCATGCAATCGTATATCCTTTCATTATAAGAAAACCATGAAATTGATCGTTATCACCCGCCCGCGCTTCTTTGAAGGAGAAGCCGCCATCATCACCGCTCTGTTTGAGAACGGTCTGGAGATTCTTCATCTGCGTAAGCCGGAAGCCTCTGCTTCGGAGCTGGACTGCTTTCTTCAGCAACTGCCGGATGAATATATGCCGAGGATTGTGACGCATGAGCACTTTCAAATGGTATCTGTTTTCAACCTGAAGGGCATCCACTTGAACGTGCGCAACAAGCATGCACCGACGGGTTATTCGGGACATATCAGTTGCTCTTGCCATTCGTTCGACGAGGTTTCGCAACGCAAGCGTCTTTGCGATTATGTTTTTCTCAGTCCCGTTTACGACAGCATATCCAAAGAAGGATACACCTCAGCCTACCCTTATGACAGTTTGCTGAAAGCGTGTCAGGCAGGCATCATCGACGAAAAAGTCATTGCATTGGGAGGAGTGGACATACAGCACTTGCCCGAAGTCCATTCTTTAGGATTCGGAGGTGTTGCCGTGCTGGGCGATGTCTGGAAAAGAAAAGAGGAAGATATTCTTCCCCATTTCATCCGCTTGCAAGCCTCCTGTGCGCCTGTATAACCATGTTCAAATTTAATTATCGACTTTCTCCATGCCTTCCATCATCCTCTCTATTGCCGGCTCCGACTCCTCAGGCGGTGCAGGCATTCAAGCCGACATAAAGACGATTTCGGCTTTGGGCGGTTATGCCGCCTCTGTCATCACGGCTGTCACGGCACAGAATACGATCGGAGTACAAGCAGTGTATCCGGTGCCCGCCGATGTGGTGCGAGCGCAAATCGTGTCTGTAATGGATGACCTCCGGCCAAATAGTGTCAAAATAGGTATGATACACGATGCAGAAACGGTACATACCATTGTGAAGTGCCTTCAAAAATACCATCCCGCATTTGTGGTGTATGACCCCGTCATGGCGTCAACCGGCGGACAGCCGTTGATGACTGAAGGCACCATTCGGGCCATCAAGAAAGAGCTTTTCCCTTTATGCACCCTTATCACCCCGAATCTGCACGAAGCAGGCTTGCTGTGCGAACAGCCGATTTCAGATACGGACGAGATGAAACAGGCGGCCCGAAAATTATCATATCGGTTTCATACCTCGGTGCTTATCAAGGGTGGTCATCTGCAAGGTGCTGACATGTGCGATGTCCTTTACGAAAGACGCTCTTCCGACTATGCCGACACTGTTCCGCTCTCCGAATGGACAATCTACTCCCATACCAAAATAGAAAGCCGGAACCTGCACGGCACCGGCTGTACGCTTTCTTCCGCCATCGCCACATTTTTGGCCGAAGGCTATCGGCTCGATGAAGCCGTCCGCCGGAGCAAGGAGTACATCAGTCAAGCCATCGCCCGGGCAAAAGAGATGAAAATAGGAAAAGGCAACGGCCCTTTATGGCATCAATTACCTGAGTCCGGGCAAGAAGCAGGTTGACAAGCTCCCCCGAAGAGTTGTATTTTAAAATCAAAAATCATTGGTTATCAAATATTTACTACTGACTTGTCAGACACTTGTGTCTTACGGCTAAAACACTTGTGTCTGTCACGTAAAACACTTGTGTCTGTCGGCTAAAACACTTGCGTCTGTCAAGACAAACAATACTTCCCTGAGCGGGTTCTTTCCGTGTTGTAAGAGTCCATCCACTCATCAATGTCAGTTCGTAGTGTTCGAATGCCTTGGTTACAAGACCTATTTCCGCATAGATTTCAAGCCGCTTCTTACGCACTCGTATCTTCTGTTGCTCTTTCATTCGCCAATGACAAACATCGAATCGGTATATGAGGGCTTTCTATTCATCATCGTTTTCTCATTTCCCTCTTTTCATTTCGAAGCTCAGTTCGTCTCTATTTCACTTAATTCAAGCCAACGCATCGTCTTTTCATCAATCAAATCCGACAATACCGGCAGCCTCTTCGATTTTTCCGTCAACTCCTCCACCGACAGAGCGCCACTGCACAAGGCTTCTTCAATGGCTGTTTTTTCTGTTTCCAAATCGGCAATCTCTCGTTCCAGTTGCTCGAACTCACGCCTTTCCTTAAAAGACATGCGCCGCTTCTCATTCAGACGTATTTTTACAGTTTTCTCTTCCTGCGCCTTGACCGCTTCTTTTTCTTTCTCCTTTTCCAGATGAGCCTTTGCATCTTTCCAGTCGCGATACTGCGTATAGTTACCGGGGAAATCACGGATATCCCCTTGCCCGTTGAACACCAGCAAATGGTCTACTACCTTATCCATAAAGTAGCGGTCGTGGCTCACCACGATGACACAACCTTTGAATTTCTGCAAATATTCCTCCAACACGTTCAATGTCACAATATCAAGGTCGTTGGTAGGCTCGTCCAACACAAGGAAATTAGGATTACGCATCAACACCGTGCACAGATAAAGCCGGCGGCGCTCACCTCCACTCAATTTATATACATAGTTGTGTTGCGTTTCGGGAGTAAAGAGGAAATGCTGCAAAAACTGCGAAGCCGTCAGCTTCTTGCCGTTGTCCAGTTCTATCACCTCGGCAATATTTCTCACTACGTCAATCACCTTCATCTGCCCGTCAAACCGCAAGCCTTCTTGCGAGTAGTAACCAAAGCGAACCGTCTCGCCAATATCCAGCGTACCACTGTCAGCCTGCGTCAATCCCATCAGTATTTTGATGAATGTAGACTTTCCCGTACCGTTATTCCCAACGATACCCATTTTCTCGTAACGCGAAAAGACATAGGAAAAATCATCCAGAATCCTCAAATCGCCGAAAGACTTGGACAGATGGTCTGCCTCGAATATTTTACTTCCGATATAAGAGGCCTTGACATCCAGCTTGACGTTATCATTGCCGAAACGCTGCTTGGCCACCTTCTCCAACTCGTAAAAAGCCTCTTCCCGATAACGGGCTTTATGTCCGCGTGCCTGAGGCATCCGGCGCATCCACTCCAATTCGGTACGATATAGGTTATTGGCACGTTCTATCTCCACCGTTTTGGCCTCGATACGTTCTTCGCGTTTCTCCAGATAATAACTGTAATTACCTTTATATTGATAAATCTGCCGGTTGTCTATCTCCATTATTTCAGAACAGACACGGTCAAGGAAATAACGGTCGTGCGTCACCATCAGCAGTGTGAGGTTGGTGCGATGGAGATATTCTTCCAGCCACTCCGTCATGTCGAGGTCAAGATGATTGGTAGGCTCGTCCAAGATCAGCAAATCGGGTTCGGTGATAAGGGCATTGGCAAGCGCCACACGCTTCAACTGTCCGCCTGACAATTTTTTCACCTGCCGATTGAAATCACGAATCTTAAGTTGAGAAAGAATCTGTTTGGCTTTTTGTTCATATTCCCATGCTTTTTCGTGATCCATGCGCACCAGAATCTCATCCAGTCCGGGATTCCCTTCCGTTTCCATACAGCGCTCATACTCTTTAATCAGTTCAACAGTAGAGTTGCCATGATGAAAACATGCTTCGAGCACAGTCAGTTCTTCGGGATATTGCGGATCCTGTTCCAAATACCCCACACGTATATCCCGACGGAAAGAGATGACACCGGAGTCATACCCCTCTTTACCATAAAGAATGTTGAGCAACGTAGTCTTGCCGCTACCGTTTTTGGCTATCAGCCCCACACGCTGCCCCTCGGACAAACCAAAAGATATATTCTCGAATAATACCAAATCGCCGAACGACTTGGTCAGGTTCTCCACCTGAAGAATTGAATTTACCGCAGCCAATTTTCAATTGATATTTGATAGTTTCTTAAAACAAAGCATCGTAAGTCTCCGCCAGTTCGACTTTTGCCCCCGCTTTCACTTTACTCCAGACCAATTTCATGGGGTCTATCCATTCGCCGGTGGCGGTATTCAGCAATACGGGCGCTTCCCGGTTTCCATCTATCAGGGTGCGCCATTCCATACCGTCCACTTCATTGGCCAGAATAATACATAGCACAATTCCAAAGGCCAACCACGCATCTTTCTTTTTCGGGCCGATGTCCCCCTTGTCTATTACCTGCTGCATCTTGGCGATGTCTTCCTCCATTCCCTGAAAATCCTTCTTCAGCAGCTCCTTCACTATGGCATCCACCCATTCGTATGCTTCATTGATTTGATATATCTCCGAAAGGCGCACCGGGATAATTTCTGCCGGATATTTCGCTCCTTCTTTACGCACTTCCAATGACGCAACAACCTTCTCGGCCTCCGCCGTAGAATCTCCTTTCTTCACCGTAAAAGAACATTCAAGAACCATATTCCCTTCCCCCGTTATCCAAAGATGAGAAGTATAATAGTTCCCCTCTTCCTCAAACATTTCCTTACTGTAAGCACACTCCCGGTTCCCTAATCTGACAAGAGTAGCCGTCTGATTCTCTTTCAGTTCTTGCCGGACAGCATCTTTGCCGTATGTCGCATCTCCTTTATAAGCCGAAATACGGAAATTCCCCGTCCATTCCGACGGATTATAGAAAAGGAAAGCACCTTCCCCATCTTCAAACTCATTCCACTCTGCCGGATATTTCATGGAGAACCACGCTCCCGGAGAGATAAATTTCTTGCTTTGTTCCATATATATCATGCAAATCTTCGCATTTACAAATTCCTCACAAATAAATCAAACCCGTTTTTACTATTTCCCGCAAAAGTAACATTACCCCGGTTGATATGCAAACAAACAAAACAAAAACAGTCGATTCTCACGAACCGACTGTTACAATCATCATCTATGAATGAAGACCTTTAAAGCCTTCAATATCTTTACCTAATCAAGCACTGAACAAATAGTCTGTGTACAAAAGGTAAGAACTCTTGTACACACCAGTTGTAAACGTAAAATGCAAAGTAAATTATGAATATGAAAGTTGAAAACGGGAACCGACAACAAAATCGGTAACGGTCATGTTGCTTGAACCGCATGCGGGGAAACTCGCACGTACGGTTCTCAGAGAGAAAAGTTCCACTAAAGGAGCTGACCTAATTGAGTGTCTACGCTCAATCAGCCATTTCCTTGAGTTTTTTGAAATGCCGGATGACCTCAAGATAGTCGCGGTCGGTACAAGCATTGAATTTATTCCATAAATCGCCTACCACAACGGCACCGCCAAAACCATAATCTTTGATTTCCAATATATTGTTAGGAGTAATGCCTCCCAAGGCCATGACCTTATTGTCTATTATTCTCTCTTTTCCGGCCTGTCTGAGTTCTTTGGCCTCGAACCCCGAAGATACTCCGTCTTTTGTAATACAATCATATATGGGGCTAAGAAACAAATAATCGTAAAAATGCTTTTTGTTCCTTACTTCGTCCAATGAATGGCAAGTACAACTTATATGACCGGAAAAGTCATGCGGTTCTTTCGGATTACGTGCATTCAAATGAATCCCCATCAGATTAAATTCTTCCTGAAGATAAAAATGTTCGTGAGTAACGATGCGTTTATGATATTGCTTCGGAATCAGTGTCAAAAGTCGTTCTGAATACATGGCAGGGGTTTCAGGTTTTCTCAGATGCAGAATGTCCAGCCCCTCTTCAAAAAGAGTAGTGATAATCTTGTCTTCTTCCACAAAAAATGTGGGCGCTGTAACTACGATAAGCTTCATCTTGTTTGTTAAACGAATTAGTTTAGCAAAATTAATGAATACTGATTGTTGGAACTAAGGATTTTCTTTAAAAGATGTTAGATGGAAAATTTCTGAAAAAAGAGGCACCTCTGAATATAAACTCAGGGTACCTCCTTAACATGGACTTAATAAACTGTTGAGCGACTTATTTCAATCTGTCACCCACCACTTTCCAGTCGATGATTTTCCATAATTCATTCACATGGTCTGCACGGCGATTTTGATAGTCAAGGTAGTAAGAGTGTTCCCATACGTCAAATCCCAGAAGCGGAGTCAGTCCGGAGCGCACAGGGTTGCTTCCATTGACTTCCTTGGTGATGTGAAGTTTGCCATTCTTGTCTACGGAGAGCCATGCCCATCCAGAGCCGAATAAGCCTACGGCTGCTGCATTGAATTCCTTCTTAAAGTTTTCAAAACTTCCGAAATCACGTTGGATAGCTTCAGCCAACTTGCCGATAGGCTCTTTTTGTTCCGGCTTCGGAGAAAATTGCAAGAAATACAAAGTATGGTTCAGTACTTGTCCCGCATTGTTGAAAATGGCGCCATCCGGTGCAGTGGAGACAATGGTTATTAAATCTTTGCCTTCATATTCTGTTCCCGGAACAAGACTGTTGAGGTTATTAACATAGGCTTGCAAATGCTTGCCATAATGAAAATCTATCGTTTGCTGACTGATTACAGGTTCCAAAGCATTATTTGCATAAGGAAGTTTTGGCATTTCATACGTCATAATTGTTAGCATTAAAGTCATTAATAATGTATTCATAAGTTCAATCATTAAGTTTTGGAACTTTATCCTATTAACACGATAACATGAGAAATGTTCGCAGGTATCGGAAGCTTTATTTATCTTTGCTGCAGAATTCATCTTTTTTTAGATTAAAAGGAATATGGCCGACTATATACAAGAGCTGAACGAAGGACAGCGCGCGGCAGTACTTTACAATGATGGCCCGTCATTGGTAATAGCCGGTGCCGGATCGGGGAAAACACGTGTGCTGACTTATAAAATAGCCTATCTGCTGGAGAATGGTTACCAACCATGGAATATTCTTGCATTGACTTTTACCAACAAAGCGGCACGCGAGATGAAAGAGCGTATTGCTCGTCAGGTAGGCACAAACCGGGCACGCCATTTATGGATGGGAACATTCCATTCTATGTTTTTACGCATTCTGCATGTCGAAGCAAGCTTACTTGGCTTTACTCCGCAGTTCACTATATATGATACGACAGATGGCAAGAGCCTGATACGCTCTATAATAAAAGAGATGGGGCTGGATGAAAAGGTTTATAAACCGGGAATGATACAAGCACGCATCTCGAATGCAAAAAACCATTTGGTCTCGCCTGCCGGTTATGCAGGAAACAAGGAAGCTTACGAAGCAGACCGCTTGGCCAAAGTTCCCGCTCTTCGAGACATATACCGGAGATATTGGGAGCGGTGCAAGCTGGCAGATGCAATGGATTTTGACGATTTGCTGTTCTACACCTTTTTGTTGTTTCGCGATTATCCGGAAGTGCTTGCCCGATATCAGGAGCAATTCCATTATATATTAGTGGATGAGTACCAAGATACCAATTTTGCTCAACATAGCATCGTGTTACAGTTGGCTCAAAATCATCAGCGCATATGCGTAGTGGGGGATGATGCGCAGAGCATCTATTCTTTTCGTGGAGCCGATATCGACAACATATTGTATTTTACTAAAGTATATCCCAATACCAAAGTCTTCAAATTAGAGCAGAACTATCGTTCTACTCAGACCATTGTCTGTGCGGCCAATAGCCTGATAAAGAAAAATCAACGGCAAATACATAAAGAAGTCTTCTCAGAAAAAGAGAAGGGAGAGGCAATTCGCATTTATCAGGCTTACAGTGATGTGGAAGAAGGGGATATTGTAGTAAATAAAATTTCCGAATTGCGTAAAAAGAAACAATATGCCTATGCAGACTTTGCAATACTTTACCGCACCAATGCACAGAGCCGTATTTTTGAGGAAGCCCTACGTAAGCGGGGAATACCTTATTGTATCTATGGCGGTTTGTCATTTTATCAACGTAAAGAAATCAAAGATGTGATTGCCTATTTCCGATTGGCAATAAATCCAAATGACGAGGAAGCTTTCAAGCGTGTCGTCAATTATCCGGTGCGAGGCATTGGAGGGACAACAGTAGGTAAAATAATTGCGGCTGCCACAGAACACAATGTCAGCTTGTGGACAGTGCTTTGCGAACCATTAATTTATGGATTGAGCTTCACAAAAGGTACAGTAGGAAAATTACAGGGATTCAGAGAGCTGATATCCGGTTTCATGGTAGATGCAACTAAAAAAAATGCCTATGAAATAGGTTCTGATATCATTCGTTGCTCAGGCATCATCAACGATGTCTGTCAGGACAATTCTCCGGAAAATTTGAGTCGTAAGGAAAATATAGAGGAATTGGTGAATGGAATAAGCGACTTTTGTGCCCGAGGGCAAGAAGAAGGACGTTCAAATATTCTGCTGACGGATTTCTTATCAGAAGTCTCTTTACTGACCGATCAAGATTCGGATAAGAGTGATGACAATGAGAAGATAACACTGATGACGATTCATTCCGCCAAGGGATTGGAGTTTAAGAATGTTTTTGTAGTGGGGATGGAAGAGAATCTTTTTCCCGGTGCGATGATTGGCGAATCTATCCGTGCATTGGAAGAAGAGCGCAGGTTGTTTTATGTAGCCATCACACGTGCGGAGGAACACTGTTTCTTGTCTTATGCAAAGACTCGTTTTCGGTTTGGTAAAATGGAATTTGGAAGCCCAAGTCGTTTCCTGAAAGATATAGACGTGCGGTTTTTGCATCTGCCCAACACAGGGTTATTTTTCAGAAAGAATGAAGATGCGAAGAACGACTTCCCATATAAAAAGAGAGAAGAAAAGACGGTGCATCCGAGACAGCAAATTATATCTCATAGCATTCCCCGTAGCCTGAAACGAATGATGCCTGCTTCTGACTCGGCAGAAACAACGACTCATTCCGATGCTTCTTTCTGTGAAGTTAGAGAAGGGAGACAAGTTGAACACGAGCGTTTCGGATTAGGTGAAATCTTGAAAGTGGAAGGTGAGGGAGACAATGCCAAAGCTACAATCCGCTTTAAAAATGCAGGAGACAAGCAACTATTGTTGCGCTTTGCACGTTTCAAGGTGATAGGATAGAATAGCGATTTTCCTATATATCCGGATAAAGGGATGCCAGTATTATTTTATGTAATAAATAATTAATATGATAAACTTTGATCTTTTTCCTTCCCCCTGCTATATCATGGAGGAAGAACTTTTGAGAAAAAATCTCAGACTGATAAAAAGTGTGGCCGATCGTGCAGGAGTTGAGATAATCCTTGCTTTCAAGGCTTTTGCCATGTGGCGTTCTTTCCCTATTTTTAGAGAATACATAAACCATTCTACGGCAAGTTCCGTGTACGAAGCTCGTATGGCGTTTGAAGAGTTTGGAAGTAAAGCGCATACCTATTCTCCGGCATATACCGAGACAGATTTTCCGGAAATCATGCGTTGTAGCAGTCATATCACTTTCAACTCAGTGGAACAGTTCTATCGCTTTTATCCGATACTGACGACCGAAAGAGGAGGCATCTCTTGCGGTGTTCGTATCAATCCCGAATATTCTGAGGTGGAGACCGAACTTTATAATCCTTGTGCACCCGGTACCCGTTTCGGAGTAGTGGCAGACCAGCTTCCGGTACAGCTTCCAGCAGGCATGGAAGGGTTTCATTGCCATTGCCATTGTGAATCTTCCTCGTATGAATTAGAGCGAACATTGGAGCATTTGGAAGCCAAATTCTCCCGATGGTTTTCACAAATCAAATGGTTGAATTTGGGAGGCGGACACTTGATGACACGCAAGGATTATGATGTGGAACATCTCATCCGCTTATTGCAAGGTTTGAAGACACGTTATCCGCATCTGCATATCATTCTCGAACCGGGCTCGGCTTTCACATGGCAAACCGGCGTACTTACTTCTGAAATAGTGGATGTAGTGAAGAATCATGGCATCCGCACAGCCATTCTCAATGTGAGCTTCACTTGCCACATGCCCGATTGTTTGGAGATGCCTTATCAGCCTATCGTGCGTGGCGCAAGGATGAAAGATGACGGACCTTACGTGTATCGTCTCGGCGGCAATTCATGCTTAAGTGGAGACTATATGGGAATGTGGAGTTTTGACCATGAGTTGCGGATAGGAGAGCGGATAATCTTTGAAGATATGATCCATTATACCATGGTAAAGACAAATATGTTCAACGGAATTCACCATCCAGCTATTGCAATGTGGACGAAAGAGGGAAAAGCAGAAATTTTCAGGCAATTTGTTTATGAAGATTATCGTAATCGAATGAGTTGATTATCAAAAGTGTGTTTACCCGTTTGGTGGAGAAGCATATTTTTATGTGTGAAAAAAACTCTGTAATATTTGCAGGTTTTAAGAGAAATGCCTACCTTTGCAACCGCAAATGCGGAAATAGCTCAGTTGGTAGAGCACAACCTTGCCAAGGTTGGGGTCGCGAGTTCGAGTCTCGTTTTCCGCTCTGTTTTCATAGCATTATTTTATGATGACTATGCCCAGGTGGCGGAATTGGTAGACGCGCACGTTTCAGGTGCGTGTGTCGAGAGGCATGCAGGTTCGAGTCCTGTTCTGGGCACTTTTTCTTTGTGAAAAGAGAGTCATCGAATGCGGAAATAGCTCAGTTGGTAGAGCACAACCTTGCCAAGGTTGGGGTCGCGAGTTCGAGTCTCGTTTTCCGCTCAATGTGATTGATTGTAATTACCGGAAGCCTAGGTGGCGGAATTGGTAGACGCGCACGTTTCAGGTGCGTGTGTCGAGAGGCATGCAGGTTCGAGTCCTGTTCTAGGCACAGTGGTAAAGCAATCGGTTTTTGATTTTTTGAACGTAAGATGGAGAGATGGCGGAATTGGTAGACGCGCTACTTTGAGGGGGTAGTGACATTATGTCGTGGGAGTTCGAGTCTCCTTCTCTTCACTTGTATTTGCGGAAATAGCTCAGTTGGTAGAGCACAACCTTGCCAAGGTTGGGGTCGCGAGTTCGAATCTCGTTTTCCGCTCTATTCTTACCGAAAAAGAGAAGTGAAAAAGCCACTTAGTTATTTACACTTGTGTAAAACAAACTTTAGTAATTCCAAACCCATACTTGAGTTGATATAATCCCACACTTTAGGAAACTTTAGCTTACAATTTAGAGGAAACAAAGTGAAATGACAGATTTAACGTCTTTCCGACTTTGGAGGGATAGCAGCTAACCACTCTTCCGCTTTCTTCAGCGTCTCTATTTTTCCCACATCAAACCATTGTTTTCCTTGCGGCACATATCCCTGCACACATGCTTCGCGGCAAACAGACAAGTAAAAAGGAATGATGGAAAACTTTCCCGTCCACCGCTCATCGTCCATGAAGCGAAAAAGAGAGGAAGAAATGACGTGAATACCGCCGAAAGCCAGTTCGCGAAACTCCTTTTCCCGGTAGTCGAAGCCCTCCGGCTTCACCTCTCCGGTAGACTTGTTGACCCATCCCTTCAACCGAAGGTTATCGTCGAAGAGCAGATAGCGCGAGGTTTCCCGCTCGCTGACAAGCAAAGTAGCCTCTGCTCCGCTCTTCACATGATGGCGATAGAAAGCGGCAAGGTCTGTTTCTGAAAGGATATCGGCATTGTGGACAAGAAAAGGTTCGCTGCCATCGAGAAACGGACGTGCTTTGCCAATACCTCCACCGGTATCGAGCAGCATATCACGCTCGTCACTGATGTGAATGTTCGTCCCGAAATTGTCATGGGCACGGAGGTAGTCGATGATTTGCCCGCCGAAGTGATGGATATTGACCGTGATATCATTGAATCCTGCATCTTTCAGTCGCAGTATCACCCGTTCCAACATAGGTTTTCCCGCTACGGGAACAAGCGCTTTGGGTGTATGGTCGGTCAGCGGACGCAGGCGTGTGCCCAAACCGGCAGCAAATATCATTGCTTTCATAAGAACTAATTCTTTGCTTTGAATGTTTGTTCGATATTCTGTTCGCGGTGCATCAGGTTCACCTGTACGCCGAATTTCTCATTCAGATGTTCGGCCAGATGCTGTGCCGAATATACGGAACGGTGCTGTCCGCCCGTGCAGCCGAAGCAGACTGACAGGCTGGTGAATCCGCGTTCCATGTAGCGTTTTACAGAGGCGTCGACCAAAGCGTATGCATGTTCCAGAAAGTCAGTTATCTCCCCATCGTCTTCGAGAAAACGAATGACAGGTTCATCCAATCCCGTAAAAGGCTTGTAACGGTCGTATTTACCCGGGTTGTTCACCGCACGACAGTCGAATACAAATCCCCCTCCGTTGCCCGAAGGGTCTTCGGGAATACCTTTCTTATAAGCAAAGCTGGTGACTTTCACTACCAGCCGGCGTTTTTGCAGGTCGTCCGTAAACTGTTTCAGTTCGGTAAGTTCACGCAATATCCGGCAGAGATAGGGATATTCGGGATATGGCTCTTGTAACAATTGGCGCAGATTCTCGATGGCAAAGGGAACACTCTGGATAAAATGCGGCTTCTTCTCGAAATATCCCCGGAAACCATAGGCTCCCAGCACCTGCATGGTACGAAACAGTACGAAATGACGAAGTTGGGCGTAAAAATAAGCCTCATCTACGGGCCGGTATTTGCACAGTGCATCAAGATACTCTTTCAGAAGTTCCTTGCGAAGGCTGTCCGGATAGTTGGCTTTGGCCTGCCACAAGAACGAAGCCACATCATAATAGACCGGACCTTTCCGCCCGCCCTGAAAGTCGATGAGCCACGGCTCTCCATTCTTTATCATAACATTGCGGCTCTGGAAATCGCGATACATGAAGGTGGCCGAGCTGCTACGCAGCAATACGTCCGCCATCTTCTGGAAATCATCCTCCAAACGGTCTTCCTGAAACTCCATTCCCGTGGCCTTGAGAAAACAATATTTAAAATAGTTCAAATCCCACAGGATGGAACGGCTGTTGAACTCTGCTTGCGGATGGCAGTATGAGAAGTCCATCCCGTCGGCGCCGGCAAATTGTATAGCCGGTAGTAGTCGGATGGTTTTACGCAACAGTTGCTTTTCGTCCTCACCGAAGACACTGGTCTTGCGTCCTTTTTCGATGGCATTGAACAGCAAGGTGTCTCCCAAATCCTCTTGCAGATAATATATTTCGTCTTCGGAGTGAATAACGACTTGCGGCACCGGCAATCCTTTTTGGCGGAAATGCCCGGCCATGTATAGGAAAGCGCGGTTCTCTTCCACCGATTCACCGCTCACGCCAATCAATGTGGGGTTTCCCGTAAGACGGAAGTAACGGCGGTTGGAGCCGGAAGAAGGAAGTTCGTCAATGTGTTCCGGCTCGTATCCGGTATGCGTGATGTAGAGTTTTCTCAGTTCTTCGGTTATCATAGCATATATCTATTTTGGCAGCTAAGATAAGGTTTTTGTCGGAGATATGTTTACCTTTGTGGAAGTAAAAAAGAAAATGCAGGATGTGGTGCCTGCCGAAGCGGTAAGAAAGTATGAGAAGCGTACCCCAATTTTTAATAGCTGCACCTGCGTCGGGCAGCGGAAAGACCACCGTCAGTCGCGGGCTTATGGCGTTGCTGATGAGGAAAGGCTTTAAGGTGCAGCCTTTCAAGTGCGGTCCGGATTACATAGATACCAAATATCACACCGCCATGTGTCACCGTCCCTCCATCAATCTGGACACTTTCATGGCGTCTGAAGAACACGTACAAGAACTGTATGCCCGTTATTCGGCAGATGCCGACGTAGTGGTTGCGGAAGGAATGATGGGAATGTTCGATGGCTACGACCGCAGTCGGGGATCCTCTGCCGAGATAGCGAAACTGCTTCATCTTCCCGTGGTGCTGGTCATCGATGCCAAGTCTGCTGCTTATTCCATGGCTCCTTTACTATCCGGTTTTATTCATTTCCGTCCGGAAGTAAAGATAGCAGGCATACTGTTCAATCGGGTGGGTTCGCCCAGACATTATGAGATGTTGCAAGAAGTCTGTTCCGACCTTAATGTGACCTGCCTCGGCTATCTGCCCAAACAGAAACTTTTGGAACAAGATACGCGCTATCTGGGGCTCGACTTCAGCCACTTGAAAGATATGGATGTGAACACTCTTGCCGACCTTCTGGAACAATACGTAGACTGGCAATTGCTGCTGAATGCAACCACGCGTCCCTTACCGAAGAGGAAGAATGAAAAAACGGAAACGGGCAACAGACAACTACACATTACCGTAGCTTGTAACGAAGAATCTTTCTCTTTTCTATATGCCGAGCATTTGGATATACTGCACCGTATGGGTACTGTCACCCTTTTCAATCCGGAAGAGAACCTCCCCTTGCCTCAAGATACCGACTTGCTTTATTTACCCGGAGGATATCCCGAAAAGCATGCGGATAGATTGTCGGCAGCTCGTTGTACCTTAAAATCCATCCGAGAATACATAGAAGCCGGAGGCAAAGCTTTGGCCGAGTGTGGAGGAATGATGTATCTGTCTCAAGCCATCTCCTGCGACGTGGAAAGCATGCAATCTGCCAACAGACGCATGGTACACCGAATGGTTGGCGTCTTTCCTTTTTACATTTCGGCCGAAACCCATGACAAGAAACTGTCGTTGGGCTATCGGCAATTTCAATACAACGGAAAGCAACTGCGAGGGCACGAGTTCCACTATACCCAATTCGGTAAGGAAGGACTGACCTACACCGAGTGTTTCAAGGACTACGAAGGCCACTGTCTGCCGGAAGATGAAGGAAACCGCATGCTGAACCTGCCCGACTCTGTCGCACAAGTGTACAACGCCAAAGGACAGCCAGTAACCACTCCTGTTTTCCGATACAAGAACGTCATTGCCAGCTATACGCACCTCTATTGGGGAGAGACCGACCCATTGTCTCTGTTCTGAAAAAACAAATAACCGATAACATATATTTTCAATCCTTTTTTTATGAAAAGAATCTATACCAGAACCGGCGATAAAGGCACCACAGGCATTCACGGCGGTACCCGTGTTCCCAAAGACGATATACGCATCGAAGCCAACGGATGTCTTGATGAGTTGAACGCCATGATTGGCATTATACGCTCTATGCTTCCTTCAGGAGATGAGCGACATAACCTGCTGCATGCCATTCAATGCGAATTGATGACGGTGATGAGCCATGTAGCCACTCCTTCGACGGGTACGGTAAATCCCAATCCGCTTTCAGCTGCCGAGCTCACTTTGCGTTGCGAGCAAGAAATGGATGCCATGACCGTCTTGCTACATGACAACGGCTATTTCCTATTACCCGGCGGCACTCCCCTATCCGCCCATCTGCAATATGCCCGCACCATCGCCCGTCGTGCCGAACGCCGCTTATGGACGCTCCATCGACAAGATTCCGTGAACAAGGATATACTATGTTTCGTCAATCGTCTATCCGACCTATTCTTCGTGATGGCACGCATGGAGATGCAACGGCAAAACTGGCCGGAGGAGAAATGGAAAGAGTTTGCGTATAAAAGGAAAAGAGAGACGGAAAAACAGTGAGGGAATCAATGCTTGTTCAACCTCAAGTCATACAAGCATGCTCTGACTTCCGCTTCGCTACCGATATGCTTTCCCGCATCATCCGACAACTTTACGCATTCGCGCCATTCCTGATTGGTATTCATCTTGCATCGGGTCAGTTTCATTACAATGTTCGAAGGCTTGAATCCGGTGTCGTTCGTCAGATTGGTACCGATGCCGAAGGCACAACGGATTCTGCCTTTGCAGTATTCTTGAATGTCGAGTGCTTTGCCAAAGTCCAGCGCATTGCTGAATACGATGGTTTTGGTAGTAGAGTCGATACCCAATTCGTTGTAGCGTGCCACTAACTTGTCGGTGAAAAGAAATTCATTGCCCGAATCACAGCGTACACCGTCAAACAGTTTGGCCTGTTTACGGCTCAGATTGTTCAAAAAGATATCCGATGTATAGGTGTCGGACAAAGCAATGCCTAAATCTCCGTCATATACATTCACCCAGTTTTCCAACGCCATATAGTTGGCATGTTTGTAGCCGAACTGGGCACCGTGGAACATAAACCATTCGTGCGGATGTGTCCCCATCGGCTTCATGCCGTGTTTCATGGCAAAATAGCAGTTGGATGTTCCTGTGCAATACAGCGAAGTCTCTTTCAGACAGCCGATGACTTTATCCTGTACATCGAACGAAAAGCGCCGACGCGTACCGAACTCCGAAAAGCTGAGACGATGTTCATTGGACAATGCCACCTTCTCAGACAACTTGCAGAGGATATCTTTCATATCAGGTACATTACCCGATGTACGATTCTTCAACTCCGAAACAAGAGCAAGCAGAGGAACTTCATAGAGGGTGGCCTTGTACAGATAGTCCGTGATTTCAATGTTCAAATGCTGTTCCTCGTCCAAATGTATTTTGACTTTCTCCGGGTGGAATCGGAAAGAAGAAAGCCATTCCCAATAAACTCTCGGCAAAAAACGGCAGTGCTGCACCATGTACTCCAGTTCTTCATCAGACAAAGCAATCAACTCCATATCGTTCACGGCTTGACGCAATTCCGCGAGGAATTCGGTCGTATAGACCGTTTCGTCCCTGTCTCTGAAACTGAAAGTTCCCACAGCATAAGGAAACAACTTGATGTAGGCATACGAAGTTGTGAATTTGTAAAGATCTGTATCGAGTATGGTATGAATCATTACGATATATTTTTTATAATCTTTGGTTTTCGGTACTTTAGAAAATGAAATAAATGCAAATAAGCCCCTATTTCACCTGATATCGGGATAAGGAGCAGGTCGACAACCTCATTCGTCGGCTTGTATTTCAAAGCAAAAAAACATTGATTATCAACCGTTTGCATCCGCCTTGTCAGACACTTGTGTCTTACGGCTCAAACACTTGTGTCTGACGTGTAAAACACTTGTGTCTGTCGCGCAAAACACTTGTGTCTGTCAAGACAAAGGATTATAGCCTTCAAACAACGGGAGTGCGGCCGGCCTGAAAGGCTCTCTTCTCTCCTGCCTGAGAGCCGTAAACCGGCGCATTCAGGAAATATCTGCCCGACAGGATGCAGCCCCCCATTTAGCAAAAGAAACCGCCTATCCCGAACTCAAGTTATTTATATTCATAAATCATTTTCTTTATTCAGGGCATGAAGATAGCGACTTTTTTTGTTTTTCTGTCATAAAACTGTTAATAACGGGATATTCTTATTAAACCGTGTTATAAATTAAGCCATTACGCACCGTTCTTTTGGAGATATGCAGAAAGTCCGTATATTTGCAACGTGTTTTTCATAGTATTAGATTTAAGGTTAACAAAAGATTGGCTGTCTGGGATAGATAGCCTTTTTTTTATGCCCTCTCCGTTCTCAGAACGGATACCCTACCGCAAAATGAAAAGCAAAATCACGGCTGAATCTCGGATGTATAATCGGATAACGCTCTTTTTTATTTGTATATGCCGGGTTCACAGCTTTCATACCTCCGTCAAAGCGCAATACAAAGAAGTCAAAATCAAGACGTAATCCCAAGCCGTAGGCTACGGCAATCTGCTTGTAGAATTTATCTATTTTGAATTTACCTCCCGGCTGATCTTTGTAATTCCGTATGGTCCATATATTCCCGGCATCTACGAAAAGTGCTCCTCTGAGTTTCCAGAACAAACGTGTACGATACTCAACACTTGCATCCAGTTTAATGTCTCCGGTCTTATTCAGAAAGTTTTTGCCATCTCCACTGTAAGTCCCCGGACCCAGATCGCGTACCGACCAACCACGCACACTGTTTGCACCACCGGAAAAGTAACGTTTTTCAAAAGGAACGACAGAGGCATTGCCGTAAGGCATAGCAATGCCGGCACCCAAATGAAATGTCAGAGAGTTACGGTAATCGATAGTCCAGTTTTTGGCAAAATCGAAATCTCCTTTAAGGTATTGTGCAAAAGGAATATTCAGCAAAGTATATTCTCCCTCGTTGTTTTTCTCCATCCCTCCTACCTTCGCCAAAGCATAGAGCAGATTTCCCGCCGATTCAAAGTTCAGACGAACGGCATAAGAGTTACCGGTCAGGGAATTATTAATAAATCTCCTCCCCGCACTGTGATAAGTATAGCTGTATCCAGTACGCACAATGAAGCGGTCTTCATAATTATACCTTAGAATGTAGTTTTCATCTTGTTCCAGATATGCTTCTCTGAATTCCTCATCTATCCAAGGCATGTACAGATAATTAATATCCAGCAAGTCGATGCGATGTTGCGAGCGTTGTTGCTGCATCCCCCATTTGTAACTCCAGCCGGCAGAAGCCACGATACGAGTAAACTCAGGTCGCATTTGGTAGTTGTACTGTAAGCCGAACTCCGTAGTGGCCCTTATTCTCCGCTTGAAATTGTTGGAGATGAACGGAAACATGAAACGCGGAAAATTGATGGTAGCCTCTGCGCCCAGCTCAATGTAATTCTGATTCAAATCATCTTGCAAGCCCGATACGGCTTCGTATGCTCCACGCAATTTGAGCATAAACGCTTCCGAACCCCTGAAAACATTACGGTTCTGAAATGACACGGCTGCCGCCGCACCCAAATCACCAGCAGAATTAGTTCCTTCTACTTCGAATGAGACAGCCTGATGCTTGCTTTTTGTCAGCATTACGTATGCGTCCAGCATAGGATGATTATTCTGTTCTGTCTCGAAAAAACGGATATTCGTATATTTCAATACTTGCAGACGTCCGAAATTGGAATAAGTGCGTTGCACATCCCGCTCTTTATATAAATCTCCGGGAGTGATGTACAAGTTGTTGGTCAGTACCTTGGGACGTAGATACAATTTATCTTTATAGTAAATAGAAAAGCCTTTGTAGTGCAATGAGTCATTCGCTTCGACACTGTTTAGAGCAGACGATTGCAACATGTTATAATCCGTAATGAGCCTGACCTTATTTACGGTATATTGCCGATGAGGTTGCGGTTCATCTTCACTGTGTTGTCTATATGGAAGCAAGGATAAGGTCAGGTCAACATAATAGCTGTTCCGCACAGTATCGGCGGTGTACGCGATGTATTCCTTATTGAATTTATAATATCCGTTTTGCAACAAGATGTCCGTAATGCGCTGGCGTTCCGCATCCAATACATTGACATCAAAGCGCATGCCTTCAGATAAAAGGGTCGATACAGAGTCTTGCCGGACATACTGTTTTATTTTATCGTCCTGAATATCGTATTTTATGGTACGCACGATGTAAGGCTTTCCGGTATTAACCTGATAAGTCAGTTTCATTTTCTTCTTCTTAGTTTGACGCAAAGGAATTACCGTGGCTCTCATATAACCCATATTCTGCACCGCTTTAGTGATTTCCTCTCCGGTACGGCTGGTTTCTTCTTCGCTATAAATGACAGGGGCGTCTCCTAATCTTCGCAAAGTGCGGTTGATGCTGCGCGTAGAGTCGCGTCCCGACCAATTGTATATGTACAGTTGAGTTTTTATCAAGCTGAACCACTTGGAGTTAGGGGTCTGTCGAAGATATATGTACAGATTGGAAGGTTTCACCTCTTTGTTGTCGGTGTGTATGCGCACTTCATCCAATAAATACGAACCGTCCGGCACATATTTGGTAGATGAACAAGAAGCCAATAGGAGTAAAACTGTGGCAAGTATAGTGTAGCATAAGCCTTTATTCATATCAATTGATTGATTGATTGATTGCACATAAACAAATGCAAATATACTTGTATTTTTTCTCACCAAGGTCAAGTGTCCGCTTAAATTCTCTCTTTTCTTTCTCTTTCATTTCCACACAGTTTGTTATGTTCCACGAAAAAGAGTATTTTTGTCCGAATAATAACATTGATTTCATGGCACTGAGTAAGAACCGCATAAAATATATCCACTCTTTGGAGTTGAAGAAGAACCGCAAATCCGATAAGGTTTTTCTGGCCGAAGGGCCTAAACTTGTCGGTGATTTGTTGGGGCATTTTCCCTGCCTTTTTCTCTTGGCAACTGCCGAATGGCTTTCTCAAAACAGACCTCTATCGGTAGCAGATGTTACCGAGGTTTCTGAAGAAGAGTTGTCGCGTGCCAGTTTGTTGAAAGCCCCCCAGCAAGTATTGGCGGTGTTTCGGCAACCGGATGACGAATGGGATGCTTCCGTCATCAATCATTCGCTTTGTCTGGCTTTGGACGATGTGCAAGATCCCGGTAATTTGGGAACTATTATCCGTCTTGCCGATTGGTTCGGGATAGAGCATATTTTCTGTTCACCCAATACGGTGGATGCTTATAATCCTAAGACGGTACAGGCAACGATGGGAGGAATTGCACGTGTAAAATTGCATTACACTTCTCTGCCTGAACTGATCGGTTCACTGAAAGACGTACCCGTTTACGGTACTTTTTTGGATGGTGAAAACATGTATTCCCTCCCTCTCTCCTCTTACGGATTGATTGTGATGGGCAACGAAGGAAACGGGATAGGAAAAGAAGTGGAGAAACTTATCAACCGAAAACTATACATTCCGAATTATCCGGCAGAGCGCGAGACTTCCGAGTCACTGAATGTAGCCATTGCTACCGCAGTGGTTTGCGCTGAGTTTCGGCGCAGGGACGCATCGTCGTAAAATCAAAAGGATAGAAAAGAAATGCTGTCAGAAAGGGTAACTTTTCTGTTATATCAGCAGGAATTGTTGTAAGTTTGTTTCCGCATTTGTCAAAATCCGGCAGGTCGGAATCTTTGTCTGAAAGCAATGCGATGATACCCGGCAGCCATTCGGTATTTTCTATTTCTTCAGTCAATGGGAAGATACGTACCACGTGTCCCTCAAACATTTCTACGACATGCCGGCTCAAACAGCCATAGCCGGGGAAAAACAGAAAATGAGAGGCATACCGTTTCATCTTTCTTCTTATTCAGAGGAAATACTTCCCTTTAACGGGAAACTCTTTCAACTTCTTTTAGTGTGGGACGGGGACGTCTGTTTCTGCGTTCTGCATTCTCATTAGCACCTGTTTCTTCATTTTCCGAAGTTCTCAAGTCATGCTCGATGCTGTCCTTGCGCGTAGAGTCGGAAACTTGTTGGAGACTGTCTGTCAGGGCAATGGTCAAGCTGTCCTTGACATGATAGCGCATCAAAGAAATACAGTCTGCCAATAATGAGCGTCCATTTTTCTGGACCGGATAATAGATGAATCCACGTATTTCTTTTATTTTGCCCAGCTTATCTGCGTGCAGGCTGATTGTGTTGACGCCTTCTTTTATTATTCTTCGGCCAAAGCCAATCACACTATCATTTTTCTCATACGATACCTGCATTGCCATAAAAGGAGCATGCGTACTGTCTTGTATCTCATTAGGCACACCTTTATGAAAACAGAAACGAACACTCCAACGCAATGTATCTCTGTCGCGAAAGTTAGTGTCCGACGGCAAAACAAATACCACCTTGTTGTCCAAAGGCATTCCTGTCAGCCGGTAGACTTGCCGCCAAGCCCATACATCGATGCTGTCGCCGGGAAGAGATTCCTTCGGTTTGTGGTCGCGCATGGCAATCAAATGATTGATACCGTCTCTTTCAACTTTCAACCGCAAGTTTACCTTTTCATATATCTTTGCGAGAACTTCCGGATTGCGGGCAAACCAAACCATGGAAGAGTCGAAGTCGGCTTGTGTGATACCATGTTTTTTGAAAACCGATTCAATGTACAACACCCGTTTATAATTCTCATTATACGGTACTTCCTCACCCATAGCTTTTGCTATGTGGTAGTCATAAAGCACCTCCTCCATCAGGTCATCCTGCAATACATGGTCAGGCCTTTTTACCTGACAAGCCGTCAAGCAGCACGTCAAAAGGAGTACGCCATACCATTGAATTCGATTTTTTCTTTTCATGATTTCTTTATAGCAGCATGATATGCATCATTGAAGTCCTTGCCATAAAACAGAAACAAGGCAATGATGCCACAGCTGATTGCCGCATCCGCAAAGTTAAATATCGGACTAAAGAATATGAAGTGTTCTCCACCGACAAACGGCATCCATTCCGGCCAATTGGTATCAATGATAGGGAAATAGAACATGTCTACTACTTTGCCATAGAGCCATGGAGCGTACCCGCCCCCTTCGGGCATGAAAGAGGCTATCTGTGAATGAGTGCTCTCATCGAACAGTACCCCATAAAACACACTATCAATTATATTTCCCAATGCTCCAGTAAAGACTAAAGAGACACAGATGATGAATCCGGTTTTCAGTCCCAGTTTAACAAACCTGTGCAGAAACCAACCAATCGCTGTAACAGCAGCGATACGGAATAGCGTTAAAAACAGCTTTGCAAATATTTCCATGCCGAATGCCATACCGCTATTTTCTGTGAAATAGATATAAAACCAATCGGTGATACGGATGCTTTCATGCCAATACATGTGGGTCTTGATCCAAATCTTGATTATTTGGTCTATAATCAGTACCGAGAAAATAATAAGTAGGGCTATCCGGCCTTTTGTAAAAAATTTGCTCATCTTTATTTCTTACCGTTGTTTTTGGCTTCGATGCTTAAGGTGGCATGAGGCACGGCACGTAAACGCTCTGCCGGGATCAGTTTACCGGTCTCGCGGCAAATGCCGTACGTTTTGTTTTCAATGCGCACCAAAGCCGCTTGTAATCCTTGGATAAACTTCAATTGGCGTTGTGCCAGGCGCGTAGTTTCTTCCTTAGACAAAGTATTGGCTCCTTCTTCCAGCACTTTGTAGGTTGGGGACGTATCATCCGTATCATTTCCATCCTGTCCATTCAAGCTGGATCTCAACAAATCGTAATCACGTTGCGCCAATTCCAACTTCTCCATAATAATGGTGCGGAATTCTTCTAACTCAGCATCCGAGTATCTCGTCTTCTCTGTCATAATATGTGTTTTTTAGTGATTAGTTGTCGGCAGGAGGCAGAAAACCACCGTGCTGCCGACTTGTTAAACAATTATTCTTTTACGATGCTTGCATACAACGAAAAATCGTCAAAATTAAGTTCCGTTCCGTTTTCCACTTCGTCTATAAGCATCAGTGAAGTTCCTAAAACCTGGTTGCAAATATAGTCTTTATATTCATTTACCGCATCATCCGTTTGGGGATTTTTTGATAACGTAATATTTATTTTATCCGTTATCTCAAAGCCACTCGACTTGCGGATGTTTTGAATGCGATTCACCAACTCGCGCGCAATACCTTCGCGACGCAACTCCTCGGTTACGGTCACTTCAAGAGCTACTGTCAGTTTGCCTTCGTTGGCTACCAACCAGCCGGGAATGTCTTCGCTGAATATTTCCACATCGGTGGTTTCAATCACAGCTTCCTCTCCGTTCAAATTCAGTGTATAAGAACCGTTGTTCTCCAACTGAGCGATGGCTTCTTGTGACAATTCAGCCACGGCGGCAGCCACAGCCTTCATCTGCTTTCCGAATTTAGGTCCCAGTTTCTTGAAGTCACACTTCACTTTCTTCACCAATATACCGGCGGTACCGTCAACGAACTTAATCTCTTTTACATTGACCTCGTTCATGACAAGTGCTTTCACTATCTCAATGTGTGCGCGTTGCTTGTCGTCTGTCACCGGTATCATGATGCACTGCAAGGGCTGGCGCACTTTAATGTTTACCTTGCGACGGAGTGCCAATACCATGGACGTCACGTCTTGTGCCATCTGCATGCGTTCTTCCAATTCCTTGTCTATCAGTTCTTCTTTGCATTCAGGAAACTTGGATAAATGAACCGAAACGACTTTATCGCGTCCGGTTGCTGCAATCAAATCCATATACAGTTTGTCTGCATAGAACGGAGCGATGGGGGCCATCAGCTTAGCTACGGTTTCCAAACACGTATAGAGGGTTTGGAATGCTGACAGCTTATCTTGTGTCATGCCGCCACCCCAGAAACGTTTGCGATTCAGGCGGACATACCAGTTTGACAGGTTGTCGTTTACGAATTCCGAAATCAAACGACCGGCTTTGGTAGGTTCGTATTCATTGTAGCAAGTGTCTACATTTCTCACCAGCGTGTTCAGTACGGACAGAATCCAGCGGTCTATTTCCGGACGTTCGTCCTGCACGTCGGCTTCTTTGTATTCAAAACCGTCCACGTTGGCATAAAGAACGAAGAATGAATAAGTATTATACAGCGTTCCGAAGAATTTGCGGCGAACCTCTTCTATTCCCTCCACGTCGAACTTCAGGTTGTCCCATGGAGAAGAGTTGGTAATCATGTACCATCTTAATGGGTCGGAACCGTATTTCTCGATGGTAGAGAATGGATCGATGGCGTTTCCCAAACGTTTGGACATCTTGTTCCCGTTCTTATCCAACACCAGTCCGTTGGAAATAACGGCTTTGTATGAAACACTGTCGAACACCATAGTGGCAATGGCGTGCAGCGTGAAAAACCATCCGCGAGTCTGATCCACACCTTCGGCGATGAAGTCGGCGGGATATACTTGGTGGCTGTCCAACAATTCCTTGTTTTCGAACGGGTAATGTATCTGTGCATACGGCATGGCACCTGAATCGAACCATACGTCAATCAAGTCGCTTTCACGCTTCATCGGCAATCCGTCTTTAGATACAAGCACGATATCGTCTACGTAGGGACGGTGCAAGTCTATCTTATCATAATTCTCCTCCGTGTAAAGTCCGGGTTGGAAATTCATCTCCTTATAAGGATTGGACGTCATCAAGCCGGCGGCCACAGATTTCTCTATTTCGTTATAAAGTTCCTCTACCGATTCGATGCACTTCTCATCGCTGCCGTCTTCCGTGCGCCAGATGGGCAGTGGAGTGCCCCAATAACGAGAACGGCTCAAGTTCCAGTCGTTCAAGTTTTCCAGCCACTTGCCAAAACGTCCCGTACCGGTGCTTTCCGGCTTCCAGTTGATGGTCTTATTCAGTTCCATCATGCGTTCCTTGCAAGCTGTGCTTCGGATGAACCAACTGTCCAACGGATAATACAATACCGGTTTGTCCGTACGCCAGCAGTGCGGGTAATTATGCACGTGCTTCTCTATCTTGAACGCTTGGTTGGCAGCCTTCATCATCATGCAGATATAGATGTCGAGTGACTCGGCAGTTCCGGCTGCTTTTTCATCATATTTGCCATCAATGGTGAATTGCGGGTCGTATGCGTTTTTCACCCAGCGGCCTTCGTATTCTTTATATAAATCGATATTGACACATTCGGCAATAAATCTTTCGTCCAACTCGTCAAGCAGGTAGAATTTACCTGCAAGATCCACCATCGGACGGGTTTCCCCTCTTTTATTAATCATAAACAACGAAGGAATACCTGCGGCACGTGCTACGAAAGCATCATCGGCACCGAAAGTGGGTGCAATGTGCACAATACCGGTACCGTCTTCTGTGGTGACATAATCGCCGGGGATGACACGGAAACCGTTCGCACTGGCTTTCCAGTTGCCGTCATTGTCCACGTCCACCGGTTTTACCCACGGAATGAGTTGTTCGTATTCCATACCTACCAAGTCCGTACCCTTATACTCGCCTACCACTTTGAAAGGAATGAGTTTGTCTCCGGGCTTATAGTCCTCCAATGCGATATCTTCTGCTTTTTTATTGAAGTGAGTGTAGAGTAGAGGTTTGGCCAATACCACGGTTATTTTCTCACCTGTATATCCATTATATGTTTGTACGGATACATACTCTATTTTCGGACCTACGCAGAGGGCCGTGTTAGATGGCAACGTCCACGGAGTAGTGGTCCATGCCAAAAAGTAGGGAGTTCCCCACTCTGCCATTTCCGGTTTGGGCTGTTTTATCTTGAACTGTCCTACCACGGTGGTGTCTTTTACATCACGATAGCATCCGGGTTGGTTCAACTCGTGCGAGCTAAGTCCCGTACCGGCAGCGGGCGAATAAGGCTGTATGGTATATCCTTTGTAGAGCAACCCTTTCTTATAGAGTTGTTTCAGCAACCACCACAAAGTTTCTATGTAGCGGTTGTCATAAGTGATATAAGGGTCTTTCATATCCACCCAATATCCCATTTTGTGCGTCAGGTCTTCCCATTCTTTGGTGAATTTCATGACATCCTTGCGGCAAGCCTTGTTGTATTCGGCAACAGAGATACTTTTGCCGATATCTTCTTTTGTGATACCCAATGCTTTTTCCACACCCAGTTCCACCGGCAGGCCATGCGTATCCCATCCCGCTTTGCGTTTCACCAAGAATCCTTTCATGGTTTTGTAGCGGCAGAATATATCTTTGATGGAGCGAGCCATTACGTGATGAATTCCCGGCATACCGTTTGCCGAGGGAGGCCCTTCGTAGAAAACGAAAGAGGGGCAACCTTCACGTTCTGTCATACTTCTGGCGAAAACTCCGTTTTCGTCCCATTTCTTCAACACTTCCTTGTTTACCTCAGAGAGGTCGAATTGCGAATATTCGGCAAACTTTTTAGCCATTTTTACTTACTTAAATTTACTATTCTAAGAAGTAGCCCTCCCCTCATCAAGGAGATACCCTCTTTATTTTGAGGGTGCAAAGTTACAAAAAACTTAGAGCCTGTTTAAATTTTCCTCAAAAAGTTTTTTGTCCGGCTTCTTTTCAGGCTATTTTCCTCCTTTTTTAACTTGCTGCACAATTCGCCATGCTCTTTCTAAAATTCAGGAACCAATATACCCGTTGGCTGAATTAAAATAAGGTATATTTTACATGTCCAATTTTTCGATGATGACAGAAATTGACGTATGGCAGTACGGTCATAGCGGCTATTTTAGCGGCTGTACGTGTAAACGACCCGCATGCCTGCTTCGCGTAGTTGCGTATCATCGTGACCGGTCGTTAAGTTGAGAGACAACCGTTTCGATACGCTTCCTGAAACTGTAAGCGTGGCCGATTTTCCAACCCCGTGACCATAAGGCCATTCTTATCATACGCCGTCAGCGCCGAACCGATGAGGAAGAACTTCAGCCTCCCCCAGCAATCCTGATGGGGTTTGCAGGGGAACCCGCTACTCCAAGGAATTTGGCGCTTTTATAAAAAAGACGTACGGAGACATCCCCGATGATCTGCCGTACGCTTGATGAGTTCTACCACATAAGCCCTCATACTTACCTTAGTTCGGGATAGTCTGTTCCTTTTGCTGAAGATGAGGGATCTTATCCTATCGGGCAGATAATTTCTGAATGCACCGGTTTACAGCGATCAGGCAGAAGAGAAAAAAGCCCTTCAGACCTGCCGCCCTCCCCCCTGTTTTGACAACTGCAATCCTTTGACTTGACAGATGCAAGTGTTTTAGCCGACAGACACAAGTGTTTTGCACGTCAGACACAAGTGTTTTAGCCGCAAAACACAAGTGTCTGACAAGCCAACATTAAACACCTGATAATCAATCGTCTTTCACTTTAAAAAACAAGCCTACGAATGAGGTTACCGGCCTGCTTCTCATCCCGAACTCAGGTATACATTCGAGAAACAGTACAAGAAGACGCTCAGCGGATTCAGGAACCGGAAACAGCCGGAGCATGCCGAAGACCGGATATTGTTTCCGGAGAACTTACACAGAGCGATTGATGATGAAGTTGTGAATGGAGCGGTGTCTTGAATGTACAATTTGCGCCACGTTCTTGAGCATGTCATTAAAGATTTCCATGACGTACCCCGTCCTGAAAGAGTGAATCAAACAGCCTCTGCAAGTGCATCCCCCTGTCAACGGAAAGTTTCCCATAAATCCTTTTCTACAAGGATTCCCATACTTTGGGGATCCTTGTAGTCTGCGTTTACTAATGAGGAATGGCCTTTTAATGTCATAAAAGCAATCAGAACTCGCTCGTGAAGTGGAATTTAATATGCTTGAAGTCCATTTGAGCCATCTGAAGCACATATCCGCTATCGGCCAAGAACACATCCCTGCCCTCACGGTCTTTAGCCATATACTGGTATTTACGTTTCTTGAATGCCTCCAGCTCTGCGGCATCATCGCTCTCAATCCAGCAGGCTTTGTAGAGGCTGAGGGGTTCCCAACGGCACTTCGCGCTATATTCATTCTCCAAACGATACTGGATAACCTCGAACTGGAGCTGTCCCACCGTGCCGATAATCTTGCGGCCGTTGAACTGGTTGACAAACAACTGCGCCACACCTTCGTCCATCAGTTGGTCGATGCCCTTGGCAAGCTGCTTCTGCTTCATCGGGTCGGCGTTCTCAATATATTTGAACATCTCAGGAGAGAAACTGGGCAGGCCGCGGAAGTGCAGCATCTCACCCTCGGTCAGCGTATCGCCAATCTTGAACGTGCCGTTGTCGGGCAGACCGATGATATCTCCCGCCCATGCCTCGTCGACAGTGGTCTTTCGCTGCGCCATGAACTGTGTGGGCGACGAGAAACGCATCGTCTTGCCATGACGCACGTGCAGATAGGGAGCATTGCGCGTGAACTTTCCGGAACATATCTTGCAGAAAGCGATGCAGGAGCGGTGATTAGGGTCGATGTTGGCGGTAATCTTGAAGATAAATCCGGTGAATTTGGGTTCCTCCGGCTCAACCTCACGCTCCTCGGCCATCACGGGACGAGGGCTGGGAGCAATCTCTACAAAGGTGTTCAGCAGTTCCTCCACACCGAAATTGTTCAGTGCCGAGCCGAAGAACACCGGAGCCAACGTTCCCTTGAGATACTCTTCCTTGTCGAAATCGGGATAAACGCCGTCCAGCAACTCCAACTCGCCGCGCAACTTGTCGGCCAGTTGGGCGCCAATCCGCACATCCAACTCTTCGGTATCGATATCTACCTCCACCTTCTCGGCCACCACTTGTTTGGAGGGCTGGTAAAGATTCAGGTTCCGCTCGTAGATGTTATATACCCCCTTGAAACGGATACCGCTCTCGATGGGCCAAGTCAACGGGCGCACATGGATGGCAAGCTCTTCTTCCAACTCGTCCAGCAAGTCGAAAGGATCTTTGGCTTCACGGTCCATCTTGTTGACAAAGATGATTACAGGCGTATTGCGCATGCGGCACACCTCCATCAACTTGCGGGTCTGTGTCTCCACACCTTTCGCACCATCCACTACAATGATTACGCTATCTACGGCAGTCAGTGTGCGGTAGGTATCTTCGGCAAAGTCCTGATGGCCGGGAGTGTCGAGAATATTCACTTTATAGTCGTGATAGTCAAACTCCATCACCGAGGTGGTTACAGATATACCGCGTTGCTTCTCGATGTCCATCCAGTCGGACGTTGCCGTCTTCTTTATCTTGTTACTCTTCACTGCGCCCGCCACCTGTATCTGTCCGCCGAAAAGCAGCAGTTTCTCTGTCAACGATGTTTTACCGGCATCCGGATGCGCAATAATGGCAAATGTTCTCCGACGATCTATTTCATTCATATTTCATTCAAAATTGGGATATCTCATCTTCCCACATTCAGCTTCTTGATGCAGGCACCAAGACTATCCATCCAATGCGGAATTTCAATATCAAACGTTTTCTTTATTTTTGTCTTATCCAATACGGAATAATGCGGACGCGGAGCTTTAGCCGGGAATTCATCCGTATGCAGAGGACTTACTTTGCAAGTCGTTATGCCGGCCAGCCGATGAATGGCCAACGTAAAATCATACCAAGAACAAACTCCCTCATTGCTGAAATGGTAAACACCGGGCACAATCCCCCGATTGATTGCCGAGAAAATAGCGCAAGCCAAATCATAAGCATAAGTCGGCGTACCTATCTGGTCGAAGACAACACCCAGCGTGTCACGTTCCTGTCCCAACTTGAGCATGGTCTTCACAAAGTTGTTGCCATAGATGGAATACAGCCAAGCCGTACGGATAATCATTGCACGGCTGCAATTCGCCATGACCGCCTGCTCACCCGCCAACTTGGTAGCTCCATACACCGAATTGGGGCAAGGAGCCGCCTCCTCGGTATACGGGAGATGCCCCGTTCCGTCGAACACATAATCCGTGGATATATGTATCAACGCTGTGCCACAAGCCTCGGCGGCAGCGGCCAGATAGCCCGGAGCCACGTGATTCAGTTTATCGCAAAGCGCCCGATTATCTTCCGCCTTGTCCACGGCCGTATATGCGGCGCAATTCACGATAACGTCGATCCGATTGCTTTTCACGAACTCATGCACAGCCTGTTCGTCGCAAATGTCCAGTTCCTGTACATCAGTGAAAAAACAGGTGTGACGGGCATGCTCTTCCGACAGCACTTGCATCTCGTTGCCAAGTTGACCGTTGGCACCGGTTACTAAAATATTCATTTAAACAAGTTACACTTTAAATATGGATGTTACGATGAACAATTCTTTTTTAATCAAGCTCCAGCTCTCCCCGCTTCTCCTTGTCATAATAATTTGCAAGCAGCGAGATAAAGCTGCTGACAGCCTTCATGGCCTTGGACGTGCCCTCACTGATTTCTTTCTTCTGCAAGCGCAGCAACAGCACGCCATAAAGCGCCTCGAAACATGTCTCTATTTCCGACTCTTCCTGCCGACCGTTCCTTCGGCGCAACTCCACGATGAACGGCAATGCCTTGAAGTAAGCCGCATTATAGAACGGATATTTGGTGGAGGCCAGCAATGCTCCATGCAGCTCCGTCAGGTTTTGAACCACATTCCGGTTGATTTGCAGATGTCCTTTCTCCGTGACGCCTTCGGCACGCATCATATCAGCGAGGTTTCCATACCACTCTTCCAATGCGGCACGCTCCTCCTCCGGATAGCGCATAACGATATTGTCGCGCAAGCGGTCTGTATCGCACCCATTGGCACGGAGCAGGTCTTCCACCTGCCACATATATATAAGGTATTCGGCTATGTTTTTTTCTTTCAGTTGCTGTGCAATCTTCATTTCGGAAACTATCAATTATACACGATATTCGCTAATACAACGATTCGCCCATCAGCGTAAACACCAGTCCAAGCACGGACACCACCATGACAATGCCTCCGATAATCCGGTTCAATATCCAGATGCCACGCAGATTGAATTGCGTACGGACTTTATTGACAAAGAAAGTAATGCCAAACCACCAAGCCAAAGCGCCCAATGCGATGGCCAAGTATCCGGTGACAGCCTCGAAAACCAATACCCCTTCGCTTACAAAAGCAAACCGGGCAAACAGACCGACAAACAAAATAATAATCAAAGGATTGGAAAGCGTGACGGCAAACGCCGTTATGAAGTTATGAAAATAAGAGCCTTTGTTCGTGGAGATCGGACGGATGGACTGCACCGGATTACTACGGAAGGTATAAATACCGAAAACCAGCAACAGGATGCTCCCGAATAGTTGCAGATAGAAAATATTCTTGTTGACGTAATCAAAGACGAAACTCATCCCGTAGCCCGTCAGCAAAGCATAGGCAATATCGCTCAGCGAAGCTCCTATCCCGGTTACAAAACCATACCACCGCCCTTTATTCAAAGTGCGCTGAATGCACAACACACCTACAGGACCCAACGGTGCGGACACAATTATACCTATTATGAATCCTTTCCACAATATATCAAATATGGTCTCTATCTGAATCATGGGTGCAAATATCGGACTTTTTTACGAAAAGAACCAATAGTGTTAACGTTTTTTCCACAGTATTCTCACATCTCTTTGTTTCCGTCCTGAATAATGTCTGCTACCGCTTACTTAACCAAAGTTCGATATAACATTAGATTTGATATAGCATTAGAATGGAACAAGATATCGGGGCGTAGGCTCCAAAATGGATGGATTGATACGGGATGCAGTCCTTTTTACAGATTCTTCTTTCGAAATAGATTTTAAGTAACCCAGTTCGGGATAAGAAGCAGTCAACAGCCTCATCAGGAGGCTTGTGTTTTCATGACAGAAACCATTGGTTATCAAATACTTAATCAAGACTTGTCAGACACTTGTGTCTGACGGCTAAAACACTTGTGTCTGACGGCCAAAACACTTGTGTCTGTCGGCTAAAACACTTGTGTCTGTCAAGACAAAGGATTGCAGCCTTCAAACAAAGGGAAATCGGCCGGCGTAAAAGGGCGATTACAGGAACCATCAACAATGAGTCCAAGAACATTTGGCAAATGGAACATACACGAAAAAAGGTCATTTGCCGACTTCATTTCAAACTTAATCGGAGGACGTACAGATTAACATCTTTACCAAATAAACCATGAATTATTACACGCAAGCCCTGTTTTTTTATTATCAATCTTTTTACCTCCACAGCGTTTTTCCTTATCTTTGCCACACAAAACGAAGAGGATGCTTGAAAAAGTGACTCCGGCGATAAGACCGTAATTCATAAAATCGTAAATACAACATGATTCTTTTTTTCAGAACCCCGTCCAAGAGCGTGATTGCCGCAGAGTGCGACCGCAACCTCAATCAGGCAGACAGCGACAAACTCTGCTGGCTTTTTGGAGAAGCCGCCCCCGAAAGTGAAGACAACCTGAAAGGACATTTCGTAGGCCCGCGTCGCGAAATGATTACCCCTTGGAGCACAAATGCCGTAGAAATCACTCAGAACATGGGCTTGAACGGCATAACCCGCATTGAGGAATACTTTCCCGTGAAAGACGAGAACGCAGACCACGACCCTATGCTGCAACGCATGTACAAAGGTCTCGACCAGAACATATTTACCACAAACCGCCGGCCGGAACCCATCGTACACATCGAAGACTTGGAAGCATACAACGAAAAAGAAGGCCTGGCCCTCTCCAAAGAAGAAATGGACTACCTTAAGAAAGTGGAAAAAGACCTCGGCCGCAGGCTGACCGATTCCGAAGTATTCGGCTTCGCGCAAATCAACTCGGAACACTGCCGCCACAAAATCTTCGGCGGAACGTTCATCATCGACGGTGTGGAACAAGAGTCGTCGCTCTTCCAAATGATTAAAAAGACCACGCAAGAAAATCCCAATAAGATTATTTCCGCCTACAAAGACAACGTAGCCTTTGCCGAAGGACCGGTCATCGAGCAGTTTGCCCCGGCCGACCACTCCAAGCCCGATTATTTCCGGATGAAAGACATCAAGAGCGTCATCTCACTGAAAGCGGAAACACACAACTTCCCCACTACCGTGGAGCCGTTCAACGGCGCTTCCACCGGCACAGGCGGCGAAATCCGCGACCGTATGGGCGGCGGAAAAGGCTCGTGGCCGATTGCAGGAACCGCCGTCTACATGACGTCCTATCCCCGCACGGACGAAGGACGCACTTGGGAAGAAATCTTGCCGGTGCGAAAATGGCTGTATCAAACCCCGGAACAAATCCTGATCAAAGCATCCAACGGTGCCAGCGATTTTGGAAACAAGTTCGGTCAGCCCCTGATTTGCGGTTCCGTGCTCACTTTCGAGCATAAAGAGAATGACGAGACATACGGATACGACAAGGTCATCATGCTGGCCGGCGGCGTGGGATACGGCACTCAACGCGACTGTCTGAAAGGCAAACCCGAAGCCGGAAACAAAGTGGTGGTCATCGGAGGAGATAATTATCGCATCGGTTTGGGAGGCGGTTCCGTTTCTTCCGTAGATACCGGACGATACAGCAGCGGCATCGAACTGAATGCCGTGCAACGCGCCAACGCCGAGATGCAGAAACGTGCCTACAACGTGGTACGCGCGCTCTGTGAGGAAGATACCAATCCGGTTGTTTCCATCCACGACCACGGCTCGGCCGGACACGTCAACTGTTTGTCAGAACTCGTGGAAGAGTGCGGCGGCCTGATTGATATGAGCAAGCTGCCCATCGGCGACAAGACATTGTCGGCAAAGGAGATTATAGCCAACGAGAGTCAGGAGCGTATGGGACTGCTGATTCAGGAAGAAGCCATCGAACACGTGCGCAGGATTGCCGAACGCGAACGCGCTCCGATGTACGTAGTGGGCGAAACCACCGGCGACCATCGCTTTGCTTTCCAACAGGCGGATGGCATACGTCCGTTCGACCTTGCCGTAGAACAGATGTTCGGCTCGTCTCCCAAGACCTATATGGTGGACAAGACTGTGGAACGCCACTACGAGATGCCGAAATACGAACTTTCGCAACTGCACGAATATCTTACCAACGTGCTCCAACTGGAAGCCGTGGCTTGCAAAGATTGGCTGACAAACAAGGTAGACCGTTCCGTAACGGGCAGAGTGGCTCGCCAGCAATGCCAAGGCGAATTGCAGTTGCCGTTGAGCGACTGCGGTGTGGTGGCTTTGGACTACCGTGGCGAAAAAGGCATTGCCACCTCTTTGGGCCATGCCCCCCAAGCCGCGCTTGCCGACCCGGCTGCCGGCTCCATACTCTCCGTCAGCGAAGCGCTGACCAACTTGGTCTGGGCACCGCTTGCCGAAGGGCTGGACAGCGTATCGCTCTCCGCCAACTGGATGTGGCCTTGCCGTTCGCAGGAAGGCGAAGACGCCCGCCTCTACAAGGCTGTAAAAGCGTTGAGCGACTTCTGCTGCGCCTTACAAATCAATGTGCCTACCGGCAAAGACTCCCTCTCCATGACACAGAAATATCCCGACGGCAGCAAGGTCATTGCTCCGGGCACGGTGATCGTTTCTGCCGGCGGTGAAGTCTCCGACATAAAGAAAGTCGTTTCGCCGGTGTTGGTCAACAACGAAAAGAGCACTCTCTATCACATCGACTTCAGCTTCGACAACCTGAAGCTGGGTGGTTCCGCTTTCGCACAATCACTGGGCAAAGTGGGCGACGACGTTCCTTGCGTGCAGGATGCCGAATATTTCCGTGATGCTTTCCTTGCCGTGCAGGAGCTGGTGAACAAGGGATTGATTCTTGCCGGACACGACATTTCGGCCGGCGGCCTCATCACCACACTGCTGGAGATGTGTTTTGCCAACGTTGAAGGCGGCATGGAAATCAATCTGGACAAAATCAAGGAACAAGACCTCATCAAAATCCTGTTTGCAGAAAATCCGGGTATCGTGATTCAGGTAAGCGACAAGCACAGGGACGAAGTGAAACGTATCATGGAAGATGCAGGAGTAGGCTACGTCGCACTCGGCAAGCCGACAGACGAACGCCACATCCTTGTATCGAAAAATGGCGCCACCTACCAGTTCGGCATCGACTACATGCGCGATGTGTGGTACTCCACATCTTATCTGCTCGACCGCAAGCAATCCATGAACGGCTGCGCCAAGAAACGTTTCGAGAATTACAAGATGCAACCGTTGGAATTTGCGTTCAAGCCCGATTTCACAGGCAAGTTCTCCCAATTTGGCATCGACCCGAACCGCCGCACGCCATCGGGCATCCGTGCAGTCGTTATCCGCGAGAAAGGCTCGAACAGCGAGCGTGAGATGGCATACGCCCTCTACTTGGCAGGTTTCGACGTAAGAGACGTGACCATGACCGACCTCATCAGCGGACGCGAAACATTGGAAGACGTGAACATGGTGACCTACGTCGGCGGTTTTTCCAACTCAGACGTTCTCGGTTCGGCCAAAGGATGGGCGGGAGGATTCCTCTACAACCCCAAAGCGAAAGAAGCGCTCGACAAGTTCTACGCCCGCGAAGATACCCTGTCGCTGGGCATCTGCAACGGGTGCCAACTGATGATGGAGCTTGGGCTCATCAACCCCGAACACAAGAAAAAGGGCAAGATGCTGCATAATGATTCGCATAAATTCGAGTCCGAATTCGCCGGTGTGGTGATTCCCGCCAACCGCAGTGTGATGTTCGGATCGTTGAGCGGCAGCAAAATCGGCGTATGGGTGGCCCACGGCGAAGGAAAATTCTCACTGCCGTATGACGAGGACCAATACAATATCGTAGCCAAGTTCAATTATGACGAATATCCCGGCAATCCCAACGGTTCCGACTATTCGGTAGCGGCACTGGCAAGCGCCGACGGACGTCACCTCGCCATGATGCCCCACCCCGAACGTTCCATCCTGCCCTGGCAGAACGGCTGTTATCCGGCCGACCGCATAAACAGCGACCAAATCACTCCGTGGATGGAAGCGTTTGTCAATGCGCGCAAGTGGATAGAGGAGAAGATGAAAAAGTAACGATGCGATAAAAAAGAACCCTAAGATTACGATGCCTTCAAAAAAAAGAACAAGGCATCCCTTTCAAGTGCGGGTTGTGCAGAAAGACACGGATTCTGATTATTGGAACCGTGTCTGCCTGCACAATCCGCACTTTATATCATACCACAATGCGAGCAGGCAATTCCCCGGCATCGCTTGTCAATTCCATTCGACAGCAACTTCCGTTTTGACAACTGCAATCCTTTGCCGTGACAGACACAAGTGTTTGAGCCGCAAGACACAAGTGTTTTGCACGTAGGACACAAGTGTTTTAGCCGTAAAACACTTGTGTCTGACAAAGCAGAAATAAACATCTGATAATCAATGGTTTTTTATTTTAAAACACAAACTGCCGGATAAAGTTATCGACCTGCTTCCTATCCCGAACTCAGGCAGTTATCTCTCCATCCGTTTGCTCTTTCCAAACAAAAACATTACTTTTGTATTGACTTTATGACTTTTGTCTATCGCCATCAACCTCAAACAAACATCCGACAATCATGAAAAGGCTCCTTCTTCTTCTCACATTATTATCGCCCTTCGTGCACATGGCAGCACAGACACAGAAGTACATTGACGTTGAACACCCTTTCCGGCTGAGCATCTGGGCCGTCATACTTTATAGCCTCATCATCATTGCCGTTGCAGGTGCGACCCTGCGTATAATCATCATGAAGAAACAGCGAAAGATATCCGACGAAAAAATCCGCTTCTTCATCAACACCGCCCACGACATACGCACCCCGCTGACACTGATAAAAGCACCGTTGGAGGAAATCATGGAGCAGGAACAGTTGAGCGACAACGGTAACAGAAACATCAGCACTGCCCTGCGGAATGTAAACGCCTTGTTGCAGCTAACCACCAACCTCATCGACTTTGAGCGTATAGACACCGACTCAAACACGCTTTACATATCAGAATATGAGCTGAATACTTACATGCAGGAAACCGTCGAGGCGTTCCGCCCCTATGCAGATATCAGGCACATCAACCTGAACTACGAAAGCAGTTTCCGCTATCTGAATATATGGCTCGATAAAGACAAGATGGACTCTATCCTGAAGAACATCCTGTCCAATGCCCTGAAATACACTCCCCAAGGCGGAAACGTACATGTCTCCGCCTCCGAGACGGATGATGATACATGGAGCATCGAAGTAAAAGATACCGGCATCGGCATTCCCGCATCGGAACAGAAAAAACTGTTCAAAACACACTTCCGGGGTAGCAATGCCATCAATTCAAAGGTAACGGGCAGCGGCATCGGACTACTCTTGGTATGGAAGCTCGTTCGCATGCACAAAGGAAAACTGACTTTCAGGAGCACGGAAGGAAAAGGCTCTTGCGTCAAAATAACCTTCCCCAAAGGAAACAAACAGTACCGTAAGGCTGTTCTTAGCCTCAAGCCAGACGATAAAAGAGTGGTCTACTCCACTGCCGGAGTACCGACCAATATGCCCGATACATCTGCCCTCCGCAGCGATGTCCGCGACAAGCCACAGCAGTTGCCGGACGGCGGCAACCGCCAGAAGATTCTGATTGCAGAGGATAATGACGAACTGAGGGAATACTTGCACGGAACCTTGTCCGAACAGTATGACACGCAAGTATGTTCCAACGGGAAACAAGCGCTTTCCATAGCCAAAGAGTATCTGCCCGATCTTATCATCTCGGACATCATGATGCCCGAACTGCGTGGCGACGAATTGTGCCATATCCTAAAAAACGACATCGAAACGTCGCATATCCCCATCATCTTGCTCACGGCCATGAGCACAGACAGAAGCATCATCGAAGGCCTGCAAAGCGGAGCGGACGAATACATCGTGAAACCTTTCAACATCGGCATACTACGCGCAAGCATAGCCAATATTCTGGCCAACCGCATGCTGTTGCGCCGCAAATACGCCAGTCTGGACTTGAGCAACGACAAAAACGGCACGGATTGCATCAACTGTTCCACAGACTTGGACTGGAAATTCGTAGCCACCGTTAAAAAAGAGGTGGAAGAAAACATGGCTCAACCCAACTTCAACGTAGATGCGCTCTGCAACCTGATGAACATGAGCAGAACCAGCTTTTACAATAAAATAAAAGCCCTGACAGACCAAGCCCCGGCCAACTACATCCGGCTGATTCGGTTGAACCATGCCGCCCAGCTCCTGAAAGAGCAACGATACAGCATCACAGAAATATCGGAGAGAACAGGGTTCAGCGACGCCAAATACTTCCGCGAAGTATTCAAGAAGCACTTCAATATGAGTCCGAGCCAGTACGCCAAAACCACACAACAAGGATGAACATATATATCGAAGCATTCTCCATCTTCTTCAAGATAGGAGCTTTCACCATCGGAGGCGGATATGCCATGGTTCCCTTGATAGAGAACGAGATTGTAACCAAGCGAAACTGGATAGCCAAAGAAGATTTCGTCGACCTGCTTGCCATATCGCAGTCGGCTCCCGGCGTTCTGGCCGTGAACATCTCCATTTTCATAGGCTATCGATTGAGGGGGATACGCGGCAGCCTCGTCACAGCTTTAGGCACCATACTTCCTTCGTTCCTCATCATTCTGGCCATTGTGCTGTTCTTCCACAACTTCAAGGAGAATTCCGTTGTGGAACGCATCTTCAAGGGCATCCGCCCGGCTGTGGTGGCCTTGATAGCCGCACCTACATTCAGCATGGCCAAGTCGGTCGGGATAAACCGCTATAATGTATGGATACCCATTGTTTCGGCATTGCTCATCTGGCAATTAGGGTTCTCTCCCATCCGCATTATCATCGCGGCAGGCATAGGAGGCTATCTGTACGGAAAGCTGAAGAAACGCACCCCGCATCGCATCAATCACTAACTGCTCACCACTAATCATTCACCACTCATGATTTTCCTGCAATTATTCTATACCTTCTTTAAAATAGGGCTTTTCGGTTTCGGAGGCGGATATGCCATGCTTTCGATGATACAAGCTGAAGTTGTCACCCGCTACGGGTGGCTCTCCCCTCAAGAATTTACAGATATCGTTGCCATCAGCCAGATGACTCCCGGCCCCATAGGCATCAATTCGGCAACTTATGTAGGGTTCACGGCCACAGGCAGCGTATGGGGAGCAATCGTTGCCACCTTTGCCGTAACGCTCCCCTCGTTTATCCTGATGCTGACCATCAGCAGGTTTTTCCTGAAGTATCAGAAGCATCCGTCGGTCGAAGCGATATTCGGCGGACTACGCCCTGCCGTGGTAGGCTTGCTGGCATCCGCCGCATTGGTGCTGATGAATACGGAAAACTTCGGCTCGCCTACGGAAGATACCTATTCCTTCATTGTCAGTTGCATCCTCTTCCTCGTTGCATTCGTGGGCACAAGAAGATACAGGCTGAACCCCATAGGGATGATAATTGCTTGCGGAATAGCCGGACTGATATTGTATTAGCCCAACCGGGGATTACAGTTTCACTTTCTTCCCCACGGATTTCGACTCGTTGTGCAGGCGGTCCAAAGCCGTCACCACATAGCGGTACTTAGTTTTCCCGTCCTCATAGGGCAACTTATAGAAGTTGTCGCGCGTCACGGCCACAATGTGCGAAGGGTCGTCGATATTCACCTTCTCGCCTGCCTCGAAACGATATACCACATATTGCACGGCACGGTTCATCTCCTCCCTGTATTTGGGTGCAGTCCAGAAGAGCATATAACCGTCTGCCGTCCACACCGGCTTCACCTTGCGCACTTTGGCGGGAGCTTCATTGTCCATGAAATCAAACACCGGGGGTAAGGCCGGATATTTATGATATTCGGCAATCAAGGCATCGCGATACTTGCCCGCATTCTCCACAACCGCACTTGCAGGCCACTGGCAACTACCTCCGATTGTCTGGTAAGCCCGCTGCCAAGCCATCTTGCGCGGAAGCTGATTCACCGACGGATTGTTCGGGTCGGCATGCTGCACCGTGTTCATTACAGACTGGCCGATGAACAGAGGGCGGTTCTCCGTATGCTTGGCCCACCACTTCACCAATGTTTCGTAATCGGCCACCGGATGACCTATCTGCCAGTAAATCTGCGGGATGTTATAGTCTATCCAACCCTCGCGCGCCCACAACAAGACGTCGGCATACAAGTCGTCATAGTTCTGCAGTCCCTTTGTTTTACTACCCAGCGGGTCGTTGCTCTCGTTGCGGTAAATGCCGAACGGAGAAACACCGAACTTCACCCACGGCTTAATCTCACGGATGGTTTCGCGCAGTTTCTTAATCAGGATATTCACATTGCTCCGGCGCCAGTCTCCCCTATCGCCGAAGCCTCCGCCGTAACGGGCAAAGCTGGCGTCATCCGGGAAATCCTGTCCTTTGATGGGATAAGGATAGAAATAATCGTCCATGTGGATGGCATCCACGTCGTAACGAGACACGATATCGCTCACCACCATGCAGATATGCCGGCGGCTTTCGGGCAATGCCGGATCAAAATACAGCTGGTCGCCATAGGTCACGAACCACTCCGGGTGGATATTATATACATGGTCGGGAGCCAACTCGTTCTTTAAGGTTGTTTTGGTGCGATACGGATTAATCCAAGCATGAAATTCCATGCCCCGCTTGTGGCACTCCTCAATCATAAACTGCATAGGATCCCAATACGGTTCGGGAGCTTTGCCTTGCACCCCAGTGAGGAAACGGCTCCACGGCTCCAGCCGTGAGGCATACAGCGCATCCCCTTCGGGACGCACCTGAAAGATAATGGCATTGATACCTGCCCCTTGCAGGGAGTTCAACTGGCTTATCAACGTCTGCTTCAACTTGTCTGTAGGGACACCGCGGAACTGCCCATTCACCGCCTGTATCCATGCAGCACGAAATTCACGTTTGGGATGCACAGGGCCTGTTTGCACTTGTGCAAATACCCCTCCGGCCAGCAGCGACAGGAGAAGTACACATAAAAAGAATTTTATTTTCATCATTCCGGTTATAACTTTTTAATATTCAGACACGCGTCTATTCTTAATAGTGCCCACCCGATGCCGTCTGTCTCACAGGCCGCTCACCAAACTGAGACATGCCACCGCTACAAGGGCAAGAGGCGAAATTAATGCTTTTATCGAAAGAAAATCAGCACAAATCGGAAAGTATAACAAATCTTAACCATGCCGATATATATGCAAACGACCCCCCATTGTAAAAACACTGCATAAAAGGGGAAAAATAAGTACGCTTCACTGTCCATAATTCTACATTTATCACCCTCAATTCATCACAAGAAAATAAAGGCAATTAATAACTCTAATGTATGACACTCTCTTAATACAAGGCTTGTGCTCCCATCTAAAAAAACCTTCCTCAACCGCTCCATGCAAGTTTATCCCTCAAAAAAAAGAACAAGTTCGTTTTATTCTGCCCGTGGTTTGCATTATCTTTGCAGTTCGAAAATCACCTAAGTGACTTGTATATGGCAGAAGGTACATCAATTTCCATAAAAGGGGCGCGTGTCAATAACCTGAAGAATATAGACGTGGAAATCCCGCGCAACCGATTGGTCGTCATCACCGGATTGTCCGGATCCGGCAAATCATCACTCGCTTTCGACACACTGTATGCCGAAGGGCAACGCCGCTACGTAGAGAGCCTGAGCAGCTACGCCCGTCAGTTTCTGGGACGCATGAGCAAGCCCGAATGCGACTTCATCAAAGGTATACCGCCCGCCATCGCCATCGAGCAAAAAGTCAGCAGCCGCAATCCCCGCTCCACCGTAGGCACTTCGACCGAGATATACGAATACCTGCGGTTGCTCTACGCACGGATAGGAAAAACATTCAGCCCCGTCAGCGGGCAGGAAGTGAAAAAGCACTCCACCGAAGACATCGTGCGATGTATGAAGGAGCATCCCGAAGGTACGAGATACACCGTGCTTGCCCCCGTGGTGCTGCGCGAAGACCGCAATATGCAGCAACAATTGGAGGTGGACATGAAGCAGGGATTCACCCGGCTGGAAGTGAATGGCGAAATGGTGCGCATAGACGAATACAAGCCGAAAACCGGTGACACCGTGTTTCTGCTGATAGACCGTATGACTGCTTCTGCCGAAAAAGATGCCGTGAGCCGTCTGACCGACTCGGCCGAGACAGCCATGTACGAAGGAGACGGCGCCTGCCTGCTGCGATTTTACCAGCCCGACGGCACAACCTGCCTCTATCGCTTCAGCACCAAGTTCGAGGCCGACGGCATCACCTTTGAAGAGCCGAACGACCAGATGTTCTCTTTCAACTCGCCCGTGGGCGCCTGCCCGGTATGTGAAGGATTTGGCAAGGTAGTAGGCATAGACGAACATCTGGTAATACCCAACCGCGCCCTATCCGTCTACGATGGGGCTGTGGTGTGCTGGCGAGGCGAGGTGATGGGCGAATGGCGGGATATGGTGATACGCGGAGCCGAGAAAGCCGGTTTCCCCATCTTCAGTCCCTACTACGAGCTGACCGACGAACAGCGCCGGATGCTTTGGGAGGGTACGCCCTACTTCGAAGGAATCAACGCTTTCTTCAAGATGGTGCAGGAGAACCAATACAAGATACAATATCGGGTGATGCTGGCACGATATCGCGGCAAGACAATTTGCCCCAAGTGCCACGGCACCCGCCTGAAACTTGAAGCCAACTATGTGCGGGTGGGCGGACGCAGCATCTCGGACTTAGTGGATTTGCCCATCACGGAGCTGAAGCTCTTCTTCGACAAGCTGAAACTTGAACCACACGATGCCGACGTGGCGCGCCGCCTGCTGACGGAGATAAACAACCGTATCCGCTTCCTGCTCGACGTAGGTCTGGGCTATCTCACGCTAAACCGTCTGAGCAATTCGCTTTCCGGAGGCGAAAGCCAGCGCATCAACCTTGCCACTTCGTTGGGTAGCAGTCTGGTGGGCAGCCTTTATATCCTCGACGAGCCGAGTATCGGCCTGCACAGCCGCGACACCGACAAGCTGATCGGCGTGTTGCGCCAATTGCAACAGTTAGGCAATACGGTCGTCGTAGTGGAGCATGACGAAGAAATCATCCGTGCGGCGGATTACATCATCGACATCGGTCCCAAAGCAGGACGTCTGGGAGGCGAAGTGGTCTATCAGGGCGACATGAAAGACCTTAAAAAAGGAAGCAACAGCTACACCGTGCGTTACCTGCTGGGCGAGGAAACCATACCGACACCCGCACAACGCCGCCCGTGGAACAACTATATCGAAATAAAAGGAGCACGCGAAAACAACCTGAAAGGGGTGGACGCACGTTTCCCCCTGAATGTGATGACCGTAGTGACCGGCGTCAGCGGTTCGGGCAAGAGCACACTGGTGCGCGATATCTTCTATCGCGCCCTGAAGCGCGAACTGGACGAATGCAACGAACGTCCGGGGGAATTTATTTCTATCAGTGGCGACCTCCGAAACCTGAGCAACGTAGAGTTTGTCGACCAGAATCCCATCGGAAAATCATCGCGTAGCAATCCGGTGACATACATCAAGGCCTACGACGAAATCCGCAAATTGTGGGCGGAGCAGCCGCTCGCCAAACAAATGGGTTACAGTGCCGGACATTTCAGCTTCAACAGCGAAGGAGGACGCTGCGAGGAGTGCAAGGGCGAAGGAACTATCACAGTGGAGATGCAATTCATGGCCGACCTTGTGCTGGAATGCGAATCGTGCCACGGCAGACGCTTCAAAGCCGACACGCTGGAAGTGAAATTTCATGACGTCAACATCTACGACGTGCTGAACATGACCATCAACCAAGCCATCGAATTCTTCACAAAGTACGGGCAGAAGAAAATCGTAAAGAAGCTTCAGCCTCTTCAAGATGTGGGTTTGGGATATATCAAATTGGGACAATCGTCCTCCACGCTTTCGGGCGGCGAGAATCAGCGTGTGAAACTGGCCTATTACCTCAGTCAGGAGAAAGCCGACCCTACCTTGTTTATCTTTGACGAGCCTACCACCGGCCTGCATTTCCACGACATTAAGAAACTGCTCGAAGCATTCGATGCACTGATACGCCGCGGACACTCCATCGTAATCATAGAGCACAACCTCGACGTGGTGAAGTGTGCCGATTATGTGATAGACCTCGGCCCGGAAGGAGGAGATAAGGGTGGTAACATAGTGGCAGAGGGCACACCGGAAGAGGTGGCTCGATGTGCGGCAAGCTACACCGGACAGTTTCTGCAAGAGAAACTGCAAGAAGACCGGCAGAAGGGGACGAAGTGATTTTTCAGACGCAGATGAGGCGGATGACACAGATATAAAATAAAAAGATCTGTGTTATCCGCCTCATCTGCGTCTGAAAAATATCTTTCTGAAAAGTATACTCTCTGTTTCTCGGAAACCCCGATAAAATGTGGTTGTCGACTTAGAAATAAAAACCGAATCCCACCTTCAGGCCGAACTTGGAGCGGTCGTCGTTGATATTCCAATAAACGGCTGGCTCAATCGTCACCGTACGACTGAGGAAAAACGCATAACCGGCTTCCAAACCGAGCGAAAACTTAGTGTCGTCGTGGCCTTTGCCCCAGTTCCAACGGTCTACATTGACATCGGCTCCCAGAAAAACACCCACTTTATCCAAATAATAGCGACCTCCCACACCCATCGTATAGATGTCGACATCAGAGCCTCCTCTGTTCCATGAAACGCCGGCATGCACCAGCAAAGCCAGATTATCCACAAGGAATGCACCGCCCTTGGCTTCCAGACCAAAGGAAGCTTTCTTCACCCCGGTATCGTACGACAAGTCCAACCCTGTTATAGACGGGTTTACAAACCATTTTCCTTTTTCAAACTGCGCCTGTGCTGCCACTGTGACAACAAGCAAACAAACAAGTAATCCGATTTTTTTCATCTTAGTTAGTTTTTTGAGTGAATAATTATGATTTTTCATTTTCTTCGTGCCTTTTACGTTGCAATTCTTCCTTTTTACGGAGAACCAGCCACAACACCAATACGATGACGTATGAAACGACTACCGTGACATACTTTTCAGTCTCACTGATTTCCGTATTGCGAGGCAGAAAATAAACCGCCGTTGCCGTGACATAAACAAGCAGAGCTAAAGTCAGCCCGGTAGATTTCTTGATTTTCTTCATCTCCAGAGTTTTTTAGTCGTCCTGAAGTACCAGATGTTGAACCGGAAAGCCGCAATCGCTACCGATGAAAGAGCGACAGGCAACGCTATCCCGTTTCCAAACCCCAGTCCTTCGGGCGAGATACATATATAAGTGGCACATACCGCCGTCATAAACAATGCCGGGAAATAGGTGACATAATAATAATGTCCTTTTTTCTCGCGCACCAGATATACAGTAATGGCCCACAATGTGAAAACGGACAGAGTCTGATTGGCCCAAGCAAAATAGCGCCAAATCATGTCGAAACCGTCTTTGTCGCGCAAGCTGTAAAGCAACAGCCCGATAGCCACCAGAAACATCGGCACGCATATATATAAACGGTGACGTATGCTTTTTTGTTCCATTCCCAGAAAATCGGCCACAATAAGACGAGCCGAACGGAAAGCCGTATCGCCGCTGGTGACCGGAGCGGCAATAACGCCCAGTACGGCCAATATACCGCCTACTGTACCCAACCAATCCTTAGTAATGGCATCTACGATGACGGCGGCATTGGTCTCTTCCATTCCATTCCGATGAAAGAAGCAAGTGGCGGCGGCAGCCCAGATCAAAGCCACAATTCCTTCCGTTATCATTGCTCCATAGAATACGGGGCGACCGTGACGCTCGCTCGTCATGCAACGTGCCATCAAAGGGCTTTGAGTGGCATGAAAGCCGCTGATTGCCCCACAAGCTATGCTGACAAACATAATGGGGAAAATGGGCAACAAGGCTGCATTGGGATGTGTGTTCTGCAATCCGTCCCAGATTTCGGGCAATGCCGGACGGTTGACGTAGAGCATTGCCAGAATACCGACAGCCATAAACAGCAGGGCAACGGCAAACAACGGATATATCCTGCCGATAACCTTGTCTATCGGCAACAAAGCGGCAAGAATATAATAAGCAAAAACAACCATAATCCAGAAAGTGGTATCCAGACTTTCGGGTGTCAGCTTGGCAAGCAGGCCTGCCGGTCCTGCAACGAATACAGCCCCCACCAATATCATCAGCACGACCGTAAAGCCGCGCATCACCTGTTTGGTTGTCAGCCCCAAATAACGCCCGATGATTTCGGGCAGGCTTTCGCCTCCATGACGCACGGACAGCATGCCGGCAAGATAATCGTGCACGGCACCGGCAAAGATGCTTCCGAAAACAATCCACAGATAGGATGCCGTACCGAATTTGGCTCCCATAATGGCTCCGAAGATAGGTCCCAACCCGGCAATATTGAGGAATTGTATCATAAAAATCTTCCATGCGGGCAGAGGTATGTAGTCCACACCGTCAGCTTTGGCCAAAGCAGGTGTCTTACGGTCGTCAGGTCCGAAGATACGTTCAATGAAGCGCCCGTATAAGAAATAGCCGGCTATCAACGCCAGCAGGCAAAGCGTAAATGTAATCATGACGTATTTATGCTTTATAGGATGCGCAAAGGTAGCAGTTTCCGAGTAAACAGCATAAAATTATCAAGGGTTTTACTTATCTTCGCCGCGAAAATATAGAATCAGAATGAAACGGAGCATCCTTACCTTATTATATATAGTGCTTATGCTGCCGCTTGCAGCGCAACCTCCCAAACACGAAGTACGTGCCGCATGGATAACCGCCGTTTACGGGCTGGACTGGCCTCGCACACGCGCCACATCTCCCGAGAAGATGCGCAAACAGCAGGATGAACTGATCGAGATACTGGACAAGCTGAAAGCCGCGAACTTCAACACAGTGTTGTTCCAGACCCGCACACGGGGAGATGTACTCTATCAATCTTCCATCGAGCCCTACAACTCCATACTGACAGGAAAAGCAGGGGGAAACCCCGGTTACGACCCGCTTGCCTTCGCCGTTGAAGAGTGCCACAAACGGGGCATGGAATGCCATGCTTGGATGGTGAGCATCCCTTTGGGAAACAAAAAGCATGTGGCCTCCCTCGGCAAAGAGTCGGTCACCAAAAAGAAAGCGGCCATCTGCGTTCCCTATAAGAATGAGTATTTCCTCAACCCCGGCCATCCGCAAACCAAGGAATACCTGATGAGCCTTGTTCGCGAAGTGGTGAAACGCTATGATGTGGACGGAGTGCACTTCGACTACCTGCGCTATCCGGAGCACGCCCCGCGATTCCCCGACGGGCATGACTACAAAAGATACGCCAAGGGGCGCAGTCTGGCGCAATGGCGCAGAGACAACATCACGGACATAGTGCGCTACATCTACAAGGAAGTGAAGGCGCTGAAACCTTGGGTAAAAGTCAGCACCTCGCCCGTAGGCAAATACCGCGACACTTCACGCTACTCTTCGCGCGGGTGGAATGCCTACCACACCGTCTACCAAGACGTGCAAGGCTGGTTGGGCGAAGGCATTCAAGACCAAATATATCCGATGCAATATTTCCGGGGCAACCACTTCTACCCTTTCGCCCTCGACTGGAAAGAGCAGAGCAACGGACGACACATCATCCCCGGTCTCGGCATCTATTTCCTCGATCCCTCCGAAGGCAACTGGGCATTGGACGAGATTGAACGGCAGATGCACTTTATACGTGCCCACAAGCTGGAGGGCGAAGCGCATTATCGGGTGAAGTACTTGATGGACAACACACAAGGGATATACGACACGCTGGAGGAGGATTTCTACACCGCCCCTGCACTGCAACCCTCCATGCCGTGGATAGACAACGTGCCTCCCACCCCTCCCGCCAACCTGCGTACGGAACAAATAGCCGAAGGTTATCTGCTTCTCCGCTGGAATCCCGCAACCGACAACGACCGGCAGAACGCACCGACGTATGTCATCTACGGCTCGGACACGTATCCCGTAGATACGGACAATCCGGAAAACATTCTGGCGCAACGGGTGCAAGGAACGGAATTTATCTATGCCCCCATCCTCCCTTGGACCACCCGGAAGTATTTCGCAGTAACGGCGGTGGACCGATGCGGAAACGAGAGCAAGGCGGCGCAACAATAGAAACCGCCACTTTTTTCACCCTAATTATCAGACATTTACACCCCACTTGTCAGACACTTGTGTCTGACGGCTAAAACACTTGTGTCTGACGTGTAAAACACTTGTGTTTGTCGGCTAAAACACTTGTGTCTGTCACGTCAGATGCAAGTGCCTGTCAACCGCTCCGATAATCTTTCTGCCACGGCACATCATGGATTCTGTTTTTAAACCGTATCTTTACCGCCCGAAACAATCGACCGATTAAATGCAAGCCCTATGGCAACAACTTCCTCGGCAACGTTTGCCGACACCAAAGCGCACTACCATCTGTTAGACGGCCTCCGTGGCGTAGCCGCCCTCATCGTCATGTGGTATCATGTATTCGAAGGCTATGCTTTTGCCGGCGGCACCATGATAGAAAGTTTCAATCACGGCTATCTGGCCGTGGATTTCTTTTTCATGCTCTCCGGATTCGTTATCAGCTATGCTTATGATGACCGATGGGGAGGGAGCTTCACCATGAAGGACTTCTTCAAACGCCGTCTGATACGCCTCCATCCCATGGTGATTATGGGGGCCGTATTAGGAGCTATCACCTACTGCATTCAAGGAAGCGTGCAATGGGACGGAACGCACATCGCCACATCCATGATGATGCTGGCGCTGCTTTGTACGATGTTTCTCCTCCCCGCAGTGCCGGGTGCAAGCCACGAAGTCCGTGGAAACGGAGAGATGTTTCCACTGAACGGCCCGTCTTGGTCGTTGTTCTTTGAGTATATAGGCAATATCCTTTATGCTTTATTCATCCGCCGCCTGCCCACCAAAGCACTGGCCGCGCTCGTGGCACTGACGGGAGCGGGATTGGCAGGATTCGCCCTCTCTGATGCTTCCGGATACGGTAATATCGGAATAGGCTGGACATTGGATGCCGTGAACTTCGGAGGCGGAACATTGCGAATGCTCTTCCCCTTCTCGGCGGGTATGCTCTTGGCGCGAAACTTCAAGCCCGTCCGGGTGAGAGGGGCATTCTGGATATGCACGGCCTTGCTGGTGGCTTTACTCTCAATGCCTTACATCGAAGGGATGCAACCTGTCTGCAGAAACGGCATTTACGAGGCATTCTGCATCATTGCCGTTTTTCCCGTCCTCGTCCTGTTAGGAGCATCGGGCACAACAACAGACAGCAAATCAACCCGGATATGCAAGTTCTTGGGGGATATATCCTATCCGCTATATATAGTGCATTATCCGTTCATGTATCTGTTCTACGCATGGTTGATAAAGAACGGACTGTTCACTTTCGGCCAGACTTGGCAAGTGGCCGTAGGCGTCTACATGTGGAACATACTCATGGCTTATTTATGCCTGAAGCTATACGATGAGCCTGTGCGACGCTATTTGGCGAAATGCTTCTTAGGGAAAGGCGATAAACAGGAGTGACGCCCGTCAGTCTGCCCGTACATAGGCCCGATAGCTGCTTTTCGCAGTTACCGGTACCAACGGAAGATAACCGGAAACCAATTTCCCGTCTTTTACCACAAGAGGATGTGCAGTCCTGTCTTGTTCGTGCTTTTCGCGCAATTCCTCATTGGAAGGACAGTAGTCGATGGAGAGCAGTCCGACACTTTCCGGAGCCATGATATGTTCTTGCAAATGGAGGGCAACCACCCCCATATTCATCCGCATATTGATTTCCACACAGGGATGAACGGCATAGCGGCCATCCGGCATAAGACATACCATCATATCCACGCCCAAATAACCGTCGTAAGTCGTGCCATATCGTTCCGAAAGCATGAGGCACAGCCTGTCGCGCACATCGTGCAACACTTGAAGAGGGACATATCCCGCAATGCGTTTTTCTATATCCTGCGAAGGCATCAGGACATTGCCGCCATACGCACCGCTTTTGTTCGTAAAAAACAAAGAATAACCCACAAAAGAGACTTTTCCACATCCGTCGGAACAGAACTCCATAGCAAAATCCTCGACTTTATGATAGGCAGGCTCTCCCGACACGAACCCCTGCTCTCTGATGACACGCTCACACCAGCCTTCAATGGATTGGGTAAAAACGCCCTTACACCAATTCAATCCCTTACCGCTACCCGACCAAGGAGCCTTCAGCACACAAGCACCGTGTCCTGTCACGAACTCCCTGCAATCGGCAACAGCAGGCAAACGATAAGAGACGCCGCAGTATCCATCTTTCTCCGAAATCCGAAAAGCGCCCATTACTTCCATCGCCTCGCCGCGAGAAGAAAGCCGACGGTAAGCGGCAAGTTTCTCCGGCAAGGGTAAGCTACACTCAGGAAGTCCTGCTTTCAACAGATGTTTGCGGATGGCCGGGTTCCAGCCCCAAGGCATTGCTTGTACATCTGCACAGTCAGACAACTCCGGCACAGTAAGCAATTTTACATCCAGCCGGAACAATTCACGCATCCTTTTCAGGAAATCGGCATTATAGGCAGAAGCGGCCAACACCGCACTGCCCGGCTCGGCATACCAAAGGGGCAACAAAGCCAAGTCTTCGCCCATACGGCGGATGGCAGCAGGAGGCATGTAGTTTTCCTCGTTGTTTCCCAAGGCCATATCCGCATCCGGATTGAACAGGTAGAGCTTCATCTTTCAATAATCAATTGTTCAGAACCCGTTTAAATTTCCCTTAAAATAACACCGGGCAAAATTCAAACAAGCCCTTATATTCTTGTTCGAGCATGCAAAGTTATATAATATTTTGTCATCTCCACTTTGCAATTTCACAAAAAAGGAATATCTTTGTCGCGTGATAAACCGAATTTAAAGCATGGAAGCATTTTACCGTACACACGCTTATCTCGTAGAGCACACCAATGCTCCCGTACGCCGCGAGCTTATGGACGAGATTGACTGGAACGATCGCCTTATCGGCATCAAGGGCACAAGAGGGGTAGGTAAAACCACGTTCCTCCTCCAATATGCCAAAGAAAAATTCGGTACCAACCGTTCCTGCCTCTTCATCAACATGAACAATCTCTATTTCTCCGGACATAGCATCGTAGAGTTTGCAGCCGAGTTCCAGCGCCGCGGAGGAAAAGTTCTGCTGATAGACCAAGTGTTCAAGTATCCGGACTGGAGTAAGGAACTGCGTATGTGCTATGACCGTTTTCCCAATTTGAAAATCATATTCACCGGTTCGTCCGTCATGCGGCTGAAAGAAGAAAATCAGGAATTGCGCGACATCGTCAAAAGCTACAATCTCCGGGGATTCTCATTTCGGGAGTACCTGAACCTGCAGACAGGCATGAAGTTTCGGGCATACACATTGGAAGAGATTCTGAGTAACCATGAACAGATAGCCAAAAGCGTCCTTTCCAAAGTACATCCGCTGGACTATCTTCAGGATTACATGCACCACGGATTCTACCCTTTCTTTCTCGAAAAACGAAACTTCTCGGAGAATCTGCTTAAAACCATGAACATGATGGTAGAGGTAGATATACTGCTAATCAAACAGATAGAGTTGAAATATCTTTCAAAGATAAAGAAATTGCTCTATTTATTATCTGTAAACGGACCGAAAGCGCCGAATGTCAGCCAATTGGCAAACGAAATACAGACATCCCGCGCCACTGTGATGAATTACATCAAATATCTGGCCGACGCACGTCTTATCAACATGTTGTATCCCAAAGGAGAAGAATTTCCAAAGAAGCCATCTAAAATAATGATGCACAATTCAAATCTGATGTATTCCATCTATCCCGTGAAAGTGGAAGAGCAAGACGTATTGGACACTTTCTTTGCAAACACGATGTGGAAAGACCACAAAGTGAACAAAGGAGACAAGAACATCTCATTCATGGTAGACGAGGTGATGCCTTTCAAAATCTGCTTGGAAGGGATGAAAATAAAGAATAATCCGGGGGTAACTTATGTACTTCATAAAGCCGAGATAGGCCGAAACAACCAAATACCCCTCTGGCTGTTCGGCTTCTTATATTAATAGATTTTTTCACTTAATAAATAATTAGTTATGACTAAACAAAAGAAATTCATTACTTGTGATGGTAATCAGGCTGCTGCGCATATCTCGTATATGTTTTCCGAAGTAGCTGCCATCTACCCCATCACTCCCTCTTCTACGATGGCTGAATACGTAGACGAATGGGCTGCCGCAGGTCGTAAGAACATCTTCGGCGAAACTGTATTGGTGCAGGAAATGCAGTCGGAAGGCGGTGCAGCAGGTGCCGTTCACGGTTCTTTGCAGGCCGGTGCGCTCACCACTACGTACACCGCTTCTCAGGGTTTGTTGTTGATGATTCCGAATATGTACAAGATAGCCGGTGAATTCCTGCCTTGCGTATTCCATGTATCGGCACGTACTTTGGCAAGCCATGCGCTGTGTATCTTCGGCGACCACCAAGACGTCATGTCTGCCCGTCAGACCGGCTTCGCAATGTTGGCAGAAGGTTCCGTACAGGAAGTTATGGACTTGGCAGGTGTGGCTCACCTCTCCACTTTGAAGAGCCGCGTGCCGTTCGTCAACTTTTTCGATGGTTTCCGCACTTCACACGAAATCCAGAAAATCGAGATGCTGGAGAACGAAGACCTCGCTCCGCTTATCGACCAAGAAGCTTTGGCCGAATTCCGCGCACGTGCATTGAATCCGATGAATCCGGTAGCCCGTGGTATGGCAGAGAATCCCGACCACTTCTTCCAGCATCGCGAATCTTGCAACAACTACTACGCAGCAGTTCCTGCAATCGTAGAGGAATACATGAACGAGATTTCCAAGATTACCGGCCGCAAATACGGTCTGTTCGATTATTACGGTGCAGAAGATGCAGATCGTGTCATCATCGCTATGGGTTCTGTAACGGAAGCCGCACGCGAAGCCATCGACCACCTCAGGGCCAATGGAGAGAAGGTCGGTCTGGTTGCCGTACATCTGTATCGTCCGTTCTCGGCCAAGCACTTCCTTGCAGCAGTTCCCAAAACAGCCAAGAAGATTGCCGTACTGGATCGTACCAAAGAACCGGGCGCCAATGGCGAACCGTTGTATCTCGACGTAAAAGACTGCTTCTATGGCATGGAGAATTCGCCGGTCATCGTAGGCGGTCGCTACGGTCTGGGTTCTAAAGACACTACTCCCTCCCAAATCATCGCTGTCTACAAGAATCTGGCCATGCCGATGCCGAAGAACAACTTTACCATCGGTATCGTAGACGACGTGACATTCACTTCTCTGCCTCAAGAAGAAGAAATCGCATTGGGTGGCGAAGGCATGTTCGAAGCCAAATTCTACGGTTTGGGTGCCGACGGTACGGTGGGTGCCAACAAGAACTCCGTGAAGATTATCGGCGACAACACCGACAAACACTGTCAGGCTTACTTCTCATACGACTCTAAGAAATCGGGCGGTTTCACTTGCTCCCACCTGCGCTTCGGCGATACTCCGATTCGTTCTACCTATTTGGTAAATACGCCGAATTTCGTTGCTTGCCATGTTCAGGCCTACCTGCACATGTATGACGTGACACGCGGTTTGCGCAAGAACGGCTCATTCCTGCTGAATACCATCTGGGAAGGCGAAGAGCTGGCAAAGAATCTTTCCAATAAGGTGAAGAAGTATTTTGCCCAGAACAATATCACCGTTTACTATATCAACGCTACGCAGATTGCACAGGAAATCGGTTTGGGCAACCGCACCAATACCATCCTCCAGTCCGCGTTCTTCCGCATAACGGGTGTAATCCCTGTCGACTTGGCCGTTGAACAAATGAAGAAGTTCATCGTGAAGTCTTATGGCAAGAAAGGTGAAGACGTGGTGAACAAGAACTATGCAGCCGTTGACCGCGGAGGCGAGTACAAGCAACTGACCGTCGACCCGGCTTGGGCCAACCTGCCTGACGACGTTAAAGTGGAGAATAACGACCCGGCATTCATCAACGAAGTGGTTCGCCCCATCAACGCGCAAGACGGTGACTTGCTGCCGGTATCTGCATTCAAAGGCATCGAAGACGGTACTTGGTATCAAGGAACCGCCAAATTCGAGAAACGTGGTGTAGCAGCTTTCGTTCCCGAATGGAATCCGGAAAACTGTATCCAGTGTAACAAGTGCGCATACGTTTGTCCTCATGCTTCTATCCGTCCGTTCGTGCTTGACGAGGAAGAGCAGAAGGGTGCAAACTTCACTCAACTGAAGGCCGTAGGAAAGGTATTCGACGGCATGACGTTCCGCATTCAGGTCGATGTTCTCGACTGTCTGGGTTGCGGCAACTGTGCCGATGTTTGTCCGGGCAACCCGAAGAAGGGTGGCAAAGCTCTGACAATGAAGCATCTTGAAAGTCAATTGTCAGAAGCAGACAACTGGACTTACTGCGCCGAAAACGTGAAGAGCAAGCAACACCTTGTCGACATCAAGGCCAACGTGAAGAACTCTCAGTTTGCCACTCCGTTGTTCGAGTTCTCCGGTGCTTGTGCCGGTTGCGGTGAGACTCCGTACGTCAAACTGATCACCCAGTTGTTCGGCGACCGCGAAATGGTGGCCAACGCTACCGGATGTTCTTCCATCTACTCCGGCTCAGTACCTTCTACTCCTTATACAAAGAACGAAAAAGGTCATGGTCCTGCATGGGCTAACTCTTTGTTCGAAGACTTCTGCGAGTTCGGTTTGGGCATGGAGCTGGCTAACGAGAAGATGCGTGAGCGTATCGTGAAGCTGATGAATGAAGTAATCGCTTCTGAACAAGCACCTGCCGAAGTAAAAGCATTGTTCCAAGAATGGATTGATAACCGCTTCGATGCAGACAAGACGAAAGAATTGGCTGAGAAGTTGACTCCGATGTTGAAGGAATATGCCGCCAACAATCCGGATTGCGAAACCGGCAAACAGCTTGCAGGCTTGACGCAATACCTCGTTAAACGCAGCCAATGGATTATCGGTGGTGACGGCGCTTCCTACGATATCGGCTACGGCGGCCTCGATCATGTAATTGCCAGCGGTAAGGACATCAACATTCTGGTATTGGATACAGAGGTTTACTCTAACACAGGTGGTCAGTCTTCTAAGGCTACTCCGGTGGGTGCCATAGCCAAATTCGCTGCTGCCGGCAAGCGTGTACGCAAGAAAGACCTTGGTTTGATGGCTACTACTTACGGTTACGTTTACGTGGCTCAGATTGCTATGGGCGCCGACCAAGCCCAGACTTTGAAAGCTATCCGCGAGGCAGAAGCATATCCCGGACCGTCGCTCATCATCGCATACGCTCCGTGTATCAACCACGGTCTGAAGGCAGGCATGGGCAAGAGCCAAGCCGAAGAGGAAAAGGCTGTGAAGTGCGGTTATTGGCACTTGTGGCGCTATAACCCGGCTCTGGAAGCCGAAGGAAAGAATCCGTTCCAATTGGATAGCAAAGAACCGGACTGGAACGGTTTCCAAGATTTCCTGAAGAGTGAGGTTCGCTACTCATCGGTAATGAAACAATATCCTGCGGAAGCCGCGGAACTGTTCCAAGCTGCCGAAGACAATGCCAAGTGGCGTTATAACAGCTACAAGCGTTTATCTAAGAGCAACTGGGGCGCTGAAGTTTCCGAATAAGTGCGATTGAGAAATGAAAACAGAGGCTGCTCCCGGTTGAAAAAACGGGATGCAGTCTCTATTTGCTATAACAAAACACTTAATATTCAAAAGTTATGATTGGATTTATTATTTGGATTATCGGCGTGGTACTTGCCATTAAAGCGGTACTCGAAATCATGAAATGGCCCGTAGATGGCGTGAAGAAATTATTAGTGGCCATTGCGGTACTGCTCACCAGTTGGATTGGGATTTGCTTATATTACTTTTGGGGAAGAGAAAACCTCCCTCAATTGCTGAAATAAGTTGCCCTTTCTTCACATTGAAACACAGGTCGGGCGGGAATAAGACGATAAGTCGTTCCCGCCCGATTTATTTTTTCATCCGATACCTATTTAACCTGAGCTTGGGATAAGAAGCAGAACGATAACCTCATCCGAGGGCTTGGATTTTCAAAATCAAACAACACTGGCTATCAGACACTTACACTTGCCTTGTCAGACACTTGTGTCTTACGGCTCAAACACTTGTGTCTGACGGCTGAAACACTTGTGTCTGTCACGGCAAAGGATTGCAGTTGTCAGACAGGGTGAGGGAGGCCTGCCTGAAAGGCTCTCTTCTCTTCCGCCTGACCACCGTAAAACGGTGTATTCAGAAAATATCCGCCCGATAGGATGCAGCCTCATCTTCAGCAAAAGCAACCGCCTATACCGAACCCGGGTTATTTATGGATAAAAAAGTAAAAAAACAGTCAACCGAAGCAAGAAAGCGGCACCGAGTTTTGCACCATTAGGGCAACAATCCTTATCTTTGTCTTCGGCTTAACAAATAGACGGATGAAGAGAAAGAGAAAATACAAAGTTATTGTCGCATGGCTGTTATTGCTGACGCTCATGCCTTTCTTCACAGTCAAAGCCATCCACTTCCATCACTCGGAAGAAGAGGCTTCGGCCTGTCATTCCGGAGAGACACATCCGCACACTTCGGACGACTGCGCCATTTGCCACTTCATGCTCTCCCCCTTTACGCAAGCCGAATCGTTTCAGATTCATATATTTCTATCCGTTTTTAATTATCAACCCGTTTATGCTGCCGATAGGGATTGTCTGACCATTCTATATCCTTATCGCCTGCGTGCTCCGCCTGCTGCCCCATTTCATGACTTACGGGCAGTATGAGGATGCTGTCGGTGATTGAATACCCTCCCGATCCGGCTTCTGCAATGTGGGGGCTGACGCTTCCTGAAGTGTGGGCTCAGCTCTCCCGAAGTGTGGGGATGTACCCTATAAAGTGTGGGGTTACCTCCGCCGAAGTGCGGGCATAGCCATGCTGAAATGCGGGCTTTAGACGACCCGAATAATAGCAGAGGGATTCATCCACCCGATTTGGCAACTGCCCCATAAACAATTTCCCTCATCAACTTACTTAGAATGATTGAAATTCATGCGTACCAGATATATTTTGGGTGCGCTGGGAATCTCTATGGTTTCATCAGCCTGTCCGCAAGCTGTCGACTCCGTCAGAAGCGTGTCTTTATCCGAGGTTGTCGTTACGGAATCGTACCGCCAAGCCCAAAGCAAAAGAAGCACTCTTACGCTTGATGTGCTTGGGAAGGACTTTCTGAACAAGCACTTCACCGGCAATCTGGTGCAAACCATAGGGCATATTCCCGGCGTCCACTCAATGGATATAGGAGCGGGATTTTCCAAACCCATGATCAGAGGATTGGGATTCAACCGCATCGCCGTATCCGAGAACGGAATCAAACAGGAAGGCCAGCAATGGGGTGCCGACCACGGACTGGAAATCGATGCCTTTAATGTGGAAGAAGTGCAAATACGCAAAGGCCCGGCCTCACTTCTGTACGGAAGCGATGCTATGGGAGGCGTCATCGAGATTCTTCCGCCTACGACTCCGGCAGAAGACCTGCTTTGGGGAGAGGTTTCACTTTTAGGAAAGTCCGTAAACGGAACCTTGGGTGGCTCGCTGATGTTAGGACTGAAGAAAGGGGCGTGGTTTGTGAAAGCACGCCTTTCGGAGAAGCATTTCGGAGACTACCGTGTGCCGACCGATACGGTTGTTTATCTGACCCAATTGATGCCAGTGTACGGAAGGAAACTCAAGAATACGGCAGGGTTCGAGCGCAACGCCGGTCTCTTCGCTTCATACAAGAAGAAAAGATACCGGTCGGACTACTTCGTGAGCAACGCCTACCAGAAAATGGGATTCTTTCCCGGAGCGCACGGCATCCCCGACATCTCGCGCCTGCAAGACGACGGCAACAGCAGAAACATCGGGCTGCCCCACAGTTGGGTAAACCACTTCAAGGCAAGCACGCATCAGCAATATGCGTGGGATGGAATGGTGCTCTCCGGCGACTTCGGCTATCAGCTCAACCATCGTGAAGAATGGAGTGCTTTCCATACTCACTACGGAGCGCAGCCCATGCCGGAGAAAGAACCGGACAAGGAGCTGGTTTTCAGGCTGCACACGCTGAGCAGCTCGCTGAAACTGCGCATCATCCGATCTTCTTCGTGGGAGCACACGCTGGGATGGGACGTACAGGGACAAGAGAACAGCATCGGCGGCTATTCGTTCTTGCTGCCCGCATACCGGCGGTTTACCACCGGAGGCTTCTGGCTGTCCACTTGGCGTCCCGACAACCGGATTTCCGTCAGCGGAGGAGTGCGCTACGATTACGGGAAGACAGATATCACCCCGTATCAAGACCCCTATCTGGAAGAATACCTCCGGGAGCAAGGTTACCCGACCGACAAGATAGATGCCTACAAATGGCGCAGCTATCCGGTAGACCGTGGTTTCGGAGATTATTCCTGTTCGATAGGTGTCGTATGGAATCCCTCTTCCATGCACCTGCTGAAAATGAATGTCGGTCGCAGCTTCCGTTTGCCGGGAGCCAACGAGCTGGCTTCCAACGGTGTGCATCACGGGACTTTCCGTCACGAGCAGGGCGACGCCTCCTTGTCTTCCGAGCATGGATGGCAGTTGGATGCCTCCTATGAGTTTACTTATAGGAATATCCATCTCACCCTGTCGCCTTTTGCCAGTTGGTTCGATAATTATATTTATCTGCAACCCACAGGCGAATGGTCTGCCCTGCCCCATGCAGGACAAATCTACCGCTACACGGGAGCAAGAGCCGTATTTCTGGGCAGCGAAGCCAATATCAGCATTGATATTCTGCCAAGCCTGAACTACCGGCTCAGCGGCGAGTATGTCTATACATACAACCGGGACGACCACACGGCACTAAGTTTCTCCCCTCCCGCTTCCGTGCGGAATGTCCTGACGTGGCATCGGAAAAGATGGGAACTGTATGTGGAATGCCGGAACATCCTCTCACAAAACCACATCGCGCGCAACGAAACTTCCACTCCCGGAGCCAACCTGCTGCATCTGGGCGGAACGGTTCGCCTGCCGATGGCGGGTACTGAGATAGAATGTTCCTTCATTGCCCAAAACATATTGAATACGAGATATTACAATCATCTCAGTTTTTATAGGAAAGTTGAAATCCCCGAACCGGGACGCAACATCCAATTATTTATTAAAATACCAATTAAACGAAAACTAAAATGAAAACAAGATTATTTATTTCTGCCATTTGCTTATTGACCGGTGTATCTTTTTCTGCTTGTAACAAAGACGATAAAGGCGACGTAACTCCGCCCGTCATCAAACTGACCGAACCCGAAGAAGGAGATGAATTGCTGATAGGCGACAAGCACGGCGTACACCTTGAAATGGACTTGTCGGATGATGTGGAATTGAAATCGTACAGAATCAACATACACAGCAACTTCGACCATCACGGGCATGAAGGAAAGACCAAGGCTGCCGGCGAAACTGTCCCTTTCTCTTTCAACAAAGTGTATGACGACGCCAAAGGATTGAAGAATCATCACGTGCACAACCACGACATCGTAATCCCCGCCAACGCAACACCGGGTGACTACCACCTGATGATATACTGCACGGATGCCGCAAAGAACGAGAGCCGTATTTGGCGTAACATCAAACTCAGCACGACTGCAAAAAAACACAAGCATTGATAAGGGGTAATTTCTCCGAAACATCGGGGAGAAGCTTCTTTGAAGTCATGTAAAAATCACCTTCATGATTCTCTTTCAGGCGCGGACGATACGAATTACACGGATTTGTCGATAAGTACACCGTGTCGGTTCGTACAATCCGCGCCTTGCTGTCTATCCCTTCCTCTTCAAAAAATCGGTGGGGCTTTCGCCGAACTCTTCCTTATAGCACTTAGTGAAGTATGACGGCGATGAGAATCCCACCTCATAGCCTATTTCGGCCACTGTCATTTCAGACGAAGCGAGCAAAGACGCAGCTTTCCGCAGCCTCATCCGGCGCAACAACTCGTTGGGCGAATAATTGGTGAGCGACTTCAACTTACGGTAAAGCTGCACGCGGCTCATGCCCATCTCACGCCCCAAGTCCTCCACATTGAGTTCCGCGTCTTTCATTCGTTCCTCCACCAATGTCCTGAAGCGGGAAACGAAATCCTTATCCATGTCGCTGACAGCTTCACGCTCAACAAGACGGTTATCGCCGAAAAACTGCTTTAACTGACGCCTGTTGGCTATCAAATTATGGATACGCGACAACAGCAACTGAGAGTTGAACGGCTTGGAAATATAAGCATCGGCGCCACCGTCATATCCCCGGATGCGCTGCTCGTCCAGCGAGCAGGCCGTGAGCAGAATCACCGGGATGTGGCATGTCTGCATCTCGCTCTTCAAACGGCGACAACACTCCACACCGTCCATACCGGGCATCATGACGTCCGAAACAACAACATCGGGCACATACTTCATGGCCAGACGGATTCCTTCAGCTCCATCCGCCGCTTCCAGCACCCTATATTCCTTGGACAATAACGACCTTACATAACCACGAATATCCGCATTGTCGTCAATGATGAGCACAACAGGAGTATCGGCCTCAATCGGTTCGTCTGCCACTGCCACTTCCGCATCCATCAAAGTCGATGCCGCCTCCTCGGCAGGCAAGGATGCCGTAGCAGGACGATAATCGGAGATGGTTGGCCGGGGAAGCGTGACAGTGAACGTAGTACCTTTTTCATCACTATGCGCAGCGATGCTTCCACCATGCATCCCAACGAAGGCATGCACCAGTGCAAGTCCGATGCCGGTGCCGGCCTGATGTCCGCCTACCTGATAAAAACGTTCGAATATGGCCTCCAAATCGGACGACGAGATGTAGCTCCCCGAATTGAATACGGACAAATTGTAATTCTGCTCCACAGCAGACAAGCGTATGACAATCTTTCCATTCTCCGGCGTATACTTCACTGCGTTGGAGAAGAGATTGAAATAGATACGCTCCATCTTCTCCGCATCCGCCATCATCCGGAAATCGACATCAGGAGATGCCTCAAAGCTGAAAGCGATATGTTTCTTCAATAATGCCATGCGGAACGAGTCGTTCCACCCGCGAAAAGCCGTCAGCAAATCAAAAGGTTCGAGATGAAGCTCCATGCGCCCGTTTTCAACCTTACGGAAATCAAGTATCTGGTTCACCAGCCTCAGCAATATGTGCACGTTCTTCTTCATCAACTCCAGAAGGCGGCGCGACGGTTCGCTGATGGAATAATCGGCCAAGAGTTGATCTATGGGGTCGGCAATCAAAGTCAACGGAGTGCGGAAATCGTGTGAAACGTTCGTAAAGAAAACCAACTTGGCATGTGTGGCCTCTTCCAGCTCGCGAGAAAGCTGTTCCAATTGCGACTTCTGCATTTCCAGTTGTTCTTTCTGTTGTATCAACCGGGTTCTCTGCTCCTCCAGCTTCGTTTTCTGTGTGGACAATTCACGGTTCATCCTACTCTTAGCACGCAAAGCAAGATAAACCATTACCAACAAACCTACCAGCAAGAGGAGAGCCGCCAGACTGCCGTACAGAACCACCCGCTGTGTGGCATAGAGAGCCAGAAAGCGACTTATCTCACCATTCAGCATCTCTATCTTTCCGTCCAACGTGCTGATGTGCGCCGTCTGCATTTTCATGACAGCCGCATTGGAAGCATCTACAATGGACGTTCCCAATATCGTCTCACGGGGAAACTCCTTCCCTTGCAATATATCCATGGCAATCTGTACAACCCGGTCGCCCCCCGTGGGATAAATGAAAGAAGCCGTCAGCCTGCCGGCCAGAATATCTTCCAGCCCATAGTGCTCGCCGGGCAAGGCATCGATACCGATGAAACGCATCTCCTCTGCACGATGCCGGCGACGGGCGGCTTCATAAGCCCCGGAGGCCATACGGTCGTTTTGGGCAAAAACGGCATCGACGTGAAGAAAACGATCGAGCAGGGCCTCCATCTTCTCACCTGCTTGTCCATGCAACCAAGCGCCGTCCACACTTTCCAGCAACCGGATGCCGGGATAAGCAGCGATGCCGTCCAGAAACCCTTCGTGCCGTTCGATGGCCGGGGTGGAGCCCGACAGTCCCGTGATTTCCACCACCGTGCCCTCACCATGCAGCAGATTGCCGATGTAAGCTCCAACCTCCTTGCCGATTGCATAGTTGTCGGCCCCGACGTATGCCGTATATTTGTCGGAGGAAATCTTGCGGTCTACCAATATGACAGGAATCCCGCAATTGTAGGCTTCCTCCACGACTGGCGTAATGGAACGGGCTTCATTGGGAGCAACAATCAGCAAATCCACCTTCCCATCAATGAAATGGCGGATATCCGCTTCCTGCCAAGTATTATTGTCTTTCGAAGTACGTATCTCCACCTCCACGTTGTCATAGAAACGGGCTTCGCGAAGAATTTCATTGTTCATTTGCTTCCGCCACTCGTCGTCGCTGCATTGCGAAACGCCGATGCGGAAACGCGCTTCGCGGTGTGAACAGGATGTGGCCACTCCTCCAAGAATGACCCAAAGGAATAAAATCCGAAGGATATGCTTTCTCATCTTTATTGTCCGATTTAAGATTGCAGATGAGCAAAGATAAAAAAAAAGCCGATACCAAGAATCTGTTTTGGATTCACTCAAAAGTTTTTTATTCCCGCCACAAGGATTATTCCTCCTGCAAGCACAATTGCCTTAACCCAGCCTCTCCTTATAAATCTGCGGCAATTCCGGCATGGCACCGCTTTGCGTACACACATACGCCGAAACCTCCACCGCCAGCTTATGCGCTTCGGGCACCTGTTTTCCGCTCAGTATGGCGGCAGTGAAGGCAGCCGTAAACGAGTCGCCGGCACCCACGGTATCGGCAACCGTCACTTTCGGTGTTTCCTGAAAAGAAACGACACCCGGAGTAAACACATAACTCCCGTTCGTCCCGCACGTCAGAATCAACATCTTCAGATTGTATTTAGCCAGCAGAATCCAGCATTTGTCTTGCAGGTCGATGCCCGGATAGCCGAAGATACGGCTGACGGTCACCAGTTCCTCATCGTTTATCTTAAGCACATTGCAACGGCGCATGGACTCGCAAAGTATCTCCTTCGTATAGAATCCCTGACGCAGGTTGATGTCGAATATCTTCAGGTGTCCGTCCATATCGGGCATGGCATCCAGAAAACGGTTGATGGTGGTGCGGCTCACCACGCTGCGTTGCGCCAAAGAGCCGAAGCATACCGCACGGATGCTCAATGCCAAACGCTTCAACTCCTCAGTGAAAGGAATATTATCCCAAGCCACACCCTCTTTTATTTCATAACAAGGCACGCCCACGGCATCGAGCGTCACCTGAACCGTGCCCGTAGGATAAGGCACCCGCTCTATCTGGGTACGCAGCCCTTTTTGAGCAAAAACTTTCAAAATCTCATCTCCGTCTGCATCGGCGCCTACGGCACTGACCACGCGGCTGTCGAAACCGAACTGCGATACATGATAAGCAAAATTGGCCGGAGCACCGCCTATCTTCTTTCCTTCGGGAAGGCAGTCCCACAAAGCCTCTCCCATTCCTACGATAATTTCATTCATGGTAATTATTCTTTAATAAATTAGACTTTCTGCAATCCTTTTCAAGAGAGTGGCGGAATCAATCCTAAATCGAGGGTAGCTAAGTAGTATACTTAGGGGGTCTAAGTCGTATACTTAGGGTACCTCAGTCGTATACTTAGATACCCCCCCTCTCAGAACATATCCTGACGCTGCATCGAACAATGTCAGCGTTTCATCTTCAGCATGTAGAAAAATAAATACAATACACCGATTGTCATTACAGCTACCGCCCCACTTTGTCCCACGGCATCGCTTGCCAATCCCATGGCTATGGGAAAGACCGTGCCGCCGAAGAGCCCCATAATCATCAGCCCGGACACCTCGTTCTTCTTCTGCGGCATGGCAAGCAATGCCTGCGAGAAAATAATCGAGAAGATATTCGAGTTGCCAAAGCCGATGAGGGCAATGCACACGTAAATCATTGTTTTTTCATGGAAGACGAACAGCCCAGCCATAGCTGCCAACATGCACAACACACTGACTGCAAAGAATGGTTTAGAAGCCACCTTCTGCAAGACGACAGCTCCCAAAAGACATCCCGCCGTACGGAAAATGAAATAAAGGCTGGTGGCAAAGCCGGCATCAGATAAGGTCATCTCCAAACGCTCCATCAGAATCTTGGGAGCCGTTGTATTGGTGCCCACATCGATGCCCACATGGCACATGATGCCCAGAAAGCAGAGCAGAATGAACGGCTTGCCCAGCAAAGCGAGGCATTCGCCGAAAGTAGACGGACGTCCTTCTTCCTTTTCTTCCTGAATGGAAGTAGCGCCCAGCCAAAAGATGGCAATCACCGCAACGACCATATAGATGGGAAACAGTATCCTCCACCCCATACCCAGCGACGGTATGGTTTGCGTAGCTCCCCACATGGCAATGTAAGGAGCAAGAAACGAAGCGATAGCCTTGACAAACTGCCCGAAAGTCAGCGAACTTGCCAATCTTTCGCCACTGACGATATTGGAAAGCAACGGATTGAGCGATGTCTGCATCAGCGCATTGCCGATGCCCAGCAATGAAAACGAAAGCAGCATCAGCACATACCCGTCTCCGAAAACCGGAAGAAGCAGCGAAGCAAAAGTCACGAACAGGCTCAACAATACCGTCTTTTTCCGTCCGATACGGTTCATCAACATCCCCGTGGGTACGGAGAAAATGAGAAACCAGAAGAAAACCAGAGAGGGGAATATGTTGGCCTGCGCATCGGTCAGCCCCAAATCGGCCTTTACGTAGTTGGAAGCAATGCCCACCAAGTCTACAAAGCCCATGGCAAAGAAGCAAAGCATGATGGGCAACAGCTTTGCCAATGAAGAATTCTTATTATTCATAGCTATTAATAAAAAGTTAATTGTTCATATTCAGTGGATAGACGGTCAGCTTGTTTACCCGGCAATGTCCCCCGTCGGTAGAAATGCAGATTTTGGTGTAAGGGCTCTTCGGAAAGACCAAGTTTGTCATGGCAAACCGGCCGCTCCCCTCGAAAACCTCGATGCTGCAACGGTCTACAAAGAAGCGCAACCGTTGTTGCTCTCCGCCGGCAACGGGGGCAACGGTCACAGCCGGAAAGTCTTTGCTGAAATCTGTCAGTCCACTCTTGGAACGGTCCATGCCAAAGGTTCTATTCATCGCATCGTACGTCATGACAACCTGTTCGCCTTCCTCGTTGGCAAGCACAATGTTCACCTTACCGGCCAAGCGTGCACTAAACTCCAAATCAACCTCACAGATACCGGCATTGTCGACAGGCAGTTTGCGAACCGCCGCTTTTTTCCCCACGGAGAGTGCACCATACTTCAATGTCTTTCCTCCGCGCAAAGCCTCGATTTCTTTCGCCGGAACGGTGGCCAAGTAAAGTTCGCCGTCCTCGGCCCGATAAAGCTCCAGATCGCGCGGCAGGGAGTTGGCGCTGCGATATTGCTTGGTGGGCACATTGTTGGCATATTGCCAATTACTCATCCAAGCAATGACAGTATGGCGGTTTTCAGGAGCATTGCTCCACGACACTGCAGCATAATGGTCTTTCCCATAATCCATCCACTTCGTCACTTCGGGCTTAGTATCGCACGTGAAAGTTTTTCCGTCGAAATCGCCCACAAAATATTGTGCCGCACTACCGCCGAAAAGTCCTCCGGGATTGATGTTGCAAATAAGAACCCATTTCTTCTCATCCGTGCCCCGAACGGGAAGTTGCATCAGGTCGGGACATTCCCAAACCCCGTCCTGCGCACCATATCCTTTTCCGAAAACACTCTCCTTGGTCCACTCCTTCAGATTATCGGAAGTATAAATCCACATCTCTTTCTCCAAAGCGGCGGCAAGGATAAGAACCCACTTACAGCTTTCGGCATGCCAGAACATGTTCGGGTCGCGACATTCTTTGTCGGACGTAATGATAGGATTGCCCTCATAGGATTGGAAGGTTTTTCCGTTGTCCCGGCTATAAGCCAGACTTTGAATTTGGCTCGCACCCGCCGAAGTATAGATGGCTATGACCGCATCTTTCCCAAAGCCGGCGGTATTTTCCTTATCCACCACACTGCTTCCACTGAACACCGTCCCCAGCCCATTCGGTTCTATGGCCACCGGATGATGCTCCCAATGTATCAAGTCCTTGCTGGAAGAATGTCCCCAATTCATATTCCCCCACATGGAACCGTAAGGGTTATACTGGTAATAAAGATGATACTCCCCGTCCTTGTAGAACATCCCGTTAGGATCGTTCATCCAACCGTAAAGTGGCGTGTGGTGATAAAGAGGGCGAAATTCTTCACGATTGGCAGTATCAAAAATATCAACCAGCTTGATGTCGTTCCAGCAAACATCCTCCATAGCGTCTCGCACATTCGCACGGCTGTTTCCTGTATGAATGTCAAAAGAGACGGCTTTCCCTTTGTATTGTTCCAAGTCAAAAGGAACCAGATAGTCTGCACGATTCATTGCCAGCCTGACGGTAAACGTCCGCTCTGCCTTATTATTCACAAGCACATGAACGGTTGCTTCGGGAGCCGCCTCTTCAACGGGCAAAAGCAAGTACCTCTTCTGCTCTTTTATTTGTACCAGACTATGGTTTGCACCCAAATAATGGATTTTCAGTCCTTCGCTTTGCGCTGCACAAATGCCTATATTCAGCAAAACGGAAAAAAGTACAAAGAAATTCTTCTTCAAATTCATAAGATTGGTTTTTATGTTATTCACGGTTATGTTTTCCACCATATCGTAAAGATACGCCGTCAAGCAGTCCATCACTATTTTTTGTTTCAAACTATATAACAAATGTTACATCTACAAAAGTTCAAAGGTTCCCGTTCATTGCTGCAACCAGAGGTTATCAGTTGAACGGAGCATAACCCGGATTTTGCACATATTTGCCTCCTGAAAAACCATACTGATTGTTCGGCACAGGATAATATTCGTCTTTTCCTCCAGAGAAATGCGCATTGGCATAATAAATGCGTTTATCTGCTTCCATTGCGATATATTTATTCATGACGGTTTCCGCTATTCCCCAACGAACCAAATCAAAAAAACGTTCTCCCTCCAAAGCTTTTTCAAGACGCACCTCACGACGCAGAGCCTGACGGGCATACTCCTGACTCCAGCCATCGGCAGGATAAGGATTGACGAGGTAATTGGCCGCATTTTTGCTGCGGTCGTTGAAGTCCTTCACATATACGCTGTTACGGGCACGATTGCGAATTTGATTAATCAACCCACGTGCAACTTCAAGACCGTCGCCTTCATTGAGTTCGATAAGCGCCTCGGCCTTCCAGAGAAGAATATCCGCATAGCGTATGATTTGCCAGTTCAATTGCGAAGCACCCCAAGGCCAACCGTTAAACATATCGCTGCTCTCAGGAGAGACCCAGAAACGTTTAGCACAATTGTAGCCATAGGTCTCTTTGTCGCGCACCCATCCCCCGCACGGTTTTTCAGAATATGTTTTCCATGTGATATTGGGACGGCCTACCACAAAATCAAGACGCGGGTCGACATTGGGTGTAGTATTCTCCAGCGTGTAAACACCATTATTCAACACAGCCCAGCTATAGTCGGCCTTCGATTGATAATTAAAATCGGGCAAACCTGCCGCATCCGTCTGGTAAGCGTTAATCAGGTCTTGGCTGGGCAAGAAGAAACCGTCGCCGCCATAAGGGCTGCCTCCGCCCGGAGAATTCAACAAATTACTCCAGTTGATGCGTCCGGCATTTTCTGTTCCATCATTCATGGAATACTGGACGGCAAAAACAGACTCTTTACCGTTTTCATTGGCTACAAGGTCCAAACCCTGAAAGTCGTTAAGCAAACCGTAACGGTTGCTGGCTGTAACCCGATCGCAAAGCGACACCACCTCTTTCAGTAAATCTTTATTAATGGAAGTTACGGCATGCGAAGCCTCGTCCTGTTGGTAGGCCCGATATAGCTTTATCTTGGCTGCATATGCCAAAGCAATGTATTTATGAATGCGTCCTACTTCGGGCTGAGACTCAGGGAGCTGCTCCGCAGCATCAAGCATCTCTTTGGCCAACTTACCCAAAATCTCATCACGGGTAAACTCATTGTTCGGGATATCGGGATAACGGGTAAGCTCGACGTTCTCATCAAAATAAGGAATCTTGTTGAAAAGGCGGCTCAATTCAAAGTAATAATGGGCACGAAGCACTTTCATCTCGGCAATACGAGACGCACGACCGCTCACTTGTTCATCCGTTGCGCTATTCAATACACGCAAGGCAGAGTTGCAACGCTGCACACTGCAATACAGATGGTACCATTTACTATCCAAGAATCCATTGGTTGCATCCATATCGAACGTCTCCATGCGGTGCACTTCGTTAAGGTCGCCGACACCGCCACCGCCTTTATAGGCATTATCCGAACGAACTTCACCATAAGTCCAGTTGGAAGTAGGATGACACCACACACTCCAGCTTTGTCCCTCCGGACCGCCTAAGGCCGCATATGCAGCATTCACAAGCAAATCGGCTCCCTCCGTTGAGGTCATTATAGCTTCGCTTAAGCTTCCTTGAGGCTTCAAGTCCAGAAAACTATCTTCGTTACAGCCTGCATTCATCAGTGCAACAACACCAAGTATATATAAATGTTTCAATTTCATAATAGTATAGTTTTAGAGTTTAGAAACCAAATGATAAACCCAAAGAGAATGTACGAGGCAAAGGATAGGGATAGCCCAGTCCTTCCGGGTCGGCCCCGGTATAGCCGGTGATTGTAAACAGATTCTGCGCTTGGAAATAGACACGCGCATGACGCATCTTTATTTTGTCAAGAACGGCTTTCGGAAGCGTATAACCCAACGTAAGACTCTTCAACTTGATATATGAGCCGTCTTCAATATAAAACTCGGAGACTTCGTGTTCGTTATTATTGTTGAGGGTGGTAAGAGCCGGCACACTGCCATTATAGACACCTGTTTTCTCAAAATTATTGTAAGCATGCATGGCGTCGAGCAAGCGGGTTGAGTGGTTGCCGCTCCAACACTGGAACAAATCCGTATAGTATTTGGAGTTATTATAAGCATCGCGAATCATGCCATTGAAGAACATGCTCAAATCAAAATTCTTCCACGACGCACCAAGGTTCAAGCCTGCAATAACCTTTGGATTATCAGAGCCCAACCACACCCGGTCGTTCGTATTTATTTTATTATCTCCGTTTGCATCGACATACTTGACACGCCCCACACCGGGAGCACCGAACTGCACATCATATTTGGACTTATATTCGTCCACTTCTTGCTGTGTACGGAACACACCGTCTGTCTTGAAGCCCATCCATGAGCCGAACGGTTGTCCCACCAACGTCTTATCCACGCCATTGCCCCCACCATAAGTGTAATAGATGTCCCCTGTCAAGTCCGTAACTTCATTCTTATAATACGAAAGGTTGAATGAAGCGTTGTATCGGAAATCTTTAATCTGGTCATTCCAGCTCAAGGCCATTTCAAATCCCTTATTTGTCATCGTCCCACCGTTATACCAACTATAACCGCCTTCGCCAATAACGGCAATATATGGCTTCTCAACCAGCATGTCGCTCGTCTTCTTATCAAAATAATCGAGAGAAGCGTTTAAACGTCCGTCCAAGAAAGCGGCATCCACGCCGATATTGAACTGTCGTGTACTCTCCCATTTCAAATCGGGATTCGTAGACCGCACCTTATACCCACCGGGAGCAAGAGTTGTCCCGTCGCCATTCATGTTATAGCTTGCATCTTTCAAACTAATCAGATATTTGGTATAGGGAGCTTCATTATCAATAATATCGTTACCGTTGATACCCCATGAAGCGCGCAATTTCAAGTCGGACAACCAATCTTTGGTTGTTTCCATAAATTTCTCGCCCGAAATACGCCAACCGGCCGAAACAGAAGGAAAATAATCCACATTATTGCCTTTAGCCAAACGGGAAGAAGCATCACGGCGCACCGTAGCCGAAAGCAAATAACGTCCTTCATAATCGTAGTTCACCTTACCGAAATAAGACACCATGCCGTAGTTGGAAGCACCGGCACCGACATTCTTGCCCGCAGTGACGCCATCTAGATAAATATAGTCTTCTTTTTCCACAGCCAATCCCGTGCCATAACCGAACATGGACTCCGCATGATTTTTCTTCGCTTCCGTACCAAGGAGGGCAGTAAAGCTATTCTTTCCGAACACCTTATTATAAGTGACAGTATTTGTCCACACCCAGTCCAATCTTTTATGAGACGACTGGGTCAGTTTGTTGACGGCATCACGTGCCCATACAGGCTCAAAGTTCTTGTTGGTTTCATCATAAAAGTTCATACCGAAATTCGTTCGCAGCACCAAATCCTTAATCGGCTCTATTTCAAGGAAAGCATTACCGAAGATACGCCAATATCCATGTTTATTCCGTTTCTCGTTCTCAAGAAGCCGGGCCATATTGGGAGCATCGCCCAAAACATCATTAATGGCATCGTTATAATTGCCGTCTTCATCATAAACGGTTTTGGCAGGATGCTGCTTGATGGCATTTTCGTCTATACCACCCGGACTTAACGTTTGTGTCCAACGGTTGATGGCCACGTTCTCGCCGATACGCAGACGATTGTCAAGATAATGATAGTTGGAGCTTATACGGGTATTGATGCGTTGGAAATCGGTATTCCTTACCAAACCTTCATGGTCGAGGTAGTTCAACGCTAATGAGAAAGAACCATTATCAGAACCTTTAGAGAGAGTAGCGCTGTAGTTTTGCATCAAAGCAGTATGATAAACCACATCACGCCAGTTGGTATCAACCGCATGCACTTTAACTCCATTCAACCCGATGTAGTCTTGAAGTTGCGGCGTGGCACCATTACCGTATATCTCACTGCTTGGTGTGGCGCCATTATTGGCATACTTATAGGCCGCCCAATAAACCTGCCCCCATTCGTCGGCATTCAACATATCAAACCCGCTCTGATAGGTCTGCAAAGTCAGCGACATATCAAAATCCACACGGGTTTCACCTTGTTTGGCACGTTTGGTCGTAATGATGATGACACCGTTGGCCGCCTGCGCACCGTATATGGAGGCAGAAGCCGCATCTTTCAGAACCTGAATGGATTCCACATCATTGGAAGAGAGAATGGATGAGATGTTCTCACGGGTCATCACACCATCAATCACATACAAAGGGGAGTTGGCATCACCACGGAAAGACGACTTTCCGCGAACCAAAGTAGAGGTGTTACCTCCTCCCGGAGTACCGTCTGTGGTGATGTTCATACCGGCCACACGCCCCTGCAAACTCGACAGCACGTTTCCGGTAGGTATATCCGCTACGTCTTTCATCTTTACTACGGCCACCGAGCCCGTCAGGCTGGCCTTTTTCTCGGCCATATAGCCGGTCACCACGACTTCATCAATCAATTGAGAGTCTTCTACCAACTCCACACGCAAGGTGGGTTGAGCCTTCACCGTGATTGTTTTATATCCGATATAAGATACCGACAGCATGGCACCCGAGGCCACAATCAAGGTGAAATTTCCATCAATATCCGTGATTGTTCCATTGTTATTGGAACCTACTTCGATGACAGAAGCGCCTATAACGGTTTCTCCGGTCGATTTCTCGACCACAGTACCTTTTACTTGAATTTGTTGGGCAAAAGATCCAATGCCCGCAAAGAGCAGCACAATGATTGTGCAAATCCTGAGACTGATGCATTTTAACATACTTATTAGTTTAAAGTTTATAATGTATTCCCTTCAACTCAATTCATCAATCGAGTTTTATGTCTGCAAAAATAGAGCAAAGCCTTTCTCGGACATATAACAAATGTTACGAATGATAGCACTTTTGATACTTCCCTCTCCGTAAGGCCCTGTGAAGGCGTTTTGACAAATAAAAAACCATCCATGACACCGCTCTTCATTTCCGGATACGGTTTAAAGAAACTGTTTTAAGCTTGGCATCCTCCTCCTTTCTATTTGAAATGAGTGGATACATGAAACGACTTTGGGCCGTAGATCGCAAACATCCGGCAAGATGGATGCAGCTTGAAAAGTAGTGTGGTATATGCAGAAAAACGGTTCGATGCACGGAGAAAAGTTGTTCGGTGCACGTATTTTTCTTTGTTCGCAGTGCGCGAACAGATAAACGCATCCTGCGGACAGATAAACGCACCGTGCAAACAGATAAACGCACTGCGCGAACAAACCTGTTCACAAGGCTGGAACAAAGATTCCTGATAGCGCGCTTCAAACTCAAACTTCTCCGCACATCGGTATCTTTCTTCAATAAAGGTCAGACCGGACATACATAAAAGTCCGTTGCACACTCCGGCGCCGACAGCAATCACATAAGATTTATTGCAATATAAATGACATTTTGCGCATCAAAGATGCCTTTTATTCATTATATTCTATATATATTTGTGGCATCAAACTAATTATTCATACATAAATTAATCAAAATGAAAAAATCGGTACTGATTGCAGCCTTGGGATTGCTGAGCCTGAATATGACCGCTCAGGACACCCCGAAAACAGACAAGCCTGAAGAGGGCTTCGTGTTTACCACAGTCAAAGAATTACCCATCACTTCCATCAAGAACCAGAACCGTGCAGGCACTTGCTGGTGCTACTCCGGCATGGCCTTTCTGGAATCGGAATTGCTGCGTATGGGAAAAGGGGAATATGATTTTTCCGAAATGTACATCGTACACAAGACTTATCTGGACCGTGCGGATGCTGCCGTACGCACTCACGGAGATGTTTCTTTCTCGCAAGGAGGCTCTTTCTATGACGTGATATACGGCATGAAGACATTCGGACTGGTGCCCGAAGAGGCAATGCGTCCGGGCGTCATGTATGGAGACACGCTGAGCAACCACACCGAACTTTCCGCCGTCTCCGATGCCGTGGTGTCCGCCATTGCCAAAGGCAAACTGCGCAAGTTGCAGACCGATGCCGACCGCCGGCCGTTATGGAAAAAGGCCATCGCCTCCATCCACGACATCTATCTGGGCAAATGCCCCGAAAAGTTCACTTATCAGGGAAAAGAATATACACCACAATCTTTCTACCAGTCTACAGGACTGAACCCGGACGATTATATCTCGCTGACTTCCTACACACACCATCCGTTCTATGCACCGTTTGTTCTCGAAATTCAAGACAACTGGCGCTGGGGACAGTCGTACAACCTGCCCATCGACGAGTTGATGCAGGTGTTTGACAATGCCATAGCCAACGGCTACACCATCGCTTGGGGCGCCGATGTCAGCGAAGACGGATTTACCCGCAACGGCATTGCCGTGATGCCCGACGTGGCCAAAGCGCAGGAACTGAGCGGTTCGGACATGGCACATTGGTTGAAGATGAAACCCGAAGAAAAGAAACTGAACAGCAAACCCCAACCCCAGAAATGGTGCACGCAGGAAGAGCGTCAGGAAGCCTACGACAATTGGGAAACCACCGACGACCACGGCATGCTGATATACGGCACCGCCAAGGATCAGGAAGGCAACGAATATTATATGGTAAAGAACTCTTGGGGAAAGGCCGGAAAATACGAAGGTTTGTGGTATGCCTCCAAAGCATTCGCACGCTACAAGACCATGAACATCTTGGTGAACAAGAAAGCGTTGCCCAAGGAAATTGCCAAGAAACTCGGTTTGAAGTAAGAGACTTCAAGACAGAAGGCCATAAGGACAGAAAAAGATAAACGCCCGTCATATTTCAGAGGTCGTCTTTCATTTCCTTCAGTATTGTTCTTAGAGCCTGTTTAAATTTTCCCCGGATTCTTTTTGAGGAAGATTTAAACAGGCTCTTATGTTTTTCTATTTCCTCCCACAGGGAATCTATCCCCACCGGATGCGCTTCCCACCGATGTCACCATACCGCTTGGCGTGAAAGTTCCGATTTGTGTGAAGCAGACGCAACGGAATGAAGAAATAGAACAGATAAACCGGGGGATAACAAGATATATAATGAATATAGAAAGCGGCAAACTCAAGAAATCATGAACAGAAAAAAATAATCCAAAAGTGTCGTTACTTTATAGGTAACGGAACAAGTTCTCTCTGAATCGGCAAAATTATGTGTTAATTCTAAAATATACAATAAAAACGAAAGAAATTATCTTAAAAACGCAGAAAACGCCTGATTAAACAGCCCAAGCATGTATAAAATTCTTCCATATTGCTTGTTTGGAAATATGGATGATTCTCTTTTTTCTCATTCTTAATTTAAGATCCCCCTCTTACAGATGGTTCCTAAAAGGCTAATTTTAATTATATCCGTTACCTATAAAGTAACGGATATATTTTTAGAAAGTAAAGGGGGATTAATTGACAATAACCCTGTTTCTGGTATGTAACTAAAAAATAAATTATGAAAGCCTCTACTTCATTCATCACTTTGGCAATTTCTGTGTCAATATTGCTTTTACTTCCTGTCTCTTGCAGTCAGGAAGATTCTGATTTTGAGAAAAAGTCTCCGGAGAATTTTCCTCGACAAACGAACGTTTTTCTCAGATTCAAAGAGAATGATTCCGGTAAGGGAACAGAAAAGGGAATAAAGACCGTCGGCCTTTCCCTTGCCGGACACAAAGCCGGGCACAAAGAAATCGAAACATTGGATTTGCTAGCGTTTGATGTTTCTCCCGAATTCAAAGAGATTCTATATCACGTGCAGGGCATTGCCGACAAAGACAAAGGAGACATCCTGCTCGACATTTCCCCGGAATTTCCACAACAAACACTGCTCTTGCTCCCCAATGCGGAAGATTACGTAAAACGGCTTCTTGCAGCTCCGGAAGAAGAACGGAGCCGAATGCTGGAGCAGCTCGGGGAAGAACGTGTGCAGCTTATACCGCAAACCCGGTTCGAGGCATTGGCAAAGCAATACGGAACGCAAAGCGGCAAGGACGAAGAGAAAACAATAACCGTGAAACTAAAAATCACCGAAGCGGGAACCGCACTTGTCCCCAAAGAATGGGATACAATCACCATCGGCCCGAAACTGCCGTAAGTGCAGGCCAAGTATTATAAACAAACCTGACAAGAAAGAATCAAGATGAACAAAAATACCGACTTTATATTCAGAAATATGAAAAGAAAGAGATTTAAACATACCATGAGGCGCATACTGCAACATGCCGCTTCATGGTTGCTGATTTTTACGGTCGCCACCGCCTGCACGCAGGACGAACTCCCCGAAGAAACACCGGAAGAGAGCGGCAAAGTGACGTTGATGCTGCAAATGGAAGACATCCACAAACCGACGACGAGAACATGGGTGAGTTCGACCGCCCACGACGAAATACGCAATGTCGCGATAATAGGATGCAGAACCGATGCAGACGGGGTAGAACGCATCAAATTCGTCTCGCATGGCTACAAGCCTCAACATATAGAACAAAACAATACTCAAGCAATCGTCCGCATGCACCTGCCTGCCGGAGGGTACACCCGTCTCGTTGTTGTGACGAATGCCGTGGAAAAGTTTCCCACAACTCTTGTAGGACATGCTTACAATGATTTGAAGCAAATCACATACGACGGTTTGAATGGCGAGGGAAAATATACGCTTCCCTACGTTCCCATGTACGGCGAACTGAACAGCCCGGTAGAGTTCCGTCAAGGAGCGGCGAAGACAATACCCGGAAACATCAGGCTTGTGCGTATGGTGACAATCGTGAATGTACGCAACCTATCCAAGAGCACATTCAAGCTGGAGCGTGTGTATATAAAGAACATACGGGAAAACGCCCTTATATATTATGATAAAGACAGATTTAACAACCAGCAGCCCACGCTGCCTTCAGCACCAAGGATAGGCCACGCAAGTTATGACGTGCCTACTGCCGACGAGTGGGTCGATGGTATGTACATCTATGAGCAGCCGGCAGCTTCGTTTGCAACGGGCAAAGGCTTCAACGACATCCGTATCATTGCCGAAGGAACGCTGAAATCTAACGGCCAGAAGCGTTTTTACCCCATCGATTTTGTCAACCACGATGGTACGGCCTTCGCCCCTGTATTACGCAATCACGTATACACCTTCGAGCTCCGTAACATAACCGACGACGGTTACCACAATGATTGGGATGCTTGGGTAGCCAAAGAGATACTTACCAACAGAGTCACTCCCCAGAATCATTCGGCCATCAACCTTTACAACCAATACTACCGCAACGTTGTGTTCAACGACCATCACTTCATAGCCACCAATACCCACTCCCTGCAATTCAGAGGAGGAAACCTCACTTCCAACCTGTGGCTGTACACCGATTTCCCGGGAGGATGGTACGCATACAATGGCGCAGATTGGTTTACAATATCAAGAGACTATGGAGATGTGAATGCCGAAGCACAACTAATCGTGACGTGTGCTCCCACCTCCACATACCGTGAGTCGGGCTTGGTGCTCCAAGCCGGACAGGTGAAGATGTGGTTTCCCATACAACAATGGCCTTAACCTCCGGGTAAGGCGAAAACATCGGCGGACGAAACAAACAGACGCATATCCCCCCCTATGCAAGAACAGCAATCATATTAATGAACAATAAAAATAATCGACAATGAAAATCAAGAAAGAACGAATACTGCCTTCCCTACTCTGCCTGTTGCTGGCATGGGCGGCGGCATCATGCCGGGAAGAAGTCGAGACGCAGGAGGGGGACAAGCAAGGACATATCGTGACGCTGAACATAGACTTCGGCGACAAAAACACCCCGCAGACTCCGCGCACCCGTGCGGGAGTGCCCGATGACCAAATAGACGAAATAGACGTGCTCACTTTCATAGCAGACCCCAACGAGCCCGACAACATCGACAAAGGCATATTCCACCACCGCGCCCAAGCCGAGTTGAGCACCGGAGCCGACGGGAAAATGCGGGCAAAGGTAAGGCTCTTCGGAAATTCGGACATGCATCAGCACATACTGGTGCTGGCAAACGTCAGACAACGGCTCAACGCAATGACGCTCACCTATGGGATGGAGGCACTGACTGCCCTCAACCCCTTGCATAGTGTATATGTGGGAGCCGGCGGAAAGGTGGACGACAGCCGCCCCATGCCCATGGCGGGAATACTGCCCCGCCAAGTCATCGACGAAAGCTACGCCGCAAGCGAAAAAGAGGTGACGATACTGCGCATGTTTGCCAAAATCACCGTAGATCCGGGACAGGAAAACATGCACGAACTGCACCTCTACAACGGACGCCAAACCGGAAGGGTAATACCGTATAATCAATATTACGACAAGGTGAACAAGACCGTCACAAGCACGCCTTGGGGATGGATAGTCATTCCGGGCCCCGTGGACTACTCGCCGGCCGCACCGGGCAGGGACAAGATAGCTTTCTACACGAACGAAGTGGACAACAGCCACAAGGCGGGAAACCTCATGGACGTGACCTACCTCACGGTGAAGACCACCCATAAAGGAGGTGCGGGAGCCCCCTCGTGGTATCGTATTGACCTGAAAGACTATGCCACCGGAAACTTCTTCGACATACTGCGCAACCGCGAATACTACATCAAACTGAACGAAAGCGGACAGGTGCAGGAGCCCGGCGGGGCAACCGAAGAAGATGCACGTCAAGGGCTGCACAAACTCAATGTCGAAATCATAAGCTGGATATATAAGGGCGCCGTCGTACAAGCGCAGGGAGACCCCACACTGAAAAAGCTGGCGGTGGTGGAATCGGCCCTGACGATAGACGGGGCGGACGGAAGCCTCCTGAACATCTATGCCGACGGGGGAGGATGGAACATACACGGGCTGCCCTCTTGGGCGCAAGTCTCGCAAGCGAGCGGAGGAAACGGATGGACACAGGTGCGCATCAGCTCGCTAGAGCAGAACCTCACCCGCACGGACAGGCAGGCAACCATCCGCGTGCAAAACGGCCGGGCATCGATGACAGTGCAACTGACCCAGCCCGACGCCTGCACGCTGCAACCCAACGGCCAGCCGAGGCAGCTCAAGATACGCGGGCAGAATTACCATGTGGCACGCCTCATACCCGGTGGAAGATGCTGGATGCTTGATGCCTACCGCGAACCGACAAACATGTACCGACCCGCCAACGGCATGTGGGGCCCGCTCTACACTCCGGCATGGGACATGCCGCCCGTATCCGACGGATGGCGCATACCGAACACCGCCGACATACGCGATTTCCTCGATTCGCCTTACATCAGGCTGCGCGATAAAACACCTGCCAACGTGAATCCCGTATTGGGACGTATCTACTCCTCCGGGCGAGGATTCGTGGAGAACGGCACAGGATATCATCAAACGGATTTTGTCGAAAATCAGAATAACTATGTCAATTCCAACAATGTAGTCATCATCCTTGTGAACGGAAAGGAGCAGTACATCGTGAATCACATACCCCATACCACCTACAAGCTAAACGTTCATGGCATAAAGCTGCCAGAAATAAAAGACTTCACCACATGGACAGACGGCGCAGGCGTACAACAATATTCGTGGAACTACCTGCTCCCCACCGGGGAGGCGGAGATACAACTGGGACATACTTATCTGTTCTTACTGCCGGCACTTCATCACAACGAAGACCACAGTACAGGGATTAGTAGTGATCGGACTGAAATAGCAAATATAATAAATCACTTCGGAATTATTGCAAGATTCGAAATAGGAACTACTCATGAGAATCCGTTCCGTCCGATAAGGATATACTGGCAAAGGGATACAAAAAAAGACCATCAGTATGCTATGACATTACACAGAAAGTTTTACTGGGAGGCTTATCATAGTAGCATTATCAGAGGTTCACATATGTTTAAGAGAGGTCCTGTTTCCACATACTATCCGGGAAACTTTCCTTTCCATATTCCCGCCGAAGAGTTTTCATATGAGACATATTCCATTCGACCATATAATAGGGTCGAGAGAGAAGGAACCTCCGCTTCGCTCACCGAGATGGGCGGCAGCATCCGCCTCGTGCACGACTGATTTCAGAACATAAAGCAATACGGGCGCCTGCCTCTTTTCCTTTGAAGTCCCGCCCCTGTTTCCGCATTCGCATTTTCAAGCCGAAGCACTAATGCCGCTATCCGGCGGTAACAGTGCGGAAATATGGGGCGAGCGAGGGGCGGTGCCGAAGCACTACTTTCATAACATCAAGGTGCGCACTTTCACATCGTCGAAGTGCGCACCTTGACAATGCCGAAGTGCGCACCTTGACAATGCCGAAGTGCGCACCTTGACAATGCCGAAGCGCGCACCTTGACAATGCCGAGGCGCGCACCTTGACAACGCCGAAGCGCATGAAAGGGGATGCGGCCTTGCGCAGGCACGGATAAAGACTTCCGAACCCTCTCCCCCCCAAAAACGAACCGGTTGTAAAACACTTATCAGGAACAAGAAAACATGTTATTCTATAAAAGACAAAAAGGAATCGTGAAGGGTAAGCCCGTGAAGTATTACCCCCAAGTAGTGACCGTGGGCAAACCCGCCAACACACAGGAAGTGGCCCGATGGATAGCCCTTGAGAGCACCCTTTCGCCCGCCGACGTGCATGCCGTAATCCGGGCGCTGCCCGCCGTCATGTCACGCATCATGTCCGAAGGACGCAGTGTGAACCTCGACGGGCTGGGCTCTTTCAGGTATGCGGGCGTGGTGGGAAAGACGGCAGAGCGCATCGAAGACGTCAGCGCCGAACAATTCAAAGCCATCCGCGTGCGCTTTACTCCCGCCCGCGAACGAAACAGAGCCGGAAGCGGATATACCCGTGCATTGGTAAGCGACATCAGCTTCACCGAATGGCAAGGAAAACCGTCTGAAAACGAAACACCCGCTCCGGCAGGGTAGCACGAACCGGACGACGCCCTCCTGCTACAAGACGACACTTCTTTCTTCTTGCTCAGATTTTAGCGATTTGTGCATTTTTCACCCCTTTTTCTTGCCAAACTCAACTCTTTGCGTAAATTTGCACGCTGATAATGAGTTAACCGGACAAATTCAGTAGCAGGAATTCTTCTCTCACTACTCCTATTTCCCCGGTACTGACAGAGAAACACTAATACTAATAACTAATAGCATGAGTTTGAAAATTGTTGTATTGGCAAAACAAGTCCCCGACACACGCAACGTCGGGAAAGATGCCATGAAAGCCGACGGAACCATCAACCGCGCGGCACTACCCGCCATCTTCAACCCCGAAGACCTGAACGCCCTTGAGCAAGCCCTTCGACTGAAAGACGGACATCCGGGCTCTACCGTGACTCTCCTGACCATGGGGCCGGGACGGGCAGCCGAAATCATTCGTGAAGGACTTTACCGAGGTGCCGACAACGGCTATCTGCTGACCGACCGCGCTTTTGCCGGAGCAGACACCCTTGCCACATCGTACGCCCTTGCCACTGCCATCAGGAAAATCGGCAAGTGCGACATCATCATCGGCGGACGCCAAGCCATCGACGGCGACACGGCACAAGTAGGCCCGCAAGTGGCCGAAAAGCTGGGGCTGGCACAAGTGACCTATGCGGAAGAAATTATCAGCGTGGACAAATCCACCGGAAGAATCACCGTGAAACGCCATATCGACGGCGGTGTGGAGACCGTAGAAGCCCCCCTGCCCATCGTCATCACCGTGAACGGGAGTGCGGCTCCCTGCCGTCCGCGCAACGCCAAGCTGGTGCAGAAATACAAACGTGCCCTCGGTGCACAAGAAAAAGCCGCCATTGCCAAAGAGGGCGCCGAATTGGCTTATGCCGACCTTTATGAGAAATATCCCTATCTGAACATCACGGAGTGGAGCGTTGCCGACGTCGAGGGCGACCTTGTGCAATGTGGTCTGAGCGGTTCGCCCACCAAAGTGAAAACCATTCAGAACATTTCATTCCAAGCCAAAGAAAGCAAAACGCTGACAAGCAGCGACAAGGATGTGGAAGATTTGATTGTTGAACTGTTAGCCAACCATACGATAGGATAAGATTATGAACAACGTATTTGTATATTTAGAGATAGAAGGCACAACGGTTGCCGACGTCAGTCTCGAACTCCTGACCAAAGGTCGTAAATTAGCCAACCAATTGGGCTGCCAACTGGAAGCAGTAGCAGCCGGAAGCAATCTGGCAGGCATTGAAAAGCAAGTATTGCCCTATGGTGTAGACAAACTCCACGTCTTCGACGCTCCGGGGCTGTTTCCCTATACTTCCCTCCCCCACTCTTCGGTTCTCATCAATCTGTTCAAGGAAGAAAAACCGCAAATCTGCCTGATGGGCGCCACGGTCATCGGCCGCGACCTCGGCCCGCGCGTATCTTCCGCCCTGACCAGCGGACTTACGGCCGACTGTACGTCTCTCGAAATCGGCGACCACGAAGACAAGAAAGAGGGCAAGGTTTACAAAGATTTGTTGTATCAGATTCGTCCCGCATTCGGCGGTAACATCGTGGCCACGATCATAAACCCCGAACACCGTCCGCAAATGGCAACCGTGCGCGAGGGCGTGATGAAGAAAGAAATTCTGGATGCCGGATACAAAGGTGAAGTCATCAAGCACGATGTGGCCAAATACGTTCCCGAAACGGACTACGTGGTGAAGGTGATTGAACGCCATGTAGAGAAAGCCAAGCACAATCTGAAAGGCGCTCCCATCGTGATTGCCGGCGGCTACGGAATGGGTAGCAGAGAAAACTTCGATATGCTGTTCGAACTGGCCAAGGAACTGCATGCGGAAGTAGGCGCCAGCCGTGCCGCCGTCGACGCAGGCTATGCCGACCATGACCGCCAGATAGGACAGACGGGCGTAACGGTTCGTCCGAAGCTGTACATCGCCTGCGGCATCAGCGGACAAATCCAGCACATCGCAGGCATGCAGGAAAGCGGCATCATCATCTCCGTGAACAACGATGAGAACGCGCCCATCAATGCTATTGCCGACTACGTTGTCAACGGGCCGGTGGAAGAGGTGATACCGAAGATGATTAAGTATTATAAACAGAACAGCAAGTAATCTTGCTTATATCCACAAGGAAAATGAAAGCACATATTCTTCCGGCATTCGTCATGTCCTTGCTTTGCTTCACGGCAAAAGGACAACAAGACACCATCTATCTTGACCCGACGATGCAGCAAGTAAAGAAGCGTTCCAAAGCAACGGAGTGTGCCGTCATTCAAAGCGAGGAAGAAGGCATCAAACTTATAAATATCCATACGCTCGACGGGAAGCTGCAACGTAGCAGCGAGTATAAACGGTTTGGGAAGAAACGGGAAGAGCAAGTGCTGCATGGCGCCACCTCTTACAAATTCTCGAACTCCCCCAACCAAGACAGCCTGACGGTCTTCTATACGAACAATATGCGGAACGGAGGGGCTACTTTCTATTACCCCACCGGAGAAGTCATGGCAAAAGCCCTCTATAAAAACGGGCAATTGAACGGACCTTTGCAGCAATATTATGAAAACGGGAAGACAAAGCGGATAGAGATTTATGAGAAAGACCGTTCCAGAGGCGGCAAATATTTTGCGCCGGACAGTACATTGCTTGCTTTCACACCTTTCTATAAAGAAGCCGAATATGCCGACGGCGAACCTGCCCTGTTTCAATTAGTCGCTAAAAACATCCGCCCCACCACGAAACTTCTTGATGATATGCACGAAAGAAACATGGACAGAGTCGATGCAACCATAGGAATTGTAGTCGATGCCGGCGGGCAAGCCGTGAATCTCATAATCCTCAGTACGGAACATCCCTTATTCAACGAGACATGTTATCCCAATATGCTCGATATACTGAATGAGAAAGGGTTCATTCCCGGGGAAATAGACGGGGAAAAAGCCACTACCATCGTGACGATAAGCCCGATAAGTTGCGGCCTTTTATAAAAGCAAAAACCTGAAAAACAGAAAGAATTAGAACACATTAATGTTATGGCAAATTTTTATACCGAAATACCGGAACTCAAGTACCACTTGAACAATCCGATGATGGAGCGTATCTGCGAGCTGAAAGAACGCGGATACCAAGACAAAGACAAGTATGATTATGCTCCGCAAGACTACGCGGACGTAATGGACTCGTATGACAAGGTGCTCGAAATCACCGGAGAAATCACCGGTGAAATCATTGCTCCCAATGCAGAAGGGGTGGACGCAGAAGGCCCTCATTGCGCCAACGGACGTGTAGAGTATGCCAGCGGCACCAAACAGAACCTCGATGCCATGGTGAAAGCCGGACTGAACGGCATGACCATGCCCCGACGCTTCGGCGGCTTGAACTTCCCGATTACCCCCTACACCATGTGCGCCGAAATCGTAGCCGCAGCCGACGCAGGCTTCGGAAACATCTGGTCGCTGCAAGACTGTATAGAAACGCTCTATGAGTTCGGCAACGAAGACCAGCACAGCCGTTTCATCCCCCGTATCTGCGCCGGAGAAACCATGTCGATGGACTTGACCGAGCCGGATGCCGGTTCCGACCTGCAAAGCGTCATGCTGAAAGCCACATACGACGAAGCCGGCAACTGCTGGCGACTGAATGGCGTGAAGCGTTTCATCACGAACGGAGATGCCAACCTCCATCTGGTTTTGGCACGTTCGGAAGAAGGCACGAAAGACGGACGGGGCTTGTCTATGTTCATCTACGACAAGAACGAAGGCGGTGTAGACGTGCGCCGCATCGAGAATAAGCTGGGCATCCACGGCTCGCCCACCTGCGAGTTGGTTTACAAGAATGCCAAAGCAGAACTTTGCGGTGAGCGCAAGCTCGGTTTGATTAAATACGTCATGGCTCTGATGAACGGCGCCCGTCTGGGCATCGCCGCCCAGTCGGTAGGCCTTTCGCAAGCCGCCTACAATGAAGGCTTGGCATACGCCAAAGACCGCAAACAATTCGGCAAAGCCATCATCGAGTTTCCCGCCGTATATGACATGCTGGCCCTCATGAAGGCCAAGCTCGATGCAGGACGCGCCTTGTTGTATCAGACTTCACGCTATGTAGACATCTATAAAGCCTTGGACGACATTGCCCGCGAACGCAAGCTCACTCCCGAAGAGCGTCAGGAGCAGAAGAAATATGCCAAACTGGCCGATGCTTTCACCCCGCTGGCCAAAGGCATGAACTCCGAGTATGCCAACCAAAATGCGTACGACTGCATCCAGATTCACGGCGGTTCGGGCTTTATGCTGGAATATGCCTGCCAGCGCATCTACCGCGACGCACGTATCACGTCTATCTACGAAGGCACTACCCAGTTGCAGACCGTGGCGGCTATCCGCTATGTGACAAACGGTTCGTACATCGCCACCCTGCGCGACTATGAAGCCATCCCTTGCAGTGCGGAAACGCAACCGCTGATGGAGCGTGTGCAGGAAATGGCAAACAAGCTGGATGCCTGCACCAATGCCGTGAAAGAAACCGCCAATCAAGAGCTGCTGGACTTCATGGCCCGTCGTCTGTACGAGATGGCCGCCGTATGCGTGATGTCGCATCTGATTATCCAAGATGCCACAAAAGCGCCGGAACTGTTCGGCAAATCGGCTTTGGTTTATGTGAACTATGCCGAAGCCGAAGTAGAGAAACACTTCAACTTCATCCGCAAGTTCAAAGTCGAAGAGTTGGAAAGCTACCGCAAGTAATCTTGCCGGGAGAGGACAAGGCATAAAGGTGTAGACACGCCACGTATTTGTACATTTTTTCAGAAGGCACGGAATTTCATGGGTTCATCGTCAATCCATGAATTCCGTGCTTTCTCTGTTTGGTAAGGAAGAAACGGTTCTTTCTTACCAAACACGCTTATGGCACAGAATTGTATCCTTGCCCTTGCCATCTCAAAAGATGATATAGAAAGGAGGCTGATTTACTGCTGATTACAAACAAGCAATCACCGGTTTTCTCAGGTACAAGCATTTGAGATGACAGACACTTGTGTTTGTCACGCAAAACACTTGTGTCTGTCGCGCAAAACACTTGTGTCTGACGCGCAAAACACTTGTGTCTGACAAATGGGGCACAACAGGGGAGCAAGAGGCTATTTATTCTCCCTACTCCTGCCCTCTGTTCCGTATAAATTTCTATCTTTGCCTTCATATAACCAAACGTGCATCCGAACGACGCCCATCTCGCACGACGGATACCGATAATAGAGGATAAGCAAAATATATACAGAACTGATTATGGCAAGAATAGCAAAGAACCTGACAGAGCTAATCGGGCACACACCTTTGATGGAATTGTCCGGCTACAGCCGTAAATACGGGCTGGAAAACAACATAGTGGCCAAATTGGAATCTTTCAATCCTGCGGGAAGCGTGAAAGACCGTGTGGCTTTTGCCATGATTGAAGATGCCGAAGCACGCGGAGCCTTGAAGCCCGGCGCCACCATTATAGAGCCCACCAGTGGCAATACCGGTGTGGGACTGGCCATGGTGGCAACCATCAAGGGGTATCGGCTGATTTTGACGATGCCCGAGACAATGAGTCTGGAACGCCGTAACCTGCTAAAGGCCTTAGGTGCGGAAATTGTGCTGACTGACGGACTGGCAGGTATGGCAGGCTCCATTACCAAGGCAAAGGAACTGCGAGAGGCGATACCGGGAGCGATTATTTTGCAGCAATTCGAGAATCCGGCGAACGTAAAAGCCCACGAACAAACCACGGGCGAAGAGATATGGGCGGATACGGAAGGCAGGGTCGACGTCTTTGTGGCAGGTGTAGGCACAGGCGGCACTGTCTGCGGAGTGGCACGCGCTCTGAAGAGACACAACCCCGATGTCTATATTGTTGCAGTGGAGCCGGCATCCTCTCCGGTATTGGAAGGAGGCGACGCCGCACCGCACCGCATTCAGGGCATCGGTGCCAACTTTATTCCTTCCATTTATGACGCCTCCGTGGTAGACGAAGTGGTTCCGGTTCCTGACGACGAAGCCACCCGTGCGGGTCGCGAGCTGGCCGCCACCGAAGGCCTGCTGGCCGGCATCTCATCCGGTGCGGCGGTATATGCGGCACGGCTATTGGCTGCACGTCCCGAATTTGCAGACAAAACGATTGTCACCCTGTTGCCCGACACGGGCGAACGGTATTTGTCAACCGAGTTGTTTGCCTTCGACGCCTATCCCTTGGACTAAAAACAAAACAACAATGAAGAAGCTTTTTCTTTCTTTTTTACTATGCGGAGGTATAGGCGTGTCGCCCGCCTTTTCGCAGACTTACGAGGAGCTGAGCGAACGTGCGGCCACCGCCACGGAGCAAGACAGCCTGACGCAAGCCGAAGGCTACATCCGACAAGCCTTGAAGCTGGAGCCGGCCAATCCGCACAATGCACTGCTGTTTTCCAATCTGGGAATCATACAGCAACGCCGGCAGCAATACGAACAAGCGTCGGAATCCTATACGCTTGCGCTGAACATTGCACCGCGTGCCGTACCCGTTTTGTTGAATCGCGCAGCGCTTTATCTCGAATTGGGGAAAGAAGATTTGGCCCGGATAGACTATTCGCTGGTGCTGGATATGGATAAAGACAACCAAGAGGCCTTGCTGATGCGCGCTTACGCCCACATGCAACAACGTAATTATAAATCCGCGCGGGCAGACTACGAACACTTATTGAAGATTGTTCCCCAAAGCTATAACGGGCGGCTCGGACTGGCCATGTTGGAACAGAAAGAAAAGAAATACGAAGCAGCCCTTTCAATCTTGAACAGCATGCTTGCGGGAAAAGAGGTCTCCTCGGCCGTCCTGACAGCTTCACAAACAGCCGTGCTCCACACGGCACGTGCCGGCATTGAGAAAGACATGGAACATACCGACTTGGCAATGGTCGATTTGGAGGAGGCCATCCGTCTTGATTCATCGCAGCCGGAAGCCTACCTGATGCGCGGGCAACTTTATCTCTCGCAAAAGAAAAAGGAGTTGGCAAAGCGCGATTTCGAGAAAGCCGCATCATTGGGAATACCGCAGGCGGACGTCAGGGAACTATTGCTGCAATGCAAATAAAATCTTCAACAGTATTTCCGTATCAACTCGACGAATTCCTTCCCGTATTTTTTCTTCTTGTATTCGCCGATGCCGCTGATATTTCCAAACTCCTCTACGGTTGTGGGACGGGAAGTGCTGAGCAGGTGAAGCACCTTGTCGGACAGAACGATGTAGGCAGGAAGCGCTTCTTGGTCGGCCAAGCGCTTGCGGAGCAACCGGAGCGCCTCGAACAATTCCCCGCTTTCCACATTGGGCAGACCCAATGGCAGTTCTTTTACAGGAACGGTGGATTTTCGCTTACGCCCTCGGACAGGTTGTGTTTCTTCGCCGCGCCGAATAATGGCAAGTTGCGCAGATGCCCTACCATATAAAACATCCGTTCCGCTTGAGGTGATTTTCAGGTGATTGTTTTCATTGTAAGCTATTTCAAAATAACCCAATTGCAGCATTTGCAACAGGTAGTCGTGCCAATCGCGGGCAGGCACTTCACGCCCGGCCCCGAAAGTTTTCAGCCGATGATAGCCCCTTTCCGCCACCTCGGCATTCATGGTGCCTCTGAGTATATCCACCAGAATGCCCGTTCCTATCTGCTGGTCGGCACGCACAATGGCACTCAGTGCCTTTTGTACAATGACGGTGCCGTCAAAACGTTCGGGAGGATTTCTGCAAACATCACAATTTCCGCAATCGTGAGCCGTACTTTCTCCGAAATAGCTTAACAATATGCGACGCCGGCAGATGTCCGCCTCGGCATATTGCTGCATGCGTTGCAGTCGCTCCAGATTGATGCTTTGCTGCCCACTGTCTGTTGCAAATTTTGTAAGCAGAATAAGGTCAGCCAATGAATAAAACAAAAGCGTGTCGCCGGGCAGTCCGTCTCGTCCGGCACGTCCTATTTCCTGATAAAAGCTTTCGATGCTTTTGGGCAGATTATAATGAATCACCCAGCGCACATTACTTTTATCTATCCCCATTCCGAAAGCAATAGTGGCACACACCACCTGCACCCGGTCGTTGATAAAGTCATCTTGCGCCTTGTCTCTTTGCGCAGCAGGTAAACCCGCATGATAAACGGCGGTTTTTATTCCTTGCTTCTGAAGCATTTGCGCTACCGATTCGGTTTTGCTGCGGCTCATGCAATATACAATGCCACTTTCATCCTGATGGCGGGCGATGAAATCGAGAATAGCCTTGCTTTTTTCCTTTTGCCGATACCCCCGTTTCACAGCAAGGCTCAGGTTAGGACGGTCGAAAGAGGAGATAAAAATTTCAGGTTCGTTGAGGTGCAACTGCTTGATGATGTCCTCGCGGGTTATCTTGTCGGCCGTAGCCGTCAACGCTATAATAGGAACCTGTGGAAACAGCTCGTGCAGCACCCCCATCTGCGTATATTCCGGACGGAAATCATGTCCCCATTGCGATATGCAGTGAGCCTCGTCGACGGCAAACAAAGAAATCTGCATGTCCCTCAACAAATAGTTCACTTCTGCCAGCAGCTTTTCAGGAGAGATATACAGTAATTTCAGCTTGCCTTCCATGCAGGCACGTCTTAAAGCGGCATTCTCCGTCTCGTCGTTATTGCTGTTCAGCGCACCGGCGGCAATGCCGTTGGCGCAAAGCGCCTCTACCTGATCTTTCATCAGAGAGATAAGAGGAGACACCACCACGGCCGTACCTTCACTCAACAGAGCGGGAAGCTGGTAGCAAATGGACTTTCCGCCTCCCGTAGGCATCAGAACCAAGGCGTCTTTATGGCTCAACAGGCTGTGTATAATAGCCTCCTGCAAAGGGCGAAAGCTGTCATAACCGAAATAGGTTTTAAGCGTTTGTAGCATAATCCGGTATTATTTCTTCCGGCAAAGATACGCAATTTATCCATTGGAAATTACATCGCAAGCAAATGAAAAATTGTCCATATTTTACACTGTTTTTCTTTGCATAATAGTTAAATATTGTTATTGGGGGGGGGGTAAATCCTCTTTCCTCGTTTACACGTCAAAATTATGTACATAAAAAGTTGCACATTAAAGAAAAACACACGTATTTTGTAAAATTAAAAGCTATAAATCTTTGATTTTACAAAATACAAACAACCCTAACCAGTTAATTCAATGAGTGATTTAGAAAACAAAGCCCCGGAAGAAGGGACGAAGAAACGTCCTTACAACCTGCGCGAAAAAAAAGAGAAAGATGCTGCCTATCGTTCTTTGATAAGACCGGAACTGGCAGATGAGTTGTATGACAAGATATTAAATATCGTCGTTGTACAAAAGAAATACAGAGATGCCGATTATTCTGCGAAGGATTTGGCTAAAGAGCTACAAACGAATACCCGTTATTTGTCTGCGGTGGTAAATTCACGCTTCGGAATGAACTATTCTTGCCTGCTGAATGAATATAGAGTAAAAGAAGCACAGCACTTGCTGACTGACAAGCGATATGCCAACAAGAATGTGGAAGAAATAAGTACGATGGTAGGTTTTGCAAACCGCCAATCTTTCTATGCCGCTTTCTATAAAAACGTAGGTGAAACACCCAACGGATACCGCAAAAGGCACGCAGAGAATAAAAAGAAATAATACTGCGTGTCGAGTGAATAAAAAAAGGAAATGTTTCGGGATGGCAGTTTCGGAATACTTCCTTATTCTGCTTTTAGAATTTGTTTAATTTAGCTTGACATTCTTCCTAAGCTTTCTTTTAAAGATATTTTCTGTTTTTTTTCAATAATACCTCCGACACACATGAAGAAACAAATCATTACAATGGCCACCGCCCTCTCTTTACTGACAGCTTGCGGCGGAACTCCAGAAACTACTGCCAAGGCAGAAAAATTCAACTATACAGTGGAACAATTTGCAGATTTACAGATTTTGCGCTATCGCGTACCCGGATTTGAGGATTTGTCTCTCAAACAAAAAGAATTGGTTTATTACCTGACAGAAGCCGCCTTACAGGGAAGAGACATACTCTTCGACCAAAACGGAAAGTACAACCTGACTATCCGCAGGATGCTGGAAGCCGTGTACACCGGCTATCAAGGAGACAAGAGCACGCCCGACTTCAAAGCGATGGAGGTGTATCTCAAACGAGTATGGTTCTCCAATGGCATCCATCACCACTATGGCTGCGAGAAGTTTATGCCGGGCTTCACCTCCGACTTCCTCAAACAAGCCTTGTTGAGTGTGGAAGCCTCCACATTGCCGCTTGCCGAAGGACAGACCGTAGAGCAATTGTGCGATGAGATTTTTCCCGTCATCTTCGATCCCCATATCATGCAGAAACGGGTGAACCAAGCAGCCAGTGAAGATTTGGTACTGACCTCCGCCTGCAACTATTATGAAGGAGTGACGCAGAAAGAGGCCGAAGACTTCTACAACGCATTGAAAGACCCGAAAGACGAAACTCCTGTCTCTTACGGTTTAAACAGCCGTTTGGTGAAGGTCAACGGCAAGATACAGGAAAAAGTCTGGAAAGTGGGCGGCCTATACGGACAGGCACTTGAGAAGATTGTGTACTGGCTGAGAAAAGCGGAAGGAGTGGCCGAAACACCCGAACAGAAAGCCGTAATAACCAAACTGATAGAGTTCTATGAAACCGGTGATTTAAAAACATTTGACGAGTATGCCATATTGTGGGTGAAAGACTTGAATTCGCGCATCGACTTTGTGAACGGATTTACCGAGAGCTATGGCGACCCGCTTGGAATGAAAGCAAGTTGGGAATCGCTGGTCAACTTTAAAGATTTGGACGCTACCCGTCGCACCGAGTTGATTAGCGGTAATGCACAGTGGTTTGAAGACCATTCTCCGGTAGACAAAGCATTCAAAAAGGAAAAAGTGAGAGGTGTGTCGGCAAAGGTTATCACGGCAGCTATTCTGGCCGGCGACTTATATCCCGCAACAGCTATCGGTATCAACCTGCCTAACGCAAACTGGATACGCAGCCATCACGGCTCCAAGTCAGTGACGATTGGCAATATCACCGATGCTTATAACAAGGCCGCACACGGCAATGGCTTTAATGAGGAATTCGTGTATAGCAAAACCGAACTACAACTGATTGATAAATACGCCGACCTGACGGGCGACCTGCATACCGACCTGCACGAGTGTTTGGGACATGGTTCGGGCAAGTTGCTGCCGGGAGTCGACCCCGATGCTTTGAAAGCTTACGGCTCTACCATTGAAGAAGCCCGCGCCGACTTGTTCGGCCTTTATTACGTGGCCGACTCTAAATTGATAGAACTGGGATTGACACCTAATGACGAGGCCTATAAAGCCGAATACTACACCTACCTGATGAACGGACTGATGACTCAGCTTGTCCGCATCGAACCGGGCAATAATGTGGAAGAAGCCCACATGCGCAACCGCCAGCTCATTTCCCGTTGGGTATTTGAGAAAGGCGCTGCCGACAAGGTGGTGGAAATGGTGAAGAAAAACGGAAAGACCTACATCGTAGTGAACGATTATGAAAAGCTTCGCGAGCTGTTTGGCCGGTTGCTTGCCGAAGTGCAGCGTATCAAGTCTACCGGAGATTTTGTCGCTGCCCGCGATTTAGTGGAAACATATGCTGTGAAAGTCGACCCCGTATTGCATGCCGAAGTGCTGGAACGCTACAAGAAGCTGAATCTCTCGCCATACAAAGGCTTTGTCAATCCGAAGTATGAGGCAGTGACAGATGTCGACGGCAATATTACCGATGTGACAGTGACTTACGATGAAGGTTATGCAGAACAGATGCTGCGTTATAGCAGAAATTATTCTACATTGCCTTCTATCAACAATTAATCCTCTTCTCAGGTTGTATCTGAAAGAACAACCTACAAGAGATACTTTTCAGATGCAGAAGACGCAGATGACACGGATGTTTTAAGTTAAAATACTGGTGTCATCTGTGTCTGTGTCTCAAGAAACATACTGTCTTGTATTTATTTTGGCTTCCGCCTGAGATTTATTTTGAGAGTCATCGTCTGTTCTCAGGCAACTCTTCGGTGGATTAGCACACAATTTATCTTATGGAAATCAAAGAACAACTCAAAGAAATAAAGACACAGCTCCGTCTCTCTATGAATGGAGCTGTATCTCAAAGCATGCGTGAGAAAGGCTTGGTATATAAATTGAACTTCGGTGTGGAATTACCCCGCATCAAGAGTATTGCCTCAAAATATGAGAAAAGCCATGCTTTGGCACAAGCCTTATGGAAAGAGGAAATCCGAGAATGTAAAATTCTGGCAGGACTTTTGCAACCGGTAGACAGCTTTCTGCCTGAGATTGCCGACATTTGGATAGAGGATATCCGTAATATCGAAATAGCAGAACTCACTTGTATGAACTTATTCCAGCATTTGCCTTATGCTCCGGCCAAAGCCTTTCATTGGATTGCTGATGAAAGAGAATATATACAGATTTGTGGATTTCTGACCATTGCCCGTTTGCTGATGAAAAAAGGCGATATGAACGAGCGAGTCGAGAATGAGTTTCTTGATCAGGCAATCACCGCATTCCTATCAGGTTCTTACCACATTCGCAATGCTGCAATGACTGCCATGCGTTGTTACATGCAGCATAGCGAAGGAAACGCATTTCGGGTTTGCCGCCAAGTGGAAAAGATGAAAGACTCTTTGCAAGAATCAAAACAGTTGCTATACAGATGGGTAAAGGAGTATATAGAAACACCTTTATGATAGAATCCGATTCCTTTTCCTTCCATCCTGTATTTTTTATATCTTTCTCTCTTGCTTTCCGCAAAAAAGGATTAACTTTGTTGGCTGTAAAAACTGTGCCGTCAAATGGAAAGTCAGAACGTGAAAGATACGGTTAGGCAGATATTCACCGAATATTTGAATGCGAACGGGCATCGGAAGACTCCCGAACGTTATGCCATACTCGACACTATTTACTCCATAGACAGCCATTTCGACATTGACACGCTCTATTCACTGATGGCCGACCAAGGGAATTTTCGTGTAAGTCGTGCAACGCTTTACAATACCATCATTTTACTTATAAATGCCCGTCTGGTCATTAAACACCAATTCGGGAACTCTTCCCAATACGAAAAATGTTACAACCGAGATACGCACCATCACCAAATCTGTACGCAGTGCGGAAAGGTGATGGAGTTTCAGAACGAAGAATTACAGCATGCCATCGAAAACACCAGACTGAGTCGTTTCAACTTAACGCATTATTCTTTATATCTGTATGGATTATGCAATAAATGCGACCGAGCCAATAAACGTAAGAAAAAGAACAATAATCATAAGAAAGAAAAATGAAAGTAGACGTATTATTAGGATTACAATGGGGTGACGAAGGCAAAGGCAAAGTCGTTGATGTGTTAACTCCAAGATACGATGCCGTAGCTCGTTTTCAAGGCGGACCAAATGCCGGACATACGCTCGAATTTGAAGGACAGAAGTATGTGCTTCGTTCCATTCCATCGGGCATATTTCAGGGAGACAAGGTGAATATCGTCGGCAACGGTGTGGTGTTGGACCCGGCTCTTTTCAAAGCGGAAGCAGAAGCATTGGAGGCATCTGGTCATAGCTTGAAAGAACGCTTGCACATTTCTAAAAAAGCACACCTCATCCTGCCAACACACCGTATATTAGACGCCGCCTACGAAGCAGCAAAAGGTGACTCGAAAGTAGGAACCACCGGAAAAGGAATAGGCCCAACCTATACGGATAAAGTGAGTCGTAACGGCATACGCGTAGGAGACATCCTGCATGATTTTGACAAGAAATATGCCGCTGCCAAAGCTCGCCATGAGCAGATTCTGAAGAGCCTGAACTATGAATACGACCTCGCCGAACTGGAGAAATCCTGGTTTGAAGGCATCGAATATCTCAAACAATTCCGGTTGGTGGATAGCGAACATGAAATGAACCACTTGTTGGCTACCGGCAAATCAATATTATGCGAAGGCGCACAAGGAACGATGCTGGATATTGATTTCGGCTCGTATCCGTTTGTAACTTCTTCCAATACGGTTTGTGCCGGAGCTTGCACGGGCCTTGGCATAGCTCCCAATAAAATCGGTGAGGTGTACGGTATCTTCAAAGCCTATTGTACGCGTGTTGGTTCCGGCCCGTTCCCTACGGAGTTGTTCGATGAAACCGGTGATCAGATTTGTACATTGGGACACGAATTCGGCTCTGTGACGGGTCGTAAACGTCGCTGCGGCTGGATTGACTTGGTTGCATTGAAATACGCTATCATGATAGATGGCGTAACCAAACTGATCATGATGAAGAGCGACGTGCTCGATTCTTTTGAAACCATCAAAGCATGTGTAGCTTATAAAATGAATGGTGAAGAAATAGATTATTTCCCATTCGATATCAAGGAAGAAGTAGAGCCTATCTATGTGGAATTGCCGGGCTGGCAGACTGATATGACCAAGATGCAAAGCGAAGACGAATTCCCGGAAGAGTTCAATGCGTACTTGTCATTTTTGGAAGAACAGTTGGGAGTGCCTATCAAGATTGTATCGGTAGGCCCTGACCGCGAACAGACCATCGAACGTTATACGGAAGAAGAGTAATAGAAATAATCAATAATCTGAGATACAGGATACACGGATTTTTCGGTTTCATCAAAATGGCCGTGAATATCCGGATAGTCCTGTATCTTTCTATTTATACTATTTATATCCATGAAAACACATTTTCTATCTTTTTTACTGCTGTTTCTCCTCATTCCTTCCACAAAATCGCAACCATATCAACCGACAGAGGAGAATTTGAAGTCTCGTCAGGAATTCCGTGACAGTAAGTTTGGCATCTTTCTTCATTGGGGGCTTTATGCCATGCTGGCTACCGGCGAATGGACTATGACCAATAAGAATCTGGATTATAAAGAATATGCCAAGTTGGCGGGTGGTTTTTACCCATCCAAGTTTGATGCAGCCCAATGGGTATCTGCCATCAAGGCCTCCGGAGCAAAGTATATCTGTTTCACAACGCGTCATCACGAAGGTTTTTCTATGTTCCATACCCGCTATTCCGATTACAATATTGTGGATGCTACTCCTTTCAAACGCGACATATTGAAGGAGTTGGCGGATGAATGCCATAAACAGGGCATCCGTCTGCATCTGTATTACTCGCATATTGATTGGTTTCGCGAAGATGCCCCGTGGGGACGTACAGGACGTGGTACCGGACGGCCAAACCCGAAAGGAAATTGGAACAGTTATTACAACTTCATGAATAACCAGTTAACAGAACTGCTTACCGGTTATGGAAAGATTGGTGCCATCTGGTTCGATGGTTGGTGGGATCAAGACCTGAATCCGGATTTCGACTGGCAACTGCCCGGACAATATGCCATGATACACCGTTTACAACCTGCCTGTTTGGTTGCAAACAACCACCACCAAGTGCCTTTTGCAGGCGAAGACATCCAAATATTCGAACGCGACTTACCGGGTGAAAATAGTGCGGGGTTATCCGGTCAAGCTATCAGTTCGTTGCCTTTGGAAACTTGTGAAACCATGAACGGCATGTGGGGATATAAAATTACAGATCAAGATTATAAGTCGGCAAAAACATTGATTCATTATTTGGTGAAGGCAGCGGGCAAGGATGCCAATCTGCTGATGAACATCGGGCCTCAGCCCGACGGTGAACTTCCGGCTATGGCATTGAATCGTCTGGCAGAAGTAGGGCAATGGATGGGACAGTATGGAGAAACCATTTACGGCACCCGCGGAGGCTGTATTGCCCCACACCCTTGGGGAGTGACCACCCGAAAAGGAAACAACCTGTATGTACATATTCTTGACTTGCAGGACAAAGCCCTCTTCTTACCTTTGGAAGGGGAAAAAGTGAAAAAAGCAATCCGCTTTATTGACAGAGTTTCTCTAAAGTTTCAAAAATGTAAAAATGGTATCGTGCTATACCTACCCGATATTCCGACAGATATTGATATGGTTGTAGAGTTGCAGCTCGCTGATTCGCATCCCACATCCTGATAGTACCGCCTAAGCATAAAAACCTGTTTAAGACAGTTTTTTAGAACCCCGCTTATCTTGTCCAGTAATTCTTATAGTCTGTTTTTTTAAAGAAGAGCACAACGGGTTATTTGACGAGTAAAAAAGGGGAAACAGCCCGAAAAGAAAATCTTCCTAAAAGATAAAGACTGTTTCCGTATTATTCACTATTTTATTATTATTTTTGGCAAACAATTTGTTATACAGTTACAAACAACAAATTTATTCACAAACTAAAGAAAGAAGATTATGGGAACAGGAATGATAGGAATGCAATGGATTATCTTTATCGGTATTGCCGTTGTCAGTTGGCTGGTGCAGATGAACTTGCAGAACAAGTTCAAGAAATACTCCAAGATAGCTGCCGGAAACGGCATGACGGGAGCGGATGTAGCTCTGAAAATGCTGCATGATAATGGAATTTACGATGTTACCGTTACACATACACCGGGGCATCTTACCGACCACTATAACCCTGCCAATAAGACAGTAAATCTGAGTGAAGGCGTGTATAATGGCAGCAGCATTATGGCCGCCGCCGTTGCAGCCCACGAATGCGGACATGCCGTGCAGCATGCACGTGCCTATGCTCCACTGACTATGCGCAGCAAACTGGTACCGGTGGTATCCTTTGCCTCGCAGTGGATGACATGGGTGTTGTTCGCCGGCATCTTAATGCTGAACTCTTTTCCGCAATTACTATTGGCCGGTATCATCTTGTTTGCTACCACCACCCTGTTCAGTTTCATTACCCTTCCGGTAGAAATCGATGCCAGTAAACGTGCGCTGATATGGCTCAGCAATTCCGGCATTACAAATTCATATAACCACGCGCAGGCTGAAGATGCACTCCGTTCGGCTGCTTATACCTATGTAGTGGCAGCTCTTGGTTCTTTGGCTACATTAATATACTATATTATGATATTTCTGGGACGCAGAGATTAAAGAGCAGCATGCTGCAAAAAAGATGTTTCTTGCGGGTGTACTTCACAACATGTGCGCATACGTATAAACATTGAGAGTAAATCTTCATAAAATCAAAAAAAGAGATACCTAAACTGCAATAAAGAGTATAGGTATCTCTTTTTCTTAATCAATAAAAAGCGTAACTTTGCCACATCCTATTTTAAAGTAACAAATATGGCAACAAAACCAAGTATTCCGAAGGGAACCCGCGACTTTTCTCCCGTAGAAACGGCAAAGCGCAATTATATATTCAACACCATCCGTGAAGTATATCACCTATATGGATTCCAGCAGATAGAAACCCCCTCGATGGAGATGCTTTCTACCTTGATGGGAAAATATGGCGAGGAAGGCGACAAATTATTGTTCAAAATACAAAATTCCGGTGATTATTTTTCTGGCCTGACCGATGAGGAATTATTGAGCCGGAATGCAGCCAAACTTGCAGCCAAATTCTGTGAGAAAGGTTTGCGCTATGACCTTACGGTACCTTTTGCCCGTTATGTGGTAATGCACCGTGATGAAATCACTTTCCCTTTCAAACGTTATCAGATACAACCCGTTTGGCGTGCCGACCGGCCACAAAAGGGGCGTTACCGCGAATTCTATCAATGCGACGCCGACGTAGTGGGCAGCAACTCTTTACTGAATGAAGTGGAACTTATGCAGATTATCGATACCGTATTCAGCCGCTTCGGTATTCGTGTTTGTATCAAAATCAATAACCGCAAGATTCTGAGCGGTATTGCCGAAATCATTGGAGAGGCAGATAAGATTGTCGATATAACCGTCGCCATAGACAAGTTGGACAAGATCGGGCTTGAGAATGTAAACGCCGAACTGAAAGAAAAAGGCATCAGCGACAAGGCCATCGACAAGTTGCAACCGATTATTCTGCTGAATGGCACCAACGAAGAGAAACTGGCTGTTTTGAAGAAAGTGCTTGACGATAGCGAGACAGGCCTGAAAGGAGTGGAAGAAAGCGAATTTATACTCTCTACACTGAAGGCTCTCGGACTGAATAATGAGATAGAACTGGATCTAACCCTTGCCCGTGGCTTAAACTATTACACCGGTGCCATCTTTGAAGTCAAGGCGCTGGACGTACAGATTGGCAGTATTACCGGTGGCGGTCGTTATGACAACCTGACCGGCGTATTCGGAATGCCGGACGTTTCCGGAGTGGGCATATCTTTTGGTGCCGACCGTATTTTCGACGTTTTGAATCAACTCGACCTTTATCCAAAGGAAACAGTGAGTTCCACCCGGCTCTTGTTCATTAATTTCGGAGACAAAGAAGCTGCTTTTGCTTTGGAAATATTGTCACAAGTGCGTGCAGCAGGCATTCCTGCCGAGATTTTCCCTGATGCCGGCAAGATGAAGAAACAAATGAGCTACGCCAATTCCAAAGCCATCCCGTTTGTTGCATTGGTAGGAGAAAATGAGATGAACACAGGAAAGGTTACTCTGAAAAACATGGAAACCGGTGAGCAGAAACTTGTCTCTCCGGAGAATCTGATTAGCGAACTGAGTTAATAAAAACTGAAAAACTTTTAAAAAGGAGCTTTTTATCGCTCCTTTTTTTGTATATTTAGGGCACGAAAAGAGGCTGTGCTGAATTCTTCATGACGGTGCAAGCAGAATGTAATGTGCGGCTTCTGATTTTGCATGACAATAAAACAAATAAAACAAAGGAGGTTCTTATGATTTCTGTTGAAATTAAACAAGAAAAGCACAATGCCCTTGTCAGTTTTCTGATGATTGTCATAGCTATATTGTTCCTGCTCTATATGGGTAGCTCGCTGGTACACTCTACAAAAGCATTTTGGGAAAACTACGCGATAGAAGAATTACTGGAATAAAAGCAGCCTGATACAGCCCTGTTTTTGCGACCTTTGCCAATGAAAGCAAAAGTCTGTCTAACTTTCCTCAAAAGCTTTTTATCCGGTTTCTTTTGAGACCCTTTGCCACCTTTTCCCAATCATTGATTCGCCAAACAGTTTGCTTCCCACACATTCAGAAAAGCATCTTCCCAAAGGAAATGGCAAACAAAACATACGAAGGTTCGGAGAATTATCTACGATAACTGTGATTATTTACCCGGGTTCGGGATAAGAAGCAGTCCGACAGCCTCACCTGAAGGCTTGTATTTTAAAGTCAAACTCCACTGGTTATCAATCATTTATACTTGCCTTGTCAGACACTTGTGTCTGACGGCTAAAACACTTGTGTCTGTCACGTAAAACACTTGTGTCTGTCGGCTTGAACACTTGTGTCTGTCAAGACAAAGAATTGCATCTGTCAAAACAGGGGGAAGGAGGCGTAAAAGACTCTCTTCTCTTCTGACTAATCGCGGTAAACCGGTGCTTTCAAGGAATATTCGTCCGATAGGATGCAGCCCCTCCCCCATCTTCAGCCAAAGGAACCTCCTGTCTCCCGAACTCAGGTAATTACTTGCCGTAAATGAAAACTTTTTTTCAAAAGAACAATAACCGGCAATAACATCCCGGCACATTCTCAACAAAATGGCAGGACATCTTATGCCTGCCTTAAAAAATGTCAATACCGTGAAACGATTGGAAGAAAGCCGCAAATGCAATAACTGTTTATTTTAAACTCGGCAAACAACACTAAGTTCTTGTACAAGCATACAAAGGCAACAACGCCATTTTGTCAGTTTTTGTCTGCCAAATAAACACTCTCATGTTTTGGCACAGTTTTCGTAATTTCTTCGGTGCTTACCTAAAGCAAGAACCATTAATATAATAATGTGTAACATAAAACAAAAAGACTATGAACATTAAACCATTGGCAGACAGAGTGCTGATACTCCCTGCACCTGCAGAAGAGAAAACAATTGGCGGTATCATTATTCCTGATACGGCAAAAGAGAAACCTTTGAAAGGTGAAGTCGTTGCAGCAGGCAACGGAACAAAAGACGAAGAAATGGTATTGAAGGTTGGCGACACGGTACTGTATGGAAAATATGCCGGAACCGAACTGGAAGTTGAAGGAACCAAGTACCTCATTATGCGTCAAAGCGATGTGCTCGCTGTTTTGGGATAAATCATAAAAAGACTCTAACAGTTAAAATATAAATAGAATTATGGCAAAAGAAATATTATTCAATATCGATGCCCGCGACCAACTGAAGAAAGGTATCGACACACTGGCAAATGCGGTTAAGGTAACCCTCGGCCCGAAAGGACGTAACGTAATCATAGAAAAGAAGTTCGGCGCTCCCCACATTACGAAAGATGGCGTAACGGTGGCCAAGGAAGTGGAACTGGCAGATGCTTATCAGAATACCGGTGCGCAGCTTGTGAAGGAAGTTGCTTCCAAGACCGGCGACGATGCGGGCGACGGCACTACGACCGCTACCGTATTGGCTCAGGCCATTGTAGCCGAAGGCCTGAAGAACGTTACTGCCGGCGCAAGCCCCATGGATATCAAACGCGGTATCGACAAGGCAGTTGCCAAAGTGGTAGAATCCATCAAGAACCAATCCGAAAAGGTAGGCGACAACTATGACAAGATTGAACAAGTAGGTACCGTATCTGCCAACAACGACCCCGTCATCGGTAAATTGATTGCAGATGCCATGCGCAAAGTTTCTAAAGACGGTGTCATCACCATCGAAGAGGCAAAGGGTACAGATACGACCATCGGCGTGGTAGAAGGTATGCAGTTCGATCGCGGTTACCTTTCTGCCTACTTCGTAACCAATACGGAGAAGATGGAATGCGAGATGGAAAAACCGTATATATTGATTTACGACAAGAAGATTTCCAACCTGAAAGACTTCTTGCCCATCCTCGAACCGGCCGTACAGACAGGTCGTCCCTTGCTGGTTATTGCAGAAGATGTGGACAGCGAAGCGCTGACAACTTTGGTTGTGAACCGTCTGCGTTCTCAGTTGAAGATTTGTGCAGTGAAAGCTCCGGGCTTCGGCGATCGTCGTAAAGAAATGCTCGAAGACATTGCCGTACTGACCGGTGGTGTTGTCATCAGCGAAGAAAAAGGACTGAAGCTGGAACAGGCCACTATCGAGATGTTGGGTACTGCCGACAAAGTGACGGTTTCTAAAGACAACACAACCATCGTAAACGGTGCCGGCAATAAAGAAAACATCAAGGAACGCTGCGAACAAATCAAGGCTCAGATAGCCGCAACAAAATCAGACTATGACAGAGAGAAACTGCAAGAACGTCTGGCCAAATTGTCAGGCGGTGTAGCCGTTCTCTATGTAGGTGCCGCTTCCGAGGTCGAGATGAAAGAAAAGAAAGACCGCGTGGATGATGCACTTCGCGCCACGCGTGCAGCCATCGAAGAAGGTATCGTTGCCGGTGGAGGCGTAGCCTATATCCGTGCTCTCGAAGCTTTGGAAGGATTCAAGGGCGACAATGCAGACGAAACGACAGGTATCGATATCATCAAGCGTGCCATCGAAGAGCCGTTGCGCCAGATTGTAGCCAATGCCGGAAAAGAAGGAGCCGTTGTCGTACAGAAAGTACGCGAAGGCAAAGGTGATTTCGGCTACAACGCCCGTACCGATGTTTACGAGAACTTGCACGCTGCCGGTGTGGTAGACCCTGCCAAGGTTACCCGCGTAGCTCTTGAAAATGCGGCTTCCATCGCCGGTATGTTCCTTACTACCGAGTGTGTAATCGTAGAAAAGAAAGAGGATAAGCCCGAAATGCCGATGGGCGCTCCCGGAATGGGAGGAATGGGTGGAATGATGTAACAATCGTTTTCCCTTAATTTCTTGACTAAATATGAGGAGACCGCAATGTCCGTAATGACATTGCGGTTTTCATTTATCATAAAAGTCTTAAAAAAAACATTCTTTTTTTACTCTTCACATCCCCTCCTTTTCAAAAAAAGCGTTATCTTTAAGTCCGGCATATCATTCTCAAACTCTTAGCGGGGAATGAGCGGCAGAATCTAGAATCAAGTTCACTCCACATAATTCAAACCAGCGTTCGATATAAAAGTGTGTCTTTTCCCGAACTCAGGTTTATTCAAAGTTTTCAGAATGGCAATGCCCTGAAATAAAGCAATCTGTTTTGCCATCTCCTGAAAAGACATTACCTTTGTCCATAAATATCAAACACATGTCCTACGAAAGGAAAATCATCAACGACCCGGTCTTCGGGTTCATCAACATACCCAAGGGACTGCTCTATGACATCGTACGGCATCCTCTTTTGCAGCGTTTAAACCGTATCCGACAAGTGGGTTTGTCGTCTGTGGTATATCCCGGCGCACAACACACACGGTTCCAGCACTCGCTGGGAGCGTACTATCTGATGAGCGAGGCCATCCAACACCTCACTGCCAAAGGCAATTTCATTTTCGACAGCGAGGCCGAAGCCGTAGAAGCCGCTATCCTGATGCACGACATCGGTCACGGACCTTTCTCGCATGTACTGGAAGACACCATTGTGCGCGGCGTATCTCACGAAGACATATCGTTGATGCTGATGGAACGCATCAACAAAGAAATGAACGGGCAGTTGGCACTTGCCATCCGAATCTTTAAAGACGAATACCCCAAACGTTTCCTACACCAATTGGTGAGCGGACAACTCGACATGGATCGCCTCGACTATCTTTGCCGCGACAGTTTCTACACAGGAGTGACGGAAGGAAATATAGGCTCCGCACGCATCATCAAGATGCTCGACGTAAAAGACGACCATCTCGTAATCGAATCCAAAGGCATATACTCCATCGAGAATTTCCTCACCGCACGCCGCCTGATGTATTGGCAGGTCTATCTGCACAAAACGTCTGTGGCCTACGAAAAAATGCTTATCAGTACTTTGCTGCGTGCCAAAGAACTTGCAAGCCGGGGAGTGGAATTATTCGCCTCTCCCGCATTGAGTTTTTTCCTCTACAACGACATCAACAGAGAAATATTCTACAACAACCCTGAATGTCTGGAGAATTTCATCCGGATGGACGACAATGATATCTGGACAGCCCTCAAGGTCTGGAGCGACCATCCTGACAAGGTTTTATCTACTCTGAGCACCGGCATGATCAATCGAAATATCTTCAAAGTTGAGATATCTGCCGAACCTTTCAGCGAGGAACGGAAAAAGGAACTGATGTTGCAAATCAGTAAACAATTAGACATCCCCCTTTCCGAATCGAGTTATTTCATCTCTACCCCCAGCATCGAAAAGAACATGTACGATGAAGCAGACGACAGTATCGACATCCTCTACAACGACGGCAGTATCAAAAATATTGCCGAAGCATCGGATATGCTCAATATTTCCCTTCTGTCCAAGAAAGTAAAAAAATACTACCTGTGCTACCAACGTTTGCATAAGCAAGCATAAAATATTCATCTAAGGGCAAGGATATATTAAAAAAAAATCCGTTATTTGCGCTTTGAAACCATCTAACAAGAATAGTAAATGGAGTTTTCGGCCAAACAAATCGCAACATTTATACAAGGAGAAATTGTTGGAGACGAGAATGCTACCGTTCATACCTTTGCGAAAATCGAAGAAGGAATGCCGGGAGCCATCTCATTCTTATCCAACCCCAAATATACCTCCTATATATACGACACCCAATCAAGCATTGTTCTGGTAAACAAAGATTTCATTCCGGAACAAGAAGTAAAAACAACTCTGATTAAAGTAGACAATGCCTACGAAAGTCTTGCCAAGCTGCTCAATCTTTATGAACAAAGCAAACCGAAATTGACAGGAATCAGTCCTTTGGCTTTTGTTGCCGAGAGTGCAAAGATTGGCAAGGATGTTTACATAGCTCCTTTTGCCTGTATCGGCGAACATGCAGAAGTCGGAGACAATACGGTCATTCATCCGCATGTCACCATCGGCAGCGGCGCAAAGATAGGCAGCAATTGCATCATCTATGCCAATGCAACCGTATATCACGACTGCCGTATAGGCAATCATTGTATCCTGCATGCAGGTTGTATCATCGGTGCAGACGGGTTCGGTTTTGCTCCGACTCCCGAAGGATATGAGAAGATTCCCCAAATAGGTATCACCATTCTGGAAGACAATGTGGAAGTAGGTGCAAATACGTGTATAGACCGTGCCACCATGGGAGCCACGATTGTACATAGCGGCGTGAAACTGGATAATTTAATTCAGATTGCCCACAACGACGAGATAGGTTCGCACACTGTAATGGCTGCACAAGTAGGCATTGCCGGTTCCACGAAAGTGGGAGAATGGTGCATGATGGGCGGACAAGTTGGTGTTGCCGGCCATATCCACATAGGCGACAAAGTCAATCTTGGCGCACAGTCAGGCGTTCCCGGCAGCATCAAGGACGGAAGCCAATTGATTGGCACACCTCCTATGGAGCCGAAGCCTTATTTCAAATCCGCAGCCATTTACCGCAAGCTGCCGGATATGTATACGGAACTGAATGTGCTCCGCAAAGAATTGAATGAACTTAAACAACAATTAAATAAGTAACCAATGTTAAAACAAAAGACTCTAAAAGACAGCTTTTCGCTCAGTGGAAAAGGTCTTCATACGGGACTTGACCTGACCGTTACTTTCAATCCAGCTCCGGATAACCACGGATACAAGATTCAGCGCATCGACATCGAGGGGCAGCCCATCATAGATGCCGTTGCCGACAATGTGACCGAAACCACCCGTGGCACCGTACTTTCCAAAAACGGAATCAAAGTCAGTACGATAGAGCATGGCATGGCAGCCCTTTACGCATTGGGTATAGATAACTGCTTGATACAAGTAAACGGACCGGAATTTCCTATTCTGGACGGAAGTGCCCAATATTATGTCAACGAAATAGAACGGGTAGGCATCATAGAACAAAATGCCGTAAAAGATTTCTATATCATCAAGTCAAAGATCGAGTTCCGCGACGAAGCAACCGGTTCGTCCATCATTGTATTGCCGGACGAGAACTTCAGTCTGAACGTATTGGTATCATACGATTCGACCATTATCCCCAATCAGTTTGCCACCTTGGAGGACATGTCTAAGTTCAAAGACGAAATAGCGGCCAGCCGTACTTTCGTATTTGTACGTGAAATCGAGCCTTTGTTACAAGCCGGCCTTATCAAAGGCGGTGATTTGGACAATGCGATTGTTATTTATGAGCGTGAGATGTCTCAAGAGAACTACGACAAGCTGGCCGACATAATGGGAGTTCCTCACATGGATGCCAAACAGTTGGGCTACATCAACTACAAACCGTTGGTATGGCCTAATGAATGCGCCCGCCACAAACTGCTTGATGTAATCGGAGACTTGGCCTTGATAGGCAAACCCATCAAAGGGCGTATCATCGCTACCCGTCCGGGACACACTATCAACAATAAGTTTGCCCGCCAGATGCGTAAGGAAATCCGTCTGCACGATATTCAGGCTCCCACCTACGATTGCAACCGCGAACCCATTATGGATGTAAACCGCATCCGCGAACTTCTGCCGCATCGTTATCCGATGCAGTTGGTGGACAAAGTAATCGAAATAGGAGCCAACTATATCGTAGGTATAAAAAATGTGACCTCCAACGAACCGTTTTTCCAAGGGCACTTCCCTCAAGAACCCGTAATGCCCGGTGTATTGCAGATAGAGGCCATGGCACAAACCGGCGGCCTGCTTGTACTGAACTCCATAGAGGAACCGGAACGCTACTCCACATATTTCATGAAAATAGACGGTGTGAAATTCCGCCAAAAAGTGGTACCAGGCGACACACTGATTTTCCGTGTAGAATTAATGGCACCCATACGTCGTGGTGTCTCTACCATGAAAGGCTATGTATTCGTAGGCGAAAAAGTGGTCTGCGAAGCAGAATTTATGGCACAAATAGTTAAGAACAAGTAAAGAAACCTGCAATAGTATGATAAGTCCCTTAGCGTATATTCATCCCGAAGCAAAAATCGGTGAAAACGTAGAGATTGCTCCTTTTGTTTTCATAGACAAGAATGTGGTAATCGGCGATAACAATAAAATCATGGCGAATGCCAGTATTCTGTATGGCGCACGCATCGGTAACGGAAACACTATTTTTCCGGGAGCCGTCATCAGTGCCATCCCCCAAGACCTGAAATTCAGAGGAGAAGAAAGCACTGCCGAAATCGGTGACAACAACCTTATACGTGAGAATGTAACCATCAATCGCGGCACAGCTGCCAAAGGCAAAACGGTGGTAGGCAACAACAACCTGCTAATGGAAGGTGTACACGTAGCCCACGATGCCATCATAGGCAATAATTGCATCATCGGCAATGCCACAAAAATGGCAGGTGAAATCGTAATCGACGATAACTCTATCATCAGTGCAAGTGTCTTGATGCACCAGTTTTGCCGTGTCGGTGGGTATGGGATGGTGCAAGGAGGCTGTCGCTTCAGTAAAGACATTCCGCCCTATATCATTGCCGGACGAGAACCTATCTGTTATGCCGGAATCAATGTCGTAGGATTGCGCCGTCGCGGTTTCTCCAACGAAACGATTGAAAATATCCATAATGCCTACCGCATCATCTATCAAAGCGGACTGAATAATACCGACGCTCTGAAGAAAATTGAGAACGAAATGGAAATGACCCCTGAGATAAGCTATATTGTAAGTTTTATACGCGAATCGGCTCGCGGAATTATTCCTGCAAGCAAATAAAGAAGATTCAGAGCTTGTTTTAATATTATAATAAATCATACATCAAATGATATACAGATTTACAATCATCTCGGACGAGGTGGACGATTTTGTCAGAGAAATACAAATAGACCCGGAAGCTACGTTCTATGACTTTCATAAGGCGATTTTACAGTCGACAGGTTATGCCGATGACCAGATGACTTCTTTCTTCATCTGCGACGACGACTGGGAGAAAGAAAAAGAAATCACCTTGGAAGAAATGGATGACAATCCGGAAATAGACAGCTGGGTAATGAAAGATACCCGCCTCAACGAACTGATTGAAGAAGAAAAGCAAAAACTGCTGTATGTATTCGACTACATGACGGAGCGTTGTTTCTTCATCGAACTTTCCGAAATCATCACCGGAAAAGACATGAAAGGATCCAAGTGTACCAAAAAAACAGGCGAAGCCCCCAAACAGAGCATTGACTTCGAAGAAATGACAGCAAGCGGAGGGTCGCTTGATTTGGGCGAGAACTTCTACGGAGATCAGGATTTCGACATGGAAGACTTCGACAGGGACGGATTCAGCGGTTTTGACGACGGTGCTTCTTCGGACAGTTCATACGAGGAAGACAGATATTAAGAGCCTGTTTTTGAATTTATCGGAATATAATATCGGGCACGGCCTCCATGGAATGGAACGGTTTTTATGAATTAAATCCGTAAAGTCTGCGTAATCCGTGCCCGAATTATCCTTTACCGCCAACATGCATACCCTCATTGTACTTATCGGTCCCACCGGAGTGGGAAAAACGGAGCTAAGCCTCCGGTTGGCAGAGCAATTCGACACTTGTATTGTCTCGGCTGACTCAAGACAACTTTATGCCGACTTGAAGATAGGTACAGCAGCCCCTACTACGGAACAACTTCAACGGGTGGAACATCACTTTGTGGGTATGCTGAAACTGACGGACTATTATAGTGCCGCCCAATATGAGGCAGAGACACTGAAACTTCTCGAAACGTTATTTACCAAGCATGACACCGTAGTGCTGACCGGCGGTTCGATGATGTATGTCGATGCCATCTGCAAAGGCATCGACGATATTCCTACCGTAGATGCCGAAACCCGACGGCTGATGCTGCACAGATACGAGACAGAAGGCTTGGAAAGGTTGTGCGCAGAATTAAAACTCCTTGATCCGGAATATTACAAGATAGTAGACCTGAAGAATCCCAAACGCGTAGTCCATGCCTTGGAAATCTGCTACATGACGGGAAAACCCTATACATCCTTCCGCACACAACAAATCAAGAAACGTCCTTTCCGCATCATCAAGATAGGCTTGACGCGCAACCGCGAAGAGCTATACGATCGCATTAACCGCCGTGTAGACCAAATGATAGCGGACGGATTGGTAGAAGAAGCCCGGCAAGTCTACCCTTACCGAGCGCTAAACGCACTGAATACAGTAGGTTATAAGGAAATCTTCAAGTATATTGACGGTGAATGGACATTACCGTTTGCCATTGAAAAGATAAAGCAGAATTCCCGCATTTATTCTCGTAAGCAAATGACTTGGTTCAAGCGGGATGAAGAAATCCGCTGGTTTCACCCGGACCAAGAGACGGAAATTTTCGAGTATCTCGCCTCCGCCACAAATAACCACTGATAATCAACATTTTACACTTATACAAGTGTAAGGTCTCACTTGTACAACCGCAAGGCTTCACTTGTACAAGTGTGAGGCAACGCTTGTACAAGTGTAAGCCTACGCTCCTACAAGTATCAAATGGGGGTTCATTCAAGCAGTAACTTATAAATAGTTTGAACCGGTTTCTCAAGCTCCCGGTATAATGTTTTCATCTCATCCACATTTATTTCTCCTTGCCTACGCCAACTGTCCAACACCGGCACAGTAAGCCTGAATACTTCTTCCTCTATGGGTGCAAGCCGTGTCATATACCCGTCGCCCCTTGCCGGGCTATACAACCTTTCCCAATTCAAATAGCGATTTGTCCCCATTCCCTGCTTGTAACAGTAAACGTTGTCGGCAAGACGAAGAGACCAATCGCTGAGCGGAGCAGCCGCAAGTTTCCTGTCCAAACACACCATCGGAGGAAGCAGTTTGCCGGCTCCTTTCACCCAAAGAGGTATGGCAACTCCCTTAGGAGGATAGCCCAAAAGTGTCCACATGGTAGTAAGCACCGCCTTTGGCATCTATCACACCAAAGTTCGCCTCTATCATGCTGGGCTTTGCAATGGTGTCAAGAAAATGTCGGAAGTCTTCTACTGTGGCACAAACCTCTAAAGCGCGATAAATGATACACCCATTGGCTACACCTCGCTCTTCCCCATCCTTTATTTCAACGAGATTGTAAGACTGGGTGTTCATCAAGGAAAGCCTGCGGTGTTTGTACCAATCCACGCTTCCTTCAGCTCCGGAAAATTACTACTATTCACATCGGCAATAAAATCATACTTCTCACCTTTTACATAAGCCACATGATTTCGCAGGAAGTCCGTATCGCGGTGTTTCCACAACAACGGACGGCCATCGGGAGTAACCTTGCCTGAGACAACGGCAGAAGTGCAAGCAAAAAGCGGTTCGGCAAAAACAAACGCCGAGAACAGGCTCAACATGAAAGGAATACATTTCATCATAACCTTATATGTTTTCTAAAAAATGAGACTCACAAAGTTATGATAATCCGAGAAATAACAAAAGAAAACATATCGTAAATCCGCCTGTATCTTATCAGATATGCCCGAGTTCGGGATAGGCGGTTTCTTTTGCTGAAGCTGAGGGCTGCATCCTGTCGGGCGGATATTTCTTGAATGCACCGTTTTACGGCGGTCGAGCAGAAGGGAAAAGAGCCTTTTACTCCGGTCTCTCTCCCCCTGTTTTGACAACTGCATTCCTTTGTCTTGACAGACGCAAGTGTTTTGCGCGACAGACACAAGTGTTTTGCGCGACAGACACAAGTGTTTTGCGCGTCAGACACAAGTGTTTGAGCCGTAAAACACAAGTGTCTGACAATTTCGGCGTAAACAACTGATAACCAATGGATTTTCACTTTGAAATACAAGTCTTCGGGTGAGGCTGTCGCCCTGCTTCTTATCCCGAATCCGGATAGATATTTTTTTTGCAGATTAATTTACTACTCCACCGGAAAATTTGAATTCATGACAAAAGGATTTGTAAAATACCGGATTTCAAGAAAATTACAGTATCTTTACAGAGAGTCTGCCAATGACTGATAAAATAAAAGTATAACCCCTCAAAAAAAACAGAACTATGTTAGGCAATTTCAAGTATTCAAATTCTACAAGGCTTTATTTTGGCGACAACTCACTGAAATTCTTGGCCGAAGAATTAAAAGCGTATGGCCCTGTGGTACTGCTTACCTATGGCAGTGGAAGCATCAAGCGCAACGGTATCTATAACCAAGTGACCGATATTCTCGGCAAAGCAGGTAAACAAATTGTGGAGTTGCCGGGAGTCATGCCCAACCCCACCGTAGAGAAGTTGTACGAAGGAGCAAAACTGGCACGAGAGAAGAATGTCGATCTTATCCTCGCCGTAGGTGGCGGTTCGGTCATCGACTATGCCAAGGGCGTGAGTGTTTCGGCGTGGTGTAATGAAAATCCGTGGGAAAAATATTACAAACGTCAAGAAGCCCCTGACTGTCGCATCATTCCGGTAGGCAGCATTCTCACAATGGTAGGCACAGGGTCGGAAATGAATGGCGGTTCGGTCATTACCAACCATGCTGAAAACCTGAAAATCGGCAAAGTATTCGATGAGCGTGTAATGCCTCGCTTCTCCATCTTAAATCCTACATATACCTATACACTGCCCCACTACCAGATGGTGGCCGGATTCTTCGACATCATGTCGCACCTCATGGAGCAATACTTCTCCAATACCGACAACAACACCAGCGACTATCTGAATGAAGGTCTGATGCGCTCTCTGATTCACTCCAGCCGCATTGCGGTTAAAAATCCCGAAGATTACGAGGCACGCTCCAACATCATGTGGACAGCGACATGGGCACTCAACACACTTGTCGGATGCGGCAAGCGGCAAGACTGGATGGTACACATGATAGGCCAAGCCATCGGAGCTCACACGGATGCCACCCACGGCATGACACTCTCCGCCGTCTCGTTGCCTTACTATCACCATATTCTGCCTTATGCCACTGATAAGTTCCGTCGGTTTGCCACAACCGTTTGGGACATCCGTCCGGAAGGAAAGAATGACCGGCAGGTGGCAGAAGAAGGATTGGCTGCTTTGGAAAACTGGATGCGTGAAATAGGTGTAGTGCTCAGTATCAAAGAACTTGGTGTAACGGAGGAGATGCTCGAAGGAATAACAGACAGCACCATCATCTTCGACAGCGGTTATCACAAACTGAATCGTGAAGAAATCATCGAGATTCTCAGGAAAAGTCTGTAAGACATGCTGTCAGGCACGGATTCCACTGATTAAGCAAAGTTTATTTTTCAACTCCACTTTTTCGCGCAATCCGTGTCTGAATATTATAAAGACTCTCGATATTTCCTTTTTTTAAAGGGAGCATCCAATCATTCCTTCTTCAAAGCAACAGTAACTTCCGGCTGCGCCGTTACTTTTACCGTTGCCATACCTATATAGGAGATTACTAAAACGGCATTCTTATCGGATACGGAAAGAACAAATTTTCCATCAATATCTGTAACCGAACCACGATTGGTACCTTCTATCAGAACAGTAGCACCGATAATCGGTTCGCCTTTTTCGTCCACCACTTTGCCTTCCACCTTCATATTGCCCTGAACCGCATATAAATTGTGTACTTTTTCTCCTTTTTTAATTGTAATATAAATCTTGCCTTTCCCATCAGAAGCTTTATCAATCTTTATATTCTCTATCTTATCGAACGGCACAAGTTCGTCCAACTTCTTTTCTTGCAAATCTACCTTTACACCATCAATAAAGACCTCCACTTTGGATAGATCGATATCTTTGCCCTCCTTACCGGCTCCCTCCGGTTTCTTCTCCGGCATGTCTATCGCAGAATCGCCCTCCTTCAAGGTTATCACAACTACGCCATGTTTCGCTCTTTCTCCATAGATTGCCGTGGCCGACTTATCCTTCAGGACAGACACGCCTGCAATGCTTTCAGGTTTCAGCGCACGCATCACAGAAGCGGAGACCTCTTTGCCATCTACGATATAGAGCGGTATTCCTCCACCCCCGTCCATCGATGTACGCACCTCTTGAATTTTACCGACAAGCTGCTCGCCCATTCTTACGTCAACATCCTGCTTAAAGGGCACCGGAACTGCGAATTTCACTGCAACGGGTTCCCCGTTCTGTCTGCCCGGCTCCCACTTCGACATGCTCTTTACCAAGCGCAACGCCTCCTCATCCAGCTCCTGAGCTACCGAACGAATGACCTTCGGCTCCTTAACACTTCCATCCTTATCTACCACAAACTGAACCGTGACACGTCCTTGCAGCCCTCTCTCCTTGGCAGATGCAGGATAGCGCATGTTCTCCTTGAAATACTCCATCAGAGCAGACATACCTCCGGGATATGCGGGCATTTGTTCAACGACAGTCAAAACTGGAGTTCCTTTCAACTTTTCATTTACCTCGACAGGCACATACGTCACTCCGGCAGGTTTCGTGGTGTCTCCCACACTTTCTGCCACTTTTGTTTCTACAATTGCAGCCAAATCATTAACTTTGACGACAGAAATCTCTTCAACTTTCTCGGAGACTTCGGGACGGGCAAAAGCTGTAACAGCAACAGCCGCTACGGGAAGTACATAAAGATACTTCAAACGTGCCCACGGACTTGATTTTTCTTTTAACATCATAGTGATACGTTTTTTAAGTTTACTGTGATTAAAGCTGTTGGCCATAGAGTAGAGCCTTGTGCCGACAGCTTTTTTTATTAATAATAATTGGTATCGTTTCGCATCCACACCTTCCTCAATGACCGACTCATCCGCTTCATACTCGTGTATATTCTGTAACTCCTGTTTCATCAGCCACGAAGCCGGATTGAACCACTGAAAGAAAATACAAACATCGGCCACCAGCAAATCCAAGGAATGCCTGTTACGGATATGGGCAAGTTCATGGATAAGGATTTCTCGTCCATTCTCTTCCAAGTCTTTACGGGAAATAACGATGTACTTCATCCAACTGAAGGGAGCTACCTCCTTATTATGAACAATCAAAGTGACATGCTCTCTCCTACCCGGCAAATAACAATCAACACGTTGTCTGCTTCCCGATTTCAACAACATCAGCAACCGCATCAACGAACAAGCATTACGGAAAGTAAAGAAAAGGATTCCCGACAGATAAGCCAGTAGAGCCATCTGCACCCACGTAACCGTGGTTTCTTCAACCGCTCCGACCGTTGCCGAACTCTCCGCATCCGCCATCATCAACAACTGCTCCAGTGTCAGCATTGTCTGACGCACTTCAGTCTCCTGCTTCACGTTCACTTCGATCAACGGCAGGAGGCAAGACAACAGCAAGATACCCAGCAAAGCAAACCGATTGAAACGATGAAATGTTTCGCGAGCCATCAACAAACGGTAAAACAAATAGAATGCCGCCAAGCAAACGGATGATTTCAGTATATATACAAAAAAGAGTCCCATCCTTTTCTGTTTTTTATTGTTTTAAATTCCCAAACAGATCTATTATTCTTTCTCCAAATCCTTCAAGCATTCCAGTAATTCTTTACGTTTGCGCTCGTTTGTACCGATTTCTATTTTACGTACAACCCCCTTCTTGTCAATTAGTACAGTCGTGGGAGTCTGTTCTACCCCAAACCGCTTCCATAAAACTTTATCATCGGCAATCTGTGTGAAAAGAAAATGTTTGTTAGCGACAATTTTTCTTATTTGCTCAGCAGTGTTCCAAGTAACAGCAAAGTAATTTGCTTCAGGACAAATATCTAACCATGTACTCAGTTCGGGCATCTCCAAGATACAAGGAGCGCACCCCGTGTACCAGAAGTTAAGTACCAACGGCCTGCCCAAGGTCTCCTGTTGTGTCCACTGTCTGCCCGACACATCTTGCACATTAAAATGTCCCAGTTCATCTCCTACTTTCAGAAGCAACTCCTTAGGTTTCCGCATCTGTATCCTCATCTTCCTCAAATCGGGGGTGCGATAAAGAGCCAGCATTTCTTCGGCTCCTTCCACTCTGACAGAGGGCAAAGCATATTTCATATCCTCTTCCTCCAATTCTCCATTCCAATAATAAAAAGGAATGGTGCATCCATTCGTGTCTTTATAAAAATGAACATCCATTATTTCATACTGAATGCGTGGCGGCATTTCAGAGAAAAAAACACCATTGAGCAACACTATCGCATTCTTAGGCTTCGAAACTACCACCACCTTAGTTTCCAAGCGCTTTCTAATCTCTTGCAGATGTGGGATTTTATCCTCCGGAATAGCTTTGTACACATCAACTGAATCAAGTCGGGCTCCTTCTCTCAAGTATAGTTTGCAGAATACATTACCGTCTTCATCCACCGTTTTATCCATTCCGGTAATCCAATCCATGTTGAATGAAGCAGGCATCTTGTCATAAAACTTTCCGTCTATCATAAAAATCACCCCTTTGGGAAACTGTGCTAAAACCGGTATACACAAACCGCACAGCATAAATAAAAACAATAATTTACGTTTCATAAATACTCTTTCGTTCCTGTCATTTCTTATCTTATTTCTTATTACCTCTTCCCTTTTTCCACTTCCCGTATCAGTTGCTTCAACTCCTCCAGAGAAAGTTTCTCTTCTTTCACCAGAGACGACACTGCACTGAGATAGGAATTATCGAAATATTTACGGATAACATCTTTCAATGTCCGTTTACGGAAATCCTCCTCACTCACCACCGCATAATACTGATAAGTGTTTCCATAAGTGTGATGACTCACGAACCCCTTATCTTCAAGTCCTCTGACAATGGTGGACAAAGTATTGAAATGCGGCTTCGGTTCTTCGTAGAATCCCAGCATCTCCTTTACAAACAATGGACCTTTTTCCCAGAAAAAACCCATAATCTCCTCTTCTTTTACTGTCAATCCTTTCATTGTTTCCTTATGTTTTCCGCAAAGAACTAAACTTTATAGTTTATAAACTAATTTAATTAGTTAAATAAACTAAAGCATATAGTTTATGCTTTCCAGCATCTACCGGGCACTCAATATCAACCGATTCTAAAATACCTACTAATAAGGATTGTATCTTTCAAAGAAAAGTCGTTACTTTGCATATTAATTCAGAGTATAAAAACAATGCCACACAATGAGTGAACAACATAAGTACCGTGCAACAGATAAAATGAGCGATCTCATCTGCGATAATTACTCCCTATTGATGGTGATGAGTCGTTTCGGGCTTTCATTAGGGTTCGGAGATAAAAGCGTCAAAGATGTCTGTAAAGCGCAAGGCGTTGATTGCCCCACATTCCTCGCTGTTGCCAATTTCATCAGCGAAGAGCAATACTCCTATAACGGAAACGGGAACGAATTCTCCATCCTTGCCCTTATGGATTATCTGAAACATGCCCATGCTTACTTTCTGGATTTCAACCTGCCGGCCATCCGTTGCAAGCTGGTAGAAGCCATTGACTGTTCCGGCGCAAACGACGTGGCGTCCCTCATTTTAAAGTTTTTCGACGAATATGCCAAGGAAGTACGCCGCCACATGGAATACGAGAATACAGCCGTATTCACCTACGTGGAACAACTGATGCAGGGCAAATTGTCGGATAATTATAATATCGCCACTTTTGCCAGTAAGCACAATCAGATAGAGACCAAGCTGAAAGAATTGAAAAATATCATTATCAAATACTACCCGGAAAAAGAGAACAACAATCTGCTGAATGCCGTTTTGTTCGACATCTTCAACTGCGAGCAAGACCTTGCAACCCACTGTCAGGTAGAGGATTATATGTTTGTTCCCGCCGTAGCACAAATAGAAAAGGAGCTGAAAGATGAACAATAATGCCTCTTTGAAGATTGTTGTCGCAGAAACTTCGATTATCATCCGAAGCGGCCTTACGGCTGTACTCAAACGTATTCCCAACCTAAATGTCCACCCCATTGAGGTTGCTTCGCCGGAATCGTTACAGAACTACATCCACATGCAGCCGGCCGACATCGTAATCATCAACCCCACTTTCGGCGGATGGTTCGACTTATCTTCTTTCAAAGCAGAACACGGACGAAGCAGAATCAAATATATCGCTATGATATGTTCCGTCATAGACAACAACACGTTGAAAGAGTACGACGAGAGTTTTGCCATCTGCGATGATGTAGATGTCATTTCTTCCAAAATCAACCGGTTGCTGCACACCGAAGAGGAAGAAGAGAAAGACAACGAGCAGGAAACCCTGAGCCAACGCGAAAAAGAAATCATTACGTGTGTAGTGAAAGGCATGACCAATAAAGCCATTGCCGACAAGCTCTATCTTTCCATTCACACCGTCATCACCCATCGCCGGAACATAGCTCGTAAATTACAGATTCATTCCCCGGCCGGCCTCACCATTTATGCCATTGTGAATAAGCTGGTAGAGCTTAGCGACATAAAAGACACATTATAAATAATGTAATAATCATACATTATTATATTATATATTCTGCAAGCCTAAATCAACGAACGCCCGTCCGTCCCCAGAACCTGCACTTCCCGGATGCACACCCCCACAAAGCTGACACCAGTCCGTCCCACGGCATATCGGAAAAGAGCAATACATCGCATAGTGAAAAAAGAATAATCTCCTGATTAATTTGCTTCTACTTGTGGTTTACGCTATCTTTGCATCTCAAAGTGCCATCATATATGAAAAAAGAAAGCCAAGTGATATTCGACCGCAATGTCGTAGAGTTTGTTACAGTAGCCGCCGAGTTCTGTAAATTTCTGGAACAGGCGGAAGGGATGAAACCCTCCATTTTCATCGACACATCCCTGAAAATTCTTCCACTGCTTTACCTCAAGACCTCCATGCTGCCCGACTGCAACCCCATAGGGGATGAAGCACCGGAAACCTTCGTCACCGAAGAAACTTACGAGGTACTCCGCATGAACCTCTCCAATATCCTTGCCGGTAAGGATGATTATCTGGAGGTGTTCGTTTCGGACATGAAATATAGCGACCAACCCATCACCAAATACATATCCGAGGATTTAGCCGATATCTATCAGGACATCAAAGACTTCATTTTCGTTTTTCAACTGGGACTGAACGAAACCATGAACGACGCTCTTGCCATCTGTCAGGAGAATTTCCGCCTGTATTGGGGACAAAAGCTCGTGAATACCTTGCGTGCCCTGCATAGTGTGAGATATGCGCAAGACGAAAACGAGGAAGAGGAAGAGACAACTGAAGAGGTTGACTAAAAGCAAACAGCACATGGTCATACATAGAACAATCAACAAAGAGATACTGAAGGAGCTGCCGAAAGCGGCTTTCACAGGACAGATACATGTCGTACAAACTCCTTGGGAAACCGAAAAAGCCGTAAACTATCTGAAAACTTGTCCGCAACTGGGTATCGACAGCGAAACGCGTCCCTCGTTCAACAAAGGACAGTCGTACAAAGTCGCACTGTTGCAAATTGCTTCGGAAGAGCATTGTTTCCTGTTTCGCCTGAACCTCACCGGACTGACTCTCCCCATAATCACACTGCTGGAAAACCCTTCCATCACGAAAATAGGCCTCTCGTTGAAAGACGATTTCATGATGCTTCACAAACGTGCTCCGTTCGAGCCTCGCTCCGTCATCGAGCTGCAAGAGTTTGTCCGCCCCTTCGGTATTCAGGACAAGAGCCTGCAAAAGATTTACGCCATTCTATTCGGAGAGAAAATCTCAAAGAACCAACAACTCTCCAATTGGGAGGCCGAAATACTGACGCAATCCCAGCAGCTATATGCCGCCACCGATGCGTGGGCATGCCTCAACATCTACAACAGATTGCAGGAACTAAAGAAATCCGGCGATTTTATAATTGCCGCAGAAGAAGAGACAGAATAATATCATATCCCATAATGCCAAGTTTCTGATTAAATTGACGATAGTAACCATCTCTTTCACCATTCATATCATAAAGAAAGCGTGTTCTTTGCGCAGAACGACAGAATGAGTGATGATATAAATAACCGCCCGTTTATGTATAAAGTATATCTCAAACCCGGTAAAGAAGAATCTTTGAAGCGTTTTCACCCATGGGTGTTTTCCGGTGCCATCGCACATTTTGACGGCGAACCCGAAGAAGGAGAAGTAGTAGAGATTTACACTTCCCGAAAAGAATTCATAGCCAAAGGACATTTTCAAATCGGCAGCATCGCCGTACGTGTGTTGACTTTCCGACAAGACGAAGCAATCGATACCGATTTCTGGAAACGCAAACTCAGCGTAGCCTATAACATGCGGCGCAGCATCGGTATTGCCGAAAACGCGACAAACAACACTTATCGTCTGGTGCACGGAGAAGGCGACAACCTTCCGGGGCTCGTCATCGATGTGTATGCCCGCACAGCCGTCATGCAAGCCCATTCTGCCGGCATGCACCTCGACCGTATGACCATAGCCCGCGCATTGGCCGAAGTGATGGGCGATAAAATAGACAACATCTATTATAAATCGGAGACAACCCTTCCCTTCAAGGCCGACCTCTATCCCGAAAACGGTTTTCTGAAAGGCGGAGGCACCGACAATATTGCCACGGAGTATGGGTTGAAGTTCCATATAGACTGGTTGAAAGGGCAAAAGACGGGTTTCTTCGTCGACCAGCGTGAGAACCGTGCCCTGCTGGAACGCTACGCTCCGGGGCGCAGTGTTTTGAACATGTTCTGCTACACCGGCGGATTCTCCGTCTATGCCATGCGAGGTAATGCCCAACTGGTGCACTCCGTTGACAGTTCGGCCAAAGCCATCGATTTGACAAACAAGAACATTGAGTTGAACTTCCCCGGCGACAACCGCCATGCAGCCTATGCCGAAGATGCTTTCAAGTATCTGGACCGCATGGGCGACCAATACGACCTCATCATCCTCGACCCGCCCGCCTTTGCCAAACACCGCGACGCCCTGCGCAATGCCCTGCAAGGCTATCGCAAACTGAATGTCAAGGCTTTCGAGAAGATTAAGCCGGGTGGCATTCTTTTCACTTTCTCCTGCTCGCAGGCGGTGAGCAAAGAAAATTTCCGCACAGCCGTGTTTACCGCCGCTGCCATGTCGGGACGCAGCGTGCGCATCCTCCACCAACTGACACAACCTGCCGACCATCCGGTAGGCATCTATCATCCCGAAGGAGAATACCTGAAAGGGTTGGTGCTGTATGTGGAATAAAGAAGAGCCTCAACCACTTGAGGCTTTCTCATAAACACAATACCGATTCATAAACAGACGGGGAAAACGCCTGTTATGTATCAACTATTTACTGCCTTTCAGGACTACCGCCCTCCCTCTGTTTGACGGCTGCAATCCTTTGCCGTGACAGACACAAGTGTTCAAGCCGACAGACACTTGTGTTTTACACGTCAGACACAAGTGTTTGAGCCGTAAGACGCAAGTGTCTGACAAGACGGGAATAAGCGTCTGATAATCAATGGTATTCAAGCTTAAAACACAAACCTTGGGTGAGATTATCGGACTGCTTCTTATCCCGAACTCAGGCTCTTTTCCTCTTACTCTACTGACAAAGATTTTGATAAGATTTTCAAAAACGATGAGTACCGTGCCTCGGTGATACAACCGGCTTTTAAGGTTTCATGCCAAACACCAACCAATTTCGTACGTTGCTTTCTTCATCCAAGGTCTAAACGTTAAATAAGACTAACAAATAAAAGAAACAGACGCAAATACTATGTTATATAACATAAACCACATATCTTTGCACTGTGTTTTTCATGGTATTAGATTTAAGGTTAATAAAGATTGGCTGTCTGGGATAGATGGCCTTCTTTTTTTTATTATCCCTCCTTCCCTTCTTCCTTTCCGAGAAAATACCTACATTTGCGGCAATATATAAATAAGGAAAACACATAAAAAAGAAAGAAATTATGAGCATCAAAATCCGCTTGATTATCATGAACTTCCTGCAATTTGCCGTGTGGGGAGCCTATCTCACATCTATGGGCAGCTATCTGGTCAATGTAGGGCTGGCCGGTCATATCGGCATGTTCTACGCCATGCAAGGCATCGTGTCGCTCTTCATGCCTGCCGTTCTGGGCATCATTGCCGACCGTTGGATACCGGCACAGAAGCTGCTTAGCCTCAGTCATTTCATTGCCGCCGTCTTCATGGGACTCACCGGTTACTACGGCATGGCCGCAGGCGCAAACGCAGAGTTCGGTATTCTGTTCACTTTCTATTCGTTAAGTGTCGCTTTCTATATGCCCACCCTCGCCCTCTCCAATTCCGTGGCCTATACCGCATTGGATAAGGCAGGACTGGACACTATCAAGACCTTCCCCCCTATCCGCATCTTCGGCACCATCGGTTTTATCTGCTCCATGTGGATGGTCGATTTGCTGGGACTGCAAAACACCTATGGACAATTCTTCGCCTGCGCCCTCATCGGACTGGTATATGGCGTGTATGCACTTTCGCTTCCGGCTTGCCCCACCAGCAAGGGCGGACAGACAAAGTCTCTGGTGGAGGCCTTGGGATTACGTGCATTTACATTATTCAAACAGAAGAAGATGGCTCTTTTCTTCATCTTCTCCATGCTGTTGGGCGTGTCGCTGCAAATAACCAACGGCTTTGCCAATCCATACATCAGCAGCTTCGGAAGCATTCCCGAATATGCCGACACTTTCGGCGTGCAGCATGCCAACATCCTGATTTCCCTATCGCAAATATCCGAGACGCTCTGCATCCTGCTGATACCATTCTTCCTGAAACGTTTCGGCATCAAACAGGTGATGCTGATTGCCATGCTGGCATGGGTGCTCCGCTTTGCCCTCTTCGGTAGCGGAAACCCCGGCGGCGGTGTATGGATGTTCGTGCTCTCCATGACTGTCTACGGAGTCGCATTCGATTTCTTCAACATTTCCGGTTCCTTGTTTGTAGACAGGGAGACCGATAAAGGAATCCGCTCCAGCGCACAAGGACTGTTTGTCATCATGACAAACGGTTTCGGAGCCACCATCGGCACGCTGGGAGCACAGGCAGTAGTCAATTATTTTGTCGACTTCAACAGTACGGCACCGCAAATCGCGCAGTGGCAATCGGCATGGTACACATTCGCCATTTACGCACTGGTGGTGGCGGTGGTCTTTTCAATCGTCTTTAAATACAAACACCGACCGGAAGAGAGAAAATAAGAAAGAAGGATTCATAGCCCTATGAATAAGAAAAAGATAGAATTACAAGTACGGAACATCTCAAACAGCCAAGCGCAGGCAGGCGCCTACGCCTTGGTTCTGGCCGAAGTAGGAGGAAACAGGCAGCTTCCGGTCATTATCGGCGCTTACGAAGCCCAAGCCATGCTCATCGAACTGAAAAAAATCATCCCGCCCCGCCCGATGACACACAACCTGTTTGCCTCGGTGCTCGAGATATTAGGCGTCAAACTGCTGCGCATCCTCATCTACAAGGCAGAGAACGGCATATTTCACTCCTTCCTTTACATGAAAGCCGAAGAAACCATTCTACGCATCGACGCCCGTACCAGCGATGCCGTAACTCTGGCCCTACGGATGGATGCCCCTATCTTTATCTATGAGGATATTCTGGAAGCAGAGTGCCTGAAAACGGGAGAGCAATCCACCGCTCCTATGGGAGTCCAAGATGAGTTTTTGCAAGAAGACTCGCTGGAAATGCTGAAAGCGGCTCTGCAAAAGGCCATCGAAGACGAGGATTATGAGCAGGCCGCCCTTTTGAGAGACCGGATTAGAAGTATGGAAAAAGAATAAAAACAAACAGCCATGCATGTCTTCTATACGCCTGACATACAAACTTGCGCAGAACTTCCTGAAGAAGAGGCCGCACATGCCGTACGCGTATTGCGCCTGCAAACGGGAGACGAAGTGACATTGACGGACGGAAAAGGAAACTTCTATCGTGCCGAAATCAGTACCGCCACCAACAAGCGTTGCCTCGTCCGCATTCTGGAAACCATCCCGCAAGCCCCCTTATGGACAGGGCATCTCCATATAGCCATGGCTCCCACCAAAAACATGGATCGCACAGAATGGTTTGCCGAGAAGGCCACCGAGATAGGCTTCGACGAACTGACATTCCTGAACTGCCGTTTCTCCGAACGAAAGGTCGTCAAGACAGAGCGCATTTCAAAAATACTTGTATCTGCCATCAAGCAGTCACTCAAAGCACGTATGCCCCGACTGAACGAAATGACCGGCTTCAAGCAATTCGTTGCACAGCCTTTCGAGGGACAAAAGTTCATAGCCCATTGCTACGAAGGCGAAAAACCGTTACTGAAAGACGTACTGACACCCGGACTCGACGCCGTAATCCTCATCGGGCCGGAGGGTGACTTCAGCGAAGAAGAGGTAAAAACAGCCGAGGCACATGGCTTCCGCCCCGTCAGTTTAGGGAAATCGCGCCTGCGCACAGAGACGGCAGCCCTTGTGGCATGCCACCTGCTAAACCTACAAAACCAATAATATTGCGTATGAAAAAGAATTTATTATTCCGGTTGCTCCCCGTTTGGACACTGATATTGCTCCTTGGTGGGTCATGCAGTAAGACCGAAAAAACAGAATATACCCATGTCATCCCTGCCAATGCTACCGAAGTGGCTGCCATCGATATGAAAGCCATCGTCGAGAAAGCCGGATTGAATACCCCCGACAGCAGAGAGATGCGGCAGAAAGTATCCGGTCTGTTGCTCAATGGAAGCACTCCTGCCCTCTTCAAGCAATTGGACAACATGATGGAACATCCCGAAGAAACGGGGATAGACTGGGACTCACCGGTATACGCCTTCAAAGCACCTTCACTGCACAGCATGGCTGCCACGTTCAAAGTCAGCAACCTGAAGAAACTGGAGACGCTGCTCAAAACACTTGCCGAAGAGAAGTTCTGCACTGCTCCCGTCAAGGCCGACGGATATTATATTTCCAACATGGCAGAGGCAGGCATACAACTGGCTTTCAATGATGGGACATTGCTTGTCGTTTATGGCGGAAGCGCCACGCAGCTAAAGAAGTTGTCGGCTGCCGTCACTGCCCTGATAAAACAACCTGCCGATAAAAGCATACATGCCAACCCTTTCTATGAGCCCATGATGAAGCAAAAAGGAGACATACGCCTGCTTGCCACTCCCGACACGCTGCCTTTCGACCTCCGTGGCGTTCTGAACTGGCCGCAAGGCACACAACTTTACGGCTATGTCCTGTTTGAGAACGGAAGAATATATGCCCGCCTGCAACGAGCCGACTTCAATGGAGAAACCAAAGAAAGCAACCAGCCCTTCCACCCCCAAAGCACGAAAGACCTGCAATTGGCTATGGCACAAATGATGCACGGCGTACCTTTCAACATAGAGCTGACCAGCGAGGAACTACTGACTGTGACCAACCTGCGGGCTCTCATGGCATTCGGCGCCGACGAGCCTGAAGTTCAGACCCTCTATCAACTTATTACCCGGATTGATGTTCTGAACGTACGGGGAGACAGCAACCGCACCACCTTCACCGTCATTCTGCAGGATAAAAAACAGAATTCCTTGAAACAGCTCGCCGACTTTGCCAGACAATTTATCGGATGGTGATTCAAAGAACCAACGAACAATATAAAAAAATGAATAGCATTCGACTACAAAAGACGCTTCCCACGGTATTTGCCGACCGCAACACCATCACCTCGGATATATGGCATCAGGACATCACGTTCTACAAAGGAAAGCGATATCTGATAGAAGCCGCTTCCGGCACCGGTAAGTCCTCCCTTTGCAGCTACATCTACGGTTATCGTCACGACTATCAAGGCATCATCAACTTTGACGGACGGAACATACGCTCCCTTTCCGTCAACGAATGGGTAAATAGCCGCAGACAATCGCTCAGCATCCTCTTTCAGGAGTTACGTCTCTTTCCGGAACTCACGGCCTTTGAAAACGTGCAACTGAAGAACCGACTCACCGGATACAAAAAGAAAAAAGACATTCTTGCCCTCTTCGAACTTCTCGGAATTACAGACAAGATAAACGAGAAAGCCGGAAAACTCTCTTTCGGCCAGCAACAAAGAGTCGCCTTCATCCGTTGCCTCTGCCAACCTTTCGACTTCATCTTTTTAGACGAGCCTGTCAGCCATCTGGACGATGAGAACGGGACCATCATGAGCCGTATCCTTTCGGACGAGGCAGAAAAGCAGGGAGCAGGCATCCTGATAACTTCCATCGGAAAGCACTTAGTGATGGAATACGACAGCATCTTCAAATTATAATATCCCCCCACTTTCAACTTAATAAAAAGGGTATGAACAAACTTGTTTGGAAACTTCTCCGCCGGCATATCAGCATAGGTCAACTGACCGGCTTTTTCCTTGCCAATCTTTTGGGTATGACGATTGTGCTGATGAGCGTACAGTTTTACTCCGATGTACTCCCCGTCTTTACCTCCGGAGACAGCTTCATGAAGAAAGACTATATCATAGCCACAAAGAGAATCAGCGCTTTAGGCGGTATCACCGGGAAAGACAATACCTTCAGCAAGGACGACATCGAAGCGATGAAAGAACAATCTTTCACACGCAGCGTAGGCGCTTTCACTCCCTCCCTGTTCAAGGTCTCTGCCGGAGTAGGCATGCAAGAAGCCGGCATACACCTCTCCACGGAAATGTTCTTCGAATCCGTACCCGATGAATATGTCGACGTCAGTCTGGACAAATGGCACTTCGATGAGGGAAGCCATACAATCCCCATCATTATCCCCCGCAACTACCTGAACCTGTATAATTTCGGTTTCGCCCAAAGCCGGAGTTTGCCGAAACTATCCGAAGGCCTGATAAGCATGATACAAATGGACATCGTGTTGCGGGGCAATGAACAGACAGAGCAGTACAAGGGGAATATCGTCGGGTTCTCCAACCGGCTGAACACCATTCTCGTGCCACAGTCGTTCATGGATTGGGCCAACAACAGCTTCGCTCCCAGCAAAGAAGCCAAGCCGTCGCGCCTCATCGTAGAAGTGAAGAACCCCACGGACACAGCCATCAACGAATACTTCTCCGCCAACGGCTATGAAACCGAAGGTGACAACCTCGATGCCGGAAAAACCACCTACTTCCTGCGTCTCGTCACAGGCATTGTCATGGCAGTCGGGCTGTTTATCAGCATACTGTCATTCTATATCCTGATGTTGAGCATTTTCTTGCTGTTGCAAAAGAATACCGTGAAACTGGAAAACCTTCTGCTGATAGGATACAGCCCCACGCAAGTGGCCCTTCCTTACCACGTTCTGACGATAGGGTTGAATGTCGCTGTCCTGTTCCTTGCCACAGGTGGCGTAATGTGGATACGCACATATTATATCGAAAAGATTCAATCTTTCTTTCCACAGTTGGAAGAAAGTTCGTTGCTTCCCTGTCTCCTGACAGGCTTTCTCTTATTCCTTGCCGTGTCGCTGCTGAATATTCTCGCCATACGGAGAAAGATTACCGGAATATGGAAAGGCGAGAAGAGGGAAGCTTAGCATACTATCCCCCTCAGTCCATTCAAGCTCAGAAAGGAAACAACAACGGCAGCACCAATATCATTACCACTCCCATGATAATCTGCAACGGGAGTCCCACTTTTATGTAGTCCATAAACGTGTATTGTCCTGCCGGCATCACCAAAGCATTGGGCGGTGTGGAGAACGGAGAAGCAAAACACATGCTTGCGGCAACCGTCACCGCAAACAGAAAAGGAACGGGACTCACACCAATCTGCACGGCACTTTGAAGGGCAATAGGCGCCATGAGCACAGCCGTCACCGTATTACTGATAAACATGGTCATCAAAGAGGTGGTAAAATAAATGCCTGCCAGCAGCACAATGGGACCATAACTTCCCAACCCGCTCACCAGCGCGTTGGATATATAGGCCGAAGCGCCGGTCTTCTCAAGGGCAAGCGACATGGGAAGCATGGCGGCAAAAAGCACAATCGTTTCCCAGTTTATCGTCTTATAGGCGGCTTCCACGTTTCGGAAACATCCTGTCAATACCATCAACAGCCCGGCTATCATTACGGCAGTCACCGGGGCTACGGGAATGAAATCGAACACCATCATCGCAACCATCAACAGCATGATAACGGCCGCTACCGGCGCTTTATAATCCAAAGTCACCTTAGCCGCCTCAGCCAAAGGCTGCCCCAATACCACCCATTCAGAGTCTTCCTTGCTTAAACGGGCAATGTCGTGCCAAGCACCCTGCACCAGCAACACGTCACCGCTATACATACGCTCGCCTCCCAAATCATGCAAGATGTACTCTTGCTTACGACGTATACCCAGTACGTTCACATTGAACTTATCGCGAAATCCGGCGTCCTTCACGGTCTGGTTCACGATATTGGACGAAGGCATCAAGACTATTTCTGCAATGCCTATATCATAGAAATCGAGTGATTTGTCGGCTTTGGCGGCTTCTTCCGTCGTATGCCCGTCGAGCATTTCAAGCAGAAAGACTTCGGTAAAGCGGTTCACATTGGCAATGTCGCCCGTGATGTATAGCACATCTCCCACACTCAGGGTTGTGTCGGGTGATGCCAGTTTCTGGGTCACGGTCTTCAAAAAACGGTGCTGGGAAGAATCAGCACACCGCACTTCTATGATATTTAAATCATACTTGCGACGCACGTCCAAATCGATAATCGTCTGTCCTATCAGTCGGGATTCGCTGTTGACACGCAACCGGAACAAATTGCTGGACAATCCGTATTCCTTTACCAACTGGTTGAGTGATTTTCCCGACAGCGAGCCTTCACTCTTCTTGCTTTTCCCGGAAAGAAACCATTTGGTCAGAGGTAGCAATACCAATGTACCCACCGCCACGCACACAATGCCCACCGGCATAAAAGAAAAGAAAGACAGCGGTTCGTATCCGGCTCCAGTCAGCGTATTCTGAATAACCAAGTTCGGAGGAGTACCGATAAGCGTCATCATGCCTCCCATGCTGCTGGCGAAAGCCAAAGGCATCAACAGCCTGCCGGGATTCATCTCTGCGCTTACAGCCAGACTGACTACAATGGGGAGCATCAGAGCCACCGTCCCCGTATTGCTGACAAAAGCTCCGATGGCCGAAGTGACCATCATAACCAGCAGAAATAGTCTTAATTCGCTTTTGCCTGCCAGCTTCAGTATATGCGAACTAATCATCTTTGCCAGTCCGGTCTGAAAAATGGCTCCTCCCACCACAAACAGTCCTACCATCATGATAACGACCGAATTTGAAAAACCCGATAGAGCCTCCTCCGGAGTCAGGACTTGAAAAATCAACAAACCGAGTAGTGCACAGAGTGCCACAATGTCCGAACGGACTTTGCCGCCAACAAAGAAGGCAGCAGAGAGAATCAGAATAATCAGAGTTATCAGCATAAGCAATAGTTCTTACGGTATAAAAACATGCAACCTAACAGTAAGTGCAGCGCAAATTTAAACAGAAAATCATATTTGGGCAATTATTCCTCAAACCTGTGCCCCTATTCCACATATTTCCACACTTTTACAAATATCCGGTATCTGTCGAAGTCAACTTATCACACTGAGAAGCAAACAGATAGCTAAATGCTTTACATTTTGGCATCGCCTTTGCATTATAGATGTCAGAGACAATAACCTAAATATATTCACTTAAAAACAATTATCATTATGAAAAAGGTATTAGTAGCATTAGCAATGATTCTAGGAATGAGTAGTTCTGTGGCATTTGCACAGGAAGTTGACAACTCTGTTGTAGCAGAAAGCCAAGTTGCACAAGACGAATTTGTAAAGATGGATCCTGCCGACTTGCCGCAAGCCGTGATGCAGACGCTGGCCAAAGACTACGAAGGAGCTTCGATAAAAGAAGCATACGTGAAAGAAAAAGATGGAGCGAAAATCTACAAAATAGTTGTTGTAGCCAAGGACGAGACGGAAACAACTATCATGCTGGATGAAAAAGGTGAAGCCATAAAAGAATGTCGGGCCATGTGGTAAAGTACATCAATAGTGCGCAAGAGAGGCTGTTCACAATGTGTGGGCAGTCTCTTTTTCGTTTCCCTGTTTGCCAAAAAAGCATAATGCTGTTGCGAGATTACCTCACCGGACTTATCTTTGTCCATTCACGCAGCTTTCTGCATATCATGACAGAGAGAGAAAGCGCTTTGAGCATTCTCTCTCTGTTTTTACTAATTTAAAAAAGCAACGAATATGAAAAAGAAATGGTTATTTATGTTTGCGGCACTTTTGTCTCTAACCGCATCTGCACAAGAAAACATTTATGGATTCAAAGTGAAAAACGCCGAGGAGAAGGAAATCTCTTTAGATGCTTACAAAGGCAAGGTCTTGCTGATTGTCAATACGGCCACCCGTTGCGGATTCACCCCGCAGTACAACGAACTTCAAGCCATCTATGCCAAATATCGGGAGCAGGGATTCGACATTCTCGATTTTCCCTGTAACCAATTCGGAGAGCAGGCACCGGGCAGCAACGAAGAGATACACGAGTTTTGCACGTTGAACTTCAACATTCAATTTGAGCAGTTCGACAAGATAGAAGTCAACGGAGACGCGGAAATCCCCTTATATACTTATTTAAAGAAAATGCAACCGTTCAAAGGTTTCGACTTAAATGACAAGAGAGGAAAGTTCATGGACGAGATGTTGAAGAAAAAAGATGCCCGATATGCCGAAAAATCGGACATCAAATGGAACTTCACCAAATTCTTGGTCGATGCCGAAGGGAAAGTCGTGGCACGTTTTGAACCCACAGCAAGCATGGAAGAGGTAGAGAAAGCGATTGCGGCGCTCCTACCGAATAAGCGTTGACGCCTCCCCATCATACCCCTTGCCGGAGGACGGCAGAACGTCCGGCGAGGGGCTACGGCTGATTGTTTACCCCGTAACCGAACAGCGCAAAATCACCGAGGCAAGGATCATCGGGAAAAACCTCCGCCAAAGCCGCCGTAATGCGACAGGCGTTTCTCAAAGAGAAAGTCTCGGTCTCGGTCAGCCCCAAGGCACAAGCCACCCGGCAAACATGCGTATCCAAAGGAACGATTAAATCCTTGCAATCAAAACTCTTCCAAAGACCGAAATCCACCTCGGAATTCTTCCGTATCATCCAGCGTAAAAACATGTTCAGCTTCTTCTGCGGACTTTTGGCGGAGACATTCAGAAAAGCGCACAACCGCTCCATCGGAGTGCCCGAATACGCGTGCAACGCATCTTCCAAACTCTCAAAAGCAGAATATGCCTTGTGCAGCCGACTGAAATAAGCATGAAAATCCGAGTAAGAAAGCATGCGATAAAAACTCCTCCTGTCTGAAACGGGAAAATCGACTTCCCATTGACGGGCCAACACGTACCCGTAAGGGGATTCTCCCATCAGCCCATGAAGCTCGTCGGCTTTCTTCAATATCTGCCTGCGGTTTCCGAAACTCATGACGGCCGTCAGCAGACCGCTGATTTCAATATCCTGCTTCTGCAAGTAGCGGTGCGGAAACTGTACCGGGTCGTGCGGGATAAAACCGGCACAATGATAAGTTTCCGCCCACTCCAAAAGTTGTCTCTTAGTATTTTCAACCATCTTCCAAGGCAATTATCTTCTTCATTCGGATTGCAAAGATATTGCAATTATGGCAACATCGGATAAATCAAGGATAAGAAAAGAACGAAACCGCACATATACCGGATGAGTCCGACAAAGCACTGCAACCACCCTCTATATCCCAGCCGCACATACCGGCAATGCGCTTGATTCAAACCTGCAAACAGTCCTTGTCTGCATTTTTCGGGTATCAATCTTGCATGGAAGCACTCAAAATGATATCTTTGCAGAAAGATAACCAAACATCAAAAAGACAGCATAAATAAAAAATACATATATGAAGAAATTATTTTTGGCAGCAATGCTGCTCTTTTCATTGAGCGCAGTATGCGCAGCAGGCAACGATCCCGAAATGGAGCGTTTAAAGGCACAACAAGAAGTATTGAAACTGAACGGGCAACTCACCAAGTTGAAAATCGCCTACGAGAAAGCGACCTCAGAGACAGACGAACTGAAAAAAAGAGCGATGGAAGCCAACTCGAATGTCGACACATCCGCCCCCGATTTTTCGGCAACCGACGCAGCCACAGCCGCAAAAGATGCAAAAGCACGGGCCAAAGCCTTGAAAAAGGTGAAAGCCGCCAACAACAGACTGGCGAAAAACCAAAAGAACATTGCCACTTTGGAGAAAAAAATGCAGAAGGTGCAGAGCCGTTTGGACAAGCTGAGCAAGAAAATAGAATTTGTGGACCAATAAATGGCAAATCTCCTTAATTTATGGAAGAAAAGCCATATAAAGAAAGGAGGTTTGGGATAGCTTACAAACAATATCCACAATTCGGGAAGGAGGTATTCTATGAGTAGAAAAGATTTTGGTTTAAGTCTTTATCAAGCCCTGTCCATATTGGTTCTAAGTTGGTTATATACCTTTTTGACCTACTATATACCTTTTGAAACGGGCAGGTACTCTCTATGTGAGATCTATGCTTTCCAAGGGGTTCCATTTGGACTAATATTGGGAATTGTTTTAAGATATTATAAGAAACAGAAAGCCTAAAGTCCGAGAATATCATTTCATCAGGTAACCATATATTACCCCCCTCACAGTGTGAATCCTCGTTAAGCGACAGCGCATATTAAAATATAAGCCCTCTATAAAGATTGTACAATTTATAGAGGGCTTTTCCGTAAGGCGGTATATAGTTACCCTTGTAGTATAAAACGAGGTGCTTACACACCTGACAACGAATCTTTATCCCCAATGCAGGCTGTTTACGAGGATAATAAAGACTGCACTTGCACATAATGAAATGCCCGATGATTTCTATAAACAAGTATTGTTGAGCCGGATAAAATCGGTAAGCCATTGCCTGACGCAGAGGCGAGCCGGATTGTGGCTTAACTTGTCTGTATGACAGAACAATAAGCGGTCAGACAGAAGAGAAGAGCGCCCTTCAGGCCTGTCGCCCTCCCCTGTTTTGACAACTGCAATCCTTTGTCGTGACAGACACAAGTGTTTCAGCCATAAGACACTTGTGTTTTACGCGTCAGACACAAGTGTTTTAGCCGTAAGACACAAGTGTCTGACAAGGCAGGGATAAACACCTGATAACCAATGGACTTTAAAATAAAGACACAAGCCGAAAGGTGAGGCTGTCGACCTGCTTCTTATCCCGAACTCAGGTCTTTTATGATATTGCCAATAAAGAAACCACTTATGAAAATGTAAATGATTTTAATAAAAGCGATATCAGGGAAAGCGATGATACAATATCCCAATTTGTCAGATGAGCAAACGGGAAAATCGACTTTTCTCTCTTCGTTGACGTATAATTCTTATAATTATCGGTATAATCGGGATTTCTTCAGATAAAGAAAATAAATAAAACCGTGTCGGCAAAGAAAGTAAATTACCAACTTCGCCGACACGGTTCAGATTTACGGAACCTCACAAACTCTAAGGCTCCAAATTGCCGCTTACGCTTTACGCAATGCCGCTATGCTTTCTTTCAAAGAGCTGATGATGCTTTCGGCATCCGCCTGCTTCTTACGTTCCATTTCAATGACGGCAGCCGGAGCGTTGCTCACAAACTTCTCATTGCCCAACTTCTTCAATACACCTTGGAGGAAGCCTTCCTTATGCTTCAGCTCGGCCTCCATACGGGCTATTTCGGCTTCCACATCAATCATATTGCCGATAGGCACCGCATATTCCGTCGTGCCCACCATGAATGCGGCAGCTCCTTCGGCCTTGGCCTCCACCACATCAATTGCCGAAAGGTTGCACATCTTTTCAATAACAGCATTGAATTCAACCGCCGGATTTTCACCTATGACCTGCAATTCCAGCGCTTCTTTCTGGGCGATATTCTTTTGCAAACGGATGGAGCGGATGTTGCTGATTACTTCTTTCGCGGTTTCAAAGCGGGCAAGCACATCTTTATATACCACGCTATCCATGCTTATCGTGTCTATCATCAGGCTGATGCGTTCCTTCTCTTTCTCCTCCTCCGTACGGTTGTAGAGGTGTTGCCAGATTTCCTCGGTGATGAACGGCATAAAAGGATGCAACAAGTGCAGCAGATTATCGAAAAAGCGCAGGGTACAGTCATGGATGCCGCTCGGAATACCCTCGCCGTAAGCCGGTTTGATAATTTCCAGATACCAAGAGGAGAACTCGTCCCAGAACAGTTTGTATACAGCCATCAAAGCCTCGCTCAGGCGATACTTGCCGAAAAGGTCGGCCACTTCGGCAGCCACCTCATTTTGTTTGGACTCAAACCACTCGGCAGCCAGACGCGAGGCTTCGGGAGCCTGCTTTTCCTCGTCTACCTTCCAGCCCTTCACCAAGCGGAAAGCATTCCATATCTTGTTACAGAAGTTGCGCCCCTGTTCGCACAGCGCATCGTCGAAAAGAATATCATTGCCGGCAGGAGCCGAAAGCATCATACCCATGCGCACACCATCGGCGCCATACTTCGCTATCAACTCCAACGGATCGGGAGAGTTGCCCAACGATTTCGACATCTTACGTCCCAATTTGTCGCGAACAATACCCGTAAAATAAACATTTCTAAACGGCATCTCGCCTGCATATTCGTAGCCGGCCATAATCATACGCGCCACCCAGAAGAAGATGATATCCGGCCCGGTCACCAAGTCGCTCGTAGGATAATAATATTTGATTTCCTCGTTGCCGGGGTTGTTGATGCCGTCAAACAAAGATATAGGCCACAACCATGAAGAGAACCAAGTGTCCAAGCAGTCTTCGTCCTGACGGAGGTCTTCCATTTTCAGTCCTGAGTTACCGGTCTTTTCTTTAGCCAACTTCAGCGCCTCTTCGGCTGTGGCAGCCACCACATAGCCGCCTTCCGGCAGGAAATAAGCCGGGATGCGATGTCCCCACCACAACTGACGGCTGATGCACCAGTCCTTGATGTTCTCCAGCCAATTCTTATACGTATTCTTATATTTGGCAGGATAAAACTTCAATTCATCATTCATCACCGGCGGCAATGCCATATCCGCAAAATGCCGCATCTTCAAGAACCATTGCATGGAAAGCTTCGGTTCGATAGGTACATTGGTCCGCTCGGAGAAACCTACCTTATTGGTATATGCCTCCACCTTTTCAAGCAATCCGGCGGCGGCAAGATCTTTCTCTATCTGCTCTCGCACGTCGAAACGCTCCATGCCGACATACAGCCCCGCCGCTTCGCTGAGTGTCCCGTTATCGTTGAAGATGTCGATACTCGGCAAATTATACTTCTCGCCCAGCATATAGTCGTTCACATCATGCGCAGGAGTAACCTTCAAACAGCCGGTACCGAATTCGATATCCACGTAATCGTCTTCAATCACCGGAATGGCACGGCCCACCAACGGCACAATCACTTTTTTCCCCTTCAACCAAGTGTTCTTGGGGTCTTCGGGATTGATACACATTGCAGTATCACCCATAATGGTTTCGGGACGGGTAGTGGCAACCACCGCATAACGCCCTTCGGGATCACCTTCTACCATATATTTCAGATAATATAGCTTGCTGTGCTCTTCCTTATAGATAACTTCCTCATCGCTGAGAGCAGTCAATGCCTTCGGATCCCAGTTCACCATGCGGACACCCCGGTATATCAAACCTTTATTATACAAATCCACAAAAACCTTCAGCACGCTCTCGCTACGCGTTTCGTCCATGGTGAAAGCCGTGCGCTCCCAATCGCAAGAAGCACCCAGCTTGCGAAGTTGCTTCAGGATGATTCCGCCATGCTCGTCAGTCCATTCCCAAGCGTGCTTCAGAAACTCTTCGCGAGTGAGGTCGGTCTTCTTGATTCCTTGTTCGGCGAGTTTGTTCACCACCTTGGCTTCGGTGGCGATGGAAGCATGATCGGTACCCGGCACCCAGCAGGCGTTTTTACCTTCCATGCGGGCACGGCGCACCAGAATATCTTGAATGGTATTATTAAGCATGTGTCCCATGTGCAACACACCGGTGACGTTAGGAGGCGGAATGACGACAGTGTAAGGCTCACGACCATCGGGTTTCGAACTGAATAATTTGTGATCCAACCAATACCGGTACCACTTTTCCTCCACGTCAGCAGGATTGTACTTACTTGCTAATTCCATGTTTTTTTTAATATCTACGATTAATTTATTTCGAATAACGCATGCAAAATTAATGAATTAAAAATTAAATATATATTTTTGTCCCTATAAAACAACGGGTAAAATGAGGTACAAACTGAAATTCAGGCATGTTATACTAATCGTGCTGCTGTCTGCCACATGGGCAACCCAACTTATTCCATCATTGAGCGACATGTATGCGCGCATCGTTTATCCGACAATCGCTTTCTGCCTGTCGTCTTTTTCCGGGCTTGTCCCTTTTGCCATAGGCGACTTATTCATCTTTCTGAGCATCATCGGCCTTTTTCTTTACCCCTTCAAGGCATACTACGTACAGAAAAAGAAATGGAAACAGATTCTGTTGAACGAGGCGGAATATCTGGCGTGGATATATGCTTGGTTTTATCTGGCATGGGGGCTGAACTATTTTCAAAAAGACATATATGAACGGACGGATATGTTGCATACGGAATACAGCAAGACCGCTTTTCAGGCATTCGCAAACGATTATATCGACAAGCTGAACGGTTCTTACGTCCGTATCGTTTCTATCAATGAGCCGTTGGTGCGCCGAGAAAGCGTCAACGCTTACCGCCAAATCAGCGATAGTCTGGGCGTGCACCGCCCGTTCCAAGATTCCCCGCGTGCGAAAACCATGCTTTTCACCCCTCTCATCTCAATGGTTGGGGTCACCGGAAGCATGGGACCTTTCTTTTGCGAGTTCACGCTGAACGGCGATCTGCTCCCATCGCAATATCCTGCCACCTATGCCCACGAACTGGCACATCTGTTAGGCATTGCCGGCGAAGCGGAAGCCAACTTCTATGCCTATCAGGTATGTATCCGTTCCAAAGCACGCGGCATTCGCTTCAGCGGCTACTTGTCGGTACTCCCACATGTGCTCGACAATGCTGCCCTACTGATGACCGAAGAAGAATATGCACTGCTTGTCCGCCGCATACGGCCGGAAATCATCGAACAAGTTCAAAGCAACCGGAAGTATTGGATGGAGAAATACAGTCCGCTCCTTGGGAAGATACAGGATAGGATTTACGATTGGTATCTGAAAGGGAACAACATTTCGAGCGGCCGTAAGAATTACTCGGAGGTTGTGGGATTGCTAGTCTCCTATTATGAATGGGAACAAATAATACAAGCAACGAACCGCCTGAATGCCGAAGAGAAAGAAGGAGTAAGGCAACCGACACTCCCAAGTGCAGACGAGACAAGGGAGGAAACGAGACTGTTCGCCCCACAATAAACAGGAATTATTTAAAAAGATACGGATAATGATACACAACAGAAAAGAACAGATGGAGTCTTTCGGACGCTTCCTCGACATACTCGACGAACTCCGCGAGAAATGCCCGTGGGATCGCAAACAAACCAATGAAAGCCTGCGCCCCAACACCATCGAAGAGACTTACGAGCTTTGCGACGCCCTAATGCGCGATGACAAGGATGACATCTGCAAAGAGTTGGGCGATGTATTGCTGCACGTGGCCTTCTATGCAAAGATAGGCAGTGAAACCGGTGATTTCGACATGAAAGACGTCTGCGACCGTCTTTGCGAAAAGCTGATTTTCCGTCATCCTCACGTGTTCGGTGATGTAAAAGCGGAGACAGCCGGACAGGTTTCTGAAAACTGGGAACAACTGAAGTTGAAAGAGAAAAATGGTAATAAAACCGTGCTAAGCGGTGTTCCGGCTGCTCTTCCCTCACTGATTAAAGCCTACCGCATTCAGGACAAGGCCCGCAACGTAGGCTTCGATTGGGAAGAACGCGAACAGGTTTGGGAAAAAGTGAAAGAGGAAATCAAAGAGTTTCAGGCGGAAGTGGGACAGATGGATAAAGACAAAGCGGAAGCGGAATTCGGCGACGTCATGTTCAGCCTCATCAATGCCGCCCGCCTATACAAAATCAATCCGGACAATGCGCTGGAACGGACCAACCGGAAATTCATCAACCGCTTCAACTATCTGGAGGCACATACCATCAAAGAAGGAAAGAGCCTGCACGACATGACGCTGGAAGAAATGGATGTGCTATGGAACGAAGCCAAAGCATTGGAAAAGGGACGCAAAGCATAACCCCTTTTCCCAATGCAAAACTGGTTAGATGCAAAGCAGCTTCTTACTTGCCGCGTCCTTGCAATCTCCTTTGGAAACCTTCGCCTTTCTTGTGCATGCCTCTCAGCAGTTCGCGATGGAAACGCATTTCGGCTTTCTGCACCAGATATATTTTCTTGTAGGACAATATCTTCTTGAATTTATCGAAGTAGGTCTTATCCAAACGGTCGGAAGCGATACGGGCATCGTATACTCCCTCCAAAATCTCCCGATACCGGGCTTCAGTGGTTTCTTCATCCTTACCCTTCCGGAGCAACGCCCACGCTTCATCGTTCAACTGCTTTTTCCGGTCCTGCAATTCGAAATACAAGGGAAAGAATTTAGCAGCTTCCTCATTTGTCAGTCCGGCCTTTTCAATGATAAACGCCTTTTGTTTGGCGCGAAACTCATCGGGCGACAAGTATTGATTGATTCCATTACCAGCCCGTAGCAGAGGCATTGCTCCACATACCATTACCAATAAAACGATTAGTCTTTTCATTTTTTCAATCAGCTAAGCAGTTGTTTTTTCATTCGGCATCAGAATCTGCCAAGAAGACGTACAGTGAATAGTCGTCCATCATGGAGTTTTCCACAGCCATATTAATATATTCCATCTGGGCTTCCGTCTCATCGGCGGCCACGCCATCCGCAGCAGGCCCACGGTCCGGAGAAGCCACCCTGATAATCAGTGCTGCACCGACGAACATGGCAGCCATATACAGCCACGGCTTCACCCTCTCCCACCTTGTAGGCTCTCTTTGAGCGATAACCGGCTTCTCCTTCTCGGGAAGCCGGCTCATCACCTCCGAGGCAAGACTGTCAAAGTATCCGTCGGGAACGCGGAAAGGATTCTCCGTTCCTGTCTTTTTCCGTATTTTATCTTCTTCCTTCATAAAGCTTTCTCCTTTCTGTTCAGTTAGACTTTGTTTCACGGCAAAGGTTTAATCTTCTTCGCTCAGAAACCTTTCTATTTTCTTCACGGCATGGTGATAGGACGCTTTCAAAGCCCCCACCGATGTGCCAAAGATTTCGGACATCTCTTCATATTTCATCTCCTGATAATACTTCAGGTTGAACACCATGCGTTGCTTTTCGGGCAAGGCGAGCAAAGCCTTTTGAAGAGCCATTTCCGCCTTGTCGCCGGAGAAGTAGGGGTCGCTCTCCAGCTTTCGGAGGGCGTCTGCCTCCGCATCGTCCAGAGAGACGGTGGACAAGGCCTGCCGCTTGTTCAGGAAGGTAAGGCACTCGTTCAGAGCAATGCGATAAAGCCAAGTGGAGAGCCTGGCCTCCGCCCGGAAATAGTCGATATTCGTCCATGCTTTAATAAAAGTGTTCTGAAGCAAATCGTTGGCGTCTTCATGAGAAAGAACCATGCGGCGAATCTGCCAGTACAGTTGTTCGCCATACCGGGCAACAATCATCTCGAACCCTTGTTTTTGCGTGCTTTCGTCCTGCAAAAGGGCCAACACTTCGCGTTCATTATAAGAAGAGGTCATAAACTTCCGTTCGCATTTGTTGTTTTAGACTGCCAAAGATACAAAAAGTTTAATTCACACCGGCACGCAAAGCGTCTCTTTGGCAAGCAGTGTGTCGGGAAATATGGCCGAAGCCTCTCGCAGCAGCACGGTTTCGTCTTCATAGCGGGCGGAGAAGTGGCCTATAAGCAACCGTTTCACTCCGGCGGCTTTGGCTATCCCGGCAGCTTGTGCCGCAGTCGTATGGAATGTTTCTCCGGCACGCGGCGCATCTTCTTCGGCAAAGGTGGCCTCATGGAAAAGCAGGTCGGCGCCCTGTATCTGTCCGACGATGGAAGGCAGGCAGATTGTATCCGAGCAATAGGCATAACGGCGGGGAGGGTCGGCAGGACGTGTCAGCAGGCGGTTGGGAACGGTTTCCCCTTCCGGCGTCACATAGTCTTCCCCGTTCTTTATACGGTTCAGTTCGTACACCGGCACTTGGTAGAAGTCTGCCATATCACGGATGATGTGGTTGGGGCGCGGTTTCTCCGCAAACAGGAAACCGCAGCAGGGCATGCGGTGGCGCAACGGAATGGTTGTCACCGTCAGCGAGCGGTCTTCATAAACCGGCACGGGTTCCTTTGTCTCGAACACATGGAAGAGCACCTTGTACGACATCTGCCGGTTGAAGAAGTCGAGCATCGGCCTCATCAGCTCTTCCAGTCCTTCGGGAGAGTGTATGTGCAGCTGGGCGGTACGCCCCAGAAGGTTCAGCGTGGAGATGAGGCCCAACAGACCGAAACAATGGTCTCCGTGCAAGTGGGAGATGAAGACATGGTTCAGCCGCGAGAACTTCAAACGGGATTTGCGAAATTGCAGTTGTGCGCCTTCCCCGCAGTCTATCATAAACAGCTTATCACGCACGTCCACTATCTGCGAGGTGGGGAAATGGCGTGTGGTAGGCAGTGCGGAGCCGCAGCCGAGGATGTGTATGTCGAATTTTTCCATAACGGGACAAAGATAATCAAAGCGCCGCAAATACGAAAGCAAAAGGGAACTGCGGAAACAATCCGCAATTCCCTTTTCATATACAGGTTGCATCAATCCCGAAGAGGGCGGAACAAATCCCAACATGCCGACACCAGCATGAACAGGAAAATATAGACACAACTCACGGCCGATTTCCAATACTGTTCCACGCCTGTGTATCTCAGCAGAAAGCAGATTGCCAATCCGGCAACGTAGCTGCAAGCGCAAATCCAAATCCGGAACCGGAACTCCTGCCGCGCCTCAAGCGTATAGCCTCCCGTCCGTATCGCCTCCTTTTTATCGGCACAGGCGGACAAGGGGAAGAATAATGCGGGAACAATGAGAAGAAGAAGCAGGGCAACCCACGAGAACCATCCCTTCCGGTTTTTCGGGAAACGCTGCGCCCACAATATAAAAGCCAATGCCCATAAGGGCAGACAGGTAGATAAGAATATGAAAGATGTCATTCTTTAGTTTTTTCTCTTCAGACAAAGGAAAGAGCCCTACCATGACCCGATGAGAGTATGATACGGCTCTTTCGATTATCCGTTACGTTCCATCACGTTTCCGAATGGAGGACTCCATTCTTTTTCGCGCTCGAACGGAAGTCAGGTCACTTCTTGCCCGCTTCCATCTGCTCTTTCAAGGCAGCCAAGGCGTCGATGTCACCCAGAGTGGTGGATGCGGCCTGATTATGGATAACGGGGACAGCCTCTTCCTTCTTGCTGTTTGCTTTCTTGGAGGCTTTCTTCTCGGCTTTTTCTTCGGTCTTGGCGGCATCCTCGAAGATACGGCTGTGGGAGAGGATGATGCGCTTGGCGTCTTTGTTGAACTCAATGACCTTGAATTCGAGTTTCTCGTCCAACTGTGCCTGAGAGCCGTCTTCCTTGACAAGGTGTTTCGGAGTGGCGAAGCCTTCCACGCCGTATGGCAGGGAAACGACCGCACCCTTGTCGAGCATTTCGATGATGGTGCCTTCGTGTACCGAGCCTACGGTGAACACCGTTTCGAACACGTCCCAAGGATTCTCTTCGAGCTGCTTGTGGCCGAGGCTCAAGCGACGGTTTTCCTTGTCGATTTCCAACACCTGTACGTCGATGTCGGCGCCAATCTGGGTAAATTCCGACGGATGTTTCACTTTCTTCGTCCAAGAGAGGTCGGAGATGTGGATCAGGCCGTCGACGCCCTCCTCGATTTCAACAAACACGCCGAAGTTGGTGAAGTTGCGCACCCTGGCCGTGTGCTTGCTGCCGACGGGGTATTTCTCTTCGATGGTTTCCCAAGGGTCGGCCTTGAGTTGCTTGATGCCGAGAGACATCTTGCGTTCTTCGCGATCCAGAGTCAGCACGACGGCTTCCACCTCGTCGCCCACCTTCATGAAGTCTTGCGCCGAGCGCAGGTGTTGCGACCATGACATCTCGGACACGTGAATCAAGCCTTCCACGCCCGGGGCGATTTCGATGAACGCGCCGTAGTCGGCCATGACCACGACTTTGCCTTTCACGCGGTCGCCCACCTTCAAGTCGGCGCTCAGTGCATCCCAGGGATGCGGGGTGAGTTGCTTCAGACCGAGGGCGATGCGTTTCTTCTCGTCGTCGAAGTCGAGGATGACCACATTGAGTTTCTGGTCGAGCTCGACCACTTCCTTCGGGTCGCCCACACGGCCCCAAGAGAGGTCGGTGATGTGAATCAGGCCGTCGACGCCGCCCAAGTCGATAAACACGCCGTAGGAGGTGATGTTCTTGACGGTGCCTTCGAGCACTTGTCCTTTTTCGAGTTTGCTGATGATTTCCCTCTTCTGCTGTTCCAGTTCGGCCTCGATGAGCGCCTTGTGGGAGACAACCACGTTTCTGAATTCCTGATTGATTTTGACAACCTTGAATTCCATCGTCTTGCCGACGAACACGTCGTAGTCGCGGATGGGCTTCACGTCGATTTGCGAGCCCGGCAGGAAGGCCTCGATGCCGAACACGTCCACAATCATACCGCCCTTCGTGCGGCACTTGATGTAGCCCTTGATGATTTCTTCGCTTTCCAGAGCCGCGTTCACGCGATCCCACGAACGGGTGGCGCGGGCTTTGCGGTGTGAGAGGACAAGCTGTCCTTTTTTGTCTTCTTGGTTCTCGATGTACACCTCCACCGTGTCGCCCACCTTCAGGTCGGGGTTGTAGCGGAACTCGTTCATCGGGATGATACCGTCCGATTTGTAACCGATGTTCACAACTACTTCACGCTTGTTCATTGCGATTACGGTTCCGTCAACCACCTCGCGGTCGTTGACCTTGCTCAGCGTGTTGTCATACGCCTTTTCCAGTTCTTCGTGCGTCGCACCGGCCACTGTTTCGCCGTTTTCGTAAGCGTCCCAGTTGAAGTCCTCAACGGGAGATACATTCTTCAGATTTTCCATTAATAAATAAATTGTTTAACTCGTTTAATTAAGTGAGACATTATATCGGCTCATTATATAAATCGGGCACAAAGATAGAAGTATTTTCTTGAATTACAAAACAAAACGCCTTCGTCTTTGCGAAGCGCCGCCCCCATCCCGCCTGTTTCCCCGCAAGGCCGCACGCCGCATGCCCGCAAACGGACGGGCGGACGATTGCCCGCCCCGCCCGCCACCTGCCCCCGGACATGCTCCTGATGGGGTACACCACGATCCGTCACTGTGATACCCACGGTGACGGACCGTGGTACCCACAGTGACGGACCGTGGTATGCTCGGTGACGGACCGTGGTATCACCCTTGTCGGACTATGGAAGAAAGGGGGTTGTTTTGTCAGGATTTCCGATTCGGCGGTTGGCGGTAAACGGTTGGCGATTAGCGGGCGAACAATGGCCTGCACAGAATCCGTACGAGCTGTCTTGACATGCCCCTGAGACGCTTCCTGGAGGGGTGTTGCCGAGAGTGGACACTCGGGCATGTCAAGAGTGGACACTTGGCCATGCCGAGGTCGGACTCTTGGCATCGTCTAAGTCGGACACTCGGCATCGCCTCCCTCCGGACGAGCGGGCGTGAATTCCCGTTTGTCATTATTTATAACTCCTGAGTGTTTAATTGTCGGGGTAGTGGTTAGTGGTTGGTATGGATGCTGACCGCTTACCGCTGATTGTTTTTTTCGATCGTTTTGCGGTCAATAAACAAATCAATCCGACAAGACGGCAGTGCGCCGTCTTACTATTCCGAGGCAAACAGGCGCACCGCAAACCCGCTGACCTTGTAGTACCAATAGTTCGCGTACGCGTTGCCCGAGTAGAAGTATGCGCTCCATGCGTTGGAACTGTTGCCCTCCATGCCCGACCAGAAGTAACCGTTGCGGCCCCGGTTGAAGAGCGCGCCCGCACCGGACACGTAGGCGGGGAAAATATACCCGGCGGCGGGGAAAGTACGGGTAATGACGTTACCGGGAATAGCGGCTTGAGTGTTCCACCAAGAATCATTACTGATGGTACCGATGAGCACAGAAGAAGCCCCGGCCTCGCCCAAGTAAACGCAATCAATCTCCAAACGGTCGGTATTATTACCACTACTTAAAGAACCCACACACCTGTAACGGTAAGCGCAAAGCATACTATTGTCAGTGGCTTGCGGGAAATCCGTCAGAGGAGACCCGTCGTTGGGATTACCGGTAGCCTGTTTGAAGCGCAGGGCGTAACAAGTACCGTTACCCGTAGAATAATAATCGGCACCGAAAGTCTTCTTTATGTTACCGAACTGGCAAGCCTCGTTGACTGTTACTACGCTACCGGAACTACTACCGTAATTGACCTGACCACCGTGAGAGAAAACACCCGTCAATTCTTGGCGCGAAGGCAGGTGGTAACCATGACCGGGATGACCGGGAGTGAAGAAACCATCGCTGAAGAGATTCTTTGTGCTTGAATTGTAAGTGGCGTCGTATATACCTTTGCACACATACCAGTTATAATAACCGCTCTGGTCATTATTATGGCTGTTGGCAAAACGCAAGGCGCTCTCGTTCTGGGCACCGGTGACAGCGGCGTTGTTAGGCTGAGTCCCGTACTGAGACCCTCCCGCAAGGTTGAACTCGGCAACATACTCCAAAGGAAGCTTCCCAACCTGCTCCACCTTGATAGCCATCTCCGCATTCCCCGCCTTGAGCTTGAAGCTGCCCGCATTGAAGGAAGAAGCGGAGGAACCGTTTGATTTCACCGTAATGCTGCCGATGCCGTCGGCAGTGCCCGACATCGGCGAGACGGTGAGCCATGAGGGAACGTCGGTGACCGTCCACCCTCCCGTGTTCTCCGTGGTCACGGTCAGCGTCTTTCCCGTAGTCATGGCCGAAGCGCCTATCAGCCGGATGCTGCGTGTATCCACCGAGAGCCGCTTGACGGCCGGCACCTTCACCTCCTCGTTCACCTGATTCCAAGGCACGATTTTGCACTTGAGCGTGTGGTTGCCGTTGTAGGCCTCATCCGCAGTCTGCGCGGGCAACCCTTCCACACTCTCCACCTTGATTTGATAATCATGGTTGCGCAGGATATCCATCCGCGTATCGCCCGGATAGCTCCTGAAGTCGAGGCGGTAGTAACCGGAGGTCACCACTCCGCTGTGGGGAGGAGAATAAGACTTCACATACACAATCAGGCAAAGGTCGTCCAGCGCATTCCCGCCCGAGGGGCGGACGGTGTTATCTACTTCGCACAGGTAGAACGACTTCTGCCTGCCTTCGTAAATGCCGATGCGTCCGCTTGTCACCTCGCTGTCCAATGAGGCGAACGTACCCCTCGGCTGTCGGGCATCGGCGGGCACGGTGGGAGTATCTACTTTCTTACCCGCCGCATCGTAGTTGTCCGGCGCGATACGTCCCTTGCTCCGGTAGTTGTACAGCCGCAACAGGTCGTAATAGAAGAAAAAGTCTTTGCCCTCAGGGTCGTGTTCGGCAGGATTCACCAGCGTGAACTTCGCCACCGAGCGTATCATCGTCACCTCTTTGGGAGAACCCGAAGGAGAGAAGCCCTCGCCCACCGCTTCGTTGGGAAGCTCCCCCCACATGGGCATGCCCTTCGCAAAATCCGGCGAGGCGTCCGTTCCGGCATCGAAAGTCAGGCGGCTCATCACATCCTCCTTCTGTTCGCCGTAGGCGGCACCCAAGGCATCCACCTGCCTGCGGGCGTTGGCCAGCACCACGAGCGTCTGCCTCTCCGGGCTGCCCGTCAGTCTCACTTCCACCTTACCCTGCCCCGGAGAGGTTTCAGTATATACCCCCTGCGCACGGTAGAAGAACGTACCTTTCTTTATATTCGTAGGGTCTGATGCGTCCACCTTGAACGAAAGCACGTCCACGGTTTGTATGGCGGTTTCATTTACGGCACGTGTCATCGGCGCACGTGTCGTAATGGCGGAAACCTCTTCAGGCACACCCGCATCCAAAGAGAGAGGCTGCCCGGCCACATCCCCACCCAACCTCAAGTGCAGGATGGCCGTATGGTCGGGCACCGGAGGAAGAGGAGCATCATCGTCATCGCCCCGGCAGGAACACAGGCAGAGCAAAAACAAGGAACAACACAAGCCTGAAAGCAGGCCGCAGAAAGAAGCACGAACCGGAAGCCCCAAAAAAGACGACCGGGAAAAACTTGTAGGTTTCATCTGTCTAATCATATCGATACATAATTTGGTGATTAATCTTCTTCAGGGGAAACAGGCAGACAAGCGGGCGCAAACCGGCAAGGGCGCACCGGAAAGCACGCCCGACGGAAAGAACCCTGACTTGAACGAGGGGGGACAAGAGGGGGGAACAAGCAAGAAAAAAAGTGGGGGGATTGTTGAAAGGGGGGGATAAAAATAAAGGAGGGGGGATTACACACTAAATATGTGTGTGTGTGTGTGTGTGTGTGTGTGTGTGTGTGTGTGTGTGTGTGTGTGTGTGTGTGTGTGTGTGTGTGTTTACACAAAAATCCGAAACCACCAAGCATCCGGCGGTTAAAAGAAGTGAAATATTATCGCTCAAACACAACAACATAGGTTTCGGACATTAAATGACAAACATCAGGCGCATCCCACACGCTATCACACACGCACGGCAGGAAAGCCGCAGCAAAGCAGCAAACAAAGATGCACGGCCGCAAAGATAAAGACTTTTATCCGAAACAACACGCTCGAACAAGAACTTTTTAAGAAAGTCAGGGACAAACGCCCCGTCATTTATGCCAAAACCGTATGGTTCCATAAGCTCCTCCTATATATTAAGGAAGCAATCCTCCGGTGCATGTACGCCTACTTGTTGAACAGTTCGAACGTAAACTTGCAACCCACCTCCCGATACTTCCAATTGGCAAACGAGGCGAACACGCCAAAATCGAAAATGTGGGTGCCGATGCCATATCCCGCCTCGATATACGGTTTCAGGTGAGGAACAACCAGCGAATTAAGGTAGAGGCGCTCGTTCAGTACATGCTGGGTATATCTCTTCAAATGGCGGAGCAGAAGGAAAGGGGCTTCGTAAACAAAATGCCCCCGGAGATATTTGCGCGAAGAGTTATACCAACGCCCGTCCAACAACTGGAACACTCCACTCATGTCATCGTTCCACCCCATCGGAAGATTGGAACGACGCAAATTGGCAAAATCGACGAAATAAAGCTCCTCCTGATTGGTAAACTCGCCCCAGCCCAACCGCCAATAGATGCCGCGCATCAGCCCCAAAGGCATACGGTGCTGCAAATCCACCTCGATACGTTCGTACGAACCGCTACCTCGCAACACACCTTTCAGTCCCCGCTCCCAATCCACGCACAGGGTGGGATATTTAGAATGGAGGTTTATCTTGCGGTTGCCATTCATATAATAGTATTGTCCCGGAGTCCACGAGAGGCGCACGCGCGGGGCAAAGCTGTTGTAAGCATGGCGGAACTTGGCCAAGACCTCCGGAGCGACGCCCGGCAAGGACGGCGAACCGTCGGCACCGCTCCGGGCTTGCGAAAACATCTTCTTATTAAGGACAAACTTGGAACGGTTCACTTCGGTGCGCCGATGCACGGACACCCCTACTTCCAACGACAAGCCGTTCACTATCTCCCGGCTATGCCGGAAATTGAGATACAAGTCGTTGAAATAGTCCAAGTGTATCTGCCTGAAATCGAAAAGGCTGTCGGGGATGGCTTTCAACTCGTCCAGCACGTCGCTGCTGTAAATGCGGTTGCCGTTGCCCGCCTCCAGATGGAACGCCGCCCGTTTGCGGGGCCGGTAGTCGAAATCGGAGCTTATGCGCCAATAAAATATATTCTCCTTGAAGTTATAGCCGAGCCGGGGAACAATACGCAAAAGCCTGTCGCCCTTGAACAGGCGGTTATACTTGAACTCCTGCCGGTATGAAAGGCCGTTCTTGCCGCTATAACTCATCAGGAAAGGATTTATCAACGGCGAGCAACGTATGCTTCCCAGCTTGTCGAGCTTCACCGTATACCGGCTGATCAACGCGTCGCCTATCTGCCCCCAAAACACCAGCGCCTTATTCTTCGGCTGCCGCCGCCCGGCAATCGTATCCCGATGGAGGAAGAAATTTTCGTATAGGGTTCTCTCGTGCGAAGTCAACGGGATGGGGCGCAAGGCGTTGAAGCAGGCCGTATCGCACTGGTAAGCGTTGGTATCGGCAGACAAGGTATAGCAGTCGGACAAATCATACCTGCTTTTCCGAGACGGTTTACGCACGTTCTCCGGCATCTTCCGGATGATGTCTTTATAATCGAGCACCGCTTCGTATGTGCCTTCTATCACATTGCCAAGAAGACGGAAACTTGCGTCGATGCCATACCGCAACGGAAGAAACTCATCCGAAGCCCCCACGCTCCCCATCTTCACCAAGTTATTGAACCTGACCATCTCGTTACGGCCGGAGAAACGCATTTCGCGCACGCTCCACACGTTGTCGCTCACAATCAGATAGCCGCCCACCAGCTGGAAGCTCTTGTATTTCGGCATGAAACGAATCTTATATTGCAGGTCGTGCCTCTCGCCCATCACCGTATCGAGCCGATAGGTGTAATACTTCTTCGCATTCGACGCCAAGGGAGAGAGCAGTTTGTCATGCAGCAAGGTAGAAGCGTAGACATTGATGTGGAAGTATTCGGGCAGGCGTCCGTCCAGCTCCCAAAAACCGGAAGCGGTGCCCATACCTGCCTTGACTTTCTGGTCATAGATATTGGGGGCAGTGAAATGCAGGTCGTTATAGGTCTCCATCATATACTCCCTCACCCCCCGCTTAGGGCGGAACATGGAAGGGATATAGCGGAGGAAATGATTCTTCTTGCGGATATTGACCCGACCTTTAATATAGAGTCCGGCCCTGTAGCTCTCGACAATCCGTTCATAAAGAGGGGCAAAGAATATCACCTTGCCCATTATGGAATCGGCCGAACGCACCTGCTCATCCATCGGATATGGCACACATTGCGCCCCGGCTTCTTGCACGGACGAGAACATGAAGCAAAATCCAATCCATATAAGCAATAAACGTTTCAAGCGCAACATCTTTTCATAGATTGCGACAAATATAAAAAGAAATCGCATAGCAGCGGCAAGTTTCCGGGAAATAAAACAAGCCTTCACTGTAAAAAAAGAAGATTGCGGCTTATCGGCACCCTACATTACCGCCATCGGCATGCCTGCGTTCCATAAAAGCCATTATTTCCCAAACACCCCCTCTTTTCACAGGGGCACAACCAAGAAAAACACACTTTTTCATCGAAACACCCCTGTTTTTTAGGGGTATATTCAGAAAGAATACATAAATTTGCGCCCGATAACCAACATAAAGAGGAGACCTATATGTCAAAAATGCGATTCTTTGCCTTGCAGGAGCTTGCCAACCGGCAACCCCTCGAAGTGACCACTCCCTCAGACAAATTGTCCGACTACTACGGCAGCCATGTTTTCGACCGTAAAAAGATGCAGGAATATCTGCCTAAAGAGGCTTATAAGGCCGTGACAGACGCCATGGAAAAAGGTACGCCTATCAGCCGCGAGATGGCAGGCCTGATTGCCAACGGCATGAAAAGCTGGGCAAAATCCCTCAACGTGACGCACTATACGCACTGGTTCCAGCCTCTGACGGACGGGACTGCCGAAAAGCACGACGGATTCATCGAATTCGGTCAGGATATGGAAATCATCGAACGCTTCTCGGGCAGACTGCTCGTCCAGCAAGAGCCGGACGCTTCGTCTTTTCCCAACGGAGGCATCAGAAACACTTTCGAAGCACGCGGCTATACGGCTTGGGATGTCTCTTCACCGGCTTTTGTGGTAGATTCCACACTTTGCATCCCTACCATCTTCATCTCCTATACCGGTGAGGCGCTCGATTACAAAACTCCGTTGCTCAAGGCATTGGCTGCCGTAGACAAAGCCGCTACAGACGTATGCCAGCTGTTCGACAAGAACGTGACGCGCGTATATGCCAATTTGGGTTGGGAACAGGAGTATTTCCTCGTAGACCTTGCATTATACAACGCCCGCCCCGACCTCTGCCTTACAGGACGCACCCTGATGGGTCACTCTTCGGCCAAAGACCAGCAGCTGGAAGACCATTACTTCGGCTCCATCCCCCCACGGGTGACAGCCTTCATGAAAGAACTCGAAATAGAGTGCCACAAGCTGGGGATTCCGGTCAAAACCCGCCACAACGAAGTGGCTCCCAACCAGTTTGAATTGGCACCCATATTTGAAAACGCCAACCTTGCCAACGACCACAACCAGCTTGTCATGGATTTGATGAAACGCATCGCACGCAAACATAAATTCGCCGTGTTGCTGCACGAGAAGCCATACAGCGGAGTAAACGGTTCGGGCAAACACAACAACTGGTCTCTTTGCACCGATACGGGGGTCAACCTCTTCGCACCGGGCAGGAATCCCAAAGGGAACATGCTGTTCCTCACTTTCTTGGTGAACGTGCTGATGATGGTGTACAAGAATCAAGACCTGCTGCGCGCCTCCATCATGAGCGCCGGAAACAGCTATCGCTTAGGAGCCAATGAAGCGCCGCCCGCCATTCTTTCCATCTTCTTGGGCAAACAGCTTTCTTCCATACTCGACGGGATTGCCCGGCAGATAAGCGACAGCAAAATGACTTCGGAAGAGAAGACAACGCTGAAATTAGGCATCGGACGCATCCCCGAAATCCTGCTGGACACGACCGACCGTAACCGCACCTCGCCGTTCGCCTTTACCGGCAACCGTTTTGAGTTCCGTGCCGCCGGCTCGTCGGCCAACTGCGCCGCCGCCATGATTGCCATCAATGCGGCAATGGCCAACCAACTCAACGAATTCAAAGTTTCCATCGACAAGCTGATGGAAGAAGGCGTAGGCAAGGATGAAGCCATCTTCCGCATTCTCAAAGAAACCATCATTGCCTCCGATCCTATCCGGTTTGAAGGCGACGGCTACTCCGAACAGTGGAAAAAGGAGGCCGCCCGCCGCGGACTGACCGACATCTGCCATGTGCCCGAAGCCTTGATGCGCTATATGGACGACCAATCCCGCTCCGTCCTCATCGGCGAACGCATCTTTAATGAAACCGAGCTGGCCTGCCGTCTGGAAGTGGAGCTGGAGAAATATACCATGAAGGTACAGATAGAAAGCCGCGTATTGGGCGACCTTGCCATCAACCACATCGTGCCCACTGCCGTCATCTATCAAAACCGACTGCTGGAGAATCTGCGCGGACTGCGCGAAACGTTCTCTCCCGAAGAATATGAAGAACTCAGCGCCGACCGCAGAGAACTTGTACGCGAAATATCCAAACGTGTGACAGCCATCAAAATGCAAGTGCGCGACATGACCGAAGCCCGCAAAGCGGCCAACCACATGGAGAGTTACAAAGACAAGGCTTTTGCATACGAAGAAACCGTACGTCCTTATCTGGAAAGTATACGCGACCACATCGACCACCTTGAAATGGAAATCGACGACGAAATCTGGCCGTTGCCAAAGTACAGGGAATTGCTGTTCACAAAGTAAAACCCGGGTTCGGCGTAAGAAGCCGGTCAACGGCCTCACCCGGCGCCTTGTGTCTTAAAGCAGTAGACCACTGGTTATCAATCATTTAACCCCGCCTTGTCAGACACTTGTGTCTTACGGCTCAAACACTTGTGTCTGACGTGTAAAACACTTGTGTCTGTCGGCTTGGACACTTGTGTCTGTCACGTCAAAGGATTGCAGTTGTCAGACAGGGTGAGGACGGCCGGTCTGAAAGGCACCCTCCTCTCCCTCCTGACCGCTGCAAACCTGTACATTCAGGAAGTATCCGCCCGACGGGGCGCAGCTCCCCATCTTCGGCAAAAGGAACCGCCTATATCGAACTCAGGAAAATAAAGCGAAAGATGCGTCAGGAAGAAGAGACTGTTTAAATCTTGCCCGGAATAATACCGAACAAGATTAAAACAGCCCCCAAAAGCCATCGGTATGATGATATGACATAAGGTACGGACTTTAGGGTGTTTTGAGGTAAGTTCTGCATCTTTTTGTCACATTTATGCAATATTTGAATTTTTCTTTTTACATTTGTGCTGTATAACACAGCTTTGCAGCATTCATGGTAAAAGTAAGCTTATCCGAAATCAATGTTCCGGAATTGATTGCCGACATGTGGCAACCTTTGAACGAAGAACAGCGGGAATTTCTCGCAAACCATTTTACGCTCCAGAATTACAAGAAAAACGAGATTATTCATTGCGAAGGCGAAACTCCTGCCTATCTGATGTGCTTGTTAAGCGGCAAGGTAAAGATATATAAAGAAGGTGTGGGGGGCAGAAGCCAAATCATCCGTATGATTAAGCCCGTTGAATACTTCGGCTACCGCGCCTATTTCGCCAAAGAGAACTATGTGACTGCCGCCGCCGCTTTTGAGCCTTCCATCATCTGCCTTATTCCGATGACTGCCATCACGACGCTGGTCAGCCAGAACAACGACCTCGCCATGTTCTTCATCAGGCAACTGTCCGTCGATTTGGGCATAGCCGACGAGCGAACCGTAAACCTGACACAGAAACACATTCGCGGGCGATTGGCAGAATCCCTGTTGTTCCTCAAAGAAAGCTACGGCCTGGAAGAAGACGGTTCCACTTTAAGCATCTACCTCTCGCGTGAGGATCTGGCCAACCTGTCGAACATGACAACCTCCAATGCCATCCGCACCCTGTCACAATTCGCCACCGAACGGTTAATCACCATCGACGGGCGAAAAATCAAAATCATTGAAGAAGAAAAGCTCAAGAAAATAAGCAAAATAGGATAAAAAGATACGCTTGTACAAGCATGTGTCTATACTTGTACAAATGAAACCCTACGCTTGTATAAATAAGAAATCACACTTGTACAAGCGTGAGGCGTTACTTGTACAAGTGTGAAATCATTGAATATCCGACAATTACAAAAACAGGACATAATTTCTTCCGAACGCAGGCCCGGCAATTGCCCTTAAAAATGCCGGCAATCAAACAATCCCTTTGGCAGAAAGGTATCTTTCCGCTTCAATAGCAGCCTGACAACCCGTAGCGGCTGCCGTAATGGCCTGACGATAATGGGGATCGGCCACATCTCCGGCAGCAAATACTCCCGGCACTTTGGTACGGGGTGTGCCCGGCTCGGTAACGATATAACCCACTTCATCCGTCTCCAGATAAGGTTTGAATATATCCGAATTCGGCTTATGGCCTATGGCAAGAAAGAAACCGTCGATGGCCAAATCGTAACGTTTCTCATCCGATTCGCCCATGCGCTGCACCAGATGCACGCCTTCCACTCCGTTTTCGCCATACAGCCCCACCGCATTATGTTCGAACAGGACTTCTATTTTCTCGTGTTGCAGCACACGCTCCTGCATAATTTTAGAGGCACGAAGGTAAGGCTTACGCACTATCAGATAGACTTTGGCAGCCAGTCCGGCAAGGTAAACAGCTTCTTCGCAAGCCGTATCTCCGCCTCCTACAACAGCCACGGTCTTCTTGCGATAGAAGAAACCGTCGCAAGTGGCACAAGCGCTGACCCCCATACCGGCATATTTCTTCTCGTCTTCCAGTCCCAGATACTTTGCAGCAGCACCCGTAGAAACAATCAGTGTCTCTGCTTCTATGGTCTTTTCCTCGTCTATCGTAATCTTATAGGGAGCCTTGCTCAGGTCGGCAGCCGTAGCCACCCCATAGCGCAAATCGGCGCCAAAACGTTCGGCCTGCTTCCGCAGATCTTCCATCAGTTCAGGCCCTCCTATCCCTTCGGGATAACCCGGAAAGTTTTCTACATCCGTAGTCGTGGTAAGCTGACCGCCGGGTTGCAATCCGGCATAGAGCACCGGAGAAAGATTGGCACGACCTGCATATATAGCAGCCGTATAACCGGCCGGCCCGGAGCCGATAATCAAACATTTTACTTTTTCTGTTTCCATGATTATAATCTTATTTTAATTATTATTTTCTCTTCCCACAATACGGAATGATGGGTGCAAATGCTCATCGCAAGTCAATCAGTTCGGCTGTAGGATATGCTTTTTTATCAAAAACAAAAAGAGTGTCGGGATAAGTTTCTCCCGTCTGATAAGAATTGATAGTGATGACCGCCACATCTCCCCCCCGTTGCGCCATACTGACATACACAGGACGATAGGTGTCTTTCGTCACATACAGAATGATGCACCGAAAGTCTTTCTTCCGTTCCGTTACGGTCAGCACCACTTTATAAAGCGACTTTAGCCGGGGATTCTCCACTTCGCCCAATTTCAGCTTATAGCCTTGTTCATAAAGCGACAAGAGCGCGTATGGATTGATGCTTTGCAATTCTTCGGGCGTCGGTTCAGACACATTCACTTCATCAGCGGAAGAGAGGTAACTCCATTGCGTATGCCCGTCGAACCATGTAGTCACGCCATCTCCCTCTAAAAGGAATTTATCACCCTTCAAGCGGATTGTGCCGGTAGAAGAGCCTTCGGAAGTTCTCACCGTAAAAGAGATTTTAACTCCACCGGCTTTTCTGAACGTTTCGGCTGTACGGTCCAGAATTTCTTTGGCATCCGTTTGCTGCGCCACAACGGGCAAAGCAAAAGCCAACATCCATACACAGAACAAAAGACGATTGATTTTCAACATTTCCATTAATTTTGCCGGACAAGGATGAACTTCTCATCCCTTTCCTGATTAAAACACTATTTACTGTAAATTGTTCAGGCGCATCTCCAAGTCATTCTCGTCCATACAGAACACCTCACGAGGCTTGCTGCCTTGTGCTGCCCCTACTATCCCCGCCTTCTCCAACTGATCCATGATGCGTCCGGCACGGTTGTAACCGATGGCGAATTTCCGCTGGATGAGCGAAGTAGAACCTTGTTGATGTATTACCACCAGACGGGCAGCGTCTTCAAACAACGGATCCAGACGCCCCATATCGACATCTCCCAAATCGCCGCCGGCATTCTCGTCAACGTATTCCGGCAAGTAGAAGGCAGTGGGGTATCCTTGCTGGTGAGCAATGAACTTAGTTATCTCCGCTACTTCGGGCGTATCGATAAAAGCACACTGCACACGTACCGGGTCGGCTCCTTGCAAGAACAACATATCGCCGCGCCCTATCAGCTGATTGGCTCCCGGACGATCGAGAATAGTACGCGAATCGACCATTGCCGACACGCGGAAAGCTATACGCGCAGGGAAGTTGGCTTTAATCGTACCTGTAATGATATTGGTAGTAGGTCTTTGCGTGGCAATTATCATGTGAATACCCACGGCACGCGCCAACTGGGCAATACGGGCAATGGGCAACTCCACATCCTTACCGGCCGTCATAATCAAATCGCCGAACTCATCGATGACCACCACGATGTAAGGCATAAACTTATGTCCCTTTTCAGGATTCAGACGACGGTTTATGAACTTCTCATTATACTCCTTGATGTTACGCACATGGGCGGCTTTCAGCAAATCGTAACGGGTATCCATCTCCACACAAATGGAGTTCAGGGTTTGCACCACTTTCGTCACATCCGTGATGATGGCATCTTCTCCATCAGGCAGTTTAGCAAGGAAATGGTGTTCGATGACGGAATAGATGCTGAACTCAACTTTCTTCGGGTCTACCAACACAAATTTAAGTTCTGCCGGATGCTTCTTATATAATAAGGAAGTGATGATGGCATTCAAGCCCACTGATTTACCCTGACCGGTGGCACCGGCCACAAGCACATGCGGCATCTTACACAAATCCACCATAAAGACCTCGTTCGTAATTGTCTTACCAAGCGCAATGGGCAAATCATAAGTAGCTTCCTGAAACTTCTTACTGCCAATGATACTTTGACCGGAAACTATTTTAGGATTTGAATTAGGAACCTCGATGCCAATCGTCCCTTTGCCCGGTATAGGCGCTATGATACGGATGCCCAATGCGGAAAGGCTAAGGGCAATATCATCTTCCAACCCCCGGATTTTGGAGATACGCACGCCTTGTTCGGGAGTAATTTCATAAAGAGTTACCGTAGGTCCCACCGTGGCCTTGATGGTACTGATTTCTATACCGAAGCTACGCAAGGTATTGATAATTTTATCTTTATTGGCGTTTTGTTCCACCATATCGATTGTAGGCCCGTTGTCATCGTAATGTTTCATCAGGTCTATCGTCGGATAATGATAATTCTCCAAGTCCAGACGAGGATTGTATGGCTCCGTTTCTTTTCCTACGTACTCTTCCTCCTCGGCCGTTTCAACTTGGAATGCCGGTTCTTTCTCTACCGGCTGTTCCCGGAAAGGGGACCCTGAATCGGGCATAGGCGTCTCAATGGTCATGGAGATATCCTCATCCCTTGTTTGAGTCGGTTTTTCTTTCGTATCATTCCCTCCTAAATCAAGAGTAATCTCATTCAAGGAAGTATTTTCTTTTTCTTCAGGCACAATCGTCTTTTCCTGCTCTTTCTCTGCACCTTCAGATTCCTGAAGCGTAACTTTTTCTTTTGCTCCCCAAGAGGTTATAAACTCTTCCGGCGTTTCACCCGGAAGGATTTCCGCCTTCTCCTCCCGCTTTAAGAAGCTAAGGGATAGCAGTTTTCGCAGCCATATAATGGTTCTGGCGCTTAGATAGATAAGAAAACAGATGGCTGTCACCAATAATATCATCCACACACCCGGCACTCCCACTTGCGATGTCAGCCAATTGCCTACATTATATCCGTGCATGCCGCCCAGATAGAGGAAAGAGTCCTTGTATTGGTCTACAAAAACGAACCCGAAAAAAAGGGAGAACCAAATCAACAATAGCGAACAACCGATAAACCACTTCCACAGACGTACCACACGTACTTTCATAAGTTTCAGCCCCGTTACCGCCAAAAAGACGAGGATGAAGAACGATGAAATGCCGAAGCAATCGTTAATCAGATAGCTTGCCAACTGTGCTCCGCGCGAGCCTGCATAGTTTTTCACCCCATTGTTGGTGGAAGCCAGTTCTTGCGCATTAGCTCCATCAAGAATACTTTGATCGGCTGCTCCCGTAAAGAAGAATGAGGAAAAAGCAAGCAATAAATAAACAGAGAAGATTACAAGCACCAAGCCTATTACGAAATGTATTGTTTCATTTTTGAATATGGCTGCCACTTTCCCGAAAAAAGAAGGCGACAGTTCTGTATCTTTGGCTGTTGAGTTTTTCCTTGCCATATTTCTTTATATTGAATGTTTATCAGAATTGATTGCAAATGTAATAAAAACTATCTTTCCAACCTGCTGTTTCATTCTTTAATTCTTGCTTATCCGATAATGATTCATAGTACTGAAGCCATATTAACAAAATCCCCGCTTCGCGATATCACATCGAGAAGCGGGGATCCTTTTATCTTCATAAAAGTGGTTACGTAATTATGACTAACTAATTCATTCAAATCTGATGTTGCAAAGATACGGCGCCGGCCGATAACCCACAATCCCTCAAAATAGGTATAATAAAACAGAATGGTCATTACAAATAGGTAGAAGTGCTCTTTGCAACAGATTTCCGAACTGAAAGAATTGCAACAGAACGAGGATTACCGGTATTTATAGGCCAACACATAATATGCAATAAACGTGGCGGCCATCAGAACTCCGAAAACGGGCATCGCCAATGTCATCACTCGGAAATTCGCCATCGCCCACAAACAAACTAAAAGCAACGCATTCAGAAGAATGTTCAACATGCGTACAACGCGTACCGCCAGCATGCACTGCATACCCGCATTGCCATCGGTCAGACGAAACGGAAGGCCATAAAAACGCATGGGCAGATAGGCCGACGCACCCAACAGTAAAAATGTGAAAAGAGAACAGCCTGCCATCATCCACCCGTATGAGGCTTCTGCTCCCACCGCCTGCGGGTTAGCATGAAAATAAAAGGCCGACAGCCAGACAGCAATCAACAACAATGCAGCCACCCCCTCTAAGATATGGTCGAACACCGAAGGGTAGAACCGCAAATCGGGATAGGCCGCTCCCGAATGAGAACCAAAGTTTATAATTTTCATAAAATAAAAGCCTCAAATGAATTACCGGGACAAAATTATCAATTATTCCGATACAGTTTCGTCTTCCGCAGGCGGCATTTCTTTCTTTTTCTTCAGCCGCCCGCTTTTCCGCAATGCTTCAGCGATAATCCACTGAAGCTGTCCGTTCGTGCTACGAAACTCATCGGCTGCCCATTTTTCAATGGCCTCCATCGTTGCAGCATCCACGCGCAGGACAAAGCTTTTGGTCGAAGTTTCTTTCTTAGCCACTTTCCTTCTTGATGATTCCAATTGATACTCTCCTATTTAGATGTCATTGCGCTTTCCATGTACAAAGAAAGCCACGTCATCCATCACATACCCCGCCACAGGCAAAACCTGATTATACTCGAAAGGTGTAGCCTTGCCGGTACCTTCCTGCAACAAATGGTTCAACTTCGGATATGACTTGAAAAATGCGTTTTTGCTATGCAACAAGCCGAAACGCCACAAGCCGAAATCTTCCATTGTCACTTGATAATCCCGTTCGCCTTGAAGAACAAAAACAGGAAGTGTCAGTCCGGCTGCCACCTCCACCGGATTGTAAGCATCGGCAAAGTCCCAATAAGAACGCGGTTGACTTGCTTTCAAGGCGTCCATCTGTGCCTGAATATCGACTTTGGCACCCGTCAGTGAAGCGATGTAAGTCAACTGCTCTTTCAGAGCGGTATCGAACGGGCGGGCCGGAGCGGCAAGGAGGATGATACCTGCCGCAGATTCCCACTTCTGTGCAATGCGCGGAGCCAGCATTCCTCCCAGACTGTGACCTAATACGTAAATGCTGTCTGCCGCAACCTCCGGCAAAGTCTCCGCAAAGCGCAAAGCAGACAACGCATCGTCTACCGTTTCCGTGTCGTAGTCAAGTTCACGTCCGGCGGGTACACTCTTCGCACCATATACTTTTGTCCGTTTGTCGTAGCGGATAACGGCAACACCTCTCTCTGCCAACCCCCAAGCAAGGTCTCGAAAGGGTTTATTAGGGCCTATCGTCTCGTCGCGATCGTTAGGGCCGGAGCCATGTACCAAAATGACGCAAGGCACTTTGCACTGCTCCGAAGCCGATAAAGGCAACGTCAATGTGCCGGGAAGTTCAAAGCCTTCAGCTCCTACGGTAATCTCCCGCTCCGTCATCTTCGCCGCATCATACGCCGCCGGTTTAGCAGAAAAAAGTGCAGGTACCGGAGCCAATCGGATGGTATTCATCCCTCCATCCGCATCAAAAGCCAATATAAACCGAAGGCTGTAACGTTCGAATACTAAATCGCGATAATAAACGGTCACTCCTTGCACGGAATCTATGTGCCAATCTCCTTCCGATTGCAGCTTGCCAAAAGTTTTCTCCGTCTGCCGGAACGTATCATTGAACACGACAGGCGACAGTTCAGCCTGCAATTCTTTGTTCAGGGCAGCATGAATACTGTCGCCCTGCCCTGCCACAAACTGTTCGTAGATGCGCTGTGCACGTACAATATGGCCGTCTTGTGCATGAACAGCACATACATAGCCTAACAGAAAGCCGACCCAAATCAGCCACCATCTTAAAGAGCCGAAAGCCTCCATTTCCTGAAAGATTAATGATTCAACGTTCCTGTGTTCACTACCGGCTGTGCCGCCTCGTCTGCACAGAGCACCACCAGCAAATTGCTGACCATAGCCGCTTTTTTCTCTTCATCCAGTTCCACAATCCCTTCATCGGACAATTTATGGAGTGCCATTTTTACCATGGAAACCGCTCCTTCCACAATCTTCTCGCGGGCAGTAATGATGGCCGATGCCTGCTGGCGTCGCAACATCACCGCGGCAATCTCGGGCGCATAAGCCAGATAATTGATACGCGCTTCCACCACCTCCATGCCTGCCATGGCAAGGCGTTCATTCAGCTTCTGTTCCAATTGTTCGTTGATTTCCTCACCGCCCGAACGAAGGGTCAGCTCTTCCGTATCAGCCTCATTGTCATCATAAGCATACTGCCCCGCCACCTGACGAAGCGCGGCATCGCTTTGTATCTTGACGAAGTTCTCGAACGCATTCATCCGGCCGGCCACCGCATACCCGGCACTCGCCTGCCTGTTGCTTCCTACACCCACAGCAGATGCCGCCATAGTCTGTGAATCAATCTCAAACATCGCCTTATAAGTGTCCTTCAATTTCCACACCAGCACCAACCCTATCAGAATGGGATTACCAATCTTGTCATTTACCTTGATAGGCTCTACATCCAAATTGCGCGCACGAAGCGAGAGTTTCTTCTTATTCAAGAAAGGATTGACCAAAAAGAATCCGGTTTCCTTGAACGTTCCTTTGTATTTGCCGAAGAACACCATGGCTCGCGCCTCGTTCGGCTCCAACTGCATGTATCCGGCAAACAGAATGAACCAAAGCACAAATAGAATCATAGAGAATAACATGAGGGGCACACTGCGGTCGACTCCGATGATAAAACCGAATACGATTATCGCGCTAAACACCACCAGATGCAAGAACAGGGCAACAAAGCCATTCATCTTAAAACCATTGAAATCCAACTCTTTCGTTTCCATACTTAATAGATTTGATTAATATCATTATGATATCACAAATATATCTTATATTTTTAATTAAAAGCAAAGAAAACGAGGAGAAAAGAACAGAAGATTAAAGTAAATTAACATCATTGACAGGTTTATGCTATTCGCAAATGCAAGACATACTATTAAAACTGAGGTCGGAATAAGAAGCAGGTCGATAGCCTCACCCGAAGGCTTGTTTTTTTAAAATCAAAACTCCATTGGTTATCAGACATTTATACCTGCCTTGTCAGACACTTGTGTCTGACGGCTAAAACACTTGTGTCTGACGTGCAAAACACTTGTGTCTGTCGGCTAAAACACTTGTGTCTGTCAAGACAAAGGATTGCAGCCGTCAAACAGGGAGAAAGCGGCCGGCTTAAAAAGGCGATTACAGAAACTATCAACGATGAAGCCAAGAACATTTGCCAAACGGAACATATACGAAAAAGGTCATTTGCAAACTCATATTTATTTGCCTGCAAAAGCGCTAAAATTCATCCCTTTTTGAGTACTTTTGCACACAAGATACAAAGAACGACCTTATGATAAAAGCTCTTTTTTTTGACATCGACGGCACATTGGTCAGCTTTAAGACGCACGAAATACCCCTGTCGACCATCGAAGCGCTAACCGCCGCTAAAGCCAAAGGCATACACATTTTCATCTCGACAGGACGGCCGCCTGCCATCATCAACAACCTTTCGGCCTTGCAAGAGAGGAATCTGATAGACGGCTATATCACCATGAACGGGGCTTATTGCTTTGTAGAAGATACCGTCATCCATAAAAGCCCCATTCCGACTGCCGAAGTGGATATTCTGACAACCTTCTGCCACAATCGAAACATCCCCTGCATCTTGGTTGAAGAGAACGACATCTACGTAAGCCAACCGTACGAAATAGTGGAAGAAATCTTCCATAAGCAGCTTAAGGTAGACTCCATCGGAGTAAAACCCTATATCGGCAATCATTCAGGGCAAGAGTTTTATCAGCTCACCCCATTCATCAATGCCGAAGAAGAGCAGACCCTACTGCCCACCCTCCCAAACTGTGAAATGGGGCGCTGGCATCCCGCTTTCGTCGACGTAACGGCCAAAGGAAACACCAAACAGAACGGAATTGACCGGATTAACCGCCATTTCAACATCCGGCGCGAGGAGGTCATGGCTTTTGGCGATGGAGGAAACGATATAGGTATGTTGCGCCACGCCGGCATCGGCGTAGCCATGGGAAACGCCCAAGAGGATGTGAAATCCGCTGCCGACCACATAACCTCCGAAGTGGATGACAATGGCATAGCCAATGCCCTGAAACACTTCAAGATAATCTGATGTCAGACAACAAGAACAGTACGCGAATCATTAATCAACTCCTGCCGAACATTGAACTTCGTTCCCGATAGCCAGAATAAAGAGTTTCAAGATGCCTTGCAGCTCATCCAATACACCCGCCAGTCCGTCTTTCTGACGGGCAAGGCAGGTACGGGGAAATCCACTTTCCTGCGCCACATTTGCAACATCACGAAGAAGAAACATGTGGTACTGGCTCCCACAGGCATTGCCGCCATCAATGCCGGGGGCAGCACGCTGCACAGCTTCTTCAAATTGCCTTTTTATCCTCTACTGCCCGAAGACCCTAACCTCAGCCTGCAACGGGGACGTATCCACGAGTTCCTCAAATACACCAAGACTCATCGCAAATTGCTTGAAGAGCTGGAGCTTGTCATCATCGACGAGATTTCCATGGTACGTGCAGACATCATCGATGCGATGGACCGTATTCTACGTGTCTATTCCCACAACCTGCGCGAGCCTTTCGGTGGCAAGCAGATACTGCTGGTGGGCGACGTTTTCCAGTTGGAACCGGTTGTAAAAGGAGATGAGCGGGAAATCCTGAACCGTTTCTATCCCACCCCTTACTTCTTCTCGGCAAAAGTATTCAGTCAGATAGACCTTGTATCCATTGAATTGCAAAAAGTATATCGCCAAACCGACAAAGTATTTATCAACGTATTGGATCATATCCGCAACAACACAGTCAACTCCTCCGACCTGCAACTGCTGAATACCCGCTACGGCACACAAATCGAACAATCGGAGGCAGACATGTACATCACCCTCGCCACCCGCCGCGACAATGTGGACTATATCAATGATAAGAAGCTGGCCGAACTTCCCGGTGAACCGGTAACTTTTTTCGGAGAAATCACGGGAGACTTTCCGGAAAGCAGTCTCCCCACTCCTCAAGAACTCACTCTGAAACCCGGTGCACAAATCATCTTCATCAAGAACGATTTCGAGCGTCGTTGGGTGAACGGAACCATCGGTGTCATCAGCGGCTTCGACCCCATCGAAGATACTCTTTACATCGTTACCGACGACGGCAAGGAGGTAAACGTCAAACGTGAGTCGTGGCGGAACATCCGCTATAAATATAATGAAGAGAAGAAACAAATCGAGGAAGAAGAGTTAGGAACATTCACCCAATATCCGGTGCGTCTGGCATGGGCCATCACCGTGCATAAAAGCCAAGGACTGACCTTCAGCCGTGTAGTCATCGACTTCACCGGCGGAGTGTTTGCAGGCGGACAGACCTATGTAGCCCTCAGCCGTTGCACTGCACTCGAAGGCATACAACTGAAGAAACCCATCAACCGCACTGATGTGTTTGTACGCCCTGAGATTGTCAGTTTTGCAGCACGTTTCAACAACCGAACAGCCATCGACCGAGCCTTGAAACAGGCGCAGGCAGACGTGCAGTATGTTGCCGCCGCCAAAGCCTTCGACAAAGGAGACTTCGATACCTTCCTGAACGAGTTCTTTAAGGCCATTCACTCACGCTACGATATAGAAAAGCCCAATATCCAGCGTCTCATCCGTCGGAAGTTAAACACCATCAACACGCTGCGAGAAGAGAACCGAGCCTTGAAGCAGGCTGCTCTGGAGAAAGAAAAAGCGTTAGTGAAATATGCCCGCGAATACATCCAGATGGGCGATGAATGCTTGAAGCTGGACATGAAAGAGGCCGCCATGAGGAACTACAACAAGGCCGTCACCCTTTGTCCCAAATTTAAAGAGGCATGGAAAAAAATAAAGAAGCTGGAAAAGGAAATGCTTAAAAGATGAAAGCTTTGGTTAAAAGCCGATTATTCTTTACTTTTGTGTCATATTTATAACTCTCTATCCCTATACGACCATGCTTCTGAAACTTTATGAGAAAAACAACAGTGCCGCCGATTTGCAACAAGTCATCGACATTCTGAACGACGGGGGTATCATCATCTATCCTACCGACACCATGTATGCCATCGGTTGTCATGGTCTGAAAGAACGTGCTATCGAGCGCATCTGTCGCCTCAAGAATATGGATCCCCGGAAAAACAACCTCTCCATCATCTGTTACGATTTAAGTAAAGTAAGCGAGTATGCCAAAGTGGACAATGCCACTTTCAAACTGATGAAGCGTAATCTGCCCGGTCCTTTTACCTTTATTCTGGCCGGTACTACCCGACTTCCAAAGATATTCCGCAATCGCAAAGAGGTAGGCATCCGCATGCCCGGCAATGCCATCATTCAGGAAATAGCCCGTCTGCTGGATGCTCCTATCATGACGGCCACATTACCCCACCACGAACACGAAGACATGGAGTATTGCACCGACCCCGAACTGATAGAAGAAAAATACGGCAACACCGTCGATTTAGTAATCGACGGCGGCATCGGCAGCACCGACCTTTCCACGATAGTGGATTGCACCAACGGGGAAGTGGAAATCGTACGTCAGGGAATAGGGTGGCTGGACGAATGAATCATCTCCCGCTCTCAATATTCTCGTCAATCACTTTAATCTTCTCTTTGATCAGCCCGATATCCGCTTTCAACCTTTCCACCTTTCGGTTTATTTCCGTAAGCAGGCTGTTTCCTTTCTTAGAGGAAGCCGTAAGGAACCCGAGGTTGTTTTCATAAGTCTGGAGTTCGTTCTTCATATTTTCAAAAGCACGAACCAACTTCTCGCGTTCACGATAAAGAACTTGCGGGCTGTTTTCTTGGATGGAAACAAGCGTAGACTTGAAATCGCTTAATTTTTTGCTCGACGCACTGATATTGAATTGGCCGAACAGTTTGTCTATCCGACTGTGATACGACTTATAGATTTTGTCCTTTTCTTTGAAAGGCACATGCCCTATGCTGTTCCACTCTTTCATCAGGTTACGCACCAATTGTGTGGCTTCCTCCGTATCCGTTTTATCGTCAATACCGTCCAATTGTTCGATGATAGCCTTTTTCTTTTCCAGATTATCCTGCTCCACAGTGCGTTGCGAGGAAACAGCCTTGTTTTTTTGCTCGAAGAAATAATCGCAAGCAGAGATAAAACGTTTCCATACTGCATCGGAGTATTTTTTTGTCACCGGTCCGATAGTCTTCCATTCTTTCTGGAGCCTGATCAACTCGTCAGCAGTCTTTTTCCAGTCCGTGCTCTCTTTCAGAGCCTCCGCCTTTTCACACAGGGCACGTTTCTTCTCCAAGTTTTCGGTCATGCTCTCCTTCAAGGCTTTGACGAAGTCGCTTTTCTTACGGAAGAATTCATCGCACGCCTTGCGGAAGCGTTCGAAGATTCTCACGTTCATCTTTTGCGGAGCAAAGCCGATGGTTTTCCATTTATTTTGAAGAGCGATGATTTCCTGTGTCTTGTTTTCCCAAGAAGCAAAGTTCGTCAACTCACTGTAATCTATGGCTTCGATGATTTCGCAAATCACGGTTTTCTGGTCGAGATTATGTTGCTCCGCCGCTTTCAATGCTTCAAAATGTTGCTGATGACGACGGTTTACGACAGTAGAAGCCGTCTTGAAGCGATTCCATATTTCATCACGCAACTCTTTAGCCACCGGCCCCGTATCACGAAATTCCTGATGCAGCTTTTGCAGCTGGTGAAAGGCCGAAACCACATCTGACTCATCCGCCAGTTTCTCGGCAGCTTCACACAAATGCGTCTTGATTTCCAGATTCTTCTTGAAATCATATTCGCGGAACTCATTGTTCAACTTCAGAAGGTCATAGAATTTTTCCACATACAACTGATAGTTCTTCCAAAGCTCATTGATCCTGCCTTGCGGCACAGGCGTCACTTCATTCCACTGCTGTTGCAACTTCTTAAATTCCGTATAGTTCTTGTTCGGGTCATCGGGAGATTCAACCAACTCCTTCAGTTCTTCAATGATGGAAAGCTTGATTTGCAGATTCATCTCTTTCTGCTTCTCCTGCTCGGCCACAAAGGCACTTCTCTTTTCTTTGATGACGGACATGATATGCTTGAATTCTTCTTCCAAGCCGTCTGCCTGCGGAACAAAATCTTCGGCAGCCCCTCCGTTTTCGACAAACAGTTTTCGGGCTGCATCTTGCCCGGCATTGTGCAGTCTGTAAAAAGCCTGCTTCAGGCCGTCTATCTCAGGCTTCGCCGCACTTCCCGCATCGGCAGCCATCTCTTTCAGCTTGGCAAGTATTCCCTCTTTCGTAAGTTTCCGGTCAGATTCTACCGGCTTTACCGAAACTGCTTCTTCAGCAGGAGTTCCCGTCGTTGCCGTTTCAGAAACCTCTGCCGTCTTCTTTTCTTCTTCCAATTCCACCGGTTTTTCGGGGAGATCAGTGTCATGAGCGTCCATCATTGCATTTATCTTTTTAGTAATGGGTAAATCCCGTTCGGGTTACATCGGGCTGCAAATTAATGAAATAAAAAGATTACTTCATATCTTTTTCCTTAATATTTTCTATTTTTCATGTATTTACGACAGCAATACGGTAATACCCATATAGAGCATCATACCTATGATATCGTTGGTAATCGAAATAAATGGGCCGGTGGCAATGGCAGGGTCTACCTTCAGTTTCTCCAGCGTCATGGGCACCAGTGTCCCGAAGATGGAGGCAAACATGACGACGGCGAAGAGACTGATGGAAACGGAATAAGTGACCGTGGCCGTGGCTCCGAAACGGATAAAATTATAAATATATACCAACAAAGAAATGATGGTGGCATTGATGACTGCCACAACAGCTTCCTTGGCAATCTGCTTGAAAGTGTCTTTGGCATCCAAAGAACTGTTGGCCAATCCCTGCACAATGATGGCCGAAGACTGGGTTCCCACGTTTCCGCCCGTACCGCCTATCAGCGGGATGTAGAGAGCCATCTCGGGATGGGCGGCAAAGGTAGTGTCGAAATTGCCCAATATCATGGAATTGCCTATACCGCCCAGCATGCCGATGAGCAGCCACGGCAGACGAGCGGAGGTCTGACGCATCACGTTATCGTCCGTCTCCACATCCTGAGACAAACCGGAGGCCAACTGGTAGTCGCGTTCCGACTGTTCGCGCACCTCGTCCATGACGTCGTCCACAGTAATCTGTCCCATCAGACGACCGATACTGTCCACTACGGGAACCGCCACCAAGTCGTACTTTTCGATGACCTGCACCACTTCGTCGATGGAAGTGTCCACATGTACCGATATAGGGTCTTTCTTCATCACATGCTTCACTTTGGAGACGGACGGAGAAGTAATCATCTTCTTCAACGGGAAGACTCCTTGCAGGCGCTCTTCATCGTCGATGACATATACATAATAGATTTCGTCCAGTTCTTCGGCCTGCAGGCGCATCTCTTTCAGGCACTCCGGCATACTCCAGTTCTCATTGACGGTCACCATCTCGGTGCCCATCAACCCGCCGGCGGTATCTTCGTCGTATTTCAGCAGGTCTACGATGTCTCCCGCCTGCTCTATGTCCTCGATGTGCGAAAGAATTTCTTCCTGCTTGTCTTCGTCGAGTTCGCGCATCAGGTCTACGGCATCGTCCGTATCCATGTAGTCGACAAAGCGTTTGGCAATGGTTTCAGAAGGAAGAATCTCCAGAAATTCTTTCCTGACGTCTTCATCCATCTCCACCAGCACGTCGGCCGCCGTTTCATTGTCGAGAAGGCGGTAGATGAAACGGGCTTCCTCCGGGTCGAGGTCATTGCAAAGTTCCGCAATATCGGCCGGATGGAGGTCGGTCAAAAGCGTTTTGACTGTTTCAGCGTCTTTTTGTTCAATCAGCCCTTTAACCTTATCTATATATACTTCGTCTATTTCCATGTGTAAATCAGCGATTAGTGATGAATGATGAGCGGTTGGCGATGAGCGATAAGTGATGAATCACCGGCCGTTCACCCCCTGACGACCGCTAATCACGTTTTTCCAGAATTGCCGCCACCCTGTTTGTCAAATCGATAAATCCTTGCACGGACAGTTGTTCGGGACGTTTGTCGAACAGCGGGTCTTCCGTCAGCCGGCAATCTTTTCCGAGTATCGGTTTTATGGAGTTCCGCAATGTCTTGCGGCGTTGGTTGAAGGTGGTCTTCACTATCTGCCTGAACAGTTTCTCGTCACATCCCAGCTCCCGCGTCTCGTTGCGCGTCATGCGGATGACGGCGCTCTTCACCTTCGGCGGAGGGTTGAACACATGTTCGTGTACGGTGAACAGATACTCCACCTTGTACCATGCCTGTATCAGCACGCTCAATATGCCGTATGCCTTGCAGCCCGGCGCGGAGGCAATGCGTTCGGCCACCTCTTTCTGTATCATGCCCGTGCAGCAGGGAATCAAGTCCTTATGCTCCAGCATCCTGAAAAATATCTGGCTGGAGATGTTGTAAGGGTAGTTCCCCGTCAGTACGAAAGGCCGGCCTCCGAACAACCGTTGCAGGTTCATCTTGAGGAAATCGTCCTCGATGATATGGTCTTCCAGTTGCGGAAAGGCCTCCCTCAGATAGGCCACCGACTCGTAGTCCAGCTCCACCACTTCGACCTCACGCCCCTTGGGCAGGAGGAAACGGGTCAGCACGCCCATCCCCGGCCCAACTTCGAGGATGGGGATTCCGGGACAGGCATCCACCGTGTCGGCAATGTCCTGCGCCACCTTCAGGTCGTTCAGGAAATGTTGGCCGAGAAACTTTTTGGGTTTAACTAATCTCATGTATCAACTAAATCATTACTTTTGCTCCGCAAATGTAAGCCGTCGTTCGTCGTTACAGGCCTTGCGGACAGGTTTTGTCCAGAACGGTTTCGCGACGAGGCACGCCCCGCTTTTGCGGAACAAAGGTAATTCTTTTCAACGAAGAATGAAGAATGACGGATGAAGAATTTGGATATGACGGATGAAGAAACTGCCGAGAAAGATATTGAAAGCCCTGATGCCCCTCCTTTTGGGAGGGTTTGTCCTCTATTGGGTGTATCGTGACTTCGACTTCGGAAGGGTGGAGGCGGTGCTTCTGCACGCCACCGACTGGTGGTGGATGCTCTGTTCGCTTTTCTTCGGCGTCATGAGCCATGTGTTCCGCGGCTGGCGTTGGAAACAGACGCTGGCGCCACTGAACGCCCACCCCAAGAGGGGCGATTGCGTGGACGCCGTCTTCGTGTCGTACGCGGCCAACCTGATACTGCCCCGTCTGGGCGAGGTGTCGCGCTGCGGGGTGCTTGCCAGATACGACGGCGTGCCCTTCGCCAAATCGTTGGGGACGGTAGTGACCGAGCGGTTGGTCGACACGCTCTGCATCCTGCTGATTACGGGCGTCACCTTTCTGTTGCAGATGCCGGTCTTCTTCCGTTTCTTCGAAGAGACGGGCACGAAGATTCCTTCCTTGCTGCACCTGCTCGCCTCCCCTTGGTTTTACGTCGTGCTTTTCTGCATCGTCGGGGTGGCGGCGCTCCTCTATTTCCTACTGCGTACGCTCTCTTTCTTCGAGAAGGTGAAAGGCGTCGTGCTGAACGTGTGGGAGGGGGCGATGTCGCTCCGGAAAGTGAAGAACATCCCGTTGTTCGTACTTTACACCCTGCTCATCTGGGTCTGCTATTTCTACCATTTCCATCTCACTTTCCGCTGCTTCACCTTCACTGGGCATCTCGACTGGACGGCCGGACTGGTGATGTTCGTGGGCGGCACTTTCGCCGTCATCGTGCCCACGCCCAACGGTGCGGGCCCGTGGCACTTCGCCGTCATCACCATGATGATGCTCTATGGGGTGGACGCCACGGATGCCGCTGTTTTCGCGCTGGTGGTGCATGGCATACAGACGTTGCTGGTCGTCGTGCTGGGGGGCTGGGGATGGGCGCACCTCTCGCTGGCAAACCGGACGAAGGGGCATGGAACGGCAACGGAAGAAGCCGCGAAATAAAAAAGGGAAGTCTCACGACTTCCACAATTCCTCTAACCTTAAATCTAAATCTCTATGAAAAAAACGTGAGGCAAAGATAGCGTTTTCCCGCATACGATGCAACACCGCGTCTCCCTCTTTTTCATCCCAGCGGGTTCTCGCTTCCGCCGCTTCCTCCCGTTTCCGGGGTCTGCTCCTGCTCCGTCTCCTTTTTCTTCGGGTTCTTCCCTTTCCATTCGGTGAAGCTGATGTCGCTCACCAAGGCACGGGTGTAGCCCGCGCCGAGGTCTTTGCGTTCGCGCGCCGGGGTGAAGCGCACGCGTATGCCCGTGAAGAGTTCGGCCTTCACCTCACCGGGGCTGTCCACCGTCCTGCCCACCACGCCGGCGTAGCGGAACGAGCCAAGCCCGTCGAGGCTCACGCTTCGTCCTTCGCTCATGATTTGCGACATCACTTCGGGCAGCGCACGTATCACGGCGTGCACGTCCGAGGGCGACACGGTGCTTTCGCGTGCTATGCGCCGCGCCACTTCCTGCGTATTGGCGGGCTTGCCCACGGTCACCACTTGCGGATAATACTTCACAGGACGGTCTTTGAGCTGTGATTTCTGTTTCTTGTAGAATAACATTGTAATAAATTATTTAAGGATTAAACAATAGCCTGCTCGCCCTGCCGGAACATGCCCCGGGATACTTCCCGAGGGGGTGTTGCCGAGAGTGGACACTCGACCATGTCAAGAGTGGACACTCGGCCATGCCGAGATCGGACTCTTGACGTCGTCTAAGTCGGACACTTGGCATCGCCTCCGGCCGGACGAGCGGGCGTGAATTCTCGTTTGTCATTATTTCTAACTCCGTCAGCCTCATAGTCGTGTTTCCCTGCGGGCTTCATGAAAAAACTCGCGCAGCGTCGATGTGCCACAAGCCGATGCGCAGCAGAGGATGCCGACAAAGTCAATCTCTGCGCACGAAACGAACAGGGAGCAGATTCTCAAGATAAGCGCCCAATCCTGTCTGTTCGTAAAAAGACATGCCATATTCGAGATACCACCGCGACGGATAACGAGTTAGCAATTCGTTTGCACCCGGATAAAAATCTCTTTCATACTGAGAGCTGCTCTGCTTAGTCTTATAATAATATCCTCCGCCCGTAAATAAATGAACATTGGGGGCGTACCGCACCATCTCTTCATAAAAACGAGATGAATTAATTCGCCAAGGCATATCGGAGGGGCCGTGCCAACCTAAATGGCCCGAAGCCTTGCGCAGTTTGCCTTTTATACCACCCCAATAGCGATCATAGCCATAAGACCAGTTTTCTCCTGTGGTCGGATTTACCCACCAATAGGATGTCAACCAGTCTTTTGCCCTATCTCTTACATGCGTTTCCGGTTCCCCTATAGTGGGAGCAATCCGAATGCAACATTGATCCGGATTTGGTATGCCGACATTCACCGTAACAATCGGCATGCGTGCCATGTAGGCGTGTGCTTCCTTACCATCGGCGGCAGGTATTGTTTGAACGCTGGAATGCCAATTGATATCGGTTATCCACTGATGCGACCAGAATGCGGATATGTCATCCTGTTGCTTTTGTATATAAGAGAGCAGTCGCGGCAGTCGTCTGTATTCCCACTCATGATAGTCGCCCGGCCAAAACTTGTCGGGAGTTCTGCCGCCAATGCTTGCCCAATACGACGGAGGCTCTATCAGAAGCCCGTTCTCGTCAAAAGTGGGATGATAGGACACTACGCCCGGATCCTTCTGCCATTGCAGCCACAGCCACTTAGTTGTTCCTATACCCGACCCTGTACCATCCGGATACGTATCTGCCCTCAGGTTATAGACATCCGTGTACGTGGGGCCGGCCCAGCCTGCCGGCAATCCGATTTTCTCAGGAGAGGCGAAACTGAATCCGTTCCACAGGTATCGCTGGTGCGGCCTGCCCGGCAAGGCCGGCAATATACGGTCGGGCGTGCCTTCGCGCGAGTTCTCCAGCATCCAGCACTGCCCGCCGAAACGGTGCGTGTAGTAATCGTTATTGCCGATGCGCATCTTCTTGGGCACGCCGTTCTTTCCGCAGGCGTCGGGTTGCGAAAGGTGAATCTTATAGGTAAGGTTGCCGGCCACGAGGTTCATCACCGCCGTGCGGTCTGTACGTCCGGGGTTGACGCCTACGCTGAGCGTCACGGTGGCAGGTGTGCCGTCGGCACCCGAGGTTTGCGAGAGGTTCACCCAGTCGGGCTTGCCGTCGATACGCCATCCGCCCGTGTTTTCCGTGCTGAGCGTGAGGGTCTGCGTACCGCCCGTTTCGCCCGCCACGTTCGGGTCGCCCGGGAATTGGAATACCCGCTTGTCCACCGAAAGCCGCTTGTTGCCCGGCACTACCACCTCCTCGTTCACCTGATTCCAAGGCACGATTTTACACTTGAGCGTGTGGTTGCCCTTGTAGGCCTCATCGGCAGTCCCTGCGGGCAGCCCCTCGATGCTTTCCACCTCGATACGGTAGTCGTGGTTACGCAAGAGGTCCAGATAAGCACCCGTGGTGTAATCCTTGAAGTCGATACGGTAATAACCATATCCTCCTCCCAGTATCTCCGTCGATTTGATTCTCACCACCAGACAAGTGGCAGCCAATGCGGAAGTGCCCGTCACCTTCGATTTGCTGTCAGACTCAAAAAGATAGAAAGACTCTTGGTTGGGAGTCATGAAGTAAGAGATGCCCGTATTAATATGGTTCCCTGCCGCAACGGTGGCACCCGCAGGGACTGTCGGAGCGGACACCTTGGATTGGACATTGTCGTAATTATCGGGCGAGACACGTCCTCCGGTACGGAGGTTGTACACATGAACCTCCTCGATACCATCAGTAATGGGAGGATTGGTAGCTTTCAGCGTCACCTTAACCACCGAACGTATCATCGTCACCTCTTCGGGAGCCGAGGAGGGAGAAAAGCCCTCGCCCACGATTTTGTTAGGTAGCTCGCCCCACATAGGCATGCCGTTCGTAAGGTCGGGAGTATGGTCGGCCTTGGCGGGCAACTTCAGTCGGCTCATCACCGCCTCTTTCTCTTCGCCATAGGCGGCACCCAAGGCGTTCACTTGCGAGCGCACGTTGGCAAGCACCACGAGCGTCTGCCTCTCCGGGCTGCCCGTCAGTCTCACTTCCACCTTACCCTGCCCCGGAGAGGTTTCAGTATATACCCCCTGAGCACGGTAGAAGAACGTACCTTTCTTTATATTCGTAGGCTCCGATGCGTCGGCCTTGAACGAAAGCACGTCCACGGTTTGTATCTCGGTCTCGTTTACGGCACGTGTCATCGGCGCACGTGTCGTAATGGCGGAAACCTCTTCAGGCACACCCGCATCCAAAGAGAGAGGCTGCCCGGCCACATCCCCACCCAACCTCAAGTGCAGGATGGCCGTATGGTCGGGCACCGGAGGAGGAGCATCATCGTCATCGCCCCGGCAGGAACACAGGCAAAGCAAAAACAAGGAACAACACAAGCCTGAAAGCAGGCCGCAGAAAGAAGCACGAACCGGAAGCCCCAAAAAAGACAACCGGGAAAAACTTGTAGGTTTCATCTGTCTAATCATATTGATACATAATTTGGTGATTAATCTTCTTCAGGGGAAACAGGCAGACAAGCGGGCACAAACCGGCAAGGGCGCACAGGAAAGCACGCCCGACGGAAGAACCCTGACTTGAACGAGGGGGGACAAGAGGGGGGAACAAGCAAGAAAAAAAGTGGGGGGATTGTTGAAAGGGGGGGATAAAAATAAAGGAGGGGGGATTACACACTAAATGTGTGTGTGTGTGTGTGTGTGTGTGTGTGTGTGTGTGTGTGTGTGTGTGTGTGTGTGTGTGTGTGTGTGTGTGTGTGTGTGTGTGTGTTTACACAAAAATCCGAAACCGCCAAGCATTCAGCAGTTAAAAGAAGTAAAATATTATCGCTCAAACACAACAACATAGGTTTCGGACATTAAATGACAAACATTATGCGCATCCCACACGCTATCACACACGCACGGCAGCAAAGCCGCAGCAAAACAGCAAACAAAGATGCGCGACCGCAAAGATAAAGACTTTTATCCGAAACAACACACTCGAACAAGAACTTTTTCCTCTTCCTTATCTCATGCTCATTCATATCCCATCGCCTTCAACAGTTCGGCATAGACGGGGTTCAGCTTCAGTAGCGGCACCACTCCCGTCATGAACATCTGCTTGCGGGCACGCGTAAGGGCAACGTTCAGCTTCCGGTCAATCTGGACGCCGTTCTCTTCCGTCATATTGGCCAGAAACTTCAGTTGGCAGGCACGGTTCACGCAAAAAGAGTAGATAATCACATCCCGCTCGCTGCCTTGGAAGCGCTCTACCGTATCCACAAGTATGCCATTCAGAGCAGGCACACCCATAGCGGCCAGTTCTTTCTTTATCAGGGCTATCTGGCTGCGGTAAGGAGCGATGACGCCCAAAGTGACGGAAGCATCGAAACCCGAAGAGCCGGCATATTGACGATAGACGGCTTCCGCCAGACGGGCGACAATCCGCGCCTCCGAACGGTTCGCTTTGGCAGACTGCACCGGCGGTTCCGCTTCGGAAGGCAAAAAAGCCACACGGCGAGTCAGCAACGGGGCAAACTCACTGTCGCGCAATCCGGGAGAAAGAACAAGCCCGCCCTGCTGATGGGGCAGACCGACAGGTTGCAACAAGCCTCCGTAGAAAGCCCGGTTGGGAAACGCCGCCACCTCCACGTGCATACGCCCCTGACGGCACAGCATATCGAAAAAAGGCGAAGCGGAGCCGGACTCTTGAAGGAGATTCCGATACAGACGTTCAAACAGAGAATCCTTCAGGTTATACAGCCCCACGGCCCGCAAGGCCTCATCGCCCACCTCCGACTGTGCAGGAGACTGCAATACCACAGCCGGAAGCTGCTTATGGTCGCCTATCAGAATGAACTTGCCTATGGCATCCACGTCGGCAGGAGTACGGGCACACAGCAGTCCCAGAAGCTGCGGTTCCAAAATCTGGGTCGCCTCGTCCACGATAGCCACATCGAAGGTTTTCAGCCGGAAAAGCTCGGTCTTGGCAGAAAGCGTGGCAACCGTGCCGACAAACACACGGCAACGGGCAATGCGCTCCTGCACTTGCCTACGGGTGGAGCATTCCGCCAGCACGTTCTCCATCAAATGAGGCCGGAACGCCTCGTCGCAAGGCAATTCGCTGCCGATACGGATAAAATCGATTTCGGGCGTGATGGCGGCCAGTGCCTTGCATATCTCGTCGACAGCCCGGTTGGTATAAGAGAGCAGCAGAATCCGTTTACCCTCTTCGTAAAAAGCCTCAACCATGCCGCGCAGTGCACGGGAGGTCTTCCCCGTTCCCGGAGGCCCTACCAACAGGAAATAATCCTTGGTGGCACGGGCTTTCATGACAACACGTGAAAAATCATCCGGAGCCGCAGCAATCTTCTCATCGAAAGAAGGGTCGGATTCGGGCAGACGCTGTCCCAGCAGCAAGTCGCGCCGCCTCTGCGTTGCAGAAAGAAAAGCCGATAGACCCAGATACATACTTCGGAAAGAGGTGTCCATGTGGTCGTGCTCAATGGCATAACGGCTGCCGGAAGGCAGCACGCCCACATTCTGCTGGGTGGCACGAAGGCGGATGCGCACTTCCTCATCCGAAATATGCTCTATATTACCTTTGAACACCATCTTACCGGTCACATTGTCGGCATCCGTATTCCGCTCGTAAAGCACCACCGCATCGCCTTGCCGGAAATTAGGGAGAACCGGCGCCGACAGTGAAGGAGAAGAGGCGCCCCGCCCCGTTCCGGCCGTATCTGCCGGATAAGATTCGCAGGCAGGAGCAGGCAAGGCCAGCAACAGATAGGGTTTATGCACGGCCGCAGCATGGTTTTCGCGAATCTGCAAGTCGTACAGAATCTCCCCTGCCTCGCACTTCTCCGTCAGCGTAGAAAGCCAAAGCGAAGCGGCGCCTGTGCGCCCTTCATGGTCGATATCGCCCGATTTGGAAGTATAGAGTTCCTTGGTTATGAAATTATATAATGTATAGAAATAGCTTTGTTCCAACGGCGAAAGCGAACGAATCCGGTGCGCCACGGCATCGATGGAAGGGCAGAGATAACGTTTCCACAGCACATTGTCCAGATGCCGTTCGTTCAAAGTGTCGGGATCGATATCTTTCAAGCGTTCGGCAGTGTACTGCGGGCTGTTGCGCAACTGAATGGCGTATTCGGTAGCCACAATACGGTTGCGCACATCCATCACGCGGCGCACCATTGCCCACGAAGGGCGCGCCGGATAAAGCAACGGATAGCGGGTATAGAACAGATAAGCCTTCACATGCCTGTGATCCATCCCCATGGCATACTCCAGCACAGCCTGATAAAGCAACATCTGCACCTTATTGTTCTCTTTAGGCTCAATCTTGCCACGGATGGAATATTCGTCCGCCTTGCCCGATTTCATTTCGATGAACGACGACATATCCCTCTGCATATAGTCCAGCCGCCCCTGCAATCCCAGCGCCTCGCAGATATACGAAGGTTCCAATACCGCATCCGTCCTCTCCAACCCATAGCCCGACGCCCTGAAAGTTTCCGTCACGGTACGGCGGATATTCTCAAAATGCCGCTTGCAGTCCGCAAAAAACCCGGCTTCCTTTTCCCTGTCGTGCAAATCGGCACATGCCGCCAGCTCGATGGAATAGGAGCGGAAAGCCTTCTTCATGCAGGCCAGATAGTCGGGCGCCTCTTCGGCATGAATCCATTCATCCAGAAAAAGGTTGGCAATGTTACCCAGCAACAACGGGCGGGTATTATCCGGTAATTGCAGACGTGCCAGCAGATAATTGGCAGGATGATGCCCGTACTCCCTGAAGCATTCGGCCAAAGAACTGATGTCTATCAGGTAATCGGGTTCCAAGATGATAAACGAGGGGGTAAGTATGCCGTCCTCGTCCACCGCTACATCCAGCAGGTTGACCTGTGCATGCCGCCACAAAAGCCGGCAGGTTTCGGCAAACTCTTCGTTAATCAGGGGCAGGTTGTAGCGAACACGCAACGGCTCATCGGTCACGGCATCCACAGGCAAGACATACAAATACGTCTCGTCCGAATACTGGAAGCAGACACGCATACGCTTCACATGCTGCTTGGCAGGAGGAGCTATAAGATAGGTGGAATCCGCCCGAGGCAGCAAACTATACAAGTCGGAAGGAATATCTTCCCCCATCAGTCGTTTGATGAAGAAAGCCAATGTCTTGACGTCACGCAGCAACGATTCACGCTGTGGTTCAAGCCGGCGGTTCATCACCGCATTCGAAGTCAGCCGGAACGTATGGAGACGATTCTGTTCCACGACAGTAAGCCCCGCCTTCGATGCCACGAAACTGATGCGTGCCGAAAGGTCGGTCATTTGCAGGCTTCCGTCTTCCATCTGCGTGCGGCACAACTGTTCCAACAGTTCCCGCATGCGCCGGTAGCAGACATTCGGAGAAAAGGTTTCTTCTCTGCAAACCGTCAGCAACAGTTCATAATATTCCCCCGCCTCATTCTTCATGAGCCAAAGATTGCGGTTTGTCCTTTATCATCAAGATGCTCAATTCATAGAGCAGATAGAGCGGAATAGCCACCACGGACAAAGTGAACGGGTCGCCCGTAGGAGTGATGACGGCCGCAGCAATCACAATGATGACAATGGCATGACGACGGTATTTCCGTAAAAGCGTCTTGTGCACCAACCCCAGCAGAGAGAGCAACCACGTCACCAGCGGCAATTCGAACGCCAATCCCATGCAGAGTATCAGCATCATAAAGTTATCGATATACGAATTTAACGAGATCTGATTCTCAATGGTCGCGCTCAACTGATAAGTGGAGAGAAAACGCAAAGTAAGCGGATAGACCATGAAATAGCCCAGCAACACACCGACAAAAAACATCGCCGTGCCGATGAACAAGGCCTTCTTCACCCCTCTGCGCTCGTTAGGATAAAGAGCCGGACTGACAAAACGCCATACTTCATAGAAGAGATAAGGAGCGGCCGTCACCACCGACATCCAAAAGGCGGTGGACATGTGCACGAAGAACGGAGCGGCAAGATTGATGTTGACAAGCTTCACATGAAACTCTTGTGCAAAGAACTCATCCCGCAGATTCAATTCATTTCCTATCCAACGCAACAAATCGTAAAAGACAAAATCGCTATGACAAGGAGCCAATATCACCTTATCGAACAGATAAGGCATGAAAATGAAGTAACCCACAGCCAATACAAACCATACACCGAGCACACGAAACAGCACACGGCGCAGTTCGTCCAGATGATCCCAAAACGTCAGTTCTTTTTCCGCCATGTAGATGCACAGATTACTATTTCTCCTCTGCCGGTTTATCCAAATCTTCTTTGGCCTTATTGATTTCCTCCTTCGCCTCGTTCACGCCGTCCTTGAAGCTTTTCACACCTTTGCCCAGACCGCGCATCAGTTCCGGAATCTTCTTGCCGCCAAAAAGCAACAGGATGACCAATGCGATGATAATCCACTCGGAACCACTGGGCAGAAGCCCCAATAAAAGAAAGTTCATCATAACTGTATCTGATTAATATTTGACGCAAAGATAGAATTTAATATGGTTTTCGGCAACAACACGTCCCATTGTTCCTTCTCAATCTTGATAATAGATTCGCTTCACCCGTGCAGACACACTCGTCAGCACTTCATAAGGAATCGTACCGAGCACGTCGGAAAGAACCGTTATCGGCAGATGATTGCCGAAGATTTCCACACTGTCTCCCTCCTTACAGTCGATGTCGGTCACATCGATCATACAGACATCCATGCAGATATTGCCCACATACGCCGCCCGCTTGCCGTTCACCAAGCAATAGGCATTACCGTTGCCAAGACGACGGTTCAAGCCGTCGGCATAACCGATGGGAATGGCAGCGATGCGCGACGGACGGGCAAGATGTCCTTTCCGGCCATACCCCACGGTATCTTCTTCGGGAACATCACGTATCTGGAGAATGGTGGTCTTCAGCGTACTGACATTATTCAGGATGGAATTATCCATAGGGCTGATGCCATAAAGGCCGATACCCAGACGTACCATATCGAACTGTGCTCCGGGGAAACGTTCGATACCGGCCGAATTGCAGATATGCCGGAGTATCTTATGAGGGAAAGCCTCCTGCAAGCATGCCGAAGCAGCTTCGAACGTCTCAATCTGCCGACGTGTAAAAGCGTCGAACTGCGATGAGTCGCTTCCTACAAGATGAGAGAAAACAGAACGGGCAATTACGGCATTCTGCCCTTTCAGCCTTTCAATCAGCCGGGGAATATCCGACGGGGAGAAACCCAGCCGGTGCATTCCCGTATCCAGCTTGATGTGAATCGGAAAGTTCGTTATTCCCTCTTTCTCTGCCTCCTTAATCAATGCGTCCAGCAGATGGAAACTATACACCTCAGGCTCCAGCTTATGGTCGAACATTGTCTTGAAAGCAGTCATCTCCGGATTCATGATGATGATGCTGGCCGTAATGCCTGCCTTACGAAGCTCCGAGCCTTCATCGGCAACCGCCACGGCAAGGTAATCGACACGACGCTCTTGCAATGTCCTGGCTATTTCATAAGATCCGGCACCATAAGCGGAAGCCTTCACCATGCACACCATCTTGGTTTCGGGTCTCAGTTTGCTGCGGTAATAGTTCAGATTGTCTATCATCGCACCGAGATTGACCTCCAGTATCGTTTCGTGCACTTTCTTCTCCAATATTTCCGTCAAAGCGTCAAAGCCGAATTTGCGCGCACCTTTAATCAGAATCACTTCGTTCTCAAGATGAATCCCGCCCTGCCCGATGGCACTTATCAAAGCGGCCGTATCGGGATAAAACGCTTTCTCGATATTAAAGCGTGCGGCACACGAAGATAACTCACCTCCCACGCCAATGATGCGCTCAATGCCTCGACTACCCACCAGTTGCGCCACCTGACGATAAAGCTTTGAGGTATTTTGCCCGGTCTCCAGTATATCGGAAAGAATCAATGTCCGTTTCAAACCTTTGGAAAGCGAACGGCGGTAGAGGAAATCAAGGGCGATGTCCAGCGAACCGAGATCGGAATTGTAACTGTCGTTAATCAGCAGGCAGTTGTTCTTTCCCTCCTTCACTTCCAGACGCATGGCCACAGGTTCCAATTTCGCCATACGCTCCGTTATCAGTTCGGCAGGAAGCATCAGATAGAGACAGGCCGCCAGACAATTCAGTGAATTTTCGATGGAAGCGTCATCGATGAACGGCAACGTAAACGTGTTGTCCATCTCCAGATAGCGATAAGAGATGACCGTACAGTTTTCCTGCTTTTCCACCTTATTTATATATAAAGGCCGCTCCATATCTTTCCGGCTCCACGCAATCTCACGTGCAGAAAGCATGGATTTTGCCACACAGTCGCCGATGAACTCGTCATCGCCATTGTAAATCACCACATCGCAGTTTTTGAAGAGCTGGAGTTTCTCCATGCACTTTTCCTGCAAAGAGAAGAAATTTTCTTGGTGCGCCCCTCCTATATTGGTAAGGATTCCGATTGTAGGTCTGATAATGTTCCGTAACGTGCGCATTTCACCCGGCTCAGATATACCGGCCTCGAAGATGGCAAGCTCCGACTGCCCGTTCATCTGCCATACGGATAAAGGCACGCCAATCTGAGAATTGTAGCTTCGAGGCGAGCGTACAATGGCACGTTCGGGGCTGAGCAACTGGTGCAACCATTCCTTTACAACGGTTTTGCCGTTACTTCCCGTAATGCCGACAACCGGAATCTGAAACCGAGTCCGGTGCAGTTCCGCCAGCTTTTGCAAGGCTTTCAAAGGATTGGAAACCACCAAGAAGTTGGCATCCCCCGGCCTCTCGTTTTCTATATTCCCGATACTATTTTCGCCTACTACAAAATTACGTACTCCACGAGCATACAAATCCGTAATATAACGTGCACCGTCATTCCGCCTGGTGGCCAGAGCGAAAAACAGAGTTTCTTCGGGGAAATTCAAAGAACGGCTGTCGGTTAGCAGCCAATCTATGGTGGCCGGCACATCCCCCACGCGCCGCGCACCGATACTTTCGGTTATACTTTCAATCGAGTATGACATATATCCCTCTCTTTTTGGAAGTCTAAGTACGGATATTTTCCGTTAAGTCGGTCTATTTTTAACACAATTTGTCCTAAAAAACGCTTATACTCATCAGAGGCAGGATAGAATGGCTTATGAGACAATGCCTTACGGATATTTTCATTTTCTTCCATTATTTGTAACGCTTCCGCCGTGAAACACGCCCGCGAGAAACGTTCCCACACGTAGCGGACGGCCACTTCGGACGGATGCACCATGTCTTCGGCATAAAAACGGTAGTCGCGCAATTCGTCGATCAGCAACTCATAAGCAGGGAAATAATAAACCATCCCCCGAAAAACGGTTTGCAAAGCATCGACAGCCAGCAGCAACGTTGACTTACTCAGTTGATTGGCGTGCATACCATCGCGCACATGACGTATAGGACTGACGGTGAACAGCACTTTCAGCTTCGGATTACGAGCCGACATCCCGGACAACAAGGAAGTATAATCCTCCACAATTTCATCGACGGAAAGCCTTCTGCGGACAAAATTCTTTTCCGGCAGTTTATGGCAATTTGCCACTATGCCACCTGTCGCTTTATCCTCATACACCCACGCCGTGCCAAAAGTTATCAGCAGGTAATCCGGACCATTCTTCAAAGTCTCCCGGGCACTCCTCAAACGCCGGTTGATGCTCTCCAGTGTGTCTTCGGCTTTTTCCGACGAAAACACGCCGTGGTGCATGGGGCTATGCCAAAGTCCACGATATTGAAACAAATCTTCCTCTGCATACTCCTTCCCTCCCAGCATCTCGCGCAAAGCGGCAGAAATAGAACGCGGATTATAAAGCACGCCATAGGGATTGACATCGCAACGGAATTTGGCCTCCTGAAGCCTCGTCCCCATATTGGCGGCAAAGCAAGAGCCGAGCAGCATTACCCGGCCGGCCTGTGTCATACGGGGCAGGTTATCGGGAATATCGGCCGCAGTATAAAAATTCGCGGGTTCAAGTTTACTTTTCGCTTCCATATACACAAAATTAGGAAAAATAATTCATCCGACCGAGCCAGCCCCTCATAAAAAAGGCTCATCCGGCAAAATCCTCCTGATTTGTGACCCGATCCGTACCAACGCCGTGTCAAGTTCGTATTTTCTTCGTATTTATAGAGACGAAACTGACAAGAACTTGATAGGAACTTAACAAGAACTTGATAGGAACTTGACAAGAAGTTGATAGGAACTTGATACGGAATTACGACAGTGGAGAGCCGGAGCAAGGGGAATCTATTTTTTTCCCATAAAAACCTCTTTCCATCTGTTTTCTTTTACTACATTTGCATAATGTAATCTTTCAAGTTAGTGATGGAAAAAGAATCTACAATACATAACTTGCTTAACACCATCGACTCTCCCGAAGACTTGCGTCGTCTCAGCGTCAATCAGCTTCCGGAAGTCTGCAATGAGTTGCGGCAAGACATCATCAAGGAAGTTTCATGCAATCCCGGACATTTTGCAGCCTCTTTGGGAACGGTAGAACTCACCGTGGCACTGCACTATGTATTCAATACTCCCTACGACCGCATCGTATGGGACGTGGGACATCAGGCTTACGGACACAAAATTCTGACCGGACGCCGCGATGTCTTCTCCACCAACCGGAAGTTCAAAGGCATCCGTCCTTTCCCTTCGCCGGAAGAGAGCGAATACGACACTTTCACCTGCGGACACGCCTCAAATTCCATCTCGGCAGCCCTCGGCATGGCAGTGACGGCCGAAAAGAAAGGAGAGAAGAACCGTCATGTGGTTGCCGTAATCGGCGACGGAAGCATGAGCGGCGGACTGGCGTTCGAAGGGCTGAACAATGTATCGTCTACTCCGAACAGCCTGCTCATTATCCTCAACGATAATGATATGGCCATAGACCACAGCGTAGGCGGCATGAAGCAGTATCTCTTCAACCTGACAACCAGCAACCGGTACAATCAGTTGCGCTTCAAGACGTCCAGATTGCTATTCAAGATGGGCATCCTGAACGAAGACCGCCGTAAAGCGCTCATACGCTTTGCCAACAGCCTGAAGTCTATGGCCGCCCAGCAGCAAAACATTTTCGAGGGAATGAACATCCGCTACTTCGGCCCTGTCAATGGGCACGACGTAAAGAACATCGCACGTATCCTGCGCGACATCAAAGAGATGCAAGGCCCTAAAATACTGCATCTTCACACCGTGAAAGGAAAAGGCTTCGGGCCTGCCGAAAAGAATCCGGGCATTTGGCATGCCCCCGGCAAGTTCGACCCGGAGACCGGCAAACGTATCACCGCCGACACCAGCAACCTCCCTCCGCTCTTTCAGGACGTGTTCGGCGAAACACTGGTAGAACTGGCCGAACAAAATCCGAAGATTGTCGGCGTCACTCCCGCCATGCCCACGGGCTGCTCCATGAACAAACTGATGGAAGCCGTTCCCGAACGCACTTTCGACGTAGGCATAGCCGAAGGCCATGCCGCCACTTTCTCCGGCGGAATGGCAAAAGAGGGAATGCAGCCGTTCTGCAACATCTATTCGTCTTTCATGCAACGGGCTTACGACAACGTTGTTCACGACATTGCCATACTGAGGCTGCCCGTTGTCCTCTGCCTCGACCGCGCCGGATTGGTGGGCGAAGACGGACCCACACACCACGGAGTTTTCGACCTTGCCTACTTCCGCCCCATCCCCAACCTGACCATCTCCTCGCCAATGGATGAACATGAGCTGCGCCGCCTGATGTACACGGCACAATTGCCGGACAAAGGGCCGTTCGTCATCCGATACCCTCGCGGACGCGGCGTACTGCCCGACTGGAGATGTCCGTTGGAAGAGATTCCCGTAGGCAAAGGACGCAAGCTGAAGGAAGGCAAGGATTTGGCAGTCATCACCCTCGGCCCCATAGGAAACACCGCATCACACGCAATCGGGCGTGCCGAAAAGGACAAAGGCATCTCCATAGCCCACTACGACCTGCGTTTCCTCAAGCCCATAGACGAAGCGTTGCTGCATGAAGCCGGACGTAATTTCCGCCGCATCGTCACCGTAGAAGACGGCATACGGAAAGGAGGCATGGGAAGCGCCATACTGGAGTTTATGGCAGACAATGGCTATGCCCCGCAGGTAGAGAGAATCGGCGTACCCGATACTTTCGTCGAGCACGGCAAGGTACAAGAGCTGTATCGCTTGTGCGGAATGGATGAAGAAGGAATCTATGAAGTATTAATTAAGGATTAGAAATCGTGAAAATAATCATTGCAGGCGCCGGTGCAGTAGGCACACACTTGGCCAAACTGCTGTCTCGCGAGAAGCAGGACATCATTCTGATGGACGACAACGAAGAAAAGCTGAACACGCTAAGCTCCAACTTCGACCTGATGACGGTCACGGCATCGCCCACTTCCATAAAAGGCCTGAAAGAAGTGGGTACGGGCGAAGCCGATTTGTTTATCGCCGTCACCCCCGATGAGAGCCGGAACATGACTGCCTGCATGCTGGCAACCAATCTCGGCGCAAGAAAGACAGTGGCACGCATCGACAACTACGAATACCTGTTGCCCAAAAACAAGGAATTTTTCAAGAAACTGGGCGTGGACTCGCTGATTTATCCCGAAATGCTCGCCGCCAAGGAAATCGTGTCTTCCATCCGCATGAGCTGGATACGCCAATGGTGGGAGTTCTGCGGAGGAGCCCTCATACTGATAGGCGCCAAGATGCGCGAAAAGGCCGAGATTCTGGACATCCCCCTTCACGAATTGGGAGGGGCCGAACTGCCCTACCACATCGTAGCCATCAAACGCGGAGGCGAAACCCTCATTCCACGAGGCAACGACACCATCAAGCTGTATGACATCGTCTACTTCACCACCACCCGAAAATACATTCCCTACATCCGCAAGATTGCCGGCAAGGAAGATTATGCCGACGTGCGCAGCGTGATGATTATGGGAGGAAGCCGGATTGCCGTGCGCACCGCACAGTATGTGCCCGACTACATGCAGGTGAAGATTGTGGAAAACAACCTGCCCCGCTGCAACCGCCTTACGGAACTGCTGGACGACAAGACCATGATTATAAACGGAGACGGGCGCGACATGGACTTACTGGTGGAAGAAGGGCTAGCCAGCACCGAAGCCTTTGTGGCCCTCACCGGAAACTCCGAGACGAACATCCTCGCATGCCTCGCCGCCAAACGGATGGGGGTGAGCAAGACCGTGGCGGAAGTGGAAAACATCGACTACATAGGCATGGCCGAGAGTCTGGACATAGGCACCGTCATCAACAAAAAAATGATTGCCGCCAGCCATATCTACCAGATGATGCTGGACGCGGACGTCAGCAATGTAAAAAGCCTGACCTTTGCCAACGCCGATGTGGCGGAATTTACGGTGAAAGAGGGTTCCAAAATAACCAAACACCCGGTAAAGGAACTCGGACTGCCGAAGGGCACCACCATCGGCGGGCTGATACGCAACGGGGAAGGATTGGTCGTGACGGGTAATACCGAAATAAGACCCGGCGACCATGTAGTAGTGTTCTGCCTGAGCATGATGATTAAAAAGATTGAAAAGTTCTTTAATTAAGAAAGCGCTCCATGATTATGACATGTTGCCCGTAAAAACGTTATGGTACACAAGAAGATGATATATAGAGTTCTGGGCTATCTGCTGCTGATAGAGACCGTCATGATGCTGCTTTGCGCAGGTGTGTCGCTGTTCTACGGCGGAGACGACCTTCAGGCGTTCCTCCACACGGCGGGCATAACGACAGGCGCGGGCATAACGCTGGCCCTTCTCGGGCGAAAGGCCGAACGGCAACTGACACGCCGCGACGGCTATCTGATCGTATCATTGGCATGGGTCATTTTTTCCGCTTTCGGCATGCTGCCTTTCTACTTGAGCGGATACATACCCGATATAACGAACGCATTCTTCGAAACGATGTCGGGCGTAAGCAGCACGGGAGCCACCATTCTGGACAAGGTGGAGGTCTTGCCTAACGGACTGCTCTTCTGGCGCAGCATGACGCAGTGGATAGGCGGGCTGGGCATCATCCTGTTCACCATCGCCGTATTGCCCATCTTCGGAATAAACGGCGTACAGGTGTTTGCCGCTGAAGCCAGCGGCCCCACGCACGACAAGGTACACCCACGCATAGGCATCACCGCACGCTGGATATGGAGCCTCTATACGGGGCTGACTTTGACAGCCATTCTGCTTCTCTCCGCAGGGGGCATGAGCTGGTTCGACAGCATTTGCCATGCTTTTGCCGCCACCGGCACAGGAGGTTTCTCCACGCGGACGGCAAGCATAGCCTACTACAACTCGCCCTATATAGAATATGTGTTGTCGCTATTCATGTTCATTTCCGGCATCAACTTCACGCTGACGTTGCTGTTCGTCACCGGGCACTTCAAGAAAATGCTCTGCGATGCCGAACTGAGATTCTACTTCTGGTGCATCGTCGGCTTCACGCTATCCGTCACCGCGATTCTCTGCCTGAAAACCCCTTTGGATGCAGAAACGGCTTTCCGCACGTCGCTCTTCCAAGTGATTTCGATTCAGACTTCCACCGGATTTTCCACCGGCGACTACATGACTTGGCCGGCATTGGCATGGGGAGCGATGCCCGTGCTGATGCTGATAGGTGCATGCGCAGGCAGCACGTCGGGAGGAATGAAGTGCATCCGCATGGTCATCCTGAGCCGTGTGATGAAGAATGAGTTCAAGCGGTTGCTGCACCCCAACGCCGTGTTGCCGATAAGGATAAACAAGCAGGTCGTCGCCCCTACGCTGCAATCCACCGTACTTGCTTTCACGTTCCTCGTCTTTCTGATTACCTTTGCTTCCATACTGCTACTGATGGGCACGGACATACCGCTGACAGAGTCGATAGGCGTGGTGGTATCGAGCATCGGCAATACGGGTCCGGGATTAGGGGCTTTCGGGCCGGCCTTTTCGTGGAATGCGCTGCCCGATGCGGCCAAGTGGCTATCTGCCCTGCTGATGTTGCTGGGGCGTCTGGAGCTATTCACCGTATTGCTGCTTTTCACCCCCGACTTCTGGAAACGCAACTGACCTCAGCGAGCGGCATACGGGTCATTTGCCCGCTGAACGGCTGCGGAGGAATCGCAGATACCTGCCTATGACTTCCGCCGCTTCGCTCGTCTCGCGCTCAAGCCGGGCTTTCTGTTCGGGAAATCCGTCCAGCAACCGCATCATCCGTTCTTTTCCCACAAAATCCGACTTCCCAGTTTCAGGATCCAGTTCGTAGTACACGCGCGCATGCACCAAACCGGAGGCATTGATGGCGTCTCCCACTTCGCCCCCCAACTTCGTGGCGTCGCCGGGCGTCATGGTGCCCGCCGCCACCTGCCCTACGGGTTGAGCCATGAAGTAAACCTTTCCGCCCACCCACATGGCAGGCGCATACCAATTGCCGAAGCGATAGCGCTTATAGCGCATCTTTCTGCAATTCACATACAACGAAGTGTCCATCCGCACGGCATAACAGCGCGACTTCAAATATTTGCAAAGGCCGGGATTGTCGTTCGCCGTAATGCGATAATCGGCGCCACCCATCAAATAGATCTGGTTTTTCGTACGTTTTTCAACCTTCAACGTGGTCACCGTATCGCCACGGTTTTCAACCAATCCCTTTAAGTTAGAATACATCACTTGTTGTGCGGCGCTCGGCCAAGCCCACAGCAGCATCAAAATGCCCGGCATCCACCAATTTTTCATATCCGTCCTCCTCTTTTCTGATTCTTTTGTTTTCTTGACCGAAAGATACACCTTTTACAGCAAGCAGACAAACATTTGTGCAAAAAAGACAAAATTCCATCAAAATCTGGAAATTCCCGCTACCTTTTCCACCCGCTCCCGCAAAATCCTTCAGGCTCTCCCCCCCTACTTCCTCATTGCGCCAGACACTTGTCAAGAACAGCCTTTTCGGCCACACGTCCTTTTTTCTCACAACGTATATTGCAGCCGCCTCCGCCAGATCCCAAGGGGCCGATTCGCTATCCCGACGACAAGCAGGAAACCTCGTTAAAACCGTTCGAGCGGCACAACGCCGAATTTGCGAAGAAAGTACGTACACAGCAGGATGCACGAAACATTCCAGCGCCATCAAACGGTTTGCAACCATATCATACACGTTGTGCTCATCCCCATCGTCGCAAGCAGGCAAGCCAATAAATGTTAAAGACTATACGATTTGCCGAAAAAAGTGCGGTGCGCCGTTCGTGGTGTATTATGCTTTTTATACATTTGTTCTCAAGGTGTTATATCATAAAAAATAACAACCAAATTGGTTGTTAGCATAACGTTGGCAACCTGTTATTGATGAAGCAAAATATGGTACTTCCCAACTTGGAAACACAAAAAGTGGTAAACAAATGTCTGATAGTCGGGTAAATGACAGACTTGAAAGCCAAGTCGGAGAAGATAAGGATAGAGAGATTCAAGCAATGTCTAAGGGTAATGTAGATAAAGTTATTAGTAGAATAGATGAAAAAGGAAACGTTATAACAAACAAATTAAACTCGGCAGGAGAAATTATTAGTTCTTGGCCATAATAAAAATCAAATAAGAAAACAGTATGAAATTGCGTGATAATTTAAATACCGAAATTCGGTATAAGGAATTGATACAAAAAAAGACCTCTTTCGTAGAAGATGATCTCCATGAGTATCAGTGTACTGGAACAACATGGGATTCTAAACAAGAACTCTCCCATTTTGATATTATTTTAAGAAATGCATATCAAATACTAATTTCTAAATATTCAGCAGGTTATCCTGTATTGGAACTAATTCCGGACTACCTTCAAGGAGTACAATTCATGAAGAAAAGATGGAATTCTGATGCTGGTTATGTAACAATGTTATGGTATCTATCTATAGGAGTTATGCTTGAATGCCATAAAGAATTACAACAACTATCAATACTCCTAAGAGAACATTCGGTTAAGGATAAACTTTTTAGCTTCTTAGTTAACAATACACAGGATTACGCATCAGAAAAACTTCTTTGGACTACTCCCTATGCAGGACTCATCGAAGTGATAGAACTTGCGAAAACGAATAAGGAAAAGGCAGTAGAACGGCTCCAAAATTACCTTAAAAAAGAATGGTATAAGGGGCATTCTGATTGTGGCTGGTATAATGATCATAAAAGCAAATGGGGTGTTCATTTTGGCTATTGGAGTTTTGAAAGTGGTGCTTTGGTGAAAATATTAGGCTTAGACGATTCTTCCTTACAAGGTTTGCCTTATTATCCTTATGATATGGTACACTGTATGGAGTAAGTTTATTTCTATATTATCGACCTAAAAATAAAGAAATGAAACCTATAATGTAAATGACGCAACACAATTCTTACGTGACCATGCTCAGGGTCGATCTCATGGAAGATGTGCGGCCGCTGTAAGGCAAGCGCTTGAAGCAGGAGGATTAGATACTACTGGTCGACCTAATGCGGCGGGGGATTATGATTCATTCTTGCCAGGTTTAGGCTTTCACGAAGTAGACATAAACGGCTATGTGCCACAAGAAGGAGATATAGTGGTACATGAACCACGTGAAGGACATGAATATGGACATATTGCTATGTATGATGGAGAAAACTGGATTTCAGATTTTATACAAAGAGATATGTTTGGCGGAAGTGCATATAGGAATGACCCCGACTATACAATATGGAGGCGATAATTTTAATATGATAATAAAAAATGATAAAGAAATTTTTATTTATATCTATTCTTACGCTATGCTTTAGCGCAATTTGTTCGGGTGCATGTTTAGATGAAGTTAAAACATTTTATAATAGTTACATGATGAATGTTTTAAATGGTAATTCTAACAATGAGTCTCTTTGTAAAAAGTATTTAACCGAAGAACTGGTGGCTAAAATGCAGAGAATGATTAATATAAGTGGAGTTGACCCAGTAATACGATCACAAGATGTAAATTCTGATGCGATTAAAACTTTAGATGTAAGAAAAATTGCAGATGATTGGTATATGGTAAGTTATCTTTGGAATGAAAAAGATAATACTACTCTAACAGAAATCCCATTAAAAGTGAAAAATATTAATGGTAAATGTAAGATTGCATATATTACTCCTATTGAGAATGGTATTCAATATGGAGATGAGTTGTTTTCTTGTTTTGAAAATATAAAATCATGTAAAATAGATAATGCTTCAGGAAAATTATTCATCGAAAGTTTTTATAAAGTTTATATTGCTACATATTGTAGTATGTGCAAAGATATGAATGTAAAGTTGTCGGCTTTGCGTTTGTCTAACTTGTCTCAAACAGCCTTAGAACAATTTAAGAAAGTAGAATTAGAAAAATTAGATGATGGTCTTAATGGATATGATCTTTTGATTAATAATTTTGATTTCGACTGTATTTGGTGTAAAAGTTTCAAATTCCTTCAGTTGAGTAATGATAATTATCAAATCACTTATCAAGTAGGAGTTAAGATACATAAAATAAATATTAAGATAAAATATCAGGATGGTAGATATTTGATTAATAATATATCATTTTAATTGATAAGCGACATATTTTCGAATGAAATAAATTTTAGTTTCGTTTGAAGAAATGTCGCTTGCAAATTCAGACACTGTCCACAAAATTGTGTAAATGAAAAACTACAGGAAGAAGATTCTTGTAGGTACTATCCATAATTTTGTGTAAATAGAAACGGGATTCAGTTATAAGTTCTCTTATATCTGGATTCTGTTTTCAAGGTACTATCCAAAATTTTGTGTAAACGTCAAACTACCGGATTCAGGTTTTATACTTGAATCCTGTTTTCAAATATAGTGAGAAACTGATTAAAAATCAAGCCCCAATTCCAAATTGGTTGTGTCCATTTTTTCTCTATTTCAGAAACAGCCAGATATACAGCTTTTTTCAGGGCATCATCATTTGGAAACGAAAGTTTATTTTTGGTGTATTTTCTGATTTTACCATTCAGATTCTCAATGAGATTTGTCGTGTAGATAATCTTTCTGATTTCAACCGGGAAGTCAAAAAAAGCTGTCAGTTCATCCCAGTTTACTCGCCAGGAACGAATGGCATAAGGATATTTTCCACCCCATTTCTGTTCAAAAGCATCCAGTTTCAGTGCTGCTGATTCTTTGGTGGGAGCATTGTAAATGTTCTTCAAATCACCGGTAAATTCTTTCTTCTCTTTCCAGACAACGTATCTGCACGAGTTACGTATCTGATGAACAACACAGATTTGAGTAGTTGCTTCGGGGAAAACGGCTTTTATCGAGTCTGTAAACCCGTTCAAATTATCGGTTACGGTAATCAGAATATCATTTACCCCACGAGCTTTCAGGTCTGTTAGAACACCAGTCCAGTAAGATGAACTTTCATTCCTGCCAATCCACATGCCAAGCACTTCCTTGATGCCTTCCCTGTTCAAGCCTACACATAAATAAACCGTTTTATTAACCACTTTGCCTTGATCTCTGACTTTGAATACAATGCCATCCATCCAGACTATCAGATACTGACTCTCCAACGGGCGGTTCTGCCATTCTATGGCTGCCTGCGTAACTTTGTTTGTGATAATAGATATGGCTGAAGTAGAAAGGGGTATTCCGTAAATCTCTTTCATTTCTTCTTCAATATCCGAAACGCTCATCCCTTTGGCATAAAGGGATATAACCAGTTTCTCAATAGATAAACCACGACTGTGATGCTTCGGAACAACAGTTGGTTCAAACTCTCCCTGACGGTCACGAGGCACGTCTATGACCGATTCTCCATAATGTGTCTGTATCTTCTTGGGATACTTGCCGTTACGGGAATTGCCGCTATTATTGCCTTCCGGGGAATGTTTCTCGTAGCCTAAATGTGCATCCATCTCGCCTTCCAGCATTTGTTCCAATACACGAGCGTGCAAGTCGGTTAAAAACTTGCTCACCTCTTCTTCTGTCTTAAATTGGGACAGAAACTCCTTGCTTAATAAATCTTTGGGAATGTCCATAAAATTAAATGTTTACAAAATTAATCGTTTTTATATTAATCGCTAATCTTGTTTTTTCTTTTCGAATCCCCTCCCCCCCCAAAAAAAACGAGGGGTTTGAAAAGAAAAAACTACAAGAATCTTCTTCCTGTAGTTTTTCATTTACACAATTTTGTGGACAGTGTCGTTTTCAAAAATAAGCATAAATTGGTTCATAATCAATCCCCAGTTAGTAATCGGCATTGTCCACTTCTTCTCAATCTCCATCAAAGACAGGTATACCATTTTCTTCACAGCATCATCCGACGGGAATGAAAGTTTTGATTTAGTGTACTTTCTGATTTTTCCATTCGGCACTATAAAATAGAAAGTTGTCCGTCCTTGACGAAATTTACGTCAATGGCGGGTTTCTTCTCAAAAAAGCAGTATGCTGCGATAGCCGACAAAGAGTTGGCTATAAAGTTATTGAATGAACGATGTCTGGAGTGTTCTATCTGTGCAATGTTCTTCAGTTCGTCATTGACCGTTTCAATCAAAGCTCTTTTTCTGAGCAGAATCTTATCAGCAATACTCATCAGTGAGTTCTTCATATTGTTTTTAACTTTAGTGACAAGCTGTATACCATTAAGGAAAAGATTCTCAAACAAAGCCTGACCGATATATCCCTTGTCCGCACATAGTTTTCCTTTGATGTTCTCCAGAAACTTGCTCTGTTTCAACGGTTCACGGTCATCCACGTTACCCGGAGTGAACATAAAGTTCAGTATCTCTCCCTTATCATTGATTATCAAATGCAGCTTGAATCCGAAGAACCAGCCCATGGAACATTTTCCACGTTCAGCGATTCCTTCAAAGGTCTTATGAATCAGGATTCTTTGGTTACGACATACACGTAAGGGAGTAGAGTCAACGAAACTGATACCTGTACAGGTTCCCAGCAGGACTTTCTTGATGAAAATGGTCAGAGGAAGCAGTACCTCCTTTTCCAGCTCCACGAAACGGTTGTAAGACACCAGACGTGGAAACAGGTGTTTTAGATGCTTGCAGACATACTCCTTGTAATAATGCTTGAAGCAGCGGAAACCACCGGAATGGAACAGGATAAGGATAACCATAATCTCAGCATCACTCATACGGTTGGGCTTGTTACGATGTCTGATATTCTTGTCTTCAATCATATATTTTTCCTGTTGTAATGCAAATTCCTTGCAAAAATCATCGGCCATACAATAAATCTCTGTAACTTTAGACTCTGAGAACATAGTGGTAATTGATTAAATGTTATAATTTGACACTATAAATTTAATACTTTTATCGCTATGTTCCTATTTAACAATAGATTATATTTATTCTTATATCGAACTCACGTTATTTAATATCACTTCAGCAAATGACAGACATCAACAATTCATTAAACAGCCTGCCTGACTTGAAAGAAGGCGAATCGGCATATCGTAAAAATAAGGAATCAATATGGCTAATAAGAAAATAACAGAAGAAGAAATAAATGTGATATGCGAAAATTTAGTTAGTGCTAAGAGTTCAAACAGACGTAGTGCTGCTAAAAAAATTCGCAAATACAATTTGACAAAGTTAGGTGATGAACTTTACAATGCTTACTTGAAAGAGAAAGCAGATAAAAGAACTTGGGAGACTCAAATGGAAATGATTCAAACACTTGGAAAAATTGGCTATAAAAAGGCTCTTTCTGAGATACTCTCCATTGTAGAAAAAAATGAGAAACTGGATATGATTACATTTGCAGCAGCACTTTCGTTTGTCAGATTAGAGAGAACAAACCTTTGTGACATCAGCCCAATAATGAAATTATTAGAATTTGGAGAACTTTCAGTACTATGTGGTGCAATGGCTTCTCTAACTTTCGATGATGTCATACCTGCGGAAGACGATATTTCGGTAATAATTCAAAAAATGGAAAGTTTTGAAGAGGGCAGAATTTATGTCACAGGTGTTCACGACCCAAGAGGATATTTAATTTCAGCGATGGCTTTATGGAAAAAAGAGCTAACATCGGATTACCTTCAAAAATATAAAAATCACAAATCATTAAAAGATAATGTAGAAAGAGCGTTCTTAAACAAGAAAAGTTATTTTGAAGCATAACTAACTCTAAAATGTACCCATATACCCACAGTCTAAAGCGAGAAGTCTCTTTTTACGAATTTGAGCCAATAAATCTTGTTACAGATTCAGTACTATATGAGGCATTGACTTCTCCTTTTCTGGATCATCACCTTTGGAATGGAAGTGTGTGTATCAGTCAGTTATTAGCAACCCATTATCAACCTCGAAAACAAAAAAATACAATGAATAGAATATTAACGCTATACATCTTTTTGCTGCTGGGTGGCACAGTTTCCGCACAACGAATAGTGGCATGGAGCGATTTGCAAACCATAACGGATAACGCACGGCGCACGGTCTATTATGAAAAAGGCAGTAAACAGCCGTTGCAGGGAGAATATCGCATTATACGGGGGCTTAACGAGGAGCGTGTGAAACTTTCCGACGGCATGATAAACGGCGATTATCGCCGCTATCGCAACAGGATACTGCGTGAATCGGGCATATATGCCAAAGGCAAGCGTAACGGCACATTCACGGAGTATTACCAAGACGGCGTTACTCCCCGAAAGGAAACGCCCATGCAGCAAGGCAAGATAGACGGAACTGTAAAGGCCTTTTTTCGTAACGGCACAAAATAAAACCGAAAAGGAGTATAGGCAGAGTGTGGAGAACGGACGGGACGGCAAACCCTATATAACCATCGAAGGGCAATATACCGACGGCAAGAAATCGGGACATTGGAAACAACACAATGCCACCGATGATACCACCCGCGAATGGGACGAATGATTTTCCTTTTTCGCAAGCCGATTAAAAAATCACCGCCGGACAGTCCGTACTTTCGGAAAAGATGTTATATTTGCACCTATCGGTCATTAATCAAAAACAAGATGAAAACATTCTTTTTTAACCTCGTCGATTTAATAATCCTATCTGTGCCTTTGAGTGTTTTTGGAGAGAATATACTCAACATCTTCCGACTTATCCGCAATAAACAGATCAAAAACAAGAAAAAGGAGGCTGTAATAAGCGCTGTTATAGCCATAGCAGCCTTGCTCTTCTCCCTATTACTTTATGAGAGGAACAGATTATAAGAATTTCAAACAGCTGAACAATTATCTTTTTACCAAAACCATAAAACAAGAAAAAACATCTCAAAAAAGAAAAGTTTGAGGTGTTTTTTCTTGTGTATCATTTAAGAAGAGAATTGATAACGTATATTAGTAATGATTTTAATTAAACTTCTGAGGAAATGAACAACATAGAAGAGATAAGCGCCACCTACCGCCGCATTGCGGAAAATTCGAAATCGGAACTGAACAAAGTACAGCAGCAGATTTATCGCATCGGCACTTTGCGGCTGTTGTTATTCGTCGGCGGAATAGCGGGAGTGATTTATTTTCGGGCCGAAAGCTGGGAGATACCGGCCGGCATCGTCCTCATCACCCTCTTGCCCTTCCTGTTGCTCATCAAATACCACAACCGCCTGTTCTACCGGAAAGATTATCTGGAAAAGAAAGTGGAAATCAACGAACAGGAACTGGCAGCCCTCGACTACGACACTTCCGCTTTCGATGACGGAGAAGAGTTTATCAACCCCGCCCATCTCTACTCTTTCGATTTGGATGTATTCGGCCCGCACTCTTTGTTCCAATACATCAACCGCACATGCACCCGCTTGGGGAAAACCCGGCTGGCCGACTGGATGGGGCGGCATTTGGAAGATAAGCAGGAAATCGAAAAGCGGCAGGAAGCCGTCAAGGAGCTTGCTCCCGAACTGAAATTCCGACAACGCTTCCGCATCCTCGGTCTGCTGCACAAAGGGAAAAGCGCCGATGAAACGGAGCTGAAGGCTTGGGCGGAAAGTCCCGCCGTGTTTCGGACTAAAAAGTTATTGCGTGCCTTGCCCATAGCGGTGACGGGCATCAACGTCCTATGCATCGGTCTTGTGGTGGCAGGCATCCTGCCCGCAACCTTCTATGGCATCGTCTGGATTGGTTTCGTTGCCGCAGGTTTCAGCTTCACCGGCAGAATCACCAAGATACAAGCCATCTACGGGAAGAAGCTGCAAATTCTTTCCACGTATGCCGGCCTGCTCCGCCTCATGGAGAAACACCCTGTGCAATCTGCCCTGCTCAAAGAGATAAAAGAGGAAATCGGCGGAGAAAAGCGGAAAGCATCCCACGCCATCCATCGGCTAAGCAAACTGATGGACGAACTCGACCAGCGCAACAACGTATTCATGTACATCATCCTCAATGGACTGTTCTTTTGGGAATTGCGCCAGATTATGCGCATAGAAGCATGGAAAGAGCAGCATGCCTCCGACCTGCCCCGTTGGCTCACCGCCCTCGGCCACATGGATGCCCTCAATTCTTTGGCCACGTTTGCCTACAACCATCCGGATTACACCTACCCCGCCATCATCGAGAGAACGGACACAAGCACCGGTTCTTTTCGCTTCCGCGCCACCTCCATGGGGCATCCGTTGATGAACCGGAACACCTGCGTACACAACGACATCGACATGGAAAAGCGCCCGTTCTTCATTATCATTACCGGTGCCAACATGGCAGGAAAAAGCACTTATCTGCGCACCGTGGGCGTCAACTACCTGCTGGCCTGCATCGGCACTCCGGTATGCGCCCGCCAAATGGAAGTACGCCCGGCCCGGCTCATCACCAGCCTGCGCACATCGGACTCGCTGAACAACAACGAGTCTTACTTCTTCGCCGAACTCAAACGGTTGAAACTTATCATTGACAAGCTACACGCCGGCGAAGAACTGTTCATCATCCTCGACGAAATTCTGAAAGGTACTAACTCCATGGACAAACAAAAAGGCTCTTTCGCCCTCATCAAGCAATTCATGTCTTTGCAAGCCAATGGCATCATTGCCACCCACGACCTGTTGCTGGGTACACTCATCGAGCTTTTCCCCGACAACATCCGCAACTGTTGCTTTGAAGCCGATATCACAGACGACGGTTTGACCTTCTCATACCGTATGCGTCCCGGCATAGCCCAAAACATGAACGCTTGCTTCCTCATGAAGAAAATGGGCATTGCCGTTGCCGACTGAATCTGCCGGGAACAGAACCGGACTATTGAAGAATATCATCTGATTGTTACCATCGTCGCCCCGAAACCATACTCTTGGAACGAGGCATCCTGCGCCTTGCAGGTGGCATATTTACGCTTCAGTTCATCGAGCACAGCCTTGCGAAGCACGCCGTCGCCCTTACCATGAATGAAGACGATGCGTTGTTCGCGCTTGTTCTTGTAGCGTTCCATCACTTCACGGAATTTGTCCAACTGGTAGTTCAGCATCTCGCTGTTGCTCATGCCACGGGTATCATCCAGCAATTCGCCGATGTGCAGGTCTATCTCGATGATTTCGTTTTTGCCTCCGTGCTTAACGATGGTCTGCGGTTTGGAAGGAGCGTCCGAAGCTTTCTTCTGTATCAAAGCATCCTGAAGCTCTTCGGCAGAGACATATACCTGCTTAACAGGACGGTCGTCCTTCACAACATCATAAATCAATGCGGGAGTTTCAAAGAAATCGGAATCGCGGAATGTATGCAGTTTATAGAACTTCACCGTATCGATACGAATCTCCACACCTACCGCAGGTTTCATCACAAACGAACGGTTGTCCTTGAAAGCCACCAACTGTACGGCCACACGCTCACGGTCGTTCAATGCCGATTTCTCAAACTCTTCGAGCAGCAATTTGGTATTCGGTTCTATCAGACCGTGCGAACAGGCAGTCCAAGCCTTTCCTTCGGCAAAGAGATAGGTATAGTACATATAATAATTACTGTCGTTCACCAAATAGGCCTCAAAAGAGGTGGTGCTCACAGCCGTGATGTCTTCGGGCACAAAGGCAAGATAGACATTCAGCGTGTCGCCCCCCTTTATCTCCGGTTGGCGATAGACTGAAATCTGCGGTTTCTCCACACGGTGCAAAGGTTTGTCGGGCACGACACTCGCTCCAAAAGATGCATTTTTGACAATAGACGAAGCCGGACGAGCAGGCTGTTCTTCCACTTTCTTCTTTTGGGCGGCCGCCTTGGCTGCCGGCGTGGGAATGTTATAATCGTCCGTCTCTATCACCACACACTCATTTACCGGCATCGGTATGTCGAAACCGTCGGCATCTTCCACCAACACAATGTTCTTTCCTTGAAAGCCTGTCACCACACCGCCCCCTACCTCGCCCAGGAAACGTACTTTATCTCCTATTTTCATCTTCTTGTTTTTTGTTCTTCAAATTATGATTTACGGCAGAAGCTGCCAAAGCCGCCACCGACAGTGCAAAGATAAGGCAACAGAATAGAAAAAGATAGAAAAAAACGATAAATATCCGTACCTTTGCCCTCCGAAAAAGCATATACTCATGGAACAGAATCCTAAACACATCCATATCAGTGAATTTAACTACGTGTTACCGGACGACCGCATCGCCAAGTTTCCGCTACCGGTACGCGACCGGTCGAAATTATTGATTTACCATCATGGCGAGATTTCGGAAGACACATTCACCTCGCTTCCCGACTATCTTCCGACAGGCAGCCTGATGATATTCAACAATACCAAAGTGATTCAGGCCCGCCTGCACTTCCGCAAAGAGACAGGCGCCCTGATTGAAGTCTTTTGTCTGGAACCGGTACAGCCTAACGATTATGCGCTCAACTTCCAGCAGACCGAACACGCTGCTTGGCTTTGCATGGTGGGCAACCTGAAAAAATGGAAAGAAGGAACGCTGAAACGCGAAATGACGGTGAAAGGCAAGACAATCATCCTGACAGCCGAACGCGGCGAATGCCGTGGCACCAGCCATTGGGTAGACTTCCGTTGGAACAATCCGGAAGTGACTTTTGCCGACATTCTGGAGGTATTCGGCGAACTGCCCATCCCGCCTTATCTGAACAGGGAGACGCAGGAGAGTGACAAAGAGACTTATCAAACGGTATATTCCAAGATAAAAGGTTCTGTCGCCGCCCCCACCGCCGGACTTCACTTCACTCCTCGCGTGCTGGACACACTGCGCAACAAAGGGATAGAGACGGAAGAGCTGACGCTACATGTGGGAGCAGGTACGTTCAAACCCGTGAAGAGCGAAGAAATCGAAGGGCATGAGATGCACACGGAGTATATCTCCGTATCACGCGGTACATTGGAGAAACTCATTGCCCACGGAGGAAAAGCCATTGCCGTAGGCACTACCTCGGTACGCACGCTGGAAAGCCTCTACCACATCGGGATTACGTTGCTGAACAATCCCGAAGCAACGGAAGAAGAACTGCACGTCAAACAATGGCAACCCTACGAAATGTCGGGCGCAACTGCCTCCATTCCTGCCACAGATGCCTTGCAAGCTCTCGCAGCCTATCTGGAGCGGCATCACATGGAAACCTTGCACACCAGCACCCAAATCATCATTGCCCCGGGATATGAATACCGGATAGTAAAAGCCATGGTAACTAACTTCCACCAGCCGCAAAGCACGCTGCTGCTGCTTGTCTCGGCCTTCGTACACGGAGATTGGCATAAGATTTACGACTATGCTTTAAACCATGATTTCAGATTCCTGAGTTATGGAGATTCGTCGTTATTAATACCCTGATACCACTTATGAATCACGATAACAATCAAGAGATGTTTCCTCTCGTCGATGAGCAAGGCAACATCACAGGTGCCGCCACTCGCGGCGAATGCCACAACGGCAGCAAACTGCTGCATCCGGTAGTCCACCTCCACGTCTTCAACTCCAAAGGCGAATTATTTCTGCAAAAACGTCCCGGATGGAAAGACATACAACCGGGGAAATGGGACACGTCCGTAGGCGGACATGTTGATTTGGGTGAGAGCGTGGAGATGGCACTGAAGCGTGAAGCACGCGAAGAATTGGGCATCACCGACTTCATTCCCGAATCACTGACACACTATGTCTTTGAATCCTCCCGAGAACGGGAGTTGGTCTTTGTCCACAAAACCACCTACGATGACGAAATACATCCCGGCGACGAACTGGACGGCGGCCGTTTCTGGAGTGTGGAGGAAATTAAAGCCAACATCGGAAAAGATGTATTCACTCCTAATTTTGAAGGAGAAATAGATAAAGTCCTCTAAACTACAATAACAATAAAAGCACGGATTTCATTCAGGAACGCAATCATTATCCAAGAAATCCGTGCTTTTATTATCTAAAGAATAATTTTCGAGCCTACCCGCTATATGGTTCTCTTTTTTACTCCGCCTTATTTTACCAAGTCCTCAATCACCTTCATTATCTGCCGTCCGATTTCTTCTGCGGCTTCCGGTGTGGAAGCTTCGCTATAAACGCGGATAATCGGCTCTGTATTGCTCTTGCGCAGATGTACCCATTTGTCGGGAAAATCAATCTTCACACCATCTATATCATTGATATCTTCGCTCTTATAGAGTTCTTTTACCTTGGCAAGAATGGCATCCACATCCGTTTCGGGAGTCAAATCCACCCGGTTCTTTGCCATGAAGTATGCAGGATATGTGGCACGCAACTCGCTCACTTTCTTGCCCTCGTGCGCCAGATGACTAAGGAACAGAGCAATACCCACCAATGCATCACGACCATAATGACTGGCAGGATAGATAACTCCGCCATTGCCTTCACCACCGATAACGGCGCCCACTTCTTTCATTTTGGTGGTTACGTTCACTTCGCCTACGGCAGATGCGTAATATTCCTGTCCGTATTTGCGGGTCACGTCGCGCAAAGCACGGGTCGAACTCAAGTTGGAAACCGTATTGCCGGGAGTATGCTTCAAAACATAATCCGCCACAGTGACTAACGTGTATTCTTCGCCATACATCTTACCGTCTTCGCAAATCATGGCCAAACGATCCACATCAGGGTCTACAACAAAAGCTACGTCGGCTTTACCTCTTTTCATCAGGTTCATAATGTCACCCAAGTTTTTCTCCAAAGGCTCAGGATTGTGCCGGAAGTCTCCGGTCGGTTCGCAGTAGAGCTTCTCTACATGCCGAACTCCAAGCTGCTCAAGCAACTGCGGCAAGATAATGCCCCCCACAGAGTTTACACAATCGATAGCTACGCGGAAGTTGGCCTTTTTGATGGCTTCTACATCTACAAGTTCAAGCGCCAGCACACTGTCTATATGCTTTTGATTGTACGTCAAGTCCTTGCGATAGGAACCGAGCCGATCAACCTCGGCATAGCGGAACTCCTCGGCAGCAGCAATACGAAGTACTTCCTGTCCTTCGGCAGCATTCAGGAACTCTCCTTTCTCATTCAGCAATTTCAGAGCATTCCACTGTTTGGGATTGTGCGAAGCGGTCAGGATAATACCTCCACCGGCGCCTTCCATCGTAACAGCCAGTTCGGTAGTCGGGGTGGAAGCCAAATCAATATCTACCACATCCCAGCCCATACCCATCAGAGTACCGACCACTACATTCTTGACCATTTCTCCGGAAATACGGGCATCGCGTCCTACTACGATTTTATTGCTTTTTACAGTACACGTTTTGCGAATCAGCGTGGCATAAGCCGAAGTAAATTTCACAATATCAAGCGGATTCAACCCCTCGCCTGCACCTCCGCCAATGGTTCCACGAATTCCTGAGATAGATTTGATTAGAGTCATAGGTCAATGTTAGAAGTTAGTTCCAAACTTGGATTTTATGTATGTCATAATAATAAGGATAGACTTGTTGCATGGCCTTTTTCTGTCCCATCTTGGAAGGAACAATCAGCTTTACATGAGCTCCGTCACGAACATAACTTAGAGCCACCAGCCAACCGGCAGGTACAGACGTTCCATAGGAAAGATACATGTATCCCTTAGTAAAAATACCGGCAATGGATGAGGAAGTGACAGTATATTTGAATTCGTCTACAAGAGTCGGGTCATTTAAATTGGACAGGTATGATTTCACGCCATCAACAGCCATCAAGCCTCGTTCTTCAAAACGCACTAAAATCACATCATTGGGTTTTATTGTGTCGGCCGGGTTGGAAGAACCTTTATCCACAATCTGCATATATACCCCGCTGGCCAATTGCACGTACTCATTCTTACTTACATCCGTCGTTGAATCCCGTGCATAAAATTCGCTTTGGGAAATGACGACAATATTGCTGTCTTTGATAAACGCTTTGATGGCATCCTTCTCATCATCTAACATCTCGGCATAGGTTTTGGTATTATCACATGCCTGAAAAGCAAAACCCACGGCGAACAAAGCCAAAAAGAATAAAGTAAGTTTCTTCATTTCTGTTATTTAGTAAATTTGTACAAAAGTATCTGATTTCCTTGAAAGTTGAAAGCTGCAAGTAGAAAGTTCGTAACTTTTAACCTTTAGCGCCGGACTTTTTTTATCCTTTGGCACAAAGCAATGGCTTGTACTTCTCCAGAGCCTGTTCAAAAACCTTCCGGGCCTCTTCCATCGTTCCGTAAAACTCACCGCCGGAAGCGTTCAGATGTCCGCCTCCATTGAAGAACTCGGCTGCCAACCGGTTGCACGGGAATGTTCCGACCGAGCGTAAAGAAATCTTTATCATCGGTTTCTCCGTATCTTCACGCAGAAAGCAGGAAAAGACAACATCTTTGATGCTGAGCGGTATATTCACAAAGCCTTCGCTGTCTCCCCGAATATAGTCGAACCGCCCCTGTTCTTCTTTGGTCAAAGAGATAAGAGCCGCATGATGGTCGGGATATACTTTCATCTGCGACAAGACATAACCCATCAGACGCAGACGGCTTTCGGAATAAGTGTTATAGACTTTGCGATATATGTCGTCCTTGTCTATACCTTTAGAGAGCAGCTCACTGATAATGAAATAAATCTCGCGATTGTTGGAATTATAGGTGAACCCACCGGTATCGGTCATCATCCCCGTATAGATACATTCCGCCCCCTTTTTCGAGATGTCACTGAAATAGCCCATACGGCAAATCAGACGAAAAACGAGTTCCGAAGTCGAAGAAATCTCCGGATGGGAAATGATAATCTTGCAGAACTCCTCAGGATGAAGATGATGGTCTATCAGTATTTTCCTTGCAGGAGAAGCAAGTACAGCACTTCCCATTGCATCAATCCGATGAATGGCATTAAAATCAAGACAGCAGATAAGTTCTGCCTCGGCAATCAGTTTGTCGGCAAATTCCTTATAGCGGTCGTAAAGCAGAACGTCTTTGCTTCCGGGCATCCATTTCAGGAAATCAGGGAAAGCATTCGGCACTATGACATTCGCCGTTTTTCCCAGCGAATCAAAAAAATGCCACAAACCCAAGGAAGAGCCGATGGCATCTCCGTCGGGTCCCACGTGGGAAACGATTACTATTTTGTCTGCACGGTCGAGCCATTTGGTGAAATGGTCTATCTTGGATTGTTCTATTACTTTGGTTAACATATATTTTAGAGTTTATATTTCAGACGACAAGAGACAGCGCTATACACATCTGCGATTGATTTGGAAAGGCAAAAGTACGAAAAGTTTGCGATTTATAACAACACGCGGAAAGAACCTTTTTCGGAAAGAGAAAGATAAGGGATACCCAAACGGATACAATCACGAACCACTTTATCCCGATAATAATCAGAAAGCGAGGCATCAAGTACCACCGTGCCGATAGAGAATAAGGAAGTCAGTTCTGCTATCCGCCCCCTATAACCTTGGGAGATATAGAGATAATCGACAGAAACGGGATATGCCGACATTTTATTCTGCCAATCGGCATCTTGCAGGAAACAGATGCGCTTGCCTGCATAGAACACTATCCTATTCCGAACCTGTAAACCGGAAGCCACATAATCTCCGACGATAAGGCGAGGAGAATCCAGATGCAAACGATTCCAATGAGGAAAGAGACTGCGGCAAAGGCGAGAGACATTCGATAGGCTGTCGGGTGTCACCAACCAAGAGTGGCGACTGTCCGTCATACAATGGACTGCCGGACACCCGCGTACATTATAGAAAGCGATGCTTTTACGGGGAACATTGAACATGGCGGAAAAAGAGTGATAAGAAACTGCCGACAGCAAGACAAACAAAGAAAAGCGGATGTTGCGGGCCGTGTGATGCAGGAAGCTGTAATATGCCGTTCCAAGAAAGAGAAAACAGAGCGCCGCATCCCATTTATCCATCCAAATGCCGTCGAGGGAAGCGAATGGAAAATGCTCTATCCAACGAAGCATGATATTCTGCATGCGCACCAATGCCTCCAACACTTCTGCAAACAGATGCTGCACAAAAGGAAACGGAGTAAGCATAAGAAAAAGCACCGCCGAATAAAGAATGAGCGACACCAAAGGAACGACCCATAGATTAGTGAACAGGAAATGAGTGGGAAAACGGGAAAAATAGAGCAGAACCAACGGCGCCGTACCCAACTGGGCAGCTACGGAAACAGTCAGCAAGCCCCATACATAGCGCAGGACACGATTCTCAATCTTCCACAAGGCATACAGTTTGGGTTGCACAAGCAGTATGGACGCCACAGCCGAAAAGGACAACTGAAACCCCACATCGAAAAGCCATACGGGCTTACACAGCAACATCAAGAAAGCCGTTGCCATTAACGTGTTCATCGTCAAAGGCTTCTCGGATTGCAAAGCAGCCAGCGTCAGAAGCGAGAACATGACAACCGACCGAACCACAGAGGAAGACAATCCCGTGAAGAAAGCAAAACCCGCCAAGAGCAAAACAATGAATGCAAGCAAGAAAGGCTTTAAAACCCTCCAACGCCTCCACAAAAGCCCTAAGAGCAGACAGAGCAGGGCATAGAGAAAACCGACGTGCAACCCCGAAAGTGCCAGTACATGGGCAGCGCCGGCCACTGAATAAGTTTCTATGATATCGTCGCTCAGCTCTTCCTTATCCCCCACCGTCAACGCCGACAGTACAGCCAACTCATCGCCTTTGATACCCGAACGGCGGTATAAAGAGACAACCCTTTCCCTATAATCCGATGCCACTTGACGTAAAGAGCGGGACGCATCATGCCCTACCTTCTTCCAATGTCCGGCAGCCACATAAGCCGTACCGCTATACCCTTTCCGCTTCAGGTAACGAGCGTAATCAAATTCATCGGGATTGCCGTTGTTGACCGGAGGAGAAAGACGGGTATATATCAACAACTCATCCCCTCGTTGCAAAGCCGTTGCAACAGAATCTTTCGAGAAATAAACCAGAAAAAGGCTGTTTCGCTTGCAGCCCGCAACCGTATCGCCGGCAAATTCTTCCAGCAGAACGGTACGGCACAGCACACTACGCTCTTTCAGCTCCGGTTTCTCCAAAACGCGAACTTTGTATGCCGACTGCCTGTTCGGGAAAGAGAACTCCGTTTTTTCCGCCTGCCGGCTCATCAAACAATAGCCGGCACCCACAAGGAAAAGAGAAACCGCCACCCCATAAAAGCGGGCGGAACGTGTGTACTGCCAAACAAGAAAAATAAAAAACGGCAAGAGCAACAAATATCCCCATGCCGGCAACGTATGTGGAGACGAATCCCCACACCAAATTCCAACCGCCAACGGAAGCAAAAGCCTCAGAAAGGGATATTGCTGCAAACTATCGGCCATCAATCGGGAGAACCGGCTACAGGTTTCTCAATGCACGGATAGCCTCTTCAGGGTCGGGAGCAGAAAAGACGGCATTGCCCGCTACCAGCACATCGGCTCCGGCTTCCACCAACCGCACCCCGGTATTCAGATTCACGCCGCCATCCACCTCTATCAAGGCTTGCGAACCGCTGAGCGTTATCAATTCGCGCAATTCGCCAACCTTTTCCAGAGAATGCTCTATGAATTTTTGTCCGCCGAATCCGGGATTGACGCTCATTATAAGAACCATGTACACATCGTTTATTATATCCTTGAGCAAAGATACGGGAGTGGCCGGATTAATCGTTACCGCCGGATGCATCCCGGCCTCGCGAATCTGCTGTATCACCCTGTGCAAGTGCGGACAGGCTTCATAGTGCACATTCATGATATGAGCGCCCAACGCCTTGACCTCCGGAATGAATTTCTCCGGTTGCACAATCATCAGATGCACATCGAGCGGCTTTTGCGATAACTCCGCCACATACTTGAGTACCGGAAACCCAAAAGAGATATTGGGCACGAACACACCGTCCATAATGTCGATATGCACCCACTCTGCCTCGCTCCGGTTAATCATTTCAATGTCTCTTGCTAGATGGCCGAAGTCGGCTGAAAGAATAGAAGGGGATATGATTGGCTTCATAATGCTTGCAATCTAAAGTTACCAGTTTATTGATGCACAAATGTAGAGAAAAGATTTCAATCAGCCAATAGGTAAGCCACTGTTTAAATTCCCTCCGGCATGCTTCTTCAAAGTCCTCTTCTTGAATCCGGTCTTACCCGAGTCCGCCAATAAGGGAAAAAAGTAAACGAGACACCATCCAAAAGCTGAAGGAGACCAGCCTGAAAACATTCTCTTCCGCCTGAATGATTTTCTATTCCAAGGCTTGAGATAGAGTATTCTTCCTAATCTCTGTTATACTTTATATGAGGAAGAGACTTGTTTTATATGCTGATGAGAAGTTTTTCTCATACTGATGCGGTCTGTGTCCGAAGACTTACGTCGGACTCGGGCCGGTCTTCTGTCCATGCAGCAAATGCCCGCAGTTTCAGTACAACACCTGAGTTCGGGTCAGGCGGTTTCTTTTGCCGAAGACGAGGGGCTGCGTCCTGTCGGACGGACGTTTCCCGAATGCACCGGTTTACAGCGAGATTAGGCAGAAGAGAAAAGAGGCTTTAGGCCTGCCATCCTCGCCCTGTTTTGACAGTTGCAATCCTTTGCCGTGACAGACGCAAGTGTTTTAGCCGTCAGACACAAGTGTTTTACGTGTCAGACACAAGTGTTTGAGCCGTAAAACACAAGTGTCTGACAAGGCAGGAATAAGTATCTGATAACCAAAGGAATTAGAAGCAAGAACACAAGCCGAAGGATGAGGTTATCGACCTGCTTCTTATCCCGAACTCAGATTACAACATATTTAAAGACATACCTGTCGGTATCGCTTATCCCCCCTCTCAAAGAAAAAAGGCGGGCAATCGACTTTCACAGCCTCTCGCCAAAACCATTATTTTGTCGTGTCCAAAACAATATGTATCTTTGTCCGTTCTATTAAAGAAAGATTTGTTTTAGAGAAAGGAAACTCATGTGGATACTGATTATTGGCCTGCTTGCCCTCACCCTTTTCGCTGCCGCGGCCGGAGCGATACGCAACCGGAAGCTGCAAAAGAAAATAGACCGGGGCGAGCTGGACGCCATGCCCGAAGTGCGGGAAGCAGACGCGGAATGCTGCGGACAGCATGAAGTCTGCGAACGCGACAGCCTGCTGGCTGCCGTCAGCAAGAAAATAGAGTATTACGATGATGAGGAGCTGGACAAATACATCGGCATAAGTCCCGATGAATACACCTCCGGACAGGAAGAAGAGTTTCGCAACGTGTTCTACACCATGCAGGACACCGATGTGGCCGGTTGGATGCGCAGCCTTCAATTGCGGGGCATTGCACTGCCCGATAATTTAAAAGACGAGGTATTCCTCATCATCGGCGAACGCCGTATCACCCCTCACGCCTGAGTTTTTTTCGTGTTTCAACCTTCAAAACCGCAACAATGGAGCTACTGCAATACACCTTCTTCCAACATGCCCTTATCGGCAGTTTGCTGGCAAGCATTGCCTGCGGACTGATTGGTACATACATCGTCACCCGCAGACTGGTGTTCATCAGCGGAGGATTGACGCATGCCTCCTTCGGAGGGATAGGACTGGGACTTTATATGGGGATTTCCCCCATCCTGTCGGCGGCCTTGTTCGCCGTACTGTCCGCTTTCGGCGTAGAGTGGCTCAGCAAACGGCAGGATATGAGGGAGGATTCCGCCATTGCCGTATTCTGGACATTGGGCATGGCGCTGGGCATCATGTTCACATTCCTTTCGCCCGGATTCGCACCCGACCTGTCGGCCTATCTCTTCGGAAACATCCTCACTATTACATCGGGCGACATTGTGCTGCTGGGCGGATTGGCCATCGTGCTGGCTCTTTTCTTCACGCTCTATATCCGTCCTATCATATACGTGGCTTTCGACCGTGAGTTCGCCCGTTCGCAGGGCATTCCGGTGCAAACGCTCGAATACCTGCTGATGATGTTCATCGCACTCACCATCGTGGCATGTCTGCGCATGGTAGGCATCGTGCTGGTCATCTCGTTGCTCACCATTCCCCAGATGACGGCCAACCTTTTCTCGCACCGTTTCCACCGTATCATCTGGCTTTCCATCGGCATCGGATACATCAGCTGCTTGGGCGGACTGATGATTTCATTCCACCTGAACGTTCCTTCGGGAGCATCCATCATCTTCTTCTCCATCATTATTTACGCCATTTGCAAAACCGGAAAGAGTTTTTGCCTATCTTTACAGCGTAAATTAAGAAGCCATTCCGACTTACATCATAAATAACAAAACATCAAAATTGGAAATCATGTTGGAAATCAAAATTCAGTCATTAGACCAGATTCATGAAGCAGCCCGCCAATTCATTACTGCAATGGGCGATAACACCGTTTTTGCTCTCTACGGAAAAATGGGAGCCGGTAAGACGACCTTCATCAAGGCTATATGTGAAGAGTTGGGCGTTTCCGACGTCATCACCTCGCCCACTTTTGCCATCGTCAATGAATATCGCTCCGACACTACGGGTGAACTGATTTACCACTTCGACTTCTATCGCATCAAGAAAATGGAAGAGGTGTACGATATGGGATATGAAGACTATTTCTACAGCGGTGCCCTTTGCTTTATCGAATGGCCGGAATTGGTAGAGGAACTCTTGCCGGGAAATACCGTGAAAGTAACCATTGAAGAAGTGGAGAACGGTGAGCGCAAGCTCACAATGGAAGAATTGGGATGATAAGCCAATACATCATTCAGGGAATATTTGCAGCAGCAGGCATCACTTCCCTGCTGGCCGCTATACTGAATTGGGAGTGGTTCTTTACAACCCGTAATACCCAATTCATCGTACAAAATGTAGGTCGTCGGCAAGCTCGCTGGTTCTACGGCACATTAGGCATCATCCTCATCGGCATGTCCGTATTCTTTTTCCTGAATACGCCACCGGCGACATAAAACACGTGCGGCATCCTGAAAATCGGTTAGTTTACTGTCCGATTCTCAGGATGCCGCACTTCTAAAAGCAAAAGACGGCTTTGGCCTCTCCTTTTCAGGTCATCATATGGATTACTCCTCACCCAAAGATTCCGTATATTCCATTTCACCTTGTACGATGAAAAGAATCTCTTCCGGGTCGTAATCGCCTACTTCATCCTTATGGGCTTCTTTCACAATATAGTCCACGACTTTCCCCAAATCAATTTCGACACATCCATCCGTATCGGGCTGCGCATCAAGAATGCCGCTTTCGGAATAATACTCGTCAATCAAATCGAGAAAATAATAGAACTCGTCATCGGAGAACTTCTCCTTCAACTCCTGCGGCAAATAGCTCTTGATGTATTCGATGGTCTTTTCATCATCGAAATCATCTTGTAAAAAATCGTCTTCCATTCCCATACCGATATATTTTAAAGGGTTATTGCTTTACTATATCCTTATAACAAGACGTCTATCTTAGCCACATAAGAAGGCTTCGGAGCAGAACCCACCTGCTTATCCACCAACTTCCCGTCCTTGAAGAATAAAACCGTAGGAATATTGCGTATGCCGTATTCGGCAGCCACTTCACCGTTTTCATCTACATCGCACTTGCCTATGAGTACTTTGCCTTCGTACTCGGCAGCCAATTCGTCAATGATAGGACCTACCATTTTGCAAGGGCCGCACCAAGGCGCCCAGAAATCTATCACCACAGGTTTACCTTCTGCCAGTATTTCCTGATAATTGCTGTCTGTAATTACTAAAGCCATGTCTTTAATTATTAAATATCAACTATTATTTATAAACTCACTATCAATTGTAAATTGTTCATTCTCCATTGATGAAGCAAAGATAATATAAACCGGAAGCAGAATAAAACGAATGCATTCATTTTTTTGCCCACACATCTATTTATCCTCATATTTTGTGCAAACGGCGGCTAATTAATCCGAAAGTCAAGCTCGGGCGTCTCTTTCAAATAAGAGATTAGTTCGCGCCCTACGGAAAGCTTTATGGGACGGGAAATCAAGTCGACACTCATCTTGCTTTCCGTATCGATTACCTTGAAATAAAGTTCCGTACTGCCCGGACATTCCTTGGTCAGTTCGCCCAATTCGGCAATCAAAGCCTTGTTCAGCACCCCAAGCGGAATGAAGATGGTTATTTTCTCAATAAGTTTTTCCTTCACATCCGGTAAAAGCTCCATTGATGTAATCTTCAACTCCAACTCATCCTGACGCCATTGTTTAGGCTGGCAACGTGCCTTGATGAAAAGGAATGTACGCTCGCCCAAATAACCCTGATAGGTCACCCAGTCATTGCCGAAGAACGGCAACTCTGCCGAACCGGAATAATCTTCAATCCGGGCAATGCCGTAAGGATTGCCATTCTTGCTGATACCTCGGCGAACCGAAGTGACAATTCCGCCCATCGTTATTTCACGTCCCATAAGCTCCGTCTTATCTTCCAGTTCCGCCATGCCGGTGTTACAGACATGTTCCAGTACAACGGAATATTCATCCAACGGATGTGCCGAGAGATAAATTCCTACCAAATCACGTTCCTTGTTCAAGCGTTCCAAATCGCTCCAACGTTCGGCCACGGGAATCTCCGGGGTAGCGATATCCACCACATTATCGCCACCGAACAGCGAATTGGCTGCCGCAGCCTTATCCATCTGATAACGGTTGCCATAGCGCATCAATGTTTCTATGAATACTTCGTTTTTGGAGTTTACGGCAAAATATTGTTCGCGTTTCAGTTCCGAGAAGCTGTCAAAACCTCCTGCCAAGGCCAGACATTCGATATTTTTCTTATTGCAGGCATTCAGGTTGACACGCTGTACAAAATCAAAGATTCCTTTATACGGTCCGTTCTTCTCACGTTCCTCCATAATGCTCTGCACGGCTGCCTCGCCTACCCCCTTCACGGCACCAAGACCGAAACGGATATTCCCTTCTTTATTGACCGTGAACTTCAGGTTACTTTCGTTCACATCCGGTCCCAATGTATTGATGCCCATAGCCTTGCATTCATCCATCAGTTTGGTGATGTCTGTAATGTTCGACAAACTTCGGCTCATGACCGCTGCCATATATTCCGCCGGATAGTTTGCTTTCAGGAAAGCAGTCTGATAAGCTACCCACGAATAGCACGTGGCATGCGACTTGTTGAAAGCATAGGAAGCGAACTTCTCCCAGTCGGTCCAGATTTTTTCAAGCACTTTCGGGTCGTGCCCGTTCTTCTGCCCACCCGAAATAAATTTAGGCTTCATGTGATCCAACTTGTCACGCAATTTCTTGCCCATTGCCTTACGCAGAGCATCGGATTCACCACGTGTAAAATTAGCCAACAGACGAGACAACAACATGACTTGCTCCTGATACACCGTAATGCCATACGTATCTTTCAAGTACTTTTCCATAATCGGAATATCGTACTCGATTGGTTTGCGCCCCCATTTACGGTCGATAAAGTCCGGAATATAATCCATCGGTCCCGGACGATAAAGGGCATTCATGGCAATCAAATCTTCAAAAGTACCGGGTTGCAACTCGCGTAAATACTTCTGCATGCCGGCCGATTCAAACTGGAACGTGCCGATGGTTCTCCCGTCGCAATAGAGTTTATAAGTGGCGGGGTCGCTGATGGAAATCTTATCTATATCAAGCTCCAGCCCTCGATGCAAACGCACATTGGCCACGGCCTCTTTGATGATGGACAAGGTTTTCAGCCCCAGAAAATCCATCTTAATCAAGCCCGTATCCTCAATGACAGAACCTTCATATTGAGTGACGAGCATTTTCTCACCCGTTTCCTTGTCGTCTGCCGTACTCACAGGTACCCAGTCCGTGATGTCATCACGGCAGATAATGGTGCCGCAAGCATGTACGCCCGTACCGCGCACATTTCCCTCCAGCATCTTGGCATATTTCATCGTATCGCGCACCAACGGGTCGGACGACGCTTCAGCAGCCTGCAATTCGGGCACATAAGCAATGGCATTCGGCAGATTAAGTTTCTTGTCGGGAATTTTATCCGGCACCAGTTTGCACAAACGGTCGGATTCGCTCAAAGGCAGCTTCTGCACACGTGCCACATCCTTGATGGCCATTTTGGTTGCCATCGTACCGTACGTAATGATGTGCGCCACCTTTTCCTGCCCGTACTTCTCCGTGACCCAACGGAGCACCTCGCCACGTCCGTCGTCGTCGAAATCCACATCGATATCCGGCAAAGAAATACGGTCGGGATTCAAGAAACGTTCGAACAGCAGATCATATTGAATCGGGTCAATCTTCGTTATACCCAAACAATAAGCCACAGCCGAACCGGCTGCAGAACCGCGTCCCGGCCCGACCGAAACGCCCAATTGCGTACGGGCGGCATTGATGAAGTCCTGCACAATAAGGAAGTATCCCGGAAAACCCATCGTCTTCATAATATACAGCTCAAAAATCAAGCGTTCCTTTACTTCATCCGACAATGGGTCTCCATACAACTCCTTAGCACCATCGAACGTCAGCTTTGCCAGATAATCCGCCTCCAACTTGATACGATACAGTTTCTCGTAACCGCCCAACTGTTTGATTTTAGCCTTGGCCGCTTCTTCATCCAGCACCACTTTGCCGTTTTCATCCCGGGTAAATTCATCGAACAAATCCTTATCCGTATATTTCCGGCGATACCCCTCTTCCGTCCCGAAATCCTCCGGAATGGCAAAAGTCGGCATGATAGGCGCATGGTCGATGGAATAATGTTCCACTTTATCCAAAATCTCCAATGTGTTCGACAAAGCCTCAGGAACATCCTCAAACAAAGCGTTCATCTCAGCTTTTGTCTTCATCCACTCCTGCTTGGTATAGACCATGCGGGTGGGGTCGTCCAAATCCTTGCCCGTACTCAGGCAAATCAGCCGGTCGTGCGCTTCGGCATTCTCCTCATCCACAAAATGTACGTCGTTGGTGCAGATAACCTTTACATCATATTTCGCGGCAAGCTCCAGAATCTTGGCATTGACTTTCTGTTGCAGCGGATAGGCTTCGTGGTTGGCACGCCGAACGGTGGCCTTATGACGCTGAAGCTCCAGATAGTAGTCGTCGCCAAACAAATTCTTATACCACCTTATGGCCTCTTCCGCTTCTTCCAACTGGTCGTTGATTATCCTTTTAGGCACTTCACCGCCGAGACAGGCCGAGCAGATAATCAATCCTTCATGATACTTTTCCAACTCGCTACGATCTGTGCGCGGACGCATGTAATACCCTCTTGTCCAAGCATGCGACACTAACTTTATCAGATTGTGATACCCTTTCTTGTTTTTCGCCAATACAACCAGATGATAACCGCTTTGGTCTTGCTTTCCCTCTTTCTTGTCCATAGTGCGGCGGGCCACATACATCTCGCATCCTACAATGGGCTTGAAAAGTTTACTTTCGGCCTCGGCAATTCCGGCACGGCAGCGGGCAATCTCCGCCTCTTTGTCTTCGCATTCTGTTTCGCCGCTTTCGATGCAGGCAATCTGCTTTTCGAGTTTTTTTATATCTCCTTTCGGACCGCTATTTTTCTTATTGACATAATTAGTGAATTCTTTAATACCGAACATATTACCATGGTCGGTTACGGCAATCCCTTTCATACCGTCCTTCATGGCCTTGTCCACCAGTTTGCTGACGCTGGCCTGACCGTCCAGAAGAGAATATTGGGTGTGTACGTGTAAATGAACAAAATCTTGCATATCCTTGATTTATTGAGACGATAAAAATACAACCTCTGCCACACCTGACAAAAATATTCCCGAAAAAGTTATCAACATTCGCATTTCTCCCTCTAAATCCTTGTTAGATTTTCAAAATAAGCCTATTTTTGCAAACAAATTCTGTCAAAATAGCAAATACGATATACATGAGTCGATTAAAAAGATTAAAAAAGATACGCATACACCGTGAAGGAACACATACATTAGCAGGCAGTTTGGCTTTGATATTGGCAGTCAATGCAGTTCTTTACTTCGGATTGGAATGCAAGATTCCTTTTTACGCAGTGGCAGTTATCAGCCTCATAGTATATGGAATATTGGTAAATTTCTTCCGTTGTCCCATTCGCTTGTTCGGACAAGATACTGAAAAAGTGGTGGTAGCCCCTGCCGACGGTAAAATCGTAGTGGTGGAAGAAGTAGAAGAAAACGAGTATTTCCACGATCGCCGCATTATGGTATCTATCTTTATGAGTCTGGTCAACGTGCATGCCAACTGGTATCCGGTAGACGGTACCGTAAAAAAAGTGTGGCATCAAAACGGCAAGTTCATGAAGGCATGGCTGCCCAAGGCCAGCACCGACAACGAACGTTCTACCGTGGTGATAGAGACACCGGAAGGCGTGGAGGTTATGGCACGCCAGATAGCGGGAGCCATGGCACGCCGCATCGTTACGTATGCCGAACCGGGCGAAGAGTGCTACATCGACGAGCACATGGGTTTCATCAAATTCGGTTCGCGCGTGGATGTGTTCCTGCCATTGGGCACCGAGGTATTCGTAAAACTGGGACAACTGACTACCGGCAACCAGACCGTGATAGCCAAACTTAAATAATGAAACCGTAATGGCAAACCGCATCACCCGTCACATTCCCAATACCCTGACCTGTCTGAACTTATTCTCCGGTTGCATCGCATGCGTCATGGCATTCGAGGCCCGATATGAAGCGGCACTCGGTTTCATCATCCTCAGTGCCGCATTCGATTTCTTCGACGGCACGATGGCACGTATGCTGAATGCACACTCCACCATAGGAAAAGACTTGGACTCTTTGGCGGACGACATAAGTTTCGGAGTTGCCCCCGCCCTGATTGTCTTTTCCTTATTCAAGGAGATGAGCTATCCCGACGTAATGCAGGGAATAGCTGCCTGTTTCCCTTACCTTGCATTCCTGCTGGCCGTATTCTCGGCATTGCGGCTGGCCAAGTTCAACAATGACAGCCGTCAGACAAGTTCCTTTGTCGGGCTTCCCGTGCCCGCCAATGCCTTATTCTGGGCTTCGCTGGCAGCAGGCGGCCACAGCCGGCTGACAGGCGAAAGTTTTTATCCCTTCTGCCTGTTGTTATTGGTCGGAATATTCTCTTGGCTTCTGGTTTCGGAGATTCCGATGTTCTCTTTGAAGTTCAAGAATCTGTCATGGAAAGACAATAAAACCTGCTTCATCTTCCTGATTATCTGTATCCCCCTTCTCCTCTTCATGGGAATTTGCAGCTTTTCCGCCATTATCGTTTGGTATATACTGCTGTCACTTGTTACAAAGAAGAACAGATAAACGAATCTCTCGGTTACAGTAAAACACATTATCCCATGCTCCACTTATTAGGTTTTCTCTTCATCATCATAATAGCCGTCGTAGTTATCGGCCTCAGCATTATCGGTAGCGTCGTACGGAGTATATTGAGATGGGGCAGACCACGCTCATCCTCGGCTTCCGGCACTCATTCCGGCCACGGCGACCGACAGGCAGACGATGCCCGTCAAGCAGAAATACAGCCCGAGAAAGAAGATTCGCGGCCGGGACACAAGAAGTTTTTCTCCAAAGATGAAGGCGAATACGTAGACTTCGAGGAAATCGAAGAATAGCCATGTTCTCCGTATGAACCGACATGATTTCACGATGCAAAAGAACGCTTGAAAGAACCCCAATATAGAGCGACGACTCCTCAAAGGCTTTTCGCATCACATCAATCAGAACCCGAAAATCCCGCTACGGCGAGCCCGGCAGTCTCACTGCGGTGAGGCTGCCGGCCTCTCCACAGAAGCATCGCCAATCCCTCCGCAGAGGCCTTGCATGCCTCTCCACAGAGAGGGAATACACGCCTCTGCGGAGGCGGTTGGCGCATCTCCTTTTACACCTTATTATATATATATCGCGCCCGAATTAAAATAATACCGGGCATTCATGAAAACAAGTTATTAAAAACGGCAGCCCGTTCAGGGGCGGGTGGTGAGGCGGACACCACGCATGTGAAGGTCGGTGGCTCCCTGTATTTCGGTGGAAGTCTCGCCCAGCCATCCGCACTCTTGCCGCATTCCGCAATAAACGCGCACAAAGTCGATACCCGGAAGATTCACCTTCTTGCCATCTTTATCCACCGCCCAGTCAATGTCTATCGCATTGTCGATATCACCGTTGGGCAGGTTGTCCACATAGCCATAATCAAAACAATACTGCACCCAATACTTTCCCTCGCCGCTCTCTTCCACGGCATTATCGGGCAGGCGTGTGCCACGGAAAGTCAGCTTGTCCTCTTTCACCCAGCCGGGATAGTAGGACTGGTTGTGCCACATGTTCTTTTCCAAATAGCCGCTATTGCCCTGATTGTCTTCCCAACGGATGTACTTCTTGATGGTGACAAAGGTCTTTTCAGGGTCGTAGTCGGCGTCTTTTTCTTCCGTTTCGGGGCGGTAGTAGGTGATTTCATAGTTGCGGATGGTCTTGGGGTTATTGTATTCGCTGCCCGCAATCTCGTACCACTCGTCATCGGGTTTGCCGTTTTTATTCTTGTCATAGGCCACCTCGATGATGCCGGGTTCGCAACTGCCACCTTTCTTCGGCGCATTGGGGTTAGGGTTGTCAGCAGCAAAAAAGGCGTTGCCGTCCACACGGAAGTCACGCAGCCCAGCCACATTCAGGATGGTATGGTCAAATCCGAAGACGATGTAGCCGCCGAAGCCGCCCAAACTGATAAGCTCCCCTTTCGCCTTTCCCACCAAGCTGCGCTCCGTCCATTTCATGTAGTCGGTCCATCTCGCCCATTCCTCACCATCGGGCCGGTACAACGGCAGTTGGTTGGTGAACTGCCCCGGAGCGGGGAGAATTTCAAAAATCTTTGCGATGTAAGGCGACGGCTCTTTTTCAGGAGCCTCCACACTTACGGTGTACAGTTCCTTATACTCCCGTCCGTCTTTCATCGCATTCAAAGACAGCTTATAGTCTCCTGCGGTGATGGGGATGAAGCACACCGTGCTTTCCGTCGTATCCTGCAAGATATAGTTGGCCGCCTCGGGCGCGCTCTCCACTCTCCACACGCGTTTGCCGTCCACCGCTTCTTTCGTCGTGAATTCACTCTTTGCGTAGAATTTCGCCGACTCCGACTTCTCTATGATAATCGGGTCCATATCCTCGTCCGGGCTGCACGAAGAAAAGACGGACAAACCTAATGCCGCAACAAGCGACATTAGGTACTTTGTCTGTTTATAACCTCTATTCAACATATCAATGCATTACAATATCGTTCAAGCAGAAATACGCTGCGGTATTCATGCCATACTGCCCCGAATCGGACGAACGCATCTGGAAAAGCAGGTACCTGACATTACTAAAATTCAAATTCCTTATCGTAGTCCATTCGTTGATTCCCCAAAATCCATTAGCTCCAAAATTGGCAAGCTCGATAATCTTTGGACTTCCGATAACGCCCGATGCATAGACAGGGAAAACCAACAAGCGGAGATAGTCGGAAGGACTGTTGAACGGCGTGGCGAATCCGTCGCCCTCCTTGCAACCGTAGTAAGCCCACGGACTGTTAGTGATTTTTATACGTTTTACGGTATAGTTGGTATTGCCATCCCCTAACTTAATCCAATTCGAGAAGCCTGTTTCGGTGAAAGCGGTAGGATAAGGAATGTTTTCAGGGTCGATAGGGAAACTCTGAATATCCTTACCGTAATATCCCCAATAGCCCAACATGAAGTTGGTATTGCTGTTATTCCTGTCCATACATCCCCATTGGTGGGCAATCCAATTAACGGAACCCGAATGGATGGTATCCGTCGTATAGGTGCCGAAATTAGAGCTGTCGTACACATTGGAAACTGTGAACCCGTCCCAATACGAATAGCCGGAATTAGTACCCGTGTGCGAGAAAGTGAAATGAGGTCTGTTGAACTTCGTATTAGTGTAGGTTTGATTCCAATAGTAGCCCGTCTGCCCGGGAGGCTGAATGCCGTTGCCGGAATTCAACACGAACTGATTCAGTTCCGAACTGAGGTTGATAGAGTTGGTCACCCTATAAGTAACCTTGCTCTGCACACTGCGCTTGGAGGTTTCCAACACCACATTGTACATTCCGGACTTCTCTTCCCGGAAAGTGTATTCAGAATCCGTAGAAACCAACTTTCCGTTCCGGAACCACGCATAAGAATCGGCACCCTTGACAGGAGCTTCCATTACCACAGGTCTGTTTATCAAAGCCTCTACTTCTTCTGTACTTTGGTTAACGACTGCTGAATCGTTTTCCCACTCTGTGTTTTGGCAACCTGCAAAGGCTAATGCCATTACACTCAATGCAAACAATTTCGTTCTCATGATTGAAAAAGTTTTAAGTTAGACATTAATTAAACAACAAGTCATTTGGTTAAATGACAATCATAAATATCCTCAACAATTATACCGGGAAGAGTACCTTCATTGCGAACAATACCTCCGACAACAATCTTGATAAAGTCAATGCCCGGCAAATTCACGCTATTTCCTTTTTGATCCACCGCATTTTCTATATTGAATGCATTCTTAAAAGCGCATACATATCCCTTTCTATCTTCATTGGCAAAAACTCTTTTATAACGAATCGTGAATGGAAGCTCTCTCCATCCGGACCCTTTCATGAAATTGCCCTGATCGTCATAACCGGGAAAACAAGCCTCCCCTACCATTAAGGGTTGTTTTTCCAAATCATCCTTATAATGGATCTCAAAACAGTCAAAATCCTGAAGATAAACCACGGATGAATAGGTGACGAAAGCATTGGGAGTTTCGGCCTTTTCATTACCATAGTTGTCGCCTTTCAGTTCATACCACTCATCCTCATCGGGCAGCCCGTTCCGGTTTTTATCGTAAGCCACATATACCACGCCTGTCATGCCACCCAGCGATGCTTCCATCTTGAAATCATCCTCGCCGGGCACATTGACAATCGTGTGGTCGAAGCCCAGCACGGCAGAACCGCCCATGCTCCCTATCGGGAGACCAATGCGATAACCGTTATCGATGTCGATATCCTTGAATTTCTTACCGGCCTTCAGCATATCGTTCAGCTCCTTCATCACCGTGGCCTTGTTCCTGTTCTTAATCACGTAAGTATTGATAAACTCATACGGTGCCGGGTCGTATTCTATAACGGAGGTCTGTATATTCTTATATCCTCCGTCCGTCACATTAATAGCGAAATTGGCAGTGTAAACCTTCTCTCCGGCATCGGTCACGGTGAGCACAAAGTCTTTCTTGCCCACTTCCGCCGTGATGAAAGCAAAAGTCTCGTCGGTGCTGTAAATAGAGTCTCCGCAGCTCCATTTGTACTTGGCGGCCGTGCCGTTGGCAATCGTCGGCTTAATCTCCAGCACCTTGCAGTTGGGAGTTTCATACTGCGCCTGCAAACCGATAGTCAGAGGCTCCGGGTCATCCTTGCTGCAAGCTGCAAATATGGTTGCAACAACGCACATCGTGCAGAATAAATTCATAAACTTTTTCATACGTACTTAAATGTTTAAATGAGTAATACAAATTGTGATTAATATTGAAGTTTCTTCTTTGTAAAAGCAAAGTGTGCGGGTATATCGCCCGTGCGGACACTCCATTTCTTGCGGCCGTCCGGAGTAAAGCAATACAAATCGCCCGGCATTACGAAATTTTTTGCGTCGGTGACGTAGAACTCGTGCGTATCGGGGTTGACGGCTATGCCATAGGGCATCTCAATTCTCCGCTCCGTGTTGTCGGTAATGAAGTTGCGGGTGACGACCTCCCGGCTTCGGGTGTCGACAACGGCATAGCTGAAAGTCCACGAGTTGGTGATGTAGCTCCATTCCGTCCCGTAGATGTAGAGGGAGTCGCCCGACAGGGTCATTTCGGTATTCGCCACATCGAGAGAGTCGCAAACCGTGTCGGTACGCGGGTCGATGACGTAGGTCTTGGAATGTACGCCGTAGTAGTCGCCTCGCGACGAAACCCAGATATAGCCTTGCCGGTCTGCTTCCAGCCGGTGCAGGTTGATGGCCACGTCGATGGTTTTGACGACACGGAAAGTCTGCAAATCGATGACGGACACGGTACGGTCGTAGTTAGGAAAACGGTAGCCGCCCGAATTGGCCACATAAAGCCGGTTGCCGTAGACCACAAGTTCATCGGGCTGGTAGCCCACGGTGCAGGTGTCCGTTACTTCCAGCCGGTCAATATCCACCTTCGCCACATATCCTAAGCGGGCATTGGGGTCTAACTGCACGGGACCAGCGTAAGAGCTGACATAGGCATGGCGTCCGGCAAAGGCGATATAGCGGCAGTTGGGAATGGAGATTTGAGTGATGTGGCGGGCATCGGTCTGGTTCATCACCTCCACGAAGTGAGAGCAGTTGATGACCGCCCATATCTTGCCGTCGTAAATCTGTATGTCGTTGCCCACGTCGCCCAACTCTTGCACCACACCCGGATTGGCTTGCGCATAAATATTGCGGATGTACTTGCCCGTCAAGGCGTCGTAGTAATCGAGGGTGCACTTGTTCGATCCCATGTTCCCCTCGTTGAGCAGGAAGAACCCTTTGATGTCGGTGCTCAGCTCCTCCGGCGAGGGCTCCACCTGCTCCTCCTGATGAGGGATGATGTGCTCGTCGTCGCTGCGGCAGGCAGATACTGACAAGCCGAGTGCAAAGCAGAACAGAAGATGCCTTAATAGTTTCTCCATATTTCCTCCTTTTTTATATGATGACGTTCAGTTTTATCTTGAAGTTGGTGCCCGGCATGGGGTAGCACTGCACCACTTCGTATTGTTGATTGAAGATATTATTGACTTCGGCCGTGACTCGTAACACCCACCTGCGGAAAGGGAAACTGCACGACAGCGACAGGTCGCTGGTATACCACGGCTTGGTGTAATTCTCCGGAATGTTGGCGCTCGCCTCGTAGCGCTCGCCGGTGTAGATGAAGCTGTAATTGGCCGTCCATTGGCGGTAGGAGGCGGTGATGATGGCCGAAAAGGCATGCCACGGGATGTAGGGCAATTGTCCGCCGTAGAAGCGGCTGTTCTTGTCCGTATGGTCCATCGCCTTGTTGTAAGTGTATGTGACGTGAGAAGACACATCGGCCTTTCCCAAGCGCCAGTCTACCTTTACCGAGGCATCAAGTCCCCAAATATGGCACAAGCCGAAGTTCATCATTGTCCAACGGAACTGGTTGCTGGTGGGCATGGCCACAATCTTGTCCTCCACTTCGTTGTAGTAGCCGTCCGCTTGCAACTCTATCCTTTTGAGGATGCGGCCGGGCCGGGACTTGCCGTATGTAAGCCCGACGTCGTACTGCGTGGTGTATTCGGGCTTCAATTCCTTGTTGCCGATGAAGGTATAATAGAGGTCGTTGAACGTGGGCATGCGGAATATGCGTTTGTAGAAAGCGCGAACTGTAAGTTTGTCGGTCGAGGTGGCGAATGGCTTGTAGCTGAATGCCACAGTGGGAGTCAGCTTGCTTTTATTGCCGGCCGCCCCGCCGGTCATGCGGGTATGGTCGGCGGCATAAGTATGGAGCAGCGAGAGTTGTGCGGAGAGCCTGTCCCAATGCAGACTTGCAGACAGGGCGGATAGAAACGTCCACCGTGTGGGATAGACAAAGTTCACGAGGTCTGCATTGAGATGGTTGTACTGTATGTCGTTGGAGAGGGAGACCGACCACCATTCGCATACATCATAGAGGTGCGAGGCCGAGAAGTAGGCTTCGGTCTGGCGATAATGGTTGTCGGTGTACATCGTGGTCACGTCCAGCCGCGGGTCGCTGAGATAGTGCAGGTAATCGTAAGCCGCTTTGACATTTGCAAGCAGTGTATAACGGTCGGTGAATTGGCGGCGCAGCGAACCTTGTCCGAATACCGAGGTGTCCCATTGGCGGTCTTGATGGCGGAACTTGCCGGGTTCTTCACGCACGGCGGCACCGGGGAAGCCGCGTTCGCTATTGTAGAAATAAACCTTGGCTCGCCACTCGCCGCGGGGAATCCGGCCAAACAAAGCAGACTCCATACGAAAAGCACGCACATCGCCGTTATGACGTACCTCGGTGGTATCATATCCGTTCTTTTTGGCATAGCGGAAACGGTAGCGTCCCGAAGTAGTCATATACTCGGTGCTGAGTTGGGTACTGAGATTGCCGGAGAGCTTATGCTCCCACAGAATAGAGGGATTGTAAGTATCGAAAGAGCCGACTTTGAGGGCTACATTGACGTTATCTTTTTTATCCTTCCCGATAAATTCCGGTTTGCGTGTCTGCAGATAGACGGCTGAAGCCGAAGCGAAATCCTTAGCCGGTTGCAGGATGGAGGACTTCTGTCCGTTGTAGAGCTGCAAGGCCTCCATATTATCGAGCGAGAAGCGACCTAAATCAATCTGACCGTTCTGTGCATTGCCTAACTGTACGCCATCATAGAAAACTCCCGTATGGTTGGTGCCTAAAGAACGCACGTTGACGGTTTTCAGTCCGCCGATGCCGCCATAGTCCTTGATTTGTACACCTGCGAAGTAACGCATGGCGTCGGCCACGCTGTGAACGCTCAGTCGTTGAAGTTCCTTGCCAGAAAGTTGTTGTACGGGAATTACGGTGTGGCGAGACTGCTGTGCCGTGATGACAACTTCCGACAAATGCTGAACACTGTCGAGGCGGCTCGGCTTTTCCGAATCTCCGACGTGCTGCGCCATCATATACTCGGCAAATGCGCACAACACAAATACCGGCAGCAAGCGTCTGCTGAATATGAGTTTCCTTTTTGACATTTTCAATCTTAGCCCATCCCGAGGGTGCTTTGAATGATAGCGCAAAAGGCAGGTCTTCTGACTTATCGCCCGATGGCAAACGTCTTCCCAAGAATCTCAGTGACGTCATGTTTGCCCGGATATGCGACTTACAGCTGCAGGACAGTTCAGGATTTTCGCCTGATTCCCTTTTAATCATCCGGTTGCGGAGTAGATAGTTTAAATAGAATAAAATCCGACAAACGGAATGAACCAAATGCGGCATAAAGGTATGATTTTTTAGGATAAAATAGCAAACTTTTCAGAAGAAAGTAGAAATTAGCGACGCTTGGCGGCAAAAAACTCTTTCATCAATGCGGCAGACTCTTCTGCCAGTATCCCCTTTATCACTATTGTTTTAGGATGCAATGCCTGCGGAGCATAGCGTTGATATCCCCGTTTCTCATCTTCGGCGCCAAACACCAAACGCCCCATCTGCGCCCAAGCGATGGCGCCGGCACACATCACACAAGGCTCCACTGTGACATAAAGCGTACATTCATTCAGATATTTCCCGCCAAGCGTTGCAGCCGCAGCCGTGATGGCCTGCATCTCGGCATGAGCCGTGACGTCGGTCAAAGTTTCCGTCAGGTTATGCGCACGGGCAATGATACGGTCTTTGCACACCACCACCGCACCTACGGGTACTTCTCCCCGTTCACCGGCTTTTTGCGCTTCGAGAAGCGCCTGCTTCATATAATGCGTATCGTCCACGAGAGTATCTGATTTATTCCATCGGTTTGTCATTATTTATTGCTCCGTATCAACTTCGTACCATCTTCTTATCATGTTCTTGTCATGTTCGTATCGTCTTCGTATCATGTTCGTATCATCTTTTTACCATCTTCGTATGTCCTTCGTCTCTATAGACAAGGAACAACCAAGGGATAAATACGGAACATATACGGAATAAATGGGGTTCCGGCAAGGCTCTGACACGTAGAAAAGCGGCTCCGTCATCTCCTCATATCATGTTCGCCGAACAAGGTCGGATAGTCCTCTTCCATATTCTTATGGATAAACATGAGGATGGTCTCGCGCAGCCAGCGCGACTTGTTCGTTATCTTATACCTTTCAAGATAACGATCCACAATCCGTTGTTCTTCCTCGCTCATCAGGCACACCATGCGCTGCTTGCGTTTAGGTTCTTCGGGTGTTGCCTTTGCGCATGCTTTGTCTCTCTTTCTCATAATTTTCTGCAAAATTACTTTTACTTCCGTAAAATCAAAACGAACCTGCACTATTTTTACGGTCAATTGCCTAAAACCGATGGATAAAGCGTTTTTATCAACAAGTTTGTTTCCAAGCCTCCACAGGACTATTTCATAAGTCGCCCAAAACAGTTTCGGCCACCCCGCCGATAAGCGGCTCGGTCGTAAACAGCCCGCTTGTTTCCGCGGACGCAAGGACTTGCTTTCAGCGTTTCAGGAGACAGTTTTCCGGAGGATGGCAATTAATTACCTGAGTCCGGGATAAGAAGCAGGTCGACAGCCTCACCCGAAGGCTTGTTTTTCCAAAATAAACACCATTGATTATCAACAGTTTAACATCAACTTGTCAGACACAAGTGTCTGACGGCTAAAACACTTGTGTCTGACGCGCAAAACACTTGTGTCTGTCGTGCAAAACACTTGTGTCTGTCACGGCAAAGGATTGCAGTTGTCAAAACAGGGTGAGGGAAGCCTGCCTGAAAGGCTCTCTTCTCTTCCGCCCGACCGCTGTGAACCGGTGCATTCAGGAAATGTCCGCCCGACAAGATGCAGCCCCTCGCCTTCAGAAAAAGAAACCGCCTGTCCCGAACTCAGGCAATTAATCATCCACGCCAGACGGGTGGCCAAACAAGTAAATGCCCCATTCGGCAATTTAATCCGTATAATTATGGCGTATATAAATTAATCGTTATAAATTTGCATGCTTTTTCGACATTAATACATTCAACTTATGAAAAAAAGATATCTGTTTATACTGTTGTTGGTACTTCTGACCTTGTTCGTGAGTTGCCAAAAAGACTTCCTGACCGATACGTCTGTCGAATTTGTGGTCAGCGACACCGAAACGCTGAACTTCGCGCAAGGCGGCCAGACGCAAAGCATCGTAATCTCCTCGCCCGGATCGGGAAGCTGGGAAATAGAACCGGACTCGCACGAATCGTGGGTCACAGCCTTGAAAGACGGCAATAAAATTCAAGTCACCGTCTCCCGGTATGACGGAGCGGAAGAGCGGAGCAGCCGTCTCACCATCCGTACGTCGGGAGGAAAAAAAACGTTCGTCATCAATCAGTTCGGGACAGAGCCGGTGTTGAGACTGGAAGAAGACGCCACCGAATTCATTTTCAAGAAAGACGCCGAAAAGCGTGTCCTGCACATCATCACCAACTCGGACGATTGGCGTGTGGAAACCCTTGGCGAAGCCGTGGCTTGGCTCAAATGGGAGAAGACTACCGAACCCCACACGCTTACCCTCGACGTGGCCGCTTTCCTGCGCGAAGAAGAAAACGCCACGACCAACCGTCGTGCATCCCTCTTCGTCTCCAACGGCTCAAAGCATCTCAAACTTGAAGTGCTGCAACGCGGGTGGGCACAATTCGGCGAACCGATCTTCCCGCGCGATTTCTCCGAACCACCTCTTCTTACTCGCGAAGAAATCATCGCGCACGAGAAAAGTTTGGGACACGAACGCCAGACGGAGTTTGAAGCCCTTTTGTATCCGCAAGACCAGCCCGGAGCCAACAAACGTTACATAGCTTTCAATACTGACGGAGAGCAGACTCCTATCATTCTTTATTGCTTTAGAAGCGATAGGGAGACAAACAGGAGCGATAATGATAAATTTGAAAACAGAATTTATTTTTTGGCTAAAAAAGGAGAGACCAAAGCCCAAGGCAATACGTTTAATAAAGAAGACCTTGCAGCATGGATGGAGTTTAACAAATATAAAGCCGCACGTCCTCTTGTTTTTCAGTCTTGGCACGGCCCACAGGAACGATATGAACGCTATTACAGGGAAGATGATAAATTATGCCACACTTATAAAGTGTATAACGATGCCGAAGCTTTTGTCCCCGGTGCTCCCTATCGTACAGCGATGATAGAATACACGCATGCGAGCAATTACATTTCGGTGGGTAAACCCTCCGGCCAGATCGAAGAGCAACTTCTTTCTTTCCCCACACGCAACCTCACCCACCTGCATAAAGCCAAACTTGCCGAAATCATCGCTTACGAAGAGACACAAGGCATGATACCCGACTACAGCCACAAGCTTTCCATACGCGGAACCTATCCGGGTGTAGAATATTCATCGCTCATCTTCAAGCAAAAAGTCCCCGACAGCAGTAAAAAAGGCAATCTCATTCACGTGCTCTACCGCTTCAACTCACCCGACGCCCTTGATGGCGAACCGGGCGGGTACCAATACCCCTCGCAGATATTGTCGCTCGATCCTGATTTGGCCGGCACCGTGGGTAGCCGCCGCGACATCTACATGGGTAAGGACTTGGCTTATCGTGAAAAAAACATCGCGGGCTACAATACCTTGACCATTCACAGTACTTTCCTCAATCAGGCCCATGATAAGTGTTTCGACTTTGTGCGCAGCGATGTAAACGGATTTACAACGTTTGTACGCGGAGAAGATCTCTTGGTCGACGTTTCTCCTGTGAATGACTGGCTCACCATGCAATTCTACCGTAGCAAGAAACTGGTAGATTCAATCAATAATAAATCCAATTAATCCCCTATTCCAAGTTGACACTATAAAAATGAATATACTCAAACGATTTTATCAGATAGCAGGAGCCGGTTTGATTTTTTCGGTTTCCGTGCTGATTGGTTGCCAAAACGAACTCATCGAGGATGCCCGGTCTACGGAATCAGCCATCCGGGATGCCAAAAACTTCAAGGCTCCCCTCTTGCCGGGGCAGGCCTACGTGAAGTTCAAAAGCGCAAACACTCGTGCAGCAAGCTCTCTTTCCGAGACTCTCAAATTCACAACCTCTTTGACCCGCAGCGGAAGCGCACCCCAAACGGAACCGGTATTCGATATCAGCGGCCCTTACAAAGAAGCGATGATTCGTGAGGGTTTGCATCTCTGGTACAAAGTAATCTTCGACAAAACCGCCGATGTGCATCAGGTAATCGAAGAACTCAAAACCCATGATGACATCGAAATAGCCCACGGGGCTCTTAAAATCGTCAACAGCCAGGCAACCTACACCCCTTTGACTCGCGCCTCACGACGCAAGGTGCCCGATGTAAACGACGGCTACAATAATTTCAACGACCCCTTGCTCAGGAAGCAATGGCACTACCGTAACTTGGGCGAACGTGGAGTGGCCTATCAATTCGAAGAAGGGGCAGACATCAATCTCTTCGAAGCATGGAACAAGACCACGGGCGACAAGCGTGTGGTGGTGGCCATTCTTGATTCGGGCATCGACATCACCCACCCTGATTTGCAAGATGCCATGTGGAAAAGTCCCCAAGGCGGATACAGCGGCAAAAACTTCGTGAGCGAAACCCACCAAATAGACCCCGGATTTCATGGCACCCACGTAGGAGGGACAATTGCCGCCCGCAACAATAACAACAGAGGTGTAGGTGGCGTAGCCGGCGGAAACGGTAATGCCGATACGGGCGTTCGACTGATGAGCTGTCAGATATTTGGTGCAGACAAAGCCAACGGCGGCACACAAGGTACAGCTGGCCCTGACGCCATTGCAAGGGCTTTCGTCTGGGCAGCCGACAACGGTGCGGTATTGGCCAATTGTTCTTGGGGTTATGGCTATAACAAGAAAGATTATCCCAATGCCGAACTTTATGCCGATACCTACCGGGAAAACGGCAGACTCATCCAAACAGGCATAGATTATTTCGTGAAATATGCCGGTCGTAATCAGGACGGTGTGACAAAGCGTGAAGGCAGCCTCATGGCCGGTGGAGTGATTTTCTTCGCTTCGGGAAACGGTTCAGGCCGTGACATACCTATTGTTCCTGCATGCGATCCCTCAGTGATAGCCGTAAGCTCTTTCGGTGCCGACTATAGACTGGCCGAATACAGCAATACAGGCGATTGGGTGGATATTTGCGCTCCGGGAGGAGATATGTCTTACGACATCGCCCGGGGTGTGCTGAGCACCGTTCCACGAAATTTCAAGAATATCCTCATAGCTCCCAACAAACCCGGCTCGGAATACATCTATCCCGGTGATGACATGACCGATGACAGCGAACACGAATTATACGCCTTTGCCAACGGTACATCGATGGCCACTCCCCACGTGACAGGTATTGCCGCACTCATGGTATCCTACTTCGGCAACAAAGACAATGACTTCACCGCCGATAAATTGCGCAAACGCATATTGGGAGCGGTGAAAGCCCGCAACATACACAAAGGCGGCAATTCCGACATGATTCTGCGTAACAAAATGGGCGTGGGCTACATTGATGCCGGATTTGCTCTACGTGATCCGGAAACGGAGAAACCTGAAAATGTGTCCACCATCGAAAACAAGATCGTGAAGTACTACGATGCAACCGTTGCTTGGAATGTCACCGCCGACAGCGACTCACCCACCGGGGTAGCCTACGCCTACGACCTCTATTTGAGCGAAAGAGAACTGACTCAGTTGCCAAACCAACCCACCGCCACTGTCTATACTTACGAAGCCAAAAAAGGCGAGAAGCTGGAATATCAGTTTACCGGGCTCAACAGTGAGCACACCTATCACGTTGCCATTCAAGCACACGACCGCAACGGAAATAAATCGGAAATCACACGTGGCAAATTCAAAACCCTGCTCAACAACGCACCCGTATTCACCAATCCCCTGTCCGAACGTATCTTGATTCTCAACACACGTCCCTATTATACCTATACTTTCAATGTGGAAGAAAAGGACGGACATAAATGGGATTTCAAAACCGAGAGACTGCCCGCCGGAGTAACAGTGACGCGCAACGGCGACAATCTGAAAATGACTATCCTCGTGGGCGAGACGACCGGAACATACGACTTCGACATCGTGCTGACCGACGAACTGAAAGGCACACATACCGAAACCGTCCGCTATGCCATCGTGGCACACAATGCACCCACGGTAAAGGCTCGTATCGGCGATATTTTCCTGACCGAAGGCGACAAACCGATGAACTTCAGCGTGAAAGACATCTTCGAACTGGCTCCCGGCATAGAGAATCCCACGTTCGAGGCGGTAACGAACAACCCGGCCGTGGTGGATGCCAGAATTGAAAATGGAACGGTCACGCTCACGCCGAAAGCCAAAGGAGAAGCCACCGTCATCGTAATCGTCGATGATGGTAAAAAGAAATCGCAAACCACCTTCCAAGTGAAAGTCACCAACGAAAACGCATCGGAAGTGCAGGCGCTTTATCCATTGCCTGCACACAGCCATATCACAATGCTCATTCGTTCCAACGTGGCGAAAGCCGACGTAAGCGTGATTTCGGTGCGAGGCGAACGGCTCATCAACGAAAGCCTCGTCGTGAATCCCGTCAGCAGGGAAGCCACTCTTTCTGTCGACAAGTTGGCTCCGGGCATCTATCACCTCATTATTAAAACCAATCGTGCGACCAGCAAACGCACTTTTATCAAGAACTGACATCGCAACAATGAAAACCAAACTTATCATTCTATTATTCACCTGCCCGCTCTTCTCATTAAGCGGATGGGCGCAAGGACGTATTTTAACCCTCTTGGAGGCTAATCCCGATGTGCGCAGTGTCGGCATGGGACATGCCATGCTGGGCAACAGCAACCAGATGCACCTGTATTCCAATCCCGCCGCTTTGGTGTTTACGCGTCAAAAACTCAGTGCGGATCTGGCTGCGGAGTTCTTTCCCAAGACGGAGTTCGGCAGACTGACGCAATATAATTTCTCTGCAGGATACAAATTTCTCCCCCACCAAGCCTTTTTCGTCGGCATGCGCCGGCAAGGTGGGTTGTCCGTTCCTGTTTCCGACGGCAAAACCGATGAACTGAAACCCTACGAACAGACAATCGACTTGGGCTATGCGTTCGCCCTGACTTCGGACATCGTGGTCTACGCATCGGGGTCGTACGTCAAGAGTAGCATGGGAACCCGTGCCGAAGGCGTGGCTCTTTCGGTAGGCGCAGGCTATCAGAAAAGTTTTTTGGTGGGCGGCACTCCCACTTTGCTCACCTTAGGAGCGCGTTTGCTTGATGCCGGAAAGCCCATAAAGTTCAACGGCTCCGAACGTTCTTACAGCCTTCCCACATCAGTGGCCGCAGGGGGAGAGTGGGCTTTCGACCTGAGCGACCGACACCGGCTCACCTACGCCCTTTCGTCTCGCGCTTTCGTTCCGAAAGGAGCCGAAGAACTGTACGTGGGCACAGGACTGGAATATACCTATGGCAGATGCGTCTCGGTACGCCTCGGCTACAGATACGCCTATAAAGCGGCAGACTGCCTGACTTTCGGATTGGGAGTATATTACAAAAACTTCAAACTGGATGCCGTTTATAGCCATACCACGGCGATGTATGGTGAAGACACATTCCTGATAGGCGTAGGATTTATGCTGTAAGATAGTGAGTTGAAAGAGTTTACGAAAGACAATTTGCGGGGATGATATTTGTGATGAAATTGTCTATTCATATAAAAGCAACGGGAAAATATCCGAAACAATAGATAAAGCAGGTTCTTAAGAGCCTGTTTAAATTTTCCTTAATAGTTTTTTATCCGGATTGTTTTGAGTCTGTTTACGATCTGTTTTTCTGTTTTCACTCGTCACATAGCCCGCCATATCCCATGAAAACAGAAAAATATCCTCCAAAATAACTCTCAAAATAATGCAGAGTTAAATTTAAACAAGCTCTAAGAAAGATAAACAAAGTTTTTCTTAGAATCATTTTAATTTAATGATTAAAGATGTATTTTTGGAGGTCATTAAAAATTTAGAGATATGAAACTTATACACTACTTTATTTGTATCCTATTCACATTAACAACAATAAGTCTTGGTTCGTGCCACGATGATGACAATTCCATTCAGAGTGGTATAACCCACCAAAGTTGGACGGAAGGCACGGCTTTGGAGATTACCCCGAGCAAGATTCTGTCCGTCACGTTCAATGCGGCAGCCAAATGGACAGCTACCACCAATTCAAATTGGTGCTCCATACTTACCCCATCGGGAGAAAAAGGGCAAAGCACTTTGCAACTCTCGACAACGACCGGCACTTCCGTTGAGCGCACCTCCATCATTACAATCAAAGTAGACGGATATTCGACCATAAGTTTCGATGTGAAACAGAACATCGGTGAAGCCGTACTGTCAGAAGACATGAAAGTCAACACGAAAGTGGCGCAATATTTAAGAGAAATGTATCTTTGGAACGATGAATACAAAACATTGAAACTTGACTACACAAAAGAGTATAGCGCATTTTTCTATGAGCCATTAAAAAACATGACCACCAACACATTAGATAAAAAGAGATACACAGACAGCGACGGAAAAACCGACTACAATCTCTTCTCCTATATTAACAAAAGAGCACCTATCACCCGGACACGCGCCGCCAAACTGGTGGAAAAAGAACTCAGTTACAGTTTCGGCATCACGGGAGCTACGCTTATCAACCTACGCTCTTCATCAAGTGAATCCATCTTTTACATCTGTATACAAGGCATATATCCCGACTCTCCCGCTGCCGCAGCAGGCATAAAACGAGGCGCCATGATCAGCAAAATCAATGGAGAGAAATTAAATAAAAGCAACTTGGAAAAATACTATTATAGTCTGGTGCTTCCGGATAAGGCTCTCAACCTCACCCTGACGGAAGATATTATAGAAAAAGGGGAAAAGAAAGGAACGAAAGATGTTTCTCTGACTTCAAAGGCAATGTACCTCAATCCCGTCATCACCAGCAAGGTAGACGAGATAAACGGACACAAAATCGGTTATTTGGTTTATTCCGAATTCGACGCCAGCTTTGACCAAGAACTGTTCGATGCTTTCAAGAACTTTAAAAAACAGAACGTAACCGACTTGATTCTGGATCTTCGCTACAACGGTGGAGGACACACCCTGTCCGCCAACCTGTTAGCAAGTTGCATTGCAGCCGACGCCTCTTTAGGCAAAACATTCACAAGCCTGCGCTTCAACAAAGAAAGAATGGAAAAGCGAAACAACAAACAGGAGATCGATTTATTCGCCTATCCTAATCATTATAGAAATCTGGATACTCCGCTAACCGATGGAGGCCTTGGACTGAAACGTGTTTATTGTCTTGTGTCCGGCAACACAGCATCGGCCAGCGAACTTGTCATCAACTCCCTGCGAGGAATTGATTTGGAGGTAATATTAATAGGTGAAAAGACCAGAGGCAAGAATGTAGGTATGGAGTATGAAGACTATGCCGTCGAAGGATATATCTATCGGATAGCGCCCATCACTTTCCAGAGCTACAATGCCAAAGGATTCGGAGATTATGAAAACGGCTTTGAGCCGGACGCCGGGCTGAAAATAAAAGAGACGAATCCTTTCAACGAAGAAGGCAAATTCTACATACTTAAAGATTACGGAACAAACGAAGAACCGCTATATGCCAAAGCCATCGAATTAATCATAGGAAAGAATCCGATGAAGAGCGCCACTACACGAGGAGCGGGCAAGACTCTGCAAGGCTGGGAACTCAATGCCCCCGCCTTGCACCGCCCCGGCTACGACGGCATGCTGAAGAAATACGAGGAATAATGGCCACGCACAACCTTTTGGGAAAAGCCGGAGAGGATGCCGTAGCCGAATATTTGAAGAAAAAAGGCTACGACATCCTCCACCGCAACTGGCGGAAGAATCATTTAGAGCTGGACATTGTGGCAGCGAAAGACGACGAACTGATTGTGGTAGAGGTGAAAACCCGCAGGAATACGGACTACATTGAGCCGCAGGATGCCGTGAACCGGCAGAAGATACGCCGCATTGTCATTGCCGCCGATGCCTATGTCAAGCATTTCGGCATAGATGCTTACGTACGCTTCGACATCATTACAGCCGTGGGCCAACCGGGAACTTTCAGGATAGAGCACATCAAGGACGCTTTCTATCCGCCGATGTTCGGATAGAAAGAGGAAAATGGAAAGTGACGGACTATAATATATAATAGTATGGACATAGAATCTATTCGCGAATATTGCCTAAGTAAAAAAGCGGTCACCGAATGCCTCCCGTTCGATGAATATTCGCTTGTGATGAAAGTCATGGGCAAGATGTTTGCGCTTATTGATTTGGAGAGTGCCAACAAAATCAGTTTGAAATGCAACCCCGAATATGCGCTCGAGCTGCGCGAACGCCATTCTGCCATCGAAGGTGCTTGGCATTTCAACAAAAAGTACTGGAATCAAGTGTTTCTGGATGGAGATGTCGATGATAAATTGATGAAACAATTGATAGACCACTCTATCGAAGAGGTCTTAAAGAAGTTCACAAAAAAAATGCGTGCCGAATATGAAACCTTGCCCTGATATGTTTCCATTTCCATTGGTCGCTTTAGACAGGACGGACTCTACCAACCAATACCTCAGCCGGCTATGCAACGGCAAACAAGGCATTGTGGCGGAATTCACAACCGTAACAGCCGAGTATCAAACGGCCGGAAAAGGGCAGCGCGGCAATACGTGGGAAGCCGAGGAAGGCAAAAACCTAATTTTCAGTTTTGTGCTTTACCCTACGTTTCTCGAAGCCCGACGGCAATTTATCCTCTCGCAAGTCGTCTCTCTCGCCGTCAAAGAGGAACTCGGCAGATGGTCGGACGAGATTACCATCAAATGGCCGAACGATGTTTATTGGAGAGACAGGAAAATCTGTGGCATATTGATAGAGAATGACCTTGCAGGGCATAATATCGCGCGTACCATCTCCGGCATCGGAATCAATATCAATCAGGAGGTTTTCCGCAGCGATGCCCCCAATCCCGTATCGCTGAAGCAAATCACCGGAAAGGAACACGACCGCTATACCATCTTGACACACATCCTCCGACGAATAGAGGTTTACTACAACAGTCTCCGATTAGAAGCTCCTGATCCTTATTCCGGTGGGATTGCCACCCGCTATGCCCGCTCCCTCTACCGCTGTCGGGGACTCCATCCTTACGAAGACGCCAACGGCAAATTCCTTGCCCGCCTGCTCCGCGTGGAGCAAGATGGACGCCTTGTTCTGGAAGACGAAAAAAGGAAGGAACGGCAGTATCTGTTCAAAGAGGTGCGATATGTGATATAGGAAATCACTCTATCGGAACTTCATTTCATCTCCGCCTCTATCTTCTTGATTCTTTCCAGCGTATTGCGGGCTTCCGTGGAGGGAAAGAGCCGGAGCACGCGTTGCAGATGGGCCTTGGCTTTGGTATAACCATTAATAAGCAAATCGGACATCCCGTTGCGGTAGCGGGCATATTGCATACGTGTAGGAGAGGACAGCTTTCCATAATCATCATCCAGTTTCTTTCTGTCCTCCTCGGCTTTCAGATAATAGTAATTGCCTAAATAGATATTGGCTTGCAGATTATCACCGTCCAATATCAACACCTTCTCATAGATTTTCAAAGCCTCTTTCTCCTTACCGCGCATCAGTTCCATTTCGGCACAAGACACCAACGCAGGCACATCTTCCGGATGACGTTGCAAGAATTCCTTATAGAAAAGGCAGGCTTTATCATAGTTCCGTTCTTCTTTGTAATGTACAGCCAACTCATTGGCCAAACGGGAAACCACCCTACCTCTCTTATCTACGCCTATCCAATAGAACATCTCCGTTTTGTCTACATCGGCATCGGCCGCTTGGCGAAACAAACTCACGGCATAATCATCCTTACCGGCGGAAAGGGCTTCGGAAACTTTCTGCAACAAGTCATTTGCCGACTGTGCGGATAGCGGCAGCGGAAAAAGAAGAAACAAAGAGAACAGCAGAGTCAAGGCTTTCATTCTTAAACAGTTTAAAAGTACGGTATATCTTACTGAAGTTCAATGACAAAAATACAAATTATCACACGGTTCTTCAATAGGGGAAAATAGAAAAATGGTTAATCTTATTGGGTTATATCCTCTTTTTCTGCGTACATTTGTCCGCACCTCACAAAAATGTATCTTAATGAACTGCAACAGACAAATCTTACAAATAGCACTACCCTCCATCGTATCGAACATCACCGTTCCGTTGCTCGGTTTAATCGATGTGGGCATCGTGGGTCACTTAGGCTCACCGGCCTACATCGGCGCCATTGCCGTGGGCGGAATGCTTTTCAATATCATCTACTGGATTTTCGGATTCCTGCGCATGGGTACCGGCGGCATGACCTCGCAAGCATACGGAAAACGAGACTTACCCGAGACCGTACGCCTATTGTTGCGTTCAATGGGCGTGGGAATGGCAGTGGCGTTTTGCATCATTGCGCTGCAAGTCCCCATCAGGCAACTGGCGTTCTTGCTGATCCATCCCACGGACGAAGTCAAGAGCCTCGCAACGATCTATTTCCACATCTGCATCTGGGGTGCGCCGGCCATGTTGGGATTATATGCCCTTACCGGTTGGTTCATCGGCATGCAGAACTCACGCATCCCCATGTACATAGCCATCACACAGAATATTGTCAACATCATTGCCAGCCTCTGTCTGGTCTATCTGTGCGGCATGAAGGTAGAGGGAGTGGCATTGGGGACACTCATCGCCCAATATGCCGGATTCCTGATGGCGCTTATTTTATGGATGCGGCATTACGGCAGATTGAGGAAACTCCTTAGAATACCAAACGGCAGATTGCAAACGACCGGAAGCGGCAGAGGAGAAACGATTTGGGAGAAAGAAGCGATGCTCCGTTTCCTACGGGTGAACCGTGACATTTTCCTGCGCACACTCTGCTTGGTTGCAGTCACACTGTTTTTCACCTCGGCAGGAGCCTCGCAAGGAGAAATCATTCTGGCGGTAAATACGCTGCTGATGCAACTCTTCACCTTGTTTTCGTATGTGATGGACGGATTTGCCTATGCCGGCGAAGCATTGAGCGGCCGGTATATAGGCGCACGCAACAGAAAAGGATTTGCAAATACGACACGTCTCTTATTCGGCTGGGGCGCAGCCATGGCGGCACTTTTCACGGCTGTCTATGCAACGGGCGGCAGTGCCTTCCTCGGACTGTTGACAGATGACAAAGAAGTGATAGCTGCCGCCGGCACCTACTTTTATTGGGCGCTTGCCATACCCGTTGCAGGCATTGCCGCTTTCATCTGGGACGGCATCTTCATCGGTGCCACCGCAACACGCGGCATGCTGCTATCTATGGCAACGGCCGCCATCAGTTTCTTTGTCCTATACTACGCATTCCGTCCCGCATTGGGCAACCATGCACTATGGCTGGCTTTCCTCGTCTACCTTTTCATGAGGGGAGCAGTGCAAACGGGATTGAGCCGGAGAGTGGTCAGGAAAGCCTTTGCCTCTTCACTACCCTAAGAAACTGAGTTCGGCATAGGCGGTTGTTTTTGCTAAAGACGAGGGGCTTCATCCTGTCGGAAAGATATTCCTTGAACGCACCGGTTTACAGCGAAATCAGGCAGAAGAGAACCTTTCAGGCCGACCGCCCTCCTCCTGTTTTGACAGTTGCAATCCTTTGCCGTGACAGACACAAGTGTTTCAGCCGTCAGACACAAGTGTTTTGCACGTCAGACACAAGTGTTTTAGCCGTAAGACACAAGTGTCTGACAAATCAGCATTAAACATCTGATAATCAATAGTACTTTTTCTTAAAAAAACAAGTCTACGGGTGAGATTACCGACCTGCTTCTTATCCCGTACTCAGGTTAAGAAGTCGGCTTCGAGGCAGATATTCTTCAGCATCTTGGCAAACAGGCCGTCACGTCTCTGCAAATCATCGGGAGTACCGGTTTCAACCACCCTCCCGTTTTCCAGAACAACAATCTTGTCGGCATTGGCAATGGTACGCATGCGATGAGCGATGATAAGCACCGTTTTGTCACGCACCAACTCGGAGATGCCGGCCTGTATGCGCGTTTCATTCTCTACATCGAGCGAAGCGGTAGCCTCATCCAGCAATACAATCGGAGCATCCTTCAGCAAAGCACGGGCAATGGAGATGCGCTGGCGCTCTCCACCGGAAAGCGTTTCACCGTTCTCGCCGATAACCGTTTCATATCCCTGAGGCATCCTGTCGACAAACTCGTCGCAACGTGCCAAGCGGGCAACGCGCATCACTTCCTCATCCGTAGCGTCGCGCCGCCCTATACGGATATTATCTTTGATAGAGGCATTGAACAACACTACATCCTGAAAAACAACGGAGTAATTCTTCAACAATGCTTCCGGATCTACCAAACCGATATCTTGTCCGCCCAACGTGATACGTCCGGACTGTATATCCCAAAAACGAGCCGCCAACTTGGCAGCCGTACTCTTTCCACTGCCCGAAGGACCGACCAATGCTGTTATCTCTCCCTGACGCGCAGTAAAAGAGACGTTTCTCAAAACCTCTTTCCCCGTTTCATAGGCAAAATCCACCTGATTGAATTCGATATCATAGTTCCGGGGATGAAAATCCGTTATTCCTCTCTGCACAGGCAGCGCCTCCATTTCATTCATACGGTCGATGCGGATATCCAAATAGAACAAGGCCGCCAAGTTGTTCATCACCTCATTGACGGGCGCATAAATGCGCGAGCCTATAACCATGAATATGAGATAAGCAAAAAAGTCCAGCACGCCGGTACTCAAAAGATGCGCTCCCACAATGATAACACTTGCCAGTCCTAACTTCAGAAAGCTTTGCGCACCATTCACCAAAACTCCCATCAACAGTTCGTTGCGGGTAAGTACATTTTCATAAACAGTGATTTTCTTATCCAGTTCCTCCAAATAATCCTCCTCCCGGTTGTAAGACTTGATTTCCCGGATGGTCTCCAACCCCTCCTGTATATGTTCGCTGACATGACGCTTATTCAGATAATTACTTTCGTTGCCCTTACGCATCTCTCTCTTTGCCAGCAAAATAACCGCAAATGCAATCGGCACCACCCAGAACAATGCCAAAGTCAGTTGCCAATTGTAGAATGCCATGCCGACGGCAATCAGCGAAATGCTGATGACAGAAGCAAACAACTGAGGAACGGCATGCGAAAAAGTATGTTCCAAATCGGTACAATCATCCATGATGGTAGCGGTAAGGTCGGAAAGATTCTTCTCTCCAAAAAAAGAAAGCGGCAATATGCGCAACTTTTCGGCAAGAAAAATACGCCGACTGGCACTTTCCTCATATACCGTAGTATAGGTGCTGCGATATTGCAAGACGGCAAAGCCGTACATCAACATCATAAAGCAGATGCCGAGCAAAGCATAATAAAGAAATCCATGAACCGCCGACGCTTCCGGATTAAGTGCCGGACGCAAATAATCATCCAGAAAGAAGAAAACAAACACTGCCGGCAGCATCAAAGCAATATCCAGCAAAACAGTAAAGAATACCCCTTTACAGAAATCCTTCGCACCTTTTTTCGAAAGAGCAAAACGCTTTTGAATCGTATCAAGCATGAGTAGCCTCCTTTCCTATTGTCCAGCAAACCGATTGCCGGTATTCATTCCACATACGGTTATATATTCCTTGTCTTCCTATCAGTTCGGCATGCGTGCCTTGTTCGGCTATCCGCCCCTTGTCTATGACAAGAATATTATCGGCATCAATGATGCTCGTCAGGCGATGGGCAATCATCAGCACGGTCTTGCCGCACATCAGTTGTTTGATGGCCTGTTGTATCAAGAACTCATTTTCCGGGTCGGCAAAAGCGGTAGCTTCATCCAGCACAACAATGGGAGCATGCTTGAGGATGGCGCGTGCCAACACAATGCGTTGCTGTTCGCCACCGGAAAGATAGGTCCCTTCCACGCCTATTTTAGTATTCAGTCCCAACGGTTGCCGGTCGATGATTTCACGGCATTGCGCCATGTCAACGGCACGTTGTACCTCATCAGACGATGCTTCCGGATTGGCATACCTGATATTATCTAAAAGCGTGGTTTTGAAAAGTCTTGTGTTTTGGAAGACGAAAGAAACATGCTTCATCAGTACCTCCGGTTCAATGTCCCTGACATCCACACCGCCTATCGTCACCTCTCCCTCATCAACATCCCAAAAACGGGGAACCAGACGGGCGATAGTGGTTTTACCACCTCCCGAAGCACCGACCAAAGCAACCGTCTTGCCTTGGGGAATAGTAAAACTCACCTTGTCGACAGCCTTCTGCGTTGCGCCGGGATAGGAAAACGACACTTCCTTGAAACAGATATCATATCCCTTCATCCGTTTGGGCGAAGATGAAACCGGCAAGCTTTCATAAGAAAGCAACTTGTCCAACCTGTCGATGGCCTCGCTTGCCTGTCCCAATGCCTGATTGAGGTACATGCTTCTCATGATGTTCTGGGAGAAAACCGGAGTAATCAATACAAACAGAAAGAAATCAAGCAGCACTTCCGCATAGCCACCCGAACGCTCTATGAGGAGAATGGCCAACGGAGCAAGAAAGAAAACGAACCCGTTGATGATAATTGTATAGAACGACATAGGTTTCTCCCACATCATGGTATAACCAAAGACCATCTTATTGTAATTCTCGATGCTCCGATAGAAATTCTTGAAAGAATAGATGGTCTGCTGAAAAACCTTCACCACCGGAATACCGCGCACATACTCCACCGCTTCGGCATTCATCTCTTCGAGCGAACTCATATAGGATTGCATGAACCTACGGCCTTTAGTTCCCATCATATACCCCATCATCAGCAAGGCAATAACAACAGGTATGATGCAAGCCAATCCGAGTTGCCAATTGAACCAAAAAATCAGTACGGCCGCTACCAACGGGACCAGAAAAGTACCCGCCAAATCGGGCAGTTGATGCGCCAGAAAGCTGTGGGTGACACTTGCATTGTCATCTATTATTTTGCGAATACGCCCGCTCGTGTTGCAGTCAAAGAATCCCAAAGGCATGGCTGTTATCCGCCGCATGGCTTCACGGCGCAGATTGGCCTCCACACGGAAAGCGGCAAGGTGCGAAGCCATCAGTGCCGCAAAGTAGAGGAAAACACCGGCTACGGCCACCCCTGCCGCCCACCAAGCATAGGCAATGACATTGGCCGAGACAGACATGCCGCCCACAACCAACAATTCCTTGACAATAAGCCAAACAAGAATAAAAGGCAAAAGCCCTGCCAACGCACTGAGTGCGGACAAGAGCACAGATATGGGCAAAAGTATTTTACGCTTACCCATGTAATGTTGCAGTTTTTTCAGTGTACTCATTTCAGTTATATATTAAATCAATGCTCCCAAAAGCGAACAATCTTTTAAAACGTTCAAAAAAAAAGAGAGAGCTTATATCTTCATAAGCTCTCTCCAACCTGTCCATTCAAATGTGATGTATTCAGCAACTATCTTTTCCGTTTCTTCCGGACTGACCTTATGCAGAATCAGTTCTTCGAGCATTGTAAACATCCAGACAGTATGCAGATGAATAGAAAAATCCGTTATATCGATGTCCAGTTCCGTGTGCTTCTGTTTCATAATCCGGAAATAATCTTTTACCAATAATGTAGACTTGTCGGTAAACTCTCCTTTGAATTTCTCCAGAGAAGAGCCTTGTGAACGGAAAAACAGCAATGTCAATAAAGAGCGATATTTACGAACCAACCCTATATATTCTTCGACCATATATCGGAAATAAGTTTCGGACTTCATATCGAATATATCTACTCCTTGCCGGCCATGATGTTCGTACAGCATGCTTTCCAAAGCTTGTGTCACGGGGCGAACCACCATGCAGAATATTTCATCCTTCCCTTTGAAATAATTATAGATATTGCTCAACCCTACCTGTGCCTCCTCGGCAATATCGCGCATGGATGTTTTCAGGAAACCTTTCTCCTGAAACATTTTCTCCGCTGCCAGCAGAATGTCTTTCCGAATATCGTCCTTAGGTATTTGCATGATTATGCTGCAAAACAGAATATTTTTCGAAGACAAAGAAAGAGAAGTTTTCAATACTCGACAATACCTATTTATTGTGATTTTGACAAGAGAACAATATCCATGAAAAAAATGTTACCTTTGTTCTGACTTGAAAACAATGCGATATGGATAAGAGCATTATCATACAAAAGACCTTTCCCGTACAAGGCATGAGTTGCGCTTCATGCGCCGCACGGGTAGACAAGATACTGAATCATCAACCCGGTGTCAGCAAAGCCACCGTGAACTACGCTTCGGGAATGGCGACCGTGGAGTACGACAGTGCGCAATGTTCGCCCGAAGCCTTGCAGAAGGCCGTGCAGGATGCCGGATATGACCTGCTGATTGGGCAAGACAAGCATAAGCTCGAAGAAGCCGAACAAGCCCATGACAAAAGATATGCCGCATTGAAGTTCCACACCGTTTGGGCCATTGCGCTGTCCTGTCCCGTCGTGGTCGTAGGCATGTTCTTCATGGACATGCCATACGCCAACCTCCTAATGTGGGCGTTCTCTACCCCCGTCGTCTTCTGGCTGGGCAGAGGATTCTTCGTCAGTGCATGGAGGCAGCTGAAGCATGGCAACGCCAATATGGACACGTTGGTTGCCAACAGCACCGGCATAGCCTATCTGTTCAGCCTCTTCAACATGCTTTTTCCCGACTTCTGGATGGCAAGGGGCATTCACCCGCATGTCTACTTCGAGGCGGCAAGTGTCATCATCGCCTTCATCCTGCTGGGACGGCTGCTCGAAGAGAAAGCCAAAGGCAACACGTCATCCGCCATCAAGAAACTGATGGGATTGCAACCAAAGACGGTGACCGTCATCATACCATCATCAGGAGAGCAGAAAGAAATCTTCATCGAGCACATGCGCCCCGGAAACATCATTCTGGTAAAGCCGGGCGAGCGCATTGCCGTAGACGGCATCGTGACGGAGGGGACTTCGTATGTGGATGAGAGTATGCTGAGCGGCGAACTCATAGCCGTAGCCAAACAAAAGGAAGACAAAGTTTTTGCCGGTACAATCAACCAAAAAGGCAGTTTCCTGTTTCGGGCAGAAAAAGTGGGAACAGATACACTGCTATCCAGAATCATCCGGATGGTGCAAGATGCCCAAGGAAGCAAAGCGCCGGTGCAACAATTGGTAGACAAGATAGCCGGCATATTCGTGCCCGTCATTATCGGCATTGCCGTACTTTCTTTCATCGCATGGATGGCATCGGACAGTGAAAACGGCTTCACGCACGGTTTGTTGGCACTCGTCACGGTGCTCATCATTGCCTGCCCATGTGCTTTGGGATTGGCCACTCCTACCGCCATCATGGTGGGAATAGGCAAAGGAGCGGAAAGAGGCATACTGATAAAAGACGCCGAAAGTTTGGAAACAGCACGTAAAATAAATACCGTTGTTCTGGACAAGACCGGAACCCTGACCGAAGGGCGACCGATAGTCGGCAAGCTGATTTGGGACACACAAGAAGAAGATGCGGCAAGTATCTTTTATGCTCTGGAAAAATTGTCCGAACATCCGCTTGCAGAGGCCATAACCCTTTACCTGAAAGAAACATCTCCCGTAAACATAAAGCACTTTGAGAGCATCACGGGAAAAGGTGTCAAGGGAGAGGTGCAAGGCTGTACTTACTACGCAGGCAACCGGAAACTGCTGGAGGAGAACCGGATTGCCATCAGCCGAGACCTATCCGGCGAAGCCGCCCGCCTGACAGCAGATGCCCAAACCGTCATCTGGTTTGCCAACGACAAAGAGGCGTTGGCCATAGCCGGCATAACGGATCAGATAAAGAAAACATCCATTCAAGCAGTCAATGAATTGCGCTCCGCCGGCATGGAGGTTTATATGCTGACCGGAGATAATGAGGCTACCGCCCGCGAGATTGCCCGTAAAGCAGGAATTGTACATTACAAAGCCGGTGTATTGCCGCAGGACAAGGCCGCTTTCATCAGTCGGTTGCAACAAAAAGGCAGAAAAGTGGCCATGGTGGGCGACGGCATCAATGATAGTGCCGCCCTTGCCCAAGCAGACTTGAGTATTGCCATGGGAAGGGGCAGCGACATCGCCATGGATGTTGCCGGCATGACTATCATCTCTTCCGATCTGACCAAAATACCGGAAGCATTCAAACTGTCCCGACTGACCGTACGCACCATCCGCCAGAACTTGTTCTGGGCATTTATATATAATATAATAGGTGTGCCCATTGCAGCAGGCATACTCTATCCCATCAACGGTTTTCTGTTGAGCCCGATGATAGCAGGTGCGGCAATGGCATTCAGCAGCGTCAGCGTGGTGAGCAACAGCTTGCGGCTGAAAAGAAAGAAAATACGGACGACAGAAGTACCCGAAACTTCCTGCAATATCAACAAAACGCCATCATCAATTATGAAATCTTATTAAAAAATCACCATTTTAAGGTATTGCATCTTTCCTGAGATATAACGAACTTTGCAAATCATTGCGAATGTAATAACTCTTCGCTGCACAACATCGAACCCAAGAGATTTACATTCTACATTTGTTAAACCATATCATATGCTACATTTAGTTCATAAAGATACGATATTGTCATTCATCCAAGCGAGCCGCCCGAAAGAGCGGCTCGCTTGTTTTATGAATAAAACGAAAGAATGTTCTCTTTTAAACAATTTAGAGCATAACGAAGTGAATATAATTATGTACTCATACGGAAACAACATATAAACACCAATCAATATGAATATCGAAAAAATCAACTGCTGGTTTGCCCGGAGAGGCAAATGGATTGTGAAAAGAAACCGGATTGTCTTGCTACTGTTTGTCTTATTGTTCAGTGTAGGATTCACCGGATTGCGACACCTCAACATTACTTCCTCATGGAACGACTATTTTCTCGAAGACGACCCAATGCTCGTGAAAACCGATGAATTCAAGGAAATATTCGGAAATGACAATTTTGTCGCCGTCCTTACCCGATGCGACAACACATTTACGAAAGAGAACCTTGAACTTATCCGCAACTTATCCAATGAGTTGCTCGACAGCATCTCGTATGCCGACAAGGTTACTTCCATCACCGACATCGAGTTTATGGTAGGTAATAAGGAGGGAATGTTTATCGAGCAAATTGTTCCGGAGACAATTCCTTCCGACGGTGAAGGGCTGGCCGAAATCCGGCGGAAAGCATACCAAAAGCCTTATATTGCCGAACGGCTTGTTTCAAGGGACGGCAAGCTGACCTGGATTTTCCTCAAATTGCGTCCGTTCCCTGAAGACTCTGTGTGGAACAAAGGTAAAGGTTCCATCTCTCCCGAAATGCTTACAGGTAAGGAGTTGGAACACATTATAACCAAAGAGAAATACAACAGTTTGAATCTCAAAGGTACGGGATTACCTTATATCACCTTTGCAAAGATGAACTGGATAGGCAAAGAGATGCCGCGCGTGATAGGGCTGGCCGCCTTATTATCTATTGTGGTATTGCTGCTCGTCACACGTTCACTCAGGGGAGTGCTTGTACCATTGCTTACAGTCGTCGGCTCCATCGTCATCGCATATGGCATTTTAGGGTACCTCAGGCTCACCATCGACAGTGGCATGATGATGATTCCCATGCTGCTGACTTTTGCCGTGGCGGTGGCCTATAACATCCATGTCCATTCCTACTTCAAACGAAGATTTCTGATGCACGGACAACGACGTACAGCCGTGGAAGAGACCATAGGAGAAATGGGCTGGCCGGTGCTGTTCAGCGCACTCACCACGTTTGCGGCATTGCTTTCGTTTCTGGCCATCCCCATGCAGCCAATGCGCTTCATCGGCATCGCATCATCGCTCTGCGTACTGTTGTCTTTCTTCATCACCATCACCATAATGCCCGCACTGCTTAGTTTCGGGCGGGATGGCAAACCGAACGCCAAATTGCAGAAAGCAGGCGGACGGTGGCTCGACCGTAAACTGGAAACCTTCGGCATCAGTGTGTTGCGCCACGGCAAACCAATCTTGTGGGTAGCGGGTATGCTGATGGCTCTACTCATTTATGGATTTATAAAAATAGAAACAGCATTCGATGTCGAGCGCACCATGGGGCGGAAAATAGAATACGTAAAAAACCTGCTTGAGGTAAGTGAGAGTGAACTCGGCTCGATATATACCTACGATGTGATGATAGAACTTCCGGAAGACGGAGAGGCCAAGACGCCCGAATCGCTTGTCCGACTCGACTCGCTGGCGCGGCATGCCTCGCAATACCCACTCACCAAGCGCACCACGTCGGTACTGAACATTCTTAAAGACCTGAATCAAACACTGCACGACGGCGATGCGGACTTTTATACCATTCCCGACAATCCGGACGAAGTGGCACAGTTGCTGTTGCTCTATGAAAATGCAGGCGGCAGTGAGGCCGAATACTGGATGGATTACGAATACCGCCGCTTGCGTCTGATGGTGGAATTAAACGCCTATAATTCCGGCGAAGCCGAGCGGGAATTGAAAGATATCGTTATCTGTGCCCGGAAGCTGTATCCCCAAGCCTTGGTTACCACCGTGGGCAGTATCCCGCAATTCACGGTGATGATGCAATACGTGGCACGCGGACAAATCTATTCGTTTGCGATAGCCTTGCTCATCATCGGGGTGCTGATGATGATTGTCTTCGGCAGTGTGCGCATAGGACTGATCGGATTGATTCCTAACATCACTCCGGCAATTGTAGTAGGCGGACTGATGGGCTGGATGGACTATCCTCTCGACATGATGACGGCTACCATTATGCCCATGATTCTGGGGTTGGCGGTAGACGATACCATCCACTTCATCAACCACGGGCATCTGGAATTCGACCGCCAACGCAATTATCGTTCGGCCATTCTGCGTTCATTTCGCATTGTGGGCACACCGCTGGTACTTACCAGTGTCATCATTATCGTGAACTTTTCCATCTATACCACTTCCGAGAGCATGTCGTTCATTCACATGGGTATCCTGTCGGTTGCGGGCATTCTTTCGGCACTCGTGGCCGATTTATGTATCACCCCGGTGCTATTCGACAAGTTCAGGATTTTCGGAAAAGAAGCAAATGCCATAGAAGAAACATCTGTAAACAGACAATAAAATGAAAAGTACACTTTTGACTATTGCAGTGGTAGCGGTATTTAGCTGCACCACATTTGCACAAACGGGCAGGGAAATCGCCCAAAGAGTAAAAAATCGTCCGGACGGTGATACCCGCCGTTCGGAAATGGTGATGAAACTCATCAATAAGCGGGGAAGTATCCGCGAACGCAAACTCATTTCTTATTCCATCGATGTGGGCAAGGAAAAGGAAGACCGTAAAAGCATTATGTTTTTCCAATATCCCGGCGATGTGAAAGGAACGGGATTCCTTACGTGGGATTACGATGATCCGAATAAAGACGATGACAAATGGCTCTATCTTCCGGCCATGAAGAAAACCCGCCGTATCAGTGGCTCGTCTGCCAAGCAAGACTATTTTATGGGTAGCGACTTCACCTACGATGATATGGGACGCCGCAGTGTAGATGAAGACACTCATGTATTGGCTGGTGAGGAAACAGTGGATGGACACAAATGCTGGAGATTGGAATCGACCTCAAAGGATAGCCGCGACGTTTATTCCAAAAAAATCTCATGGATACGGAAAGACTGCCTTATTCCCATCAAAGTGGAATATTACGACAAGATGGGCAAGTTGCATCGTCGGCTCGAAATGTCGGACATCACGCAGGTGCAAGGTTACTGGATTGCACGGAAAATGCACATGACCAACGTACAGACAGGACACCAGACGATTCTTGAGATCAGCAATCCGAAATATGACCTCCGCATGGAAGAGGCCAAGTTCGGCGTAACCACATTGGAAAAAGGAAGCTTCTGATGAAAAGAAAAAATAATTTCAACGGATGGCTTTGCCTGCTCTTCTTCCTTCTCTGCTCCGCACATGAAGCACGATGTCAGGAAGAGGATGAACCATTGTGGAAGTTCAAAGGGTTTGTAGATACCTATCATGCCCTGAGAACACAAAGCCCGAATGATTTTATGTCTTCCCGCACTCGTGTACGAGGAGAGATGGAGAGACGATTCGGCGCTTCATCGCTTTTTATCTCCCTCAATGCCACCTACAACGGTTTGCTCAAGGAGCGTACCGGATTCGAACTACGTGAGGCCTATCTTGACCATCGTGACGAACATTGGGGAATCCGTTTGGGACGCCAGCTCGTCATTTGGGGAGCGGCAGACGGTGTGCGCATCACCGATTTGCTTTCGCCGATGGACATGAGCGAGTTTCTGACGCAAGACTATGATGACATCCGCATGCCGGTAAATGCCCTCCGCTTCTTTGTGTTCAACGAAAAAATGAGGTTGGAGCTGGTAACCGTCCCCATCTTTCAAGGGTATCTGTTGCCGACAGACAAAAACAATCCGTGGAGTATCCTTCCGAAAGAATTCGGGCGTCCACTAATGTGGAGCGACAAAGGAAGCGAACCAACTTTCAGATTGTCGAATATGGAATACGGAGGAAGGCTCGCTTTCACTTTGCCCGGCATCGATTTTTCATTGGCCGGATTGCACACATGGAACAAGATGCCCGTACTGATGTATGAGTCGTCGGCTGCCGGTGTCATCGTCTCGCCCCGGTATTACCGGATGGGCTTTGTGGGAAGCGACATATCCAAACCTCTCGGACAGTTTGTCTTGCGTGGCGAAGCCGCTTTCAACATCGACAAGCATTTCAGCTATCGGCCACAAACCGCACACATGGCCTCAAAAGGGTTCAACTCCATAAATTGGCTGGCGGGAATCGACTGGTATGCTCCCCATGAATGGACCGTGATGGCACAGTTTTCGAGCGAAACCATCTTCGAATACGAAGAGCAGATTGCCCAGCCGCGCCACAGTTCACTGCTGACGGTAAACGTGTCGAAGAAGCTGTTGGGCAGCATGTTGCAACTTTCCGACTTCACTTACTTCGACCTCAACCACAAAGGCTGGTTCAGCCGTTTCTCAGCCGATTACGCGCTTGACGACCACATTCGTCTCTGCGCAGGCTTCGACTGGTTTGGTGGCGACGAGGGAATGTTCGGTGTGTACAAACGTAACTCGCAACTATGGCTCAAAGCAAAATATAGTTTTTAATAGTTACCAGACAAATTATTCAATCGACAATATTTTATATTATGAGACAAACCATAAGAGCAAAATTCTATATCCCTCTACTCATGCTGATGCTGATGAGCATCAGCATATCCGCCCAGAAACAGAGAGGAGAAATAGCCGGCAAGGTTATCGATGAGGCGGGAGAACCCATGCTTAACGCAACCGTCTTCATCGAAGAGTTGAAAAAGGGCGCGGTCACCGACGGAAACGGGAAATTCTCTTTCACGGACTTACCTTTTGCCAACTATACCATTACTGTAAAATTCGTTGGTTATCAGACACTCACAAAGAAGGTGAACGTAGAGCACAGCAGAAACAAACCGCTTGTCATTAAGATTAAACCTACTGTTCAATCGCTTGCCGAAGTCGTGGTGAGCGCCAAAAGCGAGGCACGCAAAATACGCGAGCAGGCCATGCCTGTCACCGTCATCAGCATGAAGCAGTTGCAAGGAACGGTAAGCGATGTGCAGGGGATATTGACAAAAACCGTAGGAGTGGCCGTCCGAACCTCCGGCGGAGTGGGCAGCTCTTCCCGCATCTCCTTACGGGGATTGGAAGGCAAGCGGATAGGATTCTTCATTGACGAAACCCCATTGAACGACCAGTCCGACTACATAGATCTCAACGACATTCCGATCGATATAATTGACCGCATCGAGATATTCAAAGGAGTGGTTCCCGCCAAATTCGGCGGCTCATCGATGGGTGGCGCCGTCAATATCGTCATCAAAGAATACCCCGACCGGTATGCCGACCTGAGTTATACCCGCGAGTCGTTCAATGTGAATAAAGCGCAAACTGTTTTAAAAAGAAATCTTAAGAAAGCCGGCATAGTTTTGGGAATAGGCGGGATTTATACATATGCGGATAACGATTACACCATGGAGTCGCCCTACGTAAAAGGGTTGAAGATAAAGCGCAACCACGACAAGTTCAAGAAATTTGTCTTGGGCGGAAGCGTGAAGGCCAAGAAGTGGTGGTTCGATGAGGTTGAGTTCGAACCGGTGTTTATTGATACTTATCGGGACATTCAGGGCATCGAAACCGATATCCGAGAGGCCAATACTTCTTCACGTCTTTATGTTTTGGCCAATAAGCTCAAGAAATCCGACTTTCTGCTCAAAGGGTTGGACTTGGATATGAGCACGGGAATTGCCTATACGCAATACGGATTGGTGGATACGGCTAAAGTGTGGTATGATTGGGTAGGAAATTCTTATCCTTCTCCTTCACCTGTCGGAGGAGAGTTGGGAACCCGCTACGCTTCCGATTCCGACAACCGTAAATTTACCATTATCAACAAGCTCAACCTGCAATACCTGATAAACAGACAACATTCCATCAATATCAATTCTGTCTTCACCCTTGCCAATGGTTATCCGTCCGATGCGGTGAAAGAGAAAAGTCTGGGAAAGAAGACCGACTTCGATTCGCGGATGCGTAGTTGGGTAGGCGGGCTGAGCTATGATTTCCGTACTGCCGACGATCGGTTCCTCAACTCGCTCACAGGGCGGTATTACTGGTATTCGATGAATACATCGTTTCAGAATATTTATGTGAACATTCCCCCCGAAGACATTCTCCTGCATAAAAGCAGTGTGGGTTTCAGCAATGCCATGCGATATCGATTTACGCCGACCCTTATGGGAAAACTCTCCGGAGGATACGATGTCCGCATCCCCTCGGAAAACGAGCTTTTGGGCGATGGTTATACAATTACCCCCTCCGAGAAACTGCTGCCCGAACGTAACCTAAGCGTTAATGCGGGTCTGCTTTATGACCTTACAGGAATTCATCCCAGCAATTTGCAAATAGAATTGGGCGGCTACTATATGTACCTGAAAGACATGATCAGATTTGTGAAAGGCATATTAGGCGCCCAATACCAAAACTTCGGCGAGATGCGAACCCTCGGCGTGGAACTGGAAGTCAAAGCAGACATCCTTCCTTTCCTCTACGGATATGGCAATATCACCTATCAGGATTTGCGCGACGTGAGAAAATACGAGGAAGGCACGAAGCTCCCCAATGCCACCAAAGGGAAAAGAATGCCCAACATTCCTTACCTGATGGCCAATATGGGATTGGAATTCCATCGCGAAAATCTCTTCGGAGGCAGGGGGCAGAACACACGCTTGTTTGCCGACATGGCTTTCACCGAAGAATATCTATATGACTTCGAAGTCACCGAAAACGCCAAACGCCGCATTCCCCGAAGCACGACATTCGATTTGGGATTTGAACACAGCTTCATGAATCAACGCCTGTTTGTTTCGGGAAAAATCAGAAACCTGACGAACGCCACAGTGCTTTCGGAATTCAACCGTCCGTTACCCGGCAGGAGTTTCGGAATAAAACTGCGCTACATATTCAAATAGACAGTTTACCAATCAATAATAATTAAAAAGAAAAAAATGATGAGAAAGATTTTTAGTAGTTGGCAACTTATTGCCATGAGTGTAATGATGCTTTTTGCAACATCTTGTGAAAAAAACAACGGAGAAGAGCCTACCCCGAACAACCCTTTGGGAGGAGACGGAAATATTTTAATAGAAACGACAGTGAAGAATGCGGATGGGATGAGCGGACAGTCATATCTGCAACAGATATCAGAATTATCGGGCGCATTAAATATGACCAAGGGCATTCAAATAGGTTTCGCCTCTTCACTCTCTGTGGTGGGAAACGATGTCTTCGTTTTTCCAGAATTCGGGAATAATGGAAAGCAGATTATTGTAAAGTACGAACATTCTCAAAAAGGATTGAAGAATGTGGGAGAACTGCAGATCATCCCGAACTCATATCCTGTCAATCTTACGCAAGTATCTGCCGATAAAGCTTACATCCCGATGTATAACTTAGGAAAAATAATGGTCGTAAATCCCAAGACAATGACAAAAACAGGCGAAATAGCTTTAAGTCAATACGCACACGGCGATAGCAGCGCAGATCCTTCCTATGGCATTATTCGTGATGGAATCTACTACCTCCCGTTGGATCAAATCGGGAATAATTGGATGCCATACGAAGACTACAGGCAAGTAGATGTGGCGGTTATAGACACAAAAACCGACCAAGTATTGAAGGTTATACAAGAAAAGGCGAGCGGACTGTGTTTCCCCACACGTCCATTCCTTAAAGACATGATTTTCATAAATGAGACAAACGATATTTACATAGCATGCGCAGGCTATCTCGGATATAATCCGCAATATGTAAAAAATGGTTTTGTGTGTATCCCCGCAGGAAAACAGGAGTTTGACGAAAGCAAAACTTGGGACATCAGCAACACTGCCATAGAAGGCAGCACCTACAAAGCCGCCACTGTATACAATTGCAAATACATTGGCAATGGCAAGGTTGCAGCCTATGTCGGAGTGCTGGAACTTGCGGGAGAGAATCCCCATACGGCACGAAACACCATGGCTGTAATGATAGACTTAGAAGCCAAAAGCATCAAGAAGATTGATGGCATCCCCTATACAGACGGCCACAGTGTGGCTATGGAATATCACAATGGTGAGGTGCTGTTTTCGGCTTATGGTGTGGACGATTCCGGAATATTTGCCTATAATCCCGCAACAGGAAAAACAAGGAAGGCGCTTTCTTCAAACGGAAATATTGCATTTATGCACTTCTTCGACTGATTGTTTTTTTATCCCGCACAAGTAGAAGTATAGGAGAGTATATCAACACTCTCCTATTATTTTTTTCAGACGCAGAATTATACAAGATTCACGGAATTCGGCAAAATAATCGGATTCTAATATCCCCGACTCAAGCACCCCGATATAAAAAAGATACAAGTTCATTTCTTGATGCACTCCGTTTGCACTATCTTTGCCGAAACAGAGCAAACAAACTTAAGGAATTATGGCAACATACAAAAGAATCTTACTGAAACTCAGTGGCGAAAGCCTGATGGGAGAGAAGCAATACGGCATCGACGAAAAGCGCCTTGCCGAATATGCGGCACAAATCAAAGAAATTCACGGGTTGGGCGTGCAAATAGGAATCGTAATCGGCGGCGGAAACATCTTCCGCGGACTGAGCGGCGCCGGCAAGGGCTTCGACCGTGTGAAAGGCGACCAGATGGGCATGTTGGCAACGGTCATCAACAGTCTTGCGCTAAGTTCGGCTTTGGTGGCCGCCGGCGTAAAAACCCGTGTACTGACAGCCATACGCATGGAACCCATCGGCGAGTTATACAGTAAATGGAAAGCCATTGAAAGCATGGAAGCCGGCGAAGTGGTCATCATGTCGGCCGGAACAGGCAATCCATTCTTCACAACCGATACCGGTTCAAGCCTGCGAGGCATCGAGATAGAGGCCGATGTAATGCTGAAAGGAACACGTGTGGACGGCATTTATACGGCCGATCCGGAAAAAGACCCCACCGCAGTGAAGTTTCACGACATCACTTACGACGAAGTGTTGAAACGCGGATTGAAAGTAATGGATCTCACGGCCACCTGCATGTGCAAGGAAAACAACCTGCCCATCATCGTTTTCGATATGGACACGGCAGGCAATTTAAAGAAAGTGATGCAAGGCGAAGAAATCGGGACATTGGTACACAATTAAATCTGAAAATAATTATATTTGCAAAGTTTCAAATCAAAAGCAACATCAAAACAAGAACAATATGAGAGACGTAAAAGACATCTTAGACGAAGCGCAAGAGAAAATGGACATGGCAGTCATGTATCTGGAAGAAGCATTGGCTCACATCCGCGCAGGAAAAGCCGATACCCGTCTATTGGACGGCATCCGTGTGGACTCTTACGGAAGTATGGTTCCCATCAACAATGTTGCGGCCGTAACCACTCCGGACGCACGCAGCATTGCCATCAAGCCTTGGGACAAAAGTATGTTCCGCGTCATTGAAAAAGCCATCATCGACTCCAGCCTCGGCATCATGCCCGAAAATAACGGCGAAATTATCCGCATCGGCATCCCTCCTTTGACGGAGGAACGCCGCAAACAACTGGCCAAACAATGTAAGGGTGAGGGCGAAACAGCCAAAGTGAGCGTACGCAATGCACGCCGCGACGCCATCGACGCTTTAAAGAAATCCGTGAAAGACGGATTGGCGGAAGACGCCCAGAAAGGCGGTGAAGAAAAATTGCAGAAGATTCACGACAAGTACATCAAGCAGATTGACGATATGCTTGCCGCTAAAGACAAAGAGATAATGACCGTATAAAAACAAACGGGAAGGTGAAAAGGGAAAACCGAAAATGACTGTGCAGCACACTGCTGCGGCATGTTTTTCTGCTTTCCATTTTCCACTTTCCGTTTCTCATTTTTCAATTAAATTGAAAGGACTCGTAATAAAAAACACCGGAAGCTGGTACTTGGTACGAACTGATGACGGAAAAGAAGTGGAATGTAAAATCAAAGGAAATTTCCGTCTGAAAGGCATACGAAGCACCAATCCCGTGGCAGTAGGCGATTATGTGCAAATCATTCTGAATAAAGAGGGCACAGCCTTTATCAACGAAATAGAAGAGCGGAAGAACTACATCATCCGCCGCGCATCCAACCTTTCCAAGCAATCGCACATCCTTGCCGCCAACATCGACCAGTGCATGCTGATAGTAACGGTCAACTACCCGGAAACATCCACCACTTTCATCGACCGTTTTCTCGCCTCTGCCGAAGCCTATCGCGTGCCGGTCAAACTTATCTTCAACAAAACCGATGCCTACAACAAGGAAGAACTTTGCTATTTGGACGGAATCATCAACCTCTACACCACCATCGGCTATCCATGCTTCAAGGTTTCTGCCCTCACAGGCGAAGGCATCGCCTCCGTCAAAGCGGAATTGAAAGAACGGGTGACACTTTTCTCCGGACATTCGGGTGTAGGCAAGTCCACGCTCATCAATGCCATATTGCCTGACCTGAACATCAAAACCGGAGAAATTTCCTCGTATCATAACAAAGGAATGCACACCACCACTTTCTCCGAAATGTTTCCTGTTCCGGGAAATGGCTACCTCATCGACACTCCGGGCATCAAAGGATTCGGAACATTCGACATGGAGGAAGAAGAGATAGGACACTATTTTCCTGAGATATTCAAGGCTTCCGCCGATTGCCGTTACGGCAACTGCACCCATCGCCACGAACCGGGATGTGCCGTGCTCAAAGCCGTAGAAGAGCACTTCATCAGCGAATCGCGCTACGCCTCTTACCTGAATATGCTGGAAGATAAGGAGGAAGACAAATACCGTTCAGCTTATTGATAAGGAAAACCTCTTCTTTTCCGATAAAAAACGGTTTGAAAAGTTCATTGCCGCTTCATATTCTGTCAAAATCAACCTTGTTTTATGATGAAAAATAATCAACACCATGCCTGACTACGATTTAATCGCCATTCTGGGTCCCACAGCCTCAGGAAAAACCCCGTTTGCTGCAACATTGGCCGCCGAACTACATACGGAAATTATCAGTGCGGACTCACGGCAAGTTTATAGAAATATGGATCTTGGCACCGGAAAGGACCTTGCCGACTACACAATCAACGGAAAGCAGATTCCATATCACTTAATCGACATTGCCGACCCGGGCTACAAATACAATGTTTTCGAGTATCAGCGCGACTTTTTGAAAGCCTACGAAGCAATCAAGCAAAAAGGCTGCCTGCCCATTATGTGCGGAGGAACCGGAATGTATCTCGAATCGGTACTCAAGGGATACAGGCTGTTGCCCGTACCGGAGAATGAGGAACTGCGCAACCGTTTGGCCGATAAGTCTTTGGAAGAACTGACCGAGATACTGAAAAGCTATAAAAGCCTGCATAACACCACGGATGTGGACACGGCCAAACGCGCCATACGTGCCATCGAAATAGAAGAATTCTATGCCCATACTCCGGTAAACGAGCGTTCGTTTCCGCAATTAAACAGCCTCATCATCGGAGTGGATATCGACAGAGAACTGCGTCGGGAGAAAATAACCCGCCGCCTGCGTCAACGGCTGGAAGAAGGAATGATAGATGAGGTGAGGCAACTGATGGAACAAGGCATCCGGCCGGATGCCCTTATCTATTACGGTCTGGAGTACAAATATCTGACACTTTATGTCATCGGCAACCTGAGTTATGATGAAATGTTCCATCAGTTGGAGACAGCCATCCACCAGTTCGCCAAACGACAGATGACATGGTTTCGAGGCATGGAACGACGCGGATTCACCATCCATTGGATAGACGCCCGATGCCCGATGGAAGAAAAGATTGCTTTTGTGAAAGCGAAACTCAAAGAGATTTAGTATATTTGGCGAAAAGACTGCAAAGCTGATGTGAAAAGAAAATGTTAGACCTACTGAAAAGAACAATTCTATGAGTACGGAACCTGAAAAATGGGGCGTGATATACAACCCGAAAGCCGGAACACGGAAAGTGCAAAAACGGTGGAAAGAGATAAAAGAATACATGGACGCCAAAGGCGTGTCTTATGACTACGTGCAGTCCGAAGGGTTCGGCTCGGTAGAGCGTCTGGCAGGCTTCCTTGCCAATAACGGCTATCGCATTATCGTCGTAGTGGGAGGAGACGGCGCACTGAACGATGCCATCAACGGCATCATGCTTTCCAATGCCCCGGACAAGAAAAACATTGCCATCGGCATCATCCCCAACGGCATAGGCAACGACTTCGCCGACTATTGGGAGATGAGTCAGGACTACAAAAAAGCCGTGGATTGCATCATCAACAACCGACGCCGGAAGATTGATGTAGGAACCTGCCATTACTACGATGGCGAAAAGCATCTGACCCGCTATTTCCTCAATGCCATCAACATAGGGCTGGGTGCCCGCATCGTGAAAATCACCGACCAGTGCAAACGTTTCTGGGGCGTCAAGGCTCTCTCCTATTTCATGGCACTGCTCTCCATTATCTTCGAACGTAAACTGTATCGGATACATCTCAAAATAAACGGCGAACATATACGCGGACGCATCATGACTGTCTGCATCGGCAGTACATGGGGATATGGACAAGTGCCGAACGCCGTGCCTTATAATGGCTGGCTGGATGTATCCGTCATTCACCGTCCGGAATTGCTGCAACTCTGGTCGGGACTATGGATGCTTATCCAAGGCCGGATTCTCAACCATAAGGTAGTTATGCCCTACCGCACCCAGAAAGTAAAAGTGCTACGCGCACAAAACGCCTCCGTCGATTTGGACGGACGCATTCTGGAGCGCCACTTCCCGCTTGACATCAGCATCTTGCACGAGGCCGTCACACTGATAATTCCCGACTGAAACCATACTTTTCAGAAAAGCGGAAAAGCAGAAGAGGCCTATCGTCGATAAAGCAGTTGCTTCGTATCAAGTTCGTACCAAGTTCTTATCAAGTTCTTATCTGCTTCGCATATAGAGATCGAAGAAAATACGAAGAAAAGACAAAGGAAGGAAGACGGAAGTGCAAAGAACCAACCTTACGGTAGATAAAATCCGTGTAGGGGTAAACCGCCGCTATCAGGAACTGATGCAGACGGACGGTTATGTCACCGATACCAACGGATGCAAACCCGTATTTTCTTTCTTCTTCTTCTTCTTCTGCTGCTGCATTCTCTCCTCACGCCATCCCGTCAATCCTCCTTTCAACCCCAATCGGTCATTGGAGCGATTGGTTCTGCATCTTATGTCTATATACGGCACCTTCCGTCTGCTGTCGTCCGTTTGACTGTCGGGTTTGTCTTGCCGTAGCCGTTATGCCTGCCACAAGCCGACACTCAACCGAAACCGTCTCAATTTCTCACGACCGATTTGGATTTAAGTTCCGAATCGGAAAATCTATCCTATATCCAAAACTTCTTCAATAACAAGGCAAATAGTGATGAATTGTTCTATGCTGCGAAATTGCTAAAGTCAAATCTTTTATCTAACTTTGCAAAGCTGTATAGTTAGAAAACAAAACAGATATGCTGGACAAGGTTATTATAGAAGGTTACAAATCAATTAAAAGAATTGACTTGGAACTGAAGCCCATAAATATATTGATAGGCTCAAATGGTGTTGGAAAAACTAACTTTGTTTCGTTTTTCAAATTGATAAACAACATCTATGAACAGCGTCTGTATAACTATACCATGCAAAATAATGCCGAGAAATTGTTCCATTACGGAAGAAAGCAAACCAAAGAACTCAAAGGCTATCTGAAATTTGGCGATAATGCCTATGAAGTAATCTTGCAACCTCGAGATAATGGCAGTCTTTTTATCGCAGAAGAAAGGAGTTATTATAAAGGACAAGCTTATTGGTGGACGAATGTCGATGAGAGTTTGATAAAGGATTCGACAACGTATAGAGATAAATGGCTGAGAGAATATCTGGAAAGTTACAAAATTTATCATTTCCACGATACAAGCAAGACCGCGCCATTGAGAAACAGTGCAAACATCAACGACAATCGTCTGCTAAGAACAGATGGCAGCAATCTTCCTGCCTTCCTTTATTTATTGCAGCAAAAATACCCCAAATCGCTCAAAAGAATAGAATTGACAGTGCGATCCGTCATGCCTTACTTCGGGAACTTCTTGCTGGCACCTTCCATGCTTAACCCAAACGAAATACATCTGCAATGGAGCGATATGGAAGAGAATGAAAAGTATTTCGATGCCAATGACTTTTCGGACGGGAGCATCCGCTTCATTGCCTTGACAACACTGCTGATGCAGCCCATCTTACCGAAGGTTATTATAATCGATGAACCGGAATTAGGTCTTCATCCTACAGCGATTACAAAGTTGGCCGGTATGATGAAATCGGCTGCCGAGCGAGGTTGCCAGATGATCATATCCACCCAATCCGTGAATCTCATAAACAACTTTGAAGCCGAAGACGTCATAACCGTAGATAGGAAAAACAAGCAATCTGTCTTCGGCAGACTGAATAGGGAAACCTTGGGTCAATGGTTGAAAAACTATTCATTGGGCGACTTGTGGACTAAAAGTATTATCAACGGACAACCTACCCTGTTATGAAAAGACCGGTCTTTATTGTAGAAGGAGAAACCGAGGAGAGTTTTGTAAACAACGTACTCAAGCCTTATTTCTGTTCGGAAGGTATTTACAATGCCATACAATGCTTCAAGACGAAACATTCCAATGGAGGTATTTCAAAATACTCATATATCAAGGAAGATATTCTGAATATAATATACGAACGTGATGTAGTGGTTACGACGATGATAGACTTTTATCGACTGCCATCAGGGTTTCCGGGTTACAAGGAACTGACTAAGCTACAGTCGCACCAAGAACAAGTTGCACTGCTCGAAACAAGATTGAAGGAGGATATAGAACAGTCGCAAAACCGAAAGTTCGATAATTTGTTTCCTTATATACAATTACACGAGTTCGAAGCGTTGGTTTTTTCATCTGTCAAAGGTATTGATTCCTTGTTTGAAACCACCGAGGTAGACTATAAAGGATTGACAGACGTGATTCAAGAGTTCTCCAATCCTGAAGACATCAACAATCATCCGGACACAGCTCCTTCGAGGAGATTAAAGAAGTTGATTCCCGGATATAACAAAGTGATACATGGAATAGGAATCATCCAAGAAATCGGCATGACGACTCTATTGGCAAAATGCCCTCGCTTCGCTCATTGGATAAACAACATAAAGGAAGCCATGACATCCTAAGTTTGAAACTACCTCCATCGGCAGTCGTTTCACAACTTATTTTTAGTGTACAAACAACAAGAATCAGTATGGCAAGAGCAACGACCAAAACGGATTTGATAACATCTGCCAACGGACAATTTGACAAGATGTGGAAACTCATCGACGCAATGGATGAGGGGCTACAAGATGCAACATTTGCGGAAGAAATGACGGCAATAGGCAAAGAGACACATTGGAGCAGGGATAAAAATATGCGCGATGTACTTATTCATTTGTACGAATGGCATCAGTTGTTGTTGAATTGGGTAAAATTCAATCAAGGTGGTGAGCGCAAACCTTTTCTTCCGGAACCGTATAATTGGAAAACTTATCCGGAAATGAATGTCGGCTTTTGGAAGAAGCACCAAAATACATCGCTCGCAGAGGCAAAGAAAATGTTAAAAGAAAGTCATCAAGAGGTGATAACCATAATTGAGACATTCTCCAACGATGAACTCTTTGCTAAGGGAACTCTCGATTGGACAGGAACTTCCACCCTCGGTTCTTACTGTGTTTCGGCAACTGCAAGCCATTACGACTGGGCGATGAAGAAGATAAAAGCGCACATCAAGACATCTAAGAAATAACACAAAAGAAATTAAAATAAAAGATATGATTGAACTGAAAAACAATCCTGCCGGCAATTTCTTTCTTCTGGCAGGTCCTTGCGTCATCGAAGGAGAAGAGATGGCGATGCGCATCGCCGAACGTATCACGGCTATCACCGAAAGGCTGCAAATCCCATACGTATTCAAAGGTTCGTACCGCAAAGCCAATCGTTCCCGTCTGGACTCCTTCATGGGTATCGGCGATGAAAAGGCGCTTAAAATACTGAAAAAGATACATGACACCTTCGGAGTGCCCACCGTTACGGATATCCATGCGGCCGATGAAGCCGCGATGGCCGCCGAATATGTAGATATCCTGCAAATTCCGGCTTTCCTCTGCCGACAGACAGATTTGCTGGTAGCCGCAGCTCGAACGGGCAAGACCGTCAACATCAAGAAAGGGCAGTTCCTCTCCCCGCTTGCCATGCGCTTTGCAGCAGACAAGGTGGTGGAAGCCGGCAATAAGAACGTCATGCTTACGGAACGGGGAACCACGTTCGGCTATCAGGATTTGGTAATCGACTACCGGGGAATTCCTGAAATGCAAACATTCGGCTTTCCCGTGATTCTGGATGTGACGCACTCTCTGCAACAACCCAACCAAACAAGCGGAGTGACGGGGGGCATGCCGCAACTCATAGAAACGGTGGCCAAAGCCGGTATTGCCGTAGGTGCAGACGGTCTGTTCATCGAGACACACGAAAATCCTGCCGTGGCAAAAAGCGACGGCGCCAATATGTTGAAACTGGATTTACTGGAAGACCTACTGACGAAATTGGTGCGCATCCGCGAAGCCGTCCGATAAAGTTTCATCCGGCAAATCAAAAAAACATTCATCTGCTGTGATTTATCTTTCACAGCTTCGACAGATAGAACAAGAACCAATTAATATTGCTTAATAATGAAACATTTATTACACAGTTTCTGGATGATTGCACTGCTTATTTGCTGCAATATCCAACAAGTATCTGCCCAAATGCAGATGCCTCCCATTCCGGTTGACAAGAACGTCCGCATCGGAAAGTTAGACAACGGACTGACATACTACATCCGCCGCAATGCCCTGCCGGAACATCGTGTGGAATTCTACATCGCCCAGAAAGTCGGCTCTATTCTCGAAGAGCCCCAACAACGCGGACTTGCCCACTTTTTGGAGCACATGTGTTTCAACGGAACCAAGAACTTCCCCGGTAATGAAAAAGGATTGGGTATCATTCCTTGGTGCGAGACAAAAGGAATCAAGTTCGGCGTCAACCTGAATGCTTATACCAGCGTAGACGAGACGGTTTATAACATCAGCAATGTGCCTACCGAGAACCCGAACGTCGTAGACTCCTGCCTGCTCATCCTGCACGACTGGAGCAATGCCGTATTGCTGGAAGATAAGGAGATTGACAAAGAACGCGGCGTCATCCACGAAGAATGGCGCAGCCGCAACAGCGGACTCTTGCGTCTCTACACCGAAGCACAACCCGTCATGTATCCCGGCTCGAAATATGCCGACTGCATGCCTATCGGCAGCATCGACGTCATCGACAACTTTCCCTACCAAGCCATTCGCGACTACTACACCAAATGGTATCGTCCCGACCTGCAAGGCATCATCATCGTAGGCGACATCGACGTAGACGCCATGGAACAAAAACTGAAAGCCACTTTCGCAGATGTGAAAGCGCCCGTAAATCCCGCAGAACGCATCTACTTCCCCGTACCGGACAATAAAGAGCCGTTGGTTTATATCGGCAAGGATAAAGAAGTAGACGACCCCAGTTTCACAATTTTCTTCAAACAAGACGCCACGCCCGATTCCATCAAAGGAAACATGATGTATATGTTGCAAGACTACCTGCTGAGCATGGCCATGGATATGCTGAACAGCCGCCTGAATGAATTGCGCCAATCGGCCAATCCTCCTTTCATATATGCCAGCGCCGGATATAACGACTTCTTCCTCTCGAAGACCAAAGAAGCCTTTTCGTTGAGCGCAGGCAGCAAAGCCGACGGCATAAACGAAGCCTTGAAAGCTGTATTGGCGGAGGTGGAACGTGTCCGCCGTTTCGGTTTCACGGAATCGGAATACGAGCGTGCCCGCGCCAACTACCTGCAACATCTGGAGTCGGCCTACACCGAACGCGAGAAGAACAAGAACGATGTTTACGTGAGGCAATATGTACAGCATTTCTTAAATGCCGAACCCATTCCCGGCATCGAGTTCGAGTACAGCACCATGAGCCAAGTGGCTCCCAACATTCCGGTAATCGCAATCAATCAGTTGGTTCAGACTCAGTTGGTGGCAGACACCAACCAAGTGGTATTCATTGCCGCCCCTGAGAAAGAAGGCATGCAGTATCCTACGAAAGAGGAAGTCATCGCCCTGCTGAAAGGCATGAAAGATCTCGACGTGAAGGCTTACGTGGACAAGGTTTCAAACGAACCGCTGATGAAAGAAGCTCCCAAAGGCGGAAAGATTGTTTCGGAAAAGCAGGATGCCATCTACGGCACTACCGAGCTGACGCTCTCCAACGGAGTGAAGGTGTACATCAAAAAGACCGATTTCAAGGCTGACGAAATCCGCATGAAAGCCTACAGCGCCGGCGGTAACAGTCTGTTCAACACCAAAGATGCACTGAACTTCAACCAACATGTGATGAACGATGTGGTTTCTGTCGGCGGTATCGGCAACTTCAGCAAGATAGACCTGACCAAGATGCTTGCCGGAAAGAAAGTTTCCGTCAGTGCCGGCGTGGGCGAGACGCAGGAATATGTGCACGGCAATTGTTCGCCTAAAGACTTTGAGACGCTGATGCAGCTCACCTATCTGACCTTCACGGCTCCGCGCAAGGACGAAGAAGCGTTCGCCTCTTTCAAGAGCCGACTGAAAGCACAGTTGGAAAGCGCGGAAGCCAATCCTTTGTCTTCCATAGGCGACACTCTTAACAAAGTGATGTACAACAATCACCCGCGCATCATCAACCTGAAGCCGGATATGGTGGACAAGATTGACTACGACCGTGTCATCGAGCTTTACAAGGAACGCTTTGCCAATGCAGGCGACTTCAACTTCTACTTTGTGGGCAACATCGACCTCGAAAAGGACAGACCGCTGATTGAACAGTATCTCGGCGCGCTGCCAGCTACCGGTGCCGCAAAAGAGAGCATCCGCGACAACCATGTAGACATACAGAAGGGCAACATCGTAAACGAGTATGCCAAAGAGCAGCAGACACCGATGGCCACAGTCATCATGCTATACAGCGGCCAATGCAAATACAACCTGCGGAACAATATCCTGATGGACTTCCTTACGCAAACGCTCGACATCATTTATACCGAAGAGGTGCGCGAGAAAGAAGGCGGCACATACGGTGTAAGCGCTTACGGCAGGCTGACAAAAGCTCCGAAAGAGCAATTGGTTCTGCAAATCTTCTATCAGACCGACCCTGCCAAGAAAGACCACCTGAACGGCATCATCGACCAACAACTGCAAAAGGTGGCTGCCGAAGGTCCTACTGCCGAGCATCTGCAAAAGATTAAGGAATATATGCTGAAGAAGTATAAAGACAACCAGAAAGAGAACGGCTACTGGCTGGGCAATCTGGACGAATACTTCAGCACCGGCATAGACAACACCAAGGATTATGAGGCTACGATAAACACTGTTACCGCCAAAGACATACAGCAGTTTGCCGCCGACATTCTGAAGCAAGGCAACAAAATCACAGTTGTCCTGACTGTGCCCGAAACCAAATAAGCACAGGCAGAGTTCATAATCCGACTTACGGAAAAGGGTGTATCAAAAAAGAATGCCTATGTGATTTCTTTCAGGCACGGATTGCACGGAGACCACGGGTTTAGCTCATAAAACCGCATTAATCCGTGAAGCCCGTGCCTGAATCATATCATGGCAATGCCGGCCATTCAGCCTTTGCCACATCCTCTCATTACATACCAACTAATACATATCCCACAATGAACCTCTTTTTAATATTGCGAAAACACGGAAGGCTGGCCGACAAGCGCAACCCGATGTACGAGAAGAGCCGGTTTGCCAAATTCTGGATTTACCTGATGACCACTTTCTGGGCAGGCTATCTCATCTTTTTCGGCACGATGCTTGCCTTTGCCATGCAAGACGAAGCCACGGAGCCTTATCACATCCTGAACTCCGGCCTGATGTTCGTCCTTGTGCTCGACTTCGTCACCCGCATGCCTTTCCAGAAGACACCCACCCAAGAAGTGAAACCCTACATCCTGCTTCCCGTCAAGCGCCGCCGGCTCATTGACTGTCTGCTGCTCCGTTCGGGGCTGGACTTGTACAACCTCTTCTGGTTCTTTTTCTTTGTACCGTTTGCCGTCATCACCGTCACCCGCTTCTATGGAGTTGCGGGAGTCATCACCTATTTATCAGGTATCTGGCTGCTGATGCTTGTCAACAACTACTGGTACTTGCTCTGCCGCACGCTGATGGGGCAGCGTTTCTGGTGGCTGTTGCTTCCGGCAGGTGTTTACGGAGCCATTGCCGCCGTCATGTTCATACCTGACAAAAGCCCGGTGTTCGGCTTCTCCACCGATGTGGGCGAGGGATACATCCAAGGCAACCCGCTCACCTTTGCCGGTACATTGGCCGTGATAGCCTGCTTCTATCTGACAGCCCGCCACGTGATAGGCCGCATGGTGTACAACGAAATCAACAAGGTGGAAGACACCACCGTGCAGGTGAAGAGCGTATCCGAATACCGCTTCCTCGAGCGCTACGGGCAGGTGGGCGAATACATGAAACTGGAACTTAAACTGCTGCTGCGCAACAAGATATGCAGACGCGCAATCTATTCAGCCGGAGGCGTGGTCATCATGTTCAGCGTGCTTATCGCCTTTACCGACACCTATCAGGGAGGGATGAAAAGCTTCCTCGTGATGTACAACTTCGTCCTTTTCGGCATCCTCTTCCTGAGCACCATCATGGGCTATGAGGGCAACTACATAGACGGGCTGATGAGCCGCAAGGAGAGCATTTACGCTTTGTTGCAGGCCAAATATACCATCTACACCTGCGGGCAGATTATCCCGCTCCTGCTGATGATACCGGCCATCGTGATGGGAAAGGTCACGCTCCTCACCTGCCTTTCGTGGTTCTTCTTCATCCCCGGTTTTGTCTACTTCTGCATGTTCCAGATGGCCGTCTACAACAACAAGACAGTGGACATGAATAACACGATGACCCAACGCAACATGGGGACGGGAATGCAAAACCTCATCTCTCTTGCGGCTTTCGGCCTGCCTCTGATTCTGCTGTACACGCTTCAAGCGCTGTTCGACGAAAGCACCGTGGCCGTCATCTTCATCTTTATCGGCATCGCATTCATCGCCACCTCGCGCCTCTGGCTGCGAAACGTCTACCATCGCTTCATGAAACGCCGCTACCGGAATATGGAAGGATTCAGAGACAGCAGACAGAAATAGATATTCAAGCAAACAAGAACGCTAAAACCCAATAGACCAAATGATACAGATTACAGACCTTCAGAAACGTTTCGGCAGCAAGGTTGCCGTCGACATTAAGAATTATACCATCCATCAGGGCGATATGCTGGGACTGGTGGGCAACAACGGTGCGGGCAAGACCACTCTCTTCCGCCTCATTCTCGACCTGCTGAAAGCCGACAGAGGAAACGTCACCATAGACGGCACGGACACCGGCCGGAGCGAAGAGTGGAAAAGCTACACGGGCGCTTTCATCGACGACGGTTTCCTGATAGACTACCTGACGCCCGAAGAGTATTTCCACTTCATCGGCAAGATGTACGGACTGAAGAAAGAAGAGGTGGACGAACGTCTCCTCCCCTTCGAGCGATTCATGAACGGCGAGGTGCTGGGACAGAAAAAGTTCATCCGCAACTTCTCCATGGGAAACAAGCAGAAGGTGGGCATCATCTCCGCCATGCTCCATCATCCGCAACTGCTGATTCTGGATGAGCCGTTCAACTTCCTCGACCCCAGCTCGCAGTCCATCATCAAGCACCTGCTGAAGAAATACAACGAAGAGCACCGTGCCACCGTCATCATCTCCAGCCACAACCTCAACCATACGGTAGACGTGTGCCCGCGCATCGCCCTATTAGAGAACGGCGTCATCATCCGCGATATCAAGAACGAGCACAACTCTGCCGAAAAGGAACTGGAAGACTACTTCAACATCCGTGTGGAAGAGGAAACCGCCGGGGAAGCACCCGAGGAAACCGGACAGGCGCCGATGCAGGAAGCCCGGACAATGGAATAAACAAACCGAATAATAATATAGTCAAACCCTTAAAACAAAAGAACAAATGAAGAAAATCATCAGCCTCCTCCTGCTTATCTGCCTTGTGCAAAGTGCCCATGCGCAACTCTTGTGGAAAATCTCCGGCAATGGATTGGAAAAGCCGTCGTACGTCTTCGGCACCTACCACCTCGCGCCCCTCGGCATCAAAGACAGCATTGCCGCCCTGCCGCAAGCCATGAACGAAACCACGCAGGTTTACGGCGAAGTGGTGATGAGCGAAATGATGTCGCCCGCTTTCATGCAAAGCATGCAACAGCAGATGATGATGCCCAAGGACAGTACGCTGCAAAGCCTCTTCACACCCGAACAATATGAAGAAGTGGGCAAAGTGGTAAAAGAAAACATGATGGTGGACATCGCCATGCTGGCGCAGCTGAAGCCGGCCGCCATCACCCAGCAGCTTACCGTGATACTCTACATGAGACATACGCCGGGCTTCAACCCGCAGGAACAGCTCGACAACTATTTCCAGCAACAGGCACAGCAGCAGGGCAAGAAAGTGGGCGGACTGGAAACTGTCCAATCGCAAATAGACATCCTGTTCAATAGTCAGACATTGAAACGTCAGGCAGAACTTCTGCACTGCATGGCCCATGACATCGACAGAACCGTGGGACAGGTCAAACGTGTGATTGCAGCCTATCAGAAGCAAGACTTGAAAATCGTGCTGCAACTGCTTGCCGAACGTCACGGTGACGCCTGCGACCCTCTTCCCGGAGAAATGGAAGCATTGATTGACAACCGCAACAAAGCATGGGCAGAGAAGATGCCCGCCATCATGAGCGAAGCCCCCACCCTTTTCGTAGTAGGTGCCGGACACCTGCCCGGAGACAACGGCCTGTTGAACCTGCTGCAACAGCAAGGCTACACGTTGGAGGATCTGAAGTAATGCGGTGACCTCCCATAATCACCATCCATCAGCATCTCCGTTAGGCGTAAGAGGCGTTAGAAGTTAGACAAAAGAACATAAGGGAGGTTAGATGTAAGAGGTTAGACGTATCGGTGTTGGTGAAGGGATTAAGGGGTTCTGTGCCCCATATCCTGAGCTGGTGTTATTCTTTCCTAACATCTAACCTCCCTTATGTCTAAAGTCTTACATCTAACCCAACAAATTATCCTCTTCTCCTCTTACACCAAGTGTCCGATCCATTCCTCCCGCTCACCGGGCAAAAGATCGATAACCGGAATCTCCACCATCGTGTAGCATCCCGGTTGCTGACGCATAGCGGCACGAGCCACACATACCAATACTTGGGCTGTGAGGGCAGGATTATTGATGCGCATGTTGAACTCGAAAAGCTGGTTCTGCGTTTTACCCGACACCCCTTTACGGGTCAGGTTCACACCATGCCCCATATCGAGCAGCGCGTCCACGCTCGGAACGAGCCTGACGTGTGTTTCGTCATTCACAAAATACGGGTCGGCCTTGATGGCGGCAGCCACCCTGTCGAAGTCATAGCCGTCTTTCAACTCGATGTACACCATGCGGCGATGAATGCCTGTTCCCGTAGGAATGGTCATGGAAAGAGCCGCTTTCACTCCTTCGACGGCCTTTACAGCTACCGTGTGCCCCATGCTCATGCCCGGACCGAAATTCGTATAAGTAATGCCTTTCGGGGCAATAGCCTCGAGCAATGTGCGGACAACGGAATCGCTTCCCGGATCCCAACCGGCCGAGACGACAGCCACCGTATCGTGCGCTTTGGCCACCGCATCGAGCGTGCGGCGCAAAGCCGAAATACCCGTATGGATATCAAAGCTGTCCACCGTACGGATGCCTAAAGCCAGAATCTCTTTTGCATACTCCTCGACCTTACGGGTAGGCGTACAAAGAATAGCCACATCTACACTTTGCAAATCTTTAATGTTCCTTACAACGGGATATTCCCTCAGTTCCGCAGGACAATCTTCTGCCCCGGAACGACGTACCACACCGGCAATCTCAAAATCGGGAGCCGCCTGCAAGGCTTCGAGTACATAACGCCCTATATTGCCATAGCCCACAATAGCCGCTCTTACTTTTTTCATCCTTTTCATTGGTTTTATTTATCAGTTTTCTACTATATCGGCACAAAAGTAAGCATTTTAGTTCATACCTGTCTATGAGATCCCCCGGAGTTTCACACTGTTTTTCTTTTTTTAGTGACTGAAAGTCCGATAATAATGCGTACATTCGCAGATGCTAAGAGAGAAAAACCAAAGAATGCAATCATGATAGAATACATCAAAGGCGAAATAGCCGAACTGAGACCGGCTACCGCAGTGATAGACTGTAACGGACTGGGGTATGGCATCAACATTTCCTTAAACACATACGCCGCCATACAGGGCAAAAAAGAATGCAAGCTCTATATACATGAAGCCATACGCGAAGATGCCTACACGCTCTACGGCTTTGCCGACAAGCAAGAGCGGGAACTGTTTCTGCTGCTTATCTCCGTATCGGGCATTGGAGGGAATACGGCGCGCATGATTCTTTCGGCACTTTCGCCGTCAGAGCTGATAAATGTCATCAGTACGGAGAATGCCACCCTGCTGAAAACCGTCAAAGGCATCGGCCTGAAAACCGCCCAACGTGTGATTGTGGATTTGAAAGACAAAATAAAAACCGGCGGCGCGGCCACCGATACCGCAGGAATCACGGGAATACCGGCATCGACAGTCAACACGCAAGTGCAGGAAGAAGCAATATCCGCCCTCACCATGCTTGGCTTTGCACAAGCTCCCTCGCAAAAAGTCGTGCTCGCCATCCTGCAAGAAGACCCGCAAGCACCGGTGGAGCAGGTCATCAAGATAGCACTAAAAAGAATGTGAGTCAGCGGTCAGTCGATTAACGGTTAGTGAACGGGCTTCAAGCCTTATTCTTGATAGCACGCTCACTAACCGCCAATCATTAACCGCTAACCGCAGACTTAAACTTCAACAATCTCTTCTTTGCATAGCGTGAGTTTCTCCACTCCTTCTGCCGTAACTGCCCAAGAATTCTCGATACCCACGGGGCCTATGCCGGGAAGGACAATCTTCGGTTCCAATGCAAAGACCATACCCGGTTCGAGTTCCTGCTTCATGCGTGGAGCCAGCACAGGCATCTCGTTTATCTCCAGACCGATGCCGTGACCGATAAATTTGGCTTTTTGGGTTGTCCCCATAAAATAGTCGGCAAACCCGGCTTTGGTCACCATATCGATGGCTATATTATAAAGGTCTTCACAAACAACTCCCGGCTTGGCTTTCTCGGCCACGGCTTCCTGTATCTCCAAACATGTCTGATGCGCAGCGTATGCTTTCTCCGGTAGCCTACCGATGGAGAAAACCCGACTCATATCGCCCATATAGCCATAAAAGTTTCCTCCCATATCCACCATAAAGCTCTGCCCCGGCTGCAAAAAAGAACCATCCACACCGATGGGAAGCGAAGGGTCGAGACCTCTGCCTCCCAGAGCAAAGTCATAAGGGGCGGGATTCATGGCATTGTCTCCGGCCAGAAGACTACCCATGAAAATCTCCATGCTCTGTCCGAATGTCCTGAAAATGCCCAAACCGCCTTCCAAGCGCATCAAGCGCTCTATTTCGACGGAAAGCTGCCGGTCGGTCATTCCCGGCTGATAGACCGAGGGTATCTGTTCGTATGCTTTGGCATGTGCAATGCCGGAACGGCGGAACATCTCAATCTCCATATCGGTCTTTATGCTCCGGGCTTTCCGTATAAGCGAAGTGCCACAAGGAACAACCTCCGTTTGCGGAAAACATGCAGCCAGACGGTTATATTCCGTAAACGTGAGTTCATCTCCCTCCAGCATCAACTTGGAAGGTATGGACAGGCCGCACTCCATCAGTAATTCGGGAAGCTGTTCGGGTTTGCGAATGGGATGCACATACTCTCCCGTCACATTATTGGGACGTTTGATGAACAAACGGGCAGGAGCATGCAACGGTAAATACAAGTAGCCGCTTACAACACGTCCATACGTATAAATCAAATTAACATTGCAAGTGATAAGGGCGGCGTCAATCCCTTGTTGAGCCATAAGAGAGCGAATCTTATCGCGTCTCTGTTTTAATTCCGGTAGTAACATCTGTTGTCAATTTATGGTTTTGAGATGCAAAGATAAAGAAAAAAAAGCGTAGATAGCGGTTAGTGGATAGCACTAAAAAAGTGCTGCCCCATACCTTCACAGGCATAGGGCAGCAGTAAACCACAAATACAAATACAACTAAACAAAGTGTCTCTCTTAGATAATGCCTTGTCCCATCATGGCATGTGCAACTTTCATGAAGCCGGCAATGTTTGCCCCCTTCACGTAGTTGATGTAGCCGTCAGGTTCTGTTCCATATTTTACGCATTGGGCATGTATGCCGTGCATAATGGCATGGAGTTTCTCGTCCACTTCGGCGGCACTCCAACTGAGGTGCATGGCATTCTGCGACATTTCCAGCCCGCTGGTAGCCACACCACCCGCATTCACAGCCTTGCCCGGTGCATACATGATTTTATTTTCTATGAACAGGTCGATAGCCTCCGGAGTACATCCCATATTGGAGATTTCGCCTACACACATCACTTTATTATCGATGAGGTGACGTGCATCTTCACCGTTCAACTCGTTCTGAGTGGCGCAAGGCAAAGCGATGTCTGCTTTCACTTCCCACGGACGTTTGCCGGCTACGAAAGTAGAACCGGGGAATTTATCGGCATACGGAGCCACAATGTCATTGCCCGATGCACGGAGTTCCAACATATAATCGATCTTTTCGCCACTGATGCCGTTCGGGTCGTAGATATAGCCGTCGGGACCGGAAATCGTTACAACCTTTGCTCCCAACTGAGTAGCCTTGGTTGCAGCTCCCCAAGCCACGTTTCCGAAACCGGAAATAGCTACGGTCTTGCCCTTTATATCGATACCCTTGGTTTCAAGCATCTGGTGAACAAAGTACAATCCACCGAAACCGGTTGCTTCGGGACGAATCAACGAACCTCCGAATTCCAGTCCCTTGCCTGTGAAAGTACCCGTAAATTCGCGGGTCAACTTCTTATACATACCGAACATATAGCCTACTTCACGACCGCCTACGCCGATGTCGCCGGCAGGAACATCCATATCCGGACCCAGATGACGCCACAGCTCCAGCATGAACGCCTGACAGAAGCGCATGATTTCGGCATCGCTCTTACCGCGCGGAGAGAAGTCGGAACCGCCCTTACCGCCACCCATAGGCAATGTGGTCAATGCGTTCTTGAACGTCTGTTCAAAGCCCAAGAATTTAAGGATAGAGAGATTTACGGAAGCATGGAAACGGATACCGCCTTTGTAAGGGCCGATGGCGTTATTGAACTGTACGCGATAGCCCAGATTGGTCTGAACTTCACCCTTATCGTCCACCCAAGTAACACGGAAAGTAAAAATACGGTCAGGCTCAACCAGACGCTCTATAATTTTCGCTTTCTCGAACTCAGGATGTTGATTGTAGATATCTTCGATGGAATGAAGAACTTCCTTTACGGCTTGAAGATACTCAGACTCGCCGGGATGCTTTGCCTCCAAAGAGGCCATGATACGTTCGATATTCATAATATTACGTTTTATAGGTTATTACCTTGTTTACTTCTAAGCTACTAAAACAAAGTGTCAACTAAGAACAGTGCAAATATAGGGAAACTTTTCAAACAACCTAAGAAGTATCTCGTTTTTTTGATAATTTAATAATAAAATGTCAAGAGGCAGAACTCGCGGTTCGAAACCGTTCCTATGACGCATGCCCGCAAGCCCTGCCTCTTACACCTTATATAATATAGACATCATACAGAGATTTTCAGCCGGTACGTTCTCTTTTCAAAGAGCGGCCTATCTTCTTATTCCTGTCGGGCTATGTCTTGCCGCTTTGTTTTCGGCAACAACAAATTGAGCAACACTCCGACGACAGCAGAAAGCCCTATACCCGACAGAGCGAAGTTATCGGCCGACAATACGGCGCCACCGATGCCCATAGTCAGCGTTACGGAAACGATTATCACGTTTCGCGTCTCGTTCATATCCACCTTGTGCTGAATGAGATTCTGCACTCCCACGCTTGCGATAGTTCCGAACAACAGCAGCATGATGCCGCCCAGCACTGCTTCGGGAATGGATTGCAACACCGCACTCAGCTTACCGATAACCGAAAAGACGAGAGCAGTAGCGGCAGAGACACGTATCACGGCAGGGCTTGTCACCTTGGTGATTGACATGGCGCCCGTCACCTCCGAATAAGTGGTTACGGGAGGTCCTCCAAGAAAAGCGGAAGCCAGACAGGCCAATCCGTCTCCCAACATGGTGCGATGCAGTCCCGGCTCTTTCACAAAGTCTTTCTCGGCCACGGCACTCACCACATATACATCACCGATATGTTCAATCACCGGAGCAATGGCAACGGGAATCATATAGAGAAAAGGCGCCCACTGAAAATGGGTAATGGTCGATAACGAAACCGGATTGGTGAACCACGGAGCGGCCGCCACCGGTGCCAAGTCTACCGCTCCCATGAGCATGGCCGCAATATATCCCGTGATGATGCCGCAAATCACCGGCACAAGTTTAAGCAGCCCGCGTGCGTAAGTCAGCACGAGTATCGCCGTAATCAACGAGATGAATGCCAGCAGCCAGTTTGTTTTTGCCATATTCACGGCGCTGCCCGAAAGAGACAGCCCGATGAGGATAATGACGGGGCCGATGACTACGGGTGGAAACACACGATTGAGGAGATTCTTCCCCTGCCATTTCACAAGCGCACTCATCAGGAAATAAACAAGCGACACACTGGTCAGCCCGGCCAACGTTCCCGGCAATCCCCACTGCTCGGTAGCAGCGATGATGGGTGCGATAAAGGCAAACGAACTGCCCAGAAAGATGGGTACTTTGCCTTTGGTCACGAAATGAAAGATGAACGTGCCTAATCCGGCGGTGAAAAGCGCCGTCGAAGGATTAATGCCTACAAGAAGCGGTACGAGTACTGTTGCGCCAAAGGCTACGAAAAGAAATTGCACGCCGACGACGGCTTTTTTGGTGGTTGAAAGTGTTTCTATTCTCATTAATTCTATATAATAATAAGGTATGGCCGTTTCTGACCCGAAACGATGGTTGAACGTGCAAATGTAAAAAGAAAACCTGATATGCCGGCATTCTCCGGAGATGATTTTAACGAACGAATGAAGGAAACCGTTCCTTTATGAATGAGCGACACCCGAGTGCGGGAATAAGAAGCTGGTCGGAAGCCTCATACGAAGGCTTGTATACCAAAGTAAAACACTATTGATTATCAAGCATTTAATTCCATGTTGTCAGACACTTGTGTCTGACGTGCAAAACACTTGTGTCTGACGCGCAAAACACTTGTGTCTGTCACGCAAAACACTTGTGTCTGTCAAGACGAAGGATTGCAGTTGTCAAAACAGGGTGAGGACGGCCTGCCCGAAAGGCTCTCTTCTCCTCTGCCTGACCGCCGCGAACCGGTGATTCAGGAAATACCCGCCCGACAGGACGGCGTCCCTCGTCTTCAGCAAAAGAAACAGCCTATGCCGAACTCGGGCAATAATGTAAAAGTGCGCCGCCTCTCATCATTCCCCTTCGTGAGGATACGGGAACCTGCCATACACATTCCCCGGTATCTATGCGGGAAAAGCAAAAAAGTCACGGAAAAGCCATCCGATTAGGCCTGATTCTATTACTTTTGTGGCATGAAACCAACAATCCATGAGAGACCATGCTCAGCAAGTATAATTTGAACCGGCTTTATTTCAAAGACACGCAGTTCGCCAACCTCATGACACGGCGCATTTTCAACGTCCTCTTGATAGCCAACCCATACGATGCCTTCATGCTGGAAGACGACGGGCGAATAGACGAAAAGATATTCAATGAATATACCTCACTCTCCCTGCGCTATCCGCCCCGCTTTACACAAGCATCCACCTGCGACGAGGCATTGGCGCAACTCTCTTCCATCTCTTTCGACCTCATCATCTGCATGCCGGGAACGGGAGACAATGAAGGGTTCGACGTGGCACGCAGCATCAAGAGCCGGTACGAGCACATCCCCATGGTGATATTGACGCCTTTCAGCCACGGCATCACCAAGCGCATAGCCAACGAAGACCTGACTCCATTCGAATACGTCTTCTGCTGGCTGGGCAATACGGATCTGCTGGTATCCATCATCAAGCTGATAGAGGACAAGATGAATCTGGAGCATGACGTCAATGAAGTGGGCGTGCAGCTTATCCTGCTGGTGGAAGACGGCATCCGCTTCTACTCCTCCATCCTCCCTAACCTGTATAAGTTTATTCTGAAACAGAGCCAAGAGTTCTCTACGGAAGCGCTGAATGCCCATCAACGCACATTACGCATGAGGGGACGCCCCAAAATAGTGCTTGCGCGTACCTACGAAGAAGCCACAGGCATTTACGAGAAATACAGAAACAACATATTAGGCGTCATCACCGACGTGCGCTTCCCACGTACGGAGCGTGGCGAGAAGGATGAACTGGCGGGAATAAAGCTCTGTGCCGCCATACGCAAGGAAGATCCGTTTGTCCCGCTTATCATACAGTCTTCCGAATCGGACAATGCCGCCTATGCAGCCAAGTACGACGCCTCTTTCATCGACAAGAACTCCAAAAAGATGGATGTGGACTTGCGCCGCATCGTATCGGACAACTTCGGTTTCGGCGATTTCATCTTCCGCAATCCCGATACGCTGGAAGAGATTGCCTGCGTAAAGAACCTCAAGGAATTGCAGAACATTCTTTTTGCCGTACCGGCAGAATCGTTCCTTTATCATATCAGCCGCAACCATGTCAGCCGATGGCTCTATTCGCGCGCCATGTTTCCGGTGGCCGAGTTTCTGAAACCCATCACATGGAACAGTTTGCAGGATGTGGATGCACACCGCAAAATCATCTTCGAGGCCATCGTGAAATATCGCAAGATGAAGAACCGGGGAGTGGTGGCCGTCTTCAAGCGCGACCGCTTCGACCGCTACTCCAACTTTGCCCGCATAGGCGACGGGTCGCTGGGAGGCAAAGGGCGCGGTCTGGCATTCATAGACAATATGGTGAAGCATCATCCCGAATTCGAAGAGTTTGAGAATGCCAATGTGGCCATCCCGAAGACCGTTGTGCTCTGCACGGATGTGTTCGACGAGTTCATGGATACCAACAATTTATATCAGGTGGCTCTGTCGGATGCAGACGACGGCACCATCTTGCGCTACTTCCTGAAAGCCAAACTGCCCGACCGGTTGGTGGAAGACTTCTTCACGTTCTTCGACGTGGTGAAGTCGCCCATAGCCATCCGCTCGTCGTCACTGCTGGAGGACTCCCACTACCAACCGTTTGCCGGTATCTACAATACCTACATGATTCCCTATCTGGACGATAAGTATGAAATGTTGCGCATGCTGGGCGACGCCATCAAAGGAGTGTATGCTTCTGTCTATTTCCACGACTCAAAAGCATATATGCAAGCAACGAGCAACGTCATCGACCAAGAGAAAATGGCGGTCATCCTGCAAGAAGTGGCGGGCAACTATTACGGTGACCGTTACTATCCGTCCATGTCCGGTGTGGCACGCTCGCTCAATTACTATCCCATCGGAGATGAAAAGGCCGAAGAAGGTACTGTAAATCTGGCTCTCGGCTTGGGCAAGTACATCGTGGACGGAGGCATGACACTGCGTTTCTCTCCCTACCACCCCACCCGGGTGCTGCAAACCAGCGAGATGGAGATTGCCCTGAAAGAGACACAGACCCGCTTTTATGCCCTCGACCTGCGCAATGCCGGCCATGACTTCTCCATAGACGACGGCTTCAACCTGCTGAAACTGCACGTAAAGGAAGCGGAAAAGGACGGGGCACTGAAGTATATCGCTTCTACCTACGACCCATACGACCAGATTATCCGTGATGGTCTCTATCCCGGCGGACGCAAAGTCATCACCTTTGCCAATATCCTCCAGCACGATGTATTTCCGTTGGCACGCATCCTGCAATTGGTCTTGAAATACGGGCAGCAGGAAATGCGCCGCCCCGTAGAAATAGAGTTCGCCGCCACATTGAACCGCGAGAAAGACAAGTCCGGAACTTTCTACCTGCTGCAAATCCGCCCCATTGTAGACAGCAAGGAGATGCCGGACGAAGACCTCTCGCTCATCTCCGACGACCGGATATTGCTCCGCTCCAACAATTCGCTGGGACATGGCATCATGAACGAGATGCAGGATGTGGTCTACGTAAAGACGGATGATTACAGCGCCTCGCATAATCAGGAGATCGCATGGGAGATAGAAAAGCTGAACCAGAAGTTTCTGGACGAAGGCAAGAATTATGTCCTTGTGGGGCCCGGACGATGGGGAAGCAGCGACACTTGGCTGGGCATTCCGGTGAAGTGGCCGCACATCAGCGCAGCCCGCATCATAGTGGAGGCAGGACTGACCAACTACCGCATAGACCCGAGCCAAGGAACCCACTTCTTCCAGAACCTGACTTCCTTCGGCGTAGGCTACTTCACCATCAATGCCTTCATGAACGACGGAGTGTACAATCAGGATTTCCTCAACGCACAGCCTGCCGTATATGAAACCAAGTATCTGCGCCACGTGCGTTTTGAGCATCCACTCATCGTAAAGATGGACGGAAAGAAAAAACAAGGAGTAGTGCTGATACCGGAACAACCGCTTTTCCCCATAACAGAAAAACAATGATAGAAACCGTAAGAACCAACTCAATCCACGCTTGGATGCTCGCCGCCCGCCCCAAAACGTTGACGGGTGCCTTCATCCCCGTACTGACAGGTACTTCGCTGGCTCTTGCCGACGAAGTATTCACTCCCCTGCCCGCCCTGCTGTGCCTGCTCTTTGCCTGTGGCATGCAGGTGGCCGCCAATTTCATCAACGACCTCTACGACTATCTGAAAGGAACAGACCGTGAAGACCGTCTCGGTCCGGAACGTGCCTGCTCACAAGGCTGGATTACACCCGAAGCCATGAAGAAAGGCATCGGGCTTGCCGTTCTCCTCTCGTGCCTTGCCGGCTGCGGATTGTTGTACACCTGCCGGGGGCAACTGCCTTACGATGGATGGGAGCTGATAGGATTGGGAACGCTTTGTGTCCTGTTTGCCTTTCTTTACACCACGATACTTTCCTATCACGGATGGGGAGACTTGCTGGTTTTGGTTTTCTTCGGTTTTATTCCCGTGGGAGGAACTTACTATGTACAGGCTTACAAAATAACCATGGATGTGGTTGTGGCCTCGCTCGTTTGCGGGCTGGTGATAGACACTTTGTTGGTAGTTAATAATTATCGCGACCGCGAACAAGATGCCCTTAGCGGCAAACGTACACTGATAGTACGTCTGGGCGAACCTTTCGGACGCTATGCCTACTTGGGGTTAGGCATTGCCGCCACTCTGCTCTCTTTCCGGTTCGGCATAGACAACGACCTCATAAACCCCGTCACAGGCAGCCCTGCCCTGCCCGTCAACCCTGCGGCACTGCTTATGCCGCTGCTCTATCTCTTCTTCCATGTACGCACGTGGCAACGGATGTGCCAAATACAAAGCGGTAAACAACTAAACAGCATATTAGGCGAAACCTCACGCAATATGCTGCTTATGGGACTGCTGCTCAGTGCAGCCATTCTGATGTAGGGCTTGGCAAAACAGAGCTCATGACGAGGCCGGCAACGTCATCGCAGTAAGGCTGGCAACGTCACCGCAGTGAGACAAGCAACGTCACCGCAGTGAGGGAAACGATGTCACCGCAGTGAGGGAGGCTGCGTCATTATAGCGAGGGCAGCAGCGTCACCATAGTGAGGGAAGCAGCGTCACCATAGTGAGGGAAGCAACGTCACCATAGCGAAGGAGGCAGCGTCTCTACAAAGAAAGTGCCGGCGTCTCCGTAGAGACATCGGCACACTTCTTTTTTTCAATCCGACCAAGAAAGAATACTACCTCTTTCCGTACATCCGTTCGTAATACTTCTGATAGTCGCCACTGGTCACTTCCTCCACCCAGTCCTGATGGTTCAGATACCACTTGATGGTCTTCACAATGCCTGCTTCGAACTTCGTTTCGGGATACCAGCCAAGAGCGTTGCTAATCTTCGTCGGGTCGATGGCATAACGCTGGTCATGCCCCAAACGGTCTTTGACAAACGTTATCAGGTTTTCATTAATCCAACTGATATCAATCCGGCCATCGGCATCTTTGTCTTTCTTCTTCAAGACTTCGCGATACTTGGGCTCTTCTTCCATCAAGCGGCGAATGGTAGAGACGGTCAGTTTCACAATCTCCAAGTTGGTCTTTTCGTTATGGCCGCCCACATTGTAGACTTCGCCATCCACGCCTTTGCGCACCACAAGGTCGATGGCCTTGCAATGGTCTTCTACATACAACCAGTCGCGCACGTTGCTGCCATCACCATAGACGGGAAGATTCTTTCCTTCCAAGATGTTCTTGATAATCAACGGAATCAGCTTCTCCGGGAAGTGATAGGGCCCGTAGTTGTTGGAACAGCGGGTAATGGTCACCGGCATCTTGTAAGTGTCGTGATAAGCCATCACCACCATATCGGCACTCGTCTTGGATGCGCTGTACGGACTGTGGGGACATAGCGGTGTCTGCTCCGTGAAGTACCCTTCAGCACCCAACGAGCCGTACACCTCATCCGTCGATACCTGATGGTAGCGCACACCTTTGCTCCAAGTAGGATAGCCGGTCTCGTCCTTGCCCGTCACCCAAGCACGGCGGGCAGCATCCAGCAAGTTCTGCGTGCCCAGAATATTCGTCATCAGGAAAAGCTGCGGATTTTCGATGCTGCGATCCACATGGCTCTCGGCGGCAAAGTTCACCACATAGTCGAATTTATACTTGGCAAACAAGTCATCCACCAATGCGCGGTCGCAAATATCGCCCTTCGCGAAGAAACAACGCACGTCATCAATGTCGTCGGCAATGGTACCCAAGTTTCCGGCATAGGTCAAGGCATCCAATACCACCACCTTGATGTCGTCATGTTTCGCCAGTATATATTTGATATAATTAGCTCCGATAAAGCCGGCCGCACCGGTCACAAGATACGTCTTCATGTAATTATGAGTTTTTTTGAATTATAAATTATGAGCTTTAGAGTTCGGTCTATCCTCCCGTTTCTTATCTCCGCGAGTCGGCAAGTTCCATCAGATAGTTACCATACTCTGTTTTTCCAAGCTGTTCGCCGAGGCGATACAGTTGGTCTACGTCTATCCAGCCTTTGCGCCATGCGATTTCCTCAATGCAACTCACACGGAAGCCTTGGCGATTCTGTATGGTAGCCACAAAGTTGCTTGCTTCGAGCAGGCTGTCGCAGTTGCCCGTATCGAGCCAAGCAAAGCCACGGCCGAAGAGCTCCACCTTCAGCGTGCCCTCGTCTAAATACAGACGGTTGAGGTCGGTTATCTCATACTCTCCACGGGCGGAAGGTTCCAAGGAAGCCGCTTTGGCCGTCACGGTAGAATCATAGAAATAGAGGCCCGGAACGGCATAGTTGCTTTTGGGCTGTGCCGGCTTTTCTTCCAAAGAAATGGCTTTCCCCTCGTCGTCGAACTCCACCACGCCATAGGCACGCGGGTCTTTCACATAATAGCCGAAGATACAAGCCCCCTTATCAATGGAGGCGGCACGCTTCAGCATGGCAGAGAAGCCTTGCCCGTAGAACATGTTGTCGCCCAGAATGAGGCAGCCCGGCCCGCCATTCAGGAACTCTGCTCCCAGCACGAAAGCCTGTGCCAGCCCATTGGGTTTTTCCTGTATTTTATAAGAGAAAGACATACCCAGCTCTTCGCCGGTTCCAAGCAACTCACGGAACATGGGTAAATCGCGCGGAGTAGAAATAATCAGCACTTCGCGTATGCCCGCCAGCATCAACGTAGAGAGCGGATAGTATATCATGGGTTTGTCGTAGACGGGCATTATCTGCTTGGAGATAGCCTTTGACAAGGGATAGAGACGAGTGGCGCTGCCACCTGCAAGAATGATTCCTTTCATATTTCAGTTCTTTTTTCGGTGATACATCAAACGGAGAATAAAATAAGAAGGAGGACGACGCCCCACGGCTCTACTTGCTATTCAGGTTGCAAATATAATGCAAACCGGATGTATAACAAAAATATGCCGGCTGATTTTTTCGGCATAAACAGCGGCGAATGATGCCGTACAGCCGTTCAGCCTGCCAACTCTATGACCTCAAGATCTTTGAATGTGCCCTTGTCCACAACGAAGCGCACCAACGTGCGCACTTTATGGAAGCCCGAGATGCCTGCCGCTCCGGGATTGATGTGCAGCATGTCCAATGTTTTGTCGTACTTCACCTTCAGGATATGTGAATGTCCGCTAATGAAAAGTTTGGGCGGATGCACCAAAAGAGAACCTTTGACGGAAGGGTCGTAGTTGCCGGGATAACCGCCGATGTGCTTCATCAACACCTCCGCCCCGTCTATCGTGAAGCGCAACGTCTGCGGATAAAACCGACGGATTTCCTGCCCGTCGATATTGCCATACACGGCACGGAACGGGCGGAAAGCGGCCAGCCTCTGCGCCACTTCGAGCGAACCGATGTCTCCGGCATGCCATATCTCGTCGCACGGATCGAAATAGTGCAGATACTTCTCGTCCCAATAGGCATGCGTATCCGATAATAGACCGATTTTTGTCATCTTTCTTTTGTTTATTAAACAAAGGTAATTATATTTGGACAAAATAAGAGCAAGAGCCCGATTTATTTCAGTGCCCGTTTTGAATCTTGCCTGCTTAAACCGAAATCTTATGGAGAACAGATACTTCAAGCGTGACATCAGTTGGCTGTCTTTCAACTATCGCGTGCTGTTGGAGGCCGAAGACGATACACTGCCTTTGTATGAACGCATCAACTTTATTTCCATATACTCCTCCAATCTGGAAGAATTCTATAAAATACGGGTGGCCGACCACAAAGCCATAGCCAGCGGAGTGACGCAGAATGACGAAGAGTCGGTGCAGTCGGCCATCGAATTGGTGGCAGAGATCAATGATGAGGTGAACCGCCAACTGGAAGACCGCATACGCATCTACGAACGGCAGATTCTGCCCGCCCTGAAGAAACACCACATCATCTTCTATCAGAGCCGGAATGTGGAACCGTTTCACCAAGAGTTCATACGCAACTTCTTCTATGAGGAGATATTCCCCTATCTGTCGCCCGTGCCGGTAAGCAAAGACAAAGTCGTCTCTTTCCTGCGCGACAACCGCCTCTATCTGGCTGTGCGCCTTTACTCCAAAAACCTGCCGGCAGGTTCGCCCGACCATACGCAATATTTCGTCATGAAACTGCCGTACAGCAAAGTGCCGCGTTTCATCCAACTGCCCAAAGTGGGGAGAAATCACTACCTGATGTTCATCGAAGACATCATAAAGGCCAATATCGACACCATCTTCCCCGGCTATGAAGTGGAGAGCAGCTATTGCATCAAGATTTCGCGGGATGCGGATATACTGATAGACGAAACGGTCAATACCACTTCGGAAATCATAGAGCAGGTGAAGACGAAGGTAAAGAAGCGCAAAATAGGCGCCATCTGCCGCTTTGTCTACGACCGTGCCATGCCCGCGGACTTCCTCAACTTTCTGGTAGATGCCTACCGCATAGACCGCCGCGAGTTGGTGCCCGGCGACAAGCATCTCAATATGGAAGACTTGCGCCACCTGCCTAATCCCAACCAATCGGTACGCCCCGTCAAGAAGCCGCAACCCATGAAGCTGACTTGTCTGGACGAGCACGAGTCCATCTTCCGATATGTGGAAAAGAAGGATTTGCTGCTACACTACCCCTACCATTCCTTCGACCATTTCATACATTTCTTATACGAAGCCGTGCACGACCCAAGCGTGCGCGAAATCATGGCAACCCAATATCGCGTGGCAGAAAACTCCACCGTCATCAACACCTTGATAGCCGCCGCCCAGAACGGCAAGAAGGTCACGGTGTTCGTCGAACTGAAAGCGCGCTTCGACGAAGAGAACAACCTTGCCACGGCCGAAATGATGAAAAGTGCCGGCATCAACATCATATACAGCATTCCCAAACTGAAAGTACACGCCAAAGTGGCATTGGTGCTGCGCCGCGACAAGCAGGGACACAAGCTGCCCGGCTACGCCTACATCAGCACGGGCAACTTCAATGAGAAAACCGCCACCCTCTATGCAGACAGTGGTCTGTTCACATGCAATCGGGTGATTGTGAACGATCTTCACAATCTTTTCCGCACCCTGCAAGGCAAGGAGAAGACGGTGTTTCACCGGTTGCTTGTGGCACGCTTCAACCTGATACCGGAGCTGAACCGCCTCATTGATCGCGAAATAGAGTTGGCAAAAAACGGAAAACGAGGCAGAATCATCCTCAAGATGAATGCGCTGCAAGATCCCACCATGATAGACCGGCTCTACGAGGCTTCTGAAGCCGGTGTGGAGATAGACCTCATCGTGCGCGGCATTTGTTGCCTCATCCCCGGACAAGCATATAGCCGTAATATCCGCATCACACGTATCGTAGACACTTTCTTGGAGCATGCGCGCGTGTGGTATTTCGGCAACGGCGGCAATCCGAAGCTCTTCCTCGGCTCGCCGGACTGGATGCGCCGCAACCTTTATCGCCGCATCGAGGCCGTCACTCCCATTCTGGACCCGGACTTGAAAAGGGAACTGACGGACATGCTCTCCATCCAGCTGTCCGACAAACGGAAAGCCTGCTTCGTAGACGACCATTTGCGCAACTGCTGGAAATCTGCCCATCCGCAAAAGGAGCGGGTGCGCTCGCAATACACTTTCTACGAATACCTGAAGCAGCGCGACAATCATTGAGATTCTTCATCCATCCGGCATCGAATGCCTGACGCCTCCTTATCCCCCTTGAAAACGGGCTTTTTCTCCGGCACCGAGGAACGATGTACGAGTTCTGGACAAGAAGTACGGCACTCCCGCCTACGCATTCCACCCTTTCGACCAAACACCACTGGTAATCAGACGATTACACCCACTCTGTCAAACACTTGTGTCTGACGTCTCAAAGACTTGTGTCTGACGTGACAAACACAAGTGTCTGACGGCTTGAACACTTGTGTCTGTCATCTCAAAGACTTGTGTCTGTCAAACGCCGGCCTGCCGGTTGACGCAGAAGGTTCTTCCTTCTTTTGCCTGATTACTGTAAATCAGCATCTTAAAAGTGTATGAGTCCGACAGGATGCAGTCTTTCATTTTCTGTGAAAGAGGCTTCCCTCCCCTCACCGAAAAACCTTTTTTGTAACCTCCTTGTAACATACATGACATTGCGCTGCAATACGCTTTACGTTCCTTTGCACCGGAAATCAAAAACGTATTTATGGAAACAATCTATTTGGGCATCGTCATCTTCCTGTTCGTACTCGCGGTATTCGACCTTATGGTCGGCGTCAGCAACGATGCGGTAAACTTTCTTCAGTCGGCCGTCGGGGCAAAGGCGGCTTCGTTCAAAACGGTACTGTTCATCGCCGCCGTAGGTGTCTTCATCGGCGCCGCGCTCAGCAACGGCATGATGGACATTGCACGACACGGCATTTATCAGCCGCAACACTTCTATTTCGCCGAAATCATGTGCATCCTATTGGCCGTGATGCTGACGGATGTCGTACTGCTGGACGTATTCAACACGATGGGACTACCCACCTCGACCACCGTATCCATGGTATTCGAGCTGTTGGGCGGTACGTTTGCCTTGGCACTCGTCAAGGTGTACGGAGACGACACATTGGGATTGGGCGACCTCATCAATACCGACAAGGCACTGTCCGTCATCATGGCCATCTTCATGTCCGTGGCGATAGCCTTCTTCTTCGGTATGGTTGTGCAATGGCTTGCGCGTATCGTGTTCACCTTCAACTACAAGAGACACATGAAATACAGCATCGCCCTCTTCGGAGGCATCGCCGCCACCAGCATCGTCTACTTCATGTTGTTCAAGGGGCTGAAAGACAGTTCGTTCATGACCCCCGAAAACAAGCATTGGCTTCAGGAGAACACCCTGTGGCTACTTGGCCTCATCTTTGCATCTTTCACCGTTCTGATGCAGATATTGCACTGGTTCAAGGTAAACATCTTCCGCATCATCGTGTTGCTGGGCACATTCGCCTTGGCCCTTGCCTTTGCCGGCAATGACCTTGTGAACTTCATCGGCGTACCTCTGGCCGGCTATTCCGCCCTCACAGACTACATCGCCAATGGCACCGAGGTTGGTCCGGACGGTTTCCTGATGGCCTCACTGCAAGGAGCAGCCTCCACCCCTTGGTACTTCCTCTTCGGTGCAGGCGTCATCATGGTATATGCCCTCTACACTTCGAAGAAAGCACACAACGTCATCAAAACCTCGGTAGATTTGGCTCGCCAAGACGAAGGCGAAGAAAGCTTTGGAAGCACCCCGATGGCTCGTACGTTGGTACGCTTCAGCATGAACCTGAGCAACAGTTTCTCTAAAATCATGCCCGAAAGCGGCAAGCAGTGGATAGAAACCCGCTTCCGCAAAGACGAAGCCATTATAGCCGACGGTGCCGCCTTCGACATGGTACGCGCCTCCGTCAATCTGGTATTGGCCAGTCTGCTCATTGCATTGGGCACCTCGCTGAAACTTCCCCTTTCCACTACCTACGTGACGTTCATGGTGGCTATGGCCACCTCGCTCTCCGACCGTGCTTGGGGACGCGACTCTGCCGTATTCCGCATCACCGGTGTGCTGAGCGTGGTGGGAGGCTGGTTCATCACTGCCGGTGCGGCCTTCACCATCTGTTTCTTTGTGGCGCTGATTATCAGTTTCGGAGGTACAACAGCCATCGTAGCCCTTATCGCATTGGCCGTATTCTCACTGATCCGCAGCCAAATGATGTACAAAAAGCGCAAGGCGAAAGAACAAGGCAACGAAACGCTGAAACAGCTGATGAAAAGCAACGATAACAGTGAGATTCTCGGGCTGCTGCGCCATCACACCCGCGAAGAACTAAGCAAAATCATGGCTTTCACCGAAGAGAACTTCGAACGTTCCGTCACCTCCTTCCTGCACGAAAACCTGCGCGGTCTGCGCCGTGCCATGGGAGCGGTGAAGTTCGAAAAGCAGCTCATCAAACAGATGAAGCGCACAGGAACACTCGCCATGTGCCGCCTCGACAACAATACCGTATTGGAGAAAGGTCTTTACTACTATCAAGGCAACGACTTTGCCAGCGAATTGGTATTCAGCGTGGGACGCCTCTGCGAACCGTGTCTGGAACATATAGACAACAACTTCAAGCCGCTCGACGCCATACAAAAGGGTGAGTTTGCCGACGTCACGGAAAACATCACTTCCTTGCTGCAAACTTGCCGGCACAAGCTGGAGACCAACAACTATAACGGTTTTGAATCAGAGATACGCAAAGGCAATGACCTGAATGGCCAACTCGCGCAACTGAAACGCGAAGAATTGCAACGCATCCAGAGCCAAAGCAGCAGCATCAAAGTGAGTATGGTTTATCTGACCATGCTGCAAGAAGCCCAAAACGTAGTGACCTACACCATCAACCTGATGAAAGTAAGCCGCAAATTTCAGGCTGAAGACGAATAAAACAGGTTCTAAACCTCTTTCAGCCCCATTTTTCCCGCCCGTTGCAACATAAATGCACGGGCGGCTTCGTATTCATTGGGGATAACACCGTCCAGAATGGCATCTTTGATGGCGCTCTTCAACGCCCCTACCTGACGGCAAGGAGAAAGTCCGAAAGTTTTCATGATTTCTTCCCCGCTCACCGGAGGCTGGAAATTGCGAACACGGTCGCGTTCCTCCAAGTCTTTCAGCTTTTGGCGCACCAGTTGGAAATTATTCAGAAAACGCTTCTTGCGCTCCATGTTTTTGGATGTGATGTCGGCCTCGCACAAAGTCATCAGGCTGTCTATATCATCTCCGGCCTCAAACAGAAGACGGCGCACGGCCGAATCGGTCACTACATCGTCGGCAATCACGATAGGACGCATGTGCAGACTCACCATCTTCTGAACGAATTTCATTTTCTCGTTCATAGGTAACTTCATCTTGCGGAAGATTCCGGGTATCATCTTCTCGCCGATGAAGTTATGATTATGGAAAGTCCAGCCGGCGCGGGGTTCCCAACGCTTGGTAACGGGTTTGGCTATGTCGTGCAGAATTGCCGCCCAGCGCAACCAAAGGTCATCGGTCTGCTTGCTGATATTGTCGAGCACTTCGAGCGTATGGTAGAAGTTATCCTTGTGTGCCCGTCCGTTACGGGTTTCCACACCTTGCAAAGCCACGAATTCGGGGAAGATGAGCGGAAGCAGACCACAACGGTCCAAGTCGATAAATCCTTTGGAGGGTATGGGAGAAAGGATGATTTTATTCAATTCATCGGCAATGCGCTCTTTAGAGATGATGGAGATGCGATCACGGTTGCGGCATAACGAATCGAACGTATCGTCGTCTATATAAAAGTTCAGCTGGGTAGCAAAGCGGATGCAGCGCATCATGCGCAAAGGGTCGTCACTGAAAGTGATGTCGGGGTCGAGCGGCGTGCGTATGGTTCTCTCCCGCATGTCTTCCATACCGCCGAAAGGGTCTACCAGCTCTCCGTAGCGTGCACGGTTCAGGCATACGGCCAACGCATTGATGGTAAAGTCGCGGCGGTTTTGGTCATCTTCCAACGTACCGTCTTCCACAATCGGCTTACGTGAATCGTGCGTATAAGACTCTTTTCGTGCTCCCACGAATTCCACCTCCACGCCACGGTGTTTCACCTGCGCCGTACCGAAGTTCTTGAAGACAGAGACATGCGCACCGCGTCCCAAGCGCTTTCCCAACGCTTCGGCCATTGCAATGCCGCTACCCACCACCACTACATCGATATCTTTGGAGGGACGTTGCAAAAATATGTCTCGCACATATCCGCCCACCACATAGCATTCTACTCCCAACTCATCAGCAGTTTCGGAAATCTGCTTGAATATATCATCACTGAAACGCGCTTTCAGTTCTTCTGCCGTCAACTCTATCATTTGTCAATAAATCAGTTTGAGGGTACAAAGATATGGATATTATTTCTAAATTTTACACTATCTTTGTCCCCGCTAACTCCAAGAACTACAATTATGAAGAAAGGATTGCTAATGATGTGCCTGTGCTGCACACTCTTCTCCTGCAACGATATCGAGAAAAAAGCCGAAGAAAAACTGCAAGCCGCCCGCCATGCTTTCGAGCAAGGCAACTACAATGAAGCGAAAATTCTCATTGACAGTATCAAAACACTCTATCCCAAAGCTTTCGATGTGCGCCGTGCCGGCATCGGGCTGATGCAGGAAATCGAACTGAAAGAACAAGAAAGAAGCCTGCTCTACCTTGACAGCATGCTTCAAGCCAAACAACAGGTATTCGATGCCATCAAAAGCAAATATGTTTTTGAAAAAGATGCCGAATATCAGAACATCGGGCACTACCTGCATCCATCGCAAGTCATAGAAAAGAACCTGCACCGCTCGTTCCTCCGCTTTCAGGTAGACGAAAACGGCATAATGAGTATGACATCCATCTATTGTGGCTTCCGCAACATCCACCACATTGCAGTCAAGGTAATTGCTCCCGACGGAAGCTTCGCCGAAACACCTGCCTCCAAAGACAGCTACGAAACCACCGGCCTCGGCGAAAAGATTGAAAAAGCAGATTATAAAATGGGAGAAGACGGCAACGTCATGGGATTTCTTTACTTAAATAAGGACAAAAACATAAAAATACAATATCGAGGAGAACATCCCTATTCCATCGCCATGTCGCCCACAGACCGCCAAGCCCTTGCCGATGTCTATGAACTGGCACAGCTGCTCTCGTCCATATCTGAAATAAAGAAGAATATGGAGGAGGCCAACCTGAAGATAGGATTTGTGAAGCGGAAAATGGAGGAAAGAGAGAAAAAAGTTATAGAATAAAAGAAGAAGCAATGATTTCCATAGACGGACTGGCCGTAGAGTTTGGCGGCACCACTTTATTCAGCGACATATCATTCGTTATCAACGAAAAAGACCGCATTGCCCTGATGGGAAAAAACGGAGCGGGGAAAAGCACCTTACTGAAGATTTTGGCAGGTGTGCGACAACCTACCCGAGGCAAGATATCTGCTCCCAAAGATTGTGTCATAGCCTACCTTCCACAGCATCTTATGACGGAAGACGGACGTACCGTTTTTCAAGAAGCGGCGCAAGCATTTGCCCATCTGCACGAGATGGAAGCAGAGATAGAACGGCTCAATAAAGAACTGGAAACACGTACCGACTACGAAAGCGACGGCTATATGGAACTGATAGAACGTGTATCCGCCCTGAGCGAGAAGTTCTATACCATAGATGCTACCAACTACGAAGAAGATGTAGAGAAAGCGTTGCTCGGATTGGGATTCGTGCGTGAAGATTTCGACCGCCCCACCAGCGACTTCAGTGGCGGATGGCGCATGCGCATTGAGCTGGCCAAACTGCTGCTGCAAAAGCCTGACGTACTCCTGTTAGACGAACCGACCAACCATTTGGACATAGAATCCATACAATGGCTGGAAGATTTCCTTATCAACAACGGGAAAGCAGTTATCGTCATCAGTCACGACCGCAAATTCGTGGACAACATCACCACCCGTACTATCGAAGTGACCATGGGACGGATTTATGACTATAAAGTGAATTACTCCAAATACTTGGAGTTGCGCAAAGAACGCCGCGAACAGCAACAAAAGGCATACGACGAACAACAGAAGTTCATCGCCGAAACCAAAGAGTTTATCGAACGCTTCAAAGGGACGTATTCCAAAACCCTGCAAGTACAAAGCCGGGTGAAAATGCTGGAGAAACTGGAACTTCTTGAAGTAGACGAGGAAGATACCTCGGCACTGCGACTCAAATTCCCTCCTTCGCCCCGTTCGGGCAATTATCCCGTCATCATGGAAGGCGTGGGCAAAAGTTATGAGGAACATGTGGTTTTCAAAAACGCCACTTTCACCATAGAACGTGGCGACAAAGTGGCATTTGTCGGTAAAAATGGCGAAGGCAAGTCGACCTTAGTGAAGTGTATCATGAACGAGATAGGGCATGAAGGGACGCTCACCATAGGACACAACGTACAAATTGGCTATTTCGCACAGAATCAGGCTTCGTTGCTGGATGAAAACCTGACCGTCTTTCAAACAATCGACGATGTAGCCAAAGGAGAAATTCGCAACAAGATACGCGACTTGCTGGGTGCTTTCATGTTCGGCGGTCCCGAAGAATCCATGAAGAAGGTAAAGGTGCTTTCCGGCGGAGAGCGCACGCGCCTTGCCATGATCAAGCTATTGCTCGAACCGGTCAACCTGCTGATTCTTGACGAGCCGACCAACCATCTGGACATGAAAACCAAAGACATATTGAAGCAGGCTCTCATGGATTTCGACGGGACGCTTATTCTCGTAAGCCATGACCGCGACTTTCTGGACGGGCTTGTAAGCAAAGTATATGAGTTCGGCAACAAACAGGTGAAAGAGCATCTGAGCAGTATCTACGAGTTTCTTGAAAAAAAGAAGATGGATTCGCTGCGAGAACTGGAGAGAAAATAAGGCTTAAGCCACCGCCCCCGTGTCCAAGTCTCGCAACACTCCTCTTTTTTATCCTCTGTGCTTGCTTATTAAAAAGCGAACCTTTATCTTTGCAATCACTCAAAAAGAAGAAAGGGAATGAAAAAGAAACGGTACATCGCTTTATATCTGCTCTTTATCAGCATGATTATGTTGATGGTACCCGTCATTCCCCACCATCATCATATCGATGGACTGATTTGCATGAAGAATGACATTACTGCCGACTGCTGCGGTCATCATCATAGTTCCGACAACGACCATTGCTGTTGCGGCACCGGATGTGTCACCACGTATTTCGTTCAGCAAACACCCACTTCCGATAGTGCCTCAACTTATCCTGACTGTTTGTGGGTGACCACTTTATTCTTCGAATCACTTTCCGGATCATTAAGCCTGCCCGAAGCCAACACGCAAAGGCATGGCTGTGTCTATCTGGAATCTCTTCACGGCACGTTTATCACGCGCGCCACAGGACTTCGCGCTCCTCCCTCTGTTCTTGCTTGATCGGCATCGGCATATTACCGAATGCCGTTTCCCATTCTGTTTGGAATCGTGTAACCCGGTTGCACGTTCCATCCCGCTAATTTTGCATCGAAACAAAAAAGTAAGAACAAACATCATGAGAAAAATCTTTTTCATGGGAGTCTTAGGGTTATTCCTGTCAGGCTCCTGCAACAGCAAGTCCGAAGAAAATCACGAAGGACATAATCATGAAAGCCTTAATCACGAGGGGCACGACCATGAACTTGAAGACCGAAACCATGAAGACGAAACCCAAGAAAGCAGCAACGGCAGCAAGAGCGATGAAATCATTCTCCCTCCCGGCAAAGCCAAAGCTGCCGGTGTGGAAGTCAGCACCATTGAGTCGGGAACTTTCCATCAGGTTATCAAGACCGGCGGGCAAATACTGACTGCACAAGGAGACGAAAGCATGGTCGTAGCTCCCGTGGCAGGTATCGTATCATTCAGAGGGAGAGTGGTTGAAGGTATGCACGTCGGCAAAGGCACTGCATTGGCGGTATTGTCTTCGAAGAATCTGGCCGATGGAGACCCTGTACAGAAAGCCCGTGTGGCCTACGAAGTTTCGAAGAAAGAGTACGAACGCATGAAAACACTTGCCGACAGCAAAATTGTATCGGAAAAAGAATTTGCCCAAGTCGAACAGGCATACGAGCATGCCCGCATAAGCTACGAAGCCGTGGCCGGAAACCACTCTGCCGGCGGACAAACGGTTGTCGCCCCCATCAGCGGATATGTAAAAAATATGCTGGTGAAGGAAGGCGACTACGTTGCGGTGGGGCAACCGTTGGCAAGTATCACCCAAAACAGAAAACTATTTCTGCGTGCCGATGTATCCGAAAAATACTATTCCGATTTGCACTCCATCGTGTCCGCCAACTTCCGTACTCCCTATAATAATAAGGCATATACGCTGAAAGAGATGGGGGGCCGCATACTTTCATACGGTAAAGCCTCGAACGAAAACGGGTATTACATTCCGGTGACATTCGAATTCGACAACAAAGCAGACATCATCCCCGGCTCTTTCGTGGAAGTTTTCCTGCTATCTGCGCCCGTAAAAGATGCCATATCCCTGCCCCACAGCGCACTGACAGAAGAACAGGGCAGTTTCTTTGTCTACCTGCAACAGGACGAAGAAGGCTACAAAAAACAGCTTGTCACCCTCGGAGCCGACAATGGTGAAAGCGTACGGATACTTTCCGGCGTAAAAGCGGGTGACCGTGTCGTCACCCAAGGAGCTTATCAAGTGAAACTGGCGTCTGCAACCAATGCGATTCCGGCACATAGTCACGAACATTAAGCCTTCGGAATCTCTCTCAAAAGCTTTCCGGATTCTTAGTAATTCATGTTGAATTTTTACTCAAAATCCGGGAAATAAGCAGTAAACAGAAGCCCTCTTCATTCCCTTCTGTTTATTCCGAGAACAGTAAAAAAGAATCGTCGAACAAGTAAATATACCAAGCGTGTTAAACAAGATTATCAGTTTTTCCCTTCACAACCGCATTACGGTGCTGGTGGCATCGGTGCTGTTGCTGATTGGCGGCACATATACCGCCATACATACAGAAGTGGATGTGTTTCCCGACCTCAACGCCCCTACCGTGGTCATCATGACCGAAGCAAACGGCATGGCAGCCGAAGAGGTGGAACAGCTCGTCACCTTCCCTATTGAAACAGCCATGAACGGCGCGACCGGTGTACGCCGCGTGCGCTCCTCTTCCACAAACGGATTCTCAGTCGTCTGGGTGGAGTTCGACTGGGATACAGACATTTATCTTGCCCGTCAGATTATCAGCGAGAAGCTGGCGGCAGTCAGCGAATCGTTACCGGCTGGCGTAAACAAACCTACTTTAGGGCCGCAATCATCCATTTTAGGCGAGATGCTGATTGTGGGCTTGACGGCAGACTCTACCTCCATGCTGGATTTGCGCACCATTGCCGACTGGACGATACGCCCCCGCCTGCTCTCCACGGGCGGCGTGGCACAAGTGGCCGTGTTGGGCGGAGACATCAAAGAGTATCAAATCCGATTAGACCCGGAGCGGATGCGTCATTATGGCATAAGCCTGAACGAGGTGATGGACGCAACGCACCAAATGAACCTGAACGCCAACGGTGGAGCGCTCAATGAATACGGCAACGAATACATTGTGCGCGGCGTAGTCTCTACCGACCAGATAGAACAGATGGGCAAAGCCGTGGTACGCGGCAACGGCGCATCCGGTGCTCCCATCCTGCTGGAAAACATTGCCGACATCCAGACAGGAGCCAAACTACCCAAATCGGGTACAGCGTCGGAACGAGGAAAACCCGCCGTATTGCTCACCGTCACCAAACAACCGGCAACAAGCACGCTGAAGCTGACCGGCAAACTGGAAACTTCGCTGAAAGATTTACAGAAAAACCTGCCGCCCGACGTGAAAGTATCTACCGATATTTTTCGCCAAAGCCACTTCATCGAGAGTTCCATAAGCAATGTACAGAAGTCTCTGTTGGAGGGAGGCATCTTCGTGGTCATCGTCCTTTTCCTGTTCCTTGCCAATATACGCACAACCCTCATTTCACTGGTGACGCTACCACTGGCCTTGATAACCTCCGTCCTTGTCTTGCACTACATGGGCTTCACCATCAACACCATGAGCCTCGGAGGCATGGCCATCGCCATCGGCTCGCTGGTAGACGACGCCATCGTGGATGTGGAAAACGTATATAAACGATTGCGCGAAAACCGATTGAGACCGGCCTCCGAGCAACAGCCGGTATTGGAAGTGGTGCTCAACGCATCCAAAGAAGTGCGCATGCCCATCCTTAACTCCACATTGATTATTATCGTAAGTTTCGTGCCCTTGTTTTTCCTAAGCGGCATGGAAGGCAGAATGCTGGCGCCTTTGGGCATTGCCTTCATCGTGGCTTTGGCAGCCTCTACCATTGTGGCACTGACGGTTACGCCGGTGCTCTGCTCCTATCTGCCGGGGAAAGGAAAAACCGAAGGATGCAAGAACACGAACGGCGACTCCATCGTGGCACGCAGGATAAAAGGTTGGTACAAAGAGGCGCTGAGCTTTGTTTTAGAACACAAGAGAAGCGTATTGGGAGGTTCCGCAGGTCTGTTTGCCGTGGCGCTAATCTGTTTCTTCACATTGGGACGCTCTTTCCTTCCTCCTTTCAACGAAGGGTCGTTCACAATCAACCTCTCTTCGCTTCCGGGCATCTCTTTGGAAGAGAGCGACAAAATGGGGCGCCGTGCCGAAGAGTTGTTGCTCTCCATCCCCGAAATACAAACCGTAGCACGCAAAACGGGACGCGCCGAACTGGACGAGCACGCTTTGGGTGTAAACGTTTCGGAGATTGAAGCTCCCTTTGAACTGAAAGACCGCTCGCGCAGTGAACTCATGACTGAGGTGCGCGAGAAATTAGGCACCATTGCTGGAGCCAACATCGAAATAGGGCAACCCATCAGCCACCGCATCGACGCCATGCTGTCCGGTACAAAAGCCAACATCGCCATCAAGCTTTTCGGCGACGATTTGAACAGGATGTTTGCCATCGGCAATGAAATAAAAAGTGCCGTGCAAGATATTCAGGGCATTGCCGATTTAAACGTGGAACAGCAGATTGAGCGCCCTCAGCTCATCATCTCGCCCAAACGGGAAATGCTTGCCCGCTATGGCATCACGCTGCCCCGGTTTGCCGAATTTGTCAACATCTGTCTGGCGGGCGAAGCCGTTTCGCAGGTTTATGAAAAAGGCAAAAGCTTCGATCTGATCCTCCGCATCAAAGACGATCTCCGCGACAGAATGGAGAAAATCGGCAATCTGATGATTGATACGGAAAACGGGCAAAAAGTTCCACTGAACCATGTGGCAGAAATACGTTCGTCCTTAGGGCCGAACACCATCAGCCGCGAGAATGTGAAGCGTAAAATCGTGATTTCCGCCAATGTGACCGACCGCGCCCTGCGAAATGTGGTAAACGACATACAGGAGCGGGTGGACAAGCAAATAAAGCTGCCCGAAGGGTATCACCTCGAATACGGAGGGCAGTTTGAAAGCGAACAGGCGGCAAGCCGCATACTGGCATTGACTTCCTTCATGTCCGTCATGGTGATTTTCCTACTGCTGTACCATGAATTCCGCAGTGTAAAGGAAAGCGTCGTCATCCTCATCAATTTGCCGTTGGCATTGATTGGCGGAGTGTTCGCCCTGCTCGTCACGACGGACGAAATCAGCATTCCGGCCATCATCGGTTTTATCTCCCTTTTCGGCATCGCCACCCGAAACGGGATGCTGCTCATCAGTCGTTACAAACGGCTTCAGGAAAAAGGGCACAGTGTGCGCGACAGCATAATCCACGGTTCGCTCGACCGCCTGAACCCGATTCTGATGACAGCCTTGTCGTCGGCCTTGGCACTCATACCTCTGGCGCTCGGCGGCAACCTGCCGGGCAACGAGATACAAAGCCCCATGGCAAAGGTGATTCTGGGCGGACTGCTGACATCGACGTTCCTGAACGGGTTTATCGTACCGATAGTTTACAGCCTCTCCTCCCCACAGGAAGAGAGAGCAGACAGTCCTGAACAGAGTGAAACCAATGTAAGAGATTGAGGAGTTTGATGAAAAAGAGATAACTGACCAAGTAAACATAAATTTAAAACTGACTCTCTTCCTCCCCTCCCTGCGGAGGAAGGAGGAGAGGCTTCCATTATGAAACAGATTTTCCTACTCGGCGCAGCCATCCTCTCCTTTACAGGGATGCGCGCACAAACATCCGGCATCGAAGCCGTACTTCAACAGATAGAGGCAAATAACAAAGAGTTGCAGGCCAACGCCCATCTCCTGTCTTCGCAGAAGATGGAGAACAAGGCCGGCAATAACCTGCCGGATCCTACCCTGTCCTACGCGCATCTTTGGGATTCGAAAAGCAGCAACAAGACGATCGGCGAGCTGGTTATCTCCCAAAGCTTCGACTTCCCCACCGTATACGCAACCCGAAGCAAGATGAACCGTCTCAGGACGAACGCGCTGGACGCTCAAGCCTCAGCCTTCCGCCGGCAAATATTGCTGAGGGCAAAAGAGGCATGCCTCGACGTCATCATGCTGCAACGCCTGCAAGCCTTGCTCGACGAACGGATGAGGAATGCGGAAGAGCTGTCAGCCTTGTACGCGCAACGTCTGGAAGCCGGAGACGCCAATGTGCTGGAGACGAATAAAATCAATCTGGAATTGCTGAATGTCCGCACGGAAGTTCGTCTGAACCGCACAGCACTGGACAATAAGATGAAGGAGTTGCTTGCCCTCAACGGTAACCGGCCATTCACTCCGGGGCGCGCGATGCCCGATACATATCCCACGGCTCAGTCACTCCGCCTGACGGATTATCCGGCAGTCCCTCTACCCGCCGACTTCCGCCCGTTGGTTGCCGAGCTTCTGGCCTCCGACCCTGACCTCCAATCCATGCAAGACGAATGCGCCGCCGCCCGGAAACAAATCTCGGCAGACAGACAGGGCTGGCTTCCCAAACTGGAATTGGGATACCGCCGGAATACGGAATCCGGACACTCGCTGAATGGCGTGGTAGTAGGGTTCTCCTTCCCGATATTCGAAAACCGCGGCAAGGTGAAGATGGCCAAGAGCCGGGCGCTCTACATGGAGCACCGGAAGGAAGATGCCGCCCTGCAAGCCCGCTCCGCACTGTGGCAGCTGTATGAGGAGGCTCGCAACCTGCATGCGTCGATGGAGGAATACGGACGCGCCTTCGGCCAACAGCAAGACTTCGCCCTGCTGAAACAGGCACTCGCGGGAGGACAAATCAGCATGATAGAGTACTTCGTCGAGGTAGCCGCCGTCTACCAAAGCAAGACGAACCTGCTGCAATTGGAGAACCGCTACCAGAAAACAATGGCACAAATCTACAAGAACAGGTTGTGAATCGGCATGCGCATCACCGGGAAACAAGAGAACCGAGGGAACGGCAAAAGGACTGGCGGAAGCCGTCGGCAGCGACTTCCGCCAGTCCGTAACGCATGCGAAACAAGAAAGGACACGCGGATTGTTCTATAACCTTGTCACCTTCCCCATGAAAAGGACGGCTCCGGTGCTCTTCTCCTTTATCAGGAAAACAAAGGGGCGGTTGACATGGAACGTCTGCGCCTCAAGAGGGCCAACAGAACTTGTCATTTCCGCCACAACAGTGACGGCCGCCGCCTCCGTGCCCTCTTCGTCTACCTTCACATAGCTGTATTGTTTCAACAAGCCGATAAACAGAGCGGATGCCGACATTTTAGAGAAGTCGGCGGCAATTTCATCAAAGGCATCCTTCATCCCCAGCGCCATCATATCCGCCTTCAGATCCTTGTCATACTTCAGCTCAAAGCGGGGAAGCTTGACGTTCAGCGTCGCACCCCAAAGGGATTTGTTCCACTCCTGCCAGCGCTCTCCCGTCAGTTGCGGCAGGCACTCTTCCAAAGATTTTCCTTCGGTCGGCAAAAGCACCGCCATACTGAAGGCTTCATTGCCATAGGGAAACTCCGCAATGGAGAAATAATCGTTTTTCCAATAATTGAAGCGCCCTTCATCCATGTTCATCATCTGCACCGCGGACCGGCTTCCGTCCCCGTTCGTAAATTGCTCTTGAGCGGTAGCGGCTTTACTGAACCGGTTCGTCCAGTTCCCTTTGAAATAAAGCGCGTTCAGCAGATAAAGACGTGCTGCCTCAGGAATTTCTTTTAATACTTCCGTAATGCAGTTGTTTGTCTTCTCGGCACACCAATTGTTTATGACATCTACGGCTTTGGGAGACGAAAAGTCCAATTCCTGCACTCGTGCGTCATACATCCGCTTGTTCACACTCACGAAGTCGTCATGCACCCCGAACCCTTGTCTTATCCAAATGGAATTGGCAATGCCCAACCGGGTGGTATTATCCAGACCGAGCAAAGCGGATACCAGCTTTCGGTTATAGTCATTCATTTCCTCCAACGAATATCCGGAGAATCCCAAAGCGGCCTTCATTTCCTCCAACGTATTGCCCGTCGCACCGTTAGTGGCCATAGACAGGCAAAGGGCGGCGCTCAAAGGCGAAACGAACAGATTGGGATTCTCATTTTCGGTCTTACAGACCTGACTGAAAAAGCGAAAGGCAAAATCGTTCCCCTTATCCAGCATTTCCTGTTCCGTGCGGGTAAGCGTGATGTCTTTACGAGGTTGGGGGCGCGGAGAAGGATTCTCGTCACTCTGGCAGGATGCAAAGATGCAAAGCATACTTAAGGCGGCAAATGTTTTCTTTAGCATAGGTAATAAGTATTGGTTATCAAAACATTGTTATCTATATAAAGAAATGCCCTGACAATCGGAATACTGCACAGCGAACGACAAATAAAAACGGTTGCCCGCTCTCTGTTCTCTTTTTCCGTCGCTCACAGAATCCCCATCAGTTCCGAAACCTCTTCCGGTGCATGGCCGCTGCGGATGCGCCATTCCTGAGGATAAAAGTTGTTGGCGCGATTGCCGATGTTCTTGACAAATCCAAGAGGAATCTGCTTATATGTAAGTAACACGATGCCACGGGGAGCGGTTTCGGGAAGCATCACCGCCTCCTTGCGCAAATAGGAGATGGCTTGCCCATAGCCGATTTCTTCGCAGACAAAAGCCGTCTGATTCAACACTGAACTCATGGCGAGCGCATGAGCGGGCAACCAGTCCTTGCCTTTCAGCTCGGCAACGCTTATCCCCGCTTGTACGATGCGGAGCGATGAACGCAAAGCCGACAACTCCGCGAGAAGTCCTTTAGAGAAAACGCCGACGCTACCGCCGGTCGTAAGGAACTCATACTCATCCGGAGCGGTGAGCCATCCGTGCAGTGCGGCAAGCCGCTCTTTGGAAACCCCACCGTTTTTCGTTCCTTTCCCCGCAGAATTCCGTCCCTTTTCACGCAGGTTGTCGTCTCTCTTCCCAAAGGTTGCGTATGTCCTGACCCGGGCTTTTGCCTGCTCTGCCCACGCGTTTCCGACATGTTGCCCGGGTTTGCGGAGAACGGCCAGAAAAAAGCCCTCTCCTTCCGTCCTGTGAGGCAGGAAACGGTAAACCGGGAAATCTGCTCCATCCAGCAGACTTCCCGTAACATGCCAGCCGGCAGAAATCTCCAATGGCAGCACTTCCGCCCCGAAATCATCCTGCATCAAACGGACATTCTCTTCATTCTCTTTCGTATTATAAGTACAGGTGCTATATATAAGGATGCCGCCGGGTTTCAGACATGGCCAGATGTCCGCAATAATGCGGCGCTGACGCTGCCGGCATATCTCCACATTCTCCGGGCTCCATTCGCTCACAGCAACGGGGTCTTTACGGAACATCCCCTCGCCGGAACAAGGGACATCGGCCAATATCACGTCGAAGAAATCTTCCAACGGCGAGAAATTCGCCGGATCATTATTGGTCACCACCACATCGGGATGTCCCCATTTCGTAAGGTTCTCCGCCAGAATCTGCGAACGGCTACGGATTACCTCATTGGCGACCAGCAGACTGCCTTTCGGCAACAAACTACGGATAAGCGTCGATTTACCTCCGGGAGCGGCACAAAGGTCGAGCATCATCACCGGCTCTTCTGCAACATACTGTTTCAAGGCCTGCTCCACAAACATGGACGAAGCCTCCTGCACATAGTAGCAACCGGCATGAAACAACGGGTCGAAAGTGAAAGTCAGGCGATTGTCCAGATAACATCCGGTGGCCGACCAAGCCACCGGCCGCAAGGAGGTACGGAAAAGGCTGAACGAAGATTCGGGCAACTTATCTTCATTCAGCCGTATGCTGACCGGCTGCTCCTCTTCCAGAGCAGCAGCCAGTTTATCATATTCCTCACTTCCCAAAAGGGTACGCATATAGTCGGTGAAAGCCGAAGGTAACTCCATGATCAGAACTGTTTTAGGACAGCAAAGATAATGCAAAAAATGTTTCACGGCAATCTGCCCGACGCTTTTTCCAAGAGTGGTGTCAGAAGCTCAGCTTCAATCCCGCAAAGTAAGTGCGTGGAGTGCCGGGGCCATAAATGTAACCCGAATCACGACCGGCACCTTTATCAAAATCCTTCTGATAGGAGTTGAAGATGTTCTGTACACCCGCGTTAAGCTGCAAGCAGATGCCGGAGAAGTCGATATCGTATGCCAGCTTGGCTCCCAACTCGAAGAAATCAGGGCTCTTCACCAGTACATCCGCCGTTTTGTTAACCTCCGACAGCAAGTGGGGTACATACATACGTCCGGTATAGTTGCCGTTCAGAGCAACAGAGAAAGCCTTCACAGGGGTGTATGCGGCGGTAAAGTACCCATACACATCGGGGGTGCGGAGTATCTTGTCGCTGTGACGCTCTGCCTCCGACAAATGGTCTTCATCCTCGCTCCATTTCACGGGCGAATCGTAGGTGCTGCGCTGCAAGGTCAGGCCTGCCTGCAACTGCACCTTGTCGCGATAGGCAATCTTGCCCTCCATCGTACCTCCATATACTTTGGCGCCCGGGCCGTTGAAACGAGTCCGTATCAAATAGTTACTGCCATTAGGGTCTTTCACACCGGGAGTCAGTACAAACGGGTCGATGAGCTTCGTATAGAACCCCTCCACCAAGAGGTTTACCTGAAAATTTCCGAAATAATGATACCAATCCACCGAGGCATTGACGCTGCGCGAGCGCTCTTCCTTCAGTCCTTTGGCACGTACGATGGACACCAGCTCACCGCCCACGTTGCTGATATGCAGGTCTTCGTCGAATGCTTGTGGCGCACGGAAGCCTTCGGCATAGCTTAAGCGGATGTTCACATCCTGATTGGGGTTGTAGCGGATGTTGGCGCGAGGGCTGAATACAGCTTTGTCCATGATGCTGTTCTTATCCATGCGGCCGCCAATCAAAAAGCTCCACTGCTCGTTTTTCCATTCGTTCTGCACATAGGCGCTTGCGATGTTCACAATCTGGTTCAACGGGGCGGGCGTATATTTGGCTATGAGTTGCTTCAGGCGCTCGCCCGTCGCATTGGGGTCTTCCTTCAAAGCGGCATCGCGGTATTTCTGCCTGTCCGTTGCCTTGTCGTGCAGGTTGTCGTGGTTGAACTCTATGCCGCCGGTCAGGTCGGAAGGCATAAACAGGCACTTGTCGAAGCGATAGATGTATTGGGCGCCCAATACTCCGGTAAAATCGGTCGTCCTTCCATACGCGCTGTAATAACTGTCGCGTGCGATGTGCTGGGCAGAGGCGTATGCGCTGAACGTATGCCTCTGGTCTTTGGAGAAGGCCGTAAACTTCAGTCCGCCGGCGTCGATGGAGTGCTTCAGTTGCTCCACGACTCCCTCTTCACCCGTACCGTTCAGGTCGGCATTCTCGGCGATATGAGGAGGCAGGTCGAAGCCGCTTCCTCCGCGACGGAATTCTTCCATGTGGTGATATTCCAGACTTAATTTGGAGTAGGCGCTCGTCCTATAATAAGCGTTCAGGCCGATGGTCTGGTTTTTCAGTTTGGGCAGTTCGGAGAATCCGTCGCCGTTGGAGTCCCACGCCGAACGGTGCCTGTTCTGTCCATATACATAGGCTCCCATTTTATTGTCCGAGGAGACGAGAGAGAAGTTCAACGCCGTATTGTTGTCGAACGATCCGGAGCCGTTGAAATTGGAAATGGTGTGAGAAAACGTGCCGGAATTGCGTACAGGCTCTTTCGTGATGATGTTCACCGTTCCCGCAATGGCCGATGAGCCAAACAAGGCCGAACCTCCCCCGCGCACCACCTCCACACGCTCTATCATGTTGGAGGGAATCTGCTCCAGCCCGTAAACGCCTGCCAAAGCAGAGAAGATAGGACGCGAGTCTATCAGTATCTGTGTGTATTTGCCATTCAAGCCGTTGATGCGCACTTGCGAATAGCCGCAATTCTGACAGTCGGTCTCCACACGCACGCCGGGCTGAAACACCAGCCCCTGCGACAATGTGTGCGAGTTGGTCTGCTCAAAGAGTTTCGGCGTAACCACCTTGACCAGCGTAGGCGCCAGACGGCGGGCGGTCTCGTTGCGGTTGGCTGAAACAACCACCCCATCCAGTGCCACCATATCCTCTTCCAGCTCAAAATTCTCTTCCAAGGTTTTGCCACGTTTCAGGACGACCTTGCGTTCCTGCGACTTATATCCCACCGCACTGACCGACAGCGTAAACTCGCCTTCGGGCAGGTTCTTCAGGAAATAATGCCCGGTGGCGTCGGTCATCGTTCCGATGGTGGTTCCTTTCAACGAAACAGACATGTAAGGCAAATGCTCGCCTGTGTTCTTTTCAATCACGTGTCCGACAATATTGGCGTCGGTAGCCTTCAAATCTTCGGCATAAACGGCGGATGAGAGTAACAGACATACTGCTCCCAGCACAAAAAATATATACTTTTTCATGTTTTCTGAAATTATAATGAATATACAAAAAATCTATGTGCCGTCAAGAAACGACAACGCTGCAAAGAACATGCAAGGTGTATCAGAAGAAAATGTATCAATCCGCGAAACCCGTGCCCGGCACATTGGCACATAAGCGGCTTTTACTCCCGGACTTCCGCGTTCAAGGCAACCGGTGTCAGAAGAAGATAAGGAGGCGCCCGCAGGCTGATGCCGCGGCGGGTTTTGAGATATCCAATGCGTTCGGCCGCAGGAGCGTGCAGCAGGCACAACAAAACCGGAAAGACGGACGCAGCTGTATAAAACAAGGAAAGAGAGGGAGAAACGAAAGAAGCAAGATAGAAGATTGTCTCCAACTGCACCTCGGTATGCTCATGCTCTCCCTTGAACGGGTGGGAATGCACGATAATCACGCCATTCACCACATGCGAGTGGGTAAACAGCGTAATTCCTCCCAGATAGACGACAAACAGCAGGGGAAGAAACCATCCGGCAATATTTCTTGACTTCTTCAAAATTCTCTATTAGATTGGAAAGCGAAGGTAGCGGTATTTACAATAAAAAACAAACAAAAACATCTGTTTCAGCAGATGCGGGCCGCATAATACCTACTTCTTGCCATCGGCAAGCCGCATTTCCTTCTCAAAGTCCGGGACTCTTACCCGAAAAGGGAAAAGCCCTTTCACGTCAACCTCCTGCTCCCGTTTTGACAGGTACAAATCTTTGTCGTGACAGACACAAGTGTTTTAGCCGTAAGACGCAAGTGTTTTACACGTCAGACACAAGTGTTTTACGGCTAAAACACTTGTGTCTGACAAACAGGATGCAAACCACTGATTTACAACGATGTTCATCAGCAAAAACAAAGCATTTATTGCCTTTTTCCCGTCATCGAAGTATCTTTGCAAAAAAAAATAATTCTTCTCCTTGCAACTTTATGGAGAAGACAATACGTCTAAGGGATAAAGAAACAAACTAAAAAAACAATAGATTTATGAAACGTATCATTTTAGGCTTAATGCTTGCCATGGCATTCTGCACATGGGCGCAAGGAAAGCACAGGACCGTGATAGAGAATGACGACCGGGGCAATAAGAAAAGAGTCATCGAGTTGAAAGAAACCGTCGTCGACGGGAAGACACTGACCGATACACTCAGCATCACGACTTACGAGAACGGCAGCGAAGCCGCCGAAAGCGACTACTACGGGCAGGACGACAGGAAACGGAAGCGCATCGACTGGGACTGGGACGAATTCGACCTTGGCAAACACACCTCCGAGACAGCCATTGCCATAACGGCCATCGTTTTTGTATTCGGACTGCCGCTACTCATCATATTCGTCATATTCTTCTTCCGCTATAAAAACCGGAAAGCCAAATACCGGCTGGCCGAACAGGCCTTGGCAAGCGGGCAACAGCTGCCGGAGAACTTCTTTAAAGAAGCGGCGGCAACAGACACCCGAAGCAAAGGCATCAGCAACATATTCACCGGCATCGGCCTGTTCATCTTCCTCTGGGCCATCACCGGAAGGTTTGCCATCGGGTGCATCGGACTGCTGATAATGTTCACCGGCTTCGGGCAACTGGTCATCTACTACACGTTGCAGCAAAAAGACGGAGACCCCTTCATTCGCATAGAGAATGACGAGAACAGCGGAAAAAGCAACATCAAGATAGGAGGAATCGAAATCAGCAACAGCGAAAAGAAGAACGAGGAAAGATGAGCCAGCTCAATGACATATCGTTAGTCGCGCAAGTCGTGGTGTTTCACAACACCAAGGCCTTCGACCGGTTGGTGAAGAAATACCAGTCGCCCGTGCGGCGGTTCTTCCTGCACCAGACCTGCGGCGACAGCGAATTGAGTGACGACTTGGCGCAAGACACCTTTATCAAGGCATATACGAACATCGCTTCGTTCAAAAACCTGTCCAGCTTCTCGACTTGGCTCTATCGTATCGCCTATAATGTTTTTTACGATTATATCCGCAGCCGGAAAGAGACGGACGATTTGGACACATACCAAGTGGATGCCCAATGCAGCACACGGCAGAAAGACATCGGACAAGAGATGGACATCTACCGTGCACTGGCTTCGCTGAAGAAAATGGAACGCACCTGCATCACGCTCTTTTACATGGAAGACCAAAGCATCGAGAAGATAGCGGGTATCACCGGATGCCCCGCGGGAACGGTAAAAAGCCACCTCTCGCGGGCTAAAGAAAAAATGGCTTCCTATTTAAAACGAAATGGTTATGATGGAAAATGACAATGACAAACTCCTGACCTCGTTCTTCGCCGAACACCGGCAGGATATAGCCGACAACGGATTCAGCCGCCGTGTCATACGACACTTGCCCGACCGCAGCCAACGTCTGTCTCAGGTTTGGAGCATCTTCTGTTTCACGCTTGCCCTTGTGTTGCTCATCACTCTTGACGGACTGCAAGCAATACTCAACACGCTACGCGAGACTTTCCAAGCAATAGTGCAATGCGGAGCAGCGGAACTTGATCCCAAATCCTTGGCAATAGCCGGAATAGTATTACTCTATTTGGCTTACCGCAAGGTTTCCTCATTGGCATAGAAGGCGCCGCATGTTTCTACGCACATGCTTTCCAACCCCATGGCACAGGCAAGGAAAGCCGATTTTTCCTATTCGGCAGATATGGAATTCAAGGTTTTTATGTACCTTTGCCCACTCTTAAAACGAAATAAGGAAATCCGGTTTTGAAGCATCTTCTACTTATCATATTATTTATTCTCTCTGCTTGTAATATTCAGGCACAAACAGCGAGCGACACCATTGTGATGAACTATCTGAAAGAGATGGAAGCTCCTGTTACACGCAACAATGAAGTAAAACTTCTGATGAGCGGCCGCGAAAAGTTTACCGACCTCTTCGAAAGCATTCGCCATGCCCGGCATCATATTCATCTGGAATACTTCAACTTCCGGAACGACTCCATAGCCAACGCATTGTTCGAACTTTTAGCCCAAAAAGCCGATGAGGGTGTGGAGGTGCGTGCCATGTTCGATGCTTTCGGCAATTGGTCCAACAACCGTCCTCTGAAAAAGCGCCACCTTCGGTCTATCAGAGCACGAGGCATCGAAATAGTGAAGTTCGACCCCATCACTTTTCCTTGGATAAACCATGCCGCACACCGGGACCATCGGAAAATAGCAGTAATCGATGGGAAAATAGGCTATACCGGTGGCATGAACATTGCCGATTATTACATCAACGGCTTACCCAAAATCGGCAACTGGCATGATATGCACCTGCACCTCGAAGGAGATGCCGTGCGTTATCTGCAAGGCATCTTCCTGACGATGTGGAACCGAGAGACAGGGCAATACATCGGAGGGCCGGCATACTTTCCCGACACCCCTCAGCTCCCCGACTGCATCACCGAAGAAATAGCCGTCGTGGACCGTACCCCGCGAGAAACACCCCGCTCCATCAGCCATGCTTATGCAGCTTCTATCCAAGCCGCACAAAAAAGTATCCGAATCGTGAACCCATACTTCGTGCCCACCAAGTCAATTCGCCAAGCCATAAAAAACGCCCTGAAACGAGGAATTGAAGTAGAAATCATGATACCCGCCGTATCGGACATTTACTTTACTCCCGAAGCCTCATTCCATATCGCGCACAAGCTAATGAAGAAAGGAGCTAAAATTTATCTCTTCAACGGCGGTTTCCATCATTCCAAAATCATGATGGTGGACGGCAGTTTCTGCACCGTGGGCACAGCCAACCTCAACAGCCGCAGCCTGCGCTACGATTATGAGACGAACGCATTCATCTTCGCCCCCACCACCACCCGCCAACTGGACAAAATGTTTGAGCGAGACAAACAAAACAGCACACTGATGACACCCGAATATTGGAAGAAGCGCTCGGCATGGAAGAAGTTCGTGGGCTGGATGGGCAATCTGTTGACCCCCTTCTTATAAAACACGCCACTGATAATAAGCATTTACACTTATACAAGCGTGAGTTTGCGATAATACAAGCGCAGTCCTACGATGATACAAGTGTAAAACGCCGGTAGTACAAGTGCCTTTTCTTTGGCAGATTCTTTAAAAGCACTAACTTTGCCACAACAAACTCAATGGTAATCTCTCAATGAAACAATATTTAGACCTGCTCAACCGTGTATTGGCCGAAGGAGCGGAAAAAAGCGATCGCACCGGCACCGGTACCATCAGCATATTCGGACATCAGATGCGCTTCAATCTGGATGATGGCTTTCCTTGCCTGACAACAAAAAAACTGCATCTGAAATCCATCATACACGAACTGTTATGGTTTCTTCAAGGAGATACCAACGTGAAATATCTGCAAGATAACGGCGTACGCATCTGGAACGAGTGGGCGGACGAGAACGGTGACTTGGGGCATATTTACGGTTATCAATGGCGGTCGTGGCCGGACTATAAGGGAGGGAGCATCGACCAAATCAGCGAAGCAGTGGAATCCATCAAACGCAATCCCGACTCACGCCGGATTATAGTCAGCGCATGGAACGTAGGCGACTTGAACAATATGAACCTGCCTCCATGCCATGCCTTCTTCCAGTTCTACGTTGCCAACAGGAAATTGAGCCTGCAATTGTACCAGCGCAGTGCAGACATTTTCTTAGGAGTACCTTTCAACATCGCATCCTACGCCTTGCTCTTGCAGATGATGGCACAAGTAACCGGATTGGAAGCCGGCGACTTCATCCACACATTGGGAGACGCTCATATCTATCTCAACCATTTGGAACAGGTAAAGCTCCAACTGACGCGCGAACCACGGAAACTGCCGCAAATGAAAATCAATCCGGATGTAAAAAGCATTTTCGATTTCAAATTCGAAGACTTCGAACTGGTCAATTACAACCCACACCCGCATATTGCAGGAAAAGTATCAATATAAAACAGATTGAAAGAATTATGGTAAGTATCATCGCCGCCATCGACCGCCGCATGGGCATCGGTTATCAGAACAAACTGCTGTTTTGGCTTCCGAACGATTTGAAACGCTTCAAGGCCCTAACCACCGGAAACACAATCATCATGGGCAGAAAAACATTCGAATCTCTGCCGAAAGGAGCTTTACCCAATCGGCGCAACATAATTCTCACTTCCCGCAAAGATGCGGTTTACCCCGGAGCGGAAGTTTTTTCCTCGCTGGAAGATGCGCTGGACAAATGCAGACCCGACGAACAGATTTACATCATTGGCGGTGCAAGTGTATATCGTCAGGCGCTCTCCATTGCCGATGCCCTCTGCCTGACAGAAATAGATGCGGAAGCTCCTCAGGCGGACGCTTTCTTTCCGGCAGTGGATTCGGAAATATGGCAAGAAAAAAGCAGGGAGTCTCACTTTGCAGATGAGAAACATCCCTACCCTTATGCCTTTGTCGACTATATCCGCCGATAAAATCAATCTTTCCTTTCTTCTATCTCTATCGGCATCTGACGCTTGATGGCTTCGTGGAATGAAATCAAGGTTTCAGTACGTGCCAATCCCAGCGGCTGCAACTTATCGTGTATGATGCTCAGCAAATGGTGGTTGTTGCGGGCATAGAGCTTGATGAACATATCGTATTTGCCCGTCGTGAAATGACATTCCACAACTTCAGGAATAGCTTCCAAAGCTCTCGTCACCGCATCGAAAGAAGCGGGATCTTGCAAGAAAATGCCAATATAAGCACACGTTTCATAACCTATCTTTTCAGGGTCGATGACATATTCCGAACCTTTCAATATACCCATGTTAGTCAGCTTCTGAATGCGCTGATGAATAGCTGCTCCCGACACATTGCAGGCTCTGGCCACTTCAAGAAAAGGAATACGTGCATTATCGGCAATAAGCTTCAATATCTGCTCGTCTAAAGTATCCAATTGATGATGTCCCATTTTAAGTTTTAAATGATTAATAATCCGATAATCTCCGCATATCCATACAGAGATATACGAAGCCAACTGTTTTTTTCGCCAATAAAGATACTGTTTATTACTTTATCTCGCAAAAAAAGAATAATATTTCCATCCCTAAATGCCCAAATAGATACGGCTCCTATCTCTTACGGAGGAAAAATTGCAAATGAACTTTAAAAAACATATCTTTGTGGCAACACCAATTACAGATGCCATGAAAAAATACACTTTATTTTTATTATGTATGGTTGCAATGTCAGCTATGCGTGCCCAAAGTTTTGCCCACTATTTTGCGGACAAGACTCTGCGTGTGGATTATATCTTCACCGGAAATGCCGACAAACAGGAAATATGCTTGGATGAATTGTCTTCTCTCCCCGGCTGGGCAGGAAGAAAGCACCACTTGGCCGAGCTTCCGCTACAAGGAAACGGACAAATCGTAATGCGCGATATGATGAGCAACAGCATAATCTATACAACCTCGTTCTCTTCACTCTTTCAGGAGTGGCTGGAGACAGACGAAGCACAGAACGTAAGCAAGGGATTTGAGAATTCTTTCCTTCTTCCATACCCCCTCCGTTCGGCCCGGATAGAGATAAAACTCTTTGATTCGCACAAGAGAATCCGTGCCGGCCTGACGCACGTAGTCAACCCCGACGATGTTCTGATACATCAGAAAGGAATGACCCACATCACACCGCATAAATATTTGCTGCAAAGCGGTAGCACGGACAAATGTATCGACATAGCCATTCTTGCAGAAGGATATACCCTTAACGAGATGCCGATATTTTACCAAGACGCAGCCATTGCATTCGAAAGCCTGTTTTCTCACGAACCGTTTCAATCCATGAAAGAACACTTTAATGTTGTGGCAGTAGCCAGTCCGTCGGAAGACAGCGGTGTAAGCGTGCCGCGCCTTGGAGAATGGAAACAAACGGCATTCGGATCGCATTTCAGCACGTTTTATTCAGACCGGTATCTGACTACCTCACGCGTCAAAGCCATACACGACGCTTTGGCAGGAATCCCCTACGAACACATCATCATACTGGCCAACACGGAAGAATATGGAGGAGGAGGCATCTATAACTCTTATACATTGACAACAGCCCATCATCCCTTGTTCCGTCCGGTCGTAGTACACGAATTCGGCCATAGCTTCGGAGGGCTGGCCGACGAATATTACTATGACAATGACGTGATGACGGATACCTATCCATTAAACATAGAACCTTGGGAACAAAATATCACTACACGAATAGACTTTGCTTCCAAATGGCAGGATATGCTGGTGAAAGGAACCCCTATCCCTATCCCTACCCCTGTCTCCGACAGCCAGAAGTACCCCGTAGGCGTATATGAGGGAGGCGGTTATTCCTCCAAAGGCATCTATCGCCCGGCAGATAACTGCCGTATGCGCACCAACGAATGTCCCGACTTTTGTCCCGTTTGCCAAAGGGCCATCCGCCGCATCATCAAATTCTATACCGAATAACAAGGTTAAGAGAAAAACAAAAGACCCGATAAACCCGCAATCTAAAACAGACGATGATAAGACTTCAACGCATTACGACAGCCGACAAAACGTTGTATGATTACATGGAACGGCTAATGTCTGCTTCCTTTCCTCCGGAAGAGTATCGGATGCCTGAAGAGCAACGCAAATATACGGATACCAAAACAGAGTTTCACAACAACATCGTCTTACAAGATAACAACCCGATAGGCTTCATCACTTACTGGGACTTCAGACAATTCTATTATGTGGAACATTTTGCCATCTCCTCCGAGCAACGCAACGGAGGGCATGGCAAACATGTGCTGAACCACTTATGCCGACAGCTAAAGCGCCCCATTGTTTTGGAAGTGGAAATACCAAAGGAAGAAATGGCACAACGGCGCATTCGTTTTTACCAACGAAATGGCTTTGTCTTATGGGAAAGAGCCTATCTGCAACCACCCTACAAAAGCGGCGACTGTTATCTCCCCATGTTTCTCATGGTACATGGAGACATACTATGCGAAGACTCTTTCGACATCATAAAAGAATGTATCTATCGCGAAGTATATAACATAAAATAAGTCTTCCGGCAAAGTCCTGCAAAAGCGTGCATCAGGAAAAAAATAAAGGTCGTTTGGATGACAAACGACCTTTATTATATAAAATCTAACCGACTCTTACTGACGCGGTTGCGCAGAGTAGTTAATCTTCAATGCATAAGCTTTACGAAGAGCCTCTTTGATATCGGTCACGATACCCATCTTCGTATCTTGGTCAACTTTCAAAGATACAGTCATCTGTGGCTGATCTTCTTCTTTCATGCTGGCACGTTCGCCGATGATGTAATCCTGAATATCAGCGACTTCAGCATAGCTGTCGTTCAACTGGATACGGCTCTCATTACCTAATTTCTTGCGAAACTCGGCAGTAGGTTTTCCCACATAGATAAACGTAACCAAAGACTTCTTTTCAAGTTTCTCCAATTCTGTGGCTTGCGGAACCTTAAACTCAACCTTTAATGTTACCTCACGCATGGTTGTTACAATCATGAAGAAGAACAACAAGGTGAAGATAAGGTCAGGCAGAGAAGAAGTGTTCAACGCCGGCATTTCACGTTTACCAGTCTTATTAAATTTTCCCATTACTTCTTTTCTCCGTACTTTTTAGGTTCTGCCTCAGAAATCTTCTGAGAATAAATTTCACGAATTGCATCTTGCTGCTCCGCATCCAAATCCGCATAATTCTTCTGCCATTTTTCTTGAGCCAGTTCATCACGCAACTCGTTATAAGCCGCAACCAACTCATTTTGTACAGCCAGATATGCCTTATATGAAGAACCACGGTCGCAACGTAAAGATACCACATGTCCATCCGTAACTTGAACGGTACCGAAAAAAGGAACATTCTTGGCTACCTTTTCCGGTTTTGTTTCATCGTTATATGGATTAGCGATAAATTCCTTTGTTTTCGCACGCAATTGCTCTACACTGATATATTCGTTACCGCACATTAACTGGTCGTTCATGTTCAGGAAGACTTGTAATACGTTACGTTCTTTCTTCTTCACATCATCTATCTTCTGATCTTTTTCCGGTGGAGGCGGCAAACGTCTTGCCAAACCACGGTCAGTATCCATAGATGTCGTAATCAAGAAAAAGATCAGCAACAAAAATGCAATATCCGCTGTGGAACTGGAGTTAATATCAGGAACTTTTCTTTTTCCTTTTGCCATTGTAGTTACTCTTTAAATCAGGTTATCCCCAATTAGTTATGATAATTTCTTCTTAATACTACTAAAGATGATCGCAAGCACCGTTGCACCAAACAATATGTAGATAGAATAAAGGAACATATCAGTTATCTTCAACCAGAAAGGAACATTATCTGAGCCCTCGTAACCCGGAATATTGAGAGGTTGATCACTACCCATAGCCCAAGCTACAATCACTACAACTGCTAATATTATTACACCGATTAAAGACTTCAATGCTTTCACCGGGTTGTCTTTCAAGGCCGCTCCAAACTGGAACAAGAAAGCAACCACCGTAGCAACCACAGCCAAAAAGAGCAAACCATATATCAAGAAGAGTAAAGTGTCCGTTTGGGCCGGTTGCCACATTTCTGTGTCAACGTTCGTCAGTACTGCATTGCCCTGAGCATCTCCACCAAAGTAGAATAAGCCCAATACTACCAAAATGATAGCGAACATGGCGTAGAGTACGTAATATGATACTTTATATGATAACTTAGCCATCTTAATTATTTTTTGTATTTCAAGTCATATTTGATAACCATATCCAACAATGAGATAGAAGAATCCTCCATTTCGCTTGTCAAAGCTTCAATCTTAGATAAGATGTAGTTATAGAATACCTGCAAAATCAAAGCTACAATCAAACCAAAGATAGTAGTAATCAAGGCAACCTTCATACCACCTGCTACAACTGTCGGAGAGATATCACCAACTTGTTGGATTTTATCAAATGCCTGAACCATACCGATTACAGTACCCAAGAAGCCCAAAGACGGAGCCATTGCAATGAACAATGTGATCCAAGAGCAACCTTTTTCCAAATAACCAGCTTGTACACCACCGTAAGATACCACAGACTTCTCTACTACATCAATACCTTGATCGATTCTCATCAAGCCTTGATAATAGATAGAAGCGATAGGACCTCTTGTGTTGCGTGCAATGTCTTTAGCAGCTTCAACGTCACCTTTTTCCAAAGCAGCCTCAACAGCAGCCATAAACTTCTTAGTGTTGATTTCCGCCAAGCTCAGATAAATAATACGTTCGATACAAAAAGCAAGGCCAATAACGAGCGCAACGGCAACCAAACTCATGAAAGAAGCAGTACCTTCAATAAATTTTGTTTTGAGTTCTTTATGAATACCACCTTCTTCAGCTTCAACGACAGCAGGAGCAGCAGCCTCGTCGGCAGCAGGTGTTACAACTGCAGGATCAGCTTGTTCTGTTTGTTCAGCCGCAGGAGCATCTTGAGCCTGAGCAAGTTGAGTTGAGCCAAATGTTAAGACTCCCATCACAGCAACAATTGCAAATAACTTTTTCATTGTGTGTCTAATTTTTTAAGATTAATTAATTGATTTATTTATTATATATTTATCTCCTATTTTACTTTACCTCATCTCAGATTGCGGAGAGACGGGGATTCGAACCCCGGATACCCTTTAGGGGTATACACGCTTTCCAGGCGTGCCTCTTCAACCACTCGAGCATCTCTCCTACATACGCCTTCTCTGAAAACGGGTGCAAATTACAAAAAAAATGCGAACCACAAGTGATTTCAGCTACAAATGTATTCTTTTTTTTGTTGTTCTACTTCATTCTGCCCGTTTTATATTGAATAATGTCTCAAAATTAATAAACTTTAAAATCTTTGTGAGGTTATTTGAATAATCCGAACACTTTTAATGCGGCGTCAGATGTGAGCTGCGCCACGTTTTCAGGAGAACAATCGTAGACCTGAGCCACCTTCATCAGTGTATCTTTCACGTATGCGCTCTCATTCCTTTTACCGCGATTGGGAACAGGAGTAAGATAAGGGGAATCTGTTTCCAACACAATGCGTTCCAAAGGAATAGCCTTCAATATTTCAGGCAAGGTGGATTTCTTAAAAGTAACTACTCCATTAATTCCTATCAAAAAACCGGGAAACTCCATCATCCGGCAAGCATCTTCCAATGTACCCGTAAAACTATGAAAAATCCCTTTCAAAGAAGTATCTTGATAGGGTTTCAATACATCATATATATAATCGAACGCCTCACGGCAATGAATCACTACCGGCAATTTATACTCCAAAGCCCACTCAATCTGCTTATCCAATACAATCTGTTGTTCTTTCAGAAAGGTCTTGTCCCAATATAAATCCATGCCAATCTCGCCAATCGCGACATACTCGTTCGGTGACTCCAGTTCTTGGGCCACGATAGCCAACTCTCGAACATAGTTCGCATCCACGGAGGTAGGATGCAAGCCTATCATCGGATAGCAATATCCCGGATACTCGCTGCATACCTGAAGCATCGGCTCGATGGTAGTACTGTCAATATTAGGCATAAAAATGTGCGTAACCCCTGCCTCACGAGCACGAGTCACCACTTGAGGCAAATCGTCCTTGAATTCTTCTAAAAAAAGATGGGAGTGCGAATCTACTAATTTCATCCTTTGGTTCATCCTTAACGTTTCTCTCCGGAACGATAATAATATACAAGTCCGTAGTCTCGACACAAGTCCAGCCGTGTCTCATTGGGAGTCACCTCCTCAAATTTCTTTTCAACCTGATTCCAAATATCCAGAATGAGCCTGTCCGCCTCCGTGCGCATCGAAGCCAATGCTTCCAAACTACGTGCCGTCAGGGATTGAAAACTTCGTTGCTTCTCATAACTGTCCATAAAAATATCATAATGCACCCTGACTTTTGCTATTGTGGGATTGTAAATCGGTATGCCACCCTGCGAAAGCCGTTTAGTCTCTCCATCCACAATCTTACGTCCCCATTCCACCAAGGCGGATTCCGTAGACAAATCCGGTACACTGTTCTTGCCGTTTTCCAAGCCATAATATGCCAAATGAGCAGTACGTACCTCCGAACGTATGACAGCCAGATTCAAGACTTGAACAAAATGGGAAATATACAGACGTGCAGTCTTCACATTTGCCTGATGCTTGCGACCGGCCCGTGCCTGACGGTCAAAACAATCTGCATAATAAACCTGTGCCGCTTCAAACTTGACAAGGAAATTCCGGGCTTCGGTCAGAGTTTTTAAAGATACGGCCAAATCATAGACGTTGCACACCTCTCCCTTGACGACCACTGCTTTCAGCGCCCGTATTCTTGCTTGGTCTGTATTAGGCAATCTTCTATATGGCATATTTTTCCGATTTTTAAAGGCCTATACTTCTCTGTGCATCAAGACGGCCATCATCTTTTTTAGTTCTTCTTTCTTTTTGTCTGACACCTTGACGGAAGCAAGGTTCTTTACCGCACGTTCGCAATACTCTTCCATCTTTTTCTCACAGAGTTTCCCGACACCAATCCTGTCATACAATTCCGTGACAGCCGCAATTTTTTCTACCGGCTCAAACGAAACGGCATCCACCCACATATTCAATTGACGCCGCTGTTCGTCATCCGCATGCTCAAAGGCCTTTATCAACATATAGGTCTTCTTGTTGCACAAAATATCTCCCCCAATATTCTTTCCGAAGACAGTCGCATCACCATAAACATCCAAAATATCATCCCTCAATTGGAAAGCAATGCCCAGATTTATGCCGAACTCATACAGATATTCTGCATCTTCGGTAGAAGCACCGCCCAAAAGAGCACCGATCTTCAAACTTGCGGCCAGCAGCACCGAAGTTTTCAAACGTATCATCTCCAGATATTCCTCCTCTGTCACATCTTTCCGACGCTCAAACTCCATATCCAGTTGTTGCCCTTCGCAGATTTCCAATGCGGTCCTGCTAAAAAGCCCCATCACCTCTTTCAGATTTCCGTCCGGACATTGGGCCATGAACTGATAAGCCAGCACAAGCATAGCGTCTCCCGAAAGGATTGCGGCATTGTCTCCCCACACCTTATGCACCGTATCCTTCCCGCGACGGCGGTCGGCGCGATCCATCAAATCGTCATGCAAAAGAGTATAATTATGATACACCTCGATACCTGTGGCCGGAGCAAACATACGGGTTATATCCTCTCTATACAGATTGTAGGCCATTAACATCAAGACCGGACGAATCCTTTTTCCTCCCATGGACAAGACATAAGCAATAGGGGCATACAATCCTTGAGGGGTACGAGTGAACCGCAATGCCGAGATGTGGGTATTAATTCTTTCTAAAAGCTCGGTAGCTGTATACATTATCATTCAAAACATTAAGGAACATAGGATAAAGAAAAGAGGCTGCATTCCGGCAGCCTCACTTCTATTTCAGATATCTTATCACTGCAATCTAAAGGTTACAGGTACTGTATATTTAACACGCACCGGTTTACCGCGTTGCATACCCGGTTTCCACTTCGGCATACCCATAATCACGCGAACAGCTTCTTTGTCCAGATACGGGTCAACACCTCTCAGTACTTTAGCATCAACGATACCACCGTCTTTGTTAACCACAAACTGTACGGTCACACGACCCTGAGTTCCGTTTTCCTGTGCAATGGTAGGATATTTAATATTCTTATTCAAATACTGCATCAAACCTGCCATGCCACCTTGCGGAAATTCCGGCATTGTTTCTACGACCTCGAATATCGTCTGTTCTTCCGGTTCTTCTTCTTCCACAGAGACAGGGACATATTTGATTGTCACAGCTTGGTTCAACTCTTCGGAAGATACGATAGCCGTTTCTTCTACATCGGCTTCATTCTCCACAATGGTCAACGTTTCCGGAATGGAAGGAGCTTCGGGAGGTGGAGGAGTAACCTGTTCCGGTTGCTCCGTAATAGGAATGATTTCCTCTTCAAATACTAAGTCGGAAATGGCCTGACTCGTATCGATCTTGATGTCACGCTTCGTCCACTCGAACGCAACAAACATGAAAGCGAGCACAATTACATAACCGACCAGCAGCCAAGTCGACTTCTTGTTTTCCAAGTCTGCCTTAGGTGATTTCTTAATTTCCATAATCTATAATTATAATATTAGTGTTTCTCATTTTGGGCAAATATAGCACTTTTCCCATGAATGTCTATGCACTGCTGTTTTTTTTCACACAATAGACATTTCATTTTCGTTTTTTTAATCCTTACAAAAGGCTTCCATGCGCTTTTATGCCGCAAATGTAGCGAGATATTTTAAAAATGCCGTATCTTTGGCAGGAATTTTAATGACATATTGATTTTTTCTTTTTTGCAGATATCATCCTGATATAACTTAGTGCACAAAGAATTATGAAAAAAATAACGATAGCAATCGACGGCTTTTCCTCATGCGGGAAAAGCACTATGGCCAAAGACCTCGCCCATGAAATCGGTTATATTTATATAGACAGTGGCGCCATGTATCGCGCAGTTACCCTATACAGTATAGAGAACGGTATCTTTCATGCCGACCGTATAGATACGGAGAAGCTGAAAAAGCAAATCGGCGATATCCGGATTTCTTTCCGTCTGAATCCGGAAACCGGCCGGCCGGATACTTACCTGAACGGCGCAAATGTGGAAAGTAAAATCCGAACGATGGAAGTTTCATCGCGTGTCAGTCCCATTGCCGCACTTGACTTTGTGCGTGAAGCCATGGTGGCGCAACAACAGGAAATGGGAAAGTCCAAGGGAATTGTCATGGATGGCCGTGACATCGGCACCACCGTTTTTCCGGATGCCGAACTGAAAATCTTCGTAACGGCTACTCCCGAAATCCGAGCACAACGCCGCTACGATGAACTGAAAGCCAAAGGAGAAGAGGCTTGTTTCGACGAGATTCTGGAAAATGTGAAGCAAAGGGACTATATAGACCAAAACCGAGAAGTAAGTCCGCTCCGCCGAGCCGATGATGCCTTACTGCTGGATAACAGCCACATGACCATTTTCCAGCAAAAAGAATGGCTGACCGAACAGTTCAAACGGGTTACAGAAGGCAAATAAGGCGGGATAACATACCTGCCCCGTGTCAACTTCGTACCAACTTCGTATCTGCTCCGTAATATATAATATGGAGTTGACACGGAGCGGACACCGATATTACACATAGAAAAAACGGAATCTGTTATGGCAAAAGTAGAAATAGACGAAGGGTCAGGCTTTTGTTTCGGAGTTGTCACCGCAATACATAAAGCCGAAGAGGAACTGGCAAAAGGGGAAACCCTGTATTGTCTGGGAGACATCGTGCACAACAGCCGCGAAGTGGAGCGCCTGAAAGCAATGGGCTTAATAACAATCAATCACGACGAATTCAACCGCCTGCACAATGCCAAAGTGTTGCTGCGTGCCCACGGAGAACCGCCCGAGACGTATGAAACAGCCCGGCAGAACAATATTGAAATCATTGATGCCACCTGCCCAGTCGTACTCCGTCTGCAAAAGAGAATAAAACAGGAGCATAGGCGGGATGACAACAAGAACAAACAGATTGTCATCTATGGGAAGAACGGACACGCCGAAGTTTTGGGACTGGTAGGACAAACTTCAGGAGAAGCAATCGTCATCGAGAAGCCAGCAGAAGTAAAAAAGCTGGATTTCAGCAAAGACATCCGTCTCTATTCTCAAACGACCAAGTCCTTAGACGGATTCGGAGATATTGTGAAGTACATCGAAGGACATATATCCCCTGATGCCACATTCGAATCATACGACACCATCTGCCGGCAAGTGGCCAACCGAATACCCAACATCCGACGATTTGCCGCTTCGCACGACTTAATCTTTTTTGTCAGCGGCAAGAAAAGTTCCAACGGTAAAATGCTCTTCAGCGAATGTAAGAAAGTCAACCCCAATTCGCATCTGGTAGATAATGCCGAAGAGATAGACCAATCTCTGCTTGCAGGTGCAAACTCCATCGGCATTTGCGGAGCCACTTCCACTCCGAAGTGGCTGATGGAGGAAATTTCCGAAGCAATAAAGTCGAAACTTTAAGGCCTGTCTGCCATCTGTTTGGAGCAGCAAATTAACGTAAATTATCAGCCACGGCTTCAGCTTTTTCTTATCTTTGCGCCATCAAAAAAACAGGCATGCACACGGATGTGCGGCAATTATTAACGCTAAACAAAAAGAAAGATTGTTATGGGAATGGTTAAGTGTATTGGCATCTTGACATCGGGAGGCGACGCTCCGGGAATGAATGCGGCTATAAGGGCCGTGACACGTACCGCTATTTACAACGGACTATCAGTGAAAGGCATATATAGAGGTTACAAAGGCTTGGTGACAGGCGAAATCAAAGAATTCAAAAGCCAGAATGTCAGCAACATCATCCAATTGGGAGGCACTATCCTAAAGACGGCACGCTGTAAAGAGTTCACCACTCCCGAAGGGCGGCAGACCGCATACGAGAACATGAAGAAAGAAGGTATCGACGCTTTGGTGGTAATCGGTGGAGACGGCTCCCTGACCGGTGCCCGCATTTTTGCTCAAGAGTTCGACGTGCCCTGCATCGGTCTACCGGGAACCATCGACAACGATTTGTATGGAACAGATACCACCATCGGGTATGACACGGCATTGAATACGATTCTGGATGCTGTCGACAAGATTCGCGATACGGCCACTTCGCACGAACGCCTGTTTTTTGTGGAAGTGATGGGGCGCGATGCCGGCTTCCTTGCCTTGAACGGCGCCATCGCTTCCGGGGCAGAAGCGGCCATCATTCCGGAATTCAGTACGGAAGTGGACCAATTGGAAGAATTCATCAAGAACGGATTCCGGAAGTCCAAGAACAGCAGCATCGTATTGGTGGCCGAAAGCGAGCTGACAGGTGGCGCCATGCACTATGCGGAACGCGTAAAGAACGAATATCCCCAATATGACGTGCGCGTCACCATTCTCGGACATTTACAGCGAGGCGGAAGTCCCACGGCACACGACCGTATCCTTGCCAGCCGTCTGGGTGCGGCCGCCATCGATGCCATCATGGAAGGACAGCGCAATGTCATGATTGGCATCGAGCACGACGAGGTAGTCTATGTTCCCTTCACCAAAGCCATAAAGAATGACAAGCCGATAAAAAAGGAACTCGTCAATGTCTTGAGAGAGCTATCCATCTGATAAAAGACCGGACGCGCATGCAGAGAAGACTCGTACTTTCCTTGCATGCAGATAAAAAACAGTACGGATTATGCAGTTTTCACGGATATGGATGATTTATCCGTCAATTCCTGCATAATCCGTATTCTTTTTTAATCCATCTTTGCCTTAGGGTATGGGGATGGCCTTCCTCAAGATGGAGAACATTTTCCCAAGACGGCGGGAACACTTTCCCAAGATGGCGGGAACGCTTTCCCAAGATGTCGGGAATACCTTCCCTAAAGCGTGGGAATACGCCTACCTAAAGTGTCGGGCGGCACAGACCCTGCCAAGTGCGGGCTTGGGATTGCACAAGCGTGAAAAGCCGGGTTGCTTTGAATGCAAACAGGAGGATTTCCTCATCATTTTTTCCGGATTATCTCCCCAAAGCGGGATGTATGCCTCACCGTTTCTTGATGGGTACATACGCCACGTCGTCCAACACGTTCTTATAAGCCGGACGAATGATGCGCTTCCCTTCAAAGTTCAGTTCTTCATTGCGATGGGCGCACCAACCCACAATGCGCGCCATGGCAAACAGCGGAGTAAAGATTTCCTGTGGCAATCCGATCAGTTCGTAAACAAATCCTGAATAGAAATCGACGTTGCTTGAAACGGTCTTTCCATTGTTCTTCACACGGCCGAAGACATCGATTGCACGCTCTTCCAACAGCTCCAGAAACGCGAACTCTCGTTCTTTGCCTTTTTCGCGGGCAAGGTCGCGGGCAAGCTCTTTCAGCAGAATGGCGCGCGGGTCGGAAATGGTATAGACGGCATGGCCGATGCCATAAATCAATCCGGTCTTATTGTACACCTCTTTATTGAGCATCCGGGTAAAATAGGTGTCAATCTCATCGACGCTCGTCCAATCCCGGATGTTTGCCTGCAAATGATGGAACATATCGGCCACCTGAATATTGGCGCCACCGTGAAGCGGCCCTTTCAAAGAACCGATACCTGCCGCAATGGCCGAGTAAGTATCAGTTCCGGTAGAAGAGGTGACACGCACGGTGAAGGTCGAGTTATTACCACCGCCATGTTCGGCCTGAAGCACCAGCAACAGGTCGAGCGTGCGGGCATCCAGTTCCGTATAATCCTTCTTCAGCATATAGAGGAAGTTCTCGGCAATGGAAAGATTCTCCTGAGGATGACGGATATGCAACGAGCGTCCATGAGTGGCATGGCGGAGCATATTGTAGGCATAGGCAATAATGGTTGGGAACTTAGAGATAAGCTCGATGCTTTGCCGCATCAGGTTGTCGCGGGAGGTATCGTCGGCATCCGGGTCGAAGCGGTACATCTCGAGCACGCTGCGCGAGAGGATATTCATGATGTTGTTCCCTTCAAGTTCGATGATATTCATCTTTGTTTTCTGCTCCAGCGGCATGTTGTCATTAATCAGTTCACGGAAAGAGGCCAACTCCTCCTTGTCGGGCAGACGGCCGGAAAGCAGCAAGTAGGCCACTTCTTCAAAACCGAATCGTTTTTCCTTGATAACGGCATGTGCCAAATCTTCCACATCATAACCGCGGTAGAACAGTTTGCCGGGAATGGGTTTCAGTCCCCCGCCGGAAATGCGCTCGTAACCTACCACATTACCAATTTTGGTCAAGCCCACCAATACGCCCGTACCGTCTTCATTACGCAAACCGCGTTTCACATCAAACTTCCTGAACAATTCGTTCTCGATACGGGCAGCTTCCTTCAAATCTTCGGAAAGCTTATAAATCAAATATTCCTTTTTCATGGTATCTACTACTATTATAATTCTTCTCCCGCCCCCTCGATAGAAGAGAGAGGCTGAGGAGCATTCTTGTTTTATTACTGTTTAGCTATTCTTTGCACGATTTCTTCCGTAAAGGCCGAAGTGCCGAGCGAAACGCCTCCGGGCATGAAACGGGCCAAATCGGCTGTTGCACGGCCTTCAGTGAAACTCTCCTCCAATGCCTTTTCTATCAGCGAGGCGGCTTCCTGCCAACCTAAAAACTCAAGCATCATCACTGCCGACAAGATGATGGAACAAGGATTCACGATGTCCTTGCCCGCAATGTTCGGAGCCGTTCCGTGCGTAGCCTCAAAAATGGCATGCCCTGTCCGATAGTTGATGTTTGCTCCCGGAGCGATGCCTATTCCGCCCACCATGGCGGCCAATTGGTCGGAGATGTAGTCGCCGTTCAGGTTCAGCGTAGCAATGACGGAGTACTCTTCGGGAATAAGCAAGGTGTTTTGCAGGAAAGCATCGGCAATGCAATCCTTGATAACCAGCCGTCCTTCTGCTATTTCTTTGCCGAATTCCCGTTCGGCCAGTTCGTAGCCCCATTTCTTGAAACCTCCCTCCGTGAACTTCATGATGTTTCCTTTGTGCACCAATGTCACGGAGGGCAACTGATGGTCGAGAGCATAGCGGCAAGCGGCACGCACCAAACGCTCTGTGCCTTCTTTCGATACCGGTTTCACGCCAAATGAAGACGATTCGGGGAAACGGACTTTCGTCACTCCCATTTCGTCGTGCAGGAAACGGCAGAACTTCTCGGCTTCAGGAGTTCCGGCCTCCCACTCTATGCCGGCATAAATATCTTCGGTGTTCTCGCGAAACACACACATATCCACCTTCTGCGGCTCTTTCACCGGCGAAACGATGCCCTTATACCAACGCACGGGACGCTGACAAACGTATAAATCAAGCGTCTGGCGCAACGCCACATTCAAAGAACGGATTCCGCCTCCGACGGGTGTAGTCAACGGTCCTTTGATACCCACTTTGTAGGTACGGAAAGCTTCCATCGTCTCTTCCGGCAGCCACGAGCCGGTTTCATTGAAAGCCTGTTCGCCCGCCGGCACTTCTTTCCATTCGATGCCTCTGCGGTCGCCATAGGCTTTCTTGACAGAAGCATTCACAACAATCTGCATGGACGGGGTCACTTCCTTCCCCACTCCATCTCCGGTAATAAACGGTACGGTAATTTTTTCCATAATCTATCGTGCATTAAGAGCAGAGCCGGCACGGAACCAACCAATCTGCTGTTCATTATATGTATGTTGTACTTCAAAACTCTCGCTACTGCCGTCTTCGTGATGAAGAGCAACCGTCAGCCGGCTTCCCGGAGCAAGTTTTTTCAAACCGGTGACTGAAATCAGGTCGCGCTCCCGAATCCGGTCATAATCCGACTTATCGATGAATGTCAATGCCAACATGCCTTGTTTCTTCAAATTCGTCTCGTGGATGCGGGCAAAGCTTTTTGCCAGAATGACACGCACGTTCAGGAAACGCGGCTCCATGGCAGCATGTTCGCGACTGGAACCCTCACCGTAATTTTCTTCGGCCACGACAATGGAGCGAATACCTTCGGACTTATACATCTTGGCTGTGCCCGATACCGTTTCGTACGTATGGGTGGAACGGTTCCAGACACAATTCGTCTCTCCGTTGAAGGCATTGACAGCCCCCATCAGCATATTATCCGAGATATTCTCCAGATGTCCGCGAAAACGAAGCCACGGCCCGGCCATCGAAATATGGTCAGTGGTACATTTTCCTTTTACCTTAATCAGTAAAGGCATCTCAGGCAACTCTTCGCCGTCCCACGCCGGGAACGGAGCAAGTAACTGCAAACGCTCCGAACGAGTATCGACCGCAATATCCGTCTTCGCTCCACCGGGTGCAAGATAGCCTTCGCGACCACCGATAAAGCCATTCCGGGGCAATTCCTCTCCGACTGGTTCGGATAGTTTCACCTGTTCTCCGTCGGCATTCGCCAATGTGTCGCGCAGAGGGTTAAAGCAGAGATCGCCCGCAATGGTCAGCGCCATGGTCATCTCAGGAGAAGCCACAAAGGCAAACGTATTCGGATTGCCGTCGGCACGTTTCGCAAAATTACGGTTGAAGGAGGTGACAATGGAGTTTTTGCGTTCGGGGTCATCGGTGTGGCGTTTCCACTGGCCGATGCAAGGGCCGCAGGCATTGGCCATAATCGTTGCGCCAATCCCCTCAAAAGCGGCAATCATCCCGTCTCGGTCAGCCGTTGCGCGTATCTGCTCCGAACCGGGATTGACAATCAACGGAGAGGCCACTTTCAGATTCTTTTCCTTCACTTGGCGGGCAACGGAAGCCGCACGGCTCAAATCCTGATAGGACGAATTGGTGCACGAGCCAATCAGGCCCACCTCCATCTTGCGCGGATAATTGTTCGCCACTACCGCTTCGGCAAACTTCGATATCGGCGTTGCCGCATCGGGGGTAAACGGACCGTTGACGTAAGGCTCCAATGCCGAGAGGTCTATTTCGATAATGCGGTCGTAGTACTTTTCCGGATTTGCCATCACCTCCTCGTCTGCGCGAAGCTCGGCCGCAACATCGGCCGCCATTGCCGCCACTTCCGCACGCCCGGTGGCCTTTAAGTAAATATCCATGCGTTCATCGTAAGGGAAAAGCGAGGTAGTGGCTCCTACTTCCGCACCCATGTTGCAGATGGTGGCCTTTCCGGTGGCCGACAGCGACGCTGTTCCCGGCCCGAAGTATTCAATGATGGCATTCGTCCCTCCTTTCACGGTAAGAATACCTGCCAATTTCAGTATAACGTCTTTAGGAGCAACCCAACCGCTCAATGTCCCGGTCAGGCGCACTCCTATCAGGCGCGGCATCTTCAGTTCCCATTCCATGCCGGTCATCACATCCACGGCATCGGCTCCACCCACGCCGATGGCCACCATGCCCAAGCCTCCAGCATTAGGCGTATGAGAATCGGTGCCTACCATCATTCCGCCCGGAAACGCATAGTTTTCAAGCACCACCTGATGAATGATGCCTGCCCCGGGCTGCCAAAAGCCGATACCGTAGCGCGAAGAAACATTGCGCAGGAAGTCATACACTTCCTCGTTGGTCTTTGCGGCAGTGGCAATATCTTCCTTAGCTCCTCTGTGGGCTTGAATCAGATGGTCGCAATGAACGGTAGAAGGCACGGCAACCTGCTCACGTCCCGCATTCATGAATTGCAATAAGGCCATCTGTGCCGTAGCATCCTGCATAGCTACACGGTCGGGACGGAAATTCACATACTCCTCTCCCCGCTTGCAGTCCTTCACTCCGCCCTCATCATACAAATGGGCATATAAAATCTTCTCTGTCAAAGTCATCGGACGTTGCAACATTTGCCGGATGTGTGCTATTTTTCCGGCATAAATCTCATAGAACGTCTTGAGCATCGTTAAATCATAAACCATAACCTTGTGCTTTTAATGTTTCAGTTTTATAAAGATTACAAATTAATAAGATTAACAAGGCATAAGTCGAAAGAGTTTAACAAAGAAACCTGTTTTTTGACATAAAAGCTAAGAATGACTACCTTTGCAGACATGAAGGAACAAAAGACAAACAGCCCAATCATGCACCTCCAACAGCAGCAGGAATTACTGCGCATGGAATACGATTACGAAAAGGAGGAATTCAAGAGGCAGACAGAGAACATGGGTGTGACCCGAAAAGTCAAACGGGGACTTTGCTGGCATCCCGCCACTCCGGGACGGAGTTACTATAATTCGTTGAATCAGTTGGTGATAGAGATTACGCGCACTGAAGACACCGACATAGAACACAGTTTCGAGTTCGGACGCCCCATCTGTTTCTTCCGCCAATCGGCCAATGGGAAAATCATCTATATGAATTTCACCGCTACCGTCAGCTATGCCGACGACACGCGCATGGTGGCAGTGATGCCCGGAGCGGCCACCATCATGGAGGTGCAGGCCGCCGATAACCTCGGCGTGCAACTCTACTTCGACGAAACATCCTACCGCACCATGTTCGAGGCATTGGAAGACACGCTGCGTGCCAAAGGCAACCGGCTGGCCGAACTGCGAGACATCTTGCTGGGCAGTGCGAAAGTCGAATTCAGGGAGCTCTATCCGGTGCGCTTCCCGTGGCTGAACGCTACGCAGGAGACGGCAGTGAACAAGGTGTTGTGCGCCCGCGATGTATCCATCGTGCATGGCCCTCCGGGTACGGGGAAAACGACTACGCTTGTAGAAGCCATCTACGAGACATTGCACCGCGAACCTCAGGTATTAGTGTGCGCCCAAAGCAACACGGCCGTCGACTGGATATCGGAGAAATTAGTGGACAGAGGCGTTAATGTGCTGCGCATCGGCAACCCTACCCGCGTGAACGACAAAATGCTCTCCTTCACCTACGAACGACGTTTTGAGAATCACCCTCTCTATTCCGAATTATGGAGCATCCGAAAGAATCTGCGCGAGCTGGGCGGACGTGCCCGCCGGGGCAGCTACGACGAGCGCGAAAGCGTGCGCAACCGCATGAGCCGCCTGCGCGACCGTGCCACGGCACTCGAAATACAAATCAATGCCGAACTTTTCGACAGCGCACACGTCATTGCATCCACCTTGGTGAGCAGTAACCACCGCCTGCTCAACGGACGCCGCTTCGGCACGCTGTTTATCGACGAAGCCGCCCAAGCCCTCGAAGCCGCCTGCTGGATAGCCATCCGCAAGGCCGACCGCGTGATATTGGCCGGCGACCATTGCCAACTGCCACCTACCATAAAGTGCCACGAGGCTGCCCGTCGAGGTCTGGAACAAACGTTGATGGAGAAAACCGTAACTAATAAGCCATCGGTCGTCTCTTTATTGAAAGTGCAGTATCGCATGCACGAAGACATCATGAAGTTCTCTTCCCAATGGTTCTATAACAATGAACTGGAAGCTGCTCCCGAAGTGCGCTACCGAGGTATTCTCGACTGGGACACGCCCATCAGTTGGACAGATACTTCCGGGATGGATTTCAAGGAGGAGTTTGTAGGCGAAACCTTCGGGCGCATCAACAAGGCCGAAGCTGATTTGCTGCTATCGTCTCTGAAAGCCTATATCGACCGAATCGGAGGGAATCGCATCTTGGAAGAGAAGATAGACTTCGGCATCATCTCGCCCTACAAAGCGCAAGTACAGTATCTCCGCAACAAGATAAAGGCAGATGCCGCTCTGAAGCCTTACCGCAGCCTGCTCACCGTACATACGGTAGACGGCTTTCAGGGGCAAGAGCGCGATGTCGTCTTCATCAGCTTGGTTCGTGCCAACAACGAAGGACAGATAGGATTCCTGAATGACTTGAGAAGAATGAACGTAGCCATCACCCGCGCCAGAATGAAACTGGTGATACTGGGAGACGCGGAAACCTTGAGCCGTCACGTTTTCTATAAAAAGCTGCTGGCATATATCGAGCAAAAAGAGTGAGAAGGGAGTGAAGAGCACATCCTGACAGCCCCCAAGAGACTGATCCCCCTTCCCCATAATCTGTATCATGATTTATAGGGTTGATGATTTGCAGGCAAAAGTATGAGGTAGGCCTTGAATAAAAAAGAAAACCGTCGTTGATGTGAGTCACATAAACGACGGGCAACCATGATGTGTGGGTATTATATCGGTATACTTTTCCGTTCTTATCGAAGCTTGAAGCGCAGGTGTCCCCCCTGCAGCAATTCTTCGTGAGAGATGCGATAGCGCGACAGCTTCTTACCACCCAACTGCATCTCACGGATATAAAGAGAGGTTTCAGAGGGGCGCTCCGTTTCTATCACCAATCGGTCACGCCCCCAGAACTTCGGGTCGAGCCGGATGGTAACCTTATCGAATACCGGTGTGGAAAGCGTATAAGCCGGCTCTCCGGGACAGTCGGGATAGAAACCCATCATGTTGAAAATGGCCCAAGCGGACATCGTACCCGTATCGTCATTGCCGGGAATGCCGTCGGGAGCATTCCTGAAATACTTCCGGAGAAGACGATGTAACTCCTTCTGCGTGCGCCACTCTTCGCCCTTGAAGTAAGAGAAAAGATGGGCATAAGCAATGTCCGGTTCATTGGCAGGGTCATAAAGCCCCTCATCGAACACACGTTGCAGCTTGTCGACAAACGGCTTCTTTCCTCCCATGAGCCGTGCCAGCCCTATGACATCGTGGGGCACATAGAACGTGTAGTTCCAAGCGCATCCTTCGTGGAAACCGGGATTGGGCTCGAAATTCTCGCCTTGCTTCGGGTCGAAAGGAGAATAGAACTCACCGTTCGGCAGGATAGGACGGAATGTGCCGAATTTCTTACTGTAATAATGCTTATAGCCCAACGAACGCTCGTGGAACAAGCGGGCATCGGCCTGATACCGACGTGCCTTTTCTTTCTCCCCGCGTGCGGCGGCATCCTTGCCAAGCGCGGCGGCTATGCGCGAAAGAGCATTATCGGCAATGTAATATTCCAACGCATGCGACACGGAATTGTCGTACTGTCCGCGCAACGGAACATAGCCCAAAGAGAGATAATCGTCGTTGTCCGGACGCAACAGGTTTTCCGCTCCCGGCGTGACGGCCCCCTTGCGCATGGCTTCGTAGGCCGATTCGATATCAAAGTCGCGCAAGCCTTTTAGCCAAGTATCCACGATGACGGGAATGGAGGGGTCTCCCTCCATGGTGAGCGTTTCGCGGCCATACAATTCCCATTTGGGCAGCCATCCGTGCTCCCGATACATATCGAGCATGGAGCGCACCATCTGCAACTGCCGTTCGGGATACACCAAAGTGAGAAGCTGGTGCACATTGCGATACGTATCCCACAGGGAAAAAACGGTATAACGGTCGCCTTGAGCAGTCAGCACTCTGTCACTTTCCATCGCCGGATACTGGCCGTTGACATCCTGCAAGATATTGGGGTGTATCAGCGCATGATAGAGGGCGGTATAGAACACGGTCTTCTGCTCGTCCGTCCCGCCTTCCACAAGAATGCGCGACAGGTCATCGTCCCAACGCCTGCGGGCTTCATCCAATATCCGGCTGAAGTCTTTGCCTTTCTGCTCGGCATCCAGATTGAGCCGGGCATTCTCCATGCTTACGAACGAAACGGCCATCTGCACCTCAATCTGTTCGCCTTCGCGGGTGTTGAACGTAAGGTATGCGCCGATGTCATCGCCCGCCAGCTCCCTGCCATAGTGAGTATAGAGCTTGTAGCGTCCGTTATCGGCATCCCATTCGGCTTCCACTCCGCTCATGGGACGTTGCTTCTTCCAATAGCCCGAAGCCGCCGGCTGCTTGTTGACACGCATCACGAAATAGATGGGAAACACAGCCTGAGGATTATAGCAGAATGTGCCCAACAGCTTCATGCCCTCGAACTCGCAGTCGCTTGTCCGCCGCAGGAAAGCACCGGTTTCGTTGGTAAGCCCCTCACCCAGATTCAGCAACACATGACTCTGCCCGGCGGGGAAAGTGAAGCGGGCCACACCGGTACGCGGCGTGGCAGTGACTTCGGTCTTCACCCCATAACGGGTCAGGAAGTTGCTGTAATATCCCGGAGAGGCCTGCTCGTCCGTATAACGGCTTCCATATTCCTTATAATCTACGGAAAGCTCGCCCGTAGTGGGCATCAGCAGCAATGAACCCAAGTCGGGACACCCCACCCCGCTGAGGTTGACGTGCGAATATCCTGTGAAGAAACAGTTGTGATATTCGTAGGGAGTAGACCACCAACGGGCATCTTTGTCGTATTTGTTGTCTTCCGACCCCATCACATTGAAAGGCACTACGGACATCATTCCGTTGGGACAGACGGCACCGGGATTAGTGGTGCCGAAATTGGTAGTGCCGATAAACGGATTGACATAGTCGACAGGGCGTTTGTCCGTCGCCGATGCTGCCGCAAGCAGGCCGAGAGAGAAGATGCAAAAGGAAATCAGTCGTTTCATGGCTGCAAGAATCAGATACTCGTACGCTTCGTGAACTCTACGATTTCAGAGATATATCCGAAGGCCATTCCCACCACCGTGTCGGCTGCGCCGTAATACACCGCCACTCGTTCGCCGTCTTGCAAAGCCGCACAAGGGAACACCACATTGGGCACATCGCCTTGCAACTCGTATGGGGCGGCCGGTGCAAGCAGATACTCGCGCGTGCGATACAGCACCTTCGCCGGGTTCTCCTTGTCGAGAATGGCCGCTCCCATGGAGTAGCGGAAGCCGTTGCAAGTGGTAATCACACCGTGATAGAACATCAGCCAGCCTTCGTCCGTAAGGAACGGCACGGAACCTGCCCCTATCTTCGTACATTGCCATGCGCTCTCAGGGAAAGGAGTAACCTTCATCACACAACGATGCTCGCCCCAGTATTTCATGTCCGGACTATAACTGATGTAGATATCGCCGAAAGGCGTATGTCCGTTGTCGCTCGGACGGCTCAGCATGGCATAGCGTCCGCCCACCTTCTGCGGAAGCAATACCCCGTTGCGGTTGAAAGGTAGGAAAGCGTTCTCGCACTGGAAAAACTCCTTGAAATCGAACGTATAGCCGATGCCGATAGTGGGTCCGTGATAACCGTTGCACCACGTAATCCAATAACGGTCTTCAATCCACGTCACACGCGGGTCGTACTTATACTCCGACTCTATCATGTCCGTGTTTCCGGCCTTGAAACGGATAGGCTCGTGATTGATTTCCCAATGAATGCCGTCTTTACTGAACCCGGCAAAGATGTTCATCTGCACCGCCTTGTTGTCGCAACGAAACACACCGGCAAAGCCATCGCCGAAAGGAACTACGGCACTGTTGAAAATACTGTTGGACGAGGGGATTTGATAACGTCCGATAACGGGATTCTGGGAGTAACGCCACATGACGTCCGTGCATCCTGCCGGACGGTCTTCCCACGGCATGGTAAACTTGCTGTTCATATCAACTGTTTATTGGTTAAGTTAGTAATTAAGATTAATCATATTGCAAGGTATCTTGCCCGAAAGAAAGAGATTCCTTCTTTCATTTACGCTTTCGAATCATCATGCGTGAACGGGATGAAGTACGTTATCAGCAACGACGGAATGGCCGCCAGCAACACATAGATAAAAAACTTCTCATATCCAAGCAGATCGCTGAAAAAGCCGCTCATCATGCCCGGAAGCATAACGCCCAGATTCATGATGCCCGACGCAAAAGCGTAGTGGGACATCTGATGCTTTCCCGGAGCTATCTGCTGCATCATGAACAACGTCAATCCCACGAACCCGAAACCGTATCCGAAATACTCCGCCACAATACCCGTGCCTATCACGTAAAGATTCTCCGGCTGATAGATAGCCAGCAACGTATAAGCCATGAACGGGAAGTTGAACACGATGCAGAGCGAGAACAAAGTCTTCTTCAGCCCGCGCTTCGACACATAGATGCCTGCCAGCAAAGAACCCAGCACAAAAGCACCCGATCCCAGCACACCGTTAAGCGTACCGATTTCGGTCAGTGAAAGCCCCAGCCCTCCGGCTTCGCGCGAGGCGCGCAGAAACAGCGGAGCTATCTTCATCACAAAACCCTCGGCAAAACGATAAAGGATGATGAAACAGATGTAATAGATAATGTGGCGCTTCGTGAAGAAGTTCTTTATCACCTCCCACAGTTCGCGCATCACTGCGGCACCCGAACGCTTGGTGTGTTCGCTCACCTGCGTGCAAGGCAGCATTTTGGAGTGATACAGTCCGAGCACCACCAGCAGCACGGCAATAACGATGAAGATTATCATCCATGCTTCTTTATAGGCCGGCAAATTCTCCTGTACCGGCCTGCCTTCCACAGCCCCGAAGCCCTCGGCCAGCATGCCTGCCAATGCCACCAAACCGCCATTGGCCACCAGCTTGGCGATGTTATAAAAAGCCCCCTGCACACCGATGTATCTGGCTTGGTCAGCAGGCGAAAGCTCGGCCATGTACACACCGTCGCAAGCGATGTCGTGGGTGGCGCCGCTGACGGCTATGACCGCCATCGTGGAAATGCTGACGGCAAAGAAATAATCGAACTTCAAAGAGAAAGCTACAAGGCCAAACAAGAGTCCGCTCAGCAACTGAGTGACGATAACGAAGAACTTCTTCGTCCGATACATTTCCAGAAAAGGACTCCAAAGAAACTTCAACGTCCAAGGCATCATGATGACCGATGTCCAGAAAGCAATCTGCGTATCGGATATGCCCAAATCCTTGAACATGAAAGTAGAAACCAAGTTCACTGCAATGAAAGGCAGTCCCATGGCGAAATAGACGGAAGGTACCCAAGATATCGGGTTACGAGAATTATTATGATTCATACCTATTTCACGTGTTATCTGTTATTCATTCTTACAGGCTTTCGCCCATTACCAACTCCAGAGTACCTCCGTCTATTATATCCTGATGTGTAAAGAACGGTTGGACAAGTTCCTTTCCGTTCAGCAACATTTTCTGTACATACTTGTTCGTGCGGCTATTGCCGGTAGTTTTCACCGTAAACTTCTTCCCGTCTTTCAGATTCACCGTGGCCTTGTCAAAGAGCGGGCGGCCGATGGAATAGACCGGCCTTCCGGGACATACCTGATAGAATCCCATGGCATTCAGCACATACCACGCCGACATCTGCCCGCAGTCTTCATTGCCGGAAAGACCGTTCGGGTTATTGAAATAAAGCGTCCGCAACACTTCGTCCACCAATTCCTGCGTACGCCAAGGTTGCCCCACATAGTTGTAGAAATGAGTGATGTGATGACTGGGCTCATTGCCGTGAGCATACTGCCCAATCAAACCGGAGATATCGGCAGACACCAGTTCGCCTTCCAAGGAAGAATCTGCCACGAACAAGGAATCCAGCTTGCCGATGAAAGCTTCACGGCCTCCCATCAGTTCTACCAGTCCTTCCACATCGTGGGGCACAAACCAAGTCCACTGCCAAGCAGTACCTTCGCAATAGTCGTCGTTGCGGTGATTGGAGGAACGGGGATTGAATGGCGTACGCCAATTGCCTTTACTGTCTAGTCCACGCATAAAACGGGTGGAAGGATCGAAATACTTCACATATCCCTTACTAAAATCGGCATATTTACGGTAGTTCGCCGTATCTCCCAATTCGCGGGCCAATACGGAGATGCACCAATCATCATACGCGTATTCCAACGCTTTAGCCACCGCCTCATTGTCTTTGTCGCAAGGCACATAGCCAATCTTGTTCTTCCAGTATTTGGCTTGCGGCATCAGATGCGGCAACACCAAAGGCGGACATTTGATACCGGCCGTGTCATATTCGGCGGTACGTAAGCAACCGCGATATGCCGCCTGCACATCGAAGTCACGATAGCCTTTCATATAGGCATCGGCAATGAGGGAAGCCGCATGATAACCAATCATCGTACCCGTATAATTACCGGCCAGCTCCCACATGGGGAAAACACCGCCCTCGCGTTCCTTCTGTATCAGCGAACGGATAAAAGCCTGATTCAAATCGGGGTCTATAATTGTCATCAACGGATGGTAGGCACGGAATGTGTCCCACAAAGAGAAGACGGTGTAAACGGGCTGTTCCACACTGCCCTGATGCACTTTCAAGTCCATACCCAGATAGCGGCTGTCGGCATCCGTAAATAAGTTAGGGTGCATGCCTGTATGATAAAGTGCCGTATAGAAGATGGTTCGTTGATCCTTATCGGTCGTTTCAATGTCTATCTTGGAAAGGTAGTCATTCCATGCTTGGCGTGCCGAACGGCGTACACCGTCAAAATCCCATTCAGGCAATTCAGCTTCCACATTCTTGCGTGCGCCATCCATATCGACAGCCGAAACTCCTACTTTCACCAATACCTGCTCGGCTTTTTTCGTTTGGAACTTCAACAACACCTTAGCCGTAGGCAACAATGGACCGCCCTCATCCAGCGCCATGGAATCCGTCACCATGGTATAAGTAAACGGTTTGGAGAACTTGGCATAGAAGTTGATGTATTGGTCGAAAGCCCAATAAACGGTCTTCTTACGCCCGCGAATTTCAGTGTCACTGATCACTTCTAATTCCATCTCTTCATTTTTCTGACGCTGAAGGCTGTAGTCCAAATCCAAGATAAAACCGGATTCTTCCGATTCGGGGAAAGTATAACGATGGATAGCTGCACGCTTGGTGGCTGTCAATTCGGCCTGCACGCCATAACGGTCAAGAAATACGGAATAGTATCCCGGCTCGGCTTTTTCGTTCTCGTGAGAGAAAGCAGAAGCATAAGCCATCTGCTGGCTCTTTTCGCCCATGGCATGATACTCCTGACGACCTACGGTAGGCATCAGCAACACGTCGCCGTAATCACCGCATCCCGTACCGCTGAGGTGCGTGTGCGAGAAACCGTTGATGGTAGAGTCGGCATAGTAGTAGCCCGAACAGGCATCCCACTGATAAATGCGTGTATCGGGACTGGGTTGAATCATTCCATTAGGTACTATTGCACCGGGGTAAGTATGTCCATGTCCGCCCGTACCGATGAAAGGATTTACGTAAGAGGCATAATCTTCTTCCGAAGCAGTAGAGGTACAATTGCATACCGCCATGCCAAACAACCAAAAACAACATGCCTGCAATGCAATCATTTTCATGTTCTTCATGCTTAATTTAAGTTTATAGATATATACATATTATTCTTACACACATAAATAATACAATTTATTCAGCCTGACTACTAATATCAGACATTTACTTTTTTAATTAATTAGCAAAACCACAGCCTTCATGAGGTGTTGTACAAGCACGTATCACCAACTCGTCCATAAATATCCAACTGCCGACTATACCGTTGGATTTTGCCCGAAGACGTACATACCGTGCCCTACAATCACCCTCCCAAGCATACGTTTGCAAGGTCAACTTCTCATCTGTCACCGAAATTGCAGTTTCCATCCGTTTCAAATCCGTAAAATCCTTTCCATCGGAAGAAACCGAGAACGTCACTTCTTTGGGCAACCAGACATACGGTCCTATCAGTTGCATAAAGTCTGCAGCAATCTGCCTGATACGCTCATGTCGTTCTAAATCGACCGTTACCTCAATGTCCGAGTTCAGGAATCCCTGCCAGCGACGGTCTCCATACGTCCATCCTCCATGCAAGCCATCCGTCAGTGCAGAATCTCCTCCTGCCGTATATTGCGAGGCGTAAGGGTATGTATATTTTACTCGTTTTCCTTTTGCCAGATGATTATCTACCGTCAAGGCGATGGAGCGTTCGCCCACCTCATTCTTCAGGTCGAACGTATGATAGCCACAAGACCGCAACCTATCCACCTCGCGCAAAGCGGCTTCATGAAAATGCTTCCAGTCTTTCCGGTCGACCGATGTCCAAGCTACTTCGGACAAAGCCAATACACGGGGATAAATCATATATTCCGCATGATCGGCAGTAGCTATATATTCAGTCCAGACATTGGCCTGCACACCGCGTATACCGGCAGCTTCTTCTCCAGTAAGTTCTTCGGGAATCGGATTGTAGGAATAGACTTTTCGCAAACTTGTGTAACCGCCTATCGCCTCCGGTTGAGTAGCAGGCGCATCCTGATAGAAATCGAAATAGCAATGGCTGCCGGGAGACATCACAGTGTAAAGCCCCCTGCGCACAGACTCAACACCTTTCGATTCGTCACGCCAAACCGTAACACCGGTTCCTCCGGACAATTTCCCACTCAATATCTCATCCCAACCTATCATCCTACGTCCATGCGCTTTCAAGAACGTTTCGATACGACCTATCAAATATCCTTGCAGTTCACTTTCATCTTTCAATCCTTCTTTCCTGATACGTTCCTGACAGTCCGGACACTTTTTCCAATGAGCCGTAGACGCCTCATCGCCACCTATGTGAATGTACTCTGACGGGAAAAGCTCCATGACCTCCGTCAATACATTTGTCAGGAAAGTATATGTTTCTTCTTTACCCGGACACAATTCCGAACCTAACCGTCCATTGCCACCGCAAGCCAACCGGGGATAGGCTGCAAGCACCTCTTCCGAGTGCGACGGCATCTCGATTTCGGGGATGACCGTAATATGCCGTCGGCAGGCATATTCCACCACCTCGCGGATATCCGCCTGCGTATAGAAGCCTCCCTGAGCACCCGGAGCATCTTTTTCACAATAACTCTTTCCGCCTTTCCACCAGCTTTTCCAGTCCGGAAAAGGACGGTAGGCAGTCTGCCGTGTTAGCTCAGGATACTTTTTTATATCTATACGCCAGCCCGCTCCATCTGTCAAATGCCAATGAAAACGATTGATTTTATAATGAGCCAAAGCATCCAGTTGTTTCTTAATGAACTCCTTGGTACGAAAATTACGGGAAACGTCGAAATGCAATCCACGGTAGGGAAAGCGCGGAGCATCTTCTATTTCCACCAAAGGCAGACGCCAGCCTCCCTTTCCGTCCGGTTGCGCCAATTGCAGCAGCGATTGGAAAGCATAGAACAATCCGGCAGATGATGCGGCTTCGGCCTTAATACCTTGCTTGTCTACCGTCAGCCGATACCCTTCTTCACCACAACTTGCCAGACAAGATGCCCTCTGCACAAAAGAGATGGCTGATTTCTTACCTCCTTTTTTCAGTTTCCAAGGAGAGTTTTCCAGATAGTGAACAAAATCAACTTTCTCTTTTGACGGAAGATTACAGTAGAATGCAGCATGCAGGAACACATCATATTGTCCCGCCTTGACATGCAGGTGACGTGGTTGGGGAATAATGCGCACACTGTCTGCGTATTGTCCAAAAGCGACAAGCGCTATCATTGCAAAAAAAGTAAAAAATATCAAAAAACGTTTCACGATAATACCAAAGTTTAATTTTAAATTCATTAGAAGTTTATTTCCACTCTATCCCTTATTTCCTTTTCAACTCTTTTAATTCGTTCGAAAAAGAATAGGGATAATCTTCCGGTTGCGTGCCTCTCTCCTTATTCGGCCGGTTACCCATGTTGAACATCAGCGTTCCGCCATTCAATAAATCCACATGCTTCAAATAATTCTTCGTATAGTCACTGCCATTGAGGCGGAGCGATTCAACATACGGATTATCCGGCGTATTATTGGCTGCGTCGATAATCAATGACTTGCCATTCTCGAAATGAAGTGTGGTTTTCTTAAACAAAGGAGTGCCCAAGACATATTCGTCCGTTCCCGGACAAACCGGATAGAAGCCCAACGCCGAGAACACATACCAAGCCGAGGTCTGGCCGTTGTCCTCATCGCCGCAGTAACCGTCAGGGCCTGAAGTGTACATGCGGTCCATCACCTGACGCAACCAATATTGCGCCTTCCAAGGCTGACCGGCATAGTTATACAAATAAATCATGTGCTGAATGGGTTGATTGCCGTGGGCATAGTTACCCATATTCATTACCGTCATCTCACGAATTTCGTGGATGACCTGCCCGTAATAGCTTTCATCGAACAAGGGCGGAACAATAAAAACCGAGTCGAGCATCTGCACGAACGATTCTTTGCCGCCCATCAACTCTATCAGGCCTTGCGGATCGTGGAATACCGACCACGAATAGTGCCAACTGTTGCCCTCGGTAAAAGCATCACCCCACTTCAAAGGTGAGAAAGGCGACTGAAACCGTCCGTCTTTATTACGCCCCCGCATCAGTTTACTCTCCTCGTCGAACACATTCCGATAGTTCATGGCACGCCGGGCAAAGAGTTTTTGTTCTTTCTCAGGCCTATTCAAAGCTTTGGCCATCCGGTAGATGCACCAGTCATTGTAAGCATATTCCAACGTGCGAGCTGCATTCTCGTTAATCTTCACATCATAAGGTACATAGCCCAGCTTATTATAATACTCATGCCCCAAACGGCCGGTAGAAGAGACCTTGGGATGAACATGATCCGTTCCATGAATCAAGCCTTCATAAAGCGTTTGCACATCCTCTACCCTCACTCCTTTCAGGTAAGCATCGGCAAGTACCGAAGCCGAGTTATTACCAATCATACAATCACGGTGTCCGGGACTGGCCCATTCGGGAAAGAAACCGCTTTCCTTGTAGGTATTGACAAGCCCCTCCTGAATCTTCTTGTTCACCGAGGGATACATCAGGTTCAGGAATGGGAAAAGGGAACGAAAGGTGTCCCAAAAGCCTGTGTCTGTGTACATATACCCCGACAGTACCTCGCCGTTGTAAGGGCTGTAATGAATGGGGCTACCATCCTCGCCGTACTCGTAGAATGCACGCGGGAAAAGCAAGGAGCGATACAAACAGGAATAGAAGGTACGGTATTGGTCGAGACTGCCTCCTTCTATCACGACTCTGCCCAACACCCTGTTCCACTCATCCTGTCCCTTCCGTACCAATGTATCGAAAGCATCGTTGCCAAGTTCCTTCAGATTCCTGTCGGCTTGCTCAAGGCTGATAAAGGAGGAAGCCACACGCACATGCACCTTTTCGCCCTTACGGGTTTTGAAGCCGATAATGGCACCGGTATGTGCGGCCTGCTGCTCATCCACGTCTTTGTGCAACGCTCCATTGGCAACCGATGCTTTATACGTAAAAGGCTTGTCGAACTCTATCACGAAATAGTTTCTGAAGTTTGTGGGCACACCGCCACTGTTGCGAGTGGTATAGCCGATTATCCTATTCCGTTCCGGTAGTATCTTCACATACGAACCCTTGTCAAAGGCATCGACCACAATATAAGAGTGCTCATTTTCGGGAAAGGTGAAGCGAAACAGGGCAGCACGTTCTGTAGGTGTAAACTCGGCCAACACATCATGTTCGGCAAGATATACCTTATAATAATGTGGAAGGGCAACCTCTCCCTTATGGGAGAACCAACTGGCACGTTTCTCCTCGTCGAACTCCGGCCTGCCCACCACCGGCATGATGGAGAATTGCCCATAGTCGTTGATCCAAGGACTGGGCTGGTGGGTCTGCTTGAAGCCGCGGATTTTATTGGCTGTATATACATATTGCCAACCATCGCCCATCTTGCCCGTTTGAGGCGTCCAGAAATTCATGCCCCACGGACGAGCTATGGCGGGATAGGTATTTCCGGTAGACAGTTCGAAAGTGGACAATGTGCCCACAAGCGGATTTACATATCGGGTAAAATCTTCAGTGGAATGTGCTCTCAAGGCACAACTTACAAAGCAAATCAAAACGAATAGTTTTCTCATGGCATTATCATTCGGATTATATATAGTCTGTTTAAATCTTATCTCCCATTTCAAATTCAAGAACGCCGCCGCCCATTATCTGTTCGTAGGTAATATGCGTTTTATCATAAACCTTACCGTTAAACTTCGTAGAGCGGATATAACAGTTGGTCTTGCTTACAGCAGGCGCCAATACCGTAAACACCTTTCCGCCGGGCAGATGCAGCTTCATCTCCGGATATAGCGGAGTACCTATTTCGTATCTGCCGCTAACCGGATCTACCGGATAAAACCCCATTGCGCTGAACACATACCAAGCAGACATCTGGCCGCAATCTTCGTTGCCGCACAAACCGTCCGGCGTGTTCTTATAGAGTTCGTGCATCACCTTGGCTGCATACTCCTGCGTCTTCCACGGCCGGCCGGCAGCATTGAACAGATAGATGACATGATGGCTCGGCTCATTGCCGTGTACGTATTGCCCAATCATGCCGGTACTGAAAATAGGAAGCTCGTCATCGGCAGAAGGGTGGTAAGTGAACATGCTGTCCAGTTTTTGGGCAAAGCGCTCCTTACCTCCAACAAGGGCTATCAATCCATCGACATCATGCTGCACCGACCAGAAATATTGCCAGCCATTGCTTTCGCAAATATGAGGGGTGTAATCATCGGGCGAGAAACCTTCTATGAACCGTCCTTTGTCATCGCGCGGCTGCATGAAAGAGGTCTGCGGATTATATACGTTCTTATAATTCCCGGCACGCTTATAAAACTCGTCTGCCGTCTGCTTCTGCCCCAACTTCTCTGCCATACGGGCAATGCAATAATCATCGTAAGCATATTCCAGTGTTTTGGAGAGCGACCAGTTTTCCGCATTATAAGCATCCGTCAGATTGTAAGGAACATAGCCCAGTTTCTTATACAATCCGATGCCACGATACGAGTCGATATTGGCTGTGTTGACGCACGCCTCCAAGGCCCGCTTTGGGTCAAAATCGCCAATACCTTTCAAATATGCGTCGGCAATGACCGCCGCAGCATGATAGCCTATCATCATATCCGTCTCGCTACCATAGAAATTCCATACGGGAAGGCGTCCGTTCTGCTCATAAAAGGCGAGGAATGATTTCACCATATCGTTCACCCGTTCGGGGGCGATAAACGTGTAGAGGGGATGTGCCGCACGGTAAGTGTCCCACAAAGAGAAAGTACTGTAATTGGTCCACCCCACGGCCTGATGGATTTTCCTGTCAGGGCCGTAGTAAGCCCCATCCACATCACAGTAAACAGTAGGAGCCAGCATGGAATGATACAAAGCCGTATAGAACTTGGCTTTCTCATCAGGGTCGTCACAGGTGATTTCTATTTGGGCGAGGTGTTTGTCCCAAGCCTTGCGGGTAGCAGCCAAGTACTTGTCGAAATCATCTTCGGGCACTTCGGTTGCCAGATTGCGTGCCGCCCCTTCTATGCTTACTCCGGAAATAGCCGTGCTGACAAGTATCTGTTCTCCGGCCTTGGTTTTGAAATTAAACCGTGCAACGACCGACGTCCCGATTCGCCGGCCATCCTTCAGCACAGCCGCTGTGTCGAGCTGCATCGAAATAAAAGGTTTGGAAAAACGGGTGCGGAAGTAGACGCGCTGACCACGAGCCCAACCATCGGAAAAACGATAACCTTGAATAGTGACCGAATCGACCGCCTCAACATGCGAATCGTTTGTAAAGTCCCAGTTCATGGCTTTCCGCAAGTTCAGGAAAACTGCGGCATCGGCTTCAGGAAAGGTATATCGCTGGATGCCGCAACGCTCCGTAGCCGTCAACTCCACATTGATATTATAATCTTTCAGACGCACTTGATAATATCCGGCACTTGCCGACTCTTCCGAGTGGGAGAACATGGAATGGATGCCTAACGGGGCTTCCGCTTCCCGATAAGGCAAAGTCACCGGCATAAAGGAAATATCATACAGGTCGCCCGCTCCGGTTCCGGAGAGATGCGTATGGCTGAAACCTGCAATGGTGCTGTCAGGATAAAAATACCCGGAAATCCTGTCCCACCCCGGCAGCCCGTTGTCCGGACTGAGCTGAACCATGCCGAACGGTGCTTGAGCACCCGGATAGGTGTTTCCTGTAAAATCAGTACCGATAAAGGGATTTACCAAATCCGCATAAGAAACAGGCTTTGCATCCTGTATCTGCGCAACATATGCCCAAAGGGATAGAAAGACGGCAAAGAGGCTACAAATTTTAATCAACTTCATAATACGCAAGGGGAGTTAACATGTATTCATTACAACCTAACCAAACAAAGAGAGCTATTCATCTTATCTCTTTTCAATATCGTTTGAGCTAACAAAAGTAATACAATATTCCGAATCTATGGATATAAAGGGGAAGATAAGCTGCTACATGACATAAAAATCGAGGAAATTCGCTTATTCCGCACCCTATTTTACATTATCTTTGCAGCAAAAAGTCACAATGAACTATACGACCTATCTTTTCGACTTTGATTACACCCTTGCCGATTCATCACGTGGAATCATCACCTGTTTTCGCAATGTGCTCATCCGGCATGGCTATACGGAGGTAACGGATGATGAAATAAAACATACCATCGGAAAAACATTGGAGGAATCTTTCTCCATACTTACCGGAGTAACGGATACCGGGCAACTGGCCGATTTCAAAGCAGAATACCGGAAGGAGGCCGATATACACATGACGGTGAACACCGTGCTCTTTTTGGAGACCAAATCGGTATTGACGGCACTGAAAGATGGAGGCGCACAACTCGGCATCATCTCCACTAAATACCGTTTCCGCATCAAGGAATTGCTGGACAGACACTTCCCGGAAGGCTTCATAGACATCATTGTGGGCGGCGAAGACGTGAAAGAAGCCAAACCGTCTCCCGAAGGCTTGTTACTTGCCATCAGGCAGTTACACACCACCAAAGCCGAAACGTTATACATAGGCGACAGCACCATAGATGCAGAAGCGGCCCAAGCTGCCGGAATAGACTTTGCCGGCGTGACCCACGGAGTGACTACCGCCAAGGAATTGAGCAAGTACCCACATTTGAAAATCATGAGTAGTTTGGAGGAACTTTTAGAAGAAAAAGAAGAGCTGCCGACTCCTCTGTGGGAGATGAAAAAACACGTCTGTCCGAAAAATAAGTCCTGTTTCTCTCATCAACAGAAAAAAAGAATAAATATCGGACAGGGGTTGCTTTTATCGCTGCTCCTCTTCCTGTCAATAAAAAAGCAGGCTGCCGATGGCGGTGCACTTTTCCTTTTCATCTTCCTGCTGACGCTATGGGGCGTCTTGCGAAAAAGACGAATACTGCCTCTCCGTGCAAAAAACTTTCTGTCCTCACGCTTTCATCCCCATGCGGTACGTCTGCGCGCCATTCACATCCGGCTGATTCGAGGAAAAACGCCTCCTCCTCTTCATAACGGAGCAAGCGTTTGCCAAAACTGTGGTACAACCTACACCGGCAACTATTGCAACCGTTGCGGACAAAGCCGCAACACGCCACGTTACAGTATGGGAAATGCCATGAAACATATTGCCGGAGGATTCCTCAATATAGACAATGGATTCGGGCGCGCCCTCATTGATCTGCTCCACCGTCCGGGCTACATGATTCGCGACTTCATCGGAGGAAAACGAGTGCTTTATTTCCGCCCATTCCAAACTTTGTTCGTTCTTGCTGCAATCTATATCATGACCGTGCAATTAGTCGACCCCGATGCACTGAACGGTGAAGGCAGTTCCTTGCAAGAAGAGAAAAGCTGCTCCGCCATCGACATCAAAAGTCAAGAGGAAAATGCCGGTCAGGAGAAATCAACGGAATACCGTATGCCTATACGTCCCGATAGCGAGCAGCAAGATGAAAAAATAGATTTTATAGACTTCCTGTTCCAAAAAAGCGACACTGCTGAAACCCGAATCACTCAATTCGTCCGGCAGTCTCCCTTCCTGATGAAAATATGGAATCTGCTGAAAAGATGGACAAACGGCAACAAGGCTTTCCAAATCATTGCAACCCTACCCTTGTTTGCAGTGGCCACCCAACTCGCTTTCCGCCGCAAAAAGTACAGGTTAAACTACAATACCACAGAGCATCTTTTCATACAAACTTATATTGCCTGTCAGATTCTTTTGCTAAGCATCATTGCGCTCCCTTTCTATGGCTATGCCCAAATGGACGATTTGTACGACCTCCCTCTGTGGGGCATCTTCGCCTTGTATTGTTGGGACTATAAGCAGTTGTATCAATGTAGCTGGTGGAGAAGTTTCTGGTGCACCGCACTCATGTCCCTATACAGTTTTCTGCTGCTGATACTCTTTGCCGCACTGATAGTCTCCGTGGCCATTGCAATTTTTTCATAACCCGAGTTCGGGACAGGCGATTGCTTTTGCTGAAGAAGAGGCTGCATCCTGTCGGGCGGATATTTCCTGAATGCACCGTTTTACGGCGATTGGGCAGAAGAGAAGAAAGCCTTTTACTCCGGCCTCTCTCCCCTGTTTTGACAACTGCAATCCTTTGCCGTGACAGACACAAGTGTTTTAGCCGTCAGACACAAGTGTTTTGCACGTAAGACACAAGTGTTTGAGCCGTAAAACACAAGTGTCTGACAAGGCAGTGATAAGTAACTGATAACCAATGGTGTTTTATTTTAAAACACAAGCCGCCGGGTGAGGTTATCGATCAGTTTCTTATCCCGCAATCAGGCTTCATACTTTGACGCTCAAAAAAGATAAGAGAAAGATTTGCCCATATCAAATTAAAAAAGTAATTTTGTGCCCGATTATTCCGCACCGGGTTCGACCAAGTGTGCCCTAAGTGATTAGAGACCACCCGACGGAGCTAACTTATACATATTATAAGAGATGTACGCAATTGTAGAAATCAACGGCCAGCAATTCAAAGCAGAAGCCGGCAAAAAACTGTTTGTACACCACATTCAGAATGCAGAAAACGGTGCAACAGTAGAGTTTGAAAAAGTTCTTTTAGTAGACAAAGACGGTTCTATCACCGTAGGCGCTCCCACAGTAGAAGGTGCAAAGGTGGTTTGCCAAATCGTATCGGGCATGGTAAAAGGCGATAAAGTCCTTGTTTTCCATAAGAAAAGAAGAAAGGGTTACCGCAAACTGAACGGCCATCGCCAGCAGTTCACGGAGTTAACAATCAAAGAAGTAGTAGCTTAATCAATTAAAAAGTAAGAAGAAATGGCACATAAAAAAGGTGTCGGCAGTTCCAAGAACGGCCGCGAATCACAGAGCAAAAGATTAGGCGTTAAGATATTCGGTGGCGAAACTTGCAAAGCAGGCAACATCATCGTTCGTCAAAGAGGTACTGAATTCCATCCGGGCAACAACATCGGCATGGGTAGCGACCACACTCTTTACGCTTTAGTAGACGGTACTGTAAAATTCAAAGTAGGCAGAGGAGACAGACGCTATGTGTCCGTTGTTCCCGCTGAAAATGCAGAAGCATAAGTTTACAAACAGAAATAGAGAAGAGGGATGCAATTCGAAAGATTCGCATCCCTCTTCTTTTTATCCGAAATACAACACACTATACGTTTTTTCCTTATCTTTGTACCCGAAAACATTGAAAGACCGATAATATCAAAACAACTTCTTAGAGAAGCTAAAACAAATATAAGACATGCTTACCATCAGACAAATAACAGACAATACCGACGCCGTAATCAGGGGACTGGAAAAGAAACACTTCGGAAATGCCAAAGAAACCATCGACCAAGCAGTGGCATTCAACGAAAAAAGAAAAAGCACACAAGCCATACTCGATAAAAATCTCTCGGAAGTCAACTCCCTCTCCAAATCCATCGGCATGCTGATGAAAGAAGGCAAAAAAGAAGAAGCCGAAGCAGCCAAAAGACGTGTAGCCACACTGAAAGAGGCCAACAAGAACCTGCAAGCCGACATGGACAAAGCCACAGAAAACTTGCAGGCATTGCTCTACACGATACCGAACGTGCCCTACGAAGAAGTGCCCGAAGGCGCAGGAGCCGAAGACAACGTGGTTGTGAAAACAGGAGGCATGGAGAACGAACTTCCCAAAGACGCCCTGCCCCACTGGGAATTGGCAAAGAAATATGACATCATAGATTTCGACCTCGGAGTAAAAATCACAGGAGCCGGCTTCCCTATATATAAAGGTAAGGGTGCCCGACTGCAACGCGCACTCATCAACTTCTTTCTGGACGAAGCCTACACATCCGGCTACACCGAGATAATGCCTCCCACCATAGTAAATGCAGCTTCGGGCTATGGCACCGGACAGCTTCCCGACAAGGAAGGACAAATGTATCATTGCGAAACGGACGACCTCTACCTGATTCCTACGGCCGAAGTACCCGTGACCAATATCTATCGCGATGTTATCTTGGAAGAAAGACAACTGCCCATCAAGAATTGCGCCTATACCCAATGCTTCCGCCGCGAAGCCGGTTCTTACGGAAAGGATGTACGCGGACTGAACCGCCTGCACGAGTTTTCTAAAGTAGAGTTGGTACGCATCGACAAACCCGAACACAGCAAGCAGTCCCATCAGGAGATGCTGGAACATGTAGAAGGGCTGCTCAAGAAGTTGGAACTTCCCTACCGCATCCTCCGTCTTTGCGGTGGCGACATGAGCTTCACAGCCGCCATCTGCTACGACTTCGAGGTTTATAGCGAGGCACAGAAACGCTGGCTGGAAGTAAGCTCCGTCTCCAATTTCGACACTTATCAAGCCAATCGCCTGAAATGCCGTTACCGCACAGCCGAGAAGAAAACCGAGCTTTGCCATACGCTGAACGGCTCCGCACTGGCTTTGCCTCGTATCGTCGCCGCCTTGCTGGAAAACAACCAGACACCGGAAGGCGTCCGCATACCGAAAGCATTGATACCCTATTGCGGATTCGAGATGATAGACTAATGACAAGATGTGTCGGGCGACACATAGGAAAGGTATTCAACCGGTCCCGCTGCAAAAACTATCTGAAAGTAAGATATGCCCCACAAGCAATAAGAGTGGAAGAACCACTTTCTTTTTCCGGATACCACTAAAAGCAGTAGCTTAATCCACATCGTTTTCGAAAGCAAATGCACACTGAAGCCGAAACATGAAACAGACTATCATCCTGTCATTCTAAAGGATGCGAAGCCAATCTACCCTCTTCTTTCTATTATGGAGAGAAAGATGCTTCGCTCCTTTTTCAATCTCCAACTCATGCTCCACTCAGCAATCAGTCTTTCTTTTCCACTTCTCTCCGAGGATTTTACCTGCAAATAGAGCTTGTTCTGACAAATAAACCATATATTTGCAAAGAAGATCAATCTGATAGGCAATACGTAGTTATACCAACCAAAACATTAGATAATGAATAAAATCATTAGCAAAGAACAATTCTCCGAGAAAGTGTTCAAGTTTGAAGTGGAAGCGCCACTCATCGCCAAGTCGCGCCGTGCCGGACATTTCGTCATTATCCGTGTGGATGAAAAAGGCGAACGCGTGCCGCTCACCATTGCGGGTGCTGACACAAAGAAAGGAACAATCACATTGGTAGTACAGAATGTAGGACTCTCTTCCGCCAAAATGTGCCGGTTGAGCAAAGGAGACTACCTCCTCGACGTAGTGGGTCCGTTGGGGCAAGCCACACACATCGAGAACTTCGGCACCGTGGTCTGTGCCGGAGGAGGAGTGGGCGTCGCACCCATGCTCCCCATCATACAAGCGCTAAAAGAAGCCGGCAACCGGGTAATCTCCGTGCTGGCAGGTCGAAGCAAAGAGTTGATAATACTCGAAGAAGAAGTCAGAAAATCGTCCGACGAAGTCATCATTATGACAGATGACGGTTCTTATGGAAACAAGGGGCTTGTCACTGAAGGCATTGAAAGTGTCATCAAGCGCGAGAAAGTGAACAAATGCTTCGCCATAGGTCCTGCCATCATGATGAAATTCTGCTGTCTGCTGACCAAGAAATATAACATTCCTACCGATGTGTCTCTGAACACCATCATGGTGGACGGAACCGGTATGTGTGGTGCCTGCCGTATCAGCGTAGGCGGAAAAACTCGTTTCGTCTGTGTAGACGGCCCGGAATTTGACGGACATCAGGTAGACTTCGACGAGATGTTCAAACGCATGGGATCTTTCAAAGACGTGGAACGCGAAGAAATGAGCCATCTGCAAGCCAGTGTCTGCCATGCCATTCCCTCGGAAAAGAGCAATGAAATGACAGTTTCTTTGTCAGAAACAGCCACCGATACCGCTACACAGGTTCCGATGGAAGAACTGTTGGATCGCAAAGCACCGTGGCGTGAAGCACTCCGCAAAAGCATGAAACCGAAAGAACGTACCGCCATTCCCCGCTGTCCGATGAACGAACTCGATCCTGTGTATCGTGCCACCACCCGCACCGAGGAAGTGAACACCGGCTATACTTCGGAACAGGCAATCACTGAAGCCAAACGTTGTCTGGACTGCGCCAACCCCACATGTATGCAAGGTTGTCCTGTCAGCATCAATATACCTTCTTTCATTAAGAATGTCGAGCGCGGCGAGTTCCTTCAGGCGGCCCGCGTACTGAAAGACACCTCTGCCTTGCCTGCTGTCTGTGGCCGTGTCTGCCCTCAAGAGAAACAATGCGAAAGCCAATGCATTCATCTGAAGATGAACGGAGCTGCCGTAGCCATCGGTAATCTGGAACGCTTCGTGGCCGACTACGAACGCGAAAGCGGAAACATCTCCCTGCCGGAACTGGCACCGAAAAATGGAATGAAGATAGCCGTAGTAGGTTCAGGCCCTGCCGGTTTGAGTTTTGCCGGCGATATGGTGAAATACGGCTACGATGTCACTGTCTTCGAAGCACTGCACGAGATTGGCGGTGTATTGAAATATGGTATTCCCGAATTCCGCCTGCCCAATAAAATTGTGGATGTGGAAATCAACAATTTGGAGAAGATGGGAGTCCGATTCGTAAAAGACTGCATCGTAGGCAAGACTATCAACGTGGAAGACTTGCAGAAAGAAGGCTACAAAGGCATCTTCATTGCCAGTGGTGCCGGATTGCCCAACTTCATGGATATTCCCGGAGAAAATAGCGTGAATGTCATGTCAAGCAATGAATACCTGACACGCGTCAACCTGATGAATGCTTCCGATCCGACAACCGACACCCCACTGAATCCGGCCAAAAGCGTCATAGTAGTAGGTGGCGGAAACACCGCTATGGACTCTTGCCGTACGGCCAAGCGTCTGGGAGCAGAAAAAGTACGCATCGTCTATCGACGCAGCGAGGCCGAAATGCCCGCACGCTTGGAAGAGGTAAAACATGCCAAGGAGGAGGGCATCGAATTCCTCACTCTGCATAATCCAATCAAGTACATTGCCGACGAAAAAGGCGCTGTGAAACAAGTCATCTTACAGAAAATGAAGTTAGGCGAACCTGATGCCAGTGGACGACGTAGCCCTGTTGTCATTCCCGGCGAAACCATAACTCTGGACATCGACATGGCTGTGGTTGCCGTAGGAGTATCTCCCAACCCCATCGTTCCGAAATCCATTAAAGGGCTGGAGCTGGGGCGCAAAAACACGATTGCCGTGAATGACAACATGCAGTCGTCCATTCCCACCATCTTCGCCGGAGGTGATATAGTACGCGGTGGAGCCACCGTAATTCTGGCAATGGGCGACGGACGACGGGCAGCAGCAGCCATGCACGAAAATCTGAAAAAATGAATTAGGTCAAAACCGCATCCCCTTTTTCAGAAGCAAAAAGCATCTTCCTGAAAAGAAATAAAAACCCCGCTTGTTGCATCGATGAAACTGCACAAGCGGGGCTTTCTTTATCCTTTCAAAGAACTTACTTCACCACTTTATTCGTGGTAGGATCAGGAAAAATCACTGTCGGCTTAAAAGATTTTGCCTCCTCAAAGTCCATCAAAGCATACGACATAATTATAACAATGTCATCGGGCTGAACCTTGCGTGCTGCAGCACCGTTCAAACAAATCTTGCCAGATCCCCTTTCTCCTTTAATAATATAGGTCTCAAAACGTTCGCCATTGTTATTGTCGGCAATATACACCTTTTCACCGGCAATCATGTTGGCGGCATCCATCAGATCCTCATCAATCGTGATGCTTCCCACATAGTTCAGGTTAGCCTCCGTGACACGGGCACAATGAATTTTCGACTTCAACACTTCAATCATCATAAGATCGATTCTTTTAGTTTTTTACTCTTTATACTTGATGTTGTCAATCAAGCGGACTTCACCGCAAAACACCGTGATACACCCTACTACATAAGACGCATCTTCCCAATTGCCTATCTTTTGCAACGTGTTGCCATCCACCAGTTCGAAGTATTCCAGACGTAATCCCGGGGCAGCGGCGATGGTCTCCTCTACAAACCTCTGCGTTTCAGCCACTGTATGCGATGCTGCAAAGCTACGACTTTCAAATAAAGTCTGTGAAATTTTTAAGGCATTTTTACGCTCATCGGCAGACAAGCGGGCATTACGACTGCTTAAAGCAAGTCCGTCGGCTTCGCGAACAATCGAGCAACCTATAATCTCCAAAGGGAACTTCATCTGACGAACCATCTCACGAATAACTGCCAACTGCTGAAAGTCTTTCTCACCGAAATAAGCACGCTCCGGCTTCACCACATCGAAAAGTTTACTCACAATCTGACATACACCGTTGAAGTGTCCCGGACGGAATGCTCCCTCCATCACAGTATCTAAAGGTGCATAACTGAACTGACGCATATCCGGTTCCGGATACATTTCTTCCACTGAAGGTACAAAAACAAATGCCGCACCGCAACTTTCCAACAAATGGTAATCAGCCTCCGGTGTACGGGGATATTTCACTAAATCATTCTTATCATTGAATTGAGTAGGATTTACAAAAACACTTATTACAGCAATATCATTCTCTACCACACAACGTTTCACCAATGAAGCATGGCCGGCGTGTAAAGCGCCCATTGTAGGCACTAACCCCACCCTCTTGCCTTGGGCCTTCAAAACCGAAAGTGCGGCTTGCAAGTCCTTGATAGTATGTACTATTTTCATTTTATGGTTATATGATGACTTTTGTTGTTTGTAAAAGCGATGCAAAATAAACTATTATTTGCCACATAAAGAAGAAATATCGCAAATTAATGCAAAATCCACCCCATTTCCATATCCTCCATATTATTTATCATTCACTGAGACACAAGTAGTTAACAATTCATAAGGAATTATAGAATGATGCTATTTGCTTTATTGCCCGATTTTTTTTATATCTTTGCAAAATAATTGAGAACATTGTTATTATGACAAAGGCGAACAAGGTTTTATTTATTACACAAGAAATTACCCCTTACGTTTCAGAATCCGAAATGTCTTTAGTAGGTAGAAACCTACCTCAAGCTATTCAAGAAAAAGGCAGAGAAATCAGGACATTTATGCCTAAATGGGGAAATATCAACGAACGTAGAAACCAATTGCATGAAGTGATACGTCTCTCCGGTATGAACCTCATCATTGACGATACCGACCATCCGCTCATCATTAAAGTTGCCTCTATTCAATCTGCACGTATGCAGGTGTATTTCATTGATAATGACGATTATTTCCAGAATCGCATGCAAGTGGCCGACGAAAACGGTGAAGAGTATGAAGATAATGATGCCCGTGCCATCTTTTATGCTCGCGGCGTATTGGAAACGGTGAAAAAACTACGATGGTGTCCGGACATTATTCACTGTCATGGCTGGATGACCGCCTTGGTTCCTTTATACATCAAGAAAGCCTACAAAGATGAACCTTCTTTCAGAGACACCAAAGTCATATTCTCTCTTTATGAAGACGAATTCAAACAAGTATTCCATACAGACTTTACCAACAAATTGACACTGAAAGGCATCGCTAAAAAAGACATTGCCGGACTGAAAGCCCCCATTGATTATACTGCACTTTGCAAATTAGCAACGGATTTCTCTGACGGTATCATACAACAAAGCAAACGCGTCAATGAGGAGGTAATGAAGTATGCACGCGAATCAGGAAAAATGATATTGGATTATCAATCTCCCGATGACTTTGCCGATGCATGTAATGACTTTTATGATAAAATATGGGAGGAAGAATAAAAATAAAATTGATTTAGACAATGAAAGCTATAAAAATAAAGCATATAGGGACATTGCTTTTAATAATCTTGACTTTCTTCGGATGCGACGACACCACCGGTACATTGGGGATCGGAATGCTACCTGATTCCGATGGCATGTCAGCACATACCACAACTTTTGATGTAACGACACGTTCCTTTGCCGTGGACTCTGTATTTGCCAAAACAAGCACCGGCTATGTAGGCAGATTCTCTGATCCGAATTTCGGATATTATGAAACCGGTTTTCTCACGGAATTAAACTGTACGGATAATTTCTCTTTTCCAGAAGTTTATAAAGTGACTGAGCGAGACAGTAAAGGAAATCCGACAAAAGCTACCGGTACAATGGCCGGAGACTCTGTGGTATCGGTTCAGCTGACAATTTATTATTCCGGCTGGTTTGGCGATTCTCTGAACGCTTGCAGAATGAGTGTATATGAACTTGACAAAAAACTCGACAAGAATCGTTACACCAACATTAATCCGGAAGAGTATTATAATAAATATAATTCCCAATCTCTGCTTGGGCGTAAAGCCTATTCCGCCCATGATACTTCGGTTCCGGATTCAGTCAGATCTGCAAAAGACAGCAATGGCAGTCCGACTTTCCATCCAAATGTTACATTCCCATTGGACAAGAAGACATTCGGCGAAGAAAGGATATTGAAAGTCTACAGAGAACATCCCGAATACTTTAAAAACGCCGCAACCTTTATAGACAAAGTATTTAAAGGAGTGTACATAAAGAGTGATTATGGAGACGGGACTATCTTATATGTGGACCACGTGGCCTTGCGTATGCAATTCCGTTTCCATCATGTTAACGATACAACCGGCGTAGCTCTAAAGAAAAAAGACGGAACAGATTCTTTGTTTTATAGCACACGAACCGTTTTCGCCTCTACCAAAGAAGTCATTCAGGCCAACCAATTCCTTAACTCCGACTTGATAAAGGAAAGAGTAGCCGAGACTGCACATACTTATATCAAATCTCCCGCCGGCATCTTCACGGAAGCAACCATGCCATATGATGAAATATACAACAAGCTGAGCAACGATACTCTCAATGCCGTGAAGCTGACCTTTACGAACTACAATATAAATAATAATTATAAGTACAGCATGAGCGCTCCCACAGATGTATTGCTGATACGCAAACAAGATCTGAAAAGTTTCTTCGAGGAAAATAAGATAAGAGATAATATTACATCATTTACAGTAAGCCATAATGCTGTTGCCACCAACCAATATGTATTTAGCAATATAGCGCGTTTAGTCACTACCTGCATTAGTGAAAAGCAATCTGCCAAGAAAGTTGCCAAAGAAAAAGCCGGCAGTTCTTGGAATGAGGCCAAGTGGGAAAGCGATTGGAAAAACAATGAGACAACCAAGGATTGGGACAAAGTGTTATTGATTCCAGTATCAATCACCTATGAAAGCAGTACTTCCAGCAGTAACAGTAAAACCATTACCGCCATTCAGAATGATTTGAAACCGGGATATGCCAAGCTGAAAGGCGGTCCGGAAACGGATGCAAACGGGCAGGTAAAATCTCCTTTAAAGATAGAAATCACTTACACAAGTTTCAATAAGTAACAGCAATACACCATATAACCATTACCGGGATAAGAAGCAGATCTATAACATCATCCGGCGGCTTGTGTTTTAAAGTCAAAGTATATTGGTTATCAGATATTTACTCCTGCCTTGTCAGACACTTGCGTCTGATGGCTAAAACACTTGCGTCTGACGGCTAAAACACTTGTGTCTGACGTGTAAAACACAAGTGTCTGTCGGCTTGAACACTTGCCTCTGTCACGGCAAAGGATTGTAGCCGTCAAAACAGGGGGAGGAAGATAGGCCTGAAAGGCTCTTTTCTCTTCTGCCTGACCGCTGTAAACCGGTGCACTCAAGAAGTATCTGCCCGGATAGGATGCAGATACTCTGCTTTAGAAAAAGGAACCGGCTATACCGGAATCAGGTTAACCATAATAAAAAAATCCTCCTGTTCACGATCGGAACAGGAGGATTTTTTATAGGAGGCATATCCTAATTCTGTCATTTTACAAAGAAAGATACAACTCCATTATTGTGTTTCCTTTCGGGTGAGTTTCTTTGCAGTAGCCCTAACCACCGCTTTAGTTTCTTTCTTTTTTCCCGCTCCTCCCGCTTTTTCCAGCTTGGCCTGCATCTTACCCAATTCTTTGTGTAATTCTTCTATCTCAGTCCCTTGATTTTTGATAGTTGTCAGCAAAGCATTCAACTCTTCATTATCAATATCTACCGGATAGAGAGCGTCAACCCGCTTGATGAAATCGCCAAGAATATTCATGTAATTCGTAAATGCGTCATAGGGAGACTCGTAAATGCCGCGGTTCAAACCGACACCGCTTATCTTAGTAGTCATAAACCGGAAATTGTTACTTGCCTGCAAATAATCCCAGTCTTGTTTAATGCGGCGGTCGTCGCAAAGATGAACCCGTTCGGCAACGCTATACAGTTTGTCGAACGCCTCACGCTGCATCACATTACCCAACCAGCAACTCGTATCTCTTTCCTCGTCTATCCAAGACATCGGATAGGGAACATCCAGTTGAGACACAGATTTCAGTTTGGTTATGATCTCCGTAGGAGTGGAAAAGGTGATGCCTTTCTCCTTGGCACAAACGGGCAAAGCCTTCAAGAATTCCAAAATATTGGAGGATAACGGTTGAGACATGCCCAAAGCAGAAAGTTCCATAAAGATATTGACAACCTGTTCTTCTTGTGGCAAGGAGTCAATCCAACCGATATACTTGTCGGCAAACAAGGGGTATTCGTTCCATTCGGAATTGGAGAAACGCAGACTGATGTCATCGGACAATTTGAAGTCGCGCAACAACAGTTTTAAGTTCGGATTCATGGAACAGTGATATACGTAGTGCGGACTCTTCCAGCCCAAAACATGTTTGGCACCCTCGGTCAACATTCCTTTGAATCCCCAAGCAGCCACCATAGCACCGATTTCATCGTTATAAATCAAACTTGAGTTACGGAACACCTTCGGAGCTTTACCGAACATTTGCTTCATCTTTGCACTCTGACGCATTACTTCTTCCTTAAAGCACTCTTCATTGGCCAAAGAGGCAAGCCCGTGAGAATAAGGCTCGGCAAGGAACTCACAGCAGCCCGTATCATTGAGCTGATGCAACAAATCGACAACGGCAGGAGCATGAATCTCCAGCTGTTCGAGCGCTACGCCTGAAACAGACAAAGCGACTTTGAATGCACCACCGGAGGTTTTCACCATCTCAATCAAGGTGGCCAACGCCGGTATATAGGAATGTTCGGCAACCTCATTGATACTGGTTTCATTGGCATAATCATCATAATAATAATGATCGGTGCCTATATCAAAGAAGCGATAGCGCTTCAAATGGATGATTTGATGTATTTCAAAATAAAGACAGATAGTTCTCATATCCATTAGTTTTTTGTTATTTACCATAGTTTCTTAACACATCCTCGTAGAGGTCTCTGATTCTCAAACCGACTTTCTCCCAAGTGATTCCGTCCACTTCTTTCTTTCCTTCTTCCTGCAAATAATGGAAAAGAGCCGGATTCGTACAAATAGAATAAATGGCATCGGCCATCGCATGGATGTCCCAATAGTCGGTCTTAATCACCTTATCGAGAATCTCTCCGCACCCCGACTGCTTCGATATGACAGAAGGAGTGCCACATTGCATTGCCTCAAGCGGAGCTATGCCGAACGGTTCGGAAACGGAAGGCATGACAAACACATCGCTGTTCTTATACACCTCATAGACCTGTTTCCCTTTCATGAATCCCGGAAAATGGAACCGGTCGGCAATACCCCGTTCGGCCGCCAGATTAATCATGGCATCCATCATGTCGCCCGAACCGGCCATCACGAAACGGATGTTCCGGGTACGCTTCAAGACAAGTGCCGCGGCCTCCACAAAGTATTCCGGTCCTTTCTGCATCGTGATACGCCCAAGAAATGTAACGACCTTCTCTTTGGAATGTTCGGGACGGGGAATGTCCTGATACTCCTGAGAGAGCGGATATACGGCATTGTGCATGGCAAACACCTTTTTCGGATTCTGATGATACTCATTGATGACCGTGCGACGGGTAAGTTCGGACACACACATGATGCAATCGGCATAATCCATGCCATTCTTCTCCATGGCATATACGGTTGGGTTGACTTTTCCGCGCGAACGGTCGAAGTCTGTGGCATGGACGTGAATACATAGAGGTTTGCCGCTTACCATCTTGGCATGCACTCCTGCGGGATAGGTCAACCAGTCGTGGGCATGAATAATGTCGAACCTCTGCTGACGTGCCACCACTCCGGCAATAATAGAGAAATTGTTTATCTCCTCGTGCAAATTTCCGGGATAACCGCCGGCAAATTCCATGCAACCGATATCATTGACGTGCATGTAGGAGAAATCGGCATAAATATGATCACGGAGAGACCAGTAATCTTCCGGCGTCATATTACCTGTCAGACGCGACTTCAGATAGTTGTAATCAACATCGCGCCACACGACAGGCACCTGATTCATGCCTACTATCTTCAGAAAATTCTCTTCTTCGCCGGTGGGCTTGGGCATGCAGAAAACCGTTTCCACATCACCTTGCAGACTTAATCCTTTGGTTATCCCGTAAGAAGCAACTGCAAGGCCGCCATATATTTTGGGAGGAAATTCCCATCCAAACATTAATACTTTCATCTTCAATTCCTCCTTTTATAAATCATACTTAGACAACAGCTTCAAGATACGCAGGATTTCGGCCGTATTCATGGCGAAAGAAACCGCCCCTCTACCCACAAACGGAGGGTTGCCGTCGAAAAGCTCGGGCAATGCCCCGATACAGTGAGAGGTCATTTCGTCTTCCATACCAATCAGATACCTTTCGACGAAGGATATGCCGCTTACTTTATAGATGCGCAGGTATGCTTCCATATAAAACCCCATCAGCCAAGGCCATGCCGTGCCTTGATGATAAGCATAGTCTCTTTGCAACTGAGAGCCTACATAGTTGGGATTATACCCGCCACTCTTAGGACTTAATGTGCGCAGGCCTTTCGGGGTCAGCAACTCTTTTGTCACAATGTCAAGCACTTGCTTCCTTTGCACCTTGTCCAAAGGAGAATAATCGAAAGCCACAGCAAATATCATGTTCGGACGCACACTCCAATCCATCATGTAGCCATCAACATAATCGAACAGATAGCCATATTCGTTGCGGAACATATCGATAAAAGATTTTCCGGTCATCTCGGCCCGGGTATCCAAGTCGTCAGCCAAGAGCGTATCGCCACCTTCACGAGCCATATCGGCCGCAAAGCGAAGCGCATTATACCATAAGGCATTCACCTCTACGACATATCCCGTACGGGGAATAACCGGCCGGCCGTTGACTGTTGAATTCATCCACGTCACGGCCTTCTCCTTGCCGTTCGTGTAAAGCAATCCGTTTTCATGCAAGAAAAGGTTGTCGTGCCTGCGGTCGAGAATATAATTCATTATCTCTTCGAGCAACGCTCCATACATCTGCCTGCAACGTTCGCGCGAGGTTTCCTTGGCATATTGCTGCAACGCCCATACGGCCCACAACAATACATCCGGATGCTCCATTTCGTAAATCTTATAAGTGGACGGTTCTCCGCTGACGAATTGCTGGATGGCCTTTTCCGCTGTCTTCATGACATCCTCAAACTCTGCCTGTTCGTCGACGGCCAACGTAAGTCCCGGCAGGGAGATGAACAAATCGCGGGCACGGCATTTAAACCAAGGATAGCCGGCAAGAATGTAGTGCTCGTCTTTCTGCTTGTTGTGGAACTGATGCGCCGAGTTTTTCAGGCAATGATAGAAACTGTCGCGCGGAGTGCGGTCGGCCACCTCTGTCTCGAAGGTCTGCTTCAACCTGCGGGGAGAGATCTCGGAAATACCGGCAGAAAAAACAATGCTCTCTCCTTTCCTGATATCCGCTTCGAAATAGCCAGGCACATAAAGGTCTTCATTGAAATCATATCCGCGCTCTTGCTCTTTGGGATACTCGATGCCGCGATACCAATCGGGCCGGAAGTGGAACTCATTTTTCTTGTTCAGTTGCATGAAAAGTTCCGGATAACCGGGGTACATGCAGGTTTTTATACCGTTCTCTATCGGCTGAAAGTCGCGGCTTGCCTGTGTATTTTCGTGCGTGTACTCGCGCACGCTACGGAAAGCGAGGAAAGGCCGAAGCCGAAGCGTAGTAGCCGAATGGGCATCAACCAAGGTATAGCGAATCAGAATCCGGTTCTCATGGTGTACGAAAATCTTTTCCTTGCGAAGAATGACACCGCCTACCCGATAGGTGGTAGCCGGGATTCTCTCACAGTCGAATTCACGGATATACTTATGTCCGTTGGGGTTGAAGTGATTTCCCTGATACTTGTGCAACCCTAAATTGAACTCCGCACCGTGCTGGATTACAGTCTCATCCAAAGAAGACAGGAGCACATGGTTTTCATCATCCAAATTAGGGACAGGCATCACCAACAGACCATGATATTTGCGCGTATTACAATCTACAATTGTCGTACAATGATAAGCCCCGGATTTATTCGTCCGAAGAATCTCCCTCGGTAAAGATTCTTGCAGATTAATCATCAAGGTCTTGTCAAATCGTAAATAACTCATAGTTGTGCATTATTTAAAGGTTAATTATTCGGGCAATAGGGCTACAAAGCATGTAGTAATTTCCAAAAATACAAATTAAAGCCAACAGGAAAAATAAAAAGTACGGTTTTTTTTCGGCTTTTAATCAAATATTCCGTAGTATTGTGAGAAAATTCAAATCAACAAACGAAACGATGAAACATGATATACGCAAAATGGTTCTGGCAGCCGTCATACCCCTTTTCCTGCTGTTCATTCTATACACCCTGAAATTCTTGGAGACAGGCATGGATTGGAACTTCACACGGCTGGGTGTATATCCGATGGAGAAGCGGGGAGTGTTCGGTATTTTCGCACATCCGCTGGTACATAGCGGATTCAATCACCTGCTGGCCAACACAATACCGCTTTTCTTCCTGACGTGGTGCCTTTTCTATTTCTATCGCCACATTGCAGCTTATATATTTTTTTTCATTTGGATTGGCTGCGGCCTGCTCACATTCCTGATAGGCAAGCCGGGATGGCACATCGGCGCCAGCGGCATCATCTACGGATTGGCATTTTTCCTGTTTTTCAGTGGAATACTACGCAAGCATGTGCCGCTTGTCGCCCTCTCTCTACTGGTCACATTCCTATATGGCGGTTTGGTATGGAACATGTTTCCGCAGTTTGCCAAAGCCACCACCTCTTGGGAAGGACATTTCAGCGGAGCCATAGCGGGTATGCTATGCTCCATAGTATTCATAAGACACGGTCCGCAACGCCCCGACCCGTTTGCCGGAGAAGAGGAGGAAGACCTTGCAGCAGAAGAAAAAGAAAAGAGTGAAAAAGAAGAGGAGACAAAAGCTACCTGAATCCGGGATAAGAAGCACACGACATAAGTCGGCAACCTCTCCGACGCCTTACCCCACCGTTTTAATCATTTGTAAATCAATCGATTGAACGCAGTCTGTCAGACACTTGTGTCTGACGTGTAAAACACTTGTGTCTGACATCTTGAACACTTGTGTCTGACGTGTAAAACACAAGTGTCTGTCAAGACAAAAGCTTGTACCTGTCAAACAGGGTTCGGGAGGTTGACGTGAAAGGGCTTTTCCTCTTGCATGAATTGCTGTAAATCAACATATTCAAAAAAAATATCAGTCCCACATGATGCCGACTCCCATCATCAGCAAAAGAGACGCCTGTATCAAAACCCGGAGGAAAAGGCTGAAAACGGAAGGAGACAAAGAAAAACGAAGAAGAAAGAGCTTCTTATGGCGAATGAATAGCACGTTTAAGAAATAATAAAAAAAACAAAAAGGGGAACCGAGAGTTTACGACGCACATCGATAATTCCTATTTTTGTCTTTCAACCAGAAGAAAAGAACCGTCATGGATACAATGTTCGATACAATCTTGCAACTGCCACTCTTTCAGGGACTCGCTCAAGAAGATTTCACTAATATTTTGGGAAAAATAAAACTCGGTTTCACGAGGCATAAGACCGGAGAGGTCATCGTGGAAACAGGAGACACATGCGACAGGCTGATATTCGTACTGAAAGGCGAGGTCTCCCTAACCACTTCGCCGGCCGACACATCATACAGTTTTACAGAGTTTTTCCAAGCCCCCTGCCTGATAGAACCGCAATCCTTGTTCGGCATGCATACCTCCTATGCCTCTACTTTTACCGCCCGGACGGAAGTACATACGGTAAGCGTGGGCAAGGACTTCATCATAAAAGAACTCTTCAAATACGAGATTTTCCGCCTGAACTACATAAACATCATCGGCAATCGCGCCCAAAACCTGAACAAACGCCTCTGGACAAAGAAAGCCGTGAACCTTGAAAAGCATATAGAGAATTTTATACGGATGCACATCGAACGTCCGACAGGCAAGAAAGTGCTAAAAATCAAAATGGAAGTCATGGCCCAAGTGATGAACGACACCCGTATGGGAGTGTCGAGAGCATTGAACAGCATGCAACAGAAAGGTTTGCTTGAACTGCGCAGGGGCGAAATCATAATTCCTGATGCGGAGAAGCTCGTAGCATCATGATACAATATCAGACACGGATTCCGCAGATAAACACGCCCCGAAAGGACGCCTGTTTATATTCGGAATCCATGCCTGAAAAGAACATCCTTATTCCCACTCTATGGTGCTTGGCGGTTTTGAAGAGATGTCATAGGTCACACGATTCACGCCTTTCACCTTATTTATAATGTCATTGGATACTTTACCCAAGAATTCGTAAGGCAAATGCGCCCAATCGGCTGTCATGGCGTCGGTAGAGGTCACGGCACGCAAGGCCACGGCACGCTCGTAAGTGCGTTCGTCGCCCATCACACCCACGCTCTGCACGGGCAACAGGATAACACCGGCCTGCCATACCTGATGATAAAGCGAGATTTCATTGCCGTCGGCATCTTTCACCTTCCAATCGCGCAAGCCCTGAATGAAAATATCATCGGCCTCTTGCAGCGTACGCACCTTTTCGCGCGTAATGTCACCCAGAATACGGACAGCCAGTCCCGGACCGGGGAAAGGATGACGGGTAATCAGATGTTCGGGCATACCCAATTCGCGCCCCACACGACGTACCTCGTCCTTAAACAGCCACTGCAACGGCTCGCACAAACGCAGGTTCATCTCTTCGGGCAAACCTCCCACATTATGGTGGCTCTTGATTGTCTTACCCGTAATGTTCAGGCTTTCTATACGATCGGGATAAATGGTGCCTTGCGCCAACCAGCGGGCATCGGTTATTTTATGAGCTTCGGCATCGAACACTTCGATAAAATCTCGTCCGATAATCTTGCGTTTCTCCTCCGGCTCGGTGACGCCTTCCAAATCCTTGAAAAACTTTTCGCCGGCGTCTACTCCAATCACGTTCAGACCCAGACACTCATAATCGTGCATCACATTCCTGAACTCGTTTTTACGGAGCAGACCGTGGTCCACGAAGATACATGTCAGGTTTTTGCCGATGGCGCGATTCAGCAGCACGGCAGCCACAGAAGAATCCACACCGCCGCTAAGCCCCAAGATGACACGGTCGTTGCCAAGCTGCGCTTTCAACTCTGCCACCGTGGTATCTACAAACGAGGCCGCGCTCCAGCTCCGGCTGCATCCGCAAATCTCCACAACGAAGTTGCACAGCACCTGCGTGCCGTCTTCCGAATGAAACACTTCCGGATGAAACTGCACGCCCCATACATCTTCTCCCTGTATCTGATAAGCGGCAATCGCCACTTTATCCGTAGAGGCTATGACCTTGAAGTTATCGGGAATGGCTGTAATCGTATCTCCATGGCTCATCCAGACCTGTGTGTTCTGCTTCACCCCTTTGAACAGGACATTCGCCGGATCGAACGAACTAAGATGCGCCCGCCCGTATTCGCGGGTTCCCGCAGGCTCTACCCTTCCGCCGTTGCTATAAGAAATGAACTGCGCACCGTAGCAAATGCCCAAAATGGGGTATTTCCCGCGAATGCCACTCAAATCCACCTTGAACGCACTCTCGTCATAAACAGAAAAGGGGCTACCCGAAAGGATAACTCCTTTTACACTCGCATCTCCGTATGGAAATTTGTTGTAAGGTACAATTTCGCAATAGACATTCAGTTCGCGCAGACGGCGGCCTATAAGCTGCGTGGTCTGTGAACCAAAATCAAGAATTACAATTTTTTCTTGCATATCAAATCGTTATGGTTTTCTTTATGGAGTGCAAAAGTAAGAAAAAAACATAACCAAATAATATGGCACTCCCTGAAAAAAGGCACGGTAACGGAAATTTATCAAGAAAAAGCCGTGCCCCATACACTCTCCGCACGAAGAGCGTATAGGGCACGACAGATAAAAATAAGCCCTGACGGCCTTTGCCTCAGGAACGGATGTGGAGTACCACGATGCAGGAGGGAGTTTACTTCTTCTCTTTCAGCAAATCACGGATTTCCGTCAGCAGCACCTCTTCTTTAGACGGTGCGGGAGGAGCAGCCGGAGCCTCTTCCTTTTTCTTCTTTTCGCCCAACTTGACAATCAGTTTTACAAACAAGAAGACAGAGAAGGCAATAATCAGAAAGTCCAAAGTGGCTTGCAGGAAGTTACCATAATTTAACGTCACGGCAGCAACTTCTTCCCCATTCACCATCTCGGCAGGTTTCATCACCCACTTCAAATCCGTAAAATTCACACCACCTACCAGCAGGCCGATAGGAGGCATAATCACATCAGCTACAATAGAAGAAACAATCTTCCCGAATGCCCCACCAATGATTACACCGACAGCCATGTCTACCACATTGCCTTTCATGGCAAAGGCTTTAAAGTCTTGCAAAAATGAACTTTTTCCCATCTTTTCAATTATTTAAATATGATTTTCAGTGCGAATATAAAAACAATTTCGTACTTTTGCACCGCAAATCTAAAAAAAATGCATTTTTAAATCGAGAGATATTTGAACAAATATTATAAGAACCTTTAAAAGTTTAAACAAAATGGTTAAAGTAGGTATTAATGGATTCGGACGTATCGGACGTTTCGTATTCCGCGCTGCACAAAAAAGAAACGATATTCAAATCGTTGGTATTAACGACCTTTGCCCGGTAGACTACTTGGCATACATGCTGAAGTACGACACAATGCACGGACAGTTCGACGGAACTATCGAGGCTGACGTAGAAAAGAGCCAGCTAATTGTAAATGGTAAAGCTATCCGTATCACAGCAGAAAAGAATCCGGCCGATTTGAAGTGGAACGAAGTAGGTGCAGAATATGTAGTAGAATCTACCGGTTTGTTCCTGACTAAAGAAAAAGCTCAGGCTCACATCGAAGCCGGTGCAAAATACGTTGTAATGTCTGCCCCTTCTAAGGACGACACTCCGATGTTTGTTTGCGGTGTCAACGAGAAGACCTACGTAAAGGGTACTCAATTCGTATCTAACGCTTCTTGTACCACCAACTGCTTGGCTCCTATCGCTAAAGTATTGAACGACAAATGGGGTATCACGGACGGTTTGATGACTACCGTTCACTCTACAACTGCCACTCAGAAGACTGTTGACGGTCCTTCCATGAAAGACTGGAGAGGTGGTCGCGCCGCTTCCGGCAACATCATCCCCTCTTCTACCGGTGCCGCCAAAGCCGTAGGTAAAGTGATTCCTTCACTGAACGGTAAATTGACCGGTATGTCTATGCGTGTTCCTACTTTGGACGTATCCGTAGTCGACCTGACCGTAAACTTGGCTAAACCTGCCACTTACGCTGAAATCTGCGCTGCCATGAAGGAAGCTGCCGAAGGCGAATTGAAGGGCATTCTGGGTTACACTGAAGATGCAGTTGTTTCTTCCGACTTCTTGGGTGACGCCCGCACTTCTATCTTCGACGCTAAAGCAGGTATCGCTTTGACTGACACTTTCGTTAAGGTTGTATCTTGGTATGATAACGAAATCGGTTATTCCAACAAGGTTCTCGACCTGATTGCTCACATGGCAACAGTTAACGGCTAATATACAGTTAGAAAATAATAAAAAACAGGCGGCTTCTGTAAAAGTCGCCTATTTTTTTTGCAATTTTGCGAACGGTTCATTTAAAAGCCCGACTACATGAGAAAGATTATACTAACTTTAATAGTGCTTTATTGTATGAATGACATATCGTCCCAGAACCCTTTTTTTGAAACATATTCCACGCCACACGGTGTTGTCCCCTTTGACAAGATTAAGACAGAAGATTACGAACCTGCCATACAAGAAGGAATTCGTAGGCAAAATGCAGAAATAGAGTTTATTATCACAAATCGCGAAACCCCGACTTTTACCAACACCATATCGGCTTACGAGAAATCCGGCGAGATGCTTCAGCGGGTCAGTTCCGTATTCGATAATCTGCTTAGCGCAGAGACCAATGAAGAATTGCAAGAGCTTGCCAAGACAATCATGCCATTGATGAGCGAGCATGCCAACAACATCAGTCTGAACGAACTGTTATTTGCACGTATCAAGACTGTTTATGAACAACAAAACAAAGAGACTTTGAATCCGGAACAACAGAAACTGCTGGAAGAGATTTACAACGGTTTTGTACGCAACGGCGCAAACCTGAAAGGAGAAGCCAAAGAAAGATACCGTGCTTTGTCCAAAGAACTCAGCCTGCTGACATTGCAATTCAGTGAAAACAACCTGAAAGAAACAAATGCCTATCAACTTGTCATTACCGATAAATCACAATTGAAAGGCCTGCCGGAGAGCGCAATAGAAGCTGCGAAAGAAACAGCGAAAGAAAAAGCAGTCGAAGGCTGGGTATTTACTTTGCAAGCTCCAAGCTATGATCCTTTCATGATGTATGCCGACAATCGGGATTTACGTCGCGAACTTTATATGGCATACAACACAAAATGCACTCACCACGATGCTTTCAACAATCTGGAAATTGTGAAAAAACTGGTCAATATCCGTATGGAAATTGCCCGTTTATTGGGTTACGATAATTTTGCCGAATATACCCTGCAAAGACGCATGGCTCAAAACAGCGATGCCGTGTACAAATTGCTCAATCAGCTGCTGGACGCATATACGCCCACTGCACGACAAGAATATGCAGAAGTACAGGCACTGGCACGACAAGAACAAGGAGAAGGATTCACTTTGATGCCGTGGGACTGGGCTTACTATTCTCATAAACTGAAAGACAGAAAATTCAATATCGACGATGAGATGCTCCGCCCCTACTTCGAATTGGGTAAGGTAAAAGAGGGCATCTTCGGCTTAGCCACCCGTTTGTACGGCATCACTTTCAAGAAGAATACGGACATTCCCGTTTACCACAAAGACGTGGATGCCTACGAAGTATTCGACAAGGACGGTAAATTCCTTGCCGTGCTCTATACCGATTTTCATCCCAGAGCAAGCAAACGTTCGGGAGCATGGATGACGAGCTACAAGGGACAATGGATAGGCGATAATAACGGAGAGAACAGCCGTCCACACGTCTCTATCGTGATGAACTTCACCAAACCGACGCCAGATAAACCTGCCCTGCTCACTTTCGATGAAGTAGAAACATTCTTGCACGAGTTCGGCCACGGCCTGCATGGAATGTTTGCCAATTCCACCTATGAGAGTTTAAGCGGCACCAACGTTTACTGGGACTTTGTGGAACTGCCTTCTCAAATCATGGAGAACTTTGCCATCGAAAAAGATTTCCTGCACACCTTTGCCCGCCACTACAAAACCGACGAGTTAATACCTGATGAATTGGTACAGCGCATTGCAGACTCTTCCAACTTCAATGCAGCATATTCCTGCCTGAGGCAAGTCAGCTTCGGATTGCTCGATATGGCTTGGTACACACGTAACACACCGTTTGAGGGTGATGTGAAAGCATACGAGAAGAAAGCTTGGGCAAAAGCGCAAATCCTTCCCGTAGTCGAGGAGGCTTGCATGAGCACGCAATTCTCTCACATCTTTGCCGGAGGATATTCTGCCGGATATTACAGCTATAAATGGGCGGAGGTGCTGGATGCCGATGCATTCTCACTGTTTAAGCAAAAAGGCATCTTCAATCAAGAGGTAGCCGATTCTTTCCGTGAAAACATTCTTTCAAAAGGCGGAACAGAGCATCCGATGGCTCTCTACAAACGTTTTCGCGGACAAGAGCCCACAATCGACGCATTATTAATCAGAAACGGTATAAAAAAATGAACAACATCATGAGAAATACCAGTCGCTTCCTGCTGCTGTTGTTCTCCTTGCTTCCCATACTGAGCGGATGCAACAACGAGGATGATGTCATTGAGATTTTTACGGGAAAAACATGGAAACTCAGCCGTCTGACGAACAAAGACAGCAGTGCACAATTTTATCCGGGTTTGTGGCAAGATGAAAAAGCCGCCGAAAACAGCAAAGAAGCATTGAAAGCAGGTGATAACTTCACGCTGATTTTTGAAGGTTCCAAATTGAACGGCGAACTGATGGGAGCAAGAATCAGTGGACAAGGCATCCGTGCCAGTTTCAACGGAAGCTGGAGTGCCGACGGCAAGTCACAATCATTGACGCTCAATCCGGAAATCAAGGGTTCGGAAAGTGATGCCTTGGCCAAAGCATTCATTAACGGACTGAAAGCTGTCTACAAATACGAAGGAGATGCAAACTCTCTGACCCTCTATTTTAAAGATGGAAACGTGACGAGAGTCATGGGATTCTCTCTCAAACGATAAACTGAAAAGACATGGACGATTCTGCAAAAGATAAACAAGAAGCATTGGACAAACGTTATATACGCATGGCGAACATCTGGGCAGAAAACTCATACTGCAAGCGACGTCAAGTGGGAGCACTCATTGTAAAAGACAAAATGATTATCTCCGACGGATACAACGGTACTCCTTCCGGTTTCGAGAACGTATGTGAAGACGAAGACAATGTCACCAAGCCCTATGTGCTTCATGCGGAAGCCAACGCCATCACCAAGATTGCCCGTTCAAACAACAGCAGCGACGGCGCTACGATGTATGTCACCGCCTCTCCCTGCATAGAATGTTCCAAGCTAATCATTCAAGCGGGCATCAAACGGGTGGTCTACTCCGAGAAATACCGTTTGGAAGACGGAATAGAACTTCTGAAGCGGGCGGGGATTGAAGTGGTATTTATTGGAAACGATTAATGGACAGTTATTAGTGGTTGGCAGTTAGTGATAAGTGACGGAAGCAGAACGATGGGCGTACAAATCGCAAATCGTAAGCAATAAAGCCACAAACAGCAAACCGCAGATTGAAAGTAGTAAGTTGCAAGTAACAAAACAGTAGATAAACATCATGAGTACAAAAAACACTTCCCGCTTTATGCCGCTTATCATAGCGATCAGCGTAGTAGTAGGAATTCTTATCGGAACGTTTTACGCGAGACATTTTGCCGGCAACAAACTGGGCATCATAAACAGTTCGTCCAACAAGCTGAATGCCCTGCTGCGCATCATTGACGACCAATATGTCGATACCGTCAACATGACCGATTTGGTAGAGAAAGCCATGCCGCAGATATTGGCCGAACTCGACCCTCACTCTACTTATATCCCGGCGCAGAAGCTGGCAGAAGTCAACTCCGAACTTGAAGGCAGCTTTAGTGGCATCGGCATCCAGTTCACGATTCAAGAAGACACGATACACGTAAACAGTGTCATTCCGGGAGGCCCTTCCGAGAAAGTGGGCTTGATGGCCGGCGACAGGATTGTGACGGTGAATGACAGCCTCTTCGTTGGTAAAGGACTGAGCAATGAAAAAGCAATGCGTACACTGAAAGGGCCGAAAGGCAGTCAGGTAAAATTGGGTATCAAACGCACCACGGAGAAGGATTTGCTTTCTTTCACCATTGTCCGTGGCGATATTCCTCAAAACACCATTGATGCAATTTATATGCTCGACAAAAACTTCGGCTATATACAAATCAGCAAGTTCGGACGCACCACACACGTGGAGTTACTGAATGCCATTGCACAATTAAGCCATAAAAAATGCAAAGGGCTGATTATTGATTTACGCGACAATACCGGAGGATATATGGAGGCCGCCACGCGCATGGTTAATGAATTTCTTCCGGAAGGGAAGCTGATTGTATATACTCACGGCCGCAAATATCCCCGTATGGAAGAGTACGCCAACGGTACAGGCAGTTGCCAGAAGATGCCATTGGTGGTGCTGGTGAACGAAGGCTCGGCTTCTGCCAGCGAAATCTTTGCAGGAGCCATTCAGGACAATGACCGAGGCACCATCGTGGGACGCCGTTCTTTCGGAAAGGGATTGGTGCAACAGCCTATTGATTTCAGTGACGGTTCGGCCATCCGTCTGACCATTGCCCGCTACTACACCCCCTCCGGTCGCTGCATACAACGTCCGTACGAGAATGGAAAAGACAGCAAGTATGAGATGGACTGGATCACCCGCTACGAGCATGGCGAGTTTTTCTCAAAAGACAGTATCAAAATGGACGAAAGTCTGCGCTACTCCACAGGCTTGGGAAGAGTGGTATATGGCGGTGGCGGCATCATGCCGGACATCTTTGTGCCACAAGATACTACCGGTGTGTCTTCTTACATGATAGAGGTCAGCAACAAAGGACTGATTCTGCAATTCTGTTTCCAATACACAGACCGTAACCGCTCTAAGCTGAGCGAATACGAAAATGAGGAAAGTTTGTTGAAGTATCTCCGCCACCAAGGCATCATAGAACAGTTCGTGCGTTTTGCCGATTCCAAAGGCATAAAAAGACGCAATCTTCTCATCAGCAAGTCTTACAGGTTGTTGGAAAGAAGTCTGTATGGCAATATCATCTATAACATTCTGGGCAGGGAATCCTACATCCGTTATATCAACCAAAGCGACCCGACCGTTAAGAAAGCATTGGAAATTCTGGAAAACGGCGAGGCTTTTCCAAAGGCTCCGGAAAAAGAATCTCCAATCATGGAGGAGAAAAAATGATGAAAAGAAAAAAAGAACTGCGCAAGCAGATAGCTTTATTAAAAGCGCAACACCAAGCTTCCGCTACGCATCAGTCTGCCGAAATACTTGCCGCCCTCGAAACACATCCGGCTTTCAGAGCGGCAAATACCGTACTGCTCTACCACTCTCTGAAAGATGAAGTGGATACGCATGCCTTTATCCGGAAATGGAGCCACGCCAAGCAAATACTGCTTCCGGTAGTTGCAGGAGATGATTTGGAGTTGCGGCTGTACACCGGGCCGGAAGATCTTGCACCGGGTGCATACGGCATCGAAGAACCTACGGGAGAACCTTTCACCCGCTACGAGAGCATCGACTTCGTTCTGATTCCCGGCGTGGCATTCGACCGCAATGGTAATCGGCTGGGACGCGGAAAAGGATATTATGACCGCCTCCTGCCACGCATTCCCTCTGCCTACAAAGCGGGCATCTGCTTCCCCTACCAGCTTGTAGAAGAAGTTCCGGCCGAACCGTTCGATGTCCGCATGGACGAGATCATCACCTTGCAAGGCTGAAGGCATGAGTTACCCTCACGAAGATGCGGCTTGCCGTCCGCATCTTCATTTTCAGAATGGCAAAAATGAATGCCATTGACAGATTTGATTGCCGGCTTTATCGGAATATGATATTGGTGATGACTTGTGCCCCTACATGATGGTTCAGATTGCGCACCAGCAATTCGCGTCCCATCATCAACTCCTGACGGAGAGCTGCCGACGTGAGGTGCACATAAAGCACTTGGTTCTTGATGTAAAGTTGGCGGGTATAAGAGGCCACGGCACTCCCCAGCACCTCCTCCCACGCATTGATGAGCCGTTGTTCGTTGAGCGGCGACTCCAGACTCTCCTGCCTTAGAAAGTTGCGGATAAGCACACCTATCTGCTCGGCATTGTTCCGCTTCATACATCTTCCTCCCTCTTCATTTCGGACACTGCGCCCTTATCTACACTAAACATCCGGTAATCGCTGCCCACTTTATGCAGAATGCGGTCCAGATGTTCACGGTTGGTGTCTGTTATGAATATCTGCCCGAAGTTGTCGCCGGCAACCAGCTTGATGATTTGCTCCATACGCGAGGCATCCAGTTTGTCGAAGATGTCGTCCAGCAACAACAAAGGCTCGGTCGTACCGGTGCGCTTCAAGAAATCGAACTGTGCCAGCTTCAGGGCAACCAGATAAGTCTTGTTCTGTCCTTGCGAACCTTCCCGCTTGATTGGGAAATCTCCCAGAAACATACTCAGTTCGTCCTTATGCACACCGCGCAATGAGTATCCCACTATCTGGTCGCGCGTGCGGCTATCTTTCAACACCTGCAACAAGGAGGCATCACGGGCATGCGAATCATAAGTCAACCCTACCCGCTCTTTATCTTGAGAAATGAATGAATGAAAAGACTGGAAAATGGGAATAAACTCACGAATAAATGCTTCCCGTTTCTTGAAAACCACTTCACCGGCTTGCGCCATCATCTCTTCCCATACAAGAAACAGCTCCTCCTCTACCGGCTGTTCGCTTTTCAGCAGCGTGTTTCGTTGGGCCAAGGCTTTGTTGTAGCGTATCAATGCTTCAAGATATTCTTTGTCGTACTGCGAGATAACCACATCCATGAAACGACGACGCTCGTCACTGCCCCCCCCTATCAGCCCCGCATCGGCCGGAGACACCATGACCAAAGGCAAAAAACCGATATGATCCGACAGACGGGTGTATTCTTTCTTGTTCCGCTTGAACTGTTTCTTCCGGCCGCGCTTCATTCCGCAATAAATCTCTTCCGGCGTGCCGTCGCTCCCTTCATAAAATCCTTGAATAACGAAAAAGTCCGCATCATGACGGATGTTCTGGGAGTCGATGGGATTACCGGCGCTCTTGCAAAACGACAGGAAGTAGATGGCATCGAGCAGATTGGTTTTCCCCATTCCGTTCTGTCCGAAAAAGCTGTTCAACTTAGGAGAAAAAGCCAGCTCCACCTCCTCCAAGTTCTTATAATTAAGTATCGATATGCGTTTCAGTATCATAGGGTGATGATGAGTTCAACTGCAAAGATAGCGTAATCCCAAAGCCGTACAAAATAAGCGTATCTGTTTTTAAGCGGAATTTAAACTTAGCTTTATAAAAGACAAAAGGGTTCTGCAACCTGAATCCGGAACAAGAAGCCGGTCGAGAGCCTCACACGGCGGCTTGTATGCAGCAACCAAACACCATTGAATATCAGATACTTAATACAGTTTTGTCAGACACTTGTGTCTGACGTGCAAAACACTTGTGTCTGTCGGCTAAAACACTTGCGTCTGTCAAGCCAAAGGATTGCAGTTGTCAAAACAGGGGAAGGGAGGGCGGCCTGAAAGGCTCTTTTCTCTTCTGCCTGACCGTCGTGAACCGGCGCATTCAGGAAATATCCGCCCGACAGGATGCAGCCCCTCGTCTTCAGGAGAAAGCAACCGCCTGCCCCCGGACTCAGGTTTTTGTAAGTTTTGAGATACATACTAAAAAAAGATGCCGCTAAATTTCGTTGATAGACATAAAAAACTTACTTTTGCGGGTCGAAACAGCTCTTTTCAGAATAATAACAAAAAAAATACATAGAAATGGCAGAACAGAAAAAAACGAATGACGCCTTAAACGTGGAAGACGCACTGACACAATCGGAGGCTTTTTTCATTAAGAACAAGAAAGCAATCATCGGTGCCGTAGCAGCGATAATCATCATTGTAGCGGGTGTGGTGATGTATAAAAACCTTTATGCGGCTCCCCGTGAAGAAAAGGCGCAGGCCGCCCTATTCAAAGGACAGGAATATTTTGAAGCCGACGCTTATGCACAAGCGTTGAACGGCGACAGCATCGGTTATGCCGGTTTCATAAAAATAGCCGACCAATACAGCGGCACAAAAGCCGCCAACCTTGCAAAAGCCTATATGGGTATCTGCTATGCACAACTCGGCCAATACGATGAAGCGGTGAAAGCATTGGACAGCTTCGACGGAAACGACCTGATGGTGGCTCCGGCCATGATAGGAGCCATGGGCAATTGTTATGCACAACTCGGCCAAATGGACAAAGCCGCCTCCATGCTGCTGAAAGCGGCCGACAAAGCCGACAACAACTCACTCAGCCCTATCTATCTGCTGCAAGCGGGACAAATTCTGGTAAAACAAGGCAAGTATGACGACGCCATCAAGGCCTACACCACTATTAAAGACAAATACTTCCGCTCATACCAAGCCATGGATATCGACAGATATATCGAGCAAGCCAAATTGATGAAGAAATAATACACCTCTCAATAAACCGATATTTCAGGCACGGATCATACGGAAAGCACGGAACAGAACAATTGCCGTGGAGTTCGTGTAGTCCGTGCCTCTTTTTTCTCGTTCAAAGCACATTCATTCTCCTCCATTCTCCAATCATTAATTTTTCAAACAACTATGGCAACAGCTTTCCACAACCTTTCAGACTACGACTTCAACTCCGTGCCCAATGCGGAAAACATGAAATTCGGCATCGTTGTATCCGAATGGAACCATAACATTACAGGCGCCCTCTTGAAAGGAGCAATTGACACTCTGAAGAAACATGGCGTAAAAGATGAAAACATATCGGTAAAGATGGTTCCCGGCAGCTTCGAGCTGATATACGGCGCCAACCAATTTATCGAATATAGCGAAGTAGACGCCGTAATTGCACTTGGCTGTGTGGTCAGAGGAGATACTCCACACTTCGACTATGTCTGCATGGGCGCCACCCAAGGCATTGCCCAATTGAACGCAACCTGTGACAAACCCGTGATTTACGGATTAATCACGACCAATACCATGGAGCAGGCCGAAGCCCGATCCGGCGGAAAATTAGGCAACAAGGGCGATGAATGCGCAATTACTGCAATAAAAATGATAGATTTTGCTTGGAGTTTCCAAAAATAGTAGTATCTTTGCACCGCAATTGAGAAACAAACCTACTTGATAAGAGAATCGAGATAGAATCTTAAAAGCAAAAGGGCAAATACCAGAGTGGCCAAATGGGGCAGACTGTAAATCTGCTGGCTTACGCCTTCGGTGGTTCGAATCCATCTTTGCCCACAAAAAAAACAATGCGGAAGTAGCTCAGTTGATAGAGCATTAGCCTTCCAAGCTGAGGGTCGCGGGTTTGAGTCCCGTCTTCCGCTCTTAGAGAGGATTGATAATCAAAAGGTTATCAATCCTTTTCTTTTATATGAATTCTTTGGAAAACCCTTTCATTATACTATAAATTATATCATTGTTGGTCTATTGTTGTTCCCCAAAAAACAATAGATATGATAACAATCAAAGCCGAAGTATTAAAAGGCAAACAAAAGAGTGATGGTACGTATAATGTCAAAATCAGAATGACTTATAAGAGAGAAGTCAAAAGACTGCCTACTTCTATCTATGTAAGGAAGGAAGACCTCACCAAGGCATTCAAAATAAAGAATCCCAAGTTTATTAAGGAAGCAAATAATATTGTTAGGCAATATCAAGAATTATGTGCTTCCCTCCCATTGGAAACAGCTAATTACAGCTTAAATGATATAATAGAGTGCATCAAGGTTAAAAATGAAAGAAAGACTACCATAGATTTCATTCAGTTCTCAAAAGAGTGGTTGAAGACTACTCAATTAAAAGGAAAAGCCAACTACCAGACATCTATTAATGCTTTCATCACTTATCTTGGAAAAGAACACTTGAATACAGACCAAATAACTAAAAAGCTATTAAAAGATTTCATGAACTACCTACAATTAAAAAGAGCCCAAAGAATTGAGGAATTAAAGAAACATGGAAAACGAATACCTTCCAACAGAATGCTCTCTTTATATATTGGATGCCTCAGACATCTATACAATGAAGTCAAAAAAAGATATAATGACTATGATAGAAATATCATCTTAGTGCCCAATTCTCCTTTTGATAACTTAGAAATACCTAAGCAAGAGGCTACAAGAAAGAGAGCCATACCATCAGAAGCCATCAAAAAGATATGGGAATTACCTTATCAATACAACAACACAGGAAAAGAGAAGAAATGCCCATATAATTTAGCCAAAGATTGCTTCATTATATCTTTCTGCCTGATGGGAATGAACTCAATAGACTTATACAGTTGCTCTACACTGGAAGGAAAAGCAATCACCTACTACAGAAGTAAAACCAAAGACAGAAGGTTAGATAAAGCCAAAATGAAAGTTATAGTTCCCCCTATTCTTCAACCACTAATGGAAAAATACCAAGACCAAACAAAAAATAGAATATTTAATTTCTATCATACTTATTCAACTGCTGGCAACTTCAATAAGGCTATAAATATAGGACTCAAAGAGATTGGAAAACTTTTGAAAATAGATGATTTGGAGTACTATGCAGCAAGACACTCATGGGCTACTTTAGCAGTCAACAAGGTAGGTATTGATAAATATGCTGTTCATGCAGCACTTAATCACATTGATGAAGCCATGAAAATCACAGATATATACATTGAAAGAGACTTCAAGATTGAGAATGAAGCAAACTTGAAGGTTCTTCAATATGTATTTGGGGGAGAAGACTTGAAATAGGTTTAAAAGAATCTCTGTAGTTTATTGGATTATGGAGATTCTTCATATACCATAATACCCCTAAAAAAATTTCCTATCATAATGAGAATAAGGATTGTATATAAATAAATGTAATATTATATATATCTTTGTTCTGTGAAGTTACGAAAAGAGTGTAATTTATTGGAAATGAGCGTAGGTTAATTGCTCTTGATAGTAATAGGTTACGATTTAGTTAGTTATCTACTGCATTATCTTTCTGCGCATTGCGTAACCTTCAAAGAACTCTTCCTATGCAAAAGTAGCTATTTAATTCGAGATTTTGATATAAACTCCCGTTTTTTATCCCCTCATTCATAAGATTTTTCCGTAAAAGCGGTTTTGTTTGTCGGAACACCATTGCCAAAAACGAGTTTTGAACAATCGTGTGCCGACTACCGCATAGCCGGAGAAAAGGGCATTGCCTCACGCCTAAACGATGTTTAGACTGATGACGCAATGCCCCTTTCTTTTGCGTCTATGCCAAGAGGTGCTTTTACGGGCTACCAGATGATTTTTCTTTTTTTGCTGTCCCTTTTGCCGGAAGCGGAAAGTGAATGCAGAGTGTGTCAGCCTGCCTCATGAATGAAACAGGCGGTCACACACAGCCGGACAAACCGGGAAGAATGATTGTTGCCGCCCGGCTGGACAAGTTCCGTCGGAACGGAAACAATCATACTTCCTTTGTCGTGGTTTGCCCTTTTCACGCTTCCGGTGATGTCTTTTTCTTTCAGACGGTTTCCTCTTTTTACGGATTTTCCCCTAAAGTTTTTTCTACCTAATCTGCCTCTGTTTTCGTTTACCTCCATTTTGCGCCTTTCAGTAAGCCGCATCAGTCAGTCATTTTCGTTCTGGGCGCAAAGGTAATTCCGGGATTGGACGGGAAAGCAAGGTCAAGCCTCCTGTTTTCTGCGGAAATCTCCAGCCCTTCGGGTAGTATTTCCCCGAAAAACCTTGCATTCCCTAATCCCTACCTTTTCAAGCACCCGAAACGAAAACGACCGATGCGACAGAAAGACGCATAAAAAAAATGTCGGATAAACGAGAGGCAGATAAGATAGTTTGAAACTCAACTCCCTCAGCTCTTGAATCCGCATAAAAAACAAAAAAATTAAAAACAGCGAAGATATGACAGCAACGGCAAATTTCAGACAAGTGGCGCAATACATCGGGTTGGCGATATGCGGCTTGATGATGCGCACCGCCTTCGGGGTGTTCGGCATCCTTTGGGGCATCATCAGAGAGATTGTAAACGGAGTGTTCCGAGTGGCGATAGGTGTAATCGTGGCTATCCTTTCCACCATTGCCTACTTCGGCTTCATCCTTTGGTCATTAACTCTTTAACCCTTACCGACATGACAAAGAGAAACAGCAAGACGGTAGCGCAGCAGTGCAGATATTACGAGGTGGACAACATCTTCGTGTATATGGTGGAAACGTACATCAACGGCAATTTTGAAACGTTCCGAAGATTGTACCACGAACTAAACAAAGACGCACGGAGGGACTTCATGGACTTCCTTCTCAGCGAGGTAGAGCCGACCTATTGGAGAGAGATACTTAAACAGACAATCTAAAAACGACAGCGATATGAAAGGAACAGACCATTTCAAAAGAACGATACAAATGTATCTGGAACAGCGGGCGGAGGAAGATACGCTCTTTGCGAAGAAGTACCGCAACCCTGCCAAGAACATAGACGAGTGCGTGACCCACATTCTGAACCATGTGCAGAAAAGTGGTTGCAACGGCTTCACGGACGGAGAGATATTCGGGCAAGCCATCCACTACTATGAGGAAAACGAGATAGAGGTGGGCAAACCTATGAACTGCCAAGTGGTGGTGAACCATGTTGTGGAACTCACGGAAGAGGAAAAGGCGGAGGCACGTCAGAATGCAGTCCGCAGATACCAAGAGGAGGAACTCCGCAAGTTGCAGAACCGCAACAGACCGTCAGCGAGAAAAGAAAACCACCCCCAACCCTCATTATTTGATTTAGGCTTATGAAACCGAAGACCAAGATACAGAAAGAGGTGGCAAGACTTTCAGCCAACCTCCGCCCCATATCAACGACACAAATTGAATGGGCATACCGCCACTGCGTTGAACATATCGGCTACCGCACCAAGAAAGGGAACATTACCTGCTCCGACTGCGGTCACGAGTGGCACAGTGACAGTGGACTATGCGACACCCTTGAAGGTTGCACCTGTTCCCAATGCCATGCCAAACTCAAAGTGCAGGACACACGCAAACGTATCTACAAGGAAACGCAATATTTCAGCGTGATAACCATCTGCAAAGGCTATCAGGTAATCCGTGTGGCGCAGGTCAGATGCGAAAGCAGGAAAGGCGAGCCGATGCAATTCTACTGCCACGAGGTTGTGCAGCGTTGGATTTCACCCGACGGTAAGGTTACAGACATGGCGTTGCTCCGTGGCTTCACATTCTATTACTGCGATGTATGGGCATTGTGCAGCGCGATGGAGATAAGACCGCACAACAGCCTATACGATGATGTTGTGGCAAGAAGCTGTGCATATCCCAAAATGAGGGTATTACCTCAACTCAGACGTAACGGCTTCAAGGGCGATTTCCACGGCATTTCCCCCGTGCGTCTTTTCAAAGCCTTGCTTTCTGACCCAAGAATTGAAACCCTTATGAAAGGCGGTGAGATTGAGGTTATGAAACACTTTATTTTCAATGCCCGTACTGCCGATGAATGCTGGGCATCATATCTGATTGCCAAGCGTCACAAGTATCTGATAGACAACTTCTCCATGTGGTGCGACTATTTGCGTATGCTCAACAAACTCGGTCAAGACCTCCGCAACCCGAAGAACATCTGCCCCGAAGATTTCATGGCGGCACACGACAACGCAACCCGAAAGATTGAAACCATACACGAGAAGGAACGAGCAGAGCAACGCCGCCGCTGGGAGATTGAAAGGCGTGAGCGTGAGCAACAGCGGCAACTGCAAAGGGAAAAAGATGCGGAGGATTTCATCGCCAACAAATCCAAATTCTTCGGATTGGTAATCACGGACGAGGAAATAATCATCAAGGTGCTTGAAAGCATAGACGAGTATTACAGCGAGGGCAAGGCACAGAACATCTGCGTGTTCGGCAGTGAATACTACAAGAAAGCCGACACCCTCATACTCTCGGCAAGGATTGGCGGTGAGATAATTGAAACCGTAGAGGTGGATTTGCGGACACTCAAGGTGGTGCAGTGCCACGGCAAGTACAACCAAGACACCGAATACCACGAACGCATCATAGACCTTGTGAACAAGAACGCCAACCTTATCCGTGAGCGGATGAAAGCGGCATAGCATAAACCCTAAAACAACATTGATATGGAAGTAAGAATCGAAAGCATGATTTGTGTGTGGGATGATGCAATTCCCACGATGTTCATTGAATTTGTAAATCTCCTCACTCTCACAACGAGTGAGGAGGGATTGAGAAGGAGTGTGAAGGAGTTTGCCGAGAAGCACGAACTTGACAAGTTTTTCCTTTACGGCTTCGGCTCACACCATTTCTACCTGCATCAACGCTACACGAGCAACCCCGAAATGGTGATGAAGGACAGAGTTCTGTCAGTACATTTTTAATCATCTAAAAAGCAACATTATGGCAACACGAATGACCATCAACGGAGTAAGCACCTGTACGGAAGCAGGTACGGAGAAATATGAGCGTTTCCAATCGGGTATCGGCAGACGCAAGCGGACACTTGTGCAGTACGACTACCGCCATACGGACGGAGAACTGTTCGCTTGTGTCAAACCCACATTGGACGAGTGCCGAACCGCAAGGAACAAGTGGCTGAACGCAAAGCAGGGAAAGGAGGGCAACCGATGAACACGACCTATCAAACGCTGATAGTCAAATTCAGCGAACCTATCACGGCATTGGACGGTATCTTTGACGAAGCCCAAGCGTGGGGAACGAACACCCTCAAAGGGTGGATAGATGATTACGAAAGCACACGTTTCACCGCCACCGACAGCCATACGGCAGTCATCACGAGCGAGTATAATATGGAGTGTGTGAAAGAGTGGCTGCAACGACAGACACCCATTGCCGAGATGCGAGAATTTTGAACAAGTTGGCGGTGTCCGCACCGCCAACACTTAAAACCCTAAAACAACGGATATGATAGCACAGACGATATTACAGCAGATAGGCGGAAGACGCTTCACCGCCATGACGGGAAGCCGTGACTTCATAGATATGGGCAACGGCTTACGGATGAGCCTTGCAAGGAACAAGACAAGTGCCAACCGCCTTGACATCATCTATGATGCAGGGGCAGACCTCTACAATATGCGTTTCTACCGCAGGACATTCAGCAAAAAGACATTCGAGAGCAGAACAAAGGACATTGCCATACACGAGGGCATCTATTTTGATATGTTGGAGGAAATGTTCACGATGGTGACGGGACTTTACACACGCTTTTGAGTGGAGGGGCGGCGAGAGCCGCCCTACTTTCTTTCAGTGAGCATGATGGCGGACAAAGAAAGTAGCAAAGAAACCTTTGTTTCAATCGCTTGTTAGCGATATATAAAATATTATGAGTATCTTTGTAAAAGTATTGATACTCATAATCATAGTAATATTATGTGTGAATTAACAATAAGTCAAAAGCACATCATAACAGAACGAAATAATAGTAAAGGTGAATATCAGCCGGCGTTTATGCAGATTCGTATTCACAATTCTTTTGATGGAAACATCGATGAACTTGATGTCCCAACATTAGGAACTCTTGTTCATGAATACATCCACTTTCTTCAAAATGTATCAACTCCGTGGGGACTATATGATAGTATGGTTCGATATAATATAATGGCGGAAACATATGCTTTTGTAGAAAATGCTACATCTACTATCACTCTCCCATTAAATATTGATTATTCTCAAGGATTGAAGAATAAAATGGATATTGTAGAATGTGGAACAGGATATTGCCCACTTTCAGATACACGGAGAAATAATTTTAAAATAGATGTAAGTGAACGGATTTGCATCCATAGAAACTATAAAAAGGTAAATAATAGAAATTTACCAATAATAACATTAGATATCAGTTTTACGGATGGTTCAAAACAAACCATTGTTTTGGGTGCTAACATTATTAAGGAGAGTATGGCAGCATTGTATCAAATGCTCATAGATGAAACTGCAACTCATGAAGAATTTGACCTCCCATATAATTTAATTAAGATTATTGCAGAACAACATTTTTCTGCAATAGCATCTGATAATATAAAACTGATAACTATTTGCTATATATCTTTGTTTAGCCTTTCTCCTGCTGAAGTTCTAATAGATAACTTAGCATACGCGAATGAAAATCCGGATTTATCTGCAATAGAATTGTTTGAACGGTTCGTCAATGAAGATAAAATATACATCAAGGGAAAAGCAATGTCAGTTTGTGACTTTTTTGATACTCTTATAGACACATTCAAACAAGTCTTTTTTAAAAGTGTCCGAGTCGGAATCGATTATATTGGCGAAGTTTTGGAACGAATTCGTCCTGCCAAAGGATTTGTTCCTATCTTAACTTTGATTACTGATTACCAACCCTTATCTAAGGAACGAATTAAAACGTTAATAGATTTTTTAGGAATGCCTTATAGCTATACAGACAGTGGCGATTTTAATCCACACCTTCATCCTCAATAGATTCCGAAAAATTATCTGATGATATGTTGGCACTAATAGGGCACAATGCATTATTTTCATATTTAACGAGATTGCACAAATATGGTTATGTATGCCCATTGCATTCGTTTTGTGAAAAAGAAAAGTATGATAAAGATGAATGTTATGATGAACCTTGGAATGGGAAAATGTGCCCTATGACGATTATGGGAGATGTGATACATATTAAAGAGAAAGAAGTAAAAATTCAATTTTAACAAACCGGAAAACCTCCGATGAAGTTGTGGTTTCATCGGAGGTTCTTTTGTCTATTTACATTTATGGGATATACAACAGCGCAAACTCCGCTTTTCTCCGTTTGAGCAGCATGGCGTGGCGTTTACCCTTGTAGTTGCAGAAGGCGATATACTCACGGTAAATGTTCCTGTCGCCAGCTTCCAATTTCTTGATTAAGGTACTTTTGGGGAGTGTCTTGCTGCCTAACAGCTTCGCCGGTCCCACATTGTAAGCTAACGTGCCAAGCAAAGTCGAATCAACTCCGAATTTACGGAACATGGCGACAAATTTGCGCAGGTCTTTCCGCAAAAGTTCATCCGCGTCCCATTTTGTCATGGTTCGTGCTGAATACTTCTCGTTTGGCAAAAGTTTGTGACCCCAACCCACGTATGGATGGTGTTTTTCTGAGTGCCAGCCCTCAAAATAGCGACAGCATAAAAAAGCCCGTTCCATAAGTGGCAGACGGTAGATTGCCGCCTGCCCGTCCGTTTCCTCTTGGCGGCTGGTCCGTGCAGATACGGAACAGACCGCCAGAAGCGAACAGAGCATTATCATGAATACACGCATCATTTCAACAAGGGGCTGAAGTTGCCGATGGGAACGATGGTCAAACCGTCATCCTTTACATTCCGGTTGTTGAAGTCAAATTCCAACTCGAAGGAGTTGCCGAAGTTGTCCTCCACCACCACGATGAAGTTGTGTGCTTCTTCACCCTCCGCCGTGTAGTACAGACGGAACTTCCCGTTCTCCAGCAGGTAGCGGTCGTTGGGCAGGAAGGTGATGCCGTTGTCCATTTTCAACTTTCCTTCTCCCTCAAACTGAAAATAGCGGATAGTGTAAAGCGTGTTAGCGAAGTCGCCCTTCTTTTTCAGCTCACAGCGGATTTCCACCGTCTGCCCCTTTGTCACCTTGTTCGGCACGGGCATGACCTCCACCGTGAAGGGATAGGACTGTTGAATGTCCATGTCGTCGTCGCACGATACGAGGGTGAATGACACGGCGGCTATCAGGCATAACGCCACCGCCTTGAAGATGGATGTTCTCTTGTTTCTGTTGTTCAGTATGTTCATTGTTCTTCGATTTTTAGATGGTTGTTTTTTAATTTTTCGTTGTCAGTTGCAGGTACTTGTTCAAGTCCTTGCAACCGTCATAGAGGGAGGAACGGTCGGTGACACGCTCCCCGTATCGCCCCACAAGTGCGGCAAGCGTCCGCCGTCCGGCTTCGTCACGGTCAAGGAAACAGTCGATGCGCCCGTAGCCGTCCAGCAATCCCGCCGCCTTCTCCACGTTGGCGACGGAGTTCAGCACAAGGCAGTCAGCGTTACCGGTTACGCCAAGCGTCACCGCAGAAAGGAAGTCCATGAAGCCCTCGAACACGAGGCATTCGTCAGCCGGAATTTCTTTAGCCATTACCAAAGACATATCTTTTGGCGGGATGCAACCCTTGAAATATCGGCTTCTGACTTCATAGCCACCTGCCATGTTCGGGAAGCCGACGGCAAAATACCGTTTCCCACGAACGCCGTAGTTAAGACGGCAACAGTGACGGGATGCGATGGCGTAAGGGATGCCCCGTTCTGCCAGATACTCCGTCAGCGGTGAACGAAACAACGGAACTGCCTCCACATCCTCAAAGACGGGTTCAATCGGCTTCGGGAGATAGGCGGGTTTTTCCCATCCGGTCACCGTCATGTTGGCGGCTTCCGCTATGAACTTCGCCTGCGTCCTAAAGTCATCGCTTTGCAGAAACTCCCCGGCAAGCGTGAAGATGTCGCCGCCCTTGCCCAAACCGAAGTCGTACCAGAGCTGTTTCGCCACGTTCACACGGAAAGAGGGTGTGCGCTCGCCCCTGTACGGGGCAAGATACCACAGCTCGTTACCGCTCCTTCTAACAGGCTCATGCCCCAGCCGTGCGAGAAAATCCGCAAGCGGCATCCTTCTGACAGCATCTATTTCCGTCCTTTCCATGCCCGTGTCAGTTGATGATGAACTTGATACCGACCCCGAACTGCGTGTGAAACTTCCGCGTGTCGCCACCCCAAAGGCAACGCTCCCGCAGATTGGCAAGCAGGGCTATACGGTCTGCCACGTAGCATTCCACATCGAGCGTCAGCGCGCCGCCGTAGATGAAGGCGTCCCGGTCGTGCAGCGTGGAGCCGTCATGCAGCATTTTCTTCCCCCAATTCACAGACTCATATCCGGCGAGAGCCGAAGCCCCAGCATAGACGAACACGATTTTTCGGGCGTCCGACAGTATCTTGAAGTAATATCCGCCATCCGCCGTGAACTGCGCCACGGGTATCTTGGTGTCCTTATAGGGGTTGTTCTTCAGGAGGTATTCGCCACCGAACACCCACTTGTTCCCCTTCTTCGTGTAAGTGGAGAGTGCCGCCCCGAAACTGTACCCGCCATCCTTGCCGCCGGGATTAAAGCCATCCGCCATATCCGCCCTCACCTCGATACCCTGCATTTTCGGCAGGCATCGCTGGGCGTGCGCCTGCCCCGTGAAAAGGGCAAGCGACGCGATGATTATTGCGATGTACTTTCTCATGGTCAGCGTACTTGAAGTTCGTTGATGGTACCCGCGCGTACCAAATCCTCGTTCTCAATCACGAAGGACTGGTGACGGCCGCCGTTCTTCTCGTTCAGTTCCACCACAAGGCATTTGTCGTCGGGGATGGTGAACTTAGCCATCGTGAAGACCGTGCGTTCACTTTTCTTGCCCGGCACGAGGGTGGCGTAGTTCTGCGCTCGGAGCGGCAGGATGATCTGCTCCTGCATGGCGGTACGCTTCGCCACCTTCTTGTCCACGATTTTCCATGTGATATAGTCCACATCGAAAGGCACGTTGCTCTGGTTCTTTATCTCCGTGTGGAAATAGAGCAATCCGTTATGCGTGTAGATGCCTTTGAGAAGATACTGGATGCCGAAACGCTTGCAGCCGATATGCTTCACCTCCCGTTTGTTCTGTTTGTGGATGGACTTCATGATAAGGCGCACCAGCATCGGGCTTTCGCTGCCCAGCTCTTTCAGATAGATTTCCTGCGCGTTGTTCGGGCGGTTCACCGTGCTGCCGTCATGGATGAAGTCGCACATCTCCACGTTGAGCAACAGCGGTTCGGCGGCGTACTTCACGTTGAAGGTGTAGAAACTGCCGTCTTCCGTGATGACGGACATATTCGTTTCGTTGGGAAAATTTCTCACGGTAGCCTTCACGCGGATGACGTTCTCCGCTCCGTCGGCTTTCCCGGCAATCAGGTCGGGCGAGCCTAAATCGACATAGCGCACCTCCGCCGGAAAGATGACGTGGACAGTCTTGTCGTAGGTCACTTCCAGACCGTGCGGCGGTATCATGCGGTCGAAGGTCAGCTTGCGTGACAGCCCGTGATACAGGTCGCCGTCCGCCTCCTTCTGCGGATAGACCTCCTTTGTCAAGGTCGGCTGTTCATTACTTCCGTTGGTTGTTTCAACGGTTACATTCTCCTGCGCGTGGGCAGATGCGATGCCCATAGCGAGGGCAAACATGATGATTACTTTTCTCATTACTTTTGGATTTTTAGTGGTAAATGTTTTTTTGATTGATTATTGTTTTCAGTCCTTTTCCTGATAGAGCATAACCCTGTACCCGGCTTTCAGATGCACCTTTACGGTTCGCATTTTCTTGGCTATGTACTGGCTTGTGCCTTGTATCAGCCCCTTGCCCAAGTCGGAGGCGAGCTGCGCCCCGGCATTGGTGGAGATGTTGATGCTGCTACCCAACGAACCTCCCATGTTGGCGGCGACCTCCCTGACGGCGTTCATCTCCATCGAGTTCGGGATGAAGATGCCGGGCTGTCCGTCCGTGTCATAGACCGCAAGCTCCACGGGGATAATCGTACCGTCATATTCCAGCGAGGTAATCTCGATGTCGAGCCGTTCCCCCTGTATCTTGCCCGTGCCGACCACCACCGCATTGCGGGGGATTGTCCTGCCCGCCACCGCCATAGGCTCCAGCAGGCGAAGCCTTACTGTCTGCCCATCCGTCACGCTCTGCGCCCCATGCACACACGCCGGTATGGTGTTCCGGTCCGATACCTCTGTAGTGCCGACAGCCGTGTTGAACCCCCGGTTGCGTTCCTGCGAGAAGGTGGCGACAAACTCCGCGTTGCTCATGGGCTGTGCAAGGAAGGAAACGATTTGGCGGGTCACTTGCCTTACGGGTGTCGCCGTGTTCTTCTTTCCCTTCTGCACGGTGGAAGGCTCTGCCGCCTGTTCCGGCTTTCCTCCGTTCTGACCGCCCATGTACTTTGCCGCCAGCTCATAGGACTTCTCCATAAGTGCCACCTGTTCGTCCATAGATGAAGTCCTGCCTTTTTCGCTTTCCAGTTCCGATTCCAGCGAGGCGATGCGCTCCAACAGCTCATCCATCTCGGCATTGTCGTTCTTCGGCTGTTCGTAGAAGTTGCCGAGGGTGGCGTTCAGGTCACGGTAGGCGGCAGCGGAGGATTGGATAGTCTGCGGTGCGGCAGGCTGTGCCTTTTCCTCCTTGCCGCCCGGATTGGCGAGGTCGAAGTTCGTTCCGTCCTCCGTTCCCGCTATCTCGCGGTCGAACATGTCGCTCAACTGCCCGATGGTACGGTTGCGGCTCTCCTGACGCTCTTCCATCTCCCCATGCTCGTAGGCTTTCAACTTGTCGCCGATAATCTGCTTGTTCGCCTTGTCAGCGTCGGGCATTTCGGTGTTGTATCCGTCCGTTCCCGGCGGTTGTTCCTTGCCGGAGGACGGGGCGAATATCAGCCACATCGCCCCAATGAAGACCAGCACCATAGCGGGCAACACGATCATCTTCTGCCGTTTCAGCCGCTGAGCCTCTGTCAGCGGTTCGCGCCCCTTTTTCGGCTTTCCCGTGTCGGGAGCGGCTTTGTTCTCTTTCGTCGGTTCATTCTTCGTCTGTTCCATATGAATAAGGTGTTAAGTGATTGTCTGTTTCCACCGGGGTCGGCAGTTCCACCCGTCCGGCGTGTCCCGTTTCCATGCGTGAGCCGTCGTTTCTGCCGATGTCATAGACGGCTCTGCCGAAGGTATAGAGGGCAAGCACCGCGAAGGCGGCGAGCATCCCCAGCATGATGCGGCGGCGTGTTTCCGGCGGCAAACCGTCCAAATACCCTTTGAGCCTTGCCACCAGCCGTTTCCGTTTGTCGTGGAGCTTCCAGTATGCGCCCCACATTGTTTTTCTGATACTTTTTACTTTCCGTTTCATAATCCGTTACCGTTTGATTGTCTGTAAATCCTTGTTCTCGATGATGGTGAAGCCCTCGATGGTGAAGCCATTGGGGTTGTCGTCCGACCGCGATGCGTTCAGCAGGCGGCAGGTAGTCACGAGGCTGCGCTCGGTGACGTTGCTCTGCCGGATGATTTTCTGCGTGGCGTAAGTCACGGCACGGTAGGGATAGGCGTTGAAGTCACACACCACGCTGTCCACCTTCAACACTTGGTTGATGTTCCCGGCGATGATGCGGTTGTAGTACCCCTTCTCGGCGAAGTCCGAATAATAGTGGTACACGCTCTTGTCTGCCAGCAGCAAGGCACGTTTTACGTTGTGTTCAATCGCGCTTTTTTCAGGTGACAGCGTGAAGAAAAGCTCGTGGAAGCGGCGCACATGCTCCCGTGCCTCCGCTGGACGGTTCTGCGACAGATCCTGCGACAGCGCAAGCATCAGCGATTTGCCGTTGTCCAACACATAGATTTTCTCCCGTTGCTTCTCCGCGAAACGGTAGGAGTTCCACACGCTCCACACCGTCACCACGGCGCACAGCGAGAGGAAGACGATACCGAACAGGCGTATCTGCCTGAACGATGATTCGATGTTTTTAAGTGACTTAAATTCCATTGTTGTTTATTCGTTTTTAATTGTCAGTTGATTATTTCAGCAGTTTCCCGGCACGTCCGACCACGTTTCCTGCGGCTGCACCCGCCACGCTGCCCGCCATGCTTCCGGCTCGTCCCGCCATCTGGTTCACGTTGCGACCGTAACCGCCCATGCCTCCGGCTTGGATAATCCAGCCGGCAACGGTGGGAATGGTGAAGTAGCCGATGATGCCGATGCAGAGGAACACGATATACACCCCGTCGCTCGAATCCAGCGAGAAGTTCGGGTCTGCCTGCATCCGCTCGATGTCGCTTTGCAGCATCAGCACCTGTATCTTCGCCAGTATGGTGCTGAACATGTCCGACACCGGAAGCCACAGATAGACCTGTATGTAGCGGCATATCCACTGCGTGAGCGTGCTTTGGAAACCGTCCCATACCGACAGGGCGAAGGCTATCGGACCGAGTATCGCCAGCACCACGAGAAAGAAGGTGCGGACGGTGTCTATCACGAGGGCGGCGGCTTGGAACAGCAGTTCCAGTATCTCGCGGAAGAAGTCGCGGATGCTCTTCTTCATATTGTACATTCCCCGGTCGATATACATTCCCGCCATCGTCACCATGTCGGAGGGCGACCAGCCGAGTTCCTCCAGTTGCTTGTCAAATTCCTCGTTGGACACGAGGTAGGCGGTTTCGGGGTTGCGCACCATCGCCTCGTATTCCAGCTTGTCCTTCTGCTCCCTGTATCGGTTCATGTCCAGCGTTTCCGCCTCCAGCATCTTTGCCGTGCCCTGTACAACGGGTGAGAGGATGCTGTTTATCGTGCCCAGCACCACAGTCGGGAAGAACATGATGCACAGACCGATGGCAAAAGGACGGAGCATCGGGAATACGTCTATCGGTTCGGCTCTCGCCAGCGACTGCCATACCCGGTAGGCGACGTAGAACAGCGCACCCAGCCCGGCGATGCCTTTCGCCACACCCGCCATGTCCCCACATAGCGGCATCATCTGCTCATAAAGTGAGCGTAAAATCTGATGAAGGTTATCGAACTCCATAGGCTTACCAGTATCTTTCGTTCATGTTCCCGTACAGCCCCATGATGCGGTCGAGGTCGTTCTTTTTCTTTGCACGCAGATAACTCACGGAGATGTTCTTGTTGGTGTAATAGCTCACAAGGTTGCGGTAACGCTTCATTTTGGAGTAGCAGCGTTCCACCACGTCCATGCGCTCCTTGTCGGTCATGGAGAGCGTGGTGATGTTCACCACATTCTTCAGTTCCGTCAACACTTCGTTGCTCTCTTCCAGCAGTTTCGTGTAACCGAAAGCGATTGCCGACAGCTCTTCTGGTCTGAAATTTCCATCACGGAGCATCCTTTGGAAACTGTTTACATAAATGTCGGTGATGTCGCCTACCATCAGGATGGTCTGCTGCACCTTGCGGGCGTCCTTGACGAGATTGTTCACCGATTTGAGGGCATCGTAATACTTTTTGCCCTGCTGATAGATTTTCACCGTTTCCTGAAAGTTGCTCACCATGTTCGTGGCAGTCTTGGAGGTATGGATGATGTTTTTGGAGGCATTGATGATACCCTGCGCCAGATTGCCCGGATCGCTTACGACCCACTGTGCGCTTGCCCTGCCTGCGAAAAGCAGGCACAGGCAGATAATCATTGTTATTCTTGTTCTCATGTTACTTTGGATTTTAGTGGTTGTTATTCTTCTGTCGGGTGTCCCGGCTGCGGTTTCACCCGCACATAGTCGCCGCCCGGCGAGAAGGTCAGCACGTCCGTGGCCTCGTTGTAGGACACGTCGATGCGGAAGCCGGTGTTCATGAACAGGTTGCCGTTTTCCTCCTGCAAGAGATAGGTTTCCGGTTTCAGCTTGCGGCGCAGACCGCTCCGGCGGAACACCGTCACCTTGTAGGCTTCGCCCTCCTTGTAGATAAGCACATCGGGCTTCCCCTCCACGCTCTCCCAGTTCCCGCACAGCATATCACGGAGGTTGTCGGCCACGTCGCAGGATTGCAGCATCATGACCGCCAATCCGATCAGACACTTGCTGACTTGCAGCATTTTCACTGTCTGTAAATTCATACGCATTTTTCTTTTTTCGTTGATAAATTCATTTTTAATTGTTGGTTGTTTCCTTGTTTCTCCGCTTCTCGGCAAGTTGCCGGATGGCGGCTTCGATGTCGCCGCCCAACTTCTCCGCCAGATGGTAAACCTCCACTTTCTCCGTTTCCTCGGTGGTGTACGCCAGATACTCTTCTGCACTGACCTCGGTGGCATAGACCGCCGATTGTGTGCCACCCAAGCCTATCCACACCTCTTTGTAGAGCCGTGAAGGGTTGTTCGCCATGTTGATGGAGAGTATCTGCGACTTCTCCTTTTCCGTCAGTCCGAGCAACGCCTGTATCTGGTCGAACTTGTTCATATATTTCCTTTGGTCAAGCAGGATTTTACAATCCGAGTTGTTGATGATGCTCTCTTTGACCACCGGAGAACTGATGATGTCGTCCACCTCCTGCGTCACCACGATTGCCTCGCCGTAATATTTTCTGACTGTCTTGTACATATAGCGCAGATATTCAGCCATGTTCGCTGAAGAGAGAGCCTTCCAAGCCTCTTCCACAATAAGCTGTTTCCGTACCCCTTTCAGTCGCCGCATCTTGTTGATGAAGGCTTCCATGATGATGATGGTCACGACGGGGAACAGTTCGCGGTTTTCCTTAATCGAATCTATCTCGAAGACAATGAACCGCTTGCCGAGCAGGTCGATGTTCTCCGTGGAGTTGAGCAGGAAGTCGTAGCGTCCGCCCCGGTAATACTGCCGCATGGTGGTGAGCATGTTGTCGATGTTGAAGTCGGACTTCTCCACCTTGATGTCACGCTGTGCCAGTTCCTTGCGGTAGTCGTCACGCATATACTCGTAGAAGGTGTTGAACGACGGCACGATGCTACGGTCGGATTGGATGCGCTCAATATAGGCACTCACGGCACTGCCCAGCTCGCCGCTCTCCGTCTTTGTCACCTTGTCGTCCTCCGACTTCCAGAGCGTCAGCAGCAGGGTCTTGATGCTGTCCTTCTTCTCCACGTCGAAGATGTAATCGTCGGTGTAGAACGGGTTGAAGCTGATGGGCTTATCTTCCGTGTAGGTGAAATACACACCGTCCGCTCCGCCTGTCTTGCGTCGGATCATGCCGCACAAGCCCTGATAGGAGTTTCCCGTGTCCACCAATACCACATGTGCGCCTTGCTCATAATATTGGCGCACGAGGTGGTTCATGAAGAAAGACTTGCCGCTGCCCGAAGGACCCAGCACGAACTTGTTGCGGTTGGTCGTGATACCCCGCTTCATCGGAAGGTCGCTGATGTCGAGGTGCAGCGGTTTCCCCGTGAGCCTGTCCACCATCTTGATGCCGAAGGGCGAGAGCGAGCTGCGGTAGTTGGTTTCCTCTGTGAACAGGCACACCGCCTGTTCGATGAAGGTGTGGAAACTCTCTTCCGCCGGGAAGTCCGCCGCATTGCCGGGTATCGCCGCCCAGTAGAGTGTCGGGCAGTCGATGGTGTTGTGGCGCGGCACGCATTCCATGCTTGCCAACTGGCTGCCCACGTCGTTCTTGATATGCTTCAGTTCCTCCGCATCGTCGCTCCACGCCATGACGTTGAAGTGTGCCCGTACCGAGGTCAGTCCGTAGGAATGGGCTTCGTTCAGGTATTGGTCTATCCACTCGCGGTTGATGCTGTTGCTCCTTGAATAGCGAGATAGCGACTGCATGTTACGGGCGGACTTCTCGAACTTCTGCAAGGTTTCCTCACTGTTGTCTATCAGCACATACTGGTTGTAGATATGGTTGCAGGAGAGCAGAAGCCCCACCGGGGAGGCGAATGACAGTCGGCAGTCACTCCGGTCGGTGGAGAGCTTCTCGTAACGGGTGTCGGTAGCCACCTTGCCCGGCAGGTCTTCCGCGTCGGAGAGGGTGTGCAGACACAGGCGGTTGTCGCCGATGCGCATCTCCCTTGCCGAAAGCTCGATGTCCTGCAAGGTGGTGTCACCTTCTGGCATGAGCGAGAAGTAGCGTTCAATAAGTCCCGCCTTACCCTCCGTCCCCACGATCTCGTCGGTGGAGAAGCGGCGCAGCCTGACAAGCCCGCTGTCGTTCATGATACGCTCGAACTGTTCGCAGGTTTCCAAGAACTTGGTCGTGGTTTCCCTGTCCAGCTCCATCGGGATGATATGTCCCCGGCACAGCGTGCTGAAATTGCTCTGCATCCGGTTACGCTCCTTTGTTGTCTTGGTCAGGTAGAGGTAGCAGGTGTGTTTCAGGTACGGACGCTCGTTGAAGTGACGCTCGAAAGAGCGGCTTAAAAAGCTCATGTCGTCCTTCTGAAGCTCCGGTTTGTAGCGTTCCTTGATGAACCAGTCCTGTTTGTGTACGACGGAGTAGTCCGGCAGCACCTTGATAGCCTTGCACCAGCAACTGTGTATCGCCTCGTACTCCGCACCCGTCACGGTGTAAAGTTCCGGTAGTTCCACCTCGAAAGCCACCGTGATGTCGGCGTCCTTTGAGATGATGCAGCCATGCTCCACCGCTAAAAGTGGGAACCTGTTTTCCAGTGTTGTCATTTTCGATGTATTCCTCATTGTCTTTCTTCCTTTCGTTGTCGTTTGAACAGACGGGTTATCCGCCGCCGGTTGATAAGGTATCGGGGATGGCTCCGTGCCGCTCCTAATTTCATCAGCCCGTGTTCGCCGTACCGGGCGTTCAGCGCGAAGGTCTGCCATACAAGGAGGGAGGACGATGCCGCGCCGAAGCCGATACATATCCACTGGTCGATACCGACCATGTAGAGGATGACGAACAGGACGAAGAGAGCCAGCAGACCTCCGCAGAAGATGAAGAGGTACTGTGCCTTCAAGCCCTTGAACTCTACCGGACGGCCGATACCCTTGTTGATTGGGTATTCAGCCATACATTATTTATTAAAGGAAGAATGAGCGCAGGATGGTGGCGGCAACAATCAGGAAGATGCACGCGCCGAACCACGAGGCGGCTGTCTTGCTGGTGTCGGGGTCGCCCGATGAAAACTTGCCGTACACTTTTACGCCCCCGATAAGCCCGACGACTGCACCGATGGCGTATATCAGTTTAGTTCCGGGGTCGAAATAAGAACTCACCATAGAGGTGGCTTCGTTGATGCCCGCGATGCCGTTTCCCTGCGCGAAAGCGGAGGCGGTTGCGGCGATGACAAGTGCCGCGGAGAGGATTGCTTTTCTGTTTTTCAAGATGTTCTTGTTCATAAACTGTTCTTGTTTTTTGCCGTCAAAAGGGTGGATGGTCCTTTGTCGGGCGGTTGATACTTTGTTTCTTTACTTTGGTTTTAGTGGATGCCCGTTTGTTTCCACGGACGTGGGCGTGTCCGTTGCGGATGGGGATGCGCCTTGCGTTTCCTCGCCGCGTGGGTTGATGTCATTCTTTCATGTTCATTTCTTTTATTGTTGTCATACATAGTTGCGAATGTCGAACTCCTCGATGTTGTCCGGCACGACGAACTCCTTTTCAGATTTCTTCAGCCGAATCTCGATAAGCCCCTTGATGCGGATGCCTATCTCCGAAGAGCCTTCCATCATTTTCTCGTACAACTCCGTGCCCTCCATGTCGGTGAACACCTTCGCCGCCTTTTCACGTTCCGCCTGTGTCGCGTCCGGGTTTTTGGCGGTCTTGCAGGCGTCGTCAATCTCGTCAAAGCTGCTGCCCGAAGCCCGTGGCGTGTCCGAGGCGTCCTCTTCCGGTTCGTCGTCCCCGTATCCCAGTTCCTCCGGCGGTATGCTCGTGAAGGTCTCATCGAGTTTTTCCTCCGGGACTTGTGCCGGGCGGGATGCGTTTCCCGTTTTTCCGTCGTCAAAAGTAGCCTCTTCCTCCGACAGCTCAATGCCTTTTTCCGAAGTGGCGGCTTCTTGCGTCGGTATGGCAGCGGTTGTCCGGGTGGATGCCATCCTGAAACGGCTCTCGCCGATGATGTCCGCCTTTTCCGCAGGGACTTCCTCGTGTGCCGCTATGCGTTTAGCCTCATTCCCGTCCAGTGACCGCCATAATCCGGCAATGCCCTTGAAGAAGCGGACAATCCGCGTGTCCATGATGCGCTCGTAAAGGAGCAGGAACAGGAACCAGAGGTTGCAGCCGACCGATACCGCCAGCAGAATGTCTGTCATGCTAATTGTGTAATTCATATCCTTCCGTTTTGGTTAGAATACTGAATTGTAATTTCGGGCATAAAGGCTCTTTATCGCATCCTCGCACTGGTTGAAATGGTACGTCAGCACATGGTCGATATAGGCGGACAGCGTAAGCCGGTCATGCCCGATTACACGGGTGATGCGCATGATACGCTCGTGGTACTCCGGGCGCACATACGCCATTTTCCCCTCACGTGCCTTTACTTCCGGGTCGCGGATGAACAGACGTTCATAGTCCTTCTCGCAGCATTTGTCGGTTACCGGGACAGGCGACAGTATTTCCACACTCGCCTGCACTTGGGCAAACATACCTCCGCAGTCTTGCTGTGGTCTTTTTTCATTCGGTGTCATTTCTTTTTCCATTTTCAAATCAGATCTTCACGTTGTTTCTTGTACAGTTCGTTGATTCTCTCCTTGTGCTGTTCCAGATGCTGGCGCAGCACGGTATCCACATATCCGCCTACTGAGATTTCCCCTCCGGCGATGTCGTTCACGATTCTGAGGATCTTGCCGTGGACGTCACGGCTGATATAGACACATTGGCGGGTCTTTATCTCGTTGCGGCGCAGGAACAGCTCGTTGTAGTCCTCGTCCTGCCTTTTCCGGCGTCCACTTTCCCTCTGCGCTTTTTCCCGTGTTACGGGTTGCACAGGAGATGGTTCCGGTGCGGCGGTGTCCTCTTCGGTCGGTGCAGCTGCGGGTACTTCCTGTGCGGGGCGCAGTGTCCCGTCCTGTGTGCGCCGCCCGATGGAGGCTAACAGCAGTTCCTCGTCGATGCCTTCCGTGTTCACTTTCCTGCTGCCCATGCTCACTGCGGTCTGATGATGTCGCTTATCTCTTCGGAAAACTCCCGGATGCCACTCCCTTTCAGCAGTGCCGTGTCCATCGGGAAGATGGTGGAGCGGAAAACGCTCTTGCGCTCTTCCGAAAGGTCACGGCGGAACTTCTTGCTGTCGGGCAAGCGGGTGGAAAGTACCGGAAAGCCCATTTCGGCTATCACTTCCTCGTAGATGCCGTACAAGTCGTTCCTCTCCCTGCCGTCCACCATCGTCCAGAACAGATGCAGCCCCTTTGTTTTCGCCTGTCCGGTAGTCATCAGCCTGTCGCGGAACATCGTGACGAATTTCAGGGTACTCTCCACGACAAAGCGGTCGGCACTCAGCGGAGTGAAGATGTAGTCCATCTGCGAGAGCGTCTTTATCACGCCGTTACTACGGAGCGTGCCGGGCATGTCGAAGAACACCACGTCGGGTTTCATGTCCTCAGTGGCAATCATCCTCTCGGCATCGTCGAGGGCGTTCACCGCATTGCTCTTGACGATGGTGTAGGCGTTCTTTTTGATCCGGCGGAAATGGTCGCAAGCGAGAGCCTTGAAGTAGGTGCTGCTGTCGATAAGCCCCATTTCGTGTTCGCGCAGCCCGTGGATGCTGTGCTGCGGGTCGTCGCAGTCCACGACGGCGACATTGTAGCCTTTCACGTTGTGCAGGTAGCTGGCGGCAAGTGCCGTGACAGTGGATTTGCCGATGCCACCTTTCTGTGTTGCGAATGCAACGAAGATTTCCTTACTCATAGTTCCATTTATTTTAATTGTTGAAGATTTCTTTTTCTATTTATATGCGGATTTGGTTGCTACATTATCCGCTTCAGTGAACAGACACACGGGCGGGTCATCGCGTATCCGGTTCTGTGGTGAAGCGGTGCGGCGAACAAGTGATGAATGACGACACTGCGTCATGAAGTCATTGAATCCGTACTTCACCGGATTGTCGGATAACCGGGGTTCCGACGGTTCGGGTATCCGCTTCGGCAAGTGTCCGAAGAAGCGGTTTTCCGGGTATTTGAATGTTCCGTTTCTCATATCTTCAAATCGTTGGTTCCTTGAATCATGCTGCAAATAAACAAGTATATTTTGGAACTTGTATCACTTCCTAAGCAATTGGCAGCACGTTGCGCCGGTTGGCAGTCATTGACCGGGTCAAGCGTCTGTCCGATACCGCTTTAAGGACGTAACTTTGCCCCCGGACAGCAGGGTTCGCCGATGGTGGCACAGCCGGAGTCCTGAAAGGTATCTTCCCATCCGTCCCCTGACGGATTTTTATGTTCACCTGAACATAGCAAGGTATGTTTTCAGCCGCTCAAAATATTTTGAGCATCCCGGAAAACGCCTTGCCCTTGCAGGGGGCGGGCTTTCCCTCCGAAGTCGGGAAGCCTTTCAAAACTGCGGTGCTGTAATCCGAAGCGGCGGCTTATGCCGTCAATCCGCTAAATCCAAAGTAATATGAAAGAGAAAAGGAAAAGCAAATCAGGGAGAAATCCCAAACTTGATCCGGCGGTGTACCGTTACACCGTCCGTTTCAATGAGGAGGAACACAACCGTTTCCTCGCCATGTTCGGAAAATCGGGTGTCTATGCACGGTCGGTTTTCCTCAAGGCGCACTTCTTCGGACAGCCGTTCAAGGTGCTTAAGGTGGACAAGACGCTGGTGGACTATTACACCAAACTGTCGGATTTTCATGCACAGTTCCGTGCCGTGGGTACGAATTACAACCAAGTCGTGAAGGAACTGAGGCTGCATTTTTCAGAGAAAAAGGCGATGGCGTTGCTCTACAAATTAGAGCAACACACCGTCGAACTCGTGAAACTGAGCCGCCGGATTGTGGAACTTTCAAGGGAAATGGAGGCGAAATGGTCGCAAAAATCAGTGTAGGAAACTCGTTGTACGGCGCGATTGCCTATAACGGGGAGAAGATTAACGAGGCGCAGGGGCGGTTGCTTACGACCAACCGCATCTACAATGACGGTTCGGGAAAGGTGGACATCAACAAGGCGATGGAGGGTTTTCTCACCTTCATGCCGCCACAGATGAAGGTGGAGAAGCCGGTGGTGCATATTTCGCTCAACCCGCATCCGGAGGATGCGTTGACCGATGCGGAATTGCAGGATATAGCCCGCGAGTATCTGGAAAAACTCGGTTTCGGCAACCAGCCTTATCTTGTTTTCAAGCACGAGGACATCGACCGCCACCACCTGCACATCGTGACGGTTCGGGTGGACGAGAACGGGAAATGTATCAGCGACAAGAACAACTACTATCGTAGCAAACAAATCACCCGTGAGCTGGAGAAGAAATACGGGCTGCACGATGCGGAGCGCAGGAACCGCCGTCTTGACACGCCGCTAAGCAAGGTGGACGCATCGGCAGGCGATGTGAAGAAACAGGTAGGCAACACCGTGAAAGCTCTGAACGGGCAGTACCGTTTCCAGACGATGGGCGAATACCGTGCGCTCCTTTCCATCTATAACCTGACGGTGGAGGAAGCGAGGGGTAACGTGCGCGGACGGGAATATCACGGGCTGGTCTATTCCGTCACGGACGGCAGGGGCAACAAGGTGGGCAACCCGTTCAAGTCCTCGCTCTTCGGGAAGTCCGCAGGCTATGAAGCCATGCAGAAGAAGTTTGTACGTTCCAGATCGGAGATTAAGGACAGGAAACTGGCAGACATGACGAAACGTACCGTTCTTTCCGTGCTGCAAGGCACTTATGACAAGGATAGGTTTGTTTCCCAACTTAAAGAGAAGGGCATCGACACCGTACTGCGCTACACGGAGGAAGGGCGCATCTACGGGGCTACCTTCATCGACCACCGCACGGGGAGTGTGCTGAACGGTTCGCGCATGGGCAAGGAGCTTTCGGCGAATGCCTTGCAGGAACACTTCACCCTGCCATACGCCGGACAACCGCCGATACCGTTATCCATCCCTATGGATGCTGCGGACAAGGCACACGGACAGACCGCATACGACCGTGAAGACGTATCGGGCGGAATGGGCTTGCTCACTCCCGAAGGTCCGGCGGTAGATGCCGAGGAAGAGGCTTTCATCCGGGCGATGAAGCGCAAAAAGAAGAAAAAGCGCAAGGGCTTGGGTTTGTAATCGGAGTATCAACAATTAAAAAATCAATGTATGTCACAACAAGAAGACGATTTGAGGGCATTGGCGAAAATCATGGATTTTCTGCGTGCCGTGAGTATCATTTTAGTGGTCATGAACGTGTACTGGTTCTGCTACGAAGCCATCCGGCTATGGGGCGTGAACATCGGTGTGGTGGACAAAATCCTTCTGAACTTCGACCGCACGGCGGGGCTGTTCCATTCCATTCTGTACACGAAACTGTTTGCCGTCCTGCTGCTTGCCCTGTCCTGTCTGGGTACGAAAGGGGTCAAGGGCGAGAAAATCACTTGGGGAAGAATATGGACGGCACTCGCCGCCGGATTCGTGCTGTTTTTCCTCAACTGGTGGATACTGGCTCTGCCGCTGCCGGTTGAAGCGGTGACGGGCTTGTATATCCTTACCATCGGCACGGGCTATGTCTGTCTTTTGATGGGCGGGCTGTGGATGAGCCGCCTGTTGAAACACAATCTGATGGAGGATGTTTTCAACAACGAGAATGAGAGTTTCATGCAGGAAACGAGGCTCATCGAAAGCGAGTATTCGGTCAATCTGCCCACACGCTTCTATTACAAAAAGCGTTGGAACAATGGCTGGATCAATGTGGTGAATCCCTTCCGTGCGTCCATCGTGTTGGGTACGCCGGGCAGCGGCAAGTCATACGCCGTGGTAAACAATTTTATCAAGCAACAGATTGAAAAGGGCTTCTCGATGTATGTATATGACTTCAAATTCAGTGACTTGTCCACCATAGCCTACAACCATTTGCTGAACCACCCGGAGGGCTACAAGGTGAAGCCGAAATTCTATGTGATCAATTTCGACGACCCGCGACGCTCACACCGTTGCAATCCCATACACCCGGATTTCATGGAGGATATTACGGACGCTTACGAGAGTGCCTACACGATAATGCTTAACCTCAATAAAACTTGGGTGCAAAAGCAGGGCGACTTCTTCGTGGAGTCACCTATCATTTTGTTTGCCAGCATTATCTGGTATCTCAAAATCTATCAGAACGGGAAGTATTGCACGTTTCCCCATGCCATCGAGTTTTTGAACCGCCGCTACGAGGATATTTTCCCGATACTGACCTCTTACCCGGAGCTGGAAAACTACCTTTCCCCGTTCATGGATGCTTGGCTCGGAGGGGCTGCGGAGCAGCTCATGGGGCAGATAGCGTCGGCGAAAATCCCGCTTTCGAGGATGATTTCCCCGCAGCTCTATTGGGTGATGTCGGACAGCGAGTTTACGCTGGACATCAACAATCCCGAAGAGCCGAAAATCCTATGCGTTGGCAACAATCCCGACCGTCAGAACATCTACGGGGCGGCTCTCGGATTGTATAACTCCCGTATCGTGAAACTCATCAACAAGAAGGGAATGCTGAAGTCATCGGTCATCATCGACGAGCTGCCCACGATATACTTCAAGGGGTTGGACAACCTTATAGCCACCGCCCGAAGCAACAAGGTTGCCGTGTGTCTGGGATTTCAGGATTTCAGCCAGCTGGTGCGCGACTACGGTGATAAGGAGGCGAAAGTGGTGATGAATACGGTCGGTAACATTTTCTCCGGGCAGGTGGTAGGTGAAACGGCAAAGACACTATCGGAACGGTTCGGTAAGGTGTTGCAGAAACGGCAGTCTATCTCCATCAACCGGCAGGATGTTTCCACCTCCATCAACACGCAGATGGATGCGCTCATTCCGCCGAGCAAGATTTCCGGTCTGACGCAGGGAATGTTTGTCGGTTCGGTGTCCGACAACTTCAACGAACGTATCGAACAGAAAATTTTTCACTGCGAGATTGTGGTGGATGCCGAGAAGGTGAAGCGGGAGGAACGTGCCTACAAGAAAATTCCGGTCATTACCGATTTCACGGACGAGGACGGCAACGACCGCATGAAAGAAACGGTGCAGGCGAACTACCGGCGTATCAAGGAAGAGGTGAAGCAGATTGTGCAGGAGGAACTGGAGCGCATCGCGGGCGATGATAACCTGAAATATCTGTTGCAGCAGAAGTAAATAAAAAAATGAAGAAAGGCTTACCATAAACCTTTCTTCATTTTTTTAGAACTTAAGCATTATCCATACTTACTAAGATTCCGTTTTCCAAAATTTTTTGCAATGGAATTTTCTTTAAGATTTCTTGATAAGTGCTATAGAAGTCATTATCAAGTCCTATATAAACAATATTGTCATGTAATTCTTCTATAACACTAATATGTGAATGCAATTTGCACTTTTTATCAGAACAATCTGATACGATACTTTTAATTCGTTCCAACTTATTTAATAAATCATCATATTGAGATAACCCTTTTGTAGTTGGTTGTATTTGATAATTAGTTTTCTTTGCCGGTTGTATATTATGTTCAGGATCTAATAATACTATGTGAAATATAGAAGAATCCCGATCAAAATAACCTACAATACGCCCCGTACTTTTTGTTATCGAAAATTGCATTATTGGAAAATCTGTCTCATTGTCCAATATTTCTTTTGGTAGCCAATCTAAATCTTTTCGTTGAATAGGAATGTTTTTAGCACTCCAATCTATTGGATGACATCTTAATGCAATACTACCTCTATTTTCTTCTAATACTTCTTGCGGTGTCATAGTACCCAAAGCACCTAATCTTTCAAGAAGCCCAATATGCCATCCCTTAGAACACTCTCCAATCTGAAAATTAGGTATCTGCTTAAAGTAAGAGAAGGAAAAAGTTATCTTCCTTCTCTTTAACTCATTTTCTTGTTCTTTGGTAACTAATGATTTGTTTCCGTATTTAGGAGAATCTGAATTAAGATTTAATAGTTTCCCATTTTTTCCCATAATACTCAATCATTAGTTCTGGAGTAATAACCTTGTCACAACGCTCATTTACATTTAAATCTCCACGTGTTTCAATCCAAGGCATCTCATTGTGGGACAATCGTTCTAATTCAGCACCGCTATATTTAAGATAATTCTCCAATATAAAGTCAATGAATTCAGCGTCTTCTGATGATAAACTCACATTGTGATTCATGCAATCATCAATATTGATTTCTGAATAGAGATATTTTGTAGAATTAAATCGATTGTAGATTTCTCGATTTACCGGACCATGAATCCATGCTTCAAACTCGCCGTCAAACATAGGTTTTTTATTGATACCATAAGACCATGCTTGAACATAATACAATAACTTCTGCAACTTTAAATTTATTAAAGACGCAAATCTATCTTCCGATTTTACTCGTAAGATAATGTAGTCTGTTATATCGTGTATTGAGTTCATCTGAATTATGACTATATCAATTTCAATGCAAAGTTAATATCTTTTTCTAATATAACAAAATAATGAATTGAATTGATGTGATTTATTCTAATGAATTTGTTTTTTATCTCCTCATACGATCCAACTCATCATCGCGCAGCATCCTCTCGTTCAATTTCTCCTGCATTCTGTCAAGGAAGTAGGTGCGGCTTTCGTTCTTCCGGCGTTTGATATCGGTGTAGAAACGGTAGCAGTCCTTCGACTCAACCCCGAATATCTTGTAAAGGAGCGGGGCAAGCTGTTTGAGCGGCATGTTGCCGTTGTTGATGCAGCCCATCTCGTCGATGCCGTAGATAAGTTCCACGAGGTCGATGGCATTGCCCGTCCATTGCAGGAGGCTGGTGGCGGTTTCTGTTGTGTTGTTGGCGGATATCAGTGGCGGCACTTGGGGCGTGGCAAGGAATTTCTGCATCTTCCTCACGAAAGACAGGGCCTTGCTGACATAGGCGGCAATCTCTCTCTTTTCTTCTGACAGGTTGCGCACGGGATGGTGCTGCAACTCGATTTCGATGTAGGCAAGCGCGATGACGGTAAGGTTCGCGTCCATGCTACCGTTACACAGTTCGATCACTTGGGTGGCAAAAGCCGTGTATGCCGTTTCCATATTGCAGTCACCGGCTTCGTTTATCAGGCGGAAAAAGTCGGTTTCCGCCAGCAAGAAATAATTCATGGTTCTGTCAATTTTGAAAATTACACTTTGTTTTCTGCGTGCGCACATGAATATAATTGGCAAAAAACGCGGCAGAAAATAAAAAATCCAACACTCAATTTTACAAAGTACTGGATTTCAGAGGTATAAAATTCAATATTTTTTCACAAGGACAAATTATCTCCGACTTAAATTGTTTGTAATCAGAACATTTATTCTATTCCTGAAAATAGAAATGTATGCTTGCCGCACATTTTGGCTATCTTGCTTTTTTATCAAGGATATAGATAATGCGACATACACCGTTGGAATAGCTTTTCAAGGAGGAAAGCGTCCAGTGTTGCTCTGGCAGAGCCGACTTAAAAAAATGTCGTCCGCTTCCGGATATGAAAGGAACGGTGTATAGTATGATTTCATCCACAGCGTGCATACGCAGTAGTCCGTTTATATAATCTGCCGTATCCAGTGTGGCTTCCGCGAGGTAACGGATGTTTGTGCCGTCTTTTCTCCATTCGTGCAGCATTGAAATGGAATAGTCCGGTGTCACACGGTAAAGGGCTTTCTTCCTGATTTCATCAAGACCGCAACGGTCAAGGCACAAATCCTGATGTGCTTTATCATATAACTCTGAAGAAAGACATCCGTCCATCGTCAGTACGGCGAGAATCTGAACTTTACCCATAATCGTTTCCTTTCGTTAGGCAAGGGTAAAAAAGTAGCGTGCAATTCACACTACCTTCAAGCGATGGCTCTGGTAAAGCCTTTACGGAGAGTACGTGAATGCACGCTATGCGTAAGCATAGCATAAGCATCACGCAATCGTCTCCGTAGTTCCAATTTACCAGATTTTCGCTTGAAACGCCTTGCGGTCTTATCCTATATGTTGGCGGCGAAAAGCTCCTGCCAATCGCCGTTTTTCTCAAATGTTATGCAAAGATAGCCAAATTCAGTGAATTACGGGCTATGATTGCTTGAATTTATATTTAAGTCCATACTCTTCAAGTTTGCTGTATAGTGTTGTCCTGCCTATGCCGAGCAGTTCTGCGGCGACACTCCGGTTGCCGTTTGCCTGTTTCAACGCACGCAATATCCGCTCCTTATCCTCCGCGTCATTGCGCAAGGCGAAGCTGACAGTAGAGGTCGGTTTCGTCACGGCAAGTTCCAGATGCTCTTTCATGACAACACCTTCCTGCGCCTGCAATACAGCACCCATAACTTTCTGCCGAAGTTCCCGCACGTTGCCCGGCCATGCGTGTGTCAGCAACGCTTTACGTGCTTCGGAACTGAACCCGCTCACGCTACACTCCAGCTCTCTGTTTGCCATATCACGGAAGAACTCTGCCAGCGGCATGATGTCTTCCTGACAGTCACGCAACGGAGGAACGGTTATCCCGAAGTCGTGCAGGCGGTACAGAAGATCCTGCCGAAAACGCTTTTCATTCACCGCTACTTCCAAATCTTCATTGGTAGCAGCGATGATGCGGACATTGAAATTCCGGTCTGCCTTGTCTCCGACCGGGCGATACCGCCTCTCCTGTATGGCGCGGAGCAACATCTGTTGGGTTTCCAACGCGAGGTTTCCTACCTCGTCCAGAAAAAGCGTGCCGCCTTCCGCCTCATGGAAATATCCTTTCTTGGCATTGTCCGCACCTGTAAACGCTCCCTTGACGTGTCCGAAGAAAGCCGACGGTGCAAGCTCTTTGGAGAGTGAACCGCAGTCCACCGCCACAAATGGCTTGCCTGCACGTTTGCTCTTGTCATGCAACAGATGGGCAATATGCTCCTTACCCGTGCCGTTCTCACCAAATATCATCACGCTCATGTCGGTGGCGGCTACCAGCCTTATCCGGTGCATGATTTTCTGAAAAGCGGAACCTTCACGGGCGAATACAGGCATACGGCGTTGTCCTGCCTGACGTTCTTTCAGTATGGAACGGATCAGGGGGACAAGTTTATCCTCCACAAGCTGTTTGGGAATATAGTCTATCGAGCCGAGTTTCATGCTTTCCACGGCGGTATTAACTTCGGCGTAGTCGGTCATAATGATGAAGGGCTGCATCTTTCCCTCCTTTCGCATCCAGCACAAAAGGTCTATGCCACTGCCGTCAGGCAGACGCAGGTCGGCAACCACGATATCATTATCTGTTGCCTGTTGCAGATGTTTCTTCGCGGTTGAGAGGTGGTAAGCCTTCATATTGCGGTAGCCCTCCCGTGACAGCATATTGCAGACATATTCGCAATACACGATGTTGTCTTCCACCACAATTATTTTTGTCTTATCCATCTTCGTATTTTCTCCTTTCCTCTTCTGCCAACCGTATTATTTCCACTCCCTTATCCAGCACAGCAGTCACGGCATGGCTTAACGCTTCACCATCCGGGAGAGCATCGCCACGAAGCAATCCGTAAAGTACATTCAGCGGTTGGTCGGCACGGAGCACCTCCCACGAACTGCGCAGGTGGTGGATCAGGGAATCCAGCTTTTGCAGGTCTTTTTCTTTTGCTGCATCCCGTACCGCCTGCATTTCCTTTTCTGTTTCAGTTATCAACTTTTCCAGCATGACGGCTTCATTGCCATAGGACAATAAGGCGGAAAAGTCCGGTTTCCCGTCCGGTGTCGCTTTTATGGCACACCTGTCGGAAACCTCCATCAGTTCCGATATGGAGAACGGCTTGAACAGGCATCCGGCAAAGCCTTTTGCCAATAGTTCCCCTTTGTTACAACTGCCCGAAGCGGTTGCCACAACCACCGGGATTGTTGGTGAATTGCCCACGTTGGACGAACGCAACAGTTCCAGCAATTCGAAACCGTTTATACCAGGCATATTCAAGTCTGTCAGCAACAGGCTGTATTCTTTCTGGCGTATCATTTCCATCAGTGCCGCAGCATCGGTGCAAGTGTCGCAGTGTATTCCTTCTTGGGAATACATCTCTTTCAGCATTAGAAGTAATACCTCATCATTGTCAATGGCGACAACATCATGGAATTTATTGTTATGATAAACAGGTGTATTGCTTGTATATCCAAGCTGTTCTTCAGCTTCCTGCATAGAAATTTCAACTGTGAAACGACTGCCTTTCCCTTTCTTGCTGTCCAAACGGATTGTTCCGCCAAGCATCGACACAATATTACGCATTATGGCAAGCCCAAGCCCGAAACCCTCCTTTGCAGCGGCATTTGATAGACGTTCAAACGCACCGAACGCTTGTTTCTGTTCCTCTTCTGTCATGCCTGTACCTGTATCTTCAATGACCAGTGTCAGAACTCCATTATCATATTCAGTAATCAAAGAAACACCGCCTTCTTCTGTGAACTTGACAGCGTTTGACAGCAGGTTATTCCCGATTTGTATTATTCGCTCTTTGTCGGTCAATACAATGGCATCGTGTCCAGTCTTCACGGACAAGGACAACCCTTTGTTCACGGCAACAGGCATGAACTCCGTTTCAAGTGTGTGCGTGATTGCAGAAATCCGGCAGGGTGACAGACGGGGCTGTTCCTTGCCGTTGTCCAGGCGGAAGAAGTCAAGCAAAGTGTTGAGCATATCCCGCATACGGTCGGAGGATTGCAGTATATTTTGGATATATTGCCCATTATTACCGCTATTGCATTCTTTCCGCAAAAGTTCGGTATAGCCGGTTATTGCCGTCAGTGGTGTACGCAACTCATGGGTAATAGTATATACCGCTTTCTTTCGGGAGGTTATGAGTATCTCATTTTGTTGCACGGACTGTTCCAATTGCTCGATCAAATCCGTTGTCTTGCGTTTGTATCGTTTAATGTTCTTTGCATCACGGTGTATGATGATATAGGAAATGACCAACAGCAAAAGAACAAATCCCATCAAGCCGCCTATCTGCATAAATGATTTTTTACGCATGGCTGTTATCTCGCTTTCTCTATTTTGTAAATCAGATTGCACCTTCTTTTCGATTTGGCAAATCAATCCTTGCAGTTGTCTGTTAAGTTCTGCATTACGGGCAGCAAGACTATCGGCTTGTTCTGACAATCGACGGCTCTGCGCATTCTGTTCGTTGACCATGTTTCTATTGGATGAACGGAGCGTAGTCGTTGTTGTCGTTGGCTTCGTTCCCTCTTTTTTGCCGAAGATGCTCAAGAAACCTTTTCGTTTTGGCTTTTTGGACTGTTCCTGCACACTTTTCTGCACAATAACCGGAATTTGATTGGCTATCTTCTTGTTAATAGATTGTTGTTCATCCATTAACCGGACTATCTGGAACATCTGTCGTTCCTTATCCTCTAAAAGACTGCGCACACTATCGATGCGCTCTGCTGGATAGGTGGCCTTGAAACGGCAAAGCATACTGTCCATTGCCATACGCCGTGCATGGTAATGCTCGATATCTTTATCGTTCCATTCCAGTATTGTTTCACCCAATAGAGAAAATTTTATCATTTGAATATTGATATTGTTTATTTCTTTTCGGAGCTCGTCTATTTTTTTATTGCCAAGTTCTAATGCTTCTATCTCCTGCCATTCATAGAGGCTATTATATGCCATACATCCGATAAGAATGGAGATAAGTATATATCCCAACTGTATTGCCTTATAGAAATTTCCTGACCGCTCCATTATTTTGATGACATTGATTTTTGGAACATGAATAAAAGTTTATCTTTTTCGTTCATGCGGATATTATCAGAATAACCGCCTTTTGTTATTTGATACCCGCATGGCTTAACCATAAAAATGCCTAAGCCCTTAGTGTATGAACTTACTTCTGATGCATAGTCTTTACTTGTATTTAATGGAACTTTCCCTTTAATATGACACCACTCATTATTGCAACTGATGTCTTCAATCTCAGACATCATTTTTTGCAAATCTGTAATAGCTTTGGAACTTGCCGCTTGGGGTATCTGCAACTCAAAATAGAGCATCGGTTCGAGAATGTCCACACCTGACTGTTGCAAGGCCAGCCTGAAGACATAAGGGGTCAGCTGTCTGAAATCAGCAGGTGTACTTACCGGGCTATAATACTCGGCTTGAGTAAAAGTTACTTTCAGATCAGTCACTTCCCATCCATGTAACCCGGATTGGCAAGACATACGAATCCCTTCAAAAACGGCATTTTGAAAAGAATGGTTCAGATAACCATAGGAGATGTCACTTTCGATTTGCAACCCTGTCCCTAACGGTAAGGGTTCAAGAGTCAGCCCTATTGTGGCCCAATAAGGGTTGGGCGGCACTTCGATCTGAATAATCTTATTGACCTTTTTTACAGGTCGTTCTTTGTATATAGTCTTGATCTCATCAAAATGGACCTTTACGGAAAATCGTTCTTCCAGCAATGTCTGTATGATTTCCTTTTGGGTTAAACCATATAACGAGATTTCCAATTCATCACTATATGAGTTTATGGAAAAGGACAAAGACGGGTCTTCAATCCACAATGTATTCAGAGCGGATATCACCTTGCTTCTCTCTTCGGGCCTGTCTGGCCGGACGGAGGATTTGAGAGCGGGATGCTGATGCGATAATCCTTGAATCAAACAAGGTTCAGCACCTAAATAATTTCCGATTCGAAAATCATCCATATCCTCTACAATCGCGATATCATTGGCGCCCACTTCATCAACATTTATCTCTCTGCCCTGATTGATAGTTTTTAGATTTTTAATCTTGATGAATTTTTCCGAATCGTTGATTCTTACAACGTCTCGAAGTCTCAGACTTCCGTCAATTATTTTTAGAAAACTTCTTTTATGTCCTTTGGGGTCATGCTCTATCTTATAAAGATAAGATGAAAGTCTGTTTGAGACCGATGCCGGAGGAAGTATAAAAGAAGTGATGGCGTCCAACAACTCATTGATACCGATATTGAACATTGCTGATCCATGTAGCACCGGATAGACTTTGGCTTTTGCCACAAGAGCGATTATCGTATTCCAATAATCAGCCGGTGAAATTTCGCTATCCGCCAAATATCGTTCTAATATATTGTCGTCATGGTTGCATACAAATTCTTTGTATTCTTCCTTTATATATGTTTGGGAGCAAACCGGATAAACCGATCCATCGACAACATTTTGCATAAACAGGACATCTTGAGACAGATTTGCTTTTATATCCAGATACAAACGCTCCAAATTCACACCGGCTCGGTCAATCTTATTGATAAATATAATTGTCGGGATTTGCAGCTTCTGTAAAGTATTGAACAGCAACTTTGTCTGCGCTTGTATGCCTTCCTTTGCGGATAAGATGAGGACTGCTCCATCAAGCATTTTGAATGTCCGCTCCACTTCCGCAATAAAATCCATGTGTCCCGGAGTGTCAATGATATTGCATTTCACACCATTCCAGATAATAGATGTCGTAGAAGCCCGAACAGTAATTCCTCTACGTTTCTCTATATCCATAGAGTCCGTTATGGTGTCACCATTATCCACACAGCCGCACTTTTCCGTTGCTCCACTGGCAAACAGCAGATTCTCGGTTACGGAAGTTTTTCCTGCATCAATGTGAGCAAGAATTCCTAAATTTATAATATTCATTTGGATTAAGCAATAATATACTACAATAGATGCATTGTCGAAACGCACCTTTTAATACCTCCTCGTAGCATATGAGAACTACAGGATTCCTAACTCGTATTAATATGTATATTATTACTGCCGCATAACGATTACAAAATTACACAAAAAAATATATCTAACAAAAGTAGGAGGATTTTTTAACTTTTTACCATAGACATTTTATTAGGGAAACGTAGGTTCAACTGGTAAGTACAAATAAGTAGAAATGTTTGAACAACACTGTTTTAGGAAGTTGAAAAATCAAGTTTCTCTCTCGGTATAGCGTTTATTTTGGCCAATATCTTCTTTAGTTTGGCATTTGAGTATTTCCCATTCGTGTTCTATTTAGCTCCTTATTATGAGTATGTAGCAAGTTGCTTATCAAATTCAGCCTCTTTGAGGGTCAAATATGGTTTTGCAAATGGTGACTGACAAGACATAAACAAGGTCAGCAGGATTTTTTACATAAATGGACATGAATGTATATAACCTAAAATAAGAATAAATTTTAATAAGGGCTGCCCAAAAAGAAAAAAATGCAGTTGCCATCCTACAGATACTTGCAGAAAGGATAAAATTTACTTTTAGACCTTTTGGGATAGCCCTTATTAATACTTCAGATAAAATTCCTAAGGTTATATTTTCAATCCTTTGAACCGGGTTTCCTCCTTGGCATACAGTCCCGGACGCCCGATTATGACATGGTTGGCAACGATACTATCCGCCGGACTGCGTATCTGCGGCGGTGCATTTTCGGGATATTGCGCCTGCCTGTTCCTCACATCTTCCGCTTCCGGCTTGACCTGTTGCCCTTCTTTCTCCTTTTCGGCGACTTCGGGCGTGGGCGGCGCAAGTTCCAGCTGTATTTTTCGGTCAAGGGCGGCAAGTTCGGATTTCAGCTGCTTCAGCTCGTCCTCCTTCTTCCACACCTTGCCCGCTATCTCCTGCAACTGCGGTATCTCCCTCTCCAGCACCTCGTTCTTCGCCTTGTACTGGTCGATAATGGAGGGTATCCTCTCCATCGCGTTCAGGAAGTTTCGGGCGGCAGCCATCGGATCAGCCATTGCCAGATGTCCGTTGTTATAGGTGTACTTGTAGTTCCCCTCTACCACGAAGCGGTTGTCGGTAAACTCCAATCCCTCTTTGAGTATCCTCTCGCTCACCACCTTTATCGGAAAACCGTACAGTTCTCCGACCTGTGTGTAAAGCCCGCCCGTAGTGGCGTTTTTCGCTATCTCCTGCAAACGCTTTCCGATAACCTTCTCATCGGCGGAATCCACACCGTCCACCTTTATTATATTAAGGCGGTTGCCCTCCCTGTCGGTCTGCGCCACCGAAAGGAAGCGGTTCCAGTCCTCCGTCATGGCATCTATGAAAGCCGTGTTGTTACGCAACTCGCCCGTCTTCGACTCTAACTTGAACTCCGAATCACGCTTGCCCTTGTTAAACGACTTGCGTTCCCCTTCGAGCGAGGCGATGCGCTTTTCAAGTTTCGCCTTGTCCAGCAGGTCGGTGTTGCCGGATAGCAACGCCATATATTCCGAAAAGTTCATGCCCGATTTCTCGTCCACTGCCCCCTCGTCGATGGTACGCGCCCCCATAGCACCGCTTTTGAGCTGGCTGATGAAAGTCTGCTTGCAGTGCAGGAGGTTGAACTTGTAGCTGTCCAGTGACTTCTCCACCGCGTAGATGATTACGTCCACGTTGTTCCCGGCGAAATGCTTGGCAATTTCGTTTCCGGCTCTAACTCCGCGTCCGTCACGCTGTTGCAGGTCGGACGGTCGCCACGGCGTATCGAGATGATGAATTGCCACACACCTTTTCTGTGCGTTCACACCCGTTCCGAGCATGGAGGTGGAGCCGAACAGAACACGCACCGTTCCGGCATTCATGGCGTCTATCACCGCCTTCCGAGCCTTGTCGGTCTTGCACTCCTGAATGAAGCGCACCTCGCTTGGCGGTATGCCGTAATCCTCCGTCAGCTTGCGCTTGATTTCCGAATAGACGTTCCACCCGTCGCCCGGCTGATATGTCCCCAAGTCCGAGAAAACGAACTGCGTGCCTTTCTGCGCGTCGTATTTTTGGTAATACTCCGCGATCATCTTGGCACAGTGGCTCGCCTTGTTATCGGGGTGGTCTTCATAATGCGGGTCTATCATGCGCATGTCGAGTGCCATCTTGCGGGCGTAGTCGGTGGCGATAAGCATCTTCGCCTTTTCCTCCGTTTCCGAAAGCGGCAGCCTGCCCAGAAGTGTGGCATCGCCAGTCTTGGCGAACTGCATCAGCTTCTGTATGAAGTCCTCCTGCTCCGGCGTGGGCGGTATGTGGTGCAGTATCTCATTCTTGTTGGGACGATCTACGCCCACGTCCTCTGCCGTGCGGTAGTCCGTGATTTCATTATAGAAGGCGGCAAGTTCCGGCACCTTGATGAAGTAGCGGAAACGCTCCTTTTGAACCACGTTGTTCGTCACGTTAAATTCAAAATCCGTCGTCTTCTTGGCGAATATCGCCGCCCAAGCGTCGAAACATCGGATGTCCTGCCGTTCCAGCTCCTTCGGACGCAAATACTTGAACAGCAGATACAACTCCGTCAGCGAGTTGCTGATGGTAGTACCCGAAAGGAAGGTCGCTCCCAAGTCTCTGCCCGTGCGCTCCTGTATGGTGCGTATGGCAAAGAGCATGTTCAGTGCCTTCTGGCTTCCCTCGCTGTTGCCCAGTCCCGCCACACGGTCATGGCGCGTGTTGAACGTCAGATTTTTGAACTGGTGGCTCTCATCTATGAAGATGTGGTCGATGCCCATCTGCTTGAAATCCACCACGTCGTCCGTGCGTGACTTTATGGCATGTTCCACCTTCTCCAGCTTCGCTTCAAGGTTGTGTTTGCGCTTCTCCAGACCTTTCAGCATAGCCCGCGACACGTTCTTTCCCTGCTGCCGCAGCACTTCGAGGTTTTCCTCCACCGTGTCAAGCTCCGCTTGCAGGATGCGCTGCTGCAACTCCGGCGACTGCGGTATCTTGCCGAACTGGTCGTGCGACATGATGACACAATCGTAGTCGTTGTTCTTTATATTATTGAAGAAGCGCACACGGTTGGCGGTCGAAAAGTCCTTCTCCGAAGCGTACAGAATACGTGCGTTGGGATATGCCGCCTGATAGGTGGCGGCAATCTCCGCAACGTTGGCTTTCAGCCCGATAATCATCGGCTTATGTGCCAATTTCAGACGCTTCATCTCATGCGCGGCGATGCACATTATCAGCGTCTTGCCGGTTCCCACCTCGTGGTCGCAAATTCCGCCGCCGTTCTGTTTCAGCATCCAGACGCAATCCATCTGCGAGGGATAGACGCTCTTGATACCCCGGCTTGCCAAGCCTTTCAGATTGAGGTCGGGGAAGGTCTGGTGCGAGCCGTCATACTTCGGGCGCACGAAACAGTTGAACTTGCGGTTATACATTGTCGTCAGCCGTTCCTTGAACTGCGGCGACTGTTCTTCGAGCCATTCGGAGAAACCGTTGCGGATTTCATCAATCTTGGCGTTGGCGAGCTGTATGCCCTCGCTGTCGCGCACCTTGATGTCGTTGCCATGCTCGTCCTTGCCGATGGACTTCATCATGTCGGGGCAGGTGTTGTGCAGGGCGTGTTTCAAGAGGTGCATACCGTCATAGTTCCGGTAATACCCCTTTACCAGAAACTCGTCCGTGATTTTCATGGTGCGGTAGCCGCACGCAACCGAAAACTCGTCCATGCTTGCGGAATAGGCGATTTTCACCTCCGTGTCGAACAGCCGGCTCATGTAGGCGGCATAGACACCCGTCGGAATCCAGCGTTCCCCGAAATTGAAGTCCAGATCCTCGAAGGCGATACGCGGCGGTTCGGCATCTTTCAGAGCCTCCAACGCCTGTTTCACTTCCGGCATACGCTCACTTTCGGGGTTTTCGCCCATCCAAGCCTCTATGCGTTCCGCCTTCTCTATCACGTTCCCGGCTATGAAGCGGTCTTTGATTTCGTAACCGGTCACGAGCGGATTGTAATAGATGCGTCCTTGCAGGGCTGTGAGCAACTCCTCCGCCGTGCTGTCGGTTATCTCCCGCATATAGTCGAGATTGACCGTGCCATATTTGTTGAGCGACGCGGACAGGGCTTCTTCGGGAGAGCCTACGTTGGCATGGCTCTCCACGGAGAAGGAAACGGGATGCTCGAAGATGTCCGCCTTGACGAACTTTCCGTTCTCCACCCGTTCCAGCGAAAGGATGTCACGCCCGCCCGCGTCCATCATCACTAACTTCACGTTCTGCTTGGCGTTGAGGTTGCCGTAGCGCATGACAAACTCATCGTAACAGGTATTCAGATGCTCTCGCCACGGAACATTTGCCTCGCGCCGGAGCGATTCATAACGGTACAGACGCTCGTAGGCGTCACGCAGCGACACATACAACAACGCCTTTTCCTTCTGGTATCCTTTCAGGTCGAGCGGCTGGAATGTAGCCCCGTATGGCGTGATGTCCTTCAGATAGCCGATGTTATGACGCCCCCGGTCAGCCACCAGCGAGCCTTCGCGCAGGTGCATCTCCGGCGTGCGATGGTAGGCACGCGGCGTAAGGTCCGCGACTTCCTCCTTCGGCTTTTCCGGTTCGATGTCGGGAAAAAGGGAAGTAGCCACCGTTTCCGGTGGAGCATCGGTAACAGCAGGTGCGGCGACTGCTTCCGGCTGTGTTTCCTCCTGCCGGGGTTGTTCACGTGGTACTTCCGGCGTGATCGTCGCAACCGTTCTGTTTTCATGTTTTTCATTATGCTGCCTTGCCAGCTCCCGAAGTTCCTTCCTGCGCTCCGGCGTGAGTTCCATCATCATCTCGTAGAAGCCGTTGATGGGAGGATTGGTTTCCCAGTCCAGCTTTGCATAGATGTCGTCCGGGTCGGCAGGCTTGGCGGTGTTCTCCGCTTTCACCTCCTTATTCTCCATAGCGGGTTTTGCAGTTGGAGCTGTCGGTGTAACCGTGACTTTCGGTTTGGGCGGAGTGGACTTTGCCGTAACTGCCTTTTTCACCGTCTTTTTCTTTTTGGAGGTTTTCGGTTGGCTGACCTCTTCCGTCATCCCCCAGAGGTCGAGCAAGGAGAGCTGCACCCCGTCAGAATATTTCGGACGTGGCTCTATCTCCGGTTTTTCCTCAACGGGTTGCGGTTTTTCCGTCGGAGTTTCCACCGTCTGCGCCGAAGATACCGTTTCCAATTTTATAGCAGGACGCTCCGCCTCCTTTTGAACGGTAACCTTTTCTTCCGTTCCCGACTGCCAGATTGTTCCCGAATACAGACGCATGGCGAGCCTGTAATGGAAATCCTCGTTGAGCATCCGGCGCAAGTCCCCGGCGATACCTGCGGTCTTGCCCTCGTGCAGATAAACCATAGCGGGCTTCCCGTAGGGGTCAGTGTCAAGTTTCGACGTCGTATGCACGATGCGTTCCGGGTGGTGGATGAAATAGGCGTTGTCGGTCAGGTCGGTTTTCGTGTCCGTCTGTATCACGGTCATCAGCCGCTCGTCCTGCGACATTTCCTTCTTGCTGAGGTTCTTTTGCAGGACAATCAGGTCGCTGCCCACCTCCGTCCCCGCGTTGTCCGTGAACAGGTTGTTGGGCAGGCGTATCGCGGATACCAGATTGGCCTGACTGAACAGCTCGTTACGCACGGAGGTCTTGGTGCTATTCAATACCCCTTGCGAGGTGATGAACGCCACGATACCGCCGTCACGCACGGCATCCAGTCCTTTGAGAAAGAAATAGTTGTGGATGGTTTTCTGGGCGGAGCGTCTGCCGAAAGAGTCGCTCCGCTGAAACTCCGCGTCGAACACGGCAATGTCACCGAACGGAATGTTGGACACCGCCAAGTCGAAATAATTGTTGAACGGTCTTTCGATTTTCTCAAAACCGCAGGTGCGCATTTTCTGGTCGGGATAGAGATGCCTCAAGATTGTACCCGTGAGCAGATCCTTCTCGAAAGCCATCACATCCGCATTGGGGCTGTGCCGTAGCATGGAATCCACGAACACGCCGACACCTGCCGACGGTTCGAGCATACGGGCGGGGCGGACGCTGTAATCTGCCAGCACGTCCGCGATGGTGTCGGTTATCTCTTTGGGGGTGTAGAAAGCGGTCAGCACGGACGCTTTCAGCGAATCCACAAACCGCTTGTACTCTGTTTCGTCCTTGCTGTTCTCACGGATAAGCCTGTGCAGCTCCACCGTCGGGGCGAACAGTTCGAGGTCGGATTTCGCCCACCGGACGGCATCCGTCAGTTCCTTTGCAGGGTTGAGGATACATTTCAGACCGCCGAAACCGCAGTACCTTTGAAGTATGGCACGCTCTTCGGTTGTCGCTGTCCTGTTTTCCCTGTCAAGGATGAATGCCGTCCGTATCGCCTCGATGTTGTCCCGCAGTTTCTGTTTGCGGTTAAACGCCATATTCGTCTAAGTAAAGGACGGTTGCTCCCGTCAGCTCCGTGTAGAGCAGGTCGTAATCGGAAGACAGGGCGAAATTGTCATCCGAGAGGTCATAGACGGAGAACACGTTGCCGACAAGCGGCAGCAGTTTCAGGACAAAGGCTTCACGCTTCTCTTCCGGCACTTCATCGGCAAACTCGTTTTCCACGACTTCGCGGAGGATGGCGTAACGGGAATAATGCAGCCCGCGCAGCAGCGTGTCCATCGCCAGTTCCTGCGCACCATCGGCGGGATAGCCTTCAAGCCGTGCCCTCTCATACGTTTCGGCGGCACGGTCGGCCCGTTCCCGTATGAAAGCGGTGTCGTCAGCCTGTTCAAACTTGTTCGTGCGGAGATAGTCCAGCAGGTACAGACCGTAATAGGAAAAGTCGGTCTGACCCTCGTTTTTCTTCTTGTTGTTCATTACTTTGGATTTAGCGGATTGATAATTAACGGGATAATCGGTTGGAAAAAGGAAGAAAAAGGCACTCGGTATCCCTCCGAGTGCCACCACTAAATCCAAAGTATGAGTGTAATCCGGTATCGAAGAACAATTCATTACTCTGAACAAGTGGCAAAGTTAATACTATTTCTTCCGTCCTGAAAATTTCTTGCCCTTTTTAGCCTCCGGGAACACAAAAGTCGTGTTATATTCCCCGTCAAAGGCGACAACAGCATCGAAACTCTTGCCCTGTTTGCTCTTGAACCCTTTGAGCAGCTTGGTATGCCCTTCGGTGAGCAGGTCTTTGATTTCATCGTCGGACAGGGTGCGTCCCGCTTTCAGCCGGAACACGGGCAGTCCGCACTCCGTGTTGTCGCAGCGTACCACCTTGCCGTAGAACCGCATCCTGCCCGTGCCACACTTGGGACACGCGCAGCCGGAGTCACGGCTGCCGAAGAGCTTGTCGCACGAGAGCAGTTCGGAGGTTATCTCACGTGTGTACGCCTCTATCTCCTTGCGGAAGGTGTCGGCGGACAGTTCCCCGCGCTCGATACGCGCCAGCTCCTTTTCCCATTCGCCCGTCATGGCAACATCGGCGATGCGCATCGTCTTGACGACGGAATTGAGGGCAAGTCCTTTTTCGGTGGGAACAAGCGACTTCTTGCAGCGTTCCATGTAACCGCGCTTGAAAAGCGTTTCGATGATGGAGGCGCGTGTGGCGGGAGTACCGATGCCACAGTCCTTCATCGCCTGCCGCAGTGCGTCGTCCTCAATTTCCTTGCCCGCCGTTTCCATTGCCGAGAGCAGGGTGGCTTCGGTATGCAGCGGCTTGGGTTTGGTCTTTCCTTCGGTAATGGACGAGCCTTTCGGTGTCAGCGTGTCGCCTTCCTGCCAGCCGGGGATGGTAATTTCCTCTTTTTCCTCGCCATAGACGGCACGCCATCCGGTTTGCTTCACGACGCTGCCTTTTACGGTAAACTCCACTCCGGCACATTCCGCCGTGACAGTGGTCACATCCTTGACGCATTTCTCAGAGAATGCCTCGACCATGCGCCCGGCAATCATCTGATAGATGGTATTGTCCTCTTTGGAGAGGAAGAGCGGTTTCTCACCCGTGACGAGCAGGGCATGGTGGTCTGTCACCTTGCCGTCGTCCACGCTGCGGCGTGTCGGGGCGGCTTTTGCCCGCACCTTGTCTTTCCATTCGGGCTGTGTGCCGATGAAAGCGAGCAGTTTGGGAATTTCGGCAAACACGTCTTCGGGGATGTAGCGGCTTCCCGTTCTCGGATAGGTTATCAACTTCTTTTCGTAGAGTTTCTGCGCGATTTCAAGCGTCTGTTCCGCCGTGAAGCCGTGCTTGGCGTTGGCTTCTTTCTGGAGCGTGGTCAGGTCGTAGAGCAAGGGAGTTTCCTCCGTCTTCTCCTTGCGCTCGGCTTTCGTGACAGTGGCGCAACCTGCCGCCTTTACCTTATTATATAGTTCCATCGCCGGTTCTTTCTCTTTCCATTTCTCGGAGGATGAGAATTTCACGACTTCGCCGTCGCAACCGTCCGTTGCGATATGGAGCAGCCAGAATGCTTCGGACGTAAAGCGGCGGTTCTCCCAGTAGCGTTCACATACCATAGCCAACGTTGGTGTCTGCACCCGCCCCACGGAATACGTGCCGTGTCCGGCGGCGATGGATAACGCCTGTGTGCCGTTGATGCCCACGAGCCAGTCGGATTCGCTCCGCGCTTTGGCGGCGAGGTAGAGGTTGTCGTATTTGCTGCCGTCTTCGAGTTTCCGCAGTCCCTCACGGATAGCTTTGTCGGTGAGAGAGCTGATCCACAGGCGCACGAAAGGAGTGGTGCAACCCGTATAGTGGTAGAGGTAGCGGAAGATAAGCTCTCCCTCGCGTCCGGCATCGGTCGCCACGATGATATGTTCGCTTGTGTCGAACAGTCTTTTGATGACTTTTATCTGCGACACCACGCCGCTGTCGGGCTTGTAACCTTTCTCCGTCCTGACCTGACGGGGGACGAGCGTGAATGTGTCGGGAATAATCGGGAGGTTGTCACGGACAAATCCGCGCACGCCGTAGCCGTCGGGCATGGCAAGCTGAACGAGGTGTCCGAATGCCCATGTCACGGCATAGCCGCCTCCCTCGAAATATCCTTCCTCTCTCTTTGTCGCGCCCACGATGCGGGCGATTTCACGTGCCACGGAGGGCTTTTCTGCAATGATTGTCTTCATGTTTTCTTGCTTTTTTGTTGATACTTTGGATTTTATTTTGGATTCAGTGGCGGACACGGGATTACATTTTCATGCCTTTGTTGTTCTTCTTTTTCGGCTTCTCCTGCTGCTGTTGCTGGCGGTCGTCCTTCGGGGCGGTCTGACCTTTCTGCAAAGGCTCTTTCAGGTTCTTTGTCGCCTCGTTGGTTTTGCCCTCGTTGTTCACCGCCACCTGTGTGCGGCTCTCGTTGGACGGGGCGACCTGCTGGGCGTTGTCGGGGTTCGTTTCGTAGCGGTACGGGCGGCCCTTCTCCGGGTTGAACTTGATATACATCGTGGCATGGAAGCCCTGCTTGTCGGTCACGTTCTCCAGTTTCACGGCTTTACCCGCCACGTAGTCGGCTTTCTGCTTGTCGGTGAAGTTCACGCCGCTCCATTTGCTGATGGGGCGGATGCTGCCGTCCTCGTTCATCCACGTGTTGCGGCGTTGCTCCTTCTTGGTCTGTGCGGCATTTTCCCCGCCTTGCGCCTGACTTTTCGAGGTGTCACCTTTGGCTTCCTGCGTCTGTGCGGTACGGGGCGACCTTCCGGTTCCCGGCACGAACTCCACGCCGCGCTGCTCCACGTTCACTTGAAGGGTGGTGACGAACTTCCTGCCGTCGTTGCGCTCGATGAGCTTGTCGCGCACGGGCAGTCCGGCGCGGAGCATGTCCTGCTCCTGTTTGGTGATTTCCGTCTTGCCGATGCGCTCCGGGATGCGCACCTTGTTTGCCGGAATGTCCGTGATTTCATTCGTCTTGCGGTCGATGCTGATGTAGGAGGGGATGATTTCGCCCGTTTCCCTGTCCTCAATGTCCACGACCCTGCCGAGGTTGCCCGTTTCGCGCAGGTTCTTCCGGTCATCGTCGGAGAATTTGTGTTCCTTGTACTCATCTAACTTCTGCTCCTTGCGGATGAAGTGCGGCACGAGGCTGACATTTCCCTCACCGTCCTTCTTGAAGGAGAGGCGGGCGTCCAGCTCGAATGATTCGCCGCCGAAGGTGGGCTTGACCTTTACCAAGTCGGACTTGCCGTAGTGGAGCATCTTCGTAAGGTCTCCGGACTTTTCAAGGTCGTCACGCTTCACGCCCCATCTGTCCTCCAGCTCCTGCCAGTTGATTTTGCTCTCGTTGATGGGTTGGTAGCCCTGTCTGCCCTGCGTCTGTTGCGGGCTTTCCTGCTGTTCTTTCTGTTGTTCCATGTTTTCCTGTTTTTGAGGTTCTTGTTTCTCTGTCTTTTGTGCCGCCATCTCTTCCTGCACCTGCTGTTGATAAGGGAAGGTGTCGATTTTGTGCGGTGCAAGGATTTGTTTGTTCTGGTACGGATGCTGAAGCAGGTCTTTCATCACGCCAAGCATGGAATCCACTTGGTCTGCCGCGATGCGGTAGAAACCGAAGCGGCTGGGTTCCTTGCACTGCCGGAAGAAGTTCTTGAAGAAGTTGTCCAGCACGTCGCCGTGTCGGTCGAATTGCAGGAAACTCTGCGCGTTCTCAGCTTTCGCAGGGGTACGCTTGGGTGTGCCGTCTGCATTCAGCCCGGCTACCACGCTGATCTCGCCCGTCTTCTCATCACGGACTACCAGCACGTCCTTTTCGTCTTTTTTCTTTGCCATTTGAAAAATGTTTTAATGGGTTATTTATGAAAGAAATTATGGATACGAGCCTTGTAGAAGGCTATATCTTCTTTTTTGAAGTCCTTGATATGGTTGGAAAGGAATGTCAGCACATCCTCCTCGCTGTAATAGGTTTTCTTGCCCAGTGTCTTGTAGGGCAATGCGCCGACACTGCGGTAGCGTTGCAGTGTGCGCTTGCTTATCTGGAGCAGCATGCACAAATCCTGATTGTCGAAAAGGCGGATGCTTTCCGTGATAGTAGGCTGTTTCCCCTCAGCCTTCATCGCCAGCAGCAGTTCGTCCTGACGGTCGAGCCGTTCCATCAGCTTCTGCATCCAGCCCTCGAAGTTGTTTCGTGTGAGCAGTTCCATGACCTATGTCCTCCTTCCTTTTGGTTTGCCGCCAGTGCGCAGCGTGTGGTTGCGTTTCAATTCCTGCGGTGTCGCCGCGTCCTCGTTGACGGCACACGCTTCAAGCAGGCGGTCTATTTCCGACTGCCGGTAGCGGCATTTACCGCGAAGCACGACATAACCGATGCGTTGCTCGCTGCGCATACGCTGGAGGGTGCGGGTACTCACGTTAAGCAGGTGCGCCGCCTCGCGTGTGGTGAGCAACCTGTCGGGCGATGCCGCTTTCTTGTCGCCGGAGGCGGCACGGACGTGTGCCGCAATCTCCGCTATCTGTTCCGTCAATGACCGGAAGGCGGAACTTTCCATCGTTATCACTTTCATATTCAGTCCTTTCTTTTTGTTTCTGCAGCAAAAATCGGCAATAAACAAAAGGGGCTTTAACAACTCACTACGTGACTCACGTAAGATTTTTACGGAAGATGGCTCCGTAACCCGGTCAAACGGCGCAACAGGCAGCCTTTCAGCGGAAAACGGCACGTGTTCAGGACCGTACCGTTACCTTTGCGGGCAAACCGATAATTGCATGAATATGGAAATAGTATCTATCGAGAAAAAGACTTTCGAGATGATGGTGGCGGCATTCGGCGCACTCTCGGAGAAGGTCGCCGCCCTGAGGCGCAAAAGCGACACGAGGCGCATGGAAAGATGGCTCACGGGCGAGGAAGTCTGTAGGCAGTTGAGAATAAGTTCGCGCACGTTGCAGACGCTGCGCGACAGGCGGCTTATCGGCTACTCGCAGATAAACCGCAGGTTTTATTACAAGCCGGAGGAGGTGAAGCGGCTGATACCGCTTATCGGCACGCTCTATCCGCACGGCAGATGATTTGATTTATTCACCCACTGAATCCGAAGTTATGATGAACGAGAACAACGATGTTTTTACGATGGAAGACGAGCCGATAGCCTCTGTGGTGCAGGATATGCGCAAAGGCTCGAAATGGCTGTCCGCCTTTCTGGAAAGTTACCGTCCTCTGCTGGACGGGGAACGTTACCTGACGGACGGCGAGGTGGCGGAACTGCTCCGCGTAAGCCGACGCACATTGCAGGAATACCGCAACAACCGCGTGTTGCCCTTCATACTTTTGGGAGGGAAGGTGCTTTACCCGGAAACGGGGCTGCGTGAAGTGCTGGAAGCAAATTACCGCAAGCCGCTGGAGTGAGCGCGGTTGGCAAGAAAAAAGGAAACGGGCGACACTTTTTGTGGTGCTGCCCGTTTCCTTGTCTTATGTGGTATGCGCAATCAGCAGTACCCGGCTTTTCCGTTCTGTATGAACATCACGTATGCCTGCCGTTTCTCTTTGGCGAGAGCTTTTCCCACCAGCCATGTGCGGAACAGGTGGGTGTTGTAGGTGTTCAGCCGGAAGGCGACGGGGATGATGATTTCAAGCGCGTACACATCTGCGTACAGTCCGTTTTCAAGTTGCATGTAGCGGCACACCTCGTAGTCGTTAAGCACGTCCGACTTGCGGATGGCTTTGATGGCGGCGTTCACTGCCGGGACGGTCGTATGGAACAGTCCGGCGATTTCGGTGGCGGTCATCCACACGTCGTTACCGGTTACGCTGACCGCCTTGTCCTCTATGATGATTATGTCACGTTTCATGGCTTCTCTTTTTTAGATGGTGCAACCTGCAAATTCCTCAACACTGTTCAACCTTGCGGCAAGGTTCTTCATGTCCTGATTGAGTTTTTCTTTGGTTATCTTCGCGTAAATCTGCGTCGTCTTTATGCTCTTGTGTCCGAGCATGGAGCTGACGGTTTCGATAGGTACGCCATTAGAGAGAAATACCGTCGTGGCTGCCGTGTGGCGGCTCTGATGCCACGTGATATGCTTGGTGATGCCGCAACGCTTGGCGACGGCACGGATACCGGCAAGGCACGTGTTATAATGCGGGACGGGGAATATCTTGCCGTTCTCGCACAGCCCACGGTATTTGCCGATTATGCGGTTGGCGATGTCAAGCAGGCGGATGTTGGACACCACGCCCGTTTTCTGGCGGTTGATGTTTATCCACTCGTGTTCGTCGAAGTAGGTGCGGATATTCTCTTCCGTGAGGTTGCGCATATCCGAGAACGACAACCCGGTGAAAGCGCAGAACAGGTAGAGGTCACGGTACAGTTCCTGTTTGGCGTTTTTCAGTTTCCCGTCCATCAGCAGGCGTATTTCCTCTTTGGTCAGAAAACTGCGTGTTGTTTCCTCCTTCTTGATTTCATACTCGCGGAACGGGTCGCGTGTCAGCCACTCGTTGTTGATGGCGATGAACACCATCGTCCGTAGCGGGCAGACGTACAGCCACACGGTATTGGTGCAGCAGTGTTTGTCCGTGCGCAGGAACATCTCGAAGTCGGAGATGAAAGCGGGGGTAAGCTCTTTCAGTGCGATGTCCTTCACATGGTAGCGGATGTCGAGGAACTCTTGCAGGTGCTTGTAAACGATACGGTACTTTTCCAGTGTACCTTTTGCTTTCATGCCTGCTTCCACCTGTTTCTCATAGTCCTCATTGTGACGACGGTACACCTGCATCAGCGTGTGGTAGCGGTGTTCCAGTCCGAGAAAAGCGTTCTTCACCTTCTCAGCCGTGACGAAGTTGTCACGTTCCATGATTTCCTGATAGTGCCTATTGATGCGCACCCGCATCTTGTCAAGCATACGGTTCGTTTCGAGTGCCGCCGCGCTTCTGCCTGTGACACGTCCACCTTTGGTGTCCCACAGTTTCGGATCGACTGTCAGCTTGCAGCTGAACTGCGTCTGGCTGCCGTCCACCGTGATGCGTCCCATGACGGGTACTGTCCCGTCCTTTTTCACTACCTGACGCTTGAGGTAATAGATTACTGAAAATGTACTCTTCATCGTCCTTAATTTTTTGGTTTCAAAATTAGTTGGTGAAGAGTCCGGTGTCGGTACGCAAAACGGGGAGGAACGGAGCAATCTTTTTCCGTAACCGAAATTTTTGCGTGAGTTATCGGTAACTCACTATTCCTTAACGTATTGTTTCGCTATCCGTACCCGTTTGTCGCATTTTCGGGCATGGTTACGAACAAGTAACGTTGCGGCGTCAGGATTTGGCTTCGGCAGGGATTGTAATGGCTTCACGAATTATCGCCACTTCAACTAAAACCCTTGTAACTCAATTCTATCACTATAACTTTCCGCATTTCACTTTTTTGTAGTAACTTTGTATTGTAATTGTAAAAAAAATAATAATAAACATATGTATTTTGATATTTTGTTCAATTATAAATGGCTAAGCAGGTTATTTAAGAGAGTCAGGAAAACTGCAAATCATAAATTTAATTCTATCTTCATGGCTCTTGCCTTTAAAGGGCACAGGAGGGACATAGTATTACCTAAGAACTTTAGTCTTGAGTCTCATTTAGCCTCATATCCACCTGATGAGTATGGTTTTGCAACCTCTGATTTGAAGTTTAGTAAAGATAAGGTATATTACTTTTTATCCTTACTATCCACTATACCTGCAAGAAATAAAGATTTAATAGATGAAAATGGATGGGTTCCCATTCATACCAAAACTATCAGAGATAAAATAAAAGACATTGGATTATATAAAGATTATTTAATTAGAACTGGGGTTTTAGAATGTGACAACATCTATATTCCAAAAGTAAAATCTCGATGCTATAGATGGAGTAGAAATTATATTAAATGGGGATTTCAAGTATGCAATGTTATCTGCAAACATGAAGAAGAAGCTTATTTTATGCAAGAAGAAGCGGATGAAGAACTCACCAATTCCCCCTATCTTTATTACTGGTATAACAGTAAAAGATTAAGCATCAATCCTATAGTCCAACAATATGCAGAGGCTACCCTTAATGATAAAATGGGAGATAAAAGTAAATGGAGTATAAATGTTCATACCAATCAATTGAAGAACCCTCTTGTTCAATACATGGCTGCATTAACAAACATATGTAAGATAGAACAAAATAAATATGAAATCCATATAGATAATACTGTTCACAGGCTACATTCAGTAATAACAAACTTACAGAAAGATTACAGAAACTTTCTTACTTACAATGGGCAAGAACTGGTTAGTATTGACATAAAGAATAGTCAGCCTTATCTTGCATGTGCATTGCTTAATCCTATGTTTTGGCATATTAATAATGAGTTATCACTGAGCTTGTATTCATTACCAGAAGATATACAAAGAACTATAACCACGGTGGCTACACCATTAAAGGTGGAGAAGCTTTTTCAGAATTGCACTGATGAGGACTTTAATCAATATAAAGAGATAGTTTCCAATGGAAAAATGTATGAGACAATGGCAGAAGTATGTCAAGCTTCACTTCACAAACCCATTGACAGAAAAGAAGCTAAAATATTAATGTTCTACCTGTTGTTCTCCAGTAATCAAGGGCAACATGATGACATTACTATCAACCAGATGAGAAAGATATTTAGTTCTGAATTGTTTCCCAAAGTGGCAGAACTCTTTAAGTTAATTAAGCACAAGTATAAGCATGTGGAGGAAGAGAAACAACATAATAGGTTAGCTTGCTTATTACAGTCTATTGAAAGTGAAATAATCTTACATAGATGCTGTAAAAGGATATGGGAGGAGGGTAATCAACAAATACCAGTGTTTACAATACATGATTCCATTGCAACAACCACTGAACATGTGGAGTATGTCAAAAGAGTTATGAAGGAGGAATTGTTCAAAGCAATAGGGGTATTTCCAACATTAAGTATTGAACATTGGAATCTGTCTCAAGTAGAGCATAGAGATATGTTACCTCAAATACAAGCTTAACTCAAATCCCCTGTTTTCAACCAGATAGCAGGGGATTACTTTATATACTACACTGCAATAGATAACTGATTTTACTGAAAAAAATATTTTATTTTTTTCATATTCATGAGTATAGTCTACACCAACCAATCACCTCCCCCATCACTCAGGGTGGGGATGGTCCCCCCTACAACAATAATAAATTTACAATTATGGAAAGAAACTTGAAGTTCTTAAAGACAATGAGTGTAGTTGAATTTAAAGCACAGCACAATGTAGAAAAGATTGAAGTGAAAAGAAATGAACACACTGGCAAGTGTTTTTTTGTCTATGGCTTTGAAACTGGAGCTTGTTCAAGGAAGGTGGAGAGTGGAGAGCTGACAATACCAGTCATTTCAGAAGTATGCTCTGCTGAAACTGGAGATATATTCCTTTTGTTACATCAGAAAGGGGAAGGAGGGGCTACTACATTGGCAACTCTATAGGAACTAATGAAAATGCTCCAGAAGGGCAGTTGGATTAATAGTCTGACTGCCTTTTTTTTTCTAAGTAGTTAATCATTAATAGAATATAGTCATGTTAAATTTAAGAGTATCATCAAAGAAGCAGGCTAAAATAAAACTTGCTCTACAAGGCTGTGCAGGCTCTGGGAAGACCTATTCTGCACTATTATTAGCCTATGGTCTGACTAATGACTGGACTAAAATAGCCATCATTGACAGTGAAAATGGGAGTGCTGATTTATATGCACACTTGGGAAATTACAATGTATTACCCCTTCAAGACAACTTCACACCTGAAACCTATATTGAAGCTGTAAAAGTATGTGAGGATGCTAAAATGGAGGTGATAATCCTTGATAGTATCTCTCAATGTTGGGATAACCTTCTGGAGTATCATGCTAACCTACAAGGCAATTCATTCACTAACTGGCAGAAGATTACACCAAGAATTAATGCCTTCATGCAGAAGATTTTACAATCTCCAAGCCATGTTATTTGTACTATGAGGTGCAAGCAGGATTATGTTCTTAGTGAAAAAAATGGCAAGATGATTCCTGAGAAAGTGGGGTTAAAGGCTGTCATGAGGGATGGAATAGACTATGAATTTACCATAGTCCTTGATATTAACATGAAGCATCAAGCCATTGCATCAAAGGATAGAACAAGTCTATTTATTGGTAAACCAGATTTTACTATTACACCCACTACTGGGCAAATAATACTGGATTGGTGCAATAATGGAGTAAACTTGGATATGATAAAGCAAAAGATAAATCAGGCTAAAACCATTGAAGAACTTACCTCCATTTATCACCAATACCCTGAATGGTATCAGCAACTTACATCAGATTTCATGCAGAAGAAGATGCAGTTACAAGAAGAGAATAACAAACCTATTATCAACTATAATCCTAATTTTATACATTATGGAAGCAATGCAGTTAATGCCAGTACACAGAACTAATATGTTGATACAAACATTCAATCAACCAAAGTTTGAGATTGAAACCCCAGTTGAAACTATAGAGGCTGAAATTATCAGCTCCAGAAGGGAAAACAAAAGATTGCCCTTTATAGAAGCCAATACTAAAGAAGTCACTATACAGCATCTAAGGGAAGAATGTGTAGTGCCAGTATTCAGTAAGGATAATGAGATAACCATCAGTCACCCTTCATTTATTGAAATGGTTTGGGAAGCTGCCAATCAGATATTTCCCAATGAGAGGATTGAAGAACCAGCTATCAGAGTAAGCCATGTCATTAAAGGCAGAACACCCGAAGCTATTCATAAACCAGTGAAGGATTTACTTGAATCAGACAAGACCATTTACTATGAGAGGATGATGTTCTGCTTTGAGATACCTACTATCCATGAGGATATAATGGGCAACAGATTGAACCTCACAATAGGTGGTGTCAGAGCCTATAATCAAATGAACCTATACAGCAAGAAAGGAGTAGAGAAGTTCAAGGTATTTATAGGCTTTAAGAACCTTGTGTGTTGCAATATGTGTGTATCTACTGATGGCTACAAGTCGGAGCTAAAGGTGATGGGTATTAATGACTTGCTGGCTTCCTCTATGAAGTTATTCCAAGAGTATAACATATCAAAGCATCTTTATTATATGGGAGCCTTAAAGGATAGTTATATAACTGAAAGCCAATTTGCCCAGTTCTTGGGAAAGAGTAGATTATACCAATATCTGCCAGTTGAACAGAAGAAAAGACTTCCTCAAATGCTGATGACTGATACTCAGATAGGACTTGTAGCTAAGGCATATTATAATGATGATAACTTTGCTCTTCCTGAGAATCAGAGTGCTATATCCATGTGGAATGTGTATAATCTGCTCACTGGAGCCAATAAAAGCAGCTATATAGATAATTTCTTGGATAGGTCACTCAATACCACACAGCTTACAGAAGGGCTAAATAAGGCTCTGTATGGAGAAAATGAATATTCTTGGTTTATACAATAATCTTATAGTTCCTATTCCCTTCTGGAGTATCTGCTCCCATTTATCCATTATGTTAGGAAATTCTGTAGTGTCGAAAAAACTTGTGATGCACCTTATAGGAATAAAAATAAAAATTCGACACTTCACACTTACTTGGTTATATTTATATAAGAAGTAAGTGAGCAAGGAACATTTTCTGTGGTGGCTGGATGGAGAACTGGAAAATAAGCTCCAGAAGGTGGTTTGAAAGAAAGATTGGATATGAAATGTCCTCCATCTTTTTCTTGTTTTTCCTTCTGGAGTAGCTGGCTGTAGTTGGGTATTAAGATATTTGAACTGATTATAGCATGGAAATAATGATAAAAGGCATTTTGAATATCACTATTGGATTGATATTCATGTGTATAATGGCTAAGAGAAAATAAAGGTGAACAGTCTTTGTATTGTGTTTATTGTTGTTGTAAGCCTCGGTTCCAGCATGGAATTGGGGCTTTTATTTTGAAAAGATATGAGAATCAGAGATATGTAATAGAATAAATGGTACATTTGCCACTGGTGGATATGAAGGTTATTATTACTTTTCCACTTCAAGAGCCTTAATGACAGATAAGAGAATAAGCTCATGCCTATGGTGCTAATATGGTCTGAAAACCTGTTAAAAGTAGCTTTCGGATGATTGTTTATATGTGGAAAGTCTTAACTTTGCAACAGGAACAATCAAATGATTGCTAATGAAATAGAAGTTTAACAAGACATATTAGAAAAAGAAGTGTTTGCTTCTTACTTGTGAAGTCCTAAAATCACCACTTTAAAGACTAACAATCACAGCAGTAAGGGAGTGAATGCTCAGACCATCAGGTGTGGGCTTTCCTTGTTTGTGATTGTAGGTGTTGTGGTGATACCTTGGACTCAGCAGGAAAGTACCACACCTTCTTTTTTGTAGTATGGCTACAAAAAAGTAGAATAATGAAAATGATTAAGCTCATTATTACTATATTAATGTTATTTTTTAGCATTAATATTTTTGCACAAACTAAGCAATTATTAGTAACTGCACATCATCCCAATGACAAAAATACAATAATCCGAATATGGAAAACTACTGAAAACAACTATATAATACGAACAAGTTATAGTAATAAAGAAGATGATTTTGACCAAGAAAAATTGTATCAATATCAAAAGAAAGTTGAGTATGATGGTTTTGCTAAGAGAGTTACTTTCAAAACATCATCAGAAGCATTTTATGTCTTAGCATATGTTAATGAGCAATATGCTTTTGTATATGGTTTTTATAGTGATGCATTGAAAGACGTGGTATCTATTTATTATGAGATTGATTATATAAATAAAAATCTATTCAAAAACTTATGATGATATATTATTGTGTCATTATCTCATGAAATTCTATAATGAATCAACAAAATGGAGTTTATGGCAATGGTAGTGCATGGATGAATTTTACTGGTAATTTTTGATACATCCTACATTCTATATACAAGAGGATACATTTTTGATATACTATCTTTAAATATATTACCATAACAAAATCTTATATAAATAGACCTTGATAAATCATCAAACATATTCAAATAGATAATGTGATAATTATGGAATTTCCACTAACATTTGGTCTGCAAAAGGCAGGTTTACCACTGATATTGATGTCAGGAAAAACAAATAATCTTTGTTTTTTGATTGATACGGGTGCTACTCATAACACCTTATTTGATTTTGTATATGAACATTTTAAGAGTGAGTTTAAGCTACTTGAAGGGACATATAGAACAATGGGAATAGAGGGGCACTACAAAGAAACTCCTATCATTGAAGCTACATTCAATTTTGAAGGGAGGGATTATACTTCCACCTTTTCTGTATTGGATGCTTCTGAGGCTATAAGGCAAGTGCAGGATGAAACTGGAATACAGATTCATGGAGTACTTGGAGTACAATTCCTTATAGAGAATAAATGGATTATTGATTTTAATAAATATGATATATATGATGAAAGGAAATAGCTTGTCAATCTTATTATTGTGTTGCATATTATTTTCTTGCTCTACAAAACAATCTAAAGAACAAGCTATTGATGATATTGCAGCAAAGGTAGGAACTATTGTTAATCAAAAATGGTCCACCTATAAATATAAGTCACATTTCAAAAAGACTCCTCACCATGATAATAGTGTTGATATGTATTCAAGATTAATTAAGAATGAGACTGGGGACAACTATATACTGACTACTGACCTTTTTATTAGGAATGATTCCATTATTTATGAAGGGTATAATCTTCCTTTTGTTTATGGTGAGTTTCCTAAATTGGATAGCTTATTGCTGGATTGTAACCCTACTAATGTGGTAGGAGATTTTACTCCAGAAGATAAGTTTATGAAAAGAATGTATTTTTTTGATAAGTTCTATGTCAGAGTAGATAAAGGATATACATATTCTATAATGTTTTTTTCTGATAATTTTTAATATGCTATCTAATTGTATATTCGTACAAATCAAAGGTTTAGGTTTTACATGCCTTCTGGACAAAAGAATGAAACATAATTTGATTAGCCCTACTTTCTTAGCTTTCTTCAAAACAGATAAGCAGAGGGATTCTCTTTTGAATAATGGTATAGGAGAGGTAAATGTAAAACCTGAATATAATAACTCCCTTCCTTTTCTTCCTTTTCTTCCTGCTTATGTAGATAGTATTTCACTGGAAGATATATTCCATTATGTTGGGAAGAAAATAGTTTGGTGCAGTGATAACAAGTTTAGGGAGTGTAAGGCAGTCAAACTCAATTTTGAATATGAGGGACACCCTTACTCTGAACTATTCTTCATTGATAAGAGTATTGAAGAGGACTATGCTATTTTAGGCTCTACCTTCTGGAGCAGATGTAATATTTTAAAATAATAAAAATTATTATGAGAAAAAAACAAGAAACTTAGCATTACTAAATGCTGCTATTGGTATTGTATAAACCTTACCAATGTTGGTCAATAGTTGTTCTATTGACTTTTATAGAAGTAATTAACAGACTAACAATCAATTAATTGAATAGTATTATCAAAGAGCCTTCCAAGCTGAGGGTCGCGGGTTTGAGTCCCGTCTTCCGCTCTCCGGAGAATCAGATAGTTATCGAAAGATTTCTATCTGATTTTTGTTTTTAATAATACGATGGAAGAGATTGATTGAAGCGGATAAGTTAAACCGGGAATTCAACCGAACAGAACTCTTTCCAACTGCTCTATAAACTTAAAGAGCAATCTGAAAAGTTAAATAGCCAAGAATAAGGAGAAAGCGCAAATTGTTTAGTCGGAAATTATTTCGTTTTCCGAGATAAATGAATATTTTTGCAATAATTTTAAAGAATGGATGAGTATAAATAGAAAGAAAGTTAGTTAGCCATCATAAAAGTATGAAAAAGATAGCAAGCATCCCCTCCCGGCAGAACACCATGCGTGAGCTGAAGGATTATTTGATGATAACTTTGGGCATGATTATGTACGATATAGGATGGACGGTGTTCTTGCTTCCCAACGACATCACTACCGGCGGCGTACCCGGCATTGCATCCATCATCTATTTTGCAACCGGATTGCCCGTGCAATACAGTTACTTCAGCATCAACTTCATCTTGCTTTTGCTTTCCATATACATCATGGGATGGAAATTCAGCATCAAGACCATATTTGCCGTCTTCACGCTGACTTTCTTCCTCACAATCATCCAAAAGTTGGTGGCGGGCACAAATCTTCTCCACGACCAACCTTTCATGGCATGTGTCATCGGGGCATCTTTCTGCGGAGGAGGGGTCGGCATTGCTTTTTCCTACAATGGCAGTACAGGCGGTACGGATATCATCGCCGCCATCATCAACAAATACCGGGACATAACCTTGGGAAAGGTGATATTGATATGCGACCTCATCATTATCTCTTCCAGCTACTTTGTATTGCGCGATTGGGAGAAGGTGGTATATGGCTATGTCACCTTGTATATATGCAGTTTCGTTGTGGATCAGGTGGTGAACAGCGCCCGCCAGTCCGTGCAGTTCTTTATCATCAGCGATAAATATGAAGAGATAGCCAGACACATCAGCATACGTCCGCACCGGGGAGCGACGGTCATCAATGCTTCGGGATTCTATACCGGACGTGAAGTGAAGATGCTCTTCATCCTTGCCAAGAAACGGGAGTCCGTCATTATTTTCCGACTGATAAAAGACATAGACCCCAATGCTTTCGTCTCGCAAAGTGCGGTCATAGGGGCGTATGGAAAAGGATTCGACACTATCAAGGTAAAATGAAACGCTCCTTCTTCCAACGATACACGATGGAGGAGCGGACAAACGGATTCAGTTTCTCTGCCGCCTCCTTACTCATGTAGTCTTTTGTGGCGAACGTAAACGTAAGTGTAGCATCTTCGGCAGAAAGATCAGCTTTCAACAACAGCATATCGGCTTGACGCCGGGCTGCCTGATAGCTATAAATATCCACTGTGTCCGAAGCCTCGGAAACAAAGTCCTCCATGCCGGGCAGTTGTGGCAGAAAAGACAAAGCCGGCAATTCTCGCCATTCGGTAGAATAAAACCTGATATGACTGTCGCAAGCCGGAGCACACACGGTGGAAACCGCACAAATAATCTTCGTACCGTCGTCCATAGGCAGAAGTTTCATCTCCCAAGAGCTTTGCGAGGTCATCTTCACTTTGATATAATCGGAAGAAAGTGCCGTCATCTCCGATTTACTACCGAAACGATTGGTGACTTCGGCCTTCATCTTGCTTTCCAGAAAATCTATAAAGTCTGCGCGGTTCACGGCAGAAAGCAACGGACACAAGGAGTCGGGCATGTTTTTAAAAAAGGCTTTGGCTTCTTGAGCTTGCAAGGAAACAAATCCAAGGAAAAACAGACATATAAAAACACTTAACCTCTTTTTCATCATTCAAATATCTTATTATTTCATTGTACTACACGGTCACAACCGTTTTTTCCTCCGACACTCTTTTCAAGTTGCGTGTAGGCTCAAAGCAGAGAACCTATCTCTTCAAGGAAACGGGCATCTGTTTCATCAAAGCTATCCGTACGTTCACTGTCAATATCAAGTACACCCCATACGGTGTCTCCTCTCTTGAGAGGAACAACTATTTCGGAACGGGATAAAGAACTGCAAGCAATGTGTCCGGGAAAGGCGTCGACATCGGGCACCACCAATGTTTCTCTCCTCTCCCAAGCCGTGCCACACACTCCGCGTCCTTTCCTGATGCGCGTGCAGGCTATCGGTCCTTGAAAAGGTCCTAACACCAATTCATCGCCCTTCGCCAAGTAAAAACCTACCCAGAAGAAACGAAAAGTCTCTTTCAAAGCGGCCGATACATTGGCCAAATTGGCTATAAGGTCGTCTTCACCCGACACCAAGCTCTTTATCTGCGGAAGCAAAGCGCGATACTTTTCCTCCTTACTTCCATTATCTATATACAAGTCTTCTGCCATCTTTATTTACTTATTTACTCCCCAAATATAGGAAGAACATTCCAATCAGCACTAAAATGAGGTCGACAGCCTTACTTTTTAAATTCTTTTCACGGAAAAAAAGTGCACCGAAAAGGAAAGAAACCACCACGCTGCCGCGACGAACCATGGAGACGATGGAAATCATGGAATCTTCGTAGCTCAGGGCATAAAAATAAACAAAATCTGCCGCACAAAGAAAGATGGAAATGCAGATAATCGTCCACTTCCAACGAAACGGGGTACTTTCCTTTCGCCGGGGATACCACAGCAACAGGATGACAGGACACATGATAAATACCTGATAGACATTGTACCAAGACTGAACCAACATCGGATTGAGGTGCTTCATCAGATATTTGTCATATAATCCGCTGACAGCACCCGTCACAGCAGCAAGCACAATAAAAAGAATCCACTTATTGTGCCTGAAGTCGATGCCTTCTTTCTTGCCCGAACGGCTCAGCATGAAGAAGGAGAGCACTGCAAGCATCACCCCGATCCATTGATAAAGGTTCAGCCGCTCGCCAAACACCAGCATGGCTCCGACAAGCACCATCACCGGACGGGTGGCGTTTATGGGGCCCACGATGGTCAACGGCAAATGTTTCATCCCGAAATAGCCGAATATCCAAGAAGAAAGCACAATGAACGATTTTATCACGATGAGCTTGTGCACTTCCCATCCCGCCACGGGGACATTGAACATCGTACCTTCAAGCACGGCAGGAGCAAAGGCCGAAATCAGGATAAAGGGAAGAAAGACAAGACTTGAGAATATCGTATTCAGGAACAGTACCGGCAACACGGCATTGTCGCGAAGCGACTGCTTTTTGAAAGCATCATAAAATCCCAGCAAAGCCGCCGAGAAAAAGGCAAGCAATAACCACATCGGTCTATTTACAATTTATGATTTACAATACACTAACCACGAGTCCCTATCCGTTAATCACTAACAAAAATTTCTTCCGGATAGGCAACATCCACCAGAAACAGCGCATTTCCAGGAACGGAAGTCCCTGCCCGGCAGCGATCGCGTTGCTCGATGACCTGCCTGAAACCTTCGATGGAGAGTTTGCCCCGCCCCACTTCAAGCAGCGTCCCTACAATGGCACGCACCATGTTGCGCAGGAAACGGTCGGCCCTGATGGTGAAGACCCACGTCGATTCATCCTGCTGCGTCCACCCGGCCTGCATGATGCGGCAGTTGTTGGTTTTTACATCAGTATGCAACTTGCTGAAACTGGTAAAGTCGGTATAGTCAAACAAGATTTGCGCCGCTTCATTCATCCGTTCAAAATCGGGTGTCTGAAACAGGCGGCAGCTATATTGGCGGTTGAAGGGAGTCTTGACCGTAGTGACATAATATCGATATGTGCGCGCCGTCGCGTCAAAACGGGCATGTGCATCCGGTTTCACGGCACGCAGCCGATAGACGGAAATGTCAGGAGGAAGAAGCCGATTCAGCTTGTCGGCCATAAGAACGGTGTCCAAAGGAGCATCGCTGTCGAAGTGGGCCACCATCAGCGAAGCATGCACTCCGGCATCCGTACGCCCCGCACCTACCACGTCGACTTCCCGGCGCAACAAGGTGGAAAGCGCCTTCATCAGACACGCTTGCACGCTTGTCCCGTTGGGTTGGATTTGCCAACCGTGATAGGCTGTGCCGTCATAAGCCAAGTATATAAAATATCGTTGCACGTTTCCCTCTGCTTTCTATAAATTCGCCGCAAAGGTACGAAAAGAGACGAAAAAAGACGCAATCCATTCCCGGAGTTTCAATGGTTTGCTATATCTTTGTCCGGAATTTCCATCACAAGCCACACAAATCCATATCATAAATTAAGAATGAGAATACAGCATAAAAAACGTTTTATACCTATTTTGTTACTTGCCGCACTGGTTGCCACATGCACGCTTGCCGGCTGCAAAAAGAAAGACATGTCGCTCAAGCTGAACCAACCTCGCAACATTCGGGGAGTCATCAGCTACAAACGTTCTTTCGGCGATTTGAACGAGAAGCATCTCAATGTGGCTCAAGCACTCGGCATATCGCCGATTTCTTCGCGCGAAGAAGCGGAAAGGATGAAAGAGAGGCTGCAACTCATCACCACGAACGAACTGTATGCCGTGGATTCACTGACGCACTCCCTTCCTTATCTCATTCCGGAAGCGGCAAGCCTGCTGGACACTATCGGCAGCAACTTTCTCGACTCTCTGGTCTCCAAAGGGTTAAACCCGAATAAGGTAGTGGTAACATCCGTACTCCGCACGAAAGAGGACGTCAAGCGCTTGCGCCGCCACAACGGTAATGCCTCCGAAAACTCCGCCCATTTCTACGGCACCACGTTCGATATCAGTTGGAAGCGTTTCCAAAAAGTGGAGGATGAAGACGGACGTCCCTTGCAGGAAGTCAGTTCGGATACTTTGAAGCTGGTACTGTCCGAAGTGTTGAGAGACTTAAAACGGGCGGAGAAGTGTTATGTCAAATATGAGTTGAAGCAAGGGTGTTTTCACATCACCGCCAGAAAATAAGCATAGTTGGCATTTGTTCTTCTATGGTCTAAAGTGCATCCTTTACTTTTGCAACGAGTATTTTGTTCAAGTAAATAATCTAAAGCAGGATATGACAATTTGCAAACAAGAAAATACCAAGTTAAAATGAAGAATTACAGTTCAACCTTAATCTGCTCGCTTGCCGGGACGGCTGCATTGTCTTCGCTTGCCGCCTGCGGCACACCGAAGAAGCGAGCCGAGGCGAAGAAGCCGATGAATATCGTCTACATCATGTGCGATGACCACTCGTTCCAAACCATCAGCGCCTACGACCAGCGTTATACGCAGACACCGAACATCGATCGTATTGCCCGCGAAGGCGTACGTTTCACCAACAGCTTCGTGGCCAATTCGCTCAGCGGGCCGAGCCGTGCCTGCATGCTGACGGGCAAGCACAGCCATGCCAATGGATTTACCGATAACACCACCGTCTTCGACGGCAGCCAGCAGACGTTCCCCAAGCTGCTGCGCGAAAACGGCTATCAGACAGCCATGATAGGCAAATGGCACCTTGTATCCGAACCCACGGGATTCGATCATTGGGACATACTCACCGGACAGGGAGACTATTACAATCCTACCTTTATCCGCAACGGCGAGAAACTGCGACGCGAAGGCTATGCCACCAACATAGTGACCGACGTGGCCCTGAACTGGATGGACAGCATCCGCAACCCGGAAAAGCCTTTCTGCCTCTTCATCCACCACAAAGCACCCCACCGCACTTGGATGCCCGACACCTGCGACCTCGACCTCTACAACGATGCTGTCTACCCCCTGCCGGATAACTTCTACGACAAGTATGAAGGGCGCATCCCCGCATCGAAGCAGGAGATGAGCATCATCGAGGACATGGACTTGGTGTATGATTTGAAGCTGGCCGACAAAGAGAACGAGATACATACCGGCAACGCCGGACTGGAGCAAGCCGGACGCAGGATATACAACGCCATGAATCCCGCCCAGAAGGCTGCATGGGACAAGCATTATGACCCTGTCATCCGCCGTTTCAAGGAAGCCAAACTGACGGGCAAGGCGCTGGCCGAATGGAAATACCAGCAATACATGCGCGATTACCTGCGCGTGATTCATTCGGTAGACCGCAACGTGGGCCGTGTGCTCGACTATCTGGAGAAGCACGACCTGCTGGAGAACACCATGATTGTCTACACCTCCGACCAAGGCTTCTACATGGGCGAACATGGCTGGTTCGACAAGCGGTTCATGTACGAGGAATCTTTCCGCACACCGCTGCTCGTCCGCTTGCCGGGCGGAAGGCGGGGAGATGTGGAGCAGATGGTGCAGAACATCGACTACGGTCCTACTATCCTCGATTTGGCGGGTGTGCCCGTTCCGGCCGACATGCACGGTGTGTCGTTCTTGCCGTTGCTCAGGGGCGAACAGCCGACGGACTGGCGCAAGTCGCTCTACTACCATTTCTACGAGTATCCCGCCGAACATGCCGTACGACGCCACTACGGCGTGCGCACCGAACGCCACAAACTCATACACTTCTACGACGACATCGATTGTTGGGAACTGTACGACCTGCAAGAAGACCCTTCGGAGATGCACAACATCTACGGACAGCCGGGCACGGAGACCATCACCGCCAGTCTGAAGGATGAGTTGCTGAAACTTCAAGTGCAGTACAACGACCCGATACGCGAGGTGTATAAAGAATAATGGAAACGAGCTTAGCTTAATGCACGGAACGCTCCCCCAAGCGTTCCATAAGCCAGCTTCCTGACTGTCAGTCAGGACTATGAAAGGCTATCTCATACATATCCCCTTGTTTTCCTCCTTTTCATGACAAGAGGCCGAAAGCAAGGGGATTTTCCATGTATCCGGAACGGGGATAAAAGGGATAAAAAATAATCATAAAGCCGATTTGCCCCTATCCATCTCTTCCGACAGGGGTTTCGTCGAGACATTATATACCTGAATTCGGGATAAGAAGCAGGTCGACAACCTCACCCAAGGGCTTGTATTTTAAAGCAAATACCCATTGGTTATCAGTTATTTACCGATGCTTTGTCAGACACTTGTGTTTTACGGCTAAAACACTTGTGTCTGACGTGCAAAACACTTGTGTCTGTCACGCAAAACACTTGTGTCTGTCAAGACAAAGGATTGCAGTTGTCAAAACAGGGGAGAACGGCCGGCCTGAAAGGCTCTCTCCTCTTCCGCCTGACCGCTGTGAACCGGCGCATTCAGGAATTATCCGCCCGACGGGATGCAGCCCCTCGTCTTCAGCAAAAGGAACAGCCTATCCCCGATCAGGCATTATATGACTGATGATTGCCCCCAGACCTACACCGTATCTCCAACCTTTACTCATTCAGTTTGCCGAAATAGCGCAAACCGCCCAAATCCCCCATCATTTCAGGATGCAGAATTTGTATCAGGTCGGCCAGCAGATAGTCCGGACGAAAAGGCGCCTCTTCATAATACGGCACTTTCCCTGTATTGCAGCCATAAATATTCCTGTTCTTGAAAGCCTTGAAGCCTGTATATCCCACAAAGTCCGCTTCCAAATCCGCATAGGTCATATCCCGCTCGCGGTTGTATTTGATGGTCCACACGTCCGCATCTCCCGCCTTGTCGAACACCGTCTCGAAAGCCAGAGGCACGGAACCGCTGTGCGTGTCATCGGCAAAGGCATATCGGCCGCAGGCATCCCTGAAAAGGCCGCCCATGGTGCTGCGTCCGCCCGGCACATACCAAGCCGTTCCGCTTTTCAATTCGCTAACCACCGACAAACGCACAGACGAAAGCTCGGCACGCATCCTCAATTGCCGGTAACAGCTGTCCACCTCGGTAAAAAGGCTGTCGGCCTGCCTCCTCCTGCCGAACAGCAGACCGTAGAAACGCATCCACTCGGCACGCCCCATGGCAGAGGTCTCCATGTAGTCGGCACACTCTATGATGGGGATGTTCAGTTTCTCCACACGCCCATATCCGCCGCTGTTCTCAAAAGGCGAGAGAAAGATGGCGTCCGGATGCAGGTCGATGATTTTCTCCATATCCGGATTCATGCCGTCGCCGCAGTCAGCTATCGTTCCGTTGCGACATCCCTCCTGCACGGCCGGCAGTTTGATGTACTTCAGGTCGCACACCCCGCCTATGCTGCCCAAAGCGCCCAGCTTACCCACCAGCGCGCAATGCACCGACGAGTAAACCACCGCTTTCGAGAGCGGCGTGCGCACCACCGTCCCCTCCGGCAGATGCTCCGGCAACGGATTGGCGGCAGGTACAAGCACATACGTGTGCAACGTCTTCAGCGTGTCCCACGGATTGCGCAACGAAGCCACGGTATAGTCCGGATAATCCACCAATACGAGGTTATCGGCATAACGCAAAGGCACCGTGTCGCCTCCGGCAACCGCCACGCCCCCTCTCCCCTTTCCTCCACAAGCGGTAAGGAGCATAGCGGAAAACCACAGCGCACTCGAAACAAAAAGCCCTTTCATCAGCTTTTAATTAAAGAAGACAAACTTTCTGGGATTCTGTCCGCCACAATCAAACTTCTCCACAAAGCTGCCATCGTTCTTGAAACGATAGACATTGCCGTTCATCTTGTTGTGGTTGGTAGTGCCGATGTAGATATCGCCGTTCTTCCCGTTCACTGCTATCGTATAAACCACTGCCGTATTCAGCTCCTCGGGTGCATCCTTCAAGAAAGAAGCCGTGCTTATCTTCCCGGACTTCGCATCATAGATAGCAAACGAGTTGCGAGCGGAAACCTCCGGCCATTTCGAGTAATCCACTCTCGAATCCACCAAATAGAGCAAGTCGCCTTTTGCAACCATGTGGGTGGCATAGCCCAATCTCGATACTTTGTTCCCGTTTTTCGGGTCTATCATCTGCAACACATAGCTCTCGCCAGAGCGGTCCCACGAAATAAGATACACCCGGCCGTTCCCTTCAGTCATCATATTAGGGTTCTGCGTCACCGTCAACGTCTCTTTCAAGGCAAACTTGTTCAAGTCTATCACAAACACTTCTTTGTTATAGATATACTTCCCTTCCACTACCTTGTACGAATTGGCCACATACAGCATATCCCCGCTCACGGCCACTCCCTCCAGATTGTTCCCTATTCCGGTCAGTTTCTTCTCTACCTGCAACGTGCCGGTATTGATTTTTGCTACCACACCTCCGTAAAACGAAGCATAGATATAGCCATCCTTAACGGCCATGTAGCGGATGCCGGCAGACAAATCGGTGTCGTTGACGAAAGAAATCCGTTTCAGCTCCACACCGGCAGCGTTCAGCTTCACCAAGTAGTTGGAACCGGAAACGGCCACATACATACACTCCTCATACTCTATCATGTCCTGCCCTACATCTCCCAGCTTTACATTGTTCTGTTTATAGAAGATGTCGTTGATGGCCTTGGCATCTCCGTTGGGAGCATAAAACTTGATTCCCGCGTTGTTCTCTTTCTGCGTTCCCTCATTCAGAAGAAAAGCACGCACTTGCGGCAGACTCACCGTTGAGCCGCTATCGTCCAACACATCATTGGCATCGCTACAAGAAACGAGCGAGGCACTCAACGCCAGCATGCAAAGCATGCCGAATAACAAACTTCTCACTTTCATAGATTCCAGTCTTTAAAAAATTAAGTTTTAAAAATTCAATGTCCCCGTAAGCCGCCACGAACGTCCCGGCATCGGATAATATTTTATCACTTCATATTGTTCATCGGTCAGGTTCACCACCTCAGCCTGCAACCGCAGCTTGCAATGCTTCAGTGCCAGTTCCTTCGAGAGGCTTACCGTATGTTCCATATACCCTTCTATCAGGTTCTCCGGAATATTTTGCGACAAACGATAACGCTTGCCCACTCCCACCACGGAATAACCCACATTCAGCCAAGGAGCCTCCCACACGGCCGAAACGTTTCCCGTATGCACGGGCGTATAGGGCAACTGTTCCTTGTAGTTCTTGGCCGTGACGTCGGTCACGTCCACCGCCTTCTGCCAACTATATCTGCCGGACAGAGCCAGCTTCATGTTCTTGCCCACAGAAACCGCCGTAGCCAGCGTGGCATCCACTCCCACGGCCTGCACCTTGCCATAGTTGGCCATCCTCCACGCATACGTCGTGGGAAAAGCCACAATCTTGTCGGTCACGTCATTATAATATCCATCCACCGTAACCGACAGGTAATCCAACGCCCACAACGCAGGCCTGCTCCAAGTCACACCCACGTTATACTCGTCCGCCTTCTCCGGACGCAGGTTTCGGTTGCCCAACCTGTAATAGTACAAGTCGTTGAATGTAGGCATGCGGAACGTGCTTTTGTACATCAGGCGCAAGAACAGTTCCTCTTCTTTCCACGGTTTCAGGCTGACGGAAAGCGATGGAGCCAACCTGAAAAAATCATCGGGTGCGTTCCCCGCCTTTACTCGTTCGGTGACAAACGTATGCAACAGTGTTCCCGTAGCAGTCAACGCTCCTTGGCGATAGCGCATAGTAAAAGCAGTCAGCGAAGTATACCGAGTGGGGAACGGACTATCATTCAGGCTGCTTCTCAACTTGTTCACCGCTCCGTCCTGTGCCACCGATAAGGTCAACGCTTGCAGCGGGCTGTACAATGCCGTTGCCGAGAGATAATATTCATCCTGCCTGTGCACAGCATGATAGACTCCCTTATCATACTCGTTCCCCTTGTCTTCATACAAGTTCCATCCATGCGTGTACTTGGCCTGTGCCTGCATGCACCACCGTGAAGAAAAGCGTTTCTTGTAGCGTGCCTGCACAAACGGGTTCTCATCCCCAAGCGTCTCGTCCGACAACGGATTATAAAGCGTCACCGCCCCCGGCAATCCCCTTCGCGAATAATAATATCCGCACTTCATGTCCAATTCGCCGCCATCCCTGAAAGTATGATACAAAGCGGCCTCGCCCTGCCACGAACGGATAGCCGAATTATTCCGCTTCTCCTCCGTCACATGCTTCCCGTTCACTAACGTAAAAGGATATACGCCATCGGCACGCATATAGCCTACATCCACCGCCAGACGCGTACGCCGTCCCAACCGCTGCCACCATCGCATCGAAGGGCTTACATAGCCGAACGATCCTCCCCGTATCCGGGCTTGGAAAGCCGTGTTCCGTCCTTCCTCGAAGTGCGGTTTCTCCGTCTCTATGCTCAACACACCGGCCGAGGCATACAGGCGGGCCGACTGCAACAAGTCCTCAGCCTGCCCCACCGCCAGCGAAAGCATCGCCACGTTGTCCATCGAAAACCGCCCGATGTCAATCTGTCCCGCCAGACAGTTGCTCACCGCCACCCCGTCATAGCTGACAGCCGTATGCGGTGCTCCCATGCTGCGTATCGACACGGTTTTCAGTCCGCCTATCCCTCCGTAATCCTTCACGTTGGCACCGGCAAACCGTCTCACCGCATCTGCCATGCCCTGTACCCCCAGCCGGTCTATCTCCTGTCGCGACATGGTTTGCACAGGCACGGCCGACGTCACCTTGTTGGATAACCGGTTCGCCGTTACCACCACCTTTTCTATCTCGTGCACCTTTCCGGTAATGGTATCCTTTCCCGCCTCCTGAGCGGCAAGCGGCAAAACGCTCATTCCCAAGATACAGATGCAAGCTAGTTGCCTCCTCATATATCCGGCCATACAGACAATTGAAGTTAATCTTAATAAAAATCCGTGCATTGTCCGCTTTCCTCGAACGGGCAATTTCTCGACTATGTTTTGCAGGTCTTCTGACTTGTTTCCGGCACATCGCCTTCCCATCCTTTCCTCAAGGATAGTGGCATTGGTAAAGATGCACCTTCAACGAAACTCACAGCAGCGGGACTGTCCGGGATTTTCACCCGATTCCCTTTTCATCCATATTCTCCGAATGGAGAAGACGGAACAAAACAGGGTCAAAGATAAATAAATCCAACTAATTCACAATAGATTAGTTGGATTTTTCAGGTCGGACTCAAGATTGATTAATCCGAATTCGGGATAAGAAGCAGGGAGACAGCCTCATCCGAAGGCTTGTATTTAAAAGCAAAATCCTATTGATTATCAGATACTTACACCTCGTTTGTCAGACACTTGTGTTTTACGGCTAAAACACTTGTGTCTGTCGCGCAAAACACTTGTGTCTGACGGCCAGAACACTTGTGTCTGTCACGGCAAAGGATTGCAGTTGTCAAAACAGAGGGAGAGAGGCCGGAGTAAAAGGCTCTTTCCCCTTCTGCCCGACCGCCGTAAAACGGTGCATGCAGGAAATATCCGCCCGATAGGATGCAGCCCCTCAGATAGCGGCAAACCGATTTCCTTGATGAATCCCTCCTCCCCCATAAAGCGACAAATCATTCCACTGCAACGAAAGAGGGGACACCGGTAAAACGATGCCCCCTCTCCATGACTCAGAATAATCTCCTCATTATTCCTTGATCTCCAACCACGAAATAATCATCCCCCACAATCAGCAAGGCACGCCCACGCTTCTTTTTCCGGTTTTCCTCATTATCCACGTTAACGCCAATCACCATCCCGTCATAGAAAGTAGAGATATCCTTGAAGACAGTGTGCCCCACTATGATATGCCCGGCATGATAACGTTTCATAATCATCCGCAAAGAATCTTGTGCCAACGGACGGTATTTCGCATCCGTTCTAACCATGCCACGATACCATACCGGCCCGTTGCTCCCGTAGAGGAAAGCAGTGAGAGGAGACAAGGCCCTGCGTTCAGCCTTGCTCATGAACAGGGCGCGGCTCATTTCTTCATTGGCTGAAGGAATGGTCAAGTTATAATCATAAAAATCCTTTCCCAAACCGGCATGCACAAACAAATCACGTCCTATGAGCTGTATTGTGTTGCGGGTTGCAAGCCATCTGCCCAATTCCGTATTCGGTCCGAACAGCGCGGAGTAATCCATTTTCAGTTTTCCGGCCAGCGCCTTATACTTCTCTTTGGCATAGCGCAAATCGGCAGCCAACACCATCGGCTCGTGATTTCCCAACAAGAAAGATACATGTCCGCCGGCATCCTCCGCTTCCTTTTCCAGCTTATAGAACAGCCAGAAAATCTGAGGCACATCCTTGCCCCGGTCGAAAACGTCACCGATAATCACCAGATGATTCTTGCCGAAACTCCATCGGTATTCCTCATCAATTATCCCGTTTCCTCTCAGCAGACTGATCACACAATCCATCTTGCCATGAGGGTCGGACATTACAAACACCTTGTCCGGAAGTTTGTATTTCCATTCGGGACGCTTGACCGGATGCAACTTGACATCAAACGGATACCGCCCTTTATGGTCGACAACATGCAACGTAAAATCTTCAGGCAATGCGTGGTATACGGAATCTGTAATCCTTCCTGCCGTATCCACACGAATTACACGCACCGCACCATCCGGATTATAAATCACATAAGGGCCGTCTGCCGACAATGCTTCTTTCCGTCCTTCGTCCCGTCCTTCGTCTTTCTTTTCACGCTCTCCGCCAAGAGTTCCGGCCTGAGCGCCGGAACAAAAAATGGCCGGAAGAAGTGCCGCAAGAAAAAATATCGTAACACCTAATCTGTACTTCATCTTTTTTACCCCATTGATTAATCACCGTAAACAGGATTCTGCTGCATATTCGGATTAGCATTCATTTCGGCCTTCGGAATAGGCAGTACAATGCGATAGTAGTTCCAGTCGAAAGAAACGCTTTCATCCGCCATCGCCAAATGCGAGGTCTCCGCTATCTTCGGAAACACCTTGGTCGATTCCTTACGTACAATAGTCCGATGGTTACGGAGAGCATCAAAAAAGCGATGCCCTTCACCAAACAGTTCTTTACGACGCTCCAGCAAAACATCATCCAATACCACGGTTTTGCCTTTTACCGTGTTCGCCGGATTGGCACGGCTCACAATGGCGTCCAGATATTCCACGGCCTTATCATTATTATCCAGCTTCACAGCCGCCTCGGCGGCAATCAGATAGAGTTCGGACAAACGGAATACGGGGATATTGGCATCTTCCACAGCCTTTCCTGCCTGCGGCTGATACTTGGCTATATAAGCTCTTTTGGTTTTGGAAACCACGGTATATGCTTTATTTCTGACATCATCCGGATCTTCCTGCATCAGTTCATAGAAAGAGCTTGTCAGGCAATAGTCATCATATCCGCCCTGCCAGCAAAGATAAGCTATGCTTTCTTTGCCAACTCCATCCACAGTAAGATTCACCAGTTCAAACAAAACTTCTCCCGGATCGGCCGATGCAAAATCTGTTCCCCATATCGTTCCATATTCCGCATTAGTCCATAGACGGTACTTGTTCTTCTTGGCTCCTGCAATGGCTGCTTCGGCCGTTGCCAAAGCATTCCGGTTATCCTCCATATAGAGATAGGCCCTACTAAGCAATAACATGGCTGCCCATTTGTTGATCTTTCCTTTGTTAAACTTCCCGCTCAACAAATCACTGCCCTCTTTCAAATCCTTGACAATGGCATTATAACATTCGGCAACCGTATTACGTGCCGGCTTGTTTTCTGTTTTGGAAACCTCCGTAACAATAGGCACACCCAAAGAAGCCCCATTATCTTTGGCATACGGATAGCCGAAGAAACGGGTCAAATCGAACAAAGCAAACCCTCGAAGAACCAAAGACTGGCCTTTCAAGTCATTGAATTTTTCCCTCTCATTGTCGTCAATATCCAAGTTGTCAATCTGCGACAGAATAATATTGCAGTTCTGTATGATTGCATAAGCATAAGACCAATGAGTAGACGGGCCGGTGTCTTTGGTATAATCCAATAAGTAGTAACTGGTTGTTCGTTTTCCGGTTCTTATGGATTGCGCATCGTCTCCCGTTACATCCCCATAATAAATCATACGCCCCGAATAATAGTTGGTGTTACGCATCATGGTATAAATTCCATTCAGGCTATACTCCACATCTTTCAGATTCTTTATGGCAGTTTCGGTAAGTATCCTCGTACTGGGTTCAGTATCAAGCCAATCATTCCCGCAGGAAGTGGTCAGACTGACCCATATCCCCATCATTATATATTTCAAAGCTTTCATTGTATATTCTTTTTAGGTTAAAAATTCAGGTTAAGACCAAATGTCACGGTTTTCAAAGGAGGTGTTCTCCAATCGGCCGTACCGGCACTGACAGATTCCGGATCATAGCAATCGTAAGCAGCCCAAGTCCATAAGTTATTTGCAGAAGTGTAAAAGCGCAAGTTGTTTACCCCGATTTTCCGAGTCCATGCCTTAGGTATGCTCACTCCGAAAGTCATCGTTTTCAGGCGAATAAAGTCTGTGCTGTGTAGACGGCGGGTAGTTGTTACTCCTATCATGGCAACAGTGGGCTTTTCAATAAAGACTTCATATTGACTGATGTCGCCCGGTTTCTTCCAGTTATCACGGTAGTATGACGGGATGTTCAAAGTAAAGTCCTTACCGCCATGCTCGGTCTTATGTGCCCAACCGTCATATCCATAAGCTCCGAACTGATAAGAGAACATAAAGCTCAGATCAAACCATTTGTAGCGCAATGTATTCGAGATTCCGCCCGTTACATTCGGTTCGGCATGCTTATTCAAGGGAATCGCCTTGGCTTCTTTATCGTTCTCGGTAACCTCTTTCACATAATTTCCATTCTCGTCTAAAGAGTTCGTATAGAACTGCGGCGCACCGGTATCCGGATTGATTCCTGCAAATTCTATCATATAAAAAGTACGGAAAGTTTGGCCGACCTTATGAATCTGCGTGCCACTGACAATTTGTGTCTGTTTACCATCCAGTTTCACAATCTTATTCTTGTTATGTGAGAGAGTAAAGGTAGTCGACCAATCAAAATCCTTTGAGATGATATTTCTGGAATTGATTTCCAATTCAACACCCCGATTCTTTACCTCTCCGATATTCATCAGGTAAGAGTTGAAACCGGTAGTCATAGATATGGGACAATCTATCAAAAGATTCTTCGTGGTACGGACATAATACTCCAAAGTGAAATTTAAACGATTGAAAAGGCCGAAGTCCAAACCTACGTTCAGGTTATAGTTTGTTTCCCATTTCAAATCTCTGTTTTCTATTTGCGTCTGAACCAATGCAGGGCTTTCCATATATCCGCCTCTAAGACTGGTCAGTCCCATATACCCGTACAAGCTGGTAGGCAACGTACCATTCACGCCATAAGATGCACGAATTTTCATGTCTGTCAGCCATTTGGATGCAGGTTTCATGAATTCTTCCTCTATCATACGCCACGCACCTGAAACCGACCAGAAACTTCCCCAGCGATTGTCTCTATACAAACGCGAACTGCCATCCACGCGATAGCTTCCGCCTAAATAATATTTATTCTTATAATCATAATTAAGGCGAGTGATGTAAGAAACCATCCTCGACTGCTTGTATGAGCCATCCACCCCTTCCAAAGTTTTCCCATTAGCTATGTCGTTTTTAATCGGAGTTAAAAAGTTGCTGACGGAAGCCGACAAGAAATCATCGTATTTAGAATCAATTTCATATCCGGCAAGAACATCCAGATGATGGTCTTTCAGGATAGAGGTCTTATACGTCAGTTGGTTAGACCAAACCAGTTTATTGTACTCGCTATACGCCTTGCTTGCACTGCCATTGTTTTTCTCTCCGTCAGACGTACGGGAATCTCTCCAGTATTTACCTTTGCTGATGTTATAGTCATAACTAAGGATAGACTTCAATTTCAAGTCTTTGATAAATTCATATTCGGCGTTAACCGTACTGAATGTGCGGGTGACATATTCGCGCTGAAAATTGTACTCCTGCGCAAGTACCGGATTTCTCCTCGCCAACGAAATCAAGTTCTGATTATAGCTTCCATCCTCATTGTACACAGGATCGGAAGGAGTCAGTTTACTGACACTGGAATAGAAAGGAGCAGTATAAGCCGTTCCCTCGCTATATACATCTTGATTTAGGCTGGTAAACATGATATTGGCGCCGACTTTCAGTTTATCGGTGGCCTGAAAACCCACATTCAATCGTCCGGTGATTCGTTCCAGACCCGATGTCTTCACAATGCCTTCTTGCTTGAGGTAAGACAAAGAAGAATAGTATTTAAATCTGTCGGTTCCTCCGGACACGGAAGTCTCATAACCGGAATGCCCGCCCTTTTTAAACAGGTAATCTCTCCAATCGGTATAACCGCACCAAGGTATCGGAGCATATTTATCAATATTTTTATCCGCATAGGCCTTGGCAGCCTCCTCCGACTTGCCGTTTCGTTGCTGTCCGAGCACCATGCCGTTATATATATACTCGCGACGCTCTTCGCCACTCAGCGTAGGACGATAGTCCATGGCAAAATCACTGAAGCCCCAATCAGCTTTCAGACTGACGGCGGCCTTGCCGGTTTTACCTTTTTTTGTGGTAATAAGGACTACTCCATTTGCGGCGCGCGAACCATAAAGCGATGCAGCAGCGGCGTCTTTAATGATTGTGATATTCTCAATATCCGAGGTATTAACGGTAGACATCGCATCCAGCCCCCCTGCCGAAGAAATAGAGTTGATGGAACCGGAAGTCACCGGCACACCGTCGATGACATACAAAGGAGAATTGGAAGCATTGAAAGACCCCATGCCACGGATTCTCAAAGAAGCCGCAGAGCCCGGCTGTCCGGATGAGGAAGTAAACTGTACGCCCGTAGCATTGCCCTGCAGCAAATCTTGGAAAGATACGGATGGCACATCGGCAATCTTCTCATTCTTCACATTGGCCGCCGAACCTGCATAAGCCGATTTCTTGAATGTACCGTAACCGGTCACAATCACTTCTTCCATCAAATTTGCATCCGGTACCAATATAATCTTCACCGGCTTGTCCGAAGTCGCTTTTACTTCCTGACGGACATAACCCACATACGATACGACCAACGTAACCGACGTACGTCCTACCTTAATGGAGAAATGTCCATTCAAATCGGTCGTCTGCCCGGTCGTAGTGCCCTTTACCAAGATGTTGGCGCCTATTACAGGTTCGCCCTGCTCATCTACAACCGTTCCGGAGATGACATGCTCTTGGTTCACTACTGCCGCAGCAACCTTCACCTCATTGACCGGACGAATAGCGATGGCCCCGTCTTTTACAGTGTAAGCCAGTCCGCTATTTTTAAGACACGCGTCCAATACCACCGAAATCTTTTCATTCTCCACTTTCAGGTCGTACACTTTTACTTTCTTCACATCATTCGTACTGTAAATGAAAGTAAAATCCGTCTGCCTCTGAATTTCCCATAGCACGTCGCTCAAAGCGGCGTCTTTAAAGGTTACAGTAACCGTTGCCTGCGCAAACGCCGTATTGGCCGCTTGCACAAAACCAATCATAATGAAACCGAAAAACAGGAATGCAATCCACATACGTTTGCCACCTTCCCTAAACATGGTGTAACTCTGTTTCATAGTCATAAATCAATTATTATTAAAGGTTAGTTATAGAGTGTAATCGTATTACCGTTGATTCTGACGTATATATTTTCCGTCGCTTCGAGCAAATCCAAAAAAGGAGCAATTTCCTCGTAACGGTTCACGTAACAGCCGAAACGTTTATTCTTCAGCCTTTCATCGGCATAATCCACCTCGATATTATACCAACGTGAAAGGATTTTCATAATGTCTTCCAACCGCCGATCCCTGAAATTGATTTTTCCGTTCACCCATGAAGTATAAAATGCAGCGTCCACCGTCCGCACCTGCATGTCTCCCTTGCCGGGCGTGAGCGAAGCCTGCTGCGAAGGTTTCAGTATCAGACTTCGGCCTTCACCGGCATCTACCTTTACAGAGCCGCTTACAAGTGTAGTCTGATATTCCTCGCCCGGATAGGCCGAAATATTGAAAGCAGTTCCCAAGACCTCTATCTGCATCCCTTGCGTATGTACGATAAAAGGCTGCCCGGTGCCGTTTACTTCAAAATAGGCTTCTCCCGTCAGTTCCACTTCCCGTTTTCCGCTTCCGAACGTAACCGGAAAGCGCAAACTGCTCATTGAATTGAGATGGACTTTCGTACCGTCATTCAACACAAGGAGATATTCGCCTCCTTGAGGAGTCTCCACCTTATTATATCTCGGCACAAGCTGTGCGCTCCGCTCCTGTGCTGAACTGTAATTCAAAGTGGTAGAATCCACTTGTATCCGTTCGCCGGCCAACTGCATCTGCTGCCGTTTGAAATCCCCCTCCAGATGAACAACCTCCCCATTGTCTAATGTAAGCACGGCCTTGGCGCCCCCCGGCAATATCCGCCGGACATCCGACAGCCGTTGGCCATCCATGCCCGGAAGCTCCTGCGGGGTTCGCAGTGCCGGTATCAAGAGCAAAAGCGGTATGGCAATAATTGCGGCATATCGCATCAGCTTCAGATACTTCTTTCCGGAGTTCATCCGCTTAATGCGTTTTTCAATGCCCTCCCACCCCGCTTGCAAATCATACTCTTTTTTGCGGCTTTCATGCCGTGCATAATACCCTTCATTACAAATCTTTTGGAAAAGCGATTCATGATCTCTATCCTTTTGTCGCCAATCATCCAAACAGTCTTTTTCCTCCGAAGTGATATCACCGGACAAATATCTGGAAATAAGACGGGCTACACGGAAATCTTCTCTTATCATAATTTGGTTTGTTTTAAGCTATCTTTAATTATAAGACAAGCCAAAATGAAAAGATGGTGAATCAATCAGAATTTTTTTGAAAAAAGGGAAAGGAGGCTCAGAGAAGAAATAATAAGAGGAAATAGTAATAGTCCGTAAGGTATTTGCGCAGTTTCTTATAGGCTATTTTCTTGAGTGTATGCACCGTTTCGGGAGAGATATCGAGGTGTTCGGCTATTTCTGCATTCCTTTTCCCTTCCAAAGCCAACAGCATGATGTTTTTCATCTGCAAGGGGAGCTTTTCTATTGCTTCCGATATTACCCGAAAGGTTTCCTCTTCCACCACCGCGTCGTGGAAGAAAGCGTCGGTTTTCTTGGCCATCATCTTCTGCTCATATTCATAAGCCACCTTCGAATGCTCAAGTTCGTTCAGGGAGCGGTTGCGCACGGCTGTGTAGAGGAAAGCCTTCACCTGATGCAGATAAAAGAAATCATCCCTTATCTGCCATAACTTGGCAAACACATCCTGCACGATGTCGGCCGACACGTCCGCATCCTCCATATATTGGAATGCGAAAGAACAAAGCGCCGCATAATACTCCTTAAAAATATTATGAAACTCCTGATTGTCCAGCTTAATACTTACAACAGCATCAGATTTATTCTTTTTAACCACGTCCACCCCCATACTGCTTATTTTCGGGCGCTAATATAGCCAATATTCCTTAAACGCCATCCGATTTGCTGTAAATGAGCAGTTTTCTCGGGGCGCATTTATCCGCATGGAGGGTGTGCGCATATACAACCGGTCGTATTCATCAGCAATCTTGGATATAAACGAAAAGCGCAATGAACAATAGCAAAGGTTTCAATTCATACCGTCAAAGCATAACATGTAAGCAATCACACTATAATTTCAATCAATAAATCATTTTTTATTTCAAACTGACATTATTTCAAATATAAATCTCTTTACTTAATTTTGTACACAGAATCAGATTACCAATGGCAATTCGTTACAATATAATATATGTTTCCGCATAATCATATAACAGACATGGACGAGCAGCTCTTCAAAAGTTTTGTAGAGGCTTATTCGGGCGACCTGTTGTACTATGCGCGCTATCTTGTCCGCTCCAAAGAGGAGGCGGAAGATATTGTGAGCGATGTCTTTGTCGAAGTCTGGCAGAACAGAGACAAACTGGCTGAAATAAAAAAGATAAAAGCATGGCTGCTGACCATTACGCACAACAAAGCAGCCTCTTACCTGCGCAAGAAAGCCGGCTCCATGACTTCCGTCTCGTGGGACGAATTGGCCGCACACACCATTCCCGACGAATTGCAGACTCCCGACGAACAACTCATCAGCCGGGAAGAGATGACCCGCATCAACAAAGCCATCGACGATTTGCCACCCCGTTGCAAGCAAGTATTCGTGCTGGCCAAGATAGAGAAACTCCCTTATAAAAAGATTGCCACGATGCTGGACATCTCCGTAAAGACCATCAACATACACGTGGCCAAAGCCTTAGAACACATAGCAACGGCCTTGAGAAAAGAGTCTGTCTGAACAGTCCGCCAAAAACATTTCCCCAATTCAGGCTACCTTTGTGTAAAGCAGCACCCGCACAGGCACAATATCAGGGCAAGCTTCATCTCACAAAAGCCATTCATCCACTTTCGTTTCATCGTGTCCACAGGGAGAACAGGCATTTCCTGCAAACGTCGTGTCATCGATGCGGAAAGACAATTGTCACACCAAGGAAAACCAGCCGCAAAGCCGGTAACAACAACTACCTGAGTTCAAGACAGGCGGTTCCTTTTGCCGGAGACGACGGGCTGCATCCTATCGGGCGGATGCTTCTTGAATGTACCGTTTCAGGGCGGTCAGGCAGCAGAGAAAAGAGCCTTTCAGGCAAGCCGTCCTCACCCTGTCTGACAGATGCAATCCTTTGCCGTGACAGACACAAGTGTTTGAGCCGTCAGACACAAGTGTTTCAGCCGTAAAACACAAGTGTCTGAGCCGCAAAACACAAGTGTCTGACAAAGCAGAAATAAACAACTGATAATCAACATATTCCAATTTCAAGAAAACACAAGCCTCCGGATGAGGTTATCGGCCTGCTTCTTATCCCGAACTCAGGAAACAACCGCTATTCTCCACAGGAATAAATGAGACGTTTATAAGCATCCCATCAATCGGTTGCCGACGAGCCATGTTGCCTGCAAAGAGACCGGTATCGCAACTCCGTCTCCGCCTCCGAGACACTTCCACTCCATCATGGTTACCGCTTTTTACGACCTTTTTTTCCGCCCGCACAAAAAAACATCTTTCGGAATAGGAGATTTTAAAACAAGCCGCGTCATATTAATAACACCTCCACACAGATGAAAGACAATAAAAATAAAAAAAACGAAAAATACCGGCAATTGGCCTCTTTCTTGGACAACCGTTCCGCCCGCCCCGATGAGTTTTTTTCTCACTCGGAAGAAGAAGATTTGCAGAAGTTGGTTTTCTTATGGGACGAGTGCACACCTTCCCGGACAGGGGCAAACGAAATGTGGGACAAAACGCTTCGGAAGATAGAAGAGAAGTCCGGCAAACCAACACCCCGCATTCCCCAAACACGCACGACCCTTATGCTGTACGGCGGATTGGTGGCGGCATCCATCGCCCTTTTGCTCGCCTTTTTCTATTTCCTTAATCAAGGAGGAAAAGACGTTGAAGACGAAAAGGCCAAGATGGAGCAGTTTCTGCTTGCCAACACGGGCGATGAAGAGATAAAAGAAGTCACACTGATGGTTTCGGACAAGAAAAAAATAGAGATAGCCAACAATGCCCAAGTGGATTACACACAGGGCGGTCAGGTACAGGTCAATTCCGCCAAAGTAGATGAAGCGCCCGCAGCGGAAGAAGCCGTGGAAGAAACCGAAGGATACAACCAGATCATCGTACCCAAAGGACGCCGCTCCATGATTGTGCTTGCCGACAATAGCCGTATATGGATAAATTCCGGCAGCAAGGTGATTTATCCGCGCACATTCAAAGGGAAGAAACGACAAATCTTTGTAGAGGGTGAAGCCTATCTGAAAGTGGCGCACAACAAGGCAAAGCCTTTCATAGTCAGCACTTCCGCCTTCGAAGTCGAAGTACTGGGCACATCTTTCAACATTGCCTCACGCAAGGGAAGCAACCGGGCCGACATCGTACTGGTAGAAGGCTCGGTAAACGTAAAAGACCATCAGGAAAGACATATAAAGATGCAACCCAACGAACGGGTGGAACTGAACGAGGCGGGCATCGCAAAGAAAGAAAAAGTAAACGCGCTCGACTACATCCATTGGGTAGACGGGATATGGGTGCTGAACGGAAAACCACTGAAAGAGGTATTGCGATATTTGACAGAGTACTACGGACGTCCGATAACCTGCCAACCCTCCATAGCAGATATTCCTTTCTTCGGAAAACTTTATTTGAATGAAGAGTTGGACGCCGTACTGGAATCAATCAAACAAACCTTAGCTCCGGAATTCGCCTCTCGGAAAGACGCAATCAAATCTAAATCGATAAACGCAGGAGGACTTACTTACTATAATGCAATGAATCAAGCGGTAAGTAAGTCCTTCTTATCTCTTCAAATAGTCAAAGACTGTGAAAATCAGGTATTTTATACAGAGGGGATTACATAGAATGCTTAAAAAATAATATCTTTGATGCGGAAAGACAACATCTGAAATAAGCCTGATTCTTTGATAAATATATAATAACTATCATATTACTAACTTTAAATATTTACAATCATGAGAAAAATCGGAATTTTACTATTAGGCTTGTGCCTTGTGTTAGGTGCATGCACCACCCGAACTTCCAATGCTCTGCAAACCACGGCAAAGGGTATCCAGTGGGAATGGAAAAACGGAACGATTGTCGTGAAGTCTCCCGAACGTCCTGCCGGTCAGAAAAGCGTGATAGGCCTGACCGCTCCGAAACTGGAAGCAGTCCGTGTAGGATTCGTAGGTCTGGGCATGCGCGGTCCGGGTGCAGTAGAACGTTTCACATATATTCCCGGTACACAGATTGTAGCACTCTGCGACTATGAAGCATCACGAGCGGAAAAATGTCAGGGATACTTAAAGAAAGCTTCGATGCCCAAAGCAGCCATCTACTCGGGCGAAAACGGCTATGAAGAGTTGTGCAAGCGTGAGGATATAGACTTGGTGTACATCGCCGCCGATTGGCTGCACCATTTCCCTGTGGCCAAATGCGCTCTTGAAAACGGAAAGCACGTAGCCATAGAAGTTCCTTCGGCCATGAATCTGCAAGAATGCTGGGATTTGATAAACCTCAGCGAAACCAGTCGTAAACATTGTTTCATTCTGGAGAACTGCTGCTATGACTGGTTCGAAATGAATGCCTTGAACATGGCGCAGAATGGAGTATTCGGCGAAGTCATCCGTGCACAAGGCGCATATATCCACAACCTTGCCCCGTTCTGGGATTACTACTGGAAGAATGGAGAGAACGACAAATTGGGATGGCGTCTGGATTATAATATGCGTCATCGTGGCGACGTGTATGCCACTCACGGCCTCGGCCCTGTGGCACAGGCTCTCGACATTCATCGCGGCGACAGAATGGCCACATTGGTGGCCATGGATACCAAATCAGTCATCGGCAAAGAGTTGGTTGAGAAGCGTACAGGAGCTGCCTGCAACGACTTCCGCAACGGCGACCACACCACAACCTTGATTCGCACAGCCAACGGCAAGGTAATCGAGATTCAACACAACGTAATGACGCCGCAACCATACAACCGCCTTTACCAACTCACCGGTACCAAAGGCTTTGCAAACAAATACCCCGTTGAAGGATATGCGTTGGATGCCGACCAGCTGACAGCATCGGGCGTACAGCCTAAGATAGACAATCTGAACTCTCACGGATTCCTGCCTGCAGCCGAAAAAGCTGCTTTGGAAGAGAAGTTCCAACACCCCATCTTGAAGAAATACGGTGAAATGGCTAAGGAAGTAGGCGGACACGGCGGCATGGACTTCATCATGGACAGCCGTCTGATATACTGTTTGCAAAACGGTTTGCCTTTGGACATGGACGTATATGACTTGGCCGAATGGTGCTGTTTGGCCGAACTGGGCGAGATTTCGATGGACAACGGTTGTGCCGCCGTAGAGTTCCCCGACTTCACTCGCGGCGAATGGAATGTAGTGAAAGGGTACAGACACGCCTATGCCACTCCTGAAGAAGAGGCTGCCTCCATGGAAAAAGCCAAAGCTTTTACCGCCCAACTGAAAGAGAGAGGTGCCAAAGAGTGGGCGGAAGAAGAATAAGATAATAAAGTTATCTTTTAACGAAACAAAGGGCTGATAGTCGGCCGGCAAAATCTTGTCGGCCGACTATCAGCCTTTTCCTTATCAAAGGAAAACTCACAATACAGTATGGATTCCCGCCATATTTCAAGCCACAAGAAGATTTTATCGACCACGTAACAGAAAAACTCCTTGATTAACCTGAGTCCGGGATAAGACGCAGGTCGACAATTTCACTCTTCGGCCTGCGTTTTAAATGCTAAACCTCATTGGTTATCAGACGTTTATCCCTGCCTTGTCAGACACTTGTGTCTGACGCGTAAAACACTTGTGTCTGACGGCCAAAACACTTGTGTCTGTCGGCTAAAACACTTGTGTCTGTCACGGCAAAGGATTGCAACTGTCAAAACAGGGAGAGGGCGCCCGGTCTGAAAGGCTCTCTTCTGCCTGACCGCCGTAAAACGGCGCATTCAGGAAATATCCGACTGACAGGATGCAGCCCCTCATCTTCAGCAAAGGCAACCGCTATCCCGAACTCCGGTTAATTCTTTTGATGCCTGTCCCCCGGAAAAGATACAATAAATTTACAAATCGGGTTCTTTTCCATAAAGTCGTTCTTTTGTGGGTATCAGAGTTGATTTATTCCATGAAAAAAAGTAAGGTTTGCCTTGCAAACAAGCGTGCACTTTTCAGTGTTATTTGATTTTCGTGTGCGAGAACGAGCATTTTTGTGCACGATAACGACAATATTTGTCCAAAATCGTCCCATTTACTAATTATTATGCCCTTCGAATTTGATTAATTGATAAAACACCTTATTTTTGACCCCGTTTTTTAGTCATGACTATTGTAAAAACATTATCTATTATCCAACTTAATTCACAATAGAATGGAACAAGTATTCGGTTATATCATCGGCTTAGGCGCAGCAGTAATGATGCCTATAATCTTTACAATTTTAGGAGTGTGCATCGGTATCAAATTCGGCAAAGCGTTGAAGAGCGGCTTGCTCGTAGGCGTCGGTTTCGTAGGCCTGTCGGTCATTACGGCATTGCTGACCGGCAGCCTCGGCCCTGCCTTGAGCCAAGTGGTGGAGATTTACGGCCTTCAACTCAAGGTCTTCGACATGGGATGGCCTGCCGCTGCGGCCGTGGCCTATAACACATCGGTGGGAGCTTTCATCATTCCGGTATGTTTGGGTGTAAATCTGCTGATGTTATTGACGAAAACCACCCGCACGGTCAACATCGACCTTTGGAATTACTGGCATTTTGCATTTATCGGCGCCGTGGTGTATTTTGCAAGCGACAACATCTGGTGGGGATTCTTTGCCGCCATCATCTGCTACATCATCACCTTGATTATGGCCGACTATACCGCCGACAAGTTTCAGGGATTCTATGACAAGATGGAAGGAATATCCATCCCCCAACCTTTCTGTGCAGGTTTTGTACCTTTTGCCATCGTCATCAACAAGATGCTGGACAAGATTCCCGGATTCGACAAGTTGTACATCGATGCCGAAGGCATGAAGAAAAAGTTCGGCCTGATGGGTGAGCCTCTGTTTCTGGGCATTCTGGTAGGTTGCGGCATCGGTGCGCTCTCTTGCAAGAACGGGCAGGAGCTGGCAGATAAAATACCTTATATATTAGGGCTGGGCATCAAGATGGGCGCCGTGATGGAATTGATTCCGCGTATCACCGCCCTGTTCATCGAAGGATTGAAACCGATTTCAGATGCCACGCGCGAACTGATTGCAAAGAAATTCAAAGGCGCTGTCGGCCTGAACATCGGCATGAGCCCCGCATTGGTCATCGGTCATCCCGCCACGTTGGTGGTGTCTCTGCTGCTGATTCCGGTCACCATCCTGCTGGCCGTGATATTGCCGGGAAATCAGTTTCTCCCTTTGGCGTCTCTTGCCGGAATGTTCTACTTGTTCCCGCTGGTATTGCCTATTACCAAAGGCAACGTAGTAAAGACCTTCATCACCGGTCTGATAGTATTGACGATAGGGCTGTATTTCGTGACCGACCTTGCACCCCACTTTACGCAAGCCGCCCACGATGTATATGTAAAGACGCAGGATGCCGCCGTAAACATTCCCGCCGGCTTTGAAGGCGGTGCGCTCGACTTTGCCTCCAGTCCTTTCGCTTGGGTCATTTTCCACATGACTCACTCGTTGAAATGGCTTGGCGCAGGCGCATTGTTGTTGTTCACACTGTTTTTGATGCTTCTGAACCGCCGCTCCATCATCAAATACCGGGAAACGGTGGCAAACCATTAGCGGTCGGTGATTAGTGATGATTATCATGTATTTAAAATAAAACTACGGATTATGAAAAAGTTAGCAATTACCCTAATGTTGGGAGTGGCTGCACTGGCAGCCAACGCCCAAATGAACTACAAGGTGCAGACAGCCTGCCATCCGCAGGACGTAAAACACTATGATACGGAGCGCCTGCGCAATGCTTTCGTGATGGAAAAAGTGATGGTAGCGGACGAAATCAACATAACTTACACCCTCTACGACCGTTTGATTTACGGCGGAGTGATGCCGGTGAACAAGACTCTCAAGCTGGAGGTGTTCCGCGAACTCGGTCCGGAAATCACTTATTTCCTCGAACGCCGCGAATTGGGAGTAATCAACACCGGTGGCGACGGAGTGGTGACGGTAGACGGCAAAGAGTATCCCATGAAGTACAAAGAAGCGCTTTACGTTGGATGCGGCAACAAAGAAGTGTCCTTCAAAAGCAACGATGCCACCCGACCTGCCAAATTCTACATCAACTCGGCTCCTGCTTATAAGCCGTATGTAACCCAACTGATTACGACCGATGCCAAACTCCAGAAAGCCAAATCCAAGAAATATGCGTTGGGCATCTCCGACCGCTACGGAAAGATGGAAGACAGCAACGACCGCATCGTAAACCAACTGATTGTAAAAGACGTGTTGGAAAGAGTAAAAGGCGGCGGCACGAACCAGTTGCAAATGGGCCTTACGGAACTGGCTCCCGGCTCGGTATGGAACACCATGCCCGCCCATACGCACACACGCCGCATGGAAGCCTACTACTATTTCAACGTAGCCGAAGGCAATGCCATCTGCCACCTGATGGGCGAACCGCAGGAAGAACGTCTGGTGTGGCTGCACAACGAACAAGCCATCACTTCTCCCGAATGGTCTATCCATGCGGCGGCAGGGACACGCAACTATACTTTCATCTGGGGCATGGCAGGCGAGAACCTGAAATACAGCGACAAGGATGAAATCAAATATACGAATATGAAGTAAAGTTCGTACAAGAAACGACACGCAAGCACGGCCTTGACACGGAGCAGATACGGAAAAGAAGAGTTTTTCGGCATAAGCCGTAATAATATTGCCAACATACCTTCAGCATATTCCGGAACAACTCTATAACGCCAAAGAATCTGAAAAGGCCTAATGAAAAAGAGAACGCCTCACAATCGAAATCTGTGAGACGTTCTCTTTTTTTGTTGGGCTATCTGGACTCGAACCAGAAATGACAGGACCAGAATCTGTAGTGTTACCATTACACCATAGCCCAATAACAGGTTATTTCCGTTTTGCGATTGCAAAGATACAAAAAAAACGAAAACCCAAAACTTTATCGAATATTTTTTTCTATCAAAACAGATGAACCATGTGCAAAGATTCGCACAACTAAAAAAAGCAAAAAAGCAAACTCTTTTCCCCTTTTGCGTGTTTGGTATGAGAAATCAATGTATATTTGCCATCTGTTTTTAATATAATAATGTATAATGAACGAAACCAAAAGACTGATTCAACAGATTACAGAAGGAATTCAAGATAAAAAAGGAAAGAAAATCGTCGTTGCCGACCTCACAAAAATAGACGATACAATATGCAACTATTTCGTCATCTGCCAAGGAAACTCACCCAGCCAAGTGACGGCCATCGTAGAATCCGTCAAGGACTTCACGCGCAAGGGTGCCGATACAAAGCCTTGCGCCATCGACGGATTGCGCAATGCCGAATGGGTGGCAATGGACTATTCGGACATTCTGGTACATGTATTCCTGCCGGAGGCAAGAGAGTTCTATAACTTGGAACACCTTTGGGCAGACGCCAAATTAACCCAAATCCCCGAAATAGATTAATCAAAACGTATGAATAACAATACCAACAAAAAGCCCAATAAAGTGAACATGCCCAAGTTCAACCTGAATTGGTTGTACATGATAATAGCAATCATGCTGGTGGGATTGTACCTCACCAACGAAAGCGGCACCACCTCCAAAAATATCTCCTATGATGAGTTTCAGCAATACGTGCGCAACGGCTATATCAGCAAAGTAATCGGCTACGACGACAACTCCGTCGAAGCATACATCAAGTCGCAACACGTAGGAAACGTCTTCCGCCAAGACTCCAACCGGGTAGGCAAAAACCCGCTCATCACAACCGAAGCACCTTCGCGCGAAAGTCTGGGAGACTTTTTGCAGAAAGAAAGAGATGAATCGCGCTTCGACGGTTCCATCAATTACGAAAAGAAAAGAAACTATTTCGGCGCCTTCCTATGGCAGGTTCTTCCTTTTGCCTTCCTCATCGGTTTCTGGATTTACCTCTCGCGCCGGATGAGCGGCGGAGGCGGAGGCATGGGCGGCGGTGGAGGCATCTTCAGCGTAGGCAAATCCAAAGCCCAGCTCTTCGAGAAAGGTTCTACCATAAAGATAACCTTCAAGGATGTGGCAGGACTTGCCGAAGCCAAGCAGGAGGTAGAAGAAATCGTAGAGTTCTTGAAAGAACCGCAGAAATACACCGACTTGGGAGGTAAAATACCCAAAGGCGCTTTGCTCGTAGGTCCTCCGGGGACCGGCAAGACACTGCTCGCAAAGGCCGTGGCAGGAGAGGCGAACGTACCGTTCTTCTCGCTGGCCGGTTCTGATTTTGTCGAGATGTTTGTGGGTGTGGGGGCGTCCAGAGTGCGCGACCTCTTCCGCCAAGCAAAGGAGAAAGCTCCCTGCATCGTGTTTATCGACGAGATTGACGCCGTGGGACGTGCCCGCTCCAAGGCTGCCGCTATGGGTGGCAACGATGAACGCGAAAACACGTTGAACCAATTGCTGACCGAAATGGACGGCTTCGGCTCGAACAGCGGCGTCATCATTCTGGCCGCTACCAACCGCGTGGATGTTCTGGACAAAGCCTTGCTTCGCGCCGGACGCTTCGACAGACAGATACACGTGGACCTTCCCGATTTGAACGAACGCAAAGAGGTGTTCGGCGTACATTTACGCCCCATTAAGATAGACAATACGGTGGACATCGATTTACTGGCCCGCCAGACACCCGGCTTCTCCGGAGCCGACATTGCCAACGTCTGCAACGAAGCAGCCTTGATAGCCGCCCGCCACGGCAAGAAGTTTGTCGGCAAGCAGGATTTTCTGGATGCCGTAGACCGTATTGTCGGCGGTCTGGAAAAGAAAACCAAGATTACAACCGAAGCCGAACGCCGTTCCATAGCCATACACGAAGCCGGCCATGCCAGCATATCATGGCTGCTGGAATACGCCAACCCGTTGATTAAAGTAACCATCGTGCCCCGCGGACGCGCTTTGGGTGCAGCATGGTATCTGCCTGAAGAGCGACAAATCACCACCAAAGAACAGATGCTGGACGAAATGTGCGCCACTTTGGGAGGGCGTGCGGCAGAAGACCTCTTCTTGGGAAGAATATCCACAGGCGCCATGAACGACTTGGAGCGTGTGACGAAACAGGCTTACGGCATGGTGGCTTATCTCGGTATGAGCGAGAAGATTCCCAACCTCTGCTATTATAATAATGAGGAATACTCTTTCAACCGCCCGTACAGCGAAAAGACAGCCGAACTGATTGATGAAGAGGTGAAGCAAATGATAAACGAGCAATACGAACGTGCCAAGAAATTATTGTCCGAACATAAAGAAGGACACAACCGGTTGGCACAATTGCTGATTGACAAGGAGGTAATCTTTGCTGAAGACGTCGAACATATCTTCGGCAAACGCCCGTGGGCCTCACGCTCTGAAGAGATTATCAATGCCAAGGTTTCTGCCGAACAGAAAAAGGCGGAAGAAGAGGAAACAGAAAAGGCCGCAGAGGCAGAGAAAGAGGTGAAGGAAAAGGAAGGAGCAGCCGAGAACACCACATCGGCAGACTCTGTATCTCAAAACTAAAAAAAAAGGAAAGTAGCGTGAAAAACAACTTTATCCAACGTGCCGTCACCGGCGTGCTGTTCGTAACAGTATTGGTGGGCTGCATTCTTTACAGCCCCTTCTCATTCGGAATATTATTTACCATTATCAGCGCACTGAGCGTGCACGAGTTCGCCCGGTTAATCAATCAAAACGGCGAGATAAGCCTCAATAAGACCATCACCTCTTTAGGAGGAGCATACCTGTTTCTCGCATTGATGAGCTTCTGCACGCAACAGAGCGTAGGGGCACGGGTATTCCTCCCCTATCTGGCACTGCTGCTCTATCTGATGATAACGGAATTATATCTTAAGAAAAAGAACCCGACAGGTAATTGGGCATACTCCATGCTAAGCCAATTATACGTGGCACTACCTTTTGCCCTGTTGAACGTACTTGCGTTTCAAAACTCACCGGAAACAGGCAGTGTGACTTATAACCCCATCCTTCCGTTATCTATCTTCGTCTTCATCTGGCTGAGCGATACCGGAGCTTATTGCGTAGGGTCGTTAATCGGCAAACACCGCCTGTTCGAGCGTATCTCGCCCAAGAAATCGTGGGAGGGAAGCATTGGCGGCGGCGCATTCTCCATAGCCTCTTCCTTGGCTTTTGCCCATTTTTTCCCTTTCATGTCATGGTGGCAATGGGCCGGATTGGCAACAGTCGTCGTCATTTTCGGTACGTGGGGAGACTTGACCGAATCGTTGATGAAACGCCAATTGGGCATCAAGGATTCCGGCAACATCTTGCCGGGACACGGTGGAATGCTCGACCGCTTCGACAGTGCACTGATGGCTATTCCGGCCGCAGTAGTCTATCTATATGCCTTGAGCATGTAAGCATTCTCATTGCAACTGCATGTCCGATAAGTCCGGAATGTTTGCTTCCTTGATGTTGTTTGTCAAGCTCTTCAGATTGAATGCTATCTCCACCTTACCGTTTACTTCCGAGTGGAGTTTCAACTTGATGCCTTTGATATCATGAGTGATTTTCAGGCTATTCAGATTATAAGAGACGGCAGCATAGGCGCGGCGGCCGGTTAAATCGTCATAATCATTGTAGCGCAGTTCCAAATGGATATAACCGTCATCGGCATATAAATCCTCATCCTTCTGCGGACGCACCAAGCTTATGCGGTGTTTCTTCGCAGATGGCAGGTTCTGAACGAAAAAGATATTCATATAACCGCCGCTGATGTTTATATCTCCCTTATATATCAGTACGGGGGCATTACCAAACTCCTGTTCGGTTTCGGGCGTCAGTGTTTCTACTCCTTTTGTCAGAACATTTTGCAGTTTCAGCAACTTTACGGCATGGTCATATCCCTTGTAGTTATCCCACAAAGGGTTGAACACAGTCAGCACACGCTGCCCGTCCACGGCATCATACCATCCAAGGTCGACATTCACCGGCCAGAGGGTTCCCCACGTGTCGCAATTCAGATAGAAAGCATTTCCCGTAACACGCACAGTGGCCCACAAAGGCGGAGTAAAATCACCTACCGAATATCCTTCGGAATCTCCACACGATTGCAATGACGGCATCAGCGCCAAGCATATCACCATAAATAACCAATGTAGTTTTTTCATAATCAAAATCTTTTTCCGTTTGTTTCTGTCTGAAAAATACAAAAGCCGGGCATATACTGCACCGACTTTTATGTTTTAACAAAACTTTCCGGCATCTGCCGCACTCTTCGCTTCTCATCCTTCGCGCCGTTTTTTAAGCAATGCCACCATCTTGGAAGCGGCATGCCGGGGTGCACCCGCTTTGCCCAAGCGAGATGCCACATACTCGTAACCGTCAAGCATCTGCCGTCGATATTGCTCGTCATATAGAATACTCTTCAACTCCGAGCGTATCTGTTCCACCGTCATGGTATCGGCAACCAGTTCCTTCACAACCTCACGATCAGCTATCAGGTTGACCAAAGAAATGTATTTTACTTTCAGCACATGCCGCTTCAGGAAAGCAATGATTTTCCCTATCGGTGTGTGGTAGCACACCACCTGAGGCACACGGAACAAAGCCGTCTCCAGTGTTGCCGTGCCCGAAGTGACCAATGCCGCCTCGGCCTGCCGCAACAAGGGAAACGTCTTATTGAAAAGAATCTTCACATCAGCCTCTCCTACATATTGCTTATAGTATTCGGGGGAGATGCCGGGAGCACCAGCCAACACCAATTGATAATCGGGGAAAGAGGCCGCCGCCCGAAGCATGTCCGGCAGGTTATCCTTGATTTCCTGTTTACGACTACCTGCCAACAAGGCAATTATCGGTTTATCGGATAGTACGTTGGCATGTGTGAAATCATCAAAAGCCTCGGAGCCGGAAGCACGGAAAGCCTCAACCTCATCTACCGTAGGGTTGCCTACATAATGTATGGGATAGCGATGCTTCCCTTCAAAAAACTCCACCTCGAACGGTAGAATGGAAAACAACTCGTCCACATCCCGCTTGATATTCTTGATGCGGTATTCCTTCCACGCCCAAATCTTGGGAGAGATGTAATAGAAGACGGGAATCCGGGTATGTGCATGGACAAATTTGGCAATATTCAGATTAAAACCCGGATAATCCACCAGAATCAGGACATCGGGCTGCCATGCCACAATATCTTCCTTACAGCGCTTCATGTTGGCAAAGATGGTGCGCAGGTGCAACAGCACAGGAACAAAACCCATATATGCCAGCTCCTTATAATGCTTCACCATCGTACCGCCCACCGCCGCCATCAAGTCACCGCCAAAGAAACGAAATTCCGCCCGGGCATCCTCTTCTTTCAGTGCGGCCATTAAGTGGGAGGCATGCAAGTCACCGGAAGCTTCACCAACAATCAAGTAATATTTCATAAGCAGGTCGTCTTATTGGAACCAAGTCTTCAGCTCATCCATCAACCCATAAGCCGTAGCATCTACCGTAGTCGGCGTAATGGCTACATAACCGTTCTCAAGCGCCCAATGGTCGTTCTTTTCATTGTCCGTATCCTGATTTTCGAACTCACCGGTCAGCCAGTAGTAATGCGTATCTCCCCGATGTGCAAAATTCTCCCACTCGTTTACCCATTGTCCTTTAGTCTGCTCACAAACTTTGATGCCTTTGAGTTCTTTCGTATCAGGGAAGTTTACATTCAAACACGTCAACGGAGGTAGCCCCTTTTCCAACACCCTACGAGCTATTTCGCGGATGTACGGGCCGGCCGGCTCGAAGTCGGCATTCATCTCATGCGAACACAGCGAAAAGCCGATGGAAGGAACTCCCTTCAAGCAACCTTCGATCACCACCCCCATCGTACCGGAATAGTGCACATTCACCGAAGAATTATCGCCATGATTGATACCTCCCACCACAAGGTCGGGCTTACGGTCGAGCACAGTGTGGAAAGCCAGTTTCACACAATCGGTCGGCGTACCGGAACATTTGTAAACCGTCACCCCCACCTCCTTACGGAGCAAACGGTAATGGATAGGTTCTGTCACCGTAAGTGCACACGCACTGCCCGAACGCGGCGCATCCGGCGCCACCACCACAATCTCGCCCAACGGACGGAGAAATTTAATCAACTCGCTAATGCCTTTTGCAATGATGCCATCATCATTGGAAATCAATATCAAAGGTCTCTGATTTTCCATACTTTCAACTATTTATGAGCGCAAAATTAGCTAAAAAGGCAGAAAGAGACAACTCCCCGATAAGGAAGTTTGAACTGAACAATCGGCCATATAAAACACACGCCGTGTATCCATAGAATAAAATACTTGGAGTCGGAATAAGAAGCAGGTCAACAACCTCACACGGCAGCCTGTATTTTAAAGCCAAAAAGCATTGGCTATCAAGTATTTACCCCTGCCTTGTCAGACACTTGTGTCTTACGGCTAAAACACTTGTGTCTTACGGCTGAAACACTTGTGTCTGTCGGCTAAAACACTTGTGTCTGTCAAGCCAAAGGATTGCAGCTGTCAAACAGGGCAAGGGCAGCCGGCCCGAAAGGCTCTCTTCTCTTCGGACTGACCACTGTAAACCGCTGCATTCAGGCAATATCCGCCCGATGGGATGCAGCCCTTCATCTTTTTTAGAAAAAAGGAACCGCCTATCCCGAATTCAGGTAACAAAATCGCGAACAGCATACAGCAAACTTGTTCTTTGCCTGAATGGTTCTCTGTCCGCACAGCGAACAAAGATCCGGAAATCAAAGAATGGAAAAAGTTCCGCCTATTGAAGTGTGTAAGTTAATCGGTTGGAGAAAAGTTTTAGCGGACGCTGATAAAAAACAAATCTTAATCTTCTGCAAGCGAGACAAAAAGCTTTCACATTTCCATATAAAACATATATATTTGTATCGAAAAACCTGTTTAATGCTGACGGCATTCCCTTAATGAAGTCTTTGAAAGCGCATATCGCTTCCTGCAAGGAGTGTAGCACCCCATAAATTAAAGGACTTTATAAAGGACATACAAGAATGCGGATACAGTATAAACATTTAGTTATCAGAGGAAAAATCTGTTTTAAAACAGTCGGAGACAAGAGGCGGTACATACGGTGAGTTATTAACAAAACAACCGACTTTTCAACCGATTTTGCAATCTTCCTCTTTTTTAGTTGGCACTATTCGAAAATAATCACTTATTTCGCTGCCGATAAAACATTGAGATTATGGGAAAAATTATTGCTATGGCCAATCAAAAGGGTGGCGTAGGTAAGACTACGACAACAATCAATCTGGCAGCCTCACTCGCCACTCTTGAAAAGAAAGTGCTCGTTGTAGATGCAGACCCGCAAGCCAATGCCTCTTCCGGCTTGGGCGTGGACATCAAGCAGTCGGAATGCACTATTTACGAATGTATTATCGACCGTGCCAACGTGCGCGACGCCCTTCATGACACTGAAATAGACACCCTGAAGGTCATCTCCTCCCACATCAATCTGGTAGGAGCCGAGATAGAAATGCTCAATCTCAAGAATCGGGAGAAGATACTGAAAGAGGTGCTCGCCCCGCTAAAAGACGAGTTTGATTATATATTGATAGACTGCTCCCCCTCTTTGGGACTGATAACCGTCAACGCATTGACCGCCGCTGATTCCGTAATCATCCCCGTACAAGCGGAATATTTCGCATTGGAAGGCATCAGCAAACTGCTGAACACCATCAAAATCATCAAGTCGAAGTTGAATCCGACACTCGAAATCGAAGGCTTTCTGCTGACGATGTACGACTCACGTCTGCGCCAAGCCAACCAAATCTACGACGAAGTGAAACGCCACTTCCAAGAATTGGTGTTCAATACGGTTATCCAACGTAACGTAAAGTTGAGCGAAGCGCCCAGCTACGGCCTGCCCACCATCCTATACGATGCAGACTCCACCGGAGCCAAAAACCACATGGCGCTTGCCAAGGAACTGATTAATCGGAACGAGAAACCTGCGAAGCAGTAAACTATAAATTATAAATGCACCGTTTGCAATGTGCTGCAACATCATCCGACATGATATTGTAAACAGCAAATGGTAAAATCGCAAGAAAACAAATGGCACAGAAACGAAACGCATTAGGAAGAGGTTTGGACGCCCTGCTATCTATGGACGAAGTGCAAACCGAAGGCTCCTCCTCCATCAGCGAAATAGAGTTGTCGAAGATTTCCGTCAACCCTAACCAACCTCGTCATGAATTTGACCAGACCGCATTGCAGGAGCTTGCCGACTCAATCTCCGAGATAGGCATCATCCAACCCATCACCCTGCGTAAACTGAGCGACGACGAATACCAGATTATCGCCGGCGAACGCCGTTTCCGCGCTTCGCAGCTTGCCGGGTTGAAAAGCATACCCGCTTATATACGCACAGCCGACGATGAGAACGTTATGGAAATGGCACTCATCGAAAACATACAACGCGAAGACTTGAACTCAGTGGAAATAGCTCTTGCCTATCAGCATTTGCTGGAACAATACGGCCTGACACAAGAACGCCTCAGCGAACGTGTGGGCAAGAAACGCACCACCATTGCCAACTATCTGCGCCTGCTCAAGCTGCCCGCTCCCATACAGATGGGGCTTCAAAACAAGCAGATAGACATGGGACATGCCCGAGCATTGGTGACACTCGGCGACCCGAAGCTGCAAGTAAAGATTTATGAGGAGATTCTGGAACACGGATATTCCGTGCGCAAAGTGGAGGAAATAGTCAAATCGCTGAGCGAAGGCGAAGCTGTGAAAAGCGGTACCCGTAAGATTGCCCCCAAACGTGCCAAACTGCCCGAAGAATTCAACATGTTGAAACAGCAACTCTCAGGATTCTTCAACACAAAAGTGCAGCTCACCTGCTCGGAGAAAGGTAAAGGCAAAATAAGCATTCCGTTCAGTAACGAAGAAGAACTGGAACGCATCATCGGCATACTTGACACGCTGAAGAGATAAATGAGAAAAACAAGAAGAATATATCAGTTGACCGTCGCCCTGCTGCTTTGCTTTCTGCAAACGGCAGGGATTACCATGTATGGTCAAGACCGCTCACGGGCTGCTTCCAAACGGACACACCGACTTCAGAATGATACAACAGGCATTGCGCGTCAACCCATCCATCCGCAAGCCGACAGTCTGAATATAGAGATAGCCCAACCGGATCCTATTCAACTGCCAGCCGGTTCAGACAGTCTTGCCGTAGCCGACAGCCTTGCTGCCGAAAACAAAAAGAAGCTGTTGGAAATGACAGCCGAACCCGACTTGAAAGTACAACCTGTTTCGACAGACAGCTTGCGAAAAGCAATCAACCCTCGAGTATGGATACCTAACCCCACCACAGCCACATGGCTGGCTCTCGTCATCCCCGGAGGCGGACAAATCTACAATCGTAAATTCTGGAAATTACCCATCTTTTATGGCGGCTTTGCGGGTTGTGCCTATGCGCTTACTTGGAACAACAAAATGTACAAGGATTATTCGGCCGCATACAAAGACGCAGCAAACGGCAACTGGACTTCCACCAGTATCACCGATTTGTTGCCTCCCAAGCACAACTATACCCAAAGCCAACTGTTGGAAGTGCTGCGGAAGCGCAAAGACACTTATCGAAGATTCCGTGACCTGAGCATTTTTGCCTTCATCGGCGTATATCTGCTTTCTGTTGTCGATGCCTATGTAGACGCAGAGTTGTCCAACTTCGACATAACGCCGGATCTCAGCATGAGGGTAGAGCCTGCCATAATCAACAACGGAATGATAGGTTCCTCTCAAAGAGCCGTCGGCATGCAATGCAGTTTCCGTTTCTGAAGAATAAATAAAAGCATTAATCACCCTATGACGAATAAACTCACAGATATGAAAAAAATAATCCTCGGTTTCTCCCTCTTTTCCGGTACACTCTTTGTCTTTTCTCAAGCACAGGCACAAGAAAGTGTAGAAGTTCTTATCCGCAAGAACGGAACAGAACGCGAGGAAACCATCGAACTGCCCCAAAGCATGACTTATCCGCTGGACAGCCTGCTCAACGACTGGAAAGCTAAAAACTACATAGATCTAAGTAAAGATTGTAACACCTCCACTACCAACCCGGTGTTCAGCGACTCGGTATATATCGACCGCCTGTCGCGCATCCCTGCTGTCATAGAGATGCCCTATAATGAAATTGTACGTAAATTCATCGACATGTATGCCGGACGCCTGCGCAATCAGGTGTCTTTCATGCTAAGCGCCTGCAACTTCTACATGCCCATCTTCGAGGAAGCATTGGATACCTATGGCCTTCCGCTTGAGCTGAAATACCTGCCCATCATAGAATCGGCTCTAAATCCTTCGGCCGTGTCCCGTGCCGGCGCTTGCGGATTATGGCAATTCATGCTTGCCACAGGAAAATTGTATGGTTTGGAAAGCAACAGCCTCGTAGATGAACGCCGCGACCCGATAAAAGCGACATGGGCTGCCGCGCGTTACCTGAAAGATATGTACGACATCTATAAAGATTGGAATCTGGTGATTGCCGCCTATAACTGTGGCCCCGGCACTATCAACAAAGCCATTCGTCGTGCCGGCGGAAAGACAGATTATTGGGAGATTTACAACTACCTGCCCAAAGAGACACGCGGATATGTGCCGGCTTTCATTGCGGCCAATTACGTCATGACTTATTACTGCAAGCACAACATTTGCCCCATGGAAACCAATATACCGAACGCCACCGACACCGTGCAAGTAAACCGCAACCTGCATTTCGAGCAGATTGCCGATATCTGTGGCATTGATATGGACCAGATAAAGAGTTTGAATCCGCAATTCACAAGAAACATAATTCCCGGAGAAAGCAAGCCCCAAACACTCCGTCTTCCCATCACCCATATCAGTACATTTATCGATAAACAAGATACAATCTACGCCCACCGCAGCAACGAACTGTTTAAAAACCGTAAAGTAATAGCCATTGCAGATACGCGTCCGGCAACACGCAACAGCAGAAACAGCACGGCAGGCAATGCCACCTACCACAAAATCCGCAATGGCGAAACATTATCGACCATTGCACGAAAATACGGCGTTACCGTCAATCAGTTGAAAAGTTGGAACGGATTGCACAGCACCCGGATATCGGCAGGAAAGCGTCTGAAGATTTATAAATAGAAAGGCGAAAACTTGTCCGGTATTGAAAAATGCTTATTTTTGCAGAAAGTGAAGAAAGGAGAAAGCAGTATATGGAAGAAAACATAAGCCAGAAGGGGAAAGAGATGGCTGAAGAAGAAATGATTGAACAGGCATTCCAAGAACTGTTGAACGACTATTTGGCAACCAAGCACCGCAAACGTGTAGAAATAATAACCAAAGCATTCAATTTTGCCAATCAGGCGCACAAAGGCATCAAGCGCCGTTCGGGCGAGCCTTACATCATGCACCCCATTGCCGTGGCAAAAATTGTCTGTAATGAAATAGGATTAGGCTCTACCTCCATCTGCTCGGCCTTGCTGCACGATGTGGTAGAAGACACCGACTATACCGTAGAAGACATTGAAAACATCTTCGGACCTAAAATAGCACAGATTGTAGACGGGCTTACCAAAATCTCCGGTGGCATCTTCGGCGACCGCGCTTCGGCACAAGCCGAGAACTTCAAGAAACTGCTGCTTACCATGTCCGACGATGTGCGGGTTATTCTCATCAAGATAGCCGACCGACTGCATAACATGCGCACGCTCGGCTCCATGCTTCCCAACAAGCAGTTTAAGATTGCAGGCGAAACGCTCTACATCTACGCTCCCCTCGCCAACCGCCTCGGTTTGTATAAAATCAAGACCGAACTGGAGAACCTGAGTTTCAAGTATGAACATCCGGAAGAATATCACGAAATAGAAGAGAAACTTGAGGCAACTGCCGTGGAGCGCGACAGAGTGTTCAACGAATTTACGACTCCGATACGTGCGCAATTGGACAAAATGGGTCTGAAATATCGCATCCTCGCACGTATCAAGTCCATCTATTCCATCTGGAATAAAATGCAGACCAAGCATGTTCCTTTTGAAGAAATCTATGACCTGCTTGCCGTTCGTATCATTTTCGAGCCACGCAACATCGAAGAAGAACTGAACGATTGTTTCGACATCTATGTCTCCATATCCAAGATATACAAGCCTCATCCCGACCGCCTGCGCGATTGGGTAAGCCATCCGAAGGCCAACGGATATCAAGCTTTGCACGTCACTCTTATGGGCAATAACGGACAGTGGATAGAGGTGCAAATCCGCAGCGAACGCATGAACGACGTTGCCGAACAAGGATTTGCCGCCCATTGGAAATACAAAGAAGGCGGAGGCAGCGAAGATGAAGGCGAATTGGAAAAGTGGCTACGCACCATCAAAGAGATTCTGGATGACCCGCAACCGGATGCCATAGACTTTCTCGACACCATCAAGCTCAATCTCTTTGCATCGGAGATATTTGTATTCACCCCGAAGGGAGATATAAAAACCATGCCGCAGAACTCTACGGCATTGGACTTTGCTTTCTCTCTGCACACCGATATAGGCAGCCACAGCATCGGCGCCAAGGTGAACCACAAGTTAGTGCCCCTAAGCCACAAACTGCAAAGCGGCGACCAAGTAGAGATTTTAACCTCCAAATCGCAGCGCGTACAACCGGAATGGGAAATGTATGCCACCACAGCCCGTGCACGTACAAAGATTGCAACAATCTTGCGAAAAGAGATAAAAGCTTATCAAAAAGAAGGAGAAACCATCTTAAACAACTTCTTCAAGAATGAAGATATCCGTGTGGATGAAATCCTGCTGGACAAACTGACCAAACTGCATAAATTCCACACTCACGACGAATTGCTTGTTGCCATCGGCAACAAAAGAATCGTGTTGGGCGATGCCGAAAAGAACACCGCAAAGGAAAAGCAAGGCAGCAACTGGAAAAAATTCCTGACTTTCTCATTCGGCAACAAGGAAAATAAAGACGAAAAGGAACAAGCGAAAAAGAAAACCTCGCAAGAGAAAATCAACACAAAGCAGATTCTGAAACTGACCGAAGAGGCTATCTCGAAAAATTACATCATGGCTTCTTGCTGCCACCCCATCCCCGGCGACGACGTACTGGGATATATCGACGATCATAATCAGGTTGTCATACATAAGCGTCAATGCCCTGTTGCATCACGCCTCAAGAGTAGCTACGGCAATCGCATCATCGCAACCGAATGGGACACGCATAAGGACCTTTCTTTCCTCGTCACCATCTATCTGAAAGGAATAGACAGCATGGGACTGCTGAACGAAGTGACCCAAGTCATCTCGCGCCAACTGAACGTAAATATCCGTAAGCTCTCCATTGAAACCGATGACGGCATCTTTGAGGGAAAGATACAGCTCTACGTACATGATGTGGATGACGTACGTACCATCTGTAACAATCTGAAACAAATACAGAATATCAAGCAAGTGACAAGGACAGAAGACTGACATAGCTTGCTAAAAATAGATATTTAATTAAGTTGTTACACTTGTACAAGCGTAGCCTTTCAGTTATACAAGTAAGAGCTTATACTTGTACAACTGTAAGCCTTCATCGAAACAATTGTAAACGCTTCCTTATCAAGGGTAGTAATAGGGAAAGTAAACACAAAGCCCGGTTCCTCTGAAACCGGGCTTTGTCATAAAGAATATTGGGGATAATTATTACGCTTCTTCAGCGACCACTTCGAAAGGAATTTCTACGGAAACTTCTTTGTGCAGTTTAACAACAGCTTTATAGTTACCGATTTCTTTCACTGTATCCTTGATGATGATAATCTTACGGTCGATATTGTGACCCAATTTGGCCAACTCTTCGGCAATTTGAATATTACTTACCGAACCGAAGATAGTACCTGTTGAGCTTACCTTGGTGGCAATCTTCAAAGAAACACCTTCCAACTTGGCAGCCAATTCTTCGGCATCCTTTTTGATTTTCTCCAATTTGTGGGCACGTTGCTTCAACTCTTCTGCCAACATTTTTTTTGCAGACGGAGTAGCAATAACCGCCTTTCCTGTAGGGATGAGGTAGTTACGACCATAACCTGACTTCACGGTTACGATATCATTCTTATAACCCAAGTTCGCGATGTCTTCTTTCAATATAATTTCCATACTTTCCTCCTCCTATTATTTCATCATGTCAGTTACATAAGGTAGCAACGCCAAATGGCGCGCTCTTTTCACAGCTTGAGCCACACGGCGCTGGAACTTCAGTGAAGTACCAGTAATGCGACGTGGAAGAATCTTACCTTGCTCATTCAGGAATTTCTTCAAGAATTCGGGATCTTTGTAGTCGATGTACTTAATACCACTCTTTTTGAAACGGCAGTATTTTTTCTTTTTAACGTCTACTGAGGGCGGAGTTAAATATCTGATTTCTGATTGAATTTGTTGTGCCATGATTAATCCTCCTTTTTAGTTGATTTAACGCTTCTTCTCTTCGCAGCATATTCGGCAGCGTATTTGTCTTGTTTGAAAGTCAAGAAACGGATTACGCGCTCGTCACGACGGAAGTTGATTTCCAATTTCTCAATGACAGCAGGTTCTGCATTGAACTCAATCAGTTGATAGAAACCGGTTGATTTCTTCTGGATGGGATATGCCAGCTTTTTCAGTCCCCAATTCTCTTCATTTACAATCTCAGCACCTTCATTCGTAAGGATGCCTTTGAATTTTTCTACCGCTTCCTTCATCTGAACATCAGATAAAACGGGAGTCAAAATGAAAACGGTTTCGTATTGATTCATACTCGTTTAATTAGATAAATAAATTATTTGTTTATTAATTGCGGGTGCAAAGTTAGGCATTTTATTTTGAACAGCAAAAATAAGCTGGCTTATTTTGTTTTGTCTTCAGCTTACACTATCTTTGCAAAGTTGTTTAAGCAATAATTTCATGATAGAACAATTCAATTTTGACATCCGGCTCATTTTTGCCATCCTGAATGGTAAGGTATCGGCCGCCATTAACCGTAAATTGTCTCGCAATTTCCGTCAGAGCGGTCTGGAAATCACTCCAGAGCAGTGGACTGTCCTTATCTTCCTGTGGGAAAAAGACGGGGTGACTCAGCAGGAGTTGTGCAATGCGACTTTTAAAGATAAACCCAGTATGACGCGCCTCATCGACAATATGGAGCGTCAGCATCTTGTCGTACGCATATCGGATAAAAAGGATCGCCGCACCAATCTTATTCATCTGACCAAAGATGGCAGAGAACTTGAAGAACACGCACGTGTCATAGCCAACCAAACCCTCAAAGAAGCTTTGCAAGGCATCACTGCTGAAGAGCTTGGCGTAAGTCAGGAGGTTTTGAGAAAGATTTTCTTCAATACCAAAGACTGAAGTTAAACGGTTAGCTGTTGTGGTTTGCAATTAATGTTTAATCAATGATGTAAAGAAGAGGGGTATGAAAGGCGTTTTCAATCATCATTCTTCATTCTTTATTAAAATATGGTTTTTTTGCAGAAATAATTTCGCTTGTTAAAGAATTATGCTTTTCTTTGTGACAAGAATACGAAATAAAATTATAATCTATTAAAATACACACACATGAAAGGCTTATTAAAGAATCTGGGATTGATATTAGTCTTAATAGGAGCACTGATCTTAGTGGCATGTTCCTTTACGGGCAATGTTAACAACAACACCATTTTGGGAACATCGATCGTTTTGGTCGTAGTAGGGCTAATTTCTTACATAGTCATCAACAAGAGGTTGGCAGATTGATATCAAGAAGAAAAGAACTGAAAAAGGCGGTTTGCACATCGTGCGAAAACCGCCTTTTTTACTTTTTCCTTGAAGAAGCCAATTCCTGTCAGCCTTCAACTTCCGGAGTAATCAGTTTATATCCTTTTCCGTGGATATTGATGATTTCAATGGAATCGTCTTCTTTCAAATGCTTACGCAGCTTTGTGATGTACACATCCATACTGCGTGCATTGAAATAGTTGTCATCAATCCAGATAGTCTTCAGTGCAAAGTCGCGTTGTAAGATTTCGTTGGCATGCGCGCAAAGCAAGCCCAGCAGTTCAGACTCTTTTGTTGTCAGTTTGGTCTGTTTTTCAGGAGTAGCCAAAATCTGCTTCTGGGTGTCAAATGTAAATTTACCAATCTTGTAGATGTTGCTTTCCTTGTTTTTCTTTCCGCGAACACGTCTCAGAATAGCTTCAATTCTGAAAGTCAGCTCTTCCATGCTGAAAGGTTTGGTGATATAGTCGTCCGCCCCAATCTTAAAGCCTTCCAGGATATCTTCTTTCAAAGTTTTTGCCGTAAGGAAGATGATGGGTATTTCAGCATTGGCAGTACGAACTTCCTGTGCCAATGTGAAACCATCTTTCTTGGGCATCATTACGTCGAATACGCATAAATCGTACTTATTCTTCAGGAAAGCCTTGTATCCTGCTTCTCCATCAGGATATAACTCGGCGGCATAGCCTTTCGCCTGTAAATATTCTCTCAAAAGCATGCCAAGATTTTCATCGTCTTCGCATAATAAAATACGCAGTTTTTCGTCCATATCAATTATTTTTTTAGTAAAGGTAATGCGATAATAAATTTAGTTCCTACGTTCAGTTCGCTTTCTGCCCGGATGGTTCCCTTATGATCCAGAATAATCTTCTTCACATAAGCCAGTCCCAGCCCGAACCCTTTCACGTCGTGCAGATTACCCGTATGCACGCGATAGAATTTCTCGAATATCTTTTTCAAATTCTCCTTCTTGATACCGATGCCATTGTCTTGAATGGAAATCATCAGCCTGCCCGGCTCATTCCATGTCTTTACCACCAATTGCAAATCAGCATCCGGCCGCTTATATTTCACAGCATTGTCCATGAGATTGAAAATCACATTGGTGATATGCATCTCGTCTGCAAATATGATAGCGTCCGTAGCATTCAACTCCGATTTAATCTGCCCGTTATATCGCTCCACCTTTAGTGTGAACGTATTGATGACACCCGCTATCAGTTCGTTGGTATCCAGTTCCTTCATCTTCAAAGTAGCCTTCTGTCGGTCGAACATAGACATCTGAAGAACCTTCTCCACTTGAAATCTCAATCGTTTCGTTTCATCGTTAATGACACCGGATATATGTTGAAACATCGCCGGAGACTTGCCCACAGTCGGGTCTTTCAACATCTGAGCCGCCAACGAGATGGTCGAAATAGGTGTTTTGAACTCATGTGTCATGTTATTGATAAAATCGTTTTTCATTTCTGTCAGTTTCTTCTGGCGGAATACGATATAAATCGTGAAAATGAATGTTATCAGCAACACAAATGTAAATATCATCGACGGTATCATGAAACTGACTGAATCGAAAATATAGTCCCGCTTGCCCGGAAAGTGTATCTTGACGATACTCATGCGTGCAGGCGGATCGTTCAAAAACAACGGTTGCGAATAAGAACTCTCGCTTCCTTTGTCGCTGTAGTCCGAACACCGATGAACTTCCCTGCCATCCCGGTCTATCACCCTGAAATGATAATCCAAATCGCCGATGCCATTATCCATCAAGCCGGCTTTAAGATACTGATCCAGACTCTTGAAATTGACGCGTTCCTCAATAGGTTTGTCACTGGCGCGATAAATCATCTGCCAAACCACTTCGTCTACCAACGCACGCTGATACAGATAGCGGTTTTTTATCATCTCCACTTGCGAACGCGACGTTTGAGGAATCGTTTTTGTTCCATGTTTGCGCGAAATCATGGCCTTGGGCAGTTCGGGAGGGTCGTTATTGAATGTTTTCAATTCTATGGTAGAACGTATGGAACCGTCCGGTGATGTCATCATAAAGCGTTGGGTCTGTACCGTCCCGACGCCTTGTGACTGTTCCCACGCTCTTTTTTCCGCTTCGGTTATATCTTCCCTCAGCCAGCGGTCAACTTCCGCAGACTCTACATCCTTAGAAGCTGCCATCAATGCACGTTTCACTGACTCGTCAAACTGCTCGTTACGCATCTTTACCATTTCATCTATGTAGCTGATTTGCAGATACAATAGACTTATAAAGGAAAGTCCCATCACGATGCCCAATATCCATATAGTCGACTTTTTCATAGTCACAAAATTAACACTCCCTAATTAACACCCCTAACGTATTAACCTGATTTAACCGGCTGTTCTTGTAAATTAACCGAAGATGTTTTTTTAGGTTGCGTTATGTACATTATAACAAAGCCGGAAGTCTTTGGTTTGCAAATTTAATAAAAAATTAATTATTCCATTCACGGTTCTTTATGTTCTTAATCAGAGTTAAAGGAAAAAGATGTGGTAGGAGTAAGAGATGGCTTGTGTTATCATAAACATTAGGCACGGAATTTGCGGCTTAACACGGCTTTTGTGAACAAAAAACGTGATTCCGCATAATTCCGTGCCTAAAAGAATGATGCAAGGTATTCTGATACCTCTTTACTTAGAAGCTGTTTTTGAGTTTATTCCATCTTCTGAAGATTCTATCAAAACAATCGGAACAAAGTACTTATTCTTCCGTTTGTTTGGATTCAAATTCTTTAATCAGCTTATCCTGCACATCACTTGGGACAAGTTCATAGCTGGCAAACTTCATGATAAACGAAGCACGTCCGCCGGTCAACGAACTGAGAGCCGTAGAATAAGAAGACATTTCTTTCAGAGGCACTTTGGCGCTCAGCTTTTCATAGCCGGCCTCGCTGCTCATACCCATAATCATGGCACGTCGTCCTTGCAAGTCGCTCATCACGTCACCCATTTTGTCCGACGGGACAAACACTTCCACGTCATAAATAGGCTCCAGAATTTTGGGGCCGGCATTCTTGAATGCTTCGCTGAAAGCATTGCGTCCTGCCAGCATGAAAGAGATTTCGTTAGAGTCGACCGGGTGCATCTTGCCGTCATATACGATGACGCGTACATCACGGGCATAAGAACCGGTCAGCGGGCCTTGTTCCATGCGAGACATGATTCCTTTCAGAATGGCGGGCATGAAACGGGCATCAATGGAACCGCCTACGATACTGTTGACAAATACCAATTTGCCTCCCCATTCCAATGGCACTTCTTCGGTTCCTTTCACGTTCATCTTGAACTCCTGCCCGCCGAATTTGTAAGTATCAGGCATCGGCATTCCTTCGTAGTAAGGTTCTACAATCAGGTGAACTTCACCGAACTGACCGGCACCTCCCGATTGCTTCTTATGACGATAATCAGCCCGGGCGGCTTTGGTAATGGTTTCACGATAGGGGATTCGAGGCTCTTCAAACTTTATCTGCAGCTTCTCGTTGTTTTCGAGACGCCATTTCAAGGTACGCAAGTGGAATTCGCCTTGTCCGTGCACTATGGTCTGACGCAACTCTTTGGACTGGTCTATAACCCAAGTGGGGTCTTCTTCGTGCATACGGTTTAGGACAACCATCATCTTTTCCGTGTCCGCTTCATTTACCGGTTTGATGGCACGCGAATATTTAGAGTTGGGATATTTGATGAAATTGAAGCGATTTTCGGCGCCTTTGCCGTTGAGCGTGTTGCCGGTATGCACATCTTTCAGTTTCACCGTACAGCCGATGTCGCCGGCCACCATCTCTTCTACCTTGATACGGTTGGCACCGGCACAAGCATAGATTTGTGCGATGCGTTCTTTGGAGCCACGGTCGGCATTGGCCAAGTCGTCGCCTTCGTGTACTTTGCCGCTCATCACCTTGAAGTACTGAACATCACCGATATGCGGTTCGACGGCTGTTTTAAAGAAGTATAGAGAGGCAGGCTCGTTCGGATTCGGCTTCACCACCTCACCGCGTGTATTGTGCACCGGCGGCATCTCGTCGACAAAAGGTACTACATTTCCCAAGAACTCCATCAGGCGACGCACGCCCATGTCTTTTCCTGCACAAACACAAAACACGGGGAACATGCCGCGTGAAGCCAACCCTTTGCGTATGCCTTCGCGCATTTCGTCTTCCGTCAGAGATTCTTGTTCGAAGAATTTCTCCATCAATCCTTCATCATGTTCGGCGGCAGCTTCCACCAAGGCCTTGTGCATCTCCGTGGCTTTATCCATTTCTTCTGCCGGAACATCTTCAATGGTGGGAGCGCCTCCATCGGGTCCCCACGAATATTTTTTCATCAAAAGCACATCAATCAGCGAATTGAAGTTAGGACCAGTAGCCAACGGGTATTGTACGGGAACAACTTTGGAACCATAGATGTTTTTCAGCTGCTCCAACACCATGTCATAATCGCACTTCTCATGGTCAAGTTGGTTTACCAAGAAGATGACCGGCTTCCCCAGCTTTTCTGTGTAACGAAAATGGTTTTGCGTGCCCACTTCCGGACCATATTGCCCGTTGAGCAACAAGATGGCGGTATCCGTTACGTTAAGCGCTGTCATGGCTGCGCCCACAAAGTCGTCGCTGCCCGGACAGTCGATGATGTTCAACTTCTTGCCGTTCCACTCTACATGGAAAACGGTGGAAAACACAGAATAGCCATATTCCTGTTCCACCGGAAAGTAATCGCTGACTGTATTCTTGGCAGTAATTCTGCCACGACGTTTTATAATACCACTCTCAAAGAGCAGCGCTTCCGTGAGAGTGGTTTTACCCGAACCGTCATTGCCGAGGAGGGCAATGTTCTTAATTTCATTCGTCTGATATACTTTCATGATATATTAAGATTTTAAGTGAATAACCTGACATAAAAAAAATATGCCGTTAATTTTTTTTGTGAGGCGCAAATTAGGCATTAATTAAAGAAAAAGCAATAAACCAAAGCATGTTATAAAACACACCCCGCCTCCGTCCGAATGGCGGGAAACTTGGTATCTGTTTTGTCTTTGTGTTGTGTCTGCCCTTACCGATTCCGCCATACAAGCGCGGAGAAAGTATGGGGCAGGTACGGATCCGGCAAGGGGTTGCTTTTGCCGAAGACGAGGGAGTGCATCCTGTCGGGCGGATATCATCTCCTGAATGCCCCGGTTTGCAGCGATTGGGCAGAAGAGAAGAAAGGCTTTCAGGCCGGCCGTCCTCCCCCTGTTTTGACAACTGCAATCCTTTGACTTGACAGACGCAAGTGTTTTAGCCGTCAGACACAAGTGTTTTACGCGTCAGACACAAGTGTTTTAGCCGTAAAACACAAGTGTCTGACAAGCTAAAGATAAACGTCTGATAATCAACGCTATTTAACTTTAAAATCACAAGCCTTTGGGTGAGGCTCTCGACCGGCTTCTTATCCCGAACTCAGATGGCATTCCGTATTGTCCACTCCCCTTTTCATACACGGCGGATTGATTATGAACCAATCCATGCTTATCCTCGAAAACAGAATCCGGATTAAGAAGAACTTGTAACCGAATCCTGTTTCATCGCTCTATGTCTCAATGACGGGCAGATTGTTTGTACGCCTTTGAGAATTTGAGTACCTTTGCCTCCCGGAAAAACAGAAAAGGATATGGTATGACAGGACAGAAAACACCCGTAGCGTTGGGTACGGAAAGTATAGGCAGGTTATTGATGCAATATGCCATTCCGGCCATCATAGCCATGACGGCCTCTTCCTTATATAATATGGTGGACAGCATTTTCATCGGGCAAGGAGTGGGGACAATGGCCATTTCGGGCTTGGCGCTGACCTTTCCTCTGATGAATCTTTCGGCAGCCTTCGGTTCGCTGGTAGGTGTGGGAGCTTCCACGCTGATTTCCGTCAGGCTGGGACAGAAAGATTATGATACGGCACAGCGCGTGCTGGGCAATGTCTTCGTTCTGAACATCCTGCTGGGCGTGGTCTTTATGGTGGTGATGCTGGCTTTCCTCGATCCTGTTCTATATTTCTTCGGCGGAAGCGACCGGACGGTGAGCTATGCAAGAGACTACATGCAAATCATTCTTTCAGGCAATATCATTACCCATCTGTATTTGGGGCTTAATGCCGTGCTGCGCGCTTCGGGTCATCCGAAAAAAGCCATGTATGCCACTGTGGGCACGGTGATAGTCAACACCATTCTGGATCCTCTGTTCATCTACGGTTTCGGCTGGGGAATACGCGGGGCAGCCATCGCCACTGTCTTGGCGCAGCTATTGGCCTTGGCTTGGCAAATAAAGCAGTTCAGCAACAAGGACGAACTGCTGCATTTCCATCGGGGCATATTCCGGCTGAAGCGTAAGATTGTTTTCGACTCGCTGGCCATCGGCATGTCTCCTTTCTTGATGAACCTTGCCGCCTGTTTCATCGTGATTCTTATCAACCAAGGCTTGAAAAGGCATGGTGGAGACTTGGCTATCGGCGCTTACGGCATTGTAAACCGTCTGGTGTTCATCGTCGTGATGATTGTGATGGGATTGAACCAAGGCATGCAGCCCATTGCCGGATATAATTTCGGTGCGCGGCAGTACGAGCGTATCGGCAAAGTACTGAAGTTGACGATAATCTACGCCACAGGTGTCACCACTTGCGGTTTTCTGATAGGCATGCTGGCGCCCGATGTGGTGGTCAGCATCTTCACGTCGGATGCCGAGCTGATAGGACTTTCGGCAAAGGGACTGAGGATTGTCGTCATGTTCTTTCCCATAATCGGCTTTCAGATGGTGACTTCCAATTTCTTCCAAAGCATAGGGATGGCAGGCAAGGCCATCTTCCTTTCCCTTACCCGCCAGATGCTGATTCTGCTTCCTTGCCTACTCATCCTGCCGCAGTTTTTCGGGGTGGAAGGCGTGTGGTACAGCATGCCCGTTTCCGACCTGCTTGCAAGCCTGATAGCGCTGATGATGCTGGTGGCGCAGTTTCGCAAATTCAAGGTTGCCGCAGCGGAAAGGCATCAGCATCCCAAGAGAGCCGTAGAGGCATCCCGGGAATAGCGTTAAACAGAACTTTTAATCGGGTCGGAAACAGGCGTTCCTTTCATGTTCCTCGTAGCCGATTGTGCCACCGGCAGCAATCTGTCTTGAGAGGCTTTGAGAAATCCCTGTTGTTTTTTTATTTTACCGAAAGATTATTCCGTGATTTTTTTTATATTTGCTATCTGCAAATGGAGATGGAGGAACTGTTTATGGATAATAAATTCGTGGTAAATATAGGGCGTCAGTTTGGTAGCGGCGGACGCGAAGTGGGCGAGAAACTTGCCTCTCGCTTAGGCATCGGCTTCTATGACAAAGAGTTGATAAACTTGGCTTCTGAAGAAAGCGGCTTTTGCTGCGAGCTTTTCGAGAAGGCCGACGAGAAGACATCGCAAGGCGTGTTGGGAGGCTTGTACGGGATGCGTTTCCCTTTTATCAGCGACGGGGCCATTCCCGTAACGAGTTGCTTGAGCAACGACGCGCTTTTCAAGATTCAGAGTGATGTGATAAGAAAGCTTGCCTCCAAAGGCTCTTGTCTGTTTGTGGGGCGTTGTGCCGACTATATATTGCGCGACCATCCCCGCTGTGTGAATATCTTTGTTTCCTCCACTCCGGAAGATCGCATTGCCCGCATTTGCAGAAAACGCCCCATTTCGGAAAAGGAAGCGGAAGAGTTGATGGAGAAAGCCGACAAGAAGCGCGCCAACTACTATAATTTTTATAGCAACAAGACGTGGGGAACTGCCTCTACCTATCACCTCTGCATTGACTCGTCCGTGTTGGGCATCGACGCTACGGCAGACTTCTTGGAAGAGTTTGTAAAGAGAAAACTGTCCGGCGGCTGATATGTGTCAATTCATAGCTCTTCGCGTTATGATATAACTATACTCCCATACACTCCCTGTAAAAGTCGAACATCTCGCAAACGGTCTCCTTGTCCGCAGTTTGGTTCAGGCAGATGTCGCCTACTTCTTTCAACAGGGTGAAGTTGATAACACCGGCCGTATTCTTCTTATCGTGTTTCATCAATTCGTACAAGCAGTCATACTGTTTACAGTCGAAGGCAAAGCCGCCATAGTTCTCTTTGATGAAGCGGATGGTCTGATACATCCTTTCTTTGGGAAATCCCGCCTTTATATGAGAAAGGTATAACTCGCAGACAATGCCCCAAGCCACGGCATAGCCATGTAGCACCGGACGGTTTTCGGCAAGGGCGAGGCTCTCGAAGGCATGCCCTACGGTATGTCCCAGATTCAGGGCTTTGCGTATGCCGTGCTCCAACGGGTCTTCTTCCACAATGCGCTCTTTTACTTGCACGGAGCGCCCCACCATCTGTTTCAATGCCGCATAGTCTATTCTTTCGGTATCGAAAGCCAGCAGTTCTGCCAGATGGCCGGGAGTGCTGATGAGGCCATGCTTCAACATCTCGGCATAGCCGGAGAAGAAGTTACGGGCATCGAGGCTGCGAAGGAATTCGGTCTCTATTAGCACACAGGCGGCGGGTGCAAATACGCCGATTTCATTCTTCAGGCCGTTGAAGTTAATCCCCGTCTTGCCTCCTACCGATGCGTCGACCATAGCAAGCAGGGTGGTGGGGATGTTGACGTAAGCGATACCGCGTTTGAAGGTTGAAGCGGCAAAACCTCCGAGGTCGGTCACCATGCCTCCACCCAGATTGATGAGCAAGGAGTGGCGGCTGGCGCCTTTCTCGCTCAAAGCTTGCCACACGGAAGCCAGTGTTTCCAGATTTTTGTGTATGTCTTCTGCCCCGATGACTATTTCTTCCGCATCTTTCAGTGCGGAGATGCTTTTTAATTGCGGCAGGCAGAGGCGGCAGGTATGTTCATCGGCGAGAATGAAGAGTCTGTCATGAGGGCATCTTTCGATGGCCTGTGTAAGGCTGTCAGCCAGTTCTTCGCAAAGAATTACTTCTTGTTTACTCATCAGAGGATTTGTATTTTATTGATTTATTGCACGACAAAGATAGTTCTTTCAACAATAAATGTTACCTTTGTGTCACGAAAAATAAGAGGCTGCTTGATTTTTGCCCGTCATATCCGTGAAATTCCTTTCCGAATCTGTTTTCTGCATCCTTTCATCGACAAGGCAATGCCCGTGCGGCAGGAAAGAACAAGAAAAGAGACCGGAAAGAAGCCGATAAAGAGCTTGATAAAAAGAGAGAGGGAATATTAAGCAGGCCTTGTATATAAACTGTAAAAAACGAAAATCAGATGAGAGCTTTGTTACCCGTATATTGCCGTCCGTTGGGCTATTTCATCATAGCTTTAGCGTTGTTTCTTCCTTTCCTGCTGCTGATGTGGGGAAAAGTGACGGATTCCAATCTGTTGTTCTATAAAGAGTGTTCCAAGCTTCTGATGATGATGGGGGCGTTGATGATTATTTTTGCGCTGACAAAGAACGAGAGCAGTGAGACGGAGCAATTGCGCAACAAAGCCACGCGCAATGCCGTCTTCCTGACCGTCTTGTTCATCTTCGGCGGTATGCTCTACCGTGTGGCGAAAGGCGATTTGCTTTCAGTGGACTCTTCTTCTTTTCTCATATTTCTTATGTTGAATGTACTTTGTCTGGAATTTGGTATAAAAAAGGCAACGGTCGACAAACTGTTTAAGCGGAATGGCCGATAAATAAACCAAATTGTCATGCGGGGCATTAAACCTTTTGCCCGTATGCTTGTCAAATGAAGCAAGCGGATAGCATTATCCGAGTGTATATATAAGGAATTGACAAAGAATAAACGCATGAAGAAAATTATGATTGGGGCGGCACTGTGGTTGCTGACAATGCTGTCCGCTTTTTCGCAAACAAAAAACATTACAGTCACGGGACGTGTCATGGAAGACACGAAAGAACCTGCCATACAAGCCACCGTACAGTTGCTTTCCTTGCCTGACAGTGCTCAAACGGCAGGCGTGGCAAGTTCGGCACAAGGCTATTTCACGCTCCCTAAGGTGAAGGCCGGTAAATATGTACTGAAAGTTTCCTATATCGGTTTCAAGACCAAATATCTTCCACTGCAACTCTCTGAAGCCATGCACGACAGGAATGTGGGCACACTGACGTTGGAGACGGATGCCGTGATGCTGTCCGAAGCTGTGGTTACGGCAGAAGCCCCACAGGTGCAGGTGGTGGAAGATACCATTGTTTTCAACTCATCTGCTTACCGCACTCCGGAAGGTGCCATGCTGGAAGAATTGGTGAAGAAACTGCCCGGCGCCGAAGTCGATGATGAAGGTACGGTAAAGATAAACGGCAAGGAGATAAAGAAGATTATGGTAGACGGAAAGAATTTCTTCGGAGGAGACGTGAAAACCGGATTGAAGAATCTGCCCGTAGATATGGTGGAGAAGTTGAAGACGTACGATAAGAAGTCCGACTTGGCCCGTATCACCGGCATTGACGACGGAGAGGAGGAAACCGTGCTTGATTTGACGGTGAAAAAGGGAATGAGTCAGGGTGTCTTCGGTAATCTCGACTTGGCAGGCGGTACGGAAGACCGCTATATGGGGCGTGCCATGCTGAACTATCTCCGTGAGAATACGCAGGTGACCGTAATTGCCGGAGCCAACAATGTGAACGACCAAGGCTTCTCGGGCGGAGGAGGAGGCCCGCGCTGGCGGCGCAACAACGGGCTGACCGCCACGAAAGAACTGGGTGTAAGTTTTGCTACGGAAAAGGATAAGATAGAGTTGGGCGGCAGTGCCCGCTATAACTACAAAGACAATGATATTGTCAGTGCAGGGAGCATGGAGAACTTCCTGACGAACGGCAACTCTTATTCGAATTCCAACAGCCGGCAGCGCAACAAAAGCCGGGAATTCAATGTCGATTTCCGCTTGGAATGGAAGCCTGATACGATGACGAATATCATCTTCCGTCCCGACCTGTCTTACAGTAAGTCGGACGGCTACTCCAACTCCAAGTCGGCTACGTTCAATGTCGACCCCTATCAGGTGGTGGCCGATCCCAACAACTATCTGGCCGATGCCCGACAAATGAAGATGCTGTTCGGCGACAGTCTGGTGAACCTGAGCGACAACCTCTCCTTGAGCAACGGCAACAGCCTGTCGGCCAACGCTACCCTGCAACTGAACCGTAAGCTCAATGCGCGCGGAAGGAACATCACTTTTCGCGGGCGCTTCGGTTACAACGACTCCGAGAGCGACCAATATTCCTATTCCAATATATACTATCGGAGCAAGGACGATGCTTTATTGATGCGCTACATCACCCTCCCCACCCAAAGCTACAATTACAGCGCGCAACTGACGTATAGCGAACCTCTGGCACGAACCACTTTCCTGCAATTCAGTTATCAGTTCCAGTACAGATACAGCAAGAGCGACAAATCGGCATACGATTTGGACAGAACCCTCGGCGCGAATCCTGCTCCGGACGAAATCATCAGGCAGATAACCCGCCCGCTTGGCTCGGACGGCGCAGACGACAGACGGAATGCCGGGCAGAGCAAATTCGCCGAATATCATTACTACAACCACGATGCCATGGTGGCCTTGCGTTTTATCCGCCCTAAATACCAGCTCAGCGCCGGTCTTTCTTTCCAGCCGCAGCACACTAACCTCTCTTACGAGAAGGGAACGGTGAAAATAGATACGGCACGTAATGTCTTTAATTTTGCGCCGAACATCGATTTGCGTGTCCGTTTCTCCAAGGTCAGCCAGTTGCGCCTGATCTATCGCGGCCGGAGCAGCCAGCCCGGCATGGAGAACCTGCTCGACGTGACCGACGACTCAAACCCTCTGAACATCCGCAAGGGCAATCCGGGGCTGAAACCCTCGTTTGCCCATGAGATGCGCATGTTCTACAATACATATAACGCCGAGAAGCAGCGCAGCTTCATGTCGCACGTCTGGTTCAGCACCACTCAAAACAGTATCAGCAGCAGCCGTGTGTATAATCCGGAGACCGGAGGGTGGACCACGACGCCGAAGAACATTAACGGCAATTGGAATGCTTCCGGAGCAATCGGATTCAATACGGCCCTGCCTGACAAGAAATATACCGTCCGTTCGTTCTCCAACATCGGTTATTCCAACAATGTGGGCTACCTGACGGATACCCATACAAAGGCGGAACGGAAGAACACCACAACCGGTCTCAGGCTCTTCGAACGTCTGGAAGGCTCGTATCGCAACGATTGGCTCGAAATCGGCTTGAACGGAAGCCTCCTCTATTCGGCGGAGAAGGACAGGCTGACCCCGTCCAACAACCAGAATCCATACTCCTTCTCGTATGGCGCCAACACCACCCTCACTCTGCCTTGGAACATGAGCCTTTCCACCAACATCGTCAACCAGAGTCGCCGCGGCTATACGGACACCAGCATGAACCGCAATGAGATTATTTGGAATGCCCAGCTTGCGCAGACCTTCCTGAAAGGGGCGGCCACCGTCAGTTTCGAGATGTACGACATCCTGAAGCAGCAGAGCAACATCAGCCGCTCGCTGACGGCCAGCGGCCGTTCCGTCTACTCTTATAATGGGGTGAACAGTTATTGCATGCTCCATTTCATCTACCGCCTGAACCTCTTCGGAGGCAAGGCTGCCCGTGAGAAGATGGAGAACAGGCATGGCTTTGGAACTCCTCCCGGCGGAGACCCCGGACGCGGCAGGTTCGGTGGCGGCAGGTTCGGTGGCGGCAGGTTCGGTGGCGGACATCGTCCTTTCTGAGGCGCATCGCCTCCCCTCCCTCACCGGCTTGTCGAGGCGAGAACCGGCAGGAACTTCTTCCTTTCCGGCTCTTAATGCGGATGGCACCGGCGCACGATAGATTGCGCCGGTGCCATCGATGTTCAAGATATGGCCTTCTCTGTACGGCACGTGGTTCGGCATAAGGATCTGGCGAGGGGGCTTGTCCGCACAAGAAAATCCTGTCGCCTGCGAAAGAAATCCGTCCCGCCCTTATCTAAAGTAAGAAGAGATCAGGGAGAGAACTCTATCTTAGCAGCCGAGATGTACATCTTACGCCTTGCGATGTACATCTTAGCGCTTGCGATATATAACGCAGGAGCTGCGATAGAAATTTCTCCCATTGGAAAGGCAAGTTTTCATGCAGGAGTCATAAAGTTTTTGAAGGCATCTCGCAGACTTCTTTCCCTACTGTCGGCCCCGGGTCGGAATATGTCCTCCGGCCTTCCTCGACAGGCAGGCAGGAGGGCACGCCCGCAGGCTTCGGGGAGTGCCATCGTATGTTAATCTCTGCAATCTGTTGTGAAAGTTTCCGGGTTTTCCCTATATTTGTCTCATGCTTAATGATTTGTGGACCATGTTCGATTGGAATGCCATTGCCGGGCTGGCATTCGATGTCATCTATTTCGGCGCCATCATCGGAACGATTGTCGTCATCATCCTCGACAACCGCAATCCGGTGAAGACCATGGCGTGGATATTGGTGCTGATGTTCCTTCCTGTTGTAGGATTGGTGCTCTACTTCTTTTTCGGGCGCAGCCAGCGTCGTGTGCGCATCATCGGAAAGAAGAGTTACAGCCGTTTGCTAAGGAAGCCGATGGCCGAATATCTGGCGCAAGACTCATGCGCGCTTCCCAAGAACTACGGCCGCCTGATATCCATGTTCCGCAATGCCGGCCAGTCTTTCCCTTTCGATGGCAACCGGGTGGAGGCATATACCTCGGGGGCTTCCATGTTGCAGTCACTGCTGCGCGAGTTGCGGAAAGCGACGCAGCACATCCATGTCGAGTTTTATATCTTCGAGGACGATGCCATAGGGCGCTTGGTGCGCGATGTCCTGATAGAGAAAGCCCGTGCGGGGGTCGAAGTACGTGTCATTTATGATGACGTGGGATGCTGGCATGTCCCCAACCGCTTTTTTGAACAGATGCGCGAGTCGGGCATCGAGGTTCGCAGCTTCCTCAAGGTTCGTTTCCCCCTCTTCACCAATAAAGTGAACTATCGCAATCACCGGAAGATAGTGGTCGTCGACGGACGTGTGGGCTTCGTTGGCGGCATGAATCTGGCCGAGCGCTATATACGCGGAGTTTCATGGGGCATTTGGCGCGACACGCATCTGTTGCTGGAGGGCAAGGCTGTGCACGGACTGCAAACCGCCTTCCTGCTCGACTGGTATTTCGTAGACCGTACTTTGGTCACTTCCGCCCGCTATTTCCCCAAAATAGAGAATTGCGGCACTTCATTGGCTCAGATTGTGACGAGCGAACCGATAGGGCCGTGGAAGGAAATCATGCAGGGATTGGTCATGGCTGTTTCCGGGGCGAAGAAATACATCTATATACAAACGCCCTACTTCCTGCCCACCGAAGCGGTGATGACCGCCTTGCAGTCGGCGGCGCTGGCTGGGGTGGATGTGCGTCTGATGCTTCCCATGAGGGCCGACAGTCGGTTGACGCATTTGGGTTCTTGCTCTTATCTGGCCGATGTACTGGATTCGGGTGTCAAGGTCTACTTCTACGAAAAAGGCTTCCTGCACTCCAAGCTGATGGTATCTGATGACGAGTTGTCCGCCGTAGGTTCTGCCAATGTCGATTTCCGCAGTTTTGAGCATAACTTTGAGGTAAATGCCTTCATCTATGATGTGGAGACGGCGCTGCAAATGCGTGAAATCTTCTTGCAAGACCAGCGCGACTGTGTGCAGGTGTTCCTGAAAAACTGGGTGAAGCGTCCTTGGCATCGAAAGGCCGCCGAAAGCGTGGTGAGGTTGATGGCGCCTTTGCTCTGACGCTTAATCTTAAAAGCGCTTTTTATTTGAAGAACGAGAAATTTACACTTCCGTAGGCTCTTCTTTCCACAAAGTGCGGATGTTCCTCGAAGCAGTTTTTCTTGCCGTGTTCAAGTACGAACAGTCCCTCTTCTTTCAGCAGGTTGCTCTCAAAAATCAGGTCGGGCAAGGTCTCCAGTCCGGCAAGCTCGTATGGAGGATCGGCAAAAATGAAGTCGAACTGTTGCCGGCAGCTTTTAATGTACTTGAATACATCGGCATGAACCGGCAGACATTTGTCGGTCTTTACCTCTTGCATTATTTTGCGGATGAAAGTATGGTGGTCGCGGTCTTTCTCCACACTGATGACCAAATCGCAGCCTCTGGACACGAGTTCGATGCTGATGCTGCCTGTACCGGCAAAGAGGTCGAGGGCGCAAACTCCGTCATCTTCAAAATCCATGTATCTGCTGGACAGTACATTGAACAGGTTCTCCTTGGCAAAATCCGTTGTGGGGCGTGCCTTGAAAGAACGGGGGAGGTCGAAGCGCCTCCTTTTATATATTCCACTGATTACTCGCATGAGGTTATGGCTTGTAGGTCAAGGTTTGCGGCAGGATTCATGATGAACACCTGCCGGATGAATTTTCGCAGTTCAGGCAACAGCTGCTCTTTGTCGTGCAAGTTGCCAGTGAGATGCAATTCGTCGCGCTCCTGCTCGAAACCGAGCTGTTTCCATACGTATAGCAGGTAGTAGATGCGGTCGGGCGTTGTTTTGCATTCGAAAGCGTTGGCAAGCAGCAAGCGTCCGCGCTCGTAGGCAAACAGTTCCATACTTTTTCTTTGCAGATGCGCATACATTTTCCGGCTGTTGCCCAAACGGCTCTTCACAGAAAAGAACTCGATGAAAGGGCTGACTTGGGAGTAGAACTTGACACCGGGATATTGTTCGCGAAGGAAAGCGTACGTGCTTTTGTCTGTTCCGAACAGCACGACTACATTATTCTTTTGCAGAATGTTGTATTGAACAATCTCGTTTTCCTGTCTGGGGTGATTATGATAGAAGATGATTTCCGCCTGCTCGTCCTCGAAAAACTCCAACGGGATGAAGGTGAAGCGTTTGCTTGCGATGAGCGCATTGACTTGACGAAACGGATGATTCAGCCATTCTGTCTCGCGAAAAGTTTGCTTCAGGTTGGCCGTGAGGGAGAGCGACTCGTCCACTTTACGGTCAAAGACACAGGGTTCGCCGTCGCCCAGAGGGTTGAACACTGAAAAAGAAAATCCATCCGTGCTGAGACGGATGGATAACGTATATTGTTCTGACTTACTAAAATCAATGGTTTCTATCATATACTTACATGTCGGAGACGAGATTATTCCCAGTTACCGGCGTTGTTGTTAGCAGTTTCCAGACTACCGATCATTAGACCGCAATACTTGCCGAGTTTGGTCTGTATGTCTTTGAGGTTGGCGATTTCTTGCTTGTCCAGACCATTCAGATAAACTTCGTACGGAGTCTTCACTTCGAGCAGGCAGAAAGGAGCGCCGGATTTGGCCGTATCGTTCCTGATGGCCATTTCAAACTGTGCGCCGTTTCCGAAAGGTACATATCTCATCGAGTCGGCATTGAATCCGCTTGGGAAAATAGTATCCAATACGGCTACCCACAGCGTGTCGCGTTTGAAATCCTCCAATCCCCATTTCTTTACTTCATCATACTTGCCGGTTTTCTTGGCTTTGTTGATTATGGCAATGGCTTTCTTTTCGGTCAAGCCGTCTTCCAGCTGCTTGTCGTTCAACTCGCCTTGCTTGAAGATGAATGGAAGTTTCTGATTTTTCACGAAGTCGATCAGCGTGTCGAAGCTGGCAGTGTATTGCTGATTGTGCAGAGTACGGTATTCCAACTGTGCTTTACGAATGTCAATCAGACGTGCAATGACTGCTGCGTCCCTGTGCTTTTTCTCTTTGTCAAAATTGATAGGACCCATGATGCTGGTATAGCAGATGTAAACCAGTCCCAAAGCACATAAGCCTAAAACGACATTAAATACTGTTTTCATGATAAATATGTTTTTTTAGTTGTTATATTCGCACCGCAAAAATAAAAGAAATTAATTTAAAAACGATAGCTCCCTTTACTTTTTTCTGTTACAAAAATGATAAATAACTATTTAGAAAGGCAAATTAAGGAAAATTTTCCTTACCAACCAACACCGGAGCAGGAATTTGCGCTAAAATCTTTGTCGGGGTTCCTGCTGGCGCCCCGTAACGAAGCGGTTTTTCTGCTCCGAGGTTATGCCGGAACAGGTAAGACATCGCTGGTTGCCGCTTTGGTGCGGACGTTGGATAAGTTACAGCAGAAATCGGTATTGCTGGCACCGACGGGGCGGGCGGCAAAGGTCTTTTCGGCTTATGCGCAGCATCCGGCATTCACCATCCATAAGAAGATATACAGGCAGCAGTCTTTTTCCAACGAGATGAACAACTTTTCGGTGAACGAAAATTTGACAACCCATACGTTATATGTAGTAGACGAGGCGTCGATGATTTCCAATGAAGGTTTGTCCGGATCCATGTTCGGCACAGGCAGGTTGCTGGACGACTTGGTGCAGTTTGTCTATTCCGGTCAGGGTTGTCGCTTGTTGCTGATGGGCGACACGGCACAGCTTCCGCCGGTGGGCGAAGAGCAAAGCCCGGCTTTGTTTGCCGATGTCCTGAAAGGCTATGGACTGGAGGTGCTGGAAGCTGATTTGACACAGGTGGTGCGTCAGGAACGGCAGTCGGGCATCCTGTGGAATGCCACCCGGTTGCGGCAACTGATAGCGGAGGAGGGTTGTTGCAGTCTGCCTAAGATCAGGATTACCGGATTTGCCGATATCAAAGTGCTGCCCGGCAATGAATTGACAGACGAACTGAGTAGTTGTTACGATTGTGACGGGCCGGACGAGACCATCGTGATATGCCGCAGCAACAAGCGGGCAAACATCTATAACAACGGCATCCGCGCACAGGTGCTTTGGAGGGAGGATGAACTGAATACGGGCGATTTGCTGATGGTGGCGAAGAACAACTACTTTTGGACGGGAAAGGAGAAGGAGACGGATTTCATTGCCAACGGCGAGACGGCTGTGGTACGTCGCATGCGCCGCACGCGTGAGATGTACGGTTTCCGTTTTGCCGATGTCACGTTGTCGTTTCCCGACCGCGACGACTTTGAGTTGGAGGTGAACCTCTTGCTGGATACCTTGCACACCGATGCGCCCGCTCTGCCAAAGGCCGATAACGACCGTCTTTTTTATGCCGTTCTCGAAGACTATTCCGACGTCTCTTCCAAACGCGACCGGATGAAGAAAATGAAGGCCGATCCTTATTACAATGCCCTGCAAGTGAAGTACGCTTATGCCGTGACGTGCCACAAGGCGCAGGGCGGGCAATGGAAAAATGTTTTTCTCGATCAGGGCTATATGACGGACGACCTTTTGACACCCGACTATTTCCGTTGGCTTTATACCGCCTTTACACGGGCTACGGGAACACTTTATCTGGTGAACTATCCGAAAGAGCAGATTCTATAATCATCGGTATGCAGGAAAACGACAAAGGCCACTCTGCTTTGAGTGGCCTTTGTCGCTGTATGCGGAATGCACATCAACACCTGAGTCCGGGATAAGAAGCAGGCCCGCACCCTCACCCGGCGGCTTGTACCCCATGGCAAAGTCTCACTGATTATCAGACCTTTACCCCACCCTGTCAGACACTTGTGTTTTGCGGCTAAAACACTTGTGTCTGACGTGCAAAACACTTGTGTCTGACGTGTAAAACACTTGTGTCTGTCAAGACAAAGGATTGCAGCTGTCAAAACAGGAGGAGGGCGATCGGGCTGAAAGGCTCCCTTCTCTTCTGACCAATCGTTGCAAACAGGTGTACTCAGGGGAAATATCCGCCCGATAGGATGCAGCCCCTCATCTTTGGCAAAAGCAACCGTCTATCCCGAACCCGGGCATCAATGCGCTTTTAGGATTCCGGTGGCAACTTCCAACATGCGCACGGCTGTGTCGTAATTATCGCCAATCATATTGTAGACGGCATCTTCCGATAGTACGCCGCACTTGACGCCGGCGGGTATTTTGCCACGGTCGGCTTGCTCCATGTCAATCAGGTATTGCTCGCTGTGGTAGTATTCGCGCAGTTGCTTGTATTCTTCCTGACTCTTGTCGAAGCGTTCCAACAAGTCGCTCATTTGTTCCAGCAGAGCCGAATGCCTGTCCAAGATGCCCTCCATTTGCGAGACGTGCTTGAAGTCTTCCTTTTCCATCTTCTTCTTTTCCGTTTTTGGTTCATTTACCCGAAAAGCTGGCTTTTTACAGTCCGGCCAGTTCCAGCACCTTGTCTACTGCGGCATTCAATCCGTCCGGGTTCTTGCCGCCGGCTGTTGCGAAGTGGGGCTGACCGCCACCGCCTCCTTGAATCAGTTTGGCGGCTTCTTTCACAAGGTTTCCGGCTTTCAGCCCGCCGGACACGAGGTCGTCGCTCAGCATCACGGTCAGCATCGGTTTGCCTTCGCTTTCCGTTCCGGCCACGAAGAAGAGGTTTTCCGTAATCTGACCGCGCAACTGGAAAGCGATGTTCTTCACCGTCTCAGCAGGGAGCGGAGCACAGCATTTGATGACCTTGACACCGTGAATCTCCTGCACATTCTTCAGCAGCCTTTCTTTCAGTTGTGCTTCTTTTTCTTTCATGAAGTCTTCCACCTGTTTCTTCAACCCGGCATTCTCGTCCAGATACTTGCGGATGGTTCCGGCAAGGTCGGGGGCATTGTTGAATAAGGCTTTGAGGTCTCGCAATGTATCTTCAATGGTATTCATCAGCTCTTCTACACGTGCACCTGTGTAGGCCTCGATGCGGCGCACACCGGCGGCAACCGAACTTTCGCTGATAATCTTCACCATGCCGATGTTACCGGTGGCAGATACGTGAGTACCGCCGCAGAACTCGATGGACGAGCCGAAGCGGATGACACGCACACGGTCGCCGTATTTCTCGCCGAAGAGCGCAATGGCGCCCAACTCTTTGGCTTCCTCGATGGGTATGCTGCGATATTCCGTCAAGGGGATGTTGGCGCGAATCTTGGCATTCACCAGATGCTCTACTTCACGTAGCTGTTCGTCCGTTACCTTCTGGAAGTGCGAGAAGTCGAAACGCAGGGAGTCCGGCGTAACCAAAGAACCTTTTTGCTCCACGTGGTCGCCCAGTACGCTGCGGAGCGCCTCGTCCAGCAAGTGCGTGCACGAGTGGTTGGCTGCGCAGGCGGCACGTTTATCGGCATCCACACAAGCCATCATCGGTGCTTCGAGGTGTTCGGGCAGTTTCTTGGCGATATGGATGGGCAGGTTGTTTTCTTTTTTGGTGTCTATTATCTCGATGGTCTCGAATTCGCTCACCAATACGCCGGTGTCGCCTACCTGACCGCCGCTTTCGGCATAAAACGGAGTTTTGTCCAGCACAATCTGATACAGCGTCTGGTTTTTCTGTTTCACCTGACGGTAGCGCAGGATGGAGGTTTCGTATTCGGTATAGTCGTAACCCACAAATTCGCTGGTGCCCTCTTTCAGGACAATCCAGTCGCCTGTTTCTACGGTTGCCGCATTGCGGGCACGCTGTTTCTGCTGTTGCATTTCGGCATCAAACTCCTTGAGGTCAGCAGTCATTCCGTTTTCGCGAAGAATCAGTTCCGTCAGGTCGAGCGGGAAACCGAAAGTGTCGTATAATGTAAAGGCGTCTTTGCCGCTGATTTCGGTTTTGCCGGCAGCTTTGGCATCCGTCATGGTCTTTTCGAGCAGACGGATACCCGTCTCCAACGTGCGCAGAAAGGAATCTTCTTCCTCCTTGACAACTTTGGCTATCAAATCTTTCTGTGCACTCAGTTCCGGATAGGCGGCACCCATGTTCTCTATCAGTACGGGAAGGAGCTTGTACATGAACGCCTGTTTCTGGCCGAGGAACGTGTATCCGTAGCGTACGGCACGACGGAGAATACGGCGGATGACGTAGCCGGCTTTTGCATTGCTGGGCAACTGTCCGTCTGTCACGGAGAAAGCGATGGTGCGGATGTGGTCGGCAATGACACGCATGGCAATGTCCAATTTCTCGTCTTCGCCATACTTCTTTCCGGTCATGCCGGCAATGGCCGTCAGTATCGGTTGAAAGATGTCGGTGTCGTAATTGGAGGTTTTGCCTTGCAAGGTGCGTACCAGACGTTCGAAGCCCATGCCGGTATCGATCACCTTGGCGGGAAGTCCTTCGAGGCTGCCGTCGGCTTTGCGGTTGAACTGCATGAACACCAGATTCCATATCTCGATAACCTGCGGATGGTCTTTGTTTACCAATTGGTTTCCGGGCACTTTGGCTTTCTCTTCTTCGGAGCGCGAGTCGATGTGAATCTCCGAGCACGGACCGCATGGCCCTGTATCACCCATTTCCCAGAAATTGTCGTGCTTGTTTCCGTTAAGGATATGGTCTTTCGGCAAAAATTGCTCCCAATAGGAAGCCGCTTCGTTATCGCGTTCCAGCCCTTCTTCGGGACTGCCCTCGAATACGGTGGCGTAAAGGTTCTTAGGGTCGATTTTCAACACATCTACCAGATACTCCCATGCCCAAGAGATAGCCTCTTTCTTGAAATAGTCGCCGAACGACCAGTTGCCCAGCATCTCGAACATGGTGTGGTGGTAGGTGTCGTGTCCCACTTCTTCCAAGTCGTTGTGTTTTCCGCTGACGCGAAGACACTTTTGCGAGTCGGCCACTCTTTTGTATTTTGCCGGCTGATTGCCCAAGATAATATCCTTAAACTGGTTCATTCCCGCGTTGGTGAACATCAGTGTGGGGTCGTCCTTAATCACCATCGGAGCCGAAGGCACAATCTGGTGTCCTTTGCTTTCAAAGAAACTCTTGAAGGAGTCTCTGATTTCATTTGCAGTCAACATACGTCTTATTTATGATTTTTATTTACGGTTTGTAATTTATGATTCGCTCGTTGTATGATTTGCCTGAATGGCGGCAGTCAATCCTTTTTGCCATTTTCCTTTTTCCTATAAATCATAAAACATAAAACATAAATCTTATAATTATTAAAAAAACGGTGCAAAGATAGCTTGTTTTTATTACTTTTGCCGTATTGGCAAGCGAAATATTTCCTAAGATGCGCAAAGTTTACTACATTTATAATCCACAGACACAGACCTATGACCGTATTTATCCCACTGTCCGGCAGCGGGCGTTGAGCATCCTCCGCCGTTTGTTCATCGGCATGGGATTGGGTGCAGGCAGCTTTTTGCTATTGCTTTTGATTTTCGGTTCACCTTCCGAAAAGGAACTGAGGAAAGAAAATAGCAAGTTGCGTGCGCAATACAATGTGCTTGAGGCACGTCTGGACGAGGCGATGGGCGTACTTCAGGATATACAGCAGCGCGACGACAACCTGTATCGTGTCATCTTTCAGGCCGATCCCATCCCCTCTGCCATCCGCAAGGCCGGATATGGGGGAACAAACCGTTATGAGCATCTGATGGAACTGGCCGATGCGGATTTGGTCATCAACACCACGCAGAAGCTGGACATGCTGGCCAAGCAACTCTATATCCAGTCGAACTCTTTTGACGATGTGGTGGAGATGTGCAAGAATCACGACGAGATGTTGAAGTGCATTCCTGCTATCCAACCCGTTTCCAATAAGAATTTGAAGCAGACGGCATCAGGCTACGGCATGCGCATCGACCCCATTTATGGTACGCCCCGTTTTCATTCGGGCATGGATTTCTCTGCCAATCCCGGTACAGACGTCTATGCCACAGGCAACGGAACCGTAGTGAAGATGGGATGGCAAACCGGTTATGGCAACACCATCATCATCGATCATGGATTCGGATATCAGACATGGTATGCTCATCTTCGCGACTTCCGTACGAAACTCGGCAAGCGTGTGGTACGTGGCGAAGTGATTGGTGGCGTGGGCAATACGGGTAAGAGTACCGGCCCTCACCTTCACTACGAGGTGCATGTGAAAGGGCAGGTTGTGAACCCTGTCAATTATTATTTCATGGATCTCAGCGCCGAAGATTATGACCGCATGATTCAAATTGCCGAGAACCACGGGAAGATGCTGGATTGATGTACCTCCGGCTTGTATTTCCCCCAACAGTATTCTTTCTAATTTTTTGTCCGTATCTTACCGGGGTTCTGTGAGCAAAGACATGAGTCCGAACGGAAAGACATGTCACTGAAACAAAAACTTGTCACTTATCAGCCTCATTGTGCGGTAATTTGGAAAAAGAAGTCTAATTTTGTACTTAAAAAATGATGCCGATATGTTGAACACTGATAAGAATCTGAAATTGTATTATTCCATTGGCGAGGTGGCTGCCATGTTCGATGTCAACGAATCGCTGCTCCGTTTTTGGGAAAAAGAATTTCCTCAGCTCAAGCCCAAGAAAGGAGGACGTAGTATACGTCAGTATCGCAAAGAAGATATAGAAACATTGAAGCTTATTTATCATTTGGTGAAAGAGCGGGGCATGACTCTGTCCGGCGCACGCCAGAGGATGAAAGACAACAAGGAGGCAACCATGCGTACTTTTGAAATCGTAGAAAGATTGAAGTCCATTCGCGAGGAACTGATAGGCATGCGTGATGCGTTGAATGCTTTTACCTATGAGGATGTGGAAAAACTGAAAGAAGAGATACAGAAACGACAGTAGTTTTTTGCATTTATACAAGTGCAACCAAGAGAGTATAAAAAAAGTCTGGTGTGCTTTCGCACGTCAGACTTTCAATTCTCTCTAATGTAGATGAAATTATTCAGCTACAACTGCTACGCTATCTACTGCTTCAGCGGCGGCTTCCACTTCCATAGTGGCGGCTGCTTCAGCGGCAGCTGCTTCTACTGCTGCGATTGAGTCAGCGATACGGATTGAATCGGCTGCTGCTTGTTCAGCGTTAGCTGCTTTGTTACCACAAGATGCGAAAGATACTGCTACGATAGCTGCTACTGCCATCAAAACTAATTTTTTCATTTTTCTTTGCTTTTTAAAACGTAATACAATCAATTGCTTTATTAAAACGCTGCAAAGTTATGTACTTTTTGAATACATTGTTCTCAAAGCCTCAACTTTTTTTATATTTTTTTGAGCCAGCTCTAAAAAGAATGCACTATCAGCATATCATTCTTCTGCGATACTATTGTATAAATATCTTTTAATGCTTCTTTTAGGCGTTTTCTCAAATTCTGTAGGATAGAGCTGGATTCGACTAACCTTTTCATAAGAGGCTACACTGTTATTCAGATTCTTAAGATTCTCATCCATGATAGTCTTAAGATGGTCTGGCTGATTCAGTCCCAGCGAATCCAACGCCTCGTAGTCGGCATAGACCAATGCCACCAGCTTCTTATTTCTTTCAATGACAAGACTTTCCAAAACAAAAGGCAAGTTGTTTAGACGCGCCTCTATCTCTTCGGGGAAGATATTCTGCCCGCTGGAGGAAAGAATCATGGTTTTGCTGCGTCCGCGGATATAAAGGTTGTTATTCTCGTCCAACGTACCCAAATCACCTGTCCGCAGCCATCCATCTTCAGTAAAGACCTCTCCGGTAGCTTCCGGATTCTTGTAATAGCCAACCATGACATTCTCACCGCGTACCTGAATTTCACCGAGTTTATCATCCGGTTTTTCCTTATGGATACGAGCTTCCATAATATCAAGCACCCGTCCGGAAGAAGTCGGCACAAATTCGTTCCACGGGGCATAACTGATGAGAGGGGCACATTCGGTCATGCCATAACCGATGGTAAACGGAAACTTGATGCGGTAGAAAAACTCTTCCACTTCCGGATTGATGGCCGCACCTCCTATAATCACCTCTTTGAATCGTCCGCCCAACGCATCTATCAACTTCTTGCGTATTTGTCCGTATATCTGTCCGTCGAGCAAAGGAATGTTGAGCGCCCATTTCATGGTTTTCTTGCTGATAATGGGTTGGATGACATTCTTGTATATCTTTTCGATGACAAGGGGAACGGTAATAATCAGGTTTGGTTTTATCTCTTCAAAAGCCTTCATCAGGATTTTCGGAGAGGGAACTTTTCCCAACAGAGTGACATGTGTGCCGACAGCCGTGGCGGTAAGGAAATCGAAAGCACAGCCATAAGCGTGAGCCAAAGGTAGGAAAGAGAGTACTTTATCTCCTTTTTTCAGTAACCCGGTGCGTATGCCGAAAGTGACATTACCGGCCAGATTATTTCCGGTCAGCATGACACCCTTGCTGAATCCGGTAGTGCCCGACGTATAGTTCAGCAACATAACCTTATCGTTAGAAAGATCCGTATACACGATATCTTCTCGCCGGTAGCCCTTCGGATAGGCAGCTTTCATTTCATCGTCCAGATGTTTAAGGAAGCGCTGGATGGTTTCTCCATCGCGTTGATACAAGCAACGGAAATCACTCAGCGAAAACACGCCGCGCAGTCCGGTGAGACAATCTTCCTCTAAATTCTCCCATATACCGTCACTGGTGAAAAGGAACACGGATTCCGAATGATTCACGATATGATGTACATCGTTGGGATTGAAATCCTGTAAAATAGGAACTACGATGCCTCCGTAAGTAATGGTGGCCATATAGGCGATGCACCAACGGGCGTTGTTTTTGCCGATGACGGCTATTTTATCGCCGCGACGCAATTGACAATGCCTGAAGAGCAAGTGTATCTTTGCAATTTCTTGTGCCACCTCGCCATAAGTATAGCTTTCATTTTCTCCATAGTCCGTATAGCAAGGAAGCTCCCAATTATCACGGAAACTATGCTCGTATAGTTTGATAAAATTTTCCTGTATCATTGCACATTCTATTGTTGAGTGTGCAAAAGTAGAAAAAATAGATTAATAATGTATATCTTTGTCTCCAAAATATGTTTTTAAGCTCATGATAGATACCAATATATTTCAAGATAAGACGGCAGTTTACTATACGTTGGGGTGCAAACTGAATTTCTCGGAGACCTCCACCATTGGTAGAGTTTTGCGGGAGGCTGGCGTGCGCACGGCACGCAAGGGAGAGAAAGCGGATATTTGCGTGGTGAACACCTGCTCGGTGACGGAAGTGGCAGACAAGAAATGTCGTCAGGCTATCCATAAACTGGTGAAACAACATCCGGGAGCATTTGTTGTAGTGACGGGTTGCTATGCCCAGTTGAAACCGGAAACGGTAGCGAAGATAGAAGGAGTGGACGTTGTGCTTGGTGCCGAGCAAAAGAAAGACCTGCTCCACTACTTGGGCAATTTGCAAAAGCACGAAACAGGCGAGGCTTATACTTCCGCTCTGAAAGATATCCGCTCGTTTGCCCCGTCGTGCTCGCGAGGCGACCGTACCCGCTTCTTCCTGAAAGTGCAGGATGGTTGCGATTATTACTGCTCTTACTGCACCATCCCCTTTGCCCGCGGCCGGAGTCGTAACGGTTCCATCGCCTCCATGGTGGAACAGGCTCGCCGGGCGGCTGCCGAAGGCGGAAAGGAAATCGTACTGACCGGCGTCAATATCGGAGATTTCGGCAAAACCACCGGAGAGAGTTTCTTCGACCTTGTGAAAGCTCTGGACGAAGTGGAAGGCATCGAGCGTTACCGCATTTCCTCTATCGAACCGAATCTTCTGACGGATGAAATCATCGAATATGTGTCTCGTTCGCGCCGCTTTATGCCTCACTTCCACATACCTTTGCAATCGGGCAGCGATGAAGTGCTGAGGCTGATGCGCCGTCGTTACGATACGGCATTGTTCGCATCGAAAATAAAGAAGATAAAAGAAGTGATGCCCGACGCTTTCATCGGAGTGGACGTGATTGTAGGCACACGTGGAGAAACCGAAACGCATTTCGAGCAGGCTTACCGGTTTATCGAAGGGCTGGACATGACGCAGCTCCATGTGTTCAGCTATTCGGAGAGGCCGGGGACACAAGCCTTGAACATCGACCACGTGGTGACACCCGGAGAAAAGCATGCCAGAAGCCAACGCTTGCTGGCTCTTTCGGACGAAAAGACGCGGGCTTTCTATGCACGCCACATCGGGCAGACAATGCTTGTGTTGCCGGAACGTCCCAAACCGGGACTGCCGATGTATGGCTTCACACCTAACTACATCCGTGTGGAAGTGCCTCACGACGATGCGTTGGACAATCAGGTGGTGCCTATACTTTTGGGCGATTTCAACGAAGACGGCACGGCCTTGCAAGGAACGGTATTAAATGACAGAAAAATATGAAATCGAGAGTACTCTATTGGTTGACCTACGCCGGCATGTGGCTTGTGGCGCTACTGCCTTTCCGGGCGCTTTACGTACTTTCCGACGGGCTATACCTCCTGATGCGCCATGTGGTGCATTACCGAAAGAAAGTGATCCGCCGCAACCTCAGCCTCTCTTTTCCTGAGAAGCCGCAATCGGAGTTGCGTGAGATAGAACGCCGCTTCTATCACTACATCTGCGACTACATGCTGGAGGAAGTAAAGATGTTGCGCATGTCTTTCAACGAACTGCAACGGAGGATGAGCTACGAAAAGACGGACATCTTTCTTGAGATGATAGAAAAACACGGCGGCATCGTCGTCATGATTCCCCATTATGCCAATTTTGAATGGCTGACAGGAATGGCCGCCATCATGAAGCCGGAAGATATCACCGGACAGGTATATAAGCCGCTGCGCAACAATCATTTGGACGAGATGTTCAAACTGATTCGCTCACGCTTCGGCGGATACAATATCCCGAAACACTCCACGGCAAAAGAGGTCATCAGGCTGCGCCGCGACAACAAGCGCATGGCGCTGGGCCTGATAACCGACCAATCGCCCAACCGCAGCGAAGCCCACTACTGGACAACGTTCCTCCACCAAGACACCGTGTTTATGGATGGCGCCGAACGAATAGCCAGAATGATGGATTTCCCGGTCTTCTATGCCGAACTGCAAAAAACCGGACGGGGATATTGCAAGGTTTCTTTCGATTTGATTACCGAGACCCCGAAGCAAACGGCCGGCGGAGAAATAACCGAATGTTTTGCCCGCCGTCTGGAGCAAACCATCCGTCGCGAACCGGCCTATTGGTTCTGGTCTCACAAACGCTGGAAGCTGAAACGTGAAAACGTAGCACGACATGGATAAAATAGCAGTTGTCATATTAAACTGGAACGGATGCGAGATGCTCCGTTCTTTTCTTCCGTCCGTTGTGCGCTTCTCGGAAGCGGAAAGTGCCGGAGTATATGTGGCCGACAATGGTTCGACGGACGAATCGGTGGCGATGCTGCGCAGGGAATTCCCCTCCGTCCGGCTGATTTTATTGGAAGAGAATCATGGGTTTGCCGACGGATACAATCTTGCTCTGAAGCAGGTGTCGGCAGAATATGCTGTACTGCTCAATTCCGACGTGGAGGTGACCGAGCATTGGCTTGCACCGCTTGCGGCATACATGGACGCCCATCCCGAAGCGGCTGCCTGCCAGCCGAAAATACGAAGCTGGAGACAAAAAGAAAAGTTCGAGTATGCCGGTGCGGCCGGAGGCTTTATCGACCGCTACGGTTATCCTTACTGCCGGGGGCGTATCATGGGAGTGGTCGAGACCGATCATTCGCAATATGACACGGTTATTCCCATATTTTGGGCTACGGGAGCCTCCATGTTCATCCGGCTGGACGATTACTGGAAGGCAGGCGGTTTGGACGGCCGCTTTTTCGCCCACATGGAAGAGATAGATTTATGCTGGCGGCTTCGTGCCCGAGGACGGCAGCTGGTGTGCGTGCCTCAAAGTGTGGTATATCATGTGGGCGGCGCCACCTTGAAGAAAGAGAATCCCCGCAAAACCTTCCTCAATTTCCGCAACAACCTTGTCATGCTGTATAAGAACCTGCCTCGTGAAGAGCTGAAGCCCGTGATGCGCACCCGCGCAGTACTTGATTACACGGCAGCATTGAGTTTTCTGCTGAAAGGCCATATATCCAATGCTTTGGCCGTACTCCGCGCACGTCGCTCCTATGCCTCCCTGCGCCGGTCGTTCACGCCCTCCCGCGAAGAGAATCTGGCAAAAGCCACCCTTTCCGTAATACCCGAACGAACAAGAAACTGCATCTTGGCACGGTTTTATTTATACGGGAAGAAACGCTTCTCGCAATTATGAAGCGACAGGCTCCAAAGGCTTGTTTTATCATCAAAGATATCGACTAACGGAGAAATTGATTGGAAAGGTTACACCGGCTGTGCCAAACGGCCTGTGAACAAGTCGGCGGTTGCCGAAGCCGTGGAACAGGCAAAGAAGCTAAAACGGGAAAAAGGCAGTTGCATGGAGAGGATGTGCAATCTCCTCCTCTCTTCCGACCGATTTTCCCATACACTTCAACCTACGGAACTTGTTCATTTATTATGCCATGAGCTTTGTTTGCGGTATGCGGATATCTGTTCGCACGCTTTGGATATTTGTCCGCAGCGTGCGTTTTTGTATCCGCACAGCGCGAACAGAGACTTATCCAAGCATCCAACAGATTTGCTGTTCGCCGCAAACGATTTTATTCCGTGGATTCAAGAAGTTTATCCCTTGATTCCTGCACCTTGGATATAGGGACTTTGCAAAAAAAACATCTGCAACGCTCGTTTATGAACATTGCAGATGATAAAATCGCTTGGTATTAAGTCTTAGCGGACACCGATATGTCTGTATCCCATATCATTTCACCCCGAACTTGCCTTTGATAGTAAGCGAGTCTTGATCCCTGAAGTAGATCACACCGTCTATTTCGCCTTCAATGATACGGGGCCAGCCCTCTCCATCATATTCCACCGACGTGATATCCACTTCCACGGGTTTGTAGGGACGAGGAGTGAGACAGTACATTTGATCAGAGTTATAAGCTATCACCCAATCATAATCATATGTTTCAAAATTGATTGGTGGGTGATTTGCAATATACCGCGTTCCCACTTTCGGATTCATAAGCATGAAAGCTACCGCCAAGTCGTACTCTTTCCCCGGTTCACCCAGCTTACAGATACCTATACGACTTCCCTTTACACGCGGATAGCTCCCCACTATATATTCTTTGCAATTCATCTTCTTTATACGATCCTCCCAGCCTTCATTTTCAAAGGAAACGGCTTTCCCATTGATAGTTCCTTCGAAATATCCCCATGTGGCAAGATCTTTTGGGTTGATTTCTTCGTCCTTATGACACGAGGAAAAAACAAGAATACCAACGAACAAGCATGCAAGAATGGTTGAAATATTCTTCATATCCATTATTTCTTTATTGTAAGATAAGATAATTTATAGCTATCGTTCCAACTGATATGCAAAAATACAGATTTATCAATATCTATGAATATCTTTTGGTAATAAAGTTGCTTCTACCGTGCCATTAAATACGCTATATAGGTCGTATAATCCATTACGTTCACCCCTGATGACAGGGTCATAATAGAAGAAAGAAAGTGTACCCAGCTTATCAGAGCCTACTGTGGTGCTGATTTCCGCTTCCGAAGTATTAGTCCTTGTTGTTGAAATGCCATAACCCAATTTGGCCGCAAGCTTCACTCCAGAAATCTCTGCCCCTGCATCCAAGGAGAAATCCGTCTTACTGGAAAATTCATTCAAAACCACTCTTTTCTCTTTTAATATTTGGTCATCATCACGTTCTTCTACGAATATATGTATTGCCAATGACTTGCTATATAAATCCCAAGGTAGCGTGAAAACATAGCTATCACCCTTTGAACTAGCTCTAGGGTAATACCATCTAGACCTCAAATTCTTCGGATCCACGGAGTAAGTGTTATTAGATCGTCTGAAAAGAGTATTGTTCCGATGACGAACATGCACTTTCTCTATGGAAAACAGTTCTTTGGCAGAAACAGAGAATGGGAGTATGTGCTCCATAGCCTGACCATTTACATCAGAGCTAACATACGTTTTAAAGTAAAATTCAAAATTCCCGTCATTCCATACCCTCTTTATTATTTCTTGGTTGGTCAGAAATCTTTTTCTTTCCGAAGTAGTTTCTAATTTAGGGTCTTTATTTTCTTGGTCTGCAATTCTGCTGAACGCCTCCGGCTGAATCCTGAACCGAAACAGTTCTTCTCTGATGGCTCTGTTCAAATTGCCGGGTTTGTTTTCTCTGGTAATACCATAATAAATATAATCCCTTTGATAGGCTTGAGGAATGCCTTTGAATTCTTCCCATGCTTGTACAATATCCGCTTTAAAGATGCTTGGGCTGACTCCCTTAGACAAATCTTCCGTTTCTTCCAATGGCATATCCTGTTCCCAATGCCGTGTCACCGGCCTTTCCGTCCGCTTGCTGCCATCGAACGCATCGCTTACAAACTCGTAGGTTGCCTCTCCCGAGCGGGTATTTACACTTTTCACCCTCATACGCTCATTGTTCTTCACCACCAAGCAAGGAAATCCGGGGATTTCCCCTTTCTCCATTTGGCCTACGTCCTCTCCATTCTCATACATGGTATCGCTCTCGTCATCCCGGCACATCACCACTATTTCGGCATCGTTCACATCCCACTTCTCTGCATTGAAATCCCAGAAAAGCGTCAGGTCCGGAATCAGGATATTCAGCAGTAATTGCGATTGCTCGATTTCTGTCAGTTCACTCGGGTCTGTGGCGTAAGAGAGCAGAATGTCCCTGAAACTTTTGCCATCGGCAACAATCTTGTTCTTCACGAGCGGATAGAATACATCGTAATCATTGTCGAACTGCTTCGTAGCTTCTTTTTTCAGGAACCGGCGCACCTCTATACTGCCTGAAGCCGCCTGCGACAATAGTTTCGCAAATCTGATTTGCGCTTCGGCTGTGGTCAACTCCGACGTCGGAGACGTCACTTTCTCATCGGCAGGGCGATATGGCAGAATCCCATTCCCTCCTTTCCGTAAGAACCCACCCTATATTAGAGTAATAATCGCTTCTCGCTTTATCAATCGGGTTCCACAATAAAGACATGCGGGCATAGTGCAAAGCGCTATCAAGTTCTTTTTTTATACTATATGTAGCGCTGATGTTATTGGCTGTCATTACAATCATGGCGGAATCTTTCTCCATTCGGGCATATTCCAAAGCCTTTTGTTCAAGCACGAATGCAGAATCTTCTTTCTCTATGACAGAATAATAGGCGGCAAGGCTGTTCAGTGCTATCGCCTTATCTTTGTATGCCGTACAGTATTTATATAGTTCCCGATAAGTATTGCCGGCTTTTTCATACAGATTCGCGTTATAATATTCATTGCCCAGCGAACTGAGCAGGTGCCTACGGGTTTCTGCTTCTTCGGGATATTTGGCAATGATTTTCAGTCCTTTCAGAAAAAAGTCGATAGCTCTTTCGCTCTGATTCATCTCTACTTCCAACCTTCCTTTGTAGAGCAAAGCGAATGCGCATTCCTTTTCATCGTTGTCGTAATAGTCTAAAGCAACCTCCAGCAGCGAGTCGCAAGGAAGAAGCGGCTTCCCTCATTTGTCTGTGGCTTGCGCCAGCAACAACGCATAACGCGCACTCTCGCTACGGGATAGTTCTTGCGATGCAGGCAACACTTCCAGCAACCGTAGCGCACTGTCAGGCTGTGTATTAAGTAGCGAATCGGCTTGTGCGAAGAGGCTCTCCACCTTTTGCCGATCGGGCGAGCAGGCATAGCAAACAAACAGCCACAAAAGCAGCACCGGATATATTCTGTTAATCATCATCTGTACGTATAAGATTAAGGAAGAAAGGTTATGGAGAACGTTGAAGGATCAGTTCTATGCCTGCCGCTTCAATATCCGCCCCCATGGGCGGATTGCGCTTGGCAAGTTTCAAACTGATTTCTTCTATCAACGGGAAGTCGCGAAACAAACGGTCGGTAATTCGTCCGCAGACGTGCTCCAACAGACGGGAAGGTTTTGCCATTTCCGCTTTAACGGCTTCGTACACATCGGCATAGCTGACGGTATCGGCCACATCGTCCGTATACATGGCACGCGTAATATCTACTTTCAAACGCAGGTTTATGGTGAATTCATTGCCCGAAAGAGTTTCTTGTTCGCCTACTCCGTGATGGGCAAAGAAAAGGAGATTGTCGAGAAAAATATAACCGGACATACGAGGATAGTTGCTTTGTCGCAAACTTACGGATATTTCACGGAATGTACAAATTTTATTGTTCGAATATGACGAGGCACGGAAACACAGAGTTTCTCTCCCACCCTCTGTATTTCCGTGCCTTCGTGTCTCTCCGGATTCAATATCTGCCCGTCTGCCCAATAAGCCCTCTGATCTTTTCATTCAGGCTTTCGGCTTTCATCAGTTGTTCCAATGTCAGATGCATGCGCCAGCGCCAATAGTGCCGCGGATTGGCAGGCACGTTGATTCGCTCTTCGCCCGCATTGGGATTGCGCCACTTTCCGTCCATCGACATCCAGTCTTGCAGGGAAAGAATGCAAAGAATGGAGTTGCTCTCGAGATGCTTGCGTATCACTTCCTCGCAAAGTTCCGGCGTAGCCACAGAGGGTGCACTGCCATAGTGCCCGAGCATGGAATTGTAGTATCGCTGCGTCTGCTGGAAATCCTCTTCCCACCAGCCGCGCAGGGTTGACATGTCGTGTGTGGAGACCGTGCACACCGAACGGTAAGGATACCAATCGGGGTGTCCGAATTCCTGCGTCGGGTCTTTCGGCATGCGCTGTATTTCTAAAGAGAGAATACGCAATTCGTTCATAATCCATGCCACACAGTCGGGAATCATACCCAAGTCTTCGCCGCACACCAGCATGCGGGTAGACTGCGTCAGTTGCGGCAATTTCTTCATGGCTTGTTGTCCCCAGAAGTCATTGTGACGATGGTAGTAATATTGATCATACAAGCGGTTGAAAGCAGCCTTTTCCCAATCGTTCAGCGCGCGATAGACGTAATCGTGCTGCACAGCGATACGGGGATGATATTTATGCGGGTCTGTACGGTCGGGCACAAACAGCACGTTGCTGATAAGGGCATACAAGCCGTCGCGAATCCAAATACTGTCCTCGTCTGTTTTTCCGGCAAAGTAAGCCTCTACTTTACGTTGGGTATCAAACTCCGGACGCATACGATATATTTCCCAAGTATTTGTCGGCTCTATAAATGTCTGTTTCACATAGTCGGTGTGCGGACCGAATATCTGTCCGAGGAAATATTCATGAATGTAGGGTTTCAAGAAAAAGTCTTCACGGAAACCCAGTCCGTAGCTTTCTATCTCCTCGCGTGTCATGGGCAAGGCGGGAACAAACTGTCCAAGCAAACCATGTACGGCATGCATCGGTATCTCCCAGATACGGAAGAATCCAAGAATATGGTCTATGCGGTAAGCGTCGAAGTACTCCGCCATTTTTCGGAAACGTTTCATCCACCACGCATAACCGTCTTTCTCCATAACATCCCAATTATAGGTAGGGAATCCCCAGTTCTGTCCGTTCACTGAGAAATCATCGGGTGGTGCACCAGCCTGACCGTTCAAGTTGAAGTAATGAGGTTCTGTCCATGCTTCCACGCTGTTGCGACTGATTCCGATGGGAATATCACCCTTCAGCACGACGCCATTGGCACGCGCATGTTCAGTGGCGGAAAGTAATTGCAAATGCAGATTAAACTGGATATAATAATAAATGGCAATGTGCGGATAATCGGCTGATTCCGGACGACACAAGACCTCGATTTCCTTTGCATCATAAGTACCGTATCGGGGCCACTTGCGAAAATCGGGCGTCTTATAAGCATCGCGCAGATAGCTGAAAACGGCATACGGACGAAGCCACTCCTTATTAGCTTCATAGAAACTTCGGAAAGCATCCGAAGCCAATACTTTTTCTCCTTCCTGCTCGAAGATAAGGCGGAAATATTCCCATTTCATCTTGTTCACCGCCTCATAATCTACTGCGGGCAGGGCATTCAGTTCTTTCCGTCTCTTGTCGAAACCGACCATTTGTTCCTTGTCCTTCAGTCTGCCTAATTGCTTCAAATCGGCATACATGGGGTGAAAGGCGTAGATGGAAATGCTGTTATAAGGATAAGAGTCTGTCCATGTATGCGTCATGGTAGTGTCATTGATGGGCAGAATCTGTACGGCTTTCTGATGAGTAGCTACCGCCCAGTCAATCATGCGCTTCAAGTCGCCGAAATCGCCTATACCACAACTCTTCTCAGAACGGAGAGAAAATACGGGCACAGCCACGCCGGAACCTTTCCAAGCGGGAAGACTGAAATATACGTAACGGTCGCCGATAACGAGTGTCTCATTGGCTCCCATCTGCGGATTGGCCATATAGCGGTTAGGGTTATTCTCCCAAGCCACGACACGGCATTCTTTCTTATTATATAGAACAAACTTATACTCCAACGGAAAATCTATTTTTCCAGCATCCAGTTCGACTTGCCATTCGGGAAAGTCAATATTGCTCATCAATACAGCCTTGTCGGGGTTCCAATTGCCCAATGCCTTTTGATTTCCACAAAGTGCCAGACAATGTTCTTTGTCTATGCAAGGCGCATACGCTTTTATCAACAGACCTTTCTTTTTATAAGAGCGGGGGGCATCGTCACGTTCATGATGCGCCAATAAAGATTCGGTGAATGCCGAGGTGTAAAAATATTGCTGTTCAGGCAAGTTTTTCCAACAATCTTCTATACGATATTTTTTTTTCGGATTGTCCGTCACATGCAAAGTACGCTGCAAACCGTTCCATTCGGTTCGTACAAGTTCATCACCCCGGCAGATGTGATAACTGTATCGGATGGTTTTATCTTCCGGAATTTGAATGTCTGCTTCCGCTGTCCAATGAATACCATCCACCGTACGCAAGGAAAGCGCTTTATCGTAACGGTTGTTTCCCAATTCCGGAATAGAGCCCAGAACTCTGACTTCTTCACCCCAACTGGTACGGTACTCAATATTAAATGATAGTGTCATATTATATTAGATTTAGAAATAGCAATAGCTGCAATGATTATGCAAGTATAGAGAATATTCCTCATAATCATACAGCTACTGCCATCTAAGCCTATAAAATCCTATGCAAACGTTTGTGCTTCAAAAGAAGAACAATCAGTCAGAAGCAATCTGCAAAAGTTTTTCTTTAACAGATTTATGATATTATCCGCAACGGGAAACGCCACACGTCTTACAGATAAGGCACCCCTCCTGATAGACCAGTGTCTCGTTGCCGCAGTTCGGACATTTCTTACCCTTGGCTTCCGTTCCGTCCTGAATGTATTTCTTTAAAGCACGTTCCACACCATTTTTCCATGTATTGATGTTTTCGCTGTCCAGTTGCAACGAGCCTACCAGTTTGATGACCTGCTCGATGGGCATGCGATAGCGCAATACTCCAGAAATCAGCTTGGCGTAGTTCCAATATTCTTTGTTGAACTTCTCGGATAGACCTTCGATGGTGACTTTATATCCCCGCTTATTCTCGAACTGGAAGTCGTAGCGCTTATTTCCGTTCTCATCCACATTCTTGATGATATGTCCGGATACTACATTCTTCGGCAGGATGATGCCTTCGTCGTCATCCAGCACACCGGTGAAGATTTCATAAGGATGACTGTCCAATAATCCGACGAATGCCACCCACTTTTCTTTGTTGTTTTGGAAACGGACAACATCCGCATCCAATATTCTGGGACGCGTTTCAACAACCGTAGGTGGCTTGCATGGAGGCAGTTCCGCTTTCTTATCGCTCTTCGTAGAGATAAGTACTCCCGAACGCGAACCGTCGCGATAAACCGTACACCCCTTGCAACCTGATTTCCAAGCCTCTACATACAGGCGATTCACCAAATCCTCATCCACATCGTGCGGCAGATTGATGGTCACACTGATGGAATGATCCACCCATTTCTGAATACGTCCTTGCATCTTCACTTTCATCAACCAATCCACGTCATTGGATGTCGCTTTATAATAAGGTGATTTTTCAACCAAAGCATCAACCTCTTCCTGCGTATAGCGCCGGACAGGGTTGTAACCTTGCGCCTCCATCCAAGTTACGAATTTCGGGTGAAAAACGATATACTCTTCAAAAGCATCGCCGGTTTCATCAATAAAATCCACATGTACATTCGTGTCGTTGGGGTTCACCTTGCGACGGCGTTTATATACAGGCAAGAACACCGGTTCAATGCCCGAAGTAGTCTGTGTCATCAAACTGGTCGTCCCAGTCGGAGCAATGGTGAGGCAGGCGATATTACGCCGTCCGTACTTCTTCATCTCCTCGTACATCTCAGGATCGGCCTCACGCAAACGATTGATAAACGGATTGTTTTTCTCACGCTCCGTATCATAAATATCAAAAGCACCTCTTTCCTTTGCCATCCGGACAGACGAACGGTAAGCGCTAAGCGCCACGGTCTTGTGCACTTTCTCAGAGAACTCAGTAGCCTCCTCTGTGCCATAGCGCAAGCCCAAGGCTGCAAGCATGTCACCCTCGGCAGTGATGCCTACACCCGTACGACGCCCTTGACCACTCTTCTTGTATATTTTCTGCCAAAGCGTACGTTCGGTTTGCTTCACGTCATTTCCTTCGGGATCGCCATCTATCTTCTGCATGATGCGCTCAATCTTTTCCAGCTCAAGGTCGATAATGTCGTCCATAATGCGCTGAGCCAGCTCTACATGTTTCTTGAAGAGTTCAAAGTCAAAATAAGCATCGGGCTTGAACGGATTGACCACATAAGAATAAAGGTTGATGGCAAGTAGCCGGCACGAGTCATACGGACATAACGGGATTTCACCGCAAGGATTGGTAGACACCGTACGATAGCCCAAATCGGCATAACAATCAGGAACCGACTCTCTCAGAATAGTATCCCAAAAGAGCACGCCCGGCTCTGCGGATTTCCATGCGTTATGCACGATCTTCTTCCACAAGGCAGACGCATCGATATTTTTCTTCACTATCGGTTCGGTAGCATCGATCGGATATTGCTGGATATACGGTTGGTTGTCAATAGCGGCTTGCATGAAATCATCGGTCAGCTTCACCGACACATTGGCACCGGTCACCTTGCCTTCGGTCATCTTGGCGTCGATAAACGCCTCCGAGTCGGGGTGTTTGATTGATACGCTCAGCATCAAAGCACCGCGCCGGCCGTCCTGAGCAACTTCGCGCGTTGAGTTGGAATAGCGTTCCATAAAAGGAACCAAACCGGTAGATGTCAATGCAGAATTCTTTACCGGAGAGCCTTTCGGACGGATGTGCGACAAATCGTGCCCTACACCGCCGCGACGTTTCATCAGCTGCACTTGCTCTTCATCAATCTTGAAGATGGCTCCATAGGAATCGGCCTCACCGTCCACACCGATAACAAAACAATTGGAGAGGGAGGCAACCTGATAGTTGTTGCCGATTCCCGTCATCGGACTTCCTTGAGGGACGATGTATTTAAAATGGTCGAGCAAATCGAAAAGTTCCTCCGAACTCAGTGGATTGGGATACTTCGCTTCTATACGAGCCACTTCATTGGCAATTCTCCAATGCATGTCTTCCGGTGACTTTTCATAAATATTTCCGAAAGAATCCTTGACTGCGTATTTGTTTACCCAAACTCTGGCAGCTAACTCGTCGCCTTGAAAGTATCGTAAAGATTCCTTATAGGCTTCGTCATAAGAATAAATTTTCTTTTCCACGATGCTGTTTCTCTAAGATTTAGTTGTAAATAAGTAATTTTGTAGAAGTCGTACTTATCGTCAACAAATGTGTTTGCAAATCTATGAATGTTTTTCCATCTTACAAAATAAAAACATCACTTTTTATATCAAGAATATAAGTTTTCCAAAACAAACAGATAAAACACTTATCAACAACAAATTAGCAAAACAGAAAAGAAGCAAAAGTTTTCTCAAAAAGAAAATTCGGAGCATCTATCAAAATGCAAAGCTCACCAATTTCATATAAATCTTTTAGAAGTGCCAATACATTTTATCCTCCGTTTACATTATCTTTGCAGAAAAAGAGAGAAAAGAATGGAAAACATGAAACAACGGAGAACAATCCGAAAATATCAACAGAAAGATATTTCTGCTGATTTGTTAAATGATTTGCTCGAAACCTCCTTTCGGGCTTCTACGGTCGGGAACATGCAGGTTTACAGTGTGATTGCAACGCGCGATGCAGAGCGTAAGGCAAAGTTGGCTCCCGCCCATTTTAACCAGCCCATGGTACAGACGGCGCCGGTGGTACTTACTTTCTGCATTGATTTGCGCCGTTTCAGCAAGTGGTGCCGGCAGCGTAATGCCGAACCGGGATATGACAACTTCGAATGGTTTGTGACAGGAGCTATCGACACGCTGTTAGTGGCACAAACATTTTGTGTGGCTGCCGAAGAGAAAGGGCTGGGCATCTGCTACTTGGGTACTACAACGTATAACCCTCAGATGATTGTCGAAGCATTGGAGTTACCCGAACTGGTCTTTCCGATTACTACCGTAACAGTGGGATGGCCTGCCGAATTGCCGGCACAGGCAGACCGCCTGCCTTTGGAAGCAATCGTGCACGAAGAGGTCTATCATGATTATACTGCCGAAGATATCGACCGGTTGTATGCTCATAAAGAATCTCTTCCCGAAAATCGGCAGTTTGTGCAGGAGAACAACAAGGAAACGCTGGCTCAGGTCTTCACCGATTTACGTTATACAAAGAAAGATAACGAAGCCATGTCGAAAATTTTATGGGAAACAATGAAAAAGCAGGGTTTTTGAAGCCCTGCTTTCTTTTTTCTTTATTTTATCCTTAAATCTCTTTGCATTCAATTCCACTTCTTCAAAGCCGACTGGATGTCGTCCATTTCCGAGCGAAACGATTTATCCACCTCTTTCAGTTCCTTGATGGTTTTGCAGGCGTGCAATACGGTTGCATGATCTTTATGTCCGATAAGCAATCCGATTTTTGCAGTCGAGAAGTCCGTATGTTTTTTTGCTAAATACATGGCTACCTGCCTTGCCTGCACCACTTCGCGTTTTCTGGATTTCGTGTGGATGGTTGCAGTGTCTATACCGAAATGCTTGCATACGGTGTTGATAATATCGTCTACCGTCACGGCCCTGCTTTCGCTTTTCACCACTTTGCGAACAATGCGTTGAGCCAGTTCCAAGTCTACTTCCTTATTATAAATGGTGGAATGCGCCATAATGGAAATGACGATGCCTTCCAAATCGCGAACGCTGTCACCCACGTTTTCTGCAATATAGTCGATGACCTCTTGCGGAAACTGCAAGCCGTCGCGATGTATTTTGTTGCGCAAAATGTTCTTGCGAAGTTCCACAGTGGGCTTTTCAAGTTCGGCCACCATTCCCCACTTGAAACGCGTAATCAGGCGCTCCTCCATGCCTTGCAGCAACACCGGCGCACGGTCGGAAGTGAGAATAAGTTGTTTGCCGTTCTGATGCAGATGGTTGAAGATATGGAAGAAAGTGTTCTGCGTTTTAGTCACACCAGCAAATTCCTGTATGTCATCAATGATTAAAACATCGATGGTTTGGTAGAAGTTGATGAAGTCGTTGGTCGTATTGTTGCGTACCGAGTCTGTGTATTGTACCTGAAACAGATGTGCAGATACATACAACACCCGTTTTTCAGGATATAATTCCTTTATTTTGGTTCCGATGGCATTGGCCAGATGGGTTTTACCTACTCCCGATGCTCCATACAGGAACAACGGATTAAAAATTGTCTTGGCCGGATTGAGGGCAACCGCTTCGGCAACGCTGCGCGACAGCTTGTTACTGTAACCTTCGATAAAAGTTTCAAAGTTATACTCCGGATTCAAGTGCGGATCGAGTTCCGGAACGGGGATTTGTGGCGGAATCGTCTTATCCGTCACCTGTTTTTGTGGAATAATGGTACGCTGCGTAGACTCATAGTCCACGGTCTTCCGTGAAGTTTTGTCAACCATTATGTTATACATCAGCTTCGTTCCGTCACCGATGACCTTATAGAGCGTCTTTCGCAATAAGTCTACGAACTTATCCTCCAAAAACTCATAAAAGAACTGGCTGGGCACTTGCACGACCAGCGTTTTGTCCTCATATTTTAACGGGATGATGGGGAGAAACCATGTTTTATATGTCTGCTCCGGCACATTGTCTCGTATGATTTCAAGACAACGGTTCCACAGCCCGACATGATTTATTTCACTCATAACGGCTATAACTACATTTATTAATTAAGCAAAACTTCTACGATTGCAAAATTGGCAATCTTATTCGAGAAAAACAAATCTGTTTTTTCTTGCTTTTTTAGATAGAATAATAATCCGTTTACTTTCAGCAACTTATCTTTTTCTATAAATACATCCCTGAAATATGCGTACCATATTCACACAATACACTAACAAACAACAACTTAGACAACACATTTCTGCATCAGCCTCATTGCCGACAGATATTAAGGAGGAAGCTGTTTTCCCGCTTTTCGTATAGAGTAGATGAGTTTTTTCTTCTGCCTTCCTTTGCAAGTATTATTTAGACAAAATCTATATAAACCTGTTCGGTTACTTGTTTTTTCTTCCGAACAAAGAGAAATGAACATATCGTTTCGGACGAGATTTTAAATCTTCAAGCAGGCTTGCCGCATTGGTGGTAGTGAGATTCAAATTATTGTATAGGGCAGAGTCGTTCAGCAGAAGTCCTATGGTATTGTCTTTTCTGCCTAATTTATCTGTAATTATTTTTACATTCTGCAAAGTAGCATCCACCTTTTGCATAGTAGCGGCATAATCAACTCCTTTCAAATTATCGGAAATGGCAACGAAGTTGTCTCCCATGCTATTGAGTTTGCCGGTCAGTTGCGGAATGTCATTTTGCATAAGTTCTTTCAGCCGGTGGCTTGTCACAACCATATCGGCCGTTAAATTCTGCACGTTGTGCAGGGTTGCCGGTATGGAAGAATCGCCCAATATGACATTTAAAGAAGCAAGAATGGAGTCCAGTTTGGGCAGCATCTTCTCTACTTGCGGCATCATGGCAGTGACTTTCTCCATCACTCCGTTGTTCAGAACGCCGGGAATCGTGTCGCCTATCCGGTATTTTTCGCGCGGGTTACTGGCAAGCAAAAGGTTCATCTTCACGCCACCGAGCATTTCGGCAGCCAATTCGGCCGTACTGCCTTTGGGAATGCGCAACTCTGGGTTGACGTCTATTTCGGCAATGACTTGTCCGGGTTGCGTATAGTCATAATACAAATCACGCACAATGCCCACGCGGAATCCGTCCGCAAAAACCGGGCTCGACTTGGTAAGCCCGTTGACATTCCGGAATTTCACATAGAAATAGCTGGAAGGCTTGAACATGTTGATGCCTTTCAGATAATTAATGCCATATACCAATATGCAGAGCGCTGCTATACCGGCTATTCCTATTCTGACTTCTTTTGTAATATACTTCATCATGTGTGTATCTTGTTTTATTTATTTCTGCTTTTCTTGAACTCGCTGATGGCTGTATTGATGTTTATTTTCTCTCCATCCTTGAAAGCAATGATGAAGGCATCCTCGAACTTGTCGGCAATGTAGCGCTTGCCGCGTAACACTTGGTTGTAGTCAGTGGATGCGCCGTAGGTATATTTATACATTCCGCCTTCCTTGTAATAATCCACATTTTTCAAGCCCTTGAACCTCTTGTCATTTTTTTCCAAGGGGCGTGACGAAGTGAGTATCTGTACTTTAAACACGATACTGCCCTGTCCGGTTTGAACGACAGCGCTCTTTTCCGCTCTTTGCGGAGATTTACCGCCTTGTCCGGTTTCGGCAGAGGAGGTCGTTTTTTCTTCCGGTTTCGCCTGAGCTGCATTGACCGCCGCCGCATCTCGCGCTTCGGCAACCGCCTCCGTCTCTTCGGGCAAGACCGTATTGCTGCTTCCCCTCAGCCGGATTTCCTGTTCGCGCTTGTAGGTAAGGAATGCGCGAAAGATGCCGTTGGCAAGGGACGAGATGCCTTCCTCCGTATTCAGGTAGCGCTCTTCGGCCGGAGTGGAGATAAAGCCGAGTTCAACCAGAATGCTGGGCATGGCGCTGGCTTTCAATACGAGGAAGCCGGCCTGATGCACCCCACGATCCACGCGCTTGCAGGTGTTGCGGAACTGTTTTTGCACAAGAGCCGCCAAGTGCACGCTTTGCGACATATATTTGTCTTGCATGAACTCGAAAATGATGTACGATTCAGCGGAGTTGGGATTGAACCCCGCATAGCGTGTCTTGTAATCGCTCTCGTATAGGATAACGGAGTTTTCGCGTTTGGCAACCTCCAGATTGGCGTCCGATTTTGCCAGCCCCAATGTCCAAGTGGAAGCCCCTTGAATGGTCCGGTTATTGGGCAACGCATTGGTATGTATGGAGATGAACAAGTCTGCCTTGGCATTGTTGGCTATCTCTGCCCGGCGGTCGAGCGGAATAAACACGTCTTTTTCGCGCGTGTAAATCACTTTCACGTCGGGACAGTTCTTCTTAATCAGCCTTCCCAACCTCAATGCCACATTCAGGTTGATGGTTTTCTCATTGGATATCTTGCCCACGGCTCCCGGGTCGTGTCCGCCGTGGCCGGCGTCGATAACGACAACAAAATCCTTGGCTTCAACGCCGGCTATACAGCAGGGAAAGACAAGCAAGCCCAAGCATATACCTATATATAATATGTAACGTCTATATAATGCCATACTGAAAAACTATGCAAATGTAGTGGAATTTTACAGAAAACTCATCATTTAACCCTAAGTTCTGCCTATCGGAATAATTTTTCAGTAATCCGGACTTCTTCCGCCGACCGATTCCCATTCGCTCAGGAACTGAAACAAGGAGGTTTGGGGAGACAATGAAAATCCATGCGATTTGTAAGATGCGAAGGCTTGCATCTCAGAGCAAACCTTACTGGTTATCAAATGATTACATCTGCATTGTCAGACACTTGTGTTTTGCGGCTAAAACACTTGTGTCTGACGTGTAAAACACTTGTGTCTGACGGCTAAGACACAAGTGTCTGTCACGGCAAAGGATTGCAACTGTCAAAACAGGGTGAGGACGGCCTGCCTGAAAGGCTCTCTTCTCTTCTGCCCGACCGCCGTAAACCGTTGCGTTCAGGAAATGTCTGTCCGACAGGGAGCAGCCCCTCGTCTTCAGCAAAAGCAACCGCCCTTCCCGAACGCAGGTATTATTTGTAAAAAGGTTCGCATATCTGAAAAATGTTTCTTACTTTTGTACCCGAATTGAGTGAAATATAGCGAAATGAACATATTAGAACTAAGTGAACAGGAAATCATTCGTCGCAACAGCATGAATGAACTTCGCGCGATGGGTATCGAGCCTTATCCCGCAGCAGAGTATGCAACCAACGCTTTCTCCACCGATATTAAAGCCGAATTCAAAGACGACGCCGAACCCCGGCAGGTATCCGTGGCCGGACGTATGATGAGCCGCCGCGTGATGGGCAAGGCCTCGTTCATCGAATTGCAGGACTCGAAAGGACGTATACAGGTGTACATCACCCGCGATGACATCTGCCCGGACGAAGACAAGGAGATGTACAACACCGTGTTCAAACGCTTGCTCGATTTGGGCGACTTCATCGGCATCGAGGGTTTTGTATTCCGCACCCAGATGGGCGAAATCAGCATCCATGCCCGGAAGCTGACCGTACTCTCCAAAAGCATCAAGCCGTTGCCCATCGTCAAATACAAGGACGGCGTGGCATACGACTCTTTCGACGACCCCGAACTGCGCTACCGCCAACGGTATGTAGACCTCATCGTGAACGACGGCGTAAAAGAGACCTTCCTGAAGCGCGCCGCCATCATCAAGACCATGCGTGCCGTACTGGACGAAGCCGGATACACCGAAGTGGAAACGCCGATTCTGCAATCCATCCCCGGCGGAGCCAGCGCACGCCCTTTCATCACACACCACAACTCGCTGGACATCGACCTTTATCTGCGCATCGCCACCGAACTGTACCTGAAGCGTCTCATCGTGGGCGGATTCGAAGGAGTGTACGAAATCGGGAAGAACTTCCGCAACGAAGGCATGGACAAAAACCATAATCCGGAGTTCACCTGCATGGAGCTGTACGTACAATATAAAGACTACAACTGGATGATGAGCTTCACCGAGAAACTGCTGGAACGCATCTGCATCGCCGTAAACGGAAGTACGGAGACCGAGATAGACGGCAAGACCATCAGCTTCAAAGCTCCTTACCGCCGTCTGCCCATTCTGGAAGCCATCAAGGAAAAGACAGGCCACGACCTCGAAGGAAAGAGCGAAGACGAAATCCGGGCGGTGTGCAAGGAACTGAAAATGGAGATTGACGACACCATGGGCAAGGGCAAGCTGATCGACGAAATCTTCGGCGAATTCTGCGAAGGCAGCTTCATACAACCCACCTTCATCACCGACTATCCCGTAGAGATGAGTCCGCTCACCAAGATGCACCGCAGCAAGCCGGGGCTGACCGAGCGTTTCGAGTTGATGGTAAACGGCAAGGAGCTGGCCAACGCATACAGCGAGCTGAACGACCCCATCGATCAGGAAGAACGCTTCAAAGACCAGTTGCAACTGAGCGAAAAGGGGGACGACGAAGCCATGTTCATCGATCAGGACTTCCTCAAAGCCCTGCAATACGGCATGCCTCCCACATCAGGCATCGGCATCGGCATCGACCGTCTGACCATGCTGATGACCGGAAAGGCATTCATTCAGGAAGTGCTCTTCTTCCCGCAGATGCGTCCCGAAAAGACAACGCCGAAAGACGCTGCCGCCAAATTCACGGCTCTGGGCATTCCCGAAGCGTGGGTGGCCGTCATCCAAAAAGCCGGATACAACTTGGTAAGCGACATGAAAGACGTGAACCCGCAAAAGCTACACATGGACATTTGCGGCATCAACAAGAAGTATAAACTGGAACTGGCAAACCCGACGGTAAACGACGTTGCCGACTGGATAAATGCGATTAAAGATTAAAAAAAATAATAATGAAAAGTGAGAAAGGGAAGGCATCCGTCCTCCTTTCCGCTTTTCATTTTTCTTTTTTCATTTATTAATTATCATGAAACTACCCGGTAAGATAGCCATCATGGGCGGAGGAAGTTGGGCAACAGCCATTGCCAAAATGGTTCTGTCGCAAGCAGAGTCGATTAACTGGTACATGCGGCGCGACGACCGTATTGTCGACTTCAAACGGCTCGGACACAATCCGGCCTACCTGACGGGCGTCAAATTCGACATCAAGCGCATCAATTTCAGCTCCAACATCAACGACATTGTGAGAGAATCCGATACGCTCATCTTCGTCACCCCCTCTCCTTATCTGAAAGTCCACCTGAAAAAACTGAAGACCAAAATCAAGGATAAGTTCATCATGACGGCCATCAAAGGCATTGTGCCCGATGACAACATGATTGTATCCGAATATTTCACCAAAGAATACGGCGTACCGACCGAGAATATCGCCGTGCTGGCAGGTCCTTGCCATGCCGAGGAGGTGGCTCTGGAGCGTCTGTCGTATCTCACCGTTGCCTGCCCCGACACCGACAAGGCGTGTGCCATTGCCCGCAAACTGGCCAGTTCGTTCATCAAAACCTCCGTCAGCAACGACGTTGCCGGCATCGAATACAGTTCGGTGCTGAAAAACGTATATGCCATTGCTGCCGGAATATGCAGCGGACTGAAGTATGGCGACAATTTTCAGGCGGTGCTCATGTCCAACGCCGTACAGGAGATGAACAGATTCCTGCAAACCGTGCATCCGTTGAACCGTAACGTGAACGACTCCGTCTATCTGGGCGACCTGTTAGTGACGGGCTACTCCAACTTCAGCCGCAACCGCACGTTCGGAACGATGATTGGTAAAGGATATTCCGTGAAAAGCGCACAGATAGAGATGGAAATGATTGCCGAAGGATACTATGGAACAAAATGTATCAAGGAAATCAACAAGCATTACCATGTCAACATGCCCATCATGGATGCCGTGTACAACATCTTGTACGAGCGCATCTCGCCGATGATTGAAATCAAGCTGCTCACCGACTCATTCCGGTAAGAAAACAAAAAAGAACCACAATAACCGTTACAGAATACAGAATTTAAAACTTGGAATAGTATGATCAATTTAAACATCGAAAAGACCTTGGGATTCATTTCCAAAGAAAAAGTCTTCGCCTATGAAGCTCAAGCAAAAGCTGCACAGGAAGCATTAGAGAACGGTACGGGCAAAGGCAACGACTTCTTGGGCTGGTTGCATCTCCCCTCTTCCATCACCAAAGAGCATCTGGCCGACCTGAAAGCCACCGCACAAACCTTGCGCGATAACTGCGAGGTAGTGGTCGTTGCCGGCATCGGAGGAAGCTATCTCGGTGCACGCGCGGTAATAGAAGCCCTGTCGGACAGCTTCACTTGGTTGCACGACAAGAAAACGGCGCCGGTCATCCTGTATGCAGGACACAACATCGGTGAAGATTATCTGTACGAACTTACCCGATACTTGGCAGACAAGAAGTTCGGCGTCATCAATATCTCCAAATCAGGAACCACCACCGAAACGGCTCTGGCTTTCCGCCTCCTGAAGAAGCAATGCGAAGACCAGCGCGGCAAGGAGATGGCAAAGAAGGTAATCGTAGCCATCACAGACGCCAAGAAAGGCGCAGCCCGTGTAACGGCCGACAACGAAGGTTATAAATCCTTTATCATCCCCGACAACGTAGGCGGCCGCTTCTCTGTATTGACTCCCGTAGGTCTGCTGCCCATCGCAGTGGCAGGTTTCGACATCGACAAGCTGGTGGCCGGTGCAACAGCCATGGAAAAGGCTTGCGACAAAGATGTTCCGTTTGCCCAAAACCCTGCCTCCATCTATGCCGCTACCCGCAACGAACTCTACCGGAACGGTAAAAAGATTGAGATTCTCGTAAACTTCAACCCCAAGCTACACTACGTGAGCGAATGGTGGAAACAGCTTTACGGCGAGTCAGAAGGCAAAGAGAACAAAGGCATCTTCCCCGCCGCCGTAGACTTCTCTACCGACTTGCATTCCATGGGACAATGGATTCAGGAGGGCGAACGCACCATCTACGAGACGGTGATTTCGGTAGAAAAAACAAACCATAAATTAGAAGTCCCCACCGACGAACAGAACCTCGACGGCCTGAATTTCCTCGCCGGCAAACGTGTGGACGAGGTGAACAAGATGGCGGAACTGGGAACACAGCTTGCTCACGTCGACGGTGGCGTGCCCAACATGCGCATCGTCATTCCCGCTTTGAACGAAGAGAGCATCGGCGGTTTGCTCTACTTCTTCGAGAAGGCATGCGGCATCAGCGGCTACATTCTGGGAGTCAATCCGTTCGACCAACCGGGCGTAGAGGCCTACAAGAAGAACATGTTCGCCCTGCTCAACAAACCGGGTTACGAGGAGGAATCCAAAGCCATTCAGGCAAGACTGTAAAGCCGGATTCACTACCTGTAAATATATAAAAGAAAAAATATCCAAGAGCCTGTTTAAATTTTGCTCAATATTATTTTGAGCAAGATTCAGACAGGCTTTTAAGATTAAGACAGAATAAAAAGGCTGCCCACCTCTGGAAAGTACCGACATATTCCACAGCCGAAATCTTTGAGATGTCCGGGTTTACAAACGAAGTAGACCTTTGTACAGATTCGGATAAACGGCAAAAGGAACGGTCCGGTTGTTCTTTTATCCGTCAGAAGTGTTACGAAGCAGCTCCATGACAACCTCCAAAGTACATAATCATACAGGAATTTGCGGTCTCGAATCATAAAGACCGCATATATCCACAGATTATGCACTTGTTACCGTCAATCAAGTGTAAAGCATCAATGGATTCGCTACATTTTGTCTGTTCGTAAGCCGCTTGGATGTTGCAGATTCGGCACATGAAGGAGCAGGAAAGGAAAATAGGAATGCGCAAGAAATGGCTTGAAATCCATGCGGAACAGGCTCTGTAACTTAAAAACGAAATTCTCTGGTTATCAGACGTTTATTCCAGCTCTGTCAGACACTTGCATCTGACGGCTAAAACACTTGTGTCTGACGGCTTGAACACTTGTGTCTGTCAGCTCGAACACTTGTGTCTGTCACGTCAGACACTTGCCTCTGTCACGGCAAAGGATTGCAGCCGTCAAACAGGGGGTTGGCGGTCGGCCTGAAAAGGCTCTCTTCCATTCTGCAAATCAAGAGAATTATGCCTATCTTTGTATCCGCAAAACAACAGATATAAAAATGATTGAAAACGCCATCTCCAGCTTTCCGAAAACGACCAAATTTCCTCATATCCAACTCAAGGCCGTTCTTTTCGACATGGACGGCGTACTGTTCAACTCCATGCCCTACCATGCAGATGCTTGGCATAAAGTGATGAAACGACACAACCTGCACCTGAGTCGCGAAGAAGCCTATCTACATGAAGGACGCACCGGTATCGGGACAATCAATATCGTCTACCGCCGACAACATGGCACAGATGCCCCTACCGAACTGGCAAAGCGCATCTATGCAGAGAAAAGCGCCGAGTTTAGTGCTCATCCCGAGCCGCTTCCTATGCCCGGCGCATGGGAAATACTGCAAAAAGTAAAAGCAGCGGGCCTTATTCCGGTACTTGTCACCGGCTCCGGACAGCACTCTCTGCTGAATCGGCTCAATCATAGCTTCCCCAACATATTCCGGCACGAACACATGGTGACTGCCTATGACGTAAAATATGGCAAACCTCATCCTGAACCTTATCTGATGGGATTGCAGAAAGCCGGGGTGAAAGCCGATGAAGCCATCGTTATAGAAAATGCCCCCATCGGAGTAGAGGCAGGAGTAGCAGCAGGCATATTCACAATAGCAGTCAATACCGGCCCGTTAGACGCACAAGTACTGCTGGATGCCGGAGCCGACATATTGTTTCCCTCCATGCAGGCGCTTTGCGAGAATTGGGAAGAACTGAACACTGCATTAAAACAGTAACCATGGCATTCAGGATACAGATAATCATCCCCTCATGGCATTGCCGCAATTTTATGTAAACGATAATCGGGGAAGGGGTGGGATTAATCGAGTGCTAAATCTCGACTCTGCTTTCAAATATACTAATAAATTGATTCATAACCAAGTCTCGGTTTTTGATAAGCATTCTCCATTTCTTTTCGGTTCCTTGCAGAGCCAGCCAAACCGACTTGCGGAAGACTCATCAATGGGAAATGCCATCTTGTTTTTCGTGTATTTACTGATTTTTCCATTGAGGCACTCCAATCTTCCATCTCATTAAACCGTAAAGCCATCTCTCCTTTGGTTACATCCTTATCATAATAAGTTGAATAGATATTGCCCTGTCTCAAGGAAAGATAGCAGAACCGTTTGATGTCATCTTATTGCTTAAAGAGTTTTCCGCTCGTTGTTTTCCTGAAGTTGCCCGATCATC
>CP171223.1:0-1052500 GCA_050908905.1 Bacteroides sp. KG123 | reverse complement strand
GGAAACCTTAGTCTTGCGGCGAGGGGGTTTCCCACCCCCTTTATCGTTACTTATACCTACATTTGCGTTTCCACACGCTCCAGGAAAGCTCGCGCTCGCCCTTCGACGCGGAGTGGAATGCTCCCCTACCGATGATATGAATCATCCCAGAGCTTCGGTAGAATACTTATGCCCGATTATTATCCACGCCAAACTCCTCGACTAGTGAGCTGTTACGCACTCTTTAAATGAATGGCTGCTTCCAAGCCAACATCCTAGCTGTCTTAGCAATCTGACTTCGTTAGTTCAACTCAGTATTCATTTGGGGACCTTAGCTGCTGGTCCGGATTGTTCTCCTTTAGGACATGGACCTTAGCACCCATGCCCTCACTCCTGACATAGAACCGGCAAGCATTCGGAGTTTGTCAAGACTTGATAGGCGGCGAAGCCCTCGCATCTTATCAGTCGCTCTACCTCATGCCGGTATAAGTCAAGGCTGCACCTAAATGCATTTCGGGGAGTACGAGCTATCTCCAAGTTTGATTAGCCTTTCACCCCCACCCTCAGGTCATCCGGAAGCTTTTCAACGCTTATCGGTTCGGTCCTCCAGATGGTGTTACCCATCCTTCAACCTGCCCAAGGGTAGATCACTTGGTTTCGCGTCTACTCCTTCCGACTGAAACGCCCTGTTAAGACTCGCTTTCGCTTCGGCTCCGGGTCTAAAGAACCTTAACCTCGCCGGAAAAAGTAACTCGTAGGTTCATTATGCAAAAGGCACGCCGTCACCGTAAAAAATACGGCTCCGACCGCTTGTAGGCACATGGTTTCAGGAACTATTTCACTCTTCTGCTCGAAGTGCTTTTCACCTTTCCCTCACGGTACTGGTTCACTATCGGTCTCTCGGGAGTATTTAGCCTTACCGGATGGTCCCGGCAGATTCACGCAGGATTACTCGTGCCCCGCGCTACTCAGGATACCACTAGGCTGGAGACGGCTTCGTGTACGGGGTTATCACCCTCTATGACCTGCCTTTCCAGGCAGTTCCACTCACCGTCACGCGTGCCACGACGTGGTCCTACAACCCCATGGATGCCGTAACATCAATGGTTTGGGCTCTTCCCCGGTCGCTCGCCACTACTGGGGGAATCATTGTTTATTTTCTTTTCCTGCAGGTACTAAGATGTTTCAGTTCCCTGCGTTAGCCTCTGCCACAGGCAGATGCCACCCCTTCAAGGTGGCGGGTTGTCCCATTCGGAAATCCGCGGATCAAAGGTCATTTGCACCTACCCGCGGCTTATCGCAGCTTATCACGTCCTTCATCGCCTCCGAGAGCCAAGGCATCCGCCATGTGCCCTTACTTGCTTTTTTCGATTATACACCCCAAAAAAAAGGGGCGATATATACTTTCAGCTTTAACTTTACTTTTATTGTTCGCATCATGTCAAAGATCGTTCTTCCCTAAAAAAACAAAGGGAAAGGGTGGAGAATAACGGATTCGAACCGTTGACCCCCTGCTTGCAAAGCAGGTGCTCTAGCCAGCTGAGCTAATCCCCCCAAAAAAGGGTAGTCCCAGGCAGAGTTGAACTGCCGACCTCTACATTATCAGTGTAGCGCTCTAACCAACTGAGCTATAGGACTGTCAGTCAAACCCCGGCCATGGAAAAAAGGCCCGGCTTCTACTTTCTCTTTTATCTGTCAATAAACGCACACAAGCAGTACAAACAAAAGAACCGGACTACCAAAAATTAAGGATACCGCTCCAGAAAGGAGGTGTTCCAGCCGCACCTTCCGGTACGGCTACCTTGTTACGACTTAGCCCCAATCACCGGTTTTACCCTAGGGCGCTCCTAAACGGTTACGCACTTCAGGTACCCCCGGCTTTCATGGCTTGACGGGCGGTGTGTACAAGGCCCGGGAACGTATTCACCGCGCCGTGGCTGATGCGCGATTACTAGCGAATCCAGCTTCGTGGAGTCGGGTTGCAGACTCCAGTCCGAACTGAGAGGGGATTTAGGGATTCGCCGGACGTCGCCGCCCAGCAGCCTGCTGTACCCCCCATTGTAACACGTGTGTAGCCCCGGACGTAAGGGCCGTGCTGATTTGACGTCATCCCCCCCTTCCTCGCATCTTACGACGGCAGTCTCCACAGAGTCCCCAGCATAACCTGATGGCAACTGTGGATAAGGGTTGCGCTCGTTATGGCACTTAAGCCGACACCTCACGGCACGAGCTGACGACAACCATGCAGCACCTTCACAACCGCCTTGCGGCTTACCCGTTTCCGGATAATTCGGTTGCAATTCAAGCCCGGGTAAGGTTCCTCGCGTATCATCGAATTAAACCACATGTTCCTCCGCTTGTGCGGGCCCCCGTCAATTCCTTTGAGTTTCACCGTTGCCGGCGTACTCCCCAGGTGGAATACTTAACGCTTTCGCTTGGCCGCTTACAATATATCGCAAACAGCGAGTATTCATCGTTTACTGTGTGGACTACCAGGGTATCTAATCCTGTTTGATACCCACACTTTCGAGCATCAGCGTCAGTTACGCTCCAGCAAGCTGCCTTCGCAATCGGAGTTCTTCGTGATATCTAAGCATTTCACCGCTACACCACGAATTCCGCCTGCCTATACCGCACTCAAGGCACCCAGTATCAACTGCAATTTTAAGGTTGAGCCCCAAACTTTCACAGCTGACTTAAGCGCCCGCCTACGCTCCCTTTAAACCCAATAAATCCGGATAACGCTAGGATCCTCCGTATTACCGCGGCTGCTGGCACGGAGTTAGCCGATCCTTATTCATAAGGTACATGCAAACAGGTACGCGTACCCGCAATTATTCCCTTATAAAAGAAGTTTACAACCCATAGGGCAGTCATCCTTCACGCTACTTGGCTGGTTCAGGCTTCCGCCCATTGACCAATATTCCTCACTGCTGCCTCCCGTAGGAGTTTGGACCGTGTCTCAGTTCCAATGTGGGGGACCTTCCTCTCAGAACCCCTATCCATCGTAGGTTTGGTGGGCCGTTACCCCGCCAACTGCCTAATGGAACGCATCCCCATCGATTACCGGAAAAACCTTTAATGGAGAAACCATGCGGAATCGCCATGCCATCCGGGATTAATCTTTCTTTCGAAAGGCTATACCGGAGTAATCGGCAGGTTGGATACGTGTTACTCACCCGTGCGCCGGTCGCCATCGGGCTTAGCAAGCTAAGCCCATGCTGCCCCTCGACTTGCATGTGTTAAGCCTGTAGCTAGCGTTCATCCTGAGCCAGGATCAAACTCTTCATTGTAAAAGTATCGTAAACCGATTCCAAAACCCTCGCAAAAAGGGAAAGGAAACGGAAATTGCTCTGTCCAGGATATCCGAAATTAAAAGAAGTCTCAATCGAAAATGCCCGTAACCGAAATAAAGAAACAGGCACCGTTGACGGTTCTTTCGTTTTACCCAAGGCCGATTCCCACCAAAGGGAAACAGGCCTTGCTATCGTACTACTTGTATCGTTTATGTAAATCTGTTCAAAGAACGAATTGCTGACCCACATCAGGAAAGCGGATGCAAAGGTAAGAAGTTTTATACATACAATCCAAATTATCGGAGAAGTTTTTTTCTTCTTTTTTTTCCAACCAACGCTCTCGGTGAGAAAGGGGAAGAAAAAAGGAAAAAGAAAACCGCCCGAGCGGCATCACGCAAACCATCATGTCAAAGCACCGAAGCCCTCGTTGCCGAAAGCGGATGCAAAAGTAGCGCTTAAAGAGAAAACAACAAAACAGAAATGACTCTTTTTTTTAAAAGAAAATAAAGGAAATGGAGTAAAAGACTGAAAGACAAAGAGGTTGGAGGAAAGAAAAAGAAAGGGAAGAAAAAAAGGAAGGGAAAGAAACACATTATAATATATACGTGCGCGAGAGAAAGGGGGAAGGGATGATTTAAGGACGGTTCATGCAGGAGGAGGAAACACGAAGAGGAAACAGAGAAAGGACGGAGACCGGATATGAAGATGACACAAACTTGATAAGGGAAAGCACGGAGAAAATACGGAGAAGAATGGAGAAAAAAGATATACACACAATACACACCCTTTTTATTTTACAAAAGAAGGAGTCCAACCGCCCAACAACAGAGCCTGCTTCATTCCTTGAACGAAAGAGAATCAGTCCATACTGCCCTGCCAAAGTTCTTCTGAAAGGAAGGACAGGGGTAAAAGAGGATATCAAAAAGAGAAAGGGAAAGAGATACCCACGATAAAAATATTTATCAATAAAAACAGAGGTGCAGGAAAGAGGACAGATATTTTCAGCAAGGAATCTGCATTGCTGAAAGAGAAAGGAAACAAATATCGTTTTGCGAAACTAAAAAAAGAAAAACCGCCATTGAGTCAATTTCGTCAATGACGGGCAACTTGATATATTCTAAAAACAGTTCATAATTCAGGTAATGTGAGCACATTCTCTAAAAACCCTCTTTGGCTTCTTCCTGCGGAATTCGTACAGAGGTATAGAGTTCGAGCACGGCAGCGATTGTCAAGGAAACAATCCACTCGTTGCCATGCGTAAAGAACATGAATGCCCCTGTAAGCACCAATAGAAGCGCAGCGAATATTTGCTGTCGCCTCAGGCGCTTCACAACAGGCGTCTTACACTCGGAAGGAGAATTGATTTGCACCAAAGCCACCATTGTGGCACCCACAGTATATATATAAGGAGAGAGGAACCATCCGGTGACATAAACGGCAGCTCCAACCAGAAGCATAACGGCTCCCACCGTAAAGAGGGCTGATATCAATTGTTTCATTCTTTTATATCTTCTTCAAATACATAAATATCTTCATTGGGCTTTTTCATCAGGTACTTCTCGCGGGCAACCCGTTCGATGGCACCGGAATCGACAGCAAGCTCATTAAGACGCTCGGTGTTTTCTTCATATTCCTTACGGTATTTCTCAATCTCATCGCGCAAGCGGCTTTCTTCACTGGCATAACCCAAACGACGCACAATGCTGTTCTCATCCAGAAAACCGATAATCAAGACAAACAATGCAAGCGTAATCAGATACTTGTGTTTGCGGACAAAAGACCAAAGAGAAGCAAGTTTATCCATCGAAACATCTACTATTTAGCTATTAATAATTCTCGAACGCAAGTTGCCTGCAATGCAACTTCACGACACAAAGATAAGAGGAATAACCGAAAGATTCCCTTTTTTTGTGTACATTTGCGCAAAAAGCAAAGAATATCCCGAATATGGAAAACTATATCGTATCTGCCCGGAAATACCGTCCCTCGACCTTTGACTCGGTGGTGGGGCAACACGCATTGACCACCACCCTGAAGAATGCCATCGCCACCGGAAAGCTGGCGCATGCTTACCTCTTTTGCGGTCCGCGTGGCGTGGGAAAAACCACTTGCGCCCGCATCTTCGCCAAAACCATCAACTGCATGAATCCCACCCCAGACGGAGAGGCATGCAATCAATGCGAGTCGTGCACAGCCTTCAATGAGCAGCGTTCCTACAACATCCATGAGCTGGATGCCGCTTCCAACAACTCCGTCGACGACATCCGCCAACTGGTGGAACAAGTACGCATCCCACCCCAAATCGGCAAATACAAAGTATATATCATCGACGAGGTTCACATGCTTTCCGCTTCGGCTTTCAACGCCTTCCTGAAAACGCTGGAAGAGCCGCCACGCCATGCCATCTTCATCCTTGCCACCACCGAAAAGCACAAGATATTGCCGACTATCCTTTCGCGCTGCCAGATATACGACTTCAGTCGGATTGGTGTGGAAGATACCGTAGCCCACTTGGCTTACGTGGCTTCGAAAGAAGGTATTACCGCCGAACCGGAGGCTTTGAATGTCATTGCCCTCAAAGCAGACGGCGGCATGCGCGACGCCTTATCCATCTTCGACCAAGTAGTCAGTTTCACCGGGGGACACATCAGCTACAAAAGCGTGATTGAGAACCTCAATGTGCTGGACTACGAATATTACTTCAGGCTGACCGACTTCTTTCTTGAGAACAAAATAAGCGACGCGCTGTTGCTGCTGAACGATGTCCTAAACAAAGGTTTCGACGGCAGCCACTTCGTCACCGGCCTTTCTTCCCACCTACGTGATTTGCTTGTAAGCAAAGACGCGGCAACACTGCCTTTACTTCAGGTGGGCGCCGGCATCCGCGAGCGTTATCGGGTGCAAGCGCAGAAGTGCCCACTGCCTTTCCTCTATCGTGCCATGAAACTGTGCAACGATTGCGACCTGAACTACCGTGCCAGCAAGAACAAGCGCCTGCTGGTAGAGCTGACACTAATACAAGTGAGCCAACTCACCACCGAGGGAGAGGACGACGGTATCAATGGGCATAGCCCTAAACAAGCAATAAAACCTATATTTACAGAGCCGACCGCAGCACAGATGCCACAGGCTGCTACCACAACATCTCGTCCGCAAACAGCCGTGAGTCCGGCAGCCAGTCCCGTTGTCCAAAACAACAGCACGCCTAAGAAAGCCCCCGCACAAACCAAAGATACCAATCCTACCCATGCCATCCCCGCCACCATACTAATGGCAAAGGGACAAGAGGAGAAAAAGATTCCGGTAATGAAAAGTTCCAGATTAGGTATCTCGATAAAACATACGCACACGGAAGAGAAGCAGGAAAACGCAAACAACATCCCCCTTCACCAGCAACCTGCACAAACGGAGGAAGATTATATCTTCAACGAAAGAGACATAAACTTCTATTGGCAAGAATACGCCGGACGCATGCCGCAAGAGCAAGTGGCCATAGCCAAAAGGATGCAGAACATGCATGTCACTTTGTTAGATGCCTCCACTTTCGAGGCTGTGGTAGACAATGAAATCATAGCCAAAGAGTTTACAAACATGATACCTACCCTTCAGGAGTATCTGCGCCTCCGTTTGAAAAACAGGAAAATCACCATGATCGTACGTGTCAGCGCACCCGCTGAACAAACCCGCGCCTATAGCAGAGTGGAGAGATTTCAAATGATGGCGCAGAAAAACGAAGCATTAGTACAACTAAAAGACGAATTCGGATTAGAATTTTACTAACCTGTTTTCTAAGCAAAGCGGTTCTTAAAACAACTATGAAGTAACGTCCGATTCGGCTGAAGAAATGATAAAACGGGCATCCATCAGGATGCTATTGGACAAAATATAAACAAGTTCTTAATTCATATAACCTGAATCCGGGATAAGAATCAGGTCGACAGCCTCACCCGGAGGCTTGTATTTCAGAGTCAAACATCTATTGATTATCAGACGTTTACCCCTGTCCTGTCAGACACTTGTATCTGACGGCTAAAACACTTGTGTCTGACGTGTAAAACACTTGTGTCTGTCGGCTAAGATACAAGTGTCTGTCAAGACAAAGGATTGCATCCGTCAAACAGGGGGAAAGCGGCCGGCGTAAAAGGGCGATTACAGAAACGATCAATGATGAACCAACTCAAGAACATTTGCCAAACAAAACCTGCACGACACAAGTCATTTGCCTACTTCAATCTTAATCGGAGGACTCACAGCTTATACAGTTTTACCAAAGAAACCATCCATTAATGTGGAATCGGAGTCTATGCCCCAATATCTTATTCCATTCCAATATTATATCGAATTCGGATTAATATAAGATTGCCTTTTTCCCTCTTACCGACCATTATCATGGCTAACAATCAGCCATAATTATCTGACCTGTGCAGGATACTACATAACCGAGTTGTACGGACCTGATACAGATCCGAGAGCCACGATGCTCTATACCGTCGTGGTAACAGACCGGATAATAGTTGACAGCAGGACGCTCAGAGGATCACATTTTCAGTTCATGAATGACTTTCTTGGAGGTATCCACTTGGAAAAAAGGCTTATAGAATGCGGATACACACTGTATGATGATACAGGATTTTCAATGTGTGTGTGTGGAGCCCGGAATACTACTCGAACTGATAGAAGAGAGGCTCGCTGAAAACATTTCCAATAATACAAGACAATTCCTTCTGGAGTGGAAAGAACAAATCAGCGAAAACGATAACAGCTACGTGATATTGGGAAAAACCAAAAAGCAACAGTATAAGAGTATGCCCCCCACGATTGTTTAATTAAAGAATCTATAAAACAAAAAACTAAAAAAAACGCCGACCAGTCTGGCCAAGAGCGAATTGGAAGACCGAGAGCTAAACAAAACTCTCGGAGGTGAGAAGTGCGGATGCTTTGGAGCGAACTTAACGGTGTGATATTCAAAATATAAAAAATAATCCATTGGGCACTCCGTTTTTCCTCCTCCAAAGTAACTGTAAGAAGAAGCATACAGCTATTCTGCATATATTTTGGTGGAATGGGCCTGATAAAAGAAGAAGAGGAAATCAGACGCACTTATCCTGCAAATCAAGAAACTACATAATTCCTCCCACCCTGCATTATTTAGACAGCATACAAATTAGCGGTTTTTTAATGAAGAACAGAAACAACCAACGGAGAAAACTGTTATTTTTGTCGGACTAATTAGTACTAATAACAATTTAAATCTAAAAGAAAATGGCTTACGTAATTAATGACGATTGTATTGCTTGCGGCACTTGCATTGACGAGTGTCCGGTAGGTGCAATTTCTGAAGGTGATAAGTATTCTATTGACCCCGAAGCATGTACCGAATGCGGAACTTGCGCAGATGTTTGTCCGTCTGAAGCAATTCATCCGGGAGAATAACACACACCTCCTTACAAATAGAAAGGCTCGGATTCTTACGAATCCGAGCCTTTCTATTTGTAAAATCCGGAAAGCTTCTACTGAAAGCTCCTACCGTTTCTATATGAAAGCACCTACGTTTATCCTTGAAACGCTATTTCAATTCCGCCAACGCCTCCTTCATTCTACGAATAGCTTCAACTATATTCTCGTCACTGGTGGCATAGCTCATACGGATACATTCGGGAGCACCGAAAGAAGCACCGCCCACACAAGCTACATGAGCCACCTCCAATAAGTACATGGCCAAATCATCCGAATTACCAATTGTACGTCCACCCGCAGACTTACCAAAGAACGAATCGCATTTAGGGAACAAATAGAAAGCCCCTTCCGGCATATTCACCTCGAAACCCGGAACTTCTTTGGCCAGTTTCACTATCAAGTTGCGACGACGTTCAAATGCCTTGCGCATATCTTCCACCGGTGCCTGAGTACCGGTATAAGCAACCTCGGCCGCCTTCTGAGAAACAGAACAAGGACCGGATGTATATTGTCCCTGCAATTTATTACAAGCTTTCACAATCCACTCCGGTCCGGCAATAAAGCCGATACGCCACCCCGTCATGGCATACGCCTTGGAAACACCATTCACAATAACAGTGCGCTCCTTCATTTCCGGAAACTGTGCAATGCTTTGATGTTTACCGATATAGTTGATATGCTCGTAAATCTCATCAGCAATAACGATAACCTGCGGATGCTTCACCAATACAGCAGCCAACCCTGCCAGCTCCTCCTTACTATAAACAGATCCTGTGGGATTGGAAGGAGAACAAAGAATCAAAGCTTTTGTCTTCGGAGTTATGGCAGCTTCCAACTGTGCAGGCGTAATTTTAAAATTCTGTTCGATACCGGCAGCCACAATAACCGGCCTACCTTCGGCCAATTTCACCATTTCGGGATAACTAACCCAATAAGGAGCAGGAACAATCACCTCATCTCCAGAATTCACCAATACCAAAATCGCATTGCAAACCGACTGCTTGGCACCATTGGCACAAGAGATTTGCGCAGCAGTATATTCCAAACCGTTTTCTTTTTTCAACTTTTCTACGATTGCATTACGCAAAGCCGGATAACCCGGAACAGGAGAGTAGCGAGAGAAGTTATCGTCTATCGCCTTTTTCGCAGCCTCTTTAATGTGGTCAGGAGTATTGAAGTCCGGTTCTCCCACACTCAGGTTGATTACGTCTACGCCTTGAGCTTTCAGCTCTGCACTCTTTTGAGACATAGCCAGTGTCGCAGATGGCGACAAACTGTTTAAACGATCTGATAATTGGTTCATTTTATTTTTATTTAATGGTTGTTATGCAAATTCTGCTACAAAATAAGCGCTTTTATTTAATAAAACAAAAAGACAGTTACTTATTAAAATGAAGCGTATGTCCCATGCGTTCCTTTTTTGTACGGAGGTAACGTTCGTTATATTTATTCGGAACTGATTCAACAGGAATATTCTCCGTAATTTCCAATCCATAAGCTTCCAAACCGACACGCTTCACCGGATTATTGGTCAGCAGACGCATCTTGTGCACACCAATTTCACGAAGAATTTGTGCTCCCACTCCATAATCGCGTTCATCAGCCAAATGTCCCAGACAGAGATTGGCATCTACCGTATCCAGACCGCCTTCCTGCAATTTGTACGCTTTCATCTTTTCCATCAGACCAATGCCGCGTCCTTCCTGATTCAGATAAACAATCACACCTTTACCGGCTTTCTCTATCATCTCCATTGCTTTATGCAACTGTTCACCACAATCGCAACGCTGAGAACCAAAGATATCTCCCGTCGCACAAGAAGAATGTACACGCACCAAAATAGGTTCTTCCAGTTCCCATGTACCCTTGAACAAAGCTACATGCTCCAAACCATTCGACTTCTGGCGGAAAGGAATCAAACGAAAATGACCATGCTCCGTAGGCATATCCACCTCCACGCCTTTCTCCACAATGGATTCCTGTTTTAAACGATAAGCAATCAAATCGCGAATGGAAATAAGCTTTAAACCAAACTCGTCTGCCATCTTACGCAATTCGGGCAAACGCGCCATCGTGCCGTCCTCATTCATAATCTCCATAAGCGCACCAGCCGGATAGAGACCTGCCAAACGAGCCAAGTCAATCGCGGCCTCCGTGTGTCCGGCACGCCGCAACACTCCTTTTTCCTGAGCATACAACGGATTAATATGGCCGGGACGTCCGAACGTGGCAGGAGTAGAAGTCGGATCGGCCAATGCACGGATAGTAGCAGCACGATCGGCGGCAGAGACGCCAGTGGTACAACCTTCCAACTTGTCAATCGTCACAGTAAAAGGAGTACCCAACACTGAAGTATTGTCCGGCACCTGATGTGGCAAATCCAATTCCTTGCAACGCGAAACAGTAATCGGTGCGCAAAGCACGCCACGAGCATGTTTCAGCATAAAGTTCACCTTCTCCGGAGTAATCTTTTCAGCTGCAATTATCAAATCACCTTCATTTTCACGATCTTCATCGTCCACTACAATCACAAAATTGCCAGCTTTGAAGTCCTCAACGGCTTCCTCTATCATATCCAATTTTACATTTTCCATAATCTATCTTTTTTATTTATTCTCTTTTATTTTCTATAATCCCAATAATGTCCTCGTTTGTCCTGACAATTCTATCCATATCCTTATTCAAACGAATACGGAATATCCAGATACGAAAGTAAAAGAACAAACCTATCGGGAATAGCGCCCCACAGATCCAATTCAGCCAATAGCTACGAAACGGACGGACATGTGCATGAACAGGGATAATAGGATAATTGTTCAACGCCGTCAGCAAAGCGATGGATTTTGTGTTCGACATCTCATCTATCAAATTCTCCAGCCGTTCGTTAATATTTTCCATTACTTCATCCCGATTACCGGACATCCACAACTTAAAATAATTAGGAGCACTCTTCAAGGCTTTCTTTGCGGCATATTCGCGGCAGTCAACCGACAATGCCCGCAAATCACCGGGAATACGTACATAATCAGGATCGTGAATGATGACCTCCTTACGAAACAGGTGACGCACATTACGAATTCCCACAATCTTCTTGAACCAATTTATATAAGCATCTGTATTCAACACAACGGAATCATTATTGGATTTGTAAGTAAGAAATGCACCTAATGGCGCCAATATCGCCGTACTGGTCCACATCCCCATCCATACAATCCATTTACCGTCACGAGCCATTTTATAACCCGTATTATTGATTATATAATAAACAATAAAAATCAATACGGAAACAACTACCGGCATCCCCAATCCACCTTTACGGATAATGCCTCCAAGAGGAGCGCCGATAAAGAAAAAAATAAGGCATGCCAATGAAAGGGTCAGCTTTTCATGCCAAGAGGTCATGTGCCGGCGAAGACTGTATTCCGTCGCCGAAATATCATTGCTTTTAAAACTCCAATCGCTCCCTGCACCCTCTGCCCGACCAACAGCCGCAGATACAATCTTCTGCTTCTGCACCAGTGTAGCCATATTGAAAATACTATCCGCATTATATTCACCCAAATGAGCTTTTTCTATTTTCAGTGTATCTTCTCTGGTTATACTACCCGTAATTTTATACATTCCCTCCATCGCTTCTCTGTAATATGCTCGCCCCACGCTGTCGTTGCGGAGCCGCATCGAATCAATGTCAGTTTGTAGTTTCCTCATGTTCTTACTGCTGGAATAACTGCTCATGATACCGGCATCTACCATATTGAAATCCGAATCAAACTCGATTATTGCATGTTTCTCACGGAAAGCCTCCCGACGATAAGGCACGTTTCTCTGATTCATATTCTGTGACTTCAGATTCTCAAACTGTTCGCCATCATATAAATGCAAGTACAAATGTTTCTTATCTGCCGTCATCTCCAGACGTCCCGAATCTGCTTTTATGATTTGAGCATTCTCAAATCCCTTTTCAAAGTTGTATATAAGCACATCATATAACATTCCCGTATTACGGTTTTTATGCTTCACATACAGATTATAGCCCTCTATCTCATCATAGAACACGCCTTCAGGAATATCAAGTTCAGGCGCTTTCTGCTTCATTGAGATAAGCAAAGTTCCTAAATCGGCTTGGGCTTTAGGGCCTATTACATTCTGAAAATAAAAGGACAGACAACAAATAAATGCAATAAAGACAATCAGAGGACGCATGATTTTCAGCAATGAAATGCCGGCTGCTTTCATGGCAAGCAACTCAAAACGTTCTCCAAAATTTCCGAAAGTGATAAGAGCAGCCAGCAGAATAGCCAGTGGCAACGAAACAGGAACCAAGGTCAATGCCGAATAAAAGAAAAACTGCGCCATGACAGTCATTTCCAATCCTTTTCCAATTAGTTCATCCACATATCTCCACAAAAATTGCATCATGAAGATGAAAAGGCAGATGAAGAAAGTTCCCATAAAGAGTGTGCAGAAACTCTTCAGAACAAATATATCCAACTTTTTTATGCGCAGCATTTTACTCGTTTCATGCAATAAGAATACAAAAGTAGCATAAAAAAAGGAGTAGGGGAAATTTTTCCTTGAAAGTTAACTAAAAACCGCAAGTTCTCCGTAGAGTATCTACTTGCGACTCCCATAATTCACGCAAGTCGCCGACTTCGGCCGTATCGGCAAAGTCTGTTATTTCCAAAACAAAATCGTTGGTCAATTCATTATTTGTCATTTTCAACTCAAAAAACTCGCGTTCATTCTCATCGTCCATCCAGCGAAAGCGGATAAACGAATAAGTTCGCACGGCCACAATCTCTGCATCACGTTTTTCCGTCTTCCCCCAAAAGAAGGTAATTGTTTTGCCGTCCGATTGAACCCTGTCGGCAAACCAGCCCTCCAAACCGATAGGAGTACTTATCGCTGTCCAAAGAATACTTTTAGAAGTCGCATTCAAAAGAAATTCCAAATGTATTTTTTTTCTTTCCATAGTATATTCTTCTTTTGTTATTGTGCCAGCCAAGATAAATACTTTTTTCTAATTACAAAAAAATAAATCATTAATTTTATTCGGACTCACCTTCCCATGCAAACCTAATTTATTGACAATGTTGCACAAAGTTATTCTCTCAAAAGAGACATAGCATCTTCCTTCCCTTTTTCCGAGCTTTCTCTCTAAAGAAAAGACAGAAAATTCCCACAAAAGTTTTGGCATTTTAAATAAAAGATATATCTTTGCACCCGCAATCAAGAAATGATGGCGGGATAGCTCAGCTGGTTAGAGCGCATGATTCATAATCATGAGGTCCCCGGTTCAATCCCGGGTCCCGCTACATAGCAAGATTTAGACTGTTGGGAGGCTTCCACTCTTGGCGGTCTTTTTTCATTTTATTCCTCAATCGACGTCTTGGTGACCCAGCCATTATGCTCCTTCGCGCTTACAAACCCTCCCACTGTCCATACCGAGCAGTTCCTGAAAACTTTTGCAAAACGGCAGTGTTTTAAAAAGTGTGTAAGCCTCTTTTAGGAGGGAGTTCCGCACACGAAGACCATTTTCACGATAAGAAGAAACAATAAACCCTGCACTTGAAAATCAAAATCCCTGAAATCAGAAATCATATAACGGGAGAAACATTCATCAGGTTTGTATGAAATCGAGGTGAAATAAAAGCAGTTAGTAATTAACACAATTAGTGTGCGACAATTATCCGGATTTCAAATATAAAGGCATAGGGACTGAACGTTAGCCGCGGTTTCAAACCGCTAATAAGCCTTTGTCCATACCCATATCAAAGTTATAAATTAACCTGAGTCGGGATAAGAATCAGGTCGACAGCCTCATCTGAAGGCTTGTATTTTCAAAGTCAAACACCATTGGTTGTCAGATACTTACACCCGCCTTGTCAGACACTTGTGTCTTACGGCTAAAACACTTGTGCCTGACGTGTAAAACACTTGTGTCTGTCACGTCAAACACTTGTGTCTGTCACGTCAAAGGATTGCAGCTGTCAAAACAGGGGGAGGGCGATAGACGTAAAAGGGCGATTACAGAAACTATCAATGATGAACTCAAGAACATTTGCCAAATGGAGAACCTGCACGACACAAGTCATTTGCCAAATTCAATTCAAACTCAATCGGAGGATTAACAGCTTATACAGCTTTACCAAAGAAACCATCCGTTAATGTGGAATCGGAGCCTATGCTCCGATATCTCATTCCATCCTGATGTTATATCGAACTCTGGTTAAATTATGAAATTTCATACAACGCAAAATGTAAGACTGCTAATCAAGGAGCGGAAAATCAAAGACATTCCGCTCCTTTTTAACATTTGCTGCCGATATCATTCTTATTAATCAAGGATATTTTCTTTTACCCGTTGGCGGAATTAAATTAGCGCATATTTAACTCTGCCAATGGGTTTATTGTTTTTGTAGTTAATGTATTGCAGGATTGTAAGTGCGCTAATCTTCCCGATAATCCGAGCGAACAATCCGTCGGTATCTTTCGCATAATTCCTTATAATCATAAATTGGTCACATAGTTGCGAGAATATGGTTTCAATTCTTTTTCTTGCTTTGGCAAAAGCCGGGTATGTCGGTTTCCATTCTTTCTGATTGCTCCTGTATGGCACTTCCAATCTGATATTTGCCGTTTCAAACAAATCCAGCTGTACCTGTGCACTTATATATCCTTTGTCTGCTATGACTGTACAATTACTATAGTCCACTTTCACGTCCTTCAGAAAATGGATGTCATGTACACAGGCTTTGGTAAGGTCAAAGGAATGGATGACTCCACTTAATCCACAGACCGTATGAAGCTTATATCCGTAATAATACATACCTTGTGACGCGCAGTATCCGATTGATGGTGCTTTCTCAATATTCTTCTTCCCCATACGGCAACGTTTGGAACGGGCAAAACGACATGTTTCTATCGGTTTTGAATCAATGCAGAAAAATTCCTCACCTCCATCTATTTCTGAAGCCATTCTTTCCCGGATTGTATTGCACAGAAACGAGGTCGTTTTACGTCTGTCATTGTATTGTCTACGGGATATAAGATTGGGAATTTTGCTCTTATATTCCTGCAACTTTGCAAACAACAAAGACTCGCTGTCAATACCAACAGCTTCTGATGTCATATTCAACGCTACAATTTCAAGGTCCGAGAATTTGGGAACTACTCCTCTTTTGGGAACATTTCCTGATTCATTGACTAAGTCGCCGGCTACTTGCTTGCATATGTTCAGAAATTTTGCGAATATTGCATATAGGTTGTGCATACGATATTTGTTTATTAAAAGTTTATTCACATTTAATCTACTAAATATCAATAATATGCACAACCTACTATTCATAAATCTTTTATTAGGTTAATTCCGCCAACGGGTTTTCTTTTACTTCTTCATACCAAAAGAAGAGTCTTGTGCTTTACTTACTCTTCATCCAACAAGATTTCGAGAATCTGGCAAGCGGCCTTTGCCACCGGAGTGCCGGGACCGAAGATAGCGGCTACGCCCGCCTTGTAAAGGAAATCATAATCTTGTGCAGGAATTACACCGCCGGCAATCACTACAATATCCTCACGTCCCAACTTTTTGAGTTCCTCGATAATCTGCGGCACCAACGTCTTGTGTCCGGCAGCCAGTGAAGAAACACCCACTACATGCACGTCGTTTTCCACCGCTTCTCGGGCTGCTTCGGCCGGAGTTTGGAACAACGGTCCCATATCCACATCGAAACCACAGTCGGCATATCCGGTTGCTACCACTTTAGCACCACGGTCGTGACCGTCCTGCCCCATCTTGGCTACCATAATACGGGGTTGACGCCCCTCTTTCTTTGCAAACTTCTCGGTCAGCTCGCAGGCACGTTGGAAGTCGCTGTCATTCTTACTTTCTGATGAATACACGCCTGAAATAGTTCTGATTACTGCTTTATAACGTCCTACAATCTTTTCGCAAGCATAAGAGATTTCGCCCAAAGTGGCGCGAACACGAGCTGCTTCTACCGCCAGTTCAAGCAAGTTGCCCTTGCCGGTCTCCACACACTCGGTAATGGCTGCCAATGCTTTATCCACCTCGGCTTGGTTGCGTCCTTCTTTCAGGCGTTTCAGATTCTCAATCTGCTCTTGGCGAACAGCCGTATTGTCAATCTCAAGGATATCAATCGGAGCTTCTTTCTCCAAACGATACTTATTCACACCTACGATGGTCTGCGAACCGCTGTCGATACGCGCCTGCGTGCGTGCGGCCGCCTCTTCGATACGCATCTTGGGAATACCGGTCTCGATGGCCTTTGCCATACCGCCGAGTTTCTCCACTTCCTGCAAAAGTTCCCAGGCCTTATGAGCAAGTTCGTTAGTCAGAGACTCTACATAATAAGAACCGCCCCACGGATCTACATTCTTGCAGATGTAAGTTTCTTCCTGAATATAAATCTGAGTATTACGCGCAATACGTGCCGAGAAATCGGTAGGCAAGGCAATCGCCTCGTCAAGCGCATTGGTGTGCAGCGATTGCGTATGTCCCAATGCAGCGGCCATAGCCTCGATACAAGTACGCCCCACATTATTGAACGGGTCTTGCTCGGTCAGCGACCAGCCGGAAGTCTGGGAGTGTGTACGCAAAGCCAAAGATTTAGGATTCTTCGGGTTGAACTGCTTCACAATCTTTGCCCACAGCATACGGGCTGCACGCATCTTGGCTATTTCCATGAAGTGGTTGGTACCGATGGCCCAGAAGAAAGAAAGCCGCGGGGCAAATGCATCGATGTCGATACCGGCAGCAGTTCCGGCACGCAAATATTCCAGACCGTCGGCCAGCGTATAAGCCAACTCTATATCTGCCGTAGCACCGGCCTCCTGCATATGATAGCCGGAGATAGAGATAGAATTGAACTTAGGCATCTTCTGCGAAGTATATTCAAAGATGTCGGAAATAATCTTCATGGAGAATGCAGGCGGATAAATATAGGTATTACGCACCATGAACTCTTTCAGAATATCATTCTGGATTGTACCCGCCATTTCTTCCAGTTTGGCTCCCTGCTCCAGACCGGCATTGATATAGAACGCCATAACGGGAAGCACAGCGCCGTTCATAGTCATGGAAACGGACATTTTGCTCAAGGGAATGCCGTCGAAAAGCACCTTCATGTTCTCTAACGAACAGATGGATACACCGGCTTTACCCACGTCGCCCACCACACGTTCGTGGTCGGGGTCGTAGCCACGGTGGGTAGCCAAGTCGAACGCTACAGACAAACCTTTCTGCCCGGAAGCCAGATTACGACGATAGAAAGCGTTGGACTCTTCGGCCGTAGAGAAACCCGCATACTGACGAATGGTCCAAGGACGCAAGGTGTACATCACAGAGTACGGTCCACGTAAATAAGGAGGAAGGCCGGCCGCATAACCCAAATGCTCCATCCCTTCGAGGTCTTCTTTTGTATAAACAGGCTTCACTTCAATATGTTCCGGCGTCTTCCAGTCAGCACGGATATCGTTGGCCTTTTGCCACTCGGCCCCATTGACGGGACGGAAAGCGGCATATATATCTAAATTCTTAAAATCTTTTCTCATCTTACTTCAAAAGTTTAGCGTTGTATTCCTTTAATGTTTCCAGTACGTTGACACGAACATGGATAAAGTTCTCGATACCGGCAGCCTTCAGTTCGTCCATGCAGGCGGGAGCACCGGCCACGATGAACATGGCACGGCCATTCAGAGCCTTGAAAGCCGGAACAGCATACTCGGCATATTCATCATCGCTCGAACAAAGCACCACAATATCAGCCTTGGCGGCCATCGCAGCTTCCACACCCTCTTCTACAGTGGGGAAACCGAGATTGTCAATCACCTCATATCCGGCGCAAGCCAAGAAGTTGCATGAGAATTGCGCACGCGCCTGACGCATAGCAAGGTTACCGATAGTCAGCATAAACGCTTTCGGACGTTTGCCGGAGGCCTCCGTTTCAAGGCGTAAGGCCTCAAATTCACTGGCAGCGCGGTTGAAGTTCAATGTCGGCACATCTTTTTCGCATGTGTCGTGGCCGCCGCAACAACACGTTGCTGCAACCGGTTTCTTTCCATCCGCTTTTTCATTAAAGTTGGGGAACTGATTAGTGCCCAGCAATACTTCCTTACGCTTGGCCACATCGGCATGACGGGCTTTATTGCTTTCGTTCACGGCAGCCTGTACTTTACCGGCTTTGACCGCGTTGTAGAACCCGCCTTCCTCTTCTACGGCAAGGAACAAATCCCAAGCCTGCTTGGCTATGGACACAGTCAGATTTTCAATGTAGTAAGAACCGGCAGCAGGGTCGATGACCTTATCAAAGTGGGATTCTTCCTTCAGCAGCAATTGCTGGTTGCGAGCCATACGCTCGGAGAATTCATTGGGCGCATCGTAAGTCTTGTCGAACGGAACAACGGTCATAGAGTCTACACCGGCAATAGCGGCGCTCATGGCCTCGGTCTGCGTGCGCAACAGATTCACGTATGCGTCGAACAAAGTAAGATTGAAAGTGGAAGTTTCCGCATGAATCCTCATCTTGGCAGCACAACGGCATTCATCATGCTCATCCTTGTTCTTGCAGTCGTGCAGACATTCGGGTTCATAAGCAGCCACAATGTTAGCCCAAAGCATACGGGCCGCCCGGAATTTAGCTATCTCAAGAAAATAATTGGAACTGATGCCGAAGTTGAACTTTATCTTTTTGGCCGCCACAGCGGCAGGAAGTCCCGCATCGGTCAACCGGTTCATGTATTCATTTCCCCAAGCCAACGCATAGCCCAATTCCTGATAGATATATGCGCCGGCATTGTTCAAAGTCAATGCACTCACGTTCAGCACACGATATTTTGGGAGTTCTTCAGTGGCTTCGAGCAGGGCTTTGGCCGTTGCCGATACATCGCCCTTTTCTTTGCCTTTGGTCAGCATTTTGTTGAAGAAGTCATAGTCGATAGAACCTTGCAACTTCGACAAATCATAACCTTTCTTCCGGAAGTAAGCCACAAGAAGCTTGGCAAGCTCTACCACATGTCCCTGACAAGTAGAAAAGTTGAGTTCGACACATTCGGCACAAATGTCTTTCAGCAAAGTTTCAATGTACTCTGCGCTCAGTTCTTTGGCTTTCACATGGAAAGAAAGCGAGTCGATGCCCTTATTCAAAATATCCAGTGCCTTGGCATTGGCTTCTTGGGGAGATTCTACTCTGATTTCCTGCCGGACGAACCATTCGTTGTTGTTTTTCTTAGTTCCTCTGAGGTAGGGAAACTCGCCGGGGAGGGCATCTGTGGTTTTCAAGCCCTCAAGATCCTCCATGCGGTAGAAAGGTTTTACCTTAAATCCTTCGTTTGTCTTCCAAACGAGTTTCTTCTCATAATCCGCGCCTTTCAAATCGGCGATGACTTTCTCCATCCACTGTTCGGTGGAAACGGGAGAAAAATCCGAGAAGAGTTTTTCTTTACTGTCTGCCATAGTTTATTTAAAATTAAAAATAGATGAATACTATTCTGTCATCCAAGAGACTTGCAAATATACTGAATTACTTAAAAGAACAAAGTGTTTTGTGAAAAATAGCACGCCCGCGCAACTATCTGTCAACCACCGAAAGAGAATGTTCTCCATCTTCGTTACAGGTTTTGCAAAGCCCACATGACAAAAAGAGCAACAAAGCCTTTGCCACCTCCCCATTATTGACTACTTTTGCCGGAAAATTAAAAACAACTATATTTTAAGGTAACTATGGACTGGTTAGAAACTTTGCTATGGGATCCCTCATCCGTGGCACACATCGTCTGCTTATACGCATTCGTCATCTCTGTGGGCGTATCATTAGGTAAAATCAAAATCTTCGGCGTGTCATTGGGAGTGACATTCGTACTCTTCGCCGGCATCCTGATGGGACATTTCGGTTTTACGGGAGAGACCCACATCCTGCACTTCATCCGCGAATTCGGCTTGATTTTATTCGTATTCTGCATCGGTCTGCAAGTAGGGCCGGCTTTCTTTTCTTCTTTCAAGAAAGGAGGCATGATGCTGAACATGCTTGCCGTAGGCGTTGTGGCGCTGAACATCGCAGTGGCACTGAGCATTTATTTCATCGACGGAGGCATAGAGCTGCCCATGATTGTGGGCATCCTCTACGGAGCTGTCACAAACACTCCCGGTTTGGGTGCGGCCAACGAAGCGCTGAACCAGCTTCACTATACGGGCGACCCGATTGCCCTGGGATATGCCTGCGCCTATCCGCTCGGTGTGATAGGTATCATAGGCTCCATCATTGCCGTGCGCTACATCTGCCGCATCAATCTGAAAAAAGAAGAAGAGGAACTCCATACACAAGAGACGGACTCCAAGCATCAGCCCCACATGCTGCAGCTGGAGGTGCGCAATGAGTCTATCAACGGCAAGAAGCTGATTCAAATCAAGGAGTTTCTGGGACGCCCGTTTGTCTGCTCGCGCATCCGGCACGAAGGGCATGTCAGCATTCCCAATCAAGACACAGAGTTTCATATAGGAGACCAACTGTTCATCGTCTGCTCCGAAGAAGACGCCGAAGCCGTAACCGCCTTTATCGGCAAGGAGATAGAGATGGACTGGGAAAAACAAGACACTCCGATGGTTTCACGACGCATTCTGGTCACCAAATCCGAAATCAACGGCAAGAAACTGGGAAGCCTGCACTTCCGCAGCATGTATGGAGTAAATGTGACCCGTGTCAACCGTTCGGGCGTGGATTTATTCGCCGACCCCAATCTGGTGCTCCAAGTGGGCGACCGTGTGATGGTTGTGGGACAACAAGATGCCGTAGAGCGTGTGACAGGCGTATTGGGCAACCAATTGAAGCGTCTGGACACTCCGAACATCGTGACCATCTTCGTAGGCATCTTCCTTGGAATTCTGTTGGGAAGCCTTCCCATCGCATTCCCCGGTATGCCGACACCCGTAAAGCTCGGCTTGGCAGGCGGCCCGCTCGTGGTAGCCATCCTTATCGGCCGTTTCGGACACAAGATACATCTCGTCACCTATACCACCATGAGCGCCAACCTGATGCTGCGTGAAATAGGTATCGTGCTCTTCCTTGCCAGCGTAGGCATAGAGGCGGGCGAACATTTCGTCCAGACGGTGGTGGAAGGTAACGGATTGTCTTACGTGGGATACGGATTCCTGATAACCGTCATTCCCCTACTCATCATCGGCACCATAGCCCGTCTTTATTTCAAAGTGAACTATTTCACGCTCATGGGGCTTATCGCCGGAAGCAACACCGACCCTCCCGCATTGGCCTACTCCAACCAGACATCGGGCAACGACGCGCCGGCGGTAGGCTATTCTACGGTCTATCCCCTGACCATGTTCCTGCGCATTCTGGCAGGACAGATGATTCTGCTTACGATGATGTAGGCCCTTACGGCGATAAAAACAAAGCAAGAAGAGAAATCATCAAGATACGCCAATCAAGTCCTACCCTCTTTCTGCCAAACCATCAGAAAAGGGTTCGAAAGAATAAGGAACGTTCCATGGGTCATGCCCGTGGGACGTTTCTTTTTACCCTCCTCCGCCCCAATCACGCCAAGGCTCTTCTCATACATGAAAAGTCAATCCCCTGCATCAAGGAAAGTATTTATAAGGTGTCATCACCCCCTCCATACGTATTCCCTTCCTCCCTCTTACGTCGAGCTTAGTTATTCGCCAAGTCTTGAACTCAAGTGAAAAACATCTCAGACTCAAGGAGAAAAGCCGTGTAAGACAAGGATCAAACTTGTTCTTTGCCCGTACATGGTTCTGTTCGCGCCGTGCGAACAGAAATCCGCAACCTGCGGATAGATATCCGCACCGTTCGGACAAATGTCCGCACAGCGCAGACAAACATTCCATAGCAGGAAACAGGCATTATCTCTGCATCATTCACCCAATCGACCCGTTGCGACACTTATGCTTTTCATCCTTAACCATAATTCCCCCGCTAAGAAAAAGGTCTGCTCCCCAAAGTTTACCGACAAAAAACAAGCAGGTACAACAATGTATAAACCAAGCAGTCAAGCAAACACTTAACTACTTGTTTTTTTACCTGCGAACAGCCTACGAATAAGGTTTTCGGGAAACTTGCCGCAAATTAATCTTAATTGTATGGCTAAACAGATTTTGCGCTTATTTGACTGTTTAACTCCTCCCCCTATTTGAATAAGGTCTTTTACTCTCTATTAGCGACAGACGCATCACAACCAACAAAGCGGGACAACCGATAACTATCCTTATCTTAAACTCTCCGTCAGACACCCACAATATCCCATAGCACAAACAGACATATCCACCTATCACATCAGACAGCACATACATGACTTAAAGCCTATTTTACCGGCTTGTTTCACAAATGCGGTTAAAAACATTCCGGTTTATCCGATTTATAGAAACATTATCAATATGTTTGCACAAATAAAACCAAATAACGATATTAACCCTTAAAGTTTCTTGTGTATATGAAAGACAAACTGTACAGCTACAAAATGGTTCATGACACCCGTTTTGCACCTAACCCGCTATTTAATGTCTTGACATTGGCGACCTGCAAACCCAAAATGAGACTTAACACCGAAGTAGGAAATTGGATTGCCGGGTGGACGTCAAAACACATTGCCCACACTCCGACAAAGGCAGGTGAAGAAAGACTCATCTACTTGGCCAAAGTGACCAAGAAACTCACCTTTGAGGAATACTGGGAACAATACCCGAAAAAACAACCCATATATACGGATGATAACAGTGTATGGGAACGTTATGGAGACAATATTTATCAGCCCACAGGAGACGGAACTTTTATACAGATAAAGAACATACATCATGACGAAAGCAAAATGACGAAAGATTTAGGCGGAAAGTTTGTCCTTGTATGCGAGGAATTCTACTATTTCAGTTGCCTGTCGCCATTAGACATACCTACGGAATTACGCCCCAACATACCCAAAGCGCAAACGGCTTATGGCACTATTACCAAAGACGCCTCCGAGTTCATTAATTATGTGAAACGACAAACCCGCCTATGCAAATACACTGATGCCAAATGAAGACTATTTTAAGCCGAAAAGGATTTGACTCACAGTATGGTGGAATGCCAAGCCCAATACTGCCTGACGGTACATTACTTTCATTGCCCATACCCTCAATAACAGATGACACAAAGTTTACGGATTTAGTTTGGAATAGGAAATCATATTACAACATTATACATGAACTGAAAGGGAACAGCAAGATTAAGGAAAGATACCGTTGTCATTTAGACCCCGATATCAGGGAGTGTGTCATAGACAGACCGAACGGGTGGAAACCCGCATTTGGACAAGAGGGGAGAGCTTTAAGGCATCTACAGAAACAAAAGGTGGGAATAGGTGACTTGTTTCTCTTCTTTGGTTGGTTTAGGCAAACAGAACTTTTAAACGGAAAACTAAGTTATGTAAAAGATGCCCCCGACCTACACATCATCTACGCTTATTTACAAGTAGGGAGTATTATTGACTCACCCAACGATGTGCCGCAATGGTTAAATCAGCATCCACATACCCAAACCGACAGGTGGAAACAGCCCAATGCCATTTATATAGCTTCCCCCTCATTGACCTTGTGCCCCGCATTAGCCGGAGCAGGATGCTTACAATATTCTGACAAATTGGTACTTACCAAACAAGGATGCAGTAGGAGTGTTTGGGATTTACCCGACTTTTTTAGGGAGATACCTATTACCTACAATACAAATTCATGGAAAGCAGATTGTTTTGTATCAGCAGCCAAAGGACAGGAGTTTGTATTTGAAGCGAACGACAAAGCCATAGAGTGGATAAAGCGTCTTATATCGGTTTACTCTCGCTCAACGCAAAGGTAGCTAATTCCGATGATTAAAACCACATCATTGCAACGGCTCAACAAGGAGGGTTCTTTAAGACATCGCAAAATTAGAACAGACCTTATCCTACACCCTACAATCTGTTTGCATCCCGGTTGTTCATCCTGTTTTCGATTAAGGTTTGATTAAGGTTTCGGGATGATTTGATACTCTCTATTGCTATAAAAAGAGACTTTTTGAGACAGGAATATAACACTGATAACTAACAGCATACAATATTTACAAAAAATATTCATATATATTTTCACAACGATTTATTTGTAGATTTAAAATAAAGCATTACTTTTGCATCCGCAATTCGGGGTGTAGCTCAGCCCGGTTAGAGTACGCGTCTGGGGGTAATGAAATGAGCAAAGATTAGAAACATTGCAATACAATATAAATCAAGGAGTTAAGTAAATACTTAACTCCTTATTTTTTATCTGCGAATAAAATTTGATTAAAGTTTTCGGACAAATTGGTGCAAATTCATCCAAAAAGCTCACTCAATATTCCTTTTGTATTTATTGGAAGATAAAAAGAATGTGCTTTTATCACTATACTTATATAAAACAAACAGAGGAGTAGAATAGCTCCTCCCCCCCCTGCCTATTACTCTATTAATCATTATCTCTGGAATAAAAGCCTACAACGGGACATTTCTCCTCGGATTTACGATACCATTTATTTGCCACATTTTTATCCTTAGCTACTCCCCACAATCCTTTTGAATAGATTTCTCCCATTAGAACCATAGCATAGGACACACCTCTTGCACACATGGCTCTTAATAAGTCAACACCTCTTTCCTTATCTAATGGTGTTTTTCCCTCTCCACCATAAAGCCACAAATTGACAGCCTCCCATAACAAGGTTTCATCCGTTAAAATAGCATTATAGCCAGTATATAATCCAGCAAATTCAAAACTTTCAGCAGCTTTTAAAGGATTTGGTTCCAAATTAGGAGCACCGCATTTATATAGGTAGCCATATACAGCATCAACACCCAAATGTCCCTGTTTACTTGCTTGTTCAAAATAAAAGATTGCCCTTTGGGTATCTTGACGAACCTGATTTCCATTTAAATACATCATTCCCAACTCAAAAGATGCATCTTTATTCGCATCAGCCTTTTTTATCAAATCAAACAATTTTGCCGAAGGCATTTCATTATTATATGTACAAACTTCCATATTTTTAATTATTTCAAAATTAATAATAGATTAACGAAATATTTACGCATATCATCTAAAGTATATGCTTCTCATGATAGTACATTGATATGTGCAAAAGTCATATCACGTATTAAATTACTTTTTTGACATTGATTTTTCATTTTAAATTCATTTTTATGTTTACGGGAGTATAACGAAGAAATTTAAAGCGAGATTCACAAAGACGAGTTAATAATTGTCAAAATATTAGCATACAGTATATTACAAGCGATATTTATTCAAAAACAATCCTTTTCACCCTCTTTTAGCAAGATAATAGATATAAATAAAGGGTGGAACAACTATTGCCCACCCTTGTCTTAAACGCTCCGTTAGAAGCCTCATTGTTGTTATCTACTTGTATATTGAATATACCTCAATAGGAACTGTATCTACTAAACCATGTTTTACGTAGCTTAAAGAAACAAGTTTTTCATCTACAGTTTTCCAATACAAAGAATACTTTCCTTTTTTCACAATGTTATCCTCAACTATCTTTCTTATTTCTTTAGGAGCTTCCATTTGGTTTGATTCATCGAAAGCATTTGACCTATATGGCTTTTCATAATATATATATGAATTTGTTTTCTTATCATAGCGAACAGAACATTCATGCTCCTGTATTTCTATTTTTGGAGCAAAACTTATTTCAAAAAAAACTTTTCCATTGACTACTTTTGCATTCTTGTATTTATATTCAACCTCTCCTTTCAGCCATTCATACTCTAATTTTTCATCAAGAATATCATCACCATTCCGAATAATTGTAATCTGTTTGTTGTCATCAATAACTGCGACACAGGTGAAAGAAGATTCAACTTTTCTGCCATTGTCGAAAAACTCCTTAATGACTTGCTGTTGTAAACTGTCTTTAAGGAAAGCTTCGCCGTACGGAAGGAGGTCTTCAAGTTTCTTTTTAGCGATACCTTTCGCTACTCTCGCAGCCTCCTTTTGACGTATTCTTTCTTCTTTTGCTTTATGCGCTTCTATAGTATTTTTTATAGGAGCAACACTAAACACTAAATATGTTTTGGGGAAAATAAATGAAATAGCTTGTTTGTCAAAATTCTTTATAGTATCAAGAGAGTCAAAGCCCACATTTTTTACGTATGCACTTAATTTCGTTCGGGTGAATACTACTACAGACTCATCCATAAAGTTAGACCTTACCCCTTTATATAAATAAGCAACGTCAGAACCTTCTTTAACAGTCTTATCATATTTAAGGTTGAACGTATATTCCGTTCCTTCACGAATAAAAGCCTTTATTCGGTATTCGTTTGTTTTTTTATCATGGAAAACTTCAAAATCTTCGAAACTTATTATACCTGTATTATCAGACTTCAAATAAGCCTTATCATACGTGCAAACAGTATAATGACCCTCATTTTTAACCCCAACTTGACAATAAGCAACAATATTCACTAAGGTTAACACAACAACAAACAAAGTTCTTTTCATAATATTGTGATTTGCTTTCCACAGCCTCAACAGGAAAGGTTTATATAAAAAAGATAGCGTGAGGCTGTTAGAATTATCTGTTTTAGAGGTTCTGGACAAACCCACCACACGAGATAAAACGACACCCCACGCCAAGCCATATATATCACTGATATATACAAGATTAGCATGAGCGTTCGTATCGTCTATCCCCGTGTGGTTCGAAATTGTCCAGATTTCTAAATACGGGATAAAGCTAAACGCTTCCTTTAATTAATATGTCACCAACAAGTCTTTAACCTGTTAGCGGGACAAATATAACTAAAATCCAGCGTTCTACAAACGTTTTTAGGGATGTCGTGGAACAAATTTACTCATTTATTGATAGTTCACAAGATTTTAGGGAGAGAACTCCGATGAGGCTTTTGCACATTGGGATGTCTAAACTTTCACAGACACCCTTAAACAGCCTCATCATCGTAGCTATAACCACAAACGCACTTTGCTTATTGATTATATTCCACTTATTTTTAGGTACTGCATGACATTTTTGTTCCCCACATTGCAAGCCCTCTATGACGTTACACCCTGTCATTACATAAGTTTATCATCATACAGTGAAGATTTAAGAGTGTTGCATCCCCTTTACTTACCAACCTGTATTCATTCTATCGACCGAGCATAACCACCTCATCACATAAAATTATATAACCTCGTATTAAAGCGTTTAAGCCATTATTACACCCCACCGAATACTTTTATTGTGTTTGATAAGTTTTTGGCTGTGCACGACCAATAGACACCTCATTTAAAAGATAAGGCTTGATAATCACCCGAAGAGTAAACTTAGGAAAGTGGAGTTTACACCCTTTGATGATTACCAAGCCTTATTTGAATAGGAAGAGGATTAACAGGCAGTACTAAATATCCGATGTTCCTCTGCAATACTCATACCGTCTGCCGACTGTTCTAACAACCAAACGAGATACTTTTCTATTTTGCTTGTCAATTCTTCCATTAGGTTGGAGGTCTTGAAGTGTTCTTTTTGCCACTTTATTGCCTCTTGGATTCTTTTTTGGAATTGAGTATGCAGAATCCTATCTTCGGGCAGACGATTTTTTCGATTCTTAAATAGGATATATTTCATATAATAAGACAAGTTTTGTCCCTCGTTTGCAATACAAATACACCATTTATCAAAGTCTTTGGCACTCTTTAAAGTGTCAAACTCTACATCCCAGCAATCATCAGGTAGCTTATCTATATCTTCGTAATATCCAAACCACTCTGCTACTAACTTCCAAAATACATATTTATCCCATAGTTCATTAGCCGTAATACCTTTTCCAAACAGCTCAAACAATTCATCTATTCCAAGTGTCATTTCATACCTTAACAAGTAGTTCGACAGGCTATTTCTACCCACTTTGGGTAACTCTCTCTTCTTTTTAGCCTCCGACATCTTATCATAAAACTTTATCCGTGTACCCTCATAGTCAAAATATGCAGTTCCACTTCTCTCACCACTCCACTGGTTAGGAATAAATTTCTTTATTCCGCTTAACTTCCTCAAATAAGATATAGGAGGTTGAGACATTTCAAAATTATGGGCAAACTCCAAAGACTCCACCTCTGCATTATACATTGGTACGCCCAGTTCTTCACTCAACATCATAATACATCGTTCTGTATCCTCCAATGACATAGTACGTGTATTATGCCCCCATAAGCATTTAGGAAGACTGCCCTCAAATGATACATACGTTTCAGTGACTATAACTTTACGTCCATGCCAATACCCCTTACCACCCGTACCATTGGCAAAATAGTCCTTTACAACCGTACGTTGCAAGACTGTTTGCCAGTCATACCCTATTGGCAGGTCATATAGCATTAATTTGATTTTGTCATACATGGCTGTGAGATTGGAATGTATATAGAATGTTATACAAAATTGAACTTATTAACTATTTACGAAGACGAGCAGCAAATCCTAACTCCATACTTTCAATGAATTCCTGCTTAGTTTCTTGCCTTTTAGCCATCATCCACGCTATTATTTCATCACGCCTAAATCTTAGTATTCGCCCACTTTCCGCACGATAACAAGGTATCTCCTTATGACTTGTCAACTTATAAATTGTATGTTTGGACTGCCCAATCAACTCACTACAAATATCAATGCCGAATACCTCCGGATAATCTTCCATCCGTTTTAGAGGTCTATTGTTCTTCTGTTTTTCGCCTTTACCCTCTGACGGCACTGTTCCCAGCATCGTACAAATTATTTCCCGTAACGACCTTATTTGAGCCAAAACATAATATTCCCACTCATTTCTTAAAAACTCCATATCGTTATATAACCATGCGCTTTCCACAGAATCACGATGATGTTCATTAATGAAACCGTACTTTGCTATTGCACCATACAGGAAATCTTTTGCTAAAATAATTTTTCCCTCTTTCTGTAAGTAGGCTTCTTCATTATAGATATCATCCAACTCTTGACTACTCATTTTTAATTCTCCCTGAACTACAGACTTTACCTTTACTTCATAAGTAGAAATAAAATATTTGCTTTTCCACATAATAATAGCTGCATCAACTACTTTTAATGCCTGTTGGAGTTTTCCTTTATCCCCATCCGTCAACCGCTTCACATAAACAAACAACCAACTTTCACGGACTGCTGCTTCCCCTCTGAGCGACTTGTTTATCAAGTCGCCCAAAGGCATTCCATAATGAATAAACATACCTATAATATTTTTACGACTTTATCCAAAACACTTGTAGAGAAACTGGCAAGATATGTAGCCGTTGTCGTAAGGTTACTATGTCCCAAAGCTTGGCTTATTATTTCACGGGGAATATCATTGCCTTGCAAAGTCATGGCCATTGTGTGTCGTGCTGTGTAAGTTGTCAAGTTCAATGAAATTCCTAAAGTCTTACCCATTTTTTTCAAATTGGCATTAATACGTTTGTATCGGCAACGCACATGCTCATACAGTTGTTCGCCATCATACTCTTTAGTAATAATAGGAAGTAAATACTTGCCTGTTTGAGGTGTGTTTACCTTAAACCATTCCAATAGCTCCTCTATGGCAGGAGTAACAAATATTTTTATCGGCTTTACATTCTTGGCATTTTTTGTCTTTTGCCTTTTATACACGATGTGCGTTCCTGTTGCCAACACTTCAAGATTGTCTGTTGTCAGGTTTGCCATATCAACAAAACTCATACCCAAACAATAATAAGAAAATAGGTATATCCGACGGGCACGCTCCAATACAAAATTTTGTTGAGGCGAGTTCTTTATCAACTCCAATTCTGTTGGCAGTAAATAGCGTTTTGCCGTTTCCTCCGCCAGCTTGTTGATTTCAAAACCACCTTTGCCAAACGGATAAGTGTTGTTTGAGGCTGCTTTTTCTTTAATGGCTTTATTGATTACAGCACGCAATGTCTTTAAAGTGTGCATACGGGTGTTTCCACAACAACCATTCTTTTCCATAGCCATATTTAAGCGATTGATGTATTTCACGTCTATTTCTGAAAACAAACGTTCTTTTGCCTTAGAGTCATATTTGCAAAACAGGTGCAAGTCACGTTCATAAACCTTTCCATTGCCGATGTGACCTGTAGACTTTAAATCCTCCACCTGCTTCACCCAATAATCATAGATTTTTCCTTGTCTCGAAATTCCCAAAAATTCTTCTTCAAATTGGTTTAGCGTCCAATCCACCTGTGCTTTCATAAACTTATTCACCACTTCATTTTTACGTTCCTCACAACTAACCAACCAGTTGTTATACGACTCATAGTTGGGGTTCACTCGTTTGTCCCTTTTAAATCGGTCCGCATTTGTATCCCACTCATTTTCAAAGGCGGACAATTTTAAATCAATGTATTTTAGTTTACCTCTTTTAGTGATGCGTAAACAAACAGGGTTACTCCCATCTTTTCTTTTGTTACTCGTGTGGAGTACAATACGAAACTTTGCCATAATCTTCTTTTTTTTTAATTAATAATACAGTTCTCTATGAGTGCAACGTAAAAATTCAATCCACGATTAAATTTTTGACGAGTAAAATTAACCTATTATGATTTATTAACAATGAAGACACGGAAAGTTTCTTTCAATATACGTCAACCCCATGCTAATAATGAAAAATGTAGTAGCAAGATATATTCCTATTTTGTATCTATCTTCGATTAAAGTTTGATTAAAGTTTTAGGGTAAAATAATCCAATTCCATACAAAAGACGATAGACTAAATACAAATAACCGAACAGAATAAAAGCCTTAAGCAGTTAAAGCATTGTTTAGAAGCAATTCTAAATAGCGACAAATAAAACCACCATAAAGCACTAATAATAAAGACTATACAAATAATACCATAGGATACAACATATAAAAAATAATCGATTTATTTGCAGATTAAAAATAAAGCACTACCTTTGCATCCGCAATTCGGGGTGTAGCTCAGCCCGGTTAGAGTACGCGTCTGGGGGGCGTGTGGTCGCTGGTTCGAATCCAGTCACCCCGACTAACCAAAAACCGCCATTAGTCAGATACTTGTCTGTTTAATGGCGTTTTTTTTATTTATGTCTATTCACATATAAAAGAGCATTATCGGTGGATAACCTTTAAATTAAACGGATATGTAACCGAAATCCTCCGGAGATTCCCGCCTCGTTGAGTGGCGAAGTAATCTCCGGAGGATTTTTCTTCGATAAACTCAGAAGCTGCCCCCGTTTATTTAAACGTCTCTATCGTTGTGAAATTTTTCCATATATAGTCTGCTTCATACAATTCTTCAGCCTGTGCAGGTACTACAAGAGTTTTTTCGGAAGCGGTGTTTTTGAAAACGTCTCCCATGGTCGCAGGAGGAGTTTCTGCCCGGCAAACCACTTTCTTCAATTGTTTGCAATTCACAAAGCAGTTTAGCCTGATGGATGTCAAGGTAGAGGGCAACTCGATTTCGCTTAACGACGAACAGCCTTGAAAAGCGAAATTATCAAGCATATCCACACCTTGAGGTATTGTGATTTTGGCAAGGCGCTCACATTGTTTGAAAGCTTTGATACCGATTTTTGTCAGTTTGTTGCCGGTAGCGAAAACCACATCTGTCAGTCCGGAGCAATATTCAAAGGTGCTGGCATCGATTTCCGTGAGGTTTTGCGGAATTTCAATTTTTGTCAGCGCGGTACAGCCTGAAAAGGCATATCCGTCTATTTTCGTCAACGTCTGTGGAAGCACTATCTCTTTTAAAGCAACACAGTTATTGAAAGCGTATCTTCCCAATGCTGTCAGTTTAGAGGGTAGTTGTACGCTTATCAGTGCCGTACACCCTTTGAAAGTGTTATCGAGAATTTCGTTGACACCATTGGGAATACGGATGCTTGTGAGTTCGGAGCAGCCATTAAAAGCATTGTCTCCGATAGAGGTAAGGCTTTGCGGAAAAGCTATTTCCGTCAAGGCCCCGCATTTGACAAATGCGCTTTCGCCGATTTGTTTGAGTCCTTCGGCCAACTTCACTTTCGTCAGTTTCTCGCAGTAGGCGAATACGTTAGGTTTCATTTCGCTGACGCTGGCCGGAATATTGGCTGTTTCCAGCGCATGGCATTGGTAAAAGGCGGATTCTCCCAATTCCGTTACGCCTTCCGCCATTTCCACCTTTATAAGCTCGTTACATTCGGCAAACGCGTTTTTACCGATTTTTTTTACAGAAGCCGGAATGCTGATTTCCTTTACGGGGCCTCTGTAAAAAGCAGACTCGCCAATCTCTTTGATCTCGGATGAAAGGAATACTTTTCCGTCTGTGGGAATCAGGTCGCCGGGCCACTCCAGCAACACGCCGTTCTCCACCTTTACTCCTTCAGGGAGGGCGGGAGCGGATACGGTGACACTCAAAGAAGCTTTTTCTTTCGTTTCTTTATCACTAACGGTTATTTTCGCTTCTCCGGGCGCATGCGCTTCTACAGCCAGCATATTGCCCTCTATTTGGACGGCAACCTTTTCCGTGCCGGTATTTGTCAGTTCATACTTTCCGCTGCCGTTTTGCAGCGTAGCTGTTTTCTTCTCGCCGATTTTCATTTCGAGTTTAGACGGGGTGATTTCCAACGGAGACTTCTTCGGTTCCGGAAGTTCATTTGCCTTCTTGTCGCATGATTCTACACAGCATAACAGCATCAGCGCTGCTATCGCTTTGATAAATAGTGGATACTTCATAATAATGTTTTTTTGAGTTTAAAATATATTCTTAAATCGAATGTCAATGTTGAGTCAGGTGTTCCAGCCCATTGCCTTTATAAATCATCCGGCGTATTTTCCCTCCTACCCGGTGTCCTTCGAAAAGCCGGCGGGACGAAGCCGGATCTTTCACGTTGTAGATAAAGATAGAGGCTTTCATATCCGTTTTTTCCGTTTTATCTTCGGCGGCAATGTATAGAGTTTCCGGGTTGTACGGGTCGAATATCAAGCTCTGAATCGTAAAACGTTCGCCCAGCGATATGTATGGTTCGTTGGTGAAATTGCTGTTTTCATAATTGAGCGAAAAGATATTTCCTTTTGAATCGCTGTAATACAATATAGGTTTTATGGGATTGACAGTTGTGGCAGCGGTCGGTTCGATATGTCCTGTGGCGTCAATCTCCTTGATGAGGCTTTCTTCAGCTTTGTTGGCCGCAGGAGCAAAGCGAAGCAGTTTTACTTTTCCACCTTCGTTGCCTACGAGCATTACTTCGCGCGGTTCATACCGTCCATCGGCATTGGCGTCGGCATATTGACCGTTACATGCAAGCAGGTTCAACGGAGTCACTCCGCAGGCTATTTTCCCAAGTACCGTGCCCCGAATGCCCGCTACATAGACCAAGCGTTTCCCGTTTAAGTCATAATATACACGCACGAAATCCGTAGGGTTTGTGATGACGTTGCATGATAAGTTCGCAAGCCGTACGTCATCGGGAATAGTATGCCTTTTCCGCGATTTGATGAAATTCTTGTCTTCTCCCGTGAGATAGGGAAATTCTTTTCCGCCGCCAATAAAGTAGACAAGTTGCTCTTGCGACCATAAAAAGTTTTGGCTGCCGTAGGAGGCGGTGATATGTTCAGGCTTGAAAATGCCCTCATCACGATAGGTCACTTCCGAATTTATTTTTAAAGTTTGGCTGTCGAGCAAATAAGTCTTTTGGGGGTCGTCCGAGCTAATTGCGATATATAGCGAACCGGAATCTTCTATATTGTTCGGATTGGTGATTCCTTCTCCTGTCCAGCAGACAGAAAGAGGGACAGCCCCCAAAACGGCATTCGGATTGTTGGCTTTGAACACTCCGGGGCTTGCGGATGCTTGCATGTCATCCAAACGTTTAAACGTGAGCATGGCCCGGCCGTTAGCTTCCGAAAGCAGGAGCAATCCTTTGTCGTATGATGGGGAGCTTACGCGTACTTTGAACTCGTATATTTCTCCGTTTTTCGATGTGTAGATTTTGAAATAAGCGTCGAATGTACCCAATTCGCTCATTGGAACGTTTAATTTTTTTTCGGTACTCACAGTTTTTCCGCCAATGCCCCACTCAAATTTTGCGTCCGAAATGTCTCCTTGCGACAATTCTATTTCGGGATTTATCACCAGTAATTCGTGTTGCCCCAATGTGTATTGGGAAGCGATGCCCTTTATCGATTTTACTTCGATGGGAGTTACGGATATTTCTTCTTTCTCTCCGCAAGCCTGAAATAGAAGGCCAATGAGCGGAAAACAGAATAAACGCATAAAAAAATGTCTCATAAGAATATGGATTGATTAAATTCGCAATAAAAATGTTTAAACTTCCCAGTGTGTATCGGGAAAAATAACCCCGTAACCGGGATTTTCCATAAAGAAATCCCGCACCCGCTTGAATACCCGCAAGATTGCATACGGGTTTTCTCCTACTTCTTTCTCGCTGACGGGCCTGCCATGTAATTCAATGAATTTCCTGTATTTACGCGGGTCATATTCTCCTGTCCAATGCGACAGCTGTTGCCACCATGTCGGCATATCGAGCCGATTGGAAAACCCTATTCCTATACGCTGCAATTCCCCCATCCGTGCAGGAAACTCGTGGGATTCCTCCAATTTCAGACTAAAGGTGTAAAGAGAGTGTTCGTCCAGATTCTTCCGGTATACCCTTATTCGTATGGTATCATGTATAAGGTGTCGTGGAATACGGCGCTTGCCGTTGATTTCTTCGTAGTGTATTCCCGCCCGGGCGGTGGCGATCTTTTTATCTATCGCAAAACGGTATGTACGGTCGATGGCAGACGCTTCTCCCAATATTTCCACAGGTATCTGTATGACGGTATCCGTGATATTGAACGGCAGGACTCCGAAAGAAAAATATAGCGTATCGGAGGTGAAATGGATGCCTGCCATTCCCCGATAAGAATAACTTTCTTCCGGCGAACAAGCGCTCATGGCAATTCCTGCGGCATAAAAGTGGATTAAAAGATAAATTAGGTACGAGTGTTTCATATTTCTTCTTTTTGTTCGTCTTCGGGTAAAGGGAGTACGTAAGTGGTGCCGGTAGCGGGATGTATTTTCCCGTTCAACCCTTCCATCGGCAATTGCATGCGTTTGTATGCGAAAAATATTTGTCCCTCTCCCCAATATTCTTTTATTATTTCGTTCATTAGTACTTGTTTGAATCGTTCGGGTGAGGCAATGTCGTTATAGGTCAGCGGTTTCAGCCCACGGGCTGTTATCACGGTATTGAGCGCTTTCAACGCTTCTTCCTTACGGTCGGGATATAGGACTTCCGCCAGAATATAATACATTTCGGGTAGCCTGACCATGTTGACGCCGGGCACGCGCCCTTCCTGAAACTTTTGCGTTTCATCGTAATTCTTGTCATACAGTTTCGTAAGTGTCACGACAGTCTTTCCCCAATCGGTCTGTGTGAAGTAAGCTTGAAAACGGTAATCATTGTTTGTGGGTGTGAATTTGCCGACCTGAAAAATTTGTTTATAGTTACTTCTTACCATATTCATCTTGTTGGTGCGCAAGGCAGGGTACAATATTTGCTTGACATCCAGATACATTTTCGGAGCATGTAGTACCCAAAGGCATTCTGAGCGGGCGCTGTATCCCATGAAGAGGTTTTTCATCTGCTCTTCCCGTGCCAAAGAATAGTCCTTTTCGACAATCGCACGCGCGTAGCGTTCAGCATTCGCAAAATCTCCTTTCCATAAAAAAACACGTGCCAGCATTGCTTCCGCAACGTCTTTGCTCACATATACACGAGAGTGCGGCATGGAAATTTCCAACAAGTCGCAAGCTTTTTGCAGGTCATCGATAATCCGTGCATAGAATTGCGACATGGTGAGACGAGGTTGCGGGGTATTGCTGAAAAGGGTAACGTAGGGGATGGTCTTTTCGCTGTCTCGTCCGGTAACCGGGGCAAAGAGACGCAACAGATCGAAATGGATAAAAGCTCTCAAGGTAAGCGCTTCGCCTTTAATTTGCGGTATGCGAGGGAACGGGGCGTTTTCAGCATGCTCCAGCAGGCTGTTCAGGGAAGCTATACTGTGGTAGGCTTCTTCCCATATTTTGTCTATTCTCCTGCGTACGTCCGTATCCGTATAGCGAAGGTCGTATGTCTTGGTCAGCGGGGTCTCATTTTTTTCGTAATCGTTGTAATACAGTTGTGCTATCTCGTCTACAAATCCGAACGAGAGTTCTTTTCCGTATAGTGCGGGCGATGCCAGCGAGGAATACACTCCGGTGAGCGCGTCTTCGAATCCCTGTTCGTCGGCAAACATCCTTTCCCTGTCCACAATGCCCGGGGCGCCGGTGTCTAAAAAGGAACAAGATGCCACCATGAGCAAAAATGACAGTATGATAAGTGTTTTTTTCATTCAGATGTTGATTGTGAGTGCGAATTGATAAATACGGTTAAAGGGATAGTCCAGCCCTCTTTCCCTTTTGATGGTGCTCAGGTATAGGAAATTTCCTGTGGACAGGGAAGCTTGTACGTGACGCACGCGCAAACAGCGGGCGAACATCGGCGGAAAGACGTATGACACTGTGAAAGAATTTCCTTCCAAGGCATATTCTTTTTTTACGAAACGAGATGTCGGAGGAGTATACTCGCGTACGCCGATATGCTTGTACTTCGCCTTGTCGCCAGGATGTTTCCAGCGTTCGTGGAACACACGCAAATCCGCGTTTTCCATCGGGTCGCTTCCTTCTACTTTGGTCGCCAATGTTTGGTTGTAGAGAGTGGCTCCGAGACGATATATAAAACTTGCCGATGCACTCAGCCTTTTCCATGTCCATGTCAGTCCGACAGTTCCTGAAAGTACGGGGGCAGTGTCTCCCACCGTTCGTTTGTCCCGGTAGTCGTGCCGATAAGTATACTCACCGTTGTGCCTGATGAATACTTCCTTACCGTTGGCGGGGTTGATTCCGGCAGATTCGAACACTTTCAGCGCAGTCATCGACTCTCCTTCCTCGTAAAGATATGCCGGCAGCCTGCTGTTGCCTTTTTCTTCGGCTTGCTTGTTCTTGTTTTTCAGGTAATCGCTGATTTGAATAATACGGTTTCTGTTGTGTGCCGCCGAAATGTAAGCATTGATTCCGCCGTTATTGCCGGAGTATATCCTGCCTCTCAGCGAGAGTTCTATCCCCGTATTACGTATCTTTCCCAAATTCTCTTTGGCTTCTTTAAAGCCCAAATGTGGCGGCTTGGCCATAGTTACCACCAAATTGCCGGTAATGTTGTCGTAGCAATCGAAACTGCCACTCAGCCTGTCGTCAAAGAGAGAGAAATCGAAACCGGCGTTGTATTTCAATGTGCGTTCCCATTTTAATTCCGGATTGAACATTCTCAGCGGCATGGCTCCGACTTGGTTGTTATAGACATATCGCCCGTGATAGCGGTAGGCCAATCGTGCTTGGTAAGGAGTAAAACCGGTATTACCCACATATCCTGCGCTTATACGTAACTTCAGCAGACCGAGGGGAATGCTTCGCATAAATTTTTCCTTATGTACGTTCCAGCCCGCCGATAGACTGCCGAACGGGGCAAACTTATTGTCGGTGCCGAATTTGGAGGAGCCTTCATAGCGGAAAGAACCTTCTGCGAAATAACGGTTGTCGAAAACGTAGGATGCACTCAGGTACATACCCAATAACCGCGATTCCCCGCGTCCGCCGAGAGGATGCGCTCCTTCGGCGTAGCCGGAGGCAAGAGACTCATGGTCAATCTTATCGGATAGGACACCGACAGCACTGAATCCGTGTGTGTCGCTGCCTGATGCCTGTATGTTTCCGCCCGCGGTAAAAAGTGCGGTATGTGCAGAGTTTTGCCCGAACCGGGTGTTATACACGACGAAAATGTTGCCTTGATAATCGTATTGCCGGGTGTCGGACACGTCGAAACTGCCCCGTTTTGACGCTTCGTTGAAAACAAAACGGGCGGAAAGGGGGGAGTAGAAAGATACACTTCCGCCCTTGTCGTACAACAAGGAGCACATGCCTTCCACCCGCCATTGCGGAGAGAGACAGGAACGGACGCGCAAAGTTGCCGCAAATTGAGAAGAGGAACGGCGGATATAACTGTTCAGGCTCTTTTCGTACAGAGGGTTTGCTTTGTTGAAAGACAGTATTCGGTTGAGCGATCCGTCCGGAAGATAAGGGGAATCGTATGGATTCAGGGCGGTATAGTCTCTGAAACTTCCGTAGGGGACATCGTTCTGCTGGCTGAAAGTAAACCATGTGATGTATTGTACGAGAAGCTTGTCCATGTTTCCATAGCTTAGGTGTACCCGCAGTGTCCCGCTTTGGCGCGATGAATGTTGCATGATGCCCGTGATTTCGTTGTATCCTCCCGTCAGGTTGTACCTGATTTGTCGGGTTCCTCCTGTAAAGGCCAGAGTGTGGCTGTGATTGACACCGGTGCGCAAAGGGAGGTTCATCCATTTCGTATCCACTCCGGCGGTCACACGGTTCAATTTCGAGAAGTATGATTTTTGGCGTTCGATGTCTGTTTTGTCTTTTCCCGAGAACGAGCCGTATATCCCCGCCAGTTTTTCGTATTCCAGCTTTTCGCCGGCGGATAGCAAGCGATAACCGGATAAGTCGGGGACGGAGAGTTGCAGATTGGCGGTATAGTCTGTTTGTATTTTCCCTTCTTTGGGAGGGACGGTGGTAACCACTACCACGCCGTTGGCGGCTTTTGCCCCATAGAATGAGGTAGCGGCAGCATCTTTCAGCACAGTAACCTGCTCTATCAGCTCGGCACGCAGATTGAAAATGGTGGTGACATCTACCTCTACGCCATCTAATACGAACAATGGGACGTATGTACGGTCTCCTTCCGCAAATGTGCTTCTTCCCCGCAAGATCATGTCGGGAATCTTATTGGGATCGCTACCGCTTACAATGTCTTCGGTCAACTCGAAACCGGGGATTTCCTGTTTCAGAGTTTTTATCAGGTTGGTTTGCACTTGTTTTTGGAGTTGTTCTTTGCTTATCGACGACATGGAGCCAGTATAACTGTGTTTGGAACGGTTTATGAAACCCGTGACCACTACTTCTCCGAGTTGTTCGCTATTCTCGGTCAGTCTGGCAATGTAGTTCCGCTTTCCGGCGGACAAGTATATTTTTTTCTCCGTGTATCCCAAAAAGCGGATGGAAAGGAAAGAACCGGCTGTTTCTTGGGGTGTGGCGGATAAGATAAAACGACCGTTTTCATCGGAGAGGGTCTGCTCCCTGATTTTCCCGTCTTTCCACCATGTGACTATTGCACCCGGCAGTTTTTCACCGTCTTTGTCGCATACGTGTCCGCTTATTTCTTCGGCTTTTTCCTTAAAGGTGTGCTGTCCCCATGCAGAAGTACCCCAAAAGCCAAATAAATGGTGCAGGAGCATGAACAGAAGGAAGTAATATTTTTTATACTTATTCCCCATCACTGTATTCATGTTTTTTCCGGGGCAGGCACATCACCTGAACCGGTAGGTCGACCAAACCTTCGACTGAACGCGTTCTCGAACCGTTTCTTCCTTTTTTCGGTCCGGGGATGAGAGGGCTGTAAGTCAACACGTGACGTACTCTGGCACGCTGGTCTGCGGTAAAAAGGTCTTGGTAGCAATAGGTGTAGTCCATGATGTTGCGGGCATCATATTCGGTGCCGTCGCAACTCCGACGCTTGAATGCAGAGTAAAAAAGCTCGTCGGTGCGATATATCGGAGAACTGTTCCAACGATATACTATATTTTTCAAATCCTCGGTATATAAGCTCATGTCATAGGAAGGTGTATCGGAACAATAGTCGGTATCTTCGCATCGCGAATTCGCCGATTCGGAAAACACATGGTACAGTCCGAGGTAGTGTCCCAATTCATGAGCCAGCGTGTTGGCTACGGAGGTTTGTTTCCTGTCCAGCTCATACTGTCGGAAGAGGTATGAGCGTCCGCGGACATAAGCATTGTTGATTGATATGCAATGAGCGTATTTCAGGTTTTCTGACCTTAACAACATGTTTCCGACGGGCTTCGCTCCTCTTAGCGGTGCGTAGGAGGGACAATAGGGGAATGTGGACACTCCCATTATTTGTCCAGCTTTCGGATCTCGGAGGGTGTCGAAAGTATAAAGCAATACATTGATATACTTGTTGGGATCCCAAATGAAATGGTTGTACTTCCGGTGCTTGCCAAGCATCACATCGTAGACGTCCAACTTGCTTGTAGCCCACTTGACGCGGTTGATTCCGGGTTCTTTCATCGGTGCGCCGTCGGGAGCGTAGGCTGCGGGTACGAACTCGACGTTCATATCCACGCTTCCCTGTCCGGCATGCTTGTAAATCCGGTTCACGTCGGCGATTACCTCTTGCAGGTATTTGCCGTCAGGATTCTGACTCTTATCGGTAGAATCACAGTAGATGACGTGAATGACTATGGGAAGTTTGTAATGCAACTCCTTGCCCGGCGGCAAAGCCTGCTGGCTGATATTCACTTCCTGTGTTTCTTTCGCTGTACGGAAATGGATAATACAGGAGCGTTCCTGCTCAATGTTAGGTTCCACCTCGATGCGCAACGCCGTGGAGCCACGATTGCCTTCCGCAACCGAGAGCTTGCACCAGTCGGTCTGCCCTGTGGCTGTCCACTCATCGGGGGATGTCACTTTCACGGTCAGCTCTTCGCCTTCGTACGAGAGTTTTTCGAATCCGGCGTGTGATAGGACGAACCTTTCTTCATCGGCGCTTTTCTTGTCTTCGCACGAGGCGGACAAAAGTCCCGACACAACTGCGCAATACAATATATAATATGCTTTCTTCATGATTATAATGCTTTCTTCATAAAAATCACCCGTATCAATCGGCTACAAAAGTACAGGGCACGATTTATCTCCGCAATACTAAGAAGTAGTGGTTTCTCGCTGCGAAAGGCATATAAAATACTGTTTTATTGGGATTTTTACGCATATCGCATTATCCTTATAAGACCCGGCTCCGGTACAGGCTGCTCCTTTTGCCAAAGATGAGGGGCGGCGTCCTGTCGGGCTGACACTTCCTGAATGCACCGGTTTATGGCGGTCGGGCGGAAAAGAAGAGAGCCTTTCAGGCCGGCCTCCCCCACCCTGTCTGACAGATGCAATCCTTTGCCGTGACAGACACTTGTGTTTTAACCGTCAGACACAAGTGTTTTACGCGTCAGACACAAGTGTTTTAGCCGCAAAACACAAGTGTCTGACAAAGCGGAATTAAACGCCTGATAATCAGCATGCTTTAAATTTAAAAACACAAGCCTCCGTGTGAGGCTACCGGCCTGCTTCTTATCCCGGACTCAGATTTTATAAGGCAAAACTTATGGAAAAGACAATATGGGATTGAACGATTTTGCAGTAAAATGCCATGATAAAAATCTCTGGCGCCGCCTTATCTTTTTTCGTCCGTCAGAATCTATTTGCTTAAATTCTTTATTCTTTATGGCTTGTTACTCAGAAAAAAGCAGTAATTTTGCAATCTGATAACTATCATCAATAAATACGAGACGTATGAAGCTTGATTTACTTACCGCAATCTCTCCGATTGACGGTCGATACAGAGCTAAAACGGATGTTTTGGCCGCTTATTTCTCAGAATTCGCATTGATAAAATACCGTGTACAAGTCGAAGTGGAATACTTCATAGCTCTGTGCGAGCTTCCTTTGCCGCAGTTGAAAGGTGTGGATAAAGACATGTTCGAGACCTTGAGGAATATTTACCGTAACTTTTCCGAGGCCGACGCCGGACGCATCAAAGACATCGAAGGAGTGACCAATCACGATGTGAAAGCCGTGGAATATTTCTTGAAAGAAGAATTTGACAAGCTGGAAGGAATGAGCGACTACAAGGAATTCATCCATTTCGGCCTCACCTCGCAAGATATCAACAACACATCTGTTCCTCTGTCGATAAAGGAAGCCTTGGAACAGGCCTACTATCCTCTGCTTGAAGAATTGACAGCACAGCTTCGAGCTTATGCAGAAGAGTGGGCAGACATCCCGATGCTTGCGAAGACACACGGGCAACCGGCCTCGCCTACCCGCTTGGGAAAGGAGGTGATGGTCTTTGCCTACCGTCTGGAACGCCAGTTGGCGTCACTTAAAGCGTGTCCGGTGACGGCGAAATTCGGTGGAGCCACGGGAAATTACAACGCCCACCATGTAGCCTATCCGGAGTATGACTGGAAAACATTCGGTAACAAGTTCGTTTCAGAGAAGCTTGGCTTGGAACGCGAAGAATACACCACACAGATTTCCAATTATGACAACCTCTCTGCCATCTTTGACGCCATGAAGCGCATCAATACGGTCATGATCGATATGAACCGCGATTTCTGGCAATACATCTCCATGGAATACTTCAAGCAGAGAATTAAAGCCGGCGAAGTGGGTTCAAGCGCAATGCCGCATAAGGTAAATCCCATTGACTTTGAAAATGCGGAAGGCAATCTGGGGATGGCCAACGCCATTCTTGAACATCTTGCGGTGAAACTCCCGATATCCCGTTTGCAGCGCGACTTGACGGACTCCACCGTGCTTCGTAATGTGGGCATCCCCTTCGGTCATGTGCTCATCGCCATACAAAGCTCGTTGAAAGGCTTGCGCAAGCTCTTGCTGAACGAACAGGCAATCCGTCGTGATTTGGATGGTTGCTGGAGCGTGGTGGCCGAAGCCATCCAGACAATTTTGCGCCGTGAGGCTTATCCGCATCCCTATGAGGCCTTGAAGGCTTTGACGCGTACAAACCAAGCCATAACGGAGGCTTCGATAAAAGAATTCATAGAAGAGCTGAATGTAAGCGAAGAAATAAAAGAAGAATTGCGCGTCATCACCCCACACACTTATACGGGAATTTAAAACAGACGCTGCATAATAGCGAAGAGGTCGGAAGAAATCTTCAATTTCAGGTCCGGCGTATGTCAACAGATACAATAAATCATAATCATAGAGACAATGAATGGCCGTGAGGCTAAAGTTTAATTTTATTCGAATAAAAACAATGAGTACAGAAAATGAAAATTGGCGCGATGCTTCTTCCGCAGAGGAAAGCGCCGAAGCCGGCCGCGATGGTAATCAAATGAACAGAGAAAGGAATTATAGTCGTCCGTCTTATAACCGTGAAGGTGGCGAACGTCCTTATCGTCCCAGATTCACCAATGAAAACGGTGAGCGTCCGCAGCGCTCTTACGGTGGCGATCGTCCTTATCGCCCGCGCTTTAATCCGAATGCTGAAAACGGTGAGTATCCGCAGCGTTCATATTCCGGTGAACGTCCTTATCGCCCACGTTATAACAACGAAGGCAACGGCCGTCAGCAACGTGCTTATGGAAATGCGACAGACGACCGTTTCTACCGTCCGCGCTACAACAACGAGAGCAACGAACGTCCTTACCGTCCGCGTTATAACGCCGAAGGCGGTGAACGTCCGCAGCGTCCTTACAGCAACGACCGTCCGTACACCGGCGAACGTTCTTACAACACAGATCGCCCCTATCGTCCGCGTTATAACGCCGAAGGTGGTGAACGTCCACAGCGTCCTTATGGAAACACTACGGGCGATCGCCCTAACCGTCCGCGCTTCAATTCAGGTTTCGGCAGACCGGGAGGATACGGCAACAAAGACAGTTACAGCCGTCCCATCCGTCGTTCGGCCGACTACGATCCGAATGCGAAATATAGCAAGAAGAAGCAGATTGAATACAAAGAGCAATTTGTAGATCCTAACGAACCCATCCGTCTTAACAAGTTCCTCGCCAATGCCGGTGTATGCTCACGCCGCGAGGCAGACGAATTCATCACAGCCGGAGTGGTTTCGGTAAACGGAGAAGTGGTAACCGAACTGGGTACTAAAATCAAGCGTGGCGACGAAGTGAAGTTCCACGATCAGCCTGTCAGCATCGAACGCAAGGTGTACGTCCTGCTCAATAAGCCGAAAGATACCGTGACCACTTCAGACGACCCACAAGCGCGTCGCACGGTGATGGATTTGGTAAGGGGCGCATGTGACGAGCGCATCTATCCGGTGGGCCGTCTCGACCGTAATACTACGGGCGTATTGCTGCTGACAAACGACGGTGATTTGGCTTCCAAACTGACACATCCCAAGTATCTGAAGAAGAAGATATACCATGTGCATCTGGATAAGAACCTGACAAAAGCCGATATGGAACAGATTGCGGCCGGCATTCAATTGGACGATGGAGAAATACACGCAGATGCCATCAGTTATACGGATGAGCAAAAGAAAAACGACATCGGTATCGAGATTCATTCGGGCAAGAACCGCATTGTGCGTCGTATCTTTGAATCGTTGGGCTACAAAGTGGTGAAGCTGGACCGCGTGTTCTTCGCAGGTCTGACCAAGAAAGGATTGCGTCGCGGCGAGTGGCGCTATCTCTCAGAGCCGGAAGTAAATTTCCTGCGCATGGGTTCTTTTGAGTAATATATAATAAGGTATAAAAATGTTTTATGGAAAAGATTAGTAGAACGAAAGTGGTTGACCTCCTGAAGCGCGAAGACTTTGGCGCTACGGTCAACGTGAAAGGCTGGGTTCGCACCCGCAGAGGTAGTAAGCAAGTAAACTTTATTGCGCTCAATGACGGTTCTACAATAAATAATGTGCAGATTGTGGTTGATTTGGCAAACTTCGACGAGGAGATGCTGAAGGAAATCACCACCGGCGCTTGTCTGAGTGTGAACGGTGTGCTGACCGAATCGGTCGGTTCCGGACAAAAGGCCGAACTGCAAGCCCGTGAAATCGAAGTGCTGGGAACTTGCGACAATACATACCCGTTGCAAAAAAAAGGGCACTCCATGGAGTTTCTCCGCGAAATAGCCCATTTGCGTCCTCGCACCAATACGTTTGGCGCAGTATTCCGCATTCGTCATAACATGGCGATTGCCATTCATCGTTTCTTCCATGAAAGAGGCTTCTTCTATTTTCATACTCCGATTATCACGGCATCCGACTGTGAAGGAGCCGGACAAATGTTCCAAGTGACCACCAAGAATCTCTATGACTTGAAGAAAGATGAAAACGGTTCCATTATTTATGATGACGACTTTTTCGGAAAACAGGCAAGCCTGACGGTCTCCGGCCAGTTGGAAGGCGAACTTGCAGCCACCTCATTGGGAGCCATCTACACCTTTGGCCCGACATTCCGTGCCGAGAACTCCAATACCCCTCGCCATTTGGCAGAGTTCTGGATGATTGAGCCGGAGGTTGCGTTCAACGATATTACCGACAATATGGACTTAGCTGAAGAGTTCATCAAATATTGTGTGCAATGGGCCTTGGATAACTGCGCCGACGATGTGAAGTTTCTCAATGATATGTTCGACAAAGGCCTGATTGAACGTCTGCAAGGGGTCTTGAAAGAACGTTTTGTACGTTTGCCTTATACGGAAGGTATTCGGATTCTGGAAGAAGCCGCAGCCAAAGGACATAAGTTTGAATTCCCAATCTATTGGGGAGTTGACTTAGCTTCCGAGCACGAACGCTATCTGGTGGAAGAGCACTTTAAGCGTCCGGTTATCCTGACCGACTATCCGAAGGAAATCAAGGCTTTCTATATGAAGCAAAACGAAGACGGAAAGACCGTACGTGCCATGGATGTGCTGTTTCCTAAGATTGGCGAGATTATCGGAGGTTCCGAACGCGAAGCGGATTATGACAAGTTGATGAATCGTATTAAAGAACTCAACATTCCGATGAAAGATATGTGGTGGTATCTCGATACCCGTAAATTCGGTACATGTCCCCATTCCGGCTTCGGCTTGGGATTTGAACGGTTGCTATTGTTTGTTACGGGCATGACGAATATCCGTGATGTGATACCGTTCCCCCGTACACCCCGCAACGCCGAGTTTTAATTATCGGCATACAGATAGAATAAAGACCTGCACGGACAATGCGTTTGTGCAGGTCTTTTTTTTGTATGAGATGTTGGATATAAGTTAAAAATAAAATCAAACCGACTTTTATTATTCTCAAAATAAATCTTTATATTTGTATCAGACGGAATGACATAACGTTAACCAATATATACGAATATGAAACGTAACTATTTCTTTGTCATGCTGGCAGCGGTGCTGCTTGCGGCAGGAGCCAATGCGCAGGAGAAAACCAAGTTTAAGCCTGCAAATTTAGCGGGAATTTGGCAGTTATGTCACTACGTCTCCGAGATTCCGGATGTTCCCGGAGTATTGAAACCGAGTAATACTTTCAAGGTACTGAGCGAAGATGGCCGTATTGTCAACTTTACGATTATTCCGGGTTCGGATGCCATCATTACGGGCTACGGAACGTATCAACAACTGACAGATAATTCTTATAGGGAAAGCATTGAGAAAAATATCCACTTGCCTATGCTGGATCATAAGGACAATATTCTGCAATTTGAAATGGGAGATGATGGAATTATGTATCTGAAGTTCTTTATTGCTCAAGATTTGAATGGGAATGAATTGAATACATGGTTTCATGAAACATGGAAACGGATTAGTATGCCGGCAAAGTTTCCGGAAGACATTGTTCGTTGACAAAGCAGCCCCTCTTCTTTAATTTCTCTCCGAAGGTTGTATTATGACAACAGACGGACAGACGGGAGGATAGTGAACCGGAAGTTATCCTGCAAGGAGATAAAAGCCCTTGTGAGCTAACTTTCTTTATTGTATATCAGCCAAGTGGCTTCCTAAAAAAAAGAAGAAAACGTTTGCCAGTTCTAAGAAAATCCGTACCTTTGCAAGCCGATTATTATCTCAAAAGGATAAGCATTTAATTCATAGCAAGTTAATCACTCATTGTCCGGAGTGAATGGCTTGTGGTGAAGAAAGACATTTTAGTAGTAACAATTAAAAAAAACAATTAAGAGTGGATACTTTAAGTTACAAGACCATTTCTGCAAACAAAGCTACAGTGACTAAAGAATGGGTCATTGTGGATGCCACAGACCAAGTATTGGGTCGTCTGGGCACAAAAGTTGCGAAACTGTTGAGAGGGAAGTATAAACCAAACTTTACTCCTCACGTAGATTGTGGCGATAATGTAATCATTATCAATGCCGACAAAGTAAAACTAACCGGCAACAAGTGGAATGACAAAGTATATTTGTCATACACTGGCTATCCCGGCGGCCAGAGAGAAATCACTCCTGCCCGTTTGCAAGCAAAACCGAACGGTGATGACAAGTTGCTGAGAAAAGTAGTAAAGGGTATGTTGCCTAAAAACAAATTGGGCGCGAAATTGCTGAGCAATATGTATGTATATGCCGGCAGTGAGCACAAGCACAATGCTCAGAACCCGAAAATGATTGATATTAACGTACTTAAATAAGAAATAATGGAAGTAGTAAATGCATTAGGCAGACGTAAAAGTGCAGTTGCACGTATTTTCGTAAGCGAAGGTACCGGAAAGATTACTATTAATAAGAGAGACCTCGCAGAGTACTTTCCATCAAGCATTCTTCAGTATGTTGTGAAACAGCCGCTGAACAAACTGGGTGTTGCTGAAAAGTATGACATCAAAGTGAACCTCTGCGGTGGCGGTTTCACCGGCCAGTCTCAGGCTTTGCGTTTGGCAATTGCCCGTGCATTGGTGAAGATCAACGCCGAAGATAAACCTGCTCTCCGTGCTGAAGGCTTTATGACCCGCGACCCGCGCGCTGTTGAGCGTAAGAAACCGGGACGTCCGAAAGCTCGTCGCAGATTCCAGTTCAGTAAACGTTAAGAGTTGGAGAACGGTTGGGGCGGACAAGTTGCATAAATCTCAACTTTCATCTCTCAACTCTCAACTGACAGAGCGTTTAGTATCTAAACTACCGGGACTCTTCAGATTCAGACTACCCGGCGGTTGGTTTAGAAGAAACAAAAAAGAAAGTAAACGATTAATTTAAAAGAAAATGTCTAGAACTAATTTTGATACATTATTGGAAGCTGGTTGCCACTTCGGTCACTTGAAAAGAAAGTGGAACCCCGCAATGGCTCCTTACATCTTCATGGAGCGCAATGGTATTCATATCATTGACCTCAACAAAACTGTTGCTAAAATAGACGAAGCTGCCGAAGCTTTGAAGCAAATCGCCAAATCAGGAAAGAAAGTCCTGTTTGTTGCTACTAAAAAACAAGCAAAGCAGGTGGTTGCCGACAAGGCTGCATCTGTAAATATGCCTTATGTAATCGAGCGTTGGCCGGGTGGTATGTTGACTAACTTTCCGACTATCCGTAAGGCTATTAAGAAAATGGCTACCATCGACAAGTTGACTAATGATGGTACTTATTCTAACCTTTCTAAAAGAGAAATCCTTCAGATCTCTCGTCAACGTGCCAAGTTGGACAAAACGCTGGGTTCTATCGCAGACTTGACTCGTCTGCCGTCCGCTTTGTTCGTTATCGATGTCATGAAAGAGAATATCGCTGTTCGCGAAGCCAACCGTCTGGGCATTCCTGTATTTGGAATCGTTGATACGAACTCCGATCCTACGAATGTTGATTTCGTGATTCCGGCAAATGATGATGCCACCAAGTCGGTAGAGGTGATTCTGGATGCTTGCTGTGCTGCTATGCAAGAAGGTTTGGAAGAACGTAAGGCTGAAAAGATAGATATGGAAGCCGCCGGTGAAGCTCCTGCCAATAAAGGCAAGAAAAAAGCGACAAAAGCAAGACTCGACAAGTCCGACGAGGAAGCAATCAATGCAGCTAAGGTTGCTGCTTTCATGAAGGAAGACGAAGAAGCCTAATCATATAATTGAGAGTTGAGAATTGAAAGTTGAGAGTTACTTTACGGCAATTCTCAATTCTCTATTCTCAGCTCTCAATCTTTTTAAAGATATTATTAACAATTAAAATACAAAGATATTATGGCTGTAACAATGGCTGATATAACCAAGCTCCGCAAAATGACCGGTGCTGGTATGATGGACTGCAAGAATGCATTAACTGAGGCTGAAGGCGACTTTGATAAGGCAATGGAAATTATCCGCAAGAAAGGACAAGCTGTTGCCGCTAAGCGTTCGGACCGCGATGCTTCCGAAGGTTGTGTTTTGGCTAAGACTACCGGTGAATTTGCCGTTATCATTGCTTTGAAGTGCGAAACCGACTTCGTGGCTCAGAATGCAGATTTTGTGAAACTGACTCAGGAAATCCTTGATTTGGCTGTGGCCAACAAGTGCAAGACGTTGGATGAAGTAAAAGCCTTGCCAATGGGCAAAGGCACTGTGCAAGATGCAGTGGTTGACCGTAGCGGTATTACGGGCGAGAAGATGGAGCTTGATGGTTATATGACCGTCGAGGGAGTAAGCACAGTTGTTTATAACCACATGAACAGAAATGGCCTCTGCACCATTGCTGCCTTCAACAAGAAAGTTGACGAGCAATTGGCCAAGCAAGTAGCTATGCAGATTGCCGCGATGAATCCGCTTGCAATTGACGAAGACGGTGTTTCGGAAGAGGTGAAGCAGCAAGAAATCGAGGTGGCTATTGAGAAGACAAAAGCTGAACAAGTGCAGAAAGCCGTAGAAGCTGCTTTGAAGAAAGCAGGCATCAACCCTGCTCATGTGGACAGTGAAGACCACATGGAAAGCAACATGGCCAAAGGCTGGATTACAGCAGAGGATGTGGCAAAAGCAAAGGAAATCATCGCTTCCGTTTCTACTGAGAAAGCAGCCAATCTGCCTGAACAGATGATTCAGAATATTGCAAAAGGTCGCTTGGGCAAGTTCTTGAAAGAAGTATGCTTGCTGAACCAAGAAGACATCATGGATGCAAAGAAGACAGTAAGAGAAGTGTTGAAAGAAGCTGATCCGGAATTGAAGATCGTTGACTTCAAGCGCTTTACTTTGCGTGCCGAATAATTTAAACGTGATTTCATAGATACTATAGTGGCCGTTGGGGGATTCCTCAATGGTCACTTTTTTTATGTCTCCCGGTTGATGCTGTGGATAACCTGTCGATTAGGCTTTCCTAAAGTGCGGGCTAACCTTCCTTAATGCGTGGGCTTACCTCTTCTAAAGTGTGGGCTTAGCTTCCTTAAAGTGCGGGGGGAGGTTCGCTAAAGTGTGGGCTTATGCCCGCTGAAATTAGGCCTTACTTATGTGCAGACATAAGATGCTGCTCCTCTATGAATTACAAACAAGAGGAGGAGGTGTTCGCAAGGCTATCGGATTGTTTCATTTTTAGCGCAAGGATAGGTGCGGGTCGGGAGGGGACGTGTGAACAAACTGTATATCGTTCAGGCATCTGTTATCCTACCGGTTTGACTTGGGTATATCCTTCTTTCTTGAGAAGTTCTATTATTTTCAATTTGAAGTCTCCTTGCACTATAATCTCGCCGTCCTTGGCACTGCCGCCTACACCGCATTTGCTTTTCAATAATTTACCCAATTCCTTGAGGTCATTATCTGTACCCACAAAGCCGGTGACGAGGGTAACAACTTTACCACCGCGGTTCTTGCGATCCAGCTGTATGCGCAGGCGCTGCTGCGAGGGTGGGAGGGTGGCTTGTTCTTCGTCATCAGTCATTTCATAATTATAGTCGGGGTTGGTAGAATAAACAATATTCAGCCGTTCTTTCCAGTCGTTCTTTTTCATATCTTGTTTTTGTTTATAGCAATCAAAAGTAATTATTTTACATGGAATATTGCAGTTTTTTACCACTTTTGTCGTCTAATGGAAATAAAAACTGCATTTAATTCTGAAAATACGTATGAAAAGATTTATCGGATTGTTACTATTATGTCTCATGACAATCTTCTCTTCCGCACAAATATTCAAAGGTACAGTTGTTGATGATGCCGGTAATCCGGTGCCTCACGCAGCCCTCTATTTGCGAGAAACTAAATCAGGCTTCACCACCGATGAGCATGGACGGTTTCGGACAAACTTGGCAGCCGGAGTTTATACTTGCGAGGTTTCATCTTTAGGCTTTGTGTCTCAAAGCTTTTCCTTCCGGATGTCCGGGCATGATTATGAAAAGAATGTGGTGCTTACCGAGCGTATCTATTCGTTGCCGGAAGTGAATGTTACAAAAAATGCGGAAGATCCTGCCTATGCTGTGATACGCAAGGCTATAGCCAGAGCCTCTTATTATCGCATCTTGGTAAAGGAGTTTACGGCGGGCACCTATCTGAAAGGGACAGGTAAAGGGACTTCTATTCCGGGAATATTGAAACTTTCTAAGGAGATAAGGAAAGAATCTAAAGAGTCGCTTGGGAAATTGTTTTTGATGGAAGAACAACAAGTGATAACTTTCAAAGCTCCCAACATTTGGAGCAAGCGGGTGGTGGCCCGTAAGAATTCCTTTCCGGAGAGTGTACAGATAGACTTGGGGTTGACAACAGTAAACTTCTACGCACCGGAAATATTCGGGAGGGTATCCCCTTTGAATAAAAATGCTTTTTCGTACTATCGTTTTCGGCTTGACGGTTATTTTATGGAAAACGGCCGGATGATAAATAAAATTCGGGTTATACCCAAGAAACCCGATGTTCGTCTGCTGGAGGGGGATTGGTTTATTGTGGAAGACTTGTGGAGCGTGTCGGCAGCAAATGCCGAGATTCGTGGAAACGGCATGAAGGCTACCATTAAAGTAATCTGCCAAGAGGTACAGCCGAGTATATTTCTACCAATTTCCACCACTTCGTTTACCTCCATTGATGTGATGGGATTCAAGGCAGAAGCATCCTATCTTGCGGCAGTGCATTATACGAGTGTGAAGACAGAACTAAATCAGGATGTAAGGTCGATGCCACATGTTGCGGTTGATAATACCACGGCTGTACAGGCAAAGAAAACGATGGAACGACGAAAACATAAATATGAGCGTCCTGCCGGTATGGTTCGTGCCAATACCGAAGTAGATTCATTGGCTGACAAAAAAGATTCCCTTTACTGGGCCACGGTGCGTAGTGTGCCATTAAAGCCGGACGAACAGCAAAGTTATCAATACAAGGAACAGAAGATGTTGCAAAAAGATTCTCTTGATAAAAAGAGCCCTCATAAACAAAATGTGTTGGGCGGTATTGTAAATACTTTCCTGTTCGGACGGACGTTTGCTACTTCCGATAAGAAAGCTTGGATCACGTTTCCGGGTCTACCTACCTACGTTCCTGAATACAATTTCGTAGATGGATTCTGGCTGGGAGTCCGGTTGAAGATGGGCATTGACTTGTCTCCCTCTTCTTCTCTTCGTTTTACTCCTTTTGTTTACTATGCCACTGCTTGCAAAAACTGGATGGGGCAAGGCGAACTGGTATTGAACTATGCCCCTCGTAACCGTGGTAGGCTGACGCTTGCCGGTGGATTCACCTCTGCCGACTATAATGGTGAGAGTGGAGAGTCCCGTTTGATTAATGCACTGTCCAGCTCACTGTTCGGTCATAATCATGTGAAACTTTACGAGAAAACCTTCTTCACTGTCAGTCACGAGATAGAACCTCTCAATGGATTACTTTTTTCGTCTTCGCTCTCTTGGCAGCGCAGGCAGATGGTGGAAAACCGAATTCATCATAACTGGTTCAAAAAGGCGGTTGAAGAAAATCTGCCGGCAAATGATGATTTTCGACCGATGCCTGAAAATGATGTGCTGAAAACCGTTCTCGGAATGGTATATACCCCGGCGTATTATTACCATATGTCTAAAGGCAGAAAAGTGTATGAAGATTCTCGTTATCCTACCTTTGCCTTGAAATACGAACGTGCTTTCCCGTTGAAGGGAGGCCGTTATCTGACGTCTTATCACTTGATACAATTTTCGGCAAAGCAAGAAGTGAACTTCGGTATGTTCAATCGTTTATTCTGGATGGCCGAAGCCGGTATGCTTTTTGATAAAAAGAATGTGCAGTTTCCTGATTTCAAACATTTTGCATCTACGGATATTCTGGTCACGGAGCGCTCGTTCGATGCAGGGTTCAACTTGATGGGCAATTATGCATTGTCTACAAACACCCGTTGGACACAAGTTAATATGTCATGGTATACACCTTATCTGATATTGAAACGACTGCCTTTCCTGTCGGACAAGTTCTTTGACGAGGCTTTGCATCTTCGTACCATAGCGGTATTCAAGCGGAAGCCTTATTCTGAATTAGGCTATTCGATTGGCCTTTCCACGGTAGGCCGTGTGGGAGTATTTGTTGGAGTAGATTGCCTGAAGTTTCGTACAGTAGGTATTTCCTTCAGCCTTCCTCTGTTGCGTTCTGCTTTAAAATAACCCTTTTGTGGAAATTATGTTAAGCTTTTGAGGCTTGCTTATGACTGATTAGAAAAAAAACTGTATTTTTGTCAACACCAATAATAATGAGAATTTAGATAAGAGACTATGGGCAATTCATTACAGCAAAAAGAGACCATAAAGGTGCCGGAACCTACCTTGCGCCGGCTTCCATGGTATCTTTCCAATGTAAAGTTGCTGAAACAAAAAGGAGAGCGTTTCGTCTCGTCTACCCAGATTTCCAAAGAAATCAATATAGATGCTTCGCAAATAGCCAAAGATTTGTCCTATGTAAATATATCGGGACGTACGCGTGTGGGGTATGAAGTGGATACGCTGATAGCCGTATTGGAAGACTTTCTTGGATTTACCAATATTCATAAAGCATTTCTTTTCGGTGTGGGAAGTCTGGGAGCAGCTCTGCTGAGCGACTCAGGCTTGAACCACTTCGGGTTGGAAATTGTTGCCGCATTCGATGTGAAACCTGAATTGGTAGGTACTACCCTGAGCGGTATTCCCATCTTCCATTCGGATGAATTCAAGCAGAAGATGCTTGAATATGAAGTCAATATCGGTGTGCTGACGGTGCCTATTGAGATTGCTCAAAAAATAACGGACTATATGGTGAATGGAGGCATTAGAGCAGTATGGAATTTTACCCCTTTCCGCATCCGGGTTCCAGAAGATATCGTTGTTCAAAATACTTCTCTTTATGCCCATTTGGCACTGATGTTTAACAGGCTGAATTTTAACGAAATCAAGTAATGAAGATTATTGCTGTAGGAATGAACTATGCCCTGCATAACAAAGAGCTGGGACATACGTTGGAGAATAAGGAACCGGTGATTTTCATGAAACCGGATTCGGCTATCTTGAAGGATGGTAAGCCTTTCTTTATTCCTGACTTTTCCGATGAGGTGCATTATGAAACAGAGCTTGTGGTACGTATCTGCCGTTTGGGGAAAAACATTGCTTCCCGTTTTGCAAACCGCTATTATGATGCCGTGACGGTGGGCATTGATTTTACAGCCCGCAATTTGCAGCGCAGGTTTCGCGAAGCGGGCAATCCGTGGGAACTTTGCAAAGGATTCGACAACTCCGCCGCCATCGGCACATTTGTTCCTTTGGAGCAGGCAGGCGGTGATGTGCAGTGCCTGAACTTCCGCCTGACGATTGATGATAAAGAAGTGCAGCATGGAAATACTTCGGATATGTTGTTTCGGGTAGATGACATTATTGCTTACATCAGTCGCTTTATGACGTTGAAGATCGGTGACTTACTGTTTACAGGAACACCTGCCGGAGTAGGTCCCGTCAGTATAGGACAGCATTTACAGGGGTATCTTGGAGAGGAAAAGGTACTTGATTTCCATATCCGATAAGGAGTTCCCTTATTTTCCCCCATACTTTCGTGTAGAATTATAAAGAAGAAACAATATGAAAATACGTGTAGGCTTCGGCTTTGATGTTCACCAATTGGTGAAAGGACATGAATTATGGTTAGGCGGCATTCGTCTGGAACATGAAAAAGGACTGTTGGGGCACTCAGATGCCGATGTGCTTGTCCATGCCATTTGCGATGCATTATTGGGAGCAGCGAACATGCGCGATATAGGCTATCATTTTCCCGATACAGCCAATGAATTCAAGAATATAGACAGCAAGATTTTACTGAAGAAGACAGTGGAACTTTTAGCAGATAAAGGCTATTCTATTGGCAACATTGATGCCACTGTTTGTGCAGAACGTCCTAAATTGAAAATCCATATTCCCGAAATGCAACGGACGCTTGCCGCTGTGATAGGGATAGATGAAGATGCAATCTCTATCAAAGCCACCACTACCGAGAAACTTGGTTTCACCGGTAGAGAAGAGGGAATTTCGGCTTATGTCACTGTGTTAATAGAGAAAGTATAGAACAGACTATATGCTGCTTCGTTTCATAAAAAACTGGACACTGCCTCTGGCGATGCTTGCAGGAACTCTATGCTACTTCTTTTTGGCAAAAGTTACTCTTTTTGAGCCGGCCAAACCCTATATCAATAGCTTGGTCACGATACTTATGCCGATTCTGATTTTTGCCCAGTTACTTCTTACTTTCTGCAAAATAGAGATACGTGAGCTGAAGCCTAAATCATGGCACGGGTGGCTGTTGTTGTTTCAGACAATCTCTTGCCTACTGATTGTGAGCTTGTTGGTTTATTTCCCGATAGGGGAAACTTATAAGGAAGTGTTTAAAGGAGCGATGGTCTGTTTGATTTGCCCTACGGCGACGGCAGCTGCCGTCATCACCGGCAAATTGGGCGGTAGCGCAGCGAGTTTAACTACCTATACTTTGTTATCCAATCTGCTGGCCGCCCTCGTCGTTCCTTTGGTATTTCCAATAGTAGAGTCCCATGCGGATATCACCTTTTGGGCCGCCTCCCAAAAGATTCTTAGCAGAGTATTCCCTCTGTTATTACTTCCTTTCTTTTTAGCTTGCTTTTTGCATGTATATGCACAGAAAATACATCATTTACTGTCAAATATCCGGAATATGGCTTTCTATTTATGGACTGTGGCATTGGCTATTGTTTCGGGACAGACGGTACGTTCGTTGGTGAATAGCGATGCGCCAACGTCGGTAGAAATAATGATAGCTTTTGCCGGTTTGATGACATGTTGTATCCAATTTTATTTAGGAAAAAGAATAGGAGGTCATTATGGAGAACGTATTAGCGGCGGACAGGCATTGGGCCAGAAAAATACGGTACTTGCCATTTGGATGGCATATACATATCTCAATCCTCTGTCCTCCGTAGCCCCCGGTTCTTATGTGTTGTGGCAAAATATGATTAACAGTTGGCAGTTGTGGAAAAAGAGGAAAAAAGAGATGAGCGTAGAAATGAGAAAACAAGAACGAAAATAGAGAAAAAAAGAAAAAACAAATGTTTCGTAGAGGATTTTTCATACTTTTGCTTTCGAAACGATATAAAATAAGATAACCGAAGATGAAATCATTTACATTGCGTGATGTAGCGTTGGGGCTGTTGTTGATTAGTGTTGTAACCATCATTCCATTTTTAGGATTGTCAGAATATCACACGAAAGGAGAACCGCGCGAGTCCATTGTTTCGCTTTCCATGATAGAGAGTGGCAATTGGATATCGCCCCGTAATAATGGAGGAGAATTAGCCTATAAACCACCTTTCTTTCATTGGTCGGTAGCTGTCCTCTCTCTGCTGAATGGCGGCGAAGTTACAGAGATGATTTCCCGTATGCCCTCTGCCATTGCGCTGATTAGTATGGTATTCTTCGGCTTTCTTTTTTTTGCAAAAAGAAGCGGTATAGGAATGGCATTGTTAGCTGCTTTCATTTCTTTAACCAATTTTGAGCTCCATCGGGCGGGGATGAACTGTCGGGTGGATATGGTTCTTACAGCGCTGACTGTAGGAGCTTTGTATGCTTTTTACCGATGGTATGAAAAAGGTCTGCACGGAATACCTTGGCTTGCTGTCTTTTTGATGAGTTTGGGCACACTTACAAAGGGGCCGGTGGGTAGCTTGATTCCTTGTCTGGTCATGGGTGTGTTTTTGTTGCTTCGCAGTATTCCTTTTCTACGGGCCTTCTTGTGGATGGTAGCTTGTGGAACACTCTCCCTCTTATTACCTTTATGCTGGTATATAGCCGCCTATATGCAAGGTGGAGAAGAATTTCTGGCACTGGTGATGGAAGAGAACTTCGGGCGTATGACTAATACGATGAGTTACGAATCGTGCGTGAACCCTTGGTATTACAACTTCATCACCCTTATAGCAGGTTACGTGCCTTGGACATTGTTGCTTGTACTTTCGCTTTTTACGTTGGCATGGCATAAATGCCGCATATCTCTGAAACCAGTTCAATGGTGGAAGTGGACGGCCGAGAAAATACGGATGATGAAGCCGGTCAATTTGTTCGCAGCCACCTCCATTGTGGTCATATTCCTATTTTATTGTTTCCCGCAGAGTAAGCGCAGTGTTTATCTGATGCCTATTTATCCGTTCATCGCATACTTCATTGCTCGTTATATCTTCCTGCTGGCGGAAAAGAGAAGTTGGTTAATCAAGACCTACGGAGGAACATTGGCTGTAGTTGCCCTTTTGTTATTCGTTTGTTTTCTGATTATCAAGCTGGGACTTATTCCAGACACTATATTTCACGGCAGACACGCGGACAAAAACATTCAAATGCTTCATGCTTTGCAAGATGTCGGTGGACTGTCTTGGATATTGATTGTAACTCCTGCGTCACTCGCTGTCGCATGGTGGATGTACAGCAGACATTCTGTCGGAAACAAAACCCTCTCTCTTTTGGTTGCATTAATTGTAGGCATTTATCTGTCTTTGGATGGAGCCTATCAACCTGCTGTGCTCAATGTAAAATCTGTCAAAGGCATTGCTGCGGAAATCGATCAAGTGGCACCTCAGGAAAAGGGAACCCTGTACGAGTTTATTTCCGAAGGAGTTTTTGCTATGGGAGATCCTTTGCACTTCTTTGAAGTAAATTTCTATCTTCATAACCGCATCTGCAATTTTTATAAGGAGCGTCCCACAGAAGGTTTTCTACTGATAAGAGTGGATGATGTGGAAAAATTCTTTCCGCAATTTGAAGAAGAAGGTTATCGCTTTGAAAAACTGTATCGGTCTTCCAAGAAAGTGGTTGGGCAGATTGCCGAAGTTTACCGATTTACGAGGGAATCCTCTTCCTCCCTTTTTTCCGGTGAGTATAAACAAAATGAAGAATAAGAAAATTGATAGGCACTACGATTATCATTACCAATATGGGAGCAATTCGTTCTCCTGCCCCCATCCAGAGAAAGAAGTTCAGCAGCCCAATCTCCAATAAATAGTTGACGACATGGCTGAAGCTGAAACCGGCAGCATTGGCCGATGAAGGGTGAGAACGGAATGTAAAGAAAGTGGTGAGGAAATAGTTGCATACAAACCCCACGATATATCCTCCAGTAAAGGCTAAGTTGGGGTTGACCACTTCCAACAGCAGACAATACACCCCGTAATGGATGACTGACGAGATTGTACCTACAATACCAAACCGGATAACCTGCCAGAACTTTTCTTGCCATTCAGGATGGTCTCTCCAAAGTGTCCTTACCTTATTCCTCTTTTTTATCCCCATACAGAACCTCTTCTATGTTGTAGAGCGGACGATGTTTCACTTCTTTGTAAATCTTCCCGATGTAGATACCTATGCTACCAATGGAAATCAGTATAGCCCCACCTACGAACCATACAGAGAGAATGAGAGAGGCCCATCCGTGTTCGGCCGTTCCGGAAATCAGAGAGTAGAGCACATAGAAACCTATAAGGATGCTGATAAGAATGAAGATTCCTCCCGAATATACAATACAATAAATAGGCTTTACGGAGAACGATGTGATACCGTCCAGCGCCAAACTCAGCATTTTTTTCAAAGTATATTTAGAAACACCGGCCGTGCGCTCTTTGATTACGTCGTCTACGGTAGTTGATGGAAGTCCCAATAAAGGAATAATCCCCCTCAGATATAAGTTCCTTTCCTGATAACCGGCCAGCAAATAAAGGGCACGCTTACTCAACAGACGGAAGTCGGCATGATTATAATAATTTTCCACCCCCATTTGTCTTTGGAGCTTATAGAAGGCCATAGCCGAAAGTCGTTTCAGTATGGGGTCGGCCTTTCGTTGCACTTTTATACCATATACAATATCAAAACCTCCGGCATGTAAATCTATCATGCGCTCTATGGCATTAAGGTCATCTTGCAGGTCAACGTCCATAGTGATGACTGCATCACTCCATTCCTTGGCGGTCATCATTCCCGCCATGATGGCGTTTTGATGTCCCACATTGCGCGCAAGGTTCACTCCTTTTATGTAAGGGTTTATTGCGTTTAGCTCACGAATAATCTGCCAAGTACGGTCTTTGCTGCCATCGTTTACCAAAAGCACAAAACTGTCTGGCATTATTTTTTGTTTTGCAATCAAGTCGTTTAATAAGGCTGTCAACAGTTCTGTTGATTCATGAAGTACTGCCTCTTCATTATAGCAAGGGCAGACAATTGCCAGTCTGATCATGGTTATTTGTTTTTAAGTTCTGCTATTTTGAGGGTGGCAAATTCGCTATATGTCATGAAAGGATAACCTTTATTCTTTAAATTGCGAACAAGAGTATCGAGCCGTTTTTCCATTCCCTTACCCGAACGATTCTTTATGATAAAGGGCATCTTGAGTTCAGGATGTTCGCCTAATGGAAAGAATTCCCAAGGATGGAAATAGGTAACGAAATAACCGTCATGACGCAGCACCCGATGAATCATCCACAAATAGAGACTCATTGGCAGGTTGTGGCATGAAAGCCAAAATAGAGGAAAGCGCAGTAATGGTGTCACCGAAGCGGGTATTTGCAGCACATCACCTTTCATGAAGCAAGTGCGTGGTTCAGTCAAGTGCATATAGCGTCCGGGAATGAAAGCCGGATTTAAAGATGAATTATAGACGTAGCCATTCTTCTCGATTTCGTTGTCGGACACAGGAAACATGCGTGGTTGGCGGTATCCGTTGACAGCTATTTGGAAAAGTTCTTCAAGAGTTACCTTGGAGATGCGCACATCCGATTCTTGCGGATGCCAATGATCGCATCCATGCGCTGCAACTTCATGTCCTTCGTTTATGATACGTTGCATTACTTGCGGCGCGTTTTCTGCAAAGTTGGTAGTGCAAAAAAAAGTCGCTTTTACCCCGTTATTTTTCAGAATGTCAAGAATCTTACATGTCCCATATACTGAAATCTTCATGGCTTCTTCTAAAGAAAACTCTACTCCATGTTCGCGAGGAACGTCAAACTCTTCTGTATCAAAGCTTAATAAAATCATACTTTTGCAGTGTTATATGTTGACAAAGTTAGCCATTGTTGCAGAATAATTCGTATTTTTGCCGACAAAAATAGCATAAGTAAAGAACTTTTATGCAAATTACAAAAGTAAAAGCATTATGTCGCCTGAATTATTGATTGACAAATATTATCCCGAAGAGAACAAACTGAAACATATCCTGTTGATTCATAGCCAGTCCGTTGCAAATAAAGCATTGCAGATAGCCGAACGTCATCCGGAGTTTTCTTTAGACAAAAATTTTATATACGAGGCAGCTATGCTGCATGATATCGGTATCTTTCTTACAGATGCCACCGGAATCTATTGTTTCGGTGATAAGCCTTATATCTGTCATGGTTATTTGGGAGCAGACTTGCTACGTAGCGAAGGTTATCCCCGACATGCGCTAGTATGCGAAAGGCATACCGGAGCCGGGCTTTCATTAACGGAAATCATGGCGCAAAATCTGCCGGTACCGCATCGTGAGATGCTTCCGGTCAGTATGGAAGAGCAAGTAATCTGTTTTGCCGATAAGTTCTATTCGAAAACTCACTTGGAGAAAGAAAAGAGCACAGATAAGGCGCGGAAAAGCTTGGAACGTTATGGCGAAGCGGGAATAGAACGCTTTGAGCATTGGTGCGAACTGTTCTTGTAGCAATCTAAATTTCTTTAAAAAGAGAAATTATACGCATAAAATATTTACTTTTGTCACTCCAAGCGAACACCATTAGTTAATGACGCCATTGAAAGCAAATACATCCATATCATTCATATTACTATTCGTTTTGCTTCTTCTTTCTGGCGGGGCTGCTTCCCAACGCCGCAGAGGGAGAGTAACACCTCCTGACAGACAACGGACTGATTCTCTACATTTGACCAACTCATTGGCGCCAACAGAATCTTCTGCGTATGCAAACATGCAGCCGAACAACTCTTTGCAGAAAGATACGGTGATGGCTCCTCCTACCAAAAAGACAGAGCTGGATGCTCCGATCACTTATGAAGCCAATGATTCCATTGTATTTACCCAAAGCGGTTTTGCCCACCTTTACGGACAGGGTAAGGTAACCTATCCGGGTGCGGATTTGGAAGCCGATATCATTTCTATGGACATGGATAACAGTACGGTTTTTGCCCGTGGTGTGGTGGATTCGTCAGGTACGGCAAAAGGGCGCCCCGTCTTTAAAGATGGAGACACTTCATACGAAACGGATACCATCCGTTATAACTTCAAGAGCAAGAGAGGGATTATCAGTAATGTAGTCAGTCAGCAAGGCGAAGGATACGTGACCGGCAATAATGCAAAGAAAGGGTTTAATGACGAACTTTATATGAAAAGTGGGCGCTATACCACTTGCGATCATCATGATCACCCCCATTTTTATATGCAGATGACGTATGCCAAAGTACGACCCAAGAAAAATGTAGTGACAGGACCTGCCTATTTGGTGGTGGAAGATGTTCCGCTTCCAATAGCTGTGCCATTCTTCTTTTTCCCGTTCTCCAGTAGCTATCAGTCCGGATTTCTAATGCCTACCTATATGGATGATTCCAATCGTGGTTTTGGTTTGACCAACGGAGGATATTATTTTGCCATCAGTGACCAAATGGATTTGAAACTGAGGGCGGATATCTTTACAAAAGGCTCATGGGCATTGAATGCCGAGTCGAATTATATGAAGCGTTATAGGTATTCCGGATTGTTACAAGCAAGTTATCAGGTCACCAAGACCGGTGATAAGGGATTGCCGGATTATTCGGTTGCCAAAGACTTCAAGATTGTGTGGTCCCATCGTCAGGATCAAAAAGCCAGTCCCAACTCCAACTTCTCGGCCAGTGTAAATTTTGCCACGAGCAGCTATGAGAAGACAAATATCGGTAATCTCTATAATGTGCAGGCCATGTCTCAAAACACGAAGACTTCAAGTGTCAGCTATTCACGCAATTTTCCAGATCTGAAACTGCTCATATCCGCCTCTGGAAACATTGCCCAGAACATGAGAGACTCTTCCATTGCCGTAACTTTGCCCGACCTCAACATCTCACTCAGTACCATTTTCCCTTTTAAGCGAAAACGTGCCGTGGGAGATGAGAAGTGGTATGAAAAGATTTCAATCCGTTATACCGGCCGAATGAAAAACAGTATCAGAACAAAGGATGACCGCCTTTTCAAATCCAATTTAGTGCGGGATTGGGAAAACGGCATGCAGCATGACATTCCCATCAGTGCTACGTTTACCTTGTTCAAGTACTTTAACCTGACTCCTACATTCAATTATACGGAACGCTGGTATACAAGGAAAATAAAGCGGGGATGGGACGTTCCAACTCAGAAAGAGGTGAATAACGACACGATATATGGTTTTCATCGTGTGTATAATTACAGTACCAGTTTGGGAGTTAATACCAAGATTTATGGCATGTACAAACCTCTGTTCTTTCCTAAAAAAGAGATACAAATCCGTCATGTCATCACTCCTTCGGTGAGCATCAGCGCAGCCCCCGACTTTACGACATCCCGCTATGGCTATTATGACAGTTATATTCAGGAAGGGAAAAACGGAGAACGCAAAGAAGTTCGTTATTCTTATTATTCGGGACAACCCTTTGGTGTGCCGAGCGGTGGAAAGCAGGGAAGTGTCAATTTCAGCATATCCAATAATCTGGAAATGAAATTCAAGGACAAGAATGATTCTATCCACAAAGTGAGTTTGATAGACGAATTAGGAGCCGGCATCAGCTACAACATGGCTGCTGAGACAAGGCCGTGGAGCGATTTGAATATGAATCTTCGTATGAAGTTTGGCAACTATACTTTCAGCATGGCTTCTACATTTGCCACTTATGCCTATGAGTTCAATGAAAAAGGAGAAGTGGTGGTTGGCGACCGTACGGAGTGGTCGTACGGCCGTTTCGGACGTTGGTCCGGTTATGGCACTTCTTTTAGCTATACGCTGAATAATGAGACTTTTAAGAAACTTTTCGGCAAAAAGGATGAGACTGGAAAGAAAGGAAAGTCCAACGACAATGAAAGTGAAGAAGCTGACGCCGAAGATTCAGGCATCGGCATGCCTAAAAAGAAGACGAAAGAGGCAACCGCTGATGCCGATGGCTATCAAGCGTTCAAAATGCCATGGTCAATATCTTTGAGTACGGGCTTTAATATCACGGAAGATAGAGAAAGCCCTATCAACCGGAAGAATATGCGTTACCCTTATAAAATCAGCTTGAATGCTCTTAACATCAATGGTAACGTTAAGCTAAGCAATAAGTGGGCGGTGAATTTCAATTCCGGCTATGATTTCAATGCGAAGCAGATAACAAATACAGTCTTTAATATAACACGCGATTTGCACTGCTTCACCATGACCGCCAGCTTTGCTCCTTTCGGGAATTACAAATACTATAATTTCACCATCCGTGCTACCGCACAGATTTTACAGGATTTGAAATGGGAACAAAGAAGCCAGACACAGACAAATATCAGGTGGTACTAAGACTTGTTCCGGCGGGAGGAATCACATTGCCGTCACCAACAGATTTCCTTTTCTCCGTGCACTTTTAAATATTCATTTGTCTTGCCGAAGTGCTTGTTTCCAAAAAATCCGTTATGGGCAGAAAGAGGGGAAGGATGTGCGGAAGTCAGCACCAAATGTCTGCTCCGGTTGATAAATGCCCCTTTACGTTGGGCATAAGCTCCCCAAAGAATGAATACAAGATGTTCCTTCTCTTCTGCAAGGATACGTATGACGGCATCCGTGAAAGTCTCCCAGCCCCGGTTTTGATGGGAGCCGGCCTGATGGGCGCGTACGGTAAGGGTAGCGTTGAGAAGTAATACGCCTTGTTCCGCCCAGCGTGTCAGGTTGCCGGTGGTGGGAGTGTCGACACCGATGTCTTCCTTTATCTCCTTGAAAATATTTACTAAAGAAGGCGGGAAAGGAACACCGTCATTTACGGAGAAACAAAGCCCGTGCGCTTGTCCCGGACCGTGGTAAGGGTCCTGACCGATAATCACCACTTTTACTTTGTCGAAAGGACATAGATTAAAAGCATTGAAAATCAGTTTTCCCGGTGGATATATGGCATACGCTCCATACTCATTTCGTACGAAATCTGTCAGATGCCGGAAATAGTCTTTCTCGAATTCCGGCTGTAAACGGAGTTTCCAGCTATCTTCTATTTGAACATTCATAAAAGCTCTCATTAAAACGGGTTTGGGCTGCTAAAGTACAAAATAAAAAGTAAAAAGACTGTCTCATCCCGGAAAAATGAGACAGCCCTTCATTTATTCCTTTTTTCGGTGGTTACCGAAAAAATCCACTTTGATAGTATTCTTTGCGGCGATGTCTTGTGAGATTACCGGATTTGTTCGAGGGTAATCGATTTCCAAAAAGTCTCTTATCCCGCACTCCGACTAAATTAAATGTATATTATGCTCTTTACATTCTCTGCGCATGTCTTCCGGCCAAATGCCGGCTTGTATCTCTCCGATGTGGGCTTTGCGAAGATAGAACATACACAAGCGCGACTGCCCTATGCCGCCACCTATGGAGAGAGGAAGAGAACCCTCCATTAAACGTTTGTGGAAGTAAAGTTCCAGACGCTTTTGTTCATTTGCTTCTTTGAGCTGGCGCAACAAGGTTTCCTTGTCTACACGGATACCCATGGAAGAGAGTTCTATGCTTCGTTGCAATATATTATCCCATAGCAACAGGTCACCGTTCAGTCCGGGCAGGCCATTCAATCCGGGAGTGGTGTAATCGTCATAGTCCGGGGCACGTCCATCGTGTTTCTTTCCGTCGCCCAGTTTGCAGCCTACACCAATGATGAACACAGCTCCGAACTTCTTGCAGATGGCATGCTCGCGGTCTTTAGGTTCTAAACGGGGGTAAAGTTGGCGTAACTCTTCCGCATGGATGAAGTGCAATTTTTGAGGGCAAGGCAGACACGGTTCGATTTGCGGATATGTCTCATACACCATATATTCCGTACGTACCATGGCGGCATAGATGCGGGTTACGATTTCTTTCAGAAATTCCACATTACGATTTTCGGCAGTAATGACCCGTTCCCAGTCCCACTGGTCTACATAAAGAGAATGGAGGTTGCCTAACTCCTCGTCAGCGCGGATGGCATTCATGTCGGTATAGATGCCATATCCGGGCTCAATGTGGTATTCGGCCAGCGTAAGTCGCTTCCATTTGGCAAGGGAGTGTACTACTTCCGCCTTGGCGTCTTTCAAATCTTTGATTGGGAAAGTGACTGCACGTTCCACGCCGTTGAGGTCGTCGTTGATTCCCATGCCTTTCAATACAAAGAGAGGAGCCGTCACGCGCCGCAGGCGTAGTTCGGAAGAAAGGTTTAGTTGAAAAAACTCTTTAATCTGTTTGATTCCCAACTCTGTTTGTTTCAGGTCTAATAGAGGGGTATATCCTTCAGGTTTTATCAGGTAACTCATGATTCTTTTTTTCTTTATTCTATTAAATTGCGCAGCAAAGATAAGAACAATATCCAAATTCGTTTTATTTTCAATATAAAAAACAGCACAATGTATAGTAATACATATATATTGCTCTCAAAATAACAATACACCCGACCAAAATACAGATAGGGGGAAGGTGAACTTTGTTAGAAAAACTAATGGGAATATTAGGAATATGCCAGTATTTTTTCTATTTTTGCGCCCGCATTGGCTCCGTAGCTTAGTGAATAGAGCGTCAGATTCCGGTTCTGAAGGTCGTGCGTTTGAATCGCACCGGGGTCACACAACAAAGCCGCAACATCTTACTTGCAGATGGTTGCGGCTTTTATTTTATGGGTAAACCGAATTCTTATGGAAATTTGCAGGAGGGCGCTTTGAACGATTCTGCTTGGAAAATCCGCTGACGGCATTATATTGCAGCACTTGCAACAAAAAGGTATATAAAAAAGCGGCACACACGAATGCGTACCGACTTCAATTACAAAAAAAAATTATCATCGTGGGCGTTGACGGATTCGAACCGCCGACCCTCTGCTTGTAAGGCAGATGCTCTGAACCAGCTGAGCTAAACGCCCTTCTGAAAATGAAAGTGCCGGTAGTGTAGTGTGGGCGTTGACGGATTCGAACCGCCGACCCTCTGCTTGTAAGGCAGATGCTCTGAACCAGCTGAGCTAAACGCCCATGCACTTTCGTTTCAAAAGCGTTGCAAAGGTACAGCTTATTTTGACATTACCAAAACTTTTGTTCTCTATTTTGCAACTTTTTTTTTACGCATTTCAACACATCTTGTTTTTCAATCAATTAGCCTCTCTTCTCTTTGATCTCGTTTCGCCGGATAACCTTGGCAGGATTGCCGACGGCAACACTGTCGGACGGTATGTCTTTCGTCACCACACTGCCTGCACCGATGACGCAACGGTCGCCAACCGTTACACCCGGACACAAGACTGCACCACCGCCAATCCAGCAGTCTTCGCCTATCGTCACCGGATAGGCGTATTCTTTTGCCGTACGGCGTTCCATATAATCCATCGGATGATGGGGAGTATATATCTGTACGCAGGGGCCCACCAACGTATGTGCTCCAATCGTGATATAGCCTCCGTCCAGAAATGTGCAGTTGGCATTGACAAAAACATGCTCTCCCAACCGGATTCCGTCGCCATGATCGCAATAAAACGGCGGGAAGATGACGGAGGTGGCGGGAATGCCCGGCACCAGTTCTTCCAAAACACTGCGATAGGCCTCATCGCAGGTGCTCATCATACGCATCTTCGCCAATAACTTCTTGGCACGCTCAAACTTCACCTGAATCTCCGGGGCAGACATATCCGCCAGCCGGGAACTGCGCATTTTCTCTACTTCATTCATAGAATCTTTCGCTTGTATATCCTCGAACAAAATTAGGGAAAAACTGCCAAAGTCGGACAAAACGGAGAAACAATTCCGTTTTTAACCAACGAAGGGACAAGATGAAGCAGTGGAAGAAATGCTTCTTCCACTTTGTATTTCAAGCAATTATCACAGAGGGATGGGCGGCTCTCGACGGCCATTGAAACCTTGCCTGACAGACACAAGTGTTTGACGTGACAGACACAAGTGTTTGACAGGACAGACACAAGTGTTTGACGCGACAGACACAAGTGTTTGACAGGAGAGACACAAGTGTCTGTCAACTACCGCATTTCCAACGCTTTACGAGGAGGTGAAATTATAAGAAAAACAATCGCCGGAGCCGACAAGACATCCGCCGAAAAACAAGCGAGGCCGCCCCATTCCGAAAAATTGGAGCAGCCTCATGCAAACGGTCACGACAGCAGCCGTTATTGATATTCCTGCCAGCTCTTGATTTGAATGTCTTCGAGTTTCATCTCGCAGAAGGCTTCGATGAAAGCACTTGCCAGACGGGCATTCGTAATCAAAGGGATGTTGTGGTCGATGGCGCCGCGACGAATCTTGTAGCCATTTGTCAATTCGCGTTTCGTATGGTTCTTCGGGATATTGACAATCAGGTCGAACGCATGGTCGGCAATCATCTTCATCACGTTGTTTTCGGCTTCGGGACGTTCATCGGGCCAGTAAACGGCTTCCGTCGTCACACCGTGTGCATTGAGGAAAGCGGCCGTTCCTGCCGTGGCATAAATCTTATATCCCTTGGCATAGAGCATGCGGCTTGCGTCCAGCAAATCCACTTTCGACTTCATGGCACCGGACGAGAACATCACGCCTTTTCGGGGAATGGTGAATCCGGTGGCTATCATCGCATTGAGCAACGCTTCGGAAAAGTCATCGCCGATGCAGCCCACCTCGCCCGTGGACGACATATCCACACCCAGCACCGGGTCGGCCTTGTGCAGGCGCGAGAAGGAGAATTGCGAAGCCTTTACGCCGATGCGGTCGATGTCGAACGCCGACTTGTCCGGCCGGGTGTAAGGAGCGTCCAGCATGATGCGGGTGGCCGTCTCAATGAAGTTACGTTTCAGCACTTTGGACACGAACGGGAAACTGCGCGAAGCACGCAGGTTGCACTCAATCACCTTCACCTCGTTGTTGCGCGCAAGGAACTGAATGTTGAAAGGCCCGGAGATATTGAGTTCCTTCGCAATCTGACGGCTGATTTTCTTGATGCGGCGTGCCGTTGCAAAGTAAATCTTCTGTGCGGGGAACACCAGCGTGGCGTCGCCCGAATGCACACCGGCAAACTCCACGTGTTCGGAAATGGCGTATTCCACCACTTCACCGTTCTGAGCCACCGCGTCGAACTCTATCTCTTTGGTATTCTGCAAGAACTGCGATACGACAACCGGATATTCCTTCGACACCTCGGCCGCCATCTTCAGGAAGTTCTCCAACTCTTCTTCATCGTAGCACACATTCATTGCCGCACCCGAAAGCACGTACGAAGGACGCACCAGCACCGGATAGCCCACTTTCTCCACAAATCCCTTCACGTCTTCCAAGCTGGTGAGTTCCTGCCAAGCGGGTTGGTCGATGCCCAACTGGTCGAGCATGGCCGAGAACTTGTTGCGGTTTTCGGCACGGTCGATGGATACCGGCGATGTGCCCAAAATAGGAACGGACTGGCGATGGAGTTTCATGGCCAGATTGTTCGGAATCTGTCCGCCCACCGACACGATGACTCCGCGCGGCTGCTCGAGGTCGATTACGTCGAGCACACGCTCGAAGGAGAGCTCGTCGAAGTACAGGCGGTCGCACATGTCGTAGTCCGTGGAAACGGTTTCGGGGTTATAGTTAATCATGATGGACTTGTAACCCAGTTTACGGGCTGTCTGCACGGCATTCACCGAGCACCAGTCGAACTCTACTGACGAGCCGATGCGGTATGCACCGGAACCAAGCACCACTACCGACTTCTCGTTCTTATAATAATTCACATCGTAGCCCTGAACGGCATACGTCATGTAGAGGTAGTTCGTCAGTTCGGGTTGTTCGGAAGCCACCGTATTGATGCGCTTCACGGCAGGCAGGATGCCCAGTTCCTTACGGCGGGCACGCACGGCAAGGTTCTCCTTCTCCATGTTTCCCTGCGGATTGAGCACAAAGCGCGCAATCTGGAAGTCGGAGAAGCCCAGCACCTTTGCACCGCGCAGCACGTCGGCCGGAACATCTTCCGCCTTATTATATAGGGAGAGCTTTTGCTTGTAGTCCACAATGTTCTTCAGCTTGCCAAGGAACCACGGGTCGATTTTCGTCAGTTCGAAGATGCGGTCGATGGTATAGCCCTTCTCCAAAGCTGCGGCAATGGCAAAGATACGCAGGTCTGTGGGATGCGACAATTCATAGTCCAAATCGCCGAACTCCAGCCCTTCGTTGCCCACAAAGCCGTGCATGCCCTGACCGATCATGCGCAGGCCTTTCTGTATGATTTCCTCGAAAGAGCGTCCGATGGACATGATTTCGCCCACCGACTTCATGCTTGAACCGATTTCACGGCTCACACCTACGAACTTGGTCAAGTCCCAACGGGGAATCTTGCAAATCAAGTAATCCAGCTGCGGAGCGGCATAAGCCGAATTGGGAGTTCCCATCTCGCCGATTTGGTCGAGCGTGTAGCCCAACGCAATCTTGGCAGCCACAAACGCCAACGGATAACCGGTGGCTTTCGATGCCAATGCCGAAGAACGGGACAGACGGGCATTCACCTCGATGACGCGATAGTCGTTCGTCTCGGCATTGAACGCATACTGAATGTTGCACTCGCCCACGATGCCCAGATGGCGGATACATTTCGTGGAGAGTTCCTGCAACATCTTCACCTGCTCATCGGTCAGCGAACAAGTGGGAGCCACCACGATAGACTCACCCGTATGAATGCCCAACGGGTCGAAGTTCTCCATGCTTGCCACCGTGAAACAGTGGTCGTTCGCATCGCGGATAACCTCGAACTCTATCTCTTTCCAGCCTTTCAGCGACTCTTCTACAAGAATCTGTTTGGAGAAGGTAAAAGAACTTTCGGCCAGCTTCACGAAAGTTTCCTCGTCCGGACAGATGCCGCTGCCCAAACCGCCCAAAGCATAAGCCGAACGCACCATCACCGGATAGCCGATTTCACGGGCTGCCTTCAGCGCATCCGCCATACTTTCCACCGCACGGCTTTGGGGTGTCTTCATCGGAATCTCGTCGAGCTTCTTCACAAAGAGGTCGCGGTCTTCAGTGTACATGATGGCTTCTACCGAAGTGCCCAGCACACGCACGCCGTATTTATCCAGCACACCGTTCAGATACAATTCGGTACCGCAATTCAAGGCCGTCTGCCCGCCAAACGCCAGCAGAATGCCGTCGGGGCGTTCTTTCTTGATGATTTCCTCCACGAAGTAAGGGGTCACCGGCAAAAAATACACTTTGTCCGCAATACCCTCCGACGTCTGTATGGTGGCAATGTTGGGGTTCACCAACACAGAGCCGATACCTTCTTCGCGCAAGGCTTTCAAGGCCTGCGACCCGGAATAATCGAACTCTCCGGCCTGACCGATCTTGAGTGCTCCTGAACCCAAGACAAGCACTTTCTTTAAATTCTTTTCCATATCTCTTATTATTGTCTGTTAAGTTTCTTCTTCACGGTTCGGGGATAAAAAAAATGCGTCGGCCGATGAAGGACGAACGCATTGTCTGAAAACTGAAATATCATTTTTGGGAAAAGAGAAGCCAACGGTTCCCGAATGAAATTCATTCGAACGGAGATTATATTCGTTTCTCATTTCCCGCGGCTGCATTGTTGTTTTAAAATTTCTGCAAAGAAACGACTTATTTGCGAAAAGAGCAAACGAATCCGGTTAATATTTCGCACAGGCAGAGAATTCAGGCAGACAGATGGCGCACAAGAGACGTCGCCATCCCTTGAGGTTTCGATTATTATCGGTATCTTTGCAGGCATTACGGACAGCAATGCCCTTACACCGCATTAGGAACTAAAGATACATAAATATGGCAAAAGAAAAAATCATCCTTACGGGCGACCGCCCCACGGGACGCCTGCACATAGGCCACTATGTAGGCTCATTGAGAAGAAGAGTGGAACTGCAAAACTCAGGCTTATACGACAAGACATTCGTCTTCATCGCCGATGCGCAGGCACTGACCGACAACATGGAGAATCCGGAAAAAGTGCGCCGGAACGTCATCGAAGTAGCACTCGACTACTTGGCATGCGGACTTGACCCGACGAAAAGCACCATCTTTATCCAATCGCAGATTCCGGAGCTTTGCGAACTTTCTTTCTATTACATGAATCTGGTCACCGTCAGCCGCCTGCAACGCAACCCGACGGTAAAGACCGAGATACAGATGCGCAACTTCGAGACAAGCATCCCCGTAGGTTTCTTCACCTACCCCATCAGCCAAGCGGCCGACATTACAGCCTTCCGCGCCACCACCGTGCCCGTAGGCGAAGATCAGGAACCCATGCTGGAACAGGCACGCGAAATCGTGCGACGCTTCAATTATATATATGGTGAAACACTCGTTGAACCTGAAATCCTCCTGCCCGACAATGCCGCTTGCCTGCGCCTGCCGGGAACGGACGGCAAAGCCAAGATGAGCAAGTCGCTCGGCAACTGCATCTATCTTTCCGACCCTGCCGAAGAGGTGGACAAGAAAGTGAAGAGCATGTACACCGACCCCGGCCACTTGCGTGTTTCCGACCCCGGAAAGCTGGAGGGCAACACGGTATTCACCTATCTCGATGCTTTCTGCCGTCCCGAACACTTCGGCCTTTATCTGCCCGAATATCCCAATCTGGACGAGCTTAAAGCCCACTACCAACGTGGCGGCTTGGGCGACATGAAAGTCAAGAAGTTCCTCAACGCCATCATGCAGGAAACTTTAGAACCTGTTCGCAACCGCCGCAAAGAGTTCGAGAAAGACATTCCCGCCATCTACGAGATGTTGAGAAAAGGTTGCGAAGCAGCCCGCGAAACGGCAGCATCCACTCTGGACGATGTGCGCAAAGCCATGAAGATAAATTACTTCGATGATGCCGAACTGATTGCCGAACAAGTGAAGAAGTTCAGCGAGGAATAATCTTTGCTGCACTTTACATTGGAATAGGATAAAACCAAAGTGACCTCAAAAAGCCGGGTATGGATTATTAACCATCCGTTTTTTTGAGGTCACTCCGTTTTTTTAAGGCATCAAAAAGAAAGAAAACACATCACGGCCTCATCACTTATTGAAAAGCCTCTCTATGTCCTCCTCCTTGATGGTTGCCAACACCGCTTTCCCGTCAGGGGTATAGTTAGGAGCAGGACAAGCAAACAAACTATCCACGAGGTTCTCCATCTCATCATTGCCCAATACCTGCCCATAAACGATGGCGGCAGCGCGAGCCAATGTAGAGGCAAGGATGGTCTGCACCTCTTCCTTCACATCGTTTCCTTTCTCCATGGCAGTATGTACCATATTCCCGATTAAGCCCACGGGGTTCAGCCCTTCGATGCCCGAAGGTATGCCATTGATGGCATAGCTTCCGCCACCCAACGGACTCAAATCGAAACCTACGGCGGACAAATCGTCCATAATACTTTCGAGTACGGCTGCTTCGGAAACCGGCAAGCGGATTATCTCCGGGAACAGCACTCCTTGCGACACCCCTTGCTTCTGAGTAATCTGACTCATATAACGGTCGAACAGCACCCGTACATGTGCGCGATGCTGGTCTATCAGCATCAGGCCGGACTTTACGGAGGTCAGAATAAATCGGCCCTTGAATTGGAAATGTTGAGCACCTTGCTCTATTACTACTTCACTGCCGCAAAAAGAAGTGGACGTCATCGCGGCAGGAATGACATCCGAACTATATGACATGCTTGCTTCTCCTTCCGGAGCTACGGAAGCTGCCACTCCCTCATCTTCAGCAAAAGGCTGTTCCTCCATCGGATCATTCATTCGGCTGGCTTTTTCCAAACCGGAATAGAGTCCCTCCCACTCCACTTTCGGGCGTGAGTAATTGCCACTTCCTCCGTAAGAGGAAGAAGCAGAGGTTTTAAAAGGATTGAAATCGGCATTATAATGCACTTTCGGAGGCTCAACGGGTCGTGTCTGCTCGAATGCCGGGATATCTGGCATGTCTTCCGTATCAAAATCAATGGTAGGGACAGCGCTGAACCTTCCCAAAGATTCTTTGACCGCCGCCGACAGAATCTGCCAAATGGCTTGCTCGTTCTCGAACTTGATTTCTGTCTTTGTGGGATGGATATTCACATCAATATTGGCAGGATCAACCTCAAAATAAATAAAATAGGAGATTTGCTCACCGGCTGGAATCAAATGCTCGTAGGCATCCATCACAGCCTTGTGAAAATAAGGATGACGCATGTAACGCCCGTTCACAAAGAAGTATTGATGCGCCCCCTTCTTACGCGATGTCTCCGGCTTGGTGACGAAACCGGAAACCTTTATCATTGTCGTATCTACATCTACTGAAAGCAGTTGCTGATTCAGTTTTTTTCCGAATACGGCCAAAATTCGTTGTCGCAAAGGAACCACCGGCAGATTGAACAGTTCGCTGTCATTGCTATACAAATAAAAAGCTACTTCGGGATGTACCAATGCGATACGCTCAAATTCTGCAAGAATATTGCTCAACTCGGTCGAGTTTGCCTTCAGAAACTTGCGCCGGGCAGGAATATTAAAGAACAGATTCTTGACGGAGAAATTACTGCCCTTGGGACAGGATACCGTCTCCTGACTCTCGACCTTGGAACCGGCAATCGACAGGCGCGTACCCAACTCCTCGCTTTCCAGACGTGTTTTCAGCTCCACCTCTGCCACAGCCGCAATGGAAGCCAGCGCCTCTCCTCGAAAGCCCATGGTACGCAAAGCGAACAAATCCGCCGCCTTGCGTATCTTTGAGGTCGCATGCCTTTCAAACGAGAGACGTGCATCGGTTTCGGACATTCCTTTCCCGTCGTCAATCACCTGAATGCAAGTCTTACCCGCATCGGTAATCAACACATGTATTTCGCGGGCTTCGGCATCAATCGCATTTTCCACCAGTTCTTTCACAACAGATGCCGGGCGCTGAATCACCTCTCCGGCTGCTATCTGGTTAGCGACCGAATCGGGCAGCAAATGGATAATATCACTCATAAAAACTACAATTTACCAAGTATATGTATTAAAAAGGAAGAAGCCGAGATACACTTCCCAACAACTTCTAAATGATTCCGTTGCTGATGGCATACCACAGATAAATCAGCAGGGCAATGGCCACCAGAACAATTCCCAAATGCACCGGTTTACGTCCACTCTCCTTCCGACGCTTCAAGTGGGTGGTTCCCTCAACGAACTTACCCCGGATATCTTCAGGAGAAAATTCTTTCTCCGGCAACATGCCCAAGTCTCGCTTGGCGTTCTCTTCCATTTTCGCCAACTTCTCTTTCCGTTCGTCCACATAGATATATGGATGATTGAAGCCGCGAGGCTTCCGCATCGTAAACATTCCCATAGCACTACTTTTTATTCCGTTTGATATGCATGTTCCTCGGAGAGACTACCGGTTTCCGGTCACTTTTCTTCAACACCTCGCCCTCCTTCTTGCCTCTCCACTCAAAGATATCCTCCTTGCTTTGCGGACGGATATAGTCAAACCATGCAAAAGAAGGCAGTTTGCTCTTGTCTGCCGGAATCTGATCCAAAGGATAGGCCGTGCCGGTGGTTTTCCCAACAAAAACCCCGCGCTCCATCTTCCTTTTCTTCAGATACATTTTCAACAATCCCCCTTCGGAATAGTTCATCATAATCAATGAATTATCTTTCTCTTCGACCGGATAATAGACCACCAACACATTGCCGTTGACTTCTACCTGACGCATATCCCCATCTACGAAGAAAGCTTTCATTTCCTTGCCGGACACTTGATTGTAATGGATACTGTCCTTTTTCTCTACCGTCAGAGCCTGACGAACGATATGCGCCCAATCAATGGTGCTATCGTTCATATAGACCTTGATTTCTTCGCCCAGCAATTGCTGTTCTCCATGCCACAGGACAGGATCGGTGTACATTGTCATGCAGGAGTCTTTGGAATTGTAGACCAAAGAGTCGCACACGGCCTGCACATCCGTGCGATAGGCACGCACCTTATGATAGGCACGCATCTCCCGATACATGGAGTCGGTATTCAGATGATAAGTAATCAGCCGCAAGGTATCGGCATGCATAAACAGACTGTCGCCCTGCGAATAATCGACTGCGACCGCACGCCGGGTAGCTATGGCATTGCCGGTAAGTTCGTTATAAAAACAGTAGTCACCGGTAAGCATGTTCCGGTTCACCGTATCATTCATCTGTACATTGTAGAAAGCCTCGCCATAACCCAATTTTCGATCGTAGAAAAGGCTGTCGCCGGTAAGTTTTTTGCCTTCATTGGTCAGGATGGAACGATCAAGCAGCTCTGCCTGTTCGGTAGTTGTGTTATACACACCACGTTCGGAATAAATATGGTTCTGCTCGCTTACGATATCCGAAGGTCCCAGAATGGTGGCGATTTTGGTTGCCGTACTGTACTTCAGGGTGTCCGAGGTAAGCACAAATTTCGGATTGACCAATTTCACATCATGATTGAAGACGGCCTGCTTGGTTGTCGGACTATATTCTCCCCATTCGGAAGTAAGTACGTTTTCCTCATCGGTCAGCGTACCTCCTTCAAAATAATAACCCAAGCCATACAAACGGTCATAATTCAGGCTATCGGTGGTTAATTCCGTCTTACGGTTAATCAAGCGTACATTTTCGCGCAGCATGGCCAATTGCGACATCCCATCGTAATAGAGGTAGTCGCCGTAAATGAACAAGGTGTCGCCCTGCTCCATGCGCACGTTGCCGAACGCTTCAACCGAATTTATCTTCTCGAATATCAAAGCGCTGTCACAGAACATGTACATGCTGTCGTGCTTCAGCCTTACCGAACCGACAAGTACTTGTACATCGGGACGCAGCTGTTTATCGGCTTGCGCTTCATCGGCATACAGCAAATCTACACGGGTTTTCTTCTTTTCGGCGACCGGTTCCTTCTTTTGCTCTGTCATCTCCACTTTATTTTCAGGAGTTCCCACCTTTCGATTCTTGTCCTGAGCACTCAGCAGGCAGATGCCAAACAAGCATAGAATACCTACGAAGAAGTATCTATGCTTGTTCAGAAAATGAGTTCCTATATACTTTCTTTGCATACAAATTTACGTAAATCCCCTACGGGCTAATCTTTAATCCAACCCGGATACTTGAATACACAGTTATTCTTCCAACTGTCCTTGATGCGGACATAAGTATGCTTTTGTTTCTCGCGAATCCACTTATCCAATACTTGGCTGCGATGTTTTTCGAGCACTATTTCCTTCAGATTCTGATAGTCGTCGGCAATGGTTGCTTTATGCCCCGCCGTGCGGCTCTTCAGCTTCACAATCACACACTCTTCTTTTCCCGTCTTTTGCGGAATCATGGTGAATGCCTCGGAAATCTCACCCACCTTCATTTTGTCCACCACTTTGGCTATTTCAGGAGGAAGCTCCTGCATCTCGAACTTGGATGTATTCGAGTTGGGATTGGGCAGCAGACCGTGGTTGTTGCGCGTGTCCTTGTCTTGCGAAAGCACGGATGCAGCCTCCTCAAAGGAGAACTTGCCATTGCGGATGTCGTCGGCAATGGAGTCCAGCCGTGCGCAACCGGCTGTCAAGGCCGCTTCCGGAATGTGGGGTTTCAAAAGCAGATGACGCACTTTGATTCGGTCGCCACGTTTCTCCATCAACTGAATGATATGGAAGCCGTATTCCGACTCCACGATTTTGGAGACTTTATTCGGATCTTGCAGGTTGAAAGCCACATTGGCAAAAGCCGGGTCCAGATAACCGCGTCCGGTAAACGGCATCTCGCCGCCATTTATAGCCGAGGATCGGTCGTCAGAATAAAGGCGGGCCAGCATGGAGAAACTTTCGCCTTTATTGATGCGTTCGGTGTATTCGCGCAGACGCCTTTTTACATCTTCTATCTCTTCCAACGGGATTCTGGGTTGTTGGGTAATAATCTGCACCTCCACTTGGGTAGGAATGTAAGGGATGCTGTCTTGCGGCAAATCTTTGAAATAGCGGCGCACTTCGGCCGGCGTCACCTTTATATCCCCGACCAATTTCTGCTGCATTTTCTGCACTTTCAAGCCTTCGCGTGCGTTTTCGCGCAATGTTTCACGAATCTGGCTGGAGGTTTTGTTGAAGTATTCCTCCATTTTCTCGCGTGAGCCGATATTGGCGATATACATATTCGTCATATAGTCCACACGCTGAACTACCTCGTTCTCGGAAACCTCAATACTGTCGAGTGCCGCCTGATGAAGATACAGCTTTTGTACGGCTATCTCTTCCGGTATCACGCAGTAAGGGTCACGATCGAATTTTCGCCCTTCATACAGCGCACTCATACGCGCCTCTTCCACTTCGGACTTCAATATGGCTTCGTCACCTATTACCCATACCACCTCATCAATCACATTGTCTTGTCCATAAACGGCCGGGCCAGCCCATAGTGTCAACGCTAATAAAATTACAAACTTAAAGTTCATACACTTCTTCATGCTTGGTGCTTATTCTAAATAATACTTAATCTTGTCTTTTTTCACTGCGCCCTGATACAAGTCGTCTTTCACCTTTTTCATGAAATCCACCTGCTTCATGTTCAGCAGCATGCCTTTCAGTTGGGCACGTGCAAATTCGTAGGGTGCTTGCTCGCCCACCGGACGGTAGTCGCTCACATTCAGGAAATAGCAAAAAGCTGTATCCTTCAGTTCTATATGCCGATTCCCGCCAAGATATTCTTCCACATTGGTTACTTTCAACGGCATCATATCCAGAATTTCCGACACCGCCACCCACTTGTCGTAGAAATATTCATACTTCACGGCATTCTGCAAGCTGTACTTCTCCAGATGTTCCACCGCCTCGCGCGTCTCCGTCTTGTACCAGCGGCGGACATCGGATAGCTGAGGGGCCGACAAAGGAACTTTAATAAACAGTCCTTTCATCAACGGGCGCTCCACTTTAAAGAGCGTCTGATTCTTCTCGTAATAATCCGCCAAATCCTGCTCTGAAATCTTGTCTGAGAGTTGCTGATTTATTAAAGCCTGCTGGTAGGTGTGCATTATCAACGCTTTGCGATAATTCTCCACAAGTTTATCAATTTCATCATTATTGGGGATATTATCCATTGCTTTATCGTACAGCAGAACATCTTCCACCCAATTGCGTATATAGTGCTCGGCAAACAACAAACTGTCGTCTTTCGACATACCGGCAGGTTGTACCGATTGCAAATCTTCCTTATAGAGGAAATTGCCGTCCAGTTCCACTAACGGTGTCCGCCCTCTATGGTCGTACTGCTCATTGCATGCCGCACAGAGAAGAAGAATCAAAAGCCCAAAGCCGGTTGTTCGCATCGCCAACGGATATTACTTTATTTTGAAGTACGAAGATAATGCTTTAATCGGTTGCATCAGTGATTATTAACGGTTTTTAAAACCTCTTGGTCAATTTCAACCTTAGCGGAAGAACGTAACTTTGCCACCCAATGCGTCTCCAAATAGTCACGGTAGGCTACGGACAACGGCTCGCGCACTTCTTGCCAATTGTCCGGCCCTTTTTGCTTCTTGCCAAGCACGATTGTAAAGGGATACGACAAAACCGGAGTGGCATCTCCTCTCTTAAAGACCAAATCGTCTACATATATATTGTCGCCGGGGGCAAACAATCCCTGTTCTGCCTGTATCAGAGTTTTTCCTCCGGCATTAAAAGTCAGCCGGACGGCATCCTTCCATTCGGCTTCCGGAAGTTTTTTCAGGAACTTCCGCGCTTGTTTGGCTATCCGTTTGGTAGCGCAGTGCAATACAATCCCCCTGTAACGAGATTCTTCCCAATGAAAATCCGAGCGATGCGTTTCAAAATAAGTCTTCAATCCTGCTTCGTCTTTCATTTTCTTTTCCTCGATTTCACGGTGAGTGATTGCGGCAAGCAACAGACTGTCGCAATAATCCCGCATCAACATCCGGAACTCCGGATGCCTCTGTTCCAAACGACCGTTTTCATAGTCCAACACCGTCTTTGTGACGAAGCTCTCCACCTGTCTGCGAATACCTGCCGGATGAGTAACGGCAAAGCGGGCAAAATCTTTTCCGCTATACGGCTTATCGTCCAATGTGAACAATGTCCGATGCGTGTTGCCTTTAGACAGCAGCTCGTCCATACCGGACTTATCAGGCGTATAACGATACTCCTTTTTCAGTTTTTCCACAATAGCCTGCGTGGCTTTACCCGTTCCATACCGACGGATCTGCCGATGGATGATTCCGCTCTTCATCTCTTCAAACGAGGGGAGTTCTTTCCGCTCAAGAACTTTTACTATATGGATGCCTTGAGGGGTAAAAAAAGGAGGCGAGATTTCTCCTGCCTGCAAACCGAACACCGCGTCTTCAAACTCTATCGGCATTTGTGTCCGGCTGACCCGGAAGGTTCTCTTGTCATCAGAAAAAAGATTGGCGCAAGCGTCGAAAGCCTCCGTTGAGTTTTCTTTCTCCAACTTCAGGAAAACGGAATCCATCTTATGTTCCACCTCCCGCATTGCATAACCGGAAATATTTTGAGGAAGGAATTTAAAGATATGCTTCGCAAGCACTTGTCCCGCACGATGCTCAGACCTCATCCTATCATAAAGCTTGCGCGCATCCAGACTCGCGACTTCCATATCCGTCAAATAAAATCCAACCAATCGGCGGCGGCAGTCATCCCGCTCCTTCAGAAAAGCAGGAACAGTATCCAATCCCTCGGCTTCGGCGGCAGCAACTTTCAGCCTGAAGTTTATAAAGGAATCGGCATACTCATTAAGCGCCTTCCGCCTCGCACTTGCAGTTTTCGAAGCACTTTTATTGTAATAATATTCGAACTCGGAACGAGAAATTTCCTTTCCATCGATACGCATCAGCACCGGGTCGCCCTGAGCCGAGACAGCCGATACAATTCCCAAAAGCACATATATCAAAACCAGCCTAACCATCATCAACTCTTTTATTTAAGACCTGCAAACTTACGGAAAATCATCGTAACATTTGCAGAAAACCGGCAGATAAATGCAATGGCCACCGAAATGGGAAAAACTTACGCTCCCTTTACGTAACAAGATTTACCTGAGTCCGGGGCAGGCGGCTGCTTTTGCCAAAAATGAGGGACTGCATCCTGTCGGGCGGATATTTCCTGAATGCAGCGATTTGCAGCGAGATTAAGCAGACAGAGAAAAGCCTTTCGGGCCTACCGCCTTCTCCCTGTTTTGACAGCTGCAATCCTTTGTCTTGACAGACACAAGTGTTTCAGCCGTCAGACACAAGTGTTTTAGCCGTAAGACACAAGTGTCTGACAAGACAAAGTTAAACACCTGATAACCAATGAGGTTCAGCCTCAAAAATAAGCCACCGGATAAGGCTCTCGGGCAGTTTCTTATTCCGAACTCAGGTAAGGTTTATAACAGTCCGTACATAAAACAGCATGAGGGCGTGCCCGAAAGGACACGCCCTCATGCAATACTTACCCTATCCTATTTTACTCCGGACGGCTGTAATTCGGCGCCTCGCTGGTGATGGACACATCATGCGGATGGCTCTCCAACACACCGGCATTCGTGATACGGGTGAATTTTGCCTCATGCAGCCGCTCGATATCGGCAGCACCGCAATATCCCATACCGGCACGCAGACCTCCAACCAACTGATAGATTACCTCGTACAAGGTTCCCTTATAAGGAACACGGGCGGCAATGCCTTCTGGAACCAGTTTCTTCACATCGCTTGTGCCGCTCTGGAAATAGCGGTCTTTAGAACCATGCTCCATCGCTTCCAAAGAACCCATGCCGCGATAGGATTTGAATTTACGGCCATTGAAGATAATCGTTTCGCCCGGCGATTCTTCCGTTCCGGCAACCAGCGAACCAATCATCACGCTATAACCACCGGCAGCCAGAGCTTTCACCACATCACCCGAATAGCGCAAACCGCCATCGGCTATCAAAGGAATGCCCGTGCCTTTCAAGGCTTTTGCCACATCATATACAGCCGACAGCTGCGGCACGCCCACACCGGCAACCACACGGGTCGTACAGATGGAACCCGGACCGATGCCAACTTTCACCCCGTCGGCACCGGCTTCTACCAATGCCTTTGCCGCCTCACCGGTAGCAATATTACCCACCACGATATCAATATTCGGAAAACGTTTTTTGGCCTCTTTCAGCTTCTCAATCACGAACTTGGAATGTCCGTGGGCCGTGTCGATAACAATAGCATCCGCCCCTGCGTCCACAAGAGCCTGCATACGATCCAACGTATCATTCGTCACACCCACTCCGGCGGCAACCCGAAGACGGCCTTTACTGTCCTTGCAAGCCATCGGCTTGTCCTTGGCCTTGGTAATGTCTTTATAAGTAATCAGCCCTACCAATTTGTTGTCTTTATCGACAACCGGAAGCTTCTCTATCTTATGTTCCTGCAAAATTTGCGCAGCAGCTTCCAAATCCGTAGTCTGGTTGGTGGTAACGATGTTCTCTTTCGTCATTACTTCATCGATACGCTTGTTCAGTTCCCTCTCAAAACGAAGATCACGGTTGGTAACGATTCCCACCAGATACCCCTCATCATCCACAACCGGAATGCCACCTATTTTATATTCGCCCATCAAAGCCAAAGCATCCGATACGGCAGAACCTCTCTTGATGGTCACCGGGTCGTAAATCATGCCGTTTTCCGCACGCTTCACGATAGCAACCTGACGTGCTTGTTCCTCAATGGACATGTTTTTATGGATAACTCCGATACCGCCTTCGCGGGCAATGGCGATGGCCATTTTCGCTTCGGTAACCGTGTCCATGGCGGCGGTTACAAACGGTATTTTCAACTCAATGTTGCGTGAGAACTTAGTCGAGAGTTCGACTGTTTTGGGAAGGACTTCAGAATAAGCGGGAATCAACAATACATCATCGTACGTCAACCCATCCATTACAATCTTATCAGCAATAAATGACATAGGGCTATGCGTTTAAAATTTATTGCGTGCAAATATACGGCTTTTATTCCATTCCGTATATCTGCACGCAATAAATTTTCTTTCCCCTACCAACAACGATCAGTTCGCCATCTCTGAAATAAACTTGATACGCACCAGACGGACTTCTTCTTCCGTAAAGTCATTGCCCAATTCATCCAAGGCATCATCAATCTTGTCGGTAATGGATTCCTTGAAGTAGTCATAGATGTCGAGCATGTGGTCCTCGTCCATGATATCTTCCAAGAAGTAATCGATATTCAGTTTGGTTCCCGAATAAACAATCGCCTCTATTTCATCCAACAGTTCTTCAAATTCAATGCCCTTCGACATAGCAATATCATCCAATGCCACTTTGCGGTCAATGGCCTGAATAATGGCCACTTTCATTTTCGATTTATTGGCTACGGTGCGCACGCGCAAATCTTCCGGGCGTTCTATCTCGTTTTCTTCGCAATGGCGTTTTATCAGTTTGCAGAACTCTTCGCCGTAACGTTTGGCCTTGCCGGCTCCCACACCGGGAATATTTTGCAATTCATCCAACGTCACCGGGTAGATCGTAGCCATTGCCTCCAAAGAGGGGTCTTGGAAGATGACATAAGGCGGCACTTCCAACTTCTTGGACAGTTTCTTGCGCAGGTCTTTCAGCATGGAGTACAATGTAGGGTCTACGGCACACGTGGCTCCTCCACGTGCAGGCGCTTCTTCCTCAGCTTCTTCAAAATCCTTATCCTCCACAATCTTGAACGACTTGGGGTGCTTGAGAAAATTCTTGCCTTCCTCCATCACTTTCAGCAAGCCATAGTTTTCGACATCTTTACTTAAATAACCGGCTATAAGAGCCTGACGAATTACGGCATTCCAAGTTTTATCTTCTTCGCCCATACCAGAACCGAACACTTCGAGTTCCTCATGCAGATGAGCCTGCACTTCTGACGTTTCCCTGCCTTGTATTACATCTATAATATAGTCCGCTTTAAAATTTTCTTTCACCGCGAGAATCGTTTCAATCACGGTACATAATAATTCTTGGGCTTCCACTTGTTTTTTCGGGTTTAAACAGTTGTCACAATTACCACAATTTTCTTCCGTATATTCCTCACCGAAATAATGGAGCAATACCTTTCGGCGACATACGGAAGATTCGGCATAAGCAGCGGTTTCCAGCAGAAGCTGCCTGCCTATTTCCTGTTCTGCAACAGGCTTTCCCTGCATAAACTTTTCGAGTTTCTGCAAGTCTTTATTGGTATAGAAAGTGATGCACTGTCCTTCTCCTCCGTCTCTTCCGGCACGTCCGGTTTCCTGATAATACCCCTCCAGACTTTTGGGAATATCATAATGGATGACATAACGCACATCGGGTTTATCGATTCCCATGCCAAAGGCAATGGTAGCCACAATCACATCGTTCTTCTCCATCAGGAAGTCATCCTGATTCTGTGTTCGTGTGGCAGAGTCCATTCCGGCATGATAGGCACGGGCATTGATACCGTTTGCCTGTAAAATCTCAGCAAGTTCCTCCACCTTTTTCCGGCTCAGGCAATAGATAATGCCTGACTTTTCGGGATTATTCTTGATAAACTTGATGATATCCTTATCTACGTTTGCTGTCTTGGAACGTACCTCATAATAGAGGTTAGGACGATTGAACGACGACTTGAACACTTGTGCATCCACCATACCCAAGTTTTTCTGGATATCATGCTGCACTTTAGGTGTGGCTGTCGCAGTCAATGCAATCAGCGGGGCTTTTCCTATTTCATTGATGATAGGACGGATACGGCGATATTCAGGACGGAAATCATGCCCCCACTCGGAAATACAGTGGGCTTCGTCTACGGCATAGAACGATATCTTTACCGTCTTCAAGAACTCCACATTCTCTTCTTTCGTCAGAGATTCCGGGGCCACATACAGCAGTTTTGTCTTACCGCTGAGGATATCCGTCTTAACTTGGTCTATCGCACTTTTGTTAAGGGAAGAATTGATGAAATGAGCCACCCTGTCTTCTTCACTGAAATTACGCATCGCATCGACCTGATTTTTCATCAGTGCAATCAAAGGAGAAATCACAATGGCCGTGCCTTCCATCAATAAGGAGGGTAATTGGTAGCACAAGGATTTGCCTCCGCCGGTAGGCATCAATACAAAAGTATCGTTACCCGCCAGCAGATTCTTTATTATCGCTTCCTGATTTCCTTTAAATGTATCGAATCCGAAGTATCTCTTCAGCTGGTCTGTCAAATTAGTCTTCTTCCCTGCCATGATTCATTAGGTTGTTGTTATTGAGTTAACTTATAAGCAGACTCCGTGCATATCTGCGCGAAGAATCCTAACAAAGTTAAAAACAACTTCTTAAATTTCAAGCATAATCCGCCGAATATTTTTCCATAAAAAGATAAAAGCCGCTATCACTTCATATTACTTTCTGATTTTAAGCACTTTGAAGTCTCGCCATATTCGTCTTCTCCAACTGATGTCTGGCGTAATCCAATGTCACGACAAAACGGTCTTTGTGCTCGGACGGAATTTCATACATCGCATCCATCATGATAGTCTCTACAATAGACCGCAAACCACGGGCACCTAATTTGTACTCCACAGCCTTGTCTACAATATATTCAAAGACAGCATCTTCAAAAGTAAGCTTCACGTTGTCCATCTCGAACAATTTGACGTACTGCTTGACGATTGAGTTCTTCGGCTCAGTAAGGATGGCACGCAAGGCAGGACGGTCCAAAGGATTAAGATAAGTCAATACCGGGAGACGACCGATGATTTCGGGTATCAAGCCAAACGACTTCAAATCCTGCGGAGCAATGTACTGCATCATATTGCTTTTATCTATGACGGCAGTATTGCGCACTGCATTATATCCTACCACATGGGTGTTCAGTCTTTGGGCGATTTTCTTCTCGATACCGTCGAAAGCCCCGCCGCAAATAAACAGGATGTTCTTTGTGTTGACCGGAATCATCTTCTGGTCAGGATGTTTACGGCCGCCTTGAGGAGGAACGTTCACAACAGAGCCTTCCAGCAATTTCAACAATCCTTGCTGCACGCCTTCGCCGCTCACGTCGCGGGTGATGGAAGGATTATCGCCTTTGCGGGCTATCTTGTCTATCTCATCGATAAACACGATTCCCTGTTCGGCTTCGGGCACATTGTAGTCGGCCACTTGCAGCAGGCGTGTCAGAATGCTCTCAATATCCTCGCCCACGTAGCCTGCCTCGGTCAACACCGTTGCATCGACAATGGTGAAAGGTACATGCAGCAGCTTGGCGATAGTACGTGCCAACAACGTTTTTCCCGTACCGGTGCTGCCTACCATGATGATGTTGGATTTTTCAATTTCCACGTCATCTCCATCGGACTTCTGAAGCAAACGTTTATAATGATTGTAGACCGATACCGACAAGAAGCGCTTGGCATCGTCCTGCCCTATCACATACTGATCGAGGAAATCCTTAATCTCCATGGGTTTAGGGAGTTCTTTCAGATTCAACTTCGTGGCTCCTCCTTTTTTGTTAGCCCCCAAAGCCTCCTGAGTGATTTCATAGGCTTGGGTGGCACAACTGTCGCAGATATAGCCGTCCAGCCCTGTTATAAGGAAACCCACTTCATCTTCCGAACGCCCGCAGAAGCTGCATCTGTTTCTGTTTCTTTTTGAATCTGCCATATTTATTTCTTTATCAAGACTTCATCCACCATACCATACTCCTTGGCTTCTTGGGCGGTCATCCAATAGTCGCGGTCAGAATCCGCCCACACTTTATCAAAAGGAGTATGAGAATGGTCGGCGATAATAGTATAAAGTTCTTTCTTCAGCTTCTGGATTTCACGCGCCGTGATTTCGATATCCGAAGCTTGTCCTTGCGCACCGCCCATCGGCTGGTGGATCATCACACGCGAATGTGTCAGGGCCGAGCGTTTCTTCTCTGCGCCTGCCACCAGCAATACGGCCGCCATGCTTGCCGCCATGCCCGTGCAGATGGTGGCCACATCGCTGCTGATAAACTGCATGGTGTCGTAAATGCCCAAGCCGGCATATACCGAACCGCCCGGCGAGTTGATATAAATAGAGATGTCTTTACCCGGCTCCACGGAATCCAAGTAAAGCAACTGGGCCTGCAACGTATTGGCTGTATAGTCGTCTATTTGGGTGCCGAGAAAGATGATACGGTCCATCATCAGGCGGGAGAATACATCCAACTGGGTAACATTGAGTTGACGCTCTTCAAGGATATAAGGATTCAGATAGCCGGCTTGCGACTTTATAACATCGTCCAGCACCAAGCTGTTCATGCCTAAGTGTTTAGTTGCGTATTTCTTAAAATCATCCATTTCTTTCTGTTTTTTATATATTGATATGAGGTGCAAAGTAACAAAAAAGAGCACAGAGACACAAAAAAACACAGAGTTATTCGGTGTCGAACTCTGTGTTTCCTTATGAAATATAGCCGCAAGGCTATCGAATGTTACTCGAACATCTTGTTGAATTCTTCGGCCGAGACGGCTTTATTGTTCAATTTAACCTGCGTCTTCAATGCTGCGGCCAGTTTGGCTTCGACCACACGGTTCACCAGACCTTCCACGCTTTCTTTCTTCTTCAGCATCTCCTTGGAATAGTTCTCTATAATCTCTTCGGGAACGCTCATCATGCCGTATTGGGCAAACTGTGCGCGAGTGGCTTCCTTGGCCATTCCGGCAATGTCGTCCTGCTCAACCTTGATGTCATTGGCTTTCACCAACTGCTCCTTTATCAAGTGCCAAGTCAACTCCTCGATGCTCTTGTCATAGTTGTCTTCTACGAACTTTTCATCTTTGTCAGGATTGTTCAGGCGCATGATGCGTTTCAGCAGTGCATCGGGGAACTCCAATTTGCCGACTTTCTCCATCAACATCTTGCGTGCGTCGATCAGGAATTTATAGTCGCTGTCGGCCACAAACTGTTTGGCAACCACTTCCTTTACTTTAGCGCGGAACTCTTCTTCGCTCTTCACCGTATCTTTGCCGAAGACTTGGTCGAAGATTTCCTGATTCAATTCGCCCGGAACGAAACGGGTAATCTCTTCAATCCGGTAGCTGAAGTTCGATTTCATTTCGGTTGCGGCCTCTTTCTCGATCTTCAACAAAGAAGCAAGTTCTGCCGCATTGCCATCCCAAGCTGTGTGGGGATTGAACACAAGCACGTCGTTCACCTTTGCGCCGGCGAAAATGGCTTTCTGCCCGTCGTTCTTCATGTACGAGGGCATCATCACGGCGCCTTCCACCCGGATGCCGCCTTCTTTCGCGTCGCCGTTCTCGTCCAGTTCGGCAAGCAAGCCTTTCAGCATGTCGTTGTCTTCATAAGCGTCTGCCTTGTCATACTTGCCGTTGCGTTGAGTGTAGGCCTTCACTTGGTTGTCCACCATTTCGTCGGTCACTTCAATCTCGTAATAGTCCACCACGTCTTTAGCGTCGGCTTCGGCCTTGAACTCAGGTGCCAGAGCGATGTCGAACAGGAATTCGAATTCTTCCATCGTGTCGAAGTCGATTTCCTTCTGCTTGTCTTCGTTGGGCAGAGGCTCGCCCAATATGTTAACCTTATTGTCTTGTATATACTTATATACTGTTTCGGAAAGCACTTTATTCACCTCTTCGGCCAACACGGACTTGCCGTACATCTTCTTGACCAGACTCATGGGCACCATTCCTTTACGGAAGCCGGGAATCTGCGCCTTCTGACGGAATGTCTTCAAAGACTTGTCCACTTTTTCCTGATAATCCGCTTTCTCAAGCTTCACGGTAAGCAGCGCGCTTACTTTGTCAATGTTTTGTAATGAAACGTTCATTCTGACAATTATTTATTTGATTTATACTTTGTTCCACATTTCAAATGAGCGTGCAAAATTAGCGTTATTCTTTCAAATATCAAAAGACATTGACAATTATTTCTTCTACAAGGACATCCCGCAATCCGTAAAAGAATTCCGGCAGAAATTTGAAACACACCGTGCGCACATCTGTTCGCACGGCGCGAATGCTTATCCGCAAGCTGCGGATTTGTGTCCGCACGGCGCGAACAGAGTTCGATTCAGGCAGTAAACAGGTTTGATCCTTGCCACGCACGGCTTTTCTCCTTGCTTTTACGGCGTTTATCCCTTGTGTTCAAGGCGCAAACCCATAGCGTACGCATCGCAGGCTGCTTGCAGATATCGACGGAACCGCCTCTTGCTTGGCAGAGGGCGAATAAGCTCCGGCCAAAGACACTCTTCCGGCTTATGTACGCTTCTCAACAACACCGCAGCACAGACATTCAGCCAGCACGAAGCGCCTTTCGGCCTCCCTCCTTCCCCGTGCCTGAAAGAAAAAGCAAAATAAATGGCAAAAAGAGTTGTAAATCCGAATATTATGCCTTTCTTTGTCGCGGATTGAAGGCATTTTAGTTTTCTCGATTTCTATTGCATAGTTTTTACTCCGTTTCAAGAAACGCTTTTGTAAACTCTCTGTCGTCGCAATCTTTTTGATTATCCGGTCTTCTGTCCAAGAGAGTTTTATTCATTTATTTATTTTTATCTTTTTCATTATGAACATTTATGTTGGAAACCTTAACTACCGCGTTAAGGAGAGTGACCTTCAGAAAGCCATGGAAGATTACGGCACGGTAACTTCCGTAAAATTCATCAACGACCGCGCGACCGGGCGTTTCAGAGGCATCGCTTTTGTAGAAATGGAAGACAGCGCCGCTGCCGCCAAAGCCATTGCCGAACTTGACGGAGCCGAATTCTTCGGACGCCAGATGGTGGTGAAAGAAGCAAGACCTCCGAAATATTAATCACAGCAGATTTAGGAGAACAAAAAAAGACCGCCTCATTGAAGCGGTCTTTTTTTATCGGCAATATTCCGTGGCTTGGCGCATCACTTCATAAACTCCTTGCGGCGAAGTACGAAGCTGTTACTCAGGTATTTTTCGCGCACAATCTTATTTTCGGCCAACTCTTCGGGCGTGCCTTGAAACAATATCTTACCTTCGAACAGAAGGTAGGCACGGTCGGTAATACTCAAGGTTTCCTGCACGTTGTGGTCGGTAATCAATATGCCTATATTCTTGTCTTTCAGTTTCCACACAATCTGCTGGATGTCTTCCACAGCAATGGGGTCTACACCGGCAAAAGGTTCGTCGAGCATGATGAACTTCGGATCGATGGCCAGACAACGGGCAATCTCCGTTCTCCGCCGTTCGCCTCCCGAAAGTTGGTTTCCCTTATTCTTCCTCACCTTCTGAAGACGGAATTCGGCAATCAGGCTCTCCAGCTTGTCTTTCTGATAATCCAACGGCTTGTCCGTCATCTCCAGCACAGACGTGATGTTGTCTTCCACACTCATCTGACGGAAGACGGAGGCCTCCTGCGCCAGATAACCGATGCCCGTCTGCGCCCGCTTATACACCGGATAGTTCGTAATCTCCAGATCATTCAGGAAGATGCGCCCCTCGTTCGGAGCAATCAACCCCACGGTCATATAGAAAGAGGTCGTCTTGCCGGCGCCGTTAGGGCCCAACAGCCCGACAATCTCACCCTGCTTCACGTTGATGGATACATGGTTCACCACAGTACGCTTTCCGTACTTCTTCACCAAGTCTTCCGTACGCAGCACCATCTTCTCTTCCCCCGTGCCCGCATCGGCGGGAGCGGTTATCGGCCTTGTATGCAGAACCTCCTTGACTTCCTCCACGTTGTCCTTTATGCCTTTTTCTTCTTCCATACTCTAAAGGTTTTCGCCGCAAATGTAGCAAAAATAAGCTGAAATAGTGTACATTTGCACTCAAATACTTATATGTTATGTCCAAAGCACTCAAGACAGTAGGCAGATACATCATGCTGATGGGACGCGTATTCGCCCGTCCCGAACGCATGCGCATGTTTTTCCGCCAATACGTCAACGAACTGGAGCAGCTCGGTGTCAACTCCATCGGCATCGTACTGCTGATATCGTTCTTCATCGGGGCTGTAATCACCATACAAATAAAGCTGAATATAGAAAGCCCTTTCATGCCCCGGTGGACGGTGGGATACGTCACCCGCGAAATCATGCTGCTGGAGTTTTCTTCCTCCATCATGTGTCTGATTCTGGCCGGCAAGGCAGGATCGAACATCGCCTCGGAACTGGGCACCATGCGAGTGACCCAACAGATAGACGCCCTTGAGATTATGGGCGTCAATTCTGCCAACTACCTCATTCTGCCCAAAATCATCGCCATGGTGACCACTATCCCATTGATGGTGACATTCAGCATATTCTCAGGCGTCATAGGAGCTTTCTGCGCCTGCTGGTTCGGCGGCATCATGTCGGCCGTAGACTTGGAATACGGCCTGCAATATATGTTTGTCGAATGGTTCATCTGGTGCGGCATCATCAAGTCCTTGTTTTTCGCTTTCATCATAGCCAGCGTATCGGCTTTCTTCGGCTACACGGTCGAAGGAGGCTCCATCGAGGTAGGAAAGGCTTCTACCGACTCCGTCGTGTGCAGTAGCGTACTCATCCTGTTTGCCGACCTAATATTAACTAAACTTTTAATGGGATGATTGAACTTAAAGGACTATGCAAGTCATTTGAAGGGAAAGAGGTGTTGAAAGACATCAACGCCACTTTCGAGAATGGGAAGACCAACCTGATTATCGGCCAAAGCGGCTCAGGAAAAACCGTACTGATGAAGTGCATCGTAGGCTTGCTGACGCCTGACAAAGGAGAACTGCTATACGACAACCGCAACTTCCTCGTCATGGGCAAAAAAGAGAAGAAAGCGCTTCGCCGGGAAATGGGAATGATTTTTCAAAGTGCCGCCCTGTTCGACTCCATGACGGTATTGGACAACGTGATGTTTCCGCTCAATATGTTCAGCGACGATACGCTGCGCGACCGCATCCGCCGTGCCATGTTCTGCTTGGAGCGCGTCAATCTGCTTGAGGCCAAAGATAAATTCCCCGGAGAAATCAGCGGAGGCATGCAGAAGCGGGTAGCCATAGCCCGTGCCATAGCCCTGAACCCTCAATACCTCTTTTGTGATGAGCCAAATTCCGGTCTGGATCCCAAAACCTCCATCGTGATTGATGAATTGATACAAGACATCACCAAAGAGTACAACATGACCACGCTCATCAATACCCACGACATGAACTCCGTAATGGGAATCGGAGAGAAAATCATCTATATCTACGAAGGCTGTAAAGAGTGGGAAGGCAACAAAGACATCATCTTCACCTCCAGCAACAAACGTCTGAACAATTTCATCTTTGCTTCCGACTTATTCCGCAAAGTGAGAAAAATGGAAAGGCAGAATATGGAAAGATAAAAAGGGACAAAAAACAAAATGTGACATGAAGCCTATTTATCTCAACTCTTAGGCTCTGTGTCACATTTTGCACACCCCCACTTGCTCGACAGTGCTTTATTTCTGCCGGATATAAATATTGATAGGTGTCCCCGTCAGTTTCCACTTTTCACGCATTTTGTTTTCCAAGAATCGCCTGTACGGTTCCTTCACATATTGCGGAAGATTGGCGAAATAAACAAACGAAGGGACTTGCGTATTGGGCAACTGCGTAATGTATTTTATCTTGATGTATTTCCCCTTGATGGAAGGAGGCGGATAAGCCTCGATAAGCGGCAACATCTCCTCATTCAGACGGGCGGTCGGGATACGCATCATACGGTTTTCATACACATTGCGCGCCTCTTCCAACACCTTCAGAATACGTTGTTTCGTCAATGCCGAAGCAAATATGATGGGGAAATCGACAAACGGCGCCAAACGATTCCGGATGGCATCCTCAAAAGTCTTCATCACTTTAACGGTCTTGTCTTGCACCAAATCCCATTTATTCACCACAACCACCAACCCTTTGGCATTCTTCTGAATCAAAGAAAAGATATTCAAATCCTGACTCTCGATACCGCGTGTGGCATCTATCATCAATATACACACGTCGGCATTTTCAATGGAACGAATGGAGCGTATCACAGAGTAGTACTCCAAATCCTCATTTACCTTGTTTTTCTTGCGGATTCCTGCTGTATCTACCAAATAAAAGTCGAAACCGAACTTATTGTAACGCGTGTAAATGGAGTCGCGGGTCGTTCCTGCTATCTCTGTCACAATATTGCGTTCCTCTCCGATAAAGGCATTTACAATGGATGATTTACCGGCATTGGGACGTCCCACCACAGCAAAACGAGGAATCTCTTCATCCAATATCTCACCGGATTCTTTCTTAAATTTGCCGACAATGAGATCCATCAAATCGCCTGTTCCACTTCCGGTTACAGCCGAAATACAATAAGGGTCGCCCAAACCCAAACTATAAAATTCTGGAGCATTGTACCGCAATTCGTTGTTATCCGTCTTGTTGGCCACCAGCAATACCGGCTTCTTGGCACGACGCAATATGACAGCCACCTGTTGGTCAAGGTCCGTCACTCCGTTCATCACATCTACCACAAACAGAATGACATCGGCTTCATCAACAGCCATCAGCACCTGCTTGCGAATCTCCTCTTCAAAAATATCATCGGAGTTCACTACCCAACCACCGGTATCCACTACCGAGAACTCACGCCCCAACCACTCTGTCTTTCCATATTGGCGGTCACGAGTTGTCCCCGCTTCTTCATTCACAATAGCCTGACGCGTTTTGGTCAGACGATTAAATAACGTAGATTTTCCCACATTGGGACGTCCTACAATTGCAACTAAATTTCCCATAGTTCAACACTCTTGTTTCACAACTATCACAGTCATATGAATAAAACTCTTAATCCAGTTGATAACCGAAACTGCGCAGTTCCTTATCCGAACTTCTCCAATCTTTATCAACCTTTACAAACGTCTCCAGAAAAATAGTTTTTCCGAAGAACTTCTCCAAGTCACGGCGCGCCTCAGTAGCCACCTTTTTCAAAGCCTTCCCTTGCTTACCGATAATAATACCTTTTTGCGAATCACGTTCCACGTAGATTACGGCATTGATATGTATCTTCTTTGCCTCTTCCTTAAACTGTTCCACCGCCACTTCTACCGAATAAGGAATCTCCTTATCGTAGTACAACAAAATCTTTTCGCGAATAATCTCGGTCACAAAAAATCTCGCCGGCTTGTCCGTCCATTGGTCTTTATCGAAATAAGGAGGCGAATCGGGCAAAAACTCCTTCACCCGTTTCATCACATAATCCACATTGAATTTCGTAGCGGCCGAAAGAGGAATGATTTCAGCCTTCGGCAGCAATTCTTTCCATGCTTCCACCAACTGCACCAGTTTTTCCTGATTGCTCAAATCTATTTTATTGATTAGTAGCAGCACCGGCACTTCCATGGAAGCAACCTTCTCTACAAAATCATTATGTTTGTCAGGCGTCTCAACCACATCCGTCACATACAGCAGCACATCTGCATCTGTCAATGCCGACGTAGAGAAGTTCAGCATAGATTCCTGCAATTTATAGTTTGGTTTCAATACGCCCGGCGTATCCGAGAACACAATCTGCATGTCATCCGTATTATAGATGCCCATGATCCGATGACGCGTAGTTTGCGCTTTGAAAGTAGCGATAGAAATGCGCTCACCAACCAAAGCATTCATCAATGTAGACTTGCCTACATTGGGATTTCCCACGATATTAACAAAACCTGCCTTATGCATGACGCCTGTTTTTAAATTGAGACAAAAAAACGCATCGAATCGAGATAGGATGCGTTTATTATATTATTTAGACTGAAACTCCATCAGTGCTTCATTTCTTTCCGTCATAGCCCCACTTCACGTACACGGCTCCCCAAGTAAATCCGGCGCCGAATGCCGTAAAAATCAGGTTATCGCCTTTTTTCAGTTTCTCTTCAAAGTCCCAAATACAAAGAGGCAACGTTCCGGCACTCGTATTACCATAACGTTCTATATTAATCAGAACTTTTTCATGAGGAACCTCCAAGCGGTGTGCCACGGCATCAATTATGCGAAGATTAGCTTGGTGCGGAATCACCCAATCAATGTTATCCTTAGTCAAGCCATTCTTCTCTGCAATAGTCGCACTTACATCCGACATATTGGATACAGCATATTTAAACACCGTACGCCCTTCTTGATAGACATAATGCATATGGTTATCTACTGTAAAATAAGAAGGAGGACAAACCGAGCCGCCCGCTTTCATGTGCAAGAACGGAAGCCCCTTGCCGTCTGTTCTCAAAATCGCATCCATGATACCGACATCTTCTGTCGTCGGCTCCAGCATAAAGGCCGCAGCCCCATCACCGAAAATAGGACAGGTGGCACGATCTGTATAATCAACCACTGACGACATTTTATCAGCTCCCACAATGATAACCTTCTTATATCTGCCTGAACGGATAAAATTGGCCGCCGTTTCCATCAGATAGAGAAACCCACAACAAGCTGCCTGCAAATCATAAGCAAAGGCATTCTTCAGTCTGAGTTTATCACATAAAATGGAAGCCGTAGAGGGGAAGTGATAATCTGGAGTAGAAGTAGCAACGATAACCAAATCAATGTCGTCAGGATCGGCACCAATACGCTGCATCAGCTGTTTTACAGCCTTACGTGCCATATATGAACTGCCCAACCCTTCCTCATTCAGAATACGCCTTTCCTTTACTCCGATACGAGTCATAATCCATTCATCGTTGGTGTCTACCATTTTTGAGATTTCGTCATTTGTCAAGACGTAATCCGGCACATAACCACCGACTCCTGTAATTACTGCATTTATTTTTTCCATTAAATTCTTGTTTACTTACTAAAAGCCGATTCTGTTTATTATGTGTTTTTTCATTTTTATATGTCTTTCGAAAAACACTGGTTGAACCTGCGTAGACTTTAAAACTTTAGAAATAACGGTAGTCTAAAAAGATTTGTTCATTTCATATACAAATCTTCTTAGACTTCTCAATATTCAAGTATAAGTTTTTAGTCAAAACAAACCGTAATTATACGGCTGCTTCTTTTTCAATTGCGAGTTTACCTCTATAATAACCACATGCGCCACATACTGTATGATATACATGCCATTCACCGCAATTCGGACAAATAGCTAATGTAGGAGCTACAGCTTTATCATGAGTTCTTCTCTTTGCAGTTCTTGTTTTTGACTGTCTTCTCTTAGGATGTGCCATTTTCTTTAATCTTTAATTGTTATCTAATATTTTCTTTAATTTTTCCCAACGCGGATCAATTTGAGATTCTGTTTCCTCATTCTTCAAGTCATCAGTTTCCCCCTCCACACTATAAATCTCCTCACTCTCTTCATCAGAAGTTATACGCAGATGTTTATTCAACTTGCCTGCCATAGCCTTATTACATTTACCGGGAGCATGCACACGCTTCATCGGTATAGCTAAAGCTACAAACTCGTACATGAACCATGCAACGTTAATCTCACCTTCCTCTTCAGGTATAACAATAAGATTATCCCCTTCTTCTGCATATTTATAACCAAACTTAACGAGTAACTTGTCAGTTGAATTGACGGGTTGCTCCATATCTTCCAAACACCGATCACAAGGTATCCACACCACTCCTTCTGTCTGGAAATTCAATTCAAAAGCACGAGGTGTTCTCTTTACAAACAATACCACATTCACTTTACCCTTCTGAACCTCCGGTCCATCAATATTGGCAAAGAAAAGGTTATCTAATAAGAACTCATACTTAGCAGTATCCGTCCGCATACCTTTTAGGTCTATTTTGTATTTATCAAACTTTCCCAAAGCTCGTTTTATTTATTTGGGTCACAAAGATACGAATAATTATCCTCATTATGCAGTATTTAAATTAAAATATTCTCTTTTAGTATTGTTTTTCCAAACTCGGCGGAAAATTCAGAAAACCCTTTAATCCCTTTTTCTTTCTCCGTGGTTGTCGCCCCCTTTTCATAGGGGCATAAGGGAGTGAGGAGGGAACCGGCAAATACGCATAAAAACAAAGAAGCCCCCTCGTCCTTTACCAGAACAAGGGGGCTTCCCTAAAAAAAACGGCGGCGACCTACTCTCCCACTGTTACGCAGTACCATCGGCGCAAACGGGCTTAACTTCTCTGTTCGGAATGGGAAGAGGTGGAACCCCGACGCTATAACCGCCTGAATAATGAAGACATGACGCGAAAAAAAAGAAAAGAAACCAAACCACTCGGAGGGTCGGCGCAAACTGAACGTATATATGCCCCCGAAAAGGGAAAAGAGGGAAAAAAGCACCGGGCAATTAGTAATGCTCGGCTGTGACATCGCTGCCTGTACACCTGCATCCTATCAACGTCATCGTCTATGACGGCCCTGAAAAGAAATCTAATCTTGTGGCCGGCTTCGTACTTAGATGCTTTCAGCACTTATCCGATCCCGACTTAGATACCCGGCGATGCACCTGGCGGCACAACCGGTAAACCAGAGGTCAGTCCAACACGGTCCTCTCGTACTAGTGTCAGAGCCACGCAAATTTCATGCGCCCACGATAGATAGAGACCGAACTGTCTCACGACGTTCTGAACCCAGCTCGCGTGCCACTTTAATGGGCGAACAGCCCAACCCTTGGGACCTTCTCCAGCCCCAGGATGTGACGAGCCGACATCGAGGTGCCAAACCCCTCCGTCGATATGAGCTCTTGGGAGGGATCAGCCTGTTATCCCCGGAGTACCTTTTATCCTTTGAGCGATGTCCTTTCCATACAGAAACACCGGATCACTATGCTCTAGTTTCCTACCTGATCGACTTGTAAGTCTCCCAGTCAAGCGCCCTTATGCCATTACACTCTGCCGACGGTTACCAATCGTCGTGAGGGCACCTTTAGAAGCCTCCGTTACGCTTTTGGAGGCGACCACCCCAGTCAAACTACCCACCAAACAGTGTCCCCGAAAATCAACGGGTTAGAACTCAAATAAACGAAGGGCCGTATTTCAACAGCGGCTCCAACGGGACTGGCGTCCCGAATTCAATGCCTCCGGCCTATCCTACACATCGGTTACCCAAATTCAATGTTAAGCTATAGTAAAGGTTCACGGGGTCTTTTCGTCCCATCGCGGGTAATCGGCATCTTCACCGATACTACAATTTCACTGAGCTCACGGTTGAGACAGCGTCCAGATCATTACACCATTCGTGCAGGTCGGAACTTACCCGACAAGGAATTTCGCTACCTTAGGACCGTTATAGTTACGGCCGCCGTTTACCGGGGCTTCAATTCAAGGCTTCTCTCGTCGATGACCTCTCCTCTTAACCTTCCGGCACCGGGCAGGTGTCAGGCTGTATACATCATCTTTCGATTTAGCACAGCCCTGTGTTTTTGTTAAACAGTTGCCTGGACCGATTCTCTGCGCCTCCGTCACCGGAGGACCCTTTATCCCGAAGTTACAGGGTCAGTTTGCCTAGTTCCTTAACCGTGAATCACTCAAGCGCCTTAGTATATTCAACCCGACTACGTGTGTCCGTTTGCGGTACGGGTACCTGCGGGATGAAGCTTAGCGGATTTTCTTGGGAGTATGATTACATGCGCTATTGGGTTGTCCGAAGGACGCCCCATACTATCAGGTTCGGCTCGGAATCCGGATTTGCCTGGATTCCTCAAAACCTACACCCTTCAACCGGCTATTCCGTCAGCCGGCGGCACTGTCACTGCTCCGTCACCACATCGCTCCCGAAGGTAGTACCGGAATATTAACCGGTTCTGCCATCGGCTTCGCCATTCGGCTGAGCCTTAGGACCCGACTTACCCTGATCCGATTAGCGTTGATCAGGAAACCTTAGTCTTGCGGCGAGGGGGTTTCCCACCCCCTTTATCGTTACTTATACCTACATTTGCGTTTCCACACGCTCCAGGAAAGCTCGCGCTCGCCCTTCGACGCGGAGTGGAATGCTCCCCTACCGATGATATGAATCATCCCAGAGCTTCGGTAGAATACTTATGCCCGATTATTATCCACGCCAAACTCCTCGACTAGTGAGCTGTTACGCACTCTTTAAATGAATGGCTGCTTCCAAGCCAACATCCTAGCTGTCTTAGCAATCTGACTTCGTTAGTTCAACTCAGTATTCATTTGGGGACCTTAGCTGCTGGTCCGGATTGTTCTCCTTTAGGACATGGACCTTAGCACCCATGCCCTCACTCCTGACATAGAACCGGCAAGCATTCGGAGTTTGTCAAGACTTGATAGGCGGCGAAGCCCTCGCATCTTATCAGTCGCTCTACCTCATGCCGGTATAAGTCAAGGCTGCACCTAAATGCATTTCGGGGAGTACGAGCTATCTCCAAGTTTGATTAGCCTTTCACCCCCACCCTCAGGTCATCCGGAAGCTTTTCAACGCTTATCGGTTCGGTCCTCCAGATGGTGTTACCCATCCTTCAACCTGCCCAAGGGTAGATCACTTGGTTTCGCGTCTACTCCTTCCGACTGAAACGCCCTGTTAAGACTCGCTTTCGCTTCGGCTCCGGGTCTAAAGAACCTTAACCTCGCCGGAAAAAGTAACTCGTAGGTTCATTATGCAAAAGGCACGCCGTCACCGTAAAAAATACGGCTCCGACCGCTTGTAGGCACATGGTTTCAGGAACTATTTCACTCTTCTGCTCGAAGTGCTTTTCACCTTTCCCTCACGGTACTGGTTCACTATCGGTCTCTCGGGAGTATTTAGCCTTACCGGATGGTCCCGGCAGATTCACGCAGGATTACTCGTGCCCCGCGCTACTCAGGATACCACTAGGCTGGAGACGGCTTCGTGTACGGGGTTATCACCCTCTATGACCTGCCTTTCCAGGCAGTTCCACTCACCGTCACGCGTGCCACGACGTGGTCCTACAACCCCATGGATGCCGTAACATCAATGGTTTGGGCTCTTCCCCGGTCGCTCGCCACTACTGGGGGAATCATTGTTTATTTTCTTTTCCTGCAGGTACTAAGATGTTTCAGTTCCCTGCGTTAGCCTCTGCCACAGGCAGATGCCACCCCTTCAAGGTGGCGGGTTGTCCCATTCGGAAATCCGCGGATCAAAGGTCATTTGCACCTACCCGCGGCTTATCGCAGCTTATCACGTCCTTCATCGCCTCCGAGAGCCAAGGCATCCGCCATGTGCCCTTACTTGCTTTTTTCGATTATACACCCCAAAAAAAAGGGGCGATATATACTTTCAGCTTTAACTTTACTTTTATTGTTCGCATCATGTCAAAGATCGTTCTTCCCTAAAAAAACAAAGGGAAAGGGTGGAGAATAACGGATTCGAACCGTTGACCCCCTGCTTGCAAAGCAGGTGCTCTAGCCAGCTGAGCTAATCCCCCCAAAAAAGGGTAGTCCCAGGCAGAGTTGAACTGCCGACCTCTACATTATCAGTGTAGCGCTCTAACCAACTGAGCTATAGGACTGTCAGTCAAACCCCGGCCATGGAAAAAAGGCCCGGCTTCTACTTTCTCTTTTATCTGTCAATAAACGCACACAAGCAGTACAAACAAAAGAACCGGACTACCAAAAATTAAGGATACCGCTCCAGAAAGGAGGTGTTCCAGCCGCACCTTCCGGTACGGCTACCTTGTTACGACTTAGCCCCAATCACCGGTTTTACCCTAGGGCGCTCCTAAACGGTTACGCACTTCAGGTACCCCCGGCTTTCATGGCTTGACGGGCGGTGTGTACAAGGCCCGGGAACGTATTCACCGCGCCGTGGCTGATGCGCGATTACTAGCGAATCCAGCTTCGTGGAGTCGGGTTGCAGACTCCAGTCCGAACTGAGAGGGGATTTAGGGATTCGCCGGACGTCGCCGCCCAGCAGCCTGCTGTACCCCCCATTGTAACACGTGTGTAGCCCCGGACGTAAGGGCCGTGCTGATTTGACGTCATCCCCCCCTTCCTCGCATCTTACGACGGCAGTCTCCACAGAGTCCCCAGCATAACCTGATGGCAACTGTGGATAAGGGTTGCGCTCGTTATGGCACTTAAGCCGACACCTCACGGCACGAGCTGACGACAACCATGCAGCACCTTCACAACCGCCTTGCGGCTTACCCGTTTCCGGATAATTCGGTTGCAATTCAAGCCCGGGTAAGGTTCCTCGCGTATCATCGAATTAAACCACATGTTCCTCCGCTTGTGCGGGCCCCCGTCAATTCCTTTGAGTTTCACCGTTGCCGGCGTACTCCCCAGGTGGAATACTTAACGCTTTCGCTTGGCCGCTTACAATATATCGCAAACAGCGAGTATTCATCGTTTACTGTGTGGACTACCAGGGTATCTAATCCTGTTTGATACCCACACTTTCGAGCATCAGCGTCAGTTACGCTCCAGCAAGCTGCCTTCGCAATCGGAGTTCTTCGTGATATCTAAGCATTTCACCGCTACACCACGAATTCCGCCTGCCTATACCGCACTCAAGGCACCCAGTATCAACTGCAATTTTAAGGTTGAGCCCCAAACTTTCACAGCTGACTTAAGCGCCCGCCTACGCTCCCTTTAAACCCAATAAATCCGGATAACGCTAGGATCCTCCGTATTACCGCGGCTGCTGGCACGGAGTTAGCCGATCCTTATTCATAAGGTACATGCAAACAGGTACGCGTACCCGCAATTATTCCCTTATAAAAGAAGTTTACAACCCATAGGGCAGTCATCCTTCACGCTACTTGGCTGGTTCAGGCTTCCGCCCATTGACCAATATTCCTCACTGCTGCCTCCCGTAGGAGTTTGGACCGTGTCTCAGTTCCAATGTGGGGGACCTTCCTCTCAGAACCCCTATCCATCGTAGGTTTGGTGGGCCGTTACCCCGCCAACTGCCTAATGGAACGCATCCCCATCGATTACCGGAAAAACCTTTAATGGAGAAACCATGCGGAATCGCCATGCCATCCGGGATTAATCTTTCTTTCGAAAGGCTATACCGGAGTAATCGGCAGGTTGGATACGTGTTACTCACCCGTGCGCCGGTCGCCATCGGGCTTAGCAAGCTAAGCCCATGCTGCCCCTCGACTTGCATGTGTTAAGCCTGTAGCTAGCGTTCATCCTGAGCCAGGATCAAACTCTTCATTGTAAAAGTATCGTAAACCGATTCCAAAACCCTCGCAAAAAGGGAAAGGAAACGGAAATTGCTCTGTCCAGGATATCCGAAATTAAAAGAAGTCTCAATCGAAAATGCCCGTAACCGAAATAAAGAAACAGGCACCGTTGACGGTTCTTTCGTTTTACCCAAGGCCGATTCCCACCAAAGGGAAACAGGCCTTGCTATCGTACTACTTGTATCGTTTATGTAAATCTGTTCAAAGAACGAATTGCTGACCCACATCAGGAAAGCGGATGCAAAGGTAAGAAGTTTTATACATACAATCCAAATTATCGGAGAAGTTTTTTTCTTCTTTTTTTTCCAACCAACGCTCTCGGTGAGAAAGGGGAAGAAAAAAAGGAAAAAGAAAACCGCCCGAGCGGCATCACGCAAACCATCATGTCAAAGCACCGAAGCCCTCGTTGCCGAAAGCGGATGCAAAAGTAGCGCTTAAAGAGAAAACAACAAAACAGAAATGACTCTTTTTTTAAAAGAAAATAAAGGAAATGGAGTAAAAGACTGAAAGACAAAGAGGTTGGAGGAAAGAAAAAGAAAGGGAAGAAAAAAAGGAAGGGAAAGAAACACATTATAATATATACGTGCGCGAGTGAAAGAGGGGGAAAGGAAAGATATCAGGAGAATCCGAAAGAGAAAAGGCACTGCGACACAAAAAAACAGCAGGGAAAAGAAAGGCAAAAGCGCAACCACCCCCTTATACGGAGAAAAAACGGGCAAAAAGAAGGGGAAAGGCGTCCCCGCCTTATTCCGGGTATAATACCCGAAGCAACCGGCCAAAAAGCGGGACACGGCCATGGAAGAGGCTGACAGGACAGGAAGCAGGGCGACAACCTAATCCGAAAGAGCGTTTTTCAAAAAATCGCAAAACGCTGTTTGTCAACCGGTTGACACCGGACTGTCAGACACTTGTGTTTTAGCCGTCAGACACAAGTGTTTTAGCCGCAAAACACAAGTGTCTGTCGCGCAAAACACTTGCGTCTGTCAAGACAAAGGATTGCAACTCGCAGAAAGAGGGAGGAGGGAAGGCGCGAAAGGAGCTTTTCCATTCCGACTGAACGACGCAAACCGAAGAATGCAGGATATATACACAAAGAAAAATACAGCAACTTATATTCAAAAATAAAAACAAAAGATACGGAAAGCAGGCATCGGCATATAAAATTTGGAGCCTGCCTGAATTTATCCGGAATATTTATTAGGCATAATTTTACTGAAAACCGTTTGCATACCGGCAATTACCGTTTCCGCACCGCGCCATCTCCTTTTCAGAGCCGTTTCTGCTCCGTAGCTTCTCCGTAGTTTTCCCTGCTTTACAGACACGGAGAAGCTACGGAGCAGAAACGGCTCTGAAAAGGAGCCGATGTGGTTGGGGCATGGCTCCGACAGTAAGCAGGCATTCTTGGCGGCATATTCCTCAAGAGAGCAAGAATATGTGTGCTTACATAAAAAAACAGTCCATTTACTTCTTTTCTTATATCGAAATCCGGTTTACTTAGGAAACCTCCCATCGAAAAAAGCGGTTATATTGTGACAAAACCAAAAAGATTGCGACAGATAGAGTAAATGTCAACCTAATTATTTATCTTTGTTAGCTTTTAAAAGTTAGCATATTAAAACGATTAAGCACAATGAAAGATTTTCTGAAATTTACACTTGCCACTGTCACCGGTATCATAGTATCGAGTGTTGTGTTGCTTCTCATCAGTATTCTGGTGTTTTTCAGTATAGTGTCGTCTTCGGAATCGGAAACACAAGTACATAAAAACTCCATCATGATGCTGGAACTCAACGGCACACTATCTGAACGCAGCCAAGACAACCCGTTCGATTTCCTTATGAAAGACAACTCCAAGACTTATGGGCTGGACGACATCCTCGCTTCCATCAAAAAAGCAAAAGAGAACGACGACATTAAAGGCATATATATCGAAGCCACTTCGCTAAGCGCCGGATTTGCCTCACGCGAAGAAATACGCGACGCACTGAAAGACTTCAAAGAATCAGGCAAGTTCATCGTAGCATATAGCGACAACTACTCGCAAGGCCTATATTATTTGGCGAGTGTGGCAGACAAGATTCTGATGAACCCGAAAGGCACGATCGAATGGAAAGGATTATCCTCCACCCCGATGTTTTTCAAAGACTTGCTGGCCAAAATCGGAGTGGAAATACAAATATTCAAAGTGGGCACCTATAAATCGTTCGCAGAGCCTTTCATCTCCACAGAGATGAGTCCTGCCAACCGCGAACAGATAGAGGCCTATTTAGGTTCCATTTGGGGGAAAGTGACAAAAGACGTATCCGAATCCCGTAAAATATCAGTCGACTCTCTGAATGTCATTGCCGACCGCATGCTAATGTTCCATCCCGCAGAAGAGAGCGTGAAATGCGGGTTGGTAGACACGCTGATATACAAAAACGATGTGCGCACTTATCTGAAAGCGATGGCAGGCATCGACAAGGACGACAACATGCCTGTGCTGGGACTGCAAGATATGATAAACATAAAGAAGAATGCCCCCAAAGACAAAAGCGGCAATGTGATAGCCGTGTATTATGCGTATGGAGAGATTGACGGAACTTCTTCATCTGCAACCGATAACAAAGGAATCAACTCTAAAAAAGTGATAAAAGACCTGCGCAAACTGAAAGATGACGATAACGTGAAGGCTGTTGTGCTGCGTGTTAACTCGCCGGGTGGAAGCGCTTTCGGTTCAGAGCAAATATGGTACGCGATAAGCGAGCTGAAGAAAAAGAAACCGGTTATTGCATCCATGGGCGAATATGCCGCATCAGGCGGTTACTACATTTCCTGCAATGCAGATACGATTGTGGCCGAGCCTACCACGCTGACCGGTTCCATCGGAATATTCGGCATGTTTCCAAACGCCAAAGGGCTGGCCGACAAGCTTGGCATAAGTGTCGATATGGTGAAGACCAATCAATATGCCGATTTCGGCACGATGACACGCCCTATGAATGACGGAGAAAAAAGCCTGATGCAAATGCGTATGAACCAAGGATATGATCTATTCCTAACCCGTTGTTCCGACGGTCGAGGTATCGGCAAAGAAGATTTGGATAAAATTGCCCAAGGCCGTGTATGGACCGGAAGCAAAGCCAAAGAACTGGGACTGGTCGATGAACTGGGCGGTTTAGACAGGGCTTTGGAAATCGCCATTGCCAAAGCCAATGTAGAAGCCTACACTGTGATAAGTTATCCCAAAAAGGAAAGTTTCTTTGAAGCGCTGATGAACACGAATCCCGGCAATTACATCAAAACCCGTATGCTGAAAGGAGCGATAGGAGACATCTATCAGCAATTCAATATACTGGAGAATTTTGACAAATATGATCGCATACAAGCGCGTATCCCTTTTGAACTGAATATTCAATGACAGACAACTTTATCAAGATACGCCATTGGCTATATCCCCTATCGTGGCTCTACGGCATGGGGGTATATCTGCGAAACAAACTCTTTGACTGGGGCTGGCTCCGGTCAAAGAGTTTTGACGTTCCCGTGATATGTATAGGCAATCTTGCAGCAGGAGGAACAGGCAAAACGCCCCACACAGAGTATCTGATAAAGTTATTACAAAAAGCAGGCGTCAACGTTGCCACCCTGAGCCGCGGCTATAAACGAAAAAGCCGTGGCTATATACTGGCAGACAAGCAAAGCAGCGTGCAGCAAATAGGCGACGAACCATATCAAATCAAAAATAAATTTCCCGATATACGGGTGGCAGTGGACGAAGACCGTTGTCATGGCATCGAACAACTGCTGAAACTGGACAATCCCGCAGTAACAACCATCATATTGGACGACGCTTTCCAACATCGCTACGTAAAGCCCGGTCTGAATATTTTGCTGACAGACTATCACCGCTTGTTGTGCGATGATGCCCTGCTTCCTGCCGGCATGCTCCGCGAACCTATAAGCAGCAAGAACCGGGCACAAATTGTTGTAGTCACCAAATGTCCGGAAGACCTCAAACCGATAGATTTCAATATCATCAGTAAACGGCTACATCTTTATCCCTACCAGCAATTATTCTTTTCCAGATTCCGTTATGGAACGTTGACCCCTTTATTCCCGGAAAAGGCTGATGGCAAACGGAGTTTCTCTTCTTTCACCGAAGAAGTACTGCTGGTAACAGGAATCGCCTCACCTACACCCCTGCTGAAAAAAATTAGCTCCTACACCTCGGACATCAGGCTACTGACATTCAACGATCATCATAACTTCACCTACAGAGACCTGCACCAGATAAAAAAACACTTTCTCTCCATGAGAGAGAGAGAGAGGCTGATTATCACTACCGAGAAAGATGCCGCAAGACTGAAATTTCATCCGGCACTCGATGAGATGCTGAAACCATACATATACGTACTGCCGATAGAGATAGAAATTTTACAGAATCAACAATATATATTCAACCAAAATATTATTAGCTATGTTAGAACGTATTCAAGAAACAGCCAACTTTCTGAAAGGAAAGATGCACACCCATCCGGAAACAGCAATCATCCTCGGCACAGGGCTTGGCAGCCTTGCCGGCGAAATCAACGAGAAGTATGAAATAAAATATGAAGAAATTCCCAACTTCCCAGTCTCCACCGTAGAAGGGCACAGTGGAAAGCTAATCTTTGGCAAACTGGGCAACAAGGATATTATGGCTATGCAGGGACGCTTTCATTTTTATGAAGGCTATTCCATGAAAGAAGTGACATTCCCCGTCCGCGTGATGCGCGAACTGGGCATCAAAACCTTGTTCGTATCCAATGCCAGCGGTGGTACAAACCCCGATTTTGAAATCGGCGACCTGATGATTATCACCGATCACATCAATCATTTCCCCGAACATCCATTACGCGGCAGGAATATTCCCTACGGTCCGCGATTCCCGGATATGAGTGAAGCATACAATAAGGAACTGATTCGTAAAGCCGATGCCATTGCTGTTGAGAAAGGTATTAAAGTTCGGCATGGCGTTTATCTTGGCACGCAAGGTCCTACATTCGAAACTCCGGCAGAGTATAAAATGTTTCACATTTTGGGTGCTGATGCAGTAGGCATGTCTACTGTGCCGGAAGTAATCGTAGCAAACCATTGCGGCATCAAAGTTTTCGGTGTATCCGTCATCACCGACCTCGGTGTAGAAGGCAAGATTGTGGAAGTTTCTCATGAAGAAGTGCAAAAAGCCGCTGACGAAGCACAGCCGAGAATGACAGAAATCATGCGAGAACTGATTAACAGAGCCTGAAAAAGAATGAGAACAGAAATAGCTACTCTCGGCGAGTTTGGCCTCATCCGCCACCTAACCGAAAGCATTGAGTTGAAAAACAAGTCAAGCCAGTATGGTATAGGCGATGATGCCGCCGTCCTCTCCTACCCGACAGAAAAAGAAGTACTCGTCACCACCGACCTGCTATTGGAGGGTGTACACTTCGATTTGGTTTATGTGCCGCTCAAACATTTAGGGTACAAGTCGGCCGTAGTCAATTTTTCCGACATCTATGCCATGAACGGAACACCAAAGCAAATCACCGTTTCTCTTGGTATTTCCAAACGATTCAGTATAGAAGATATGGAAGAACTCTATGCCGGCATTCGTTTGGCTTGCAAAGAATATGAGGTGGATATTGTCGGTGGCGATACCTCCACATCCTATACCGGACTGACAATCAGCATCACTTGCATCGGCGAAGGAGAAAAAGGCAAAGTCGTTTATCGCAACGGCGCTCGTGAAACTGACTTGATTTGTGTCACCGGTGACTTGGGAGCCGCTTACATGGGTTTGCAATTGCTGGAACGCGAAAAAGCCGTACTCAAAGGAGTCGACAAAGACTTGCAACCGGATTTCTCCGGCAAGGAATATCTTTTAGAACGCCAACTAAAACCTGAAGCCCGTCGTGACATTATCCGGAAATTAGCAAAAGAAGAAATACAACTTACTTCGATGATAGATATTTCCGACGGTCTGTCGTCTGAACTATTGCATATCTGCACTCAGAGCCAAGTGGGTTGTCGCATTTATGAGGAGCACATCCCTATTGACTATCAAACAGCTGTCATGGCAGAGGAATTCAACATGAATCTGACCACTTGTGCCCTTAACGGTGGCGAAGATTACGAGTTGCTATTCACCGTCCCCATTACCGAACACGAAAGGGTTGCCGAGATAGAAGGCGTAAGGCTTATCGGGCATATCACCAAGCTGGGGTTAGGCTGCGCCCTGATTACTCGCGATGGCCAAGAATTCGAATTAAAAGCTCAAGGATGGAATCCTTTAAAAGAAGAAGCCACAACTTCTGAGGAATCGGATAAAACGGAGTAGAGGAAAGAAAAAATGTAAAAAGGAGTTCTTCTATTTCTTTTGCTAAAACAAAAAAAACACTGATAATTAACTATATAGCCAACGATCAGTGTTTTTTATTTCTAAACTCCTTGCATACTACAAAACTTTCACTATCTTTGCAACCGCAAAAGAAAAAACAGCCATGGTGCCATAGCTCAGTTGGTAGAGCAAAGGACTGAAAATCCTTGTGTCCCCGGTTCGATTCCTGGTGGCACCACTTTGAAGAAAAGCAAAACGACGTAAACTCCTGATTTCTAAACGAAGTCGGGAGTTTTTATTTTTCCCACTTACGCAAAATATAGCAGAATATTACCGATTTTGGTGGAGCAAAAGGTGGAGCAAAAACAGTAGAATGAAATCTCCACCGAAAAAGTTTCTTTACCACTGATATGCAGTGATTTGCGTGTCGATAACTCGTGAGTGATTTCCGAATTTTGTATCAACTAAAAACGTATCGAAATGAGAAGGATTTCATTCAATGTGCTCTTCTTTATCAAGAAGACAAAACTGCTCAAAAACGGAGAAGCCTCGGTTTGCATGAGAATTACCGTTGATGGACAACGTGTCGAAACTAATATCCGAAAAAGTGTCGATCCGAGTTCTTGGAACCAAGCCAAAGAGTGTGTACGTGGCAAAAGTCGTAAAGCCAACGAACTGAATAGCTACATAGAAGAAGCAAAAATCAAGTTACACTCTATCTTTACCGAGTTAGAAGAACAAGGGAGCACAATAACCGCTCGTATTCTTCAAGAAAAATTCTTCGGCTTAAATATTCTGAAAGAACAACCCAAAACTCTCCTTGCTACGATACAGGAACACAATGATCAATGTCGAGCTCTTATAGGTAAGGATTATACTTTGATTACTGTTCGACGTTATGAAACGTGCAAACGTTACTTGGCGGAATTGATCCAAAGGAGATACAATAAAGATGATCTTCTATTGACTGAAATCAATGGAGAGTTTGTTCGTGCCTTTGAATTTTATCTGAAGACAGAGAAGGAATGCCAACAAAACACGGTTATCCGCTACATGAAATGTCTGAAAAAGATAACCAACCTTGCACTTGCCAACGAATGGATCGCAAAAGACCCTTTTATCGGGATTAAATTCCATGAAAAAGAGGTTATCCGAGAGTTTCTTACACTGGAAGAGCTGCAAACTATTTACCAAAAGGACTTTACCGTAGAACGAATTGTACTTGTCCGTGACATCTTTATTTTCGCAGCTTTTACCGGACTTGCTTTTATTGATGTACAACAATTATCTCCCGAACATCTTGTGCGAGATGATAGCGGGAACCTTTGGATTCGTAAACCTCGACAAAAAACAAAAAATATGTGCAATATTCCCTTGTTGGACATACCACAGGAAATATTGAAGAAGTATGAGAACCATCCATTCTGTCACAAGAAAGGAACACTTCTTCCTGTACCCTGTAATCAGAAAATGAACAGTTATCTGAAAGAAATAGCTGACTTATGTAACATTCAGAAGAAATTAACCACGCATACCGCAAGACATAGCTATGCTACTTCTGTTTGTTTGGCAAATGGTGTTAGCATTGAGAATGTGGCGAAAATGCTTGGTCACTCCAACATCAAGATGACGCAACATTATGCCAAAGTTCTTGATCGAAGCATAATGAAAGATATGAGAAATGTCGCCCTTGCATTGTCTAAGAAATCACTTTCTTGAGACACTTGGAGGAAACGCAAAACGCAAATTGACGTATTGGAGAAATGGCTGGTGTTGCTATATCCTATCTTTGTTACAATTTCCGAAATAGAACACTCTCATAAAGAGAGGAGAATTAACGTCTCTACTCTGTAAATAAAAGCTCCTAAGCTTTCGCTCTAAAGCTTAGGAGTAATCAAGAAAAAGCTTAGGTGCTTCGGATAGTAAACTAAAGACAATTCGTTTGAATCCCAAAAGAGACTGTATGGAGCTTTTTTTTACTTAATTCTTTGGGCTTTTCTTTTGAGTAGTCTATCTTTGCAAATAGTAGCCATTACAGCTACTATTAAAGAATAAGGAAATGACAGAAAAAGTATTCTCTTATGGTGATTTTATCAGGCAGGTCTTGTCGGTGGGGCGAATTTCGTTTACCATTGAGGAGGTGATGAAGCAAAGCGGATATGGCAGGAAAATCGCACAGGTATCCTTATCCCGTTTGGTAAGAAATGGAGAGATTGCACTTATCAGACGAGGCTTTTACGTCATTATCACTCCGGAGTTTTCCCTGCAAAAAAACGTCCCGCCTCTTATGTATATCAATGACTTGATGAAGTACATAGAAAGAGATTATTACGTCTCTCTTCTGTCGGCTGCCGCACTTCACGGGGCTGCCCATCAGCAACCGATGCGTTTTTTTGTTACCACAAGTATGCCTCCTGTCAGAAACATAGAGAACGACAGGTTGCATATCGCTTTCAACATAAAAAAAGAATGGGATAACTCTTGTGTTACACAGATGAAGACCCGAACGGGGTATGTGAATGTATCTACTCCGGAGGCGACAATGCTCGACCTTGTGGAAAACCAACGTACTTTCGGATTGTCACGGGCTGTCGGCATCATCGATGAATTGTCTGAATGTATCCGCAAATCCTCTTTGCGTCATACTGCAATCTATTACCCTACGGCTATCATACAGCGTTTGGGCTACATCTTTGAGAGGTTGCTGGGAAAAGAAGACCTGACAAAGGGCTTGTCTTCCGTCCTTGCCAAGCGGACTGTATATCCCCAGCATCTTTCCCTTTCGGCAGAGAAGCATGGCACCTTGGACGAAAAATGGCAAGTCATTGTAAACGATGAAATAGAAACAGACGTATTATGATACCTCAACGATATATCCTCGAATGGAAATCCGTAGCCCCTTGGACGAACGAGGCACAAGTGGAACAGGATTTGGTTATTAGTCGTGTACTAGTGGAAATGTTCTCCTCGCCACTCATCAGGGAGACTTTGGCGTTTCGTGGAGGAACGGCTCTGCACAAACTCTACATACAACCACAGGTGCGCTATTCGGAAGACATCGACTTGGTACAGATAAAGCCGGCTCCGATTAACCCGATATTGAAGGAAATACGTGAACGGCTCGCATTCTTGGGAACGAAACGAACAGTCAAGCAGCATATCCATAACAATACTGTCATTTATCGCTTTGAATCGGAGTTTCCTCCTGTCATCGACCTGCGGCTGAAAATAGAAATCAACACCCGTGAGCATTTCAGTGTATTGGGACTGAAACAGATTCCTTTTCAAGTAACCAATTCATGGTTTAGAGGAAAATGTGATTTAACTTGCTATGAGTTGGAAGAACTGCTCGGAACAAAACTTCGGGCATTGTATCAACGCCGTAAGGGGCGCGACCTCTTCGATCTCTATTGGGCGATGAAGAATAATGATACGAATGCAACGAAAATATTGGAGTGCTATCGTCAATATATGGCGTTTGTAGTGGAGCTGCCTCCCACACGCAAACAGTTCCTTGCCAATATGGAAACCAAGTTGAAAGACAATGAATTCATCACCGACATGTATGCCATCATCCGTCCGGGAATATCCTACTGTATAGAGGAAGCTTGGGAGTTCGTTGGGGAAATCTTGGTGGAAAATATTTAAACATGCCCCAGTTACCAATCCATAGAAGTTCACAACTCACAGATTTTGGAGTCTATCTGAAAACGATTATATCTAAAACATCAGTATCTTCAGACAGATATGCCTTTTCTCATACTGACGACTATTATTTCTTTGGTTTCATAGAGGAGGGACGATGTCGCTTAAATATAGATTTTAAGGAATGTACTTTTGAAAAGGGGAGTCTTGCAATCATTCGTCCGGGACAGGTACATCGCATCATTGATGCTTACAGTCTGTCTGCAATTTTTCTGACTATCGACTCGGTATTGGTAAACAAGGAAGAAAAACAACTATTGGAGCGGTATGGTCGCCAAGAAATCCAAATATTTGACATATCAGAACTGAAACAGTTATTATCAATTCTTGCTCGCAGACTTAATTGCACCGAAAATTCATTTTCAAAACCGATCATTCAACGATTAACAACCGTAATAGTGGGGGTGGTTGTAAGGGATGTTGCAGGTGCGACAGAGGCTCAATCTGAACAGAAGGAGAATATAAGCAGATATAAGGAAATTGCGTGGGAGTTTCGAGATTTGTTAGAAAGCAATATCCGAACGAACCGTGCTCCTTCGTTCTATGCCAAGCGTTTGAATATAACGGTTGCCTACCTGAATGAAGCGATAAATGCTGTTTTGGGAACGAGTGTAAGTCAGAATATTCAGGATGAAATCATCTTGCAGGCTAAGCGACAATTAGTCTATACAACAGCTTCTGTGAAAGAGATAGCACAAGGTTTGGGATTTGACGATTATTCCTACTTCACACGACTATTTACCAAGGTTGCAGGTGTTTCTCCAACACTTTTCAGAAAGAATTACCACGAATAGTGCTATTATCACCGTTGTTTGTCTATTGTGACGACCTGTATCCCACTGTACCTTTGCAGCGGAATTTATTTACTTAAGAAGATACAGATTATAAGGATGAACAACGCTGTGAATATTTTGCAAGAAGGAAGTATGATGAAAGCCCTAACAAAATTGGGGATACCTATTGTCATCGCAATGCTGATTATGGCAATATACAATGTGGTAGATACTTTCTGGGTTGCACGTTTGGGAACCCTTCCTGTCGCTGCCGTATCGGTTGTTTTCCCTTTATCGCTGTTGTTTCTCGGGATAGGGCTGATGTTTGGTGTAGGAGGCGGAGTGTATATATCTCGCTTGTTGGGCGCGAAGCAGATTGTCAAAGCAGGTCAGGTCGCTTCGGTCTCGGTGATTACTTCCGTGATTCTGGCTGCTCTCATAGCCCTTGTATGCAATGCGTTTCTGGCAGAAATTCTACTTTTCATGGGGGCAAACGAGGAAATGATGAATTTAGCAGAAGCATATGGCAGACTGTTCATCGTCAGTTGTGTCATAGGAACATTGAATGTGTCGATGTCCAATATGATCGTTTCTCAGGGGGCTTCAAAAACATCTGCATCGGCAATGATCATCGGCTCTGTTATTAATGTCGCATTAGACCCTTTGTTTATCTATGTTTTCAATTGGGGTGTAGAAGGTGCGGCGTGGGCAACCATCCTTTCAAGAATCATTACGACAATCATTTACATCCGCTTCTTTATGAAAGCGGAGGTGAAAGTTTCGTTTACCTTATTCGTCCCAACGATAAGAATGTACTTGGACATCATAAAGATAGGTATTTCAATGCTCTGTTTGCAACTTCTCCAAACACTTTCGATTAGTTTGTTGCAGAGAGCCGCCGTAAAATATGGGGCAGAGGCTGTAGCAGCAGTGGGCATTGTTTTGAAAATTGTAACATTAGGAACGAACGTGGTTTTCGGATTTGTCAAGGGACTCCAACCGATGGCTGGCTATAACTACGGGGCAGAAAATTTCCAAAGGTTAAAAGAGGCAGTACGTTGTTCCTTGATACTCACGACCTCATTTTGTGTACTTTGGAGCACTTTCATACTCGTGTTTGCTTCTCCTGTTATCAGTTGTTTCAGCAAAGATGAAACAATGCAAGAAATTGCACGAATTGCCCTTAGAGCCAATACGCTAATGTTTTTCACTTTCGGTTTCCAGTTTGTGTATTCCACACTATATATGGCAATCGGAAGAGCAAGACAAAGCCTTTTGCTCAATATTGGACGACAAGGACTCTTCTTTATTCCTGTAATATTGCTGCTCCCATCATATTGGGAATTGAACGGAGTACTTTATGCACAACCGGTAGCCGACGTCTTTGCAACTTTGATGACACTGTTCTTTGCCATTCAAATTCATAGGGAAATACGTCATAAATCACATCTCACAACAGAGAATCTACAATGTTGAACCATAAAAGATATGATTATGCTAAGACTTACGCAAACGGAAGAATTTAAGATGATAATTTCGTCTTGCTCTACAAAAGAACAAGAACAAAAAGCGTCGGAGAACCTTATGAAGAGAATCATTGCCCTATGTGATGCAGAAGGAGATTCAGTTTCATTGTTTCGTACCCTCCGTTACACACGCTTTTGCCTGCAACCCTTGCAAAGGGGGGATTCAATGGACGGAGAGGGGAAAAAATGTAAAGAAACTGCTCTTTGTCATTGACACGGAGCTGGAATTAGTGAAGATGCGAATGCAGGGGCTTCTTCCTGCTTTATCCGTGAAGCCAGCCAAGAAACTCTGTTGGACAGGCAAAGCAACAGACTTAGTTGAACTCCTTTATGCCCTCGACACCTGTGACTGTATCAACAACGGAGAAATAGGTGTAGAGGAGTTGGCAGATGCTCTCTCGGAGATCTTCGGAGTGGAGATAAAGAACTGCTACAACGTCTATATGAACATGAAACGTCGCAAAGATGATAGCCGCTCCTATTTCCTCGACGAACTCCGTGAGAAACTCAACAGACGTATGGTGGAGAGCGACCTGAAAGGCGGAAAATTCAAGAAACGGTAATCGCATGCAAAAGGTTAATAAGGCTTCCTAAGAGACCTTTGAAAAATAAGGAGATGTAGGAAAGAGGCATTCTTCGGATAAAAGGAGTGAAGAATTTGGGAGGAAGCAAAGGATAAAAAGGCTTGTAAATCACTCTTTCGGAGCTACAAGAACGATCTCCGCAAGGGTAATTATGTCTTCCTACACATGAGGACATAATTATCCCGGGTGTTCTGTATAGGTTAAAGGCGATGCTCTCAAGAATGTTTTGGGTATGGGTCTTTGCAAGCCCCCGGTAGCGACATCGTCCGCCATGAAACCACCGACGAATACTGCCAAAGGTGCGTTCGATGGTAGTCCGTATCGGACTGATTGCTTTGTTTCGCTGCTTCTCTTGCTCGGTCAATGCCCTGTTGCGTTGTGCCTTGTGCATAATGCCATCTTGAAGGTGATGTGTTTCCAGGTACGAACGATTTTCTCGAGAAGTATATTCTTTGTCCGCCAGGATGGCTGTGCCTTGTGGAATGTTTATACTCTCCAATAGCGGAATAAGCTCCTTCGTATCACTGCGATTCGCTGCAGTCGTTATCACCCTTTGAACAATGCCTTGAACATTGGTCAAACAATGCTTTTTGTATCCGTAGCAATAACATTTTTGTTTGTACACCCAACGTGCTTATTCATCCGTCCCTTTACGCTGACGGACAAGCTGTTTTTGATAATCCTCCTCCGCCTCTTTTTCCTGCTCGCTCCGATTGTCTTCCCTGTCGTCTGCGACTTCAATCGTAATGCTTCCATTGGGTTTATATGGCGTCTGCACAAGGCTTGCATCGACAAGCACCCCTTCCCTTATCGAAATGTGATGGAGGGAAAGTTACTTATTAAACTGCACCAAAAGTTTGTCCATCAGGCCCAGTTCGGTCAGTGCCGAACGAAATCGACCGATGGTGCTGTGGTCGGGAGAAATCTCTTCCATTTTCAAGCCCAAGAATCGGGAAAAAGTGATTGAATCATTGATACGCTCCTCCAAAGCACAATCACTGAGGTTATACCATATCTCCAGGTGCAACATCTTGAATAAGAGAATCACATCATAAGCAGGAGCACCGATGGCATTTTGTCGCTTCGTGTATTTCTTGTTGATCAGCGTCCGAATCGGACGCCAATCAATAAGCCTGTCAATCTGATTGAGGAAGTCGTTTTGTGTTTTGAGATAACGCTTTGAAAGGAGTGCATCTGCAAATGTTACATGCTCATCGGTGTTCTTGGATTGGTATGCCATGGGAAGAATATTATTCTGTTTTTAATACTCAAATACAATAAACAATTCCCTATTATACAGCGAATTAACAAATAGATGCAGGCCAATTGCCGTGCAAAGGTCTCCCTAAAGTAAAAGGGAAGCCTGATTTTTTTTCATTAAGGAATAACAATACACAGTAAAAGGCTATTGTCGATGTTGCCATTTCTCTTGAAATTCACGAGTTAGTTGCACGATTTCACCTCCGATTATTGCTAGTTCAAGTGTCAGTTTCTCTAACTTTGCGAGCATGGCAAAGGCTTTCTTCTCTGTAAAGTTGCTCTTCATTGCAACTACTGTCTGGTTGTAATTGACTCCCACACTGCGGAATTGTCCATACAAAGTCGTCAGCTTTTGATAATAGTCAAGCAACGAACGATCCACTTTTATCACCCGAAAAGTCTCATTAAAGATTCTTGCCTTGATGAATAGTGACAGACTTGGTACACCGCTTTCCTCTTTCATCGTGAGGAAATGAGCGTATTCCGTCGGTGTGAAATTGACCGAGACACGCTTTTCTGTCTTTTCTTTGGAGCGTGCGCTCCGAATTTTCTTCATTTTCATTTCTTACTTTGGATTTTAGTGTTTCACGGCATAAGCAGTATTCAAAACATGACATTTTCTCTTTCAAGAAAAACGACTTCGGAGTTCTTCAGCTCTCTCGGGAAGCAAGGGTTTTATGCTGCAAAAACGGAGTCGTGCTGCATAAAACATACCTTGCTATTTGCCCGATGCAAATAAATCCGTCCCGAAGAGCGGAGCATTTCTTTCTCGAAAAGAGAGGATTTATGCCTCGAATGCATCTGCTCACCGCTTGGGTGCAAAGTTACTAAGCGTTGTGTCTAACCACTTGCCTCTCACAGAGCCACAGATACGCAAATCAACGCCACAAGTACGCACTAAAGAAAATCACGCAGATTACAGCGTCACCGAACCATATATTTGCATTGTCAAATATGTCGGTGGTAGTATGCGTTTTCGATAACATCACGTTTCGATGAGCGATATAGGCAAGGGTGTATATCAAAGAGCATATCCTTAATTCTCTCACTCGAACGTGGGAATGTGCGAAAGCAGATACAATCGAACGATTGTATTGATGGACACTAATGAACATCTCCACTGAAAGGGTATGAACGAAAGGATGTAGCCCTACTGGTACAAGCCGATTGTTGGACATATCTTCGATAGTGGATGTATTCGTCTTCGTCGGTAAATATACCGGCAACGAAATGAACAGAGAATTGTATAACGTACAAATGTACGACAATAGAAATTAAGAAAGTATGACAGAGAATCAAAACAGCAAGGTAGATCCCATTGCCATCCGAGAACTTATTTCACAGGGTATTCCCATGAAAAGAAAAGAGAGTGAGATGAAACGAGCTCAATCAGAAGAGCGGTGTGTTGAATCAGAACGTCCAAATGACGAGCCAATGTCAAAGGATTTTTCAAGAGTCCCAAGAAGAGAAAGGCGAAAGGCTGACAAAGGCGATTATGAGTCACTTTTCATCTGTCGCAACACTTTGAAAAATCGCAAGACCATCTATATTGCCAAAGAGTTGCAAGACACGTTGGCGGAGATAGTCATGTCAATGAGAAACAGAGATATGACCATCGGCATCTATGTGGAGAACATCATCCTCCACCACCTTGAGACCTACAAAGATGAAATCAACAGATTGGCTGAGATGAAATTTAGGAAGCTATTGTAAGTCGCCTTTCGCCAACATCCTGCTACTCTTCAATAATGACCAATCGGATGTTTTGATTTTATGCGGATTCCAGAGAAGAGGGAGTTGAGTTTCCATTTTTCTTTTTCTCTGTCCTCGCGTTATCGACATTTTTATGCGTCTTTCCATCGGGTTGGTCGTTTTCGTTTCGAGACAACAAAGAGGTAGGGAGCAAAGACAACAAGGTTTAGGGCAAGAATACTACCTGTAATGAAATGGAAGTGTGGAGATTGTTGCTCTAACGGCTTGCCATTTGACCTTGTTGCCCGCAGTACGCCGGAACTACCTTTGCCGAAGAAAATGAGAATGATCAATCTCTGATGTATAGCACAGAAAAGGCTCAAATATCTACTGATAATTTTGTGAGGATAGAGAAAATCAGTAAATTTGCAAGAAAAAGACTATTTCATAAAAGAAAAGTCGAAGTTGAAATATTTGAACATATGCTATTTTCGAGTAAAATAAAAAAGTTACGAGAAGAGAAAAAACTTTTGCAAAGACAATTGGCTACAGTATTAGACATAGATACGCCTTCATATAGCAAAATTGAAAGGGGAGATAAAAAAGCAAAACGAGAACATTTGCCGATTCTTGCAACTTACTTCAACATTGAGGAGCAAGAACTTCTTGTACTATGGCTTGCGGATGCAGTATATGCCATTATTGATAAAGAAGAATGTTCTGAGGAGGTCATAGAGGTCGTGAAAAATCAAATCAAGAGCCATAGAAAGAATGGAAAAATCAAATGTGAAGAAATTATCGGCACAGCCAATAATTGAGGCCATAGACTTATTTTGTGGTATCGGAGGATTGAGTTTCGGTCTTAAAAATGGCGGAATACATGTTCTGGGTGGATATGATTTGGATGCTAGTTGTCAATATGCTTTTGAAGCTAATAATGGAGCTGTTTTTCACCACAAGGATATTAAAGAGGTTATGCCAGAAGAGATATTAAATACATATTCTTCTGATTCTATAAAACTTTTAGCCGGCTGTGCTCCTTGTCAACCTTTTTCTTCATACGCTTTTAAGAACAAGAAAAAAGATTCCGATAAATATGACTTGCTTTATGAGTTTGGTCGTTTAGTAAAAGGTGTTCAACCTGACATTGTTACGATGGAAAATGTCGCTCAGATATTGACATTTAAAGAAAAACCCGTATTAAGTGATTTTGTATCCTTACTACAAGATGGAGGATATTATGTTAGTGTAAACAAGGTGTTCTGTCCCGATTATGGAATACCTCAAAGCAGAAAAAGGTTGGTTTTGTTAGCATCGAGATTTGGAGAAATCAACTTAATCTCGCCGACACATAAACCTAGCGACTACTTAACAGTGAAGGACGCTATCGGTGGACTTCCAGAACTTAATGCGGGTGAGATTAATAAACAAGATCCTCTACATAGAGCAAAGGCATTATCACCATTAAATATGGAGCGGATTCAGAGTACCCCGTATGGGGGAAGTTGGAGAGATTGGCCGGAGGACTTACTTCTGCAATGCCATAAATCAGAAAACGGTAAAAGCTTTGGAAGCGTATATGGAAGAATGGTTTGGGAAAAACCTGCACCAACGATGACAACCCAATGTACGGGACTAGGAAATGGTCGTTTCGGACATCCCATTCAAAATAGGGCGATTTCTATCAGAGAAGCAGCTTTGATTCAAACTTTTCCAGAAACGTATAAATTTTTCCCCAATGAAAAAGAAATAGCTATCACAAAAGCATCAAGATATATCGGAAATGCTGTTCCCCCTAGGTTAGGAGAAATAATTGCTGAAAGTATAATTGAACATTTATCAACAATAGAATAATAAATATATGCAATCATATACATTTAATATTTCCCTAAGTATATTGAACCATCTTGGTAGAAATCTCTATCGAAGCTTTATTACAGTATTGGGAGAAGCTATTTCCAATGCATGGGATGCTGATGCTCATAATGTTTACATTACAGTAGATAGAGAAAAAAACACACTCATTATCAAAGATGATGGGAAAGGAATGACAGATAAAGATTTTCAAAATAAATTTTTAAAGATCGGCTATTCAAAACGTAAAGACAATGTTACAAAAACTTTAAGTGGACGTCCTTTTATAGGGCGTAAGGGTATTGGGAAATTGGCTCTTTTATCGTGTGCAAAAAGAATTACTGTTTTGACTAAGACGGAAAAGACTGATTGGGTCGGTGGCATTATAGATAATTCAGGGCTGGATGAAGCGATAAAAGATGACATTTCTACCAATGAGTACAAACTGAGTGTTCCAAACGTTTCTATTTTCGAAGAATTCGGAAAAGGAACTAGTTCTGGAACAATAATTATATTCGAAGAAATAAATGATGGCATTCGAAATAGAATTGAATATATTCGTAAATTGGTAGCTTTATATTTTCGTTTTTCACTAATAGACCCTTCTTTTCGAATTTTTTTAAACGATAATCAAATTACGATAGACGAGTTGAACAATTTAATTGACGACACGCAATTGCTGTGGAAAATCAATAACCCTGTTGATCCGTATATTTCTGAAAAACTGGAAAAGAATGAGAGATTGAAGCGAAAAAAGATATTAAATGCGGAAGATGAGACAATTTCTGGATTTATTGCATCTGTAGAAAAGCCCTCAATGTTGAAAATTAAAGGCTCAGAGGAAAAAGTCAGTATTGATTTATTCGTCAATGGACGTCTGCGCGAAAAAGATATATTGAAACATATTTCAACTACTCGAATAGTTGATAGTTATTTGTATGGTCAGATACATTACAATGATCTAGATGACGAATATGATCGATTTACAAGCAGTCGTGAAGGTGTTGTATCTGATGATCCTAAATTTGTTGCACTATTAAGTGAAATAGGAAATATACTTAAAACTGTTCTTGAAGATTGGGATGTATGGCGTGTTGAATTAAAGCAAGATGGGGATTCGGAAAACAAACGAATGACCCCAAAGGAACGTAAATCTAAGGAATTATTCAATGCAGTTGTGAAAGATTTCATACCGTCGAAAACAAACCCCTCTAGTCGAAAAAAAGTAGAAGAATGGATTAATGATTTAGAACAAGATGCTGAATTTAATTTTTCTTCGTATGGAGAATGTTTTGTTGCAGAGAATCTTCTCCGAAAATATATTGTAGATAGAAAGATAGAAATCCCTGAAAAAACTAAAAAGCAGATTGCAGATTGGAAGCAAAAAGCAGAAACACATAAAAATAGTGCCAATATTAGTTTTGACATCAGAGAAAATGACACTGAATTATCCTATTGCGCCATGGATGATTTAGCATATCTTGCAGATAATGAGATGGATAAAATAAAAAAAGCATCTTTACGTAGGGATGCCATAGAGTATAAGCCAATACGCGATGCGATGTCTCATACATCACGTTTGACGAAAGCCGCCAAAAATCGCCTTACTGCCACATATGAAAATATAAAAGCTCGAATTATTCAATTGCTCAATGGTGCATAAGTCGTGGATACTGTCAGTAAAAAGAAACGTTCGGAAATAATGTCTCATATTACCGGAAAGGAGACAAAACCTGAAATAATAGTCCGAAAGTATCTGTTCGCTCAGGGCTTACGATATAGGAAAAATGTAAAACAATTGCCTGGCACTCCAGACATTGTTATTCATAAGTATAAAGCTACGATATTCGTTAATGGTTGTTTTTGGCATGGACATGAGAATTGTAAGTTTTCTCGACTCCCGTCAACCAATGTGGCTTATTGGGAGAACAAAATTTATGCGAATATTGAACGAGACAAAAGAAAAATATCAGAATTAGAGAATTTAGGATATAAAGTATTGATAATATGGCAATGTCAGTTAAAAGCATCAGTTAGAGCATATTTTCTCAATAGATTGGTAAAAGAAATTAAATCAGAGCTATCAAAGTAGTTTTATCAGAAAAAGTGGAGAGAAATCTACCTTTCTGTGCAGAAAATGCAACCTTTGCTACCTCAAAAAGTGACCCTTCGAAAAGGTTAAAGAAATGAAAATATAGAACTTCACTGGTTTCCTTATCATCACCCGCTATTTATTGTAAACCACTGAAATGCAACTGTTTGCAAATTTGATTATATCTAGTAATATAAAAAAATACTGTTACCCCCCCCAATATATATAGCAATTAACGTTTTTATTATTGAAAACAACCATAACAGTAGGGTCAATTCCTTGATGTCCGAACCATACAATTAAAAGACTTATTCCGAAATAAATGTGCAGTTCGGGAGGAAACACTACACATTCCATTAGTAGAAGAAAGACTAGGCAAAAACTAGAAAAAATATAAAAAACGTTCCACCAACGTAAGCCTCCGGTAAACCACGTATTTTCTGCAATCTCTTCGACCAGTATCTTTGTGCCCAAAAAGTAAAACTTATGATGACACGAGAAGAAGTTGCAGAAATTATTATGTACTGCAAGGAACACAAAGTAACTTATAAATCAAGGCTGGCGGAACTCAATATCCCTGTCTGGAGATTTTATGACAGCAAGTCCCGTTATGCAGAAGAACAGTCCTGCGTCAATACTTCCAAAGGCGATTTTATAGAACTGGGACAAAGCGGCACATTTATTCCTGTCCCGTCATTTACCGGTCAGAGCGGCCGTAAACCCAAAGGAGAATCATCATCCGGATTTAAAAGTATAGAGATACGTACATCAAAAGGAGATGCAATACGCATTCAGGGAGAGCTCAGCCCACAGGAGATTTATTCAATAATTCAAGCCTGCAGCCATGTTTAACCTTAACGACAGTCTTCATTATCTGCTGTACAACCGTCCGACGGATATGCGGAAGAGTTTCCATACACTCAGTGGTATAGTGACCGATGTCATGGGGCATGACCCGTGTAACGGGAATGTTTACATCTTTATGAACAGGGCACGCAACCGTATCAAGCTTCTCCACTGGGAAGCAGGTGGAATGGTACTTTATTCCAAGCTTTTGGAGACCGGTACGTTTGGCAAGCCCGGCTCCTTTAGTAAGGACGACATCTGCGAAGCAATAGAATGGCGTGACCTTGTAATGATCGTGGAGGGTATTATAGAATCCGGAGATTCACGTAGAAACAGACTTGAAAACTTGAGAAAACTTCGCAAGTAACCGGTATTTAATATACTGTAAGGTTGTGTATTCCAGCATATTTTATTATCTTTACAGTATAATAAGACGATGGAATTCAGATGTTTACGGAAGAACAGATAAAGGCAATAATACGGGAGAATGAAAGGCTTCGCAAGGAAAATGATGCACTTTCAGGGAAAGTGGCATCCCTGGAACAATCTCTTTATTGGCTTAGAAAGAAGATGTTCGGCCGTATGAGTGAGAAGAACCTTCCTCTTGACCCCAACCAGTTGTCGCTGTTTACACAGCAGGAAATGTCTTCCGATGAGAAGGCTGAGCTTGAAGAGGAAGTACGCAAGGCAGAAGAAGAGATAACAAGGACCATAAAGGTCAGGGAGAAACCTGTCCGCAAGCCTCTTGATACCTCCTTGCTGCCTGTAGATGAAATCAATCTTTACCCTGAAGGTACTACCACAGAAGACGGTGAGCTGAAAGAGGATTTCGTTGAAATCGGAACCGAGGAGACTCTTCGTCTGGAACGTATCCCAGAAAAAGTCTATATAGTAAAGACCATCCGCCACAAGGTAATAAGAAAATCAGAACTCAAGGAAAAGCATCCGGAAGAGAGGCATATCCTTATCAGTCCGCTTCCTTTGGTGCCTGTGGGCAAATGTATGGCAGGAGCATCCGTACTGACAGACATTATCATCGGAAAGTTTATGTATCATCTGCCATTCTACCGCCTTATACAACAGTACCGTGAGTCCGGCATAACCATCAGTGATTCGACCATGGGTGGATGGTATGAGGCGGCAGTGGAAAAGCTGAAGCTTCTCTATAATCTCCTTAAGAAGCAGATACTCTCGAGTGAATATATACAGATAGACGAGAGTGTGATACCTGTTATAGACAACGAAAAGCACAAGACGAGAAAAGGTTATGAGTGGTGCCTGCGGGACGGTATCACCGGAGACGTCGTGTTCCATTATGACCGTGGCAGCCGTAGTGGGAAGGTTGCCCGTGAACTCCTCGGCAATTATGTCGGGCTTGCGCAGTGCGACGGTTATGATGCCTACGAACAGTTCGAACGGATGAAAGGCATCACGCTGTTCGGCTGTTGGGCCCATGCAAGGAGAAAGTTTACGGAAGCGCTGGACGAGAACAGGGCACTGGCTACACAGGCATTATGCCATATAGGCAAGTTGTACAAAGTCGAATCTGAAGCTGACGAAGCCGGGTTTTCCATAGAAGAACGCAAGGAAAAACGTATCCGGGAGTCTTACCCTGTGATACTGGAATTTGAAAGGTGGATGCAGGATGCATACCTTAAGGTGCTGCCTAAGAGCCGTACCGGGAAGGCTATAGAATACACCTTCTCACTTCTTCCCAGACTCTCCAGATATGTAAATGACGGAAGGGTGAATATCGACAACAATCTCATTGAGAATGCGATAAGGCCTTTGGCTTTGGGAAGAAAAAACTATCTGTTCTGTGGCAACGACGCATCGGCATACAGAGCGGCCATTGTATATTCCCTTATCGGGACCTGCAAGTCTGCCGGAGTTGACCCTAGAGTGTGGATGGAGGACGTACTGAGGAAAATACCGTATTATGAAAGGGATAAAAAGGATATGACAGAACTTCTTCCACGGAACTGGGTGAAATCATAACAAATCTGTTCCGAATTGATATAATTTGATGCTATTAGTCCCGACTCGGAGGCGAATCTGAACGAATCGTGCCCAGTCGGGACTAATTTTTTGTATTTTGCAATACGTACTTTACCGGAGGCTTACCCACCAACAATGAACCTTAGAGAAAAGGGAATGATATTATCGCTTGCATGCTCGGAACTTACAACGTTTTGGAGTGGAAAAATCGGAGTATGCTGTTACAGTGGTCTAGCTGAAAGAAGCGCCGAATATTATGTAAATTCCATTTTTTACAGATCTTGATTATCAGGAAATTACAAATATCAGTCAGGCTGATTTCCTTTGAAAAACGGAGCATGCTGTTACACTCCGCTCAAAACAGTTAAATAGTGTTATCTGAATCGGAGCATGCTGTTACACTTTTAGGAAGATAATGCAGGCGCCCACTTCTCCACAAAATCGGAGTATGCTGTTACAGTTTTGATGAATTTATTATCTTGAAGGATAAACAACCCCTTCAAGACTATGGCTACACAACCTAAAAAAATGAATATCATCAAGCAGGTCCTTACGGGCCACAAAAACGGATTGTCGGTCAGAAAAATGGCCGAGATGTACTCAATGAGTCCTACAACTGTACAGCGCTATCTCAAGATGGCTAATGAAGACTCATTAGGTGTCGATGGTCTCTTGCAGTTGGAGGCCCCGGAGTTGAACCATCGGTTCAATGGCGGTAATCCGGCCTATTGCGATGAGCGCTTTGAGGACTTCAAGAAACGACTTCCTCATTTTGAACAGGAACTGAAGAAGCCTCACATGACAACGCTTCTTCTTTGGGAAGAGTACCGAAAAGACGTTCCTGACGGTTACGGATTGACCCAATTCCGTTTCCATCTGAAGCAGAATATAGTAGCAATAAAGCCTTCCACAGTGCTCAAGATGCTACACCAGCCTGCAAGGAAGATGTATATAGACTTTGCCGGCGACAGGCTGAGCTACGTCGATATGGAAACCGGTGAGGTTGTTCCTGTAGAGACGTTTGCTGCGGTTCTGCCATGCTCCGGTTACACCTTTATAACCTGTATCCCGTCGCAAGGCATAGAACATTTTCTCGGAGCCGTGGATGCTGCCATACGATTCTTCGGAGGTGCACCGCGCATCCTAGTACCCGACAACCTGCGTTCGGCCGTAAAATCCTTCGACAGGTGGTCGCCAGGTCTGACGGATGGACTGAATGACCTTGCCACGCATTACGGGTGCTGTGCACAGCCTGCCAGAGTAAGGCGTCCCAAGGACAAGGCTTTGGTCGAAGATGCCGTGCACAAGAGTTACAAGCGCATATACGCTCCATTGCGGAACCGTCTTTTCCACTCCTTGCAGGAACTTAATACAGCTGTGGAAGAACTGCTTGAAAAGTACAACAGCCGACGCATGCAGGGATGCGACTACTCGCGGATAGAACGCTTCCTGGCTGTAGAGAAACCCGAGTTACTTCCGTTACCCAGAGAGCGTTACCAGATGAAGCGTCATGCCTTGCTTACAGTTGCCCCGAACTGTTTTGTACAGCTGGGAAGGGAACGGCACCACTACTCAGTCCCCAGCCGTCTTATAGGCAACAAGGTGGAAGTCATCTTTACGGACACACAGGTCAGGATCTATCATGACGGCAACTGCATTGCGACCCACATGCGTTCATTCAAACACGGAGGTTATACCTGGGTAAAGGAGCATCTGCCTTCACAGACACAGGCTTATTACGAGTACTCCCCGCAGTACTTCATAGACAAAGGATCCAAGTATGGACCTATGGCTGAGCATGTCCTGCGTGAACTGTTCTCTGCCACTGACAAACCTGCAGAAGTGTATTACCGCTCCGCACAAGGAATCCTGGCTCTCGCCCGTGAAACAGAGCCTGAGCTTTTTCTTCTTGCATGCAAGATATCTGTTCAGTACGGAAAATGTAACTATCCGTTCATCAGCAATCTGGTGAAGTCCAAATGTCAGGGCTATTTGATGTTGCAAGACAAGGATGAAGAAAATCAAGCATCTGCCTTGTCATTGCATGAGAACATCAGGGGAGCACAAGCTTACAAGTAACATATTATTATATCACCATAAAACGGCACAACAATGGAAAAAATCTTATCCGACCTCAAGGCTATGCGGTTGCCAGGAATGGCCCAGACATGGCAAAACCTCATGGAGGCCCACAAAATCGACTCAATCTCAATGGCTGACGGAATGCGCATGCTCATCCAGGGAGAAAACGACATGCGTATGTCAAACCGTACGCACCGACTCATCAAAAATGCCCACTTCCGTTATACAGTAGCGCTGGGTGAGATAGCTGCTGATTCAGCACGCGGCATAGATCAGTCGTTGCTCAATGAGGTTGCCACATGCGATTACATCAGACATGGCTATCCCATCATCATTACAGGCCCTACTGGTACAGGTAAGAGCTGGTTAGCATCAGCTCTTGGCCACCATGCCTGCCTATGTGGATACAAGGTTCGCTACTACAATGTGATGAAACTTTTTGAGGAGCTTACAATGGCCCGTATAGAAAGTAGACTTCCCAAACTCTTCGAACGACTCTCGCAGTATGACCTGCTGATACTCGATGACTTTGCAATAAAGAAGCTAACCACAGAACAGGTAATCGACCTAATGGAAATCATAGAAGACAGACACGGAAACAAGTCTACCATCTTTGCAAGCCAGCTGCCTGTAGCAAATTGGTACGAAACTCTCGATAGTAATGTCTCTGCCGCTGATGCTATCTTGGATAGAGTAGTCAATACCGCATCTAGATTTACATTGAAAGGAGACAGTTTAAGAAAAAAACATTAACTTTGCCTCGTCAAAACTGTAACAGCATGGCCGTTTTTGCTGTAACAGTCTACTCCGTTTTTACCATTGGAGATAAAATCCGTTGTAACTGAGAAATTAAGAAGATAAAACTACATACCAATGCTATCATCGGAATAAAATTATAGGAAAGAGTGATCTCGATACAAGAATATATTGGCATACTTAGAGCCGGATACAAATAGACAGATCGACTCAAAAATTTTCTTCATAAATCAGACTACCATCACTATACGAAAAAGGAAGGGAGAACTCCAAATGAATTGTTTTCTGAAAATAAAACGGAGAATAATTGCTCCTTCCCGTGGATCCTATTACCTTTGTGCACAGATGAGAATATCACCCACGAAAAAGAAGCAAAGCATTGCAGCAAATCGGTGGAGCAATAGCGGGAGATTAGGTCTTTTGTAGAATATAAGCTCAAAGAAATACAGCCACTTATCAAATTTATTCGATTCCTGGTGGCACCACTTGAAAAATCTCACGAAACGTTGTAACTGAACAAGTTACAGCGTTTTTTGTTTTTCTGGGGTAAAACAATGGTAAAACATTCATTGTAATTACTATTAAAAATCTGTTTATCAATTATTTATATTGCAAAGATACGGACTTTTTCGTAACTTTGCACCACTATTCAAGGAAAAACAAGTATGAAAACGGATATTAGCGGAAAATCAAACGGTTTAGACGGTTTGCACTGGCATTTCAAGAAACGATGTTGTTTAACCGATTGTTTTTTGATGTAGGTATATGGCACGTGCGGAAACCACACAACGGTACATTTACTGTTTAGAGGGTAACTGGAACAAGCATCCGCACAGCAATCAGAGCATAAAACCCATATTGGATTTGTTGTTTACGTTCTCCAAAACCAAATACATTTACCGCAAGTGTCCCACCAAAGAGGACTTCATAAAAGGCTTGCAAGCGTTCACTCAAAAACGATATTCAAATTATACCGCTTTATATATAGCGTATCACGGACGCAAAAACCGTATTTATTTCGGAAAAGAGTATATCACACTAAAAGAGATTGCTGATGTATTAGAGGGCAAATTAAACGGCAAAATCGTACACTTTGGCAGTTGTTCAACACTCAACACAACGGAAAAGAACATCACCGAATTTATTAACCGTACTGGATGCTCCTTTGTTTCGGGATATAAGAAAGATGTACCGTATATAGAAAGCAGTGCTTTTGAATTGCTCTACTTTAATGTATTGAATACATATCGTACTTATACCACCATTAAAAAGAACATCATTAGCAAATACTCTACATTAGTGGATATTCTTAGATTTACCATATTCTAATATTATACTTATTGTCTATTCCTATATATTGGAGCATGGAAAATTTACGTTTTCAATCTATATTTTAGAAATGGCTGTTTCAAATTTGGATTTTAGTTCGGTTTCCAATCCACCCTTCGGAAGTGAGGACATTCTTTTTAGCAATTCATTTGTCCTACGCCTTTCCTTACGATATTCTGTCTCTCCGAAATAATCTTTTAGACATTGGAGATAATAACCGTATTTATCAGACATGACAAATATATGCTTTTTTATATCATCTTCCAAACAGCCCGTATAATCTACCGTATCATCAAAAACGATTTTATCAAATATCCGTTTCATCAAACGCTTAAAGCGTGTATAATGCAATGGACTTAGCAGATTCTTACCAGTAACATTTGTAAAGCCTAAACTTTTCAATTGTTTGCGTGATAGTTGGATTTCGTAACGCAATAAATTAGCAGGGATTCTATACCGCTCTTCTTTAGGTGTACGATTCCTTTTTATCGTCTCAAATGTCTTATCATAGAATTTTATTACATATTCCGAAAACGTACATTTACTTCCTTTAAATTTACTCGTTCCTTTTAAGGGAGACATTAAAATAAAAGGATGCAATTTATAAGAGTGCAGAATTTTGAGATAACGTTTCACGTCTTTATCCATCTGAATATTTACTCCCAATTCTATACTAAAAACAACAAAACGATTTAAGGGGATTCCCACAATCTCTGATAATTCGCGCAACACCTCTCTTGCTTCATCATAGGTAAATAGGGAATAATTATCTCCTTTTGCATACTTGTGTAAAGACCCTGCAATGTTTAATCTTCTTCCTTTGTATTCAAACTTCAAATTTTTTATGGTCGAAGAATATATCAAACTTTCATCTTTGGCTACGCCTGACGGTGATAGGTCAAGACGAGTTTCTACATCCTCAAACTCCACATCGTTTATATAGATTCTAATTCGGTCTATCATTGTTACGGTTATCTATATTTAGATAACTACAAAAATACTGCTAATTACAAAATATCAATCAACCTTTTTGAAATTCTTGGGATTTTGGATAAACCCTAAAGAAACATATACCTCCCACTCTATTGTTCTTTTTTCCGGAATATATTTAAAAACCATTCGTTCGCCCATATTTTTACCCTCTGTTACGAGTAAGGTATAATAAGGCGCATTAACTTCTATCAATTCACATTTCTGTGATAGATAAGTTCCCGAAATCATTTTATCTTCATGACAATATTCCTGCCACTCATTTATCATTGCAGTATTTGTACGAAATAATATTTGAGTGTAATTTCTATAGCCACTAAATGGAAGAACTTCTATGTCGGAACTTCGGGAGCTTTCACTTTTTATTTGTGCGTCACTTTTCCAAAGACCTATAAGATTTTTGGGAAACTCCAATTTCGCTGGTGGTGTTGTTTCTTTTTCAACATTATCTTTTGAGCAACCTATCAAAAAGACCAAGCCAACAAATACAGTTAAAAAAAGATTATACGGTTTCATATTAAGAAATTAAATCAAATAATACATTATGTTTGTCTATCGCTAAAAAGAAATATGCTCCATTATATGACATATAAAAATGATTCCATAAATTCTACGTGAGTTGTCCCTATCCCATTCATCTTTTGCTTTTGCTATAATTTCATCACTACATTTCCACAAAACAATTAGATTGGGATTAATTTTTCCATGACAAAAATCGTTTTGTGCAACTTTAATAGCTGCATCAATATCAGAAGCCGTAATATTCTTAGTTTTATGGGAATACAAGACGATTGTTTCCATACAGACACAGAGTATCGGTTTGGTATAAAAAGTCCTATTAATTTTGATTTCATGCCTTATTCCATAAATCTGTTCATATGCTGTGTTCCAAGAAAGTATGCTGTCCTTCCTGTATTTATTAAAAGGCAAAGACTGTTTATTGCTTTTTAATTCCATGAATAAATGATATTCATTCCGCTTATTCGTATTGCATCGGCAATAGTAATCAACGCGTCCAAAATGATTTTCTTTCCTGAATCGCCTCTCTATTGGATATTCAAAAATAAAACAGTCTGTATTTTTTGCTAAAGCAGGGATAATTATAGAATGCATTTGCAACTCTCCAAAACAAAATGTAGTATATTCGGTTTTTTCAATATAGTTTTTTGCCGATACTATACTATCACAGATAACATCTATCAACAAGTCTGTAACAACCTGCTTGAACGGGAATTGTCCTGTACGCTCTATACGAACGGCTTCCTTTGTATTGGGTATTCTTATTTCCATAAAAAAAACGTGGGCTAAACTACATTTGCTTCTATGGTATCGCCAAACACCTTGCTGTCAAACGAGTAAAGCCCACGCATAAGCATGGGCATTAACACTTTACTCTTGACAGCTTCAATTTTGGCGATTTTTAGAAGCAAGAATAAAAGCTAATGCTTTTAGTCAATATGTATGTTATTAATTACTGTCTGTTTCTTAATTATCTGATTTTGTTTCTGCAAAGGTACAAAAAAGATAAATCAGTTATCGGAATAAAGATAAAAATATCTCATATTGGCTTATATGTCCTTGCTTACATCATGTACCCCTCTACACCCCATACCCAAATTGCATTTAAGGGGGGGCTATCCTAAATTCAGCTCCGTATAACGTAAACCTACACGCACAGAATTAAAAATCGCCATAAACCTTTCCATAATTCCGAAACCCATATAAATAATCTGCGGAATGATAGTCTAAGTAAACTCCAAGTAACCCAATAACAAATCGCCGTTAAGTAACCTCGGTTATTTTATTAACGCTTATTACACCTAAGATAAAAATGCCTATGGTCTTCATTATATAAACTATATACTCCGATGTACGTATTCTACTATTTGCCGCAATAAAAATAATTTTTCGTAAACAATATACCCGTAAATTAGAATTTCTAAAAACGCCCGTAGAAAAATATGCTGTGTAATATGATAGTCTATACCCAATAAGGAAATAATTTCGCCGCAAAGAATTTATCATATTACCGCTAATTATTCCACTATAATAAAATGCCTTTAAATAAATCTGCGTAGTTATTCCCATACAGTAATATCCATAATAGTAAGAATAAAAATTACGGTGGAAATGATTATCGCTATTCTATTATTCCGTCGTATAATAAATCCCGTAGTAATATTATCTACGCAGCAGTACACGCCATTTATTACTCTATATATGCTTACCCTCCGTTACCTGCTTATTCTGTACGCTACCTACCCTTAGCCACTAAGCAGGTTGAGTATATTTTTCAATATTCCCAAGCAGGTTGAGTATAGATTTACATCTACTACATAAGAAAGCTATTACTATATTTCATATATACTACTATGGTAATATAGACACAATACATATTTACTCCGCAAAGTACTTCCGCATATTTGTTCCGTTTTGTTGGTTCTTGTGAGTGTGTTTCTACACATTATTGGCTACTTATTTATACAACCGCATTTTTAGGGCTGTTTCTCATGCTTGGTATGACTAAGGTATTATGATAGAAATATCGTTCCCCTTATGGCAAAAGGACTTTAAGCATATTTTTCTACTCAATAAAATTTGACCATATAAGCCTCCCAAAAATTGGTGTGTCAAAAATAGCTTTTTGAGGTTGAGTAGGGTTTTATACAAAATGAGAGGACGCAATAATACGACCTCTCATTTATGGTTATTCTATTTACGATTACAACTTAACCAAACACTTTCTTATAAGTTCGTTCACTCTATCCTTTTGGTAAGAGCAACAATTACTCTGCTTTAAGAACTCTACTACATCTGCCACACGATACAGAATTTTCTTTGGACTAACTTTGTAATACATCAGCTTCCCTTCGGAACGGTAATTTTGCAAAGTACGTTTGCTTACCCTTAATATGGTGGCAACATCTTCGGAAGTCAGAAACAAGTTATCATAATCCATAATTACAAATCATTTAATATTTCTATGGCTTCTTCTTTCTTTTGAGGTGTTACTTGTGCATATACTTGCGTAACCTTTACATCACTATGTCCAAGCAATTCCTTTATTACCGTCAAATTTACATCACCAGTAACAAGCATAGTAGCAAACGAATGCCGCCCGACATGGGTGGACAAGTTCTTTTCTATGCCTACTTTCTCGGCAATACGTTTTAACTGTTTATTGATTATTGCGGTTGCAGAACTTATCGCATTTAAAGTATCTTGTGCTGTAACATTATCAACATCCACTTTTAATACATTAAAAACATAATTATCGGGAAGTATCTGTCCGCCGTTATTTTCTATTATTTTTCTTCGTTTCTCCAAGATAGCCTTTATTTGGTCATGCAAAGGAACGGTTAATTCCTTTTCTGTTTTACGCATACGGATAGTTATATTTTTATTGGTTACATTTCTCCATTTCAAAGTAAGTATGTCAGATATTCTAATGCCCGTATAACATTCAAACAAGAATAATTCCCGTGCATCATACAACGGACTTTGTAACTTTATTTTCAAATCTTGGATTTTGCGGATTTCATCTATTTCCAAGTATGTCCTTTCCGTTTGCTCACGTTTAAATTTCATCCTGCGAAACGGATTGCCGGTTTCATCCATATCGAAATTACGATAAATATCACCTACGAGTTTCGCAAGAGTCTTCAAATTAACCGTGGTTGTATTCCTATTGTTTCCCAAATAGTTCATCAGATAATCTTCATATCCTTTTATAAATTCCAATGATATGGATTTAATAGGTAGAGTTTTTTCATTCGTATAAAAACGTAATTTCTTTATCACGGATTTGTACTTCTTGTATGTAGCGTGTTTGCCATCTTTAAATAATTGTTCAATGTACTTGTCTGTGTATTCAAACAAATCAAATGATGTTCTATCATTAATCTTATTTCTAATTGTGGCTATACTCACACTGCTATCCGCTACGGTTAATAGGTAAGTCCCCTTTTCCAACTCCGCTTTTTTCTGGGTAATATTAGCATTTAGCCCCTCTGCATTGGGATGTTGCTTTTTCACACACTGCTCTTTAGCATTCCAATATTTAGGGTCAAGATGCAATAATGTTTTGTACGTTACCTTCCTGTCTTTCGTTATACGCAAACATACAGGTGCTTCATTTGTGGACTTCGATAATTTATCACGCCTAATAACTACTTTAAATTTTGCTACGGTCATTTCTACTTTAATTTAATTCGGTTCAACATTTGTTTTTTGCTTGCAAGCCACGGGGTAAAACATTAGTAAAACATTTGCGCCCCGTTTTCTGTGAATAATGGGAATAAGAATGAAAGTTCCAAATCACAAGTAGTCGCACAAGAAACTGAAAATCAGCAACCAAATTATTTTAGTTAAAAAATGCTGGAAAATGGAAGCAACCTGTATTAGAACTGGTGGCACCACTTTTAAAAGACTTCAAATTTGGTAAATCCCTGAAAATTAAACATTTCAGGGATTTTCTTTTTCCTAAAACTCCCACATTTTTAGCAAAATTATGTAATTCCGTTGGTCTAAATCGTGACCAATTTTGGTCTTGAAGAAATTGACCACGAATTGTATCATAAGTCACTGATTGTCTTATCGTTTGATTCTTGCTATTCTGCACGATTCAGTAACTTTAAACCATTAATTTTTAGAGTATGAAACGACAGACTTTTAATGTGCTTTTCTTTATTAGGAAAACCAAATTAAAGAAATCAGGTGAAACGCCCATCATGTTGCGCATTACTATTGAGGGGCAACTCACCGAATTGCAACTCAAACGAAATGTAATGCCTACACAATGGAATCAAGCCAAAGAACGCTGTACCGGCAGGGATGCTATATCAGTAGAGATTAATCGTTATCTCGAATCGGTTAAACTTCGATTGTTAGACATTCATCGGGAAATGGAAGATGCAGGAAAACTTATCAATCCGATGGAAGTAAAACGTAGATTTCTCGGACTGGATGAAAAACACATGATGTTCTTTGAAGTTTTTCAGGAGCATAACGACAAATGTCGTGAGTTGATTGGCAAGGACTACGCCAAAGTAACTATCTCCCGATTTGATACTTGTTTACGGTATTTCAAAGAGATGGCTTTGAAAGAGTATCATTTAAAAGATATTCCCATGAAAGAAATAAGTCATGCTATTATTCAGGACTACATTCATTTCCTGAAAGCAAAGAAAGATTTACAGGAAAATACGGTAATCCGGTACATGAAAGTGGTGAAGAAAATCACCAATATGGCACTAGCAAATGATTGGATGGAGAAAGACCCATTTATCAATATCCGTTTCCATGAACAAGAAATACACAAGGAGTTTCTAACGAAAGAAGAATTAGAGGCTTTGCAGAACAAGACTTTTAGTATTCCACGCTTAGAACTTGTACGGGATATTTTCTTATTCCAATGTTGGACTGGTTTAGCGTTCATAGATGTATCAGAATTAAAACCCGAACATCTTGTACCTGACAATCAGGGGAATTTGTGGATAAGGAAAGCCAGACAGAAAACAAAAATCATGTGTAATATTCCTCTTTTGGATATTCCTTTAGCTATATTGGATAAATACAAAGGTCATCCACTGGCAAAAAAGAAAAATACACTATTACCTGTACCATGCAATCAAAAAATGAATAGTTATCTGAAAGAAATTGCTGATTTCTGCGGTATCAAAAAGAGCTTGAGCACGCATACCGGACGACACACATTTTCAACCGTTATTGCATTAGCGAATAATGTATCACTGGAAAATGTAGCTAAAATGCTCGGTCATACCAATACGAAAATGACACAGCGTTACGCCAAAGTCTTGGATCAAAGTATTCTCCGGGATATGCAGAATGTACGGGAGAATTTCTCTACTAAAACCACCTAAAGATGAAAACGGCTTCCTAACCCAATCGGACGGTAGCCGTTTTTCACAAATTTATTTTCTCATATTACTACTAATACCATTTTTTTGTATATTTACCTCATGTTAAAAATCCCAATATAATTATGGAACAAATCGGAAATGAGTTAATAGTCAAGTGGCAAGCAAGTCTTATTAGCGTTTATTTTATTGATTATAATGCAAAGAAGAATACTATTAAAAATATCCTTGAAGAAATAGCCAAATACAATGATGACTTAAGTATTTCGAATCTAAAAGATATTGCTAATGGCATGCTCCTTATCAGTAATCTATTATTAGCTATAAGTAATAATAATATTGTATTCACTCCTACAGAACTTTCTGCAAGTGCAGCAAAAATATTAAGTGAACTCATGAAAAGCTAGTAATCTAGTTGATAGGCAGAACGAAACCTATCTTCCAAAACCCTCCTAATATCTGATTCACGAAACAGCACTTTGCCCAGTAGTTGGATAAAAGGGAAAATGCCATCATCCCGATAATACTGTAAAGTCCTACGGCTGATTTTGAGAATAGAACAAAGTTCTTCGCTTGTCAGATACCGTTCACCCTCAAACATGGGCTTATTATTCTTCAATGCATATTCTATATAAGGTAAAACCCTATCTAACGATTGCAATAATTCTTGGCTATCCTCATTCGTGTACAAATCCATAAGCAATTATTCTTTAATGGTTACTTTTATTCTACCTGAATCCAATAGTTTTTGTACTTCGGCAACTTTATAATATACTTTCTTGCCAACAGTCGAAAAAGAAAGTTTGCCACTCTCCCGTAAAGACTGTAATATTCGCAGAGAAATATTTAGCGAAGCTGCCAATGTCTTGCCTTCTATCCATTCTTTCTCAATACACATATCAGAGGGAGATAAAGAAGTATTATCTGCCAATGATATAATCTGTTCCAGCTTCTTTTTAAAAGAATCGAAGGAAACTCTTTCTATTGCTACTATATCCATATATAAATTACTTTTCAAAATTCATTTTCTTTTAAAGTAAGTTTTTCAGAACTCAATATGAAACATTGACAAAGGTAAGTTCCGCATTTAGCCTGTTCAAGTCCAAGCCTTCGGTTTAGAAGAAAATCTTCCTCTCACTATGTTCGAGCGTATTTTCATCTAAAGACTTGCACAGACTAAATACTTCACTGGAAAAGTCAATGATTCAAATTAAATTCCGAAAAACAATGTTTTGAGGGTAGCAGGTTATTCTTTCCCACTGTCAAAGTAGTGCTTTTGAAGCAACTTATCAATATCACTTCGTCGATAGATGATTTTGCCTTTTATCTGGATGAAGGAGATTAATCCCGTATCTCGCCATTCTTGCAAGGTTCGCAAACTGACATTCAGTTTCTTGGAAACTTCATGGCTAGAAAGAAAACGTTCTCCGTTCAGGTGGGGCTTGTAGTGCTTTACTATAATTTCAATGCCTTTCAGCATTGAATCGAGCGAAGAAATAAATTCTTTGACTTGTGGTGTATCTTTATTTATTAGTTCCATGATTGAAAGATTGTTTTATTGAAATATTGATTTCAAGATTGCCAGATGGCTAATCAGTTATATGATTAGCAGGCTGATTAATTAGTTACGCAAATAGTCACCTAGTGATGAAATGCTAAGTACATCTTTTGCCGGATCATAATCTATATAGAGCCGTTTGGATGCAGTGACAATAAAATACTGGCTACCATCTTTTTGTATCTCATACGTAGCAGGAGAAGCCTGTTTGGTGGTTTCCGATACATATATAATAGAAAGCAGATAATCTTTGTCGTTCCGGTAGATAATAACCGTAGGATTCAGATTAATGCTTTCCCATGTACCGACAATGGAAAACAAATTGAAGGTCGGATAATCTTCTTTAGTTCTTTTCATAAGACGTAATTTGTTTGGGTGATTGATTCTGTGTTTCACTGTCTGCTATAATTCTTTCAATATCAGCAGATTTATAATAAATCTTACTGCCTATTTGAGAATAAGCCAATCGTCCGCTACTCCGGTAATGTTGTAACGTTCGTTTGCTAAAGCCTAATAACAGGCACACTTCCTGACTATCCAGCCAGTTTTCTACTTTCTGTGTATGAGTGCTGCACAAACTTTCTATCCGTTTGGCAAATTCTGTGAACCGTTCGCAGACATACGAAAATGTTCTTCTTTCGATAGTTACTACTTCCATACTTTTTCAAATTTAAATGGTTTATAAAACGTGTTGATTCTATTTTCACCAGCAAATGAAAGAAGAATCAAGAGCCGTTTTCTAAACTGTCTGAAAGTGGTATGAAGTGGTTATAACTGACCGAATAAATGAAGATAGAAATTATACACTGTGAACATACAAGATGTTAAAATTGTCCATTTTATACTTACTACTAAGTAAATTGCATATATTTGCGCCATGAATGATACTAGAAATGAAATAATAAGATTAGGAAGTGAGTTAATTCGCTCTATTGGCTACAATTCTTTTAGCTATGCAGACATATCTAAAGCGTTGAATATAAAGAATGCAGCTATTCATTATTATTTCCCTTCAAAGTCAGATTTGGGAGTAGAGATAATAAGAAGAAATCTGAATGCTTTCAACGAACTAACTAAAACATGGGAAAGTTTGGATTATAAATTGCAGTTTTCCAATTACATTCATATGCACGATAGTTTTATCAAGAATCATTGGGTTTGCATAGTTGGTTCACTTTCGCCATCTTATGACACTTTACCTGAAAACATGCAGAAAGAATTGCAGGGATTGGTAAACACGATTCTAAAATGGCTTACAGCTTTATTAGATAATGGTTTAAAAAACAATGCTTTTGCATTTGCGGAACCCCCAAGAACAAAGGCTTTTATGGTTCATTCTGCATTACTATCTTCTTTGCAAATGAATAAAGTATTAAAAAATGATGTGTATAAGTCAATACAGGAGGGATTATTAAATATCTAATATTTTTTTACCCCAACAACTTACTTACTAATAAGTATATGAATTTATAAAAATGAAAAGAATTGATTTTTTAAGAGAACAGATTATCGAATCGAGAAATTTTGTAAATCGTTTGATTTCCGAAATACCACAAGATTTGTGGTACACAATTCCTCAAAACACTGATTCAAATTTTGCTTGGCAAGTTGGGCATTTAATGATTAGTCAAAACTTCCATGCTATCACATGTATTACAGGAAGAAATACTAAAGTCGCAGAATTGTTACCCATTGTTGATTATGTGAAAATCTTCAATGGTATGGGAACTCTACACAGGTCAGTAGAAAAAAACTTGATCCCTGCATATGAGCTAAAAGAACAGTTTGATGCCATTCACGAAATATGCATAGATAATTTATCACAATTAAAAGATGATATATTATTTGAGCAATTAGAACCTATTCCGTTTAAGCATCCGATAGCTAATAATAAATATGAAGCATTATCTTGGTGCTTCAAGCATGAAATGTGGCATAGTGCAGAAATGGAAGAACTGAAGCGTATGCTCGGCTATCCTATCAAATGGATATAAAGATAGTTGTATCTTAAATATAAAAAATGACAATAAAAGAGACAGGCAGGCTATTGTTTATTCTAATAAAGTGATTACATTTGCATACCATACTATACGGTATGTATTTGAATTATGAAAAAAGTAGATAAAAAGCAGTGGTTCGTGACAGGACTAACAGTTTTGGAAAAAGAAGGATTTGCAAGAATAACGATAGATAATCTATGCGGATTATTACAAATCACCAAAGGTGCATTCTATCATCATTTCAAAAACATAGACGGCTATGTGGATGCGCTGATGAGGTATTGGTTGGAGGTAAACACATTTGAGTTTATTCGTGAAGTGGACAAATTGAACACTCCCAAAGAGCAACAGCAGAAATTGGCTGATATGGCAGCATACGCTCCTATCCGAAACGAAAGTGTAATACGGGCGTGGGGGTACTCCAATCCAATTGTACGAGATTATGTAGTGCAAGCGGACAGTATCAGGTTGGAGTATGCAGCCAAGCTGAATGAAGCAACTGGATTAGAAGCTAAACAAGCAATGGATTTGGCGGTAATACAATATTCCATGCTGATTGGTATGCAGCAAGTTTGCTCGGCTCTATCAGCGAAACAGCTTAAAGAGTTGCAGGATATGGTTATCAATAAATTTAAAGAGCAGTAAGATGAAAAATATACAAACAAACGGCTTGATTGAAAAGTATCTTCCTGCCGATTATGTGGACTCCTATTCAAGAGAAATAGTTTGTAATCAGAAAATAACACCTGAAAAATTTCGCAATCTTGCTTTTAATCAACTTCCTAAATGGATAGATTGGTTGATGAATCTACGAAACACTATTGTAAAACCATTGGGATTGGACACAAAGAGTCGATTTACAGATACGGTATCCGATAAAAACCAGTATGAAGAGATTTTTGGAATGCCCGACAGTCACTTGGATTTTCATGTTTCAATGTGGTGTGGTGAGTATAAAGATGGAAAACAGGAGCTTAGAATCACTACTATTGTGAAATATAACAATTGGTTTGGACGAATGTATTTTTTCCTTATTAGACCATTTCACAAAATTATCATTTACTCTCTATTGAAACGAATAAAGAATAAATATGAACGGCAATAAACGAAACGTATAACACATGTTTGATTACTTATGCCAAAATGGAGCCTTTCAGATCAAAATATATATAGTCTTCTCAACTCTTCTTGCACAGAAGAAAATTTTGATGAAGTCCAACTACTTATGGCATATAGAGAATTTGTTGAATCTGTGATTACCTTTTTGAATAATGAATCAGATTACAAAACTTTAATTAGAGAACTAAATCTTACCTATATAGAATTTGAGGCACTAAGAAACAGTTTAGAAATCAGAAGAGATTTCTGTTATGAAGCAAGAAGTATAACATGTAATAAGATACTTTCATTTATTAATAAAGAACTGGATTTGCTTCATCATCAAATGGAATTTCCCAAATTCTTTATTAACATTGAAGCTGGATGGAAATCTACCTTACACCTAAATAAAGATATTGCTAAGTACATCGACATAATGGAAATTGTATGTGGACTTTATTATTTAAAATGCATTACAACCGTTGATGGTAAGGAAATACACTTTAGTGATTTAGCAAATGCTTTTGAAAAGCTGTTTAACATAAAATTCAGTGATATTTATAAAAAAGAAGAAGAGGTAATCAAACGTAAGCCTGATAAACGAACAGCCTTTTTAGATAAACTTAGAGTCGCAATCATCGAAAAGTGTAAGGAAGAAGGATATTTTCCATAAAATCAAAATACAGACATTCAGAGAATTAAGCATTATTTATCGGGGAATGGGTGAACTATTCCCCGAACTTGTTTGCACCCATTTTCAGAACTTTGCTTCATCAATCGATTGAAAATCATTAATGTTCAACTTAAAAATGAAGCAAAATGTATATAGACAATGAGAACTTCGAGAAATGGATGGAGAAACTTTCCAAAAAACTCACTGAGATCGGGCAAGACCTGAAATCTCTTATCAATACCGACACCGTATTCGATGAAAATGAGAAGCTGTTAGATAATCAAGATTTAGCCTTTCTACTAAAAGCATCTTTCAGAACCCTGCAACGTTATCGGGCTAAAGGTGTACTTCCCTACTTTAACATTGGACGGAAAACGTACTATAGAGCCAGCGACATCCGGGCTTTTGTTCGTGAATATGCCGATTCTCAAACCTACAAGCAGTTTGAAAAAGCTAATCAGTTTACAAATCAGCCTTGATAGCAAAAAGCAGCAGAGGAAAGAAGCCTATGTTCAGGCTATTCTTCTGTGCTACCACCCCGATTTAGCAGAAACTGCTTCACCTATTGGTTCAGCCTGTTTCGCTAAATCGAGCAAGAGGGAACTGGACAAGTCCTGTTCTTCCCTCTTGCCCTGCGGGGCAAAGCCTTCGGCTTTAGCGTGTTACAAGAATACACTGTAATGACACCTGTAATAAGCATTTTCTTTGCAATGCTTATTATCAGGTATTTATCTATTCATATTTCTATAAAAAAGTAATTACCATGCCAAATAGCAGTCGAAAAACGATATTCACTACCATTTCCATAGACAAGGAAACGGCAGCTTTGGTAGAGAAGATATGCAAACGCTATTCACTGAAAAAGAGTGAAGTTGTAAAGTTGGCGTTCGGGTATATAGACAAGGCACATATCAACCCATCCGAAGCACCGGAATCTGTAAAATCAGAACTGGCGAAAATAAATAAGAGACAGGATGATATTATCCGCTTCATTCGTCACTATGAGGAAGAACAACTGAATCCCATGATACGGGTAACTAATTCTATTGCTTTGCGCTTCGATACTATCGGCAAAACTTTGGAAACTCTTATTCTCTCTCAACTGGAAGCCAGCCAAGAAAGACAAGCAGCCATGCTAAAAAAGTTAAGTGAACAGTTCTGTAATCATGCCGATGTGATAAACAACCAATCCAAACAGATTAATGCACTCTACCAGATACACCAACGGGATTATAAAAAGTTGCTTCACCTGATACAACTCTATTCGGAACTTTCAGCTTGCGGTGTGATGGATAGCAAAAGGAAAGAGAACCTAAAAGCTGAAATTATCAATCTGATAAGTACATAGGATTATGCACATAGACTTTGCCCCGCCATCGAACGGCACATATAATAATGCCGGGAGTTGCCGACAGCTAGCTAATTACATGGAACATGAAGATTTAGAGCGGATGGAGAAAGGTATCTATACCGAAGGCTTTTTTAATCTGACGGAGGATAACATATATAAATTAGCCGTCATAAAAGATATAGATAGCAATATCGGGCAACTCCTGAAAACTGATGCAAAGTTTTATGCTATTCATGTCAGCCCATCGGAAAGTGAACTTCGGGCAATGGGAAACACCGAACAAAAGCAAGCCGAAGCCATGAAATGCTATATTCGTGAGGTGTTTATCCCTGAATATGCCAAGAACTTCAATAAAGGACTATCCGAAGCAGATATAAAGTTTTATGGTAAGGTTCATTTTGACCGCAACCGTTCCGATAATGAATTGAATATGCACTGCCATTTGATTGTAAGCCGGAAAGACCAAGTGAATAAAAAGAAGCTATCACCACTTACCAATCATAGGAACAGCAAAAATGGAATAATCAAAGGTGGCTTTGATCGTGTAAACTTGTTCCGACAAGTAGAACAAGGGTTTGATAGATTGTTCAACTACGATCGCCAGCAATCAGAATCATTTGACTACCACAATACAATAAAAAACAGTTCTATCTCTGAACAACTTAAAATACAGGAACAAGAATTTAAAGCCAATGAAAGAAAAATAGAAATCAATCAGGAGAGAAATCCGGATTACAACCAATCATCAAATCTATTCCTATCTTTTATTCCATCAAGAGCCGACTTTATCCTCAATTCCAAAGAACAGACTCTCAAACATAAAAAGGGAAAAAGAAAAAAACGCAGATTGTAATCAGTAATGTTCTTCTTGTGGGAATAAAGAAAACATTTAGTCATTCACTAATCCTAATTCGAAAAATGAGTATAGCTGAACAATCTAATCTCAAATGTATCTGCAAGATCCATAATCTATTGATATGAATCCAAACAGTGTCTTTTTGCATTATATAGTCTAAAAATGATCTAAAATTCCTTATGACCTTATATATGAAATTTGTATCTTTGCGCCCTAAATTCATTATTAGTTTTATGATCGGAGTAGATTTATTCTCTGGAGCAGGTGGACTTTCACTTGGTGCAGAAATGGCAGGGGTCAATATAAAGTATGCAGTCGAGTACGACAAGTATGCTGCAGAGACTTATGCCCACAATCATAAAAATATCCCCATTTTTGTTGAAGACATTAGATTGTTGTCTGAACTACCATCCCATCTTTATAATAATCATAAAGCAAAAATATTAATGGGAGGACCGCCATGCCAAGGATTTTCATTATCAAATCTTAAAACAAGGAATAAAGAAAATGAGAACAATTGGCTTTTTAAAGAATTCATAAGAATTACGAAATTATGGATGCCAGATTGGATTGTCTTAGAGAATGTAAGTGGCATTTTAAAAACAGAAGAGGGTTTCTTTTGGGAACAAATTATAAATGAATTTGAAAAAATAGGGTATACTGTCAGTTTTAAACTACTTTATGCTACAGATTATGGGGTGCCCCAAAAAAGACACCGAGTCTTTTTAATAGGGTCTTTACATGGAATTCAGTATGAATTTCCACCAATAGAGCAAAATCAAATAGCTGTAACTGTTGCCGATGCAATTTCTGATTTGCCATCTTTACCCAACGGCGCCAATTTCGAAAAATTAGAATATAAGAATAACCCAACCTCTAGCTATGCTCGATTACTAAGAGGAGCATCTAAGTTCTCAACTAACAATTTTGTCACAAAGAATTCAGAGCTTACAATAAAACGCTACAGTTTTATTCCACAAGGCGGTAATTGGGAGAATATACCAAAGGAGCTAATGGCGAACTATAAAGATTGTAGTCGTTGTCACACAGGTATATATCATCGTTTAGAGGCAAATAAGCCATCCACAGTTATTGGCAACTATAGAAAAAATATGCTAATTCATCCGTGGGAAGATCGGGGTTTATCAGTAAGAGAAGCTGCAAGAATACAATCTTTTCCTGATTCTTTTGAGTTTAAAGGAAGTATTGGTTTTCAACAACAACAAGTTGGTAATGCAGTCCCTCCCCTTTTAGCAAAAATTGTTTTTGACAAATTACTAAGTTATTGAAACATGTGGACTGAACAAAAAATAGAAAAACATTTAAAGGAGATTCTGACTTCAGAGTTTGAAGCTAAAGCAGAAGATTATATCTCATTATATATTACCGCTAGAAAATATATAATAGAAGAGGTTTTAAAAGAAATCAAAGGTATAGAGCCTTCATTAACAGACCATTCAGCTGACCATGTAGCAAATGTGATGGAAAGAGCATGGGATCTAATTGAAGACCAACAAGATAGGTTTTCTGGTATTGAAATATATTTATTATGTCTCATTATTTTATTTCATGATGTTGGCAATATTGAAGGAAGAGGAGGACACAATAAGAAAATAGCAGAAATTTATAATAACATTCGAAATAAAGTTCCAACCTATAACCAAGAACGTCGTTTGGTATTAATAGCTACTGCTGCACATTGTGGTAGTTCCAAAAAAGGAGATAAAGACACCCTAAGTGATGTTGATGAAATATCCAATTTGTACAACAAAGAAATTAAGCTGAGAGAACTAGCTAGTATCTTAAGGTTTGCTGATGAACTTTCAGAGGGTCCCCAGAGAACTTCACATTATTTGAATAGCAAATCTAAAATAGCGGAGGATGCTCAAATATACCATGAATATGCAAGTATCACTAATATATTTGTTGATAAAGGTAATAATCGTATAGCAATAACTTATAATATAGATTATACATCTAGTGAGAGAATAGAAGAATTGCTTGAATTTACATACCGGAGAATATTAAAACTTGATGCAGAACGTAGATATTGTAAATATTACGCTCCAATCTTAGATAAACTAAAAAAAACAGATGCACAAATTAATTTTACTATAAATGGTGATATTTGTGATTTAGACTTACCTAAAATTGAGTTAGGCGATAAATATAATTTAATTGACGATGGAAATGATACAAACATTGTTGATCATTTTATAAAGAATAATCCTGTTTTTAACATTCATAATATTGTTGAAAAATTAAATAGTAACAAAGATGAATAATATTATTAATCCATTTGAATATGAAGGTGCAAATAATCTGCCTGACAATGATATTATAGGTTATTACATTGAGGATTACAATTTTTCTCGTTTCATTCAATCGACAAAGAATATATTCTTGATAGGCGAAAGGGGGTCCGGGAAAACAATGACTCTTTTGTATAATTCTTTCAAAATACAATATAAAATAGCAAATCAAAAATCAAAATCTATAAGTTTTGATAAAATAGGGATTCATGTTCCATGTAATACCCCTCTATTTCATAAAAAGGAATACTTGTTGTTGAATGATGATTTTAAGAAGAGTATCATTTGTGAACATTATTTAGTTCTTTCTATTTTATATGCAATTGCCGATACTTTATCTGAAATTCCTGAAATTATTGAATCTTCTCAATCGCAAAAATTAGATTTCTTCTCAGAGATAGAATATATTTGGGGAGTTGATTTAGATCATAGCTCAATAAACTTTTTTGAGTCAATTAAAAGATATGTTAATAAAGAAATGATTGCAACTCAAAAAAAAATAAACACATATAATTCTGATGCTTTTTATGAAAATGCACTGTCATTTTCTTCATCTATTATGCCATTTTTCACTTTAATAAGAAAGATCTCTTTATTGCAGTCATCACATTTTCTTATTATGATAGATGATGCTCATGATATGAATAAATATCAAATTCAGACATTGAATTCATGGATTGCTTATAGAGATCATTCGATTTTCAGTTTTAAAGTTGCAACAGCAAAAGTTAATCGTCCTGTATTTATCACATCAACTGGCGGATCTATATTAGAAGGTCATGACTTTATTACTGTTGATATGGAGCGAGCCTATCAAAATGAAGAAACAGATTTCTTTAAACTAGCAAAAAAAATCATTGAAAGGCGTTTGGAAAACATTGGATTGAAAGGCGTTACTGCAGAAGAATTCTTTCCTGTTAATGAAAGTTTTTCAAAAGATATAGAAAAATATAAGGCTATAGCCAAACAGCAGGCAGAGGAAAAATATGGTACAAATGCAACAAAATCAGTTCAAGACTATATTTACAAGTATCATAGAGCAATGTACTTTAGAGAACGAAGTGCAAAGGCTAACAAACCCCCATATTCAGGTTTTGAAACAATTGTTGATATTTCAACTGGAATTGTCAGAAATTTACTAGATCCATGTTATTGGATGTTTGATAATGCGTTAAACAACAACAAGGATGGTATTACTCAAATCTCTCCAAAAATTCAAACTCAAATAATAGTTGAACGTAGTCAGCGGATGTGGGATGTTCTAAGAAATGGATTAGACAAAATAATTGATAATTGTACGATAGAGCAAGGAAAACAAATATTTCAATTATTTGAAAACTTAATGATACTATTTTCTAAACGATTAGTATCTGACATTTCAGAGCCTCGTGCTATTGTTTTCTCTATTTCACAAAAAGACACTCACCCAGAATTGTATAAAGAGATCATTGCACTAATAGATCTTGCAAGGAAAGTTCAATTCATTTACACTAGGATTGGAAATGCAAAAGATAAAGGAAAACAGGAAATTTACTATGTGCCAAATCGCTTACTTTTCCCAAGTTTAGGGCTAGATCCTCATGGACAATACTCTAGAGTATCATTAAAAGTATCGGATATATGGAATGCTGCAGTTAATAACAAGCAATTTCCTATAAACGAAGAAACTAGTACTAGTATTAATCTTCAAAAAAACTTATTTGATGAATAATATATTATTTATATATCCCAGTTGGGAGGAACGAGCTTTTCTAGGTTTCAAAACCGATGTGGAATATCACAAAATCCACACAGTCTATATTATTAAAAAGACAAAATCTTTAAATATTGAAAAGACATCATTTTATTTAAAGAAAATTGAAGAGTATTGCGTCTCTCACAATATTCAAGCAAGGTTTATTGATATAGAAACGAATGGTGTAGTCATTTGGAATATTCTAAAAAAGTATATTAGTGAGTTAAATAGGGAAGATAATGTATTTTTAGACATTACCACAATGTCTAGAAATATAATCTGGGCTTCACTTTTCTTTTTCAGAGAAGCATTTAAACAAATAACAATTATTTACCACAAACCTAATAGTTATTCAGACACTTGGATTAGTAAAGAACCAGAAACTCCTAGATTGTTATTTAAGCATTCTGGAATAATAGAATTAGGTCTTCCCACATATCTTATTATTATAACAGGCTACGATCCTGAACGCACAAGACAAGTTTTAGGATATTACGAACCTCAAAAGGTATTTCTTGTAATACAAACGGGAAATCAGTTAAACAATAACATAAAAAACACTAAGGAATTACACTTATCTGCATGTGATAATGTGGGTATTTCCGACATTGAAATAAAATCAATAGACTCTTATGATAATAATTTTGGATTTGATAGTATTAATAATATTATTATGGCTAATAAAGGCAAGGCTAATTTTATATTAACCTCGTTAGGTCCCAAATTATCAGCTATATCAGCATATCAATGCTATCTAGAGCATCCAGAAATAGCATTATCATACCTTCCATGTAAAGAGTACAATGTTGACTACTGTCATGGAATAGGAGATCGCTTTAGTAAAACTATACAATTTGACAATAAACTCAAATTGTAATTGTTATAAATAGACAATGAGCATATGTTCCTCAATGGAATGGGTATTAGATAACATTTTTATCTAACAAATTGAACGATTTATAAAACAAGAAAATATATAATAGGCTTCTACTTTTTGTAAAACTCTAAAAAACAATTATCTTTGCCCTCAGTATTCTCCATGAGCAAACTACCGCAAAAACACGTAGCAAATCAGTGGGTTAAATCATGGGATATGCTTGAAGCTAAAAATATAAAGTTTTAAATATCAGCGTGGTAACTCATAAAGGAGAATCCCAAGCGATATTGAAGCAAAGAGATATTTGAAAAAAGAATCGTTCTTATAACAAGCAAAACGATAAAACATAATCGTGTGCTAAATCATGTGGATTTCCAAATGGAAGAAACTATAAAACGGTGATAATCAACAGAGAGAAGATAATAGTTCTCTTGCTGGTGGCACCACTTTTTAAGGAAATACGATATTATCCCTGAACTTCTTTGAAATTCAGGGATTTATCTTTTCCGGGAATAAGCAAAAATAAGTGAGATTGAAGCAAACTTATTCAAGGAAGAGTTCTTGAAAGACTGAAATGTTTTCTATATTATTAGAAGAATATAAATGTGGATTATTTGGTACTATCCAAAGGTACTATCCAAAATTTTGTGTAAACGTCAAACTACCGGATTCAGGTTTTATACTTGAATCCTGTTTTCAAATATAGTGAGAAACTGATTAAAAATCAAGCCCCAATTCCAAATTGGTTGTGTCCATTTTTTCTCTATTTCAGAAACAGCCAGATATACAGCTTTTTTCAGGGCATCATCATTTGGAAAGACACTGTCCACAAAATTGTGTAAATGAAAAACTACAGGAAGAAGATTCTTGTAGTTTTTTCTTTTCAAACCCCTCGTTTTTTTTGGGGGGGGAGGGGATTCGAAAAGAAAAAACAAGATTAGCGATTAATATAAAAACGATTAATTTTGTAAACATTTAATTTTATGGACATTCCCAAAGATTTATTAAGCAAGGAGTTTCTGTCCCAATTTAAGACAGAAGAAGAGGTGAGCAAGTTTTTAACCGACTTGCACGCTCGTGTATTGGAACAAATGCTGGAAGGCGAGATGGATGCACATTTAGGCTACGAGAAACATTCCCCGGAAGGCAATAATAGCGGCAATTCCCGTAACGGCAAGTATCCCAAGAAGATACAGACACATTATGGAGAATCGGTCATAGACGTGCCTCGTGACCGTCAGGGAGAGTTTGAACCAACTGTTGTTCCGAAGCATCACAGTCGTGGTTTATCTATTGAGAAACTGGTTATATCCCTTTATGCCAAAGGGATGAGCGTTTCGGATATTGAAGAAGAAATGAAAGAGATTTACGGAATACCCCTTTCTACTTCAGCCATATCTATTATCACAAACAAAGTTACGCAGGCAGCCATAGAATGGCAGAACCGCCCGTTGGAGAGTCAGTATCTGATAGTCTGGATGGATGGCATTGTATTCAAAGTCAGAGATCAAGGCAAAGTGGTTAATAAAACGGTTTATTTATGTGTAGGCTTGAACAGGGAAGGCATCAAGGAAGTGCTTGGCATGTGGATTGGCAGGAATGAAAGTTCATCTTACTGGACTGGTGTTCTAACAGACCTGAAAGCTCGTGGGGTAAATGATATTCTGATTACCGTAACCGATAATTTGAACGGGTTTACAGACTCGATAAAAGCCGTTTTCCCCGAAGCAACTACTCAAATCTGTGTTGTTCATCAGATACGTAACTCGTGCAGATACGTTGTCTGGAAAGAGAAGAAAGAATTTACCGGTGATTTGAAGAACATTTACAATGCTCCCACCAAAGAATCAGCAGCACTGAAACTGGATGCTTTTGAACAGAAATGGGGTGGAAAATATCCTTATGCCATTCGTTCCTGGCGAGTAAACTGGGATGAACTGACAGCTTTTTTTGACTTCCCGGTTGAAATCAGAAAGATTATCTACACGACAAATCTCATTGAGAATCTGAATGGTAAAATCAGAAAATACACCAAAAATAAACTTTCGTTTCCAAATGATGATGCCCTGAAAAAAGCTGTATATCTGGCTGTTTCTGAAATAGAGAAAAAATGGACACAACCAATTTGGAATTGGGGCTTGATTTTTAATCAGTTTCTCACTATATTTGAAAACAGGATTCAAGTATAAAACCTGAATCCGGTAGTTTGACGTTTACACAAAATTTTGGATAGTACCCTGCTAGAATTCCTTCTTTTATTTCTAGCTCGGGGGATATCGTTGCCACTGCACCTACTCTTTTCTTTTTCCCTCTTAGGTACTTAAGCCTGATTGCTTCATCTTCTGAGAATCCTATTGGATAAAGTCCAGTAATATGAGTTTTTATCCCCCCTGTATCTTTGCAAATAGTTGAAAAATGATAGTTATCCCTTAATATTTCACTTTCCTCTATATATGTATTGAAGAGTTTCTTTACCAAACTCTCGATCTGTATATTTCTCATTGCTTACTATTGTACTTAATATTAGGAGTATCTTAGGATGTGGAACTCTGCTATTGTAGAATGGTTTTTGCCTACTTCTGTAAATCCTCGACCTTGACCTCTTACGGATGTTTTGATAGTACCTCCACCACTTTTACTTGTATTGGCATGAGCATTTCGCCCTCGTCGATATGCTCGGGTACTTTTCTAATTCTCAGTAAGTCGACCACTACCAAATTTCACTTCAAACACATGCACTTTACCATTCCCGTCTTCTGCAACAAAATCCGCAATGGTTCTTTTCCCATTTACCATCATTTCTACTTGTTCTCGAATGTTTTTGAATCCACTTCGCTCCAAATCATGCCTAGCTCTTGCCTCCCCTCTTTTCCCATTATAATGAGATTTTGCTAGTCCAAAGATATCTATCGAGCCAGTAGTATCCTCAACATAGCCATGTAGGGCTAGTGTTCCGCTAGCAAAACGTATCGGGTCTTCAGAGATATATCTTCCAAGCTCGGGTGAGTAGTATCTGTATCAATTATAATATAATCCTATTTCTTTATCCTCATACTGACTTTGACAGCGGAACGGGGAACGGAGAAAAGTCTGAATCTTTTAGAATTCACCTCCCCCATCCGGTTGTCCGACAGGGGGAGGCGATGATTTATAGCATAACCAATGACAATATAGGTTTACTTACTGCAATTCCAAGGCTTCAGCTGTTTAAAGAAATCATTACCTTTATCATCTACCAGAATGAAAGCGGGGAAGTTCTCCACTTCAATCTTCCAGATAGCCTCCATGCCCAATTCGGGATATTCCACACACTCGATGCTCTTGATGTTGTTCTGCGCCAAGATAGCGGCAGGGCCACCGATAGAACCGAGGTAGAAACCACCATACTTCTGACAGGCGTCCGTCACTTGCTGACTACGGTTACCTTTGGCCAACATAATCATGCTTCCGCCATGACTTTGGAAAAGTTCGACATACGAGTCCATGCGTCCGGCAGTGGTCGGCCCCATCGAGCCACAAGCCATGCCTTGAGGAGTTTTGGCAGGGCCGGCATAGTAGATAGGATGATCCTTGATGTATTGCGGAAGGTCTTCGCCCCGATCCAAACGTTCTTTCAGTTTGGCGTGCGCAATGTCGCGCCCCACGATGATGGTTCCATTCAGCGACAGGCGGGTAGATACCGGATATTTAGCCAGTTCTTTCAGGATATCGGCCATCGGACGGTTCAGGTCGATCTTCACAACATCGCCCTCGCCTGCCTGACGGAGTTCCGCCGGAATCAGTTCGCCCGGATTACTGTCCAGTTTCTCAATCCAGATACCTTCCTTATTGATTTTACACTTAATGTTGCGGTCGGCGGAGCAGGAAACACCCAAGCCCACAGGGCAAGAAGCACCGTGACGGGGCAGACGGATGATGCGTACGTCGTGGGCCATGTATTTGCCGCCGAACTGTGCGCCAAGGCCTATCTTATGAGCCTCTGCCAACACTTCTTTTTCCAGCTCTACATCGCGGAAAGCACGGCCATACTCATTGCCTGTGGTAGGTAGATTGTCGTAGAAATGGGTAGAAGCCAGCTTCACCGTCAGCAGGTTCTTTTCGGCAGAAGTACCGCCGATGACAAACGCGATGTGATAGGGAGGACAGGCCGCAGTGCCCAGCGTCTTAATCTTCGAGATGAGGAAGGGGACGAGCGTCTCAGGGTTCAGAACAGCTTTTGTCTCTTGATAGAGGTACGTCTTGTTGGCCGAACCGCCGCCTTTGGTCACGCAAAGGAACTCATACTCCATGCCTTCCGTGGCCTCAATATCAATCTGTGCCGGAAGGTTACACTTCGTGTTCACTTCCTCGTACATGGTGAGCGGAGCATTCTGGGAATAACGGAGGTTTTCTTCCGTATAGGTCTTGTAAACACCCAGAGAGAGAGCCTCTTCATCGCAGTATCCCGTCCATACCTGCTGTCCTTTCTCGCCATGGATAATGGCAGTGCCCGTATCCTGACAGAAAGGGAGCACGCCTTTAGCCGCCACTTCGGCATTACGCAAGAAGGTCAATGCCACGTATTTGTCGTTGTCGCTTGCTTCAGGGTCGCTCAAAATCTTAGCCACCTGCTCGTTGTGCGAACGGCGCAACATGAACGACACATCGCGGAAAGCCGCATTTGCCATAGCCGTCAGACCTTCTTTCTCAATCTTCAGGATGGGCTTTCCTTCAAACTCGCCTACTGAGACGTAGTCTTTCGTAAGCAGATAATACTCGGTAGTATCTTTCCCCTTCTCAAACATGGGCTGATACTTGAACGGAGGTGTTGCCATAATTACTCGTTTATTTAATGTTTAAAAGTCAATCGTGTAGCAAAGGTAAGAACTATTATTGAAATATTTCTTTAATCAGAACAAAAACTTACCCTTTTCATCCGTCCTATCAGCTCGTCGCCCAATGCCGTCTTCACTTCTATATGCTTCAGCACGGCCGTAACGAAGGGATTGCTTTCAAAGTCGCCGCGCACCTGTTCAAAGTCGAGTTCCTTTTCAAGGCGCGACCCGTCGGCCCCGAAGCCGGTCATCGAGGCTAGAGAGAACTCTTTCTTGGCATCCTCGTAGACCATACGGTCCAGACCGACCACAGCCTCTTTCCATTTTTCCACAATATGGATGACATCTTCCGCCGTCATATTCGCCGGATTGACGCCGTAAAACTCTTCGAGTTTTTCGTATGCCCACGTCCACTCATAAGTATAATAGTTGGCATGCATCTTCCCAAACTCGGCATTGATGTACTTCAAGCGATTGACCGTTCCCGATTCGATGCCGTCTATCAATGCGTCTATCTCGCTTTTCGGAGCAATCAGTCCGGAAATATCCACCCACTCGCCGCTACCGACGGGAGTTTCTGGTTTCAGGCGGGCACGTATCTCTTCGTTATTCCGGAAGGCGGTGCCTTCCAGACGCTTGATGAGAGAGTTTCCGAGGAACTTATGGATGGCGATTTCATAGAATTTGATTCCCTTGTTCAGTGCGGAGTTACGTATTTTAGCACTATGGAAGGAATAGATATCGGAAAGCTCGCCGCTGGCATGGCGCAGGTTCTGCAATGTTTCCCGGCCTTTGAACATCTTCTGCACGGTATAGGGGCTGAGAAGATTATAGTTAATGTAGTCCAGTTTGTTCGTATCGGTACGCCCGTCGCGCTTCGGCCATTTCCGGGCATCACGGATAGTGCCCACGCTGCGCAGGTTGACGCCCGGAACAAGATAAGTCGTATTGTTCTGCTCTATCAGATAGGAGAAGGGCAGGTTCGATGTATCGGAGTGGTTGACGTGACGCCCCATCACCAAAGAGAACGCCCCTACTCTTGCCGGCCACAGGATATAGGAGTCGGACGTGGTCTTGGCGCCACGCTCCAACGTACCCTGATGAATGGGACCGAGCTTATACATGTGGTTGCTCTGGTTGGAGCCCGAACCGGCATTCATGAACGAGAACATGCCGGCTATCAGTAAAGTAGACTTATGGTGAGTAACCGTGAACGGGCCGGCAAAGATGGCACACGCCTCGCCGTTTTCGCCCTGACAATTGCTGAAGAACAACGAGTCCGAAGCCGAATAATTATGCCCCAGCCGGCAGGCCTGCCCGACGAAACAACGGCTCAGCATTGCCCCGTCATCCACATGCGAGCCGGAAGAGATGATGAAGTCATCGCAAATCACTCCGTGCCCGATATGTACGGGCGCCACCTCGTTGCTATTGATGCTTCCGTTATACAGGCGGCACGTTCCGCAGATGCGGCAATGGTCGCCCACACGTACGTTCTTGATGGAACCGGTGTTCAATATCATCACATGGCTGCCTATGGTTCCCACGGCAGAGGCGTGCTTGTTCGAGTAGAAGCCGGTGATTTCTTTCATCCTTCCTATCAGTTCGGGACGATGGCGGTAAAGCGCCATGATATAGGCCTGATGCGCCGACAGTTTGTCGCTGATAGGCACCTCGCGCCCTCCCGTCTCGTTCAAGACGGCGACTTCCACTCCGTTGCCGAACTTAGATACTCCGTCAACAAGGATAATGTCCACGTTCTCGATGAAAGTATCGTGGCCTATCTCGTAATTGGCGATGTAGTTCTGGATGTTCTCGATGCAGCAGTTACCCCCTACCGTTACATTGTGCAGCGTCACATGCCGCAGGCCGGAATGTTTCTTTATTCCTCCCGGCAAGGTAAATTCGGACCGGAACACTCCCAGACGCACTTCTCCCGAAAAGCGGGTATGGTGCACAAACTCCGTCGAGAACCCTTCTGCAACGGACACTTTTTCCCAATCATCGGCCAGACACGACTGGCTTTTCAAGCGAAGCACTTCGGCTTCAGTCAGTTTTCTATAACTCATACGGACTTAATGAAAGCGGAAAGAGGACATGCAACTTTCCACGGGTTATTCTTCGTCTCCGTAGATCTGATAAAGAAAATCATTGTATGGGTATTTCCGCACATGCAGTTCTTTCACACGTTCGTAAACCACGCTTTTCAGTTCCTCCATGTTGATTTTTTCACGGGCAGAGATGAAGAGGCAACTGTCCTCCATCTTGGCCATCCACGTCTTCATCAGTTCTTCGAGTGTCAAGTTTTCCTTTGTTTTCGGGGTAAGGTCGTCGGCCGCTTTCTCCACATGGGTATAAGCGTCTATCTTATTGAACACAAGCATCATGGGCTTTCCGGCGGCACCGATGTCGGCCAATGTCTTGTTCACGACTTCTATCTGCTCTTCAAAATCGGGATGAGATATATCGACGATGTGGAGCAGCAAATCGGCTTCGCGCACCTCGTCGAGGGTGGATTTGAAAGAGTCTACCAAATCGGTGGGCAACTTGCGGATAAATCCCACCGTATCGGAAAGCAGAAACGGAAGGTTCTCTATAATCACCTTGCGCACCGTTGTGTCCAAAGTGGCAAACAGTTTGTTCTCCGCAAAGACTTCGCTTTTCGAGAGCAAAGTCATCAGGGTGGATTTGCCCACGTTGGTATATCCCACCAACGCCACGCGAATCAGCCGCCCGCGGTTCTTGCGCTGCGTGGATTTCTGTTTGTCTATCTCGGCCAGACGTTCTTTCAGCAAAGACATACGGTTGAGGATGATGCGCCGGTCCATTTCCAACTGCGTTTCGCCCGGTCCGCGAAGCCCCACCGAGCCTTTGCCTCCTCCGGCACCGGAGCCGCCTCCCTGACGTTCCAAGTGTGTCCACAAGCGTTGCAGACGGGGTAACATGTATTTATATTGCGCCAGCTCCACCTGTGTTTTCGCATTGGCTGTCTGCGCACGCATGGCGAAGATGTCGAGAATGAGCGAAGTCCTGTCCAGAATCTTCACTTTCAGTTCTGCTTCAATATTCCGTATTTGCTTGGCAGAAAGTTCATCATCGAAAATCACCATTCCCACTTCACGCTCCGCCTCTTCCTCGTTCTTTATATATTCCTTTATTTCAGCCAGCTTGCCCGTGCCCACATAGGTCACGGAGTTTGCCTGCTCCAGTTTCTGAGTAAACCTTTTCACCACTTCCGCCCCGGCTGTCTCAGCCAAGAATGCCAGCTCGTCAAGATATTCGTTGGTCTTGCGTTCGTCCTGCGTCTTCGTGACAAGTCCCACCAACACCGCAGTTTCAGTCTGCACTTCGGAGATTACAAATTCCTTCATTTGCTATACCTTATTATATATGTTCTAAATTTTAGCGGTGACAAATATAAGGATTTTCACACAATCTTTCAGTAAGGCCGTCATTTAATTCGGATATACGCCTGCCTTTTACCCGCAACGTTCCATTTGGATGATTGCATCGGAACAGACAGACAGGCACATGACTTTACCCGGGTTCGGGATAAGAAGCCGGTCGGGAACCTCATCCGGAGGCTTGTATTTTAAGGCTGAAACCCCATTGATTATCAAACATTTACCATCGGCTTGTCAGACACTTGTGTCTGACGGCTAAAACACTTGTGTCTGACGTGCAAAACACTTGTGTCTGTCACGCAAAACACTTGTGTCTGTCAAGACAAAGGATTGCATCTGTCAAAACAGGGTGAGGACGGCCGGTCTGAAAGGCTCTCTTCTCTTCCGCCCGACCGCTGCGAACCGGTGCATTCAGGAATTATCCGTCCGACAATACGACCCTCATCTTCAGCGAAAGAAAGCGCCTGCTCCGAACCCGAATATGACTTTCTTCGATATTCAAAACAAAGGTCTGCGCCACGTTTCCCCGCAGTCGCTCCCTTTCATTGACACAGCACCGACAATCGGCCTTTCATCGACATTATATCGGGTTCCCTTCAAATAAAAGGCAAAATGAATATTCCTCCGAGTGTAATGGCAATCATATCATACCAATCACCCCCGCCTATCAGTATGTCAACCCCTTCATACAGATAGTTTCCAAGCATCAAGGAACCCAACAATACATACTTCCACTTGGCGCCAAAAACTCCGCGTACCTTGGAATCCTCCAAATAATAGATTTTGAACACTAAATACTCTAAAAGCACGGCCGAAAAACTCGGATAACTGCCCAACACAGCAAATGCGAACCCGGCCTTTCCATCGCAATGAGCATAAACGTACGGGCGACACAGACAGACCAAGAAAACATGAACCACAAGCAATACGACAATCATGATCAGTTCCGAGCGTTTGGCATTCGCCTGAAACCGCCTTCTTATGATGCCGAATACACTATTCTCCATACTCCACTTCCTTACAAGACTCCTAATTCCAATTGTCTGAAAAATCAGAACCACTGCTTCGAACCGCGATAATACAACTTAAAATCGCAGCAAGCAAAATTTTCGTAATCTTTTCGCGTTATATGCCGCATTTTCTTTGCTTCCTGTCGTTTTTCATAAGGAAATGACTATCTTTGCGGCATCAAACCAAGTGCCCATTAAAGCATTGCAAAAGGAAGAAAGGGAAATACACCAACCTTTTTTAATAACAACTGACATGAAACCAACTTTATTCTTATTGGCCGCCGGTATGGGCAGCCGTTACGGTGGCTTGAAACAGCTGGACGGACTGGGTCCCAACGGTGAAACAATCATGGACTATTCCATTTACGACGCCATCAATGCCGGCTTCGGCAAACTCGTTTTCGTTATCCGCAAGGATTTCGAGCAGGATTTTCGCGACAAGATTATTTCCAAATACGAAGGACACATCCCGTGCGAACTGGTATTCCAGTCCATCGACGCCCTGCCCGAAGGGTTCACCTGCCCCGAAGGCCGCACCAAACCGTGGGGAACGAACCATGCCGTTATGATGGGAGCCGACGTGATAAAAGAACCCTTTGCCGTAATCAACTGCGACGACTTCTATGGCCGCGATTCCTTCCAAGTGATGGGCAAATTCCTTTCTGCCCTGCCCGAAGGTTCGAAGAATGTCTACTCCATGGTGGGTTTCCGCATCGGCAATACGCTGAGCGAAAGCGGTACAGTGTCTCGCGGGCTTTGCGGAACGGATGCCGGCAACTTGCTGACTTCCGTGGTAGAGCGTACCAAGATTCAGCGCATGGACGGCGAAGTGAAATACATCGACGACAACGGCGAGTGGGCTGTTACTCCCGAGACTACTCCGGTCAGCATGAACTTCTGGGGCTTTACTCCCGACTATTTTGCTTACAGCGCCGATTTCTTCAAGACCTTCCTCAGCGACCCGAAGAACATGGAGAACCTCAAGAGCGAGTTTTTCATCCCCTTGATGGTAGACAAGCTGATTCATGACGGTACGGCGACCTGCGAAGTGCTCGATACGACCAGCAAGTGGTTCGGCGTCACTTATCCGGAAGACCGCCAAAGCGTGGTGGACAAGATTCAGGCATTGGTGAATGCGGGCGAATATCCTGCCAAGCTGTTCTAAGTCCTCCGCCTCATTGAAAGACTTATCATAAAGGTATTCCGCAAATATCTTTACACTATCTGTAAGCACGGGTCTCACAGGTTTCACGGTCTCTTCATGGCCGTGCCCGTTCTGTGAAGTCCGTGCTTGCCGCATTGTCTTGCGGATGTTTCAAGCAGTTTTTAAGGCTATCGGGAGTTATGTGGTTGGAAATCGTTATCTTTGCCACTCCAAAACGATTATTTCATTGACATTATGATATCAGTAGAAGGATTGAAGGTGGAGTTTAACGCCACGCCTCTATTCGAAGACATCTCTTACGTTATCAATAAAAAAGACCGCATAGCCCTTGTGGGCAAGAACGGTGCGGGAAAGTCCACCATGCTCAAGATTCTGGCAGGCTTGCAGCAACCCACTGCGGGCACTGTGTCCGTTCCCCGCGAATGTACCGTCGGCTACCTGCCGCAGGTGATGGTGCTCAGCGATAAGCGCACCGTGATGCAGGAGGCCGAGCTTGCTTTCGAGCACATCTTCGAGATGCAGGCCGGCATGGAACGTATGAATCGGCAGCTTGCCGAGCGCACCGATTATGAAAGCGAGGACTACCGGAAACTGATTGACCGCTTCACGCACGAAAACGAGCGCTTCCTGATGATGGGCGGCACCAACTATCGTGCCGAAATAGAGCGCACCTTGCAGGGGCTTGGCTTCAGGCGTACGGATTTCGACCGCCCCACCGGCGAGTTCTCGGGCGGATGGCGCATGCGCATCGAGCTTGCCAAGTTGCTGCTTCGCCGTCCCGACGTGTTGCTGCTCGACGAGCCTACCAACCACCTCGACATAGAGAGCATACAGTGGCTGGAGAATTTCCTCTCCACCCGTGCCAATGCGGTGGTGCTCGTCAGCCACGACCGCGCTTTCCTGAACAACGTAACCACCCGCACCATCGAGATTACTTGCGGACGCATTTACGACTATAAAGTGAAGTACGACGAGTTTGTGGCACTCCGTAAGGAACGCCGCGAACAGCAACTCCGCGCTTACGAGAATCAGCAGAAGCAGATACAGGACACGGAGGATTTCATCGAGCGTTTCCGCTACAAGGCCACCAAAGCCGTGCAGGTGCAGAGCCGCATCAAGCAACTGGAAAAGATAGAACGCATTGAGGTGGACGAAGAGGATAACTCGGCGCTTCGCTTGAAGTTTGTGTGCGGCAACCGCAGCGGAAACTATCCGCTCATCTGCGAGGATGTGGCCAAGGCATACGGCGGGCATGTCATTTTTCATGACGTAAACCTGACCATCAACCGGGGAGAAAAAGTGGCTTTTGTGGGTAAGAACGGAGAAGGAAAATCCACGCTGGTAAAGTGTATCATGGACGAGATTACCGATTATACCGGGAAGCTGACGCTGGGCCACAACGTGCAAATCGGCTATTTCGCGCAGAACCAAGCCCAATTGCTGGATGGCGAACGGACGGTGTTCGACACGATAGACCGTGTGGCCGTAGGAGATATCCGGCTGAAAATACGCGACATACTCGGTGCTTTCATGTTCGGCGGCGAGGCTTCGGACAAAAAAGTGAAAGTGCTTTCGGGCGGAGAACGTACACGGCTTGCCATGATTAAACTGTTGCTCGAACCGGTGAACTTCCTGATTCTGGACGAACCGACCAATCACCTTGACATGCGTTCCAAGGATGTGCTGAAGGAGGCGATTCGTGATTTTGACGGCACGGTGATTATTGTCAGCCACGACCGTGATTTTCTGGACGGGCTGGCGACTAAAGTATATGAGTTCGGTGGAGGATTGGTGAAAGAACACCTTTGCGGCATCTACGAGTTCTTGCAAAAGAAACAACTGGAAAACCTCAATGAGTTGCAATCGGTATCTGCTTCCTCGGCAGGAGAAGCGGGAAGCACCGGTAAGGAAGGAAAGGCGGACGTAAAAGAAAACGAGACCGGCCGGTTCTCTGCGGCTAAACTCTCGTATGAGGAGCAGAAGGAACTCAACAAGAGATTGAAGAAGCTGGAACGCCGCGTGGCCGACTGTGAAGCGGAGATAGGAGAGATAGAATCGGCCATTGCCATCATAGAAGATAAGATGGCAACGCCGGAAGGCGCGTCGGACATGTCTCTCTACGAACAGCATCAAAAACTGAAATCCCGGCTCGACAGCGTGATGGAAGAGTGGGATGCGGCCTCTTCCGAATGGGAGGAGGCAAAACGGCAATGACGTTTTTATAACCTAATTTTTCATAGTATGAGGAAAAAACATTTACTACCCTTTGCGGCATTCTGCCTGATGGCGGCATCCTGCAATACAGGCAAGCAACAGGCCGAGCTTACGGCCGGCATTCAGCTTGCCAATCTTGACACAATGGCTCTGCCCGGTACCGACTTTTATCAATACGCTTGCGGCGGCTGGGTAAAAAACAATCCGATTCCGGCGGAATACTCTCAGTATGGCTCTTTTACCATTCTTGCGGAAAACAACCGCAAGCAGATACAAGGGCTTATCGAGGAGTTGGCGTCCGCTCCGCACGAAGCGGGCAGTGTGGCGCAGAAAATCGGCGATTTGTATAAGATTGTGATGGACAGCGTGAAGCTGAATCAAGACGGTGCGGCTCCCATTAAGGCCGAACTCGACAGGCTGGGCTCCTTGAAGGACACCAAACAAGTGTATGAGCTTTTGGGCGAACTGCAACGCAAGGGCATCGTGGCCTACAATATTCTCTATGTGGGTGCCGACGAGATGAACAGCAGCATGAATGCAGCCCAGACCTATCAGGCCGGTTTGAGCATGGGCGAGCGCGAATACTATCTGGAGAATGACGCCGCCACTGTGCGGATTCGTGAAGCATTCCGCGCGCATGTGCAGAAGATGTTCCTGCTGGCAGGCTTTGACGAGGCGGTGGCCAAGCAGGGAATGGAAACGGTGATGGAGGTGGAAACACGCCTTGCCAAGGCCTACCGCTCGCGCACGGAGCTGCGCGACCCGCATGCCAATTACAACAAGATGTCCATGGAAGAGCTGAAGAAGAATTATCCTACTTTCGATTGGGATGCCTATTTGTCTGCCTTAGGACTGAAAAATGTGAAAGAAATCATCATCGGCCAGCCTGCTTCGTTGAAGGCTGCTGCCGACATCTTGAATACGCTTCCTGTGGCACGGCAAGGCCTTTACTTGCAGTGGAAATTGATTGACGCTGCGGCAAGTCGTCTGAACGATGCCCTGGCCGAACAGAATTTCGATTTCTATGAGCGCACCATGAGCGGCACACAAGAGATGCAACCCCGTTGGAAGAGAGCGGTGAGCACCGTGAGTGCGGCTTTAGGCGAAGCCGTGGGGCAGATGTACGTTGAGAAGTACTTTCCGGCTGCTGCCAAAGAACGTATGGTGGCTTTGGTGAAAAACTTGCAGGAGAGCTTGGGCGAACGCATAAAGAACCTGCAATGGATGAGTGACTCCACGAAAGTTAAAGCGCTGGAGAAATTAGCCACTTTCCATGTGAAAATCGGGTATCCGGACAAATGGAAAGACTATTCCACTTTGGAAATCAAGAACGATTCTTATTGGGCAAACATGGAGCGTGCCAGCGAGTGGGAACACGCTGAAATGATAGCCAAAATGGGTAAACCGGTAGACAGGGATGAATGGGGCATGACACCGCAAACCGTCAATGCCTATTACAATCCCACCACGAACGAAATCTGTTTCCCGGCAGGTATCTTGCAATACCCCTTCTTCGACATGAATGCGGACGATGCCTTCAATTACGGTGCCATTGGTGTGGTGATAGGTCATGAGATGACTCACGGATTCGATGACCAAGGCCGCCAGTACGACAAGGACGGTAACTTGAAAGACTGGTGGACGGCTGAAGACTCCAAGCGTTTCGACGAGCGCACTCGAACGATGGTGAACTTCTTCGACAGTATCGAGGTGGCTCCGGGGGTACATGCCAACGGACGCATGACCTTGGGCGAGAACATTGCCGACCACGGCGGATTGCAGGTCTCTTATCAGGCATTCAAGAAAGCCACGGCTACCGCTCCGCTCGCTGTGAAAGACGGCTTTACGCCCGAACAACGCTTCTTCCTCGCATACTCCGGTGTGTGGGCCAACAATATCCGCCCCGAAGAGGTGCTGAACCGTACTAAAAGTGATGTCCATTCGCTTGGCAAGTGGCGTGTGAACGGTGCGTTGCCGCATATCGGCGCATGGTACGAGGCATTCAATGTCACGGAGAAAGATCCGATGTTCCTACCGGTAGAAAAGCGCGTTTCTATCTGGTAAGGCAAAAAGATGCTTATTGAGAAAGGCGGCAAACCGGTGACGGGTGTCGCCTTTTTTAATTATGCCTAATTTATTGTATATGAATGTATGTACGAATAAACAAAATTTGTAACTTTGCACATTCAGAATAGAATATACATACGCATACTTTTTAATACGCAAATCCATGTCTGAAACAAAAAGAATCAAAACAGCTTTGGTATCCGTTTACCATAAGGAAGGTTTGGACGAAATCATCACCAAACTACACGAAGAAGGGGTCGAATTTCTTTCGACCGGAGGCACCCGACAATTTATAGAATCCTTGGGCTATCCCTGTAAAGCTGTGGAAGACCTCACTTCTTATCCTTCCATCTTGGGCGGACGCGTAAAGACGTTGCATCCGAAGGTCTTCGGCGGTATCCTTTGCCGTCGCGGATTGGAGCAGGATATGCAGCAAATCGGTAAATATGATATTCCCGAAATAGACCTTGTCATCGTCGACCTTTATCCGTTCGAGGCTACTGTTGCCGGCGGTGCCGATGAACCGGCCATTATCGAGAAGATAGACATAGGCGGTATCTCTTTGATTCGTGCTGCAGCCAAGAATTATAGCGACGTGGTTATCGTTGCTTCGCAGGCTCAGTATCAGCCGTTCCGCGATATGTTGATGGAACACGGCGCCGTTACTTCGCTCGAAGAACGCCGTTGGTTTGCCAAAGAAGCCTTTGCCGTTTCTTCCCACTACGACTCGGCCATCTTCAACTACTTTGATGCCGAGGAAGGCTCGGCGTTCCGCCAATCGGCCAATAATCAGAAAATGTTGCGCTATGGAGAGAATCCGCATCAGAAAGGTTACTTCTACGGAAACCTCGACGCCATGTTCGACCAGATTCATGGAAAAGAAATCTCTTACAACAACTTGCTCGACATCAATGCCGCCGTCGAACTGATCGACGAATTCGACGATGTCACTTTCGCTATTCTGAAACATAACAATGCCTGCGGTTTGGCTTCCCGTCCCACCGTTCTGGAAGCATGGAAGGATGCTCTTGCCGGTGATCCGGTATCGGCCTTCGGCGGTGTTCTCATCACCAATGCGGTGATTGACAAGGCTGCTGCCGAAGAAATCAATAAGATTTTCTTTGAAGTGATTATCGCTCCCGATTATGACGTGGATGCGTTGGAAATCCTCGGCCAGAAGAAGAACCGGATTATCCTTGTGCGTAAACAGACGGCTCTGCCCAAGAAGCAGTTCCGCTCTTTGTTGAACGGTGTGCTGGTGCAGGACCGTGATCTGAAGGTAGAAACGCATGACGATTTGAAGACGGTTACCGCAAAGACGCCCACCGCCCAAGAAACGGAAGATATGCTTTTTGCGAATAAGATTGTGAAAAACAGTAAGTCGAACGCTATTGTGTTGGCTAAAGGCAAGCAGTTGCTGGCAAGCGGTGTGGGGCAGACCAGCCGTGTGGATGCGTTGAAGCAGGCCATCGAGAAAGCCAAGACTTTCGGGTTCGACCTGCATGGTGCCGTCATGGCAAGCGATGCTTTCTTCCCCTTCCCCGATTGTGTGGAAATAGCGGGCAACGAAGGAGTGACAGCCGTTATCCAACCGGGTGGAAGCATCAAGGACGAACTGTCGTTTGAATATTGCAACGAGCATGGCATTGCAATGGTCACCACAGGCTTCCGCCATTTTAAACACTAACTGTAATAACCTAAATAAAATATCATTAGATGGGATTATTCTCTTTTACTCAAGAAATAGCGATGGACCTTGGCACAGCCAATACCATCATCACCACGAATGGTAAGATTGTGGTGGATGAACCGTCGGTAGTGGCACTGGACCGTCGGACTGACAAGATGATTGCCGTGGGAGACAAGGCAAAGATGATGCACGAAAAGACCCACGAAAACATACGCACCATCCGTCCGCTTCGCGACGGTGTGATTGCGGACTTCTACGCTTGCGAACAGATGATTCGCGGGCTTATCAAAATGGTTAATAACCGCAACCGTCTCTTTTCTCCCTCACTCCGTATGGTAATAGGCGTCCCTTCGGGAAGTACCGAAGTGGAGCTTCGTGCCGTGCGCGACTCTGCCGAGCATGCCGGCGGACGTGACGTTTACCTGATTTTCGAACCGATGGCTGCCGCTATCGGTATCGGTATCGACGTGGAGGCTCCCGAAGGAAACATGATTGTGGACATAGGCGGCGGTTCTACGGAGATTGCCGTTATCTCCTTGGGAGGTATCGTGGCCAACAACTCCATCCGTATTGCCGGTGACGACCTGACTGCCGACATTCAGGAATATATGAGCCGCCAACACAACGTGAAAGTCAGCGAGCGTATGGCCGAACGTATCAAAATCAATGTAGGCGCCGCACTGACCGACTTGGGTGAGGATGCTCCGGAAGATTATATTGTTCACGGGCCGAACCGCATCACGGCATTGCCGATGGAGGTGCCCGTGTGCTATCAGGAAGTGGCGCATTGTCTGGAAAAGTCCATCTCCAAAATTGAGACTGCCATCCTGAATGCGTTGGAGAACACGCCTCCCGAACTCTATGCCGACATCGTACACAACGGCATTTATCTGGCCGGCGGAGGCGCTTTGCTTCGCGGACTTGACAAACGTCTGACGGATAAAATAAACATCCCGTTCCACATAGCAGAAGATCCTTTGCATGCCGTGGCCAAAGGTACGGGTATAGCGCTGAAGAATGTCGAGCGTTTCTCGTTCCTGATGAGATGACGGACAAACTCTCCAAAGATTTGCCTATATGCGGAATTTACTGAACTTTCTCATTAAATACAATTACTGGTTCCTCTTTCTGTTGTTGGAGGTGACCAGTTTTGTTTTATTGTTTCGCTTCAACCGCTATCAGCAGAGTGTGTATTTCACCTCTGCCAATAGTGTGGCTGGAAAGGTTTATGAAATTTCGGGAGGCATCACTTCCTATTTCCACTTGAAGTCGGTCAACGAAGATTTGCTCGACCGCAACATGTGGTTAGAACAGCGTGTCTCTTTTCTGGAGAATACTTTGAGAGAGAAAGGGTTGGATTCCGTAAAGCTGCATAGCATGGAGCGGTTGACTCCTACGGAATACCGGATTTTCAAGGCAAACGTTATAAAAAACAGCCTGAACAAGGCGGACAACTACATTACGCTGGATCGCGGCACGACCGAAGGCATCGCTCCCGAAATGGGGGTGGTGGATGCCAACGGAGTAGTGGGCATCGTTTATAAAACGTCTCCCCATTATTCGCTGGTAATTCCAATATTGAACAGCAAGTCCAGCATCAGTTGCAAGATTGTGGACAGTGACTATTTCGGTTACCTGAAGTGGGAGGGAGGCGATTCCCGTTTCGCTTACCTACAAGATTTGCCCCGTCACGCAGAGTTCAATCTGGGCGATACGGTTGTGACCAGTGGCTACTCCACGGTATTTCCGGAAGGCGTTGTAGTGGGCACGGTGGACGACATGGCCGATTCGCACGACGGGCTTTCCTACCTGTTGAAGATAAAATTGGCTACGGATTTCGGCAAGGTGAGCAATGTGCGCGTCATATCCCGTAGCGGGCAGGACGAACAGAAAACATTGGAGGATGATAAGAAACTGAAGTAATGGTAATCAATTATTTGCATAAGGCGGTATCGTTTGTTGGTTTAGTGCTGTTGCAGGTACTGATATTGAACAACATACATATTATGGGATATGCCACGCCGTTTCCGTACATTTACTTAATACTAAAATTCGGGTCGGACACTCCCCGCAACGTGCTGATGTTATGGGCATTTTTCCTAGGACTGGCTGTCGACGTATTTTCCGATACTCCGGGAATGAATGCCGCGGCTGCGGTGTTGTTGGCCTTTCTGCGTCCCGTTTTTCTCCGTTTGTTCATCCCCCGCGACACGTCAGACAGTGTTGTGCCTGCTGTACGTACGATGGGAGTCTCCCCTTTCCTGAAATATCTGGTTGCCGGTGTTTTTGTGCACCACGGGATGTTGCTCGTTGTTGAGTTTTTTTCTCTGGCGCATATCGGGGCGCTGCTGTTGAGAATTGCAGCGAGCACGCTGCTTACGGTGGCTTGCATCATGGCTGTGGAGGAAATCAGACGTTAGGAATCAGACATCAGATTTTAGGTTGACGACAGATGAAGGATTATACACTTGAAAAGCGCAGGTATGTGATAGGAGCGGTGGCGGTGGCCATCGTACTTATCTATGTGCTTAGGCTGTTCGACCTGCAAATCATGACGGATTCCTATAAAAAGAATGCGGACAGCAACGCTTTCCTGAATAAGATACAATATCCTTCGCGGGGGGCAATCTACGACCGTAACGGCAAGCTGCTGGTATTCAACCAGCCTGCCTACGACATCACATTTATTCCCCGCGAGATAACCAATCTGGACACGCTCGACCTTTGCCGGGCATTGAACATCACTCTTGAACAGTTTGAGAAGCGTATGAAGGACGTCAGAAACCGTTGGATGAATCCCGGCTACTCCAAATATACGCATCAGGTGTTCATGACCCAGTTGTCGGCCGAAGAGAGCGGGGTGTTTCAGGAGAAGCTGTTCAAGTTTCCCGGTTTTTATATCCAAAGGCGTACCATCAGGCAATATACCTACAATTCAGCCGGTCATGCGCTGGGAGACATCGGAGAGGTGTCGAAGAGAGACATCGAGAAAGATGATTACTATACCCGAGGAGACTATATAGGAAAACAGGGCATCGAGAAGTCTTACGAGAAATACCTGCGGGGCGAGAAAGGTGTGGAGATTCTGCTTCGCGATGCGCACGGGCGTATTCAAGGGCATTACATGGACGGGAAACTGGATCGCCCGTCCGTACCCGGAAAGAACCTGACGTTGGGCATAGACATCGACTTGCAGATGCTGGGAGAACGTTTGTTGCAGAATAAGATAGGGGCTATCGTAGCCATCGAGCCTGCCACCGGTGAGATCCTGTGCATGGTGTCTTCTCCCTCTTTCGACCCCCATCTGATGATTGGACGCCAGCGAGGCAAGAACCACAGCCTGTTGCAGGCAGACAGGCGGAAGCCATTGTTGAACCGTGCCATCATGGGAACTTATCCGCCGGGCTCCACCTTCAAGACGGCTCAGGCCCTGACTTTCCTGCAAGAGGGGATTATCCATGAAAACTATCCCGCCTATCCTTGTTCGCATGGTTTCAACTACGGCAATCTTCGTGTGGGCTGCCACGCCCACGGCTCTCCCTTATCTTTGATTCCCGCCATTGCCACTTCCTGCAATTCTTATTTCTGCTGGGGGTTGTTCCGCATGTTCAGCGACAAGAAGTACGGCTCGATACATAATGCCATCACGGTGTGGAAAGACCACATGGTGTCTCAGGGATTCGGCTATCGGCTGGAGACCGACCTTCCCGGCGAGCAGCGCGGACTGATTCCGAACGCCAAGTTCTATGACAGGGCCTATCGGGGTTCGTGGAACGGACTGACCGTTATCAGTATATCCATCGGGCAGGGAGAGATTCTCACCACTCCGTTGCAGATTGCCAACCTTGCCGCAACCATCGCCAACCGTGGGCATTACATCACTCCGCACATCGTGAAGGAGATACAGGACAACGAGCTGGACAGCATTTACCGCTTCCCTCACTATCCCACCATTGACCGTCGTCATTATGAGGAGGTGGTAAAGGGGATGCGCGCCGCTGTCACCGGAAGCACGGGAAGCGCCACATGCCGCATGGTGGGTTCCATATTGCCGGGTGTGGAAGCCTGCGGCAAGACGGGTACGGCACAGAACCGCGGGAAAGACCATTCCGTCTTTATGGGGTTTGCCCCCATGGACAATCCCAAGATAGCCATTGCCGTTTACGTGGAGAACGGAGGGTTCGGCGCAGTCTACGGTGTGCCCATCGGCGCCATGATGATGGACCAGTATCTGCACGGGAAGCTCTCGCCTGCAAACGAGGCATTGGCCGAAGAATTCAGCAACAGAGTAATATTGTATGGTGACGAGGAGAGATAGTATATGGAAATCATTGGATTGGGTGACGATTACCGTCTACCTGCTGCTGATTGTGTTCGGCTGGTTCAGTGTGTGCGGGGCGAGTTATGATTATGCCGACCACGAACTTTTGGATTTCTCCACCCGTGCCGGCAAACAGTTTGTCTGGATTATCTGCTCGTTCGGTTTGGGCTTTGTGCTGTTGATGCTTGACGACTCTCTCTATGACCTGTTCTCCTACCTTATATATATAGGTCTGATATTGCTGCTGCTGGTGACGATATTCATCGCTCCCGACACGAAGGGTTCCCGTTCGTGGCTTGTTCTGGGGCCGGTGAGCCTGCAACCGGCGGAGTTTGCCAAGTTTGCCACGGCATTGGCGCTTGCCAAATTCATGAGTGCCTACTCCTTCACGATAAAGAACTGGAAGAATGCCTGCACGCTGGCGTTTCTCATCCTGCTGCCCATGTTGCTCATCATTATGCAACGGGAGACCGGTTCGGCGCTGGTCTATTCCGCTTTCTTCCTCATGCTCTATCGGGAGGGGATGCCGGGCGGGGTGCTGTTCGTTGGGCTGTGTGCCGTTGTCTTCTTTGTGGTGGGCATCCGTTTCGATGCGGTGATGATGGCCGACACTCCCACCCCGGTGGGCGAGTTTGCGGTGTTGCTGATGATACTGCTGTCTGCCGCCGGCATGGTGTGGGTGTACGAGAAGAAGTGGAGGCCTGCGCGTAACATCCTGTTTGGCTCATTGGGCGTGCTTTTCATTGCTTACCTGTTATCGGAGTATGTGATGCACTTCAACCTTGTGTGGGTGCAGTGGGGGCTTTGTGTTCTGGTCATCGGCTATCTCTTCTTCCTGTCGTTGGGGCAGCGACGCCTGTCATACTTCCTGATAGGCTTGTTTGCGCTTGGCTCCGTCAGCTTCCTTTATTCTTGCGATTATTTCTTCAACAATGTGCTCGAGCCTCATCAGCAGATGCGCATCAAAGTGGTGCTGGGCATGGAAGAGGATTTGGCGGGTGCAGGCTACAACGTAAACCAGTCGAAGATAGCCATCGGTTCGGGCGGACTGACCGGAAAGGGCTTTTTGAACGGAACGCAGACCAAGCTGAAGTACGTGCCCGAACAAGACACGGATTTCATCTTCTGCACGGTGGGCGAAGAAGAAGGCTTCATAGGCTCAACGGTGGTGCTGCTCTTGTTCCTTGTCCTGATATTGAGGCTGATTACGGTTGCCGAGCGGCAGCCGACGGTGTTCGGGCGGGTGTACGGCTATTCGGTGCTCAGCATCTTCCTGTTCCATCTGTTCATAAACATCGGCATGGTGCTGGGGCTTACCCCGGTCATCGGCATTCCGCTGCCCTTCTTCAGCTACGGCGGCTCTTCACTTTGGGGATTCACCATCTTGCTGTTCATCTTCCTGCGCATCGACGCAGGGCGCAACCGGAGGTTTTAGGCATGGTGGCCCGGAGTTGTCCGACCTTCTTCTCTCCCCCGAATCATCGTCTTCGTGCTTCGTCTCTCCTTTCTGTTCCGTTTCTACATCTCCTTTATTCTTATCGGCAAGAGGATGACTGCAAACTTCCGCAAACATGTTGCAGTGCCACTATCTGAGTCCGGGATAAGAAGCAGGTCGAAATCCTCAGCGGGAGGCTTGTGCTCGAAACTATAACCCTATTGATTATCAGATACTTATATCAACCTTGTCAAACACTTGTGTCTGACGGCTAAAACACTTGTGTCTGACGCGCAAAACACTTGTGTCTGTCACGCAAAACACTTGTGTCTGTCACGACAAAGGATTGCAGTTGTCAAAACAGGGGGAAAGCGGCCGGCGAAAAAGGAAGGTATCTCCGCTATCTCCACAGCCTGATGCCTACGTCGTTGATTCCCGGCAGAATGGTGTCGGGCAGCGTATAGGCCACTTTGAAGAGATAAGTGCCGGGAGTTGCGATGCGGATATTGCCTGCGTGAGATGCAGTCAGGTAGAGGCCGCCCCAACCGTTGCCTTTCCATGCTCCCGTTTTGCCGGCCAAAGTAAGCTGCAAGGTATCGGCCGGCAGCGGAATGCCGTCGGGAGGGGTGCAGCAGACAGACAGAGAGAGATTTTGATAGGGATAATCGCTGCGGTTTCGCACTTCCACGGCCAACTTGCAGTAAGTAAGCGAATCGGGAACTTCCGCCTTGAAGAACAGCGTGTCCTTGCGTAGCCACCCCTCCAAGGGCAGAGGCCGGAAAGCATGATACACCGTTTGTCTGTCGCAAGCCGTCCACAGGTTTGCGACAAACAACAGCATGATACCTTTCAGGCAGAACTCCCTATTCTTGAACGGGTTTGTCATTGGCGGCCGGTTTTTCTCCTTGAGATTTTTGATTATTGTTGCGGGGCGGGCGGCGGTTGTTGTTCTGTTGCCGGCGTTCACCTTGCCCCGGCTCTTTCTGTCCGGACTGTTGGCCTCCTTGCTTCCGGACAGGCTGCATCTGCTTAGGCTGCTGCTTTTGCCCGTTTGCCGACTGTCTTTGTCCGGCTTGCTCCTTTGTTCCGTTGTTTCGCAAGTCTTCTTGCCGATCCCCGTTCTGAGGGCGGCCGTTGCCGTTGTTCTTCTTCTTTTTCCTGTTCCGGCCTTCGCTGTTTTCGCCATTGCTGTTCCCGTTGCTCCCGCCTCCGTTTTTCTGTTTGCGCTTGCGGTCAAAACGGGTGAGGCTCTCCTGCTCCAGCAAATCCACCGGTTTCTTGGCTTCGGAAAGATGAGCCTCTTCCGACAGGCTGTCGGGCTTGATGCCCCGTTTGTTCAGGCCGATGATTTCGAAAGCCCGCCTGCCGCTGATGGTGACTAAATTGGCCGGAATCTCCTTGTCGGTCGAGTAGGTAATCCGGTTATTCAGAATATCCGCCTTGAAGAAGTAGAAGACGCCGTCTTTGGTCTCCAGCTCTACCTCCTTGGAGGGCAGGCGTTTCTGCGCCTCGACGTAACAATCCACTTCGTAGTTGAGGCAACATTTCAGTTTGGCGCATTGTCCGGCAAGTTTCTGAGGATTCAACGAGATGTCCTGAAAGCGCGCGGCGCCGGTAGATACGGAAACGAAAGACGTCATCCACGTGGCGCAACACAACTCGCGGCCGCAAGGCCCGATACCCCCGATGCGTCCTGCCTCCTGACGTGCGCCGATTTGCTTCATCTCGATGCGCACATGGAAAGCATCGGCAAGCACCTTGATGAGTTGGCGGAAGTCCACGCGTTCGTCGGCGATGTAGTAGAAGATGGCCTTGTTCCCGTCTCCCTGATATTCCACGTCTCCTATTTTCATGTTAAGCCGGAGGTCCGCGGCTATCCGGCGCGCCCTGATCATGGTGGCGTGCTCGCGTTCTTTCGCCTCGTTGTATTTCTCCATATCCACCGGTTTGGCTTTGCGGTAGATACGTTTGATGTCGGTTTCCGACTTGATATTGACCTTGCGCATTTGGAGCGGCACGAGGCGTCCTGTCAGAGTCACCACACCGATGTCATGTCCGGGATTGGCCTCTACGGCAACGATGTCTCCTTTCTCCAAAGGTATTTTATTGCTGTTGCGGAAATATCCCTTGCGGGTGTTCTTGAACTGAACTTCCACCAAATCGTTCTCTTCGGTGTTGCCGGGTATGTCGGCCAGCCAGTCGTAGGTGTTCAGTTGCTTATCCTGTTTGCCGCAACTCTTGCAGCACAGTTTTCCGCTTCCGTTATATAGTTTGTATTCCATCTCTTTATATATTATTTTTTGACTATTGGTTTATTTACTATTTCAATGCTTTTTCCATCCGGTGCTTCCGCTTACCGCTACTGCTTCAGCAATACAATCATCTTCAACGAGAAGTCGAAAAACACCATACGGGCGTTGACGTTCTGCTCGATGTGTATCTGGGCTTCGCTCAGTTCGTCCATGATGCCCATCACGTTTCGCTCGTTGACGAACGGGGCAAAACGGGTGGCGAAGTTCTGTTCGGGCACAGTCATGTAGTTCATCTCCTTCCGGTGCAGGTTGTAGATGAAGTTTTCCCGTATCATGCGCTGGCAATATTCCAAGAAGTTCTTTTGCCGTTCGCGTCCCATGCCCGCCACTTGTTCGCTCCATTGCTTCATCTCCCGTATCTTGCGTTGGTAAGAGAGGCGCATCAGGCTGACGAAGAGGTTGAAAAACAGTTCATTTTCCTCGTTCAGGTGAATGGTTTCCAATGCTTTGATGAAGTTTCCGTTGGCCAGATGGGCAATAGCTTCGCTGTCTGCTTGTTGCACGCCGAACTTCTCTTGCAGGGCTTTCGCCATGTCCAGCTCTTCGATTCCGTGGATATTGAACCGTTGCGTGCGGCTGAGTATGGTGGGCAGAATCATCTCCGGCGCTTCGGAGACCAAAAGGAATACGGTCTTTTCGGGCGGTTCTTCCAATAGCTTGAGCAACTTGTTGGCGCACACTTCATGCAGCTTTTCGGGTAGCCACACAATGGTTACCTTATAGCCGCCTTCGCTCGACTTCAGGCTGAGCTTGCGGATTATCTCGTCACTTTCTTTGGCGTAGATGATGGCTTGCCCGTTTTCCGCGTCCATTTCATTCAGCCAATGGTTGAGGCCGAAGTAAGGAGTGGAAAGCAGCATGTGCCGCCACTCGGCGATGTAGTCGTCGCACACCTCTTTTTTCCCTTTGGCGCTCTTCACGATGGGAAACATAAAATGAACGTCGGGGTGCACCAGTTTGTTCCACTTCACGCACGAGGGGCAAGTGCCGCAGGCATCCGTCTCCGTGCGGTTGGGGCAGCAGATGTAGCGGGCATAGGCCAGTGCCAACGGCAGTTTGCCTGTTCCGGAAGGGCCGCAGAAAAGTTGCGCATGCGGAATACGCCCTTCTTGCACTTCCTGTATCAGCCTCTGCTTGGCGGCTTCTTGTCCTATCACATCTTTAAAACCGAACACGATATTTATATTGTTTGCTGTTTGATAATCTACGATTTACTGTTTGCGTGAGAAAGCCAGTTAATAAATCTGCCGGGCCACTTCCTTTATGCTGTCCGTAGCACCTACGGAATAGAAGTGCAGGCTCGGCACGCCCTTTGCTATCAGCTCCTTGCATTGCTGCACGCACCATTCGATGCCCACCTGTTGCACCTCCTTGTCGCTTTTGCATTTCAGCACCTCTTTGGTCAACTCTTCGGGCAAGTCTACCTTAAAGGTTTTGGGTATCATGTTGATTTGCGACAGTTTCTTGAGGGGCTTGATGCCCGGAATGATGGGGATGGTGATACCTTCGAGGCGGGCGCGTTCCACAAAGTCGAAGAACTTGCGATTGTCATAGAAGAGCTGGGTGACGGCATATTCGGCTCCGGTTTCCATCTTCTTCTTCAGCCAGTAAATGTCCGTATGGATGTTGGGCGCCTCTTCGTGTTTCTCCGGATAGCAGGCAACACCGTAGGAGAACGGCGTCTTGGTGATTTTCATCTCGGAGCCGTCCACGAAGATGCCCTTGTTGAAGTTGTTGATTTGCTCTTGCAGTTCGATGGCGTGGTGATAGCCGTTGCCTTCGGGTGTAAAGGCGGATTCGTGCTTGGCCTTATCGCCACGGAGCACCAACAAATCCGTAATGCCCAAAAATTGCAGGTCGAGCAATACATATTCCGTATCCTCGCGCGTGAATCCGCTGCAAAGGATATGCGGCACCATGGTGATGTTGTATCTGTTTTGAATGGCGGCAGCTACGGCAACCGTTCCCGGACGGCGGCGCAAGCGGTTGCGTTGGTACAATCCGTTGCCAAGTTCTTTGTACACATACTCGCTGCGATGGGTGGTGATATTGATGTATTTGGGGGCGAACTCCCGTAGCGTATCGATGGTTTCGTACAGCTTTTCGATTCCGGTTCCTTTCAACGGCGGCAATATCTCGAAAGAAAAAGCTGTCTTTTCATGACTGTTTATCAGGTCTATTACTCTCATTTCTTTTCCGTTGTTTTTTGTCCTTGCGACAAAAACATTACACATTGGGAACAAAAATACGAAAAAGAAATGAGAATGCCGAAAGTGAGATGGTTATTCTTTTATACAGCGGATAGAAAGAGCTTTATAATACTCTTCCCCGGTGACGTGGGCAGGCTGTATAACAAATTCATCACTTTCGCCCAAAAAATATACAGTTTTTTCCGAGAGAGTATTCCGACTCTTGTCCCAACTCCAAAAAGCTGTCATTTTCCATGGACTGTAATGTGCTCCCTTGTACCACATCCCCACCGGGAAAGCGTTGAACCGGGCATGGTTGCTTGTCGGCAAGGGGGCGCCGGATATCATTGTTTGCCACTCTCCGGCTTTCAACACGGAGGCATTATTGCCGAGATACTCCTTTAGCGCATCCCAATCTTCGTCCGACGGGATCCTCCAACCTTCAGGAGCCAGTTCTCCTGCCAATATAGCTTCTCCGTTGTAAAAATAAATAGTCCGTCCATCCGGTTTGTAATAACCGGCATTGTCTTTCCCCAATGCGGTTTGTTTTGTCAGGCTTGTTCCATCCCGATAGCTCGTTGCACGCAACTCTTTCCCCATCCAATATTGTTTTCCTATCTTGGTGACGGGATATTCGTCCATGACTCCTTTTCTGATGTCCAGCAAGGTGTGGCAGACTACATTCACTTTGACGGCGTCTGCCGGTTTCTTCAAAGATAACCGATGGGCGGCATCTATATAAAACTTGTCAATGGAAGCAGTGTCTCCTTTGGTATAAGAAAAACCACTGTCGCCTGTGTTCCAACTGATTTTTCCTCCGCAGATGCTGTCGGGGCAATCTGCAAGCTGCAGTACGATTCCATTACTTAAATCCGGCTTCTCGTTTTCTCCCACAGGATAAGCCACAATGGCTCTGGAAGTCAACGAGCCCGATGCAAGATACTCATGACAAACTTCTGCCACGGGCATCCCTTCGTGGTAAATTCTGTAAACATTGGATTTGGAAAAGGAGAGTGCCGATATGTGTACGGCGGTGTAGTCGGCCGTGTTGTCGGTTTCCACAGCCTCTGTATTATCCCAAGTTTTGATTTGTCCGGCAAAACCGCTCAGTATGTTGCTGTTGCTCTGTATGGCGGATATGTTGATGGGACACTGCATGTTACTGCCTATTTCCATGCTCGGTATTGCGCAACTGTATATTCGTCCGCCCCACTCCATGATAAAAAAGTGTTTGCTTCCGTCTATGGTTTGCGGTATGATTATGATTTCCTTTCCCACAAGTTTGTTATCTTTCACACTCCATTCTCCGGAGGCTATGATATCTTTTTCACCTTCAAGATTACTGAAGATACCGTCTTCCAGATTATAGTCGGCAGATGTCTTGAATCCGGTAGCTATGATTCGCGGATTGGCTTTCAGCAAATTGTCGGCCGTATTGCTTGCGTCGGGAATAAGGGTGATAGTCAATTTGGCAAGTTTGTGCTGAAATTCAAGTGCCACCGTTTTGTTTTTACCGGTCATATTCTTTGCCGTAGCCACTAAGAAATCGCTCAGCGAACGGTTCTTCTCGATGCTTTGGTCTGTTTGAACGGATATGGGCAATGTAGATGTACCGGCGGGTACGCCATCAGGTCGGTAAGGATAATAACTGATGAAATTCAGCGCCACACCCCCTTCAGGATAAAAAACTGTTTTCTTCGGTACGAGTGTGGAGTTTCCGGTATATTCCAGAGAGAGGTTGTCGATGTATCGCTTCCCTTTTATGGAACCCGACGCGGTCGTGGCAATAAGCCCCATCTTGTCTCCTTTCTCAAAAGAATTGCCGGTTACTTTGGTTGTTGCTTTCCTTATCTTGATGGAGAATGAAATAGGAACGGTTCTCTTTTCCGGTTCTGTCTCCGCATCTTCTCCAATGCTGTTTACACATGCAGTATTGCAAAAAACGATACTGCAAAACAATGCCGCATTGAGCAGCCTTGTTAAGAAGCTTTGTGTTTTCATAATATAATCAAGTACTTTTTGGTGAACGAATGCAAATGTAATCAAAAATGTTAAAAGGGAAAATGTAAATCAATAAAATCTTTTACGAGTTACTATTGCACTTTGTTTTTTTACCTAACTTTACACACCGAAATCATAGATAAAAATAAGTTAAATTACAACTACCGTTTCATGCCTTTAAATTTACCCGATAAACTGCCCGCAATAGAGTTGCTCAAGAAAGAAAATATTTTTGTCATCGACAATTCCTGTGCAACCCGGCAAGATATCCGTCCGCTGCGCATCGTTATCCTGAACTTGATGCCGTTGAAGATTACAACGGAAACAGATTTGGTACGTTTGCTCTCCAACACTCCTCTTCAGGTAGAGATTTCGTTCATGAAAATCAAGAGCCACACTTCCAAGAATACCCCGATAGAACATATGAAAGCGTTCTATACCGATTTCGACAAGATGCGCAGCGAGAAATACGACGGCATGATTATTACCGGTGCTCCGGTAGAGCAGATGGACTTTGAAGAAGTGACCTACTGGGATGAAATCACCGAAATCTTCGATTGGACTCATACGCACGTCACGTCCACCCTCTATATCTGTTGGGCGGCTCAAGCCGGTCTGTATTATCACTACGGCATTCCCAAGTATCCCTTGGGAAAGAAGATGTTCGGCATCTTCGAGCATCGCACCTTGCTTCCGTTACATCCCATATTCAGGGGATTTGACGACATATTTCACGTTCCTCACAGCCGCCATACGGAAGTGCATAGAGACGATATCCTGAACGTGCCTGAACTGACGCTGCTTTCCGAGTCGAAAGAGGCGGGCGTATATATGGCTGTGGCTCGCGGTGGACGCGAATTCTTTATAACCGGCCATTCGGAATACTCCCCATTGACACTGGACACGGAATATCGTCGCGACGTGAACAAGGGTTTGCCCATCGAGATTCCTTGCAATTACTATGTGGACAACGACCCGGACAAGGGGGTGTTGGTGCGTTGGCGTGCCCATGCCAACTTGTTGTTCTCCAACTGGCTGAACTACTTTGTATATCAGGAAACCCCGTATAATATAGAAGAGATTGGATAACACCTGCCGACAGGGTCGGGAGAGATGAACTTACCCGATGCTTGCAACTGAACAGTATGATGAAACAAAGAAAAATAGAGTTGTTGGCTCCGGCAAAGAATCTGGAGTGCGGCATTGAGGCGGTCAATCATGGGGCGGATGCTGTGTATATCGGTGCGCCTAAGTTCGGTGCGCGTGCTGCTGCGGTCAATCCGTTGGAAGATATTGCGGCGTTGGTAGAGTATGCCCATTTGTATAATGTCCGTATTTACGTTACGGTCAATACCATTCTGAAAGAGGAAGAACTGAAAGAAACGGAAAGGATGGTTTGGGCCTTATATCGTGCAGGAGTGGATGCGTTGATTGTGCAGGATATGGGAATCACCCGGTTGAATCTGCCTCCTATTCCTCTCCATGCAAGCACTCAGACGGACAACCGCACTCCGGAGAAAGTCCGTTTTCTGGCAGAAGCCGGTTTCCGTCAGGTGGTGCTGGCCCGCGAACTCTCGCTGCAAGAGATAAAGCAGATTCATGAAGTGTGTCCGGCAGTGCCGCTCGAAGTGTTTGTGCATGGAGCATTGTGCGTAAGTTATAGCGGGCAATGTTATGTCAGTCAGGCCTGTTTCGGACGCAGTGCCAATCGCGGAGAGTGTGCCCAGTTCTGCCGTTTGCCCTTCAGCCTGCAGGATGCGGACGGAAAAACGATTGTCCGCAACAAGCATCTGCTATCCTTGAAAGACCTTAACCAAAGCGAAGTGCTGGAGGAACTGTTGGATGCCGGAGTTTCTTCCTTAAAAATAGAAGGCCGCCTGAAAGACGTTTCTTATGTAAAGAATGTAACAGCCGCTTATCGCCGGAAGCTGGATGCCATCTTTGCCCGTCGCGAAGAATATGTCCGCGCTTCCTCCGGTACATGCCGTTTTGATTTCATCCCCCGGTTGGATAAGAGTTTCAGCCGCGGATTTACCCATTATTTCCTGCAAGGACGCGAACAAGGGATTGCCTCGTTCGACACCCCCAAGTCTTTGGGCGAAGAAATGGGAACCATGAAAGAGCAGCGTGCCAATTATTTCACAGTGGCCGGACTGAAGTCTTTTCATAATGGAGACGGAGTTTGTTTTTTGGACGAACAGGGGCGCTTGCAAGGTTTCCGCATCAACCGGGCAGATGGCAACAAACTTTATCCGGCGGGAGAGATGCCCCGCATCAAGCCCCGTACTCGCCTTTATCGTAATTTCGATCAGGAGTTCGAACGTCTTCTCACCCGCAAATCGTCCGAACGTAAAATCCGCGTTTGCTGGGAATTGAGCGATACGGCTTTTGGATTCAGCCTGACCATTACCGATGAAGATGACAACAGGGTGACACTCGCTTTCCCCTGCCCGAAGGAAGAGGCACGTACTCCGCAGGAGGATAATCTGCGTGCACAACTGTCAAAGCTGGGCAATACGCCATTCGAAGTCGACGGCAGTCTGTCAGGCAACGCATCGGGCATCAAGCTGAACCTTTCCCGGAATTGGTTTTTGCCTGCTTCCGTCGTGGCAGACTGGCGACGTCAGGCCATTGGCAAACTGGTGTCGGCACGCCGCATCACCTATCGCCGTGAAACGGCTGTATGGAAGCCCACCGAACACATGTTTCCGGCAAAATCGCTGACTTATTCGGGCAATGTGATGAACGGATCCGCCCGAAGTTTTTATCTGGCTCATGGAGTTTCTTCCATAGCCCCAGCCTTTGAAGCGCAAGCCGTTCCGGATGCGGTGCTTATGTTATGCAAACATTGTCTGCGTTTCAGCATGGGCTGGTGTCCTACGCACCAGAAAGGGCACTCGCCTTATAAAGAGCCTTATTATCTGACGGGTACGGACGGCAAGCGTTTCCGATTGGCATTCGATTGTAAAAATTGCCGGATGGAGGTTTATGCCGAATAGAAAAGGGACACATAAGGAACAGGAACTGCGCAGAGGCATGCACAGCGCAGAGAAAGCCATGCGCCGGCTCGCGTTTCTCTGCATTTCGCTGCTTTTATCTTCTTTGGCGGCATCTTGTCATTATTCCCGTCCCGACCTTGATGATGAGAGTTTGAGCAAGGCTACCCGCGATTCGCTTACTTATCTCTTCGAGCGCCATTACACATGGAATACGAATCTGGAAGTATGTGCCGACTCTGTGAATCTGGCTTGTCTGCCGGTAAAGGATTGCTACAATATGCTTTATAAGGGCGACAGGGTGGTTGTGGCGGAGTTTGCCGTTCATCCGGCAGACAGTGTGGACAGCATTTGGGTGAAACTGGCCCACTCGCAGGATGTTCAAGGCTGGTTGCGGGAGTCGGAGATGATGCGTGCTTTTGTTCCCACCGACAGTATCTCGCAGGCTGTCTATCTTTTCAGCGATACGCATGCGTCTTATTTTATTGCTGTCTTCGCCCTGTTTGTGGCGGCATGGCTTTTCCGTACTTTCCGGCGCAAACAGTTGAAGTTGGTCTACTTCGATGACATAGACAGTGTCTACCCGTTGTTGTTGTGTTTGCTGATGGCATTCAGCGCCACGGTATATGAGAGCATGCAAGTCTTTGTGCCCGAAACATGGCAACATTTCTATTTCAACCCTACCCTTTCTCCTTTCAGGGTGCCGTTTATCCTTTCCGTATTTCTGATGAGTATCTGGCTGTTCATCATCGTATTGCTGGCTGTTCTCGATGATTTGTTCCGCCAACTTTCTCCGGCGGCGGCTGTATTCTATCTTTTAGGGTTGGCATCCTGCTGCATTTTCTGTTACTTCTTCTTTATTCTGGCCACTCACATCTACATAGGCTACCTGTTTCTGGCGGCTTTCGTGTGGGTGTTTCTCAGGAGGCTTCGTTTGTCGTTGGCGGCTTCGCGCTATCGTTGCGGCAAGTGCGGGCAGAAGATTAAAGAGAAAGGCCTCTGCCCGCACTGCGGAGCTATCAATGAATAGATGGAATCAGAAGCGGCATCGCAATTCTATTCCGGCCTGAACCGGACGTCCTTTTTGCCGCAATCCGTTGCCCATGCTTTCAAAGTAGAAGGCTGTATAATCCTTGTCCAAAGCATTGCGCACCCACAAGGCTATTTGCCCGTTGCCTTTACGGAGGCTGATGCGACCGTTCAGTGTGCCGTAGAAGGCTTGGCCGACGGTGTTGGCTTCGGTCCAATAAATGCGCCCCGCTCCTGTGTAGTCGGCATCCAGTTGAATTTGGTCTAACCAATATCCCGGTTTGATACGGAAGACATACTGACCACCGATGTTCAATGTATGCTTGGGAACGAAAGGTACGTATTTGCCGTTATAATCGACTTCTTGAATTTGTCCGTTTATTCCTTTTTCGTTGGTGATATAGTCCTTGAAGGTAGCGTGCGTATAACCGTAGCATGCGTTCAAGGTAAGCGCATCGGTCACCGCGGCACGCAGACTTGCCTCCGCTCCATAGCTGTGGCTTCTTCCGGCATTCACGATGGTACGCCCCAAGCCGCTTTCGGCAAACTTGGCTATCTGCTGGTCGCGTGTATCCATGTAGAAGACAGACATATCGGCCAGCAGCCTGCCTTTCCACAGCGTCAGATGGCTGCCGACTTCGTAGTTCCATGTATATTCGGGTTTGTAGCGGGTGGCTTCGCTCACTTCCGGAAGGTTGGTACTTTTCATTTTCTCTATCATGGCACCCATGCGGCTGAATTTAGGATCGGCTGCAATGGCATCCATCATAGAGTTTTTCAGCACTCCGGTCAGGAGGTCGGAGAACATTTGGATGTTGTAGCCTCCCGAACGGTATCCGCGAGCCACAGTGACATATACATTACTCCCCTTCTTCAGTTCATATTGCAGGGCGAACTTGGGCAACAGCTGCACGTAATCCGTCGATTCCTTTCCCTGATACGAAGCGTTTCCTTGCAGGTGCTCGCTTTTAAGGCTCATGGGCGGTTGTTTCATGGTTAAAGAGAAATTGAAATCCGTGGCGTCTGTTGCGGAGTTGTAGTTCATCTTTATCTTCTCATAGTCCAAACGCAAGCCTATGGTTGCAGACAATCTTTTTACAAACAAGTCATTGAATGCGGACTGGTGAAAGAGCGCACCGCTCAATACCGGTGTGTCGAAACTGCCTCCGATGCGCAAGTTCTCATTGTTGATATCCAAGTGCATGGCGGGTGCTCCCTGCATGACTATTGCATCGAAAACCCTGTTCACATTGTTCTCTATTATGTTGCCGATACCTGCCTTATGAAACACCACCGGGCCTTCCGTATGCAGCCACTGATAGAGACCGAAAGCCCCGGTTGTCCATTGCCAACGGCGTCCGGGTTTCGATTTGAGGATGATTTCTTCGCTGAGGGTATTCATCTTCTGTTTCTGTTCGATGTTGAAGATGGAGGAGGGCGTAAAATCCTGATCCATGAACATGCGGTCTTTCAGAAACTGATAGCCCGTGACGGCGCTCAGGGTGAAGTTCCGGGCCTGATATTCCAGATTCAATCCCGTGTTCAGCAAATTGCGATGATAACAGCTCCGCTCGTTGTTCGCTATTTTACCTACATAGGGTTTCAACGCCTCGTTTTGTTTTTCGGGATTCAGGCTTCCCATGTAGAAATAAGGGTAGCCAGTCTGGTTGCTGTACTCATAGCTCACATTCAGGTCTATCTTCCAGTTCTCGGAGGGCAGATAGATGGCACGGATGCGTCCGCCGGCCGATTGTCCTTTGTCTGCTCTCTCGTTTCTTGCCGAGTTTCGGAAGAATCCTCCCTGATAATCATAGAACCCTCCGGCAGAGAAAGCAAAATGCTCTGAAACCCGGTGATAGTGGGTGATGGATGTATTATAGGCATTGCGTGTGCCTGCTCCCATACGAAAATCCGTCCCTTGATAAGAGAAGGGAGATTTCGTGTGTATCTTAATCAGCCCTCCCATGGCGTTGCGCCCGTACAGTGTGCCCTGCGGCCCGCGCAGCACATCGATACGTTCCACATCCGCATAGCTGAAATCGAATGCAGACTTGTCTATGTAGGGCATATTGTCCACATATAGGCCTATCGACGGGGTATTGATGCGCGAACCGATTCCCCGTATATATATGGCGGATGTCAGTCGCGAGCCATAGTCGGGTATGAACATATTGGGGACAAGGCCCGTAAGTTTTTTGATGGAGTTTACTTGCGAGTTCTGTATGTCTTGCTGCGAAAGTAAAGTCACGGCAACCGGCTGTTCACGTAGTTTCCTGTTTTCTTTGGGAGCGGCAATGACAAGCACCTCCTCCACATCTACTACCTTCAGCGTATCGGCTTCATCTGCCGATGCAATCCCGGCCGTCAGAAGCGCAAGGATTGAAACGATAAATCTGTATCTCTTCATAAGTCATAACTGTTTTGGCGGCAAAATAACGACTATTTGCCCGTATGTGCAATCCTCATTTATTAGGATTAAGATAATGTACTGGCGAACAGACGCCCTTGAAAGAGGGAGTTACTACCTGAGTCCGGGGCAGGCGGTTTCTTTTACTGAAGACGAGGGGCTGCATCCCGTCGGGCGGATATTTCCTGAATGCACCGTTTACGGCGGTCAGGCAGAAGAGAAAAGAGCCTTTCAGACCGGCCGCCCTCCCCTGTTTTGACAACGACAATCCCTTGTCTTGACAGACACAAGTGTTTTGCGTGACAGACACAAGTGTTTTGCGCGTCAGACACAAGTGTTTTAGCCGTAAGACACAAGTGTCTGACAAGTCAGCCGTAAGCACCTGATAACCAACGAACTTCAACTTTGAAAAACAAGCCGAAGAGTGAGGTTGCCGACCAGCTTCTTATCCCGGACTCAGGCAATTATCAACTTCCTTCGGATGCTTATGCCCCAACGGGCTGAATTCAGCCTTGAAAAGATGAAAAAAAGAGTGGTGCCGCAGAATATCGGACACCACTCTTGTTCAAAAAAGTGCTTCTAAAACAAGCCGCTATTCATTATCGTCATTCTTCGTGATAGCGGGATTGTTCTGCATTTCAGAATCAGGAATATGATAAATCATCCGAAAATCCCGTGAAGAATACGTCACGGCCTTGAACTTTGGCAAATCAACGGCGTGATTTGTACTGGTCGAACGATCTATTGTTTCATCTCGACGCTTGGCATCAAGATAGCGATTACCTTCCATCCACGTATCGATACGTTTCTGCAAGCAAATTTCCCGATACAAAGCATCACCGCTCTCAGTGCACGAATAGCCGGGGATACGGGTTGCCATCACCGCGTTCAACATATTCCTTGCCTTCGTCTGATCACCTGCCAAATAATAAGCTTCAGCCGCAACAAAATACATTTCACCACTGCGGAAGTAAATTATTGCAGAAGTAAAGGCTTCCGTACTTGTGCCGGTTATATAAGTATCTCTGAATTTGTTCTGTATATACGGTGTTAAATTAGCGGCTTCTTCATAGGCATAGCTGACATTCAACTTGTTGTAATCCGCATTATAACCAAACCATTTTTTGCGAATATCATTCTCGGCTATCTTATCATACAAGTCCGAAGCGATAAGCTTTCGGTAACCGATTTTACCTCCATAACCCATCATATAAGAATCGGCATGCGAGAAAAAAGAGGCATAATATCCTGTTGTCTCTGTCGTTACATTGTATCCCCAAATAACCTCGGGCATATTCAAAGAGTTAAAACCTGCCAGCATATCGCTCTCCGAGTTAAAAGAACCTCCGGCTGCGGCAGCCTCGGCATATTTAGCCGCATTGGCATAATCACCTGTAAACATCAAAATATTGGCATATATTGCCGCCGCCGCATATTCAGACAAGCCTACTTTCCCATTATGGTATTTCTCCCCTTTCAAGTAGTCATAGCCTCTCTCTATATCACTGAGGATTTGGGCATAAATATCTTTTACGGGAACACGTTCCTGACGATATACTTCTTCCGTTTTCAATGGTACGCCGGGTTTATCGGCTGCCACACTGTACGGATGCTGCCATAGATTTATCAGCCAAAAGTAGCAATAGGCACGTAAAGAGTAAGCTTCGCCCAACATGATTTTGGCCTCTTTACTGGCCGGTTGCCCTCCATTTGCAGGTTTCAGCATCAAAATGATGGTATTGGCGTTGTCTATCACCGAGTACAACTGATTCCAAGTACTTCCCACACGTCTGTAATTACCCAATCTGTTATCCAATTGGTAATCATAACAAAAATAATGAGCGTCTCTGTTGTAAGCGACATCCTCACAATACAAGTCCGTAGCCAATTTGATTGCCCGAAGTCCGAAATCGTCGTGAGACTTACGGTAATCACCTCCAATGTAAAGATTCATGTAAGCACCGGTGACATAAGCCTGTACCTTTTCCGGTGTTTTCTGCATGGTTGCAGTTACCCCCTCTTCTTCCAAATAACGGGTAGGGGCCTTCTCCAAATAATCATCGGAGCAAGATGCAGTCAGCACAATAGCGCAGAATGCAAATCCTTTGAATATAATATTTTTCAGATTCATATAAGTCTTATTTTTAGAAAGTTAAAGAAAGTCCTACTGACATTGAACGAATTGCCGAATAGTTGGCTTGTGACTGACCGTAAATGTATTGGCGCGGATCCATACCTTTACGTTTCGACCAAAGAGCCACATTATCTGCGACAAAGTAAATACGCGCATTTTCTACAGCTATCGGCTTCAACCATGATTTCGGGAAAGTATATCCCAACGTAATGTTGCGGACATTAAAGAAAGCAGCGCCGATGAGAAAACGATCGGAGAACGTATTGGCATTCTGGTCACCATCCAATATGGGAATGTTGCTTGTCTTATTCGTTTCGCTCCAAGCATTCTGTATGTCACGATGCCAGTTGCGACCGGCATCGCTACCTGCATGCATCAGAGAGGTATACATACTGTCGTAGATTTTCCCACCCAACTGATAATTCGCAGCGATGGAGAAATCAAGTCCTTTCCAAGAAAACTCTGTGCTGATACCACCTTGGAAGTCGGGAAGAGCCGTACCGATATAATATTTGGTGGCCTCACTATAATCATCCGTTGTTTCCAACGTGCCGTCTTTACCGTCACGATACCACAGTGAATGCCCTTTCTCGTCCAAACCGGCATAACGATAGTAATAGAAATCATATACACTCTTACCTTCGCGAATATTATAATAAGAGTCGTGAGTGATACCAGCTTCACGTTTATCTTCCGGAATATCGGTCACCTTGTTCTTATAATGCGTTCCCGTAAAGGTCCAGTTCCATTTCATATCTCTCGGCATAGGGATATTAATGCCCAAAGTGAGTTCAAAGCCTTTATTGGTCATAGTCAACGCATTTTTCGAAATGTATGACAAACCGGAAGACATAGGTTGAGGCACATTGTACAACATGTCTTTCGTTTTTTTGTTGAAATACTCAAAATCGATATTCAGCAAATTATCCCACATACTTGCACTCAAGCCCACATTGAAGTTATAAGAGGTTTCCCAAGTCAAATCAGGATTGCCTTGATAATATTTGGATACCGCAAAACTACCGTCAGAATTAGATACGGAATATTGAGTCTTGTAAGCATAATAATTGCTGGTAGTAGTGGTAGGATAATAGATGTCATCATTACCTACACTGCCATAGCTGGCACGCAATGTCAGATTATTCACCCAAGATACATCTTCCATAAAGGTTTCTTTTGATATGCGCCAGGAGCCACCCAATGACCAAAACGTGCCCCAACGATTGTCTTTGGCAAATCTGGAAGAACCGTCTCGACGAAGTGAAGCGGAAAAGTAATACTTGTCGTCATAATCATAGTTCAGACGTCCTAAATAAGATTCGATGGCATACTCATTTGTATAAGAGTTCATATCCTCCATGGTGATGGCATTGGAGTATTCCGGTACAACTTCATCAAAGAACTTTGTTTTGGCATTATACAGATAATTATACATATACTTATAATTTTCGTGCCCCACCAATATATCCAGATGATGTTTATCGGCTATTGTTTTGGTATAGTTCAACAATTCGTTGATGGTGTAAGTCTGTGAACGGGTGCGATATTTATAACCACGTCCGCCCGAAGCAGCAGCATCGCCGAAAGAAGGTGTCATAAAGCGGTTCTGCATCTGGTTAGTCAAATCGTAACCCATATTTCCCGAGAACTTGAAATCCTTCAGAAAGGTAATATTGATGCCAAAACGACCGCTGACATTGTCGCTGATAACTTGATTCTGGTTAGTGGCATCGGATGCAACAACATTTTGATTAGAGCCCCATGCACGGTTTCCATAAGTACCATCACCAAAATCATAACGTTTGCTTCCGTTTTCATTATAAATAAGAGCACCTTTCTTATCGTAGGCATACACAGGATAGATGGGAGCCACATATTGTGTGAACATAAATGTGTTCACATAATTACTTAAGGAGCTGATGGCCTGACTGTTTTGCTCGCCACGTGCATAGGATACACTTCCGTTCAACTTGATAAACTCATTCACGGTATAATCACCGTTAGCGCGAAGAGATAAACGACTGTAGTCCGAATTGGAAATAATACCTTCATCATCCAAATATCCCAACGACAAGAAGTGGGTCGACTTGTCCGAACCGCCTTGTACTGTTAAAGTATATTCCTGACGTGTCCCATTTGATATGGCTTCTTTTTCCCAATTGTCTTGATACAGCAACTTTGCGGAAGTCAAATTACCGTTAGCGTCTACAATCGCTCCGTTATCGGTATCATAAGGATTGTATCCCAGTTTCCCGTAAAGTCCGGCAGAAGCTTTTTCACCCGACCCTAACTGATTTTTGAGTACAGTCCAATAGGTAGTCATATACTCACCCGGCGATTTCATGATATCATATTCGGGAATACCGCGACTGTTTATACCGACACGAGCATCGAAGGTTACTTTCGATTTTTGCGAATTACCTTTTTTAGTAGTAATCACCACAACACCATTGGCAGCACGCGAACCATAAAGCGAAGTAGAAGCAGCATCTTTCAATACACTGATGGACTCGATATCAGAAGGATTGATGGCCGAAATACTTCCGTCGTAGGGCATACCGTCAACCACATACAATGGAGCTGCACTGGAATTGATAGAACCGATGCCTCGAATACGTACAGTAGCATTCGCTCCGGGCTGACCGGACTGCATAGCTATTTGCACACCCGGCGCAGTACCTTCCAAAGCTCTACTGATGTTGGATACTTGAAGTTTCTCTATGGACTTGGAAGAAACTGTCGAAGCCGAACCTGTAAAGGACGATTTCTTCGCCGTACCGTAGGCCACAACCATTACCTCGTCCAACAATTCGGATTCCGATTTCATCACCACTCTCACATTCGGTTTTATAGCCACCTCTTGCGTCTGCATTCCTATAAACGAGACCTGCAAAGTCTTCGCGGAACTATGTTATATGCAGTACCTTGTTTCTCAAACAATTATATCGTAGATAGAACTGATGCAATCTTTATCGCACCTTTTCCTGAGACTTTGCGGACACGATACGAGAAACGTTTTATCTACCTGTTATCTACCGGCTCTCAGAAGCAATACATTGCAAATCAATAAACAGAAAATAAATTCCATTAGGTTATTTATATCGGGCAAATCTACCCGATTCCTTGATTGACTTTTCCGAGTTCTTTTTCAGGTCTTGTACGATGGTCATATCCATTACGTCTGCATATTCTTGTGTGGTTTTTAGATTTTTGTGGCCGAGCAACTTCTGCACCGTGGTGATGTTTACACCTTTATATATTAATAAGGTGGCGTTGGTATGCCGGGCCATGTGGAAAATATCATCCATTTGAGGAATTGGAAGAACATAGAGAATAAATCGGTTACATATTGTGAATTAGGCGTTTTTCTATATTTTGCAGCTACAGTGGAAAAGTAATTCGGCACGGAATACTGAATCCTTTCGGTTACCAAACCGTTATCCATCGGTTTCCCAAGTGTGGTGAGGTAACAGGAAAAAGGAGAAGTTTCTATAGGGCGGATCCTATCTCACTGTTCCACAACGTTTTGCTTATCAAAGAACGCTTTAACAACGGGTAATTTTGCCCATAAAATTAAAGCGTATGAAAATAGAAAAATTCAAGGTGTTGCTCTACCTCAAAAAGAGCCGATTGGACAAGTCGGGCAAAGCGCCCATTATGGGACGCATCACCGTCAATCATTCGATGGTGCAGTTCAGTTGCAAAATTTCCTGTACTCCCGACTTATGGAATCCTCGTGAAAGCCGTCTGAAGGGCAAGAGTCATGAAGCCGTAGAGACCAATGCGAAACTGGACAAACTGCTGCTCTCCATTCACTCTGCTTTTGATACGCTCGTGGATAGGAAAGCAGACTTCGATGCGGAAGCCGTCAAAAACCTGTTTCAAGGAAGTCTCGGAACGCAGATGACTCTGTTGAGAATGACGGACATTGTCTGCGAGGAATTGAGGAAACGCATCGGGATAGACCGTGCAAAGGGAACTTACCCTACCTATATCTATACCCGGAGAACCTTGGCAGAGTTCATCGAAAAGGAGTTTAGCACCAAAGACGTCGCTTTCGGTCAGATGACGGAGCAGTTCATTCATGACTATCAGAGTTTCATCTTGGATGATAAAGGACTTGCCATAGATACCTGCCGGCACTATCTGGCTATCGTCAAGAAGGTATGCCGAAAAGCCTACAAGGAAGGACATGCCGACAGGTGCTTCTTCGCTCACTTTAGCCTTCCTCAACCAAAGGAAAAAACGCCGAAAGCCCTAAGCCGGGAATCCTTCGAGAAAATCCGTGACTTGGAAATCCCTGAACATCGCACTTCCCATATCTTGGCAAGAGATCTCTTTCTCTTTGCCTGCTATACCGGAACAGCTTATGCCGACGCCGTTTCCGTTACACGGGATAACCTGTTTACGGATGACAGCGGCAGTCTGTGGCTCAAATACCGCCGCAAGAAAAACGAGCTTCGTGCCTGTGTCAAGCTGCTGCCCGAAGCCCTTGACCTGATAGAGAAGTACAGGGATGATGCTCGTCCGACACTCTTTCCCATGCTGTACCATCCCAATCTACGCCGTCTGATGAAAAGCCTTGCGGTTCTTGCGGGCATTAAGGAAGACCTGACCTACCATGCCGGCAGACATTCATTTGCATCACTGATCACCTTGGAAGCCGGCGTTCCTATCGAGACCATCTGCAAGATGCTGGGACACTCCAACCTCCAGACCACACAGGTATATGCGAAGGTTACACCCAAGAAACTCTTCGAGGATATGGACAGGTATATCGAGGCGACAAAAGACCTCAAACTTGTATTATAAACACACAGACATATAGAAAACAGAGTGAAAATCAAAAAACAATGAAACAACCATGCGCAGTACATTCTCTTTATTGTCGTACATTTGTACGTTGGTTAATAATTCGATAATTTATAACTTTGATATAGGCATGGACAAAGACCGATTTATTGGTGGTTCTTGAAGCCGGGTTTAACGTTCAGTCCCCATGCCTTTACATCTGAAATCTGGATAGTTCGTTGGGACTTATGATCCCGTGTTAGCGACGATAGGTTACAGGATGTATTCAGCCAAATTAAAAACGTTATGACTTACATTGGAATTGACATCAGCAAGGACAGCTTTGTAGCTGCTTTTCCGAAAGTATCGGGTTATCAGACCCAAACTTACCCTAATACCGTAAAAGGTATCAGGAAGTTCATCGGCTCACTTTCCATAACAGAACATCATTGTGTGATGGAAGCCACCGGTAATTACGGCTTTCTGCTTCTTTATCTGCTTGACAGGCAAGGAATAGCTGCCAGTATGGTAAATCCCAAACAAATCAAGCACTTTTCACGCATGATGATGACCGTCACCAAGACCGATCCCAAAGATGCCTGTATGATTGCCATGTACGGGGAGAAAATGAATCCTCCCGTTTACAAGATGCCCTCCGAAACCGTCATGCTGCTGAAGCAGAAGAAAACGATTATCAGGCAGTTGAAGAAACAGCTTACGGCGAGCAAGAACCTGAAAAGCTCTCTCGTAGTGCTTCCGTTCCAAGACAAGAACGGGATGAAAGCCTTGGATAAGACTATTTCTTTTTTGGCAAGCCAAATTGAGTCTTTGGAATCTGAACTTGCAGACTTGGCTTCATCTGAGTTTGACAGGCAGGTTAAACTACTCACATCCATCAAAGGGATTGGCATCACTTTGGCTACAGCCTTGATTGTCGCTACCGGAGGATTCTCCTATTTCAACAATGCAAAGCAGGTTTCCCGTTTTATCGGGATATGCCCGACTTACCAGCAGTCAGGAACATCCGTACACATCAAAGGTGGGATTAACCGCAACGGGGATGCGAGTCTGCGTTCACTACTTTATGTCGCTTCGTGGTCGGCATTACGTGGAAACACTACTTGCAAAGAGTGTTATGCGCGATTGAAAGCCAATGGGAAGCCTTCCAAGGTAGCTCTTATTGCTGTCGCGAACAAGCTCGTCAGACAGGCATTTGCCGTAATAAAGTCAGATGCACCTTATGTGGATGGATTCGTTTCTACCCATCAAACAAAATAACCTATGGTGGAATTTTTGCTCTCATTTTATTTGCTTATTAATATAGTTCGTTATACATCAATCGAAACAAAGTCCGTGCGGACGGTACGACCGCCGTACTTTGCCGAATCTCCATTGACGGGAAAAGCACGACGATAACCACCGGCATCTCCTGCAATCCCAAACAGTGGAATGCCCAAAAGGCGGAGACCGCGGACGTGCGGACGAACAACCGCCTGAAAGAGTTCCGCAAACATGCGGAGCGGCTCTATGATGAAATGCTCAAAGAGCAGGGTGTGGTCAGTGCCGAACTATTGAAAAACAGGATAGCAGGTCAGGCGGTCATTCCTACCCATCTGCTCCAAATGGGAGAAAGGGAACGGGAACGCCTTGCCCTCCGTTCCAAGGAAATCGACTCCACTTCGACCTACAGGAGTTCTCGGTATTACCAGAGCTATATCCGTGAGTTCTTGGACTCGAAAGGCAACACGGATATTGCCTTTTCGGACATTACCGAGGAATTCGGACGGGAATATAAGGTCTACCTGAAGCGGTACAAGAACTTCGGGGCATCGCAGACCAACCATTGCCTTTGTTGGCTGAACAGACTGATATATCTTGCCGTAGACCATGAGATTATCCGTGCCAATCCTTTGGAAGAGTTGGAGTATGAGAAGAAACCGCCCTCCAAGCGAATGCACATCAGCAAAGCGGAACTCAAACAACTGCTGGAACTGAAACTGCCCGCGAATGACCCATTGAAGGAATTGGCTCGCAGGGCTTTTATCTTCTCCTGTTTTACGGGACTTGCCTATGTCGATACCCAGCTGCTGTATCCGCACCATATCGGGCGAACTGCAGAAGGGAGACGGTACATCCGAATCAATAGAAAGAAAACAAAGATAGAGTCATTCATTCCTCTGCATCCGATAGCGGAGCAGATACTTGATTTGTACAATACGACCGATGACACACAGCCGGTCTTTCCGTTGCCGAGCAGAGACTCTATGTGGTTCGAAATACACGAGCTCGGTGTTATCATCGGGCGGAAGGAGAACCTCTCCTACCACCAAGCCCGACATAGCTTCGGCTCATTTCTGATTTCCGAGGGGATTTGCACGGAGAGCATTGCCAAGATGATGGGGCACGCCTCTATCACCAGTACGCAAACCTATGCGAAGATTTCCGAGAAGAAGATTGCGGAGGATATGGACAGGTTAATCGAAAGAAGAAAGAACAATGAATATTGAATTACTATGAAAAGAGAAATCATAACTATCAGCGAGAATGGGAATATACACATTCCTACGACTACCATTTGGATGTCTGTTTGCGAGATTGCCGATTTATTCGGCGTATTCTCCGGTAAGGTAAACAGTCATATCAAGTCTATCTTCAAAGAGGGTTTGCTCAGAGAAGATGAGGTGATGCAAACCCTATCTTTTAAGGGCGGTGCTGTGGATTTATACAATATTGAAATGATAACGATGCTGTCGTTTCGCTTTGCCTCCCCTGAAGCCCAACTCTTCCGCAGGTGGACTATCAGGAAACTTACCCAGAAAAAATCTTCCATTCCGTTGCTTGTATGCTATAATAAAGGCAGATGGTATAACTGAATATGAGGACAGGCAGTAAGAAATACCTTTTTACTGCCTGTTTTAGTGGATTTGATAAATAATCATCCTTGTGCCAATGCTGTCCAAAAGCGGTCTTCCTCGTCAATTCGCTCGGAGAAGAGCCAGACTTCCTTTATCAAACCATTCTCAAAGCGAAAAAGGTCTATTCCTTTCATCTCCATTGAATGTCCGCTTGCCGACACCGCAAACTCAATAGATGCCACGACCAAATCTCCGTTTTCCGTAATGTAATCCACTTGGTCGATGGCGAATGTACCATTGCTCAGTTGAGCCATCTTTCCCAAGTGAGCGAAAACATTCTGCTTGCCGCTGTAAATACCCGACAATGTCCCCTTTCCCGGCTGATGCCATACCAAATCATCGGAGAGCAATGCCCCCACCGTTTCAAAATCACCCTGTGCCAAAGCGGTGTAAAATTGATGCACTTTTTCAATCTTCTTTTTCATAAATCCGTGTTTTTATTGTTGAGATCACCGCAAAATTATACCTTTGCACTACTATCTGCAAGTACCAACAATATTGTAGGATACATACTATATTGTTAGATTTATTGATTATCAAGAATAAAAAAGTTTGTCATGGAGCGAAAAATATCAGACAACGAATGTCCTGTGCGAAAGTCAATGCAGATTTTCGCCGAAAAGTGGACGCTGCTTATCATCTTCCAAATCAACCGCAGGATAATTCGTTATGGAGAACTCAAACGTGCCATTCCCGGCATCAGTGAGAAGATGCTTATCGACGAGTTAAAATTCCTTTGTGGTAAAGGATTGATTAAAAAGAAACAGTACCCCGAGGTCCCTCCCAGAGTGGAGTACTCTCTTACACCGTTGGGGGAGAAAGTACTGCCTATTATAGATGAGATTGCAAAATTTGGAGTAGAAAACTTATAAATTTTGTGGAGGTATGAATTTAGTTACGAGAAATCATCTTGAAAGATGGGCTGAAACGGCACTGTCAAAATCGACTTTGCCATATCTTATTTCGAGATTAGTAAGAGCATCGACACCCGCAAGTGCAAAGATTAATATTCCGTGGGGAAGTGCGACTTATATTGGAGGATGGGACGGTATTGTAAATTGTGAAACAGAAACGGTTTATGTACCTCAAGGAATTTCTTTGTGGGAGTTTGGTACTTCTTCTGATTGTACAGCAAAAGCTAACAGCGATTATGATAAAAGAAAAAATAATCCAATCGGATTTGAGCCAAGCAATTCTACATTCATATTTGTCACACCGAGACTTTGGACAAAAAAAGACGAATGGATTAGAGAAAAAAAAGCGGAAAGCCATTGGAAGAATGTAATCGCATATGATTCCATAGACTTAGAGCAATGGTTAGATCGGATACTTTCGGTTTCGCTTTGGCTTGCTTCACAAGATGGAATTGGAGCATATCCATTTGAAGGCATAATAACTGCTGACGAATTTTGGGAAGAGTGGTCAATTGGTCCAAAAGGCTTTAGGCTTTTCCCCGAAATTATAATTGCAGGGAGAGAACACGAAAAAAAGATTTTACAATCAGAGTTACTAGGTGAACCAAAAATTGTAGCCATAAAAGCATCCACAAAAAATGAAGCAATTGCTTTCATTATTGCTGCAGCAAAAACATTTCAAGATGAAGAAGGAGGTCGATTCTTTTCAAAAACATTAGTAGTAAATACTGAGGAGAATTTTCGTGGAATAGTTAGAAATAATATAAATTCCACGTTGAATATCATTCCAAGATTCGATGAAACACAACCTCTTAATATGGCCGTATCGAAAGGTAATCACGTACTAGTTCCTCTCGGCGTTGGTGATGACATGAACTTAAAGAATACAATTACTTTACCAACAATTGATAGGGATGGTCAAGTCGACGCACTAATAAAGAGTGGTATATTAAGAGAAGATGCAGAAAGGCTATCTAGAGAATCAGCACGAAATATCACAATACTTAAAAAGCTACTTAAATTTCCGCAGTATAAAGCAAAATGGTACGATAAAGAAAATATCCGAGATATAATACCTGCGCTTTTATTGGGTAGATGGGACGAAAACTTCGTAGGAGATATTGAATTGATTGAAAAGCTTTCTGGACAGAGTTATGCAGACTATTCAGCTGTGCTAAATAAATGGAGAGATTTTGAAGAGTCTCCAATTATTCAAATCGGTAGAACTTGGCGATTAACCTCGCCTTTGGATTCATGGACAAACTTAGCCCCCCAACTTACAAGGAATGATTTTCAAAACCTTCAAGAATGTTTTTCGATAGCATTTAAAAATGGAAATCCAATCATTGAACCAGAAGACAGGGTCCTTACACATTTCAGTAATAGAAGAAAATACTCTGATTGGTCAAGAGAAGGATTGGTACAATCTTTAATTTTAGCAGGGCAAATCAGAGGCGAATTACCTAACATAGACAATCCTCAGGATTGGGTTGATAATATTATTTTTGATTTACTCAATAACGCAAGTGGTGAAGTATGGATTTCTATTGACAAAGAATTACCCCTCATAGCAGAAGCGTCTCCAGAAACCGTCCTTAAAGCTGTAAGAAAATCCTTAGAGAAACAGGAGCCTGAAGTAATGGATATGTTCAAAGAGGAAGATGGGGTCTTCTCTAAAACAAGTCATCATACAGGTTTATTGTGGGCTCTTGAAAGTTTGGCTTGGTTACCTGAATATTTAAAAGATGTGAGTTTGATATTATTAAAACTCTCTAGACTTGATCCAGGAGGCAATTTGTCAAACAGACCAATAAATAGCATTACTGAAATATTCAAACCTTGGCATTATCAAACTCTTGCACCGTTTGAGTACAGAATGGAGGTGCTAAAACATATTACTGAAAAGGAAAAAGCATTGGGGTGGTCTCTTTTAATTAGAATGCTTCCCAGTTACCACGATGTTGCATTTCCAACTCATAAAATGCGTTGGAGAATGTTTGACAAGAACACTAATCTGTCTTACACTTACAAAGAAATATGGGATACACATTCTGCAGTAATAGAAATGCTCATAACTATTTTCGATAATGATGAAGATAAATTCTCTCAATTAATAAAAGAAACACCTCGCCTTTCTCACGCTGATAGAAAAAGAGTTTTAGACTGGGCAGACGAAGTTTATCCAAACATCCAGCATGAAAAAAAAATAGCATGGGAAACAATTAGAGGGATTTTAAGTCATCACAGGTCATGTCCTGATGCAGGCTGGGCTCTACCAGAAACCGAGTTAGTATGCTTTGAAAGATTATACAACAAACTTCAGCCAGCTGATATCATCCACAAATACCTCTGGCTTTTCAATGAACAATGGCCACAGCTACCAGAAGGTCTTCGATACGACTCCGAAAATTACGAACAGCAACAAAAGAAAGTAGACGATACAAGGAGAGTTGCGGTAGAAGAGTGGCTAAAGAAACTTAATCTTGAAACTGTTATAGGATTAAGAAATAAGGTGCAAGACCGTAGAACTTTTGGAAGGATATTAGCCCAAGTAGTCACAACAAAAGGAGACATTCTACTTGTTTGTCAATGCTTAGGCGATACCCCAGAACAGATACCCTTTGTTCACGGATTTATCTATGAAAAGTTCGTCGCTAATGACTTCAATTGGATAAAAGCATTATTTGGAGAATTACAAGGAGATGTGTTTGACAAAAAATCACTTTCTAATGTGCTAATCCCACTAACACAAAATCAACAATTATGGGACTTCGTTGCTTCATTAGATGGAGAAATACAAGATGAATATTGGCAAAACATCCAACCACATTTTCCTCACCTTACCGATGATGAAAAAGTATATGGTATTAAAATGCTCTTGGGGTATAAACGGTTTTTCTCAACAATAGCAAATGCTTGGCTTTTCCCAAATGTAATTCCAAGCGAGTTATTAGTCGAGATGTTAAAAAGAATCGTGACGGAAGAAGCAAATGAGAACTCTCATCTCGCAGGCTGTGAAGTAGAACGGATTTTTGAAGAACTTGATAAGCGAACAGACATTGATAGATCTACTCTATTGGATTTGGAATGTTTATATCTCCCAATTTTATCATGTAACGTAAGAAGAAGTCCTAAAATACTGGAAGAAGAATTAGCAAATAATCCGGAATTTTTTATCGATGTCTTAAAACTGCTTTATAAGTCTAAGGATGAAAAATTATTAGAAGAAGAACGAGAAAACCTCTCTAGTGGAGATATTCAAAATGGGGCAGAAAGAGCCTACCATTTGCTTCACTCTTGGAAAAGAATTCCTGGAATGAGAGATGATAATTCTATCGATGAAAACGAACTGAATGATTGGATTCAAAAAGCAAGACTTTTGGCAGAATCTGTAGGGAGATTGGAGGTTGCTGATGAAGAAATAGGCCAAGTTTTAGCTCGGTATCCTGAAGATTGTCTATCATGGCCTGAAGAAAAAATATTCCGGATAATTGAAGACATAAACACTGATGATTTGAAAAGAGGTTATTATTTGGGACTGGTTAATAAGCGCAGTTTTTCAACAAGAGGAGCATTTGATGGAGGGGATATCGAACGAGAAAAAGCTGTGTATTTCGAAAAGTTGGAAAATGATTTTAGATTTCAATATCCCAATGTGGCTGAAATTTTCAGAGATATCAAAAAGAACTACCTAGCTGAGGCAAAAAGAATGGATGAAAAAGCAGAAAGATCTAGATTAGAATACTAGTAAATTTTTACGGTGCAGAAAAGATGACAAAACTCCTAAGCTTTCGGGCAAAAGCTTAGGAGTAATCAAGAAAAAGCTTAGGTGGTTTGGAGAGTAAACTAAAGACTATTCGTTTGAACAAGAAAAAGCAGGCAGCAAGAAGAATCTTACTGCCTGTTCTTGTTACGAGCTTACTGTATCGCCAGCAGCTTGCGGTATATTCCATCTTTTGCTTTGAGTTCGGCGTGCGTGCCTTTCTCCATAAGTTGTCCTTTCTCCATCACGATAATTTGGTGGGCATTGCGGATGGTTTGCAAATGGTGGGCAATGACCAAGACCGTACGGTTTCGGATAAGGGCGGACATCGCCTGCTGTATCCTGTACTCATTGACGGGATCGACATTGCTTGTTATTTCGTCCAACAGGAGGATGGGAGTATCCTTGAGGAAGGCGCGAGCGATGGAGAGGCGTTGTTTCTGTCCACCCGAGAGTCCCAAACCGTTCTCTCCAATTTTCGTTTCGTAACCATCGGGCAGACTGACGATGAAGTCGTGTATCATCGCCCGACGTGCGGCTTCCTCGATTTCCCCCTGTGTGGCATTGCGGTTGCCCACCTTGATATTGTTGGCAATGGTGTCGGAAAAGAGGATGACGTTCTGCATTACCACACTGATTTTACCGAGCAGATAATTGTAGTCCATTTCCCGTATGTCCACTCCACCGATACGGATACAGCCCGCCTGTGGTTCCCAGAAACGAAGCAGTAGATTGGTGATGGTGGTCTTGCCCGAACCAGACGAGCCGACAAGAGCCGTTACTGTCCATTCGGGTACGTTGAACGTAAGGTCTTTCATCTCGAAGCCCTCTTTTTCGTAATGGAACCCTATGTTTTCAAACGAGAGGTCGAAATGTTCCGCCGTTTTCGGTTGGTCGGGATCGACGATCACGGGAGCATCCAACAGACGGGAAATGCGTTCGTAACTGTCCTTTACCTTGATATAGTTCAGCCAATGACTCTCCATATTGACAAAAGGTTTGTAGAATTCTTTCGAGACGATGACGAACATCAGGTAAGCGAAAAGAGAAAGTTCTCCACGCCAAGTCCACCAAAGACCGATTGTAGCCATCAGAGCGAAAGCCAATTCTATAAGAAAGGTATATCTGCCCACGCTTACGGCCGCCTGCCGTGAGGTCTTCTTGCTGCTTTCTCCGAACTCGCTGACAGAACGGTCGAGCCTGTCACGGAACATTCCTTTTCCTCCGAAGACCTTCAGTACAGGTATGCCCTTGACGTATTCCACGAAGAGACTGACCATATCCGCCAGACCGTCTTGTGCCTCCTGTTGCGCTTTCATTCCCGAACAGATGCCCCGATACAAGGAGAAGAGGGCAATAGGAAGGATGGCAATCATCGCCAACCCCATGTGCCAGTCCACATAGAACAGCCCGATGCCGAGTATCAGCGCCACGATGAAATCGGCGGACATTCGCGTCCAAAGATGCCCCACAACCATCTCCATATTATCCACGTCCTTGTGTATGACAGTGCTTATCTCGCCCAGCCGTTCATTGGTATAGAAACCGAGCGAGAACATTTTCAGTTTCAAGATGATCTTCTCACGGATGCGCTCCACGAGATCGAAGCCGGCAAAGTGTTTGCTCATATCGGCTATGGCATTGGATATGGTTTTCAAAACCAGCAGACCACCGAGTATCCACGCTGCCGAAATTAAAGAGATGCTTTCTCCCTGTATATGACGGTCGATAAAAAACAAGACAGTGAGCATTATCGCCGTGCCACAGAGGGCATAAATTACGAAAAACAGTGCGGAGACAATCAGATGTCGCACTCCGCGGGCAGTCAGTTCATTCAATATTTTGCGTACCATTGTCATACCTCCTCTTCTTTTAATTGCCATTTGCTTACCTGCTCCTGCGTTTCCGTCATATTACGATACAGAGGGCAGTTGTTCATCAGTTCTCCGTGTGTTCCTGTCGCCACGACCTGCCCCTTGTCCATCACGACAATGCGTTCCACCTCCTGAATGGTGTTGAGCCGGTGAGCGATGGTGATGACGGTCTTGTTGCGTTGCAATTCATCCAAAGCCTCTTGAATAAGCTTCTCGTTCTCTCCATCCAAGGCAGCGGTGGCTTCGTCGAGAATGACAATCGGTGAGTCTTTGAGCAACATACGCGCAATGGAAATACGCTGCTTCTCTCCGCCCGAGAATTTTACGCCCGCTTCACCTGCCGACGTATCGTAACCATTGGGCAGTCCCACGATAAAGTCGTGTATGCGTGCCCTTCGCGCCGCCGTTTCCACCTCCTCTTGCGTGGCGGAGGGCTTGCCGATACGGATATTGTCCCGAATGCTCGTATTGAAAAGGAACACCTCCTGCTGCACCATTGAGAAGAAATCGGCAATGTTGTGTTCGGAAAGTTCCGCAAGGTTCTCGCCGCCCAGTCGAACGGTTCCCGACTGCGGTTGCCAAAAACCCATCATCAGGCTTGCTAGTGTGCTTTTGCCTGACCCCGATTCACCCACAATAGCCGTATGGCTGCCCTTGGGAAATTGCAGACAGACATCACACAAAGCACTGTCCTGCTTGTTCGGATAGGCAAATGTCACGTGCTCGAAACTGACATCGGTCTGCATGGTATCCGTATCCCTGTCTGCCGTATCCTTTGCAGGTACTTCGGTAATCGACTGAACCTTCGCCAACGACTGACCGTAGACGATTCGGAAATGTTGGAACGTAGCCAGTTTGGCAAAGGAAGACGAGAACAGTCCTCCCAATATCAAGGCAAGAATGAAACGTGCCACGGTCAGTTCGCCCGAACTCATCAGCCATAGACCGACAAGAGTCATTACCACGATACCGCCCTCCAAGAACATCGTGATGAGCGTCATCGGTACGGTAACGCTGAACATACTCCGCTTCACCCAGCGGATATAATCGCGCATATTGCCAAGTACTCGTTCCGTGCGTGTTTCCTCGTGGCTGAATGCCTTGACGACCGGTATTGTAGCCACATATTCCAAGAGGTCTTCCGACATTTTTTGCGTACTTTCCATAAAGTGGCGAAAGCTCTTGCCCCAAAGCGTTTTGACAGCCATCTGCAAAAGAAACGCCAACGGTAGCAGCGATACGAGTGCCAGTCCCAGCCGCCAGTCCAACACCATAACAATTGCCCAGAGCAAGGTGGGGAAAAGTGTTGCCGAGAGGATTTCGGGCAATCCGTGTGCTAGATAAATCTCGATTTGCTCCACGTCGTGGTTGATGATGTTCACCAAGTCGCCCACCTTACGTTCCTGAAAAAATCCGAGTGGCAAGCGTTGCAAATGACTTATGATACGTAACCTCAATCGTGTAAGGGCATTGTAAGCCGAGCGGTGCGCCCGCCAAATCGAGGTTCCGTAAAACACACCGCGAAACAGCGCAAACAGCAGCATTGCCGCTCCGATGCCCCAAATCATTGTAGAAGAGAGCGTTCCGCTCATCAGCCTGTCCACTGCCCACACCACGAGCAATAGGGGCAGTGTGCCGAAAACAAGATGCAGTATGACCACCGCATTGGAGAGCAGGCTGCGACTCTCCCGTTCCTCATCGAGAGGCTTGATTTTTTGTTTATCCATACATCTGTATCGTTTTGATTTTCTAAGATGCAAAAGTACGGAGACGCACAGGGGTAAAATAACCCGAATGAGCATTACACTGCCCGAAAACGATAACTTGACACATATAAAACTCAATAGGGGTATAAGTGTGAATAGTAGGGTTATTTCTTTGTTCGATAGGTGGGTAATTTTGCACGAGTTTTCATAAACAGATAAGATATGTCAATCAACTCAATAGTTCATTTATACAAAAGAATGCTCATCGTCAGCATCCTATTGCTGTGGGCTTATCCGATGTTTGCACAACAGCATTCCATCGAAATAAAAGTTATTGATGCAGAGAATGGTAATAGTATAGAATTTGCCACGGTGCAATGGAAAGGTCTGAACGAACCTTCGTACAAGAACGGTACAACCACAAATAGAAAAGGGGTGGCGAAACTAAATATACCTACCCATCAAAAACTTGTACTAAGGGTAAGTTACGTAGGTTACCAAACAATTACCGACACGATTACGGCAAATGAGAAGCGTCATACCCTGAAGTTACGTCCGGAATCGACGGAATTGGCAAATGTAGTAGTCTTTGGAAAAACAAAAGCACAGGTTATCAGAGAGTCGCCCGAAGCGGTTTCAGTGATAAATGCAAAGGAATTGCAAGGTCGCTCTGTTTCTTTAGAAACCATCTTGAACAAGACCATTGGTTTGAAGGTCGGGCAGACAGGTGGATTGGGAAGCAGTTCGAGGATTATTGTTCACGGTTTGGAGGGAAACCGCATTCAAATCCTTTGGGATGGTATTCCGATGAATACTTCGGACGGAACCTTTTCGCTTGATGAAATTCCGATAGACATTATCGAACGGATAGAGGTCTATAAAAGTATTATCCCTGCACGTTTCGGTTGTGATGGCTTGGGTGGTGCCGTTAATATCGTTACGAAGGAGTTCAGTACGGACTATTTGGATGCTTCGTACGAATTCGGTTCTTACCGGACACACAAGGGAAGTGTTTTCTCCCGCAAGAACTTCCCCAAAAGCGGTATTTTGCTCGGTGCGGGAGGGTATTATACTTCTGCAAAGAATGATTACTCATTTAGAGTTCCCGAAAGAGAGAACCTGTTGGTAAAGCGAGACCATGACCGCTTTCGTTCGTATATGCTGAAAGGGAAAGTCGCTTTCACGAATTTTTGGTTCGATGAGATTAGTACCGAGTTTGGGTATTACAACCGTTTCAATGAGATACAAGGAGTATTGAAGAATATCCAGTATGCTGAAAACAAATCCGGGATGTTTATGCTCGAAAGCAAACTGATAAAAAGCGGGATGCTGAACAATCGTCTTAACTTCGAGTCGCATTTCTCCCTCTCGCATACGACGAACAATTTTGTGGATACGGCACGAGTTAATCACGATTTCGAGGGAAATATATATCCGAACCCGAACGGACAGGGAGAAACAGGAGATGTTCCCCACAGCTCAAACGACAAAGGTTTGGAAATCAACGAACGTATCAACTTCGATTACAGATTGTCTGCCAATCACAGTTTGAACCTGAACACGCTTATCAACTATGCCCGAAGACAACCGAATGATGACATTGCGAGTCAGCATGCCGGTTTTGTCATCGGAGGATTTCCAAGCAAAAAGACCAGTGTTGTCTCAGGATTGACTTGGGAAGCGAAACTCTTCGATAGGAAACTGACGAATATGTTCTCTGCAAAGTATTTCCATCTCCATTCCGAGATAGAGGACTTGACCTCTTATGAGATAATCGAAGCGCCGAAGAAAAAGAATAATACGACATCGCAAATCGGCTGGATAGAGGCAATGAAGTACGAACCGTTCAGAGGCTTTCACCTGAAGGCATCTTATCAACGGGCAATACGCCTCCCCAATTCACAAGAACTATTCGGTGACGGTATCATTACCTTTCCTGCTGCCGGGCTACGACCAGAGAAAAGCCACAACTTCAATCTGGGTTTCTTGATGGATAAAAACGACGTACTCGGACTGTCGCGATTGCAATTTGAAGTGAACGGCTTTTATATGCAGGTGAGCGATATGATAAAACTGATGAAACAACATATGGCAGCCGGATATGTGAATGCTGAAAAGGTACATATCAAAGGTATAGAGACTGAATTGAAACTGGATATATCGCCGACGGTCTATGCCTACGGGAACCTGACTTATCAGGACGTACGCGATGTTTTGGACTATTTGCCGGGCACCCAAGCCCCTAATCCGACAAAAGGATTGCGACTGCCGAATATTCCCTACCTGTTTGCCAACTTCGGAGCGGAATACCACAGTGACCGATTGTTCCGAAATTGGTATGTCAAGGCATTTTGGGACGGAAAGTTCACGGAAGAGTTCTTCTACTTTTGGGAACTTACCGAATTGCAGAAACGACGTATTCCTCGCAGTTTCGTCAATGATATTGGTCTGCTATTGACCTACAAGAACAAATATTCCATCGCTTTGGAATGCCACAATCTGATGAATAAAGAAGTGTGGGACCAGTTCCGCCAACCGTTGGCAGGACGGACATTCCACCTCAAATTCAGATACGTCTTCTCGAAAGGTATTTTATAACTCTAAACATAAATGATAATGAGAACAACAACATTGAAGAACATAGCCCTTTCTGCTATGCTGGTCGGCTCCATAGGGCTGACGTCCTGCGACAAGAATGATGACCCGAAACCAACGCCCAACGAGGTGCAACAGCATTTTGCCTTTGTGCATTATGTGGACAAAAGTGCTTACGTCGGCACGTTCGGCGATTTGACTCCTCAAGCCACCGACAACAAGAAAGCCTTTGAATTTGGCTTTGGGTGTTATCTCTTCGCAAAAGGAAACACGGTACTTGTGCCCGAAGGGAAATTCGGAGATAAGGTACACAAGTTTACAAGAGGGGCGCACGGCGAACTTCTAAAAGCAGGTACGATGACCTTTGAACAGATGGCACAACCCGGAGAAATCAATTTCATCGACGAACAGCGGGCATACGTTGCTTTGCACGGAAGGGGAAAGATTGCGCTAATCAATACCGCTACGTTGCAAAAAGAGGATGAAATCGACCTCTCGCCTTATGCTGTTCAGGACAATAATCCCGACCCCGGTTGCAACGTCATTCGAGACGGAAAGATGTATGTAGCCCTCAACCAGCTCAATTCGCCCCACACCTCCGTACCGGGGACGGGTGCAGAGGTGGCTGTTATTGACCTTAAAACGAAAAAGACCGAAGTCATTAAGGACAGTCGCACAAGTGTTGTCGGATTGTTCCGTCACTCCGATGCCTTTATGGACGAGCGAGGCGACATCTACTTTTACAGTGCGGGCAACAACTTCAACGTTGCCAATAAGGAAGGTTTCCTGCGTATCCGCAAAGGAAGCGACCAATGGGACGCCGACTACCTGTTCAACCTGTCGAAGACAACCATAAAAGGGATTGGCAAAACGGGGCAGTATATGATTAAGTCTTACTATGCGGGCAATGGCATTGTATATAGTTGCTTGAAAGTAACGGATACGGAATTCGGAATACTCAAGAAAGACTTCCAACCCGTGAAAATCGACATTTGGAACAAAATCATCGAAAAACTCGATTTGCCAATGACCGACAGCAATGGCTCTTTTGCCATAACCCGCTACAAAGATTTCATCGTCTTTGGTATGACGTGTAATAACGGAACGGGCTACTATACCTACAATACCAAGACGGGCGAATGCTCCCAAATACCCGTCGTTACTGCCGTGGGAGTACCGTCAAGTTTAGTCGCGTTTGAGTAAATCCCTATCGCAAGAGTATTCCTTTTTGAGGGAATACTCTTGTTTTTTATAGAGCATGTGATTCAACAAGGATAAAAATATAAGAAAATCCTCTTTTTTATCCTTGTTTATTTGTAAATTTGCAGAAAGGTATAATGATATGACCATAGAATTTTGTGCAATCAATAAGCCAGAAGATTGGATGGAGATGGTTGCCGAGCAATTCGGCACATCGGTAACGAACGATGGTTTTACCGTTCCACCCTCAGTGGGCAGTGGCTTTTTCAAGCAATACTACCCGTTGCCGTGGCTCACATTGACCTACATCAGTTTCATGGCATACGAACCGATGACAATGGTGCGTCGCTCGGTGGAAAACTCGAAATGGATTCCCGTGATGTTCTATATCAACGAGCATAAGCACGAGCAGATTATCGGCACAAGCACAAAAACGGTCGGGGTGGACACGCTCGACGGTATCTTTATGCCCTCAAGCAATATCCCTACGGAATGGACTTTCGCTCCCAAACGACAGTATGAAAACATCACATTGACCTTCAACAAGGATTGGATAGAGCAAATGGATACGGCTCACGAAACCTACATCGGTCGGCTGCTTCGGTCGGACAAGTCTTTTTATCTCTTCGAGACCATCACACCTGTGATGCAACAAGTATTGGACGGTATCAAGGAGACAGCCAAAAGCGATGCGCCTTTCTCTCCCCTCCATTTGCATAGAAAGGCAATAGAACTGCTGACGATATTTCTTGAAAAACTCGAAAAGCGTTCGGAAGTAAAATCTCTTTCCAACTTGAATTTGAACGATGTGGAAGCAGTATTCCGTGTCCGTCGCCGGATTTTACATAGTTTGAACAATGTACCGAGCATTCCCGAATTGGCACGAGAAGCCAATATGAGCAGTTCCAAACTACAGAAATGTTTCAAGCAGGTCATTGGCAAGGCGATTGCCGAGTATGCTCTGTCCGAAAAGATGGAATGGGCAAAGCGCCTACTATCCACTCGTCTTTACTCTGTATCCGAAGTAGGCTATAAAATCGGATATGCCAATCTCAGCCACTTCACGGAGGCTTTCCGCAAATATCACAGAATAAAACCCAAGCAATATCTCGACTCTTTGTAAGTTTGATGCAATAGGGATATTGCTTACCATTTAAGGGGTATTTTGCCCTAAACAATCTTCCGAACTTTGCCTGCAAAAACATCAGGCAATATGAAAAGACTTATTAAAAACGCATCTTTTGAGATGCTATTCTCTAATAAAAGTACGGAAGCAACCGATGACCTTATCAGAGAAATCATAAAGTTGGGGAATAGTGAAGAAAATCTTGTTTCATTGTTTCGCACATTGAACTTTACTCGATTCCAATTGCGGATGATAGTAGAAAGCTCAGACATAACCTCCGAAGTGGGGAAAAAATGTGTCAGAGTTGCTCTTTGTTATTGACACAGAGTTGAAATTGCTAAAGATGCGGATGCAAGGAGTGTTGCCCGCGTCACAAAGCAAACCTGCCAAGAAGTTGCATTGGACAGGTAAGGCAACAGACTTAGTCGAACTACTTTACGCATTTGATACCTGCAACTGCATCAATGATGGTGAAATCGGTGTAGAAGAATTGGCAGACATCTTCTCTGAAATCTTCGGAGTAGAAATCAAGAACTGCTACAATGTTTACATGAACATGAAACATCGCAAGGACGACAGCCGCACCTATTTCCTTGATGAACTCCGAGAAAAACTGAACAAACGAATGGTAGAGAGTGACCTGAAGGGCGGAAAATTCAAAAAACGGTAATTGCATTCAAATAATCAAACAGGCTTCCCCAAACGAGAGGGAAGCCTGTTTTTTTCATCCATAAAGAACAATACGACGTAAAATGGCTACTGCCGTTGTTGCCATTTCTCTTGAAATTCACGAGTCAGTTGTACGATTTCACCTCCGATTATTGCTAATTCAAGTGTCAGTTTCTCCAGCTTTGCGAGCATGGCAAAGGCTTTCTTTTCTGTAAAGTTGCTCTTCATTGCAACTACTGTCTGATTATAATTTACTCCTACACTGCGAAATTGCCCGTACAAAGTCGTCAGTTTCTGGTAGTAATCAAGCAACGAACGGTCGACTTTTATCACTCGGAAAGTCTCATTAAATACCCTCGCTTTGATAAACAGGGACAGACTTGGTACACCACTTTCCTCTTTCATCGTGAGGAAATGAGCGTATTCCGTCGGTGTGAAATTGACCGAAACACGCTTTTCTGTCTTCTCTTTGGAGCGTGCGCTCTGAATTTTCTTCATTTTCATTTTTTACTTCGGATTTTAGTGTTTCACGACGTCACCGGCATTTGAGGCATTGCGTTCTCTCTTTCAAGAAAAAAAGACTCCGGAGTTTTTTCAGCTCTCTGCAAGAGCAAGGGTTTTATGCTGCAAAAACGGAGTCGTGCTGCATAAAACATATCTTGCCATTTGCTCCGACGCAAATAAATCCGTCCGTGAAGGGCGGAAAACGATTCACTCAAAAAAAACGCTTTATGCCTCGAAGGCTTCAGTTTACCGCTTGGATGCAAAGTTACTAAGCGTTGTGCCTAAACCACTTACCTCTCACAGAGCCACAAATACGCAAATCGACGCCACAAGTACGCAGTTAGCAAAAAGCTACTGACAACAGTACCATAAAGCCATATTTTTGCATTGTCGAATGTGCCTGCAAGGGTATATATCTTCGATAATATCCACTCTCGATGAACGGGATCCTCGAACGTATAAATGTACGAAAGTGGATGCAATCGAACGATTGTCCTGATAAACGAAAATGAGAACCTCTACCGGAATACATAGGCAAGAGGTCGTGCCTATGTGGAAGTAACCCCATAGCTGTACCAATATCCGATAACGGGCAGGTTTTTTCAAGGATGTGAATATGCCTATATTGAAGTGACCAATAGAATGTATCACAATTAAAACAAAAAAAGTATGACAAAGAAGAAAATTAGTACGGTTGATCCCGTTGCCATCCGAGAACTTATTTCACGGGGTATTCCTATGGAAAGAAAAGAGAGTGAGATGAAAAGCTCTCAGGTAGAAAAACAAGAAAAATCGGAGTTCCCAGATGATGCACCAATAGCAAGGGATTTCGTGAAAAGCCAAAAGCGAGAAAAGCGTATGGTCGCGAAAGGAGACTATGAATCCCTTTTCATCTGTCGAAACACCTTGAAAAATCGCAAGACTATCTATATTGCCAAAGAGCTGCAGGACACGTTGGCGGAGATAGTCATGTCGATGAGAAACAGAGATATGACCATTGGCATCTATGTAGAAAACATCATCCTGCATCATCTCGATACCTACAAGGATGAAATCAACAGATTGGCTGAAATGAAGTTTAGGAAGCTATTGTGAGTCCGTTTAGCACCAGTATCCTGTAATCCGCGAATAATGGGTAATAGCCGATTTTGATGTTATGCGCCTTTCCATCGGGTCGGTCGTTTTCGTTTTAGGGACGTAAAAAGGTTGGGCTTAGGACAAACAAAATTTAGACCAATAATACTACCGGAGGAATGAAGTGTGGAGATTATTGTCCCAACAGCTTGCTGCTAGACCTTGTTTCCCGAAGTCCTTCGAAACTACCTTTGCTGCTGACAACGCACGCCCCGACATGAAACTCGGGATTAAGTTGAGAATTTTCGGTAAAGACAGGTTTTGAAAGAAATCTCTTGAGATTGAAAATTTGTGAATGGAAACATATTTATGAGTCCTTGTGAAAACAACACGCGCCAATATGTCATGCGCTATTTCCTGTCGTGACGCCATTGTGTCAGCTTTGTCTATATTGGCACAATCCTTGTATTTGATCTGATTAGTATTAATTCAATCATTATGACAGTTATTGTTTTAGGAGCTGGTGTAGACGCCACAGAGGGTATTGGCATGCCTTTGACCAACGAACTTATTCCCAAGATAAATGAGTTTATTCAAACAGAAGAAGGGGCAAATATTGAACGGAAACTCCGATCTATGCTTCCTTCTTTGCGGTTTCATTTTGACAAATTCATCAAGAATACCATTGATAGGATTGCTCAAGACTTTGGTAGGGAAATAAACTCAATTAGAGAGAATGTACAAGAAGAGCTAAGAAACAATGGAAGGTTGTCAGAGGAAGATCAAAAAATGGGTAGACTAGTAGTGGCGATTATGGACAAAGTTAGTTCTCTAAGATCTGGAGCAGTTTTAGATGAAGAGACTGCTCAGCTTATAGAAGAACTTTTTGGTCAAACAATAAGAATTGATGATGAGACGATTGTTGATTTCTCTAAGTTGGTCTACACAGATACTTTTAAGAGTGTAATGCGCCAAATCATGGAACGAAGTTTGTCATATCCTAACAATGTCATATTAAGACATGTATATCACAACCTTCTTGATATTGAAGAAATACTGATAAAATACTTTGTTGGATTCTACACGGGTAATATAGGAAGCATCAAAACTTATATTTACATATCTTGGATGCTCTGGAGCTTTATGAAAGTGAAAGAAAAAGAAATCTACCTCACTCATACAGATAACCTATGCAATAACTTGCCTATATATTCACAAATCCCTGCCAATTGGAAGATCATCACATTCAACTATTCATCATTTGCACATTTTTTTGCTGCAAGGAATCATGAGAAAGCTTTATATTTTCATGGGAATCTGATGACACATGTTGATGTTTACAATAAAACAGAACTCCCTATAAATGATTCCGACTATAAAGACTTGAATATTCTAAGTTTCTTTGATGAACAACTCGCGCCTAATCTATCGTTCGACGACAATAATCGGAAATACATGATTCCAGAATTCTTACCTCCGATGAAGATTAAGCCCGTTCTTTCTCGTGGTTTCATTAAAACTTGGTTTGAGGCAGAACAGGCAATAAAAGATGCTGATAAGATTATTATTGTAGGCTATTCTTTTAATCACGCGGACGAGCATTTCAATGGGATTCTACGAGAATGCCGTGACAAAACAGTTTTTATAATTGATCCAGATATCGAAAAAGTTATTAAAAGAATAGAAGCGATATACTATTATGTTCCCAGTACGTACAACACGATCAATATACAAGGACATCCTGCAAAAAAACATGGTCAAGTGACTCTCATTAACGCCGAAGCACATGAAATCAACATACAGGAATTATAGGCGATGGGAGATTGTCATTTTAGTTGCTGCGGGTGGACTTTTAACCCATGTAGCTATTTCAATGGTCAGAAAAACGGGCTGGAGTTGCTGGTTTGACTCTAATTTTATTAGTAATTATGGTTCCTTTCTTGGCGGAGTCGCTACAGTCATCAGTATTTATTACCTCTATCGAACATTGTGTGATCAAGGACGCCAATTCCAGATACAGAATTTTGAAGGGCGGTTTTTGGAATTGATCCGTTTCAACCGCAATGCAGTAAGCCAGATGAGTTGTATAGACACATCAAAAAGCGGAGAACCTAAATTTGACGGGAAGAGTGTATTTGAAATTTTTTATCGACAAATTGAAGAGTCAATCAAAATTGTTACAAAGTTTATTGAAAGTAAAACAGATATAAAAGAGTTATACTTGGATCCATCAGAAAGATATGAGGCTGATAAATCTGTATGGGGAGAGAATCTTCTTTGCAAACGTGACATAATAAATATATCCTTTCTAGTCACTTTTTTTGGTGTAAAGCGTAACGGGTATGATCTCCTCAGAACCAAATACTTATCGCAATATAATCCTATGGAAATAGAAAAACTATTGCATATTTTCCGTTCGAAACTATCGGTTGCGCATGACAATCCTGATAATTCTAAAGCAGGAAACCCTGTAATAGAGTCCGAAACCATAAATAATGAATATAAGTATTTTGAAGGGTTTCAGTATAATTTAGGTAATTATTTTCGGACATTGTTTCAATGTGTCAAGTATGTCAACAAGCAACCATTTCTAAGTTTCCAAGAAAAATATGAGTATGTAAAAATGCTCAGATGTCAGATGTCAAATGCAGAAGAAATGGTCTTATTCTACGACACTATCAGTGATTTGGGTATGGCGTGGGAATATGATAAAAAGAATAGAAACGATATAAACAAGCAACTGATCACAAAGTATAACATGATCAAAAATATCCCAATACATAGCATAGAAGATTTTCCAATCTTGTTTTATCCCAACATAGCCTTTGAGAATTTAGATAACAGATCCTCAAGAAGAAAAGATTTAGAAGTTCGGTATACTTGACTATTTGTGTAACCAATCCGAATAAATAAAAAACACAAGCAATAGAAGTAGGTCCATGATTGTGTAAAATCGTGACAAAAATGCTACTTTCTCAGTGAATGATACTAATTTTGCGGTATTAAAAAGCGATTCTTTGAAGGAGCAAAATAATGAAGGGTATAGAATAAAACTGATTTCCTTATCGTTACCGATTCTTCTTTCTTGTCACTCCAATCCGTTGAAATATAGCTACTTGTGAATTAAGTTATGTTTGGCGGTATGAAAGGATATCCTTTTATCCAAGTCGGCCAACCGTGCAAGAATAACCAGCTCCTTATTCACGTTGGAATTGTCTTTCAGTTGGTAGAAAGAATTCGGAAGATCCTTGTATCTATCCAATATTCCGAGCGCTTTCCCGTCGAAAAGAAGAAAAAGAGGAAGCCTGACTTCCGTATTGGTTTTGACGGTTTTATAAATTATCCATGTTTCCCGATAGATTTCTACAACATTATCTGAAGACAGATTTGTGAAATCGGAATATCGCATCCCCGTATAGCAGCAGAAGAGAAACGCATCCAACGTTTTCCTGTACTTGGCAGTCTTCCCCGTAAGAGGCAGATTTTCCAGTTTTTCCATCTCTTCTGGAGTGAGGTGTGTATGTTTGTTTGCCACGGTTTTAATCCTATATTTCCGGAATGCATATTCCTTCATTTCCATGTAATCCTTGTTGATTGCTATGTTGACATGTCGCTTCAGGTGCTTCATGTGCTTGGCTATCGTGTTGATGTGATAGCCTTTCGAGCGCAAAAAGAATTCGAACGAAGTGATAAATTCGAAAGTCAAATCGGCAAAACAGAGGTCTTTCTTAAACTCCCCCAGTAGTGCAAGCGTAGAGAGATGGTTACTTTTGCTGCTCTTCTTCAGAGTGGAGTTTTCTACTTCTTGTCTGAAAAAGTGCAGAAAAGACGAGTTGTTGCTGTTGGCACTCAAGGCGTCTTTCAATAACTCCAGAGAAATGCGCTTGCCTTGCCGCCACAAATCCAGTTCTTTCTTTTCTATATCTGCTGCATACTGATATATCCATCGGTTCAGGGCATCTGCATTCGGATGCTTTTTCACTACGCATTTGGCGGTGTCCCACTGTTCAGGTTTCAGATAAATTCCGGTAGAGAAGTACTTTTTTCTCTTATTCAGATAGGCCTCTACTTGCACCAAGGCCATTCCTTTCCTGTTCAGGCGCTTTTTCCTGTTGTACACTAAACTGTAAGTAATCTTATCCATCTCTTTAGATTTTTAGAATTTGTTTTGAAATTATGTAGAGTTTCCTTCAACAAACTATTGCCGGGATTTTTCCCTGTTTCGTGTTATATACTGAAACTAAAAGCTTCACCCATATTGGGAAACAGAGTTTCATTTCTATGAAGAAAAGTGAAACTTTTAAGGCAGTTATCGAAAGGGTATCAACTATCCGAAATCCATATCACTTGGGTTGCGAAACCGGTTTGTTGTTATATAGAGTGATTCTTACGAACAATCAGTTGTTGTTTTTAGCTATTTTATCTTAAATAATAATGTATAAAGAAGAACTTTATACCGAATACATAGGTACATTATGACAGAGTAAACCCCTCTTTCCCGTTTTTTCAAGAGTAAAAAATATGCTGAAAAGCATAAATAAATATCTGCGATTAACAAAAAGACAGATTTACAAGGTTTTTTCAATAAAATATTTGCATGTTTCAGTTTTATTAATATATTTGCATTTTGTTAGAGTAAAGAAACAATTAATGTAAGGTTAAACTTTAAGAGAGAATTTATGAAAAGAAAATTAATGCTGTTATTAGCCTGTCTTTTTGTAGGGATAGGCTTGGTAACTGCCCAAACCCAGAAAGTTACAGGTGTTGTAGTTTCTGAAGAAGACGGGCAGCCGGTTATTGGAGCCTCTGTATTGGTGAAAGGTACGCAAATTGGTACTATTACCGGTGTGGATGGTGATTTTACATTGCCAAACGTACCAAGTTCCGCGAAGACTTTGCAGATTTCATTCATTGGTATGCAGACGCAAGAGGTGGCTATAAAACCGAGCGTGAGAGTGGTGATGAAATCGGAATCCGAATTGTTGGACGAGGTAATGGTTGTGGCTTACGGTACGGCGAAGAAATCGTCTTTCACAGGGTCTGCCGCTGTTGTGGATAGTAAGAAGATTGAAAAAAGGCAGGTTTCTAATATTACTAATGCCTTATCCGGTACCGTAGCCGGTGTACAGGTTATGACAAGTTCGAGTGGAGGTCAACCCGGTTCTACGGCTAAGATTCGCGTTCGTGGCACAGGTTCAATGGCGGCCGGAAATACTCCGCTTTATGTAGTGGATGGTGTACCCTATGACGGTGACTTGTCTGCAATTAATACGGCCGATATCGAATCTACTACTGTATTGAAAGATGCTGCGTCAAATGCTTTATACGGTGCACGTGGTGCAAACGGAGTAGTATTAATTACAACGAAGAAAGGCAGTGTAGGTAAAGCAATAATTAACGTGGATGCAAAATGGGGCTCTAATTCGCGTGCAGTACCCAATTACGATGTGCTGAAAAGCCCTGCCACCTATTTGGAAACGGCATATCTCGCTATGTACAATAGCCAAATAGCCGCCGGAAAGACGGCGGAATATGCAAATAGTTATGCTAACCAGAACCTGCCAACCAACAAAAATGGTGGTGTTGGTTACCAGATTTACACTATTCCTGATGGAGAAAAGATGATAGGTTTGGACGGAAAACTTAATCCAAATGCTAAATTGGGTTATTCGGATGGAACTTATTATTATCAGCCGGACAATTGGTATGACGAACTATTTAATAGCGGAAACCTCCGTCAGGAATACAATGTGAATATTTCCGGAGCGACGGACAAATTGAATTATTATATGTCTGCCGGTTATCTTGATGATTCAGGACTTATTGCAGGTTCAGGTTTTTCTCGTTATACCGCTCGCGTAAAGGCTGACTATCAGGCTAAAGATTGGTTAAAGGTCGGTGCGAATATGCTATATACCAACTATGACATGCAGTCTCCGGCAAGTCAGGATAGTTATGCAGGAACATCTTCGGCCAATTTGTTTTATATAGCCAATTATATTGCTCCTATCTATCCCATGTATTCAAGAAAAGCCGATCGCTCTATTATGATTGATAGTAACGGTTTTACTGTGTATGATTTTGGTGACAGAAGCGTAGGAGGGAATTTTAAAAGAACTTGGATGAGCGGCTCCAATCCTGCTGCTATGGTTGAATTGGATAAGCGCCAATACCTTGCAGATGTTTTTAGTGGCAGATGGTATGCAACAGTCAGCTTATTGGAAGGCTTGAAGTTTACTTATAACGTGGGCATTGATTTGGATAACACACGTTATAGTCGTTTGTATAATGCCTATTATGGGCAGTATTCTAAGGTTGGTGGAATTGTTTATGCCGGTTCTACCCGTACAATAGGAATCAACCAGCAGGAATTGCTGGCTTATACCAAGCAGTTTGGCAATCATAGTATAGACCTTCTGATTGGGCATGAAAATTATGAATACCAATATAAGTACCTCAGAGGAAGTAAAGAGAAACTATTTAATCCGGGGACTGTGGAGATCAATAATGCCATTAAGAATCCATCCGTAGAGTCATATACGGACAATTATTCTACGGAAGGTTGGCTGGCACGCGCTCAATATGATTATGATGGCAGATATATTTTTAGTGCATCTTATCGTCGTGATGCATCTTCTCGCTTTGCCAAAGATAATCGCTGGGGAAACTTCGGTTCCGTTGGTGGTGCATGGGTGTTAAGTAAAGAAGACTTCATGTCAAACCTAAATTGGATTGACTTCTTGAAATTTAAAGTTAGTTACGGTATTCAAGGTAATGACGACCTACTGTACAATGATGTATATGGGACAAAGAATTATTATCCATACCAAGACCAATATGCGATAAAGGAAAGCAATGGCGATTTTGCCGTTGGTATGTCTTATAAAGGGAATAAAGATATAACATGGGAAACATCTTACTCGTTTAATGTCGGTTTTGATTTTAATTTATTTAAAAACAAGCTGAATGGTAGTATCGAGTATTTCAGTCGTAAAACAACTGATATGTTGTATTATATGCCTGTATCTCCTTCAAATGGTTATTCGGTATATCCTAAGAATATAGGTTCAATGCGTAACTATGGCGTTGAAATGGATTTAAATTCGGACATCATAAGTAATAGAAATATTCAGTGGAATGTCTTTGTCAATGCCACCTTTATTAACAATAAAGTTTTGGAGCTGGCTCCGGAATTGGGGGGTGAATTGATTTCCGGATCTACTATTTACAGAGAAGGGGAATCCATGTATCAATATTACTTGCGGAAGTATGCGGGAGTGAATGATAAAGGAGAAGCTCTTTACTATATGGATGAGAAAGATGAAAAGGGTAATGTGACTCAAAGCACTACCACTGCATGGAATAAAGCAAACCGTTATGCTACGGGGGATATGCTGCCTACTGTATATGGCGGATTCGGAACTACGGTTTCTGCTTATGGTTTCGACTTCTCCATTTCCTGCGCATACCAATTAGGAGGACGTGTGTATGACAGTGGCTATGCTTCATTAATGCATAATGGCAGTGCTTCTTCCGCGGGTCAGAATTGGCATAAAGATATTTTGAATGCTTGGAGTTCTACTAATTCAAGTTCAAATATTCCTCGTTTGTGTAATACGGATACTTATACCAATGCTTCTTCAGATCGTTTCCTTATCAGTTCAAACTATCTGGATTTGACGAATATTACCATAGGTTATACTTTACCGAAGTCTTTGTCAACTAAATTGGACATCTCTAATCTGCGTATTTATTTTGCGGCAGATAATATAGCGTTGTTTTCCAAGCGCAAGGGACTTGACCCACGCCAGTCAAGCGCAAGCGTGAACGCCATGAGATATTCTCCGGTGCGTACACTTTCTGGTGGCATAAAATTAACATTCTAAATTAAACTAAACGAAGAATATGAAACGATATAAATATTTCTATATTGTGCCTACTATGGCATTGCTGTTCTGCAATACTTCATGTGATTTGGATGAAGTTCCTGAAGGTAGTATAATAACGGCAGAGCAGAAAGATGATATACAATCCAAGGATCCGTCTAAACTGAATGCAGATGTAATAGGGCTTTCGTCTGCATTGATAAAATATGGAGCTATCGCTGAATGGGCCGGAGCCACACGGCATTTTGATTATGGTTTTGCATCCACTTGTATGATGTTGGACGCCAGTGGTATGGATGTACCGTCTGAAAACAGCGGATACAATTGGTATAATTCAGAGTTAATGATGACTGACCGAACAGAGACAAGTCAACAGACTTATTTCTTTTGGAATCAGTTTTACAGTGAAATCAAGATGGCGAATGACATCTTAAAAGTGGCCAAGGCAAATTCTGACGACGCGACTTTGAACAGATATCGTGGGCAAGCTTTAGGATTTAGGGCATGGTCTTATCTGAATTTGGTGCAAATTTATCAATTTACCTATAAAGGTCACGAAAATGCACCTGCCGTGCCTATTCTGACTGAGACCATGACACAAGAAGAGGCGGCGAATAACCCACGCGCCACTGTGCAGGCTGTGTACGACTTCATTATGAAAGATTTGAATGAGGCAATTTCCTTGCTGACTACTGAACGTAATGATAAGGATCAAATCAATATCAATGTAGCTTATGGTCTCCGTGCCCGTGCTAATTTATTGATGCAGAATTGGAAAGCGGCAGCAGAGGATGCGGATAAAGCAATGGCCGGCTATACACCTTATACTATCGAAGAGGTATCTGCACCTACATTTAACAGTAGCACTGCAAGTTCATGGATTTGGGCGAATATTATAACGGAAACCAATGACGTTGTGAAGAGTGGTATCATAAACTTCCCTTCTCATATGTGTTCTTTTACCGGAAATGGCTATGCACCGGGATATGCCGGTCGTTATATCAATAGCCGGTTATATGCCCAAATCCCCGAAACTGACGTGCGTAAAGGTTGGTGGGCAGTGGCTGATACGATTTATGATGAAAAAGGGCAAATAGCCAAATATGATTTTACCAAGAAGACACTTCATGTAGACTGGACTTGGAAATATACTTATCAAGGGAAAAATTATAATATTGCAGAATGGTTGGGCTGGCAAGCTCCTTATCTCAACGTAAAGTTCGGTGCTTACCAAAACATATATAATAACTCAACTAATGCGTGCGATTTTCCATTGATGCGTGCGGAGGAGATGGTCTTGATTAAGGCGGAAGGTTTGGCCATGAGCGGGGATGCAAGTGCAAAAACAGTACTTGAAAATTTCGTGAAGACCTACCGTAATCCTTCTTATGTTTGTACTGCTTCCACCCCGGAAGCATTACAGGATGAGATATGGTTCCAACGTCGTATAGAATTATGGGGAGAGGGTTTTTCATTCTTTGATATTATGCGGCTCAAAAAACCGTTGGACAGAAGCGGTGCCAACTTCCCCAGTGTTTGCGCATTTAATCTTCCTGCCGAAGCGCCTATCTTCTTATGGTTGATTCCGGAAGATGAAATAAATAATAACAAAGGAATTTCCAAAGAAGACAACAACCCTGTTATAGATGTTCCTAAAGTATAGAAGGGAAAAGGAAACAAACCAAAACCGGCCAACTGATTCCTTGCGGGTCAGTTGGCTTTTTTGTGTCTTTTAAGCATTCTCCCGAAAATAGAGGTCGGGCAACGAGGAGGATGTCCAATAGGAGATAAGGCCGAAATACGAGATATATTTGAGATTCGTACTGTATTTTCTTTCAATAGGCTGCTGCTCGATCCGCTTGTTGCCTGATACATTAACCTGAGTCCGGAACAAGAAGCAGGCCGACAGCCTCACCCGAAGGCGAGTGTTTAAACCCCGTTGGTTATCAAAGGTTTACATCTGTCTTGTCAGACACTTGCGTCTTACGGCTCAAACACTTGTGTCTGACGTGCAAAACACTTGTGTCTGTCGGCTGAAACACTTGTGTCTGTCACGGCAAAGGATTGCAGCCGTCAAAACAGGGGGAGGGCGGGCGGTCTGAAAGGCTCTCTTCTCTTTTGCCTGACCGCCGTCAACCCGTACATTCAGGAAATATCCACCCGACGGGATGCAGCCCCTCGTCTTTGGCAAATGGAACCGCCTGCTCCGGAATCAGGCTAATAAATATTACGGATAGAAATCAAGCAGGAGCCAAATCGTATATGCTGATGAGAAGTCAATAATAGAACGCAGACTTGGAGTTTGCCAAGACTCCACCGCCCGGGACATCAAAAGAAGACATCAAATACCACCTCTCAATATATCCGTCAGTATAGGTTTCACCCCACTGACAAAACACTCCACTGCAATGACCATCAGAATAAGCCCCATCAGGCGCATCATCACATTGTTTCCCGTTTCGCCCAACACTTTCACCAAGCGCGTCGAGGCACGCAATATAAAGAAAGTCAGCAAATAAATCAAGGCAATCGTACCTATCAGAACCCCCTTCATCTCGAAAGTATAGGCATCCTGCATCAGCACAATGGCGTTGGCTATGGCACCCGGCCCGCAAAGCATCGGAATTCCAAGCGGAGTGATGGAAATGTCATCGGCATAAGTCTTTATCTCTTCATCTTTCAACTTCATAGGCGTGTAACGCGCCTGCAACATATCAAAACCTATTTTAAAGATGATGACACCGCCCGCTATACGAAAACCGTTCGTAGAGATTCCAAAAAACTTGAAAAGAAATTGTCCGGCAAAAGCAAAAACCATGATAGTGACAAAAGCCACCAATGTGGCACGCGACACCACAGAGCGGCGTTCTTTGTCCGTCATGCCATGCGTCATGGTCAGGAAGACCGGCATCGTGCCAAGAGGATTTGTCAAAGTGAAGAAAGAAGTAAAACAAAGCAAAGCGAAAGGTAAAATGGCATCCATAACTGTATTATTTACGTTTACATGTGACAAAAATACAATTAAATCTTAGAATCCGCTTTGATTTTCTTAAATAAGTTTCCTCAGCATATCCGGTGTTTTCTCAGTCTTTTTCCCCGTTTCACTCATCCATGCCACTCATGAAAACAGGTAAAACCCTCGAAAACAAATCTAAAAAGAAAGCTAAAAAGCATAAACAGGCTCTTGCCTTTTCATAGGATTTGCATCAATTCCCTTAAATCACAAACCTCATAAGTAGGACGAAAAGGCAATCCCCTTTTTCCATCCGTATTGTAAAAAATCTGGTGCATACCCACTCCTTTTGCTCCCGCCACATCATTTTCCCAACTGTCTCCTATCATCAACGAATCCCTCAATTCAGACTGCGTGGCAGAGAGAGCGAAATGGAATATCTCAGGGTAAGGCTTCAACACGCCAATATCGTCAGACAAAACCACCTTCTTGAAAAAGACATCAATACCCGCCGAACGCATCTTGTGGTATTGAAGCTCCTGAAAGCCATTGGAAAGAATATACAAATCATATTTCGTCGACAGATATTCCAACACTTCCCTTGCATGAGGCATCAGTCTTTTTTTTGTAGGGATGACGGAGAAAAAATCGTCTGCAAATCTTTTTGCCAAAGCCGCATCTCCTGCTCCCACAGCTTCCAAAGGATAAAGAAAACGCTGCCGGTTCAGTTCCTCCTTTGTCACTTGTCCGTTGCCATACTCCTCCCACAACTCTACATTACGCTGCTGATAGAGGGTATAAAAATGGTGGAAAGACCGGAAAAAAGAATCATATCCGTATTTCCGGTACATTTCTTCAAAAGTATCGCGTGCATTCAAAGAGAATGCCCACAATGTATCATCCAAATCAAAAAAAAGACTCTTATATCGATATGCCATAAACGGAGAGTATAGAAAATAAAAAACGCAGGCTTCCGGAGACTTATGCAAAGGATTTTAAAGCCCTTGCATGAATCTCCAAAAACCTGCGTTCAACCAATCATATCACAGAGAGACTCTTACTTCACTTGGATAACCAAGTATTTGGACACACTCCAGAAGTTCTTCGGATTCGTGATTTTCAGTATAAACTGACCTTTGTCGTCTTTTTCCAGAGCATAACTTCCGGCAGGGTGAGTAGTCAATAACTCCGCACTCTTGGAATACAGTTTGATCTCCTTTGTCGTACGGATATCGACTTGAGTAAAGTAATCCTTATTGACGCTTTCGTCTTTCAACACGTCACCTTTTTTAAGGATATTCTGCTCTTTCAGTTCTTTCTTTGTTCCAAAGACAAACCAGCCGGTATTAAGCGCCTTGTCCTGTTCGGCCACGGTCTTCGCTTTAGCTTCATTCTCTGCAGAAAGCGTCTCTTTATCCACAGCCAATCCCGTGACAGCGGCATCCAGTTCCTGAATACGAATGTTCTTGGAAGCCAACTCGGCCTGCAACTCTTCGATGCGTTGTGTCTTTGCTGCCAGTTCCAGCGTCAACGACTCTACCGCTTTCTTCAGCTGGGCGGAACTGTTCTTACTGTTCTTAAGCATGGATTGCAACTTGACAATTTGCTCTTTGTTTTCCTCCATCTGCTTACGGATAAATTCGATGTCGGAAGCAATCTGCTGCTTGGCACTCAGAGAGCCTTCCGCCACCGCTCCACGTTGTAAATCCACGCGACTTTCTGCCGCATTGATTTGACGGAATCCCTCCGAAATATCATTGAAAGTGCCCATCATCTCGTCCAGTTCAGCATTACGCTGAGTCAGTTCCATCAAAAGAGAATCATTTTCGGCTTTCAGCCGTTCTTTGTTGCCTCCGGAGAAGCTGTCGCACGAAGCCACGATGACTCCGCATACAATTACACCTACTAACTTTTTCATACGCTTTTGTTTACGTTTTGTTTAATGAAGTTATTTATCGTCTATTCCTGCCACTACGACTACAATCTCACCGCGCGGTTCGCTAAGGGTGAAATGCTTTATCAGCTCACTAAGAGTGCCACGTACAGTCTCTTCGTGTATTTTGGAAATTTCACGCGAGACAGACGCTTGACGCTCGGCACCGAAATACTCGGCAAATTGCATCAAGGTCTTCACCAACCTATATGGTGACTCATAAAATACCATGGTACGATGTTCATTGACCAATGTCTTCAAGCGTGTCATACGCCCCTTCTTCTGCGGAAGGAATCCTTCAAAGCAGAACTTCTCGTTCGGCAAGCCCGAAGCGACCAAAGCCGGTACGAAAGCCGTTGCTCCCGGCAAGCATTGCACTTCAATGCCGTTGCGTACACACTCCCGTACAATCAAAAAACCCGGATCCGATATTCCCGGCGTACCGGCATCGGAAATCAAAGCAACCATTGCTCCCCCTCTTATCCTGTCAACAACATGCTCGACCGTTTTATGTTCATTGAACTTATGGTGAGACTGCATGACATTCTTTATTTCAAAATGTTTCAGCAGTATCCCCGAAGTGCGCGTATCCTCGGCAAGAACCAAATCGGCTTCCTTCAAAATCCGGATAGCACGAAAAGTCATGTCTTCCAAATTGCCAACCGGCGTAGGCACTACATAAAGTTTTCCCATATTCATCATCAAGTCTTCAGCCAAAATATTTTCTGAGAAGTTCCATAAAATCGGCAGCAGCCTCATTCTCCTCATCGGGATGTACTTCCGAGGTAAAAATGTCTATGGCTTTATCCAAAGAAGAAGCTTCACTCAACTGCGCCACAACCGCATTCATTTTTGCAGCATCACCTCCGAAAAGTTCACGCATAAAGCGAAACGAATCATTCAGACTAATGGCATGCCGCAAATCTGCGGCAGGTTTGATGCTTTCCGCCAAAATAGGAGGAGGCACCGCAACGGGCTGTGCAGTTTCCAAATCGGCAGACTTGCCTTCGGCAATCGGTTGTTCCGTGTCGGGCAATTCCGTAACAAGCGTTTGCCCGGCAGGCGTCGCTTCCAATAACCGTTGCAAGGCATCCAAGCGTGCTTGCATTTGCCGAATATTCCGCTTTGCCACTATCCGCAACGTGGGATTGGCATCGGTTGAAACTGTCTGCAACAAATACTTCAGTTCTTGGATATCAAGTTCTATATCATTCAATAAAGTCTGCATTTCACTTACACCATGCGTGTTAACAGCACAAATGTAGAAATAAATAATGAAATAATATCAGGAAGTAAACAAAAGTATTATTTTTGTGCTTTATAAACAGATTTGAGTCTATTTTAGACTTCTAAAAGAAAAGCATCCCGAAAGTTTGAAACAGAATCAGAATATAACATTTGAAGACATGGTAGTATTCTCAGAAGATCACATACAAGAGACCAAGCGCAGAGGAAGAATCGAAGTCATCTGCGGTTCGATGTTTTCCGGCAAAACAGAAGAATTGATACGGCGCCTGAAACGGGCCAAGTTTGCCAAACAGCGTGTAGAAATATTCAAGCCGGCCATAGACACCCGCTATTCCGATGCCGATGTGGTATCCCATGACAGCCATTCCATCGCTTCGACTCCCATAGACTCATCGGCAAGTATCTTGCTGTTTACTTCAGAAATAGATGTGGTGGGCATTGATGAAGCCCAATTTTTCGATGCCGGATTGATCGATGTATGCAACCAACTTGCCAACAATGGCATACGTGTCATCATTGCCGGACTGGACATGGACTTTCGCGGTGTACCGTTCGGCCCGATTCCGAACTTATGCGCCATTGCCGACGAAGTATCCAAGGTGCATGCCATCTGTGTGAAATGCGGCCGGCTGGCCTCTTTCTCCCATCGCACGGTAAAAAATGACAAGCAGGTGCTGTTGGGTGAAACGGCCGAATACGAACCCCTATGTCGCGAATGTTACTTACGGGCCATTCAAACAGACCGATTGGCAAGCCATGATTAAGAAACGATTAAAAGTACGGCTTTATGGAGCGTAAAAAGATTACATTCGACAGTTTTATCCGTGGTGTCATAGTCGGTGTCATCATCATCGGTATCCTCATGCTCCTCAAACGGTTGAGCGGAGTACTGTTGCCGTTCTTCATCGCTTGGGTCATCGCCTATTTGATTTATCCTTTGGTCACTTTCTTTCAATATAAGCTCAAACTGAAGAATCGGATTCTTTCCATATTCTGTGCATTGTCCTTCCTCGCAGCCATCGGAACAGCAGTCTTTTTTCTTTTAGTTCCTCCGATGATAGAAGAGTTCGGGCGGGTAAAAGATTTATTGGTAACTTATTTCGCAAACAACCCCCAGAACGGAAATATCCCTCAAACGCTTACCGAGTTTTTGCAGAAGAATATAGACATGCAGTTCATGACACGGCTGCTTGATCAGGAGAGCATATTAGAAACCATCAAAGAAACGCTGCCCAGTATATGGGCGGTATTGGCAGAAACCATCAACATACTGTTCAGCATCTTCACTTTTTTCATCATTCTATTATATGTGGTCTTCATTTTGCTGGATTATGAAAGCATCTCGGAGGGTTGGACACATTTGGTTCCTCACAAGTACCGCAACATCGTTGTCGGCATACTGAATGACGTTAAAAACGGCATGAACAGATATTTCCGCGGACAGGCTTTCGTGGCTTTGTGCGTAGGCATTTTGTTCAGCATCGGTTTTCTGATTATCGACTTCCCCCTCGCCATCGGATTAGGTCTGCTTATCGGGGCATTGAATATGATTCCCTATCTGCAAATCATAGGGCTTGTGCCCGCCATCATACTGGCCATATTGAAAGCTGCGGATACAGGCGGCAATTTCTGGCTGATTTTAGCTTCGGCCATGATTGTTTTTGCAGTAGTGCAAGCCATTCAGGACGGTTTCATCGTGCCACATGTCATGGGTAAGATTACCGGCCTGAACCCTGCCATTATTCTGCTCTCCCTGTCTGTTTGGGGGTCATTGATGGGAATGCTGGGCATGATTATCGCACTTCCGCTTACCACCCTCATACTATCCTACTACCAACGTTTCATCATCAATCGAGAAAATATTCGCAAGATTAAACCGACTGATTATCAAGAGCAAGAAGAAGCAGAGATGAAATAAGAGTAACTTTTCCTTTCATTTCACTTGGATTTTCAACAAAAGTGCCTATCTTTGCACCCGCTTAACGGCAATAAAGGTTCGATTCGCTAGCTCAGCAGGTAGAGCACAACACTTTTAATGTTGGGGTCCTGGGTTCGAGCCCCAGGCGGATCACTTGAAAAATCAGAGAGTTACACTAAAGTAGCTCTCTTTTTTTATATCCGGATTACTTTGAATTACAAACACGAAGGAATTCGTTCAGAGTTTTTTCGGGTTGTTTCATATTATCGGTGGATAAATATCTGAACCCGGAATAAGAAGCAGGCCGACAGCCTCACCCCGCGGCTTGTATCTTAAAGCAAAACACCATTGATTATCAGATGTTTAATATTGGATTGTCAGACACTTGTGTCTTACGGCTAAAACACTTGTGTCTGACGTGCAAAACACTTGTGTCTGTCAAGACAAAGGATTGCAGTTGTCAGACAGGGGAAAAACAGCCGGTCTGAAAGGCCCTCTCCTCTTCCGTCCGACCGCCGTGAACCGGCGCATTCAGGAGATATCCGCCCGACAGGATGCAACCCTTCGCCTTCAGCAAAAGCAACCGCCTGTTCCGGACTCAGGGATAAATCATAAGACCACAAGAGCCTGTTTAAATTTTACCCTGCAATTGTTTCGAGGGTTATTGTTGAGGATGTTTTCTGTCTTCATGAGGAGCATAGCGGGCTGTGTGACGAGCGAAAAGAAGAAGACAGATTCAAGACAAGCCGGGTAAAAGAACTTTTTCAGAAAATTTAAACAGGCTCTGATCCTATAACTTTATAAACCGTGTAGAAAATGACCGGTGAATACATCCGTTCAACATAAAATGTTTGCCGGCTTCTTTACGAGTTTCTTCTTTTGCAGACAAGAGTTCTTCAGAAAGGATATCCGATGGCAAAATGCAGCGCCATACTATCCTTGAAGCGAGGAATATTATAGTAGCCCGACTTACCGGTGTCGTACGGGTTGTGTAATCCGATGCCCAAGTCCAGACGGAAAACCAAAAAGTCCATGTCGTAGCGCAGGCCGACACCCGTACCCAAAGCTATCTGCCGCAGGAAGTTCTTCCAAGTAAGTTCCCCGTTCGGACGGTTCTCATCCTTACGCATCAACCACACGTTGCCCGCATCCAGAAATATGGCTCCGTGCAAATCGCTGATGATGCGGAAACGATACTCCAGATTGGCCTCCATGCGGATGTCTCCGACATGATTGATATAAGTATATTTCTTGGTCTCCTCAGGCGGATAGCCGCCGGGACCGACGCTGCGCACAGAGAATGCCCTCACGCTGTTGGCGCCTCCGATGTAGAACTGCTCCGTATAAGGAGCGGTCGTCGCATTGCCATACGACCAGATAAACCCACCCGCAATGCGCGAAGCTATCTTATTATTCCTGTCTATCCGATAACGATAACGGAACTCCGAGTTCAGTTTCAGGAATTGGGCGAAAGGCACACCAAACAGCTCTTTTCCCTCTTTTTTGAAAGATTGTCCGAACAGACGATAAACGGCCGAAGTGATATTGCCCGCCGACGCTATCGTGGTCTGCCACCAGATAAGGTTGCGTTTGCCACGCACAGAAGCATTGTCATACGTATATGTGTATTCCATGGCAGGGATAAACTGGTCGCGCAAACTGACATAGAGCGCCGGATTCTTGGTGCGCAACGTATCGAAGGCCGCCGTGGGGTTTTGCAGCACATTGAACGTCAACCGGAAAGGCGTAATGCTATGTCTGGCAGTGGGCTTGGGCTGAAAGTCATAGGTGACATTTCCGCCGAAAGCCAAGAGCTTATAATATTTCGCCCGGTTCATCTGGTTGGCATACAGGCGGAAAGTCGTCGTGGCAGGAAAGTCATACTCACGATCGCCCATACGCGGAAAAACCACACGCGGGAAAACAAGCGAAGAAGATATGCCCAGTTCGTAACTGTTCATCAAAGAAGTACGGTCTTTACCTGTCTGCCACTCGTACGAGCCTTTCAACTTCACATTCCAGCTCTCCCCACCACCGAAGACATTGTTCTTCGTGACGGTAAAAGAAGCTCCCGGCCCGGCCTGATTGTTGCTCTTCATCACGGCGTTGAAATCCAGTTCGGCATCATAGGGCTTATCGAAAGCGGCAACGATTCTCATATCCAGCGTGTCGGAAACAAATGCCGTGTCGCGCGGCGTATAGAGCATTTCCGCATAACGGAATATCCCGACATTTGCCAGACGTTCCTGAACACGGCTCTCGCGATACAAGCTATACATACCCTCCATGGAGCGTTGACGGGCAATACCCGCACTATCCTGAAGCTGGCGCTTCCGGCGATAACCCTGATAATTCAGCCACCGGTAAAGCATATTGGGACGTACACGCAACTTATCGTGATAATGGATGGAAAGTCCCTTGTATTCTATACTGTCATCAGGTTCTTCTCCCTGCTTCCCAAGCAAATGCACAGACCTCTTGCCCATATAGAAAGGCTTTTCTGCAACCTTGGGCATACCGGGAACCGGTATCATGCGCATCTGCACATGTCCGCCGGGCACCATAGCCGTATCAGCCTGAAACGTCAGATAGTCCGGACGGAAGTAATAGCAGCCCACATTGCGCAGCAAAGTGCTGATGCGGGTACGCTCTCCGTCCAAATCGGTGACATTAAACTGTTCTCCCGGACTGATAAGCGAATGGCGGCGTCCCAGCTCCATGATGCGGGCGGAACGCTGACTGAAGCCCCGGTAATACACCGTATCTATAAAGTATGGGTTACGCATGTTCACCGTATATTGCACTTTCACCTTCAACGAATCTTTCGGATCGGTAAAAGTTTTGTAGCTGACACTGCCGTTGAAATAGCCATAGTCGCGCAACAGATTGGCGGCAGCTTTCCGACGAATATCCGGATTGACGGTAGAGAGCAGCACGGGAGTGGCGGCAAACTTATCAAAAATCCATTTGCCAGGCCCCTTCTCATACTTCTGAAAACCATTGTAAACCCACAGCCCTAAAGGGAAAGGATAGCGTATGCCGAAGATGGAGTTGTTAGGAGCTTTGTAAAGAGCAGCCTCCACCTCCTCCATCGCAGTTTCGCCAACCGATGTTTTGACAGGATTCAGGAAGACGGTAGATTTCTGCCCGATATACAACACCTCCCCCTCAGGCAGATGCTTCGTTGTGGAACAAGCTGCAAAGAGCACTACACCTATTATATATACTACCAGTCGTCTCATTCTTTATCTCTGTTTTTTATCGTTACCCAAAAGCAGATACCTTGCCGTGAGATACAGCCGTTCTGCACCAGTCCGTGGGGCGCTCACTCCGTCAACAACTTCTTCTTCCTTCTGAAAATGAAAAGTTCGCCCAAACGCTCCATCTTCTTACGGAGCACAAGCCCGACACCCGTTTCGGTTATCTCGCCGTCGAGCACACTCTCATAGTTCTTGTCATGAAAAACGCGCACATAGCGTGTCCCCGACATGTCAAGACGATATTCCAGCGAAATATTATCGATGAAAGATTCCGCACTGTTCGTCGCATTGACGCCGGTAGAGACCTTTCCGCCGATAATAATCTGCACACGGTCATTGAAGAATCGTTGAGAATAACGGAAACTGAAATCTTTCTGCGTATCGCCGGTTTCGGCAGAAGTACGGTCTTCCACTCCCACACTGATATTGGCATTCTTTATGCCTCCGGCCAGCGAGTTTATCTGACTTTGAAGCACACTGTTCAATGCCGCGCCCATTGTCAGCCCCCCTCCTTTAGCCCCACTGTTCAAATAAATGCCCGTGGCCAGCATGGCAATGGCCTGCTTGCTGCGTTCCTCCGCTCCCATACCCTGCAACTCGTTTTCAACGGTGGCATCTTCGGGTGCGGAAATGTCGAAGACGAGGTCGGGCGAGTCCAAACGATTCTTTATGGATATGGATACATCGAAATTCACCATACGCGAAGCATTACCGTCAGCTCCGTCCGAAACGGAAGCACGCATCCGTTCCGTAGCTTTCAGATTCAGCATAGGATTCATGACATTTCCCCTCCAATCCACGTAACTGCCCGGAATGAACTGGAATGTCTTCAACGGAATAACAGGCAGCGAATACTTCATGGAACCTCCCGAAAGTGTATAGCGCCCGGTGAGGGTCATGTCACCCTGCGGGGTGTATTGCAAATTCAGGTCACCTCCTCCTTCCAGTTCGATGTATTTGCTGCGATCGGGACTCAGGTCGGCACGCAGGCGCACGGCGTCATCTATATGGACGGACATCAGCATCTTCATTCCTCCCAAAGACATGGTCGGAGTATCTGTTTCCTTCACAGAGGCGGTGTCGGTAAAGGAAGTAAAAGAAACCAGACCATCAAGGCGGTCTTCCACCGTAAGCGGAGAATCAGTCAGCACGTAAGTCACATTGGTGTTGCCCAACAGATTCATGTTTCCGCGCATGGTCAGCCCGTCGAGCGGGCCTCTCACAGTGGCACGCAGGTCGACGAACACTTTTCCGTAGATTAAACTTTCGCGAGTGCGGTGAGCATCCAACAGCGTATAGTCTTCAGCCAACAGACTGAGATTGGCGGTAGGGCGTTCCAAATTCCGGAAATTAATGTTCCCGTCAATGGTAAGCGGATTCTTGCTTGTGGTATAAATGGCAAACTTATCAAATGCCAGACGGTTGTCTCTTATTTGCAAGGGACGGTTGTCGAACCAATAGCGCGCCCCTGCCTGACGGGCATAGACCGACACACTGTCAAGCACAATGTCGCCATTCACCTTAGGTTTATCGAGCGTCCCGCTGACTTGCAACCCTCCATCGACATTTCCGGTGAACGATACCACACGGTCAGGAACAAAAGCATTCGCCATCTTCAACGGGAAATGCGCAAAATCGGTGGTGATTTCCAGCGAGTTCTTACCGTTCTTCTTTCCTGTCAGAATACCGTCTGCCGTCATCACTTCCCTGTTATCGCAGGTGAAGTAAGTGTTCAGATAATGTTTGTCTTTTTCGCCCGGCAGCCAAGTAACGCCCAAACCGAGGTCGCCCACAGGCTGACGTTCGTATGTCAACTTCTCGATGTTGGCTTCGGCAGACACTTGCAGCGAGGTAGCGGTCTGCACATAGCTGACTTCGGCAGAGAACAGTCCTGTAAGCCGAGGCATATAGGGAATCACATCCGTCAGCTCATTCAGGCGCAGACGAATCAATTCGAGATTGATGTTCTGCAACGAAACGGTGTCGCTCCTGTCGGACTGCATGCGAAAACACAAACCGTCGTCACTATCCATGTCCACATTGGCATAGACACGCATATTCTTATGCAGATAAATCCAATTGCTTTCATCCACAAAACGAAACTTGCGGAAAGCTATGATGGGTTCGGCGGGTGTCACGCGCAGCAAAAGACCGTCACCCTTGCCATGCCCTTCGGTCAATGAGCGGGCATTAAGCCCAAGCAATACGCCTGTCTTCCCTTTCTCATCGGTATAATTCACTGTCAGTTCGGCGTCTTCATTACGCACCTCTCCCGTCAACGTGCCGCGGAAGACGAATTGCGGGTTCTTGGGGCCGTTAACCACACCGCCTTGCAACCTCATGCAAGTAGTGTCCTGCTTCACGCCGAAAAATACAGTATCAAGTTGCAGAGAGTCGACACGCAGTCCGTTAATGGCTGTGTGTCCGTTGATACCGAGTTCGGGAGTGAACTCGAAACCCAAGTTCATGTCATTGAACGAGACATCTTTCGTTGCCAAATAGTAACTGACAGGGTTGTTGTTGCCGGCTGTCAGCCGCATGTCGGCCGACGGAAGCGCATGCCGAAGGTCGGCATGATTCAGTATCCTCTCTTTCAGCTGCTTCATCAGCAACGTAGAGAACTCATCGGACTGTGCCAGAAATTCCTTCAAAGAGCTTCTTGCCCGGAACCTTAAATCCAAGTCTCCGGCATCGAGATGCAGACTGACAGAGTCGCGCCTTGTTTCCGCTCCCAGCCGGAAAGCAAACGGATATTTCAATGGACGGGGGGCAAAGCCCAGCTTATGTATATCCGCATCTTCTACTTCCACATTCAGTGTACCGTCCGGATATTTCCGGTCGAGACGCATATCGACATCTCCCCGCATCTTCAACAAGACATTGTCGCTGACAAAGCGCACAGTGGCGACGGACGAGCGAAGAGCCGCACGCAAATCTACGCCGGATATATTCCAATATCCATATTGCAGCTTCTCTATCGAAGCGTCCAAGGAGGCAACGGTCTTGCGGGATGTGGGGTCTATACCTTGTCCTTTGGCCGAAAGGCTTGCCGACAATGTATAAACGGAATCTTTAGGAAGAAAGTGATGAACTTGCAAGGCATTTACGGTCAGGTCGGCATGATAAGCCTCGGTAGAAAGATTATAGGCAGCATCCAAATTGATAAGTCCCTCCTGCTCCTGTAACTTCAAAGCTGCCATACATTGCCGGCCGTCCAAAGCAAAGCGAGCCGTGAGGTTCATGCTGTCGGGCACAACGACCGAGCCGTCGGGAGCAAGTCCTGCAAGTTCCGTCAGGAAGTTCAGGTTTTGCGTCTGCATTTCGAGGTCGAGGCTTCCGCCACGCTTCAAGCTGTCTGTCAGATTCCGCAACTCGCCGTCTCCGTTCAGCGAGAAAGCACCGGGCAAGTCGGCTGTGAAGCGGGATATTTCCATCCGTTTCAGGTTCCCTTTTATCCCGGCATGAACCACCAAGGGACGGAAAGGATAAGCCCTCTTGAAGTTTTCAGAATTTCTTCCGGCAAAGAGCAATACATCCTGCTTGCCTATGCGGGCATCAAAACGGGCAAAAAGATTTCCCGCGGCAGGCCGGTCTGCCATTTCCCAATAAGTACGCCCGGAGAAATCCATCTCGCTATGCGGAGTGAGCAATTTCAGCGAGGAGACGCGGATAAAAGCAGAATCGGCAAGCAGACGTCCGGTCATGGAAACGATATTCAAGCCGGAACGTTCGTACATGGAACATTCGCGAATAACGGCGTTCATGTTCCTGCCACAATACAGTGCGGAGTCGATGCCGAGGCGGATATCACGAAGTGCGATATGCGAGGGGTCGAAGCCTTCCGCAGGAGTCATTGCGCCATCACTTACAGTTCCTTCCCGACGACCGCCGACGGATGCAGCGCCACTTACGTCATAGCTTACGGAAGCCCCGGCCAGCAACAGTTTCTTCCATCCGTAGAATTGCCTTCTCAGGTCGGCAACGACATCGTTCACTTCGGCATCTGCGATACGGGTGGCCAGACTCAGGGAATCGAGCGGCATCTGCAAACCCACGGAAACGTTTTTCAACTTCAAGGCATGAAGGGCTATTTTCCAGTTCGGCATCGTCTTCGCAGTGTCTTCCGGGGCGGTGGCTGTCGTGTCGGCAAGCGTCACCTGCATGTGCGTGTCGCTCAGCCATATGTCGGTCAGCACGGCCTCTTCCGCATTTAAGTCTATGCCGTGAGCCGCCAGAAAGAAATGCCCCAATACCCCTTTTATCTGCATGCCTTTCAACAAACCGGAAGAGTTGACCACAGCTTGTTTCAGAGTAATATCGTCTACCTTTATCCTGCCTTTCAGCAACGGCCATGCCTGCACGCGCACATTCAGGCTTTCAAGGCTCAGCAGGGTATCGGCATGCTGCACGCGGGCCGCCTCATCCGGTTGCACCACCAGTACGCCACGCACCAACAAGTTCAGAGGAAAACGAAGGTCTATCCGCTCCACAGAGATGTCCATACCCGTAGCGTCCGATGCCATCGCCGTGGCCTGCTTCCGTATGAAGTCCTGTACGGTAGGCACATAAAGCGATATCATCAGCAACGCGAACAGCAGCACGGGAGCGAGCAGCAGCCAAAGTATCGTTTTCAACCATTTTTTTCTCATTGCAGACATCATTCGGGTGTAATATATCAAGAGCCTACGGGTTTTCTTCTGCGGTCTTCATTCTTACCTTACCGTTTTTCCTCTTAAATCAAGGAAAAAGACTTCAAAAGAAATTCAACCAAATGCCGTCAGGAACTAAAGTTCTGCAAAGTAAATAAAATCTTGCGAGATTCAATTCCAAGAACCTGTCTAAATTTAATTCCACATGCTTTTGATTCTTCATGTATTTAACCTGAGTCCGGAATAAGAAGCAGGTCGACAGCCTCATCCGGCGGCTTGTATTTCAAAACAAAATCCTATTGATTATCAGATATTTATTTCCGCCTTGTCAGACACTTGTGTTTTACGGCTGAAACACTTGTGTCTGACGGCTAAAACACTTGTGTCTGACGGCCAAAACACTTGTGTCTGACGGCCAAAACACTTGTGTCTGTCAAGACAAAGGATTGCAACTGTCAAGACAAAGGATTGCAACTGTCAAAACAGGGCAAGGACGGCAAGTCTGAAAGGCTGCGTCAGTCGTATATCAATGTGGAATAAACCGTATACAGGAAATACGCCGGTCGCATGCCATTCTCAATCTCCCCTCAGAAGTACCTCTTGCGAGAGGCCTTCAACCCGCAAAACCGTTTCTGAAAATAAAATCCAACCGACAGACTGCTTTTACATACACAGCCTTCTCGCAATCGATTCATCCAATCCTCTCTTTGAAAGCAGGCGGACAAGAATTTATTATCCCCTATTCTCCGTAATATAACCATCTCTTTGGTCAACACAAGTAAACTGTTTATCTTTGCGAAATTGAAAAACAAGTGCGGAACATAGTTTCACAAGTCACGCCCCCACAAAACTTGCTTTCTTTTTTGTGGCGCATAGCACACCGGCCATGTTTTATGGCTTTCGCATGACAAGCGCTTTGAAAAAGCGAACCATACCCTTGACTGTTAACACTGAAATGCTATAAAAAAGATGGAAAATTACGATAGACGCATTGAAATTCAGTTTCGGAGTTTTTTTACTGCATATTTTCCGACAGTAAAAAACTTCGCCCGGATGTTGCTCAAATCCGAGAGCGATGCGGAAGATGTGGCACAAGACGTCTTTTGCAAGCTCTGGACCAAGCCCGAACTATGGCTGGACAACGACCGGGAACCGGACAACTACCTCTTCACCATGACCAAAAACATGGTGTTCAACATCTTTAAGCACCGACAGATAGAACAAGACTATCAAACGGAACTGGCAGAAAAAACATTTCTTTATGAACTGACAGAGAAAGAAGAAACATTGAGTGACGTATATTATAAAGAGATGCTGCTAATCATCCGGCTCACTCTGGAGAAAATGCCCAAACGTAGAAGGGAAATCTTCAAATTGAGCCGTTTCAGTGGATTAAGTCACAAGGAAATAGCAGAAAAGCTCAATATCTCCATACGCTCCGTAGAGCACCAGATTTATTTGGCATTGATCGAATTTAAGAAAGCGCTACTCTTTTTTATCATTTTGACAAATATTTTTAAGTAGTTTACAAAAGGCGATTGTATTTAATATATCAAGCTCCAAAAATCAAAGAAAGAAAAAGATTCATGAAAAATTATATCAAACAACTCATCGACCTATTCGGACAGAATGACTATTCGGCCGATACGCAGAAGAAAGTGCAGCAATGGCTATCCGACGAGGAACATGCCGATGAGAAGAACGAAGCGCTACTCGGACTTTGGAAACAGGCCGGAGAACAAAAAGTCCCTGCTGGAATGAAGCAATCAATACGACGGATGCAGCAAAACATCGGCATGACTCCCACCATTCCCCACAAAAGATACCAGTTGCTGGCATGGAGAGCCGCAGCCATTCTGCTATTAGCCGTGTCGTCCGTGTCTGTTTATCTGCTGTTGAAAAAAGAAAAGCCGGAAACAGATTTGATTGAATGTTACATACCTACCGCTGAGATTCATGCAGTGACATTACCCGACGGCACACGCGTAATGCTGAATTCAAAAAGCACGCTATTGTATCCCGAACAGTTTACTGGAGAAACCCGAAGCGTTTATTTGATAGGTGAAGCAAACTTTAAAGTGAAACCGGATAAGAAGCACCCTTTTATCGTAAAAGCCAATGACTGCCAAGTCACCGCTTTAGGAACGGAATTCAATATAAACGCTTATCCTGAAAGCAAGGAACTGACAGCAACACTACTGGAAGGCAGTGTAAAAGTGGAATTCAACAATTTATTGTCCAACGTTATCCTGAAGCCTAATGAACAATTGGTTTATAACAAACAAACCCGAAAGCACAGCCTGCGATTACCGGAAATTGACGATGTAACAGCATGGCAACGCGGAGAACTGACTTTCAGCAATATGCTCTTGGAAGATATCTTCACAAATTTGGAACGCAAATTCCCCTATGCCTTTGTCTATAGCCTTCATAGCATGAACAAGAACACGTATAGTTTCCGATTCCGGAAGCAAGCCGATTTGGAAGAAGTGATGAAAATCATATCACAGGTTGCTGGAGACATAAACTATGTGATTAAAGGAAATAAATGCTACGTGACCAATAAAAGATAAGCCTATTGTAAACCTTTTAAAACTAAGATATGATGTAAAAAAGAAATAGGATATTCTCCCTATGGGGAATGCCCGAAGTCCGGACTCTCAATATTCTCATCCGAATTCGGGATAGGCTGTTCCTTTTGCTGAAGACGGGGGGGCTGCCTCCTCTCGGACGGATATTTCCTGAATGCACCGGTTTACGGCGGTCAGGCGGAAGAGAAAAGAGCCTTTCAGGCAGGCCATCCCCACCCTGTTTTGACAACTGCAATCCCTTGCCGTGACAGACGCAAATGTCCAAGCCTTGTCAGACACAAGTGTCTGACAAGGCGGTCTGCCATATTGTTTTTCTCGTATTCACATACCAACACAGCAGTCGGATTATTCGGCATAAAGCTTATATTACAGGTAAACGGCTCCCGCTTCCACCGCATCTTTTATCAGTGAAAGAACTGTATGCACCTTCGATTTAACATCTTCGGAAAACGGCAATCCGCGCAAAGTCTCCAACTCTTTCAGCAGAGAGGCAATCTCAACAGCTCCAATCAAAGTGAAAACCGGAGCCATTTTGTGAGACAACGCAGCGATATTCTCCATCTCCTGCGCTTCCAATGCCTGGCGCAGGCGTAGAGCATTGTTACGAGTCTCGGAAACGAAACTTGCCATGATATCTTTTGCGGCCTCCGGATCGTCATCGGCAAAAGCAGTAAGTGCAGAGAAATCATACAGGGATGAAGAGGTAGGGATTACATCACTCTCTACCGACACTTCCGATTTTCCTCCACACAATTCGCGTAAAAGCTCCTGCATGGTGAAAGGTTTGTGCAGGCAGCCGGCAAAGCCTTGCGAGGTAAACTCCTCACGTTTCATGTCGCTACGGGCGGTGACTGCGACCACCGGTATAGTCCTTGCCTGCGGAATGTTCGAAGCACGCAGCAGGCGCAACAGATCGAAGCCGTTGATGGCAGGCATCTGCACATCGGTGAGCAGAAGGTCGAAAGTGCCGGTGCGCAAAGCATCGAACAGTTCGTCCGGTTGCAGGCAAGAGACGGCAGAGATGCCGTTCTGACTGAGCATGGCCTCGGTCAGAGTGAGTTGAATGCGGTCATCATCGATAAGAAGAAGCCTTTTTAATGAAGACGGAGGAACAAGTCGTGAAGAGCCTGAATGCTCCTCTACGCCACACGCCTCTTCTTCATGCCCCACATCCGATTCCTTATTCTCGCCCACGGGACGGATAGGAATACGTACCGTAAAAGTGCTCCCCTCACCCGGCGAGCTCTCCACCTCGATAGCGCCTTCGAGCAATTGCACCAGCATACGGACAATGCTCAGCCCCAGCCCGAACCCTTCCTTTCCCTGCGCTCCGGGCAGACGGGTAAACTCCCGAAAGATTCGTTCACGGTCGGCAGGCTCCATTCCTTTCCCCGTATCGGCAACGGCAACAACGAGCTTCCGGTCTTCGTATCCGGCTGTCAGGGTAATGCCGCCCCGGTCGGTGAACTTCACGGCATTGGAAAGCAGATTGTTGATTATCTGACGCAGACGCAAAGGGTCGCAAACAAAAGAGTTCTCCAATTCAGGAGCTACGCTGCAATGCAAGGAAAGCCCTTTGGCGGCAGCCAACGGCTCGAAGCTGACGCGTATCTCCTCCAACAAGCGGGATGGTTGAAAGACAACACGGTGAATTTCTACTTTATTCAGGTCAAGACGATGGAAATCAAGCAAGTCCACCACAAGCTTCAACAAGTGTTCGGAAGAAGTTTTCATATTGTCCAGATAGAAGCGCTGCCGCTCGTCCACCGTGAGGCGGGCAAGCAAGTCGGCATATCCCATGATGGAGCCGAGAGGTGCCTTGAAGTCGTGAGTAATGGCAAGCATCAGTTTTTCGCGCGTGGCAAGCAGGTCTTCGGCACGACTGCGGGCTTCTTCCAGTTCGCGGCGATAGCGGTTGCTGCGGGTCACGTCTCGTCCGATAAAGAGCAGGAAGACTACCACAAGCAGGACAGCTCCGGCGGCGATGCCGGCAATAATGCGGACCGACCGGTGACGGACGGCCTGCCGGTATTCGGCCTCGGCACGTCCACGCTGCAAAGTTTCCTGCTCATAGTTTTTCAGCAGGCTGTCAATGCGTTCGGTCAGCAAATGGTCAAGTTGTTGAAGGTTTCGTTTGCGCTGTTGCACAAGGGTGACCACCTGTCTTTTCTGCCGGGCCACGGCACGCAACTGCTCGTGCAGGGAATCGGCCGGATTATAAGGGTCTATCAACGTATCGGTGGCAAATTCAAGAGAAGTTCTTACCTGAATGGCGGTATCTTTCTTGGACGGCACGAACACTTCTCCCAAACGGCGGAAGAACCCTTTCTTCCGAGAACGCACCATCGTCGTGTCGCGGTGGGTGACGATGCGGTGCTGCACACGCTGCCGGGCCATTATCGTATCGTGCCGGGCTATGGCATCCTCTATGTCGTCGGCAGAAACAGCGTTTCCGCTCGTCTCGCTCAACGTGCGCAACATATTTATCGTATTGGCGTCCTTCTCGCGTATGAGGGCGAGTACGCTGTCGGTCCACTGCACGTCGCGCCCGTCGGAGAGCATAAGATTCTCCATTTCCCTATGTACGAAGAAGAGGGAAAAGAACAGCACCACGAGCAGCAAGGTATAGCCCACGGCAATCTTCACTTTAGAGACACCATTCATAACATGCCTGTTTTCTGTCTGAACCTCATCCACAGCATGACGCCGGCACTGGTCAGTCCGAACGGAAATGCCATCCAGACCCCGACCAGTCCCCAGTCGAGTACAAAGCCGCAGAAGTATCCTACGGGCAAAGATATAACAAAATAAGCTATAAAAGCAATGACCATCATGGGGTTTACATCCGAAATGCCACGCAAGGCATTGGCAAAATTAATCTGCAATCCGTCGCCGAACTGATAAATCAGGAACGGGAGGAACAAAGAGGCAACCATGACCGATACTTCGGCATTATCCGTAAACCATCCGCCCAGCTGACCCCGCAAAGCAAAAACGATGCTCAACAACACCACCGCCATACAAAGGGTAAGATGAAACCCGGCATACGCCGCATGCCGCACGTTCGGCACATCGCCCTGCCCCCTGAAATTGCTGACACGCACGGCAACGGCAGCCCCCATGCCGTAGTACATCATAAAGGTGAACTGCGAAATCGTCAGCATAATCTGATGCGAAGCCAGTGCATACGTGCCCAGCCATCCCACCATGATGGTGCTGAGATTGAAAGAGGCCGCCTCCATCCCCATTTGCAGCCCTACGGGCCAACCCAGCCCATTGAGCCGCCGAAACATCGGGACAGACCAGCCCAGACGCACAAAGCCTATTTTATAACGGATGAAACGACGGCCGCGAAACACAATCATTGCAAAAACTACCACCATCACGATGCGTGAGAACAGGGTACTGATACCTGCCCCCAGCAACCCCATCTCGGCAAATCCCAGTTTTCCGTTGATGAGTATGTAATTCCCTGCGATGTTGAGCGCATTGCTGCCCAACAGAATCCACATGGCGGTTTTGGTGTCGGTAATGCCATCGGTAAACTGCTTGAAACCGTAGAACAGCATGACGAATACCAGCGAAGCAAGCTGCGTCAGGTAGTAAGGCTTAATCAACGGCAGCAGCTCAACGGGTTGTCCCAAACGTTCTATATTGAAATATAGGACGGTCATGATGAGAGTCAGCAACAGGGCCACCAGTACATTGGCCGTCAGGCTGCACCGCAAAGCCTGCCCCGCCTCGGCAAAGCGGCGGTTTCCATAATAACCGCCCACCACCGGCGTAAGCCCATAGCTGAACCCCATGCTGAAAACGATGCAAAGGGCGAACATGTTGTTCACGAAAGAAGCCGCACCCAACTCGGCCGTGCTGTGGTGTCCTATCATCAGCGTATCGGCAAAGCCGAGGACGATAACGCCCAACTGGCCTATCACGATGGGCAGTCCCAACGCAATCAGGGCTTTGTAATGGCACTTATATGTATCATAAAATCTTCCCATAATGCAAATTTGTTTAAAGTCCGAACCACATCCACACTATATCCGAGCCGTGTCAGAGCCGTACTTTCTCCTTATCATGTTCGTTTCTTTAGAAGCGAACTTGATAAGAAGATGATACGAACTTGGTACGGAGGAGACAACGTCTTTTTCTCTTCAAATCCATATTATCCAGATATCGTCTGATATGAATGATAACCTTTTTCCGGTTCATCATGCCTTCTCCGGCAGGTAAGAGCCGGACGCTTTCTTATAATATAGCACAACGGTATTGGCGTCGCGGAATGTATTCTGCGCCACGGCATGAATGTGTTCGGCCGTGACAGAACGATAGTTGTCTACTTCACGGTCTATGTCTTCCGCCTGTCCGGTCAGCTCAAACCAAGCAAGGTTCGTGGCTACATTCAAATAATTGATATTGCCGAATATGTGGGAAGATTCGAACTTGTTCTTTACTTTTTCCAGTTCCTGCTCGCCCACAAGTTCCCGTTTCAGTACCTCAAGCTCCTTGCGGACAGCCGCCTCGGCCTGTTCCAGTGTGATGCCGGCAGAGGGCTTGCCGCTGATATGCAGCAGGCCCGCATCGCGCGTACCCGAGATATAGGCATCGAGTGCGGAAAACAGCTTTTGTTCCTGCACCAGCTTGCGGTTCAGGCGACTGGAACGCCCGTTGCTGAGTATATCGGACAAAATGTCGAACGCATAGTAATCGGCTCCTTCGCGACCACACATAGGATAGGCCATAAACAACGCGTCGAGAGGAACATTGCGCTCCACCGTCCGGCGACGCTCTTCCGTTTGCGGAGGTTCCTGCGGCAATTGCCTTGCAGCGACATTTCTGCGGGGGATGGGGGCAAACCACTTGTCGGCCAGTCTGAGGGTTTCCTCCCACGAGATGTTTCCGGTGACAGCCAGAACTGCATTGTTGGGGGCATAGAAACGATAGAAGAAAGATTTCACCTCATCCAGCGTGGCGCCGGCTATATGAGACAGTTCCTTGCCGATGGTGGGCCAACGATAGGGATGCACCCGGTAGGCCAAAGGGCGGAGCAGATGCCCCACGTCGCCATATGGCTGATTCAGGCAACGCTGTTTGAACTCCTCCATCACCACTCCGCGTTGCACGTCGAGACTTTGCTCGCTGAATGCCAGTTCGAGCATGCGGTCGGACTCCAACCAGAAGGCTGTCTCTACGTTCGATTTGGGAACGGTCAGGTAGTAGTTGGTTATGTCGTTGTTCGTCCATGCGTTATTCTCGCCACCGGCCAGTTGCAACGGCGTGTCGTAATCGGGAATATGCACCGAACCGCCGAACATCAGATGCTCGAACAGGTGGGCAAAGCCCGTATGTTCGGGGTGCTCGTCGCGGGCACCTACGTCGTAGACGATGTTCAGCGCAACCATCTGCGTGCCGGCATCTTCGTGGTGCACCAGCCGCAGACCGTTGTCCAATGTTTTTTTATTAATCTTCAAGGAGAGTCACCTTCTTAATCACGACATCCTCTTCGGGGCGGTCGCTACGGTCGGTCTTCACTTTCTGAATCTTGTCCACTACCTCCATGCCCTCCAGCACTTCGCCGAACACGGTGTACTGGCCGTCCAGATGGGGCGTACCGCCCACTGTGGTATAAGCCTTTATCTGTTCGGGCGTGAACTTGAACTCCGGTTCTTTGCCCACTTGTGCCTCGGCCTGTGCAATCAGAGAGTCCTGCAAATTCATCAATCCTTCCTGATTGCCGTCCTTACGCATCTTGTAGATTTCTTTCATATGCTTTTGCGCCAGTGCATTGAAGGCATTGTTCAAGCGCATCCGGTTCATCTGCTGCTCCATATTCAGCAAGGCGGAATCGCCATAGACCTTACCGGTGACGATATAGAACTGGCAACCGGAAGATTCCTTCTTCGGGTTCACCTCATCGCCCTGACGTGCGGCCGACAAGGCTCCTTTCTTATGGAAGTAGCGGGGATAGATGAATTCGGCAGGAAGGGTATAGCCCACATCGCCCGAACCCAGCATCTTGCCTTTGGGAGCCTTTTTCGATTCGGGGTCGCCGGCCTGTATCATGAAGTCCTTGATGACACGGTGAAACAGCGTACCTTCGTAAGTGCCTTCCTCGGCCAGCTTGATAAAGTTGTCACGGTGTTTCGGTGTCTCGTTATAGAGTTTCACGACGATGTCTCCCGCACTTGTTTCAATCTTCAACTTCGTTTCCTTTTCCATATTCGGATCTTTCTTTTGTCCCGGCTTGCAGGCTGCCAGCCCGCCCACCAGTATGGTTAATAATACAATAAGATTTCTTTTCATTTTTGCTTTTCATTTAATTTAAGTCTGCAAATATACGACTTTCAGACAAAAGCACTTACCTTTGTGATGCTAAAAGAAACAAAACACAAAGGCTATGACGTCCATACTGATTGTAGAAGATGATATTACATACGGCATGATGCTGAAAACGTGGCTCGGGAAGAAAGGCTTCCGGGTGACGTCGGTCAGCAGCGTCGCCCGCGCACAGAAACACATCGAGACGGAAAGCGCGGACTTGATATTATCGGACTTGCGCCTGCCCGACAAAGACGGCATCGACCTGCTGAAATGGCTGGGCGAGCAAGGCCTTCGGATACCCCTCATCATGATGACCGGATATGCCGACATACAGTCGGCCGTGCAGGCCATGAAACTGGGCGCCCGCGACTATGTGGCCAAGCCTGTGAACCCCGACGAACTGCTGAAGAAGATGAGAGAGGCGCTGACGGCCGACATCGAAACTCCCCCTGCCCGGAAAAACACGGCGGACATGCCGGCTCCCTCCGACTTCCTTGAAGGAGAAAGCGATGCCGCCAAACAGCTTTATAATTATGTGAATCTGGTTGCCCCCACCAACATGGCCGTGCTCATCAACGGAGCCAGCGGTACGGGAAAGGAATATGTGGCCCACCGCATCCACCGCCTCAGCAAGCGGGCCGACCGACCGTTCATTGCCATCGACTGCGGAGCCATCCCCAAAGAGCTGGCCGCTTCCGAGTTTTTCGGCCACATCAAAGGCGCTTTTACAGGTGCGCTGACCGACAAGACGGGCGCATTTGTAGAGGCCGACGGCGGAACCATCTTTCTGGACGAGATAGGGAACCTGAGCTACGAGGTGCAGATACAATTGCTGCGTGCTTTGCAGGAGCGCAAGATACGTCCCATAGGTTCGACCAAGGAGACCAATGTAGACGTGCGGCTGATATCGGCCACCAACGAAAATCTGGAGCAGGCCATAGAGAAAGGCACTTTCCGCGAAGACTTGTTTCACCGCATCAACGAGTTCACCCTGCACATGCCGCAACTGAAAGACCGCCGCGAGGACATCCTGCTCTTTGCCAACTTCTTTCTGGATCAGGCCAACCGAGAAATGGGCAAGCAACTGATCGGCTTCGACGAAAAGGCTTGCAGTGCCTTGCTGGAGTATCATTGGCCGGGCAATCTGCGGCAGATGAGGAATACCGTGCGCCGCGCCACGTTGTTGGCCCAAGGCAAGTACATCACCATTGATGAGCTGGACGACTTGAAAGAACCTGCTCCCGCACCTGCCGGCATGTCTCTACGCAACGAGGAGACGGAAAAACAGCAAATCATGGAAGCCTTGCGACAAACGGGAAACAACAAGAGCCGTGCCGCCCAACTGCTGGGTATCGACCGCAAGACGCTTTACAACAAACTGAAGCTTTACAGCATTTCCGACTAAAAGTGTGGAATTATTCCACATTCCCGTTCCACACATTCCACACTTTTCCACACTTCGCTGCATGGCGGCAGTTTGTTCACTTTATTAGTTTTCAGATGATTACTGTTTGCGGCTCTTTTCTGGCACGCCATTTGGCCTATATTAGGCGTAAACATTGTGTGCTTCAACAGAAAGTACCTAGACTTAACAACTCTATATATATTAACTTAAAAGCAAATTGAAACTGGTAGGAAAAAAATGAAACTTCGACAAACATCTGAAGTGGCCGAACAATAGTAAGCACACTGCAAAAAAAACGCCCCTTTCTTGTCTATTCTGTAGGGGCGTTTTTTTGTGTTTCCCGTCGCAACCTACTTTCTCCTCTCATTATATATCTTCTTCTTGTTATTTCGGATAGCTCCCAATTATGGGAATAAATTTCTTGTATTGTTGAGCGCAATCTATGCTCAGAAGGGATTAATCTAAAAAGTATTCTGTTGAAAAACAGGAGGTAAAGAGTGTAATCCAAAAAATGGGTTACGATTTGGAAACGAGCAGAAGTGTTTTATTTGCATCGAATTTCATCAAGGAAATGAACGCTTGTTTGTGTTTGACAAAGATAGATAATTGAATTGGAAAAATCAAGCTAAGTGAAAATTTCTATCATAAAACAATAGAAATAATTTGGTGTTTCATCGTCTTTTTGTACTTTTGGAAATCAAAAAATAAAATACACTTTTTGACACAAATGCCATTCATATTAATCGTAGTGCCTATTATATCCTTCGCTTGTGTCAGAGCGTATAGCCAAGATACATTAAGGGCTATAACGTTAGATGAAGTAGTGAATGTTTTGTCATTAAAATCTTCTGCCGCGCAAATAGAAAAGCTCAATTATCAGAACGAAATTCTTCAATTTGAGAATTACAAAAAGAGTTTTCTTCCTTCACTTTCACTGAATTTTAATCCCATAAATTTTAATCGTTCCCTGCGTTTGCTGCAGCAAACATCGGACGGTAGTTATTCGTATGTGGAAGATTACTCCAACAACAGCAGTGCCGGTGTTTCCATTCGTCAAAAAGTAGGAATTACCGGAGGCGAATTAAATATCGGAAGCAATATTAACTACCTCAATGAATTTTCCCGTAAACGGAACAGCTTCAGCACTACACCCTTTTCAATAGGCTATTCGCAACAATTCTGGGGAGGAGGGAAGCAATACCGACTCGAAAAAGAGATAGAATATGCTAAAAACAACATAGCGATAAAGCAATACTGCACCAAACTTTCCCAAATTCAGCAACAGGCTCTCACACTTTTTATGACGGCTTTGCTTGGTAAGATGGAGCAGGATTTTTACTACTAAGATTTTAAATGTAGCAAGAGTTGGAGGGAAGTGGGTAGGTTTTGTTGGAGATGTTATTGACGTCTATGCTATAGGTAATGCTGTATATAACGGGAACCAATATGAAGCTGGTGCGAGAATCACCATAAAAGCTGCACAAGTGGCGTTTGCAACTTGTGTGCCGGGTGTTGGATGGGCAATTGCGCTTGGCATAGGTGCTGCAGAAGCTGTTTGGGGAGAAGATTTATATGAATATTTAAATAGTTTAAAAAACTAATTGTAAATGAAGTTTTATGATTTTCTGTTTTATGCAGGCTATAAACAAGGAATAAAGAGTCGGAATTATAATGACATTCCTATTTTAGGAGGGATGGTTCCTGTTTCATTCTGTCTTTGTTTGAATTTCGCAACTTTATATGTCATTCTTCTTGACCTTTCTCTTTTAAAAGCTGTTGATTTGGACAAAATCTTGGGCATTATATTAGGTATACTATGGGCTGCATCATTGTATTTTTATTACGCTTATAAGGGGAGATACAAAAGAATCATAGAAAAGATTGAAAGAAAAAAAGATTATATTCGTTATTACAATATGCCATATATACTTGTTATTTTTATATATATGGCAATAGCAATCAGTATTCTCGCTATTGTTGGTTATGTCTTTATCTATAAAGATATTTTTTAATTAAGAGTGAAAAATAGATTAAAAAATGAAACTTTACGATTTCCTATTTTACGCCAGTTATAAACAAGGAATAAAGAGTCGAAATTATGATGATATTCCCATTTTAGGTGGAATTTTATCTGTCTCTTTTTGTCTTATGATGAATTTTATAACTTTATTAGTTGTTATACATCGATTGTTTGGAATTATTTTTTTTGAATTTGATAAGATTGGAATAATAATATTTGCCATAATTTGGGTTGCATTATTATACTATTAACCCGTTGGCGGAATTAAATTAGCGCATATTTAACTCTGCCAATGGGTTTATTGTTTTTGTAGTTAATGTATTGCAGGATTGTAAGTGCGCTAATCTTCCCGATAATCCGAGCGAACAATCCGTCGGTATCTTTCGCATAATTCCTTATAATCATAAATTGGTCACATAGTTGCGAGAATATGGTTTCAATTCTTTTTCTTGCTTTGGCAAAAGCCGGGTATGTCGGTTTCCATTCTTTCTGATTGCTCCTGTATGGCACTTCCAATCTGATATTTGCCGTTTCAAACAAATCCAGCTGTACCTGTGCACTTATATATCCTTTGTCTGCTATGACTGTACAATTACTATAGTCCACTTTCACGTCCTTCAGAAAATGGATGTCATGTACACAGGCTTTGGTAAGGTCAAAGGAATGGATGACTCCACTTAATCCACAGACCGTATGAAGCTTATATCCGTAATAATACATACCTTGTGACGCGCAGTATCCGATTGATGGTGCTTTCTCAATATTCTTCTTCCCCATACGGCAACGTTTGGAACGGGCAAAACGACATGTTTCTATCGGTTTTGAATCAATGCAGAAAAATTCCTCACCTCCATCTATTTCTGAAGCCATTCTTTCCCGGATTGTATTGCACAGAAACGAGGTCGTTTTACGTCTGTCATTGTATTGTCTACGGGATATAAGATTGGGAATTTTGCTCTTATATTCCTGCAACTTTGCAAACAACAAAGACTCGCTGTCAATACCAACAGCTTCTGATGTCATATTCAACGCTACAATTTCAAGGTCCGAGAATTTGGGAACTACTCCTCTTTTGGGAACATTTCCTGATTCATTGACTAAGTCGCCGGCTACTTGCTTGCATATGTTCAGAAATTTTGCGAATATTGCATATAGGTTGTGCATACGATATTTGTTTATTAAAAGTTTATTCACATTTAATCTACTAAATATCAATAATATGCACAACCTACTATTCATAAATCTTTTATTAGGTTAATTCCGCCAACGGGTTACTATTATTATAATTACAAGGAAAGACATAGAAGAATCATAGAAAAGATTGAAAGAAAAAAGATTATATTCGTTTTTACAATATGCCGTATTTGCTGGTCATTTTTATGTATATAGGAATAGCAATTAGTATATTTGCTTTATTTGCTTACATTATTCCATTATGAATACGGTAGATGTTTAAGAGTCAAATATGAATGAAAATGGGTAACATAAGATATTAAAAAAAATGAATATTGCCTTCGTCTATACTATTAATCCGCACGACATAAACCAATGGTCAGGAATTCTTTATTATATTTATCATACCCTATCTAAAAATCATAATGTGATATTAATGGGGGGGGGATGATATTGTTTCAAATTTATATTTTGAACATGTTTATAATAAAAGAGGTGGAAAATTTTATCCTGAAAACTATCTGAGAGAAATAGGAAACATTCTTTCCGATAAATTAATAGCACTAAGGTAGATATAGTTATCATAAGAGATTATTATTTTCCTCCTTTTTTGAATATTAGTGTACCTATTGTTTATATAAGTGATACTACTTTTGATTTATTTAAAGCTTATTTAGGAATAATCGACAACAAGTACGCATTACTCGCTGATAAAACGGAGCAAATATTAATTGATAAGTGTGATTTACTTGTTTATTCTTCGAATTGGGTGAAAAAAAATGCAATTACACATTATGGCGCTGATGCTCGGAAAATTAAAGTTATTGAATTCGGAGCTAACATACCTGAACCTGAAAACTATCAATTAAATATTGATACCAATATTTGTAATTTATTATTTATTGGTAGAAACTGGGAAAAAAAGGAGGAGAAAAAGTCTTAAAAGCTTATCATCAACTTAAGAAAGAAGGATTTTCTTGCACACTTACAATAATAGGAAGTACTCCTCCTCAAGTTTGCTCAAAAGATAAAGATTTAACCATTATCCCTTTTTGGGGATAAGTCTAAGCCGAATGATTTGAAACTATTATATGATATTCTTTATCGTTCTCATTTCTTAATATTACCCACAGAATTTGAAGCCTTTGGTATTGTATTCTGTGAAGCATCTGCTTATGGCATGCCAAGCATAGCTGCAAATGTTGGCGGTGTAAGCCAACCAATAAGAGAAGGTAAAAATGGATTTCTATTATCTCCCAATGCCACTGCTGAAGAATATGCCGAAAAGATAAAATTGGCATTTAGTGATAAAGAAACTTATATAAAGCTACGTCGTTCTTCTCGGAATGAAGATGAAAAACGACTAAATTGGAGAATATGGGGGAAGAAGATGGATAAAATTCTTGATAAAACAATAAAAGAGTATAGCAATAATAAAGAAAAACACACACATGAAGAATTTTATCTGCCCGTATATGTTATCAATATGAGAAATCGTATTGAACGTAGGAGCCATATTGAGAAGCAATTTCAAGGAAAACCGGAATTTAAACTTACATGGATAGAAGCGATAGAACATCCGATAGGAGCCGTCGGGCTTTGGAAAAGTATGGTAAAAGTAGTAGAAACAGCTATAATAAATGATGACGATATAATCATTATATGCGAAGATGATCACACTTTTACTTCTGCATATAGCAAAGAATATTTTTTTTGCGAATATTATTGCAGCTAATAATCAAGAATCAGAATTATTATCAGGAGGTATTGGAGGGTTTGGTACTGCGGTTCCAGTTGATTCTAATAGATATTGGATAGACTGGTTTTGGTGTACTCAGTTCATCGTGGTCTTCAAACCTCTTTTCCAAAAAATGGTACTATCCAAAATTTTGTGTAAACGTCAAACTACCGGATTCAGGTTTTATACTTGAATCCTGTTTTCAAATATAGTGAGAAACTGATTAAAAATCAAGCCCCAATTCCAAATTGGTTGTGTCCATTTTTTCTCTATTTCAGAAACAGCCAGATATACAGCTTTTTTCAGGGCATCATCATTTGGAAACGAAAGTTTATTTTTGGTGTATTTTCTGATTTTACCATTCAGATTCTCAATGAGATTTGTCGTGTAGATAATCTTTCTGATTTCAACCGGGAAGTCAAAAAAAGCTGTCAGTTCATCCCAGTTTACTCGCCAGGAACGAATGGCATAAGGATATTTTCCACCCCATTTCTGTTCAAAAGCATCCAGTTTCAGTGCTGCTGATTCTTTGGTGGGAGCATTGTAAATGTTCTTCAAATCACCGGTAAATTCTTTCTTCTCTTTCCAGACAACGTATCTGCACGAGTTACGTATCTGATGAACAACACAGATTTGAGTAGTTGCTTCGGGGAAAACGGCTTTTATCGAGTCTGTAAACCCGTTCAAATTATCGGTTACGGTAATCAGAATATCATTTACCCCACGAGCTTTCAGGTCTGTTAGAACACCAGTCCAGTAAGATGAACTTTCATTCCTGCCAATCCACATGCCAAGCACTTCCTTGATGCCTTCCCTGTTCAAGCCTACACATAAATAAACCGTTTTATTAACCACTTTGCCTTGATCTCTGACTTTGAATACAATGCCATCCATCCAGACTATCAGATACTGACTCTCCAACGGGCGGTTCTGCCATTCTATGGCTGCCTGCGTAACTTTGTTTGTGATAATAGATATGGCTGAAGTAGAAAGGGGTATTCCGTAAATCTCTTTCATTTCTTCTTCAATATCCGAAACGCTCATCCCTTTGGCATAAAGGGATATAACCAGTTTCTCAATAGATAAACCACGACTGTGATGCTTCGGAACAACAGTTGGTTCAAACTCTCCCTGACGGTCACGAGGCACGTCTATGACCGATTCTCCATAATGTGTCTGTATCTTCTTGGGATACTTGCCGTTACGGGAATTGCCGCTATTATTGCCTTCCGGGGAATGTTTCTCGTAGCCTAAATGTGCATCCATCTCGCCTTCCAGCATTTGTTCCAATACACGAGCGTGCAAGTCGGTTAAAAACTTGCTCACCTCTTCTTCTGTCTTAAATTGGGACAGAAACTCCTTGCTTAATAAATCTTTGGGAATGTCCATAAAATTAAATGTTTACAAAATTAATCGTTTTTATATTAATCGCTAATCTTGTTTTTTCTTTTCGAATCCCCTCCCCCCCCAAAAAAAACGAGGGGTTTGAAAAGAAAAAACTACAAGAATCTTCTTCCTGTAGTTTTTCATTTACACAATTTTGTGGACAGTGTCCAAAAAATATTGGATTTTTATAAATTCAATTGCTTGAATGAAATTGCATTTGTGCATTTTCATTACCAAATCAATTATACTTCCGCCTTCGCCACTTCCGAAATCGTGCCACAGATTTTTCTGATAATCTACTTTGAAACTTGCTGTTTTCTCGTCCCGAAACGGACTTTTGTACATTCCGTAGCCAGAATGTTCTTTCGTTGGGCAAATTCCTTGTTCTTTAAGATAATCTTTTATGGATAGGTGTTTTGTGTCTTCGATATTCATCATTTATTTTGTTTTTGTAATACTTTTCTAAGTTTTCGGGATTTATCTTACTACACTAATACTCTCTTGTAAGTAATTGACAATGAAAGAAAAAAAATAGTTGTAAGGATGTTTTGTGTAGTAGCTACTACATCTGTTTTGGTTTGTAGTAGGTAGTAAGAATGTCGTAAGGTTGAATCTTGAACTTTACTACGGCGTAATCCTTTTTCTTTCATTGTGTTATTCTTATTTGTAGTAAGGTAGTAAGTATATTTATTCATTGTAAAATCCTTTTTTTCGAAATACATCAGTTTGCTTTATTTTTCTTTTCGTGGGCAAAAAATCCTTTCTGCTTTCTGAAAGTGAATGTATAACAGAATTTTAACGCGGTAACAACGGCGGATTTTCTTGCCTTGTTTTTCTTTGTTTTGATACGTAAAAGTGAAAAATCGGGATAAAAAATTGTGGGATTTTCGAGAAAAACGTTGGTTGGGTTTTGATGCGGATTTTTCTGACCTGCGTTAAACTGCACAGTTTTTCATCCTGCATTCAAAAGATTGATTTTTCAGGAAAAGCGCGGAAACAGTATCCCCAGAAATTGTGATTTGAACGCCAATCACCGCCAAATGAAGCCACGCTAAGCCATTCTAAGGAATTCTAAGGAATCGGTTTGCAAATGCGACGGAATTGCGTTTATCTTTGCCGAAAAACAGTGAAAACGCATTCAAATTACAAACAACATAAAAATCTGAAAAATGGGAATAACTTTAATCGAAACCCGGACATGGGAAAAAATGAACGAGCGATTTGCCGATTTTATCGACAGGCTGAACAAGGAAATGGGAACGGATGAAAACTTTGACGAATGGCTGGATAACGGCGATGTGTGCCGACTGCTTAACGTAAGTAAACGGACACTTCAGACATACAGGGATATCGGAAAATTGCCGTTTTCGCAAATCAACCATAAGGTTTTTTACAAACAAAAAGACGTGGAAACGTTTTTAAAACTCAAATTGAGCAGAGCAAACGGAATATCGCTGAGTTTGTGTTTCTCTCTGAGGTAAGTTTGCAAGACTTACAGGTTGTACAGCCATTTTTCGAGCGTACGTTCGGTGCGGTCGATGCCGACACGTTTTTCCACACGGATGTTGAAATCTTTGAATCTTTCAATCAGAGTTTCTTTAGCAACCGCCATTCCTTGATACGCCTCTTTTACCTGTGGGGCTGTGATGGTTCCAGCGGTTTGTTTCAGTTCTCTGTATCGGCTGTGAACCAGTACCGAGATTTCGTCCAACGCCCGGTTGTGTTTCACGGCGATTTGACTTTTACCTGTCAGTCGTGCTTTTCGTGTGTCCCAAAGATTATCCGGCACACGGATTTTGGTTGAAAACTGTGTTTGGCTCCGCCCAATAGTTATCCTTCCGATTACGGGACAGTTTCCTTCTTTGTCTTTGGCTGTCCGTTGTATAAAAAACGCCAGCCGTAAATTTTCTTTTTTCTGCATAACGATACGTTTTATTTGTGTTACAAAATTAGTTGTTCAACAAACGTTCATCGCTATGAAAAATGCGGATATACACGGCATAAAAACCTAAACAACAGACTATTGATGCTATATCAGTTACCCTTTTCGTCTTTAATTTGCACGGGTTACGATTTAGGTACGGAAAGTTTGCCCGATTATGCCCAAATTTGCTTTTTTACCAAAATGAAAATCAACGCAAAACTGCTTTATCTGTCTTATTTCCAAATGCTTTAACTTCGGTTGCTTTTCGTTGCTTTTTAGGGGAATACTTGCCGCAAAAGGATATGACAGCATTAGGGTTGCAAAACATGGACTGCTGACAGGGATGATGTTTCATCACTTTCTCGATCTGTTCTGCTGCACACTCGTTACAGTTTTGCTGCAAGCCTGTTGCTGTGGCGCTGCAAGCTTTTTGCAGTGGTGGTGCAAGCTGGTTGCAGTGGCTCTGCAACAGGCTTGCAGCATCTTGCAGGCTTTTCTCTTCGGGCGACAACACATAATCTGATTATATAGCCACAAATAGGTATCGTCTTCCATGATTTGTGGCCGTAAACCTCCCTTCTGCGGTTAAGAAATACCCATTTTTGGCGATTGTGTCTTTTTCGTCATCACCGTACCTTTGCAAATCCTAAATTGTATAAGTGTATAATGCCGAAAAAGTCGTTCCTCATAAGTCATTTACTTTTCATCTGCCTCCTCTGTTCGGCGCAATCATCCAATACCTTCTGTGGCCGCATATTCGATGCACAGAACAATGAGGCGTTATCTTTCGCCACGATACGCCTGAAGTCGGATAGCGGAAAGTTCTACGGAGCCATCAGCGATGCCGAAGGCAAATTCAGCATCCGCAAGATAGAGGGCGGGCACTATCGCCTCATCGTTTCCTACATAGGGTATGAAACGCAGGAAAGCAGCCTCTCGGTCAACGGGAACGTGGAGAAGAGTTTCCGGTTGTTCCCCTCGTCCACCACGCTGAACGAGGTCGTTGTGACCGCTTCCGAGTCGAAAGGCATCACCAGCGCCTCAAAGATAGACCGCACGGCAATGGAGCACCTGCAACCTTCCAGCTTCACCGACCTGCTGGCACTGCTGCCGGGCGGAAGCACAAGTACGCCGGACATGGGCAGAGCCAATACCATCCGGTTGCGCGAGGCGGGAACAAGCGGTTCGAACTACAACACCGGGGCTTTGGGCACGCAATTCGTCATAGACGGCACACCGGTGAGCACCGCATCCGACATGCAGGCCGTGGCATCGGACATCACCACGCTTTTCGACCGATACAATGCCGTGAACGCCGGCGTAGACATGCGGAGCATTTCCACTGACAACATAGAAAGTGTGGAGATCGTCAGAGGAATACCTTCCGTGCGCTACAACAACCTGACAAGCGGCGTTGTCATCATCAACCGCAAGCTGGAAGCCGCCCCGTTGGAAGCACGTTTCAAAGCCGACCAAAGCAGCAGGCTCTTCGCCGTGGGAAAAGGCGTGAAATGGGAGAACAAAGGCATCGCCCTCGCAGCCGACCTCAATTTCCTCGACTCGCGGAGCGACCCGCGCAACCGTTACGACAGCTACAAGCGCATCAGCGCCTCCACACGCCTCAGCAAGCAGTGGACGCGGAGCAACGGATATGCCTTGGAGTGGCAAACCAATGCCGACTACTCGGGTAACATAGACAACGTGAAGAACGATCCCGATATAGAGAAACTGCAAGAAGAGAGCTACCGTTCCTCTTTCCACTCGGGCAGATGGGGCAACAGACTGAGTTGGACGGCACCCAAAGGGAAAGCCTTCAGAAGACTGACGCTGAACCTATCCGCCGGCATGTCGTGGGATAAAATCAAACGCAGCAGGTTCATCCAGTTGAACCGCGATTTGATTACTCCCATCCACACGGAGGAAGGCGAACACGACGCCGTGATTCTGCCCTACAAGTACACGGCTTATGCCGAAGTGGACGGGAAACCGGTGAGCATACACGCAAAGGCCGAAGCGGAATTCATCCTGCTTACCGGACTGACAAGCCACAAGCTGCTGGCAGGCAGCGGATTCGATTACGACAAGAACTTCGGAAACGGACAGGTGTACGACCCCGCCCGTCCGCTCAACCCGTTGAGCGGCTTTTCCCGCCCGCGCAAATACAGCGACATTCCTGCCTCCGAACGCTGGCAGGTGTATGTAGAAGACAATGCGCTCATCCCCATAGGCCGACACTCCTTGGAAGTGCAAGCCGGCATAAGCGGCAACATGATGCTGAACCTCGACAACCGATATGCCCTGAACGGAAAGGTTTATTTCGACCCCCGCCTCAACGTCCAATGGAATTTTCCGGGAATAAACATCGGAAAGGAACAGTTGAAGATAAACCTCACCGGCGGCATGGGCATGCTGACGCTGATGCCTACCCTGACGCATCTCTATCCGGAGAAAATCTACATGGACTTCACCCAACTGAATTTCTGGCATGCCAACGCCGCATACAAGCGTATCAATCTGCGCACCTACATCGTCGACCCCGCCAATTATGCCGTGACACCTGCCCGCAACATCAAATGGGAAGTGCGCATGGGTCTGAAGTATCGCAAGAACACATTGTCCGTCACCTATTTCCGCGAACGCATGAACAACGGCTTCCGCTCCATTGCCAGCTACGCTCCCTACGAATATAAGGTGTACGACGCCAGCCACGTGGACAAATCCACCCTGACCGCCCCGCCCGCATTGGAAGACATGCCGTACACGATGAACAGCGCATTGAGAGGATACTCCTACACCGGAAACGGCAGCCGTACATGGAAAGAGGGAGTGGAGTTTCAACTCTCAACCGAACGCTTCAAAGCGCTCAACACCCGCTTCACCGTGAACGGCGCATGGCTGCACACCGTCTACGAAAACAGCGAGCCTGTATTTAAAAGCACTTCCACAGTAGTGAACGGCGTTGCTTTGAGCGACAAATACATCGGCCTGTATGAAGTGGAAGACAGCAACAGCCGTGAAAGGTTCAACACCAATTTCACCGCCGACACCTATCTGAAGAAATTAGGGTTATCCCTTTCGGCCACCGCCGAATGTATGTGGTATTACAGTCTGCACACGCCCAAAAGAAGCGGAACCCCCATAGCCTACATGGACGTCACCGGAAAGGTGTCGCCATATACCGAAGCGGACAAGAGCGACATTTATAAGCAACACCTGATATTCTCTTATACATCTTCCCTGAACGAGAAAGACGTCACGCCTTTCTATATGTACGTCAACTTCAAAGCCACGAAAGAGTTCGGTAAACATACAGCCATCGCACTGTTCGCCAACCGGATTCTCGATTGGGTGCCCGACTACACCCGAAACGGCTACCTGATACGAAGAACTGCGGCAAGTCCCTACTTCGGGATGGAGCTGAAACTAAAACTATAATAAATTACATAAAAATGAAAATGAACAGAACAAGAAACTTCTACGCCATCTGCATGCTGATTGCAGGCTTAGCCTTCACCGCTTGCAGCAAAGACGACGACGGTGTAAAAATGGCCAATGTGACCTTGCACTTCAATGCGCCCGCCGAATTGCAGAACTACAACCCTGTCATCGGCATCCAAAAACTGGTATTGAAGAACATCAATACCGGAGCGGCAACCACTGTACCGCAAGCCTCGATAGGTTCTTCCACAAGCGTTGCGGTCAGTGTGCCCGAAGGACTTTACTCCATCAATATGGAAGGTTCGCTGAACTACAAACTGAATGAAACAGCCATTCACACCAAAATACGAGCCTATCAGGAGTCGGTAACGCTTACCGAAGCAGGCGTATCCTCCCCCATCTCCATAACAGGCTATGTGTATAACGACAGCAAAGAAGGCAGCGGCTTCGTCATCGCCGAAATCTTCTTCACCGGAACGGAAACTCCCGAGAAGAAGCAATACAACGGCGACAAATATTTCCGCATCTACAACAACTCCGGAGATACGCTATGCGCCGACGGACTGACCATTGCGGAATCGGCATTCTCCACTTGGAACAAGTATGAATACACTCCGAACATTATGAACGAGGCTTTTACAACCGATGTCATCTACCGTATCCCCACGGGGAAAAAACTCATGGTAGCCCCCGGCAAATCGCTGCTAATTTGCGACATAGGTATGGACCACACCACTGTCAATCCAAACTCTTTCGACCTGACGAAAGCCGACTTCGAATGGTACGACGAAAGTTCTAAGCCGACCATATTCGATACGGACACGCCCGTACCGAATATGGAAAAGATATACTCCTATTCGCAAACCATTTGGACGCCTTTCAACTACGGTTCCAAATCCTATGTTCTGGCGCGTTTGGGCGATGACGAGAACAACCAACTTTCTGCCGAGCAATATCTGAAAGATTACAGCTATGAATACAGCTATGAATTTCTTTTCAATGGAAAAGTGATTAAAATGAAACCGAGAAAAGCCTACAAGATTCCCAATAAATGGATATTGGACGCCGTGAACCTCAGTGTAGAGAGCGAACACAAATGGAATCTGGTATCGCCGTCATTGGATAAAGGTTGGACGTATTGCGGTAAAGTGGCCAAGGATGCTACCCGCTATGGCAAGAGCGTACGCCGCAAAGTGCTTTCAGGCAAAACCCTGCAAGACACCAACGACTCAACGGTCGATTTCCTGCCCGAACAGAAAGCAGACCCCTACTTTAAGTTCCACGAATAGGCCCCATATCCCTCCGACAGCAAGATGAAAATAAAAATCATATCCTCGCTCATATTGCTATTGGCAACCGCATCCTCCGTTTGCGCCCAAACGGAGGACACGGTTCTTATACGACAGAAAGCATACATGCACTCGGCTGCCAAACGGGAGTTCGTGGTATATCCCTACATAAATCCCGCCCTGAACTTTTACCGGCAGTCCTATTCGCTCTCTATCCTTGAGGCTGCGGGAGAATGGGACGCCCAAGACCGGGCGGTACAGGCAGAGACGGGAGACGGATGGAAAGGGCTTTTCCTTTCGGGAGAATCGTATGTGCACCTGTCGGAAAAAGCACGTATATGGGGAAACGCTTACTACCGCAACGGCACACGCCGAAACGTCCGGTGGAACGAGAGCGCAGACCATGAATTGGTCTATCCCTATGTTGCAGCCGATACCATAGGCGGAGATATGAATTCGGAGACCTACTTCTTCAGAGGCGGATATGCCGCCGCTTACAAACAATGGACGTTCGGCGGCGAGTTTTCGTTCCGTGCGTTGCAAGAGTATCGCGACATCGACCCTCGACCTAACAATAAAGTAGCCGACCTTTACGGCAAGGTCGGCGCTTCGCGACGCATTCATGCCGCATACGCGGCAGCTCTTTCCGTCGAGGCGCATAAGTACAAGCAGAACGGCGACCTTACCTATTACGACGAGTTGGGAGTATCGAAGACTTTCCACCTCACGGGGTTGGGCAACAGCTATACCCGATTCGACGGAACCCGTACAAGCGTGCGATATCAGGGACACCGCTACGGCGCCGGCATCAGCCTGCTGCCGACAGAGGCCGATGGCGGATGGAGTGGCAGTTTCAACTACCTTTATTCTTTCTATGAAAAAATCCTGCCTGCAGTCAACGACATCCCGCTGAACGAAATCAAAGAGAACAACCTGCAAGCCGAGGTTGCTTGGACAAGGTCAAAGCAGGCACGTCGGTTTGCAGGCATCAAGGCTACAATGACCTACAACGACCGGAAAGGAACGGAAAACCTATACGGAGATGCCGTGAACAGCATCTATCCGAAAATAGCCGTTGCCGAGCAATTCGGCAGCCGGTCGCTGCATGCCGTGCTGAGCGGCAGTTACGAACAAGAGCAAACCGTCCGGTGGCGTTGGTGCCTGCAACCCGCCATCGGCTACCTGCAACGGAAGGATACTTATAAAACACCTGCCCAAGGCATGGAGTACAGCCAATGGAATGCTTCGCTGGCTTTCGTATCCACACATCGGTGGAGAAAAGGCATGCTGCGGGCACGCATTTACGGAGTGTATCAAGGAAAGATTGACGCCTCTCCGAACTTCGGCACACAAGCTGCCCACCCCTATGCGTTGACAGTCTTAAAACAGAACTTTGAGATGCAGAGCGGCAACCGGACAAGCTACGGGCTGGCCGTGCGCTGGTCGCAGAACATCGGAAACACATTGGGATATGCAGAGGCCGGATGGCAACAAACCCGTTACCCCGGCGATATGCACAGACGGATGCTGCGAATAAGCGTAGGAGTGGCTTTATAACCTCCTTTCCTAAACAAACATCACAAGTTTAATATTCATCCATTAACAACAAGAAAACAATGAAAACAAAAAGTTTCTTTATGGCAGCCATCGCTGCAACAGCCCTCACACTGACCGCATGCGGCAACAAGACCCGGAATGCGGACAACGAAACAACAACCGGGCAAACCGCCGGCGTGCTTGAGATAGACAGCCTGCTGGCGCATGCCGGGGAACTGGCGAATCAGGAAGTAACCATCGAAGGAGTATGTACGCATGCCTGCAAACACGGTGCCACCAAGATTTTCCTGATGGGCAGCGACGACACGCAGACCATCCGTGTGGAAGCAGGCGAACTGGGTTCTTTCGATACGAAGTGCGTCAACAGCATCGTGCGTGTGAAAGGCATATTGATGGAACAACATGTGGACGAAGCCTACCTGCAACAATGGGAAGCCAAACTGCAAGCCACCTCTGCCGAAAAACACGGCGAAAAGGGTGAAGGCGGATGCAGCACCGAAAAGAAAGCGCGCGGCGAAACCGCCAACACGCCCGAAGCACGCATCGCCGACTTCCGTGCCAAGATAGCCGACCGTCAGGCGAAAGAGGGAAAAGCCTACCTGTCGTTCTACTACATGCAGGCAAGCAGTTATGAGATTCAGTAAGCCGCCGATGGAAGAAAACAGACCGATAGCAAAGGACGAGAGGCAGCGCGACACAAAAGGCAAGGCCGGCACGCTTCTGCGCAAGTGGTGCCGCCTTGTGCACCGGGACGTGTCGTTCTTCTTCTCAGGAATGGTGCTGATATACGCCATTTCGGGCATTGCGATGAACCACCGCAGCAGTTTCAACCCTCACTACTCGATAGAGCGGCAGGAATACAGGCTGACCGACCCCCTCCCTCAGCAAGCCGGCATCCGCAAGGAAGATGTGCTGAAGCTGCTGAAACCCATAGGCGAAGACGGAAACTACACCAAGCACTACTTCCCCAAAGAGGGAGAGATGAAAGTGTTTCTGAAGGGAGGCTCCAATCTGGTGGTGAACCTCGCCGACAGCCGGGCGGTGTATGAGAAACTGACACGCCGTCCGTTGCTAAGCGCACTGACCAAGCTGCACTACAACCCGGGCAGTTGGTGGACGCACTTCTCCGACCTGTTTGCGGCAGGACTTATCCTCATCACCCTCACCGGCCTCATCATGGTGAAAGGTCCGAAAGGATTGTGGGGACGCGGAGGAATAGAGTTGGCGGCAGGCATCCTGATACCTCTGCTGTTTCTCTTCCTTTAATTAGGTACACAAAAGATGACGGATTCCGATCATCATCACTAACTTTTCTACAAAATCAATGGAAAATATCATTGAATGCAATAACCTGACGCACTACTACGGCAAACGGTTGATATACGAGAACCTCAGCTTCAGCGTCCCGCAAGGGCGCATATTGGGGCTGCTGGGGAAAAATGGGACAGGGAAAACCACCACCATCAACATCCTGAGCGGTTACCTGACACCCCGTTCGGGCCGGTGCTCCATCTTCGGACAGGACATTCGGACGCTGGAGCCGGCCTTGCGTCGCAACATCGGCCTCCTCATCGAGGGACACGTGCAATATCAGTTCATGACCATTCGCGAGATAGAACGGTTCTATGCCGCCTTCTATCCCGGACAGTGGCGGAAGGAGGCGTACTACGACCTGATGAACAAGCTGAAAGTGGCACCCGGACAACGCATCTCGCGCATGTCGTGCGGACAGCGCTCGCAAGTGGCGCTGGGACTGATTTTGGCACAGAATCCGGAGCTGCTGGTGCTGGACGACTTCTCGCTGGGACTCGATCCCGGCTATCGCCGCCTCTTCGTGGACTACCTGCGCGACTATGCCCGCTCGGAGAACAAAACCGTCTTCCTGACCTCGCACATCATCCAAGACATGGAACGCCTGATAGACGACTGCATTATCATGGACTACGGCAGCATCTTGATTCAGCAACCCGTCAGGGAACTGCTCGACACGATACGCCGCTACACCTGCACCGTGCCCGAGGGCTACACCCTGCCGAAGGACGCGGACTTTTATCATCCGGCCGTCATACGCAACACGCTGGAGACATACTCGTTCCTCACTCCGCAAGAGGTGGAAGACCGATTCTCCTCCCTGCAAGTGCCCTATAATCAACTGAAATATGAAACCGTAAATCTGGAAGACGCCTTCATCGGCCTTACCGGAAAATATTAAGTAAGAAATGAATGCCATATTTTATAAAGAATGGATTAAAACACGCTGGTATCTGTTGCTGGCCTTTGCCGTCAGCACGGGCTTTGCCGGATATTCCATGCTGCGCATAAACCGTGTGGCTGAACTTAAAGGAGCCGCCCACGTATGGGAAGTGATGCTGACGCGCGACGCCGTGTTCGTGGACTTGCTGCAATACATCCCCTTGCTGGCGGGCATACTGCTGGCACTGGTGCAGTTCGTCCCCGAAATGTATCACAAATGCCTGAAGCTGACACTGCACCTGCCCTATCCGCAACTGAAGATGGTGAACCTCATGCTGCTTTACGGATTGGCCGCACTGGCGTCCTGTTTCTTCCTGAACTACCTGCTGATGTTCGTCTATCTGCAACGGATACTGGCTCCCGAACTGTACATGCGCATACTGTTGACGGCCGCCACATGGTATGCGGCAGGTTTTTGCGCCTACCTGCTCATGACATGGATTTGTCTGGAACCTACATGGAAACGGCGGGTGTTCAATCTGGTGGTGACGGTGCTGCTGCTCCGCATCTTCTTCCTCTCCACGACGCCCGAAGCCTACAATGCTTTTCTGCCGTGGCTGCTGGTCTACACACTGCTCTGCATCAGCCTCTCGTGGATATCGGTCGCCCGCTTCAAGGCAGGAAAACAGGACTGAGAGGTCTGTCTTCTTTCATTACCAAAAGTATAAACAACAGAAAAAAAAATGAAACGTTTCAGTCAACTATTCTTATGCCTCACGGTGGTGCTACTGCTGCTGTGGCAACTGCCTTGGTGCTATACATTCTTCTCCTCCCGGCCTTCGCGCACGCCTTTCTCCATGTATAGCTGCGTGATAGGCGATTTCGTGTCGATAGGATATGATGAGAGTGTCGGTCTGTTTCGCCGCGACCGGTCGGGCAGGCACTACACACAGGAAGAGACGGACAGCATACTGCCCCTGTTCTACGTACGCCAACTGATGGCGGACGAACGCTTCCCCGACAGCATCATGGGTGTGGCCGTCACACCGCGCGGAGTGCAACACACCAATTTCAACTTCCGCATCTCGGCAACGGACATCAATACGTCTGCCGTCCCCTTGTATCCGTTGCTGGAAAGCATGTCGAAGCGCGTGGAGCTGAAAATGCCCGACGACGTGTTCCGCATCACCCCAACAGGCATCGAATTCATCGTGATGGAAAGCAACTCCATCGACGAGACAAAGAGCCGACGCTTTACGGAAGCGCTGACAAAGAAGTCGTTCCAGTTTCCGGCACGATACGTGGCCGGCAACCCCACTACCCGAAAGGAGTATGACGAGGGGTATCTCATCCTCGACAACGAGGGCAAACTGTTCCACCTGAAGCAGATGCAGGGACGCCCCTACGTGCGTGCCATCGAATTGCCCCAAGATGTGCAAGCCAAGCACCTATTCATCACCGAGTTCTCCGACCGCAAGACACTGGGCTACCTCACGGATGCGAACCATGCCTTCTATGTGCTGATGAACAAGACATACGAGGTGATAAAGACCGGACTTCCGGCCTACAATCCCGAAAAGGACAACCTCACCATCTTCGGCAATATGTTCGATTGGACAGTCAGTGTGGAAAAACCGGAGGGGAAAGCATACTACGCATTGAGCGCCGAAGACTATTCACTCATCAAGTCGATGCAGTCTCCCGACACCGGGCATACGATGCCGGGACTGCACTTCACCTCCTATCGGGACAAGTACGTGAAGCCGCGCTTCTTCTGACAGATACCGGCGGACGCCCGCCCTTTCTGCCTGTCATGACAAAGTCCAGTGTCTGACTCAACAGACACTGGACTTTGTCGTGACAGACACAAGCCTCTGACACGACAGACACAAGTGTTTGTCAAGTCAGAGGCCAGTGTTTGTCAACGTGCCGGGAAACACCCTTCCCGGCACGTTCTCAAAGGGGATTCATCACCAATGTCTTTCGGGATACAAATCCTTCCACCATGCCGGACTGTCCTGCAACCAACGGGCAAACCAAGCCATGATGGAGTTGTGCCACAGCACGCGCTTGTCGTAGTCGCTGATAAAGTGGTTCTCGCCGTCTACGGTAATGAATTCCACCGGCTTGCCCAGTATCTTCAGCGCATTGTACATCTGAATACTCTCGCCGACAGGCACATTCGTGTCGGCCGTGCCGTGCAGCAGCAACAACGGGGTTCTGATTTTATCAGCATTGAACAAGGCACCCTGCTTGGTGAAGAGCTCGGGGTTGTTCCACGGATAGCTTTCGGCAGCGGCAACGGAGTTATAAGAATATCCCCAATAGCCTTCGCCCCAATAGCTCGTCACGTTGCTGATGCCGGCATGAGAAGCCGCAGCGGCAAACATATCCGTCTTGGTCTGCAAATACATCGTCATGAATCCCCCGTAAGAAGCACCCAGACAGCCGATGCGTTTCTCATCGACAAACGGATGTGCGGCGCAAAACTTTTTCGTGCCTTCGATAATCTCGTCGGCCGTACGCTCACCCCACGCGTTGACGTGGCGGGCGGAGAATTCCTGTCCGTAGCCGATGGCGCCGCTGGGCTGGATGATGTAGACCACATAGTCGCGCGAGGCAAACAGTTGCGCGCTGTAAGGCGACGTGATGCCGCGCGTGGTAGGCGTGGTTCCGCCGTAATAGTAAACGATGAGCGGGTATTTCTTTGCCGGGTCGAAAGAGGGAGGGAGGCACATCATGCCCTTAATCGTGGTGCCGTCTGCCGCCGTAAAGTCCCACTCCTCCATCTTGCCCAATTCTATCTTCTCCAAGACGGGCTTCATGGGATTGGCAAGCAAAACGGAGGTTCTCTTTTTGGCATCATATACGTAAGCCGCACCCGTGCCGGTGTTTCCTCCTCCCACATAGGCCGCAACCGAAGGGTTGTCTTTGGCCAGCGAGAAATTGTAAATCACATCTTCCTCAAGTGGCAGTTTCTCGAAACGGCCGGTCTTCAAAGAATAGCGATAGATGTTCCGGCAGTCTCCGTCGGTGGTGTTGAAATAGATGCAACCGTCCCCACGGTTCCACTGCAAGGGAGTCACCGTCGGGTCGAAATCGCGTGTGATGGGGTCTATCTTTTGCGTCGCAGGATCCAAGACGAATGCCTGTGTGTCGAAGCTGTTGGCTATCGGATGAGAACCGCAATTGCGCCCGATGCCTCCGAAAGCGTCCGGCCCGCCGGTCAGCAGCAGCTTCTTGCCGTCGGGAGAATAAGAAGCGCCTCCCATATAAGCGTCCCACTTCACCAAGGTATCAGCCTTCAAGGTGCTCAAATCTATCTCGAACAAAGAAGAAAGCGTAAAGGGACACTTGGTAATGTTTGATTTGGATGTGCTGCACAACAGCTTCTTCCCGTCAGGAGAGATATCGTTCAGATAGACGTTGCGGCTGCCATAAGTCAGCCGTTCGGAAAGTCCTGTCGACAAATCGTACTTCATGAGATAATAACGGTTGCGCGAACCGGGTATGCGGTCGGCCGGATGCAAAAGGCGCTTCAACGGCCCGCTTACCTGTTCGCCTTCATCCGTCAGCGTATAAACGAGGTAGTCTTCCGTAGGCGACCAAGTGAAGTTCCCTTCGGGAATGTTCTCCAACAAGACCTCCTCACTCATGGTGGCGGGGTCGAACACCACCAAGTCATTCTGCTCTTTACCCATAACCGTATAATAAAGCTTATTGCTCCGTGGCATCCAACGCATACGCTCGTTGGCGCCGGGCAATATCACCCGCCCGGTTTTCACCTCGGTCAGTTCGCAACGGGTTTTGGAACGCTTCACACCATAATTGTCCGAATAACAGGTCAGCAGATATTTGCCGTTCGGCGAAAGGGAAACCCAACTCACACGGGGACCGAAGTTGGTGTTGAACAGTGAAAGGCGCCTTTTCAGGTCGGGCGCCATCAGGCAACCCACATCCTCAAACTCCTTCTCTTTTTCGAACTCGCACTTCAGCATCGGCGGCATCTTGTCGTCGGCCGAAGAAAACAGTTTGACGACAACCTCGTAATCCGTCTCCGGCTCCATGCGCAAGCTGACCACCGAAGGACGAACCCGCAACAGGCTATCCTCCGCCGTGCTTTTCGACTGCTTGGGCTCGCCGTTCACAAATACCTCAAAGCGTACGGGAGCATAGACATTCAGCATGCCCCGCATGAAACGCTCGGCACGCAGGTTGGTGGAAAACAGATAGACAAGATTATCTTTATCCGCTTTTTCCACAGTCACATAACCTGCCGTATCGGCCGAAATCCGCTCATAGGGAAAACCGGCGAAATCAAGGCTGATTTTCGTCTTCAAAAGGTTGGAGGTCGTAAACTTGTCTCCCTTGAAGTTGATACTGTCTCCCTGAAGGGGAGTTCGTAGCGCAATGGCAGGACGTACTTTGTACTCGGCAACTCTCTCTTGTGCCCGGACTGCTGCCCCTGCCCAAAGGAGCAGCCCCGATAAAACAACCAGTTTTTTCATTATCATTTGATTATTTAGCTTATACTGTTAATCCTTTCCATAAATTATCGGACGGAACAGGCGCCTCTACCTCTATCAACTCCTTGGATACCGGATGCACAAAGCGGATATTCCGTGCATGCAGGCAAATGCTTCCATCGGGATTGGAACGAGAAGCCCCATATTTCAAGTCGCCCTTGATGGGGCATCCCGCCTTTGCCAGTTGGCAACGGATTTGATGATGCCGTCCCGTCTTCAGGTCTATTTCCAACAGATAATAGTTCTGTGAGTACCCGATAAGTCGGTAGTGCAGGATGGCTTTCTTGCTGCCCGGCTTCTCACGGTCATACGCATAGCTCTTGTTCTGTTTCTCGTTGCGTACCATATAGTGCACTAATTCCCCTTCTTCCTGCGGAGGGCGGTTTTTCACCACGGCCCAATAGGTCTTCTTCACCTCGCCGTTCCTGAACATCTCGTTCAGGCGGGAAAGCGCTTTGCCGGTCTTGGCAAAAACGACAAGACCGCTCACGGGGCGGTCCAGCCGGTGGGTGACACCGATAAAGACATTGCCGGGTTTCTGATATTTCTCCTTCAAATACTGTTTCACGGTCTCTGAAAGCGGCGTATCGCCCGTTTTGTCTCCCTGAACTATCTCGGAAGCGGTCTTGTTGACTATAATGATATGATTGTCTTCGTATACGACAGTCATAGCAACGTCTTACATATTCATTCCACCATCTATCTGAATCACCTGACCCGATATATAGGATGACATATCGGAGGCAAGGAAAGTAGCCACGTTGGCCACGTCTTCGGGCGTACCGCCACGACGCAGAGGAATCTTCTTGCACCATTCGGCTTTTACTTCTTCGGACAAAGCATCGGTCATGGCCGTCATGATGAATCCCGGAGCGATGGCGTTGGCACGGATGCCTCTCGAACCCAGTTCTTGCGCAACGGACTTGGCCAAAGCAATCATACCGGCTTTGGAAGCGGCATAGTTGGCCTGGCCTGCATTGCCGTGAACACCTACCACAGAGGCCATGTTGATGATGCTGCCGGCTTTCTGGCGCATCATGACCGGCGTGCAGGCGTGGATGAAGTTGAATGCCGACTTGAGGTTTACGTTGATGACCATGTCCCATTGTTGTTCGCTCATGCGCATCATCAGGCCGTCGCGTGTGATGCCGGCATTGTTCACCAGAATATCTATGCGTCCGAAGTCTTTCTGAATATCCGCCACAACATTGGCCGTATCCTCAAAGCTCGCAGCATTCGAAGCGTAAGCTTTAGCTTTTACGCCCAATGCCTCCAGTTCTTTTGCCGTAGCTTCGGCATTTTCGTCAATCACCAAGTCGGTGAATGCAACATTAGCTCCTTCTTGAGCAAACTTCAAAGCGATGGCCTTTCCAATGCCACGGGCAGCACCGGTCACAATGGCCGTTTTTCCTTCTAATAATCTCATTTTCTCTATTGTTTTATGAATGTATTTCTTTCTTTCCCAATGCGCCAAGCACCAGACGCTTCACATAATCTCCACGGATTTCATCATCCAGATTGGCTCCTATCTGACCGCGGATGTAAGGAACTTCTACCCCTTTTACGCTATAATGTACAATGGCGGCGGTCATATCAATATCATCAATCTGAAACACTCCCTTCTCCACGCCTTCACGGAGCACGTCCTTGAAAAGCTGTATCTCTTTCGCATCAAAACGTTTGCGCACCTTTTCCACTCTCCATATATCTCTGAAGAAATCGGCCCGAAGCGTCCCGTTGCGAAACACCACCTCTTTTACCGCATCCAAACGGGTGTATATCATTTCCATCATCTTTTCATCCGGCGACATGTCTTTTTCCGTCACACGTTTCATCATCTCCGAAAGGATGTCCAGTTCCGACTCGACAACAGCCAAATAAATATCTTCCTTGCTCTTGAAATAGGTATAGAGTGTTCTTCTGCCTTTTTTAGAAGCGAGGGCAATATCGTTCATCGTAGTATTCTCCACACCCATCTTTGCAAATAGTTGACGGGCAACATCTACCAATTTAGCTTTTGTCTTCGATACGGTCATAGGTTAATTGCACATTGCTTTATTATTTGAGCAAAAGTAAGACATTTCCGCATATCTCACAAGCAATAAAAAAATAATATGCTTTTTATTTGCAGATTTGAAATAAAGCCGTACCTTTGCACTCGCAAAACAAAAACATCGCGGAGTGGAGCAGTGGTAGCTCGTTGGGCTCATAACCCAAAGGTCGTCTGTTCGAATCAGGCCTCCGCAACAAGAAAAGCCGTTCAGTTTTTGAACGGCTTTTCTTGTTTTTACATCATTTCTTCGGCTGCTCTGCCGGTTCCGGCCTACCCGACAATTCTATTTTGCCTTCGGCCTCCAGTTTCACATTCAAAGTCGCCTCTTCCGTCAACGGAATCCAGAACATTTGCCTGCACTCGTTTTTCTGCAATGTATAGCGGAAATCATTACTTCCTCTCAAATATTCCGTGTCAATGCAAAAGGAATCTGCATTTACCGTAAAACTCCCAATCTCATCCAAGTCGAAATATACTTTCTCTGCCGAGCCGCTGTTTAAAAGCCAATTGTTCCCGCTCCGAATATGCAAGGAGCGAAAATGGCTCTCCTCTATTACAACCGGATGATAAATATGCCTGAAAGAAAGGCTCAGACTGTCGCGCTCAAAGCCTCTGATTGTGGTTCGCTGGTCGTACATGCCAGATACAATCCCCTGTACGCCGGAGGATACCGATAAAGTCATTCCGTTTTGGGAATTCACTCCCAGCCAATGTGCGCCGGCAAGCCTCTTGTCCAGTTTTTCCGATGGGAAGGCAAACGCTATCGTCACAGTGTCTCCGGTGGATGTAATGGAGACAAAGGGTTCTAAATCGGCTGCAAACGAGATGCCGCCCGAAGCAAGCGGGTCGGCAGGACGCACCTCTAAAGGGACTCCCACGAAAGATGCCTCCTTGATTCTTTTCACATCTACATCGCCATCCATGGTGCGATCCGCACGCGGCGCAACCAGCTTCAACACCTTGCATTCCGGAAGTGGGAAGGTCTTTTGAGGCCCGGTGAAGTACAATTCACAGTCGGCACTATCCAACCCGTGCTTCGACATATAGAATATCGCGCCACTCATCAGCAACAGCCCGCCAAGCAGCATCCCCAATATAATATAACTTGTTCGTTTCATAATCCGCCTTTATTTATTCTGTTTCTTACTATATGCCCGATACATGGCCGTGAGTTCTTTCTCGGTTACGCCGAGCATGTGTATTTGCTTGAAGAAGTAATCCGCTTCTTCTTTCAGGAACGATTCCTTTCGCGAGGAATGAATCAGCCCGCACGCACCGGCCGCCACGAAATAGCCGATGCCCCGCTTGATGTAAATGATACCTTTCGCCTGCAAGTAGTCATACGAACGCATCACCGTGTTGGCATTGACCTCTACCACAGCCGCATACTCACGCACCGAAGGAATGCGCTCTTCCTCCCGATACTGTCCGAGGAGTATCTCGTCGCAGATGCGGTCTGCTATTTGCAGGTAGATGGCCTTACTTTCTTTGAAATTCATACTCTATCACCAACGGTTAATGATTTCTGACTCTTTGAAACGGAAATAGGCAAGCACCCAGTTGAAAAGGGCGGCGAGCGAAAACAGGATGAAGCCCCAGAAACAGCCCTCGTCTTCCGAGAAGTAGCTCTTTCCTACATAGTGTTCCGAAAAGAGAGATTTCACCAGTCCCGTACCAATCAGCAAATAGGTAATGACGATGACTACCCCGACTGAAAATGTCTTGAGGAAAGCATTCTTGGGCCAGATGGAGCTGCCCAGCACGAAACAGGACTGCAACAGGAAATAGAAACTGACACCAAGCATAAATTGGTTGCAATCACCAAAAGCCGTCCAATGCTCCGCCGGGCCTACAAGATAAGGGAGAAGCGGTATGGAAGCTATCTGATTCGCATCGGGATACTTTATCATAAAGTACAACACACGGGTCCAGTCCGCCAGTTTGAAAGCCACTAAAAACACGATCAAGAATCCGAAGGTAAAAATCAGCCAGCGTGAGAAGAATTTCTCGAACATCGTGGCAGGCATCATCAGCATGGCGGTGCGGCCGGTCTTTGTCTTCATTCGCTCCATCATGAACGAAGCGCTCAGGCAGCCCATGACAACGATGCTCCAGATAAATATCACCACATCAAAAGCCCACACGGGATCTTCGGTTGCCCCTTCCCAATCATAACCATAATATTCATAGTATCCGTTCCATATAAAGATTATCGCCATCATGCCGTACATCAACACCATACGCAGCACATTGGCTCTCCAACTCTCCACCATTTCCTTGCGGCACAGGCTCACAAAACGGGGCATACTAAAAAAGGTATCACGTATCATTGTCCTTGTTTGTTAGGGTGAAACATAGTCTCCATCTTCTCAGGAACGGAAAGTGCCGCTCCAAACAACAGCTCGAGGTTTATATCCGATTCCGCACCGTCCGCATTGGGCAACATCAGATAATTGCCTTGCACGGAAGGCAGCGCATACAATGCTTCCCGAGCCAATTCCCGGTCGTCGCTTTCCACGAAAAGCAGCTTGCGACAAATCTCGGCCGTAGGTGCATCGAGTATCACATGCCTGTTATCCATGATAAGCACATGGTCCAGAATCTTGTCGATATCCCGCACCTGATGGGTGGAGACGACAATCGTCTTGTCGTCCGACATGCCGGAAGCGATGAACTTGCGGAACTGGCTTTTGCCGGGAATATCAAGCCCGTTGGTGGGTTCGTCCATCAGCAGCAGAGAGGTGTTTGTGGCCAAGGCAAAACTCATGAACACTTTCTTTTTCTGCCCCATGGAGAGAGCACCCAGATTAACGTCCTGCTCCATTTCGAAGTAATGCAGGTACCTCATCATGTCTTCCTTGCTGAAACGGGGGTAGAACGGGCTGTTCAACTCCACGTATCCGGCAAGGGAGATGGGAGGAAGTTCAAACTCTTCGGGCACAAGAAACATGTCCTGCAACGTAACGGGCAACCGGCGGCGAACATCGACATCATGAAATTTCACCTTGCCATGCCCGGGAGTGAGCAAACCGCTCATCAGATAAAGCAGAGTGGACTTGCCTGCACCATTCTTGCCCAGTAATCCATAAACCCTGCCCTTCTGCAACAAGAGAGAGAAATCGTCCAGCACACTCTTCCTGCCCCGACGATAACCGAATGAAATGTTTTCTACTTGCAACATATACTTGGATGATTAGATAAACACGTGTATCAGTATAATAGTACACCGCAAAAGTATATATTCTTTTGCAACCGACAAAATATCCTGAGATAAATCTACAACAAAATTCTGAAAAAGAATATTCCGCCTCTCTGCCGGACAACATTTCCAAGACTCCTTCCGCGTATCTTACCACAAGCTGCCGCAGCCTTTGAATTTCTACCTTTGCAGATTCATACCGTTCATCAGAGCCATATATCCTTTTAGCAACGACAAGCACTCCAGCGAAACGAAGAAATCGCAACAGACACCCATAATATCCCCGAATTCGGGGATAGGCGGTTGCTTTTTGCCAAAGACGAGGGGCTGTATCCTGCCGGGCGGATATTCCTTGAATGCACCGGATTGCAGCGGGATCAGACAGAAGAGAAGAGAGCCTTTCAGGACGGCCTCCCTCACCCTGTTTTGACAGATGCAATCCTTTGCCGTGACAGACACAAGTGTTTTGCGCGACAGACACAAGTGTTTTGCACGTCAGACACAAGTGTTTTAGCCGTAAGACACAAGTGTCTGACAAGGCAGAAGTAATCATTTGATAATCAGCAATATTAATCTTTAACACACAAGCCGCCGGATGAGGTTATCGAGCTGCTTCCCGTTCCGAACCCGGTTATAATATATATAAGGTATAAAAAAGCCGGAGGCAATACTAAGAAAGAGCGAAAATAAGATTCAAAAGTCTCGGTTTTGTTTCGATTTGCACCGTCAATCGAAAAGAATATCAAGGGAAACCGGAAGAAAAACCTTGGTAAATCAAAAAGTTCACCGTGACCGTACGAGCTTTTTTCGTCGATGAAGGTAAAAAAAGAAAGATTTGGAAATAAAAAAAGAGGGAAAGGAGGCTGTTATTCCACTTCAAACACTTTCATTTCTTCACAAAAAAGATTATATTTGTCGGTAATTCGTCTCCTTTTTACGATTTGTACAATCCGATAAATACACAACGATGAGAAACCGATATTTAGCTTTCACCCTTGCCGCACCGGTGTTGTGTTCTGCCATGACAGCAGAAGCCAAAAGCGTAAGAGACAAGAAAATATCCAATCGTGAACACCCCAATGTAATCATTATTTTAGCCGATGATTTGGGCTATGGAGATTTGGAGTGCTACGGTGCGAAGAACGTACAAACGCCCCATGTCAACCGACTGGCAGCACAAGGCATTCGCTTTACCAATTCCCACGCCATAGCCGCCACCAGCACCCCTTCACGCTATTCCATACTGACGGGCGAATACGCATGGCGCCGCCCCGGCACGGATGTGGCGGCCGGAAATGCGGGAATGATTATCCGCCCGGAACAATACACCATGGCCGACATGTTCAAACATGCGGGATATACCACCTGCGCCATCGGGAAATGGCATTTGGGACTGGGCGGCGAAACCGCCCGACAGGATTGGAACGCCCCGCTTCCTGCCGCTTTGGGCGATTTGGGATTCGACTACCACTACATCATGGCCGCCACAGCCGACCGCGTCCCGTGCGTCTTCATAGAAAACGGGAAAGTGGCAAACCACGACCCCGCCGAACCTATCGAGGTGAGTTATGTACAAAACTTCCCCGGAGAACCCACCGGAGCCGCAAATCCGGAGTTGCTCCATAACCTGAAACCGAGCCACGGGCACGACATGGCCATCGTAAACGGCATCAGCCGCATCGGCTACATGAAAGGCGGCGGCAAAGCCCTTTGGAAAGATGAAAATATCGCAGACTCCATTACCTCCCATGCCATCGATTTCATAAAGCGGAACCAAGACAGGCCGTTCTTCATGTATTTCGCTACCAACGACATTCATGTCCCCCGCTTCCCGCACGACCGTTTCCGGGGCAAAAACCCGATGGGACTTCGCGGAGACGCCATCGTACAGTTCGACTGGTCGGTGGGACAGTTGATGGAGACGCTCGACCAACTCGGCCTGACGGAGAACACCTTAGTCATTCTTTCAAGCGACAACGGCCCTGTCGTAGACGACGGCTATGACGACAAGGCGGAGGAATTGCTGAACGGCCACACACCGGCCGGACCGTGGAGAGGGAACAAGTACAGCGCATTCGAAGGAGGCACTGCCGTCCCTACCATCGTGCGATGGCCCAAGAAAATAAAAGGAAACCGCGAATCGGATGTACTGATGTCCCAAATAGACTGGATGGCATCTTTAGGCGCTTTGGTGAATGCCATTTTCCCCAAAGGAAGTGCGTCCGATAGCCATAACCGCATCAACAACCTGCTGGGAACGGACAACACCGACCGCCCTTGGATAGTGGAATTGGCAGCCAACCACGTATTGTCCGTGCGTACAAAAGACTGGAAATACATCGAACCGAACGACGGTCCTGCAAAAGTGACGTGGGGGCCGAAGATTGAGACCGGCAACTCGACCACCCCTCAACTCTACAATATGAGAGAAGACAAGGCAGAGCACACCAATGTGGCTTTACGGCATCCTGACGTGGTATACGACATGCAGAACATCCTCCGCAGAGTACGTAATAAAACGATGAAAATGGAATAAATATCAAGACCGGCAGCTCCCCCAAAAAACACTCAAGCCAATACAAGAGAGGCTCTTAAACAAGTACTGAAGACAATCCCACATCTCCGGACTTCGAGTCACAAATAGCAATAAGGGATTATCCAATTATTCGGACAACATCTCTTAGAAGTCAACAGGAGTTGCTTATATTGAGAATGATATAAGCAATTGTGAATGCCCGTACAACAAGAGAACTATTATGACAAAAAACAACGCGGCAATCAGATTTTCAGACACGACCTTTCCTTATCGTAACTATCAGAGTAATAAAGCACTTTTAATGTTTTATACAAAAAAGTCTAAAAAAGAATCAATAAACAACATCCAATCTTCGTCTTCCGGCATACAAAAACAGAGTGGAAACATTGCAGGGAAGTCCCTCAAACCGAATAGAAATATTCAAATACCTCCAACAGGGTATTTTATCCCTTACTAACACTTATTAATACCTGAATATGGCGATTGCATCACAAATCTGCGATATATACCTTTGCGTAAAATTCAGGACATACATTATAGCAATCACACTCATAAAAACGGAGTGTCAAGCACTCTTTTTTATAACAAACAACGGAAGTACCATAATCTTTCGATTTTATACGCATAATATGACAATAAGCAGAAAAATTTTATTCATTATCCTTTTTGTATTTGGGTATATGCACGCCAATTCGCAAGAGCAAGTACAAAGGCAAGAGCCGGAAATAAAGAACGACTCCGTTTACCAGCTCCAAGAAGTAGTGGTATCATCCCGGCAAATACTCGGAAGTAAATTCAAGGCAAGAAACCGCACAGGCTCGGCATATTATATCTCGCCCGAAGAAATACGCAAACTGGGGTATACGGACATCAACCGCATGTTGAAAGCCGTTCCGGGGGTAAACATGTATGAGGAAGACGGTTTCGGATTGCGTCCCAACATCAGTTTGCGCGGGACAAAAGCCGAACGAAGCGAACGCATTTCCATCATGGAAGACGGAATATTGGCTGCCCCTGCGCCCTATTCAGCCCCGGCAGCCTATTATTTCCCGAATGCCGCCCGCATGGAAGCCGTGGAAGTGCTGAAAGGAAGCAGTCAGGTACAGTATGGCCCGTTCACCACGGGAGGAGCCATCAATATGGTGTCGACTCCCATACCGAACGCTTTCTCGGGCAAGGCAACTTTCTCTTACGGAAGCAAAAATACATTTAAGTCACATGCACACATCGGAAACATGTGGAAACACTTCGGATTTCTGGTGGAATATCTGCGCTATCAGTCGGACGGCTTCAAGAAATACGAAGACCATCCAGCCAAAGGATTTACCAGAAACGACTTCATAGCCAAGGTAATGGTAAAAACCGACAAAGGCACGGGAGTAAACCATGCGTTGGAATTGAAGTTCGGATATGCGGACGAAAACTCGGACGAAACGTATGTGGGACTTTCCGAAGGCGACTTCAAGAAAAGCCCCTTCCTCCGCTATGCGGGCTCGCAGATGGACGAGATGAAAACCAATCACCGGCAGTGGGTAGCCACTTACCTGCTCAACTTCTCCAACAAGCTGAAAATAACCACCAACGCATACTACAACCGTTTCCACCGCAATTGGTACAAACTGAATGACGTACGGGCGGGAATCACTTCTAAAGAGAAGAGGTCTATCGCCGACGTGCTCATCGACCCAGAAACAAACATCCGCTACTTCGACATCCTGACCGGAAAAGCCGACCGGGAAGGCGAAGCCCTGCTTGTAAGAGCCAACAACAGAACATATCATTCCAGAGGCATACAAACCAAAGCGGAATACCGGTTCAACCTGAATGAATTTTTCTTCGACGTAGAGTTTGGATTGCGCTATCATCATGATGAGGAAGACCGTTTCCAATGGGACGACGCATACTCCATGAAGGACAAGAAGATGGTGTTGTTCATGGAAGGCATTCACGGCACGAATGCCAACCGCATCACATCTGCAGACGCATTGGCAAGCTACCTGCTCGCCAAACTGAGATATAACTCGTGGACTATCACGGCCGGACTGCGCTACGAAGACATCGACCTGCTGAAGAAAGACTATACGAAAGCAGATTTGGTACGTACGGGCAAAGTGCGCATAGAAACGCCAAACCGAGCGCGCGTCTGGATTCCCGGCATCGGGGTAAACTATCAGTTCATTCCCGAAGCATCGGTATTCTTCGGGGTTCACAAAGGATTCGCCCCCCCAAGCGCGGAGTTGTATCAAAAACCCGAAAGCAGTGTGAATATGGAATTGGGAACACGCGTTTCCGCCGGTAACTTCAAAACAGAGCTGATCGGTTTCTACAACAATTACAGCAACATGCTCGGAAGCGACCTCGCCGCCTCAGGAGGATTGGGAACGCTCGAACAGTTCAATGTAGGCGAAGCCCGCGTAAAAGGTGTGGAGTTCCTTATACAATACCAACCCTTACCCGAAGCGTGGAAAGTGCGCATGCCCCTGCAAATAGCATATACTTATACCGATACGGAAATGAGAAACTCGTTCTCAAGCCATTCATGGGGCAATGTGATGAAAGGAGACGAGATTCCCTACATCTTCAAGCATGCGCTGAACATGCAGGTGGGGATAGAGCACAAGAGGTTCGACGCAAACATAGGAGCACGCTACAACGGCGATATGCGCACATCTCCCGGACAGGGAACAATTGCCGAAAGAGAGAAAGTGCCTGCGCACCTCGTGTTGGACGCATCGGCCAACGTATATGTAAACAAATATCTGACGATAAAAGTAAATGCTGTGAACCTGACCAACAAAGTCTATCTCACTTCCCGTCATCCGGCAGGATTGAGGGCAGGACACCCTTTCGGCATCTACGCAGGGGCCAACATCCGGTTCTGAACAAATACCTACAATCGTAATAAACAATAACAAGATAAGACAATGAATGTATCATCGGTTATAAAATTAGTAATCAGCATCTTGTTGACGGCAATCTTCTCTCAGGTCTGTCCGGCACAGGAATTAATGGAAATAAAAGGCACGGTGCGTTCTGCCTCCGGAGAGCCTTTGGCTGGCGCCACCGCCGTCGTGGCGGGCACGGCAAAGGGAGTCGTCGCAGACAAAGACGGGCGGTTCATACTTAAAGCGCGCAAAGGGCAAATGCTGGAAGTGAGCTTCATAGGAATGAAAACACGGAAAGTGAAAATCTCATCCAACGTCATGAACATAACGTTGCAAGACAACGTGCAAGAAATAGAAGGAGTGGTAGTCACCGGTTATCAAAACATAAAGAACAGGGTGTTTACGGGAGCGGCAGCCTCGGTGAAGCTTGACAACATCAAACTGAATGGCGTGGCGGATGTGTCGCGCATGCTTGAAGGACGTGTGGCAGGGCTTTCGATACAGAACGTTACCGGCAGCTTCGGCTCCGCGCCCCGCATCAATATCCGCGGTGGCGCTTCCATCATGGGCAACGTCCAACCCCTATGGGTTATAGACGGAGCCGTGTACGAAGACCTTGTTTCGCTCACGCTCGACCAATTGGCATCGGGCGACGCGGTCACACTCATCAGTTCCGCCATCGCCGGACTGAACGCCTCGGACATTGAAGACATACAAGTCTTGAAAGACGCTTCGGCCACATCCATTTACGGAGCCAGAGCCTTGAATGGAGTAATCGTAATCACCACCCGTGCAGGTAGAAGAAACACACCGAACAGATTTTCTTACTCATACGAGCTGAGCATGCGGGCCATCCCTTCGTACACGGATTTCGACCTGCTCAATTCGCAAGAGACCATGTCTATCTATCAAGAAATGCACAGGAAAGGGTATTTCTCTGTAAAAAACACATTATATGGACGCCGCAGTGGAATTTACCACCAGATGTATAAGGCTCTCGGAACCGTCGACCCGTCTACCGGACGATATTATCTGGAAAACACGGATGAAGCGAAACGCGCGTTCATGCGCGAACGAGAGTATGCCAACACCGATTGGTTCAAAGAGTTGTTCACATACAACCCCATCCATACGCACACTGTCACCTTCTCCGGAGGAGGAGAAAATTCTACCATGTATGCTTCCGTCGGTTTCTACGATGACAGAGGATGGACAATTGCCGATAACGTAAAACGTATAACAGCCAACATCAAAAACTCTTTCTATTGGAAGGAAGACAAAATCAAGGCTACCATATCCGCACAGGGTAACTTACGTAGCCAAAATTCTCCGGGTACGATTCCCCAGCGAAAGAACACGGTAACCGGGACATTCGAACGAGATTTCGACATCAACCCTTTTGCCTATGCCTTGGGAACAAGCCGTACCTTGCGCCCCCGAAACGCCAACGGCGAACTGGAATACTACCGCAACAATTGGGCGCCGTTCAATATCCTGAATGAGTTTGACAACAATTACCTGAAAACCGAGGTGCTCGACTTCAAGCTGCAAGGCGAACTTTCATACAAACTCAATGAGAACATCGAAGCGAAAGGATTGATGTCCGTGCGTCACGCCGTTACTAAAAGTTCGCATTTCATCACCGAGAATTCGAATGTGATACAGGCTTTCAGAGCCAACGAAACTCCCTATGTGGCGCAAGAGAACATCTATTTGTTGAAGAACAAAGACAACCCCTTGCAACTGCCACAAGTGGCGCTGACCCACGGAGGCATGTTCAATAAGACGGAAATTTCCCTGCGCAGCTATTTGGGACGCTTTGCGCTGGACTACAACAAGCAAATAGGCGAGCACGACATACGCGCTTTCGGATTTACCGAAATACGCCATACCGACCGCAGCACGAACCCTTTCCAAGGTTATGGGATACAGTACGACAGAGGAAACCAAGTGTTCACCAATCCCTTGATTTTCGATAAGCTCGCCAATGAAGAAAACACTTATTTCTCGCTTACCGAACGCTATGAAAGGGGAGTAACCCTCTCTGCCAGCGCCACCTACGGATATAAGGGCAAATACATTTTCAACGGCGTATTCAACTATGAGGGATCGAATACCGCAGGTAAATACAGCCGTTCCCGCTGGTTGCCTACTTGGAATATCGGCGCAAAGTGGAACATGGATCAAGAAAAATTCATGAAAAAGTTTCCTGCCGTTTCCAAGCTATCCTTGCGTGCCAGCTATGGACTGACCGCCAAAATGAACGAACAGGCGATAAACTCCACAGCAGTGTTCAAGCATCTCATCATCAACCGCACATTGCTGAAAGATCGGGAAAATGCGCTGCGAATCTTGCATCTCGAAAACCGCGACCTGACATGGGAGAAAATGTATGAATTGAATCTCGGTTTGGAACTCGGCTTGTTCAACAATCGCATCAGCGCAACTTTCGACGTATACCAGCGCAACTCATTCGACCTGATAGACCTCATCCGTACTTCCGGCGTAGGCGGGCAATATTATAAATACGCGAACTTCGGAGACATGCGTACACGAGGAGTGGAATTGGCACTGCAAACCAAAAACATCGTGACCGATAACTTCAGTTGGACTACCGCCTTTACCGTCAGCGGCATGAAGCAGAAAATCACCCGCCTGCTGAATACGCCGAATACGTTTGATATGGTAGCGGGAACCGGACGGGGAAATATCCTCGGATTTCCAAGAGGCTCTCTGTTCTCTTTCAATTTTCAAGGACTCAACAGCAACGGCCTGCCCACTTTCGACTTCGGACTTTACCCCTCCAACCAAAGCGTGAGCAGCGAAATATCAGGGGCGGATTTTCTTGACACCCAGTACTCGAAGTCGTATCTTATCTACCACGGCCCTATCGACCCCACTTACATAGGAGGAATATCGAATACCTTCAAATACAAGAATTGGGAACTTTCGTGCTTCGTCACCATGCAAGCGGGTAACAAGATACGCCTCAACCCGACATTCGACCCATCGTTTGCCGATCTGAACGTATTTTCCAAAGAGTACTACGACCGCTGGCTCAATCCGGGCGATGAGTGGAAAACGGACATCCCCGTCATTCCTTCGCAAGATATGGTTCGCAACATCGGAAAAGAGAACATCGAAAAGGCTTACAACACTTATAATTACTCCCAAAACAGGGTGGCAGACGGAAGTTTCATACGCATGAAAAGCATCTCATTGGAATACAGATTTCCTAAGAGACTCCTTTCCGGACTCAGAATCAGACAAATGAGCTTGAAAGCAAATGTAACCAACCCCTTCCTGATTTATGCAGACAAGAAGCTGAAGGGGCAAGATCCGGAGTTCTACAAATCGGGAGGAGTTTCATTGCCTACTCCAAAACAATATACAATGACGCTGCATGTTGAATTTTAATCGCATTGAAATGAAAAGAACAATTTACTTAAGTATCATACTCACACTGCTCACGGCATGCCAAGACTATTTGGAGACCAACCCCGACTCTACGCTCGACGTGAAGATAGACAGTGAGGAAAAAATAGCCGAATTGCTCGCCGGAGCCTATCCCGAAGCCAGTTACTTCGCGTTTCTGGAAACACGTACCGATAACGTAGGCGAGCGGGTGAACGGTATCCATTCACGGCTGAACGAGGCCATGTATTATTGGGAAGACTACGATCAGGAAGATTTGGATACACCCCTGAACTATTGGAACGCATGCTACGCAGGTATTGCACAAGCCAATCAAGCGTTGGAGCTTCTGAGCAAATACCCCAAAAGCGACCGTGTGAAAGCTTTATACGGCGAAGCATTCCTATTGCGCGCCTATCTGCACTTCATGCTGGTCAATATCTGGGCGGAGCCGTACGGTACATCCAAATCGAAAACGGCACCCGGCATACCCTACCTGACAAAGCCTGAAAAGAACGCATTGGTGGACTACAAGCGCGGAACCGTAAAGGAGGTATACGAAAAAATCGAGAAAGACCTGAAACTCGGAATTTCGCTGGTAGACGACAGCTATTACAGCAAGCCTAAATTCCACTTTAACAAAAAAGCCGCATACGCTTTCGCTTCCCGCTTTTACCTGATTAAAGGAGAATGGGAACTCGTTATCGCCTATTCAGACTACGTGCTTGGCATAGACCCCAAACCTGTTCTACGGAATTGGCAGAAGTACGATAAAGAATTTTACTTTAACCGCAAGCATCTCCATACCCGTTACGCAAGTACCGAAGAACCAGCTAACCTGCTGCTTTCCACTACGGAGTCGAGAATTGCCCGCAACATACCTACGGAAAAGTACGGAGTGACCAGCATAAGTGCAGACAAAGTGTACAACCGGCATGGAGTGGAAGGGTGTGAAAACTTCAGGAAAGTAGCTATGGAGCCGTTATTCCTTTTCAACTATAACGACGGACGCATAAGCGACGGACAATACATCGGCAAATTCGACGAGCTTTCGCTGTCGGGCTATACAGGCATACGGCCGAGGGGACTGTATGTCACCAACGTTTTATTCTCTACCGACGAGGTGATGCTCAACCGGATGGAAGCATACGCCATGATCGGAGAATACGACAAATCCATAAACGACCTGCTTACCTATCTCTCTGTCAAATTCGGAATCACCCCTCCGTGCAGCCGTCCGGACTACACGCAGACAAGCAGCGACAACTACGGAACTTATACTCCGTTCTACGGAATGAGCATCAAGCAATTAGCCATGATAAAAACCATTTTAGGTTTCAGGCAGCAGGAGTTTATGCACGAAGGGTTGAGATGGTTCGATATCCGCCGTTTTTACATACCGGTGAAACGTACATCGAAGTATAAGTTTTATAAGCAGTTGGAGAAAGAAGATCCGAGGAAGCTCCTGCAAATACCGGCCGAAGCCATCAACCGGGGATTGGAGCCTAACCCCCGTTGAAAATATCAAGAAACATAATGGACAGAAAACTTAAAAAAACAATGAAAACAATCAGCAATAGAACGAGATTCTGTTACCTTATCGGACGGAGCTTGTATTTGTTCGCCGCATGCTTGCTGCTGGTCGGCTGCGCACAGGAAGCCGCCTTATCCGACCAAAGCGTAGTGGATTTGGGAACGGTACAGCGCAATAAAACAGAACTAGACGAGTGGATATTAAATACATTTACACATCCTTACGGCATTGAGGTCGAATACCGTTGGGATAAAAACGTGGCACAAAACGGGAGCTATACCTATCCGCCGGAAGCCGCCAATGTAAAAAGCGTGCTCGAAACCATAAAGGCGCTGTGGCTCGACCTCTATATGGCTTCCGATTTGGGCGGAGAGAAATTCTTTCTGGGCAAGAATCCGGTCAAGATTTACATGTATGGCGGAAAGAACATAGACGGAAACGGAGTAGAGCTTTTAGGAAATACGGAAGCAACGACCAACGAGATGTTCCTGTACAACGTCAACGACTTCGACCCCAAAAATCAAGACAAGGTATTTATCCTGATGCGAAGCGTGCATCACCAATTCGCAAAACACCTGATGGAATTGTTTCCTTATGACAGAAACAAGTTTTTGAGCATCAGCGGGAGCAGATACATTGAATCGTCCAAGCTGATTTCTGAGATTTTTAAAGATGAAACAGCAGGGCGCAAACTGTTTGCGCTTTCACCCTATGCCAACAAGAGAGGCTTTTTCACTTTCCACTCTTTCCTCTCTGCCGAGGACGATTTCGCTGAAATTATCAGCGCCAAGCTGACACATAGCCCCAAGGAGGTGCTTAAAGCCTTGGAAGATGTGCGAAAGCCTAATCTTAATAATGAAGAAGACCCGGAAGTACAGCAAACTTACAACGAGGAAGCGCGTCGGGCATACAAAGAATTGACGGAGAAACAAACCTTTGTGGAAGAATATTTTAACAAAGAAATAAAAATCTCGCTCAATTATCTCCAAACGATAAGCATGAAACGATTAAAAGCATATACGGAACAAAAATAAAAAGTATGAAAATAGGATTTCAATTACTTATTCTGATAGCGGTTTGCTTCTCCTGCAAGGATGAGAATATTTTCGATTTATCCCCCTCCGAGCGGAACGCAAAACACATCAGCGAACTGAGGAAGGAGCTTATAGATGCCCCTCACGGATGGTGCGTCACGTACTTCCCACGGACAGACTCGTTACTGTTTACAAACGTGAACGAACAGATAGCACAATTTGAATACCTGAGCAAATACGGGTATGGCGGACATTGTTTCTTTATGAAGTTCGCGGAAAACGGAACGGTGGAAACCATAGCCGATTATGATGAGCAAAGTCGGACAGAAAGCCGGAAAAGTGAATTCGAAGTAAGCCAGAATACATTCACTCAACTGAGTTTCACCACTTACAGTTATCTGCACCGTCTGGTAAACAACAAATTCGCCGCATCTTCCGATTTTCTTTATACAGGCAAAGACGCCGATGGCAACCTTGTATTCCGAACGGCTTCGTACATAGAACCGGCCCGTGAGTACATCATCTTTACAAAACTGAAAAGCGAAGACAGTTGGACGGAAGACATGCGCAAAGCCGGCGAAAACACCTTGTTTTTCGAGCAGATGAAGAATCCTCAACTGGTAATCAGGAAAGCAGACCGGATATATTTCCGAAGTGATATCCGTATGGCGAAAGACGACAGAGAGAAAGGCAGACAACAACGTTATCACTTGTTCCTTTTTGCAAAAAATCCTTCTGCCCTTCCGGGCGGATGGGCCAAAGAGGCAGTGGGACTGGGATCCGGATATGTGGGCACAACAGACGGATTGACTTTCAGATCCGGCATACGATATAGCGCCAATTATACGTTTTACGATTTCCGCAGGGAGGAAAACCGGTTTGTTTGCGAACTCGTGAAAGTGTTCGACCCATACAGCAAGACGGAGCGTTGGGTAAGCAAGCATCTCGCCCCCGGTGGAGAAGCCACCGGAGTCGTAGCCGAAATTTTGGACAAATCTAATAATTAAAAAACAAAGAGCGATATGAAATATATATGGACAATCTGTTTATTGCTGGTATGCGGTTGCAATACCGTAAAAGAAGATACCACAATAGATGAAGAGTATGAAAAACTGTTTCCGCCGAAGGAAATAGAAAAGCCTGAGAACAAGCGGGGAGAATTGGTCGTGCAGTTGTGCGACCCTAATCTGGCATTGAAAGATTACAAATATCCCGGCAAGGAAGCACCGGCTGATATGGAAGCGTATAATATAACTTTGGAATGCTCATTCCAAGAAATAGACAGGGATGGTGAGTTCACATCACCGGCAACGGCCCGTTATGAAGTGAAATATATAAACGATAAAAAAGAACTGGTAACGATTACCTGTGCAAAAGATAAGGAGATTCCGGAAGAAGATGAGGAGGAAGAGTATGAAGAAGACGACGAAGAGCATGGAGAAAATAACGAAGAGACAGGAAAGAAAGATGGTAAGGAAACTACCCCAAAGATGACTAACGGTAAAAAGTTAGAAATCCGATTCAAAGCCTATTCCGGATTTCCTTTATATCTGAGTGTCACAGGGGTAGGACCCAGAAACTCCAGTATAAAAGCAAGTATAAAAGCTGTTTCCACCGACGGATTGATAGAAATACCCGAGCTGAAGACCGAACAGTTTCAAAACGAAGAAGGACCGAATATGCTGAGGCATCCTTATTGCGAATACATTATTTTACCTTAAGAAAAAGAGAAATGAATTGTATAAAAGAGATATTTTTCCTTTGCTTGCTGATGAGTGTCACAGCATGCATCGAAGGGACGAACGAAACGGTGGAAAGCGCATATCAGCTTCCTGTATTGCCGGAGCCGTCGTACAAGTTTTCAAGGAACGGAGAGAGTAGCGTAAACACGTTGGAGTGTGACTTTTTAAAGTATCCTATCGACAGAATCTTTTCGGCATACCTGAGTGCGGCACGTATCACCACCCTGACGGACTCTGTCGAGATGCTAAGGTTATACGCTGAAGGTACATACGGCTTGAAGCCACAAGAGCAAATAGCCACCTCTTCGGCTCATATTACCAACCGGGAAAGAATTCTGAAAGATTTCAAAAGTTGGTTCGATGCTTCAGCACGTATATCCGGCTTAGGCAAGACGAATCCCAGCAACCACAGGAATACGGAAGCTGAAAAAGGGAAAGAGGGTTATGTGGGAACCAATATAGGAGATAAAGATATTTGCTTTGTCAATGAGAAAGGAATCGCAGTAGCCGAAGTTTACAGGTATGCCATCATGGGAGCCATATATCTGGACAAGATACTCAACGTGCACTTGAGCGAGGATGTAACAGACAGTCCGAAACTGCGTTCCGCACACGATCTGACTCAATTGTCCGCAGGACATAACTATACGGAACTGGAACATCACTGGGACTTGGCATACGGGTATTACGGCTTCTGGAAATCGCTTGCCCAGTCTGAGGGTCTGCCTGCATTGAAAGATTCGCACCGCCGTATTTTTCATTCCTTTGTAAGAGGACGCAGCTATCTGGAAACCTCCCGCTACGATGAAATCAAACTGCAAGCGGATACCATCAGGCACGAACTCAGCCGTGTGGTGGCTGTCAGGGCAATGAACCTGCTGGTAGGAGCCAATACTTTTGCCAATCTGAAAGAAAATCCGAAATACGCGTTTCGGCTTCTATCACAAGCCTACGGACTTATCTATGCCTCACAATTCGCACGCAATGCACAAGGGAAGCCATTCATTACATACGAGGAAACCCGGAATCTTTTGCAGACATTGGAGCAGGGAGATGGATTATGGGATAAGGAACGCTTGCTGAAAGAAGAAAAAGACGAAGGTTCATTACGGCATCTGGCAGCGCAGATAGGCCAGAGATTCGAAGTTTCACTCAAAGAAATAGAAAAATAGGATAAGCATGAGAACAATTTATAGAATAGCATTATTAGCCATGATGTGGATGTGGGTCATTCCCACTGTGAACGCACAAGAGAATTTATTGAAGAACGGAGACTTTGAAGGTACATGGAGCGGCTCGGGTTATGGAATGAAGCCCGATGGATGGACAATAGCTACAGAAACATTAGGAACTAAATCTGTAGAGGGAAAACGTGATGGGGGAAATGGTACAAAAGTATTCATGGCATATCTTGCTAATAGTGGTTCCATTAGTCAAAGGGAAATAGCAGTAGGAAGTGGAAATTATATGTTATCTATTTGGCATAAAATCCAAGATGATAATAATAAAAAATTCTATGTTATATTCCACTTTTATAAAGATGATGATTTGCAGGACAGTCAGGAGTTTAATTTTACCGCTAAGAAAGACAAATGGGAACAATTTAGTTCAAACATTCAAGTTCCTCAAGGTAAAAATATAAACAAAGCCGTAATGGTTATAAGATTCCCATATAGCAGAAATGGAGAAGTTTACTTGGATGATATTTCTTTGATAAAATCAGAAAGTGGCTCCACAACACCTGAAATACAAAAACCGGAGAAGCCGCAGCAAGTCAAAGCTGTCGCTTTCCAACGCGAAATTACAGTATCATGGCAAAAGAGTAAAACGGAAGGAATTACATACGAAGTAAAAGACGGAGAACGGGAATTCACCAAAATCACAGGAACTTCGTTCACTTTGGAAAAATTGGAGCCCGGCAAGTCATACACAATCGAAGTCTGCGCCGTCAAGGATGGAGTGAAATCCGAATATGTAAGTAAAAGCGCAATCACGGACAAATTAGAAAAAGCTGCTGATTCGGAAGACCGTATTCCTTATCTGCGTACTCTCGAACCTGCCGGCTCGTGCAAAGGGAGGTTCCTCAAACTATACTACAACGATTTGGCAAACCCGAATGCAAATATCTCCTACAAACTGGACGGAAAGACTATTGAACCTCTAAACAATACGCTGGAATTCCCCGCTTTCGACGGAAACTATAAAAGGTTTCAACTGGAAATCCATATCGACGAAGGAAATGGGAGAGAATGGGAAATCCTGTATAACGAGCTAACCGTGCAAAACTTTTAAACAATAAAGGGACACTATTAAAACTGTATACAAACCAATGAGCAAGAATATACTATCCACACTGTGCATCGCCTTCTGCATTATCGGCTTCTTTGCCTGCGAAGAGCGGAAAGAGGAGTATCCGGATATCCGGATAGGAAAAGAAAAAACTTCTGTCGAGGAATTGTCGCTGAATAAACAGACGGAAAAGAGGCTTATCGTTTCGGGCGGAAACGGGAAATACATCGTCAACGTGGAGAACTCGCAAATAGCCACGGCACAAATGAGCATGGATACGCTGAAGGTGAAGGGATTGCTGGAGGGCGAAACGTTTGCCACCATCCTCTCGCACGACAAGCGTGTACGGCTGAAAATCAACGTCACCTTCCCCGAATTGGGCATAAGCCATTCCAGCGTCCAGCTCCGCCCTAAAGACATAAGCAAATTCGTGAGCATTTCGGGAGGAGGGGAACGCGTCACACTGCAAGAAAACGACCCGGCAGATGTGATAGACATAAAATGGGACGGCTCCACCGGTATGCTCGAAATAACGCCCAAATACGAAGGGGAGGCCGAAGTAACGGCAGTATCCGAAGACGGGAAAGAACAGAAGACAATCCGCATCAGTGTGAAGCCGGAAGGAGAATTGAAGGTGCCGGGATGGTACGACACCACCAAGAACTCATATTACGTGATGTTGAACAACAAAATGATAGTCAAGAGAAAAGGGGTGGGCACATGGATCATAGACAGCGCCCGGCCCTATGGCGGAGAAATCACAACCTACACAGGCTCCCACATCAAGATTGCCCCCATTGTGAATCCCGTAAAAGGCGATTCCATCGACCTGAACGTCCTTGATTACTCCACTTCACACGGGAAAATAAAAAAGGGAGTACACCGTCTCTATGTAGAGGAAGTGGGCGAATCGGAAGTCATGCTGAGAGGAAAAGGATTCAAATTCCTGCTTCCCTACCAGAAGTAGAGCCAGTCTCTTCATGTAGCTTTATTTTGAATGATAACAGTATGGTAAGGGGTTGTCCTGCATTGGGCAGCCCCTTACTGTTGCCCGCCATCTAAAATCGTCTTTCTTTTCAAATCGAAAAAGCAATGCCCGAGTTCGGGATAAGGAGCCGATCGAGAGCCTCACACGGCAGCCTGTTTTTTCTCAGACAAAACACACTGTTTATCAGATATTTATACCTGATTTGTCAGACACTTGTGTCTTACGGCTAAAACACTTGTGTCTGACGCGCAAAACACTTGTGTCTGTCGGCTAAAACACTTGCGTCTGTCAAGACAAAGGATTGCAGTTGTCAAAACAGGGGAGAGAGGCCGGAGTAAAAGGCTCTCTTCCCTTCCGCCTGAACGCTGTAAACATAAAACCAAGGACAAAGCTTTTCCGTCCATGTCATAATGTATCATTATCCACTTATTCCGGCCTTAAAGAATAAAAATGCTGAAATAATTTTCTCTACGCATGAAAGATTCCAAAAAGATGCTACTTTTGCACCAACACAAGAATAATTATACGGAACATGAAGAAAAAAGCGAGTCGGTTGGAAACCATCAAGATGATTATTTCGAGCAAAGAGGTAAGTTCGCAAGAGGAACTGCTGTCCGCTTTGGGAAAAGAGGGTTTTGAGTTGACACAAGCCACCCTGTCGCGCGACTTGAAACAACTGAAAGTTGCCAAAGCGGCGAACATGAACGGCAAATACGTATATGTGTTGCCCAACAACATCATGTATAAACGCTCCAACACACAGAGCGCCAGCGAGATGCTGATGACGAGCGGATTCGTTTCGCTTCACTTCTCAGGCAATATAGCAGTCATCCGCACCCGTCCCGGATATGCCAGCAGCATGGCTTACGACATCGACAACCGGGAATGTCCCTCCATTCTGGGAACCATTGCAGGCGACGACACCATCATGCTGGTGTTGCACGAAGCAGTCTCGCACGAGGAGATACGCGGCTTCCTGCGGCAACTCATTCCGAACGTCAAATAAGAGCATATAACAAGCGGGACAGCAAGAAACCAAAGTCAAGGAAAGATGCGGAAAGGCCGGACGGCAGAGGCGCCCGAAGAATATGTTCACCGAAACGCCCGCCGTCCTTCCCGTCGGACAAACCGATATACAGAATCATAATATTATACCGAAAAAAACAACATATATCAACAACATGATTAAAGTAGGAATCATCGGCGGAGCCGGATATACGGCAGGCGAACTGATACGTCTGCTCATCAACCACCCCGAAGCGGAAATCGTTTTCATCAACAGTGCGGGCAATGCCGGAAACAAAATCACCGACGTGCACGAAGGCCTGTACGGCGAAACGGAGTTGGAGTTTACAGACCGCCTTCCGCTCGACGAAATCGACGTGCTCTTCTTTTGCACCGCACACGGCGACACAAAGAAGTTTCTGGAGAGCCACAACCTTCCGGAAGAGTTGAAGATTATCGACCTCTCCACGGACTACCGCATCGCCTCTCCCGAACACGACTTCATCTATGGCCTGCCTGAATTGAACCGGCGTGCCACCTGCACGGCAAAGCACGTCGCCAATCCGGGCAGTTTTGCCACTTGCATCCAGTTGGGACTGCTGCCTCTGGCCAAGCACCTGCTGCTGAACGACGACATTACGGTGAACGCCATCATCGGAAGCACGGGTGCAGGCGTAAAGCCGGGCGCAACAAGCCACTTCAGTTGGCGCCAAAACAACCTGAGTGTCTATAAGCCTTTCGGGCACCGGCACGTGCCCGAAATCAAGCAGTCGCTCAAACAATTGCAAAACAGCTTCAACTCGGAAATCGACTTCATCCCCTATCGCGGTGACTTCCCCCGTGGCATCTTCGCCACCATCGTAGTGAAGACCAAAGTGGCGCAGGAAGAAATCGTACGCATGTACGAGGAGTATTATGCCAAAGACTCCTTCACGCACATCGTGGAGGAAAACATCGACCTGAAACAAGTGGTGAACACCAACAAGTGCCTCATCCATCTGGAGAAGCACGAAAACAAACTGCTCGTCATCTCCTGCATAGACAATCTGCTGAAAGGAGCAAGCGGACAAGCCGTGCATAACATGAACCTGATGTTCAATCTGGAAGAGACGGTGGGACTCAGGCTCAAGCCGAGCGCATTTTAAAAAGCCTCTTCCCCGCCCCCCTCTCTGAAAGAGGCGGATTGTTACTTGAGCGTTTCAGGAAAATAGTAGAAAAAATATTAAGACAGATACAACAAGCAAAGAAAAATGAGAGAAAAAAACACACCAAGCAAAGATTTACTTTGACTTGGTGTGTTTTTATTATCGTCTTACGATGCGATTTGTTATGTAATTAACTAAGTAACCCAAGTTTATTTTTCCATTTCTTTTATTCCTCATTGCTTTTAACACCCAAGGGAATAACACTAAAGCTATTAATATTATCCACCATTTTAGCATTATCATTGTAAAAACGATAAATAAGAATATTGATAATCTTATTAACTCTACTTTAAGTGTTAGCATACTGTTTTATTTAGATGTTATCTTTTTATAATAATAATAAGCCGTCTTAACTGCTAATTTACATGCAGTAGCAACAGGCTCTATATAATCATTTTCACATTCTTCCAACATTGAGCATTACGGGATTTCCTCTAACGTAAGCCTTTTCCTTTTCACTCTTGTTTGAGGTGTATCAGGGTTTTCTTATAATATTTCCATATTTAAGTTAAGTGCTCTACAAATGTAGAATATTACAATTAAAAAAGCAAAGAAACAGTCTCATTTCCGGAAACTCTGCCAAGTCGATTCCCTGTCAATATCCCCCGTATCCATGTCTCTATGTATTTAATAATGAATGTATCCATAAAAACAATCCTTACTCATTAATGTTCCCATGTAACTTTATACAGCATTACAATAGATACCCTTTAGGAATGATATACTGAAACAATTCACATAACAGCATTACATATGCTATAGGAAGTATGTAGTATAATAAGAACGTAGACAATAGTCTTTTTTTTCTGGTTTTGTGTTCTTCCTTAGTCAACTTATCAGCTTCTTCCACCAAATTTTCATATACCCTTGTCCTTTTTAACATTTGCATAAACAAGATGACTATTATAGCTATGACTACTATAATGCTATACGCAAAATTCTTAGATACAGGATGCCATAAACGGGCATAAACAAAAAATGGTATCCCCGCTTGCATTAGTATCTCAGTAAATACCAAAATTACAGTTTTCCAATGAATATCATTTATTTCACCTTTAGATGTACGAAACATAGGAGTACGATATAATCGGTTATTAGATAATTGTATCATTATAATCGGCGTAATGTAGCTTAATCCGATTTTATATAAGTATTTCATCATAATGGATTTATAAACGTGTGGAAATGCTATAAGGTACCCCGTTGCACAAAGAGGAAATGCCCCATGCCAAACATATCTTCTCCGTCAGGCGGAAATGAGAACACGTGCCCGCCTTCTTCGGATAGGCCACAGGACTGATACAACGAAGCACGACCGCCTCTTTCGGAGCATGGAGAACCGCAAGACGATGCAGGCAGTTTTCATCTTGCCGGCAGTCGGCATCGAAGCGGCGAACATAGTTTTCGGCAACAAGACTGTAATCAAATTCTGTATTCATAAATGCTTTATTTCAAAAAAACATTCCAAAAACAGAACAAAGATACGCATTATTCCTTTAACAGCTTACTTTTTTCCGCATCGTACATTTCTTCGCAAAGCTAAAATGACTATATTTGCGACCCGATAATGCGCTTAGAATCCGTTCTAATTAAAGCCAAAACAGATTCTTAGAAAGAAACAAGTATGCAAGTAGCGATTATGGCCGATAAAAAGGCAATCGGGAAAAGTGTATGACAACAAACCGCAGGCCGGAACACATCCCGCACCGGAGAGGCCGGACACTGCCGAGCATCCAAAGAACCGAAAACAAAAGAAAACAATCATACCCAATAACAAAGTAATATAATGGACGAACAGATTAAACAAATAGCCGAACGCTTGCGCGGACTGCGAGAGGTATTGGAACTCACCGTCGAAGACATTGCCCGCGACTGCGACATCTCCGCCGAAGAATACAGCCTTGCCGAAACCGGCGACCATGACATATCCGTCAGCATGCTGCAAAAGATTGCCCGCCGCTATGGTGTGGCATTGGACGCCTTGATGTTTGGCGAAGAGCCCAAGATGACCTCCTACTTCCTGACACGTGCCGGAAAAGGAACCAGCATCGAACGCACCAAAGCCTATAAGTATCAATCGCTGGCCGCCGGCTTCATCAATCGCAACGCCGACCCGTTCATCGTCACTGTGGAGCCGAAGCCCGACGACGTGCCGATGCACTTCAACAGCCATCCCGGTCAGGAGTTCAACCTTGTGCTCGAAGGACGCATGATGCTCTGCATCGACGGCAAAGAACTAATCCTGAACGAAGGAGACAGCCTTTACTTCAACTCCAAGCTGCCCCACGGCATGAAAGCGCTGGACGGGAAAACCGTGCGCTTCCTTGCAGTCATCATGTAGAAACGCAATACTGTGCAACCTGCACATCAGCCATATAATATACGTTAGTACATCAGCAACATGTTAGAAAGATTTTTATCGCAAACCTCTTTTTCTTCGCAAGAAGATTTCATCAAGAACTTTAAAATAAACGTGCCGGAGAACTTCAACTTCGGCTACGACATAGTAGATGCTTGGGCTGCCGAAGAGCCCTGCAAGAAGGCCCTGCTCTGGACCAACGACCAAGGCGAATGCCGCCAATACACTTTCGCCGACCTCAAGGCCGAAACCGACCGCACGGCCGCTTACTTCCAAAGCCTCGGCATAGGCCACGGCGACATGGTGATGCTCATACTGAAACGGCGCGTGGAGTTCTGGTTCAGCATCATCGCCCTGCACAAACTGGGCGCGGTGGCTATCCCCGCCACTCACCTGCTGACGAAGAAAGACATCGTCTACCGATGCAATGCCGCCGACATCAAAATGATAGTTTGTGCCGGCGAAGAGGTCATCATCAAGCACATCACAGATGCCATGCCGCAATCGCCCAGCCTGAAAACACTTGTCAGCATCGGGCCGGACATGCCCGAAGGCTTCGAAGACTTTCACAAAGGGGTGGAAGCTGCTCCCGCATTCATCCGCCCGGCGCATGCCAACAGCAACGAGGATATCTCGCTGATGTACTTCACCAGCGGGACAACGGGTAATCCGAAGATGGTGGCACACGATTTCACTTATCCGTTAGGGCACATCGTCACCGCCGGATTCTGGCACAACCTGCACCGCGACAGCCTGCACCTCACCATTGCCGATACCGGCTGGGGAAAAGCCGTCTGGGGAAAACTGTACGGACAGATGATTGCCGGTGCCAACATTTTTGTCTACGACCACGAGAAATTCACGCCTGCCGACATACTGGGCAAGATACACGACTACCGCATCACCTCGCTCTGCGCACCGCCCACCATCTATCGCTTCCTCATCAAAGAAGACATCACCCGATATGACCTCTCGTCCTTGGAATACTGCACCACCGCCGGCGAGGCGCTCAACTATTCGGTCTACGAAACGTTCAAGCAAGTCACCGGCATACGCCTGATGGAGGGATTCGGACAGACGGAAACCACGCTTACCCTCGGCACCTTCCCGTGGATGGAACCGAAGCCGGGCAGCATGGGCGTGCCTAACCCGCAATACGACATCGACCTGCTGACTCCTGACGGCCGCCCGGCCGAAGACGGCGAACAGGGGCAAATCGTCATCCGCACGGACAAGGAAAAACCCATAGGCCTCTTCAAAGAGTATTACCGCGCCCCCGAACTGACGGAAGAAGCATGGCACGACGGAATCTACTACACGGGCGACGTGGCATGGCGCGACGAAGACGGCTACTACTGGTTCGTGGGGCGTGCCGACGACGTCATCAAGAGCAGTGGCTACCGCATCGGCCCGTTCGAGGTGGAAAGCGCACTGATGACCCACCCCGCCGTGGTGGAATGTGCCATCACCGGAGTGCCCGACGAGATACGCGGACAGGTGGTGAAGGCAACCGTCATCCTGAGCAAGGAATACAAGGAACGTGCCGGCGAAGAGCTTATCAAAGAGTTGCAGAACCACGTAAAGAAAGTGACCGCTCCCTACAAATATCCGCGTGTCGTAGAGTTTGTAGATGAACTTCCAAAAACCATCAGCGGTAAAATCCGCCGTGTGGAAATCAGGAAGAACGACGAGAAATAGTGTCTCCCGATATGAAGATTGCCGGATATATGGAAAAAGACAAACGGACATGGAAGCTGCTGCCCCTTATCATGGGGGCGATGCTCCTTTGGTTCGGCACACTATATGCACAGACAAAGGCTGCCGGTGATTATCCGCACAACGCTCCGGACAGGGCTTCGTTTGCAAAACGGTTCATCCACAGGCTGGAAGTGGAAGGCCGGGCAGGCTATATCTTCCCGACCAACCCTTTCCTGAAAGGAGAAAACAGCCTGATGAGGAGAATGGAAACAGCTTATGCCGGCCATCTGAAGTATTCCTTTCAGCTTCGTCCCCACACGGCAACCTCGCAGGCCTACATCGGCGCCTACCAAGGCATCGGCTTAGGCTGCTTCAACTTCGGCAACCGCCAAGAACTGGGCAATCCGCTTGCCGTCTATCTGTTTCAGGGCGGAAGCATTGCCCGTCTCTCCCACCGCCTGTCGCTCAACTACGAGTGGAATTTCGGCGTTTCGTGGGGCTGGAAACCTTACGATGAGGCAGACAATCCGCTTAACAAGATGATGGGTTCTCCCGCCAACGCCTATCTCAATGTGAATCTCTATCTGAACTGGGCACTCTCTCCCCTGTTGGACTTCACGCTGGGAGTTTCCGGAAACCACTTCTCCAACGGAAACACCCGATATCCCAATTCAGGCTTGAACACGACAGGCTGCAAGATAGGCCTGATATATAATTTCAACCGCAAGGCCGATGAAACGGCAGGTTTACGGACACATCCGGCCGTGCCGCCTTTTCCCCGCCATGTCAGCTACGACCTGACTCTGTTCGGCTCGTGGAGAAAGAAGGCCGTGAATGTCCCCGGCGGACAAGTGCCCGCCCCCGACACCTATCCCGTGTTTGGCTTCGGCCTTGCACCGATGTACAACTTCGGCTACAAATTCCGTGCAGGCGTATCGCTGGACGGCATATATGACGGCAGCGCCAATATCCGGGCGTGCGACGACACCGAAGAGTTCCTCATGCCGAGAGCCGACAAGCGGCTGGCTTTGGGACTGTCTGCACGCGGAGAACTCGTAATGCCCTGTTTCACCGTGGGCATCGGCCTCGGCGCCAACGTGCTGCATGGCGGAGGCGACATGAACACCTCCTACCAGATACTGGCCCTGAAGATAGACGCATGGCGCAACTCCTACCTGCACATAGGCTACAGCCTCAGCGCATTCCACGCCCCGAACTGCCTGATGCTGGGCATCGGCTATCGCTTCAACAACAAACGTCCGATATTGTTCTGAGGAAGGGAAAGGGGGCTCTTGTCAAAGAGGCACACAAACAGCTGTCAAACAACGGTTTAACAAACCATCTGCACCTTGTTTGTCAAACACTTGTGTTTGTCGTGACAGACACTTGTGTCTGACACGTCAAAGACTTGTGTCTGTCGTCTTGAACACTTGTGTCTGTCGCGTCAAACACAAGTGTCTGACAAACACATCTTTTATCTGCCTCAGACACTTCTCTTCATCCCGTTTCGGGAGCAGGAGAAAGACGGCCGAAAAAACAAAAACTTACCGTTTCTCCGTGTAGTATATGCCTAAAATCGTATCTTTGCAGAAAATAATGTACAACAATAACTTATGACTATCAAAGAATTTTTCTCTTTCCGGCAAAACAAGTACTTTTGGGCGAACATCATCGCAATGGTCGTTGCCATAATCGCCGTGCTGTTCGGAGTTCTGAAAGGGCTGGATATATATACGCATCATGGGCAAGCCGTGGTTGTGCCCAATGTGAAAGGCATGGGAGTGGCAGAGGCGGAAAAGATGTTCCGCAACCGGGGGCTGAACTGTGTTGTCTCCGATTCCAACTATGTGAAGACGATGCCTGCCGGGTGTATCCTCGACTACAATCCGGCCGCCGGGCAAAAGGTAAAGGAAGGCCGCATCATTTATCTCACCATCAACTCCCTGAGCATACCCCTGCAAAGTGTTCCGGACGTGGCGGACAACAGCTCGCTGCGACAGGCGGAGGCACGCTTGCTGGCTGTGGGCTTCAAGCTGGCCGGGATACAGTATGTGCCCGGAGAGAAGGATTGGGTATATGGCGTGAAGTACAAAGACCGCCAACTGACAACCGGAGAGAAAGTTCCTGTCGGTGCCGCCTTGACGCTGATGGTGGGCGGAGGCGGAGAACTTCCGCAAGAAGCGGACTCGCTGGAGACAGAGTCGACCGTAGCCGACGCCAAGTCGGCTACAGACGAATCTTGGTTCTGACCAAGAGCGACAACCCCTGAAACGCCAATTGCAAACAACCGATACAGCAAATGCACAGATGATAGAACTGCCTGACTACATAGAGAATGATGAGTTGGACGATATAGAACCCGTGGGCGATGAGGCGCAACTCTACGAACACTTCCGCGTAGTGGTGGATAGGGGCCAAGAGATGATGCGTGTGGACAAGTACCTTTTCGACCGACTGACCAATGCCTCGCGCAACCGCATACAGAAAGCCGCCGATGCCGGTTTCGTGATGGCCAACGGCAGACCCGTGAAGAGCAGCTACAAAGTGAAGCCGCAGGACGTAATCACCGTGGTGATGGACCGCCCGCGCTACGAAAACGAAGTCATCCCCGAAGACATCCCCCTCGACATCGTCTACGAAGACAAATACCTCATGGTGGTGAACAAGCCCGCCGGACTGGTGGTACACCCCGGACACGGCAACTATCGCGGCACCCTTGTCAATGCCATTGCCTGGCACATGAAAGATACTCCCGACTATGACGCCAACGACCCGCACGTGGGGCTGGTGCACCGCATCGACAAGGACACCTCCGGACTGCTGGTGATAGCCAAGACACCGGACACGAAGACCGACCTCGGCAATCAGTTCTTCCACAAGACCACCAAGCGTCGCTATCGTGCACTGGTATGGGGGAATGTGGAACAAGACGAAGGTACCATCGAAGGAAACATAGGACGAAATCCCAAAGACCGCATGCAGATGACCGTCCTCCCCGACGACCAAGGCAAACACGCTGTGACTCATTACAGAGTATTGGAGCGTCTGGGCTACGTCACTCTGGTGGAGTGCATCCTTGAAACGGGGCGCACCCATCAAATCCGTGTGCACATGAAGCACATCGGCCACATCCTCTTCAATGACGAACGCTACGGCGGTCATGAAATCCTGCGAGGAACTCATTTTGCCAAATACAAACAATTTGTAAACAATTGCTTCGACACTTGTCCGCGGCAGGCGTTGCACGCCATGACATTAGGATTTGTACATCCCGCCACCGGAGAAGAGATGAACTTCAGCTCCGAACTGCCCGACGACATGACCCGGCTGATAGATAAATGGAGAAGCTACATCAGTAACAGAGATTTAGAATGAAACGTACCATTGCTATTGTAGGAGGAGGTGATACCTCCGAATTTCAGGTGTCCCTGCGCAGTGCGCAAGGAATTTATTCCTTCATCGACAAGGAGAAATACATACTTTACATCGTGCAGATGCACGGCCGCGACTGGCATGTCCGGCTGCCCGACGGTACAACAGCGCCCATAGACCGTAATGACTTCAGTTTCCTGCTGAACGACAAGAAGGTGGTGTTCGATTTCGCCTATATCACCATTCACGGCACTCCGGGCGAGGACGGACGTTTGCAAGGCTATTTCGACATGCTGCGCATCCCCTACTCCTGCTGCGGCGTGCTGGCGGCCTCCCTCACTTACGATAAGTTTGCCTGCAACCAGTATCTCAAGTCGTTTGGGGTGCGCATTGCCGAATCGTTGCTGTTGCGCAAGGGGCAGACGATTTCCGATGAAGACGTCATCGGGAAAATAGGCCTGCCTTGTTTCATCAAGCCCAGCTTGGGAGGCAGCAGTTTCGGCGTAACCAAAGTAAAGACCCGCGAGCAGATACAGCCGGCCATTGCCAAAGCCTTTGAAGAGGCGCAGGAAGTGTTGGTGGAGGCCTTTATGGAGGGAATGGAGCTGACCTGCGGTTGCTACAAAACAAAAGAAAAGAGCGTGGTATTCCCCCTGACGGAAGTGGTGTCGCACAACGAGTACTTCGATTATGAAGCCAAATACAACGGCGAATCCGATGAGATTACCCCCGCCCGCGTCTCGGACGAATTGCGCGACCGCGTGCAGCAACTCACCTCCGCCATATACGATATACTGAATGCCCAAGGAATCATCCGTGTAGACTACATCATCACGGCCGGCGAGAAGATAAACCTGCTGGAAGTGAACACCACACCCGGCATGACAGCCACCAGCTTCATCCCGCAACAGGTGCGCGCCGCCGGACTGGATATAAAGGATGTAATGACCGATATTATAGAGAACGCATTTTAGCGGTTACACTTAATGCCCGATTATTATGAACGCGAACGTAGAATTTGATGAAATCCGTCCTTATCATGACGAGGAGCTTCCGCAGATTTATGAGGAGCTGATTGCCGATGCGGCATTCCGCGAAGCCGTTTCAACGGTTATGCCCGGCGTCCCTTTCGAACAGATTGCCCGGCAGATGCGTGCCTGCAAAACCAAACAGGAATTTCAGAGGGCCTTCTCCTACAACCTCATACAGAACATTATCAAAGAGGCCACGGATGGAGTGACACTGAACCATACCACCCTGCCCGACGAAGGAAAGAACTTTACTTATATCTCCAACCATCGCGACATCATACTCGATTCCGGTTTCCTCTCTGTCTTACTGGCAGACATAGGACTGGACACTCCCGAAATAGCCATCGGAGACAACCTGCTCATCTATCCGTGGATAAAGAAGCTGGTACGTATCAATAAGTCGTTCATCGTGCAGCGCGGGCTGTCCATGCGCCAGATGCTGGAATCATCCATGCGCCTGTCGGCCTACATGCACTTTGCCATCAACCGGAAGAAACAGTCCATCTGGATTGCCCAGCGCGAAGGACGGGCCAAGAACTCCGACGACCGCACGCAAGACAGCGTACTGAAGATGCTCTCCATGGGAGGCGAAGGCTCTGTCATCGACCGGCTGATAGAGATGAATATTGCGCCTACCGCCCTCTCCTACGAATACGACCCGTGCGACTACCTGAAAGCATGGGAGTTTCAACTCAAGCGCGACAATCCGGAATACAAGAAGTCTACCGCCGACGACCTGCTGAACATGAAGACCGGTCTCTTCGGCTATAAAGGACACGTACACTTCCAAACCGGAGCCTGCATCAACGACGAGCTGTGCAGGATGGACGGCACGCTGCCCAAGACGGAACTCTTCGGCCGCATATCGGCATTGATAGACAAGCGCATCCATTCCAATTACAGGATTTATCCCAACAACTACGTGGCGCACGACCTTCTTGAAGGCAACGACAATTTCGCATCGCGCTATACGCCGGAAGACCGCCAACGCTTCCTCACCTATCTGGAGCAACAGTTGGCACGAATCGAAATAGTCGGTAAAGACGAGAACTTCCTGCGCGAAAAGATGTTATCTATGTATGCCAATCCGTTGAAGAACTATTTGGCGGCAACAAAAGAGTAGCGATATGAACAAGTATTCCTATGTATGGCTTCTATCCGTACTGACCTGCCTGCTGGTGGCTTGCGGCAATGACGACGACTACCGTTACCCGTCTGTAAAATCGGAGTTCCTGACAGCTTTTTCGGGAGCCGATGGTACTTTGCAGTCCGTGCTGACGGACGAAGGAAAGACCTACCGGGTAGTGGAAGATGCGACAAAAGCAACGGTATCGGCCGATTCGCTGGTGCGCATTGTAGGCAACTATGCCGAAACGACAAGCCCCGACGGCACTGCCGGAGTGAAGCTATACGGTTGGCTGGTTGCCGTATCCCCTTTTCCCCTGCCCGCCGAAAAGTTCAAGGACGGCGTAAAGACAGACCCTGCCGATGTGCAAAGCATTTGGCTGGGACTTGACTACTTGAATATCGTATTGACAGTGAAGATGCAGAAAGCAATTCATCTTTTCCACTTCATCGAAGACAAGGTCAGCGTGGATACGGGCACCGGCCGCTGCGATGTCTTTTTAAGCCTCTATCACGACGCGAAAAACGACGTGCAGGCCTTCACGAAACGAGCCTATCTCTCCGTGCCCCTGCGCCGCTACGCCACAGCTAAAGGCGTGAAGCAAGTGACCGTACATTTTTCCCTGCATACCGCCTCCGGCGAACTGAAGACTTACAACTTCGATTACATCCCTAAACCGTCCGTCTAAAAAATTACATTCCGATGAAAACCCTATTCACAAGTCTTTGCCTGTTCTTCGCCTCCCTCTTCTCCTGCCAACAAAAGGGAAGTGATTTCAAAAGCCTCTCGACAGACGAGTTTGCCGCACTGATAGCCGACCCCAAGGTGCAACGGCTGGATGTGCGCACGGTGGCCGAATATTCGGAAGAGCATATTCCCGGCAGCATCAATATCGATGTATCGGACAAGGAGTTCGAGACGATGGCCGATTCCGTTTTGCAGAAAGACAAGCCGGTCGCCCTGTATTGCCGTAGCGGCAGACGCAGCAAGAAAGCCGCCTCCGTATTGGGCAGGAAAGGATACATCGTCTATGAACTGAGCGGAGGGTTCATGGGCTGGAAGGCGGCGGGAAAGGAAACAGAAAATTAAAGCTCAATCCTCTCCACCCTGATTGTTTCATTGAGAAAAACAGAAGCCGATTCCGTAAACTTATCCTCCGATTCCGTGGTCCGGTAGACACACCTTCCGCCTTTGGTGCATTTCCTGTCCATCTCCGGATGACGGGAAAGGTAATCTCTCAAGCTGTCTGCCACCAGCTCTCCCTGAGTAACGGTGGTGATGCCCGCCGGCATGTATTGCCGAATCTTGGGCAATAAAAGGGGAAAATGCGTACATCCTAAGATAACCGTGTCTATCAGCCGGTCTTTGGCAAGAAGCCCATTGATATATTTACGCACAAAATAGTCCGTTCCGTCTCCCTGCGCCTCGTTGTTTTCTACCAACGGCACCCATAGCGGACAGGCTTCCCCGCTAACCTTTATGTCGGGAAACAGCTTATGCACTTCCAACGGATAGGAATCGGACTTAATGGTTCCCGCCGTGGCAAGCACGCCGACATGACGGCTACGAGTGATACCGCCGATGCACTCTACCGTAGGACGGATTACCCCCAACACACGCCGTGTGGGGTCAAGACGGGGCAAGTCGTTCATCTGTATGCTGCGCAGAGCCTTTGCCGAAGCGGTGTTGCAAGCCAGAACGACCAGCTGGCACCCCATCTCGAAAAGTTTGACCACGGCCTGCAAAGTAAACTCATAGACAACCTCAAACGAACGGGTCCCGTAAGGAGCACGCGCGTTGTCGCCCAAATAAATATAATCATATTGCGGAAGCGTCTCCCGTATTTTACTTAAAATGGTCAGTCCGCCATATCCCGAATCGAATACACCGATAGGCCCCGGTGTGGAAGGTAATATATGTTTCATGTCGTTTCCTCGCTTTCTCGCAAAGATAGCATATTCGGATATAATAAAAAAACAAGCGCGAATAAAACCATCCGCGCTTGCATATCAAAAAAAGATTCCTCTCACCGTTATTATTTAATACCCAGCTGAGTCTTCACTTTAGCGGTCACATCCACACTTTGCGCTCCCACGAACGGTATCGGAGTACGGGCCAAGTCGAAAATATAAACCACGCCTTCTGCTTTGCCCACTGCCTGAATGGCCTCGTCCAGCTTCTTATAAATAGGAGTCATAGCCTCCTGCTGCGCCTTTTGCATGGACTGATAAACTTCCTGCTGGAATTGCTCCTGACGTTGAGCCATATCCTGCAATTCCTTCTGACGTCTTTCGGCTATATTCTTGGGAAGAGAGTCGGCTTGTGCCAAAAACTCCTGATACTTCTTCTGGAACTCCTCATTGGTACGCGTCATTTCTTCCTGATACTTTTTAGACATGTTGTCCAAATCGGCCTGTGCTTTCGTAAATTCGGGCATAACGGCAATTACTTCCTGAGAATTCATGTGAGCAAATTTTGCTTGCGCCATGGCTCCCAACGGGAGAATGAACATGACAACGAATAGTGCGATTTTTTTAAGCATAATGTTTATTATTTATTTGATTAATCATCTGTTAAACGGGTGCAAATGTATGAAATTAATTCGAATATCCTAATTTTGCAAGTACTTCATTGCTGATGTCGATATTCGGCGAGGCGAAAATAATGCTCGATGCCGAAGCGCGATCCAACACCACGGCATACCCCCTCTGTGTCGCGATTTCCTTGACCGCATTGTAAATCTTGTCCTGAATAGGCTGCAACAAACTTTCACGTTTCTTGTTCAGTTCGCCCTCCGGGCCAAAATATTTACGACGCAAGTCCGCGGCGGATTTTTCCTTGGCCACAATTTCCTCTTCCCTCTTTCCTCTCTGCACCTCAGAGAGAGAGGCTACCTGCGACTGATACTTCTTGTACATCGCTTTGGTCTCTTCGGCAATCTTTTCTATCTCGCCTTGCCAGCGCTTCGAGATTTGCTCCAGTTGTTCGTTGGCACGCTCATAAGCCGGTATATTTTCCAAGATATATTCCATGTCAATCAGAGCGAACTTCTGCGCATGAGCCGATGCACCTATGGCAAACAGCATCAAAAGGATGAATAAACTCTTCTTCATAACCTAACGTTTTTAAAAATTGTCAATTATAATCGTTCATCGCTTAGAATTCTTGTCCTAAGATAAAGTGGAACTGACTGCCGCCATAATTAGAGAATCCGTTTATCTTATCGAAGCCATAGGCCCAGTCGATACCCATCATACCAATCATCGGGAGGAAGATACGTACACCCACACCTGCCGAACGCTTCAGTTCGAAAGGATTGAACTTGCTCACATCGTTCCAAGCATTACCTGCTTCTACAAACCCCAGCGCATAGATACTCGTACTGGTTTCCAGCATCAAGGGGTATCTTAATTCCAAACCGAGGCGGGTATAAGCATAGCCTTCGCTGCCATACGGGGTCAATGAGCTGTTCTCGTAACCGCGAAGGGCAATACTTTCCGTTGCGTAGCTGGAGTATCCGGTCATGCCGTCGCCACCCACGTTGAATGTTTCGAACGGCGATTTCTTATATTTGTTGTAATGTCCCAGCAAACCCAACTCCACGCGCCCCATCAGCACAGGTGTACGTTTAACGGTAATCGGATCCATCAACGGAATATAGACTTTGGATTTAAACTTCCATTTATGGAATTCAATCCATCTGTGCATCTTGTTCACATCCTCTTGGTTGCTGGTACTGTACTTGCTGTAATCCTTACCGTCAAACAAAGAATAGGGCGGTGTAATCCGGGCAGAAAGCGAGAACTCGGAACCTTGACGCGGATAAATAGGATTGTCTATCGAACTGCGAGACAAGGTCAGGTTGATGCTCAGATTATTGCATTTGCCGTTCGTGATGGGGAAATATCTCCAGTCGCTCAAGATGTAACGCTGATAGGACAGCTCGGCTGTAAACTGGAAGTAGTCGTCCGGCCACTTCAGGCGCTTACCGAACATCACTGCAAGACCGTACATCTGGATGGACTTATCAGGGTCTAAATAATTTTCGTAGCTGTTGTAATTGCCGTAATTATACATGCCATAGCCATACATGCCGCTATAATAATTGTTGTAATAGCTGTTCATGTAGGCCGAGTTGTAATACTGACTGCTGATATCCGTCTGACGAGAGTAGAATGCCGACACGGAGAATGCGTTGGGACGCTTGCCGCCAAACCAAGGGTCATAGAACGAAATGCTGTAAGACTGATAGTATTTGGCATTGGTCTGGCCGCTGATGGTCAAAGTCTGTCCATCGCCTTGCGGCAGGATGCCACGATAGTTCTCGCCCGGATGCAGCAGGTTGGCAAGCGAGAAGTTGGTAAACTTCAAACTCAGCTTGCCGATGATACCCGTCTGCCCCCATCCTGCCGAGAATTCCACTTGGTCGTTGGCTTTGGATACAAGGTCGTAGCCGATATTTACCGTACCGTCTTCCGGTTTCGGCTGGATATCCGGCTTAATCTGTTCGGGGTCGAAGTGTCCCATTTGCTGAATTTCGCGCATGGAACGCATCAGGTCCTCACGGCTGAACAGCTCGCCCGGACGGGTACGGAGTTCGCGGCGAACCACATTTTCGTACAGGCGGTCGTTGCCGTTGATGCTTATTTTATTGATAGTGGCTTGGCGGCCTTCGAATATACGCATCTCCAAGTCGATAGAGTCGCCTACGATATTCACTTCCACCGGTTCAAGGTTATAAAACAAGTAACCGTTGTTGTAATAAAGGTTTCCGATGGCATCGTCATCCGAAATGGTGCGTTCTTCCAACAGCTTCTGGTTATACACATCCCCTTTCTTCATGCGAAGCAGGAAATTCAACTGTTCGGAGGGATATAAGGTGTTTCCCACCCACGTCACATTTCGCAGGTAGTACTTCTGCCCTTCATCAATCTGCATGAAAATATCCACTGTGCGGTCATCGTAGGGTTTGATGCTGTCCTTCACAATAACGGCGTCACGATATCCCAACTCGTTGTATTTGTTGATAATCAACTGCTTGTCCGCCTCATAATTATCCTCGATAAACTTCTTGGTACGGAATATGTTGACCAGTTTGTTCTTTTCATTGGTTTTCTTCATCACACGCTTCAGCTTCTTGGTCTTGATAGCGCTGTTGCCTGCAATGGTGATTTCATGAACCTTCACCTTCTCTTTCTTGTCGATATCGATATTGACGATGACCTCGTTCTTCTTATCCGGGTCGTCTTTCTGCGTAATGATTACATCGGCATTCTTGAAGCCCTTGTCGTCAAAGTAACGTTTAATCAGGGTTTTGGCTCTATCCACCAAGTTCGGCGTTATCTGCCCGCCTTTTATCATTCCGATTCTGCTCTCCAAGTCTTCACGTTCCGACTTCTTCACGCCATTATAGCGGATATCGGATACGCGCGGCCGCATGGTCAGATGAATGGTCAGCCATATACGGTTATCTTCCAGCTTGTCTGCCGTGATTTCCACATCGGAAAACAATCCATGACGCCAATAGCGTTTACAGGCCTGCGTAATTTCGTCGCCCGGCACGGTAATAGTCTGTCCTTTGGACAGTCCGGACAATCCGATGATTACATAGTCCTCATAATTGGGAGCTCCTTCCACCTTTATATCTGCTATTTCATATTTCTTGGGCGTTCCCGAATAGAGTATAACCGGTTTCTCGGTTTCATCGGTGCTATTCACGTTTTGTGCGACAGCCGTCAATGCACCGCCAAAAAGACAGATAAACGTCACGAGTATGGAGAAAATACGATAATGCATTTATGTTATATGATTAAATATGTTTTGGATTAACTGATTTGTTCACTTGTTTTTCCGAACCTGCGTTCGCGTTTCTGGAAGTCATATATGGCTTTGTAGAATTCTTCTTCACAAAAGTCCGGCCAATAGGTGTCGCAGAAATAGAGTTCGGAGTATGCACATTGCCAAAGCAGGTAGTTGCTGAGGCGTATTTCTCCTCCGGTTCGCACCAGCAGGTCGGGGTCGGGCATAAAGTTAGTGGCCAGATGGCCGGATATCAGTTCGCTGTCTATCTGCTCCGGTTTCAGTTTCCCGCTTTGGGCCAAAGCCGCTATTTGCCGGACAGCCTCCGTCATTTCCCATCGGGAGGAATAGCTCAACGCCAGCACCAGACACATCCCCGTGTTGCGTGACGTATGCTCCACACAAGCATCGAGCCGTTGTTGTACGTTGACAGGCAGTTTCTCAATATCTCCTATCACCCGAAAACATATATTATTCTTCATAAACGTCTCTTCCTCGATGGAGTCCAACAGAAGCGACATCAAAGCCGCCACCTCGTCCGACGGACGGTTCCAGTTTTCGGTAGAGAACGTATATAAGGTAAGGTATCCGATTCCCAGTCTGGCAGCCGTTTCCGCAATGACGTGCACAGTCGCTGCACCGGCCTGATGCCCATAGCTGCGTTCGTATCCGCGCTGCTTGGCCCACCGCCCGTTGCCGTCCATGATGATTGCCACGTGCCGGGGTATCCGGTTCAAATCGATTTCTTCTTTATATAACATCTTTTTTATTGTATTTCGAAGCCCAATCTGTTAAGACGTCCGCGCCACACCTCGTTCTTGGCACCGTTTCCGCCAAATACCACCCAAATGAAATCCCGTTTGTCGGCCGATGCCGCCGTTTTGTCTTTTGTCGGTTCCACGACAACGGAATAAGCGCCCTTGCCCTTGAATTCTTGAGGCAACAGGAACTTCGATTTCGTTTTGTACCATGCAATACCTTCGACGGAACGATAGATGGCGTCAAGCTCTCCTCCGAAACAATAAAACTTTTCGCCATAGTACATAACGTAAGGATTGACTAATGCCGGACAATGTGCGCCATACGAAGCACCTGTCAGGGCAGCCCAACCTTTGCCATCCAATGAAAACCAAGAAACGGTTTCCTTGTTGTCTGCCAACGGCATGCCTGTCAGGACAACCTTTTCCACTCCGTTACCGGTCTTGGCCAAGGTTGAGATAATGTTTTCGGTAGGAAATCCGGCGGGCACTTCTTCCGGCGTGCTTCCTGTGCCGGAGGCGGCACCTTCCCATCTCTTCCCGTCTTTGCTGATATCGAAATATTTCTTTCCGTCCGTTTCCAAGATACCGGACAAGCGGTCGGAGAAGCCGCCGACGAGGGCAATCACATTGTTGCCCAATGTGACGGTTTCCACCCAAGCGGCCCCATCTTCGGAAGCGTATACTTTTTTACCCGCTGTCAGCATGTAGAGCATACCTTTGTATTCAACAACGGATGTCAGCTTTGCATCCGATGGCAGGCCGGACACACTCAGCTTGCTCCAAGCATATTTGTCAGGTGCGGTCGAAGTCTTGTATGCCTCGGTAGCGGAAGTGTAAACAAACAAATTTCCCTCCAAGACGACAGCCTTTTGCTCACCCCCATTCACCATATCGGAGAATATGCCGCCTTTGGTTTGCATATCCGTCCATACCAAAGAGTCCGGGTCTTGCAAATGGACATTGATTTTCAGAGTATATTCACGGTTCGTAACTCTGTCGGCTGCATGTACTTTGAATTTCATGCCGGCACTGTTGTTCATGGCCGGTCTCAGGTCCACAGAGTCGCTTCTGACAAACAATGTGTCGGGCGAACCGGAAGTTATCCAGCCGGTCACGGCCATCGTATCAATCAATATACGGTCAATGATGGTATCCGAGCCCACCGGCAGTGAATCTCTGTTGTAGATGACCCTGTTGATTTGGTCAATCGTGAATTTATAATATCTGCCATGTATGGTGTCGATACCGAAAGCATGTATCGTAGCATCAGAACTTAATTCACTGTTGTCTTCAGACTTAAGGCACGAACTTAGCGTCACAGACACCATAAGAAAGCCCGCAATTACTGATAGAAACTTTATTCTCATTTTTTTAAACCTGTGTTTATTTACAATTTGCAAAAATAGGAACATTTTTTTCTATATATAGCTTTGTAGGGAAGTTTTATATTAAATTATAGATAATATGGCTGTTTTTTCCGATTCAAAAGCCCTGAAATATGGAAAAATGTCACCGCTCGAAGCTGTCACAAATCGTTTACTTTCTTCTGAACCCAACTGAAGAATATAAGCGCCTGATAATGAATATTGGCTATTGGGGCAATCTCCACAAGGCATAAGATTCATTGTATTCTCAAACGGTACACACTCTTGCCATCTTCCTGTTTTCTTCTTGTCCATAGCGGGAAGAACAACAAGAACATGACAAGAAGATGATAAGAACATGATAGGAAGATGGCGACAAGGACGCATTCTTATTCAGCCGGCTTTTGGGGGTAGTGTAAAATAAACACAAAGGCAGGAGTGTTTAAGAATGAAAATAAGCTGTACCGCAGCAATTAAAATTAAAACAACGAAATTGCTGTGGATTCTTACAGGATAAATCAGTAAAAGTAGTACCTTTGTAATTGACATAACAGACTTTATATAAAATGGCCAAGAATAAACTTGTAGTTCCTTTTTTGAAATGGGTTGGAGGAAAAAGACAACTTATTCCAGAAATTAGAATGATGTTACCCAAAGGGGTAGCGAATCGCCCCTACTATGAGCCATTCATAGGAGGCGGAGCTTTATTTTTTGAACTACAGCCCAAACAAGCAGTTATAAATGATTATAACGAAGAGTTGATTAATGTCTATACGGTTATAAGGGATAACCCCAATGAGCTTATTGAGGATTTGAAGAAACATGAAAACACGGCAGAGTATTTTTATGAAATCCGCTCTATAGACAGACAACCTCTTTTTAAAAATCTTACCAATATCGAGCGAGCTTCACGGATTATATATCTCAATAAAACTTGCTATAATGGATTATATCGGGTTAATAATGCAGGGGAATTTAATTCTCCATTTGGAAAATATAAAAATCCGAATATTGTCAATGAGCCTGTGATTAAGGCGGCAAGTAAATATTTGAATTCTTCTCGGATTCAAATATCAAATGATGATTATGAGGTAATTTTGAGAGATATACCGACAAACTCATTTGTGTATTTAGATCCTCCGTATCATCCTGTTTCAGAGAGTTCTAATTTTACGGGATACGTGCAGGGAGGATGGGGTGAGAAGGATCAAATCAGGCTAAGAGATGTTTGTAATAGATTAAATAGCAATGGCATAAAATTTCTCCTGTCAAATTCTGCATCTAATTTCATAAAAGAAATTTATTCGGAATACAATATTCATGTAGTACAAGCAAGTCGTGCCGTAAATTCAGATTCTTCTAAAAGAGGGCAAGTTGATGAATTCTTAATCAGCAATTATGAGTAAATCCAAAAATGACATAGCTTGGGAAAAAATTTTTGAGAAGTATTGCATCTTAGACAAACTTGCAAACAATGAACGTATATCAATTTCTTCAACAGAAATTAATCAGTTTAGAGAGGCTCGTTTAATGACAAAGTTTGACCATAGGTCTCAACTTCCAAAATTGTTTATAGATCATAACTTATCAATATTACCGACATCCAGAGGTACGTATGAAATCGGAACATTCAAAACTTTTTGTGATTTCAATAAAGATGATATAGAAATAACCCCTATTGACTTTCCAACTTTCTTGGAAAGTATAGATTATAAAGATATTACGAGTGAATCAATCGCCATAAATTGCGCTTTTGTATCCAAGATATTGCATGATTTTACAGGTGAGGAAAATCTGCTGCCTACCGTTTCCGGTCGAATGAGTTCTTCTATATTTGATTTTACAATTAATTCAGGAAAAAACATCTTAAAAATCAATGTCGATAATTCACAAATTGAGATAGACGGAGGGTATGAAGGAGATAGCTCTTTAAGTTTGATTGAAGCCAAAAATTATATTTCAGATGATTTTCTGATTCGACAGCTATATTATCCATATAGATTATGGAGTAATAAAATCAGAAAACGTGTTCGTCCAATATTCTTGACATATTCAAATGGTATTTTCCATTTGAGAGAATATGAATTTGCCACGCCTGAATTATATAATTCCATCCGATTAATACAACATAAAAAATATGCAGTTCAAGAAGGAGGGATTAATGTTGAGAATATACAGAACATTTTGGATAGTATTCAAGTCGTAAAAGAACCCGAGTTGCCTTTCCCGCAAGCAGACAGTTTTGAACGAGTAATTAATCTTTGCGAGCTATTAAAGCAAAAAGGATTTATTTGCAAAGATGATATTACGCAAAATTATGACTTTGATCACAGACAAACTGATTACTATTCAAATGCGGCAAAGTATTTAGGATTAGCAGAGGTTGTTCGTGAGAATCAACAAATAGGGTGCATTCTAACTCGTGAAGGCTCTCGTATATTTAATCTGCCCATTATTGAACGGCAATTGGAATTTGTAAAACTTATATTGGCACATACGGCATTTCAAAACACCTTGAAACTATATTTTGATAAAGGAAATGCTCCAACAAGGGATGAGGTCGTTGAAATAATGAAAAATGCAAAATTGTATAATATCGATTCTGAACAAACATATAGACGAAGGGCATCTACTGTTATATCTTGGATAAATTGGATATTAGAACTAATAGAGTGATAATTTAAAGAATAAGAATTATGGCTTGTGAAAAACGACATCGTTATTCGACATACATTATTGAAGTCAGGAATCAACTATTTGAATAAACCATGTAACATATAGTATATAGATTCTCCCCAATATGAAGCATTACCATCTTTATTCAAATCATCCCGTAGCTGTTTCAAATTATAATCTCTGATTCTATAATCCATGTATTGTTTCTTCGAATTAAAAGATGAATCAGAATCTGCCGTAACCCAACGATTTAAGTCATGATTGATTTTATTAATAGAATATTGATTAGTCAATCGAGACGAACTGCATCCCCCAACAGTGACTAACATACCTACTGCCAAAAGCTTTACTAACCCCTTCATAGCTAAATCTTAATATATACAAACTTAATAGATTCCGAAGAATATCACAAAAAGACAACGTTAATTATTTGCAATAACATGACAAATACCGACAAATATACATATATTCGGAAAAAACAATCAGCCTTATAAAGAAATCTGTTATGAAAACCCATTTATCAGTAGCTTTTTTGTGCATTAGGAATGGGCGTATGGGCAACTTGTTCATCAGACGGGAATCAATTAATTCTAAATCAACCAGAACTTACCGAAGATGAATTTGTATCTCAAGTAGAGTTTAACGATTTGCTAACTGTTGTTGCAACCAGAGCCAACCCTACCATGCCACCTAACAAAAAAACAAAAGGAATAATCAGCGCAAGACTTGCGCGTAAAAGTAGAGGTTGCAACTCAGGATTCGGATTGTGCGATTTTAAACTATTTCCTAAAAGTAGCGCTGTTTCTGCGTTAAAACAAACCATCGCTCTAGATGAAAAATTATTTGAAGTAGTCTTGGATGAAGAGTCTCATACTTACGAAGCAAACCTGCTACTTGCCAAACCTTTACCTGAAGGTGTATCAGCAGATTTATCGTCACTGAAAATTGATGAAGATATTTATTGGGTCGTACATTTGTACGTTGGTTAATAATTCGATAATTTATAACTTTGATATAGGCATGGACAAAGACCGATTTATTGGTGGTTCTTGAAGCCGGGTTTAACGTTCAGTCCCCATGCCTTTACATCTGAAATCTGGATAGTTCGTTGGGACTTATGATCCCGTGTTAGCGACGATAGGTTACAGGATGTATTCAGCCAAATTAAAAACGTTATGACTTACATTGGAATTGACATCAGCAAGGACAGCTTTGTAGCTGCTTTTCCGAAAGTATCGGGTTATCAGACCCAAACTTACCCTAATACCGTAAAAGGTATCAGGAAGTTCATCGGCTCACTTTCCATAACAGAACATCATTGTGTGATGGAAGCCACCGGTAATTACGGCTTTCTGCTTCTTTATCTGCTTGACAGGCAAGGAATAGCTGCCAGTATGGTAAATCCCAAACAAATCAAGCACTTTTCACGCATGATGATGACCGTCACCAAGACCGATCCCAAAGATGCCTGTATGATTGCCATGTACGGGGAGAAAATGAATCCTCCCGTTTACAAGATGCCCTCTGAAGCCGTCATGCTGCTGAAGCAGAAGAAAACGATTATCAGGCAGTTGAAGAAACAGCTTACGGCGAGCAAGAACCTGAAAAGCTCTCTCGTAGTGCTTCCGTTCCAAGACAAGAACGGGATGAAAGCCTTGGATAAGACTATTTCTTTTTTGGCAAGCCAAATTGAGTCTTTGGAATCTGAACTTGCAGACTTGGCTTCATCTGAGTTTGACAGGCAGGTTAAACTACTCACATCCATCAAAGGGATTGGCATCACTTTGGCTACAGCCTTGATTGTCGCTACCGGAGGATTCTCCTATTTCAACAATGCAAAGCAGGTTTCCCGTTTTATCGGGATATGCCCGACTTACCAGCAGTCAGGAACATCCGTACACATCAAAGGTGGGATTAACCGAAACGGGGATGCGAGTCTGCGTTCACTACTTTATGTCACTTCGTGGTCGGCATTACGTGGAAACACTACTTGCAAAGAGTGTTATGCGCGATTGAAAGCCAATGGGAAGCCTTCCAAGGTAGCTCTTATTGCTGTCGCGAACAAGCTCGTCAGACAGGCATTTGCCGTAATAAAGTCAGATGCACCTTATGTGGATGGATTCGTTTCTACCCATCAAACAAAATAACCTATGGTGGAATTTTTGCTCTCATTTTATTTGCTTATTAATATAGTTCGTTAAAGACGAAGTAACAATGGCTAAAGTTAATGAAGTAGTTATTGCTTCTCCCAATAGCGAAATCATTGCTGCCGAGTGCCAGAGTGAGCTTTTCGAAACAAGTGTTTATAAAGTTGAAGCAAAACCAATTAAGTATGATCCTGATCTCGGTGAGAATGGTGGATATAAGATTCAGTTACTTGACAAAATTGAATAGAGCGAAACTTGTGTACACATTTTTAATTTTGCTATGCCTAACAAGTAATCTCCATGCACAGTTAGTAGGCATTGGAGACGATGAACTTGCAGAGCAAATCAGGCAATCTGACAAAAATTATAAACTTATTTATATATTTTGCAACTATTGTGAAGTCTCACAGATAAGATATCCAGAAGTGGCTAAAATAGCCCAAAACAACAAACAAATTGATACATTCTTTATATGTGCACAAGATAGCTTCGAAATAGCACAATATGCTGATACCTGTGAAACTGCATCAACAATGTATTTAATCAATCAGCAAAGAAAAAAGAAATTAGTCAGTTTTTACAACCCTATTAAGGCAACCTGCAAATATCTGAAAAAGAAACTAAATATCAATTCAGACAGAATGGGGGCATCAGACTTTTGCATACTCGACAAAAACAACAATGTCATTGCACAGACCAATTGGGAAATGAAAGATGACGAATACTTCAAGCTATTGAAACAGCATTTAAACAAATAGTGTATCAATAAAACCGATATATTCAAATAGCAGTTCTTCAAACGACACCATCCATTCACACAATTTCATGGATGGTGTCCGCTTTACTAAATCTTGACCTGAATCATCGTTTACACAAAATAATGGACAGCCTCAAACAGACTCTAAATTACATCCTCCGATTTTCAGCACGATTACATGCTTTATAATTTTATAAAACACCTTAAACCACGACAATAGTCAAAAGAGGGACATTGTAACAAATTTCCAAACCAAGCCATCTTTCTCAGCCAACCATCAGCATACAATCTCCTACCCCTGCCAGAACACCTTCTGGCGAGGGGGTAGATCAGTATACGACTGATGCCACATCAGTATACGACAGAGGGTACATCAGTCGTATACTGATCTACCCTCTGTATAGGAATGAGAAAAGACAACTCCGTTTTCTTTTTCAAAAGGGAAAGAATAAAGGCATATTTTGTAAAGATATTATCCCGCTCCTTTATCAACACATCATCAGCAATCAGGTCAATCAGTTTGTTCAATTGCTTCATTTTTCGAGATTGGCTGATAATAATTTCATGAAGAGACCGGGTATGCGTTATAATTATTCCGCCAACGGATTACGATTTATTCCGAGCATTCCAAACAAACAAAGCCAACAATACTGACAACAAGGCAGAACCTATCCAAAACCAATTGATATAAGTAAAGTCGTAAACTTCCACTCCGTCTATCATGGATTTGTTTCCTTCTATCAACACACCACTCATCACGTCCTGAAGCCCTGCACCAATATAACTGGCAATGCCGACCACTCCCAATGCAGCCCCCGAAGCATTACGAGGAGCTATATCAACGGCCATCAATCCACCGAGAAAACAAATCAGCACACCGATACCAAGACCGAACAACACCATTGCCACAGCATCCAACCAAAAATGAACTCCCGGCACAAGCAAGAAAAGGCAGAGGGCTGCAACATTCAGCAAACCGAAAATCAAGGCAGGAACATTGCGACGCCCTCCGAACAGTCTGTCAGAGATAACACCGGAAAACACGGTGCCCACAATGCCGCAAACCGAACTGATGGAGATGATGAAGCTGGCATCCAGCGTCGAGTAGCCTTTCTGCGCCTCCAAATAAAAAACGCCCCAACTGTTCACCGCATAACGGCTGATATACATGAAAGCGCTGCTGAGGGCCAATATCCAGATGGCAGGATTGCGAAGCACCTCTTTTTGAGCACGGTTGAACTCCTCGCTCTGCGATGCACTCATTTCTTTCTCCTTCTTAGGCTCATTAACGGCAGGAAGCCCTTTGCTTTGCGGAGTATCGTGAAAAAAACGCCAGACAATCAAGGCACCGGTCAGTCCGACAAGTCCTGCCCCCAGAAAGCCATACCGCCAACCGAAAGCACTGACAATGGAAGCAACAACAATAAAAGTCATGGCTTCACCGATGTTATGGCTCGCACTCCAGAATCCATAGAAAGAGCCGCGCTGCTTATCCGTGAACCAACGTGACAATCCCACCACACAGGAAGCCGCACCGATTGACTGAAACCAACCGCTGATTCCCCAAAGGACAGCAAACAGGATGAATGAATTGACAAAGCCGAGGCAAAGGTTGACCAATGCCGTCACCAACAGTCCGGTGCTCATGAAGCGGTTTATATTGCTACGATCGGCCAGAAAGCCATTGGTGAACTTGCCGACAGCATAGGTAAAGAACAGCACCGAACCGATGATGCCCAATTCTGTTTCAGAAAAAACACCCTCCTCCACTATCGGCTTCTTCACTACGTTCAAACTGAGACGGCAGACGTAATATATGCCATACCCCAGCGTCGCGGCAAGAAAAGTGGACCATTGCAGATGTTTCAAGCGACGTTTCTGTTCCGGCAAAGTCTCTCCATTACAAGGCCTCGCTTGCGAGACCTTGTAAAAATTGGCAATAAACTTCCACATGAGTTCTCAGCCCCCTATTCGTGCAGATTCTTTGCTTTCAGATATTCCAGCAGGTAAGCAGGTCTGTCCGTCTGTATTATGCGACATCCCAGTGTATCAATCAGATATCCATAACCGGCATCCGGGCTCTGCAAAGACATGTCGTCGTCATGTCCGCCTGCCATCGTGTCCCACAAAGTATTATACCAAATAAGAGAACGGCCGCTCAAAGCTGTCGCCAGTTTCTTAGGAAGCGAATTGGTGTCTTTTACATACAGCAACTCGAAAGCAACAGGAGCCATGTCCTTAATGAACTTTTCTATTTGCTCCTCAGCCCCCGGCGCATCAAGGTCTATAATGGGCATATAGATTACATCGTTCAAATAATCGCCGAATTGCTTCTTGACTTCTTCCACCGTCTTACGCCCTTTCATTATGATTTGCTTGGTGGTTCCCGTCTTCTGCATCAGTTCATAAATCCGGTCAAAATAAGCGTCTGCTTTATCCAGATTTATCATAATCTTACCTTTGGCGTGAAGCAAAGCCTCCTCCAAAGTAGGGACTTTGTGAATGGTACGGATATTACAGCCATTCTTTAACTTCAATTGCCGTATCTCATCAAGCGTGTTTTCAGAAACCAAGCCTTTTCCGGTAGTGGTACGATCCAATGACTTATCATGCATCAATATCAGTTCACCGTCTTTTGTCTCCATTACATCCAGCTCCACAATGTCCACACCCATCTTAATGGCGTTGTCTATCGCCTCCAATGAGTTCTCAGGGAAATTACGCCAGTCGCCACGATGAGCTACCACAAGCACCGAGCTTTGGTCGCGATTCATCAGTTTTTCACGAATCTGCGCAACGCGGTCTTGAGCCGAAAGCTGCAATACAGCAAAAAGTGCAAACAGCAATAAATATATCTTTCTCATAATTTCACGGATTTCAAAACAACTTTTATTCTATAATATATCCCTCGTTCTGCCAACCTGTTTTATCATTGACATTCTCTATTTCAGTCAAAGGAACCGGATAGAGTTGGCGATAGTTGGCAATTCCGGGAAATATGGAAGACATTTGACCTGTACGCACAATGTCAAACCATCGGTCGCACTCTAAAGCAAGTTCCAGACGACGCTCCTTATATACCGCCCGTCGGAAGAGTTCTTTTGTGGACAATTCGTCTAATGTCTTGCCGGTAAGTCCTGCGTTTATGCGTACGGCATTCAGGGCATCCAAAGCCTCTTGCGTAGGAGTGGCGGCAAGCTCATTAGCCGCTTCGGCATACATCAACATTACTTCAGCGCAACGCAACACAGGAAAATCGGCACTGGTTTCGTTGTTTGTAGCAGGCGCATCAAATTTGCCCGGACGCTTCCCACTCCCGGTAGGAGCAACCAAAGCCTTACGGTTGTCCGCGTTGCTTTCAAATTCCGACTGCTCTAAAGAAATGACATTGCCATTATCATTGTTGCGATAGCGATTATTCTGGTGGACAGACTCGCCAATTCCGCCCTTAAGATATTGAACGGCGAAAATGATATCCTTGCTTGTTTTCAGATTATTAGGGAAAGTTTGCGGCATAGGTACCAACATCAAATCCTTCTCTGCCTTGATGGCTGCCATTACCGGGGCAAGCTCATTGACAACCCCCTGATAGTTTTTTCTATACAAGTGGACCTTTGCCAGCAACGCATGAGCAGCATACGAAGTGACACGACCTCTTTCCGCCTCTGCCCAAACAGCAGGCAAACTCTGGGCCACGGTCAGGTCTTTGACTATCCGGTCATAAACCTCACCGACGGCAGCACGCTTATTATTACGTGCTTCTGCCACAGTCTGAGTCTTAGTGACGACGGGCACTTCACCCCACAAGCGAACCAGATTAAAATAACACAATGCACGTATAAACGAGGCTTGTCCGACTATACGAGTTCGTTGTTCTTCAGACATTGATACCTGTTCCATATTTTGAAGTACCAAGTTGCAACGATAAATCGTTGTGTAGAGCGAAAGCCAAGCGCCTGACAAATTGGAGTTTGCCGGGGTCTCAGTAAACACTTCTATCTGGTATCTGATACCGCCACTGGCACCGGAATTATCATCTTTCACATTGTCGCCACGCACTTCCATCAAAGTCATGAACGTTGCTCCATACTGGCCACTGGACTGCAACTTATCATAAAGGCCTATAACCGCTCCTTCCAACCCTTTTACATCTTTATAAAACGTCTCTTCCGTAGGAAAATCAATGGGTTTCAGATCTATAAAATCATTACAGCTTGAAAGAATTATTGCTGTAAAAACCAATATTATTATTTTTTTCATATCACTGTTTTTTTAAGATTAAAACGTAAGATTAACGCCTATCGAGGTCGTTCTTGCCAATGGATACACACCGTAATCTTCTCCATTGGTCGTTGCGGCAGTGCGATTTGACACCTCCGGATTATATCCCTCATAACTTGTAAAGGTAAATGGGTTTTGGACGGAACAATATATACGGGCAGACTTCAAATACACCTTCCGAAGCCAGCTTTCCGGCAACGTATAGCCCAAAGATATGTTCTTGATGCGCAGATAAGAGCCGTCTTCCACATGCCATGTAGAGGTTATTCCGTTCTGTCCTTTGCTGACACGATTGGCACGTACATTCATTCCACTACCGGGATTATCCTCCGACTTCCAGCGATTAACAGCCCCTTTGTAGTTATTCATATTTCCTTCATGGTTATAAAAATATCGCCGTGACAGGTTCAGAATCTCATTACCTTGCACTCCTTGGAAAACAATACCGAAGTCGACACCCTTCCAAGCCAATGTAGCACCGAAACCATAAGTAAAATCGGGCATGTAATTACCCACAATGGCACGATCCGTATCCGAAATATCCAATATCTTGTCTCCATTAACGTCCTTAAATTTAAAATCACCCGGCTTTGTGTCAGCCAATCCATAATTGGTGGGAGAATCCTTATAGTGCAAAGCAGCATCCACCTCAGCCTGATTCTTATAAACGCCTTCTACGATAGGAAGATAATAGCTTCCGATTGCTTCACCCACGCGAGTTATAAAATAGGCATTGCTCACTGAACCGGAAGATATAATATCCGCATTGCCCGGTCCGAGTTCTTTCACTTCGTTGATATTCTTTGAGATATTGAAATAAAGACTCCAGTTGAGGTCGCCCGTCTTCTGGTTGGTTGCAATATTAAACTCCACTCCCTTATTGTTCACTTTACCGATATTTTCCAAACGAGTACTATAACCCGTCATCATTGGCACAGGCACATTCAAAAGCAAGTCATACGTGTTACTGTTATATACATCCAAACCCAAAGTCAAGCGGTTCTTGAATAGGGATGCATCGAACCCCACATTCACCTGTGCAGTCTTTTCCCAACGCAATTCGGGATTAGGCATACTCTTGGGCGCTGCTCCCTTGACAGCCTCCGCACTGCTTCCACCCAACACATAGCTAAGATAGACAACTTCACCTTGCGCACCGTAGTTAGGTATACGGAAATTACCTGTCAGGCCATAGCTGGCACGCAACTTCAAATCGTTGATGAAAGACAAAGACTTCATGAATTTTTCTTCAGTCATACGCCATCCGGCAGATATTGACGGAAACCATCCCCAGCGGTTGTGCTTTCCAAAACGAGAAGCGCCATCTGCACGAATAGCCCCGGTAAGCATATATTTGCCTTTATAATTATACTGGAGACGGGCAAGTCCCGAAAGTAAAGCCCACTCAGAAGCCTGCGTATTACCACGGGTAACAGTACCCGCATTCAACGTCGGTACAGTATTCGTGATGAATCCATTGGCAAAAGCATAGGTGCTTTCATCTCTCTGGTATTGCATGGTCCAGCCGGCCAATGCAGAAAACGAGTGCCCACCTACTTCCTTATTATAGTTCATGGTTTGTTCAAACAGCCAGTTATACATCTTGCCAGTTCGCGCAGTTGCTTCGGGAACCGACTCCGGATTACCTTCCGTATTAGAAATTGGGATGGTGGACGGACGAAAAGTATCCCTTGAACTGCTGTATATATCCACACCGAAATTGGCACGATATTTCAACTCCGGCATAAAAGCTACTTCTCCATAAACATTGCCAAAGATGCGGGATGCTTTCGTTTCATCTTTCTGCAACATAGCCAATGCCACGGGATTCCAGACTTGCGTCTGGCTATTACCTTTCCTGACAGTACCATTCGGGAGTACCGTTTGCGTATTCGAACTCCACGCATTTTGAATGAAAGAAAAAGAACCGTCGGGATTATATACCGGAAATATGGGGGCACTGTGCAGTGCAGAAGCAATGATGCCACCGCCATTGGAATTATACGCACCGTCCGAATTGACAGCATTTTCTATTGTCACAGACGGACTTAACGATAACCCGAACTTAAAGATGCCTTCGGTTACATCGAGGTTGAAGCGCGAGCTATAACGGGTAAAATCACTGTTGACAATGACACCTTCTTGTGATAAATAATCGACAGATGCGTAATACTTTATCTTCTGACTGCCACCGGAAACAGATACAGAGTGGCTCTGCATGCCTGCCGTACGGAAAATCTCATCTTGCCAATCTGTGTCAATCAGCCCCTTCTCTCCTCTCAGGTATGGCAAAATCTCTATGGGAACGATTGTATTATAATCATTATTTGTGTTCTGCAGACGAACAGCATTATCATCCGATATATTATAAGGCAAAGGAGTCTTATTTTGCGCTATGAGTTTTCGGTTGACCGACTCCATTTTATCTATATATGTATTATTACGGGCATCGTTCACCAAGTCGGCATACTCATAGGCATTGAGCATGTCTATCTTTTTGGAAACAGTCTGCCAACCATAATATCCGTTGTAAGAAACCGTGGCACGCCCCTCTTCTCCTTTCTTAGTAGTAATCAGTACCACACCGTTTGAACCGCGCGAACCGTAAATCGCAGCAGAAGAAGCATCTTTCAACACCTCGATAGATTCCACGTCATTCATATTAAACGTGTTCAGTTGCTCTTTGGCAAGCGGCACACCGTCTACAACATACAACGGTGAAGTTCCTGCCGTAATAGTCCCCGTTCCACGTACTTTAATCTGCAAAGAAGAACCCGGTGCACCCGTTGACTGCGACACTTGTACTCCCGGCATCCTACCTACCATGGCCTCTGCCATAGAAGTTACCGGCTGTCCTTTCATGTCGCTGGCACGAAGACTGGCAATAGCCGTTGTTACATCGCGTTTCTTCTGTACTCCATATCCTACAACTACCACTTCTTCCAGCAACTCGCTATCCTCTTTCAACATAACCTTTGCCAAAGCTTTGTTATCGGCTTTCAGCTCCACCGTCTGATACCCGATATATGATATGGAAATGACAGCATCTTCCGGAACGTCGGTCAATGTATAGTTTCCATCCATATCGGTAATCAATCCATTGGTGGTACCTTTCACAATTACGCTGGCCCCAATCACCGGCTCTCCTTTTGAGTCAATGACAGTGCCGGAAATTTCCTTTGTCTTACTGCTTTGTTTGGTTGTATCGGAAGCGACCTTTGCTTTCAGGTAAATTTTTGTCTCGCCAATCTCAAAATCCACATAATCCATATCTGCAAGCAGTCGACGAAGAAATTTGGAAATTTCTTCTTTATCCGCCTGAATGGAAACAATCTTGTCGGGATTGACCGTAGGCCTGCTATAAGCCACTGTAAGCCCGGTTTGCTGCATAATAGTATCAAAAACCTTCTCCAGCTTCACTTGCCGAAAATTCATTGACACCTCTTGTGCCGAGACTGCAGAGGAAACCGCAAAACAGAAAAGCAGCACAAATAAAATCCTGTGTTTCATAACTTTTACTTTTAGATTAACATTTAGTATAAAAATCACTTTATACAGAATAGACACACAGAACCTTAGAACGGGTGAGAGGAAAAGAGACTTTTTTGAGTTTTTTTATTTGGAAGTAACCAACACCTCTTTCTTTGCTTCACTATACGTAAATTGAAGCGGTGCTATTTTCTCCAAATCCCGTAAAATTTTTTCAAGAGGTATATTTTCCGACGTAAGGGTGAAATATACGTTCCAAGCATTCTTGCCCTCTATCTTAAAATCGACGTTATACCAACGCCCCAACACGCTGGCAACTTCTGTCAACGAGGCGTTTTTGAAAGCTATCACATTCGTTTTCCACAGGGAAGCTATGTTATCAACGTTCCGGGAAACCGTGCAGCGTTTACTTGCGCGATTGTAAACCAGTCGTTCACCGGGTTGCAACGGATATTCCTTGTCCGAAGGAAGAGCCAATTTAATACGTCCTTCATCAAGGCACACCGTGATATTCTGACTTTCAGGATAAGCCTGCACATTGAACGATGTGCCCAAAACATGAAGGGCCGAGCCTTCGAGATTAACAATAAAAGGGCGGTGGGAATTTTTGGATACAACAAAATATGCTTCCCCGTCCAAATAAACCTCACGGTTGAACAATGCAAACTTCTTGGGATATTTCAACCGGGTATCCGAATTGACATATACGCGTGTACCATCCTGAAACATCATTTGCAAGCGTTCACCCTTTGGCACATAAACTTCCTCATAGCCGGAATTGCCAAACAAGTCTACACGCATATTTACTTGAACAAACAGCCCTGCCAGCAGAATGAATGGAATAACCACAGCCGCTACACGGAAAGAGAGTCGGCGAATCCGTCTCCGCCGGATGTTTTGACGAATACGGCCAAACATCTCCTCCGACGGAACAGCATGGTCCACATAAAGTTCTTCGTAATCGGCTTTTATTTGTTCCGCATCCCGTTCCATACAACGTGACAGGTAGGCAGTTCCCTCATCGGTCGCAAACCATTTTGCAACCAATTGCGCAACTTCAGGAGTAGATGTTCCGCCCAACACCTCCTGTATCTGTTTCTCGGTAGGTTTACCTATGATTTTATTATCCATACAACCAAATAGACACTCAAACTCTTCAACAAGGTGAGATATGTAACAATTATTAGCATTTTACGCAAATAAATACGCAGTAACTTCAAGGCTTCCGAATAGTGGGTTTTAATGGTGTTGATAGAGAGTTGCAACCGATCGGCTATTTCTTGATTGCTTAATTCTTCCTGTACTTTCATCAAGCAAATATCACGTTTTTGAGGTGGAAGCATTTCCAAAGCTTTGTAAAATAAAGACATCAACTCTTTTTTCTCCAAGCTTTCCACTAAAATATCTTCATATTCAGGGGCGTCCTGTGCCATCTCATAGTTTTTGGCAACGGCATTATTTTCATTACGAATCACATTCAAAATATGGTTCTTGGTCATTGTCACCAAGTAGTTTTTCAGGCTGACTCCCACACGGAGTTCCGTACGATATTCCCAAAAGCGAGTAAAGACATGTTGCACTGCATCTTTCGCCATTTCCGTATCCATCAAATAACGATACGACATGACGTAAAGCAGCTTATGGTATCTATGATAAATTTCTGTAAATGCAGCCATATCTCCTCGCTCCACTTTAGCAAAGAGAATCTCATCATTATCTACTATGGGAATATCAGGATAGAATTGCACGTTTCAGGTTGTTTTTCCACATCATCGTAGCGAAGATAACGCAACTTTATCAAAAGAACAAAAGATTCATAAAAAAAACGTATATCTGACAAATGAGAATTCTATCTTATAGAAAAAAAGAGAAACATACAGGCGCTTAATAAAACAAAGAGGTTACTACACAGAACCAAATAGACTTTATCCCCACATGAAAATATGTTTTTAAAGAATATCCCCAAAAAACTTTCACGTCGGATTGAAACCATTCTCCTTTATCCCCCGAAAACGAATTATTTAAAAATTTCACAACAAAAAGAGAGTTCACAACTTCTGCCGTATACCCCCACTTCACCCCCACCAAAACACCTTCTGGCAAGGGGATATCTAAGTATAGGACTTAAGTAATAAGGCCGAGTCTGCATTGCTCGTAAAAAAGGCCTGAAAACGATGATACATCACTTGCTTTTTTGTTGAAATAAACAAATTATCGTTCTCCGATAAACCTTTTTTGAATATTATGAATTAAGGCTGTCCCCCTCTTTAATAAGCTTTGATTCTAAATTGCAATTACATACCGACTATTTATCCAGAGAATATGTTCCGAATAAATTCTGCTTTTCAAACATCTCGGTTGCCGACTGTTCTAAAGGAGTACGCTTGATAACGGCTTTATCTTTCCAGAAAGCGGAATCATAGTTTTGGTTGGCTATTTTTTGTAGCAAATCATTTCTTTTAGCCATTTTCTTTGTTTTGTTTTTTGTTTCAATACCAGTATTATACATTACGGAATGAATATCCACATTTCCATATTTTATAGTATATTGCATATCCACAATTACCGATTCCACCATTGATACTCCTCCTACTATCTTATAGTTTATAATAAAATGAGTTTTACTGTTTCTGTCTTGTTCCTTATGGCCTGTTTCATCAGTAAAAGTAAGAATATTATTCACTATTTCTCCTTCAAACCGTTTTAAATCAAGAGTTGAAGAGTCAATAAACATACTACCTGTTATAATAGGGTTAGAAATCCCTTTTCGTGGTTTAAAGTTTATCTTATAAGTAGTGGAAGCATTATCAGAGTCATACAGAGCATCATAAGATACGGTATAGTATTTTGCATAATTTTCAAATAAGGGCTGTATCATCCAATCCTCCTTATCTCTCACTCTTCCGCTCAATATAAGCGGTCTTAATTGCGATAAATAAAAGAAGTTCTTAAAATGCGCATACTTATGTATGGAATCCTCAAGCAAAACGGCATAACGTCCTGTGATGAGTTCTAAATTCAGCAAACTAAGATGTGGCGTTGCATTAAAAAACGATTCGACAATCTCATTGCAGACAGAGTTTGTTTTTGTAATCTGCCTATAAAAGAACGAGTTTACGGTCTTCTTATTGGCTTTACTTTCTTTTTTATATTTAGACAAAACTTGCATCAGAAAAGCATGCAGATTTATAGGTTTTACCACAACCTCACTCAATCTTATAGCTTGTGGTTTCAATAAAATGACATCAGAAATTTCAGATGCTTTTATAGTCTGTGTTTCATAACCAACGTAAGAAATACGCAATCTATCCGCCGGCAAGGCTTTTATTGCGAATTCACCCTCTTGATTGGATATTGTGCCATGACTGTCCGTTATATATATCGAGGCGTAAGGAAGAGGTTGATTGGTTTCACCATCGATTATTTTCGCATCAATGGATAGGAGTTGTTGGGGCATTGCCATTATCGGGAACATTAGCCCGATATACAAAGATACCAATCTACCCATATATCCCATGATTTTATTCCGGAAAAATATGAGACGAATGTCCTTTTTATCGCTCTTGTTCATAGTTTCTTTATTCTATTTTTGTTAATAAGGTATTTTTCCATCATCTGCCCATTGGTCAGTAAAACCATGCCTGTATTCATACATCTCATCGCTTTTTCGCAAAAGAATAAAAAAAATATTTCAGAATCAAATAAATACGCATTTTCTAAGAGAAAATAATAACCGAAGTTAATTCTCCCGGTGAAAGTCATTCGACCCGAGACGACCCCGTGATAATCTTTCCTGCAAAAGCAACTTTTTCCCTCAGAATGTTGCAATAAGTAAAAGTTTCCCTTATTTTTGCGAATCAACAACTATAATTCATAACTTCTCAGACTGTAAACGCTTCATTATGGATACCAGCAAGATTGTAGGAGAAAAAATCAAGACTCTCCGCGAAAGCCAGTCCATCAGTATGGAAGAATTGGCACAACGTTCCGGACTTGCCACCGAGCAGGTTGAACGCATAGAGAACAACATCGACCTTCCGTCGTTGGCTCCCCTTATCAAGATAGCACGTGTGCTGGGAGTAAGATTGGGCACATTCCTCGACGATCAGGACGAAAACGGCCCCGTAGTATGCCGTAAAGACGAGTCGCAAAGCAGCATCAGCTTCTCCAACAACGCCATACAGAGCCGCCGCCACATGGTCTATCATTCGCTCTCCAAGTCGAAGGCCGACCGCCACATGGAACCCTTCATCATCGACGTGGCAGCCACCAACGACAGCGACTTTGTGCTCTCCTCGCACGAAGGCGAAGAGTTCATCATGGTGATGGAGGGCACTATGGAAATCAGCTACGGCGAAAACAGCTACCTGCTGGAAGCCGGCGACAGCATCTATTACGATTCCATTGTTCCGCACCACGTGCATGCTTTCGAAGGAAAGGCCGCCAAAATCCTCGCGGTAATCTATACACCCGTCTAATATAAAGAAAGTGGGAGGCTCTCACTTCCCACTTCCTGTTTTCCGCTTTCTTTTTTTTAGTTTTCCGCTTTCTCCGGATACTTCATGTTTTCCTCTTTCATCTGTTCCAGCACTTCGTGCAGATACTTGGCCGACTCCCATTTGGCCATAGGGAGGTCGTGAAGCAGGCAGTTGCCGCAGTCTTCCGGTGTGGTGCCCGGAATCTCACCCGTGTATTCGGCCACAAAACGGAATGTATCCTGCATCAGGGCTACAATATCTTGAGGTTGCAAGTCGCCTTTCATCAGCAGGTAATTGCCGGTGAGGCATCCCATAGGTCCCCAATAAATAATTTTGTCCTGCCAATGCGGTTCATTGCGCAGGTAAGTGGCCGCCAGATGTTCGATGGTGTGCAGTGCACCCTGTCCCAATGCCGGTTCCCGATTGGGCTCTTTCATGCGTATGTCAAAGGTGGTGATTACTTCGCCGTTCACTTCATCCTTGCGTGATACGTAGATGCCGCGCAGCATACGGATATGGTCGATGGTAAAACTGGGAATCTTCTTCATGTCTTTTTCTTCTTTATTTTTTTAAGTTTAGTAAGCAAGCGTATCGGGCAGTGAGGACAGGAACGCCCACGTGGTATGGAAAGAGCGTTCGGCCATCGTGCCCCAAAAGTCGAGGTATTGCAAGAACTGGTCTTCGCTTCCGGGCGTGTCGCTGATGATGCGGAAGCTCAGGAAAGGTACTTGATAGAGGTGGCAGGTCTGTGCTATGGCAGCCGATTCCATATCCACCGCCATGCCTTCGGGAAAATGAGTACGCACAGCGGCCAGTCCCGATTGTTCGGTGATGAATTGGTCGCCCGTGCAGATGAGGCCGCCATGAATACGGCTTTCCGGTCCGGCATCGTTCAGCTTCAGGGCATGTTGCAGCAACACGGCGCTCGATTCGAAAAAGAGCGGAAGGCCTTGTATCTGTCCGTAGGCATTTCCGTCGCCGCACCATACGTCGTGATAAACCGTGCGGCTGCCCGCCACCACGTCCGTCACCTTCAGGCAAGGGTCTATGCCGCCTGCCACTCCCGTGCTGATGACACAATCGGGATTGAAGCGCCGGATAAGCTCCGTGGCGCCGACGGCTGCATTCACCTTTCCTATGCCGCTTTGTGTCAGCACCACCTCGTTCTGTCCGATGCGTCCGGTTATATACTTGAAGCGTGCATCGCCTGTATCTTTCTTGTCCTGCAAGCGTCCGGCCAACTGCCGGTGCTCGCTGTCCATTGCGCTGATTATTCCGATTTTCATGAAAAAAAGTTCTTTATTGAAGATGAATCGGATGCAAAGATACATAAAATGCTGATTGCAAATAACACACCACAGAAAGAAATATCGTACCTTTGCAATCGCAAACTCTCAATCGAAACCATATAAAACAGCAGTCATGAAGAAGATTCTACCCGATTTGATTGCCATTCTGGCATTCGCCCTGCTTTCTTTCGCCTACTTTTTCCCGGCGGACATCGAGAACCGCATCCTGTTTCAACACGACACAGCCGCCGGTGCCGGTGCCGGACAAGAAATCAAAGAGTACTACGAACAAACGGGTGAGCGCAGCCGTTGGACCAACTCTTTGTTCGGCGGGATGCCGGTGTATCAGATAGCTCCTTCGTATGAATCTACCAAACCCTTGCAGTGGGTGCAAAAGACTTACCAGCTTTTTCTGCCCGACTACGTCTGCCTGACGTTCATGCTGATGCTCGGCTTCTACATCTTGCTGCGCGCCTTCGGCATACCGGCATGGCTGGCGGGATTGGGCGGAGTGATGTGGGCATTCTCTTCCTACTTCTTCATTCTGATATCTGCCGGGCACATCTGGAAGTTCATCACGTTGGCATACGTTCCGCCCACGATGGCAGGCATCGTTCTTGCCTATCGGGGCAAACTGTTGGCGGGAGGCATCGTCACGGCACTGTTCGTGGCCTTGCAGGTAACCTCCAACCACATACAGATGTCCTACTATTTCTTCTTCGTCATCTTGTTCTTCGTCGGTGCTTATTTGGAGGACGCATGGCGCAACAAGACGTTGCCCCGATTCTTCAAGGCAAGCGCCGTGCTGGTAGTGGCTGCCCTTATCGGTGTGGCCGCCAACCTGTCGAACCTCTATCACACCTATGCTTACAGCAAGGAAACCATGCGCGGTAAAAGCGAATTGGTGCAAACGGGAGAAACCGCCAAGCAGACCAGCGGCGGACTGGACCGTGACTATATCACCGGATGGAGCTACGGCATCGGCGAAACTCTGACCCTGCTCGTGCCCAACTTCAAAGGTGGGGCATCCGTCCCTTTGAGCCAAAGCGAGACGGCCATGCAGAAAGCGAATCCGATGTACGGCAGTTTATATAACTCATTGACGCAATACTTCGGCGAGCAGCCCATGACCTCAGGCCCTGTCTATGTGGGTGCTTTTGTTCTTTTCCTGTTCATTCTGGGATGTTTCATTGTGAAAGGTCCTCTGAAATGGGCGCTGATAGGAGCTACTCTTTTCTCCATCGTCTTGGCTTGGGGAAAGAATTTCATGCCTCTGACGGATTTCTTTATTGACCACGTGCCGATGTACAACAAATTCCGTGCGGTGTCGTCCATCCTTGTCATCGCAGAGTTCACCATACCCTTGCTGGCCATCTTTGCTTTGAAGAAGATACTGGATGAACCGGAAATCATGAAGCGCGAGAAAAAAGCCTTGTCCGTCAGCCTTGCTCTTACCGCAGGCGTTGCCTTGGTGCTGGCCGTGGCTCCGGGAAGTTTCAGTTCCGGTTATGTGCCTGCCCAAGAGGCCCGGATGCTGCAAAACGCCGTCGACCGGAATATGATACCCGCCGAGGAGTTGTCCGGCATCCTTGCCAATCTGGGGGAAATGCGCGCTGCACTTGTCAGCTCCGATGCGCTGCGAAGCTTTATCATCATTGTCATCGGTTGCGGCTTGCTTTGGCTTTACGTTGCGGGCAAGATGCGCGGTTCGCTGATTGTGGCGGGTATCACACTTATTTGCTTGTTCGATATGTGGAGCGTCAACAAACGATACCTGCACGACGAGCAGTTTGTTCCCCGCTCTATCCGGACCGAAACGTTCAAGAAGACGAAAGCCGACGAACTGATTTTGCAGGACAATACTCCGGGATATCGCGTCCTGAACTTTGCCGGCAACACCTTCAATGAGAACAATACGTCTTATTGGCACAAGAGCGTCGGCGGATACCATGCCGCCAAACTGCGCCGTTATCAGGAGATGATAGAGCACCACATCTCTCCGGAGATGCAGGCTGCTTACAGTGCCATTGCCACCGCTGGGGGCGAAATGGACAGCGTGGATGCCGATAAGTTCAGGGTTCTGAATATGCTGAATACAAAATATTTCATTCTTCCGGCGGGGCAACAAGGGCAGACGGTTCCTGTTCTCAACCCATACGCCTATGGCAATGCGTGGTTTGTGAACAAGGTGCGGTATGTGAACAATGCCAACGAGGAAATAGATGCCTTGAATGATACCCATCCGGTAGAGACCGCCGTTGTAGACGCACGTTTCAAGGAAACTTTGAAGAGCGTTACGGAAAGCCACAAAGACAGCCTTTCGGTCGTTGAATTGACAAGCTATGCACCGAACCGTTTGACCTACAAGACGAATAATTCCAAAGACGGCGTTGTTGTATTCTCCGAAATCTATTATCCGGACGGATGGCATGTCACCATTGACGGACAGCCGGCTAAACTGGCACGTGCCGACTACATCCTGCGCGCCATGTATGTCCCTGCCGGAGAGCATACCATCGAGATGTACTTCGACCCGGTGAGCCTGCATGTGACGGAAGGCATTGCATACGCCGCATTGGCTCTTCTCATCATAGGAGTGACGGTTGTCATCGTGAGGGCAAAAAAAGATAAGCAGGGAAGATGAAAATCAAAAAAAAAGAAGGATGCGTCAATCAAACCTAATGTGACACATCCTTCCATGAATCAGACTTAAAAACAAATTCTGTCTGAAAAGAAGCAGGGAGGATTAGGGCAGTTTGTCCCAATACTCCATTCTGAGCACTCGCTCGATGGTTGTCTTGCGATCGCCCATGCGTGCCTCATCCGATTCGTTTGCCGGCATCCGGGCAATGCGTTTGCCCACACCGCACCATTTCAGCATCCCGGCAGGTACGCCATTCTTCACGAGCTCGTCCACTACCACCTTGGCACGCCGGCGAGACAAGTCCAAATTATAAGCGTCGCTTCCGCGTGCGTCCGTGTATCCGGTGATGAGGAAGCGCGCGTCGGTACGATTCTTCAGGATTTGGGCCACTTGTTCCAATATTTCGATTGATTCGGATGTCAGCACATCCTTGTCGAATTCGAAGTTCACGTTATTGAACATATCGCACAGCTGTGCCTCGGCGGGAACAACCACCTCTTTTTCGACAATCTTCTCGACGATGCGTTCAACAGGTTTCTCCACTTCCCTTTCAATGTAGCGTACGACAGGAGCCGGACGTTTGTCGTGCCCGCCGATGCGCCACATCACCCTCAGGGTGATTTGTGCAAAGCGAGGCAGGTTTTTCTTAAAGGGCGTCAGATATTCGGCCTGCAAGCCCAGTCCCAACGAATTGTTGAGCCATGCGTTCACACCTGCGCCCAGCGACATGGGGAAGTAGGTTTTCTTGTCGTGCGAATAGCCTCGCTCGTTCCATACGTCGTCCGCAATCCAGCCGGCTTTTCCTGTGGGGTCGTCGTAAAACACGCCCGTGCCTGTGGTCAGGAAGTTTTTATGCAGCACATTGGCGCCCACACGCAGGTAAGGCTCCACGTATTTCGAATTGAAAAGTGGGCTGAGGCGTAATTGCAAACCGAGCCCGCCCATCAGTGTATAGTTGTTCTTATTGCTACTGTTGGTTGTGCCCTGCTCTTTGCCGGCAAAGCCTGCGGTTCCCTGCAAGTCGAGATAGAACCAAGGGTTCAGTTCGCGGGCTACGTAGAGATTGGCGCCTCCCAACAGATGTTTCACTTTCAGATGATACAGGTATTGGTCGGGGGTGCTTTGAAAGCCGGTCACCGACACGCGGTCCCAATTAATCAACGCTCCGCCCACACCGATTTCCCACGCACGTTTGGGCTTGCGTTGCCCGGCAGGAATCGCTTCCTTGGTGTTGCCGTCTTGTGCAACCGATGGCAACGGAAGCAGAGCCGCAAGGAATACTATGATTGAATGACGTAATTTCATTGTTTTCATTTGTTTGTTAGTTCTCAGTTCATGAATTCTTTTTTCGCCGTAGGAGGGATGCCTGCCGGAGATGTTCCGGCAGGCAATGAACTCCTATATGCAACGTTTTTTCCCTGTTATTTTCCCCAAGTCTCAGGAGCCGTTTCTTGCGGAACGCTTATCTCACCTACTCCTTGGTGGTTGAACGGTTCTCGAAGCCAATAAGTCGTAGCGCCGCCTGAAGACTTCTTGATATATCTGTAATGCCTCATGGCACGGAAGCTACCCGTATTTCCGTTCGGATAAGTAAATACATGGGTCGAACCATCTTCTTGGGGATAAGCTCCTACAAGCAGGAAGTCATTCTGTGCTTTACTCCGTATTTGATAAGTGGTGATTTGGCTTGCTGACTGATATGTAGTTGCTTGTACTCTTAGAGGGAAGTCCGCAGGTAATTCGGACGCTTCGCGTTTAGTGGGTTTCCAGATTGCCGGATTGCTGACCGTTGGATTGGAAGCGGCAGGTATGGGATAATTGAAGTCAAAATAATATGTAAGCTTATCAGTATCAATTCTTCCCCATAAGTCGGTAGTCCCCTCTTTGATGTACATTTTCACATCTTTCAACGGAGGGCAGCCGTTTATTTCGGGCACGAGTACGACGGCAGGCATTACGGGCTTCTCTCCGTAGAAATTGGTTTCTCCCACTACCGTGAAATACTTGTCCACATTGTCCCATTTGAATTTTTTATCACCCTGTTCGGCATACATGTCTTCGTAGTTTGTGAATACGGACGGACGTATCACCCTGACACTGTCGGCGAAGATATAGTCGTTTCTTTGCCAATGCGTGTCGAATGTGAGGTTCGTTCCGCTTAGCTCGGCCGTATGGTTTTCTACTTTCGCCACTTTCACTTTGGTTGCAGCCAAATCGTTGAGATAGCTGCCCCATGTTCCGTCCACCTCACGTTCTTTTTCAAACACGATGGTTGTCCAATTCACTTGATAGCCTACGTTAAGCCCTCCGGTGCCGTACAATCTGGCGCGTTTCATCACGATTCGAGTGTGAATTCTATTCGGAGTCGTTGTATTGGGAACAGATTCATAAGTCGTTCCATCCGCAATTACCGTTGTCTTGCCTGTGCGTTCGGGCTGGCTGAGCTTGTCGGGCAGCTGGTCGCGAGGAACGGTGAATTTACCGTCCGCGTCTGTGGTATATTCACGATTGGCATCCACACAGCCGGGCAATCCTTTCACTTTCACTCCTGCACCCGCTACTTCTCCGGTGGGCGTGTACACTCTGAACGATACGCTTCCGTCCGAAGGATTTACATACTCACGCAACTTACCGTTGTAGAATACAGGCAGCACATTGTATGCGCCCACCAGTATGGTGACGCCGGGTTCTCCATCCTGACCGTCTATGCCATCGGAACCTTTAGGTCCGCGCAGGAATTGCCAGAAGTGGTTCAAACTGTTATTGGAAGTATTCCAGTAGTGTCCCGGATTATGCGGGTCTTCCAATTTACCGGTGGCCACCTCTTCTTTCCAAAGCTCGTAAGCGCTTTTGCCATTTTTGCCATCCGCACCCGGTTCTCCGTCCGCACCCGGTTTGCCGTCTTTACCGTAAGCCGGTTTGCCGGTGTCTTTACCGTCGATGAACCAGTTGCCGTTCTCTCCTATGGCCACTTCGGGCGACTTGCCGTCTTTGCCCACAGCCGGTTTGCCGGTATCTTTTCCGTCGATAAACCAGTTGCCGTTGTCACCGATAGTCACCACAGGTGTTTTGCCGTCCTTGCCGTCTTCGCCGTTCTCGCCTTTCGAAGGTTTGCCGGTGTCTTTACCGTCGATGAACCAGTTGCCGTTTGCGCCGATAGTCACCACAGGAGGCACGGCATCCTTTCCGGGCTCTCCCGGTTTGCCGTCTTCGCCGCGTGCGGGTACTCCGGTGTCGGTTTGTCCAATCCACCAGTTGCCGTTATCGCCTATGTGGGGTGTCTGTCCGTTCTCGCCCGTGGCTCCGGTGAGGTAATGCCAAAAGTGTTGGAGCGTGTTGTCCGAAGGATTCCATAAGCTGCCCGGATTGTGAGGGTCGGGCACCGTTCCACCTGAAATATACTCTTTCCACAGTTCATAGGCGCTTTTGCCGTCTTTACCGTCCTTGCCGTCCTTTCCTTTCAGGAATTTGAAATAGTCGGTCTCGGAGGTTTCATTCTTCGGCCATTCGATGGTGCCGTCCGCCACCTTTTCTTTCCAGAACTCATAGGCCGACAGCCCTGTGTCTCCCTTGTCGCCTTTCGGCCCTTTGGGCATACTGATGTCCACCTCCGTACAGGAGTACATGAGGCAACCCGTCAATACTGCTGTCAGCATCGACAGAGAAAAACTTCTTGCAATCTTCATAATTTTCAGTGTTAAAAGAAACATTTTATAAATTAAAGATAAGTGATAAAATAGATTTGTATTTATTCAGTTATTTTGTTGAGTGAGACGAACAACGGGTCATAGACCTAAAATGCGGGACAAAAGTATTTAAATTGAAAGACAAAATTACCCCCCCCCGTTAAACTTTGTTAAAACAAGGTTTTTGAATAAAGTTGCGTTTTGAAAAAGTTAAAAAACGTGCCCATTTATTCTCAACCGCAGCAGGAAACTTTGATGAATGTTTTTTGCGGTTCCGCACCGTCTGTTCCGATACGCGTTAATCTTCCAAAACCATATTTATGCTGTTTTTTCAGTAAGTTTGCACCGAAATCCGTAACTTTGCACCGAAAAACAGAAATAACCAAGCTGTATGGAAACTACCAGACAAAGCAAAATAGCCCGCCTCCTCCAGAAGGAGCTGGGCGACATCTTTCTGATGCAGACCAAATCCATGCCGGGCACATTGATTTCGGTCAGCGCCGTACGCATCAGCCCCGATATGAGCGTAGCCCGTGCCTATCTCAGTGTGTTCCCCTCGGAAAAGAGTGAGGAAATCATCAAGAATGTCAACGCGAACATGAAATCCATCCGCTTTGAACTGGGCACACGTGTCCGCCATCAACTGCGCATCATACCCGAACTGAAGTTCTTTGTGGACGATTCGTTGGATTATCTGGAGCGGATTGACGAACTCTTGAAATAGTGAACCTTCCATTCTACATAGCCCGCCGTTATCTCTTCTCGAAGAAGAAGCACAACGCCATCAATATCATTTCCGGCATTTCGGTATGCGGGGTGGCATTGGCCACGCTGGCGTTGGTGTGTACCTTGTCCGTGTTCAACGGCTTTCAGGACATGGTGGCGGGATTCTTCACGGCTTTCGACCCCGAACTGAAGATTACCATCCGTGAAGGCAAAGTTTTCGACCCTCGCGAGCCGCGTATCCGGCAAGTACGTGCCTTGCCCGAAATCGATGTCTGGACGGAGATATTGGAGGAGAATGCGATGGTGCAGTACAAAGACCGTCAGGCAATGGCCGTGATAAAAGGGGTGGAAGATAACTTCGAGCAACTGACTTCCACCGACAGCCTGCTGTATGGCACAGGCCGGTTTGTGCTCAACGACTCATTGGTGGATTACGGCTTCATGGGGGTGGAGCTAATGTCCGAACTCGGTACAGGCATCCAGTTCGTAGACCCTTTGCTGGTCTATGCCCCCAAACGGAACGTGCGGGTGAACATTGCCAATCCTGCCGCCGCTTTCAATCGGGAGTACCTTTTTTCGCCCGGAGCCGTATTCGCGGTCAATCAGAAGAAATACGACTCACGCTACATCCTGACTTCCCTCGGCTTTGCCCGCCGCCTGTTCAATTATGATACGGAAGTCTCCGCCATCGAACTGAAGCTGAAGCCCGGATTCGGCACCGATGCCGCGCAGAAGAAAATAAAGCATATCCTCGGCGAGCGTTTTGCGGTGCAGAACCGCTACGAACAGCAGGCCGACGTTTTCCGCATCATGGAAATCGAGAAGCTGATTTCCTATCTGTTTCTCACTTTCATCCTTGTCATTGCATGCTTCAATGTCATCGGTTCCCTCTCCATGCTGATACTTGACAAGCGGGAAGACGTGGAGACCCTGCGCAATCTGGGAGCGGACGAACGCCTCGTTCTGCGCATCTTCCTGTTTGAAGGGCGGCTGATTTCCGTTTTCGGAGCCACTGCCGGCATCGTATTGGGATTGCTGCTTTGCTTCCTGCAACAACACTTCGGCCTGATTTCGCTGGGCGGAGGAAACGGTGCGTTTGTGGTGGATGCCTATCCGGTAAGCGTACACGTCACGGACATCGTTCTGGTGTTCGTCACTGTGATTGCCGTAGGCTTCTTCTCTGTCCGCTATCCCGTGAGATACCTCGGCAGGAGATTGCTCAAGTCTTCGTCGGCAGAATAAAGTGACAGGTTGCAAAAGTCTGTTGAGGTTTATTTTCCCCTTGCAGTTTACCGTTCCCAAGGTGTGGGCTAATGCCTTCTGAAGTGTGGGGATAGGCTTCTTAAAGTTCGGACTTGGGTTTGCCGGGATGCGGGCTTGTCTCAGCTCTTTTTACGAATAATGGTCAGCCCGTCGCGCAACGGAAGAATCACTTTCTCCACACGCCCGTCGCGTGCCACAAAATCGTTGAATTCCTTGATGCAGATGGTCTGCCGGTCGGAAGCGTGAGGATGCTCTTCCAGTACATGTCCATCCCACAAAGTGTTGTCGGCAATGATATATCCTCCATCGGAAAGACGGGCAAGCACCATTTCGTAATAATCCGCGTATTTGCGCTTGTCGCCATCGATGAAGGCCAAATCGAAAGTGAGGTCGAGGCGGGGAACCAGTTCCAAGGCATCGCCGATGTAGAATTTGATTTTGTCGGCATAGTCCGAACCTTCCAGCCACGGACGTGTGAAGTCCTCCTGCTCATCATTGATTTCAATGGTGTGCAGCATTCCGCCCTCAGGCAGCCCTTCGGCAATGCAAAGGGCGGAATATCCGCTGTAAGTCCCTATCTCCAGAACCCGACGGGGGCGTATCATGCTGACAAACATCTTGAGCATGCGTCCCTGCAAATGCCCGGAAGCCATACGGGGATAGAGCAACTTGACGTGCGTGTCGCGATAAAGCGCTTTCAGGTAGTCGCTCTCTTCATCGATATGTTGCAGGATATACTCGTCTATTGTCATTATATCAGGCTGGCGGTGAAGCTGTGCCGAAACGTCTCTTGCTCTTCCGGCACAATCTCATTTACAAATATCGGTTGCTGTTGGGAAGCACGCTTTCGGGTGCGTGTTTCAAGGCATCCTCCACTACGTTTATCTCGAGGAACGAGGTCTGCGTGCCTGCTTTGCCGCTACTCAGGTAACCCACCATATCGGTCGGTTGCAGGCGGCCCTCCTTCAACAGGCGGCGCAAGGCGGCAAAATAGTATTCCTGTCCGTTGGCAAGTTCGGGCATATAGATGGCCTCCACACCGTAAGAAAGGGCGAGGTGGCGCATGGTCTTCTCCTTGTAGCAGATGGCGAGTACCGGAAACTTTCCGCGAAATGCAGCCAGATTGCGGGCCGTCCGGCCACTGTAACTGTCTGTGATGATGGCGCGTATTTTCAGTTTTGTAGTGGCTTTTACGGCTTGTTTGGCAAGGAAAGCCGTCACGTCGTTGCTGTTCTCATCCAAAGGAATGCGGATGTCGTTGTCGGCCAGTTTGTCCTTTTCGGCTTGTGCCGCTACCTTGGTCATCGTTTTCACCGCTTCCAAAGGATACTTTCCGTAGGCCGTCTCGCCGCTCAGCATCAAAGCATCCGTGCGGTAATAGATGGCATTGGCGATGTCCGTCACCTCCGCACGGGTGGGACGCGGATTGGAAATCATCGTGTGAAGCATCTGAGTGGCGACGATAACCGGCTTCTTGGCCAGAATACATTTGCGAATCAGCACACGCTGTATGCCGGGGATGCGTTCCTGAGGAACTTCTATGCCGAGGTCGCCTCGCGCCACCATCACGCCGTCGGCCACTTCCAGAATCTCGTCGATATTGTCCACGCCTTCCTGATTCTCTATTTTAGCTATGATGCGGATGTCGCTGCCATGCGCGTCCAGAATGGATTTGATGTCCAGAATATCCTGCTTGTTGCGCACAAAAGAGTGGGCGATGAAGTCGATGTCTTTCTCGATGGCATACAGAATGTTATTGCGGTCTTTCTCCGTCAGCGACGGCAAGTTGATGCGCACTCCCGGCACGTTGACGCTCTTGCGGCTGCCGAGCGTCGTGTCGTTCTGCATTTCGCACAGCAGATAGTCTGCATGCTTCTCTATAACCACCATTTCCATATCGCCGTCATCGATAAGGATGTGTCCGCCTACATTCAAATCCTTAACGAAGTCAGGATAAGAAACCGAAATGCACTCGCGGGTTGTCTGCAACTCAGGGTCGCCTACAACCTTGACGCGGTCGCCGGTCTTGAAAGAAATCGATTCGCCGGTCAAGGGGGTGGTGCGCACTTCGGGGCCTTTCGTATCCATCAAAATGGCAATGCGGTTGGACACTGCACGTACGTTGCCAATCAGCCGTTCAAAACCTTCGCGGTTGATATGCGCGGTATTCATGCGAACCACATTCATGCCGCCTTCAAACAACTGTTTTATAAAATCGACGTCGCAACGTTGGTCGGAAATCGTTGCGACAATTTTGGTTTGCTTCAATAACATAATATAACCTGTTTATTAAATAATGAATCATGGATAAAGGACCATGAACCGCCTATAATTCTTTCAGCGCCTCTATGGCCAATCGGTAGGAGTCCAAGCCGAAGCCGAGAATGACGCCCTTGCAAGCGCAGGAAATCATGGAGACATGGCGAAACGCCTCGCGTGCATGCACATTGGAAATATGCACTTCGACCACCGGAGCAGTAACCGCACGGATAGCGTCTTGCAGAGCGATGGAAGTATGGGTGTAAGCGCCTGCATTCAGCACAATGCCGTCCGCCTCGAAACCCGCCTGCTGAATCTTGTCTATCAATTCACCCTCGATGTTTGACTGAAAATAATCAATCTCTACATCGGCATATCTTTTGCGGAGGCCGGCAAGATACTCTTCAAAAGTAACGCTGCCGTAAACGGAAGGTTCGCGCTTGCCCAAGAGATTTATATTGGGGCCGTTGATAATCTGTATCCTCATAACACTTTTTTTTATACCTTTGTCTCCCGGACGGGACTGCTCCGTATCTTCTTCGTATCAACTTCGTACCAAGTTCGGTTCAAGTTCGTATCAAGTTCGGTTCTATAGAAACGAAGAAACCACGAAGCAAACACGACTCTGATACGTCCCGGCCACATTCAATCAAACCTGCAAAGAAGACGCGAACGGCAAGGCGATGCAGCTTTTGTGGAATTTCCCGCCATGTCAAGGCTCTTCTCTGCGGTGCAAAGGTAGGAAAAAGAAATGAAACCGGAAGAAAAATCAAAGAATAAGGAGAGGCAAGCGCTGATAATCAGGAAGTACCGCCAATACCTGAAATTGGAAAAATCGCTTTCGCCCAATACGCAGGACGCCTATCTGAGGGATTTGGGCAAATTGCTCCATTTCCTCGACGGAGAAAACAAAAGTTTCCTCGACACTACTCTGGACGATTTGCACCTGTTTGCCGCCGGATTGCACGACATAGGCGTCCATCCCCGTTCGCAGGCACGCATCCTGTCGGGCGTCAAGTCGTTCTTCCATTTCCTCGTCATGGCCGATTATCTGGAAAGCGACCCCTGCGAACTGCTCGAAGGGCCTAAAATAGGATTCAGGTTGCCGGAGGTGCTGACTGTGGAGGAGATAGACCAGATAATCAACGCCGTGGACTTGAGCAAAAGCGAAGGGCAGCGCAACAGGGCCATCCTCGAAACGCTGTACAGCTGCGGGCTGCGCGTATCCGAGCTCTGCAACCTGAAGATTTCCGACCTCTACTTCGAGGAGGGCTTTATCAAAGTAGAGGGGAAAGGCAGCAAGCAGCGTCTTGTACCCATCTCCCCGCGCGCCATCAAGGAAATCAAGTATTGGCTCATCGACCGCAACCGGGGCAAAATCAAGAAAGAGGCCGAAGACTGCCTGTTTTTGGCACGCTGGGGCAACAGGATTTCGCGCATCATGATATTCCACCTGATTAAAGAACTGGCGGCAAAGGCCGGCATTGCCAAAAACATCAGCCCGCATACCTTCCGCCACTCGTTTGCCACCCACTTGCTCGAAGGAGGAGCCAACCTCCGCGCCATACAATGTATGCTCGGCCACGAGTCCATCGCTACAACAGAAATTTACACGCATATCGACCGCAACAGATTGCGCAGTGAAATCATAGAACATCATCCCCGTAACATAAAATACCGCGAAGAACAAAGGATTCGTTAAATTATGACAAATTTGCCGTTCAAGTTAACAAGCTCTAAGAGGATTTAATATCTTTGCGTTGTTGTGTCCATGCTTGGTGACGCACATTTGCAGAATAGATAAATTCAATTTACAAACAAAATAATTTTATCTGAAATGACAAAAAAATTGTATCTGCCTTTTTTAATGGCAATGGCTGTCGCGTTAATGACATCATGCAGCAGTAAGATGGGTGAACTGTCATCGGACTATTTCACCGTAACCCCTCAGGTTCTGGAAGCCGTGGGAGGTAAAGTTCCCGCCACCATCAACGGTAAATTCCCCGAAAAGTATTTCAATAAGAAAGCAGTGGTGGAGGTGACTCCCGTATTGAGATGGAACGGCGGTGAAGCCAAAGGACGGACGGCCGTGTTCCAAGGCGAGAAAGTGGAAGGAAACGACCAGACCATCTCTTACAAGATGGGCGGCAACTACACCATGAGAACCTCTTTCGATTATGTTCCGGAAATGGCCAAATCGGAATTGTATCTGGAATTCAAAGCCACTGTCGGCAACAAGACGGTGAACATTCCTGCCGTGAAAGTGGCTGACGGCGTAATCTCCACTTCCGAACTGATCGGGCAGACATTGGGCAGCGCCAATCCGGCCAACAGCGAGGATGCCTTCCAACGCATCATCAAAGAGAAGCACGATGCCAACATCATGTTCCTGATTCAACAGGCCAACGTACGCGCCGGCGAACTGAAGACCGCCAAGGCGTTCGGCGAGGAGGTGAAGAGCGTGAACGATGCCGCCAACAAGAAAATCAGCAACATCGAAATCTCCGCATACGCTTCTCCCGACGGCGGTGTAAGCCTGAACTCCACATTGGCCGAGAACCGTCAGAACAACACGGCCAAAATCATCGACAAAGACTTGAAAAAAGCCAAGATCGACGCTGCGGTAGACACCAGATATACCGCTCAGGATTGGGAAGGTTTCCAAGAACTGGTTTCCAAATCGAATATCCAAGACAAAGAGCTGATTCTCCGTGTTCTGTCCATGTATTCCGACCCTGAACAGAGAGAACAGGAAATCAAGAACATCTCTTCCGTATACAAGAATTTGGCTGACGAAGTGCTTCCGCAACTGCGCCGTTCCCGTCTGACCTTGAATTACGAAATCATCGGCAAGTCCGACGACGAAATTGCGAGCCTTGCCGACAGCGACGCCAAGCAACTGAATATCGAAGAACTGCTGTATGCCGCTACCCTGACCAAAGATGCCGCCAAGCAAGAGGCTATCTTCACGAAAGCCACTCAAAATTATCCTAACGACTTCCGCGCTTACAACAATCTGGGCAAGTTAGCATATCAGGCAGGCAACCTCGACAAGGCAGAAGGCTACTTCAAGAAAGCCGCTTCCATTAAGGAGGCTCCCGAAGTCAGCACCAACCTCGGTCTGGTAGCCTTGAGCAAAGGTAATAAGGATGCCGCTGAAAGCTACTTGAGCAAAGGTTCCGGTTCTAAAGTGCTGAACGAAGCATTGGGTAACCTGTATGTTGCTCAAGGTCAATATGACAGAGCTGTAAACGCATTTGCCGATGCAAAGACCAACAGTGCCGCTTTGGCTCAAATCTTGGCTAAAGACTACAACAAGGCCAAGAATACTTTGGCCGCTATCGAAAAACCGGATGCTTATACAGATTATCTGATGGCAGTGGTCGGTGCAAGAACCAACAACATTTCTATGGTAACCAGTAGCCTGAAGAGCGCTATCCTGAAAGAGCCGGCATTGGCCAAGAAAGCCGCTTCCGACTTGGAATTCACCAAATTCTTTACGAATGCCGCTTTTATGAATATCATCAAATAACATAATGCGAAACATGAAAAGGGAGTGCCCGGCCATAGTGCCGGGCATTTCTTTTTCAGAAGCAGTCTGAAACTTGTCTTATCGAAACAGCCCAAAAACAGAGTCGGGAAAACCAACAGTTCGCAACAACAAGACATTCGGCCGTTTACACTTGTACAAACGTCTCCTTTCACTTGTACAAACGCAGGCCTTCACTTGTACAAACGCAGGCCTTCACTTGTACAAATATAAGCCTGCGGACGTAGAAGCGCCGGCCTGTCTGTTTCGCAACGGATGGCAAACGGTGAAAAAGACGGAAAAAAATGCTGCGGGCACTGTTGAAAACATAAAAATAAATCCCCGGCAGTTTCTTAATTATATCAAAAAGAACTACTTTCGCAGCAAGTATCAAAAAAAGAACCGGAATGAAGAAAATCCATCTCGCATACTTTCTGCTTTTCATACTGTCCGCCTGCGGCGGCAAAACAACCGATTCCGTCCGCCTCAGCGGCAAAATCAAGGGATTGGGCAATGACACCCTTTACATCTATGGCACGGACAACCTGTATAGCCGCATGGACACGCTGATTGTCAAGAACGACAAGTTCTCCGCAACCCTTACGGTCGACACATTGGTGGCTGTGTGGCTGCAATTCCCCGACGGCACGGAGCATCCGCTCTACATGAACAAAGGCGATGAAATCGAGATAAACGGCTCTGCCGCCGAGCTCTCTTCTCCGGAGATAACCGGAAATGCCCCCAACGAAGAGCTGACTGCTTTTCTGAAAGAGCTGAAGGGCATAAGCCGCCCTTCGGAGAAAGTTCAGGAGGAGAAGGCGGAGGCCTTCATCAACACCCATCCTGCATCCTTGGCAAGTATCTACCTGCTGGAAAAATATTTCGTGCAGAAACCCAATCCGGACTTTACACTTATCAAAAGGCTGACAGACCGCATGAGCGGAGAGCTGAAAGATCGCCCCTATGTGAGCGAATTGCTGACCCTTATGCAGGAAGAAGAAAAAACGGCCGTCGGGAAAATGCTTCCATATATTTCCTTGCCCAATGCCGGAGGTGTGCAAACCAGCCGTAGCGATTTTAAGGACAAATACCTGCTGATACACTTCTGGGCATCGTGGAACCTGCAAAGCATGGAGGCCAATGCGGCCTTACGCCGAATCTACAAGAAAGAGGCAAAGAACAAGACGTTCGCGCTTTGGGGCATCTCGCTGGATACCGACAAGGAAGAATGGAGAAAAGCCGTCGAAAGCGATACGCTGAAGTGGGAACAAAGCTGCGATTTCTCCGGTTGGAACACATCGCCCGTCAGACAGCTTTCCATACATACGCTACCCGCCAATCTGCTTGTCAGTCCTTTGGGGAAGATAGAAGGAAAGAACCTGACCGCGGAAGAGATAGAGAAGAAACTGGAAGAGTTAAACCCAAAAAACAAAACCGGTACGCATGCTCGTTAAAGTTTTCGGAGCTGCTGTTCAAGGTATCGATGCAACCCTTATAACTATCGAAGTCAGCAGTTCCAGAGGTTGCATGTTCTATTTAGTGGGTCTGCCGGATGTAGCCGTCAAGGAAAGCCAGCAGCGCATACGCTCCGCCCTGCAAGAGAACGGATACCGAATGCCCACATGTACGCTCACCATCAACATGGCGCCGGCAGACATACGCAAGGAAGGCTCCGCTTACGACCTCCCTCTGGCCATAGGCATGCTTGCCGCGAACGACATCATGCGGGCAGACAAGCTGGCAGATTATCTTCTGATGGGAGAGCTCAGTCTGGACGGCAGCCTGCAACCTATCAAAGGAGTGCTTCCCATTGCCATCAAAGCAAGGGAACTGGGCTTTAAAGGCATGATTGTGCCCCGGCAGAATGCCCGTGAAGCGGCAGTGGTCAACAATATAGAAGTATACGGAGCAGGCAACATCAGGGAAGTCGTCGAGTTCTTCGACGGCAAGCGGGATTTGACACCCACCATTGTCAACACGCGCGAGGAGTTTTATAGCCGGCAAAGCTGTTTTGAAGCTGATTTTGCCGATGTAAAAGGACAGGAAAACGTGAAGCGCGCCTTGGAGGTGGCCGCAGCGGGCGGACACAACATTCTGTTCATCGGCGCACCGGGCAGCGGAAAGTCAATGCTTGCCAAACGCTTGCCCTCTATCCTGCCGCCCTTATCGCTGGGCGAGAGCCTTGAGACAACCAAGATACATTCTGTGGCGGGCAGATTGGGACAGGACGGCGGACTTATCTCCCAACGTCCTTTCCGCAGCCCGCACCACACCATTTCCACCGTAGCCATGACCGGCGGGGGCGGTTTTCCGCAGCCCGGCGAAATCAGTCTGGCTCACAACGGCGTTCTCTTTCTCGACGAACTTCCGGAGTTCAACCGAAGTGTGCTCGAAGTGCTTCGCCAACCGTTGGAAGACCGCAGAATCACCATCTCGCGCGTGAAGTGCAACGTAGAATATCCGGCCGGTTTCATGCTCGTGGCAGCCATGAACCCTTGTCCTTGCGGCTACTACAACCACCCGACGAAAGCCTGTGTATGCAGTCCGGGACAAGTGCAGAAATACCTCAACCGCATCTCCGGCCCCTTGCTCGACCGTATAGACCTTCAGGTAGAAGTCGTCCCCGTGCCCTTCGACAAGATTTCCGATGCCCGTCCGGGCGAAGCGAGCGCCGCCATCCGCGAACGTGTGATGCGTGCCCGGTCGATACAGGAGAAGAGGTATGCCGAACTTCCCGGCATCTACTGCAATGCGCAGATGAGCAGTAAACTTCTCTCCCTCCATGCCCGTCCCGACGACCGGGGACTGGCCTTGCTGAGAAACGCCATGAACCGCCTCAACCTCTCGGCCCGTGCCTACGACCGCATACTGAAAGTTGCACGCACCATTGCCGACCTCGACGGCTGCGAGACCATCCAACCCGAACATCTGGCGGAAGCCATCGGATACAGGAATCTGGACAGGGAAGACTGGGCGGGATGAACGTAAAAACCCATGCCGGCAAAGTATGGGAATAAATACTTTACCGACATGGGTTGATTAATCATATTGTTCCGTGGACGGATGTTGTCAGTTTTTCACCATAAAGTAAATATCGGGATCTGAAACGGAAGTGAGTTTCATACTTCTCGGGAAACGGGGACTGTCTGTCGTGGAGAGTTCAAATTCTCCGCCAAATGCCTTCACAAAATTCACAAACGGCTGATATTGCATATAATATCTGGCATTACCGTCTGTGACTTGTTGCGCGAAAGTTATTTTTGTACCCGTATCCGAACTCTTTTCCATATTAATCAAGAACGTGCAGAGCCATCTTCCCGAACTGACCAAAAAACGACTGGCATTGTCGAATCTGTAACCCGAAAGCGTTTCGCCTTCCTTTTCTGTCAGTATGGCATTCGCGTTGTCCAGCAAGGTTTTCATCTTCGGGCTCATCTCATTCGCCTGAATGTACCACGTACCGGCCAATATCGTTTCGCCCAACGGAATGATAAGCCCCCGAAGGGTAGCCCCGTCGGTGCCGGTGAACAAATGGTCGTCTTTGAAAGAGTAAGTCAGTTCCGTGGTCTTTATTCCTCCCAAATCTATGCTTTTATACAACAGGAATCCGGTTGCCGTGGGCATGTACGGATAGCTTTTCGTGACCTTATTTCCTTCTTCCTCATAATTCACTCGAAGATTCCGGTTAGAGATAGTCACTTTGGCCGTTACGTCTCCGGCTTTATACTCGTAAACACTGAATGCCATTTCCGGGATGGCTTTTTTCACATTCGTGAGATATTCCTTCCAGTCTTCTCCCTCTTTCAATGGGGTAAGCACCACTTTGCCTCCATGTTTTTTGCCGGACAGCACTATGCGCTCGTCCTCTAACTCCATGACTCTGAATTCCATTTCCCCTTCCATGCCATCACCTTTTTTTCCTATTCCATCAGGATTGACCGGAGAGGTGAAATATTGGATTACATCGTTGTAACCGTTCATGCTCAGCACCACGCCCGCACTTTGGTAGGTGGTATATTCGCTGGTCACTTTTTTCGACACGTCTATCTCGCTCATGGCTGTCATTTTCCCGTCTTCGGTGAACGAAAGCAACAGGTTGTAACCGCCATAAGCCTGTGTAGGAGACGGGAAATAAGAGGCACACCACCCGTTGGGCGCTTTGGAAAGAACTTTCCGGGTCTCTAAAAGAGCCTTGTTTATCCTTGTTGCCGAAGATTCGTCAAACAAGCTTTCCTCTTCGATGGCGCATGAAGAATACAGCAGCGCAATCAAGACGATATGGATTATGCGATAAGTTTTCATAATGTTCGTGAGCTTTAAATCTTTGTTATATCAAGTTTCTTCAAATCATCCATGCGTTTAGCTATGACCGCCCGCAGCTTATCTATATCGACTCCCCATGACTCGTTCATGTAATCCTTCAGAATGGATACCTTATCGTTGATTTTCTTCACTTCCTTGGTATCATACTTCTTGCCTTCTACTTCGATGATGCCGTTTTGTCCCGGCGTACCCTCCGACACCTCTATAAGCCCCCGGTTCACGCGTGCGGTGAACTCTTCGTTTGATTCGGTGACATAGAAAGCAAACAGTTCAACAAAGTCCTCATTGGTATTCATGCTGGCATAACCCGAGATGAATCCCTGCTTCGGGGCATCCTCATCCTTAAGGTTCACCCAGTCTCCGGCCTTGTAGTCGGCCACGGATATAAGGTTGAAATCTGTCGGATAGTTTTTTGTCTGGTGCAGGATATGTCCGAACTCATGGAATATCACATGAAAGCAATATTTGTTCAGCCGTGCCCAATAGGCCTCGTTTCTTTCGGCTTTCGGGTCGGCCACGTTCACATTGGTCAATGTGATTTTCACGCCGCCTTCGGCGATTCCGAGCGTTTCGGTTCCATCGTGTTTATATTCGCTGGAGCCTATAAGTTGCAGTAGCCGCGGTGTGTTTTCCTTGATGAAGTCGGGGCCTGCCACTTCGTTGAAGGAACCTATCCACACATGGTTTATATAATAGAGCAGAACCTTGGCGCACTCTATACGGGCAGGGTCTACATTAATGGCCGTGCTGATTTCATTATCCACAAATTTATAATTGACCCTGATGTTATAGGGAGTGGTGAAATGCTCCTTGATCCAATTATCCAATTCGTTCGGCGGGGTACTTACATCCTGAAAAATGCTTTCCGGATGCAGTTTCGTATCACTTTGGCAGGTTGCAAAAAATGCAATGCCCAACATCGCCAGTAAAAGATATGTTATACGTTTCATTGCTTTCTGGTTTTTAAAAGTTACACAATTATCTGGGGTTTGCCTCTATACCCGCTTCTATGACATCTATGGGCAATTGGAAAGCACGACGCGGGTCGTCCGTTGTTAAGATTTCGGGGTCTTCGTTTTTTCTATTGTGTCCCACTTCGATGCCATAACGTTTAATATCTATCCAACGCTGCCCTTCGTACAAAGTCTCTAACCGGCGGAAGTGCAATATGCAATGGATGAAATTCTCCTGCTCGCCTTCGCTTACGGAGAATCCCTGCGGATGGAGCTTTTTCTTGATGGTCCTGTCTTTTCCGCCGTCTACCACGGATACCACAGGAGCATATGCCAAATCACCGAAGAATTTATTGATTTTTTCGCGCGTCAATTCAGGCAATTTCCACACCTTTCCTTTCGAATCTCTGTACTCCGGGGCGCAGTGAGAGCGATACCAGAGTTGCAGGTCGGTTGTGGCTTCGTCATATTTCTCCAGCATCACTTTCGCCTCGGCTCTTACCAAGAGGGTTTCATCGGCGGTGAACGGAACCGTTACCACATGCGCATATCCGGCCTCTTCCCAAAACTCGTCGGCTTTCGGGAATCTTATGCCTTCTCCAAAGCTATACAGTTTTCTTGCCCAATAAAGAAAACTTGATGTTCCCCAAGGGCCTGAAGCCCAATACAGCTCATTGCTCATAATGTCTCTGTGATAAGGGTATCTGTTCACCCGTCTTGCGGACGACGAGTAAATGGGCAGAATGAAGAAATTGGCCGCTTCGCTTGCCTGAACATACTTCCTGCTGATGTCAAAGGCCCCTAAAGGCAAATATTGCTCGAAATTTCTCAGCAAAGCCTCCGGAGACGTCCCCAAAGCCTTGTCGGCATATTGGATTGCCCTCTGATAATTCGATTTATCCGCTTGGGTATGGAAGAGGTTGAACCGGGCTGCAAAGGCATACGCCGCTTTCTGGTTGAAATGGTACTTGGGCACAGAGTAGATGGCGTCGTCTATGTCGGGCAGCGCCGCTTCGATGTCTTTATGAATGTTGTCATAAAGCTCTTTCATGGAACCCCGTTTGTAACCTACCAACACTTGTGTTTCCGGCTTCGAAGCGTAAGGCAATCCGAAGTCCTTGTCTGCCGTTTCCTGATTATAAGCCTTGCAGAACAGGGTGGAGAGCACATAGTGCCCATAGGCTCTGCACATCAACGCTTCGGCGCGTTGGGCTTTCAGCCTGTCCGGTTCCGGATAGTTTTCAATGGCTTCCAATGCTTGGTTGGCGTTGGATATGGCCGAGTAATGCGTCTGCCATATATAGCGTGGGTCGTCGTTGCCCGTCCCGGTGATATCTTTCCATAAGTAGGCTTCTTCTGGAATCAGGCTGCTACTGTAATTCTGTCCTAAATCGAGCACATTGTCCGAGGCGTATTGCATAATCAGCTTAGGACTTTTATTCGGATAGGCAGAGGTTATCAGAGCCGTGATTTTCTCTTCCGTATTCAGCTCTGCCCTGTTATCGGGTATCGTATCCAGAAAACTTTCGCATGCGGAGAACGCGGAAAGCAATCCGGCCAACAGAATGGGAGTATATAATTTTTTCATATTCTTTCTTTTTAATGTTCAAGAATTTAAATACCGACTCTCAGAGTCAATGTAAACTGGCGTGGAACCGGAATGGCTACACCGCCGGTGTTGAAGAATTCCGGGTCTTGACCGTTCAGTTTCTTGTCTGCATAAATCAGGAACAGGTTGGTGGCCTGAAGTTTCAGGCTCAAAGAAGAAACCTTTGCGGGTTCAATCCACTTCTTCGGGAAATCATAAGACAATGAGATTTCTTTCATGCGGATAAAGTCTCCTTTGGCCACACGCACATCAGAGAGATTGTAGGCATTGTATCCCCTATATAGATTGGTATATTGGCTCCGTAGGCGTCTGTCGGGAATCACCGGCACATGAGTGATATTCTCGTCGCCCGCTTTTGTCCAGCGGTTTTTAAACTCGCGCGGCATGGCATCCAAGTCCGAATACCAACTGCTGAAAGCCCTGTCCAGACGGATGACGTTTCCGAACGAATAAGTAAGGAACACGTTAAGTTTGAAGCGCTTATAGCTGAATACGTTGGCCAAACTGCCGGTAATCGTAGGATCGGTGGGCCCTTCGTAGATCAAGTGTTTCATTTCGCGCGATTGGAACCAAACGTCTTGCACGGTTTTCTCACCTTTCTCGTTGATTACGGTAGGCAAGCCCTGTTTGTTCAAACCGTCGAACTTGAGCGAGAAGAGCGAGCGCACAGGATAGCCCTCCATGGTGAAACCCGAACCGGTCAGCATGGAAATGATGCTGCGGTTATTGTTCAATTCCGTAACCGTGTTCTTTGTTTTCGAGAAAATAAAGTCGGTAGACCATTGGAAACTCTTGTTCCGGATGTTTCTGGTGGATAATGTAAACTCGATGCCGTGGCTGCGCATGCTGGCCACATTGGCATACTTGGTAATTACCCCGCCTACACCGGGTGTATTGATCGGGCCTATCAGGTCGAAGTTATTGCGGCGGTACCAGTCCACTTCCAAGTTGATTCGGTTTTTCAAGAATCCGATTTCCGCACCGATGTTGAATTCATGCTTCTTTTCGTATGTCAGTTCGCTGTTCTCCAAATAATCTATTTGAAGAGCCGACTCTTTGACGCTGGTGAAAGGACGCCAAGGGTTGGTGCTTTTTATTATGACGCTCGAGTTGGACACGCTGGCCGGGCCGCGATCGGCCGTCAGCGAATAGGATGCTTTCAATGTAAGGTTGGAAAGCGTGGGCGATAGTTTGTCGAACCAGTTCTCTTCGTGCATGTTCCACGCTCCGGATATGTTCCATGTGGGCAACCAGCGGGCCGAGCGGCTCTTTCCTAATTTGTTGGAGCCTTCGTATCTCACCGTTCCGTTGATGGTGTACCGTCTTTTATAAGAGTAAGTGGCTGTTCCGAAGAAAGAAGCATCGCGCGAACGGGTTTCCCTTACATAGAAGTAGTCCTCGTTTTTTTCTGCCGCTTGTTTGAAGTAGCGGTAGTCGATGGAGGGAAGCATCCCCATGCCATATTGCAACCCCACCCCGTCGAATCCGGAGCGCAGACGGTCCAACGAGTTCACTTCTATACCTCCAAACAGGTTTACGATATGTTTGTCGTCCAAGAAAGCGTCGTTGTAACTGGCTGTGGCACGAAAATCCCAACTGCTCATCGTATATTTGTTTTCGTAATAAAAACCGCCTTTGGGCAATACCGAGATAGGCAATGAATTGGTTACATCGGGATCGGTGTACAAGAAATTGTTATTATCTCTGATAGTGGCGTCGCCCATAGCCCTGTAAGCCATTGCCTGATTTGAGTATTCCGTAATCTGGTGCGTGTTGGTAGAGATTGAATACTTGTAGGCTCCCAGTGCCGACAACTCTATTTTCGGCGTGGGCTTGTATTTCAGTTCTCCTTGAAAGCGCAGGTCGATGGAGTTGAGGGTGATATTATTGTTCTCTAATTCGTGAATGATGTTGAACGGAGAATAATTCCGGACATAAAACTCGTCGGCAGCCAATGTACGTGAAGTATTCAGTGCAAACGAGTAGGGATTGATGTCGAATTCGCGGGAAACAGTACCCGCCACCACATCGGTGCGCGAACTCAGCGTACCGGGCGCCTGTTGCTTGCGGTAAGCCGAATTGGCTATCAGGTTCAGGGAAACCTTCTTGGAGATGTTGTACGAGGCGTTGATGTTGCCCGTATAGCGCTGCACCTTGTTTTGTATGGTCCATCCCGGGTCGTTCATGATGCTCAGCGACGTATAATACGAAGCCTTGTCGGTTCCTGTGGAAAAACTGACGGCATGATTTTGAGAGATGGAGTTGTTGAACAAGAGCTTGAACCAGTCGGTGTTCCTATATTCGGCCTGTTGCAAATATGCAACGCGTGCCTCATCGGTGTTCGGCAGTCCGAATCCTGTCTTCGGAGAGTAGTTGTTTATCAAATAATACATCTTGCCATACACTCCGCTGTCGGACGAACGGAACACGTTGGCGAAACCGAGCAGCCCGTTATTGTCAAGTTCTCTCAAGACACTCATCTGTTCTTGCGAGTTCATAATGTTGTAATCGCGATAGTTGGGGCGCAGGCGCATGGAGAATTCTCCTGTATAGTTTATCTTATTGGTTCCCGACTTTCCCTTTTTGGTGGTGATTACAATCACTCCCGCCATGGCCTTGGCTCCATATATGGAAGTGGCCGAACCGTCTTTCAGTATCTGGAAACTTTCAATGTCGTCTGCATTCAATCCTGAAATGGCCGAACTTATCAATGTCAGTGCATCTCCCGACGACAGGTCGTCGGCGCCCACATCGGCTACCCCGTCCATAATAACGCCGTCCACCACCCAAAGCGGTTTAGAACTTCCGAAGATGGAGGTGGCGCCACGCACGCGTATCTTGGGGGCCGTGCCGAACGTACCGGATACGTTTTGTACGGATACGCCCGCCGCACGCCCCTCAAGGGCACGGCTTATATCAGGAATACCGTCCATTTTCACATTGTCGGCATTCAATTTCGACGCCGCTCCGGTAAACAGACGCTTGTCCATCTTTTGCATGCCGGTGACCACAACCTCGTCCAATACCTCGCTGGCCGACTGCAAAACTATCTTGAGAGGAGAGGCGGATGCTTTGACTTCTTGAGTTTTCATTCCTACGAAAGAAATGACCAAGATGGATTTGGGTGACGTGGAGATGGCGAATTTTCCTTCTACGTTCGTTATGGAGCCTGTGGAAGAGTCTCCTTTTACCCGAACGGTAGCTCCGATCACCGCTTCTCCCTGTTCATCTACTACCACTCCCGTGATACGGTTTTGGGCGTAGCATCCTATTCCTAAAAGGAAAAAGGCACAAAACAATAATAAGACTTTGTTTTTCATGACTTTGATTTTTAGTATCTCGCAAATATAATTGGCTATATTTACATTTCCTACCCCCCCCGTTAAAATACGTGAAAACGATTGAAAAAAAATAAGCGATAGCGTGAATTTGAGGAGGTATATGTTAAAAAAATCAAGCGGATAATCCCAAATTCTTTTACATGGAACAAGAGGAAAACTCCCTGCCGCTTCTCCGGCACCGGGCAATACATCGTTCCCCGGTACCGAAGAGGATGCTCATCACCGGGGAACATCCCGAATTCCGGCGCTGAAGAAACACCCTTGCCGAAACTTATTTTGGACGGGAGGCAAAAGACAGGAAGCGTGCTTGGAATAATCCCAACAAAAACAGAAAAATATTTCCTTGCTTAGTCATGGGAATGTTTGTGCTCTCCCAATATCCTGTGCGGCAATGTGCCGTGTCCCAACAGTTCTATCGGACAGTTGAAGTTCCGTTCCAGCCACTCTTCCGTGATGCCGGTATCGGGATGGTAATCCAGAGTCTCGTTGACGCAGGCGATGGATTTTACCTGTTGCAGCACGGTGCCGATGTCGTGGCTGACGAGAATAATGGCACACTCTTTATTGATTTCCGCCAGCAATTCGTAGAGACGGGCCTCGAAACGTTTGTCGATGTATGTACTCGGCTCGTCGAGAATGACGACTTGAGGGTCGGAGATGATGGCACGTCCCAGCAAGGCACGCTGCAACTGCCCGCCGCTCAGAGCACCGACGGCACGTTTCTCCATCCCTTCCAGCCCCATGCGTGCCATTACGTTGCGGGCTTTTTCACGGTGCAGGGCGTTGAAGCGCGAAACGAGCGGTTTCTTACTGCTCAGTCCCGACAAGACGACTTCCTCCACCGTAATCGGGAACTTCCGGTCGATGCTGCTGTACTGGGGAAGATAGCCGATGGTCGGCGGCAACCGCCCACCGTTATACAAAATTTCTCCGGAGACGGGCTTCAGCAATCCCAGAATACATTTGATCAGGGTCGTTTTCCCTCCGCCGTTAGGGCCTATTATGCCCAGAAAATCGCGCTCGCAAACGGTAAGGTTCACGTCGCGCAATACAATACGGCCATCGTATCCGGCATAGAGGTTCTTTATTTCAATCATGGTGTTTACGGTCTCGGTCTCTTTACAGCCCATTCCCTGCGAGGGAATATATGGATTGAGAGATTTCTTGTTTATACTTCTGTTTATTTCAACGAGAGATTCTTGGCCACGTTCAGCATCTCTTCCTCCCAATCGTAGGAAAGGGGGTTGATGCTTACCACTTTTGTTCCTGTCTGCCGGGCAATCAGCTCGGCATTGCGACGGTCGAACTCCGGTTGTATGAAGATAAGGCGCACATTCTCGGCCTTGCAGGTCTTCATCAGCTCCTTTAAGTGGGCGGGCGAAGGCTCTTTTCCTCCGGCTTCAATGGGAATCTGACGCAGATCGTAGTCGCGGGCGAAATAAGACAGTGCGGGGTGGTAAATCATGAAAGCACGGTCGGCTTTCCCGGCCGAGAGCATGCCGCAGATGAGACTGTCGGTATGTTCGATTCGCCGGATGAGGCTTCGGTAGCCTTCCATATAGGCGTCTTCGTTGTCTTTGTCAAGGGTGCGGAGGGCATCCAGAATGTTTCCCGCAATGATTTGGGCATTGGCGGCAGAGTTCCAGATGTGCGGTTCTACGCCGCCGGCATGCACGTGGCCTGCGTGCGCATGGCAGCTGTCCGCCCCGTGATGATGAGCATGGCCATCATCACGAATAAGCTCTACTCCTTCGGACATGTCATAGAATTGCACATGAGGGGCATTGTCCATCAGTTTCTCCATCCATGCCTGCTCAAAACCGATGTACCCGATGCGGAAATAGGCTTTGCTTTGGGCAAGGTCGACGAGCTGTCGCGGAGTGGGATCGTAGGTTTCGGGACTTGTTCCTTTGGGCACCATGCTGACAACGGTAAACCTATCACCGGCAACGGCTTCGGTGAAATACCTCAACGGTTCGATAGTGACGGTAATAACAGGCTTGTCGCCGTTTTTCTCTGTTTGCCGGTTTGCCTGCTTGCAAGATGCGGACAGGACGGCTATAAGGAGTAAAGAATAAACTTTTTTCATTTGATAGGGTGATTAGTGGTTAATCGCTATTTTTCTTCCTCTGAGTATTTCTCGTTTTCCGCCGGGAGGCCCCGGAAGACGTTCTACCTCGAACCCTATGCCTTGCAGCATGCGGCGTATCGCCCCTTTAGAGCAGTAGGTTGTCAGTATGCCGTTGTCGTTCATCAGGGCATACAGGCTGCGGAATATCTCTTCTTTCCACATCTCCGGCTGCTTTTCGGGAGCAAAAGCGTCAAAGTAAACGAGGTCGTATTTTAGCGGTGAGCGGTAAGCGGTGAGTAACGGACGGTCACCGCCAACCACGTTTTCCTGTATTTTGAGCAGGGTGAAGCAGGGCGTGATGTTTACTTCTTCTTCCCACGGCGCTTGGTGCATCATCTTGAATAGCGGATGCCCGCTATATTTCAACGCATCCACTTCCTGCCATGCAAGCGGATAAAGCTCGATGCCGGTGTAGTGTATGTGCCGTTCTTCTTTCTCGGCAGTCTCCAGAGTGAGCAGCGCATTCAGTCCGGTGCCGAAACCTATCTCCAGCACACGGGGGTGCAAAGCGGTCGAAGCCTTCAGCCCCATGTCGATAAAGATGTGCTGCGACTCGGTGCGCGCTCCCTTCACCGAATGGTAATGCTCATTCAGTTCGGGTACAAACAGCGTTGCACTCCCGTCTTCCGTCTTTTCAATCACACGTTTCATTTTCATCTACCGTTTATTGTTTGTTTCTCAGCCATCCGCCTTGTTCCTCTCCCCTTTTCCAACCATCCACATTTCCTCCATCGGCTTTATCCTATCATCGAAACCGCCCCTTGCAGCGCCCATAGCATCACGATGTATCGTACCAGTTTTCCTGCAAACATGGAGGCGGCAGTCAGCGCGAGGTTACTGCGCATAAAGCCCAGCGCAATGGCTATTGCCTCACCTACAAAAGGCAGGAAAGTGAAGAAAGCCATCAGCGCACCTTTTCCTTGCAGGAAATGCCGCATCTTGTCTATCTTCTCTTTCTTCACCTTGAAATATTTCTCAATCCGGTCTATCCGTCCCAGATGCCCCATGTAGTAACACGTCAGCCCTCCTATCGTGTTGCCCAGCGTGGCCGCAAGGATGCAGAGCGCGGGGCTTAGCCCCACTTTGACCAATGCCACCATCACCACCTCCGAACTGAACGGCAGGATGCTGCCCGCCAGCAAAGCGGAGAAGAACAAACCGGGATAGCCCCAGTCTGTCAACAGCTGCACGAGTGTCTCTATAAAAGCGTCCATACATTGAATCCGAATAGAACGAACAGCCCGACAAGGGCACAGATAAAGAACAGGTTGGAATTGCGGCTGTTGGTAAGCACAAACAAATGTCCCGCCAAAATGCCGACACCGATAAACAGGAACGACATCAGGTGAATCGCTAAAGCAGGTTGCAGCCCGATACAGACAAAGATGCAGAAGTTCAGCAGGATGAGGAATTGCAGGTAGTTCCGTGTGCGTATCTTGCCCTTGCTGCCGACCGCGAGACAATGTGCCGAACTCGCGATGAACAGGATAAGGAGATATCCGAGGGTGGCTTGCTCCCACGGTGCGAAATCGAACCCGACAGATGCGAAAGACACCAATTCCCGGAAGGGATGGTAGAATATCTCCATTTGTCCGTAGTAGAAAGCATGTCCCAACAAAAACCAGTAAGGTACGCTCCATCCTATCAATGAGGCAAGAAAACTCTTGGGCTGGAGTGACTGGAAGTTGTAGGCTCCCATCCAGAAAACAGGGACGAACAGCATGAGTTGAGGCAACAGCAGGCTGCCCAGCCCGATGAATACGAAAGCATGGAAAAGGCTTCCCATAGGCCGCGCCTGCTGGTAGCTCCTGAACAAGAAGTACAATGCCACAAGGAACGCGGCCGCCGCCAAGTCGCCGGCATACAGTGTATGAATGCAGGGACAGGCGGATATCAGCAGAAAATAGACGGAAGTCTGCACCGATGCCCGCATGCGGATAAGGGCGAACGTGTTGTTGAGCAGTATCAGGAAATACCCCATGACGGCATACAGGACAAAACCTGCGAGGCGATTGGCCCAAGCGGGGATACATAAATCGTAAAACGCCTGCCAGAGCGGATATTCGCTTTGCCGCACTTGCAAGTCGGGTAGCAGCACGCCTGACAGCAACCAGCAGGCCACTGCTATCAGGATGGCGGCAGGCAACGTCAGTCGTCCTGCCGTTATCCGGCTCTGGAATCGTTTGGTTCTGTACATACCGCAAATTGCTTTTATAAGTCGAAGCCGATGTCGCGGCGGAAGTATTTCTTTTCGAAGTCTATCCTGTCGGCCGCCTTATAGCTCTTTGCAAGCGCTTCTTCTTTCGTATCTCCATAGGAGCATACGGCAATCACACGTCCGCCATCGGTCACCGTCTGTCCGTCTTTCATGGCCGTACCGGCATGGAACAAGATGCTGCCGGTTTGTGCAGCCTGCTCTAATCCGCTCATCACTTTGCCCTTTTCGTAGGCTTCGGGATAGCCGCCGCTTACCAGCATGACGCAAGCTGCCGTGCGCGGGTCGAACTCCAATGTACGGCGGTCGAGGTCTCCTTGTGCAACTCCTTCCAGCAACTCTACAAAGTCGCTCTTGATGCGCAACATGACGCTTTCTGTTTCGGGGTCGCCCATGCGCACGTTGTATTCGATGACCATCGGTTCGCCTTTCACGTTAATCAATCCCAAGAAGATGAAGCCCTGATATCGGATTCCTTCTTCCTGCAATCCGTTCACCGTGGGTTCGATGATGCGGGTGCGCACCTTCTCCATGAACACTTCGTCGGCAAAAGGAACGGGTGTCACACTGCCCATGCCGCCTGTGTTGAGGCCTTTGTCGCCTTCGCCGATGCGCTTGTAGTCTTTGGCCACGGGCAACACTTTATAGTGCCGGCCGTCGGTCATTACGAACACCGAGCACTCTATGCCGCTGAGAAACTCCTCGATGACTACCGTGGCGCTGGCATCACCGAACATACCGCACAACATCTCTTTCAGTTCGCTCTTCGCCTCTTCCAATGTGGGCAGAATCAGTACTCCTTTGCCGGCGCACAAGCCGTCGGCTTTCAGCACATAGGGAGCTTCCAGCGTTTCAAGGAAATCGAGCCCTTCTTGCAGGGTGGCAGACGTAACGCTTTTGTAGCGGGCGGTAGGTATGTTGTGGCGCACCATGAACTCTTTGGCAAACTCCTTGCTTCCTTCCAGCATGGCTCCTTTGGCTGTGGGGCCGATGACGACGATATGGGCGGTGGCGGCATCGGCTTTGAAGTAGTCGAAGATACCTTGCACCAACGGGTCTTCGGGCCCTACCACAATCATGTCGATGCCTTTCTCAAGAGCAAAGGCCTTGAGTGCGGGGAAGTCGGTGGCTTTCATGTCCACATTCTCGCCTGCCGCGTTTGTTCCGGCATTGCCGGGGGCAATATACAGTTTCTCTACTCTGGCGCTTTGGGCAATCTTCCATGCCAAAGCGTGTTCGCGGCCGCCTGAGCCTAACAATAATATCTTCATGGTTGCTGTTCGTTTAAAAGTTATCTTTTTCAGTTATTTTCTTGGAATAGGTTATGTAGTCTTCATTTTTTGATTCCGCCGCTATCATATTGTCTGTTTTATATTCCTTATAAAGCGTAATTTTGTTTCCTTTATCATTTAGATATATACGATTTAGTGTTAAAATGAGTCCTGCAAGTGTTTCGGCTCGCTTTTGGGGTTTTAGTTGGCACTCCCATAATAAAATGACATGCCACCCCATTGTACGGATTTTGATTCTGTTTTTTAGGTCACGTTCTTTGTTCCGTTCGATTTTTCTTTTCCAAAACTCTACATTCGTTTTGGGGAAAGAGTAAAAATTGCAATTTTCATGACCATGCCAAAAACATCCATTCACGAAAATAACCGTTCTATATTTACGTAATACTATGTCGGGTTTTCCCGGTAAGGTGTTTACATGGATTCTAAATCGAAAACCGTATGCAAAAAGATACCGCCTTACTATCAATTCAGGCTTGGTATTTTTGCTTTTAATACGCGACATACATAAATGTCGCTGTTCAGGAGTCATCTTGTCTGTCATTTTATACGTTTAAGAGCCAATGCTCCAGTTGCTTTATTTGCGGATATTGTTTTGATATCTGTTTTACCCAATGCGCATACTTTTCTTCGGTATAAAATAAGCTAGGATTGTTCTCTTTTATATCATGTGCTATATCCTCTTCGGAGAGCATTTGTTTGATAATTGGGGCTAATTGTAAAATACGTTTTATGATGGCGGGGCATTGAACATCTTCTATCTGAATTTGCCCGCCCGCAGTAAACAAATCTCTAAAATGTGTGTTGATGATTGAATGGCGTATGCAAAGCCATAATGTCGGGCGGTCATAATTGGAGGTGCAGATTTCTGTAGGAAAAAGAATTAACAGTTGTGCCTTATAAATATTCTGTTCTTGTTTATCAAAGCTTTTTCCAGCCCATAGACGCAAAGTCGGAGGAGTAATAGTTTCTCTTCCGAGCCACCAAGGCATCGCTGCCCGTTTCTCTTTCTTTATTTTCTCCAAATAATATGTGCGTACAATATTAATGGGGTCTTCAGAAAGGCGAAAAGTATCATATTCAATTTTCATCTTTGAGAAAATCGTCTCCTCTTGTAAAATTTCCATATCAATAAGATAGCGCGGGGAATGAGTGACAGCAATATCGTATAGACAGTCTTGATAAGGCTTGCATTTAAACTCAATAGGTTTTCCTCCTAATTTTCCAAATAACATATATATATGGCTGACATCTTCCACTCTTGTAGATTCTACGATGCTACTTCCAGTTGAGACCCATTTATTTTCTTTCGTACTTTTTACTTCAACTCCAAAATGATTGGCAGCGACGATGTCAGGGAAGCGTTGTCCTGATATTAATTGAATATCATCTGGCATAAACAATGTCCCTTTGCATTGCTCCTTCATTGCCAAAACGGTCTCTTTTTCCAAGAGTTTGGAATCGCATCCGACATAACGACTTGTATTTTGTGCTATTTTATTCATATAAGTATTCGTTTTGCTCATTAGCAAATCGAACTCTTGCAATGCTACCTGTTCATTCTTATTGTATACAGCAATAATATTACCCGTTTCCATATTTATTCTCATTTAAAATAGGTTGACCATAAACTTTGAATTCTCATGGCAATATGATAGGCTAAGACAGGTGGAACAGCATTTCCAATTACCTTATAAGCACCTGAAGCGCTGACAATAAATCTATTCCAAGAATAGTTCTTAGGAATAACAAACTGATAATCGGGCGGGAAGGTCTGGATAAGCGCACATTCCCTTGGGGTTAGTCTCCGTTCTACAGCCCCTTTTTTTAATTCCTCCTTGTAATTTCCTCCATGTTCCGCTGCGAGACGACGGAACTCTATGTTACCATGATGCTCGGAGCGAATGGTTGGACCTATGCTGTCCATTACAATCTCTTTTTGCCCTTGACAATGAGCGCCCATATATTTGGCTCTCGAATAAAAACGCTGTGAAGGGTCATAAGAGTCTTTTGGTTCTTTTAGCCTTGCGAGCACGTCACGTAATACAACAGGACCCGCTAGTGTTTCATCATTTAAAGTACAATTATGAGTAGGTTTTGGATAAGGGTATAATTCTGTGGAAATTTGTCCGCTTTCCAGTGCCTGTACAACTTCTTTTTTTAATGCGTCTTTCCGGATTCCTATGAAAAAGACTCTCTCTCTTGACTCTGGTACTCCATAATTACCGGCATGCAGCACTTGGGGAGGCAGGACAATATAGCCATTACCGTTTGCATGCGAGAAATCAGCTTGTATAATGTCTTTGACTTGCCCCATATTGACAAGTCCTTTTACATTCTCTGCTATAAAAATTTTAGGTTTTGTAATGTCTATTACTTCTTTCATCCAATAATATAGCTTCCCGCGAGATTCTTCGGTAGGAATGGTATTTGTGCGTAATTTCCCGTCATGTGATCGCATTGAGTTAAAGCCTTTTCGTTTTCCTGCAACACTGAAATCCTGACAAGGGAAACCGCCAATAACCACATCTACATTATTAGGGAACACATTTCCACCATTTTTATGCTGCTTTACTAAATCTACAATACTTTCTGTGCGATAAATAGATGAATCATATCCATAACGCTCCATGAACCTTGTCCATGTCAACGAAGCTTCTCTTAATATATCGTTAGCAAAAATCAAAGAGAAATTTGTTGGTTTTAAAAGCACCCAGTTGTTGTCGATATGTTTTTCAATCCATTCAGGACGTGGAGCTATGCTTTTTAATGGAGCTATAAAGTTTCCTTCAAAGCCTAAATCCATTCCACCGCATCCAGAGAACAAGGATAATACTTTCAGTTTCTTCGTTTCTTTATTAGGATGCAGATAATTAAATGACAATTGACTATCTGAAACGATGTCAAAGGTTATCTGTTGTTTATTGTATTCCATGCGTAACGTATATGTGAAGAATCACTTCTTTCTTTACAAAGATACTTGTTTTTATAGATAATCCTCAAAATACCTCGTTATCTTTTCGTGCAGATGCACACGGTCGCGTCCCAGCACATTGTGCTTGTGGCCGGGGTAGATGAACAAGTCCGGATAGGTGCGGGCATCCACGCAGGCTTTCATGAACGAGAGCGTATGCTGGGGCACGCAGGTGTCGTCGTGGTCGTCGTGGATGATGAGCAGACGCCCCTTCAGGTTGCCGGCAAGGTTCTTCAGGTTGGTGGCCTTGTAACCTTCGGGATTGCTTTGCGGGGTATCCATGTATCGTTCGCCGTACATCACTTCGTAGTATTGCCAATCAATGACAGGGCCTCCGGCCACGCCCACCTTGAAGATTTCGGGATGGCGCAGCATCAGGGCGGTCGTCATGTGTCCGCCGAAGCTCCAGCCGTGCACGCCGATGCGGTTGCCGTCCACGTAGGGCAGGCTTTGCAGGAATTCGGCTCCTTTCACTTGATCTTTGCACTCTTCGATGCCCAGTTGGCGGAAGGTGACATTCTCGAACTCCAGTCCCCGGTTGCTGCTGCCCCGGTTGTCGAGCGAGAAGAGGATGTAGCCTTTGTTTGCCATGTAGAGATCCCAGCCTCGGGCGTCGTTCATCCAGCCGTTGCTTATCATCTGGGCATGCGGGCCGCCATATACGTAGACGATGGCGGGGTATTTCTTGTTCGGGTCGAAGTCGGCGGGCTTCACGATGCGGTAGTAGAGGTCGGTTGTGCCGTCGGCGGCTTTGATGGTTCCCGTCTCTATGCTTGGCATGTCGAAACCTTCGTATGGGCTCGAAGCCGTCAGCAGGTTGGCAAGCCGCTTGCCGTTCCGGGTGGCTGTCAGATGGATGGAGCGCGGCACATCGGGTGTGGAATAACTGTCGATGAGGTAGCTGCCCGATGCGGAGAGCCGGGGACGGTGCACGCCTTCGCCGTTATCCAGACGTGTGATTTGGCCGTTGCTTACGTTTACCTTATATATATTGCTTTGCAAGGGCGACTCTTTGGTGGCGGTGAAGATGATTTCCTTCTTCTTGACATTGAAACCGAGCACGTCTTTCACTATCCAGTTGCCGGAGGTGAGCTGCATGCCGGCTGCTCCTTTCGGGCTCTTGCCTTTGCCGGCAACTTTTATCAGGCTCCACATCTTTTTCATGCTTTCCGCAGTGAGGGGTTGGGGGTGCGAGGCGAGTTTGCCGAGGTCAAACAGATAAAGGTGGTCGTATCCGCTGCGTTGGCTGCGGTAGATGAATTTCGTGCCGTCCCACGGCAGGAAGAGGATGGCGTTCTGCGGTTCCACGTATTTGGGATGCATCTCTTCTATCAGCACTCGCACGAGTTCGCCTGTCTCTGCATCGTATTGGCAGAGTTTGGAGTGGTTTTGGTCGCGGTTCAATTCTATCAGGAAGAGGCTGCGGCTGTCCGGCGCCCATGCGATATTGGTGAAATAACGGTCGGTGGGGTCGCCAGTGTTGAGGTAGACGGTCTGTTCGGTAGCGGGGTTGTAAATGCCCACCTGCACCTTATGGCTGGTCATGCCCGCCATTGGATAGCGGATGGCGTTCAGTTCACCCACGCGTGCGGTGATGTCTACCAACGGATATTCCGTCACCATGCGTTCGTCCATGCGATAGAAGGCGAGGAGATCGCCGGCAGGACTCCAGAAAGTACCTTTCGAGATGCCGAACTCGTTGCGGTGCACGCTTTGCCCGCATACCACGCCGAGAGGTTCGTCGGTGATACGGCGGCCGTTGACGTAGAGGTTGTTCTTTACGGTGTAGGCCAGATTCCGGCTTTCGGTGCTCAGGTCGTAGTTGGCGGCGGGTTCTTTCGGCAGATTGTCTTTATAGGTCAGTTGACCTGTCTGCCAGTTGTATACGGCATACTTCTGGGCCAGAGGGAGCAGCAGCTCTTTCTTTTCAGCCCACGGCAGGCTGACGCTGTAAAGATGCGACAGTTCTTTCAGCCCGGCCTCTTTCAAGGCGCGGTTTACCGTTTCGCGGGTGACGAGCACGGTTTCCTTACCGCTTTGGAGGTCGATGGTTTTCAGGTCGTCCATATCGGGCTTGATGCAGACATCGCCCCACCATTGCAGCCCGTAGAGGTTCTTGGTGTAGCGGTAGGTTTCCCCGCCGGGGATGAGGTCTTCCAGTGTGGGGCGTTTCAGTGTCTCGGCATTTCGTTCTTGTGCCATGATGTGGGTTTCGCTTGGGGCAGACATTGCAAACAGCAATGCCAGCATGCCCTCGGTTATTGTTTTCTTGTTCATGAGTATGATTGGTTTAAGTGGCAAAGATTCTTCTCGATGGCCTGAGGACTGCGCAGAAGGCCGGAAAGCATGGCTACTCCCTGTTCGGTAAAGGCGAGAGGGGCGTAGCGTGTACCGCCCCAACTTGAGGTCACAAATTGTGACCTCAAGTTGGTCATCAGCCATTTTACTTCCTCGTCAGTGAGTTGAAACATAAAATCTTGAGGAAACCGTTCGCTATTTCGGCGTACAGCTTGATTCAAGCGTTTTGTCTCCACTCCATACATCTCAGCCAAATCAAAGTCCAGCATCACTTTCTGTCCTCTGATTTCATGTATTTTGTTTTCTATGATAATTAAATCATTCATTGCGATAGCTTTATGTTTCCGATATATCTACCGGTCGCAATTTGTGACCGGTTCGTAAAGGCGGGCTATTCTTCCGGCTTCTTCTCCCGTCTCTTCCTTTCCGGGTAAGACTCTCCCGACCGCGGTCTGCGTTCCGTGCGGAACTCTTTCTTCTCGCGAGGGCGGAACTCCCGTTTTTCGTCACGGAAGTCTCTCTTTTCGCGGGGACGGAATTCCCGCTTCTCTCCATCTCTGAACTCACGGTGTTCTCTGGTGCGGAACTCTCGCCTTTCTCCCTCTTTGAACCGACGCTTCCCGCCCGATTCCTCCGGTCCGGACTCCTTGTTCAATCCTTCTCCGCTTTCACGGAACTCCTTGTACTTCCCGTCGAAGATTTCGTATTGACGGAATTGACACTCCAGCGCACCGTTGAACAAGGGCGTCTTTGTGGTGGCTTTCAGACCGATTTGGTCGAAACACTCATCCCGGTAGGAGAGCACCCATGCCGTATTACCGGTGAAGGCATGTTTCAGCCGTTCGCCTATCATGGAGTAGAGGCCCAGCAGGTCGTTCGTGGAGATGCGCTCGCCATAAGGAGGGTTGGTGATGATGATCGATTTCCCTGCGGGCTGCTCGAACTGTTGGAAGGGTTGCAGTTTCAGCACCACATCCTTGCTGACGCCGGCGGCCTTTACGTTGCGCATGGCTATCTCGTTTGCTTTCGGATTGTTGTCGTAGCCGTAAATCTTATGAGCGAACTCACGCTCCTGACTGTCGTCGTTGTAGAGGGTGTCGAACAGTTCTTGGTCGAAGTCCACCCACTTCTCGAAAGCGAATTCCTTGCGGAATACGCCCGGAGCGATGTTGCGGGCGATGAGAGCCGCCTCGATGGGTATGGTGCCCGAACCGCACATGGGGTCTATCAGGTCACATTCGCCTCTCCAGCCGGTCATCAGTATCATTCCTGCGGCCAGCACTTCGTTGAGCGGAGCTTCTACAGCTTCCTGACGGTAGCCCCGTCGGTGGAGCGATTCGCCACTGGAGTCGAGCGAAAGTGTGCAACGGGTTTCGGCGATGTGGATGTTGAGCAGCACGTCGGGCTTGTTGACGCGTACGCCGGGACGCTTGCCCGTCTTCTCGCGGAAGTAGTCCACAATGGCATCCTTCACCTTGTAGGCCACGAACTTGGAGTGACGGAACTCCTCGCTGAAGACGGTGGGTTCTACGGCAAAGGTTTTGTCCGTGTCCAGATACTCTTCCCAGCGGATGGTTTTTATCTGTTCGTAGACCTCGTCGGCGTCTTTGGCCTCGAAGTGCTTGATGGGTTTCAGAATTCGGATGGCTGTGCGCAGGCAGAAGTTCGCTTTGTACATCATCTCTTTGTCACCGCTGAAGGAGACCATGCGACGGCCTATCTCGATGTCGTTGGCTCCCAATGCGGTGAGTTCTTGCGCCAGCACTTCTTCCAGTCCCTGAAAGGTTTTGGCAATCATTTCAAAAGATTGTTCGCTCATCTATTTTCTTTGCTATTTTGAATGTTTTTATTGTTTTATATCGTTCTTAATTTCAGCTTGTTTCCTTGGCTTGTCAGACACCAGCCTCTGTCGTGCCGAACACTTGTGTCCGTCGTCTCAAACGCCTATGTCTGCCATGTTGAGCACTTGTGCCTGCCGGACGGAATGGAAAAATTGCGCCTCTGCAACTCCCGATTTTGTGCTCCGTACTTCGCAAGCCGCTCATCCTCCGGCTTTTGACTGCACTATTTTCGTTCCTGCCGGCACATCCTCCGTCACCCAGATATTGCCGCCCACGGTTGCCCCTTTCCCGATGGTGACGCGTCCCAGTATGGTGGCGTTGGAATAGACGATGACATCGTCCTCCAAAATGGGATGGCGGGGAATGCCTTTGACGGGCCTTCCCTCTTCATCAAGCGGAAAGCTCTTGGCTCCGAGGGTGACGCCCTGATAGAGCTTCACGTTGTTTCCTATGATGCAGGTTTCGCCTATCACGACGCCCGTGCCGTGGTCGATGGTGAAATAACGCCCTATCTCGGCTCCCGGATGGATGTCGATGCCCGTTTCGCCATGCGCCATCTCGGTGATGATGCGTGGAATCAGAGGGACGCCCTGCTTGAACAGTTCGTGGGCAATGCGGTAGTTGCTGATGGCACGGATGGCCGGATAGCAACTGATGACCTCGCCGAACGAGCGGGCCGCCGGGTCGCCGTTGTAGGCAGCCTCCACATCCGTGGCAAGTATGCGCCTCAGTTCCGGCAGGCGGCCGATGAACTTGGCTGCCAGCAGAGCCGCTTCTTCGCGTTGCAGCCCGGTGCACGAACAAGAGCCGTCGCCGTTGCCGAAGCAAAGCCCGGCAAGAACCTGCCGGGACAGCAGGTCGAACAAGCGTTCTACATTGACGCCGATGTGGTAGGTCACCGTGCGGCTGTTCACCGTGGAGTTGCCAAAATATCCGGGAAAGATGATGGAGCGTGCCAGCTCGATAATATCACACAAAACTTTTGCCGAAGGCAGCGGATTGCCGTCCGTATGCCGGTGAAACAGCCCCTTGTAAGACTCGCTTTCCGATAGCTCGTCGACTGCCTGCGTCAAAATGTGGGTAAAGTCGAGTGGACTCATTATGTGATATCCTATAAGTTTATAAGTGGCAACAAAGATATGAAATAGTCGTTAAATATCCTACATATCCCCCATTTATAGTATGGATTTAGCATGTTTGTCCCGACACCGTTCCATGAGTTCGAGGAATTATTAGAAGTTAGGAATTAGAAATCAGACGTTAGAAGCCAGTGTTGGAAATTAGACGTTGGAAACGGGGCTGTAATCCGTACCCGAAAGAACGGCAAAGGCTGCCGCTTCCGCATCCCGAAGTATCGGTGTTTGCGGAAGGGCAGCCTCCATATAAATAGCTGTAAAGTCATGCTGATTATTATTTTAGGACTTTCCGGAAAGATACCTCCCGGCATCTTGTGTCGGACGCAAAGCCCCAGCAGACAGCCGTTAAAGGCCGAACGCAGCCTTCACCTTGTCCACATAGTCCAGCTTCTCCCAAGTGAAGAGCTCCACCTCTACTTCCTTGTCGCCCTCGTAGCGGCTGCGGAAGCGCTTCACCACGGTTTGCGGCTCGCGTCCCATGTGTCCGTAGGCGGCCGTCTCCTGATAGATGGGATTGCGGAGCTTCAGGCGGTCTTCGATGGCCTTCGGGCGGAGGTCGAACAGCTCGTCGATTTTCTTGGCAATCTCACCGTCGCTCATGCCGACATGACTGCGGCCGTAAGTATCTACAAAGATATTGATGGGGCGTGCCACGCCTATGGCATACGACACCTGCACCAGCATCTCGTCTGCCACACCGGCAGCCACCAGATTCTTGGCAATGTGGCGTGCCGCGTAAGCCGCGCTGCGGTCTACCTTCGAGGGGTCTTTGCCGGAGAAAGCACCGCCGCCGTGAGCACCCTTGCCGCCATACGTGTCTACGATAATCTTGCGTCCCGTCAGTCCGGTATCTCCGTGAGGTCCTCCGATGACGAACTTTCCGGTGGGGTTGACGTGATACGTGATGCGGTCGTTGAACAATGCCAGCACCTTTTCGGCACGGATGGAGGCGATGACGCGCGGCATCAGCACCTCAATGACGTCCTTGCGGATGACGGCAAGCATCTTCTCGTCGGCCTTCAGCCGTGCGGCTTCGCTCTCGTCGGCAGGTTGCACAAAGTCGTCGTGCTGCGTGGAAACCACGATGGTGTCTATGCGGACGGGGGTTCCGTTGTCGTCGTACTCTATGGTTACTTGGCTCTTGGCGTCGGGGCGGAGGTAGGTCATCACCTTGCCCTCGCGACGGATGTCGGCCAACACCTGCAAGATGCGGTGCGCAAGGTCGAGCGAGAGCGGCATGTAGTTTTCCGTCTCGTTGGTGGCATAGCCGAACATCATGCCTTGGTCTCCGGCTCCCTGTTCCATGGGGTCTTGCCGTTCCACGCCCCGGTTGATGTCGGGACTTTGCTCGTGAATGGCGCTCAGCACGCCGCACGAGTTACTTTCAAACATATACTCGCCTTTTGTATAGCCGATTTTCTTGATTACTTCGCGTGCGATGAGTTGCAGGTCGACGTACGCTTTGGTTTTCACTTCGCCCGCCAGCACCACCTGTCCGGTAGTGACCAGAGTTTCGCAAGCTACTTTCGAACTGGGGTCATAAGCCAACAGTTTGTCAAGCACAGCGTCCGATATTTGATCGGCCACTTTGTCGGGGTGTCCTTCAGACACCGATTCGGATGTGAATAAATAGCCCATTTCTTCAATGATAATTAATGGTTGATAATTGATGGTTCAATGAGAGGTGGAAGTGGGCAATGAGCAGAAGCATCCGGCAGGAAGCCGTCAGAAAAGGATGTGTTTTTAGCATTTTTTTCCGTGGTTGCAAGCTACTCAAATCTTTCCACATATCATTTTACGGGCGCAAAGATAATGCTTTCTTCTCAAACTCCCGCTTTCCGCAAGCGATATTAACATTCTATAAACAAAGTGGCGTGGCTTGCCACACCCTTCAAAAAAGGAGACACGCTCTTGCCTTCTTCCTGTTTTCTTCTTGTCCATAGAGGGAAGAACAACAAGAACATGACAAGAACATGACAAGAAGATGATAGGAACATGACAAGAAGATGACAGGAAGATGACGACAAGGATATATTCTTATTCCAGCCGGCTTTTTTCGTAACTGTCCGATATCGGGATTTATTATTCCTGATTACAAGATTGGGGATACTTTAAAGCAGCAAACAACCTTTCAACCTATTTACCCTTCTTCCCATCTTTATATTTTTCGGCTAATTCTTTATTTTATTAAACCTTTTCTCTAAATCGTAAGATCCGAATCCATATCTACGGATTCGCAACTTTTATAGTTCATATATCCCTTCGGAATAGTGGATATCATGCAGAGTCCGATAACAATCAACATTACTTGGGAAGGAGGCATATCATTTTTTATCAGACGCGAAAGCAACAAAATGGCAACAATAACCCCTATACGCACCGAGCTTACAAAACCGCTTATGCAAATAAACGTCCACTTATCCACCTTTTGGAACAACCGGTATTCCCAGCCGTTTATATTAATATGACGTGCTTGCGATTTCTTTGCAAACAATCGCCATAAGTAAAAGATAAAACATACGGCAAAGAATATAAATCCGCCTATAAGCACACCATTTGACACCCTTTCTGCTCCTGATAACATGTTATATAGGATAAAACCTATGAAAACCATACTGATAATAATCCCTGAGATTGTTTCCGGCAGATTGTCGTAGCGGGTTCTTTTTAAAAGAAACTGTGTTAGCAAAGTTAATATTGTATTCTTTTTCTTAGCTAACACAGTTCTAATTACAGCCTCATTTTGTGATGTTTGCTACTCTTTTTTTAGATGTTATCCAATTTCCAAATTTCTTCAGCTGCCTGAAGTATTTTATTGAAACGCCTTTCTATACTTGCTTTGTCCCAAACAGGATTTTCCTTATCAGCAACAAACTCAATTATTTCTTTCTGTTGGTTCAGTAAGTTATCCTTACCGTAAATTTGTAACTTTTGTGAAAATGGACGATTCCCTAATGAACTGTTTTGGCTACCTGCCATTAACATTAAATTACCTACACAATTCAACCATTCTCCAGAAACAATACCTTCACTTGGATTTTCGTTGTCTTCATAGACACCATAGCCATTTTCCGAAAGATTAGGCTGAGTTTGTGGCGCAATATGTTCAATACTTTCATTAGAAATAATATCTCTAAAAGAAACTTTGGGAGTAGGATAATTGTCATTACATAAGTATTGTTCATATCTCCATAACAAGTAATTGTCTATGCGATTTCCATAAAATCCACCGCTTTTTAAATGGTTGAACATTTCAGTATCACTCCAATACCCCCACCACCAATCATTTTTAAGTTTCCATATGACAGAATCAATCATTTGGTTAAAACTTTGGTTATTATTTGCACTTGGCAACACGTTTTGTAGACGGCTTGTTATATCGGCTCGCCCACCCCTTATTAACGATCGGAAAGTAAGATTTTCCATAAGTCTAATAAGACGCATGAAAACATTATCATCCACATCCGACAATTTAGCTTTAATGAGTACAGGATAAACATAAGCCATATTGTTCATGTTTTTCAAATTCGCTGTATAAAAAGAATTATCCTGTTCTATTTGCCAAATAAGAGAAAAAGCTTTGGATAGACCATTAACGAAATCTTTGATTCGCTTTGTCTGTTCTTCCTGTGGAGCCGCTTTCATCCATGCTTTTACCTCACGAATAACATTTTCACTATGGTACCCTTTCGTACCTATGGCTCTCCAATAATAATTCAAGACATTGTCTTCCTCCACCGTGACAAGAACTATGTTATGGTAGATTTCCTCAAAAGCCTTTTCTACATATATTATATCATCTTCATTATTTTGTGATTGATAAATCTGCAACATGAAATACGCTTTGAGAACCTCTAAGTTGGTCAATCTCTTTCCTCTGTCATTTTGATAGGCGAATATTTGTGCAGCTTGCAACTTGTTTTTGACAACATAAGTCGTGATAGAGGCATTTTCTAAAGAATAAGTCCATGAAAGCAATTGTTCGATTGATACTTTACCGAGTTCCTCTTCAAAATAGGTTAGAGCGTTATAAATAGCCTTTTGGGATTTGGAAGTTAAATCCTTTTGTGAAATATTGGTTTTGTTATCTATGATTGTATCTGCAAAGAAATTATTGTCATAAGCCACTGTAATAAATTTCTGCCTTGCATGACGTATATCTTTTAAATAGTAGTCAGCAATATCATCTATCCAGTTTTTGATAGTGTCGGATTCCTTCTCGTTTATCCATTCTGCTTCTCTATGTTTTAGAGTATTTATAAATGCCCGGAAAAAGATAATACAAGTGGTTAAACGCTGTTGCCCGTCAATTACATAAAACGTATCCCCATCTTGTTCAAACAGGAAATGCCCCAAGTAATAATCACTAACTTCGCATTCTTCCAAATCTTCTATAAACTGAATGAATTGCCTTTTCTCCCAAGCATAAGCTCTTTGATATGCAGGGATAACGAAACGAATATTACGCCTTCCGAACAAAGCTTTAATAGTTGTAGATTCCATTTTTATATTTTAGTGTAAAATGAACCCACCTTTGCTATTTCTCAACAAAGGTGAGTTTTAAACAAGGTAATTCTATTCCCAACGATGACTGATTTCCTTAAAGAATCTATCACGAGTGTAAATCATTTTGTTCTTGCGAAAATTAACAGAAGTTCCTGCTATACTACGGAATTCTCCTAAAGTATTTTCCCAATCACGGGCAATTTCTTTGCATCTGTCATCATAGGAATAATACATTCCATTTTTACGGAATACCATAAACATATTACTGAATCCCAATAATTCACCAAGAGAATTATCCCAATTACGAGAAATTTCTTTTCCTCGTTCGTCTAAGACGTAATACATTCTGTTTTTGTAAACAACATCAGCAATCATTTTTTATTTTCTCCTTGCCTATCCAGTCCCTTCTCGGCTTTTAGTCCATTAAACACAGAAGCGTGGAACTGAAATACCACGTCTTTAATGGAGGTCCTGAGAAAACCTTTACGAACAGATGTAGTAATAGCAGCCCACGCCATAGCGTGAGAACCACTATGCTATCTTTGTTCGTAATTAGAAATTTCTCAGGTTTCCATTAACAAGACAAGCATAACGCTTCTTTCTTTTCTAATATGTCTTGGATAGGGTTGCCCCAATCCAGATACAAAAGTAGAAAAAAAATAGCGATAATCACTTATGTTGCAGCATATTTATTTACCCGCTGTGTAAAAATCGGTATTTTACGGTTTCATACCCCTGTCCTCTTCTTTGTGGCTGCCCGATTACCGTATGCTTTGCCTTAATTGGCCGAAGACCGCCCACTCAAAAAGAGCCAGAGCCTTGACAAACCGTTTACTTCTATTTCATAAATAGGAATCCCAAATTCCTCCCGACATCCTGCGTTCCACAAAATGAAAAGAAAATAATTTTCATTTCGTGAAACACTTTTGCCTTTTTCGTTTGCTGCAAAAAAATATGCGCCATATCTTTGCCGGCGTAACGGAAACACAAACACCGATACACGCCGGACGGAGGAGGTAAGGAAATTGCTGCAGAAGTTTCTCGGGCATCCCCACCTCGGCAACACAAACTTTTTATTAACACAAAAAACATTTTTATTATGGGAACAATCACAAGAGGAATCCTCGGAGGATTTTCGGGAAAAGTAGGCACCGTGATAGGCAGTAACTGGAAAGGCACCAGCTACATGAGAGCATTGGCCTTGAAGATAAAAGACGCGAACACAGAAAAGCAGCGGCACCAGCGAGCCAAATTCATCATAACGAACAACTTCCTGAAAACGATGACGCCTTTCATACGCTTCGGCTACAAGGGGTATGCAAAAACACAATCGGAATACAATGCAGCGATGTCATACATCATGAAAAATGCGATGACCGGCAGCAAAGATACCTTAGCCATAGATTATGACAAGGTATTGCTGACACGGGGCAACCTGACGACAGCGGTGAATCCCACAGCTTCCATAACCGGAAACAAGGTGATGTACACTTGGACGGACAACAGCGGAACAGGCGACGCGCAAGCCACGGACCGCGCCATGCTGCTGGTCTACAACAAGAAAAAGGGTGAGGCCATGTATGACATCGATGCTGCCGCACGCTCGGCCGGCAAGGCTCAACTGGATCTGCCTGCGGCATGGAGCGGTGATGCCTTGGCTGTGTACCTCGGTTTCCGAAGTGAAGATGGCCGAAGCGTGGCCAACAGCGCCTGCCTGAAAAACGACGCTGAAAGCGGCGGTGGTGGAGAGTCAGGCAGCGAACCGGGAGGAGGCGAGAACCCGCTAGGATAAGCACGGAACGGGCATTTCTCTCAATCCGGCCTGAAAGCCGGACTTTGAAGCGGGAAGCGGCATTTTCGATATGCGGCTTCCCGCTTTTCGGCCATATCCGGGAGCGGCACTGCCACCTGCGCACTCCGAAAATTATCTTAAAACGACCTTGTCAACCGACTGTTCCGACTGCGGGGGAGGGTCACTTCAGGCGCAATCTCCATTAGCGGCTTCATCACGAAGTCGCGTTCCTGCATGAGCGGATGGGGGAGCGTCAGTTCGGGGGTATCGAGCACGACGGGCGTACCGTCGGATTCGAAGCAGAGCAGCAGGTCGATGTCTATCACTCTGTCGCTGTACGCGCCATTCACCGATTTGCGGGCACGACCCATCTCACGCTCTATCTCTTGCGTGATTCTCAATACTTCCAACGGACGGAAGGCGGTTTTCGTACAAAGGGCGGCATTGAGGAAGGTGTTCTCCGAGGTGAATCCCCACGGGGCAGTAGCATAGAAAGAAGACAAGGAAAGGATTTTCCCTATCTTCTCCTTTATCTTCTGCACGGCAAGAAGCAGGTTCTGCTCCTTATCGCCGAGATTAGTGCCGAGACTGAAAAAAAAGTACATCACTAACCGCTACTTTCACCTATCGGTTATCAGCATCGCGTCGCCGTAGGTGCCGAAGCGGTAGCCTTCTTTCAATGCTACGTCGTAGGCCTCCATCACTTGGTCGTATCCGCCGAAAGCGGCCACAATCATCAGCAGGGTGGAAAGCGGCATGTGGAAGTTGGACACCATGGCATTGGCTACGGTGAAGTCGTAAGGGGGGAAGATGAATTTGTTGGTCCATCCCTCGTATGCCTTCAGATGCCCGTCTGTGCTGACGGTACTCTCAATGGCGCGCATCACGGTGGTGCCCACGGCGCAAACCTGCTTGTTGAGGTCTTTGGCGTGGTTCACCGTCTTTACGGCTTCTTCGTTCACAACCATCTGCTCGGAATCGGTCTTATGCTTGGTGAGGTCTTCCACGTCGATGTCGCGGAAGTTCCCTAATCCTGCGTGCAGGGTGATATAGGCAAAATCGATGCCTTTTATCTCCATGCGTTTCATCAGTTCGCGGCTGAAGTGCAGACTGGCGGTAGGTGCCGTTACCGCCCCTTCGTTGCGGGCAAAGATGGACTGGAAACGCTCGGCGTCTTCGGGTTCCACGGGACGGTCGATGATGCTGTGCGGCAGCGGTGTCTCGCCCAGCGCATAGAGGGCTTTCTTAAATTCATCGTGCGGGCCGTCGTAAAGGAAACGGAGCGTACGTCCGCGCGAAGTGGTGTTGTCAATCACTTCGGCCACCATCGAATCGTCTTCGCCGAAATAAAGTTTGTTGCCGATACGGATTTTGCGGGCGGGGTCTACCAGCACATCCCACAGCCGGAGGTCTTCGTTCAGCTCGCGCAACAAAAACACTTCGATGCGTGCGCCGGTCTTTTCCTTGTTGCCGTACAGACGGGCGGGAAACACTTTGGTGTCGTTGAAGACAAATACATCCTTGTCGTCGAAATAACTCAGAATATCCTTGAATGTCTTGTGCTCGATTTCACCTGTCTTGCGGTGCAGTACCATCAGGCGCGATTCATCTCTGTACTTCGCGGGATGCAAAGCTATCTTCTCTTCGGGGAGCTTGAATTTAAATTGCGACAGTTTCATATTATATATATGTGTGCTAATGTGCCGATATGCTTGTGTGGCGGTGAAGCGTGAAGCTACGGCACGATGTTAATAATTCTATTGGTTCTTTTCTTCTGTTTCTATTTCTTGTGCGTCTATCCATTCCTTGAAATCGAGCGGATTCAGGCAGTCTTCTATGCGTACATCGCCCACACGGGTACGTTGAAGAGCCGTGAGGTGCGCCCCGCTCTCCAATGCTTGGCCGATGTCGCGAGCCAAGGCGCGGATATAGGTTCCTTTGCTGCACACTACCCGCACCTTGATTTCGGGCAGGTTGCATTCCAGCAGCTCTATTTCGTCGATGACCAGCAGTTTGGGCTTCAGCTCCACCTCCTTGCCTTTGCGGGCAAGGTCGTAGGCGCGTTTGCCATTCACCATGCAGGCCGAGAATGCGGGAGGCACTTGCTCTATCTCGCCGATAAATTTCTTCAGGGCTTCCTCCACCAGCCGGCGGGTGATGTGTTCCGTGGGGTAACGGGCATCTATCTCATGTTCCAAATCGTATGAGGGAGTGGTGGCACCCAATTGTATGGTGGCCACATACTCCTTGGTATGATATTGGAACTCTTCGATTCTTTTTGTGGCCTTGCCCGTGCAGACAATCATCACACCCGTGGCAAGCGGGTCGAGCGTACCGGCATGTCCTACCTTCAGCTTCTTCACTTTCATCCGCCGGCAGATGTGGTAGCGCGCATGTCCCACAACCTTGAACGATGTCCATCCCAACGGCTTATTGAAATACAATACTTCTCCTTCTTTGAAATCCATGCTTACATTATTTCCAGTGTATGCCCGGTCAGCAACATAATCAATATCAGTCCGCCCACTACGATGCGATACCAGCCGAATGCCTTGAAGCCGTATTTGGTGACGAAGCTGATGAAGAACTTGATGGCAAGCAAAGCCACCACGAAGGCCACCACATTGCCTATTATCAAGGCCGGCATGTTGTTGACGATGATTTCCGTTCCGCCGTCAAGAAACAGTTTCAGCATCTTGTAGGCAGTGGCGGCAAACATGGTGGGAACAGCCAGAAAGAACGAGAACTCGGCCGCCTGCTTGCGGGTCAGCCTCTGTGCCATGCCGCCCACAATGGTAGCCATGGAACGGGATACACCCGGTATCATGGCAATGCACTGAAAGAGGCCGATGTTGAAAGCACGCTTCTCGGTCAGCACCGTGTTTTCGCTGCCTTTATCGAATATCTTGTCGCAGAACAGCATGAACACGCCTCCCACGACCAGCATAACGGCAACCACCGTCACGCTTTCGAGCAGTTGGTCTATCTTGTCGCTGAACAAAAAGCCCAGAACTACCGCAGGGATAAATGCCACCAGCAACTTCCAGTAGAAATCGAACTTCTGCAAGGAACGCTTGGCCCATATAGCAAGTTTTGCGAATGTTCCTTTCCCGGCGGTTGCTTCAGCATCGAACACCTTGATGGGATTGAGCCGGAAAAAACGTTTCCGGTACAGCCACACCACCGAAAGAATGGCGCCGAACTGAATGATGACCGTAAAGGCCTTGACAAATTCCGTGCTCTCCACTCCCAAGAGGTTTTGCGCAATTATCATGTGTCCGGTGGAAGATACCGGCAAGAATTCCGTCAGCCCCTCGACGATGGCGATGACAATCACTTCGAATATGCTCAAGTCTCCCATCAGTCCTCAGCCTCCTCTTTCTTGGTCTTAGGCTTGCGCAGCACGGCGTATATCATGAATACAAACCCCAAAAGGCAGACCACCGGAGCCACTTTGATGCGTCTTGCGCTGAAAATGTCCGGCTCGAAAGCAGCCTGCGTAGATACAGGGCCGGTCATCAGAAGAAAACCGATGATTACAACCGCCATGCCCACGGCAAGCAGGATAAAGTTGGTCTTATCAAAAGCGAATTTCTCTTTACTCATTTTATGTCTTTACTATTATACGGTTTTACGGTTCATTGTTTCGTGCAAGTTGCCTCTTGCCTTTAAAAGTCCTTCGGGTGTTGAGGCCGGTTGTAAACGCCGATGCCCCCGGAGCACCTATATATAATACAGCGTGCTTGCTTTCATCCTGAGATATTTATTGATGGAAAGCAATGCGCACAACCAAGTGATGAGCACCCCGAACACCAGTACGGCAAGAGATACCGACAGCATGACGTCGGGGGTGATGACTTTCACCAAATCGGGTTCGTATGACACCAGCCACAAGGCTGCCCCCCACAAGATGCCGTCGGCAATGAAGGCGGCCAGCACACCGATCCAGAAGTTACGGCGCAGGAACGGGCGACGGATAAATGCCCAGCTTGCCCCCACCAACTTCATGGTGTGGATGAGGAAACGCTTGGAATATATCGCCAGCCGGATGGTGTTGTTTATCAGTGCAAAGGAGATAAAGGTCAGTATCACGGCCAGTCCCAGCAACAACAGGCTGATGTTTCGTATGTTGTCGTTCACGGCATCTATCAGGTCTTTCTGATAGAGCACTTCCCGGATATTGGTATCCTTCTTGATCAGCTTCTCTATTTTGGCGATGCTGTCGGAATTGGCGTAGTCGGAGTGCAGCTTTATCTCGATGGAGGCGGTGAAAGGGTTGTAGCCGAGGAACTCTTGCGGGTCGGTGCCCATCGCCTCGGTCTGCTCGCGCAGGGCCTGCTTCTTGGAGATGTATTCCGTCTGCTTCACGAAGGCTTCCTTATCCAGCTTCTTTTGAAGTTTCAGGATGTCGCCCTCCTTCATGTCGTCGCTGATGAGTACGGAGAAGCTGATGTTTTCTTTGACGTACACGGACAGGTTGTGGGCTGCCAGTACAAAAAACACGACCAGTCCCAACAGCAGCAACACCAACGTCGTGCTGATGCCGGACGTGATGAACTGCATGTCAAAATAGGATATCGAGTTCTTTTTAGCTTTCATCGGTCACTGTTTTATATCTGTTATCGTCCTGCTTCCCGGTCTTTTCCGTCGGCAGGCATTCGTCATTTTTTTCTGAACACGTAAATCATCGAACTGCTGCGCTCTTTCTTCACCAGCGCACTGAACCATGCCAGCGTGCCCACAATCATCCCTTTGAGGAAAGTGCACGAGTGCCTCATGTGCCGTTCCGTCAGCATGGACACATAGAAAGCGTCGAACGGCATGGGATGCCTCTCGGCCAATATGAATCCGTGTTTGGCTCCGAATTGCTGTATGGTGGCGGGGGTGAAATGCCACAAATGGCGGGGCACATCGTAGGCGGCCCAATAGGCGCCGTACTTCTTGGCGTCGAAAGAGGAGCTGTTGGGCACTGCCACAATCAGTACGCCTTTTTCCGTCAACAGGGAATGCAACGTTTCCCATGTCTCATTGAGCGGTTCCAGATGCTCCATGACGTGCCACAGGGTGATGACATCGAAACTATCCGGAGTGAAATCTTTTAAAGCGGTATGGGGCTTTACGTCCATATTGAAGTGCTCCTTGGCGAATGCGCGTGCTTGCGGACTTTTCTCCACTGCCTCCACCTGCCAGCCGCGGCGCTGCATGGCATCGGCAAAGTAGCCCGTCCCCGTACCTATATCCAGCAGACTCCCCGTCTTGCGGTGGGATTCGCGCATCACAAGGGTTGCTTTGCGTTTCAGCATATAGTTGCGCACCCAATGATATACGGAGTTCATCGCTCCTTTTTTCGTATCCGTGTGCGAAATGTAGTCGGGAGTCTCATAATACCGTCCGATTTCGCTCTCTGCAGGAGCGTCTTGCGTAAAGAGAAATCCGCAATTGCGGCAACGGCACAAATGGAACACTTCGCCTGATACGTAATGGTCTACACAGGTCAAGGCACGCTCCAAATGCGTTCCGCCACACAACGGACAAGTTTTTATAGTGAGTTTATTCATCGAACGTTCTGCCAACAAGGAAATGCGCACCCCGCATCATGACAAGGCACACCAACCCCAAATTTGGCGCAAAATAACAAATAAAAACTGATTTACAAGGTTTTCGTTAAGGAGATTTAAGAGTAAAGCCGCAGGGCGGATGCTCGGCGGGACTTGTTTTCCCCCTTGTTTTTCTATGATGAAACAGTTTTACACTGCCATTTTCTGCCTCTTTTTCTTGTTATTTCTTTATGATTTCTTTTTCTTTGTTCTTTTTAGGGCGTATCCCTTTTAGGAAAATTCCAACAGGCTCTTATAAGCCATTAAGATCGTTGTATATATGAAATACGGAGTATCTCCAAATACCCTTCTCATCACCGCCGGGACGATATGGACACTGGCCGGGGGCAACATCCTGCGCATCGGACTGATGTGCTGGATGGACGACGGACGCCACTGGCTGCTTAAAGTCGGTGAGGCCGGGCTGGTCTTTTTGTTTTTCGCCTTCATCTTCCATAGGCTGTACAAGAAATATACTTTGCGCATTTCGCAGAAAAAGGGGAAGCACTGCCCTTTCTCTTTCTTCGATGTGAGAGGATGGATTGTGATGGCGTGCATGATTACGATGGGAGTCGTGATACGCGTCTACAGCCTTCTGCCCGAAACTTTCATCGCCGTGTTCTACACCGGACTTTCCTTGGCGCTTCTCGGCACAGGGTTGCGCTTCATCGGATATTGGTGGAGAAACCGTTTTGTGCCGAATCCATAACAGAATACCTCCTATGTCTGCATTCAATCCTGAAACCCTCGCGTTTATCCATGAACACCGCAACGACGATGTGCGAACGCTTGCCCTGAAAACCGGCAAGTATCCTTCCGTAGATATGCCTGCCGCCATCACGCAAATATCCGGACGACAAACGGTCAGAGAGAAAGTGCCTGCATGGGCGGAGCAAGAGAGCATTCTCTATCCCGCCCACCTCTCTTTGGAACAATGTTCGTCGGAATCGACGGCGCGTCATAAGGCGGACATCATCCGCCGGATAAGGCATGCCTCTGCCTCGGAGAATAAGGTTCCGGATGAAGTAGAGGGCACGTTTACCGATTTGACGGGAGGTTTCGGAATAGACTGCGCTTTTCTTTCTGCCTGTTTCCGGGAGGCCACCTACGTGGAGAGGCAAGAGGCTCTTTGCGACATAGCCGTGCATAACTTTCCGCTTTTAGGTTTGAAGCACATAACTGTCTGTCACGATGACTGTATCCGGCATCTGCAACAGATGCAGCCTGCCGACTGGATTTTCATCGACCCTGCCCGTCGTGACGGACAAGGAGGAAAGCTCGTGGCTATCAGCGACTGCGAACCGGATGTCGCCGCTTTGGAAGAACTGCTGCTCGAAAAGGCGGAGCATGTATTGATTAAACTGTCGCCCATGTTGGATCTGACACTTGCTTTGAACAATTTGAAGCATGTGCAGGAGGCTCATATCATTTCGGTAAACAACGAGTGCAAGGAGTTGTTGCTCGTATTGGGGCACGGCGAAACCTTGCCGACGGATGTTATTCCCATTCACTGCACCAACCTCACCGGTGCAGGCTTAGCCCAAACTCTTACCTTCTGTCGTCGGCAGGAGAAGGAGAGCACGTGCCGGTTTGCCTCTGTGCCGCAGGCCTATCTTTACGAGTCGAACGCCTCCATCCTGAAAGGTGGAGCTTTCCGTTGCGTTTCTCATATATATAAGGTAGAGAAGTTACACCCCAACAGCCACCTTTACACTTCCGACGAATATATATCCGACTTTCCCGGCCGTAAGTTTCAGGTTCTCGGCAGTTGCGGTTTCGGCAAGAAGGAGATAAAAGAACTGTTGGGCGTAGCAAAGAGGGGAAATCTCACAGTGCGCAATTTCCCCTCTTCTGTTGCCGAGCTGCGCAAACGGTTGAAGCTGACGGAGGGCGGTGATGTTTACTTCTTCGCCACCACGCTGGCCGACGAGAAGAAAGTGCTGATACGCTGCCGCCCTATGGGCTGACGTCTGCCGTCTGCCTACTCGTCTTTTTCTTCCAAAAGGAAAATCTCGTTTACCGGCTTTCCGAATATCCGGGATATTTTCAGTGCCAACAGCGTGGAAGGGATGTATTTTCCCGACTCTATGGCATTGATTGTCTGCCGGCTCACTCCTATGGCATCTGCCAGTTGTTGCTGCGTCATCTGCTTGACGGCTCTTTCTACTCTTAGTGTATTAGTCATTGCTGTTTCTCCTGAATTTATAAATTTCAATACGGTATTTTATCATAAACAAGAGCAGCAAGATGAAGGGAGCTATGAACATAAAGGTCAGAAACGGCATTCCGTAAATCAGCAATGTGCCCAAGATGATGAGCGCATAGCTGACAATAGTGGCCCAAATAAGGGCCTGCGAACGGATGGCGGCAATGCACTCGTCTTCACCTTTCTCTTTGGCCAGACAAATAAACAGGAGAGACAGGGTCAGCCCTATCATTCCTATCTCGTCGAACACGGAGTCGGTAATGATTTCTCTTTGGAAGAGAGAAAATACGGGAATCTTTAACCAGTTGTCCCAATCGGAATTGCTCGATAGACAAATCAAATCCATTACGAATGTCGGGAAAAACAGAATCCAACCTATTTTCCTGAAATAAGTCGGAAGCAGATAATTTGTTTTCATACTGATATAGTTTTTAAAGTGACGACGCAAAAGTAATGTTTACTTTACATAAAAACAAGTATTCTTTACTAAAAGTCGTGTTTTCTTTTCTTTTTTTCTTGAAAGGAACTGACAGAACCGGAGTTTTTCACCTGAGTTCGGGACAGGCGGTTGCTTTTGCCAAAGATGAGGGGCTGCATCCTGTCGGGCGGATATTTCCTGAATACACCGGTTTACGGCGGTCGGGCAGAAGAGAAGAGAGCCTTTCAGGATGACCGCCCTCCCCCTGTCTGACAGATGCAATACTTTGCCATGACAGACACAAGTGTTTCAGCCGTCAGACACAAGTGTTTTGCACGTCAGACACAAGTGTTTTAGCCGCAAGACACAAGTGTCTGACAACGCAGGTATAAACATCTGATAACCAATGAGGTTTGATTTTAAAAAAACAAGTTGCCGGGTGAGGCTATCGGCCTGCTTCTTATCCCGGGCTCAGGTAGTTTTTCCAAAAAAGATTATCATCTATAAGCCGTGTTACGTTGAAAAAGAAACCCGTCATTGATATTGACTTCATCAATGACGGGCAATTTATGATATTCTGATATATTGTATCGAACTTACGTAATTTTGCAATGCGCAAATATATGTGTTCGCTATCTTTTCACCAATGAATTACTGTTTTTTATCTGTTTTTCCACAAATCGGCCATGGCTTTCTCTTCCTGCCGGATGCGTATGGCAAGAAAACAGATATAAACCGGCAGTCCGATTGCCAAGGTATGCCACGCATTACAGAGCAGAGCCACCCCAATCAGCTCGGGCAAGATATTCAGGTAATAGTTAGGATGACGCACCGTCCTGAAAAGGAAACTTCTCTCTATGCGCTGATTGGGAACGATATATAGTTTTACCGTCCAAACATCTCTCAACTTATAGATGACGTAAAACAGCATTGCATAGGCAAACCCCATAACGGCCACACCCCATACGGAGAAATAATTGAATCCGCTACCCGAAGCATAAGCTTCGTACAGGGAGGAAAAATAGTATGCTATATGCGCCAAAGTCAGTAAAAGCGAGTTCAACTTGCCGTATTGTACTGCTCCCTTTTTCAGGATGCGTTTCTCGTTGCGGATGGAATAAGAGAGAGAAACCAGCCGGAGGGCAAAGAAGATGACGAATGTGATAATAATGTACTGCATATAATTAGATTTTACCAATTGTTATTGTTAATATCCATCTCCGCCTCTTCATGATCCGAGGCAGAGAAGAGATTTCTCTTAAATCTTATCGCCGAACGCCAAATCTCCCGCATCGCCCAAGCCGGGCACGATGTAAGAATGTTCGTTCATATCGGGGTCGATGGCGGCACACCATAAAGTCACTTCATCTCCGGGGAAGAGTTTCTCCAAGTGTTCCACTCCCTGCCTGCTTGCTATGACGCAGGCTATCTGCAATTTGGAAGGAATGCCTTTGGTAAGGAAAGCCTTCCATGCAAGTTCCATGCTTTCGCCCGTGGCAAGCATGGGGTCTACCAGCAACAAGGTTTTCTTCGACAAGTCCGGAGTGGCGATGTATTCGATGTGTACATCTACCGTGCGGCACTCTTTGTCCTTATAATAGCGGTAAGCAGAAACGAAGGCATTGCCGGCACAGTCGAACACGTTCAGAAAGCCCGTATGCAAAGGCAGTCCGGCACGGAAGACGGTGGCAATCACCACGTCATCGTCAGGGGTGCTGACCGATGCCACTCCCAATGGGGTTTGTACTTGCTTGACGGAATAAGTCAGTTCTTTACTCATTTCATAAGCCATAATCTCTCCGATACGTTCGATATTACGCCGGAAACGCATGCGGTCGCCTTGGATTGCCACATCGCGAATCTCCGCCACGTATTGGTTCAAGACAGAATCTGTCTCGGCAAAGTTGACAATTTTCATTGTTATTATTGGGTTAATATGTTTTGGGTTGTATCTCTTCAACGAAATGCGGGTGCAAAAGTAAACGAATTTCATTCAATTTGCAACATTCAGTTAGCAGATATTGTTACTGTTCTATAAAAGGCTTCTTATTACAGAAAAATTTCTCTAATAGAATGTTTCTTTTAAAAGAAAGTATTACTTTTGTAGGCGAAAAACAAGGGGCTTATCAAAAAGCAGTCAAAATAGCGAACTTTTCATGCAATTTTTCCCTTGCGAACCATAAGGTAAAAAGAGAATATAAACCAAAATACCAAATTTTAAAATCTTAAAAAGAAATGGCAAATTTAGATTTAAGCAAGTACGGTATCAAAGACGTGAAGGAGATTATCCACAACCCGTCTTATGATGTATTGTTCGCTGAAGAGACCAAGCCGGGTCTGGAAGGCTTCGAAAAAGGCCAAGTAACTGAACTGGGTGCTGTGAACGTAATGACGGGTATCTATACCGGACGTTCTCCTAAAGATAAATTCTTCGTAATGGATGAAACCAGCAAAAATACTGTATGGTGGACTTCCGAAGAATACAAGAACGACAACAAACCTGTTGACGAAAAATGCTGGAAAGCCTGCAAGGAACTTGCAACGACACAACTCTCTAACAAAAGACTGTTCGTGGTTGACGCATTCTGCGGTACAAATCCCAACTCTCGCTTGAAGCTGCGCTTCATCATGGAGGTGGCATGGCAGGCCCATTTCGTGACGAATATGTTCATCCGTCCGACCGCTGAAGAACTGGCATCTTTCGGCGAACCCGACTTCGTAATCATGAATGCCTCTAAAGCCAAGGTAGAGAACTACAAAGAGCTGGGTCTGAACTCTGAAACAGCCGTTGTGTTCAACCTGACCGAGAAGATTCAGGTGATTCTGAACACTTGGTACGGTGGTGAAATGAAGAAAGGTATGTTCTCTTACATGAACTATCTGCTTCCGTTGCGCGGCATGGCTTCCATGCACTGCTCTGCCAACACCGATAAGGAAGGCAAAAACACTGCTATCTTCTTCGGTCTGTCCGGTACAGGAAAGACTACGCTCTCTACCGACCCGAAACGTCTGCTGATCGGTGACGACGAACACGGATGGGATGATGAAGGCGTATTCAACTTCGAAGGTGGTTGCTATGCAAAAGTTATCAATCTGGATAAAGAAAGCGAACCCGATATTTACGCAGCCATCAAGCGTGACGCTCTGTTGGAAAACGTAACTGTCGATGCCAACGGTAAAATTGACTTTGCTGATAAGAGCGTAACAGAAAACACTCGTGTTTCTTACCCCATCTATCATATTGAAAACATCGTTAAGCCTGCATCTAAAGGTCCGGATGCGAAACAAGTAATCTTCTTGTCTGCCGATGCCTTCGGTGTATTGCCTCCGGTATCTATCCTGAACGCAGAGCAAACCAAATATTACTTCTTGTCCGGTTTCACCGCTAAGTTGGCCGGTACAGAACGTGGTATCACTGAGCCGACTCCTACTTTCTCTGCTTGCTTCGGTGCTGCTTTCTTGAGCTTGCATCCTACTAAATATGCGGAAGAGTTGGTAAAGAAGATGGAAAAATCGGGTGCTAAGGCATACTTGGTGAACACCGGTTGGAACGGTAGCGGCAAGCGTATCTCCATCAAAGATACTCGCGGCATCATCGACGCCATTCTCGATGGTTCTATCGACAAGGCTCCGACAAAGACTATTCCTTTCTTCGATTTCGTAGTTCCTACTGCGTTGCCGGGTGTTGATCCGAAGATTCTCGATCCTCGCGACACTTACGAATGCGCTTGCAAGTGGGAAGAGAAAGCAAAAGACTTGGCCGGTCGCTTCATCAAGAACTTCTCTAAGTTCACCGGTAACGAAGCCGGTAAGGCTTTGGTTGCTGCCGGTCCGAAACTCTAATAGAAACGGATTATATATTTTTAAGGCGACTTCCGATATCGGGAGTCGCCTTTTTTTATTAGCTTTGCGAGGAACAAATATCTAATATATAAGAGATTATGAAAAGTTTTAAGTTAATGTTGCTGGGCGCAAGCCTGATGTTGTGTGCCGGATGCGGTGCACAGGCGCAAAAGGAAAGTGAAAAAGCGGACAAGAATGAGAAGAATGCCGTGATAGAAACTATTATGTCTCGTCGCAGCATCCGCAAGTACCAACCGCAAGCGGTGAGCCGCGATACCATGCAGATTATTCTGGATTGCGGCATCAACGCTCCCAACGGGCAGAACAAGCAATCGTGGGAAATACGTGTAGTGGATAACCCGGAATTCATCAATGGAATTAGCGAAGTTTATAAGAAAGAAAATCCCAAAGCCGCCGAAAATCCCGACTTCAAAAACATGTTCCGCAATGCTCCAACAGTGGTGTTCATAGCCAACGATACCTCATACGGCCTTTCGCAAATAGACTGCGGTTTGCTGGGTGAAAACATGATTCTTTCGGCTTGGTCTATGGGAATAGGTTCCTGTTGCTTGGGCGGCCCCACACGCTTCATGACTTCCAACCCTGCCGCTGCCGAATATCTGAAGAAACTGGATATCCCGGAAGGCTATGAGCTACTCTATTGCATAGCTTTCGGCTATCCGGACGAAACGCCGGCGGCCAAACCACGTAATGCGGCGAAAGTCAAGTTCGTCGATTAATTTGCTTTATAGGTAGGAATAGAAACCCCATCCCTACCTGTGTAATAATACAAGGGGCTGTCCCAAAAGTGTGACAGCCCCATCCGAAACAGTCAAAAACCGACCTTAATCAAATTATTAACTTAACACATCGGCAAATATATAAGATTTTCGGGGTCTGAAAAGACGTTTTTATCTCAAAAAAGACGATTACATCTTGCCTGTTTCGTGATGCACACCCGAAAAAAGAACTATTGATAAACCTGTACAGGAAGTTCTCCACGCAAAGCTCCCAAAGCATTCAGAGCCAATGCTTCCAATTCGTCTTCACCCGGATAGACATGAACAGGAGCAAGGAAAGACACACGTTCTTTCAAGCGCGAAGTGATGTATTCCGAATGTGCCATTCCTCCCGTCAATAGGATGGCGTCTACTTTGCCATAAAGCACAACCGAAGCAGCGCCCACGCTTTTAGCAATCTGATAAATCATAGCATTCAGTATCAGTTCGGCATGTTTGTCTCCCGATTCGATTCTCTTCTCAATGGCAGGAATGTCTGTTGTTCCCAAATGGGCTGCCAATCCTGCGCTTCCGGAAATACGCTTCTTCAATTCCTCTTTTGTAAAGCGTCCGGAACTACACAAATCTATCAACTGTCCGGCAGGAAGTGTTCCGGCACGTTCGGGCGAAAAAGGGCCTTCCCCATCAAGCGCATTGTTTACATCGATGACACGTCCCCGATAGTGCGTACCTACGGAAATTCCTCCTCCCAAATGGCAGATAATCAAATTCAGGTCTTCATAAAGCATATTTCGCTCGAGGGCATAACGGCGGGCAATGGCACGTTGGTTCAGAGCATGCCAGATAGTGATGCGGGGCATCAGAGGCGAACCGGTGACACGGGCTATCTCATCCAACTCGTCTACCACTCCCGGATCGGCTATGAAAGCACGGCAACCGGATAACAATGCTGCCAACTCGGCGGCAATGAGGCAACCCAAATTGCAAGCATGGCTGCGCATGGCATGGGCAATGTCATTCAGCATGATATCATTCACCTCGTAAACTCCGCCGGGAATAGGCTTCAGCAACCCTCCGCGTCCCACAATGGCGTCGAATTTAAAAGGAATGCCATTGGCCTCCAGCGCTTCCAGCACCAGATTCTTGCGAAAATCAAACTGATCAATGATACGGGGATATTTAGAAAGTTCTTCTACTGAATGACGGATAGTACTCACTAACAGAGGTGTTTCGTCTTCATACACAGCAATCTTTGTTGATGTGGAACCGGGGTTTACGGCAAGTATATTCATAGGTTATTTCACGAATTACAATTTACTATCTATACGGGTATAGGCAACGGCAAACGAGAAGCAGGGAAGCCACACGGTCATAAGTCGTTGTTACAGGTCAGACAGGCCATTGCCATGCTGTAATATTTGGAAAGTCCGGAATCGCTGCGTGAAGGCAACACCACCGGACAAACAGGACCTTGAAGCAATCCTGCCATGTCGGCATGAGAGAACAAAGAAACAGCTTTGTAAAAGGCATTTCCCGACTCGATGTTCGGAAATATCAGCACATCTGCCTCACCGTTGATGGGAGAAACAATACCTTTGATATCACCACTCGTTTTTTCGCAAGCCGTCTTCACATCCAGCGGGCCGTCGATGATGACATTGCCGAACTCTCCGGCCTCTGCCAGTTCCACGATATTCACGTAGTCCAATGAATGCGGGAACTTCGCACTGACCTTTTCAGTGCAGTGAATCAATGCGATACGCGGCTGTTCTATGCCGAAATGACGACAAGTGCGAATGGCATACCAAACCATCTCAATGCGCTGCTGCAATGTCGGACGTGGAATGACGGCAGCGTCAGAGAAGAAGAGCAATTTATCGTACGTGGGAATCTGCATCACCGCCAAATGGGTCAGAATCCGACCTTTGGGCAGCAATCCTTTCTCTTTGTCAAGAATGGCATGGAGCAGGTTGTCGGTATTGATGATGCCTTTCATCAAAATGTCCGCGCCACCTTCGCGAACGATACGTACCGCTTCGCGTGCAGCTTCATCAGGGTCTTCCACATGTACTGCCTTGATGTATTGAGGGTAATTCTTCAAGGTTTTATATTTCTCCAAGATGGCAGAATCTCCAATCATCAGAAATTCCGCTATTCCTTCTTCCAATGCACGCGAGATGGCATACTCTGTATTGGGATCATTGGCACAAACCACCGCAATGCGCTTCCTTTGGTTCAAGGTTTTCAGATGGGCGGTCAACTGATTAAAACTCCGAATTGGTTCCATAACGTTAGATTTTCAGCAAATATCTAAAAAAATGTCGAGAAAATAAACATGTGACACGCTTAAATTTTCTATGTTTAATATCATTTTGATACAACAAACGGGAAAAGGGACAGTATATCAAAGTGAAATAAATAAAAAAACTCCGTGACACTCTGTGCCTTCTATACTGAATTGTGTACTTTTGTGGAAAATACGTATAAGCACAGTATGAACAGTCTTATTTTTCCTCCATACTTGCAAGAGGGCGATCGGGTCATCCTGCTTTCCCCTTCCAGCAAAATAGATAAGTCCTTTCTGAAAGGGGCTTGCGAGAGACTGGGTTCTTGGGGACTGGAAGTCGTACCGGCAAAACATGCAGGAACTTCCTGCGGGAGGTATGCGGGAAGCATCCAACAACGCCTCGAAGACATGCAAGAGGCCATGGACGACGAAAAGGCTAAAGTCATATTTTGCAGCCGTGGCGGATATGGTGCGATACATCTGGTGAATAAACTGGATTTTACCGAATTCAAGAAACATCCCAAATGGCTTGTCGGATTCAGCGATATCACTGCGCTTCACAATGTATTTCAGCAGAATGGTTTTGCATCATTGCACGCTCCTATGGCACGACACCTGACCGTAGAACCGGAAGACGATTTCTGCACACAGTCATTGAAAGAAATCTTGTTTGGCAAAGCTTTGGAAGGAGGTAAACCTTTCGATTATGCGTGCCCGAACCACAAGTTGAACCAAAGAGGAAAGGCAGAAGGCATTTTGCGCGGCGGCAACCTGTCGGTGTTCTACGGCTTGCGCGGCACACCTTACGACATACCCGCCGAAAACACCATACTTTTCATCGAAGATGTAGGCGAGCGCCCCCATGCCGTAGAGCGCATGATGTATAACCTGAAGTTGGGCGGTGTGCTCGGAAAGCTCTCCGGTCTTATCATCGGGAAGTTCACCGAGTATGAAGAAACCAAGTCTTTGGGAAAGGATTTATATGGCGCTTTATCCGACTTGGTGAAAGGATACGACTATCCGGTATGTTTCAATTTCCCCGTCGGGCATGTCAGCATGAATGTCCCTTTGATAAACGGCGCCAAAGTAACTCTTACAGTAGAAAAGAAAGAAGTCAGATTAAGTTTTAATACAGAAAATCGTAATGAAGCGAAATTATAAATCCATCCCGTTGCTTCTGCTGTTGATTATAGCGGCAGTGGCATGCAGCAGCAACCGCAGCAAGTCTGCCGACGCCTCCGAAGGAACAGTAAGCGGAAACGGCATTGACGTTCCGCCGTTCAATGCCGATAGTGCCTATCTATACATTCAGACGCAGGCAGACTTCGGACCTCGCGTACCCAACACTCCCGCCCACAAGGCTTGCGGAGATTTCCTGGCCGGTAAGTTGGAGGCATTCGGCGCCAAAGTCTACAACCAATATGCCGACCTCGTGGCGTACGACAACACCATACTGAAAGCCCGGAATATCATCGGCGCATACAATCCCGAAAGTAAAAGACGGGTACTTCTATGTGCGCATTGGGATAGCCGGCCCTATGCTGACGCCGACAATGACGAGAAGAACCATAAAACGCCTATCCTCGGCGTGAACGATGGAGCCAGCGGCGTAGGCGTGCTGCTCGAAGTGGCCCGCCAGTTGCAACGGCAAGCTCCCGCCATCGGCATAGACATCATTTTCTTCGATGCCGAAGATTACGGGATTCCCTCTTTCTACAAGGGAAGTTATAAAGAAGATACTTGGTGTCTGGGTTCTCAATATTGGGGACGCGTTCCTCACGTAGACGGATATAACGCCCGTTTCGGTATTTTGCTTGACATGGTGGGAGGCAAGAACTCCACTTTCTATCAGGAGCGATTCTCCAAACGCACGGCCGGCAAGCAGGTCAAGAAGATATGGGATGCAGCCCATCGCTTGGGTTTCGGCCGCTTCTTTCCAAAAGAGCAAGGAACGGAAGTGACGGATGACCATATATATGTGTACAATCTCCGGCAAATCCCCTGCGTGGATATCATCAACTACGATCCTGAAAGCAGCAAGGGATTCGGCGATTTCTGGCACACCGTAGACGATAACATGGACATCATCGACAAAGCCACGCTGAATGCCGTAGGACAAACCGTGCTGGAAGTGATTTACAACGAAAAATAGAAGAATATGAATATGAGTATCAATGAAGCACAAGATGAAGTAATAGCCGAATTCAACGGCTTCGACGATTGGATGGACCGGTATCAACTTCTCATCGACTTGGGGAACGAACAGGAACCGCTCGACGAGCGATACAAAACGGAACAGAATCTGATTGAGGGATGCCAAAGCCGTGTGTGGCTTCAAGCCGACGAAGAAGAGGGGAAACTCGTGTTCCGGGCAGAAAGCGACGCCGTGATAGTAAAAGGCATCATCGCATTGCTCATCAAGGTGCTTTCAGGACACACTCCGGAAGAAATATTGAACGCAGACCTCTACTTCATAGATAAGATTGGCTTGAGAGACCACCTCTCTCCCACCCGCAGCAACGGACTGTTGTCTATGGTGAAGCAGATGCGTATGTATGCGCTGGCATTCAAGGTAAAGGAAAGGGAATGAGTCATTCCCCTTCCCCCTCCCGATACTCCAGAATGTCTCCCGGCTGGCAATCCAGTATTTTACAAATGGCTTCCAGCGTGGAAAAGCGGACGGCTTTCGCTTTTCCAGTTTTCAGGATAGAAAGGTTGGCGGGAGTAATATCTATTTTTTCCGCCAGCTCTCCCAAAGAAATCTTCCTTCGAGCCATCATTATGTCAAGGTTCACTATAATCATTCGCTTCTTCTCCTCCTTTTCTATATAGTCAAATCCTGCTCTTCCTTCATCTTCAGCCCGATGGCAAACACTTCGCCCACAATCAGCGCGCAAAGGCCAAGTACCGGCAGAGTGCTGTTCATCGCCTCCGAAAGGCTCAACTCATAGCCGGAGAGAGAAAAGACCTCGCGGATGGAGATCAAGTCGAGATAACGGCTCGCGAGCGAACAGCAAAAGCTGAGAATCAGCACCACACCCAAACGGCGCAAACGGCGTACATTCCGCCAGTTGAAGATGTCGGACTTATTGATGGAAATTATCAGACGGACGAACAACACCACAGCCCATACCGAGAAGACCAGATTAAAGAGCGGCAAGAGCACGTTCACCACTTCCCCCGCAATGGATTCATGAGTATCCACACTGATTGCCAAAGAGGGATAGGCTACGGGGACATACGTCTTGCTCTTTTCATTATAAACAGAATCGGACAGGAAGCCTGCACCTTTTGAGGAAAGGGCACGCGGTATCAAATCGATGATTTTAAGATTCGTCATCGCCCGGCATTCCAAGGAATCCGGTTCATTGTTTTTCGCCATCTCCATGCCGGACTCCGCACCCAGTTTCGCGCCAAGAAAGAAATAATAACTTGTTTGGAACACCGAGTAGCCCAGCACCAGCAGCACAATCACGCAAAGGATGTTCAATCGTCTTTTCATAATTCACTCATTGTATCAGTATCAGGCAGTTTGTATTTATTCAACATCAGCAGCGAGAATGCCAGCAGCAGAATACTGGAACCCAAGCAAACTGGATAAACCGATTCCCCCAGAAGTTCGCGCACGGTATCCGCATCGGGGTAGGCGACACTGAGGTAAACGCTCAGCGTATTGTTCAGGATGTGAATCAGCATGCCGGGTATCAGGCTGCCTGTCCGATAGTAAAGCCATGCCAGCAGGAAACCCGAAAGGCAGGCGCCCACCACTTGCGCAGGATTGATATGGAAAATGCCGAAAACCAATCCCGAAAGCAGGATTGCCGTCCGCGGGTCGTATTTCCGAAGCAGTATTTTCGTAATGGCACCGCGAAATAAAAGTTCTTCCAAAACAGGTCCCAGCAGTGTGATACAGAGCAGTCCCAAGGCGTCGGATTGCAAGGTCTTGAATGTGGATTCCAGCCAGTCAGGTAGGAAGCGCAATCCCGACACCACGAAATCCACCAAGAAAATGACAGAGCATCCGGCAATCAGGCTTATAGTCAAATAAGAGGCCGAAACGGGCGAATACAATCGTCCGTCGTTCTTCAAATAGCCCTTGCGCCACAGATAAAGTCCCATAAACAAGAAACCGGACAGCATGGACAGACTCGTGAGCACAGGCTGTATTTCGGCCACGGCCAGCCGGTTGTAAACAACGTAGCCATATATCAGGCCGACAGGCGCGACAAGCAATGCCCCTAAAATCTGCATCAAGAAGTAAACCAATACCAGTTTTACGGATGTCTTCATACTATGTTTCCCCTAATAATCTGCAAAGATACACATTCTCCCTGTCCTTTCGTCAGTCAGTGGCAAAAACTCTCATCAACAGCATCGACACCATGGAGAGTGACAACACCAGCAACGTAATACTCATAAATGCTTTTCTCATACCTCGACTCCCTCCTTATATATTATATATGATTTTCTGTTTTTCAATAACCGTTTATCGTTTTTCGATATGCAAAGAAAACTGCTATTTTTGAAATCACAAAGAAAAAACTCTCTTTTTTTATCGTTTATCGATAAAAAACACATGGATTACGATAAGCAAACAATAAGGTATATGAGAAATAAAGAGGCATTAAATGGGGGAATCGCTGATTGCGGCTGCATGCACCGCCCGAAAAGATGAAATGAATGTCGGGAAAAACGGCTCTTGTTGCCATACGATTAGAGCATGCAGCTTTTTTAAAAAAGCCAAGAACTTCTCTCTTATTATAAATACAGTATGCCTTACATGGGTTCGGGATAAGAAGCAGGTCGAGAGCCTCACCCGAAAGGTTGTTTCCAAAGAAAAACCCTATTGATTATCAAACATTTACGCTTGCCTTGTCAGACACTTGTGTCTGACGGCTAAAACACTTGTGTCTGTCGGCTAAGACACTTGTGTCTGTCACGGCAAAGGATTGCAGCTGTCAGACAGGGTGAGTGCGGCCGGTGCGAAAGGCGCTTTTCTCTTCTGTCTGACCGCTGCGAACCGGGGCGTTCGGGAAATATCCGCCCGACAGGATGCACCCCCCATCTTCAGTAAAAGCAGCCGCCTGTCTCCGAACTCAGGCATGATTTGACAAAATCGTTAACATTACTGCTTATTTTTTTAGCAAAACATATTGCAGTATAAAATATTGTTATATATTTGCCGAAAAATTCTTTGTTTTAACCTTATACCAAAAACACATTATATGTATCGTTTTAAAATATATACAACAGAAATAAATACAAATCATTATATCCGATAGTGATTTAGTATAAGAGAGAGTCCTTTTTTCTTTTCTTATTCGTTATATCAACTTGGCAAGAGTCTTTTATTATTATTTTTTTTAACATGTGATTGATTATGGAAAAGCATCGTTCATTTTTGCTGAAAAGAGCATGGTCTTTATTATGCAGCTTCTTTTTCGTATCTGCGCTGGCGGCTCAAAGCCTGACGGTGAGAGGCACAGTCACCGATTCCGGCAAGCAGCCGGTGGCAGGCGCGACAATTGTTGTGAAGAACAATCAGACATCGGGTACCATCACCGACGTTAATGGCAAATACACGTTGTCGGGCGTGGCGCGGGACGCTGTGCTGATGGTATCGTATATGGGTATGAAATCGCAGGAAGTGGCGGTGAACGGACGTACCGTTGTCGACATCGAAATGGGAGAAGATGACAAACTGCTGGACGAGGTGATGGTGGTGGCCTACGGCACGGCCAAACGTTCGGCATTCACCGGTTCGGCCACGTTCATCAATTCGGAGAAACTTACGAAACGCTCCACGACCAACGTTTTCGAATCATTGGCCGGGCAAGTGCCCGGTTTGCAGATGACCGCCAGCTCGGGGCAACCCGGCAAAACTCCCTCCATTATCCTGCGCGGCATAGGTTCGATCAATGCGGGCACCTCTCCTTTGATTATTGTCGACGGCATACCTTATTCTGGCGGATGGAACAACATCAACCCCAACGACGTGGAGTCTATATCGGTACTCAAGGACGCCGCTTCCAACTCATTGTATGGCGCACGTGGAGCAAACGGCGTCATCATCATCACCACGAAGCAGGCCAAAGCAGGCGAGGCAGTGGTCACGGCCACGGCCAAATGGGGAGTAAACTCGCGCGGAACCATAGACTACGACTACATCAAGGATCCGGGCGAATATTACGAAATGCACTACCGCGCACTGTACAACCAGCTGACGGCCGATGGCAAAACGAGTGCGGCCGAAGCCCATGTAAAGGCAAATCAGAATATGCTCTACGAAACCAAGGAGAAGGGCGGACTGGCCTACAACGTCTACTCTTATCCCGAAGGAGAACACCTGATAGGAACAGACGGGAAGCTCAACCCCAATGCAACATTGGGACGCATGACGGGAGACTATCTGCTCTATCCCGATGACTGGGTAGACGAAGCCTACAGCTCCTCGCTCAGGCAGGAATACAACATCAATGTGTCAGGCGGAACCAATGCCCTTCAGTTTTACGGCTCATTCGGTTATCTGAAAGACGACGGTATATTGCCGAACTCCAACTACGAACGTTATTCGGCCATGATTAAAACAACCTATCAGGCCAAGAAATGGATGAAGATGGGCGTAACGGCCAACTATGCCCGAAGGAAACAGGCTTCACTAAGCGAATCGTCTTCGGTCACACTGCCGGGATATACGGAGTCGATCGCACCAATCTATCCGGTCTACCTGCGCGATGCCTCCGGAAACATCCTGACAGACGAGGTAGGAAAGGTTTATGACTACGGAGCCAAAGAGTCTTTACTCGGAATCAATCGCCCGTTTCAGCCCAACATCTCGCTACAAACGGCAATTATCGACTTGGGAAACACCATAGGCAACACACTGACCGGAAATGCCTTTGTAGATATTATCTTCCTCAAGGACTTCAAGTTCAATTTCACGGCAGGCACCACAGTCAACGGAGGAAGAGGTTTTTCCACAACCAATCCGTTCTATGGCTATTCGGCCAAGGACCAGGGATACATCAGCGTAAGCCATTCCCGCACCACAACATTCAACCTGCAACAGTTGCTGAGCTATTCGCACGCTTTCGGAAAACACAACGTATCTGCATTGTTAGGCCACGAATTCTATAAATATAATTATGTGACATTGAGCGCGGCCAAGAAAAACATGTTCTCCTATTGGGGAAATCATGAATTGAGCGGTGCGATTATCGATGCAAGCAGGGCATCCTCATCGGCCAGCGATTACAATACCGAAGGATTCTTCTTTCGCGGCCTGTACGATTTCGACAACAAATACTTCTTCTCGGCTTCGTTTCGCCGCGACGCTTCTTCACGATTCCATCCCAAGCACTGGTGGGGAAACTTCTACTCACTGGGAGCAGCTTGGCAGGTGGCTAAGGAAGAATGGTTCAACCTCCCTTGGGTAGACGAACTGAAGCTGAAAGGCTCGATAGGCCAGCAGGGCAACGACAATATCAGCAACTATCAATACACCGATCTCTACAGCATAGAGAACAGCAATGACGAACTGGCTTTACGCTTCAGCGGGCGAGGCACACAGACTATCACATGGGAAACCAATACGAATGTGAATCTGGGAGTGGAATTTTCATTCTTCAAGCACAAGCTCTCAGGTGGAATCGAGTACTTCTACCGCAAGACAACAGACATGCTCAACTGGTTTACGGTTCCTCTTTCCATGGGCTATGCCGGCTATTATGACAATGTGGGAGACATGAAAAACAGTGGCGTGGAGTTGGAACTGAACTATACTCCCGTCAAGACCCGCAACCTGCGTTGGAATATCAATATGAACCTGACTGCCTATAAAAATCGGATAAGTTTTTTACCCGATGAGAAGAAAACCCAAGAAGTAGACGGCTACCAAGGCTACTTTAGCGGAACACGCTACTACGGAGAAGGATTGCCCATCAACACTTGGTATATCAAGCGCTATGCAGGCGTTTCCGACGAAGGACTTTCGCAATGGTACTATACTGACGAGAAAACCGGCGAAGAGAAGACTACCACAACCTATTCTACCGGCGACTATTACTTGTGCGGAAATCCGAATCCCGATGCTTTCGGCGGCTTCGGCACTTCACTCAGTTTCCACGGCTTCGACTTCTCCATGCAATTCACTTACTCGCTGGGCGGAAAGACGTATGACTACGGTTATGCTTCGCTGATGGGCAACCCCACTCCCGACAGATTGGGCTACCGCATGCACAAGGATGTGGCAAAAGCCTGGACGCCCGAAAATACCGGCTCGAACATCCCACGCTGGCATTTCAATGACCAAAACACTGCGGCTCAGTCCGACCGCTTCCTCATCGACGGCAGTTATCTGAACTTCCAAAATGCACAGTTGGGATATACACTGCCTCGAAACATACTCTCGCATCTGCATGTAAGCAGCCTGCGGGTGTATGTATCGGCCGACAACATCTATTACTGGTCAAAACGAAAGGGGATGGATCCCCGAATGTCAGTCACCGGTGTAGGAGCCAGACAAATCGTATCTCCTGTACGTACTTTCTCGGCAGGACTTACACTCCAATTTTAATTAAGTCATAACTTCCTAAAATATTCGGAAATCATGAAAACAAGAACCATATTTCGTAACGCCGCACTTTGTTTGCTGTTAATGTCGGGCATAAGCAGTTGCATCGAAGAGACTTTTCCACAAAGCGGCACGGCCACGGCAGAACAAGTGGCAGAATCATCGGCTGCCCAAATGGGACAGATTAATGCGATTGTAAACTTTGTGAACGCATATAACGCCTACGGACAGAATTATCGTTTCGATTTCGGTTATTCGGCTTTCGGCATCACGCGCGATGTAATGTGCGAAGACTTCTATGTACATGACGCATATTACGACTATTTCAGTTCGTTCGGCAGATGCCGGAACCTCTCGGCAAGCAGTATGGGAAATGCAATATACTATTACTATTATAAATTCCTGAATAACACGAACAACCTGCTTCGGGTGGTAGACGAAGCCACAGCCGGCGAGACAAGCAAGCAATACATCGGAATTGCCAAAACGTTCCGAGCCATGATTTATATGGATATGGCACGCTTCTACGAATATAAGAAGACCGGCATAGCAAAACTCGACGACGAGGCACGTGAAAACGGCGTATACGGATTGACCGTACCCATCGTGACCGAACAAACTACGGAAACCGATGCCCGCAACAATCCGCGCGCTCCGTTCTATACAATGTACAAGTTCATCTTGGACGATTTGGAGAGTGCCGGGGCATTGCTTAAAGACTATGCACGTCCGAGGAAGAACCTGCCTGATAAGGCTGTGGTAAACGGATTGAAAGCCCGTTTGTGGCTGGAGATAGCCACCCGTACGGAGAAAAGCCCGGAAGATTTGTCGGCTATCAAGGAACATGTCAGTAAGGAAGTGGCGTCGGCAGCAGATTGCTATGCCAAAGCCGCCCGTTATGCACGCGAAGCCATTGAACAGAGTGGTGCTACTCCGTTGACAGAAGCGGAATGGTTCGGAGGTGAGGACTATACTGCGGCATTCAATACCATCGGTACTCCTTCGTGGATGTGGGGCTCCATGCTGACTAAGGAGAACTTGCGTTCGGCTTATATAAACTTTATCGGTATGATAAGTCCCGAACAGAATTTCGGTGTAGGGAATTACTATTACTGGGCCATCCGCACCATCAGCAGTCGATTGTTCGAGCAGATATCGGATGATGACTGGCGAAAAGCCACTTGGATAGCACCGAAAGATGCCGGCAAACTTCCGGGAAAGAAATATCGCACTATTCTTTCTCCAAGCTATTTTACCTATCTTCCGGCCTATACCAATCTGAAATTCAAGCCCAGACAGGGCAATGTAAACGATTATAAGATTGGGGCGGTAGTAGATTATCCTCTGATGCGTGTGGAAGAGATGTATTTCATTGAAGCCGAAGCCATTGGCGGAAGCCGGGGAGTGGCCGAGGGTATTGCCGCCCTCCAGTCGTTTATGCAGAGATATCGCTATGCCTCATACACCTGCACGGCCGGTACGATGGATGAGTTCCGCCAAGCACTTATGTTGCAGAAACGCATAGAGTTTTGGGGTGAGGGTATCATTTACTGGGACTATAAACGGTTGAATCTCTCCGTTACACGCGGCTATCCGGGAACGAATTGCCCTGTCGGTTTCCGTCTCAACTCTATCGAGGGATACTGCGCACCGTGGTTCACACTCTATTTCAGCAAATATGAGTTCAACCAAAACAAGGCTATCGTGCTGAACCCCGACCCGTCGGCAGCGATATCGGACTGGAAAGAATAAAAGGTATATTCCGAAATATATTCACCATCCGCTTGCAGGTGTAAATCATGCGGGTTTCACGAATTGGGTCATAAACAATCAATCCAATCTGCGAAACCCGCTTTCGCTTATACCATAATGCAAGCGACCTTCACCCTTCAATACATGTCCCTGATAATATTGCCTTGATTTCAATCTCATCCCGATGAAGCTGCTCAATCAACCCGTCTATGCTATCGAACTTTAGTTCAGGACGGGTGCGACGTACAAAGGAAACCCGCATCGGTTGTTCATAGATATCGGCATTGAAATGGAAAATATGAACCTCGATGCTGCGATCCGAACCGTTATCCAATGTAGGGCGGCAGCCTATGCTGAGCATGCCGCCATACTCTTTCCCTTCGAGGCGGACACGGACGGCATAAACACCGTCGCATGGAATCAGTTTATAGGGGTCGGACACTGAAAGGTTGGCCGTGGGAAAACCTATCTTACGGCCTACGCGATAACCGCCTACTACCTTACCGTCCAAGAAGAAATCATATCCCAGATAGGCTGAGGCTTCCGCAACGTTGCCTTCCAGCAGAAGGCGGCGAATAGCAGAAGAACTGATTGTCATTTCCTCCTCAATAGCGGTTTCTTTCATTGCCGCTTTCTCAACGCATCCAACGCCCGAACCATCTGCAACAGCCTTTGTGACGGTTGTCTTTCTACATGAATACGCACGTGCAAGCAACACCTCGATACCCAGTTCCCGTCCGTATCGCGCATAATCCTCAAAACCTTCGCTCCTGTTGTGCCCGAAGCGGTGGTCGTAGCCAACCAGCAAAACCTGCGTCCGGTAGCGTTCTTTCAGTACCGTCATGAATTGCCTTGCCGAAAGTTGTGCCACTTCCGGAGTGAAGTCCAACATAATACAATAGTCCACATTCGTCTCGGCAAGCAGAGCAACTTTCTCGTCGCAGGCAGTCAGCAGTTCCGGACGAAAATCAGCCTGCATTACCTTGCGGGGATGTACCGGAAAAGTGATGACCGATGCCGCCAGCCTACGTGCTGTAGCAACCTCGCGCACTTGTTCTATCAAGTAACGATGTCCCCGGTGCACTCCGTCAAAGAAACCGATAGTGGCTACATTGGAACGGCAAACAAGGCTGGATGTATCATAAAGCAATTGCACTTGACTATATCTGTTTATCAATTACCAAAAAGATGACTCCAATCTTCGTGAACTTGCGGTGTGTATGTCGATATGCCCAATGCTTCCGCAGCACGGCAATTGGCTTCGGAATCGTCTATGAAAAGTGTTTCCGGAGGAAGGATACCGGTTTCATCAAGCACTTTCTGAAAAATACCGACATCCGGCTTCGCCATTTTCATTTCATAGGAGAGGTAGATATGTTCAAAATAATCTTCGACTCTAAAACCCCTGTAAGGGAAAGCATGCTTACATGACCATTGCCAATGAATTTCGTTGGTGTTGCTCAACAGATAAACTACATAATGCTTGCGTAGTTTCAGCAACAGATTCAGTTTCGACACAGGAATTCCCGCCAAGAAACTATTCCAAGCGTCATCTATTTGCACATCGGTGACCGGTTTTCCTATTTTCCTGCGAATCGTATCACGAAACTCTGCACTGGTAATCAATCCTTTCTCATATTTCAGGAAAAAATCTTGCTGGTGATAAATATTCAGCATTGCTTCCACATCCGGCAATCCTAAAGATTTAAACTTTTCGATACAACGTTGGCGGTCTAAGTCGATCAGTACCCCGCCGAAATCTACAATAAGGTTCTTAATTCCTTTTCTTCTCATTTTTCTATTTCTGCATTAAACGTCGGGCAAAACGGACGGACTCGCCAACCCACAAGACAAGAGAAGTGGAGGCCATAATCGTTATCCAAGTGGATAAGTCGAGCGGAACGGTGCGGAACACAGCACCGCCAAACTGTACGATAAGTATCTGTCCACCCAAAATGGCAAGTATTATCAATTCCATTCCATAAGATTTGCTGATACCCTTGAATGCCGAGTCGGTAGTTCCGAATACACGCGCATTGAAGAGGTTCCAGAATTGGAGCATAACGAAGAACGTGAAAAAAATCGTCAAATGGCGAGCCGTCATTCCGCCTGCCTCATGGTTAAACCAGACGAGCATTCCCATGAGCACCGCCAGAAAAACGAAGCCCATTCCCAGAATATACGACTTCATAGATTTGGTTATGATGAAATCCGTACTTTTGCGCGGCTTCTCTTTCATCACGCTCTCACTGGGCGGAATGGATGCCAAAGCCAATGCGGCGAACGTGTCCATAATCAGGTTTACCCACAACATCTGCGTCACGGTCAGCGGCAGCTCCGTACCCACTAAAGCCCCCAAGAGTACTATGAACAGTGCCACAAAGTTGATGGTCAACTGAAAAACGATGAAACGCTGTATGTTTTTGTACAAGGAGCGTCCCCACATCACGGCCGTACTTATGCTGTTGAACGAATCGTCCAGCAGGGTTATGTCGCTGGCTTCTTTGGCTACGGATGTTCCCGTACCCATCGAAAGTCCTACTTGTGCATGATTCAAGGCCGGAGCATCATTGGTTCCATCGCCTGTAACGGCCACTACCGCTCCCTTCTGCTGCAACAGTTGCACCAATCTCTTCTTATCCGTGGGACGTGCACGCGACATAATCTTCAAATCCATCACGCAGTTCAACGCCTCTTCATCTGTCAGTTCGGCAAACGCTGCTCCCGTAATGCGATTATGTTCCGTATCTTCCGGCTGCCATAAACCAATCTGTCGTGCTATTTCAGTAGCTGTGCCGGGCGTATCGCCTGTTACAATCTTCACGTCGATTCCTGCCGAACGGCATTTTTCAACGGCGGCAGGTACATCCGGACGGACAGGATCGCTGATGGCAACCACCCCCAAGAATGACAGGTCCTCGACTAATTGATAATTGAGAATAGACAAACGAGAATCGCCTGTGGTATCATTTCCCCGCATCTCATTCCTTATTTTCAGTTCCTCCTTTTCATCAATTACTCTGAATGCAAAACCAAGTGTACGCATCGCCATGTTCTGATAGCCGAGCAACTGCGCCTCTACCGTCGGGCGATATTCTTCCGTATCCATGCGCTTACCGTCCAGAAGCACATCCTTGCACTTGCCCAATACAATCTCAGGTGCGCCTTTCACATACAAAACCTTCTTTCCCATCAAAGGAGACTGTACTAAAGTAGCCATAAATTTCCTTTCCGTAGAGAAAGTCAACTGGTCAATGACCGTGGCTTCTTCGCGTAAAGCCAGATAATCGCTCCCCCGTTCATTCAGCCATAACAGCAAGGCCACTTCGGTGGGGTTGCCCACTCCTCTCGGTTTCTCGCCGGGCATCCCTTCTTCCAAGAAAGCGGTGGAGTTTGCGCTGATACCTTCCATCACCAACTTTCCGAGGTCGTCACCTCCTAATTTCCCGCCGTTTTTCAGTCCGTAGAAATCTGCCTCATGCACTTGCATAAGATTTTGGGTCAGCGTTCCCGTCTTGTCGGTACAAATTACGGTAATGGCCCCCATCGTTTCGCATGCATGCATCTTGCGTACCAAGTTATTGGTAGAAAGCATGCGGCGCATATTCAGAGCCAGACTGAGCGTCACGCTCATCGGCAATCCTTCGGGCACGGCAACCACAATCAGGGTCACGGCCATCATGAAATATTGTAGAGTTGCCTGCAAAGCCGGCAACCAGTCGCGAAAAGTATGGAAAGACGAAAAATCGTAAATCATCACCACATCCTTTACAAAGAAGATAAGAAAAGCCAAACCGGCCACAGAAAAACCCATTCTTCCAATCAGGTTGGCGAGCCGGGTCAACTGAATATTCAACGGAGTGGATTCTATATTCTGCTCAGAACTTTGACGAGCCACTTTACCGATTTCCGTAGCGTCGCCCACAGCCTCCACACGCATAATTCCATGGCCGTCTACTATCGTCGTCCCACGCAATATACAATTAGAAGCATACGTGGCCTCATCATCGAAATCCGTTTTCACTATCGTTTTGGCAACTACCGGCTCACCCGTCAGATTCGATTCGTTTACTTGCAGGGAAATGGCTTCCAGCAGTTCGCCGTCGGCCGGCACTTCCTCGCCTGTTTCCAGCACAACAATATCACCCACCACGATGTCTTTACGTGGAATTTCCTGTACACGGCCGCTGCGAACTACTTTCACCAAAGTATCCTCATTTACCGCATTCAGCAAGTCGAATTTTCTTCCGGCATCATATTCAAAGAAAAAGCCGATACCGGTGGCCAGCAGGATGGCAACAATAATTCCTATGGTTTCGGCATATTCATTTTCTACGATGGAAATAATAAGGGAGAACAATGCAGCCACCAGCAGTACTCTTACCACAGGGTCTTCAAATTTTTCCAAATAGAGCTTCCACAAAGACGGGCGTTTAGGGGGTGTCAACAAATTCGCTCCATGTTCGGAACGACTTTTCCGAACTTGTTCATCGGTCAGTCCGGCATGACTATAATCGTCCTTTGTTGCAATCATGCAATTCTTCAGATTTTAATTTATGGAGCAAAGGTAGAAATAAAAAGTGAAACACTGAAAAAATCTTTTTTCAATTCAAAAACAGAAAACAAAACGGACGGATTATCTGTTATGAATAAGAACTAATAATTATTTAATATGGAAAAATACATTTGCACAGTTTGCGACTACGTTTACGATCCTGAATTAGGAGATCCGGATAGCGGCATCGAACCCGGAACTGCTTTCGAAGACATTCCGGAAGATTGGGTATGCCCTCTATGCGGAGTAGGCAAAGAAGATTTTGAGAAAGCGTCTTAGGACGCTTTCTTTTCTTTCATATCGCTGCTGGCTTCCACTACGTTTACCACATAGTCGCCCAGTTTCTCGCATTCCGCAATGATGTCCATGTAGTAAACCCCCATCTGATAATCATATTCCTTGTTGTTTACATCCAAAATATTCTGATTCTTCAGCTGGTTGCGATAATTATTGATTTCGTTCTCTATATTGAAAGACTTGTTTACATCATTGCTTGCATTTTCAGGATGTTCCACAACAAAAATCATCTGTGCCAGAGCGTCGTCTGTCAGCTTCATCATGAAATGGATATGTTCATACTGTTTTTCGGTAAAGTCCTGATTGGTCTGACGCTTGCGGTTTATAGTACGTGCCAGATTATAACAACTGTCTCCGATGCTTTCTATTTCCGTCACCTCGCGAAGCATGGCACGTATCTGCAATTTGCTTTCCGAACTCAACCTGCCCTCTGACACTTGGTTCAGATAATTGGCAATCTCCAGTTCCATTCTGTCGCTGATGTTTTCATACTTTTCCACACGGCTGAACACTTTATTAAACTCGTCGTCTTTCTCGGTATGCAGTAAATCCTGCACCATCCCGAACATGCGGCGGGTGCGCTCTGCAAAAAGATGAATCTCCTTGCTGGCTTGCAGGATGGAAAGTTCTGCGGTAGAGAGCATGCCGCCCGATATAAAACGCAGGCGATATTCCTCGTCCTGTTCTTTCATCGGAATGATGGCGCAAACCGTATGCTCAATGAACTTCACAAACCAAATCAGAGTCATGACGTTGCAAATGTTGAAGCAGGTATGGAATGCCGACAATTTGAAAGACACGGCCACTGCCGGGTCTTTAGTGCCCATCACGTTCTCCACAAACCACGACACCCCTTCGGTGAAAGGCTCGAACAGGCACAACACCCATATCACCCCGAACACGTTGAATACCAAATGAGCCAAAGCAGCCCTCCGTGCCTGTGTGTTGCCCGTCAGCGCCGCAAGATTGGCCGTAATGGTTGTCCCGACGTTTTCTCCCAGCACCAACGCCGCACCCAACTCAAAACTGATCCAGCCGTTGGCGCACATGATGAGCGTAATGGCCATAGTGGCCGCCGAAGCCTGCACAATCATTGTCAGCATGGTGCCGATTACCACAAACAGCAGAATTGACAGATAGCCCATATCCGTATAATTCTGCACAAATGCCAGCATATCGGGGTTATGCCTCAGGTCGGGCGCATTGGACTGTAATAAAGACAGCCCCATGAACAGGAAGGAAAAACCGAAAATAAATTCACCGATAGATTTGCGGGAACTCTTTTGAGAAAACATCAGAGGTATGCCGAAGGCAAGAAGGGGAAGGGCAAAAGCGGCTATGTCTACCTTAAATCCTAAAGCTGAAATAATCCATGCCGTGACGGTGGTACCGATATTGGCTCCCATAATGACACCTATGGATTGCGAAAGGGTCAGTAGCCCGGCGTTTACGAAACTCACCACCATTACCGTAGTGGCAGAAGAAGACTGGATTAGCGCTGTAATCAGTACGCCGGTCAGTACACCGGTCACCCGGTTGGTCGTCATGGCAGTCAGTATCTTCCGCAATCTGTCACCGGCAAATTTTTGAAGCCCCTCGCTCATTATTTTCATTCCATACAGAAACAAAGCCAATGAACCGAGCAACTTTAAAAAATCATAAAAAGAATATTCCATCTTTAATTAATTAAAGGGTTCGTTGCCCCATGTGTCATTATATCCTATATTTAGCGTGTAAATCAATAAAAAAAGACAATATGAAACACATGTTACAAATCTGTTGCAAAAATAATAATATTTCCAAAAAATTTCCCATAGGGAGTTCACTTTTGGATATTTATTCCGGTTTTAATCTCGATTTCCCCTATCAGGTGGTCAGCGCAAAGGTGAACAACCGTTCCGAGGGGCTGAATTTCCGGGTGTACAACAATAAGGATGTGGAGTTTCTCGACATCCGCGACTCATCGGGCATGCGCACCTATGTCCGGTCGCTCTGCTTCATCCTTTATAAAGCTGTCAGCGAACTGTTTCCCGAAGGCAAGCTGTATGTAGAGCACCCTGTTTCCAAAGGCTACTTCTGCAACCTGCGTATCGGCCGCCCCATCGAGCTGGAGGACGTAGCCGCCATCAAAAAACGAATGCAGGAAATCATTGCCGAGGATATTCCTTACCACCGTGTAGAATGCCACACGGCCGAAGCCGTGCGCATCTTCAGCGAACGGGGCATGAACGACAAAGTGAAGCTGCTGGAAACATCCGGTTCGCTTTATACCTATTATTATACGCTGGCCGACACCGTAGACTACTATTACGGCAACCTCCTGCCCAGCACAGGCTACATCCGCCTGTTCGATATAGTGAAATACTACGACGGCCTGTTGCTGCGCATCCCCGACAAGGAAAACCCGGATGTGCTGGAAGAAGTGGTGAAGCAGGAGAAAATGCTCGATGTATTCAAGGAGCATTTGCGCTGGAACTACATCATGGGGCTGAGCAATGTGGGCGACTGCAACCTCGCTTGCGAAAAAGGACATGCCACCGACCTCATCAATGTGGCCGAAGCCTTGCAGGAAAAAAAGATTGCCCAGATTGCCGACGATATCTATTGCCGCAGCGAGAACGGCAACCGCGTGAAACTGGTGCTTATCTCCGGTCCCTCCTCTTCCGGCAAAACCACCTTCAGCAAGCGCTTGTCCGTGCAACTGATGACGAACGGATTGCGTCCATATCCCATCTCGCTGGACGACTACTTCGTAGACCGCGAAGACACCCCACGCGACGCGAACGGCAACTACGACTACGAATCGCTCTACGCCCTCGACCTCAAACTCTTCAACACCCAGTTGCAGGCGTTGCTCCGCGGCGAGGAGGTGGAACTCCCGCGCTTCAACTTCACCCTCGGCAAAAAAGAGTATAGGGGAGACAAACTGCGCATCGACGAGCACACCATCCTCATACTCGAAGGCATACACGCCTTGAACCCCGAACTGACAACGCAAATTCCCGCCCAAAGCAAGTATAAGATTTACGTATCTGCCCTGACCACCATTTCGCTGGACGACCACAACTGGATTCCCACCACCGACAACCGCCTGCTGCGCCGCATCATCCGCGACTACAACTACCGCGGCTACTCGGCGCAGGAAACCATCTCGCGCTGGCCCAGCGTGCGTGCCGGAGAGGACAAGTGGATATTCCCCTATCAGGAGAACGCCGATGTCATGTTCAACTCCGCCCTGCTGTTCGAGTTTGCCGTGCTGCGCAGCCATGCAGAGCCTATCCTCAACAGCGTGCCGCGCAACTGTCCGGAGTATGCCGAAGCCTACCGGTTGCTTAAATTCATCAAATATTTTACACCCGTGCAGGACAAGGAAATCCCTCCAACCTCGCTGTTGAGAGAATTTTTGGGAGGCAGCAGCTTCAAATACTGATTATTTATTTTACCTTTGTCGGCGAACAAAACAGAATGACGTATGAGAAGAATTATCAGCATGCTTCTTTTCTTAGGCATTTTATGCCTCTGCACCCGAGTATCCGCACAAAACCGCGCGGACGAACTGATGAAGCAGGCGCAGGAAAACCTTTCGAAAAAAGAATATATCAAGGCACGTTATCTTTTCTTACAGGCTTACAATGCTTTTGCCTCTCAGGAAAAATATGACGAGGCCGTGGAATGCGGCGTCAACGCCTGCGCCCTTTACCACCGGGAGAATTATTACAAAGAGGCTTTCGAATTGTTGCGCGGCGCGGAGCAAGTGGCTGCCGCCGGCGAACGGAAAAGCGGCAAAGCATTGCCCGGCCTGCGTTTCCGCATCAACAAGGAGCGCTTGCAGATGTATATCAACCTGAAGAATCCCGCACGTGCCAAAGAACAGCTCAACCTGCTGGAAGAAACGGCCAAGGCAGCACGCAACGACTCCCTGAGCAGCGACCTGCTCTATACGCAGGCCAACTATTACTATACTTTCGGCATGAACGCGCAGGGCGATGCCGCCATCAACCGCCTGATAGGACAGTACAAGGAACGGAAGGAGTATGCCAAGGTGGACGACTGTTACAAGGCGCTTATCGGCATAGCCCGCAAGGCCAATAACGCCGGACTCGTGGCACGCACCTACGACAAGTATATCTTGTGGGCCGACTCCGTAAAGACGCTTACCGCACAAGACGAGTTGAAGCTCCTGAAGAAAAAGTATGACGAAAGTCTCGCCACCATCGGCGAGAAAGACGACTCGCTGAGCGCCAAGCAATACACCATCATCGGCCTTTGCGTGTTGGCTGCCATTTTGGCCGCCGCACTGTTGTTCGGGGGCATCGTGCTACTTCGCTTCATCGTGCTTACCCGCAAACAGAAGAAAGCCATCAGCATTGTCAACGAGCACAACGACCTGAAGACCCAATTCATCCGGAACATCTCTGACCGAATGAAGCCTACCCTGAACACTCTCGACGCCTCACTGCCGGGCGTAAAGGCGCTGCATGCCTTTTCCGACCACATTCAGGAACTCTCCGAGCTGGAGAACTCCTTGTCCGAACCTTACGGGATGCAGGAGAAAAACATCTCCTCCTTCTGCGAGAATCTCATGGACAAGATAAGGGAGAAAGTGCGCGAAGACGTCACACTCACCGTCAATGCGCCCAAGCTGAACGTAAGAATCAACCCGGAGCAGGTGGAACGGGTGTTGCTGCACCTGCTTGCGAACGCAGCCGAACATACCCCTGCCGGCGGAAAGATATGGCTCGACTTCAAGAAACGCGGCGCACACACCCATCAGTTCATCGTCAGCGACACCGGTTGCGGCATCCCCGAAGAGCAACGCGAAAACATCTTCAAGCCCTTTGCCGAAGTAAAAGACCTGACGCAGGGCGACGGCCTCGGATTGCCTATCTGCTCGCTGATAGCCACCAAGATGAACGGCAGCCTGACGCTGGACGAGGGATATGCCAAAGGGGCACGCTTCGTACTGGAACTGCATGCATAACGATATCACATCGAAAAAGCACATTCTTCACAAGAGGCTGGAGACGCAGCACCTATAGCGACGTCTTTCCTACAGGATGTAAGTTTTCTGTCGGGAAGACGCCTTCATGTAATAAACATTTACCATCCATCAAAACACGCTTCTACAAAGAAAGCAGAAAACTCCTATCCCCCCTTCACAGAACACCTTCTGAAGAGGAGACATCTAAGTATACGACCGAGATACCCTAAGAATCTGTTTTGAATTTATTCCGGCTTTTCAACGGTTCGACACGATTGGACACACATAAAAAAGCAGTCATCTTACTTTCGCACCATGTTCGTACCATCTTCTTATCATGTTCTTGTCATGTTCTTGTGGAAGTGCTCGCCATGGACAAGAAGAAAACAAAAAGATGATAAAAGCGCATACCCTCTGTGAAAGACAGAATCAACTCCCGTTCGACGATTTTTTTTTGAAGAAAAGGGGGGGGGTAACTCATGGCATTTTTTATTCATTTCAAAAGTTGTTTTCATCTGCCCATCCATGGTTTGTTCTATTCGTTTTTTTGGTATAATTTTTCAACGTGGCATGGTTGCACATCCTTATCCCCAACTCCGGTTCCGGATATGGAAAAACAACTGTAAATGATAATCGAAACAAAAAAAAATTATCTTTGCAATACAAACAACAACCGACCATAATGAAGAAAAAGACAATCTTCTTTTCATTTATATCAGCCCTACTGTTGGCGGCCTGCACAAACAAAACAGCATACAGCACGATGTTGGCACAGGCCGATTCATTGCTGACATCTCAGCCCGACAGTGCCCTGCGCATACTGCAAAGCATACCGACAGAGGATTTGAAAACCGAGGCGGACATTGCCTACCATGCCTTGTTGCTTACACAAGCACGGGACAAGAACTACATCGCGCAGACGGATGATTCGCTGATACGGATAGCCGTGCAATATTACGACGCGCATAAGCAAGCAGAAATGCAAGCGCGAGCTTATTATTGCTGGGGAAGCATTTATAGGGATAAGCATGACGATTCTCAAGCCATAAGTAAATTCAACATAGCCTTGTCACACACTAAGAATCTCCCCAAACATGCAGATATCAGATCCATCCTATATAGTAATCTGGGATACTTATATTATATACATGACATCAAACCTGAAGCTATTGAAACCTACCGTGAGGCAGAACTATTGGCAGAATCTGAAAAAGATACCATATCACTATGTTATGCCCTATCACAACAAGGAATGCTACTTATCGAAGAAGGGGAACAACACTACCCGAAAGCCAAAGAATTGCTGCTAAAAGCCTTATCTATAGGCGAAACCTTTTCAGACTCCACAGTATTAGGGCCAATTTATCATTCTTTAGGTACACTTTATAAACATATACCTAACCCTCAACAGGCACTGCAATATGCACGACTGAACTATATCAACCTGAACGACAGTTTGTTTGCATACAGAGCATTCCTTCTGTTAGGCAATGCCTACTTCATCAACCAACAATACGACTCTGCCAAGATTTTCTTGCAAAAGATACTCAAAGCAGAGAAATACTATGATACCAAAGCCGACGCTTACATGCTTTTAGCGGAAATTGCACGTCTAAAAGGAGATATACAGACCTTTGCCCACATGGAAAGGAATCGGGCAACATATCAGGACAGTGCACGAGCCAACAGTCAAAAGCATACCATCCTCAGCACGCTTATCACCCACGAAAAGAATCACAATAAAAAACTCATCACCCGCTATTCCTATTTCCGTCATAGCATATTTATCACGATAATCGTCACGAGTCTTTTTTTCTTTATCTTCCTAAGAAGAAAGAAAAAGCAATATCAGGTAGAAAAACAAGAGTGGAAAGACAGATTACTGAAAGAAATAGCACAGTCCAACCATAGCAAAGAAGGGAGTGTAAAGCAAATAGCTGACAATGAAAGATTTCAGGAAGAAAAGGATAAACTTTCTTATAGAGAGCCGATTGATATGGAAAAAAAATACAAAACTTCTGCACTATACGGAAAAGTTTCTCGTATTGCCAAATCATTGGCAAGCGTAGAAACCAAAGAGAACTTAAACGAAGAAGAATGGAGTCTGTTTATAAACCTGACAGATGACGGATGGAACGGAATCATTACCTATCTCAACGAGAGCTACAATCTGTCAATAGAAGAAATTCAAATATGCTGTCTTTATTTGGCACAAGTTCCTGTTATCCATATGGGACACTTTGTCAAAGGCCAGTCTCGTAGCACCATCCAAAATCGTTCAAAGAACATCTTGCAAAAAATGCATGCACCTAAAGGTTATTTATTAAAAGACGCACTCTTTTCTTTGGCCGAGCAATTAAAAAAGAGCAAATAAGACTGTTTTGGGCAGTTTTTGGGCAGTCTAAATAAAATTTGGGCAGTTTTTGGGCAGTGTTTTTTTTAAAAAGACCCTATTTTTGACAATATAAACAATAAAGCAATGACCTATGAAAGTACTTTTCTTATTATTCTTTTTTTTATGTAACGGATTCTTTTCATTATCTGCCCAAGATGATAACTCCAATATGGGAATAATAGTATTAGAAAGCTATCCCATAAAAGATAAAGATGAAAGCGGCAGTAAAGGAGAAAAAGGAACTCCTATAAAACGGAGCCCCCGGCAACAGTTAGCACATGCTTACTTATATAATAATGTAGTAAGTGTCAATATTAACAGAACGATTGCTGTTATCAATGTTACTATTACCAACGAATCAACCGGTGAAACAGTCTGCTCAGAAACATATTGCAACCCTACTTACTTTGATATAGACTTAAGCAGTGAAGACAACGGGAACTATCTAATAAGAATAGAGACTGAAAATATCTTCCTACAAGGTTCATTCTCTTTATAACAACTCACAATAAGGGAAAGATAAACAAAACTCCTGCAACCATAGCGAGCACTATATTCGAGAGATTTATCCGCCATCTGAATCAAATTAACATAAAAATATTAGCATCGCAAACTAAGCAAAAGATTTAAGGAATGCCGAAAATTCCAAGTTAACATTTTTATTAATTAAAAACATTTGTATCATGAAAAAGTTATTCTTATTACTGTTAACTACATGTGTTATACCATCATGCTCTAATAATGAATCTGGCGAGGTTATAAGTACGAAAAATAATAATGATGGCTTAACACTTGAAATGCTATCTAATGAGGCTCAAAGGAATTTCATCAAAGACATAGACCAAATCAACAAAGAGTTCCAAATTCCAAAAACAAAAATTAGTCAAAAAGATGTTGCCGAAGGATCTAAATGGATTTTAAAAGCAGGAGTAGATGGAATTGGCGGAGCCATTGGTGGATTAGCCTTTGGATGGCTTACCGGTGCTGCTGCATCTACTTTATACGAAGTTTATTTGGAAAAAATGGAACAAAAAATGACTCGAACATCTTCTTATTATTCTTATGAGTATATAGATGTAGCAAAAAATGAAGAATATAACGAATTATATGAATCATTAGCATTTAGATTTTGTGATAATATACCTAAAAATACTCAAGACTCTATTGGCTATATACATAACGAGATTTTAAATGCATTCATGGTAAAGAATGAAAGAAATTACATTTTAGATAACAAAATAGATTTTCAATCCTTCTATTCTGATTATAAAAAGATGGTGAAACAATTAGGGTATTCTTCTGAATATGTAGACACTGTTTTCAATGAAAATTTAAATAATTGTTTCAATAGTACAATAGAGGCATTAGCCAACTTACATGTTCAGACAAAAGCAGATAATAATGTGTTTGATGAAATAGAGTTATCACTCTATAACAACGCTATATTAAAAAAAGAGGATGCAAAATTCTTAAGTTTATTAGCCAAGAATATTATATTATCATTTCCAAGAGGTATGCCAGTAGAAAGGCTTACTTCATATTCAGAAAAAATCAAAAATGCCCTTAAACATTCAGAGCTTACAGCTGAAAACATCTCCATGTGTAAACAGTTTTTCCAAACAATAGTTTGTAGCTATATTTATTGGAAATACTCAAAACTCTAATAAAGCCATGAAAATTAAAATCTTAAAGCTACTTATCATATTCATCGCATGTATTCCTTTTTATACCTTTGTGGATTTTATATTTTCCATAATTATGGCAGAGAAGTTTACATTTACGATGAAAGACGCCCTCATGCATTCCACACCCTTTGCTGTTTCATGGACTGCCCTAATAAGTTACCAATGGTTTAAAAAGAAGAAATAATTTCCACTGTTTAAAACCTTAAAAAAGAAATTATAATGACACATTTAATTCAGAAAAAGAACTTTTTAGCATTGATTGCAGGAGTACTAATGCTAACTTCTTGCGATAAAAATGAAACACCTGTACCGGAACCCGGTTCTGAAAAAGAACTTGTTTTTAAGTTCAGTTCTTCAAACCTCAAAGAGTTTCAAAAGATTACAGGCGAAAACATTACAAACCTTGCAAAAGAAGAAACAAAAAACTATTTCGGCAACCGAATAGCTTTTGCAACTCCCGATGAAGTAAAAATCAGCAATGATTCTATCTTTATAAGAAAACCGCATGGAATAGAAGAAAAATATGCCGCCAAATGGCAAAAGGACGAACTTTTTATAACCCGCGAACCGAGCGGCAATTGGGAACAGTGCGGTAAACTAAGTGAGAAAAAACGCTTCTTGCTCAACATCGGGCTTTTTACCAAACTAAGCCGAAACGAACGGCGCACACTATATGTGTCGGGGCAGGATTACTCATTGACCGGCCACGACAAAATACAAAAAACGCCAAGTGACATCATTGTTTGGCTAAAGTTAGAAGTTACATTGGAAAAGAAATAAATTCAAAAGAAAGATATAAGCAATGAAAAAAACTGTTTTTAACTTTTTATTCCTCCTTTTAGGTGCATCCCTGTATGCCCAACAAGGATTTGACAGTTTCATGGCAAAAAATCCCGATAAAACATTTATCGGAGCCATTATGCAGGCCGAAAGCATAAACGAGGACACTCATCGGTTTATTGACGTTGCGCTTGCCCCAATAACCATCAGCTTCAGCCACTCCATTAAGTCACAGAAAATAACTCCCTCTTATATTGAGATGACTAAAGTTGTGCAAAACCTCATTGAAAACGGCAAGATACCAATGCAAAATGTAGGCCTTTCGCATGCAATCAGAGAAATCAAATCCTATAGCGAATTGAATGCGTTATTCGGACAAAAAATTAATCCGACATTACTTTTCGATGTCCCTACCGATAAGGCCTCCAAGCAAAACCTGCTTGTCGTCAGTTTGGAACAAAAGCTCCTTTCCATCTATATGGACCTCCCCGATACGCCGGTTCTGCAAGGAAAGAAACTGGAGTATGACACGAACAAGCTGATTTATTTAAACTCAGTCACATTCGGCAGGAAAGCTGTTGCCTTAATTGAATCGGAACAACCTTTGAGCAAATTGAAGGCTGCGATAGACAACGTGATGCAAAACTATAACAACCCGGAGAAAATAGCCGATACATCTCACGCTATATTGTCAAACTCCAATATCCGGGTAATGATTGTAGGCGGAAACGCCCAAATGAACGTACAAAGCGGTAATGCCCTGACTGAGCTACTTCTATATTTTAACCAGAAGATTACCGACAGCGACCTTATATACCCTATCATCTTTACAGCCGCATGGGCAAAAGACAATTCGGTGTTTGAGAATAAATAACTTTCCGTACATCACGAACCATGAGCAACTAAATGATTTTAAGTTTGAGCAACGCTGCCCCCGATACAAAGAAGGCTCTCCGAAAAGCAGTATGCTTCTTATTATGTTGAAAGCATACTATTCATTTCGGACAGCCTCAAGGGGAAAATACATATATGCCTTTATCTCAGCGCCTCCACCTCTTCCGGCGTCAACGGAATCTTCTTGCCCAGACGGCGTGCCCCGGTTTCGGTAATCAGATAGTCCTCTTCGTTACGGATGCCGCCGAAATTCCGGTATTCTTCCACTTTGTCATAGTTGATGAAATCCGTGAACTTCTTTTGCCCTTCCCAAAGGTCTATCAGTTCGGGGATGAAGTAGATGCCCGGCTCCACGGTGAGCACAAAACCGGGTTGCAGAGGCATGGCGAGCCGTTGGCTCTTGCGCCCGAACTGCGTGCTCTTGGGCTGGCCATCGTAGCCTACCCACACCTCGCCGAAGTTCTCCATATCGTGCACGTCCAGTCCCATCATGTGCCCCAGACCGTGGGGGTAGAACAGAGCATGGGCGCCTTCGCGCACGGCGTCTTCGGCATTGCCTTTCATCAGGCCGAGGCTCTTCAGGCCTTCTACCATCACTTGGGCAGATTGTTCATATACCTTCATGTAGGGAATGCCCGGACGGAGCGCGTCGACAGAAGCCAAGTGCATGGCATTCTGTATTTCGTAAACGGCACGCTGGCGGGGAGTAAAGGTCTTGTCGGCAGGAACGGTGGAAGACATGTCGCCGCAATAGCCCGACGGCAACTCGGCGCCGGCATCAATCAGGAACAGGTCGCCCGGCTTCACCTTGTTGCCGTGATAGTGGTTGTGCAAGGTCTGCCCGTTGATGGTGGCAATCGTCGCGAAAGAATGTTCGCAATTGTTCAGCCCGGCTATGCGGTTCATCTCGGCCACCACCTCGTATTCGTACATTCCCGGACGGACGGCTTGTATGGCCGTGATGTGCATGTCGGCAGTCACGTCGCAGGCTTTCTCTATCTCGGCCACTTCTTCGGCCGACTTGTGGTTGCGCTGCGCCACCACGGCTCGGATGAAGGGGACGGAGGCTTCCTGACGGGAGGGAGGGATGCCCAGCCAATCCATCAGTTTCAGCCTGTGTTCGGCGCGGTAGGGGGGGAGGTGGCTTATCGTCCGCCCCGCCTGAAGGGCCTTGTGCAGATAGGTCGTGATTTCGACCGAGGGGCGCGTCTCGCGGATGCCCACCGCCTCGGCCTTTTCGCGTAGTGTGGGCTGGGTTCCCATCCATACGATGTGGTCGATGCCCAGCTCGTCGCCGAAGATGATTTCCCTGTCCTCGTCAATGTCGATGACGGCCGACAGGCCGGCAAACGACAGGCCGAAGAAGTAGAGGAAGGTGGAATCCTGACGATAGCGGAAGGTGTTGTCGGCGTAGTTCAACCCTTGTTCGTCGTTACCCAAGAACAATAACACTCCGGAGCCGATGGTTTTCTTCAGCAGGGCCCGGCGCTGCACGTACGTCTCTTTAGCAAACATGATGTTTCGGTTTTAAAGGTTATGTTGCACAAATGATAGTCATGTTGCAAATATAAGAAGAAACCGCTTCGGGTATGCTTTTTTAGTATTTCTTAGCACCTTGGCCGACTGTCCTTGCAAGACTTCCGCCCGATTCGCCGTCCGGCAGACGCCGTTGCGCCTGTCACCGTCCGAGGATGCCGCGTATCTGCCTGAAGCCGCTTCATTGTCCGCACGGGATAAAAAAACACCCCGTTCGTTTCATTCTCACGAGGTTTGTATTATCTTTGCAGTGAAATTCATCAAATCCGTAATCTATAACCCGCAAGGCATGGCACAAGGCTCCCGACAGATACAGACACAGGCCCAGCAGCAGATACAGACGCTCTCGCCCCAACAGGTCCTGCTGGTAAAGCTGCTCGAACTCCCTGCCGTGGAACTGGAAGACCGCGTGCGTGCCGAACTCCTTGAGAACCCCGCATTGGAAGAAGGCAAAGAAGAGCCTGCGGCAGACGACTACTCCGCCACTGCAGAAACGGACACCCTTGCGGACAACGCGGACGACACCGGATATGACTCGCTGGACGACTACCTGACCGAAGACGACATCCCCGACTACAAATTGCAGGAGAACAACCGGAGCAAAGACGAGCGGGCCGAAGAAATCCCCTTCTCGGACACCACCTCCTTCTACGAGACCCTGAAAGAACAGTTGGGCGAACGGAACCTCGACCCCCGCCAACGCGAACTGGCCGAATACCTCATCGGCTCGCTCGACGACGACGGCCTCCTGCGCAAGCCCCTCGGAAGCATCAGCGACGAATTGGCCATCTATGCCGGCATCGACGCCTCTGAACAGGAACTGGAAGAGACGCTCAAGATTATCCAAGACTTCGACCCCGCCGGACTGGGCGCACGCAACCTTCAGGAGTGCCTCCTCATCCAGATTCGCCGCAAGAAGGAACAGCAGCACCACACCCCGAACCCGTTGCTGCGCATCGAAGAGGATATCATAGCCGGATACTACGAAGAATTCACCCGCAAGCATTGGGACAAAATCCGGCAACGCTTGAATCTGGAAGAAGACCTCTTCGACCGCGCCATCAAGGAAGTCTGCAAACTGAACCCCCGTCCCGGAGCCTCCTTGGGCGAAGCCATCGGCAAGAACATGCAGCAGATCGTGCCCGACTTCATCGTAGAGACCTACGACGACGGCACCGTCAGCCTGACACTGAACAACCGCAACGTACCTGAACTGCGCATGAGCCGCGACTTCACCGAAATGGTGGAGGAACATACCAAGAACAAGGCAAACCAATCGAAGGAATCCAAGGAAGCCATGATGTTCCTCAAGCAAAAGATGGATGCCGCACAAGGCTTCATCAACGCCGTGAAGCAACGGCAGAACACCCTGACCACCACCATGCAAGCCATCATCGACCTGCAACGCCCGTTCTTCCTCGAAGGAGACGAGTCACTGCTCCGCCCCATGATACTGAAAGACGTGGCCGAACGCACCGGACTGGACATCTCCACCATCTCCCGCGTAAGCAACAGCAAATACGTGCAGACCAACTACGGAGTATACCCCCTGAAATTCTTCTTCAACGACGGCTATACCACCGAAGACGGCGAAGAAATGTCCGTGCGCGAAATACGCAAAATATTGAAAGAGTGCGTCGACAACGAAGACAAAAAGAAACCCTATACGGACGACGAACTGGCCGAAATACTGAAAGAGAAAGGCTATCCGATAGCCCGCCGGACGGTGGCGAAGTACCGCCAGCAAATGAACATCCCGGTGGCAAGGATGAGACGATGAACCGGTAACCCTCCCCTAACCCGCAACAAGTATGGAAGAACATATCATAGCAGACAGAATCCTGATCAGAACAGCGAAAGTCATTTCGGCCGTATTCACGCCGTTCTCCATCCCTTTCACCGCCTTTCTGACACTGTTCGTCTTTTCATACCTGCGCATCATGCCACTGCAATACAAGCTGATTGTATTGGGCGTGGTCTACTGTTTCACCATCCTGATGCCCACACTCACCATTTTCATCTTCCGCAAAATCAACGGACTCAGCCCGAACGATTTGACCGACAGGAAGAAAAGATACGTCCCCTTCATCCTGACCATCACCCCCTACACCTTCTGCCTGCTGATGATGCACCGGCTGAATATCCCTTGGTACATGACCGGCATCATCCTTGCCGCATTGGTGACGATGGTCGTCTGTGTCCTCGCCAACCTGAAATGGAAACTGAGCGAACACATGGCAGGCGCCGGAACGGTGGTAGGCGGACTGGTGGCATTCAGCGCCTTGTTCGGCTATAATCCCGTGTGGTGGCTGTGCCTCTTCATACTGGTGGCAGGCCTGTTGGGCACATCACGCATCATCTTGCAACACCACACGCCGGGCGAAGTGATGGGAGGGTTTGCCGTGGGCCTCGTCTGCTCCCTACTGGCACTCCACCCGTTGAGCAACATATTATTCAGGATTTTCTTTTTTTAAATAAACATAGTATCAACCTTTAAAAAACCAAAGATCATGAACTTTCCGACTAATGTAAAGTACACCAAAGAACATGAATGGATTCGCCAAGAAGGCGACGTAGCCTATGTAGGCATCACCGATTACGCACAGGAGCAGCTGGGCGACATCGTCTTTGTCGACATCCCCACAGAAGGCGAGACACTGGCCGCCGACGAAGTATTCGGCACCATCGAAGTAGTGAAAACCATTTCCGACCTCTTCCTGCCCGTGGGCGGAGAAGTGCTGGAGCAGAACGAAGCCCTTGCCGACCACCCCGAACTGGTGAACAAAGACCCCTACGGAGAAGGCTGGCTCATCAAGATTAAACCTGCCGACGACGCGGATTTCGACAGCCTGCTGGATGCCGAAGCCTACAAAGCGTTGATTAACGGATAATTGTTGGCGGTTAGCGCTTAACCGTTAGTCGTTGGCAATCAGCGATTAGTTGCCTAACGATTAACGGTTGGCAAAGCCGACATTCTCCGGCGTAATACAAATATGAACAACGAACGATAAACTGATAGCAGTGGGCGACGAGTATCCGGCAATCTCCCCGTCCTCGTCTGCTCACAGTTCATCACTCACCGCTAAAACCTAATAACATGTCTCCGATTGTCAGCATTATCATGGGCAGCACCTCCGACTTTCCCATCATGGAGAAGGCCGCACAGTTGCTCAATGACTTGCACGTCCCGTTCGAAATGAACGCCTTGTCCGCACACCGCACACCCGAAGCGGTAGAAGAGTTTGCCAAGAATGCCCGCCAACGCGGTATCAAAGTGATAATCGCCGCGGCCGGCATGGCCGCCGCCCTGCCCGGCGTTATCGCTGCCAACACCACCTTGCCGGTTATCGGCGTTCCCATAAAAGGCACCGTGCTCGATGGCATGGACGCCCTTTATTCCATCATACAAATGCCTCCGGGCATTCCGGTAGCCACCGTTGCCATCGACGGCGCCATGAATGCCGCCATCCTTGCCGTACAGATGCTGGCATTGGCCGATGCTTCATTGGCCGGAACTTTAGCCTCTTACAAAGAGGAACTGAAGAAAAAAATCGTCAAGGCAAACGACGACTTGAAAGAAGTGAAGTACGAATACAAAACAAACTGAAACCAGCGGTTGGCGGTTAGCGATTAGCATTCACTGACCACTAATCACTGACCACTAAACACTAACCAACGTGAATCTATTCAACTACTCCCGACGGGAAACATCCGAGGTAAATGTCGGAGCCACGCCAATGGGCGGCTCCAATCCCATCCGCATACAGAGTATGACGAATACGGCTACGCAGGACACGGAAGCCAGCGTGGCACAGGTGAAGCGCATCACTGATGCCGGCGGTGAATACGTGCGCCTTACGGCACAAGGCGTCAAAGAAGCCGAAAACCTGATGAACATCAACGCCGCTTTGCGACAAGACGGCTATATGACACCGCTTGTTGCCGACATTCACTTCAACCCGAAAGTGGCGGATGTGGCGGCATTGTATGTGGAGAAAGTACGCATCAATCCCGGAAACTATGTGGATGCGGCACGCACTTTCAAACATCTGGAGTACACCGACGAGGAGTATGCGCAAGAGCTAAAGAAGATATACGACCGCTTCGTGCCTTTCCTCAATATCTGCAAGGAAAACCATACGGCCATCCGCATCGGCGTGAACCACGGCTCGCTGTCCGACCGTATCATGTCTCGCTACGGCGATACGCCGGAAGGCATGGTTGAATCGTGCATGGAGTTCTTGCGCATCTGCGTGCAAGAAAACTTCATGGACGTAGTAATCTCCATCAAAGCCTCCAACACGGTGGTGATGGTAAAGACCGTGCGCCTGCTGGCCGCCGTGATGGAGCGGGAAAACATGCGCTTCCCATTGCATCTCGGTGTGACGGAAGCCGGAGACGGAGAAGACGGACGCATCAAGTCGGCTTTAGGCATCGGCGCCTTGCTGGCCGACGGCTTGGGGGATACCATCCGGGTCTCGCTGAGCGAAGCCCCCGAAGCGGAAATCCCAGTAGCACGCAAATTGGCGGATTACATCGTTCAGCGTCACGACCATCCCTACATTCCCGGAGCGGAAGCTCCGCAATTCAACTACCTTTCTCCGGCACGCCGCGAAACGACAGCCGTACACGACATAGGCGGAACGAACCTTCCCGTTGTCATTGCCGCACGCTTGGATGGCAACATGGATTTCAACCCACAGTTCATACCTGACTATGTCTATACAGGACGCGCCATACCCGTTCAATGTCCGGAAGGCATGCAATACATCATAGACGCCGATGTATGGATGGAACGACACAACAACGGCATAGAGCAGAGTAACGCTTGGCCTGCCTTCAAAGGAGACCAGCTTCCTTTCCTTGGCAGTTGCGACGCTTCCTTGAAATTCCTTTTCATTACCTATATGGGACTGAATGACGAGGCCGTTGCCTGTCTGAAATATCATCCGGAAGTCGTGCTCATTTCGCAAAGCAACCACCCCAACCGCTTGGGCGAACAGCGTGCGCTGGTGCATCAGATGATGCAGGAAGGGCTGAAGAACCCGGTAGTATTTTTCGAGCACTATGCCGAGAATGAAGCGGAAAACCTCCAAATCAAATCGGCCGCCGACATGGGAGCACTCATCTTCGACGGTTTGTGCGACGGCATTTTTCTGTTCAATCAAGGAAGCGATGGCAAGATAAGCGACAAAGCGGTAGATGCCACCGCTTTCGGCATCCTGCAAGCCGGACGCGTACGCACCAGCAAGACCGAATACATCTCTTGCCCCGGCTGCGGACGCACACTCTATGATTTGGAAAGCACCATTGCCCGAATCAAAGCCGCCACCGGCCATCTGAAAGGACTCAAAATAGGCATTATGGGATGTATTGTCAACGGCCCCGGCGAGATGGCAGATGCCGACTACGGATATGTGGGTGCCGGACGAGGCAAAATCAGTCTTTATAAAAAGAAAGAATGCATCGAGAAGAACATTCCCGAAGAAGAGGCTGTGGAAAAACTGATTGGGTTGATAAAGAAGAACGGAGATTATAAATAAGACTTGAAAAGCGTATCAGAAAACGCCTTATGAATTTCTTTCAGGTACGGTTTCCGCAGATTAACATGATTCCTATGAATCAATCCGCGGAATCCGTACTTCATTAAAGCCTTTTCTGATACTCTCTTCTCTTTTTTTATTTGGACATTGAGACTGCCGGAGCACTCAGCACCTCCTTGTACTTTGCCGGAGCGGTCAATATCTTCACCGCTTCCTTCAAATCATTATCGTCTTTCAACTGTTCAATGATGCTGCCGCGCTGATAATAATAACGCTTGACGATTTCTATGGCAATCATCGCCTTTATCTCTTTGGAGAAGTGGTCGAGATCACGGTCGAGGTTGTGGCTCAGTTTTCGCTCCAGTGCCTCGAACTCTTCCGAGGCATCGGCCAGATAACCTTCAAACTCAGCCATCTCTTTCAAGTTTTTCAGTATCTTCCCAGTCTGCTGGTCATACTTGAAATCGGTCTTCTTTACCATTGCTTTGAAATCCGCATAATCGGCATCCGTGACTTTGAACTTCTCGGCGGAAGGAATGACAGGGTGCTTCAAGCAATAGTCCGTAGCATAGTTGAAAATCAGGTTGTCATTGACAAGGTAGAACAGAATATTAGGCAATTTCTCCTGTTTCACCGTAATGTCCGGAGTAACCCCGCCGCCATCGCGCACTTCACGTCCGGCAGCCGTATGAAACACGGTTGTCAGACTGTCGGGAATACGTCCCACACTGCCGTCTTCGTTCCGGTTCTTGTAGTCTATGGCCTGCACGCAACGCCCGCTGGGAATGTAATACTTGGAAGTTGTCAGTTTTATCGTACCCCCATAAGGCAACGGACGGGGAGTTTGCACCAAGCCCTTGCCGAAAGTACGATTACCGATGATGACGGCACGGTCAAGGTCCTGCAAAGAACCTGCGAGAATCTCCGAAGAAGAAGCCGTACCTCCGTTGACAAGAACCGCCAGAGGCATTTCCAAGTCCAATGGTTCACGTAAAGTTTTATAAGTATTGCTGGCTTGCTTTGTTTTGCCTTTTGTTGTCACAAGTGTCTTGCCGCGAGGCAGGAAAAAATTGGCAATCTCGATAGATTCTTCCAGCAATCCGCCTCCGTTATTCCGCAAGTCAATCACCAGAGAGGTAATGCCTTTTTTCTTCAAATCCAGAAAAGCCTGTTTGAATTCTCTGGAAGGATTTCCTGAGAAAGTGCTCAGGTTGATGTAGCCAATGTTGTTATCCAATACCGTGTAATAAGGAATAAACGGCAACTGAATGGAACGGCGGACAATATCGAACTCCAACAATTTCTCCGTACCCGGACGCTGCACTTTCAGTTTGAAGCTCGTGCCAACCTGACCGCGAAGCATCTCGCTGACCTCCTGATTGTTTTTCCCCGCAAGGTCCTTACCGTCAATCTCCATCAAGACGTCTCCGGCCTTCAGTCCTACCTTGGCCGCCGGCATGTTCTCATACGGCTCGGCAATCATGGAGCGTTTCAATTTTGCATTCCACGTGATGATGGAGCCGATGCCGCCATAAGAGTTCTTCAACATTTGCTCCAATTCGCTTTGATCGTCTTCCGGATAGTAGGCTGTGTAAGGGTCTAAAGAATAAAGCATGGCATTAATGCCCTCGCGAATGGTCTTGTCAGGATTAATGGTATCGACGTAGAACATATCCAGTTCTTTCACTATCGAGTTAAACACATCCAAATTCTTAGCTATCCTGAAGTTGCGGCTACCGCCACTTCTGAAACCGAAAAAACAGACAGCACCTGCCACTGCCAGCAGGACGGCCACCCAGCGTATTTGTAAAAATCTCCTCATATTCTCTAATCGTTGATTATTAAAATTTCTTCTCTAATCTTTTCCCATTGAGCCTCCGGTAGTTCCGTTCCCAGCACTTGTATCACATTTTTAGAGAGCATGGAGCCAATCTTTGCGCATTTCTCCAGCGAGTAACCGCACGTAAGTCCGTACAAGAAGCCCGCGGCAAAATAGTCTCCCGCACCTGTGGTGTCAACCACCCTATCGACGGATTCTGCCGGTGCATGCACCTCTTCCGTGCCCTTGCGGATTAAAGAGCCGCGCCTTCCCATCTTCACGATGGCTATGCTGCACATGCCGGCAATGACGCCCAGTGCCTCTTCCGGTTCCTTGCCGGTAAAGGCTCTGGCTTCTTCCTCATTGGCAAACACGATATCCACGTATTTATTCATAAGCGAAGAGAAAAATACATGATCGTCTTCCACTATGTTATAGCTTGCCATATCCAAGCATATTTGCAGTCCGGCCTCCTTAGCCAATTCGATGGCACGGAGAATCATGTCATGATCCTGTACCAGATAGCCCTCTATAAATAAATAGGTGTATCCTTTGAACATGTCCAGCCTGAGTTCTTCAGCTTTCAAAGTAGAAGCCGCTCCCAAATAAGTACCGAAGGTGCGCTCTCCGTCGGGCGAAACAAAGGTAGAGGCTACACCTGAGGGGAGAACGGGCGAAAGCAGTAAATTGGCCTCCGTGCCACGCTCCAACAGACTATCGCGAAAGAAGTCTCCGTAAGCGTCGTTCCCCACCTTTCCGATAAATCCTGTCGCCGCTCCAAGATGTGCCATGCCTCGAATGGCATTGCCGGCAGAGCCTCCTGTGGCAAGATGTGTCTTCATCCGGCCGAAGTATTCATTGATTTTCAACAATCCTGCTTCATCTATAAGAGTCATGCTTCCTTTCGGAAGCTGCATTTCCGTCAATATTTCGTCATTTTCAAGGGTTACCAACACATCTACCAGAGCGTTGCCTAATCCTATTATTTTGTCCATCAGCGATATTTTTTTTTGCAAAGATATTGCATATTTCAAAATATCCTATTACTTTTGCACCGCATTTAAGGAAATGCAACATTCTTCCTTAGCTCAGTCGGTTAGAGCATCTGACTGTTAATCAGAGGGTCCTTGGTTCAAGTCCAAGAGGAAGAGCGAAAAACTCCTTGAATGCACATTCTTCCTTAGCTCAGTCGGTTAGAGCATCTGACTGTTAATCAGAGGGTCCTTGGTTCAAGTCCAAGAGGAAGAGCAGTAAGGTTCGTCATTGTGGCGAGCCTTTTTTTATGCCACTTACGAATCTGCCACAGCCAATGTCAAAATGCTGAATCGAACACCTGCCACATCTTTGAAGGCATCGGTACAAGCCGTGATAGTGGCGCCGGTAGTCAGCACATCGTCGACAATCAACACATGCTTTCCGACAAAACGCTCCGGGCAATGCAGGCAGAAGATACCTTCCACATTCTCCCAACGTTCATAAGCAGATTTCCGTGTCTGTGTTCCGGTATGCTTCTTGCGCGACAGGGAAGAAGTGTCGACGGGAATGCCCGTCACATCGGATATGCCGCGGGCGATGCACCCGCTCTGATTATATCCGCGCGACTGTTGCTTACGAGGATGCAGGGGCACAGGAAGTACGACGTCTACATCCCGAAAGAAACCGGCAGGCAGCAGTTCTGCCGCCATAAAACGTCCCATTGTTTCGCCTAAATCCTGCCGCCCTCCATACTTTAGCAGATGCGGGATGTTACGAAAATCACTGCCTTTGCGGTAATAGAAGAAGGAGGAAGCGCGTTCCAAAGGTATTTTTCCCCAAAACATGCGTTCCACGATATTGCCGGCGTGAAGATGGAAGTCCGTTCGGGGCATATCCATATTGCACTTCATACAGATGCCTTCTTCTCCCTCCTGCAAGGAGTTTCCGCATACCGCGCACCGGCATGGGAAAAACAGCCGGACAAAGGATAAAAACCAAGTTTTAAGCATATTTTCCATTTTTGAAATGTGTTTTATATGCTACATTATCGGGAGTCAAGATAATTTCTCATCAGGATGAATGAAAAGCGCATGAGTGCCATTCACCCGAAAACCCTTCTCGCAATCCAAGCACAAGCCTCGGCATCAGACAAGGCATGATGGTGTTGTTTCAACTGATAGCCGCAGCAGGCAGCCACCGTGTGCAGTTGATAGTCCGGCAGGCCTTTGATGACACGGCGTGCCGCCTGCAGGGTACAATGGAAGTCATAATCGGGATAGTCCATGCAATACACCCGGAAAACGGCTTTCAGGCAACTCTCGTCAAAGGCTTTGTTGTGTGCCACCAACGGCAATCCCTTGATGCGTGGGGCTATCTCCTGCCATACCGAGGGAAAAACCGGCGCACGCTCCGTATCGGCCTGCGTCAGACCATGCACGCGGGTATTCCAGTAAGTATAATATTCCGGTTCGGGACGAATGAGGCTATAAAAACTGTCCGTCATTTCTCCATCCCGCACAACCACCACTCCTACGCTGCACACACTGCAACGCTGTTCGTTGGCCGTTTCAAAATCAATCGCCGCAAAATTTTCCATTCTTTTCCTTATGCACTTCGTGCCAAAAATAGTCAGAAAAATCCGTCGTACAGCAAAAAGAATCTCAAAAAATAAAAAAGAACAAGCTCTTTTTTATCCCCTCGGTTTGCAATACCTTTGCCTCCCATCAGAGATAAAGTTTAGAAGATTATGAAACATCCTCTCTCTCAATTCAGGTACTGCCCGAAGTGCGGCTCCGCCCGTTTCGAGTCTCACAACAGCAAGGCAAAGCGATGTGCCGACTGCGGTTTTGTCTACTACTTCAATTCCTCGGCAGCCACGGTGGCACTTATCCTGAACGGCCGAAACGAGCTTCTTGTATGCCGTCGTGCCAAAGACCCCGCAAAAGGTACGCTGGATCTGCCCGGCGGCTTCATCGACATGGAAGAGACGGGCGAAGAAGGTGTGAGCCGCGAAGTAAAAGAAGAGACGGGCATGGCGGTGACAAATGCGGAATACCTCTTCTCGCTGCCCAATATTTACGTCTATTCCGGCTTTTCCGTACACACGCTCGACCTGTTTTTCCTATGCGCCGTGGCCGACACCTCGCATTTCAAGGCGATGGACGACGCGGCGGAAGTTTTCTTCTTGCCCTTAAAGGAAATACGCCCCGAAGACTTCGGGCTGCATTCCATCCGCGAAGGAGTGAAGAAATTCATTGACGGGTATGCCGGTAAACAGATCCTTGCCCCGCACCGTTATCCGTAAGCCAGTCCCCGAAGCTCCACGGGGCAATAACCCTTCAAGCCGACGAAAACAACACCGGCGCCCCACAGGAACCATATCGGCTGGCCACCCAGACAGGCGGGTCGGTTGCAGGCATCCCGACAACTGCCCGGATTCGGGATAAGAAGCAGCCCGACAGCCTCATCCTGCGGCTTGTATTCCAAAGCAAAACACTATTGATTATCAAGAACTTATCCTTGCTTTGTCAGACACTTGTGTTTTGCGGCTAAAACACTTGTGTCTGTCGCGTAAAACACAAGTGTCTGACGGCTAAAACACTTGCGTCTGTCACGACAGGGGATTGCAGTTGTCAGACAACAGTATTCCAAATATCCTAAAAAAAATAAACGGATGAAACAAATACGGCTTAAAACCCGTATGTTTGTAGAACACCTATTCCAAAACGAAGGATGAAAAATAGAATATCTCGAATACTCTGCGCGGCACTTTGCTGTGCACCTTTATTTGCCACGGCGCAAACCGGCGAGAAAAGCACATCTCCCCAAAGGCTTTATCAGGAAGGTAGAACATTGTTCCGGCAAAAAGCGTATGCCGCCGCCGTAGCTCCGTTACAGATGTATGTACGACAAATGCAGACAGACGGACAACCGTTGCCCGACACCGGACAACGGCAGGAAGCGGAATACATGCTGGTATGTGCCGCCTACGAGCTGAGAGACCCTAAGAGCACGGAGCTGCTGCGGTCTTTTCTGGACGATTATCCCGACACTCCCCATGCCAACCGCATTTATGCACTGATAGCCTCGAATTACTTTTATGAAGAGAAATACGACGAGGCACTTGCCATGTTCAACTCCGCCCGCCTTGACCTGCTGCCGTCTGAAGAACGGGACGACATGACCTATCGTCTGGCCTCTTCTTACCTGAAGACAGGCAACATCAAAGAAGCTGCCGTATGGTTCGAGACCCTGCGCGCCACAAGCAAGCGGTATGCCGACGACTGCACCTATTATATCTCCTACATCCGATACACCCAAGGCAGACATGACGAAGCGCTCAGCGGCTTTCTCACCTTGCAGCAAAACGAAAAATACAGAGAACTCGCCCCCTACTACATCGCCGAAATATACCTGATAAAGAAGCAGTACGACAAAGCGGAAGCGGTGGCAAAGAACGCCTTGGCCGCTCATCCCGACGGACTGTCATACACACATACGGCCGAGATGAACCGTGTGCTGGGAACAGCCCGATACCACTTCGGCAAGCATCACGAAGCCATGAAATCTTTCGATACCTATTTGGAGCATGGCAGCGGAGCCACACCCAGAAGAGACGCCCTCTACATGCTGGGCATGTCCCGCTACCAATGCGGCGTGTATTCACAGGTGCCCCCCGTCCTCAGCCGGGTGACCACCGAACAAGACGCCCTCTCGCAGAATGCTTGGCTGCACATGGGATTGGCCTATCTGCAACTGGCCGACAAGACCAACGCACGCATGGCCTTTGAGCAGGCGGCCGCCGGCAACGCCGACCGCAAAATCAAGGAGCAGGCAGCCTACAATTACGCCTTGTGCATCCACGAGACATCCTATTCCGCTTTCGGCGAATCGGTAACCGTCTTCGAGAATTTCCTGAACGAGTTCCCCTCCTCACCCTATGCCAACAAAGTCAGCGACTACCTTGTGGAGGTTTATATGAATACACGCAGCTATGACGCCGCCCTCCAGTCCATAGAGCGCATCACCCGACCGGGTAGAGCCATTCTGGAAGCCAAGCAGAAGATTCTTTTCCGGCTCGGCACGCAGTCTTTCGCCAATACACAATTCGAGCAGGCCATAGGCTACCTTGACCGGAGCATCGCTTTGGGACAATACAACCTCCAGACCAAAGCAGATGCCTCCTACTGGCTCGGCGAGGCCTGTTACCGGCTCAACCGGATGAGGGAGTCCGCCCGTAACTTCAACGAATACCTGTCGCTCACCCTGCGCAAGGACACTGAGATGTTCGCCCTCGCCTACTACAACCTTGCCTACATCGCTTTCCACCGGAAAGACTATGCAACGGCGGAAAACCATTTCCGCAATTTCGCGCAGTTGGAGAAAGGAGGAAATCCCACCGCACTGGCCGATACTTACAATCGTATCGGCGACTGCTGCCTGCACGTCCGCCGCTTTGACGAGGCCAAGCAATTCTACACAAAAGCCGAGAGTCTGGGAACCCCTGTCGGAGATTATTCCTACTATCAGCTGGCTTTAGTGAGCGGTTTGCAGAAAGACTATCCGGGCAAGATTGCTTTACTGGATCGTCTGGCAAGCAAATATCCCGACTCTCCCTACGCCGTCAACGCACTCTACGAGAAAGGACGCTCCTACGTACAAAGCGACAACAGCCGGCAGGCTATCGCCGTTTTCCGCGAACTGTCGGACAAGTATCCCGAAAGCCCCGTCAGCCGTAAAGCAGCCGCCGAAATCGGACTGCTCTACTATCAGAACGACGACTACACTCGTGCCATCGAAGCCTATAAACACGTGATCACCCGCTATCCCGGAAGCGAAGAAGCCCGTCTTGCCATGCGCGACCTGAAATCCATCTACGTGGATGCCAACCGCGTGGACGAGTTCGCCGCTCTTGCCGCACAAATGCCGGAAGCCGCGCGATTCGACCCCAGCGAACAAGACTCACTGACTTACATCGCCGCCGAAAAAACATACATGCGAGGCGAAGTGTCGGCAGCCAAGAGCAGCTTCGCACGTTATCTGCAAAGTTTCCCCAACGGAGCTTTCAGCCTGAATTCACATTACTACCTCTGCGTAATAGGAAAAGAACAGAAAAACGACGAGGCTGTACTCGAACATGCCGGAAAGCTGCTGGAATTTCCTGACAACCCTTATTCCGAAGAAGCTCTGCTGATGCACGGCGAAGTTCTCTTCAACCGCAGGCAATACGCCGAAGCACTTGCCGACTACAAGAAACTGCAAGCCAAATCTTCCACAGCCGAACACCGCCGGCTGGGCACCATAGGCATACTGCGTTGCGGAGCGCTGACCCATGACGACACCGAAGTGATACATGCCGCCACCTCCCTGCTTGCCGATGCCAAGCTGGCTCCGGAGTTGCGCAACGAGGCTCTGTACTTCCGGGGCAAGGCATATCTGAATCAGAAAGCCCACAAAAAGGCCATGGACGACCTTCTATTGCTGTCCAAGGATACGCGTACGCTCTATGGTGCCGAAGCAAAATACTTGGTAGCACAACAACTCTTCGACACACGCGAGTATGCCGCCGCCGAAAAGGAAATTCTCGACTACATAGACCGGAGCACGCCTCATGCCTATTGGTTGGCACGCAGTTTTGTCCTTCTCTCCGATGTATATGCAGCCATGGACAAAAAGCTTGACGCACGCCAATATCTATTGAGCCTGCAACAGAACTATCGTGCCGATGACGATATTCAGGGCATGATTGACGAGCGGCTGGAGAAATTGAAATAGAAGTCCCTTGACAACACCAACGTAAATAACAAAGAAAGTATGAAAGATTTAAAAAATATCCTCGCCGGAATGGTGCTGGCTACTATCTCATTAGGAGCCGAAGCCCAGACACAAGCCAAAGACACAACCGTGAGCCGAACGGTTGTTGTGGAGCAAGAATACAATCCGGACATCATGGATGCTTCGAAGATAAACGTATTACCCAGAATAGAGCAGACGACCGTGAGCAAAAAGGAAGTGGAATATGATGCCACGCTCTCTCCTGCCGGGAATATTCCGGTCGGCCTCATGCAAGTCTACACCGGAAAAGAGATACGGACAAAAATGCAGCCCGGCTATGTTCGTTTGGGACATGGAAACTATGGCAACCTCGATGTGCATGCCAACTACCTGTTTGCCTTGTCCGACAAAGACCGCCTTAACCTGATGCTCAAGATGGACGGAATGAACGGCAAGTTAAACATGCCGGACAACAGCGGGAAATGGAAATCTTTCTATTACCGCACGCACGCCTCGATGGACTATGCACATGCTTTCGACAAAGTCGACTTGGATATTGCCGGAAAATTCGGGCTGAGCAATTTCAATTTCCTGCCCGGCTCTGTAAAAAACAAACAGAAATTCACTTCCGGCGACGTGCATATAGGTATAAAATCCACCGGCGATGATTTTATTCTCCGGTTTCGGGCAGAAACCAATCTGCTGTTCTACGAGCGTCAACAGGACTTCGGTTTCAGCGGCACCAAAGAAACCATCATACGTACCAAAGCCGAGACAACCGGCAATATTTCGGAGAATCAGTTTGTCGGAGTGGCGTTTGCCATGGATAACATCTTCTACAACTGCCATATCCTTCAAAACCATCACGACTTGAATTTCAATCCTTATTATCGGATTCAGGAGGAGGACTGGAAAGTGCGTATCGGCGCACATGTCGATTTGGCTTTCGGTTTCGGCAAGAAAGTGCGTGTTTCTCCGGATATTACCGCCGAATATACGTTTGCCGACAGCTATACCCTCTATGCACAAGCCAAAGGAGGAAAGTTACAGAATGATTTTCGTCGTTTGGAAACCCTCAACCCCTATGGGATGCTGACAGAGCAGGCAGATGCGACTTATGAGCAACTGAATGCCGCCCTTGGTTTCAAGGCAAGCCCCGCTCCAGAAGTTTGGCTCAATCTCTACGGAGGATACCAAAAACTGAAGAACGACCTTGTGTTTTTCCCCGATTTCAACAGCGCTGCCCTCTTGCTGCGTGCAATGCAAGCCGATACCGGCAATCTGTATGCCGGAATAGAAGCCGGATACAACCACAAAGACTTCGTCACGTTCTCCGCGTCCGGTGTCTACCGCAACTGGAACGCTGATGCGGAGGAACTTGCCAAGGCAAGGATACTTGCCTTCAAGCCATCTCTTGAGGTCAACCTCCGCATGGATATGCGCCCCATGACATCCGTGCTCTTCAGTCTTGGCTATCACCATAGTTCCCGTCAGAAAGCAGACGGCAGGAAAGCGGAGCCGGCGGTAAATAATCTCTATTTGGGTGGCAGCTACGAACTGTTCAAAGGTATTTCTGTTTATGCGCGCATCAATAATCTATTGAACAAAGACTACCAATATTATTGGATGTACGCTGCCGAAGGCATCAACTTTGTAGGAGGAGTAAGCTTCCAATTCTAATTTTTTTTCTACTTTTGCGACCGAATTCAATGGCAGGATTCACTAAAAAACAGAAAATTATGCAGAAAAACCTTGTCATTGTCGAGTCTCCGGCAAAAGCGAAAACAATTGAAAAATTCTTGGGGAAAGATTATAAAGTACTCTCCAGCTACGGTCACATACGTGATTTGAAGAAAAAGGAGTTCAGTATTGATGTTGAAAAGGACTTCGAGCCGTACTATGAAATCCCCTCGGATAAAAAGAAAGTCGTAGCCCAACTGAAAGAAGAAGCCGAACAGGCAGACACCGTCTGGCTGGCTTCCGATGAAGACCGCGAAGGAGAAGCCATCGCATGGCATTTGTACGAGGTGCTGAATTTAAAGCCGGAGCAAACCAAACGCATCGTATTCCACGAAATCACCAAAAGTGCCATTCTGAAGGCAATAGAACATCCCCGTAACATTGACATCAATCTGGTAGACGCCCAGCAGGCACGACGCGTTTTAGACCGCATCGTAGGTTTTGAGCTGTCGCCGATATTGTGGCGTAAAGTGAAACCCGCCCTTTCGGCAGGTCGCGTGCAGTCTGTCGCCGTACGCCTCATTGTAGAGCGCGAACGCGAAATACAGGCTTTCCGCACCGAAGCTGCTTATAGGGTGAGCGCCATATTCCCCGTACCCGACAATAACGGAAAAATCACGGAAATGAAAGCCGAACTGGCCCGCCGCATCAAGACGAAGGCTGAAGCGCTTGATTTTCTGGAAAGTTGCAAATCGGCCGTCTTCACCATCAGCGACATCAATACCCGTCCGCTGAAGAAGACACCGTCTGCCCCTTTCACCACCTCGACCTTGCAGCAAGAAGCTGCCCGAAAGTTGGGTTTCACCGTGGCACAAACCATGATGGTGGCGCAACGCCTTTACGAATCGGGGCTTATCACCTACATGCGTACCGATTCCGTGAATCTTTCCGATCTCGCCATGAACGGCTGCAAGGAAACAATTGCCGCACTGATGGGTGAACGTTACGTGCATCCTCGGCATTTCGCAACCAAGACCAAAGGAGCGCAAGAGGCTCACGAGGCCATCCGCCCCACTTATATGGAGAATTCCAAAATAGAAGGCACACCACAGGAAAGAAAGCTGTATGACCTGATATGGAAACGCACCATCGCTTCACAGATGACCGATGCCGAAGCGGAAAAAACCACCGTAACCATCGGAATAAACAATGCGGCAGACACATTCACGACAGCAGGAGAGGTAATTACGTTCGACGGTTTCTTCCGTGTGTATCGCGAATCCTATGACGACGATGCCGAGGTGCAGGAAGACGAAACGCGCCTGTTGCCTCCGTTACAAATCGGACAGCAATTGCGCCATGAAGATATCACCGCCACCGAGCGTTTCACACAACATCCGTCGCGCTACACCGAGGCAAGCCTTGTGCACAAGTTGGAGGAGCTGGGCATCGGACGCCCGTCCACTTATGCTCCTACCATTTCCACTATCCAACAACGCGAATACGTGGTGAAAGGAGAAAAGGAAGGAAAAACACGTGCATACAATGTACTGACCTTGGCAGACGGACGGATAGCAGACATGACGCGCACTGAAATCACCGGTGCGGAAAAATCCAAACTGATGCCTACCGACATCGGTATCGTTGTCAATGACTTTCTGATTGAATATTTCCCGAACATACTCGACTATAACTTCACAGCCAATGTAGAGAAGCAGTTCGATGAGATTGCGGAAGGCGAAAAGCAATGGACAGCCATTCTGAAAACATTCTACAAGAACTTCCATCCTTCCGTTGAAAAGACACTTGCCGCCAAGAATGCGCACAAGGCAGGCGAACGCATTCTCGGCATTGACCCGGCCAGCGGCAAGCAGGTGTCTGTAAAAATCGGACGCTTCGGGCCGGTGGTGCAGATAGGCATTGCGGAAGACAAGGAAAAACCCCGCTTCGCTCAATTGAAAAAAGAGATGTCTCTCGAAACCGTCACTTTGGAGGAAGCGTTGGAGCTGTTCAAGCTTCCGCGCACACTGGGCGAGCACGAAGGAAAGAGCGTGGTTGTCGGGGCAGGGCGTTTCGGGCCGTATATTCAGCATAACGGCATGTACGTTTCGCTGCCAAAGGCCATGGATCCGATGACTGTCACACTGGAGGACGCCATCGAACTGCTGCAACAGAAGCAGGAGGAAGAAGCCCGGAAACACATCAAGAAATTCGACGAAGAACCCGAACTGGAGATTATGAACGGACGCTATGGCCCTTATATTGCTTATAAAGGCAGCAACTACAGAATACCCAAGGACATTGTTCCGCAAGATTTGAACCTGCAAACCTGTCTGGCGATTGTGAAACTGCAAAGCGATAAGGCAAGCAAACCCAAAAGGATGGCTAAGGCGGTAAAAAGCAAGGTAACAAAAACAACCCGGACGACCAAAAAGAAAGAACAGCCATAGCCTGCAAACACAAAGGAAGGTTTTCAGAGAGCTTGTCCGGATTTTATCAGAAAAAGGCTCAAGAAAACGGGCAAGAATTAAACAGACTTTGAAAAACAGGCAAGGCTGAAAGGAATATTCAGCAAACATCCTGAAAATAAAAGCCGGCATGCGCAAATGATTGATGCAGTTCATTTCGCATGCCGGCTTTCGTCGTTTATCCGCTCCTCGAAGGTCTGAAGAATCTGAACGATATGCCGGAGTCCGGGAGTTCGGGATAAGAAGCAGGTCAGAAAAAACATCCGAAGGCTTGAATTCCAAAGCAATACACCGTTGATTATCAGATGTTTAATTTCACTTTGTCAGACACTTGTGTTTTGCGGCTAAAACACTTGTGTCTGACGGCTAAAACACTTGCGTCTGACGGCTAAAACACTTGCGTCTGTCACGGCAAAGGATTGCAGCTGTCAAAACAGGCGAAAGCGGTAGGCCTGAAAGGCTCTCTTCTTTTCCGCCTGAACACTATAAAACCGGTGCATTCAGGAAATTTCCGCCCGACGGGACGCCGCTCCTCCCCCACCTTAGGCAAAAGGAGCCGCCTATACCGAACTCCGGCATCTATATGGATATGACGTCGCGGAAGAAACCGGCAGGTCTCTTCATCCCGGAAACAAGGTAGCTTTTGAGAAATTACGGATTGACCGTCGGCAGACTTCCCGGACCGGGTCGATTTAATATTGCCGCATGCTTTTCGGAGTTATCCGATTTTGTTTTCTTGCAGAAGTATTGCAACGGTATCCTTCAATAAAAAAGCCCCGTAGGTCTCGGACTTACAAGGCTTTCTTTGTACTCGAAGCGGGACTTGAACCCGCACAGCCGCAATGGCCAAAGGATTTTAAGTCCTTCGTGTCTACCATTCCACCATTCGAGCATCCTCAGATAAAAAAGGGGAAAGAGAGCGGAAAACGAGACTCGAACTCGCGACCCCAACCTTGGCAAGGTTGTGCTCTACCAACTGAGCTATTTCCGCATCGGAAGAACGGATGCAAAGATAAGCAGTTTTCCTGTTCCCGCCAAATATATCTTATAAAAAGTATCGTATCCGGAGACGAGGCTCAAACCGACCGGACGGTCTGCCTGCCAAGCGATTTCCGTTCAGCCCCTTTCATGGTTTCAAGGCGAAAGCCGTCCATTGCGTGTCGCATTTGACCCGTAAAGTGTTTCCGAGCCACGATGTTTATGATTAGTCGTCAGTAAGGTATGAGCGAGAGCATCTCGGTCATCTTTTCAAGGCCTTCCTGCAAGGGTTTCTGTACCATGGCTTTCATAAACGGATTGATGTCCATGCCGATGGTCAGTTTCATCTTGCATTCGGTTGCGGTTACGGGCAGAAGCTGTATCCAAAGATTGAAAGGCAGGGGCGAAGCGGCGGTTTCAAACTTAATGCACTTGAAGGGTTCTTTTTCCACGATTCGCAGGGTGATTTTCCCCACGGGGTTTACTTCCACAGTCATGCTGTCGGCATCGAAGCTCAAGTTCTTTACCTTGTCTTCCGGCAGGCGTTCTTTTACTTTTTCCAGATTGTTCAGGTCGGACAGTTTCTGATAGACGGCTTCTTGTGAAGCCTGTATGTTTTTTACTCCACTCTCAAATTTCGTCATAATTCGGCTCTATTAAAAAGACAAAAGAACTATCCGGACACAGATTGTTCCGAATGGCTCTTTTGTCATACAGGAATTCAGATAACGCTTATTTTCCGGAATCCCAATGTGCAGGGTCTTTGCGCCATTCGTTCAATGTTGCCACATCTTCTTCTTCGATGTAGCCTGTGCGCAAGGCCGTTTCCAGTACGGCCTCGTAGTTGGTCAGTGTAACCAAAGGCACTTTGGCTTCCTTGAATGCCTTCTCGGCAATGGGAAAACCGTACGTATAGGCGGCCACCATACCGATGACCTCGCATCCGTCGCGGCGAATGGCTTCTACTGCCTTCAGGCTGCTTCCCCCGGTGGATATCAGGTCTTCCACAACCACCACTTTCATTCCGGGGCGAAGTTCGCCTTCAATCAAATTCTCCAATCCGTGGTCTTTCGGGGTGGAGCGTACATATACAAACGGCAGGTTCAATGCGTCGGCCACCAATGCCCCTTGCGGGATGGCTCCCGTTGCCACGCCGGCAATGGCATCCGCCTGTCCGAAACGTTCCAAAATCAAGCGTGTGATTTCTGTCTTTACAAAATTACGGAGAGAAGGGTAAGAAAGGGTCTTGCGGTTATCGCAATAAAATGGAGATTTCCATCCGGACGCCCAAATGAACGGGTTGGCAGGCTGTAGCTTAATCGCCTTTATCTTCAGCAATTTTTCTGCGAACAATCTTTCTAAAGTTTTCATAGTCACACTAACCATTATGATAAATATGCCACAAAAGTACGGAAACAGAATGAGAATAGAAAAGGGAACACCTATATTTTTTATTCGGAACAGTCATTTCCATCCGAAACGTTTATGCAGCAACATATATCTTTCATCTCGAATCCGCGGCTCAGGGCGAAGCGAATCAGCTTGGCGTTCAGCTCGTATTCGCTCTTTGCGCGGATGCTCTTCCGCTTTGCCGCCAACAGCTTCCGGAGAACGGAGAGATACTCTTCCTCGTCAATCTCATCCAGATATGACCGACAGAGGGCCGGGGAAATCTTTTTCTGTCGAAGTGCCTGCCCTATCTTCATCTTACCCCATTTGGCAAAACGGTACTTGTCGTTGACGAAAGCACGGCAAAAGCGTTCCTCGTCTATATATCTGTCTTGCGCCAGACGGTTGATTATGCGTTCTGCGGCATCGTGCGCCACGCCCATTCTCTGAAGTTTCTCTGCTATCTCCGCCCGGCAATGTTCGGCTGTGGAGCAATAGGCCTCCATCCGTTTCAGGGCTTCTGTTTCGGTTATCTGTGTCATCGTTCTGCAATTACATACCGGTTGTTGCCGGAAATATCTTTTCGGATGCGGACGTTCGTGTAGCCTTGTTCGCAAAGCATCATTGCGGTGGCTTCGCCGAATGCCCGGTTTATTTCAAAATAGAGTTTGCCGCCGGTTTCCGCCAGCATGTCCCGCCCTAATTCTCCGATGTGGCGGTAAAAGAGGAGCGGGTCGGCATCCGGAACAAACAGAGCCGAAGAAGGCTCCCAATCTGTAACGTTCCGTTCCATGCCTTGCCTTTCGGCTTCCGTGACGTAAGGCGGGTTGCTGACTATCACATCGAAACGGTCGTTGCCGGTGGGGCGATACGTCAGTGCGTCGCACATGACGAAGCTGACGGAGGCTTGCAGCAGGCTGTTGTTTTCGCAGGCTATGCGGAGGGCGTCTTCGGAGATGTCCCATGCCGTGACCTGTGCTTCCGGAAGCTCTTTCGACAGGGTGACGGCTATGCAACCGCTTCCCGTTCCGATGTCGAGAATGCGGCTGTTGGGTGAAATCTCTTTCAGCATCTCCTCTACCAATTCTTCTGTTTCGGGGCGGGGAATCAGCACTCCGGGAGCTACGTGGAAGGTACGTCCCAAGAACCGGGCAGTGCCTTGTATGTATTGTATCGGCTCGAATTTGCGCAAGCGGCAAAGAATACGCTCCAGTTCCTCTTCTTCGTTCGGGGATAAAAGCATATCTTTGCCCAAATAATAATCGACGGTGCTCTGCCCCAGCATCTCGCAACAGATGATGCGGCAAAGGGCTGCTGCCTCCTGCTCGGAGTAATAGGGCCGCAAAGCGGTGCGGATATGTCGGACGGGGGTACTCATTGAAACCGTTTTTTGTATCAGGATGCAAAAATAGGAAAAAAAGCGGGCGGAGGAGCCAAGAAGCTCAAAAAGAAAAAGAAAGAGAAAGATTATGGAAATGGAAGAAGAATACAAATACATGCGGCGTTGCATCCAGCTGGCACAAAACGGACGATGCAACGTGGCGCCCAACCCGATGGTGGGGGCGGTGATTGTGTGCGACGGACAGATTATAGGCGAGGGGTATCATGTGCGTTGCGGAGAAGCGCATGCCGAAGTCAACGCCATCCGATCCGTCAAAGACAGTTCGTTGCTGAAGCGCTCCACCATTTATGTCAGTCTGGAGCCATGCTCGCATTATGGAAAGACGCCTCCTTGTGCCGACCTGATTATCGAGAAACAGATTCCCCGCATCGTCATCGGATGCAGCGACCCGTTTTCCGAAGTGGCGGGACGGGGCATTCGGAAGCTGAAGGATGCCGGAAGGGAAGTGGTTGTGGGCGTACTGGAGGCGGAATGCAAGCTGCTGATTCAGCGCTTTGTCACTTTCCATACTTTGCGACGCCCCTACGTCACGTTGAAATGGGCGGAGTCGGCCGACGGTTATCTGGATGTTTTCCGCAAGGGCGGTCGTCCGGTCGCGTTGTCCGACCCGTTGACCTCTATGCTGGTGCACAAGAGGCGTGCCGAGCACAGCGCCATCATGGTGGGTACACGCACCGCGTGGCTGGACAATCCTTCCCTTACCGTCCGCCATTGGTACGGGCATTCGCCCGTGCGGGTCGTTTCCGACCGGAATCTGACATTGCCTCCTCATCTGCATCTCTTCGACGGCAGCGTACCTACCCTTGTGTTTACCGAAAAGCCGCACGAGCCGGCTTCCAATGTGGAATACCTTCAGATAGATTACCGGCGGGACACGCTTCCGCAGATGATGAGCGCGCTTTATGAACGCGGATTGCAATCGCTTCTTGTAGAGGGAGGCAGCCTGTTGTTGCAATCGTTCATCGATGCCGGTTTGTGGGACGAGGCTTTTGTGGAGGCAGCACCCGTTTCGCTGCATTCCGGCGTCAAGGCTCCGAGAATAGGCGATAAGGCGTATTTCGATGCGGAACAAGCCTTCGGCAGGCATTTCCGCCATTATCGGCCTTGCAGACGGACGTAGGCCGTATGAAGCGACGACTTGACCGACAGCGATGGTTTATTCATCTCGACCTGAGTCAGGGACAGGCGGTTTCTTTTGCCAAAGACGGAGGCCGCATCCTGTCGGGCGGATATTTCCTGAATGCACCGCTTCACGGCGGTCAGGCGGAAGAGAAGAGAGCCTTTCAGGCAGGCCGCACTCCCCTGTTTTGACAACTGCAATTCTTCGTCTTGACAGACACAAGTGTTTCAGCCGTCAGACACAAGTGTTTGAGCCGTAAAACACAAGTGTCTGAGCCGTAAAACACAAGTGTCTGACAAGGCACGCATAAATATCTGATAATCAGCAGACTTTTGATTATAAAACACAAGCCTCCGCGTGTGGCTGTCTGCCTGCTTCTTATCCCGAACTCAGGTATTAATGCGGGCTGCCGATTGTGCATATAACCTTATTCCCGTTTATAAATGACTTTAGTGCGGTTAATCCGATGCAGGCCATTGTCATTTCTCTTCATTTTAAGTCAACAGACAAATATGCAGGCATGCCGTCATATTCATGGCCGTCTGTTCAGTGAGATTTTCCCGACTGAATTTCAGAAGCGATGTTATTTATCAGGCTCCTTTTTCCCAATCGCCGGGACTTTTCAGAGCCTTTTTAAATCGTCGTCCGACACATGTTGCCCTTTATAAACCCTGCCTGCGGCATTGAAACGGTAGGCCAGACTCAACGAAAAGCTCCGCGAATCGGGATTTGCCTTTTTGGTGTAAGTCAGCCGAGGACCGAACAACATGAGAGAACCGTGGCGTGATTTCCATAAGTCATTGAATTGCAGTCCGAAGTTCAGCCTGTTGTTCAGGAACGTTTTGCGAATGCCTGCATCCATCCCCCAATAAGAACCTTGAAACGTGGCGCCGAAGTTACCTCCGCTCTGATAGTCGGCATCTAAAGACAGAATCCATCCGCCCGGCAGATTCAGGCTGTTTTGCCAAAGGAAGTAACCGCTGCAACGGTTCATGTTTTTGGCCGCTCCTTGATTGGCGACTTTGAAAAAGGGCTGTCCGAAATAGACGCCGAATTCGGGTCTCCAGATGCCGAGTGCGGGCGAAAGGCGAATGGAAGCGGTGAGATATTGCATCCGTTTAAAGTTCTCGGTAGTGAAGATAACCACATTCGGATTTTCCGCATACTCTTTGGTCATGAAGGCAATGGCATTGCGACGATACTTGTAACCGATGCCGAACTGCATCCATTTATAGAGAGCGGTGAACTGCATATCGTGATTTGTTTCGGGAGTAAGCAACGGATTGCCTCCCTCGTAGATAAACCTGTTGTTGTAGCTGAGAGTGCTGCGCAACAGGAAGAAAGAGGGGCGGTTGCTCTTAACCGTATAGCTGAAGCTGGCTTGCGCTTTGCCTATGGGAAAATCTACGGAGAAGTTGGGACACCAGTCATTGTAAGTACGACTTTGTCCGGAAATGAACTCTCCTTGTTTCCAATACTCCGATACGGCCTGCTCGAAACGCAGTCCGGCAAGCAGGCCGACCTTTCCGAATGCAAGGGAGTACTCGGCAAAGGCCGCCGTTTTGCTTTCATCAATTCTGCTGTCCGTATCGGGAAGAATGCCTTGCAGATTCAGGAACCGGTCGTTACGTCGGACGAACGTGTAGTCTGCACCGGCCTTCAACTCACCTTTCCACAGAGGATGCGTCAGAAGCAGTCTGGCGGCATGGAGACGGTTGTCGGCACGATTGAAAGAACTGATGTTGCGATATCCCTCCGTCTGGCTGACTTCTTTCGCTTCCTGACGGCTGTAGCTCTTGCCATATACGAAATCCGTCGTAAGATTGACTTGAAGCTGTTTCAAAGAGCCCTGATAATAAGCGTTCACTTGATGCTTGCTGTCCTGTTCCAAACTCTCAGAAGAGTGGTCGGTACGGTCTGTCGGCTTTCCATCTTCCTTGACGGTATATTCCGAGCTGTTGCCGGTATGAAAGTCGGGAGTGCGGTGGAACTCATACGAAGCGCCGAGACTGTGCCGGGAACCGAAGTCATAGCTGACACTTGCTTTTCCTCCTCCCGTCAGACCCTTATGATGCAAGTGAGCTTGGCTGTTGATGTCCCAGTCCACCTCGGATGGTATCTGGTATCGCACTTCCTGATGCCGCAAGGTATTCTCATAGCGGGCATACAGCATGCCCAGCAGCGACAGCCCTTTCTTCCGATAGTTCAGGTCGATTTGCTCGTAATGGGTGGTGCGCCTGCGTCGTGTGATGCTTGCGCGGACGTTACCGCCGAAGCCGTTTTCCCTGCCCCTCACGGTGCGGATGCACACAACGGCATTTACGGTGGCGTCGTATTCCGCACCGGGATTGGTGATTAGTTCCACTTTCTCGATGTCGGCGGCCGATAGACGTTCCAGCTCGGAGTTGTCCTGCAAGAGCCGGTGGTCTATATATATAGTAGGTGTACCTTTGCCGAAGACGGTATAGCCCTCGTCGGAGTGACGCAATCCGGGGATATGCTTCAACACATCGTTGGCGTTGTTCAGAGAAGCGAGCAGGGATTGCCGTACGTTTGTCTCCAGCTTTCCTCCTTTCAGTCTGAAAACAGGACGCCGCGCCTCGACAACGGTTTCTGCAAGCATTACGGCATCCGCTTCCAGTATCCAGTCATCCGTATCTCCGCTGCGGCATGAACGGCAAAGGGATTTATAGCCTATGGAGGTGATTTGCAGCAGATATTCACCGTGAGTTGGCGGAACTATCTCGAAACTTCCGTCACCACGGCTGCAAGCGCCTTCTATAAAAATGGAGTCGGTAGAAAGAAGAACGATGTTGGCAAATTCTATCGGCTGCCGTTCTTCGTTCAGGATTCTGCCCCGAATGGAAAGCCGGGAGGAATCGTTTTGCGCATTTGTCGCCACAGTGCCCATCAAGAGCAGAATGAAAAGGTATGCCATCTGTTTCATGTTCCGATTGTCGTTTTGATTTCGGGACACGAAGATATCCACTTTCCACGAAGAAGCAGGAAACAAAAAGCCGACAACTATCTGACATTTGTCTGACAACAGGCCGACAATGCCGTTCACTGTGTTCAGCCTCTCATCTCCAGCCCGTAGGCACGCCCGCGGTCTGTCGTTATTTTCAAGTTGCTGTTTTCTTCAATAATGGGCTTCAGGCGTCGTATCAATGTATAGAGCGTTTCTTCCGCATTCTCTTTTCCCGGCCATAGAGACTGGCAGATGTCGGACTTGGAAACCAGATGAGAGGAGGAAAGGAAGAACATCTCCATCAATGTGTACTGCATGGGAGTCAACTTCAGTCTGGCTTGTTGCTCGTTGTAGAAACAGGTCTCTTGGAGAGAGAGCGACAGATTACCGAAAGTAATAAGCTCTTTCCGACGTTTCTTGTCGTTGCTGTTGCGTGCATTCCGGAGACGAAAGAAAGCAAACCCACCCCATAACAGTGCGGCCAACAGCAATATTGCCGGTATTGTCTGTTGAGACAAGCCGAACAGCATCGCAGTCGAACAACGGGCATATCCCCGGAAAGAGAGTGCCAGCTCCGAAGCATCATCGGACGCGATGGAAAGCCATACCAAAGTATCACTGACAAGATATCCGGCAGGAAACCCGTTGAATGACGCCCCATTCGGGTCGTTCTTCTTCAATATGTGCAAAGAGAGTCCGGACACGTCTTTCAATTCGGTTATGGACAATGCTTCGGAAAAAGTGGTGTTGGAACTGTTTATGAAAACGGGTGTTCCCATTGCCTCTTGCAGTTTGGAGCAGGTCTGAATCGTATCTTCCTCCGACCACTTCCCTTTATGCTGCAACACGGTATGTCGCAATGCCTGATTCAGGTCGGATATTATGCGCAGTTTCGTCTGCGAATAGTTGCGATATCCGAGGCCGAACGATAGCAGTATCAACAGGAAAAAGATTGCTACCGAGAGATTAGCTGCCGACATTTTCTGTTTCATAGAAACAAAGTTACACATTTCTTTTATGCAAACAAGAAAGGGAGACCCTCTTTTCGAGAATCTCCCTTTCTTAATGCTTTCGTCGCAAGTAGAATTACTTACGCAAGCCGAGTTCTTTGACGATGGCGCGATAGCGTTCGATGTCGCGGTCTTTCAGGTAGTTGAGCAACGCACGGCGTTTACCTACCAACATGGTCAAAGCTCTTTCAGTGCTATAATCTTTTCTGTTGAGCTTCAGGTGCTCGGTCAGATGGGCAATACGGTAGGAAAACAAAGCTATCTGAGACTCAGCTGATCCAGTATCAGAGTTAGACTTTCCGTATTTGCCGAAGATTTCTTGCTTTTTAGCAGCGTCTAAATACATAGTTGTTCAATTAAAAAGTTATTATGATTATTCCCTTTCGGGGCTGCAAAGATAGATATAATCTTTTATACTGCAATGATATTCAGCTTTTTCTTCCATGTTTCTGTGTATATAATGCAAAAATCGTACCTTTGCACCGCAAAAACAGGCCGCATGGGGTGCAAACGGCAAATGAAATCGCATCGGCTCCCGGCACAGTCTGTCTTTGCCTTAATTATAGTAGGTATTATATGCGAAACATCAGGAACATTGCAATTATTGCCCATGTGGACCATGGGAAAACAACGCTCGTTGACAAGATGCTTCTGGCCGGAAACCTCTTCCGAAGCAACCAAAGCACAGGTGAATTAATGCTGGATAACAACGACCTTGAACGTGAACGAGGCATAACGATTCTTTCCAAAAACGTCTCTATCAATTATAAAGACACCAAGATTAACATCATCGACACTCCGGGGCACAGCGACTTCGGAGGCGAAGTGGAGCGCGTGCTGAATATGGCGGACGGATGCATCTTGCTCGTAGATGCCTTTGAAGGCCCTATGCCGCAAACGCGCTTCGTGCTCCAGAAGGCTTTGCAAATAGGATTGAAGCCTATCGTGGTGGTGAACAAGGTGGACAAACCGAACTGCCGCCCCGAAGAGGTCTATGAAATGGTGTTCGACTTGATGTTCAGCTTGGATGCCACCGAAGAACAGCTGGACTTCCCCGTTGTCTATGGCTCGGCCAAGAACAACTGGATGAGTACGGACTGGCAGCATCCCACCGACAACATCTATCCGTTGCTGGACTGCATCTTGGAGAATATCCCCGCTCCCGAGCAATTGGAAGGTACGCCGCAAATGTTGGTAACCTCTTTGGACTATTCTTCTTATACCGGGCGTATCGCCGTGGGACGTGTGCACCGCGGCACATTGAAGGAGGGCATGAATGTCTCTTTGGTGAAGCGTGACGGAAAGGTGTTGAAGTCCAAAATCAAGGAGCTGCACACTTTCGAGGGCATGGGACGTGCGAAAGTGCAGGAAGTATCTTCCGGCGACATCTGTGCACTGGTAGGCATAGAGGGCTTTGAAATCGGAGATACCGTATGCGATTACGAGAATCCGGAGGCATTGCCGCCTATCGCCATCGACGAGCCTACCATGAGCATGCTTTTCACCATCAACGATTCTCCGTTCTTCGGCAAAGAAGGCAAGTTCGTCACTTCACGCCACATACACGACCGCTTGATGAAAGAGCTGGACAAGAACCTTGCGCTCCGCGTGAACAAGAGCGAGGAAGACGGCAAGTGGGTCGTTTCGGGCCGCGGCGTGCTCCATCTGTCCGTGCTGATTGAAACCATGCGCCGCGAAGGATACGAATTGCAAGTGGGGCAGCCGCAGGTTATCTTCAAGGAGATAGACGGCGAGAGATGCGAACCCATCGAAGAGTTGACCATCAATGTGCCCGAAGAATACTCCAGCAAGATGATTGACATGGTGACGCGCCGTAAGGGCGAAATGGTGAAGATGGAGAGCACCGGCGAACGTGTCAACCTCGAATTCAATATGCCCTCGCGCGGCATCATCGGCCTGCGCACGAACGTGCTGACGGCTTCGGCCGGTGAAGCCATCATGGCGCACCGCTTCAAAGAGTACCATCCCTACAAGGGGGATATCGAACGCCGCACCAACGGTTCCATGATTGCCATGGAGGCAGGCACGGCTTTCGCCTATGCCATCGACAAGTTGCAGGACCGCGGCAAGTTCTTCATCTTCCCGCAAGATGAAGTATATGCCGGCCAGGTAGTGGGCGAGCATTCGCACGACAACGACTTGGTGGTGAACGTCACGAAGTCCAAGAAACTGACCAACATGCGTGCCAGCGGTTCCGACGAAAAGACCCGCCTGATTCCGCCCGTTCAGTTCTCTCTGGAAGAGGCGCTGGAATACATCAAGGAAGACGAGTATGTAGAAGTCACGCCGAAATCCATGCGCATGCGCAAGGTGATTCTGGATGAGACGGAACGGAAACGTGCCAACAAGAACTGAAATCAGAAGCCATGACTTCATCATGCAATAAGGAGGAACGCGAGTAAAGGATAACGGGTAGCACCCGACCGTATTTAGGCAAGCCATTCCCACCATCGTGGGAAAACATTCCCGGGAACGAGGGAAAACGTTCCCAAGATTGAGGGAAAACCTTCCCAAGACCGTGGGAAGAAGCCGAGTCCATACAGGAAGAAGGCCGACGGGCAGAAGAGCAAATCCGCCTGTCGGCCTTTTGTTTTTTCCTGATTTTGTGACAGACGCCTTTTCATATATAAACCTGCCGGCACTTACCACATTCTAAGTCACCACACTTCCCATGCCATCTTTTTAAAAGCCTTGTAGGGCTTGGCCGGACTCCATGGAAACGGAATCAGACGGCTGAAAGAAGCAGCCACGCGATGCTGACATTCCAAACAGCGGTTGTTGCCGGTACTTTTCTCTCCTAACAACTCCTTTTGGAATACGGAAAACTCCATAAGAAGCCCCTTAAAAAGAACGGCCTGCACGATTTTCCATCGTACAGGCCGTTGTTCAAACATCCGCAGCTTCGCAATCTATCAGAAGCTGTATTTGCATCCTACATAAATGGAGCGAGGCTGGGTAGGACCGTAGATATATCCGCTGTCGCGCCCGGCGCCGCAATCGAAATCCTTCTGGAAAGAGTTGAAGATATTCGTCAATCCGGCATACAGTTGCAGCTTGGTTGCAGTGAACAACCGGAAATCGTAAGAAATCTTCGCGCCCAAATCGAAGAAGGAAGGTGTAGTCTCCAGTTCGTCCCAATGAGGAGCCGCTTTCGAAGCATCCGTTACGGCAGTGCGTTTCTTGGCATCGAGGGCGGCAATGTCCGACAAGGCGGAGCCGGCTCCCCATTCGATGACATGAGGCACTTTCATCTTTCCGGTGAACGTGCCGGTCAGCGCAATGTTCAACGGGTTGACGGGATTCCACCCCAATGTGAAGTAACCGTAAGCATTGGGTGTGCGGGTCATGGCTCTGTCGGTCTGTCCCTCGTTCACGAATTCTCCTTTGTCGTCTTTTTTGAAGTTCGAGCCATCCGCTTTAGGCTGGTCTCCCGACGTCAGCACCGTACGTTCGCCCCACTCTTGGGGAGAGTCGTATTTGCTTGAAGCCAACGTAAATCCGGCCTGCAACTGCATGCGGCGATAGGCCATTCTGGTTTCAAGGTTCACGCCGAATATTTTGGCGCCGTCGCCGTTGACACGGTTGTAGCGTTTGATGCCGTCGTGCCGGTCGGCCTGTGCCTCTTCACCGAAAACGTCTTTCAATCGGGTATAAAATCCTTCGGCCAGCAAGTTGATATGAAACTCCCCGAAGCTGTGATATGTATCCGCACTGATACTGAACGAGTGGCTCACCTCCGGCTTCAGTCCGTCGATATTGGTGATTTTCTTGGCTTCACCGCCGATTACGGCCACGTGCAGGTCTTCGTCGAATACTTGCGGGGCACGGAATCCCTTGGCATAAGTGGCACGCAGGTTGATGTCTTTAGTAGGATTGAAGCGCAGGGTGGCACGGGGGCTTACAATAGGATTGTCCACCTCAGAGTGCTCGTCCAAGCGGGCACCCAACAAAAGGCTCCATTTCGCATTCTTCCATTCCACTTGCGCAAACTGGCTCCAGTTGTTGATACGCTGATCCGTTTCGGGATAGAGAGGAACAGGATTTCCGTTCTTGTCTTTCACCAGCGTGCCGTCCTCCTTCGTAGCCGGTATCCAGCTACGAATGGGCATTTTATCTTTCAGCATGTCCCGCGTATATTCAACGCCGAACAATACTTGCGCCGGCATGAAGAGGAACTTGTCGAAGTCGTATGAATACTGAACGCCACCCATGTAAGTACGTCCTTTCGTCACACCATCATTCTGTCCGTAATACTTTTTCGGAATGGGATATCCCAACTTGCCGTATTCATTACCCGTATCGTCCAACTCGTCCAAGGCACCGATACCGCCATAGTAGCTCTTGCGGTTCACAATCTGTCCCGACACGTATGCCTGAAAGTGATGTTTCGAGTCGGCCGAACGGAGGTCGTATTTCAGGTTTCCGCTATAAATGGAGTGGTCGGTCTGTTCGGCCACCGATGCCACATGCTCCGGCCAATCCAGATGGTCTCCACCGCGACGGAACTCTTGAATGCCGTGTATCTCGGCCGTCAACCGGCTGTAGTCCGATGTGCGCAGGAATGTATGTATACCGGCCGAACGGGAATCTATCTTGCCTATTTCAGAAAAGCCGTCACCGTCTTTATCCCACGGATTGCGCGCACGCATCTGCCCGAAGAACATGGCACCCGTCCGCTGGTCATCGCTCACGATGGAACCGTTGAAGGCAAGGTTGTTGTCCATTCTCTTCATACCGGTGAAGCCCAGTGATTCGTTCAGACTGAAAGAGTTCTGCGTAGGCTCTTTGGTGATGATGTTCAGCACACCGGCAATGGCCGAAGAACCGAAGAGGGCGGAACCTCCGCCACGCACCACCTCTACACGGTCTATCATGTTGACGGGTATCTGCTCCAGACCATATACGCCCGCCAATGCACTGAAAATCGGGCGGGAGTCTATCAGAATCTGAGTGTAACGTCCGTCCATACCGTTGATGCGCACCTGATTGAAACCGCAGTTCTGGCAATTGTTTTCCACGCGTACACCCGGCTGGAAAGAAAGTCCCTGCGAGAGGTTGTTCGCGTTGGAAGAGCTGAACAGCTTGCCGTCAATGACGTTCACCAACGTGGGCGCCAGACGGCGGGTTGTCTCCGTACGGTTGGCCGAAACGACCACGGCATCCAATACTGCAACATCTTCTTCAAGAATAAAGTTGACTTCTTTCGTAACGGTTCTCTCCAAAACCACTTCCCGTTCTTGTGTCTTATAACCTACGGCCTTCATCACAATAGTCTTGGTTCCCACCGGAAGATCCATCAACCGATAGTGTCCCGTATGATCGGAAACGGTTCCAATCGTGGTTCCTTTGATGAAAATACTCACTCCGGGAACATGTTCTCCCGTAACCGCTTCGATAACGTGTCCTACAATGTTGGCATCTGTTCTCACTTTCTTATCGGCATCTTCCGCATGCACAGAAAGTGTAGCCAAACAAGTCAAGAATACAATTAAATTAAATAATCTCATTTTAATAATATTTTTTATTGTTTCAGGCACAAATACATTATATAGCCTTTGTTTCCAAGTCGCAAAGTTAAACACAATTAACATTACCGCAAACATATCCGAATAAGAAAATCAACCGGACAAGTTGAAAATAAACAAAAATAGGTATGCACAATTCTCTATAATACCCATTTATAGGTATCGGCTTTTTTCTGTAACACTCTTTGGACAATAATGCCATATAATTGGTACAAAATTATAGTACTTCTCCGTTTTCTTTTGTTACATTTGCACCGTGTACGCAAACGAAGCAGTCTTGATGACCGAATCCATAACTTATACAATGTAGCAGAATCATGAAAACATATATTCTTAAACTTAATAATTCAACATTATGAATCCGTATTTGAATTTTTCTTTAGAAGGTAAAGTAGCCCTTGTCACAGGTGCTTCTTACGGTATCGGTTTTGCCATCGCTTCGGCTTTTGCGGAGCAAGGCGCAACCATCTGTTTCAACGACATCAATCAGGAGTTGGTAGACAAAGGCTTGGCCGCCTATGCCGAAAAGGGCTTCAAGGTGCATGGCTATGTTTGCGACGTAACCGACGAGCCGGCTGTTCAGGCCATGATAGCCCGGATCGAGAAAGAGGTAGGTTCGGTAGACATCCTCGTGAACAATGCCGGAATCATTCGCCGTGTGCCCATGCACGAGATGGAGGCCGCCGATTTCCGCCGCGTCATCGACATCGACCTGAACGCTCCGTTCATCATGTCGAAAGCCGTATTGCCTGCCATGATGAAGAAAGGCCACGGCAAAATCATCAACATCTGCTCCATGATGTCCGAACTGGGACGTGAAACCGTGTCGGCATACGCTGCCGCCAAGGGCGGTTTGAAGATGCTTACCCGCAACATCTGCTCTGAATACGGTGAGTATAACATCCAATGCAATGGCATAGGACCGGGCTACATCGCCACGCCGCAGACTGCTCCGCTACGCGAAAAGCAGGCCGACGGAAGCCGCCATCCGTTCGATTCTTTCATTTGTGCCAAAACGCCGGCAGGCCGTTGGCTGGATCCGGAAGAGCTTACAGGCCCTGCCGTGTTTCTCGCATCGGAAGCGTCGAACGCCGTGAACGGCCATATCCTCTATGTAGACGGCGGCATTCTGGCTTATATAGGCAAACAACCGAAATAACAACGAAAACAGGGGTGTGCGAAGATGCCCTCTATGATTCTCTTTCAGGCACGGGTTACACGGACTTCACGGATTTTGTTTTTAAAGAGACCGTGTTCTTCCGGGTGGCCCGTGCTTCTTTTAGAGGCTGTTTCGGTTTTATTCCGGCTTCCTTCCGAGAACGGAATCAAAACGGCTTCTATTTGTCAGCATCATAAAGAAGAGTTCTCTGCTCACTTTTATAAACAATTCAATCCATGAAGAAAATCCTTTTATTATGTCTGGCTGTGTGGTGCTGCTGGGCATGCAGCGAAAGCCGGACCGTGACCGTTACGGTGACCAATCCGTTGGCAATGGAACGCTCCGGCGAAATGGTGGAGGTGTCTATGGCCGAAATATCCTCCCGGCTGAATCTGGCAGACACGGCACAGATTGTGGTTCTGAATGCCGAAGGAGAACAAGTGCCCTATCAGGTGACTTACGACGGAACACTTATCTTCCCCGTTGCAGTGGCAGCCAATGCCTCTACCGTCTATACCATCCGGACAGGCGTTCCCACCGATGTACAGGTAAAGGCTTGCGGGCGGCAATATCCTGAACGTATGGACGATATGGCTTGGGAAAACGATTTAGTGGCCTTCCGTGCTTACGGCCCTGCTTTGCAGGCAAGGGGCGAGCGCGGTTTCGGTTACGACCTGTTTACGAAGTACAACACCACAGAACCGATTTTGGAGACCTTTTACGAAAAAGAGGTAAATAAAGAAGTGCGTGCCAACATTGCCGAACTGAGAAAAACCGACCCCACGGCTGCCGACGAGTTGAGCCGTTCCATCTCTTATCACATCGACCACGGGTTCGGTATGGACTGCTATGCGGTAGGCCCTACGTTAGGAGCAGGTGTGGCCGCATTGATGGTGAACGACACCATCGTTTATCCGTGGTGCTACAAGACGCATGAGGTGCTGGACAACGGGCCGTTGCGTTTCACGATGAAACTGGAGTTCACCCCGTTGAACGTCGGAAGCGACACCGCGGTGATAGAAACGCGCCTGATTACACTGGATGCCGGTTCGCATCTGAATAAAACCGCCGTCTCTTACAGCAACCTGAAAGAGGCTTTGCCGGTGGCTACGGGCATTGTGCTGCACGAACCCGACGGTGCTGTCGTGGCAGATGCGGCAAACGGTTATATCACTTACGCAGATCCCACCACAGGGCCTGACAACGGCAAGATATTCATAGGAGCGGCTTTTCCTGCCATGGTAAAGGAAGCCAAGACCGCACTCTTCCCCGAAGAGGAGAAGAAGCGGCGCAACGGTGCCTACGGGCACGTACTGGCTGTCGGCGACTATGAGCCGGGGGCAGACTATGTATATTATTGGGGATTTGCATGGAGCAGAGCGGACATCAAGACTGCCGACGCATGGAATCGCTACATGGCGGACTTTGCACAGAAGGTACGCAACCCTCTAACGGTCGAGGTGAAATAATCCGGCTGCCGTATCACAGCACCTTGAACTCGTAGCCCTCTTCTTTCAGGAAGTCGATGGCACGAGGCAAGGCGTATTGCAGGTTTCCGTTGCACCACGACTTCAGCGAATCATGAAAGGTGATGATGGAACCGTTTCGCGCATATCTCATCACATTGGCAAGCACTTGGGGCCCGCGCAGCTTTTTACTGTAATCGCGGGTCACCAAATCCCACATCACAATCTTGTAAGAGCGTTTCAGCTTGAGATATTGGGCAGCGAACATGTGTCCGTGGGGAGGGCGGAACAGCAACGGGAACAGCACTTTCTCCACATTGCAGTTGATGTCTCCACCCATCTCCATGAAGATGCGTGCCTGCTCCGTGTTGCCCAGATACTTCTCGGCCGTATATTCAAATCCACGGATATGATTGAACGTGTGGTTGCCGATGCGGTGTTCGCGTTCCACCACCATGCGGAACTCGTCGGGATGCTTCCGTATGTTGTCGCCCACCATGAAGAAAGTGGCTTTGATGTCATGCTTGTCCAGCAAATCGAGCACCCAAGGAGTCACCACAGGTATAGGGCCGTCGTCGAAAGTCAGATAGACGGCTCTTTCGTCAGGATCCATGCGCCAGATGGCACCGGAATACAGCTTGCGGATAAATGCGGGAGGCTGCTCTATAAACACGTGATTAGCGGTTGGTTGTTGGCGATAAACATGTTGGTTTTCAGCGATAAGCAATGATAGCGGTTATCGCTCATTTCATCCTTTCCACATATATATTATACAGTTCTTCCACTTTAGACTGATAGACGTCGAGAAGTTTGGAGTTATATTGCTTCATTATCTTTATTTCCGCATCGAGCACGGCCAAATGGTATTCAAACTCACGGATGGAGATGGCGAAGCGGTTGTCGTCCAGACTCATGTACCACGTCATGTATTCCACCGACTTGTCGGCAAGGGCCTTCGCTATTTCGTCCGCCTTGGCGGTATCGCCCAGTTGGTAGCAGGCCTCGGCCATCTGCATGGCTCCGTTCTGCCAGTCGTAAGGCACGTTGCAGGCAGGAATCATCTTCTCGGCATAGTCCAGTGCGGCTTTCGCTTTGTCTTTCTTTCCTTCGCGCATCAACTGCTGCACGAGTTGGGAGAAGATGCGGCGGTGCGAGTAGCACATGCGCATGGCGTTCTCGTCGATGTAGATGCCCGGCTTGTCGATGCCGCCGAACTTGAACTTGTTCATCAGGTTGTCGTACATCTTTTCAGAGTCTATCTTCACACCCGTCTTGTCGGTGTCGAACGGAGTGAAGCGGTAGGCAAGACCCTCTTGAATGAAATGGTTGCCCATATTCAACTGGTTTTCCTGACCTACGCTGACCGCAATGTAGATGGGGCGTTCCCAGTTGGCTTCACTCAGCATCTCAAGCATCATCAGCTCGCTCTTGTAGAGTGCGCGCTTCCCTTTCAAGGAGATGTGCATGTAGTCGGGTATCGAGTCGCCCGGAATCATCATGCCGCTGCGGCGCACGGCTTCTTTGTCCACCTTGATGACGATGCTGTCCGTAGGAATCACCTTCAGTTCGTCGTCCTTGGGCGTGCGCACCCAGTGCTTGAGGATGTTCTTGAGTTCGTAAGGATTCTCTCCGAACTCTTTCTTCACGTTTATCAACGCTTCCGGATTACCTCCCAGCGCCTGCTTTTCGGCTTCGGCATAGAGCTGGTCGATGTTCTTTTTGTATTCGGGGCGTATGGGGATGTATTCGTTGGTTCCTTCCACATACTCCATGCGGTCCCAAGTGATGGGCAGCGACGGGCTGTCGTAGGCCGGGCGTTTCATCTGGTCGATGTACCAGTCGGTCTGCAAGTAAGAGAGGTTGCAGGTGCGGGCGTCGGTGCGGAAGCCTTCGGTCTCCTGATTGTACCACAGGGGGAAGGTGTCGTTGTCACCGTTGGTGTAGATGACGGGGTTGCCCGACTCCTGAAGAGACATCAGGTAGTTCTGTCCGAAGTCGCGGGCCATGTAGCGGTCGCTGCGGTCGTGGTCGTCCCATGTCTGGCTTGCCATCTGTATGGGCACAAGAAGGCAGACTGCGGAAACGAGGGCGCCGGCCGGAAGTTCGCCCATCTTCGTGTAGTGGCGGAGCAGGTGCACAAGCCCTGCCACACCCATACCGATCCAGATGGCAAAGGCATAGAACGAGCCGGCATAGGCGTAGTCGCGCTCGCGCGGCTGGCTCGGTGTCTGGTTCAGGTAGAGCACAATGGCGATGCCGGTCATGAAGAAGAGGAAGAACACCACCCAGAACTGGCGGATGCCTTTCTCACCGCGATAGGCTTGCCACAACAAACCGATGATGCCGAGCAACAACGGCAGGCAGAAGAAGACGTTGCGCCCTTTGTTCTGCTGCAACTCCTGCGGCAGCAGGGTTTGGTCGCCCAGCAGCAGATTGTCTATGAACGAGATGCCCGTAATCCAGTTGCCGCGCTCTATCTCTCCGCTGCCCTGCAAGTCGTTCTGCCGTCCGGCAAAGTTCCACATGAAGTATCGCCAGTACATCCAGTTGAGCTGGTAGGAGAAGAAGAACTTGATGTTTTCCCACTGCGTGGGCATATTCACCATCACCATGTTGCCGCACTTGTCGTAAGGCACGTCGTATCCCTTGATGTCTTGCCAAGCGCGGTATTGCTGCGCGTGCGTACTGCTGTACATGCGGGGAAAGAGCATGTTTTGCGCATACTCGTACTCGATGCGTCCGGGAATCTCGATGTACGAGTCCTTCTCGTCGGGCGTGGCCTTCTCCTTACGGATGAACTTCGTGCCTTGCGTCTTGACGCGCGGCTCGCAATAGCCGTTTTTCACGTCGAGCGCCACCTGCGACGAAAAGGCCGGACCGTAGAACAACGGGCGCGTGCCGTATTGTTCGCGTCCCAGATATTCGCCCAGCGTGAAGATGTCTTCGGGAGAGTTCTGGTCCATCGGCGTGTTGGCGGTGGAGCGAATCACAATCAGCGCATACGAGGAATAGCCGATGACAATCAGCATGGTGCATAGCAGCGATGTGTTCAGCGTGCGTGCCGAAACGCGGAATTTCTCCTTGATGCGTGCCTGCGTCTTCGGGTTGAGGTAGAGCCAGAGCGCGGCGATGACCAGCACGCCGATAATCACCGCACTGCTGCCATGCCCATAGAACGGTATGCCCAGCATGCCGATGGTAAGGACGAACGAGAGCGCCATCCGCGTCTTGTCCGCCTCGGTGTAGCTCTCGTATACGCCCCAGATGAGGGCGGCCGCCAGCAGGACGATGTACACAATGACACCGCTGTTGAAAGGCATGCCCAGCGTGTTGACAAAAAGCAGCTCGAACCATCCACCCACTTTCACGATGCCGGGCACGATGCCGTAGAGCACGGCAGCCACCAGCACCATCGAGGCGAGGAGTGCCAACAGAGAGCCTTTGGCGTCGGCACCGGGCGTTTTCTTGTAGTAATACACCAGCACGATGGCAGGCAGGCAAAGCAGGTTGAGCAGATGCACGCCGATGGAAAGTCCCGTGAGGTAGGCTATCAGAATCAGCCAACGGTCGCTGTGAGGCTCGTCGGCCACGTCTTCCCACTTCAGAATCAGCCAGAACACGACGGCGGTAAACAGCGAGGAGAAGGCATATACCTCACCCTCTACGGCACTGAACCAGAATGTGTCGCTGAACGTATAAGCCAATGCGCCTACCAGCCCGCTGCCCATGATGGTGACAAGCTGCCCGCGCGTGATGTTGTTTTCGTCCGTCACCACGAGTTTGCGCACCAAGTGCGTAATGCTCCAGAAAAGGAACAGGATACATGCGGCGCTCATCAGTGCGCTCATGTAGTTCACCATGCGGGCCACGGTGGAAGCGTCGCCGGCAAATTGCGAGAACAAATTGGCCACGAGCATGAAAAACGGTGCGCCGGGCGGGTGTCCCACTTCCAGCTTATAGCCGGTGGTGATGAACTCCGGGCAGTCCCAAAAACTGGCAGTCGGTTCAATGGTCAGGCAATAAACCGTTGCCGCAATGAGGAATGTAATCCACCCCATCAGGTTGTTCACTGTTCTGTACTGTTTCATTCGGATGAAATTCGTTACTTGTTATATTCTTAATAATCAACCAATTATATACTGCTTGTCAGACACTTGTGTCTGACGTCTGAAACACTTGTATCTGACGTGCAAAACACATGTGTCTGTCGGCTAAAACACTTGTCTCTGTCGCGGCAGGCGCAATTGTCTCGGCAGACATGGCTGCAAAGATAATGATTTCAACTCTAAACAAGTGACAAAGAGGCGCATTATTAGGATAGGTTAAAGGATAGGTGCTGATTTCGTGGCGATAAATCCTTTTCACAAAACAGAAATTGATGCGATTCTACCAACTTTAACTGTCAAAATAAAAGATGTAATTTTCTTGCAAAGACTTTGTTTCTTTGATGAAAATTCTTATTTTTGTGACAAAGCATATTGATTTGATTCTTTTTTTATAGTATATATTGATTACTTACCCGTTGGCGGAATTAAATTAGCGCATATTTAACTCTGCCAATGGGGTGATTATAATTTGTCAATAGACGATATGGCGAAAACTTTAAAAGAAAGAAAACAAACAAGCTGTGATTACATTTATTACGACTTTACAAGCCTCTTCTGAATATTGGGAACAACATTTGAGCGAATGGAATGAACTGTTCGACAAACCACAAACTCGTGCATCAGTAAAAGAAGTTGCAATAGCCGATGCTTGGCGGGAATACCAAGGCTTAATATCTTCCAGCTTCAACCTCTTGATTGGTGTGGCGCAGCGGCTTTGGCTTCAGCTTGTACTGCATTATTACATTAGAATATATGGTGAAGAAAGATTTTATCAAATATGGCTTTTGGACAATGGTATTGTGGAATTTGTTTGTTGTCCTGCTTGCTATTATAGGCGCTTCAATCAACAATCGTTCGTATGCTTCTTTTTTTGATGATGGAATGAACGGTATAGGTATGTCTCTCTTCTTAGTGGCATGGTCGCTGATATGGTTTGGAATAGGATACTGTTTCAGGAAAGATTTTATACTTAAAAAGAAGTATTACAAGGAACAAGCCAAATCGTTGGATGATAAAGAATTCGATAAGGAGTTCAAATCATATTACGTAGCCAAATATGCAAAGATGCTCACTATTGTGTTTGCCTCAGCCATACCGTGGTATGTTATCGGCTACGTACGAGAGCCTCTGGCTTTAAAAGATTTCATAGTAATCTTCCCATTGATGTTATTATCTGCAGGATATTATTGGCTTTTTAAATTAAAATCCAAATCTTCCGGCATCACTTGAACACGGAGGGGCTTTTCATGTGCAAAAGCCCCTTTTTGCACATATAGAATACGTTAATTTTAGACACTGTGAACATAGAGCGACAATCCTTTAAATATTATAATCGGGTACTATAAATTTAATCTTTTATCGCCATGTTTCTAATAATTCCCCGGCCCACAGGCACCGGAGCATCGGCCGAAAGACACGAAACAAAAAAAAGATGACGCCGATGCCACCGAGTCTGAAAAGACAAAACCGGCGTCATCCGCGTCATCCGCATCCGAAAAAAAATCATTCACTAAAACTTATATCCGAAGCCCAGATTCAGGTAGATGGGATACATGTTGAACGTAACGGTCTGGAAATCCTTCTTGAATACATTGCTGAAAGCCCAAGTGAAATCGGCGTTGACCGAGAAATGGCGGAACGCCTGCCACGTGCCGCCTACTTGCGCCCCGTACTGAAAACGGCAGAGGTCGGAACTGAAATCATAGGTCGACGACTTGCCGTCCGTAAACTCCACCTTCTCGCCCGTAGGCGTACCTTCCCTCAGATAGCCGTCGCTCACCGAGCCGGAGAAGTCGCCATCCATACGATAGGACACATACATGCCGGCGCGCACCTTCCAACTGCCGTTGAACCGATAATTGGCCATCACCGGCAAGGTGAGGAACGTACTGTTATAGTTCGTCTCCACCCGTCCTGTCCACCGTCCGGCTACCTTGTTGCCGTCGTTCAGTATTTCCGTGCTGTAATTCTTCACCCTTGCATCCGTCTTCATGCCTTTCTCCTCGATGCGCAAACCCGTCGATACGCCCCAGTTCTTCTCGCGACCCAGCCACTTCGTGACCGTTCCTTCCACCACCCCGTTGAATTTCGGGCTGAAGCTGTTCACCTTGCGAATCTCTTCGGGCAACGGGATGGGCGAAGCCCCACCGATGTTTACACCGGCCTTCACCTCATATTCCCAGCCGTTTTTCTCCGATTCCCTTATACTTTTATTCCTGTCCTGCTGTGCCACAGCCACCACCGACCACATGCCGAGAGCCATCGCAACGATTCCTTTGAAATATATCTTCATGACAATAATTTTATTTATAATACAAGTTCATTTCATCCACATACAACGTACTGCCCACGGCGCCGTTGAAATCAGCCCCTCCCTCGCTCGAAGAGAGCACGATGGCAAGGTTGTAGCCGCCGTTGCGCAGCTTCTCCGCGTCAATCGTCCTTCCTTTCACGGACTTGAACTCTGCCGAGAAACGCGTCCATTCGCCCGCCTCCTTACGGTTTTCCACCTGTGCCATCATCACGACATTTTCGTGCGTCTTGATGTTGGTTCCGTCAAGATAGGACACGTCCTTGGTCACTTCATACATCACGGCATAGATATCGAAGACGTCCTTCTTGTTCGTCTGCTCCTCACTGTTCTTGTTGATATATTTCTCGCCGGCTTTGTATTTGAAGTAGCCGTCCAGCCCCAACGGTGTCATGCGGAAAGGCACACCGAAACGGGTTGATTTGGCCATATTGCCAATGTTGATTTTAAACTCTCCGATAAAGAGGTTTCCTGCCGCCAAAGGAGCTCCCATCATTGCTCCCAACGAGCCGGTGGAACGAGTGACAAGTTTGGCGCACTTGCCCTTGTATCCATCCTCTGCCTGACTGGTCGGATAGTCCGTTGCAGGAGCCGCACTGTTGGTAATCATGAAGCCCGCGTTACCACTGCTCCAATCCATTTCAGTCCCCTCGATGGTTCGGTCGTAAAAGATGTGGAACTTCTTTTGCGGCTCGGCCGTCGGATTCCAGATATCCGCAGCTTCATAGTACTTGATATTCTCGAAATGATATTCCGTAGCCGGACTTCCGGAGATGAACGACACCTTATACGTCTTCTTCCACTGTCCGTCCTGCGATGTGACGGTGTAAGTCTGCGGCGATGTAAAGTCCCGCTTCGTACCACTGGCAGGTTCCATCACAGCTCCTTCGGTCAGCGTGAAAGTTGGCGCAAGGCTTGTCAAATCCTCCCATCCGTTGATGTAAAACTTAACTTCAGTATTCGTAATCACCGGTTCGCGGATAAGCAGATTTCCACTCACGGCGCATGCCACGATGTCCGCTTCAGCATTCGCTGCCTCGTCTTTGATACACGACGTCATCCATGCGGCGAAACACAGCCCCACAAAAGCAGCCTTTGTTATTCCTTTCAAATTCATACCTTAATTGTTTTTATTAGTTTTTATTCCGGCCTTCCTCCCCCCCCATGTGTCCGGGTGTTTTTATGTACAAAAAGAGAGGCCGGTCTTATGTATACGAAGCGCAAAAGTACAATATCTTTTGAGAAAACCGAAAAGATCACTTGGCATAAAGGCCTGATTAGATGTTCTTATTCCATATAAAAAGGTGAAAGGAATAAACTTTATTAAGAAATTTTTCGGACTCTTCCGACACTACATTTCATTCTATAATATCGTTGCTATTTGAGAACATGTGCAAAAACACCCCCTTTTTTGCACATGTTGTTCTTATTCATATAAACGTATAAAGCCATGTACAAGATTCCGTCTCTTCCATTGCAACCATTCACCATCAGTTCGAGAGCATCCATCCTTTCTATGATGGTAACGGAAGAACCGGACGCATCATCAATATTCTTTTTCTGGTGGTGAAAGATTTGCTCGACTTGCCTATTCTCTACCTGAGCAGATACATCATTGACAATAAAGCGGAATACTACAAGCAGATACAAGACGTCCGCGAGAGTGGTGATTGGGAGCCGTGGATATTGTTCACGCTGAACAATGCGCTAATCGCATTGCTTACCAACCAGAAGGAGCATATCGGATTGTCGCCGGAAGAAATCATTGAATCGGTCACCATATAAAAATATACGTATTCTGTGGAAATATCCAAATATTAAGCTAAAAAAATCATTGTATTAACAAATTCTTTATTCCTGTCTTGTAAAGAAATTCTGTAAGGGTTACAATGCCATCATCTTCGTTTTACCATGTTCGTATCAAGTTCGTACCATGTTCTTATCATGTTCGTGTGGAGCTGCCCGCTATAGACACGAATAAAATACGAAGATGATAAGAGTGAGTATCAATTTTTTTCAAAGGAATGAGAGGCTTTTATCGGATGATGTCTTTTATAAAATTGCATAGACTTATATCGAATTCACGTAAAAGATGGGCAAAAACACGCGTTTTTTGCACATATTCTCTTCGATTGCCCCACGAAGGCCTTATACGAAGCATAATCCCGCATATTATCTAAAAAACTTTAACAGAGTTTGTCAATTAGCAATGTAAAGGCTTTCTTTGTACAATAATACAGAAACATTAATAAAAAAACAATCATGAGAACACTGTTTAAGCTGGCGGGAATGTTGGCGATAGTCGGGGCTATAACCTCTTGCAACGATGCCAAAAAGACAACGGCCGATTATCGTATCATCCCTATGCCTCAAGAGATTATCGAAAACACCGAAGGAAACTTCGAACTGGGTCGGGGAGTGAAAATCATCTATCCTGAGAATAACGAGAAGATGCGGCGCAATGCCGGTTACCTTGCCGATTATCTGAAAAAGGCCACCGGAACGGAACATGCCGTTGAAGCCGGAACCGGAGACAAAGGGAACATCCTGCTTGCATTGGGGTTGGCTTCTGAAAATCCGGAGGCCTACAAGCTGCAAGTGACCGCCGACGGCGTGACAATCACCGGAGCGAGCGAGGCCGGAGTGTTTTATGGCATCCAGACGTTGCGCAAAGCCATCCCTATGGAAAAGAACAGTGTCCCGGTACTGTCTGCCGTTGAAATCAACGACTATCCTCGCTTTGGCTACCGCGGAGCGCACATGGACGTAGCCCGCCATTTCTTCACAGTGGATGAAGTGAAGACTTTCATCGACATGATGACCCTTCATAATATGAACCGCCTGCATTGGCACCTCACCGAAGATCAGGGCTGGCGACTGGAAATCAAAAAGTATCCGTTGCTCACCGAGATAGGTTCCAAACGCAAGGAAACCGTCATCGGACGAAACTCCGGCAAGTATGACGGCAAGCCCTACGAAGGCTTCTACACCCAAGAAGAAGCGAAGGAAATCGTTGCTTATGCCGCCGAAAGATACATCACCGTCATACCGGAAATAGACCTTCCCGGACACATGCAGGCCGCATTGGCCGCCTATCCGCATCTGGGATGTACGGGTGGCCCGTATGAGGTGTGGACACAGTGGGGCGTATCGGAGGATGTGCTGTGCGCCGGAAACGACAGTGTGCTGACGTTCATCGACGACGTGCTGTCCGAAGTGATGGAAATCTTCCCGTCGGAATACATTCACATAGGCGGTGACGAATGCCCGAAAGTGAGATGGCAATCCTGCCCGAAGTGCCAGGCACGCATCAAGGCGTTGGGCATCAAGGGAGATGCCAAGCACAGTAAGGAAGAATATTTGCAGAGCTTCATCATCAACCATGCCGAGAAATTCCTGAACGACCACGGCCGCCAGATCATCGGTTGGGACGAGATATTGGAAGGCGGACTGGCACCGAACGCCACCGTCATGTCATGGAGGGGTGAAGCAGGAGGCATCGAATCCGCCCGTCAGAAGCACGACGTCATCATGACTCCCAACACCTACCTCTACTTTGACTACTATCAGACAAAAGATACCGAAAACGAGCCGTTGGCTATAGGCGGTTATCTCCCCATCGAGCGGGTGTACAGCTACGAACCGATGCCCGCCTCACTGACTACCGACGAACAGAAGCATATCATCGGCGTACAGGCCAACCACTGGACGGAATACATCACGACCTTCTCGCAACTGCAATACATGGCATTGCCCCGCTGGGCGGCTCTGGCAGAAGTGCAATGGAGCAATCCGGAAAAGAAAAACTATGAGTGCTTCCTCGACCGCCTGACAAGACTCGTCAAGATGTATAAAGCCGAAAGTTACAACTACGCCACACATGTTTTCGACGTAAAGGCTGATTTCAACATCGACCCCGAAGGCGAGGCCATAAACGTGAGCATGCTCACCATCGACAAAACTCCCATACATTATACATTGGACGGAACAGAACCTACGGCAGCCTCGCCCGTGGCCGATTCCGTACTTGCAATCAAGCAGAGCTGTGTATTCAAGGCGCTTGCCATCCGCGAAACAGGCAACAGCCGCATGCTGACCGAAGAACTTACCTTCAGCAAGTCTACAGCCAAGCCCATTGTAGCCAAACAGCCCGTGAATGACCAATATCGCTTCAACGGCATCACCACTTTGGTGGACGGACTGCGAGGTAACGGCAACTACAAAACCGGTAAATGGATTGCATTCCGCAACAACGATATGGACGTGGTCATCGACTTGCAACGGCCTACGGAAATCTCAACCGTATCTCTCACCACATGTGTGGAAAAAGGCGATTGGATATTCGATGCCCGTAGCTTCATCGTAGAAGTATCGGACGACGGAACCAACTTCACCCGACTGTCCGCCGAAGAGTTTCCCGCCATGAAAGAAAGCGACCCCAACGGACTTCACGAACATAAATCCACCTTCAATCCCACGACGGCCCGCTATGTACACGTGGTGGCCTCTTCCGAGAAGAGCATACCCGCTTGGCACGGTGGCAAGGGAAAACCCGCTTTCTTGTTTGTCGATGAGATTATAATCGAATAAGCATATAGAAGAAACCTGTATCGAACGGCGTGGAGAAACGGGCGTTAAGCACTTGTCTCTCCACGTTGTCGTTCGATAAAAGAACATAGATGACACTAAGATTTTGCAGAGAATGAAGAAGCATAGAGCAAGCGGAATTATCATGGCCTTTCTGATGGTTTTCCCTCTGTTTGCCCACGCACAAGTACGTGTTCGGCATACTTTCGAGAAAGGATGGAAGTTCAGCCGTGAAGACAACAAGGACTTCAGCCGCAAAGAATATGACGACCGGAAGTGGCAGTCGGTCGTTGTGCCCCACGACTGGGCCATCTACGGTCCTTTCAGCATCAATAACGATAAGCAGCACGTGGCCATCGCTCAGGACGGGCAGAAAGAGGCGATGGAACATGCCGGACGCACGGGAGGACTCCCCTTTGTAGGAGTGGGATGGTATCGCCTGAAGTTCAAAGCGCCGGAGTTCGCCTCGGGCAGGAAGGCTACTTTTGTCTTCGACGGCGCCATGAGCCATGCCCGCATATACATCAACGGAGAGGAAGCCGGTTATTGGCCCTACGGCTATAACTCTTTCCACATAGACGCCACTCCCTATCTGAAAGCCGGTGAAGAAAACACGCTGGCCGTACGTCTGGAAAACGAAACGGAATCTTCGCGCTGGTATCCGGGAGCGGGACTTTACCGCAACGTCCATTTGGTTATCAACGAGGATGCTTTTATCCCGATGTGGGGAACGCAACTCACAACTCCTGTGGTGAAGAAAGAGTATGCCAAGATTGTGTTGAAAACACGCCTGAACATTCCCGAGCACAAGGCTTTTTCGGACTACCGCATCGTCACCGAGCTGAAAGACCGGGACGGGAAAGTGGTGGCCTCCGGTGAAAAACAGGGAACAGCCCACGGCACCCCCCTATTCGAGCAAGCGTTCACGGTGAATGCTCCTGCATTGTGGTCGCCCGACTCGCCGACGCTTTATTCGGCTGTTTCAAAGATTTATGAGGGCAGTGTGCTGAAAGATGAATACACCACACCCTTCGGCATCCGTTCCATCGAAATCATTCCGGACAAAGGCTTTTATCTGAATGGAGAGCGCACCCGGTTCAAAGGCGTGTGCAACCATCACGACTTAGGGCCTTTGGGAGCTGTCTCCAACGAGGCCGGCATCCGCCGCCAGATTCGCATATTGAAGGACATGGGGTGCAATGCCATCCGCACTTCGCACAACATGCCCGCACCGGAGCTGATTCGCGCTTGCGACGAGATGGGCATGATGGTGATGGCCGAGTCGTTTGACGAATGGAAGGCGGCAAAAGTGCAGAATGGTTATCATAAAATATTCGACCGGTGGGCGGAGAAGGATTTGGTGAATCTGTTGCATCAGTATCGCAACAATCCGAGCATTGTGATGTGGTGCATAGGCAACGAAGTGCCCGACCAATGGGACGGCGACCGGGGGCCGAAGTTATCCCGTTTCTTGCAGGACATCTGCCACCGCGAAGACCCTTCGCGCCCGGTGACGCAAGGCATGGATGCACCCGATGCCGTGGTAAACAACAATATGGCCGCCGTGATGGATGTGGCCGGATTCAACTACCGTCCTCACAAATATCAGACGAACTACAAGAAACTGCCGCAACAGATTATTCTGGGCAGCGAGACCGCTTCGACGGTCAGTTCACGGGGCGTGTATAAGTTCCCGGTGGTTCGCCGCTCCATGCAGAAGTACCCCGACCATCAGGCTTCTTCCTACGACGTGGAGCACTGTTCATGGTCGAACCTGCCCGAAGACGACTTCATACAGCACGACGACCTGCCTTATTGCATCGGCGAGTTCGTATGGACCGGTTTCGATTATCTGGGAGAGCCTACTCCGTATTATACCGATTGGCCCAGCCATTCTTCCTTGTTCGGCATCGTAGACCTTGCCGGCTTGCCAAAAGACCGATACTACCTTTATCGCAGCCATTGGAACAAGAAAGAGGAGACCCTCCACATCCTGCCCCACTGGAATTGGGAAGGACGCGAAGGCGAGGTGACCCCGGTGTTCGTATATACCAACTACCCGTCGGCCGAGCTTTTCATCAACGGCAAGAGTCAGGGCAGGCGCACGAAAGACTTGTCCGTCACTGTCGACAACAGCGCGGACTCTCTTTCCATGTCCGGCTTCAGACGCCAACAGCGCTACCGGTTGATGTGGATGGACACGAAGTACGAGCCGGGCACGGTGAAGGTGGTTGCCTATGATGAAAACGGCAAAGCTGTGGCCGAGAAAGAGATACACACCGCCGGAAAGTCCCATCACATCGAATTGACGCCCGACCGCTCGCAGATTAAAGCCGATGGAAAGGATTTGGCTTTTGTCACCGTCCGTGTGGTGGACAAGCAGGGCAATCTCTGCCCGATGGCCGGGAACGAGATAAGTTTCAAGGTGAAAGGTGCCGGCAGCTATCGTGCAGGAGCCAACGGCAACCCCGTTTCGCTCGAATCTTTCCAACGTCCCAAGATGAAGGTTTTCAGCGGAATGATGACTGCCATCGTGGCCTCCTCCGAAACGCCGGGAAAGATTACGCTGGAGGCCACCGCCAAAGGATTGGCGAAAGGTGTGCTGACGATTGAAAGCAAATGAAAAGACGGAAGCACGATGTTCTTCCGACCCTCCCGGAACGGGCATCCGCCGCAACTGCGGCCTTGAACTTCCGGGATTGCCCGGCAGATGAAAGGGGACACGCTTTTACGACAAGCGTGTCCCCTTTCTCTTTCAGTAGCGAAAGAAACCGCAAGATACGGCTCTTTCCTGTCATTGAGGATTTCAGGTGCAACCTCCGGTGCCGGACGTTTACGGATGGAAAGGGGCCCACGGGATTAGCGTTCTTTTTTCTTCAGTACAAAATCGACGACTTTGCTGCCGCTGCCCTCATACCAACCGCTCTCACCGTTTTCCGGCCTCATCTCAATATCCACGGAGTCGGATTCATACACGCCCGCGGGATCTTCACAGATAATCCGGTATCCCGTCTCAGGCCACGCATACCCGTCTTTGAAAGCATATTCGCCCGTATCTTTCGTATAAACCGTCTCCTTCCGGCCGGGACAGCAGCCGCCCGCCGCCGGAGGATTCTCTTCCACAATCACGCGCATGCCCTTCAGGGGCTGCCACTGCCCGTTCCGTACCTTCCCCCTGATTCGATACCCGGCATACGGTGCCCCATACTCCTCCGGGGTTTCGCCTCCCGCGTACGATGCGAATCCCAATAGAGCCAGCACTCCCGACAACATCTGATTGCAAGCGGCCAGCCATTGTCTTTTCCTGTTTTTCATAGACACATCTTTTTTAGCCCGAGTCCGTTTTTTAAGTCATACCAATGAAACGCGCAAAAACGGCAAATACTGCACGGCGTCCGCATTTTTCCCCCATCCTCCTCCATCCCTGAAACAAAGAAGCCGATATGCCCCTGTTTTTTCAGGACATATCGGCTTCCATGAAAACCGAGACACCACCCCTGTGGACTCCGTGCCTGTTTCATTCAAAGGCAGACCGCAGGGGTAGGCGGAAGTTACTCCCGCTTTTTCTCTACCCGTATACGCGCATCCACCGCCACCACCTGCTTGTCCGTGGCAAGCAGCGGATTGATGTCTATCTCCTTGATTTCGGTGGCAAAACGCAGCAGGGTGGAGAGGCGCACGATAATCTCGGCAAACTTCTCTTCGTTCAGCCCCTTCTGCCCGCGTGTGCCCTTGATTATCTTGTAGGCGCGGAGCGAGCGGATCATGGAGTAGGCCTCTTCGTATGACAGCGGCGCCAGTCCGGAAGACACATCCTTCAACACCTCCACGAAAATGCCTCCCAAACCGCAAAGCACCACATGACCGAACTTCTCCTCATACTTCGCGCCGATAAACAGTTCCGTACCCTTCAGCATGGGCTGCACCATCACGGCACGGGCTTCCTCAATCTGCATCATACGCTCGAACTCCAGCGCCAGATGCTGCTCGCCCTTGATGTTCAGCACCACACCGCCCACATCGGACTTGTGCACCGGCCCCACCACCTTAGCAACCACCGGAAAACCCGTGCGGCGGGCAAAGGCAAGCACCTCCTCCTGTTTGTCCGAAACGAACTCTTCCACCACGGAGATACCCGCCGCATGAAGCAAGGCCTGCACCCGATGCGGCTCGATGTAGCCGTCCCCGGCAATGGAGTCGATAATGCGGCGCATGCGCGGAACGTCCACCCCGAAAAGCTCTATTTCGTTACTGGCCGGGCACGGGGAGTTCACAATGCGCGAGAGGGCAGTGCCCAGCGTCACCTCGTCGGCAAAGTTCACATGTCCCTTGGCAAGAAAAGCATCCACCTCGGCTCCCGCCGTATTGATGGAAGGCAGGATGGGGAAAATCGGCTTGCTGCAAGTCTGCATCTTCTCGTGCAGCACGTCATACATTTCGAACATCGTCACCAGTCCCGGCGTACCGAAGATGGCCATCACTGCATCAATCTCGTCGAACTTCTCCTCGCAATATTCCAGACAGGTGCGCAGATGCTCCGGAGTGCCCGTGGCCAGAATGTCGATGGGGTTGCCTACGGATGCACCGGGGTAAAGCTTGCTCTTCAACTCCTCGGCCACCGGGCCTTGCAGTTTAGGTACATTCAGGCCGCCTTTGCTCAAGGCATCGGTCAGCATCACGCCCGGACCTCCGGCATGGGTGATGATGGCGAAATTCTTCCCCTTCAGTTCGGGCAGGGTAAAGATGCAGCCCACCGTCGTCAGCTCCTCGCGCGAGTAGCAGCGCACCACCCCCGCCTTACGGAACAGAGCCTCTACGGCCGAATCGCTGCTGGCAATGGCGCCCGTGTGCGAACTGGCCGCCCTGCTGCCGCTCTCGCTGCTGCCCGCCTTGATGGCCGCAATGCGGCATCCCTTCCTGATGAGCGAAGAGGCATGAAACAGCAGCCGGTCGGGGTCGCCGATGCTCTCTATATAAAGGAGTTTTATCTTGGAGTCCGTCGCCGGGTCGAAATGCTCGTCCATGTATTGCAGCACGTCTTCCACACCGATTTGCTTGGCATTGCCCACCGACCACACCGAGTTGAACTGCAATCCTTTGGTGACCGCGCTCTCCAAGATGAACACCGCCGTGGCGCCCGAACTGGAGATCAGATCCACTCCCTGCGAATGCAGTTGCGGGATGGGCTGGCTGAACACGCAGTGATGCCAAGTGTTCATCAACCCGATGCAGTTGGGGCCGATGAGCGAGGCGCCGTACTTGTTCACCGTATCCAATATGCGGTCTTCGAGCAAAGCCCCTTCGCGGGTTTCTTCGCCGAAGCCGGCCGACAGAATGATGAAAGCCCGCACCTGCTTTTCGGCGGCAAGCGCCTCCACCGCATCGGGGCAAAGCTGGGCGGGAATGGCAAGGATGGCAAGGTCGGTGTCGGGAATATCTTTCACGTCGGCAAAGGCGGCAACGCCCTGCACTTCGGTCTCTTTGGGGTTCACCGCACGGAGTTCGCCCGTGTATCCGCCGTTAATCAGATTTCTCAGGATAGCCCCACCGGGCTTGTGCACATTGTTGGATGCTCCCACCACCACGATGCTGTCAGGGCGAAGTAATTGGCTTGTTATCATAGTCTGCTTAAATTAAGTTTACAATTTATGCACAAAAATACATTTTCTATGCGTAAAAACAAACGGGATGCAAAAAAAGAGCAAAAAGCCGGGCATGCGTGCCGGACAAGCCCGGCAAACCGCCCCTGCTTCGGCTGCCTGTGACCACATGCGGCAAGCACTCCAAAATCAAAGTTTGTCAAGAAAGTCTGCCAGCCCGCGGATATCCACATCCTTCTTCAGCACCTTTTTCCGGCTGTCCAAGATATAGAGCGACGGCATTTTTACAAGATTGTACAAAAGGTTGTTCTGTATGGATAAGTCTCTGTCATAACCGTTCAGCCAAGTGTCCGGAACGGAGTCCCCGTATCTCTTCCATGCCTCCGCATCGTCTGAAGGATACATGGCCAGCACCTTTATTTTTTTTCCGGCAACAAGCTCCTTCAATCGTTCCAAGGATTTGATTTGCGAAAACAGGTGTTGGCAACTGTGGCAATCGGGGTCGTAAAAAAACAGCAGCAGGCAGGGAGTGTCAATTTCGCTCATCCGTTGCTCCATGCCCGAAGAGAGCACACATGTGAAATCGTTTGCCACGCTTCCCTCGCTGTTCATCTGCGACATTTTCAGTTCAAAGGCCGCCTTCGATTTACTTGCCTCTTCAAAATGCGGCGACGAGAGAATGTAGCGGGCAACAGGCTCGTAGAAAGTCGCTTCGTAAAAAGGCGACCGGGGATTCGCCCAATATTCGTGCAGCACATCCGTAAAATACCTCAGCATCAGCGGCTCTGCGCTCGCTTTTCCAAGCATACCCTCAACGCAATCTTCGCGCTGCATGCGGGTCAAATCGCGCAATAAGTCGATATAGTCCACGATGGCCTGCTCGGTAATGTCGGGCAAGTGTATGTAAGCCGTATCCCTGAAGTCGAAACGGTCCCAATAGTGGCGTGTCATATAATCGAGCCTATCCTCCTTCGTCCTCAACTCCGACGGTATATCGGGAAGAACAAAGCCCGGACGCCCTTCCGGCTTTGCCGAAGTGCTTTTCCTCTGGCAGCCCGCCTCCATAAAGGGCAGCGTCAGGATGCAGAGAAATAAAAACGAGCGCCTTACGTATGCGTTTCTAATTATTGGAGAATGCAACGTTATTTTTCTCGAAATACTTGTTATATACATATATGGTACCTGCACTTGCATAGGTATTGGTCTTGAAGTGGCATGTCAGTTCTCTGCGTCCGTTAGTTAGAGTCAAACGCTGATATTCTTCGTAAGTACATGTTTTCATAAATCCATACGAAAGTGAAGACTCCTTACCTTGAACAATGGATTTACCTGTAACCACCGGCATGTATTCCGATGTGGGATTGGGATAAATTCCGTGCGTTGACGATTCTACAAGGAAGCTCAACGGAAACATCGTTTCAGGCATTTCATCCGGTAATGTCATCTTCAAATCCAGCAATTGCCCAATACCCAGAGGTACTCTCTGCGGAGAGCAACTCAATTCCACGTTATACTTTTGACGCAACCTGAAATTCACCGTGCGGCTGATACCAGACTGCGTAGAGGTTGTGGGACTATAAAGCACAACCGACTGCTGCTCTTCAACGGTACTTAGGGTCGCGTGTGGTTGAAAAGTAATGGTACGCCAGCCATCGGCGTCATCACTGCTTGAAATCACAGGCGTTCCGGTAAAAAGTTGTTGTCCGGTGTCATCGTTCAGATGAAGTTGTATCTGGCTGTTGTCCTGCACGTTATTCCGAATATCCGGATAGAATTTAAATCTGAGCTTCACCGCATCCGACGTCACCAAAGTGGTGTCGGTGTAGCTGACAAACAGACGTGCAATGCCGTTGGAAATGTTGGACAAATGACTGACATCTACCGAACTGGAAAGATTATTGTCGGCAGGATGGTCGGCAGCCTCTTTAGACGTAGTCTTTCCGGGGCTGGCCACCGAAGTGATAGTCACTTTATAATGGAAGTTACGGAGCAGATTATAGTAGACCGGCTGCTTCGTCACCTCATTCAGATACACAATGTCTATCTTATAATAGGTGGAAACGCCACTGTTTCTCCACTTGCCTTTCACAAGAAGATAAGTGGAATTCTTATCTACACCCTGAGTGCGCTCGTACATATAAAAAGGTTCTGTCTGGAAAACGGGGTTTTCGACATCGGTGTGTTGCCAGTTTATTTTCTGCGGCATGTATCCCCTATATCTGGCTGCCGTCAACTCCTGATAGGTGGAGCCTGTCTCGCCGGTTTTCACAAAGCGCTCGAAACTTCCCTTATTCGTATTGTATGGAGCCACGCTTCCTTTGTCGGGCGTATATATCACGGAGAAACCTTCGAAAACGAATTCGGAGGCCTGACTGGTCACCGTTATCTTCAGGAAGTTGCGAATCAAAGGTATGCGCTTCAGCTTCGGCGAAGTAACCGCATCCGAGATGATGCCATCGGCCAGTTCCACGCGCTGCCAATAGGCATCTTGCCCTCCCGATACTTCCATTCTGCCGATTAGATCGCGTTCAGATCCGAAAGTCAGGTCTTTAATCTTTTCTTCGGGATAGTTGGCAATGAAGTGCAGGATGCGCTTTTCCGAAGAAGAGTGCAACGATACTTTGAAAGGCTTTTCGTCATTTCCGGTTTGAGGGAAAACGCCGGCCTTGGCATATTCCACAATATAGCCGTTATCGTCGAACACCACCACGTAAAGCGACTGCACAGTGGCTACCTCGCCGAATGTACGGGTTGTTACGGCATTGCTTTCCGGAATGGAAACACTGAAATTTAATTCCACCTTTTCATCCGACACATCTCTCCCATCGAGCATCTCGTTGTGGCTGCAACCGAAGCACAGCAGGCACACGCACAACATCCATATTATTCTGTATCTTTCTTTCATACTCAATTCTTTATTTATCTTGGACGGTCGCCCCAAGTAAATGTCTTTTTATTAATAATAGTCTCGGAACCCCAATACCACTCATCATAAACACAACGCACATGTGCAGTGATTCCACTCGAAGGATTACTACTAACGAATACATAGTTTCCTTCAACGTAAACCAATCCGTTGGCCGACCAATAAGGATATCTTCTACCGGTTTCATCACCGAACAACCGGGGAATCTTTCCTTGCGCAGATAAGTCAATAATATATCTTACTTCAGCAGTAGTAGGTACACGCCACCTTCCTGCCGGAAAACCGTCTTCCTGATAAGAAGCGCAACGGGCTTTAGCATTTTCCCTAACAATCGCTTTTGTCACACCATACGAAGAAGCAATCCTGAATTTAGGAGCAATCATATTTACTGTACGTTGATTTTCTTCTGCCGGATAATAATAAGTCAAATTTCTCGAATAACCGCCATACAAAGAAGAAGCATTAACACTCCAATTAGAATAAGTATCATATAGCGTAGGTCTCAAATTATCTACTGCATTGCTTCTGGGATCACCTATTGTATATGACGTTGTTCCCTGCAAGGCAGTGGTAGTAATTACATACATGTTGGGATTCTGGTTACCACCTGTTAAACCAACGACACTCCCCAAAGTGTATGGAACGTCATCGTAGTAAGTATAATCAGTAGCAATACTTTGTCCATTATTTACCATCACAAAACCATTATGTGCATTATTATATAAACCTTGCCCTCTATAAACACTATTCAAAAAAGCTTCGATATACATCATCGGATATTGTGTAATCGAGACTTGTTCGGAATAGTTGTGATTATCTTTATGACGAATCGTAAAGGTGATGCCATAGGGAGTATAATCAAAGTTGCTTTGGTCATAGTCGCCGCTCCTGTTCTTCAGATTATGCGTAAAGGTGATGGAGTTTTTCGATAACTCAAAGGTATAAGGCCGGCTATTATCTTTATCGTCGTAATAAACGCCACCAGCATTCGTCTGATTGTTTATCAAGGTTTCCGTTGTCGATATTTCCGTCGTCAGGTTCGGGTGGGTTACGGTTACATTCACAATCTCGCAGTCGTGGCTCGAAGCGTATGGAATGCTCACGGTATTCTGGTTCTCCATTACCAGCTTCGAAAAGCCTACCGTCAAGTAACGCAAATCCTGCATCTCCGCTTTTACCTCACCTGTTCCCCAATCCAAGATAATATAGCTGGGATTTAGTTCTATGGCTGTTTCGGGCACGAAACTTCCCAGCATACCCACCGAGAGATTTATCTTATAGTAAGTATTCCTGTCTAATTTCATGCCGGTTTCATTGACAGGAAGCTTATAATAACATCTTTGAAATGAAGTTTCACCCCGTTTCTGCCAAGGAATCACGACCTTAATCATGGGGCTGTGATTATCAAAGCTGCTCGCCCAAGTAGAAGTGTATGAATAAAAAGGAACGTGACTATAAAGATTCGAAGCGCCTCCCGAGACAGGAGTAAGCAGACGCGGATTATTTTCGTCATCAAAAGAAAAGTAATCGGCTTCGGTCACGGCATAAGGCACGGTTGCAACGTCTATATTGGCTTTCTTCACCCCGTTCTGTATCAGAATAAACATCTTCTCCGGATGCGAAGTCCATTCGGCACCGCTATCATCGACAACCTTATCCTTGACAGACACGTTCAGCCTGATTTTTGAAGCGGCACGATAGAGCGGCACATCGCCCGTGGCCGACTTACCATTGGCAGCCAAAGTGACAACCGCACTTCCATCCATCACGAACGACTTCTGCACACCTCCGTCGGTGTTCGTGGTAAAACCGTCGGCCACAATGCTCAGGCCCTTCAGGCTGTTTACATCGGTTTGAGCACCGATGGCCGTAGCTTCGGGGCGGTTTGCGATAACATAAGCCCGGCAAGTGGAACCGCTGCCGAAGAGCACACTTTTCTTCTCTACGGGCAACTTCAGGCGGATTTCGGCCGTGCCGTTCTGATTTACATCCAGCTTGATGGCCGAAAACACCGCCGCCTCATTGGTTTTTCCTTCGGGATAGAAGAAACAATCTACCGTTTGAATCTTGTTTTCATTGAGATTGTCTTCTCCGGCCTCCACCACGGCACGCGTCACCAAGCCCATGTTATTAAGCCGCAAGGTCAGATAGCCCTCGCCCCCGTCGGGGGAATCATCGTAGGGCTCGGTGATACACGAACCCGCAAACAGGATGACGAGTATAAAAAAGACTGTATAGTATATCGCTCTCATTATAATATTCTTCTTTATTGGTTAATTTCCTGTATCAGCACATACTCTTTGCTGCCCGCACTTGTATCCACAAGGTTTGAAATGGCAATGGTGCGGGTTCCGATTTTCAGCACAAAGTGCAGCTTCGCCTTATTCGCAACACTTGTGCTTTCGTGAGTCGCCTTGATGCGCAATGTGGCCGTCTCGCCGAAATTCCCGTGAGCGGTAGTCAGAGGATAGCCGTTTGAATCAGTGAGAAAGTTTCCGTCTTCGCCTACAAAACCAAAAGGGAAAGTATTGCCCGGAGCACTCTCCACGGTTATCAGCTCGGCATACCACACCGCTCCTTTCGGAGTAGCCAATGAAAAAGTGCACGTCAAAGGGGTATTTTCCTTGGTCAGGGTCACTTCAGCAGAGTTTGTATTTAAATGAGCATACGTGCCGGCAGTCCACTCTATATAGTTGTTCACGGTCAGGATGTTGGTAAAATCAATGGTGGTTTCCAAAAGATTCCACTCTTTCACAGTGCAAGTCAACTTTAACGCTGCTCCATAAACGCCATGAATATTGAAGTTATAAAGATGGTTGCGCAACACATCGTAACTTTCGGCCTTTGCAATTCCGTCCTGATACTTTTTAAACTCCAAAGCATCATTGAACACATACTCCTTGCCGTCTTTCTCTATCGTCACCGACAATGCGGCAGGCGTAGCGCCGGTTCCCGAGTTTTGGTATTCGGCCAGATAGAACACGGAAGAATTGTTTTTCACTTCAAAAGTTTTCGCTGTGGCCTGCAAGGAGGTGGCCAACGGATGCAGACAAGCATCCAGATTCAGGTCGGTGGTTTGCCCCGCAGTGTTCCAGCCGGTGGGCAGGCAATACCCGCCTTTATTATACCGGTTGATGGAAACGCTTTTAAGAGTATAACCGTTCTTCACCACCTCGTCCGTCAGGCTGACATTCACCTTGGCCATGGAACGGAGCATGTGGACAGTGCCCAAATCCTGCGATTGCCCGGCGGCGAGTGTCAGTGTCACATTCCCTTTAATACCCCACAAGGGTATGTATCGGGTATTCTCGGAAGCATTGGCAGAATACAACTGAAACTGCAAGTCATTGAAAGATGTAGCGGAATCAACAGCCGGAGCATTGGCGAGAAACATCACTTTATAGGAAGTACCCGCCGTCAGGTTGTTTGCCTTCTTGTCTATGCTTCCCTTGAACACATAGAGGTTTTCCGAGGCACGTTGCCACAGCAAATCCCCCACTTTTCCCAAATAGGCGTTAGTAGCTGCATTAAGCAATATGACCTGAACGGTGGTCAAATCAATGAAATTGTCATAATCGCCTTCGGCCGATTGCGGAGCATAGTTGCCCCACGTCTCGCTGCCCGCTCTGGTAGCTACATTACGAGGCTGTATGGCTAATGTGAACGACACATGAGCCAAGCGGCCGTCTTCCGTGCCTGCGGTTTCCTCTTCGCCGGCACGACATGCCACAAGCGACAGAAGCAAAACCGGTAGCAACGAACACAGGCCTTTCTTTGCCCACAGCCTCACAGCCCGTTCTTTTATGTCGATATTTTTAAAGCTCCACATCATTCAATACCAGTTTCCAGCCATTAATAATAATCTGCGAACTTATCCAGCTGCCTCTGTCGTCCAAGAAGAACACCAGATTGTATTCATCCTGACGGTCGAGATACTCTTGGTCGCTCAACGCTTCATTGTATTTTCCTTTCACCAGCAGCACATAGTCTATCAGAGGGATGGAAAGGATTTTTTCTCCTTTCTCGTCGGTAATGGTGAGCACGGCGCTTTCACTGTGCTCTTTCAGCAACCGCCCGACAGTAAATTCGGCCAGCACCGTCGTAATGGCGGAACCTGCAACCCCTCCCTCGATGTCGGCTTTACCTCCACCGACAGAGAAAGGACGATAAGCGATGTTTCCTGCCGGCGACAGACTATTATCGAACTTCAGCACGCTGTTGTCGTCGGTAATGGTGAAACGGAACTTCCGGGGGTCTAAATTTTCGCCCGACAGATTCTGCAATACCACCCGAATCACATTCGTATCTTTTGTCAACGGTATATTCACGGTGTGCACCCCTTCCGCTTCGGGGAGGACGAAACTCCCCATGCCATGATAAAGCGGGTCTATTTCGGCAACGTAAGGCAACGCCTCGTCTTTCTCTCTCTGAAGATTCATGGAGCAGGTCAGCTCTTCGATTCTCGACACACCGGGCTTCATATCGGGCACCTTATACGACTTGTTTTTGCCGTTCAGCCCTCCCCAAACCACATAGCGGTAGGAGCCGGCAGGCAAATCGACCGGCATGTGATAACCCTCTTTGAGGAGCGTCTCGTCGTTTTCGGTATAGCTTTTTACAAATATCCCGTCTTCATTGAAAACATAGAGTGCAAGCGATTTTACCTCATGCGCAAAAGCATCGGCATACTTCATATTCATGTCATACCGGAAAGTCAATCGGTATTGGGGGGTACAGTCACCCTCTTCATCATAGATACTTCCACAAGAACCCAATGCCACAACGACAAACAGACTTGCGACACATGCCCTTAATCTATTGATACAAGATGGTATTTCCATTGTTCAGTTTAAATTTAGTATTTATAATTATTTCTTTATTTCGGTATATATAGTCCCCGAAAATGCGGGGAAAGAACTTTCAAATCAAGTGGGAAACTGCAACGGTTTCCGAAGTCCGCCCCTCTCTTTGCACCGAAGCGGAAGTGCTTTTTTCTTTTAAAAAAGGGTGATGAAAGCCTGTTCGATAGCCTTACCTTACAGGCTTTCGATCACACCTTAGCTTTACTTTAATTATAGGAGTATTCTAAATTTAGAGTAATCAGAGACCCAAGTCTACATCCTGAGTCACTACCTTATACTTCAATATTTCGATTTGAGCGGCAATGTATGAATTGTCATCCTCCGGCTTTTCAGGAGTAATCGGAGTAGTAGGTTCGTCAGGATTCGGAACCGGTGTGCCCAAACCATTGATAGACTTGATGGTCAGTTTATACAAATGGTTGCGGATGACGCCGTACAAGCCGTGGGTAGCAGCAGCTGGAGGAGTAGTAGGAGTAACAGTAATATCTCCATTGTGAACAATAGGAAGATAATAGTAAGTCTTTCCATCTTTCCAATATTGTACAGTACGCTTCAGATTATCAAGATCTGTATTTAAAGTAGCAGTGTCTGCCTGTGTATACGAATCTGAATCAGAAGGAGTAGTAGAAGTAAATACAGATACTCCACCTTTAAGCTCAACTTTAATTTGTGCTTCATAAGATTTTCCGACAGCAACGTCATAAGTGAAAACCAAATCAGCTTTAGTAAGTGCAGTGTAAGAACCAGTACCTGTCTTTGTATAGTATTTATTGCTCAACAATTTGGTCAATTCCTCCTCAAAACCGGATGCTGTGTACACCACGCTAAGGTATTTCACTAGAGCCATCGCCTGACCGTCTACTTTTAAAGTAGCGGCAACAACTATTTGAGTAGGAGTGTCTTGATTGGTATTCTCCAAGCAATACTTATCACTCGTATTGGCAGTGTTATAAGTATAATGATTAAAACTTCCCACAGCAGGAGTTGCCCAATACGAACGACGATTAACCTCATCATTCCACCAAGTATCAGAACCAATTGAGGCATAAGACGTTTCCAGCTTTTTAATTAAATACGAAGTAGAATTCGTATTATCCAACCACCACCCTGTTATCTCAGCCGTAACTTTCTTTGTTTTACCATCCACAGCTACATTATCATTACCATCCACTGTATTCGTTTTTATAGCCATTTCATCGCCTTGTTTTACATTCACTTTCGCGACAACTTTCTCTACTGCAATCTTTACAGGATGCTGTTTAGCCTCCTCTTGTGTCTTTCTGATATTATCGGCCGTACAAGGAGCACCGATAACAGTCTTTCCACCCGCATTGTACACTGAATTCGACATCACAAAATTCTTTGCAGTAGTGTATTTGCTATAATCACTTTTTATGTTTTTCAACTCTGTAAGGGTCGTACTTCTTGTAATATTAATATCCGTACTTGGATTAAGAATAGCCACAATAGAAGTAGGATTCTTAATTGCATTGGAAAGCACAATTACAGACGCAGACACCTTGTCCACAGACTCTGTTGTTCCTCCTGTCCAAGGATCTAAATTACTCGTCTCATACGGATCCGCCACCTGAGTTTCTCCGTCGAAGAATAGGAACGTAGCTTTCGTAACACCCACCTCATCTTCCGTACCTGCCTCAAAACCGGCAGAACCGAAAGCTCTGGTCGAAGCTGCATCGCCCGACATCACTAATTTAACGGCCATGAACTGGTCTCCCTCGATGGGATTGCCACCGCCGTTGTCATAGGCATTGTCGCCAGAACATCCGGCAAAAGCAATAGCCATTAAACCCACAAAAAATAACTGCTTCATTTTCATACGTAATTTTAAATTAAATTGTTTAGGACCCGTTGGCGGAATTAAATTAGCGCATATTTAACTCTGCCAATGGGTTTATTGTTTTTGTAGTTAATGTATTGCAGGATTGTAAGTGCGCTAATCTTCCCGATAATCCGAGCGAACAATCCGTCGGTATCTTTCGCATAATTCCTTATAATCATAAATTGGTCACATAGTTGCGAGAATATGGTTTCAATTCTTTTTCTTGCTTTGGCAAAAGCCGGGTATGTCGGTTTCCATTCTTTCTGATTGCTCCTGTATGGCACTTCCAATCTGATATTTGCCGTTTCAAACAAATCCAGCTGTACCTGTGCACTTATATATCCTTTGTCTGCTATGACTGTACAATTACTATAGTCCACTTTCACGTCCTTCAGAAAATGGATGTCATGTACACAGGCTTTGGTAAGGTCAAAGGAATGGATGACTCCACTTAATCCACAGACCGTATGAAGCTTATATCCGTAATAATACATACCTTGTGACGCGCAGTATCCGATTGATGGTGCTTTCTCAATATTCTTCTTCCCCATACGGCAACGTTTGGAACGGGCAAAACGACATGTTTCTATCGGTTTTGAATCAATGCAGAAAAATTCCTCACCTCCATCTATTTCTGAAGCCATTCTTTCCCGGATTGTATTGCACAGAAACGAGGTCGTTTTACGTCTGTCATTGTATTGTCTACGGGATATAAGATTGGGAATTTTGCTCTTATATTCCTGCAACTTTGCAAACAACAAAGACTCGCTGTCAATACCAACAGCTTCTGATGTCATATTCAACGCTACAATTTCAAGGTCCGAGAATTTGGGAACTACTCCTCTTTTGGGAACATTTCCTGATTCATTGACTAAGTCGCCGGCTACTTGCTTGCATATGTTCAGAAATTTTGCGAATATTGCATATAGGTTGTGCATACGATATTTGTTTATTAAAAGTTTATTCACATTTAATCTACTAAATATCAATAATATGCACAACCTACTATTCATAAATCTTTTATTAGGTTAATTCCGCCAACGGGTTGTTTAGGATATTATTTATTTTCAGTTTAAAAATTCCAATTGTTTCAATGCCCGTTCGGCTTCCGGCATATTGCCTTTTGCCGCTTGCTCAAAAAAGCGTGCAGCTTCTTTGAAGTCTTTGGTCAACGCCGCATATACCCCTCTGGCATAAACAGCCTGCACGGAGTTGCCCGACTTGGCTATATAGCCTGCAGCCCGATTCAAATCACCCCTAATCATGGCTACATTGGCAGCATTGAGATTGGCCGTCTCGTCGGACGGATACATTCTTACGGCCAGTTCGAACAGTTCGTTAAAATCTTCGCTACCCGGCTCGTAGCCTTGCGAAGCCAAGAAAAACTCTTGCAGGCTGAGCTTCTGGGGTTGCGTCTTTGCCATCCGCCGTATTTCATCCGGTTGGCTGAAGCTGCGTATCACGTATTCTATGCGATAGTCGGTGTGGCGCAAGGCCGGATAGCAATTGGCCAGCAGGAAAGCATAGTCTTCGGGATGGTTTTTCTTTATCTTATTCTCTTTATCGTCTGCCCGCAGGCTTGTGTCGTCGATGAGGGCAAGGATGCCGCTCTTGCCGGGCAGCGTGGAGGCCTCTACATAGGCGCGCAGGCCGCCCCAGTCCTCGGCTTCGTATGATGTGGCAATCTGCGAGGGAGAGAAGTCGTAACGGGCACTGATATACGCCTTCAAGGCTTCGGTGCGCAGGCGTGCCAAACGGTCGTTCTGTATATAAGAGCCTTCGGGCGAAGCGTATCCCTTGATGGAGACGGCCGTGACTTGGATGTCGTTGTCCAGCTTGACAGAATCAATGGTGGCATTGATTTTACGGAGTTCTGCGGCGTTATCGAGGTAGTCGGGGAAAATCTCCGTTCTGGATACGGGGAAATTGATGTATGCGGTGCCCGACAATTCGCGGCTTTTCATCACCTCGACCTGAGGGCGTACAAAGACGATTTCGGGCTTGTACACAAAATAGCCTCCCGCTTTCCCGACGGATTCGGCGTATATGTTGCCGCAGCAACCGTAGTCCTGACGCTGGATGACCAATTGGGAGTTATCCATCCATGCGCTATAATCGCAATTGTTCTTATATGCCAACATTTGCGGGCGTCGTTCTGCCCTCAGCACCGTTTCGTCAGAACCGGTAATCATGGCGGAGCCGTTGTTGCGCAGATAATAATAGTAGCGCCGGCGGCCGTAGATGCCGACGGAAGGAAGAGAAAGGGAGTCATCTCCGTTGACGATGCGGGGCGTCAGGATGACGGCGCGGTTCGTTCCGACATCGAGCCGGGACAAATCAAGATTCATGCTCAGTGTCATGTATTCGCCGTTGCGCACAAACTTGAAGTCGGACACACTGACATCTGTCTGGCTCTTTAAGTCCGAGGAAAATCCAAACAGCCCACCCAAGATGGTGAAAAGAAGTATATATCGTTTCATTGTGATGATAAGAGTTTTATTAGAAGTTGTAAACCATATTGATTGCAGCCTTGGTAGGGCCGAAGTAATGATGCGTCTTGTCCGTCTCCACGCGTTTGCCGCATCCCTCGCACTTAAACTTGTCGTACTTGGTATATACATATCCCAACCCAATCTCCAATTCGAGGTTCCAGCGCCTGCCCAACACCCACGAGTAGCCATAGGCAACGCCTCCGCCCGCAAACCAGCCTTGCAGCCGGTGGTCGGTGAGCTGAGAGAAGTCTGTCCCGAAAAGGCGGACGTCATTTTTCAGATTGGCAAAGTTGTATTGCCCGCCCAATGCGTGAAAGCCGATGAAGTGGCCTGCGAAACGGTCGCAAAACCAATAGCGGGCCTCGGGCTGAACGAGCCAATGCTTCCACTTGCGCGAATGGGAAAATGTAAAAGGGTTGTAGTTACCGGATAAGTCGATGGTCCATTTAGGCGCCACCCCGAACTCTACGCCGAGATTGAAAGTTGCAGTTGCGTCGTACAGCAGATTGGTTTTCAGCGCAACGTTTTGTCCCTTGACTGCTGCGCTCATAAAGAGGCATACAAGCAAGGCAAAAAAGAGGTTCTTTTTCATATATAAAAAACAATTAGAATTTTCCATAATTCCGCCATTATTTCACAGCGGAGACCAAGTCTGTCAGTTTTTTTCGTTTTTTTCCTCAAACAAAACCATATCAAGAGCACAAAGGCTTCTGATATATTATTTTTTTGCAAAGATATCTACTTTAAAATTATAACATCATACATTATAAAGAATTTTAACATATGGGTTGATGATGAAATATTCGTTTCCACACCCCGCAAATGACATAAAACAGGCTCTTACACAACAGGCCATAGCCGTAAAAACGGCACTTTATCACATTGACGGGCATTTTCGGCCATTGGATATTATATAAAACCTTTACTTCCAAAACATCGGGCGACAATTTAACAGAGTGACACCATAATTAACATGATTATACGTAAAATAGGAGTCTGTACGCTCCACATATCCGCTTGCGCAATCGCATTGGGACACCTGAACACGAAACGGGGTATCAGAAACATGAAATATCCGGGTTCGGGACAAGGAGCTGGCAGGAAATCTCACACGGAGGGTTGTTTTTCAAAGCAAAAGCGTATTGATTATCAGACGCTTAATCATGGTTTGTCAGACACTTGCGTCTTACGGCTAAAACACTTGTGTCTGACGCGTAAAACACTTGTGTCTGTCACGGCAAAGGATTGCAGTTGTGAAAACAGGGTGAGGAAGAGAGGCGTAAAAAGAGTTTTCAGGCACCGGGACGCGGCATGAGCGGCAACGGGCGGCAACTCCTTTGCCGGTGCCGGAGAAACGGCATCCCGACGACGGAACATAAAAAAGAAAGATGAAGAAGATTGATTCTGTAAGAAAATTTCAATGTTTTACACACAAATATTCATTCTTAATCAGAAAACAGCTATCTTTGCCCCACCAAAAGCGTTCATAACAAAAGAGATACATATTATATGGAAAAGAAATTCAAACGCACCACCGTGACATCGGCCCTGCCGTATGCCAACGGTCCTGTTCATATCGGACACCTTGCCGGCGTGTATGTGCCTGCCGACATCTACGTCCGCTACCTGAGACTGAAGAAAGAAGACGTGGTCTTCATCGGAGGAAGCGACGAGCACGGAGTGCCCATCACCATCCGGGCCAAGAAAGAGGGCGTAAGCCCGCAGGATGTGGTAGACCGCTATCACACGCTCATCAAGAAATCGTTCGAGGAGTTCGGCATTTCGTTCGACGTGTATAGCCGCACCACCTCGAAAACGCATCACGACACGGCTTCGGGATTCTTCCGCAAGCTGTATGACAAAGGCGAGTTCGTCGAGCAAAGCAGCATGCAATATTATGACGAGGAGGCCAAACAGTTTCTTGCCGACCGCTACATCACCGGCGAATGCCCGCACTGCCACTCCGAAGGAGCCTACGGCGACCAATGCGAGAAATGCGGCACCAGCCTCAGCCCTACGGACCTGATTGACCCGAAGAGCGCCATCAGTGGCAGCAAGCCCGTGATGCGCGAGACCAAGCATTGGTATCTGCCGTTGGACAAGCACGAGGCTTGGCTTCGCCGATGGATTCTGGAAGACCATAAAGAATGGCGCCCCAACGTCTACGGCCAGTGCAAGAGCTGGCTCGACATGGGGTTGCAGCCGCGCGCCGTGAGCCGCGACCTCGACTGGGGCATCCCCGTGCCCGTGGAAGGTGCCGAAGGCAAAGTACTGTATGTATGGTTCGACGCCCCCATAGGCTACATCAGCAACACCAAGGAACTGCTGCCCGACTCTTGGGAGAAATGGTGGAAAGACCCCGAAACCCGGCTGGTGCACTTCATCGGCAAGGACAACATCGTGTTCCACTGCATCGTCTTCCCCGCCATGCTGAAGGCCGAAGGCAGCTATATCCTGCCCGACAACGTGCCGAGCAACGAGTTCCTGAATCTGGAGGGCGACAAAATCTCCACCTCGCGCAACTGGGCCGTATGGCTGCACGAGTATCTGACCGACTTCCCCGGCAAGCAGGACGTGCTGCGCTACGTGCTCACCGCCAATGCGCCCGAAACGAAAGACAACGACTTTACATGGAAAGACTTTCAGGCACGCAACAACAACGAGCTTGTGGCCGTATATGGCAACTTCGTGAACCGTGCCCTGCAACTCACCAAGAAATATTTCGACAGCAAAGTACCTGCTGCGGGCACGCTGAACGACTACGACCGCGAGACACTGAAAGAGTTTGCCGACGTAAAGAGCCAAGTGGAACAGCTGCTCGACGCATTCAAATTCCGCGACGCACAGAAAGAGGCCATGAACCTCGCCCGCATCGGCAATAAATATCTGGCCGACACCGAACCGTGGAAACTTGCCAAAACCGACATGGAGCGCGTGGGCACCATCCTGAACATCGCCCTGCAATTAGTGGCCAACCTCGCCATCGCTTTCGAGCCGTTCCTGCCCTTCAGCAGCGAGAAGCTGCGCAACATGCTGAACATGGAGAACTTCGACTGGAGCGAACTGGGGCACACCGGCCTGTTGCCGGCAGGACATCGGTTGGGCATGCCCGAACTGCTGTTCGAGAAGATAGAAGACGATGCCATCCAAGCGCAGGTAGACAAGCTGCTCGCCACCAAGAAAGCCAACGAAGAATACGGCTATAAGGCCAAACCCGTGAAGCCGACCATCGCTTTCGAAGATTTCGAGAAGCTGGACATCCGCGTAGGCACGGTGCTCGAATGCGAAGCCGTGCCCAAAATGAAGAAACTGCTGAAGTTCAAGATTGACGACGGACTGGAAAACCGCACCATCGTAAGCGGCATTGCCGAACACTGCAAGCCCGAAGAACTGACAGGCAAACAGGTATTGTTCATCGCCAACCTCGCCCCGCGCCAATTCAAGAACGGACTGGTGAGCGAAGGAATGATTCTCTCTGCCGAGAACCATGACGGCGCACTGGCGGTGACTTCGTTGCTGAAAGAGGTGAAGCCGGGCAGCGAGGTGAAGTAAGAAAAACAACCATGAACGAAACATCACTGAAAGAAAAGACAGCGAAAGGACTATTCTGGGGAGGATTCAGCAACGGCATGCAGCAGTTGCTGAATCTGGTTTTCGGAATCGTGCTTGCCCGGCTGCTGGATGTTTCGGACTATGGCATGGTGGGCATGCTCACCATCTTCTCTGCCATTGCCGCCGCCTTGCAGGAGGGAGGTTTCATCTCGGCACTGACAAACAGGAAAGAAGTTTCCCACAAGGACTATAACGCCGTGTTCTGGTTCAGCAGCTTGTGCGGCGTCACGCTTTACGTCCTGCTTTTCTTCGCCGCTCCGCTCATTGCCGACTTCTACGAAACGCCGGAACTGATTCCGCTCTCCCGGCTCTCGTTCCTTGGTTTTGTCATCTCCAGCCTGAGCATTGCACCGCGCGCCTACCTCTTCAGAAACCTGAAGATAAAGGAAACCACCATAATCTCCATCTCCAGCCTGTGTGTTTCGGGCATCACCGGAATCATACTGGCAGCCAACGGATTCGCTTATTGGGGCATTGCCCTGCAATCCATCTCTTTCGTTACGGTGGTGACGATACTCAACTTCCATTTTTCCCGTTGGCGCCCCAAGCTGCAATTCGATTTCACTCCCATCAAGGAAATGATTGGGTTCGGCAGCAAGATGATTGTAACGAACATCTTCATGATAATCAACAACAACCTCTTCTCTGTCCTGCTGGGCAGGTTCTATTCCGAAAGGGAAGTGGGCAACTTTACCCAAGCCAACAAATGGAACGGAATGGGGCATACCACGATTACCGGCATGATAAACGGCATCGCGCAACCCGTCCTCACACGCGTGGCCGACGACAAGGCACGCCAATTGGCCGTGTTCAGGAAACTGCTTCGCTTCACGGCCTTCATCTCCTTTCCCGCCATGTTCGGGCTAAGCCTCGTGGCAAAAGAACTCATCCTTATAGCCATCACCGAGAAGTGGATTGCCAGCGCCTATATCATGCAGATTCTATGCGTATGGGGCGCATTCATTCCTGTGATAAACCTTTTCGCCAATCTGATTATCAGCCGCGGCCACTCGTCGGTCTACATGTGGAGCACCATCGGCCTGAGCATGATGCAACTGGCAGCCGTATGCGCCATGTATCCCTACGGACTGGAATGGATGCTGCGTGTCTTCGCAGGCATCAACATCGCTTGGCTGTTCGTATGGTTCGGGTTCGTGAAGAGGGAGATAGATTTGAAGTTGGGCGACATGCTGAAAGATATTTCTCCTTATTTACTATTATCTGTCGCACTCGTTACAGCAGCCCACTATATCACCCGCCCCATCGGGAATCTTTATCTGAGTATGATTACGAAAGTGACGTTCGTTGCCGGTCTTTACGCGCTGGCCTTATGGAAGCTGCAATCCGTCATCTTCAGAGAAAGCATTGAATTCCTATTAAAAAAGAAGAGATTATGAGCCGCATCGCCTATATCATATCCGCCTATAAAGACGCGCCGCATCTGGCACGCCTTGTAGATGCGTTAGCCGGTGACGCCGATTTCTACATACACATCGACCGGAATGCGGACAGCCGTCCTTTCAAGGAGCTGCTGAAAGACAAGGCAACCTTTGTGCCCGGACATCGGGTGAGCTGGGGAGGCTGGGCACAGGTGAAATATCAAAAGGAGCTGCTGGCCGCCGTGCTGCATAGCAATATACCTTACAGCCGCATCGTCTGCCTAAGCGGGCAAGACTATCCCCTATGGTCTAACGAAGAGATTCACAACTACTTCGATGCACACAAGGACACGGAGTTCATCACGGCAATGAACCTGACAGAATCTTCCGACAGACAGCAGACAGCCAAAGTGATATACTATCACTTCTTCCGCGACCTGCGGTGCCCGAGCCTTTGGTTGAAGAACAAGTTCATCGTGGCTTCGCGCAACCTGATGAAACTGCTCCCATTCAGAAAGCTGCCTTTCACGGAAATAGGAGGCAAAAGAGCCGATGTGTTTTTCGGCTCCGATTATTGGGCCATCACTCTGCCCTGCGCCCGCCATGTGTATGAAAAGCTCTGCACCGAGAAGAAGATGACCCGCTACTTCAAGACATGTTTCATTCCCAGCGAGCTGTGCATACAGACAATCGTGTTCAACTCGCCCTTTGCGCCGCACGCGCTGTTATACAAAGGGCGGTATCCCGGACTTGCCAAACTCACTCCCCTGCACCATATCGTATATGGAGAATCCATAAAGACCATGACATCGGACGACCTGCCCATGCTGAAGCAATCGGGCAGGATGTTCTGCCGGAAAGTGGTGAGCGGAGAGTCGGACACACTTGTAGAAGCCATCGAAGCCGGCCGCCGCTCCTCCGCCCGAGACTGTTCTGAAAACGTATAAATAAAGCCATAAACCGAGTATAGACAATGAAAGAAGACGCCGAGATTCACATAGCTTTAGCCGCCGACTCGAATTATATCGTGCCCATAACGGTGGTGCTTCAATCCATATTCGACCACCATGCGGATACAAAAGTTTACATCTACCTGCTTTTCATAGAAAAGACGTTGCAAGAGAAAGACCTCCGTTTCCTTGCCGACTATACCGAAAAGCACAAGCAGCATTTCGTTCCTTTGGAAGTGAAGCGCGAACAAATCGATGGGTTTCCCGACAGCAGGCACGGAAAAGCGGCGTTGCTGCGCCTCTGCCTGCCTGCCCTGCTGCCGCAATCGGACAAGATACTCTATATCGACGGCGACACCATCGTTCAAGATAACCTGACGGAGCTGTTCCAAACGGATATCTCTTCTTACTATATCGCAGCGGCCAAGGACACCGCCTGCGTCTATCACCCCGGTTTAATCAGGGCACTGGATATAAACGACTCTCATTGGTATTTCAATTCGGGCGTAACCCTCCTGAACCTGAAAGAGCTGAGAGCCATCGACCTGCCCCGGAAGACCTCAGCTTTTATAAGCGCGCACTATGATGTCATCGCCGCTCCCGACCAAGATGCCTTGAATTATATCTGTCAAGGAAGAACCCTCTATATCCATCCTCGCTACAACATGAATTATTCTGTCGAAAAAGACGTTGCAAGGCTGGTGTGGGGCAGGGAGCAGGTCAAGGAGGCAAAGGCATCGCCGGCCATCATCCACTTCATCGGCCCCGTCAAGCCGTGGTCCGTTCTTTGCGTACACCCTCAAAGAGGCAGATGGTGGAAGACGCTAAAGAAAACTCCTTTCGCCCGTTATCGTCCCAAAGACGAAAACCTGAAGAACAGACTGCGCAAATGCTATCTGCTGGCGGGCAAAGCCATCGAAAGACAATTCTCTTTGGAGGGCAAGCGGAAAATAGGAAGGCTCATCCCGGCCGGACTGAAAAAGAGTTTGAAGAAATCGCTGCTCAAACCATCATAAGCCGCATCGACCATGCGTAAAACCGACTATCCACAAAAACAGAAGCAATGAAAGAATACGCCCCCATACTGCTTTTCACCTACAACCGCCCTACGCATACCCGGCAGTTGATAGAGAGCCTGCTGGCCAATAAGGAAGCGGCCGAAAGCCGTCTGTTCGTCTATTCGGACGCCGCCCGCAATGCCGCCGACCAAGAAGCCGTGGCGGAAGTGCGCCGCCATCTGCACGCACTCACCGGCTTTCTCTCTGTCGAAGTGACAGAGCGCACGGAGAATCAAGGACTGGCCGCCAACGTCATAGCCGGCGTGACGGAACAGGTGAACCGCTACGGAAGGGTCATCGTACTGGAAGACGACCTGACAGTGTCGCCCTACTTTCTGCGCTTCATGAACGACGCGCTCAACGTCTACGAAGACGAACCGCGTGTGGGGCACATCCAAGCGTGCGACTTCACGCAAGACCCGTCTCTTCCCTCCACTTTCCTCATCAAATGGACAGGAAGCTGGGGGTGGGCCACGTGGAAGCGTGCATGGCAGCACTTCAACCCCGACGGCAAAGCCTTGTTGCAACAACTCGAAGACAGAAAGCTGACCCGCACTTTCGACTTCGGCGGCACGTATGGCTTCACCCGCATGCTGCGCCGACAGACCGAGGGAAAGAACAACTCATGGGCCATCCGTTGGAACGCAAGTCTGTTTCTTGCGGACATCCTCTCGCTGAACGTCGGACGGTCGCTCGTACAAAACAACGGGTTCGACGGCAGCGGCACCAACTGCGGAGGCGGCGGTCTGTACAGCTCGTCGCTGCGGACGGAACCGCTCCCGGTAGTAAAAATCAGTCCCATAAAGGAGTGCGAGGAAGCACGACAGAGCTTTGCCCGCTACTATCATCGCACCAACTGTTTCCGGGCAAAGGCTCTGCGGAGAATCAAGCGCATGCTGAAAGGCGACTTCGGAGCCTAAAACCGTCTTTCCCAAACCTGAGACAGGGATAAGAGGCAGGCCGGCAATCTCATCCGCCGGCTTGTGCATTAAAGAAAACCCCATTGGTTATCAATCATTTAACCCCGCCTTGTCAGACACTTGTGTCTTACGGCCAAAACACTTGTGTCTGACGTGTAAAACACTTGTGTCTGTCGGCTGAAACACTTGTGTCTGTCACGACAAGGGATTGCAGTTGTCAAAACAAGGGAGGGAAGTCGGCCTGAAAGCCGCTTTCATACGAACATCAGGTCGCTGATGATGCCGTCGGAGATGAAAATGCCCGTGCGGGTGAGGCGCAGGCGATTGTCGTCGATTTCCAGCCTGCCGCTTTCCAGATAGGGGGCGGCGGTGTCTGTGCAGTGCCTCCAGAACTCGGTTCCGAACAGCCTCTTCACTTCTTCCAAAGGCGTTCCCCATGCAGTGCGCAGGGTGGTCATGACGTATTCGTTATAGCGGGTCGCCTTGTCCGGATATTCGGTTTCGTGCGAGCGTTGCCCCGCCTCTACGGAGCGTATATACTCGTCGAGCGAGGCCACGTTCCATTCGCGCGTTTCGACATTGAAGGAGTGGGCCGCAGGGCCGCAGCCCAGATAGGGGATGCCTTTCCAGTAGGAAGTGTTGTGGCGCGAATACATGCCGGGTTTGCAGAAGTTGGATATTTCGTAATGTTCGTATCCCGCCGTGCATAGCGTATCCGTCAGCGCACCGAAGAAACGCAGGCTGCTTTCCTCGTCCACTTCGCTGATGCGGCGGGCTTGGAGCATTCGATGGATGCGTGTGCCTTCTTCATAGGTCAGGTGATAGGCCGAAATGTGTTCCACATCGAGATTGACGGCCTGCCGCAGGTCGTGCGTCCATCGGCCGTCGGTTTCGTCGGGCAGGCCGTAGATAAGGTCGATTCCGATGTTGCGGAAGCCCGCTTTCCTGCAATGCTCTACGGCTCTGACCGCTTGCCGGGCGTCGTGGCGGCGGTTCAGGAACTTCAGCATGTCGTCGTCGAACGTCTGTATGCCTATGCTGATGCGGTTGAAGGGGAGGCTGTGCAACATGGCGGCATACTCTTCCGTCAGGTCGTCGGGATTGGCTTCGAGTGTGATTTCTCGTGCGGCTTCCAGCCCGTGGGTCTCTTCGATGGAGGCAAACAGCGACCTGAAGTTCTCTTCCGTCAGTTGCGAGGGCGTGCCGCCGCCGAGGTAAACGGTTTCAACCGCTTCTCCTTTCAGGTAATCCTTGCGTTGCCGCAGCTCTTCTCCGACGGCACGGACGTACCGGGACTGCAAATCCGAACGGGTGGTGGAGTAGAAGTCGCAATAGATGCAACGCGTCTTGCAAAAAGGAACATGTATGTAGATGCCGGCCATGTGATGATGCTGATGGATATTTTCCGCAAAAGTAAGCCTTTTGCCGGAGAATGTCACGGTTTCGGGTCGTGTTTCGGGCGAAATCTCATCTTTCTTGAGGCGCTTTCCGTGTTCAGTCCATCGTGCGTTCCGGCATGTCGTCTGCGACTGCTGCCACAGACGCTTCCCTATCCAGCAAGAAGCGTTTCGTGTCAGTCCCGCCGGCATATCCTGTAAGCGAGTGGTTGCTGCCGATGATGCGATGGCAGGGTATGAAGATGGAGATGGCGTTGGCACCGTTGGCGTTTGCCACGGCACGGAAGGAGTCCGGTTTTCCCAGTTGGCGGGCAAGCTCCCCATAAGAGCTTGTTTTTCCGTAGGGAATTTCCTGAAGTTTCAGCCATACCCTCTTCTGGAATTCCGTGCCGACGGGCAGCAGGGAGATTTCAAAGGCCGTCCGCTTCCCGTCGAAATATTCGTCCAATTGTCTGGCGGCTTCCCGAATCACATCCGATGCGCGCTCTTCATAACGGGCCTGCAAGAGGCGTTGCAGCCGTCTGTCCACACTATTCCGGTGCGTGGCCGAAGCCCAATCGCAAAGGCAAAGACTGTCGCCGAACGAGCCGATTATCAAATCTCCGCAGGGCGAATGGTAGGGTTGTATGAGAATGGTATTCTTTTGTTTCATAATCGCAACTGTTGGTTCGCAAAGATACATCATTGTTCTTGAAGACGGTCGGGGGAAGCTCTTTTTTTAACTTTCAGAAGAGAAATTCATGAGACAGAACGAAGATGACCGGCCCATGCCATGCTTTGCATCTTTGCGGGAAACGGGAGGATACCGGGGAACGGTCCGGCGAATATTTTGTCAGATATTATTCCTTTGCCGACAAACGGTTCTCTTCCATCCGTACACGCCTCCCGGCACACTCCCTCACATACTCCCGACATGCCCCTGACGTGCTTCTGAAGGGGGTGTTGCCAAGAGTCCGACAAAGACGATGCCAAGTGTCCGACAAAGGCCATGTCAAGTGTCCGACAAAGACCATGTCAAAGTCCGACAAAGAGGACGTCGAAGTCCGACCTCGGCATCGTCCTTGTCGGACACGGGCGGAGGGGAAGCCCCGTTTGTCATGATTTATAACCTCGGAGACAGTCTCGTCCGTTGCTCCCCGCCTATGGCACCGGCGGCAGGGGCGCAACCACATCCGCAAGGTTTCGGAAATCCCCGGAACGCCCCGCGTCAATCCTTTGCCTGATGCACCGTCAACTGCGGGAACGGGAAGCTGATGCCCTCTTTGTTGAATTCCGAATAGATAATCCTGTTCACATCGAAATAGACACCCCAATAGTCCTGGCTCTTCACCCACACGCGGATAACGATGTTTACGCTGCTGTCTGCCAAAGCGTGGAGAGCCAAGAAAGGTTCGGGGCTGTCCAGTATGCGCTTGTCGGCCGCAAGGATGCGGCGCACCGTCTCCTCCACCTTATTATAATCTTCGCCGTATTCCACGCCGATGACCCAATCCACGCGGCGGGTGTCTTCCTTGCTGTAATTAATCACCGTGCCGCTGCTCAAAGCCCCGTTGGGGATGTAAACCACCTTGTTGTCGCCCGTGGTGAGAATCGTGTGAAAGATTTGGATTTCGCGCACCGTGCCCGACACGCCCTGACTCTCGATCCAGTCGCCCACTTTATAAGGCCGCAGCAAGAGGATGACAAGCCCTCCCGCAAAGTTCTGCAGGTTTCCCGACAAGGCCATGCCGATGGCCACACCCGCCGACGCCAGCAAGGCGGCAAACGAAGTGGTCTCCACGCCCAACTTCCCGATGACGGCCACTATCAGCAATACCGTCAGCAGGATGCTGACCAGACTCCTCACGAAACTCTGGACACCGGCGTCGACGCGCCTCTTCACCAAGACCTTGGCCACGAGCTTCTTGATGAGCGATATCACGATGCGCCCCACAAAAAAGATTATCGCCGCGCTGATGATGCGCCCGCCGATATCCACTCCCCAGCCCGTCACTTTCTCCAAAAGATACTGCAAATTGCCGAAACTCTCTTCGACTGCTTGGTCGGCAACTGCCGACAATAATAAAGGTAACAACATACTTCGCTCCTGATTATGTTAGACTCAAATACGGTTCCGACAATCCGCCTCCAATCCGCCCTTCCGCCCCTTTCACCTGCACCCTTTTCCGCCTCGGGAAAAGAAGAAGAAGACAGGGACATCCGAACAAAACGGCTCAGGACTATCGGTTTGCAAAAGTAATGAATAGCTTCGAAAATCCCCCGCATCGCTTGCCACTTTCGACGGAAAATCCTACTTTTGCCACTGATTTCAACGAAGGGGTGCCCCAACATGACGGGCTGAGATCATACCCATTGACCTGATCCGGGTAATGCCGGCGGAGGGAAAAAGAGAAGAAAAGTTCCCCTTTTCTGTATTAATCTAAACGAACATCGCAAATGAAGAGACATGCAATGGCAGCCTGCCTGCTGACGGCGGCAATCAGTGTCGGCGCACAGACACACGAAAAGGACAGCGTGCGCATAGTGAACCTGCAAGAGGTGGAAATCATCTCCACACGAGCCACGGGAACCACACCGGTAGCATTCACCAATATCGGTAAAGAGCAGTTGAAAAAGCGGAACTTCGGTCAAGACCTGCCCTATCTGCTGAGCATGACACCCTCCGCCATCACCACCAGCGACGCCGGAGCGGGAATCGGATACACCACGTTGCGGGTACGCGGCACGGACGGAACACGCATCAACGTCACCGCCAACGGCATACCCATCAACGACGCGGAGAGCCACAACGTGTTCTGGGTAAATATGCCCGACTTTGCCTCCTCCGTCAAAGACATGCAGGTGCAGCGCGGCGCAGGCACATCGACCAACGGCGCAGGAGCTTTCGGCGCCAGCATCAACATGCAGACGGGCGACTTCTCACTCAAGCCGTATGCCGAATTCAACGGTTCATACGGTTCGTTCAACACCCGCAAAGCGACCGTAAAAGCCGGAACGGGATTGATTGACGGACATTGGTCGTTCGACGTACGCCTCTCCAACATCGGTACAAACGGATATATAGACAGGGCTTCCGTGGCCTTGAACTCCTACTACCTGCAAGGAGGTTATTACACGGACAACAGTTCCATCAAACTGATTACGTTTGCCGGCAAGGAGCGCACCTATCATGCTTGGAACTATGCCAGCAAGGAAGCGATGAAGACCTTCGGACGCCGCTTCAATCCGTGCGGATACATGTATATCGAAGACAAAAACGGCAACGTACATCAGCCCGACATAGCCTATGACTACAACCTTCCCAAAGCCACCCCATTGCTGGAACAAGGCGGAAGACTCCACTTCTACGATGACCAAACCGATAATTATACGCAGAAGCACTACCAGTTGCTGTTCAGCCACAGCTTCACTTCACAGTGGAACCTGAACATCGGTCTGCACTACACCAAAGGCGACGGATATTATCAGGAATACAAAGGCAGGCGTACACTCTCCGAATACGGCATGCTTCCTTTCACACACAACGGTGAAACCGTAAAGAAAAGCGACCTTGTACGCAAAAAGGCAATGGACAACCGCTTCGGAGGAGGTATCTTCTCCGTCAGCTATAAGACCGACCGCCTGTATGCCGCATTGGGAGGCGGTCTGAACCGATACGACGGCGACCATTTCGGCAAAGTGCTCTGGGTAAAGAACTACATCGGGATGCTGAATCCGGATAACGACTACTACCGCAACAACGCCACCAAGAACGACGGCAACCTCTATCTGAAAGCCAACTACGAACTCTTTGGCGGACTCAGCGCCTACATCGACCTTCAATACCGCCACATCGGTTATAAGATAGACGGACTGAACGATAAATACGACCGGACAGCCGCCAATCCCGGCATGCAGAAACTGAACATCGATGAAAAGTTCGACTTCTTCAATCCCAAAGCCGGCTTGTCATGGCAGATAGACCGTAACAGCCGCCTGTACGGTTCGTTCAGCGTGGCACATAAAGAGCCTACGCGCAACAACTACACCGACGGATACTTCACCAAACATCCCGCAGCCGAGCGTCTGTTCGACTACGAATTGGGATATACCTTTGCCAACTCGTGGCTGCACGCAGGCGCCAATTTCTATTACATGGACTACAAAGACCAGTTGGTGCTGACGGGAGAGCTGAACGAAATAGGCGAACCGATGGCAAACAATGTTCCGGACAGCTACCGCATGGGTATCGAGCTGATGGCAGGCATCAAACTAAATTGCGGCTTCCAATGGGATGCCAATGCCACACTGAGCAAAAACCGCATAAAGAACTTTACCGAAACGCTGTTCAAAGGCGAGGAAGCCGGCACCGAAGCATGGGTCATCAAGCATGGCGACACCCCCATTGCCTTCTCGCCCGATTTTATTCTGAACAACCGCTTCGGATATACGTATAAAGGATTCGAGGCCTCCTTGCAGTCGCAATACGTAGGCAGGCAATACATGAGCAACGCCAAGCAGGACGACTGCATGCTCGACGCTTACTTTGTCAGCAACCTGCACCTTTCCTACACCTTCAAGCTGCCTAAAGTGAAATCCGTCACTGTGGGCTGCACCGTCTACAACCTCTTCAATGAAGAGTACGAGAACAACGGCTATGCCGGCAGTGGTTACAGCCTCGACAAACAGAATAACAAGGTGCGCTACAACTATGCGGGCTATGCCGCGCAGGCCGGCACCAACATTCTGGGACATATCTCAATCGGCTTCTGATGGAGCAGGCACTCGAAATCGCAGGCACGCTCGTCGGGTTGCTCTACCTCTGGTTGGAGTATCGGGCAAGCATCTATCTATGGATGGCAGGCATCGTCATGCCTGCCGTCTACGCCTTTGTCTATTACGAAGCGGGGCTATATGCCGATTTCGGCATCAATGTTTATTATCTGGGGGCGGCCGTCTACGGCTGGGTTATGTGGAAGTACGGGGCATTCCTGCGGAGGACTGTCTTGAGACGGACTGCCTTGAAAGGGGAAAGCCGCACACCACAAAGGGAAGAGGACAAAAGACCAAAAGAACAGAAGACGGAACTGCCCATCACCCGCATGCCGTGTCGCTACCTGCTGCCCCTTGCCGCCGTCTTTGTCGTTGCTTTCGTCGGTATTGCCCGAATATTAATCGGATTCACCGACAGCAACGTGCCTTGGTTAGACTCTTTCACCACCGCACTCAGCATCATCGGCATGTGGATGCTGGCACGCAAATACGTGGAACAATGGTGGGTATGGATAGCCGTAGATGCCGTGAGTGCCGGCCTGTACATTTACAAAGAACTTCATTTTACCGCCGCTCTCTATGCACTTTACACAATTATCGCTATCTTCGGCTACTTTAAATGGAAACGAATGATGGAGGAGGCGGACAGATGACAGTGAAGAATATATATAACAAAACCGAAGCGGTAGTTCTGGCTAACGGAGAATATCCCGCCCATCCTCTGCCGTCGGAAGTATTGGCAAAAGCCCCTTACGTGGTGTGCTGCGACGGCGCTGCTGATGAATACATCCGCCGGGGCAACATACCCGACGCCATTATTGGCGACGGAGATTCGCTGAGCAAAGAGAATATGCTCCGCTACGGGCATTTTCTTCATCGCATCAGCGATCAAGATACCAACGACCAGACCAAAGCCGTCAACTTCCTGCTGGCACAGGGCAAACGGCGCATCGCCATTGTAGGCGCCACGGGCAAACGCGAAGACCACACGCTGGGAAACATCAGCCTGCTTATCGACTATATGCGTGCGGGCGCCGATGTATGCACCTATACCGACCACAGCGTCATCATCCCCTGCCGTGACGCCTGCTCTTTTCCATGCCGACCGGGACAACAAGTTTCCATTATCAACTTCACCGCCCTCAACCTACATGCCGAAGGGTTGGTCTATCCCCTCAGCGACTTCACCAACTGGTGGCAAGGCACACTCAACGAATGTAGCCGGACAGAATTCACCATCAAGGGGCAAGGAGAGTATTTGATGATAATCAATTATTAGTCATAGATTAGAGATTTTAGAGATAAGACACGGGGTGCTGACCTACGGACGCCGCAAGACGGGGCGGCAGGTGAGGGTGGCACTGGAGCCGTGCATGCTTGCCATACTGGAGAAGTACAGGATGGACGGCACGGACTATCTCTTTTCTATATTATATAAGGTGAAGGACGGAAGACAGGTGTCGGTCTCCTATTCCTGCGCCTTGAACCGCTACAACCGCTCCCTGAAGCTGCTTGCCTGGCAGGCGGGGATTTCCGCCAACCTCACCTCCTATGTGGCGCACCACTCTTGGGCGAGCATCGCCTACGAGCAGGGCGTCGGCCTGCCCGTCATCTCCAAAGCGCTGGGGCATACGAACACTGAAACCACACTTGTGTATATCGAAGGGATAAAAGACGAAAGGCTGGCGAAAGCAAACCGTGAACAGCTGGAAAGAGGTGGGGAAACCCGGAGAAAAGACAAGGGAAAACAAGGCAGACGGACAGGTAGAACAAGTCGAAAAGACAATGGCAGAAACATTCCGAATTTCCAAAAAGAGCAGGGCGAACGGCAAGCAGAGTAAGGAAATATGGAAAGAATGGGAATACCTGAATATAGGTATTTATATGGAGAATATGTTAGTTTCTGTCAAATAGTTTGCTTGTTTGGGATAAAAGCAGTTAATTTGCGCCCGCTAAAAAAAATCGGGCACACCTCTTCGCAAGAGGTGTCCTTTCGACTACAAATATTAACCCTTATCATAGGCAATGGAAAGACCTTTTATTCTCTTTTTTTTCCTGCTCGCCTTCGGACATATCCGGGCGCAGGATGCCGGTATGCTACGGGGCACGGACTCCATAGGCACTTATTTCCGTCAAGGCAACTCCTGCCTCGACCCCTATTGCCGTGATAACGGCGCACACATCCGTGCCTTTACCGAACAACAGCGTGCCGAGTGGTTCGGCCGGTATATCAACGGACATTTCCCTGCCAATGAGATTCCCATGCTCCCTTTATCCCCGGGTATAGACAGGGAAGGAGTCATCCTGCTCACCGAAGCCGACCCCACGGTAACCGCCGTGCATACCTACTCTCCCGCCATGCGGCGCACTGACACCGTAAAGCCTGCCGTGCCCGCTCCCCGCGCACGCAAGCCTTTCTATATGGCTTTGAAGACGAACCTGCTTTATGATGCCCTCGTCGTCCCCAATATCGGGTTGGAGTTCTACTTGGGGCGTGGCTGGTCTGTGGCCGGCAACTGGATGTACACATGGCTCAAGAACAATAACCGTTACCGCCACCGTCGCATCTATGGCGGAGAGTTCGAGGTACGCCGCTGGTTCGGGGCAAAGAAGGGCAACAGCCCACTGACCGGACACCACGTGGGACTGTACGGCCAGATGCTAAGCTACGACCTCGAATGGGATGACAAGGGATATCTGGCAGACCGCTGGAGCTACGGCGGGGGAATTGCCTACGGATATTCGGCTCCCATAGGCCGCAGGTTCAACCTCGACTTCACCCTCGGCATAGGCTATCTCGGAGGCAAGTATAAGGAATACATTCCTCGGGAAGAGCTTTACGTGTGGAGGTCCACGAAGAAACGGCACTGGTTCGGCCCCACGAAGGCGGAGATATCACTGGTATGGTTGCAGGGAAGAGGCAACCTGAATGAGAAAAACGGAAAACAAAAAGTAAAAAGTAAATAAAGAAAGAAGACGATTATGAAAATGACAACAAGAACCGAGAAACTGATAAAGACGAGTACGGAAGTGGCGGCAGGAACAAAAAGAAACGGCCTGCACATCTTGGGCATGTCCGTGGCTGCCGCCGCACTGAAAACCTGCGCAGTAATCATGGCCTGCATACTCTCGTCATGTGAGCGCAAGGAAGTTCACTACCCCTCCTCTCCCACGGCGGAAGTGCAGGTGCGCTTCGACCGGAGCGCCGCCCCCGGCGCACGGGTGGAAGGGATGTGCGCATGGTTCTTCCCCGAAGGGGGAGGGAAAGCCATACGCTACGACTTCACCGACCCTGCCGGAGGAACCGTCAGGATACCGTGGGGAAACTACCGGGTGGTCTGCATGAACAACGATAGCGAGGTGGTGCAGATACGCGGGGAGGAGAGCTATGAGACGTTTGAGTTGTACACGCGCCAGAGCACGCTGCTCGAGGCGGTCAACTCAAAGGGCAACCCTCCCGGCGCCAATCCGGCGGGCGAGCCTGTGGTGGCCGCTCCCGATGCGATATGGGGAGGAAACCTCGAGAACGTGCGGTTGGAGAGAGGCGACGACGAGAAGGCGCTCCGCACCGTGGTGCTGCCCGTGCTGCCGAAGACCTCCACCGTCAGCCTTGAAGTGCTGAACGTGGAGAATCTGAAATATGTCTCCTCCGTGGGCGCCTCGCTTTCCGGGCTGTCGGGTTCGTTCTTCCTCGGCAGCGGGGCTTTTTCTGCCGTGCGCAGCACCGTACCTTTCGCCGCCGAATCCGACGGCAAGTCGAAGATTAAGGTAGGCACGCAGATTTTCGGGCTCTCGGCCAACGCCGACACGAAACGCACGCTGACGCTTTACTTCATCTTTTCCGATGGAAGCAAGCACCATTACCGCTTCGATGTGAGCAATCAAGTGAACAAGGCGCCCGACAAGCGGCACATACGCATCGTAATCGACAAGCTGGCGCTACCCAAACCCATCGTCAACGGAGGAGGATTCCACCCGTCGGTGGAGGAATGGGATGCCGAAGAGCGCACGCTGAAGCTCTGATGCCGGACACCCGACATGGATGTGCCGAACATGAATCAAGTATAAGAATATACAAGCATATTATGAATCAAATTAATTAATCAATAACTAAAAAGAAGACTAATGAAAACAATGAAACATGTATTCTATGCAGGTCTGACGCTCATGGCGCTGGCATCCTGCTCACAAGAAGAGATTATAAACGCGGACATGAGCGAGGCCATCGGCTTCCGCACCTCGCTGGGAAAGACCACCCGTGCCGAAATCAAGCTCAACAATCTGGGTTCGTTCAACGTGACGGCGTTCCCTACGGGCGAAGCCAACTATTTCACCAATCTGAAAGTGAGCAGCACCGATGCCGGTGTCACTTGGAAGACCGCTTCCGTCCACTACTGGCCTGCGAACACACTGAACTTCACGGCATATGCGCCCGCAAACATCAACACGCTGGTGCGCATCGACAAGACGGCGCAGAAAATCACCGGCTTCCAAGTGGAGCAGACGGTAGCAAGCCAGAAGGACGTGGTGGCCGCTTTCAACAAAGGTAGCCAGGCAACTTACGGCGCTTCGGGCGTGCCCATGAACTTCAAGCACATCCTTTCGCAGATAGAGGTGAAGGCCAAATGCACCAACTCCAACCTGCGTGTAAAGGTGAAAGGCGTGAAATTGGGAGCAATCAAATCCAAAGGCGACTTCGCTTTCCCGCAGGTGGAGACGAGCAGCAGATACACCGTGCCCCGCACGAACTGGACGAACCTTTCAACGCCGAAAGACTTTTTGGCCGAGCAACGTGCCGGTGCATCGGAAGTGACTTTGAACGGTACCGCCCAAAGCATCATGTTCGGCACGGATAACTTCATGATGATTCCGCAGAAGCTGGAGGCGTTCAGCAAGACCAAGCAGGCCGGCGCCTACATCGCCGTGCTCTGCAATATCTCCCGCAAGGAGGGTTCAGGCAGCTATACCGGCGTTTATCCGGGCGCGGCATCGACGGAGTATGCTTTCGCCGCCGTGGGCATCGACACCGACTGGCAGCCGGGCAAGAAGTACATCTATACGCTTGAGTTCGGTAACAACGCAGCAGGCAATGGCGGCGCCGGCTTGGTTGCCCCCAACCAGAACAACCCGAATCAGCGCAAAGTAACCACCCCGAAAAAGCCGGTGTCTCCGTATCCGCACAATTCGGGCGACCCCATTCTGGGACAGCCCATCAAGTTCAAGGTTACCGTGGATAACTGGAGCGACCAAACTTCGGCCATAAACATGTAATCCCCCATTCAAGGGATATCTATCACGAAACCCGGCGGAAAGGGCGGAACCGGAACGGACTTCTTTTCAACCGCCGACCGCTGCTGACGCCAATCACATTAATCACTAATCTCACTTTCCTCTCCTCTCTCCTCCCTATGGGAGGGGGAAAGGAGAGGTTCTAATTACTGAATGACATGAGAAAGAAATATTGCACGGATATGCTTGCCGCGGGTGTGGCGGCATTGCTGTTAACAATGATTCCCGCCGGCTGTACGGACGAGCGGGAAGAGAATCCCTCTACGGGAGGGAGAATAGGGTTTGCGGTCGACTTCAGGCAGGAAGGGCAGACGGAGCAGGCCGCACAGACAAAGAGCACGAGGACAACGGCCGACACCCTGCCTGCCGACACCCTGCCCGCCGTCAGCGTCATCGCTCTGGAGGGGGATGCCTCCGAGGACGGGAAGGCGCTATACCTGCACGCCACAATAACCGACGGAATCGGAACCGGGACGGAAGAGAGTGCGGCCGGAGAAGCCGTAGGCACGGACGCACGTACGAAAGCCGCACCCGTGAACAACGCCACCATGTACGGCGACATGTCTGTCACCGCTTTCGTATATCCCACGGCACAAAGCTGGCCGGCGGCTTTTGAGGGAAAAAGCGCCACCATCTACATGCGCACTGTCAAGGTGAAGAAGAGCGAGGGGTGGAGCACCTCTTACAACTGGCCGGGAAGCACACGCAGAATCAGTTTCTTCGCGGTGGCGCCTTACGACAGCCCGGGGCTGACAAGGCTGACCGACGTCTCGGGAAGCACGCTGCCCTTCCTCTCGTATGCCGTACCAGCAAAGGTTACCGAACAGAAAGACCTCTTGGTGGCGGCCTCGACCGACAGGCCGGGAAACGGCACCGCAGCCGAACTCCTGACGATGAGGCACGCGCTGACGGCCGTGCGTTTCGTCACGGGCGACGAGATGTTGTCGGGAACCGTGTCGAAGATTACGCTGAAGAACGTGTATGGCGCGGGGAAGCTGCCTTTGCAGGCATCGGCCGCATGGTACGGGCACAGCAACAAAACGAACTTCGAGCAGACGCTCTCGCCCGAAGCCGTGGCGCCCGACCCGCAGGTGCCGGGCACGAAGCTGACACAGGCAGACGCCACATTCATGATGATACCGCAGACATTGCCGACGGACGCGAAAATCGAGGTGACATACAAGGACAAACTGACGAACAAGCAGCGAACCCTCACGGCAACCATCAAAGGTGAGAAGTGGCCGATGGGAAAGACGGTGATATACCGCATCAGCACAGGCAGCATCGCAGTGACGCCCGTGCTGGAAGTGACGGCAGCACAGACGGAATCCACCTATAAAGGAGGAAACGGCACCTACACGGTGACGAGCTACGTCTCCGTGTCCGACGGAAAAAGCACGGCAAACGCTCCCATGGCTTGGGAGGCGGAGTTCTCCGAAAACGGGGGAAGCACATGGAGCAGTACGCCACCGAAATGGCTCACGGCCTTTACCAAGCAAGGCGGTGGCGGCACTTCGGCAACATCTTACACCTTCACGGTGGCGGCGCAGACCAGCACCACGGCCAACCCGCACACCACGGCGCTGCGGAACGCGGCACAAGTGACCAACTACGACCTCTCCAAAGGAGGCACCACGAAGACGAACACGGCCAACTGCTACATCGTGAACGCACCGGGAAGCTACCGACTTCCACTGGTCTATGGCAACGCCATAAAGAACGGGGATACCAATTCGTCGGCCTATACCTCCACGAAAGGAGGAGATGGAGTGCTGAACCCCTTCATCGACCATTCCGGCCAGCCGATTGTGGCTCCTTATATCTACGACAAACACACGGTGCACAGCTGCTCGCTCCTCTGGCAGGACGAGAAGAACCTCGTGACCAACGTAAAACTCTCTTCCGACAAACACTTCCTCGAGTTCACCGTGGATAAGGCCAACATCAGGCAGGGAAACGCCGTGGTGACGGTGCGCGATGCGTCGAACACCATCCTTTGGAGCTGGCACATCTGGGTGACGGACTACAGGCCGGGAACGTCGGGAACAACCGCACCCGACAAGGAAATCACCAACCATCAGGGCAAGAAGTACAAGATAATGTCCTACAACCTCGGCTGGTGCGACGGAGAGAAGAAGACCTATGCCGAACGCACCGTGCAGATACGCTTCAAACAGAAACCCACGGCGGGATATACACCGATGGTAACAAAGATCATCACCCTGAAGCAGAAGGCACATGCCATTTCGGAATTCGGCAACAATACCTATTACCAGTGGGGACGCAAAGATCCGTTCGTGGGAGCCATACTTGACGAACACACATTAAGGAGGAACAAGACTTGGTATGACGCCAATGGAGCAGTTCAAACCAACCGTACTCCCCCGGTAAAAGACTTCTCTACCGGCGATGATTGCATCAAATCGGGCATCACCAATCCTAACACATTCTGCAAGAATTATTACATGGACCAAAAATACATCAACCTTTGGAGTGCGGACAACACTGTTTACACAGCCAATGATAACAATGTTGTGAAGACCATCTACGACCCTTGCCCCGCAGGCTACAAAATGCCGCCGGGCAATGCCTTTACAGGCTTTACCACAACGGGACAAAACATAAACAATCCGTCGCAATTCAATGTAAGCGGCGAATTCAACAACGGATGGAAGTTCCACTGCGGGCCGAACAAAACGGGAGATACCGTCTTTTTCCCCGCTACGAGTTGGCGGCACTACAATGACGCAGTTCTGGACATCGTGGGTTCCAACGCCAGCTATTGGTCGGCAGTGCCGAACGGCAAGCACGAGGCATGGAAGTTGGACTTCAGCCCAGGACTCGTGTACCCGCTGGAGAACAAATACCGCGGCATTGGATCTTCCGTGAGGCCGATTCAAGAATAAGAGGGAGCGAAGCGGCCTTGCGGGTTTCAACACCTTCAGTATTAATCCATAAAAAACGAGCATATATGAAAAGAGAACAAATCCGGGCGCCTGCCCGGTGAAAGCGGCTATGCGGAGCGAGAAACACACTTCCGCACAAGGAAGGGCACGCGGTCTCGACAGGGGCAGCAACGCCTCCACGGAGGCGTCACACATGACTTCCCAAAGGCAGCACGCACGGCTTCCCAAAGGCGTCACGCACGACTCCCCAAAGGCGACAGGCACGGCTTCACGAAGACGCATGGCGCGAGGAGAGAGGCGACGGCGCCATTGTCTTCTTTTTAACGGACAAAAGAAAGCCTTTTCCGGCAGAAAGCAGTACCTTTGCAGTGATAGAAAGAAGATAACAACCATCACGCATGAGAGTACTGCTTATCAATACATCCGAACGCACAGGCGGAGCCGCCGTGGCCGCAGGCCGCCTGACGGAAGCGCTAAAAAAACACGGAATAAAAGCCAAGCTGCTGGTGCGCGACAAGCAGACCGACCGGATTTCGGTGGTGTCGCTGGGGCACAACCGCCACACGATGTGGAAATTCGTTTGGGAACGCATCGTCATCTGGCGGGCCAACCGCTTCAAGAAAGCCAACCTCTTTGCCGTCGACATAGCCAACACGGGCACGGACATCACCTCGCTGCCCGAATTCCGGCAGGCCGACGTCATCCATCTGCACTGGATAAATCAGGGTATGCTCTCCTTGAAGAATATCGACAAGATTCTGGCTTCGGGCAAGCCCGTGGTGTGGACCATGCACGACATGTGGCCATGCACGGGCATCTGCCACCATGCCCGCGAGTGCGCCAACTACCGGCAGGAATGCCATAACTGCCCCTTCATCTGCGGGGGAGGGAGCAAACGAGACCTCGCATACCGCACCTTCCTGAAGAAACAGAAGCTGTACAAGAACCGGCACATCCGCTTCGTGACGTGCAGCCGGTGGCTGGAAGAGCAGGCCGGGCATAGCGCCCTGCTGCGCGGACAGAGCGTGACGTGCATCGCCAACCCCATCAACACCAACCTGTTCAAGCCGGGCGACAAGAAAGAGGCACGTGCCAAATGCCGGCTCCCGCAGGACATGAAGCTGATGCTCTTCGGCTCGGTGAAGATTACGGACAAACGCAAAGGCATAGACTATATGGTGGAAGCGTGCAGACTGCTGGCCGAGCGGCATCCGGAACTGAAGGAACGGCTCGGCATCGTGGTGTTCGGCAACCAATCGCGGCAAATGGAAGGCCTTCTGCCCTTTAAAGTCTACCCGCTGGACTTTGTGGATAACGAACACCGGATGGTGGAGATATACAACGCCGCAGACCTCTTCGTGACCCCTTCGCTGGAAGAGAACCTGCCTAACACCGTCATGGAGGCCATGGCGTGCGGCACTCCCTGCGTAGGCTTCAACGTGGGCGGCATTCCGGAAATGATAGACCATCTGCACAACGGCTATGTGGCGCAGTACAAGTCGGCGGAAGACTTCGCCAACGGCATTCACCGGGTGCTGACCGAACCCGGCTATGCGAGCCTTTCCGAGCAGGCTTCGCGAAAGGCGGTTTCGCACTACTCGGAAAACATCATCGCCAAGAAATACATCGACCTCTACAACAAAGCGACCGGAAGAAATGTGTAAGAATCGTCCCATACCCACGTTCAGCATCGTCACCGTGTGCTACAATGCCGGGGCGGAATTAGAGAAAACCATCCGGAGCGTCGTAGCGCAGACCTACCCCCATGTGGAATACATCATCGTGGACGGCGCCTCGAAGGATGGCACGCTTGCCGTCATCGAGCGGTATAAAGACCGCATAGCCCGCATGGTGAGCGAACCGGACAAGGGCTTGTATGACGCGATGAACAAGGGAATAGGCATGGCTACGGGCGACTACGTGTGCTTCCTCAATGCCGGAGATCGTTTTCATGCGGACAGCACCTTGCAGCAAATGGTGGATACCCTCGCCGGAGGCGAACTGCCCGACGTGCTGTATGGCGAAACGGAGTTGGTGGACAAGGAAGGACGCTTCGTGCGCATGCGCCGCCTGTCCGCCCCGGAGGTGCTGACTTGGCGCAGCTTCAGGCAAGGCATGCTGGTATGCCATCAGGCTTTCTTCGCCAAAACCGCCTTGGCCGAGCCATACGACCTGCAATACCGTTTCTCGGCCGACTTCGACTGGTGCATCAGAATAATGAAGAAGGCCAAGACCCTGCACAACACCCGCCTCGTCCTCATAGATTATCTGGAGGAAGGGATGACGACGAAAAACCGCAAAGCATCGCTCGCGGAACGCTTCCGGATTATGACGAGACACTACGGGCCGATAAGCACGGCAGCCCATCACGCATGGTTTGTGCTGCGGGCCATACTGAAGAAATAGCATCCCTATCCTTCGCCTTATCCGTTCAGCAGGGCAATCAGCTCCTTCACCTCTTCCGACGCGCCTTTCCGGATGACGTGTATCTGCCGCCTGCCGCATGGAGTGCGTGTTTTCTTGAAGACAAACCGCCACTTTTCGGGAGATATTTACCATATTTGCCTGCGGCTCGGTGCAGTATTTCCCCGATATGCCGATTTACATGACAACCAACATATAGAACAATCAGTATGAAAAGACAAACCAACCCCATCCTCTGCCTGACAGGGGCGCTTTTATTCCTTTCCGCTTCCCTGTCCGCCCAAGACAAGCCTACCGGAACCTCTTCTTTAGAAGCACACATAGGGCCTGCTTGGTACACGGGACATCTTATGGGCATAACCAGCCGTGCCGACGACTACTGCAACAGCCTGCGAAAAGGAATCGGCTGGGACATCGGCTATTGGTACACCGGTAAAACGGACGGCAAAGAAAGAGTCATCCTGAGGCCGGGCTTCATCTATCAGGGAAGCCGCTTCGAAGAAAAGCAGGCAAACGGCTCGGATAAAATCCTCCTGAACTATCTGGCGCCGCAAATCGGCCTGTTCTTCCTCCGTAACAACTACCGGATACAACTATCGGCCGGAGCGGGATACCAGTTCTATATGGACAAGAGCGTGGTCTACGACAAGCCGCGCAAAGTGTCGATGGACAAGCCGGCCTGCAACTTCGCCCTTGCCGGAGAATACCTACTGACGAGGCGATGGGGCGTTTCGGCCCGTTGCAACTGGGTATTGTCCGACTCGGAGAGATACTCCGTCGTGTACTACGGCGAACACTGGAAAGTGGAACATCCCGACACCGGCGAAGGGTGCTTCGGCCAACTATCCCTGACTTTCGGTTTGAATTATCACTTCTAAAAAAAACAAATACCCACCATGATGAAAAGACTGTTATACCTGTTTATGCTGCTGGCCTGCTGCGCATGCGCAGCAGAAGACACTTCCGTAGACCCCACCCTGATGCCCGAAGCCACCGTAAGCGGCAAGAACACATTGGGCTGCCTGATAGACGGACGGATATACACCGGCGGACGGTTCGGACTCCCCAAAGCCTCGATTATCAGTGACGAAAAAGGCAGTTACCTCCTGATAGAAGCCAAAGTGGACAGGTTCAAGACGTTGGAGTTCAAATTAGTCGACCCCACCGCAAATGCCGAATGCGAGTATGTGGACGCCCTCTTCGGAGGAGAGAATACGGGAAAGGGCAAAGCCTTCATTACCCGCAAGGACGGAAACGTTATCAGCGGCACGTTCGGTGGAGGCCGGATTACGGAAGGGCGGTTCGACATCAGATACACGGAGAAGGATACGGGCGGAAACATCGCCTATTAGAAACCGGAACAAGCCCTCAAACACCCCCTAAACAAAATTAAACACACAAAAAGCCTTGTCTTTCAAATAAAAGAAGTATTTTTGCCGCCTGTTAATGTGTTACAAGATTGAACAAATGCTTGTTCAATCGCCAACCTCATCTTTTATGGATAAATTCAGTTACGCCATCGGCCTCGGAATAGGCCAGAACCTTTTAAGCATGGGCGCCAAAGGCATTGTGGTAGAAGACTTCGCGCAGGCAATCAAGGACGTGTTGGAAGGCAACCGAACGGCCATCAGCCACACGGAAGCCCGTGATATAGTAAACAAATATTTCGCGGAGTTGGAGGAGAAGGTAAATGCCGACAACATAGAGAAAGGACAGCAGTTTCTGGAAGAGAACAAGAAGCGCGCCGGCGTCGTCACGCTGCCCAGCGGGCTTCAATACGAAGTAATCAACGAAGGAACGGTGGGACGGTATGCCAAAGCAACCGACCGGGTGGAATGCCACTACGAGGGTACGCTGATTGACGGAACCCTCTTCGACAGTTCCATCAAGCGCGGGCAGCCGGCCGTGTTCGGCGTCAGTCAGGTCATCCCCGGATGGGTGGAAGCCCTGCAACTCATGCCCGAAGGAGCCAAATGGAAACTCTACATCCCCGGCGACCTGGCCTATGGGGCACAAGGAGCGGGCGAGATGATTCCCCCGCACAGCACACTGATATTCGAAGTAGAACTCCTGAAAATCTTATCTTAAGTAAATAACAAATTAAAAGCAAAATGAAAAAAGTATCATTTATCATGGCTCTTGCAGTGGCCGCCGGTTTGGCTTCTTGTACTGCACAAAGTCCGAAAGCCGACTTGAAAACAGATCTCGACTCATTATCTTATGCCATCGGTATGGCACGTACGGAAGGTTTGGAACAGTATCTTGCACAACAAGGCATCGACTCGACCCGGATAGCCGACTTCCTGAAAGGTTTCAACGAAGGAGCCGGCAAAATCGACAAGAAAGACGCAGCCTACATGGTCGGCCTGCAAGTGGGCCAGACGGTGAGCAAGCAATGGGTGGAAGGTTTCAACCAGCAGATATTCGGAGGCGACTCCACGAAAACCATCAGCCGCAAGAACCTGCTGGCAGGCTTCGTTGCTGGCGTCATGGGCAAGAAAGGCGTCATGGACATGGCAAAGGCACAAGAGTACATGAACACTCAGATGGAAGCCATCAAAGAAAAAGCCACTGCCGAGAAGTATGCCGACAACAAAGCCGCCGGTGAGAAGTTCCTTGCAGAAAACAAGGACAAGGAAGGCGTGGTGACCACTCCGAGCGGACTGCAATACAAAGTCATCACCAAAGGCAACGGCGTCATCCCTGCTGATACCAGCAGGGTGAAAGTGAACTACAAAGGCACGCTGATTGACGGGACAGAGTTCGACAGCTCCTACAAGCGCAACGAGCCTGCCACTTTCCGCGCCGACCAAGTCATCAAAGGATGGACCGAAGCCCTCACTATGATGCCCGTAGGCTCGAAGTGGGAGCTTTACATCCCCTCCGAACTGGCATACGGCTCGAGAGAAACGGGCGGTCAGATCAAGCCGTTCTCTACCCTGATATTCGAAGTGGAACTGCTGGGAATCGAGAAATAAGAAGTTTCAGCAAAAACTGGTATAAGATTGGAGATAAGGGCATGTTCACATGCCCTTATTTTTTTTGAGACAAGCCCACAACCCCGGATGAGGGGCAACAGAAATGCGTCTTCGGAAAGAGAGATTCATACCGTTTGTCAGACACTTGTGTTCAACGCGTCAGACACTTGTGTCTGTCGGCTAAAACACTTGTGTCTGACGCGTTGAACACAAGTGTCTGACAAGCCATCTGTATGTCATTGGGAATCAACGCCTTTTTTCTCTGCCGGCACTTCCGCAACAGTATCTATCGGCACAGGCTTGGCGGCATGCCTGTCGCCTCAATACTTATGCGCCTCCGCAAACTCTTTTGACACGGAGTTGCAGAAACTCTTGCAAACCTCCGAGGCAAACTCTATGCCGTAGCCGATGATTTTGTCCCAAGCGGCTTCGCTCATGGCGTTCAGGTCTTCGTGGCGCACGTTGCACTTCAGCAACCCGTAGATGATGCCGGCATTGAAATTGTCTCCCGCACCGATGGTGCTGACGGCTTCCAGAGGAGAAACGGCGTATTCCTTGGAGATGCCGCCGGTGCGCAATGCAACCTGCCCCGCTCCTGCCGTATAAAGGAAGTTGGAACAATAGAACTTGATTTTGTCCTTATATATCTTGTCGGCCTCACGCAAATTGTACATATAGAAGAAATCCTCTTGCGAGCCACGCACGATGTCGGCATATTCCAGATTCTCGATGATGGTAGGCGCCAGTCTGATGGCCTCTTCCTTGTGCGAGGAACGGAAATTGGGGTCGTAATACACAATCGCTTTCTTCGCGCGCGCCCTCTCGAGCAGTTCGGTCACTTTGTCACGCAACACCGGGTTCAGGGCGTAGTATGAGCCGATGATGACAATGTCGTCCTCCTCAATCTCGGGATATACGATATCCAGACGTTGCTTGGGATAGTCCTTGTAGAAGATGTATTCCGCGTCGCTCCGGTCGTTCAGAAAAGCCAGCGAAACGGGCGATTTCCCGTCGGGAAACACGTTGACATGCTCTGTGGAGATATTGTTCTCGCGCATGAAGTCGAGAATGATGTTGCCTACGCGGTCGTTTCCTGTCTCGCTGATAAAACAGACGGGCACTCCCACACGTCCCAGCGAGACGATGCCGTTGAACACCGAGCCGCCGGGCACGGCCGCAGTAGGCTGTCCGTCACGGAAGATGATGTCTAGAATGGTCTCTCCGATACCTATTACTTTACGCATAGCGATCTTGATTTTTCTCCGAGATAGCCGCCGTGATGGCGTTTGGAGTAATCTTCGATGGTAAATCCCGTCTTTTTCATGGTCTGCACCACCAGAATGTCGCCAATGACGGTCATTGCGGTGGTCGAAGTGGTGGGGGTCATGCCCAAGGTGCAGACCTCTTTGGGGCTTCCCGTGCTGAGGCATACGTCCGATTCGTCTGCCAGCGGACTGTCGGGGTTGCCCGTGATTACAATGAACTTCAATGCCGGGTTCAGACTATGCGCCAATTGTGTCAGCTCCACAATCTCACGCGTCTTGCCCGAATTGGATATGAGCAACAACAGATCGTTTTCTTGCAGGATGCCGAGGTCGCCGTGCTGCGCCTCGCTGGGGTGCAGAAACACGGAGGGGATGCCGGTGGAGCAGAAAGTGGTGGCTATGTTCATGGCTATCTGTCCCGCCTTGCCCATACCCGAAGTCACCAGTTTCCCTTTTTTGCGGTGCACTTGTTCAACGATTAACTCCACGGCTCGTTCGTATGCGTCCGTCACGGGAATGTTCAACACGGCTTGCGCTTCTTTCCGCAAAAGCTCTTGGATGGATTCGATCATTATACCTGAATTTGGTTAGTAATTAGGTTATGGTCTGCAAATATCCGCAATTTTCCATAAACGGCAATACGTTTTGTTTTATTTTTATTGCCCGCGAAAAGCGCCCGAAAGCTCCATGCCCCGATTCCCGACAAAGGCAGAATGTTTCCCCAAAAGGCATAAACGAGAAAATTGGATGTTTTTTTTACTGAAACCGGCACTGATATGACACACCTTTTTCATAACTTTGCATCTGCCTTACAGGTTTGGCGACCGACCTTGCCGGATAAAAGAACCTGCGTCGCCTGTCTGTGCGCAGCCCGCAACCAAAAGGTGTCTTCTTGGGGGACTTCGCCGTCCCGGTTCCAGGCAACCTGAGAGTATCATACAGAATAAACAATAAAAGCCTGTCCGGATTTCGCTCCGTATTATCGGGGTGTCCTCTTCTTGCGGAAAATCCGAACAGGCCGTAAATCAGTAAAAGAAACAGATGCGAACGGTATTTCTTTCTTCAGCCTATCTGGCGCCCGTGGAGTATTACACCAAACTGCTGGCATACGACAAGGTGTTCATCGAACAACACGACCACTACATGAAGCAAACCTATCGCAACCGTTGCACCATTGCCGCACCGGATGGCGAACTGGCGCTCTCCGTCCCCATCGTGAAGCCGGACAGTCCGAAATGCCTCACGCGCGACATACGCATCTCCGACCACGGCAACTGGAGGCATCTGCACTGGAACGCCCTATCCTCGGCCTACAACCACACTCCCTTTTTCGAATACTACAAAGACGACTTCCGCCCTTTCTACGAAAAGAAGTACGAATTCCTTGCCGATTTCAACGAAGAACTTTGCCGCCTTGTCTGTTCGCTGATAGACATACAGCCCGACATGCAGCGCACTGCCGAATACCGGACAGCACTTGCCCCCCACGAGGAAGACTTCCGCGAACGCATCCATCCGAAAAAGAGCTTCAGACAGGAAGACACGGAATTTCTGCCACAACCATACTATCAGGTCTTTCAGGAACGGCTCGGATTCCTGCCCAACCTCAGCATCATCGACCTGCTCTTCAACATGGGACCCGAAAGCCTGCCCGTGCTATGGCAAAGCTGCAAAGCGAAATAACACTGTTCATATCCTTGCCCTCTTAATCATTTTGCCGGTATCACATTATTTAAAACTTGATGGATTTAGTATTCTTAGCTTCTTAATTGTATTACTATAAAACGAGAAAACATGGATGAAGTCATCTTGATAAACTACCTGCGCCGGGAGAGCAGCCCGGAAGAAGACGAACAAGTGGAACAATGGTACAGCCGGTCGGCCGAAAACAGGCAACTGCTGGAACAATACTACTATACGCTGTTTGTAGGCAACCGGATGGAGGCTATGAAACGTGCGGATACCGAAAAAGCCCTGCGGCAACTGAAACAAAGAATAGCCGGGAAAGAGAGCGGGAAGAAAGCGGAAACGCTTTCGCTGCGGTTGCGCCGCCATTGGACGTGGGTAGCCGCTTTCCTTGCCGGCCTCATCTTCTCCGGAGGGGCAGGATGGCTGTGGCTCTCCGGACAAACGGCCGATTACACGGTACTGACTGCTGCCGGACAGCGTGCCCAAACCATTTTGCCCGACGGGAGCAAAGTGTGGCTGAACGGAACCACCCGCCTTGTCTATCATCGTTCTTTCGGAAATTCTTCGCGGCAGGTAGACCTTACGGGCGAGGCTTATTTCGAAGTAAAACCGGACAGGAAGGCGCCTTTTGTGGTGAACAGCAAGAACATCAAAACCTGTGTGCTGGGCACGCATTTCAATATCCGTGCACGGGAAGGCGAATCTCGCGTGGTAACCACCCTGCTGGAAGGTGCGGTGCGTGTAGACCTTCCTTGTCACAAAGAACAAAACGGCTATATACTGAAACCGGGGCAAACGCTGGACATCGACACACAGAACTATCGGGCACAACTCGTAGAATACGGCCGGCCCTCGGACGTACTGCTATGGATTGACGGCGTACTTACCTTCAAGCAACACACGTTGCAGCAGATTACCGGTATCTTGGAGAAAATGTACGACGTGAAGTTCGTCTACGAAGACAGCGGCCTGAAAGAAAAACGCTTCACCGGCAAATTCTCCACCGACAGCACACCGGAAGAAATACTGAACGTATTGCTGCACACCAACCACTTCAAATATGCCAAGCAAGGGCACATAATCCGGTTGTCCAGCAAATAAAGGAAGGCTATCAGTGCCGGAAAGGCTTTGGGCATCAATGCTTTTTCCATGTGATTGCCTGCAATGAAAAAGCGCGGATTTCGTGAATGGACACGGTTCTGCAAAACCGTGAATCCCGCGACATCCGCGCCCGAGAAATAAAGAAAACGGGTACCGTCAAGATACCCGTTTTCTTCTTTATTCCGTTTCAGTGCTCCTGTTCAAAGCACTGCCGCTTCATCCGTTTATTTTCCTTCTTTTGCAGAAAGCACCTTCCACACCAAAGCACTCAATGCGGCACCCACAAACGGAGCCACGATGAACAGCCACAACTGGGAAAGCGCCGCACCGCCCTCGAACAGTGCCGGGCCGACGCTGCGGGCCGGATTGACGGAAGTTCCTGTGATGGGGATGCAGACGATGTGCACCAATACCAGCGTGAGGCCGATGGCCAGACCGGCCAGATTGCCCGCACCTTTTTCAGAGTCGGTAGACCCTAAAACAACCAGTACGAAAATAAACGTGAACACTGCCTCGGCAATGAAAGCCTGCAACATCATTCCATCGGCAAACCCGTTGGAACCTGTAGCCGTAGGCCCTCCGTGAGCGCCGGTAGAGACCAATGCGTAGAGAACGGCCGAACCGATGATGGCTCCGATAACCTGAAATACCATATACATGCCGGCTTCTTTTCCGTTCATTCTGCCGGACAAGAAGACGCCCAGCGTAATGGCCGGATTAATATGACATCCGGAGATTCCTCCGATAGCGTAAGCCATAGCCACCACCGCCAAACCGAAAGCAAGAGCCACGCCCAGCGTTCCGACACCCGTACTAACCGCCCCTGCCGCACTTCCGGCAAAAACAGCACTACCACATCCCATCAGGACGAGAACCATTGTCCCGACCATTTCTGCTAAATACTTTTTCATAATCGTTGTTTTTAAACATAAATTTCCACAAAAGTAAACAAAAATATGACAAATCCATCTTTTTTTCTTTTTTTACGCCTATAAAGAGAAAAAGAACTGAGAAAAAAACGACACAGGCTTTAACCCGTATTAACACTCTTGCCATGTTTTTGCCGTCGTGTTTTTGGAGTTACAGTCTCTTTTTGTTACTTTCGTTAAATGAATATCCGGTATGCCGTCCGGCAATTGCCGCATCCGCACTATCGGATATATCGGAAAGCGGTGTGCCGGGATTGCTCAAATCGCCGCTCTTCCCGTTCATCACCGCATGGCCGGACGGCCTGCCGGTAAAAGGAAAAATAAAACCGAAAGTGTAATGCTGAAAATTCAAACGCCCAACGGAGACAACCGGGTGCTGCTGCACTCGTGCTGCGCACCTTGCTCGTCGGCCATCATCGAGTGCATGCTGGAGAACGGCATCCGCCCCACCGTGTTCTATTGCAACCCCAATATCTATCCGCAGGAGGAGTATGAGATAAGGAAAAACGAGGCGATACGCTTCGTAACGTCTCTGAGCCTCGACTTCGTCGATGCCGATTATGACCATGCGCACTGGCTGCGCACCATGCAAGGGCTGGAGAATGAGCCGGAACGCGGCGGGCGTTGCCTGAAGTGCTTCAACCTGCGGCTGAGGGAGACGGCCCGCCATGCTTCGGAACATGGCTTTTCCGTGTTTACCACCACCCTCGCCTCCTCGCGGTGGAAAAGTCTGGAGCAAATCTTCGAGGCGGGACGCCGGGCCGCCGACTGCTATCCCGGCACCGTATTCTGGGAACAGAATTGGCGGAAAGGCGGATTGCAAGACCGACGAAACCAACTGCTGAAAGAACACGGCTTCTACAACCAGCTGTATTGCGGATGCGAATTCAGCATACGCCCTGCGGAAACAAAGACGGAATAAGAAGTACATGCCTGCTGAAGAGCGAGGGCGTGTCTGCTTCGTGCCTGCCCCGTAGCAAGTACGATGCAACGACCCGAGTTCGGTACAGGCGGTCGCCTTTACCGAATATGAGAGCTGCATCTTGTCAGGCGGACATCTCCTGAATGCACCGTTTTACGGCGGACGGACGGAAGAGAAAAGAGCCTTTCGGGCCGGCTGTCCTCACCCTGTTTTGACAACTTCAATCCTTTGCCGTGACAGACACAAGTGTTTCAGCCGTCAGACACAAGTGTTTTGCACGTAAGACACAAGTGTTTTAGCCGTAAAACACAAGTGTCTGACAAGACAGGAATAAACACCTGATAATCAATGGAATTTAGATTCTGAAATACAATCCTTCGGATGAGGTTATCGACCCGCTTCTTATCCCGATTCAGGTTATATATGGATACGGAGAAAGTACGGAGCAGGTAACAGGCGGATACAGCTTCGGGATACAAAAGAATAAGCGGAGCAAAACCAAGACCAAAAGCCTCAGCGATAGACAAGCATGGAGAGATACTCCTCGGCAAACATTTCGTTGGCCACTTCGAGCAGGATTTCCGGTGTGAGCCGTTCGATGCGGTCGAACACCTCTTCGGGCGTTTCGTACTTGTTGTAGTGCAGAAAAGTTTTTCCCATGCCCAGCGCATTGTTCTCGTTGTTGTCCGAGGCTACGCCGATTTGCCCCATCAGTTGTTTGCGGGCGGCGGCAAGCTGAGAAGATGTAAGCTTGTTGTCGCGCATGCGCTTCAGCTCCTTATGAACCAGCCGGATGCAACGGTTCAGGTCTTGGGGGTCGCACCCGAAGTAGATGCAGAAAACACCCGTATCGGTGTACGAAGTCAGGTTCGACTCGACGTTATAGACCAGTCCGCTACGCTCGCGCAGGGAGACGTTCAGCCGGCTGTTCATGCCGGGGCCGCCCAGCATATTGTTGAGCAGATAGAGCGCCGTGCGCTTGTCGTCATAAGCATCATAGCCGCGTGCGCCAATCATGACGTGTGCCTGATGGGTGTCTTTACGGAGCACAAGCCGTTCGGGTACGTAGAGAGGCGGCGGGGTGCGGAGGTGTTCGGACTTGAAAGCGGGAATATCCTGCGTCAGGAATTGCATGCGGCTCAGCACTTTCTTGAAGTCCACATCGGCCAACACAAAGAAAACCATATTGGCAGGGCAGTAAAGACGCGAAACGAATGCGACGGCATCTTCACTGCGAAACTGCTTCAGGCTTTCGGGAGTTCCCAGAATATTCCGCCCCAACGGATGCCCGCGGAATATCATATCCTCGAAATCGTCGAAGATAAGTTCGGAAGGATTGTCCTTGTAAGACTCTATCTCGTCGATGATGACCTCGGTCTCCTTCTCTATTTCGCGCTGCGGAAAGGTGGAATGAAACACGATATCTGCCAGTAGTTCGGTGGCACGGTTGAAGTGCTCGGTGAGGAAAGCGGAATAAATCACCGTCTCCTCCTTGTTGGTATAAGCGTTGAGGTCGCCGCCCACGTTCTCCATGCGGTTCAGGATGTGCCACGCTTTGCGTTTGCGCGTACCCTTAAAGATGAGATGCTCCACAAAATGCGCCATGCCTTGCTCGTGTTCAAGCTCGTCGCGCGTGCCGGCATCTACGGCAAACCCGCAGTAGGCCACCTGAGAGGCTGTGCGCTCATGGATGATGCGCAGTCCGTTGGGCAAGGTAAAATCGTTGAAAACCCGCTTCTCCCTCTTTGCTATTCTCTTCATTCCGACGTTTCAAAACTGTTTGAGGGCACAAAGATAGCGCAAACAGCAATCACAACAAAACATGCCCGCTTGTTTTTGCCCCCGGCACAACCCCATAGAACCCACTCAACGCCAACCGCTAACCGCTCATCTCACCCTCTTCCACATCCTCTCCCACCGGTATCCGCGGAAAAGTCCCGTCCCCTCTTCTTTGGAGAACCAGACGAAGGCGGCCTTACCGATGATGTGGTCTTTGGGAACAAAGCCGAAAAGTCGGGAATCTGAAAGGTTGATGGAGTTGTTGGCACTCATCCAGTAGTAATCTTTGGTAAAGTAACAGTGCAGCGCGGGCTTGCCATCCACGTAGAGGGTATCGTTCTTTATCCGGGCATGCTTCTTCTCGTGCAGGAGCAAGGTGTTGCAGAGCAAAGTCATGTTCCACGGATAGACACGCACGGCCTGCCCCTTGCGGGGGACAATCAAGGGCTTCAATGCCTCGATGGAATCTTCCCTGAGCATAGGCTCTATCCAGCACTTTCCGTTCATGGCCTGCTCCAGCAGGTAGTATTCGTAGCGGCTGAAGCTACGTATGCTTTTCACCGAATCTTGCCCCATCAGTTTGTCGGAGGCGATGGAAAGCAACCGGAGCAGCGAATCTAACTGATATTCTTTTTCTTTGGGATAGGAATAAAGGAATTTCTGATCAGGGGCATTCTTCTCAGAAGGAACCACGGAGAAGAGCGAATCTATCAGCAAGGTGTCGCCCGGCATACCGATGCAACGGCTGATGAACACCTGCCGCCGCTCTATGGACATTGTGGAAGCGCCGGCCGGATTATTGAACACCACGATATCCTCTTTCTGCACGGGGCTGTCGGCCCAACGATGATAGCCCCACAAGCCCATGAAAGGCAGACGCAGACCGTAGCTCCATTTGTTCACGAGGATGCGTTCGCCGCGATAGAGCGAGTTCTCCATGCCCGAAGAGGGGATGAGGCAGGACGTGGCAACACAACCCCGGAGCAACACTACGGCGAGTATCACTCCGACGATTGTCAAGGCTGCCCTTCCTGCTTTCTTCATGGCCTTACTTCGGATACGGTTATTTGATGTTGTCTACCCACTTGAATATGCGGTTCCAGCGAATCTTGCCGTCGAGCCAACCACGGTCTTTATCAAGCGAGAGCCAAACCACGATAGGCTTGCCCACCACGTGGTCTTCGGGCACGAAGCCCCAGTAGCGCGAGTCGGCGGAGTTGTGGCGGTTGTCGCCCATCATCCAGTAGTAATCCATCTTAAAGGTATAGGTGTCTGTCTTCCGGCCGTTGATGTAGATACCGTCAGACTTCAGTTCCAGCCGATTGCCTTCGTAGGCGGTGATGCAGCGCTCGTAGAGGGGCAGGTTGTCGGCGGTGAGACGGACGGTGGCGCCATTGGCGGGAATCCATACCGGACCGTAGTCATCGCGTGTCCAGCCGGTGTGGAGGTTCAACGGATACATCTGTCCGGAATATAAATCGGGCTCTTTTACGATGCGGCTGACCAGTTTCTTGTTCCCCGACAGCGTGTCATACATCTTCCGGGTGAGCGGCAGGTGATAGACCGGCGTCAGTCGGCCTTGCGCGTCGCGGCGGTCAAGCCCCATATCGAGCAATCCTTCCTCCCAATTGAGGTCGCTGCTCATCAGCATCCGGTCGTCCTTGCTGATGCCCAGTTCGATGAACATCTCTTCCGGAATGTAAGGGCCGGTGGTCTGCACAAAGTAGTTGAACTGTATCTCCTGCGGATTCACGGCGGGCGTCCCGTTGATATACACTTGTCCGCCTTTGATTTGCAGCGTATCGCCCGGCAAGCCGATGCAACGTTTCACGTAGTTCTCGCGGCGGTCTACGGGACGTACCACGATGTCGCCGTACATCTGCGGATTGGAACGGATGAGGTTGCGTCCGGCATTGTAGTACAACTCGTAAACGGTGCGTTGGCGGTCTTGCGTCAGGCTGTCCATATTTACTTTGTTGGGATAGACGCGCTTGCCCTCCTCATAGGCAAGGCTGTAAAAGTCGGTCTGCTGGAAGTTGGTTGCCACGGTGTCGCCGGCGGGGAAGTTGAACACCACGATGTCGTTGCGCTGCACCCGGCCGAATCCCGGCACGCGTTTGTACTTCCATTGCGGCCATTCGATGTACGACTTGCAGTTCAGTATGGGCAGCGTATGCTGCGCCAACGGCATGGAGAGCGGTGTGTTGGGCACGCGCGGCCCATAGCTCATCTTGCTGACGTAGAGGAAATCGCCCACTAACAGCGACTTCTCTAACGAAGAAGAAGGTATCTGGTAGTTTTGAAACACATAAATATTTACGAAGTAGACGGCCACCAAGGCAAATACGATGGCATCTACCCAACTCATCACGCTGCGCACAGCCGGGTTCCTGACCTTCTTCCACCATCCCCACGATATCTTCTTGCTGATATAGACGTCGAAAATGAAAGGCAGTACAATCAGTCCCCACCAGCTTCTTACCCAGACGAGGAAGAGTAGATAGAGCAGGGCTGCGATAGCGAATTTAATCCATTGGGCACGTGTTGCTTTTCTCATTGTATATGGTTGTTTGATTGATGATGTCCGATGATTCTATTGATTTTTCAGGAAAGGGAACAAGTCGCTCATCCCGAGATAGCCATGGTGTTCCGCCGTGTACTCGGCGGCAAGTACGGCGCCCAGCGCAAAGCCTTTGCGGTTTTTGGCATCGTGGGTGATGGTGATGCTGTCGGCCTCGGAGTCGTAGCGGATGGTGTGTATGCCCGGCACTTCGCCCTCGCGGATGGAGCTGACGGGCAGCTCGCGGGCGTCACATCGGCCGGTGCCCGAAACGGTTCCGTCCGGAGTACGGAAAGTTCCTTTCACCCATTTGTCCTTGCGGTCGAGGTTCTCGATGATGCCCTCGGCAAGGGTGATGGCCGTGCCGCTGGGGGCGTCCAGTTTATGGATGTGGTGCGTCTCGCTCATGGTCACGTCGTAGGCGGGGAAGCGGTTCATGATCTTTGCCAGATACTTGTTCACGGCCGAGAAGACGGCCACCCCCAAGCTAAAGTTGGACGACCAGAACAGTGTTTTGCCGCTCTCGGTGCAGAGGCGTTTCACCTCTTCGCCATGTTCGGCCATCCAGCCCGTGCTGCCCGAAACGAGCTTTACGCCCGCTTTGAAGGTCTTCATGTAGTTGGTGTATGCCACCATGGGGTTGGTGAATTCTATGGCGACATCGGCGCTCTTGAAAGCAGCCGAATCGAAGTCTTCCTGATTGTCCACATCGATGATGCAGACGATTTCGTGTCCACGGTCGAGGGCAATCCGCTCAATCTCCCTACCCATTTTTCCGTAACCGATCAGTGCGATTTTCATTCTTCTTATTTTATTATTCATTCAGTTTATCAGCGAAGTATAGGTCGCAAAGATAATCTTTTTCTTACATTTGCGCCCAACATTAACGTCTTGTTAACAATGGAACAATTACTGCACTACGTCTGGAAGCATAAAATCTTTCCTTTGTCTTCGCTTCGGACCACCTCCGGGCTGCCGGTGGAAGTGATAGATGCCGGTTTGCCGAACACGAATGCAGGCCCCGACTTCTTCAATGCCAAACTGAAAATAGACGGTACGCTTTGGGTGGGCAACGTAGAGGTGCATACACAGGCTTCGGACTGGCTGCGCCACGGACACCAGCACGACAAGGCTTACGACACCGTCATACTGCACGTGGTGGGCGAGTGCGACTGCGAGGTATGCAGGGCAAACGGCGAGCCGGTTCAGCAGCTTGTGCTTCCTTGTCCCGACACCGTCAGGCAGCGCTACGAGGAGCTGCGCCGCACCGAGCATTTTCCTCCCTGCCATTCCATACTGCCCGCCCTCCCCAAACTCACCGTTCACGCTTGGCTGTCGGCCCTGCAAGTGGAGCGTCTTGAACAGAAGGCACGCGCCATCCGCCAAAGGTTGGAGCGTAACACCGGCCATTGGGAAGACGCCTTTTTCATCACCCTTGCCCGCAACTTCGGCTTCGGGCTGAACGGCGACGCTTTCGAGTGCTGGGCAGGCAACCTTCCGTTTCGTGCCGTGGACAAGCATCGCGACAATCTTTTCCAAGTAGAGGCTTTTTTCTTCGGGCAGGCCGGCCTGTTAGAGGAAGTGCCTCCCGAAGCGGACGAGTATTACCTGAAACTCCGGGATGAGTTCCGTTATCTGCAACACAAGTTCGGACTGCCTGCGCCGATGGATGCCCACCGATGGCGTTTCCTGCGCCTGCGTCCCGGCAACTTCCCCCACGTCAGGCTGGCGCAGTTGGCCGGTTTGTATCACCGCGAACAGGGACTTTTTTCCCGTGTCATGGAGGCGGACAGCGCGGATGAGGTGAAGAGGCTTTTCACCTCCCCCACATCGGCTTATTGGGAGGAGCATTTCGTCTTCGGCAAGCCGTCGCCCCGCCGCACGAAATCCGTGGGGGCGAACGCCCTGAAGCTGATTCTGATAAACACCGTCGTCCCCTTTCTTTATGCCTACGGGCTGCACAAGGCCGACGATTCGCTGTGCGACCGTGCCACCCGTTTTCTCGAATCGCTGACGGCCGAGGATAACCGCATCCTCCGGTTGTGGGCAGAGGCGGGATTGCCTGTTTCCACCGCAGCCGATTCGCAGGCCTTGCTCCAGCTTCGGAAAGAGTATTGCGACAGGAAAGAGTGCTTGCGGTGCAGGTTCGGCTACGAGTACCTGAAAAAGGCGTAAACGCCTTGCCGCAGGATGGTTCATTCGCCCGTAACGCCCGAAAGGAAGCAAGGGCTTTTCCCGTCTTTTGAAGGCTTTCCGACAAACAATTGTGTCTGTCTTCTCAGACACTTGTGTCTGTCGTGTCAGACACTTGTGTTTTAGACGCAAGACACAAGTGTTTTAGCCGTAAGACACAAGTGTCTGAGAAATGAATCATAATCACTTGACAAACAATATATTACAACACGATCGAAAAGGGTGATAAAATCATCGGCCGACATCTTCGCTTGCGGCACTTGGGGCGGTCATCTCTTTTTTTCAATATAAAAAACAGCAAGGTTCGTCGGTTTTGGTTATCTTTGCTCGCACGGAGCCGAATGCCTGTGCGCCGGAAAGCGAAAAAGCCTTCGGGCAAGGCGGCAAAAGGAACAAAAGCATAGCATGGAACAAGAAGATTTTGATATACGCAACCAGCAACCGACCGGAAAGGAGCGTGACTTCGAGAACGCCCTGCGCCCCCTGAACTTCGAGGACTTCAGCGGGCAGGACAAGGTGGTGGACAACCTGCGCATTTTTGTAAAGGCAGCCCGACTGAGAGGCGAAGCACTGGACCACGTGCTGCTGCACGGCCCTCCGGGACTGGGAAAGACCACGCTGAGCAACATCATTGCCAATGAATTGGGCGTGGGCTTCAAGATAACTTCCGGCCCGGTGCTCGACAAGCCGGGCGACCTTGCCGGCATACTGACCAGCTTGGAGCCGAACGATGTCTTGTTCATCGACGAGATTCACCGCCTCTCTCCGCTGGTGGAGGAGTATCTTTACTCTGCCATGGAGGATTACCGCATCGACATCATGATAGACAAAGGCCCGTCGGCACGAAGCATACAGATAGACCTGAGCCCCTTTACGCTGGTAGGCGCCACCACCCGAAGCGGATTGTTGACGGCTCCCCTGCGCGCCCGTTTCGGCATCAACCTGCATTTGGAGTATTACGACGACGATGTGCTGAGCGGCATCATCCGCCGTTCGGCAAGCATCCTCGATGTGCCCTGCTCGGCAAGGGCTGCGGCCGAGATAGCTTCGCGCAGCCGGGGCACGCCGCGTATAGCCAATGCACTGCTGCGCCGCGTGCGCGACTTTGCACAGGTGAAAGGTTCGGGCAGCATCGACACGGAAATCGCACAATTCTCGCTGGAAGCGCTGAACATCGACAAGTATGGCCTGGATGAGATTGACAACAAGATACTCTGCACCATTATCGACAAATTCAAAGGCGGGCCGGTAGGCCTTACCACCATTGCCACCGCCTTGGGCGAAGATGCGGGAACCATCGAAGAGGTGTACGAACCCTTCTTGATAAAAGAAGGATTCCTGAAACGCACCCCGCGCGGACGCGAAGTCACCGAACTTGCCTACAAGCACTTGGGGCGCAGCCTCTACAACAGCCAGACGATGTTGTTTAGCGATTAGGGGGAGACAACGGTTGTATAATGTCATGGAGAAGAATGGGATTTTAAGGAAGAAGAGGAAGGAGTTTGCAATAAGGATAATAAAGCCCCATCGGTATATCTCGACAGAAAAAGAAAATAAAAGCATCTATTCGGATGCAGAAGAACGGATGAAATTGTTAACGGCCGGCATCAAGACCGCCAAGTCCCACTGCTGACCGCTAACCGCTCATCGCAAAACACTAACTGACGTGAACGGATTGAAATCATTGGCAAAGGAAACTGCCATTTATGGGGCAAGCAGCATTGTAGGCCGATTTCTGAACTACCTGCTGGTGCCCGTATATACCACAGCCCTGTCGGCGCAGTCGGGAGGGTATGGCGTGGTGACAAACATTTATGCTTGGGTGGCACTGCTGCTGGTGCTCCTGACGTGCGGCATGGAGACGGGCTTCTTCCGCTTCGCCAACAAAGGAGAGGACAACCCCATGCGCGTCTACTCCACCACCTTGCTGAGCGTGAGCATCGGCTCGCTTACGTTCCTTGCGTCGGGCTTGCTGTTTCTCAACCCTATTGCCGGTCTGCTCGACTACGGGGAACATCCGTGGTACGTGGGCATGATGATGATTGTGGTGGCTATGGACGCCATCCAAAGCATCCCCTTCGCCTATCTGCGCTACAAGAAACGGCCGATAAAGTTTGCTTCGCTCAAACTCCTGTTCATCTTCCTGAACATAGCGCTGAACCTCACCTACTATGTGTGGATGGAAGGCACCGACGTGGGCTATGCCTTCCTCTTCAACCTGATATGCACCTCGGTGGTGATGCTCTGCCTGATACCCGAACTGCGAGGATTTGCCTACGTCATCGACAAGCAGTTGCTCCGGCGGATGCTGGATTATAGCCTCCCCTTGCTGGTGCTGGGCATTGCGGGCATCCTGAACCAAGTGGCGGATAAAATCATCTTTCCTTTCATCTATCCCGACAAGGCGGAAGCCGTTGTGCAACTCGGCATCTATGGGGCTGCCGGCAAAATAGCAATGGTGATGGCCATGTTCACCCAAGCCTTCCGCTTCGCCTACGAGCCGTTTGTCTTCGGCAAGAGCCGCGAGAAAGACAATAAAGAGATGTATGCCGCCGCCATGAAGTTCTTCATCATCTTCACCCTGCTGGCCTTTCTTGCCGTGATGTTCTATCTGGACATACTGAAGTTCATCATCGGACGCGACTATTGGGAGGGACTTCGCGTAGTGCCCATCGTCATGGCGGCAGAAATCTTCATGGGCATCTACTTCAACCTCTCCTTCTGGTATAAGCTGATCGACGAGACGCGCTGGGGCGCTTACTTCTCGTTGATAGGCTGCGTGATACTGGTGGCGATGAACGTGCTGCTGATACCCCGATACAGCTACATGGCTTGCGCTTGGGCAGGCTTTTGCAGCTATGGCACGGCCATGCTCCTGTCCTATTTCGTGGGGCAGAAGAAGTATCCCATCCGCTACGATTTGAAGTCGATAGGCTGCTACGTGCTGCTTGCCGCAGCGCTTTATGCGGCGGCGGAGTACGTCCCGATAGAGAACATCTGCCTGCGCATGGCCTATCGCACCGCCTTGCTGCTGGTCTTTATAGCCTACACCGTAAGGCGCGACATGCCTCTCCGGCAAATACCCTTGATAAACCGTTTCGTAAAGAAACCATCCGTAAACAGCAAATTGTAAAACCATAAACAGATAAAACCATGACCCCAAAAAACAGAAACATCTTTGCCGTCAAGAAGTTCTTGAAGGAATACCTTGACTTGCGTAAGGACAAAGACAACGAACTTGCAACGGTAGACTCCATCCGAAAGGGAGTGGAATTTAAAGGCGCCAACCTCTGGATTCTGATATTCGCCATCTTCATGGCATCCTTAGGGTTGAATGTCAATTCAACCGCCGTGATTATCGGTGCCATGCTTATCTCTCCCTTGATGGGCCCTATCATGGGTGTGGGGCTTTCCGTAGGGCTGAACGATTTCGAGCTGATGAAGCGTTCGCTGAAAAGTTTCCTTATAACCACCCTGTTCAGCGTGACCACCGCCACTATCTTTTTCCTCATCAGTCCGGTGGCCGAAGGGCAGTCGGAACTGCTGGCACGCACCTCACCCACCATCTACGACGTATTCATCGCCCTGATGGGTGGTTTGGCAGGTGTCACGGCACTCTCCACCAAAGAGAAAGGAAACGTAATCCCCGGCGTGGCCATCGCCACGGCATTGATGCCGCCGCTCTGTACGGCAGGCTACGGACTGGCCACGGGAAACCTGATTTATTTCCTCGGAGCGTTCTACCTTTACTTCATCAACTCCGTATTCATCAGCCTGGCCACCTTTCTGGGTGTGCGTGTGATGCACTTCCAACGCAAGGAGTTCGTCGATAAGAACCGTGAGAAGAAAGTGCGCAAGTACATCGTCCTGATTGCCGTACTCACCATGTGCCCTGCCGCCTATCTCACCGTGGGCATCATTCAAGATACATTCTTCGAAGGGGCGGCCAACCGCTTCATCAACGAGCAGCTCTCTTTTGAGAACACGCAAGTGGTGGACAAAAAGATTCATCATGACGGTAAAGGGCGCGAGATACGCGTCGTGCTGATAGGGCAGGAGGTGCCCGAAGCCTCCATCGCCATTGCCCGCGACAAAATGAAAGACTATAAGTTGGACGATACCAAGCTGATTGTGCTTCAGGGAATGAACAATGCGGCAGTGGATATTTCCTCCATCCGCGCCATGGTGATGGAAGACTTCTACAAGAACAGCGAAGAGCGTCTAGTGCAGCAGAAACAGCGTATTGCCTCTCTGGAGCAAAGTCTCGAAAAATATAAAGCGTTCGACGAGCTGGGGCGGACGATTGTGCCCGAACTGAAAGTGCTATATCCCACAGTGAAGAGCGTTTCAATCTCCCATGCCATCGAATTGGCAGTAGATTCGGCACGTGCAGACACCGTGACGCTGGCCGTGTTGAAATTCGGCAAACAGCCGGACACACGCGAAAAAGGGAAAATCGCCGAATGGCTCAAGGCACGCACCAAAGCCAAACAGTTAAGGCTGATTGCGGAATGACAATGAATCATTACAAAGAGAAGAGGGTTTCATCTTGGTCGTAGACTTAGGGTACATCAGTCGTAGACTGAGACCACTTTAAGTATACGACTGATGTATCTTTAATCGAATACCGAATCTTGCCTCGCCTTAACCCCTTGCAAAAACAAGAAGATACAAGAAGAATTGTTCAGGTATATATAAACCGTTACAAACGTCATTTTCTTCACCAATAGGTTTTGCATGGAATGGCCGTCGTCTTTTTACTCTCTTTGATAAAACTAAAACCGTAGCGGAATGAAACTGAAAACAGTGATTATACTTGCCTGCTGCCTGTTCGGACTGACGGTGCAAGCGGATGAAGGGATGTGGATGCCGGGCAGTCTGAACAAGCAGACCCGCCGAGCCATGAAGGAACTCGGCTTGCAGCTGTCCGCCGACAAACTATATAGCTCCAAACGCCCTTCCTTGAAGGATGCGGTGGTAAGCTTCGGCGGCTTCTGTTCGGGCGTGGTGGTGTCGGACGACGGGTTGGTATTCACCAATCACCATTGCGGCTTCAGCAGCATACAGCAACATTCGTCCGTGGAGCACGATTACCTGAAGAACGGCTTTGTGGCCCGCAGCCTCAGCGAAGAGTTGCCCAACCCCGAACTCTATGTGCGCTTTCTGCTGCGGCAGGAAGACGTGACGAAACGGGTGCTTTCCGTGGTAAGTCCGGGCATGGACGAAGCCGAACGCACAAGTGCGGTAGACTCCGTCAGGCTGGCCATCGGCGAAGAAGTGTCGCGCAAAGATTCCACCTTGACGGGAATTGTAGATGCCTATTACGGCGGCAACGAGTTCTGGCTCTCCGTCTATCGCGACTACAACGACGTCCGTCTGGTGTTTGCCCCGCCCTCCTCGGTAGGCAAATTCGGCTGGGATACCGACAACTGGGTATGGCCCCGGCACACGGGCGACTTCTGCGTATTCCGCATCTATGCCGGCAAGGATAACCGCCCCGCCGACTATTCGCCCGACAACGTACCCTATCATCCCCCATACGTGGCGCCCATCTCCCTCGACGGCTATCGCGAAGGCTCTTTCTGCATGACGATGGGCTATCCGGGCAGTACCGAACGATACCTCTCCTCGTTCGGCATTGAAGAGATGATGAACACCTCCAACCAAGCACAGATAGACGTGCGCGGCATCAAACAAGCCATCTGGAAACGCGAAATGGAGCGTAGCGACACCATCCGCATTAAATACGCCGCCAAGTACGACGAGAGTTCCAATTACTGGAAAAACAGCATCGGAGTGAACCGGGCCATCAAACAGCTTCGTGTGCCGGACAAGAAGCGTATGTTGGAAAAGGAGCTTCGCGACTGGATACAACAGACGCCCGCAGAACGCGAGAAGCTGCTGCACCTCTTCTCCGACTTGGAACTGAACTACAAGGCCCGCCGCGAAGCCACTCGCGCCATGGCCTATTTTGCCGAATCCTTCCTGAACGGCTCTGAACTGATACAACTTGCCCTATCCATCCTCAATTTCGATTTCGGGGGGGAAGAAAAGAGCATAACGGCAAACATGAAAGCCATTGCCGACAAGTATGCCCGCATGGATTTGAACATCGACAAGGAAGTGTTCACAGCCCTGTTGAAAGAATACCGCTCGAAGGTGGACTCCGTTTATCTGCCCGAAGTCTACCGCACCATTGCCACCGAATACGGAGGCAATGAACAGGCCTACACCGATACGCTTTATGCCCGTTCGCAGCTGACCACTCCCCGCGGGCTGAAACGCTTTCTGGAGCGAGACACCACCTACCAGCTACTCGAAGACCCCGCCATCACCCTAAGCATCGACTTAATCACGAAAGCCTTCGAAATGAACATGCAGACGCAACAACCCTCCGGTGAAATAGAGCGAAACGAACGTTTGTTCAATGCGGCCGTGCGGCGGATGTACGCCTCGCGCAACTTCTATCCCGATGCCAACTCCACCATGCGCCTCAGCTTCGGCACTGTCCGTGGCTATGCTCCGTTCGACGGGGCGGAATACGGTTACTATACCACCGTGAGAGGCATTCAGGAGAAAGTCAGGGCGCATGCCGGCGATGTGGATTTCGCAGTACAGCCCGAAGTCCTCGCCCTGCTCTCGTCCGGCGATTTCGGCCGTTATGCCGATGAGAAGGGCGAAATGAAAGTATGCTTCATCTCCGACAACGACATCACGGGCGGCAATTCGGGCAGCGCCATGTTCAACGCCAAAGGCGAACTCTTGGGACTGGCCTTCGACGGCAACTGGGAAGCCATGAGCAGCGACATCCTTTACGAACCGAAGACGCAGCGCACCATCGGCGTGGACGTTCGCTACATCCTGTTCATGATAGAGAAGCTGGGCGAAGCAGAACATCTGATTAAGGAGTTGAAGATAACTCGCTGAAAGAGCATTATCACAGATTGGCGCATACCCGATTTCCTTACCGGGTTCGGGACAAGAAGCAGGTAGAAAGCCTCTCCCGGCGGCTTGTATCCTAAAGAAAAAGCATTGGTTATCAGACATTTACCCCTGCTCTGTCAGACACTTGTGTCTGACGGCTAAAACACTTGTGTCTGACGTGCAAAACACTTGTGTCTGACGGCTGAAACACTTGTGTCTGTCACGGCAAGGGATTGCAGCTGTCAAAACAGGGAATTTCCTCTCTCTGCGGAGAAGGCATCCTGACACTGCCCGAAAAGCCGAAACCCGCGAACGACGCAAGCAGAGACTGCCGGAAGCGTTGTCAGCGGGTAACGGTAAATAAAGAATAATCTCTTGTCAGCAGAGCCCCCGGATGCGGTCGTCGAACGCCGAAAGTGCCGCTTTGGCTCCTTCGCCCATGGCAATGACAATTTGCTTGTAGGGCACACTCGACACATCGCCGGCTGCATAAACACCCGGAAGCGAGGTGCGGCAAAAGGCGTCTATCTTGATTTCTCCGATGGGAGTGGTCTCCAACGCATCACGAAAGGGGAGGCTATTGGCCGAGAGGCCTATCTGCACGAAGATGCCATCCAGAGGGAAGTCACGTTCCTCGCCCGTAAGGCGGTCTTTAACGCGGATGGCTGTCACCTTCTCGCCATTACCCACAACTTTCGTGGTCTGCGAGGAGGTGAAGATTTCCACGTTCGGCAGGCTTTGGGCTTTTGTTTGAAGCACTTGGTCGGCCTTCAGCGTATCGGCAAACTCGAATACGGTAACCTTCCGGCAGATACCTGCCAAGTCGATGGCGGCTTCTATGCCGGAGTTGCCTCCGCCAATCACGGCCACGTGCTTTCCCTGATAGAACGGGCCGTCGCAGTGCGGACAGAAAGCCACGCCACGACCGATGTATTCGGCCTCGCCCTCTACATTCAGCTTGCGCCATCCGGCACCCGTGGCAATGATTACTGCGGGAGCAATGAATGTTTCGCCTCCCGTCACGGAGATGCGCTTCGTCTTGCCTTGCAGCTCTGCCTTCTCTATCTGCCGGTCTTCAAACAGTTCTATCGGATAGTGTCCGATGTGATTCCTGAGTGCATCGGCCAGTTGCGCGCCCGTGGTTTGCGGCACGGAAATCAGGTTTTCGATGCCCACGGTCTCTTTCACCTGTCCGCCTATCCGTCCGGCAACGACCGCCACACGCAGCCCCTTGCGGGCAGAATAGATGGCTGCCGAGGCCCCGGCAGGACCTCCGCCGAGAACGAGCACATCGAATGTCCTTTCGACAGGGGTTGCATCCGCTTGCGGCAGGCTTCCGAAGGCCTCTTCCAACTTTTGCAACAATTGGCCTAACGAGCCGCGTCCCACGTGCAACGGCTTTCCATTGGCATAAACCGATGGCACGGCCTGTATCTTCAATGCCTTCACTTCCTCTTGATAAACGTCTCCGTCCACCATCTCGTGTGTCACATCCGGATTCAGCAAAGCAATGATGTTGAGCGCCTGCACCACATCGGGACAGTTGGTACACGTCAGCGACACGTAAGTTTTCAGGCCGATGGGGCCTTTCAGGGCCTTGATGCGGCGGATGATGGTCTCATCCGGCAGATTTTTGCCTTTCCCGTCGGCATTCAGCACAGCCAGCAGGAGTGAGGTGAATTCATGCCCGCCCGGTATGCCGCGAAACCTGATGCCCGTTTCCGCTTCCTCTTTCATAAGAGAAAACCCAAGCACGGGCTTGTCGACCTCGGTCAATCGGCAGGAAAGTTTATCGGAACAGCCGGCCACATCATTCAGAAAGTCGATTAGCTCCCGACTCTTCTCGTGCTTCGGCGAGTGGCTGACGTGAAAGACGTAACGGGCTTGCAAATGCCGGAATACGCTCCGCACTTGCTCTAAAATAGTTGTATCTAACATAATTATACGAGGGGGAAATTGTTAAGTGAAGTGGAGAAACCGCATGTACCGTCTTGCGATGGAACGTGCCGTACAGAAGAGTTGTCGGCCTCATCGGCGAGCCTCCATCTGCTCTTCCCGATGAAGCCGACGGTATTCTTTATCTACGGCTTAAATCTTACCGACAAGGTCGATGCTGGGTTTCAGCGTTTCGCCTCCTTTCTTCCACTTGGCAGGGCATACTTCACCGTCGTGTGTGGCAACGAATTGCGCGGCTTCTACCTTACGCAACAACTCGTCGGCATTACGTCCGATGCTGTTGTCTTGTATTTCGGCAATCTTGATTTTGCCTTCGGGGTTCACGAGGAACGTGCCGCGATAGGCCATGCCGTCTTCTTCAATCATCACACCGAATGCACGGCTCAATACGCCCGTAGGGTCTGCCAGCATCGGGTACTTGATTTTGCGTATGCTTTCGGAAGCATCGTGCCATGCTTTGTGTACGAAGTGCGAGTCTGTGCTCACTGAGTACACCTCCACGCCCATTGCCCGGAATTGCTCGTATTTCTCGGCGATGTCTACCAATTCGGTGGGGCACACAAAGGTAAAGTCTGCCGGATAGAAGAAGAAAATGGCCCATTTGCCTTTTACGTCTTCGCTTGATACTGTTTTGAAAGTTCCGTTCTGGAAAGCCTGAACCTTGAATTCAGGAAGTTGAGAGTTGATAATCGGTTCCATAATTCTTTTTTGTTTTAGTAAATGTTATAATCTCGTTTTTTGTTTCTGTTTGCAAAAATATAGCATTTTCCGCCGGAAGAACAAAAAAACCGATTGAAAGAATTTATGGGTCGATAGACAAAATCTATACAGCAACCTGAGTGGCCTTCAGAGCAAGCATTTGGGGAGGGACGGAACTCTGTATCTCACGCACCAGCGTTTCCAACAACGTGTGTCGAATGAAGTTCCGGTCGGTCAACATCACAATCTGCCGCGTGGGACAGGGGATGACAAAAGGACGTACCAGTTCTTTTTGGCTTTCATTCAATTGCAGCACCGACAGCTCAGGTATGAAGGTCACCCCCTTGCCGTTCTCCACCATGCGCATGAAAGTCTCCATACTGCCCAAGCGATAAGTCAACTGACTGGCACGGGCAGCTTTCAGTTGGCAGAAGCGCACCAGCTGGTCGCGGAAGCAGTGCCCCTCATCGAGGAGCCAGAGCTGTTCGCCGGTCAGGTCGGAGGTACGAACAATCTTGCGGTCGAACAAGGGTTCTTCGCGTGCGACGTATGCAAAGAACTCTTCATAGAACAGGGATGTCTGCCCGAATTCTTCCATCCCTGCCAGACTTGCAACGATGCCCGCATCTATTTCTCCGGTTTGCAACGCCCTCTTGAGGACGTCTGTTTGCATCTCTACCACCCTTATGTCCAGTTGGGGGTGTTTCTTCATCAGTTGCGGAAAGAACCGGGGCAAGAGGTAAGGGGCAATGGTGGGAAGTATGCCCAACTTGAAAACGCCCGTAAGGGAATGTTTCTCTTCTTCTATGATATGCCTGATACGTCCCGTCTGCGTCAGGATATGTTGCGCCTGCCGGATGATGTGGATGCCCACGGGAGTAGGACATACGGGCTGCTGACTACGGTCGAAGATTCTGGTATCCAATTCTTCTTCCAGTTTCTGTATCATGGCGCTCAGCGTGGGCTGAGTGACGCGGCAATGCTCGGCCGCTTTGGCAAAGTGGCGGAAGCGGTCGACGGCAAGGATGTATTCCAGTTGTTGTAAAGTCATGATGAACAGGGCTTTTTTGTGTGTTATATAGAAACAGTCTATGCAAAGATAGAAATTATCTGTTTGACAAGTATCGGTTCGGCCTTTATCTTTGCATCAAAAAAACAAACGAAACATAGTATCAATTTCTAAAATAAACGAATTATGAAAACTTTGGATTACTTACATTTGAATGAGACGAAAGTAGCCGGTGTGGTATCGGCATTGAATCAGTTATTGGCAGATTTTCAGGTGCACTACACCAATCTGCGCGGCATGCACTGGAACATCAAGGGACACGGTTTCTTTGTATTGCACGAGAAATTCGAAGAGATGTATGACGACACGGCCGAGAAGGTGGACGAAATAGCCGAGCGCCTGCTGATGCTCGGAAGTACGCCCGAAAACAAGTTCAGCGAATACCTGAAGACGGCAAAGATAAAGGAAGTTTCGGACATCTCTTGCAGTTGCGAGGCCGTAGACCATATCCTCGAGACTTACCGCTATCTGATTGGCGAAGAGCGTAAACTGATTGAACTGGCAGGCGAAGCCGGCGATGACGTAACGGCCGACCTGATGACCGGCTATCTGAAAGAACAGGAAAAGCTGGTGTGGATGCTCGTGGCGTTCAGCACCAAAGGATGCGAGAAGTAAGGATAAATGAAATAAAACAATAGGGAAAACAGACTGTTTCTATCCATCGGCATGAAACAGTCTGTTTTTTTCACCGCATGTATTCATGAAACGCCGGAGATACAACCTCCCCTCCGCCGGCGAATAAAATCCGTCCCGTCCTTATCAAAGCAGCCTGAATTCGATGCAACATTAGATTCGATATGGCATTAGAACGTAAGCTGTAAGTCCTCCTATTAAGTTTAAAATGAAGTCGGCAAATGACCTTTGTCGTGTATGTTCCATTTGGCAAATGTTCTTGGCTTCATCGTTGATGGTTTCTGTAATCGCCCTTTTACGCCGGCCGATTTTCCCCTTGTTTGACGGATGCAATCCTTTGTCTTGACAGACACAAGTGTTTTGGCCGTCAGACACAAGTGTTTTACGCGTCAGACACAAGTGTTTTAGCCGTAAGACACAAGTGTCTGACAAGTCGAAAGTAAACATCTGATAATCAATAAAGTTTTGCTTTGAAATACAAGCTGCCGAGTGAGGCTATTGACCTGCCTCTTATGCCGAACTCAGGTTAAAGCAGGAAGAGAACACTTCCATTAGAAGCAGATGTTTTCATGCGTGAGTCAGCAACTTTCGGAAGGCATCTCGCAAACTTCTCCTCTTGTTGTCGGACTCCGGTCAATCAAGAAACACTCCCTTTTGATTGGCCGTAATCGGCGTTTGAAACAAAATTACTTATAATCTGTACTATTTGATACACTTACCTTCTGCCAATAGCATTAATTTTACACCCATTAAAAGAATCCATAACGACAAGAATCATGAATCGGCAGAATCTATTTATGAACAGAAGACGGGCTGTTGCAGTTGTCTTTCTGTGTTTATGTTCGATATTGAGCCTATCTGCACAAATAAAGGTGACGGGAGTGGTGGTTGACGAAACGAAGATTCCCATACCGGGAGCCAACGTGGTCATTAAAGGTGAAAAGGGCACGGGTACGATAACCGATCTGGACGGCAATTTCTCCATTACGGTCAAAGACAAGACAACGGTATTGCTCGTCTCGTTCATCGGCTACATCACCCAAGAAGTAACCGTGGACAACAACACCGCACTCGAAATAGTCCTGAAAGAAGATGCCGTGGCCTTGGGCGAAGTGGTTGCCATCGGCTATGCCACCGTGAAGAAGAGCGACCTCACCGGCTCCGTCGAGAAAGTGGACATGGAGGAGATGAACAAAGCCTCCGTGCTCTCTTTCGACCAAGCATTGGGAGGAAGGGTGGCAGGCGTTCAGGTCGTATCGGGCGACGGACAGCCGGGACAGCAGGCAAACATCGTCATCAGAGGAAGCAACACCATATCGGATGTGGCCGACGGCAATCCGCTTTACGTCATCGACGGATTTGCGACGGAAGACGCCAACGCTTCATCCATCAATCCCAACGACATCGAGTCCATCGACATTCTGAAAGATGCTTCCGCCACCGCCATATATGGGGCACGTGGCGCTAACGGCGTTATCATCATCACCACCAAACGAGGACAGGAAAGTGCGCCGCGCATCACCTACGACGGCTACTTCGCCTACCAGACCCGTCCGAAGTTCCTGAATCTGCTGCAAGGCAGGGAGTTCGTAGAGCTTCAGAGAGAGATTATGTCCGACGCCGACATGAAGAAAACCTATCTCTGCTACGACGAGTCATTGGGTCGCCATCAAACAATCGAAGACTACGACAACCGTGCCTCCACCGACTGGCAGGACAAAGTGTTTCAGAACGCACCGATGACAAGCCACCACATAGCCTTATCCGGAGGTTCGGCAAAGAGCAAATACAGTGCCGGCATTTCCTACTTCAATCAGCAGGGCACCATCATCAAGTCGAGCTACGAAAGCGTCAAGGCACGTCTGACATTGGATCAGCAAATCAACGACAAGACCAAGTTCGGCGCCAATATCAATTTCTCCAACAATATATCTACCGGTTCGGCTCCTTCCGAGGGCGGAGGACAAAGCACGCAATATTTCCTCTATCAGGTACTTGCCTACCGACCGGTGAAATATAAATCGACCGACGACTTGGAAGATGTGATAGACGACAACGGAGGCAGCTATCCCTACAACCCGCTCAAAACCATTGAAAACACATTCGTCAAACTGCGAAAGCGCCAATTGAGTTTCAACTCATACATAAACTACACCATCCTGAAAGATTTGCTTTTCAAAATGACATTCTCATATACATGGAGAGAAGACCGGACCCGCGACTTCTACAACTCGAAAACCTACTATGGCGACCCCGCCTACTCCTCTTCACGTACCAACGGCTCGTTCAACTACAAGGAGTGGAACAGTTGGGCGAACGAATATACACTGACCTATAAGAAGAAAGTAAGCGCCCATTATTATAACGGTATGATAGGAGCTTCTTTATCCGGCCAGCAAATATCCAATCTGGGAGCCAAATCTGTGATGGTGCCATGGGAGAAAGTCGGCTTTTGGGGCATAGATGCAGGCACGGCGCAAAAGGTAGGAGCGGACAATGTGAAGAACAATCTGCTCTCTTTCTTCGCCCGCTTCAATTACGACTGGAAATCGCGCTACCTGCTGACCGCCACCATGCGTGCCGACGGTTCTTCCAAGTTCATCAAACACAAATGGGGCTATTTCCCTTCCGCTTCTTTCGCATGGCGCATCTCCGACGAGCCGTTTATGGCAAAAGCCGGAATCTGGCTTTCCAACTTGAAGTTAAGAGCCGGATGGGGAGCAACCGGCAACAACAATGTCCGAAACAATTATCCGTCACACATGCTCTATGCCGGCAACCAGAATTACGCATTCGGCAATTCCATGACACCGGCCATCTATTTGATGCAGATGTCCAATAGGGATTTGAAGTGGGAAACTACTTACCAAACCAATGTCGGCATCGACTTTGGCCTTTTCAACAATCGCATCAGCGGTTCCGTCGATGTGTATGACAAAAACACAAAAGATTTGCTGCTCTACGCAGATGTACCGGTTTCCATCGGTTTCACTCAGGTGCAGCAGAACATCGGCAGTATCAATAACCGGGGGCTTGAAGTCACGCTCAATGCCACCATTCTTCCGGGACGCAACAAAGGATTGAAGTGGACCGGCAGTTTCAACATCTCTTTCAACAAAAACAAGATTACCGCCCTGTCAGACGGTCAGTTGAGCCGCGTGGCAGGCATACGCTACCCAAACATTCCAAACTTGTATATCTGTAAGGTAGGACATCCGCTATCCGAAATGTATGGCTATGTGTACGACGGTGTCTACCAATACGATGACTTTAACGAGGTGGCTCCCAACGTATTTGTACTGAAACCGGAGATACCGAACAACACCAATGAGCGTGCCAACATACGGCCGGGAGACCCCAAACTGAGAGATTTGAACGGTGATGGAAAAGTGACTCCCGAGGATCGCACGGTCATAGGTCACGGTCTGCCTATCCATACCGGCGGTTTCACAAATACATTCTCATGGAAGAATTTAGACTTGAGTATCTTCCTGCAATGGTCATACGGCAACGACGTGATTAACTACAATCGGGTGAAACTGGAAAGTCTGGCTGAACGCCACATCAACCAACTGGCTTCAGCAAAAGACCACTGGACACCCCGCACGGACAATGGGAACGGCACTTATACCGAAGGAAATTATACCGATTATCTGTGGGCTGTGAACCGCGGGCTGACCAACATCCATACAAGCCGTGCCGTGGAAGACGCCTCGTTCCTCCGCCTGAAGAACGTGCAGTTGGGCTACAATTTCCCCATCAAGACACTGAAAGGTACCGGACTTGCATCATTAAGATTCTACTTCAGTGCCCAGAATCTGTTTACATGGACCGCCTACTCAGGATATGACCCCGAAGTATCCACCAGAAACTCATCCATGACCAGAGGTTTCGACTATTCCGCATATCCGCGTGCCACAACCTATACATTTGGTGTTAAATTGGGTATCTAAATAAAAGACAAGTATGAAAAAGATTATATATACATTAGCTTTTACACTGACCTGCACTTCGTGCGGTTTCTTAGAAACGGACGTGTACGATTACCTGAGTCAGAATGAAATCTATCGGGATAAAGAGAGTTGCATGGCCGGCTTGGCAGGTGTCTACGACGTATTAGGCTCCATAGGCTGCTACGGACAGAACTTGTGGGGCGACTTGGATGCCGGAACCGACATCATGGTATACAACCGTCCCTATGGGAAAGATTACATACAGATTTCCAATTATAACTATAATAACACCGACAACGCCTTAAATGCTACTTGGACAGCCCTCTACGAAGGAATCAATCGTGCCAATGACTATATTGCCATCATACAGCAACGCTCGGATGCCGAGTGCGGCGGAGTTGCTTCGAAAGCCATGTTTCTGGGAGAAGCAAAAGCCTTGCGCGCTATTTACTACATGAATCTGATAGCTTTTTGGGGAGAGGTACCTTTACGTCTTGAGCCCAGCTACGACCTCAGCAAACAACTCCTGAAGAAGTCTTCGCAAGCCGACATCTACAAACAAATCATCACCGATTTGGAAGAGGCAGAGACGGGATGTCTCAGCGTTCGGGAATTGAATGCTCCCGGGCGCATCTCTGTCACTACCGCACAGGCGTTGCTGGCACGTGCCTATATGTGGCAGGCAGGCTATCCTGTCTATGCCGGGACATGGGATAAAGCACTGAAATATGCGCAGAAAGTGAAACAAAGCGGCTTGCATAGCCTTTATCCACAAGAAGGAAGTTTAAACGGCTATCGGGCACTCTTTGTCAATATGTGCAGCAACAAGTACGACCTGACAGCCCGTGAAAGCATGTTCGAAGTGGAGTTTTACGGTAACGGTCAAGGGCAAAGCAACGAGGCCGGTCGGCTGGGCCTTTACAACGGTGTCGTACAACAGACGGCATCAGACGATTATGCCTACTCCTACGGTCTGTACGATGGAACGAAGTATCTGTTCCGCCTATATGAAGAAGGAGATGCCCGCCGTTGGTGGAACATTGCCGACTACAAGTATGTGACAACCGACGGCATAGTGAAAGAAATGTCCCGCACAGATGCGGAAAAGCGTCAGGAAGACGGCAATTGCGCCAAGTGGCGTGCCAAATACATTCCGGAACGTCCTTTGTCGCGCAACAATTCTTCCATCAACTTTCCCATCATGCGCTATGCGGATGTACTGCTGATGATTGCCGAGTGTTCCAATGAAGTGTCGGGACCTACACAAGAAGCCATCGAAGCTGTTAATCGGGTACGCGAACGCGCCGGTGCCTCTTTGGTAAACCTGCAAGATTTCAATCAGGAGTCGTTTCGGCGATTTATTCGCGAAGAACGTACACGCGAATTGTGCTACGAAGTGCCCCGACGCATGGAACTCCGCCGTCATGGCAAGGAATACTTCAAACAACAGATTGATATATTGAAAAGTCGGCTACTCAACAATGAGAACAAGCAGATAGGCTATGAGATAGAAAGCGTCAAGGCAGTACCTGCCGTGAACTTTGCAGATAAACACATCTATTTCCCCATCCCACAGGCAGAATTGAACGTGAATACGATTTGCGGACAAACGGAAGGATGGTAACCAACTATAAATGAGGATGAATATGAAAAGACTTCAAACCGGCATAATCGCAACCATGTGTTTGAGCCTATGGACACTGACCGGATGTGACAGAGACAGCATAGACAATGTGACATTCGAAGTAAAGACAAAGAACGACCCCGGCAATATCCGTGTAGGCGAAACAGTAACTTTCCTTTTCGACGGGAATGCAGAATACATCACTTTTTTCAGCGGTGAAAACGGAAATAATTACGCCAATATGTCTCGAGACAGCGTGTCACTTTCCGCATTGCAGATGACTTGTAAAATAAAGCAGCAATATACGGACAAAGAGTACCGGGGCAAGGAAATCATTCACGCTTACCTGTCCGAGAACTTCAATGGGAAGTATGAGTTAAGTGAAATACAGAAAGCCGACTGGCAGCCCATCTCCGGAAAGGAGTACAACCAACTGGCCGTTCCTCTCACGGTGGCTTCTCCAACCGAAGAGGTTAACAGTGGTATAGACCTATCCGGCTATGTGAACAAAGCTTTCCATGTAGCTTTCCAATATAACGCCCCTAAGCGTTCGGATGTTCCGACATCGGCCGGCAACGGCAGGTATGTAACGGCTCCGCGTATCGATATCAGTCCGCTTTCACTGAAAAAAACTACCGTGGAAGAAGAAACCGTGGTATGGAGTAATCCTTCTACCGACTGGGCTTTCAGAGTAATATATGAAAAATCGACACAGACAAGCAACTATTCCGTGGGTGATGGCGGACTGCTGTTCCAACCACAGGAGAAGAAAGAGCATACAGACGATGACGTCATTGTATGGATGGTGAGCGGAAAGATTCAGCCTTGGAAAGTAGAACCCGACCGGGGAGTACCCATCAAGTCGACCGAAGCCGCTCTCAACTCCTATATACATATCTATAATAAAGCGGGAGAGTATGTGGTAACTTTCATTGCGACGAATGCCAACTTGTGGAATTCGGATCGCATAGTCAGACAAATCAAATTAACCGTAAAAGAATAAAGCGATGAAAACATGGAAATATAGAAAGACACTACTTCTCTGTGCATGCTTGTTTCTTGCAGCTTGCCAATCGGATGACGTAAAGGAACCGCTTCACCCTGAAGAACCACCTGTGAAACCGGAAGAAAAGCCGGAAGAACATCCCCTCCCCTCCAATACCGCCAATCTCTGGAGAGAGTTTCTTGAGAATAAAAAGAAAGGGCAGGAAACCACTTTGGCCGACTTCTCATACGCAGGATACGCATTCGGCGAGCACGGTGTGCCTAATGTAGATTATCCGGTGTTCAACGTCTGCGATTATGGTGCAGTACCCAATGACGGACATACAGACCGAAAAGCGTTTGAAGAGGCCATCGCCGCCGCCCAAGCCAATGGGAAAGGAATTGTATATGCGCCCGCCGGACGTTATGACCTCCGCCCCCTCGATGCCCCTAACAGCCCCATTGTGATATCGGGAAACAACATCGTGCTGCGAGGAGACGGCTGCGAAGACAACGGCACCGAACTGTTCATGGAATACCCCAACCAACCCGAAACGGCAGGCGCCTTGTGGAGTTGTCCGCCTTTGTTCATCTTCCGCTACATAGCAACAAACGGAGAGACCATAGACCGTAAATTGGCAGACGTCACGTCTGATGCCGGCAGAGGCACTCACACGGTAGAAGTCAGCTCCACAAGCGGACTGTACATAGGAAAGCGTGTCATACTGGAACTGAAAAACAAAGCCCCCGAATTGGTGGCAAGTGAAATAGCACCCTATACCGTGCAGTCTGATTGGACGGACCTGACGAACAATGGCGTGCAAGTGAATGAATACCATCAGGTAAAACGCATCGAGGGAAACAAAGTCACGTTCAAAGAACCTATACTATACCCCATAGAGGCACGATGGGGGTGGAGTTTGCACGAGCACACCTGCCGGGTAGGTTCGGGGGTTGAGGACATCGCTTTTGTAGGCAACTTCAAAGAGACATTCGTACATCACAAGAATGCCACGCACGACAGTGGTTTCAAGATGCTGAACTTCCTCCGTCAGGTAAACGGATGGATACGTCGTTGCCGCTTCACGGATGTGAGCGAATGCGTGAGTGTGCAGCGAAGTGCAAACGTATCGGTTTATGCCTGCCGAATCACCGGCAACGGAGGACACTCTGCCATCCGTTCCGAAGCGTCTACCCGCATTTTCATAGGAGGCATCGCCGATCTTCCGGCACAGTTCCACTCCACAGGTGTGTCGAAGACCGCCATCGGGACCGTGCTATGGCGTAACAAAACAGCAGCAAACAGTTGTTTCGAATCGCATGCCGGACAACCGCGCGTGACCTTACTCGACGCCTGCTCGGGAGGATTCTTGCCCGACCATGCCGGAGGCGATCAGGCAGCAGCCCCCAACCACCTGCGCGAACTGGTGTTGTGGAACTATGTAAATATAGGTAGCGGAGGAAAGTTCGACTTATGGGTAAGGAACAACCGCTTTCATCTTCCGTTAGTAATCGGTTTCCAAGGCTCGGCGATAGAGTTTCAGCCGAATCAAGTAAAGGTGAACGAGCATCCGGGTGTTCCCGTCTATCCGGAGTCTCTCTATGAGGCCCAACTGCAAGAGCGATTGGGATACATCCCCCAATGGTTGCAGGAACTGAAGTGATAAATGTACGATTATATCATTGAATATGTATGATTTTTCTGTTGTATATAAGGTTTGAAACCTATATTTGCAGCACAGAGAAACAAATCTCATCATCCATACTATGAAGAAAAAACGCCTATTCCGTTATTGGTTGTCGGTTCTGATGGTTCTAATCCCGTTCTCTTCTTGCAAAGACAATGAAGACGACAGCCCGCGAACCTCTCCCGTGGTGTTGAAAGCCGGTATCTATGAGTTCGATTCCGCCGAAAGTACCATATGGAAAGCCGGTGAAAAGTTCGGTGTGTTCATGGTCAAGACCGGTACGGAAGAAGTAGTGAGCAATTATGCCAACACCTTGTACACGGCCGACGATTACTCGGCTACCGGCTATCTTATCCCGACAGGAGAACCGATGTACTATCCTGCCGACGGAAGCAAAGTAGACATCAGAGCCTACCATCCATATTCCCCGAACCTTTCCAAAACACGTTCCGCTATCGAAGAATATGTTATACCACTGGATCTTTCTGACCAGAAACGAGTGAAAGCCGATGCTCTTATCTATTCCCGCGATGGCGAAGGCTTGGGTTCGGGCAGCGGAAGCCATGAACTCCAACTGAAACCGGTATTGTCACGCATCATGTTGGATTTAGTTCCGGGCGCAGGTATCACCGAAAACCGCTTGAAAGAAGCAAAAGTCTATATTCGAAGAATACATACCAATGGGATGTTCGACCTGCTGAAAGGAAAGTTTACTTCTTTGACCGCCGAGAAAGAAGTGGAAACGAAGAAGCGTTCCGAAACAGGCCAACGAGAGGCTGTTTTATTTCCCGGCGAGATAGGACAAAAAACTACTGTTGCCGTGGCATTGGAAACCGAAGGGGGCAACATCCGGTGGCTGGAAGCCCCGCTAAGCGAAGCCACCATTCGCATGGAAGAAAACATGCAGTACGAAATGATGCTGAAAGTGATGCCCGACAAACTGGAACTTACCTTAATAAGAACCTCATCCATCCACATACTGGACTGGCAAGATGATGACGACAATGTGTCAGACAATGTAGAAGCGGGGATACCCGATTTGGTGAAGGAAAACACACTTGAGACACTGAACGCCGGACAACTTGCCGCAACGGTCTCCGTACCCAAAAGCAAATACGTATGGTATGGCATGGCCAATTCGGTAGAAGGAACGTTCGACGTGCTTCAAGAACAGGGGCAAGGCAACGTACTTCGTATGAATTTCACAGGCAAACCGGCATGGTACAAAAGCTACCTCGGCTACACATCCAAAGGGGCTGAAGCCACACACTATCAACTGACGTTCAAGGCGCGTAGTAATACGCCGAACGCCTTGTTGCAAACCTATGTGCGTATCAACAAGAGCGGCAACCATTTCTTCGTGTTGAAAGAAGCGGATACGACCAAGGCTTGTGCCGCACGAGTGCATAAACTGACCACGGAATGGACGACGTATGTGGTGGACTTTGATTTTGCACAGACCGTGAATACAATTTATTCTTCCGATATTGCAATCACTCCCTCTACCGCAGACGACCGTAACGACTTCTACCTTGCTTTTGCCGCACAAGCGGAAGGGGTGGAATATTATATAGACGATATAACTTTCATGAAACAACGAGAATAATTATAAGTATCTAATAATCACAAAAACTTTTATTATGAAAAATCGATTATTTTTTGCCTCATTGGCAGTAGCTGCATTATTAGCAGGATGCAGCAAAGAAGAATTGGATGACAAGAGAGGGAATAACACTCCTATCAGTTTCGTTATCGGCGGTGTGGAAACAAGAGCCGTAACGACTTATGCAAGCGGTAGCTATACAACCGTTTTCGAGGCCGGCGATGAAGTCGGCATCTATGCCACGGGAGGAGCCGCTTATAGCAATACCAAACTTACCGTGTCCAAGAACGGAGATGCTTATACGCTGGGTGGCGAAACTCTTTCATACACTTCGGGCACAGCAACAGACTTCACAGCTTATTATCCTTATAAAGCGGAATCTGCCGGTACGGTATCAATGACCGTGGGCGACCAATCTGCCGGAATCAAAGCCTATGACCTGATGACGGCTACCAAACAAATAACTACCGGAAACACCGTTTCGCTCCAGTTCCAGCATCAGATGGCTATGGTGCAGGTGCAAGTAGAAGGCAGTATCGGCAAAACGGCAACGGCCATCACATTAAAGAATGTGAAGCCTACCGTAACTTGGACGGCTGCCGACAACTCCTTGTCGGCTGCAACGGGTTTGGAAACAGACATCCCGATGTGTAGGATAGACAGTGCCAGCAACACTTATGTGGCATTGATTCCTGCACAGACTTTGGCTAACGGCACAGAGATGTTCAGAACGCAAGTAGGCGGCAAAACCTATACGTTCAAGCCTAATTCGCAAATTGAGTTGACCAAAAACAAAGTGTCTAAGTTTAAAGTAACCATCAATGCTTCCGGAGCAACGATGGAGAGCGTCAGTAATATCGGGGTAAATATTGCAGGTTGGACTGTGGATACAACGGTATATGACAACTTTACGGCAGATACAGTAGCAGTTCCCGCTGTGGAATTGATTTCCGCTTCCGATTTCACAAGCGCAACATTGGGAGAACGTGTCAGTGGATTAAGTAATATAACATCAGAAGGATGGGTACAAGTCGGCAATGAAACTAACGCAAACATCACATTATCTGATGGGACATTGACTATACAATCATCAGTAACTTCTTCCGCTTGGTATAACAGAACTGTCGTTTTCCGTTCAAAGGCAATACCTTCCGGAATGACTCAATTCGCTCTCAAATTTACTGTAAAATGTTCCGATGCCTCTGGAGAACTACAATTGGCTGTGATGCAACCAGAAACATCTACTAATACTTGGTTTCAGTTAAATAAAGTACTTACTCCAAACTATATTCCTGTGGGCACAACAGAAGTTACAAAAGAGCTTCCGATAGATTTATCCGTATCCACTCCAACAGGAGGGGTTTATACTAATGGTATATTACTATATTTTACTCCCAAAACAGCTGATGGCAAAACCTACACCATCACTAACGTAACATTGGTTGAAAAGAAATAATACGCTTTATCGCTTATCATAGTTTGCCCCACACGACGTCCTTACGGGTCATCGCCGATGGGGCAAAACGATGTATAACAATATCAAAAGAATCTGTTTCTTATCATCTCTCGTTTCAAGAGCATCCCATCAGGGATAGGAAGCAGACAACAACTTAGAAAACCTGAAAAGACATGAAAACAACATACTTACTACCGGCAGTGGCTCTTGCAGCCCTCTTTATCTCTTGCAGCAAAGAAAACGATGAACCGGCAAACCATAAACGGCAAGAAGTGAGGCTGATTATAGACGGACCAGCAACCCGAACCGTGACCAACGGCAACTCCACGACTTTCGTCGAGGGCGATGCGATAGGCATCACCTCTTCGGGACTTGACATAGACATGAGCAACGCCATCTACACCGTGGGAACCGGCGGCTCGCTGAGCGGAGGCTCTTTCTATTATAAAGGTAACAACAGCGCACGGTTTTACGCACACTATCCCACCGGCGCAACCTATACTTCAGGAACAGTGACCCTGTCCGTACCTGCCAACCAAAACACCGAAGCGGCATTCAACGCATGCGACTTCATGACCGCTACCGCCACCGGCACTCCAACCGTAAATGGCGGACAAGTGGCGTTGAAATTCAAGCACCGCCTCGCTCTGGTCAAAGTGGTATGGAACGGTTCTGCCACAGCAACGGCAGTGAGGATGTCGGGTGCCAAACCTACGGTGACTTGGACGCAGGCCACCGATGTATGCACTACCGGAGGCGATGCCATCGACATCAACCTTTGGAAGACAGGTGCAGGACAAGAGTATTGGGGCATGATTCCCGAGCAGACCATTGCCCAAGGCAGCCGACTGCTGGCCATAAGCGACGGAGACAAGGATTACGAATACACTACAACCAAGGCCGTCAGCTTCAGTACCGGTACTGTCAAGAAGATTACGCTTAACCTCAACCAAGGAGGAGGCATAGAAGCGCACATCAGTGACATTGCCATTGAGAACTGGATTGAAAACGGCGACAGCGAAATAACCGGAAAAGTGGATGAAGTAGAAGTGCCGGCAGTGGAAATCATCAGCGAGGCAGCCGGAAAGGACATCACGCTGACACCCAACTCCAAAGCCACGGCCGCACAAGGCGCATGGAACGTGGCTTTGGAAGAGGGAAACATCATCGAGGTGGATAATGCCGAGAAAGCCATCCACTTCAATATAAAGGCCACCAACGCCGCAGGCAAAGTCAGCAGCTGGTGGAACAATGCCGTCTATTATCGTCCGTCTGCCGAAACGGCCTCCCGGATTATGCCGACGCTCTACAAGCTGACGTTCGATGCCAAGGCAAGCGAGGCGAACAAGGGCTTCATGATACAAGTGATGAAAGGGGAAGAAAATACAAATACTTACTTCGGCATCACCAATACCGACCCTTCCGGAAAAGCCGACACGAACTATCTGCGCATGTATTATCCGTCGTTTACGGCAGAGCAGGTGGCAAGCGGATACGTCACGCTGACCTATTGGATAGACTTCTCCAAGGTGGTGAGCACCGACGGAAAGACCATCACCGCAGGTAAAGCAGGCGATTACGACAAAGTGTTGCTCACGCTCTCCATCAATACCGGCACCACAGACGCCAATGCTTATGGAAAGGACTTCTACTTCAAGAACTTCAAGTTTGAAGAAGTGAAATAAACGGTCGAAACAGATAAATTTATTTCAGCCTTATGAAAAAACACTTCATTACCGCCATTGCATGTCTCTTCTTCTTTCCGGCCATCCATGCGCAGGAGATGACCTTCACCGAAACCGAACACGATTTCGGCCGGATAGACGAGCAGGAAGGCGATGCTTACCACGACTTCCGTTTTGTCAATACAGGCAGCGAGCCGCTCGTCATCAAGCAAGTGATAACGGGTTGCGGATGCACCTCGGCCAAATGGAGAGACAAGCCCTACAAGCCCGGAGAGAAAGGCGTTATCCGCATCACCTACCATCCCGAAGGACGGAAAGCCGAAGCCATCAGCATCCCCACCGAAGTGTTCACCAACCTGAAAGAGCCTGTCACACTGACCGTCACCGGCAAGGTGAAGCTCGCCCACCATCCCTACGTCAACCACTTTGACCCCGATAAAGGGAAGAAAGCCGCCTACAAACCGATGCAGCCGAAAGATGACTATGAGTTGGTGTTGCAGCGCGTCCGCCAAAGACTGTACGAAAGCACTCCGGTAGAGACTTTGAACAAGAACGCCACCAGCCTGATGAAACTGATGACGCCCGACGGCAAGTGGCCGCAGATAGACTATAAGTGCTTCTTCCGTACCAATTGGGAGCCGCAGGAACACTTGAACCGAGTGCGGCGCATGCTCACGGCATATACCTGCCCCGAATCCGACCTGTATGGCAACCAAGTGCTCTACCGTGCCATCAACCGGGCGTTGCTGACGTGGGACGAGTACAAGCCTACTTCCTATAACTGGTGGTATAACGACATCTCCGTGCCGAAGATGATGGCCGACATCCTCGCTTTGCACGAAGCTGCACCGGTAAAGGTGTCACCTGCCATCATACAGGGGCTGATGGAGATGATGGCGAAAAGCGACCCCCGCAAATGGACCGGAGCCAACAAGCAAGACATCGCCATGCACCACATGATTCGCGGCTGTGTGTTGAAGAACGACAGCATCGTAAGAACCAACGTAGGCGAATTCTTCCAACCGGTGTGCATCACCGACTTCGAAGGCATCCGCGAAGACCTTTCCTACCAGCAGCATGGCAATCAGCTCTATATCGGGGGATACGGCACGGTGTTCGTCAACAACATCGCCCTCGTTGCCCCGCTCTTTGCCGGCACACGCTATGCGATGAGCGAAGAGCAGACACGCCTATTCTCCGAGTTCGTGCGTGGCACTTACCTGAATGTGTTCCGCTCGCGTTACATGGATTTCAGCGTATGCGGACGAAGCGTAAGCCGAAAGAACATACTTGACTTCGGTGACTATGCCGACTTGTTCAAGAAGATGAAGCAACTGGACCCTGCCCATGCGGAAGAGTATGACGCCGCCGCCCGCCGCTTTGCAGCCAAAGAAGCCTCCTACGGACGCAACAACCGCAACAAGCTCTATGAGCTTTCGGACTACATGTTGCACAACCGCAAGCGTTACGACTTCTCGGTGCGTGCGGTTTCCACCCGCACCTGCCGTTCGGAAAGCGGTAACGGTGAAAACCTTCTGGGCACTTATCTCAGCGAAGGAGCCACCAATATCCGCATAACGGGAGATGAATACCTCAACATCTTCGGCGTGTGGGAGTGGGACAAGATTCCGGGAACAACCGCCCCGACAGGCGAAACGGAAAACCGCAACGAATGGGGCGTGAAGGGGGTGGCAGACTTTGTGGGCGGCGTGTCCGACGGCATGTACGGCGTCATGGCCTATGCCATGAACGATTACGGCACACGGGCCAACAAAGGATGGTTTATGTTCGACAATGAGATTGTATGCCTCGGTTCCGGCATTGCCGGAGGCGCTGGGCGCGAGGTGAACACTTCCGTCAACCAATGCCATCTCGTGGGCGATGTATATACCCTCGCCAACGGGCAACTCTCCAAAATTGCCGCCGGCAGCCCCGTAAACTCCTCTTATCAAGGATGGATATGGCACAACAAGGTGGGCTACTATTTTCCCGACAGCACGACCTTGCATTTGAAGCACGGCAACCAATCGGGCAAATGGTCAAGAATCAACTTCAACCAGTCGGGCGAGACCGAAACATTGCCCGTATTCAACCTATGGATGTCGCACGGAAGCAATCCGCAGCAGGGCCGGTATGCCTACATACTGCTACCGGGCATAGCATCTCCGGCATCGCTGAAGGCTTATGACACCAATGCCGTACGGATAGAAAGCCACACGGCAGAATTGCAGGCAGTGACCCACGTGAAATCGGGCATCACACAGGCCATATTCTTCGCTCCCAGAGAGTTGGATTGTGGTGATTATGCGATTAAAGCCGAAAAGCCTTGTGTGATTATGCTGAAACGCAACGGCACGGATGCACCCGACGTGCGGGTATCCGACCCTACCCGGGAAGCCGTCTTCGAGGTGGGAAAGGAGGTTAAGGTTACGAAAACGGCTCAATGAAAAAAGGTTGTGTCAAAACGCTTCTGGTTTTGACACAACCTTTCATATACGTGGCACAACGGCTATTTTTTCTTCTTGCTCCGTTTTGCCCATCCTTCCTCGCTGAAATCGGGTTCGGGGTCTTTAAAACCATCGTAACCTTGGAAGAATTGCTTCCAGTCGTCCTTCTTGCCACGGGCTTTGGTGTAGCCCCGTTCTTCGCGGCTGGGCTTGTTCTTCTTGGCGGATGCGGCGTTTCCGTTCTTCTCTTTGCGGCGGGCTGCCGGAGCATCGTCCTGCCTGCCGTCCTTATGCCCCTGCTTCGTGTCGGCGTATTCTTTTTTCCCTCCTCGTTCTTTCTTGCCACGGCTTCTGTTTTCGCCGTCGTTTTTGTGCCTGCCGCTTCTCGGAGCGTCGTTGCCGTTTTCTTCTCCGGCAATCTCGACCGACACTCTGCGGCCGTTCCAGTTGGCACGGTTCAGGGCTTTCAGCACGCCGGCGGCCTCTTTTTCTTCTACCTCGAAGAAAGAGAACTTCTGCATCAGGTCAATGCGTCCCAGCTCGATGCGCCCCCGGGTATTCTTGTTCAGCAGGCCGATGAGTTCGCCGGGAAAGAAATTGTCTTTCTTGCCCAGATTAATGAAGAGGCGTTTGTAGCCCGCTTCGGCCTGACGGCTGCCGCCTGTGCCTCCGCGACGTCCGCCTTTCGCTCCCCGCTCGTTTCCGGTGGCTGTCTCTATTTCTTCACGGTCGCGATAGTAGTCGAGGAACTTGTTGAACTCGTGCGAAACCATGCGCTTTATCAGGTCTTCCTTGCTCAGCCAGTCCAGCTTGCGATAGACGTCGGGCATGAAAGCCTCTATTTCTTCTTCGTTCACCTTCACCTTTTCGAGGTCGTCAATCACTTTCAGCAACTGCTTTTCGCATATCTGGTCGGCGGTGGGCATTTCTCCCTGTTCGAACTTCTTGGCGATGATGCGCTCTATTTCGCGCATCTTCCCCTTTTCGCGCAAGTTGATGATGGCGATGGAGGTTCCTGTCTTTCCGGCACGTCCGGTGCGACCGCTGCGGTGGGTGTAGCTCTCGGTGTCGTCCGGCAGGCCGTAGTTGATGACGTGGGTCAGGTCGTCCACATCCAGACCACGGGCGGCCACATCGGTGGCAACCAGCAGTTGCAGGTTGCGGATGCGGAACTTCTGCATCACGGCGTCTCTCTGCGCCTGGCTCAGTTCGCCGTGCAGGGAGTCGGCATTGTAGCCCTCCTGCATCAGTTTGTCGGCAATCTCCTGCGTCTCCTTGCGGGTGCGGCAGAAGATGATGCCGTATATCTGCGGGTAATAATCGACGATGCGCTTCAGCGCGGCGTATTTGTCTTTGGCATGGACGCAGAAAACCACGTGCTTCACGTTGCTTGTGCCCTCGTTCTTTCGTCCGATGGTGATTTCCTTGGCGTTATGCAGATAGTTCTTCGAGATGCGTGCTATCTCCGGACTCATGGTGGCGGAGAACAGCAGTGTGTTGCGCTCTTGGGGCACGTCGGCCAGAATGGCGTTGATGCTGTCGGTGAAACCCATGTTCAGCATCTCGTCGGCCTCGTCCATCACTACGTTCCGGATGGTGGCGAGGGATACGGTTTTGCGCTCCATCAGGTCGAGCAGCCGTCCCGGCGTGGCAACGATGAGGTGTACTCCCCGTTTCAGGGCGCGTATCTGGCTCTCGATGGACGAACCGCCGTAGACGGGCAACACGCGCAGGCCGTCGATGTATTTGGAGTAATCGTTCAGGTCGCCCGCTATCTGGAGGCAAAGCTCACGGGTGGGGCAAAGGATGAGGGATTGGGGCACTTGCCGTCCGACGTCGATTTTCTGTATAAGCGGCAGGCCGAATGCGGCGGTCTTTCCTGTTCCGGTTTGTGCCAGCGCCACCACGTCGTTGTTTTCTCCCAAAAGGTAGGGAATCACTTCTTCCTGCACAGGCATGGGACACGCATATCCCATCTCTTCAATGGCACGGCGTATCTCCGCCGACACACCGAGCTCTTCAAATGTCTTCATTAATTTTTTCGTATATCTTTATATTTCGGGCGCAAAGATAGTGCTTTCCCGCGGATATTCGGTTATTGCCGGCTGATTATTATGCGATTATCGCAAAAATACCTGTCCGGTTTTTCCCCCTCCGACATGCGTTCCGACAGACATTAATGTTTGCCGTGTCAAAGACTTGTGTCTGAGACGACAAACACAAGTGTCTGACAAACGCCAGATAATGGTCTGATAATCTGCAAGATAATTATAGAAAATCCACAACGGGTCTTTTATGACGCCGGCCGCATCCGAAAGGTTTCCGGCCTGCCCGGCGTTTATCGCCTGCCGGCGGGCATGCTTCGCAGAGGATTTCAGAAGAGATACGAGTACTTCCCGTCCAAATATTTCCGGATATGCTTCAGTGCTTTTGTAATCTGTGCCTCCACGGTCTTCACGGAGGTCTGCGTCCGTTCGGCTATCTCTTTGTTCGTGAGGTTCTCCTGCCTGCTTTGGCGGAACACTTCCCTGCATTTGTCGGGCAGGGCGCAGACGGCCTCTTCTATCAGGCGGTGCAGCTCTTCCAGCTCGATATGCTCGTCTACGGAACGGAGGTCGCTCCATGTTTCGCTGAAATCCTCTATGGGACAGGTGCGTTTGCTGTCGCGCAGCACATTCAGGCACCGGTTTCGGGCGGCCTGAAAAAGGTAGGCTTTGAAGGAAATCCTGATTTGCAGCTCCCTGCGCCCCGTCCAGAGGTGCATGAAGATGTCCATGGCAACCTCTTCAATCTCGGCCTCATCCCCGAGATACAGTTTCATGAAGCGGCACAACGGTACGAAATAGGTATCGAACAAGCATTCGAGAGCCTGTTCGTCACCGGTTTGCAGTCGCTTCAATATGTGTATTTCATCATTCAGAGACATTATACATCAAGGAGTTTGACTTTTGAACGGGATTCTTCACAACGGCCCGTAAAGGCGGGTTCCGCCCCTGCCATCAGGCAAAGCAGTGTGTCAGGTCTCGCTTGCCCGAAGCCCGAATGCCTTGCACGTCATCTCTTCCACCGCCACCTCCCATATCCTGACATTGCGAACGGCTGGTTCGGAATAAGTGCAAGGATTGTCGGTATATCGGCTCATGAAAAAGTCCAGAATCTCACGCTTCTGCTTCATATCTTCTATGAAGCGCACCTTTCCGCGGCACATCACGCTGCGCGACTTCATGCTGTAACTGCATGCCACCTGCCGGTGCATGTACACCAGCTCGTGCCCCTCGCAGAAGGTAACGCAGACTTGAGGGCGCTTTGCCAGCATCTCCATTTTGCCCCCTTCAGGACCCGAATGAAGGTATATCACCCCATCCCGATAGGCAAAGTTCATGGGAATCACATACGGATTGCCCTCCGCATCGGTGATGCCCACCATGCAATAAGGACATTTGTCTATGACTTCTTTTATCTGTACGGGGTCTGTGATAGCGATTGTCTTCATCGTTTTATTCCATCAGTGCAAAATCCAGTTGTTTCTTCTCCAGATTGGCACGCGCCACCTTTACGGTGATGGCGTCTCCCAAGCTGTACGTGCGGTTCTTGCGACGTCCGCGCAGGCAGTAGTTTTTCTCGTCGAACTCGTAGTAGTCGTCGTCGAGGTCGCGTATGGGAATCATGCCTTCGCACTTGTTCTCGTTCAGTTCCACATACAGGCCCCACTCCGTCACTCCTGAGATGACACCGTCGTAGACCTGTCCCAGACGCTCGGCCATGAATTCCACCTGCTTGTACTTCACCGAAGCACGCTCGGCATTGGCGGCTATCTGCTCCATGTTGCTGCTATGCTCGCAAAGGTCCTCGTACTTCTGCTCGGACACGCTGCGACCGCCCATATCGAGGTACTTAGTCAGCAAGCGGTGCACCATCATGTCGGGGAAACGGCGGATGGGCGAGGTGAAGTGCGTATAATAGTCGAACGCCAGACCGTAGTGCCCCACGTTGTGCACGGAGTAGCGCGCCTTCTGCATGGCACGGATGGACACGGTTTCAATCAGGTTCTCCTCTTTCTTGCCCTGAATGTCGTCCAGCAGATGGTTGATGGATTTGGAGATGTCGGTTTTCGAGCCTGCCGTGCGCAGCTTGTAGCCGAAGCGGGCGATGAACTGAGCCAGATTGTCCAGCTTCTCGGGGTCGGGCAGGTCGTGTATGCGGTAGGGAAACACTTTTGCCTTTTTGCTTTTGGGCACGCGCCCTATCTTCTCGGCCACGGTGCGGTTGGCAAGCAACATGAATTCCTCCACCAGCTTGTTGGCATCTTTAGCCACCTTGAAGTAAACGCTTACCGGCTTGCCTTTCTCGTCTATCTCGAACTTCACCTCATAGCGGTCGAAATTGATGGCGCCTGCCTTGAAGCGGTTGTCGCGCAGAATCTTGGCCAGTTTGTCCAGTTGGAGGATTTCTTCCTTGAAATCGCCTTTCCCGGTTTCGATAATCTCCTGCGCCTCCTCGTAGGTGAAGCGGCGATCGCTCTTGATGACGGTATGCACCACCCGCGAGTTCTTCACCTCTCCTTTTTCCGTCATTTCGAAGACGACGGAATAGGCCAGCTTCTCTTCGTCGGGACGGAGAGAGCAGATGAAGTTGCACAACCGTTCGGGCAGCATCGGGATGGTACGGTCTACGAGGTAGACCGAAGTGGCTCGTTTCTCAGCCTCCTTGTCGATGATGCCTCCCTCTTTCACGTAGTGGGTCACGTCGGCAATGTGCACGCCTACTTCCCAAAGTCCCTCCTTCAGCCGGCGGATGGAGAGGGCGTCGTCAAAGTCCTTGGCATCCTTCGGGTCGATGGTGAAAGTAGTCACTTGGCGGAAGTCCTCACGTCTGGCTATCTCATCGGCGGGAATCTCATCGGATATCTTGTCGGCTGCTTTCTCTACGGCAGCAGGATAGACATACGGCAAGCCGAATTCCGCCAGAATGGCGTGCATCTCGGTGGTGTTGTCTCCCGCCTGCCCCAAAACGTCAACCACCTGTCCGATGGGGTTCTTTGCCTTGTCCGGCCATTCCACCACCTTCACGACGGCTTTATCGCCGGTCTTTCCGCCTTTCAGTTTCTCTTTGGGAATGAAGATGTCGTTGGCCAGCGTGCGGTTCTCCGTCACAAGGAAGGCATACGACTTGCCTACCTCCAGTGTGCCCACAAACGTATCGTTGGCACGCTCCAGTATCTCTATCACTTCGCCTTCGGCTTCACGTCCGCGACGTTTGGCATAGAAAGCGATGCGCACCCTGTCGTTGTTCATGGCATGCGCCGAGTTTCGCTCGGCAATGAAAATCGGGTCTCCGCCGTCTTCGGGAAGAAAAGAGTTCTTCCCGTTGCTCTTGCGCTGAAAGATACCCGTCATCTCCACGCCGTGGGTGTTCAGTTTGTATTTATGCTTCTCCGTTTCGCTGATGTAATCATCCATCACCAGTTCGGACAGGATGTCCATGCACAGCATCTTCAGGGGATGTGTGGTAAGGCGCAGTTGTTCAAAAATGTATTTCAGGGATAATACTTCGTCTTGCTTGTAGTGGAAGAAGTCCAGCAGAACTTTGGCAAGTTCTTTCTTTTTCATGCGTTTGCCGGCTTTTTTTTCTTTTTGCTTGGCCATAATCTGTCTTTTATAAGGATGGGAAACAGGAAAGCGCCCTTGTCATCCGTCATCCGGTTCTTTTGCAAAGTAAACAAATATTTGTTTTCGATAGTTCAAATTGCCTCAAAAACTTGGTATACTGCTGAAAATAATGCCCGAACGGAGTTTCTGAATAAATATATGTACTATCTTTGCAACAAATTACCGATGGAAGAATGGAAATGCAGACTCTGGACAAAGAAAGTGCGGTGCGCAAAAAAGAAATCTACCGGGTGACAATAGCGGGGAGCATAGTGAACTTCCTGCTGCTTGTCTTCAAGTTTTTTGCAGGCATAGCAGGACACAGCGCCGCCATGCTGGCGGATGCCGTCCACTCGCTGTCCGATTTTGTTACGGACATCATTGTCATAGCTTTTGTGCGCATCTCCGCGAAACCCGAAGACCAAGGACACGACTACGGCCATGGGAAGTACGAGACGCTGGCAACGGCCATCATCGGCGTTTTCCTTTTATTCGTCGGTTTCGGCATCTTCTGGAACGGAGCTTCGTCCATCTACCGTTTCTTGCAGGGCGACACCTTACAGGAGCCGGGCAGAGTGGCACTGGTAGCCGCCATCCTGTCTATCATATTCAAGGAAGCACTCTATCAATATACCGTATTCAAAGGACGGAAACTGAATTCGCAGGCTGTCATAGCCAATGCGTGGCACCACCGGAGCGACGCGCTTTCGTCCATAGGCGCGGCGTCAGGTATTGGCGGCGCCATCCTTTTGGGCAGCCAATGGCGGATACTCGACCCCGTCGCCGCGGTGGTAGTGAGCTTTTTCATTATGAAGGTGGCGGTACAATTGCTCATTCCTTGTGTGGACGAATTATTGGAAAAATCATTGCCCGCCGAGGTGGAGGACAGGATATTGGAAACAATCCTCTCTTTTCCCGGCGTGACCTCGCCCCATCACCTTCGCACGCGGCGCATCGGCAGCTATTGTGCCATCGAAGTGCATGTGCGCATGGACGGCCGCATTTCTTTGGAAGAAGCCCATCGAACGGCAACGGCTGTGGAGAACAAGCTAAAAGAACTGTTGGGTAAAGGCACATTGGTAAATATACATGTTGAACCACAAAAGTAGTATGGAAAACATCCTAATAACCGGAGCAAGCGGATTTATCGGCAGTTTCATCGTGGAAGAAGCGTTGAGACGCAAGTTCGGCGTGTGGGCGGGCATACGCGCATCCAGCAGCCGCGAATATCTGCACGACCGCAAGATACACATCCTCGAACTGGATTTTGCACACCCCGATGGACTTCGCACCCAACTGTCGGAGCATAAAGGAACTCACAACAAGTTCGACTACATCGTTCATTGCGCCGGTGTAACCAAATGTACCGACAATAATGAATTCGAACGCGTAAACTATATGCAAACCAAACATTTCGTAGATATACTGAGAGAACTGGACATGATACCCAAGCAGTTTATCTTCGTTAGTACGCTGAGCGTGTTCGGCCCTGTCCGTGAAGAGACATACGACCCCATTACAGAAGCAGACAAGCCGTGCCCCAATACGGCTTACGGATTCAGCAAGCTGAAAGCGGAACTCTATTTGCAGGGCGTTCCGGATTTTCCCTACATCATTTATCGTCCTACGGGTGTGTACGGACCGCGCGAGAAAGACTATTTTCTCATGGCAAAGTCCATCAAGCGACACATGGATTTCTCGGTGGGTTTTCGCCGTCAGGATCTGACCTTTGTATATGTCAAAGACATTGTGCAGGCGGTCTTTCTCGGCATGGAGAAGCAAGTGGTTCGCCGGTCTTATTTTCTGTCCGACGGGAAAGTGTATCGAAGCCGTGCCTTTTCCGACCTGATACGGAAAGAATTGGGTAATCCGTTTGTTATTCGCCTCAGATGTCCGCTAATCGTGTTAAAGTTCGTATCTTTGCTCGCCGATTTTTGGGCGAAGCGGCGCAATGCCACCAGCACGCTCAATCCAGACAAATATAGAATAATGAAACAACGCAACTGGCAGTGCGACATTACTCCCGCCATAGAAGAACTGGGATATAATCCCGGCTATGACTTGGAACGGGGAGTGAAAGAAACAATCGCTTGGTATAAAGAGAAAGGATGGCTTTAGATTTATTTAAAAAGACAGAAAACCATAAAGGGCTGTTTGCAGTCGAAAAGATAACACTGATATACAACCTGTTGACTTCCATTCTGATACTGTTTCTTTTTCAGGAAATGGATCATCCGGGGCGGATGCTTGTCGACCGTATCATCATTGCAGGCATGACATTCCTGCTGATGTATCTTTATAGGCTGGCGCCCTGCAGGTTCTCGGCTTTCGTGCGCATGGCCATACAGATGTCACTGTTGTCTTATTGGTATCCCGACACATTCGAGTTCAACCGCATCTTCCCTAACCTCGACCATGTGTTTGCATCGGCCGAGCAATGGATATTCGGCGGCCAGCCTGCCGTATGGTTCAGCGCTTATTTCCCGCAAATGTGGGTAAGTGAGCCATTCAACATGGGCTACTTCTTCTATTATCCAATGATATTGGTGGTGATGATGTGGTACTTCTTCTACCGGTATGACTTGTTTGAGAAAGTTTCGTTCGTAGTAGTCACCGCTTTCTTTATCTATTACCTTATTTATATATTCGTACCCGTGGCCGGACCGCAATTCTACTTCCCCGCCATTGGCGACCACAATGTGGCCCGGGGCATTTTTCCTGCCATCGGCGACTATTTCCATCACAATCAGGAACTCCTTCCCGGCCCCGACTACGAGCATGGTTTCTTTCACAATCTGGTCGAGGGTTCACAACAAGTGGGTGAACGTCCTACGGCCGCTTTCCCCAGTTCGCACGTGGGGATGTCTACCATCCTGATGATTATGGCTTGGCGTGGAAGCAGACGCCTGTTTGCCTGCTTGTTGCCTTTCTATCTGTTGTTGTGCGGAGCTACGGTGTATATTCAGGCACATTATCTGATTGACGCCATCGTGGGTTTCTTTTCTGCTTTCGGACTTTACGTAGTGGTGACGTGGATGTTCAAGCGATGGTTTGCACAGCCGATGTTCAAATGAGAAGTTCGCAATTTTCGGCTTTTCTTATCAATGCAGTGACAGTTCCTGCCTATTATCGTACCTCGGAGGGGAATCGAACCCCTATTTAACGTTTAGGAAACGCTTGTTCTATCCGTTGAACTACCAAGGCATGTTTTCGCTGCACCTTGAATAACAAGGTTTTTCGTGTATATTCCTGCATCTTGCAACGAATTACAGGTGCAAAGATAATGTATTCTGCCGATTTTCCGAAAAAAGTTTTGTTAATCCAACTAACTTTACGAAATTTGCCGAGTGTGTAAAAGAAACAATAACCTTTAAAAATAACCTTTAGAAAATCGTAAGTTATGGCAAACGACATGATGGTAAAAGAACTGGAGCATGTGGTGGTTCGCTTCTCCGGAGACTCCGGCGACGGTATGCAGCTCGCCGGCAACATCTTTTCAACAGTTTCGGCTACGGTGGGAAATGACATCAGCACATTCCCTGACTATCCGGCAGATATCCGCGCCCCGCAAGGCTCACTTACCGGTGTTTCAGGCTTTCAGGTACACATCGGTGCAGGCAAGGTCTATACTCCGGGAGATAAATGCGATGTATTGGTGGCAATGAACGCAGCCGCCCTGAAGACCCAGTACAAGTTTGCTAAGCCCACAGCCTGCATCATCATAGATACAGACGCCTTCCAGAAAGGAGATCTGGAGAAAGCAGCCTTCAAGACCGACGACCCAATTGAAGAAATGGGAATCAAACAGGATGTCATCGCAGCTCCCATCTCGCAAATGGTGAAAGACTGCCTTGCCGACACCGGAATGGACAACAAATCCATACTGAAATGCCGCAACATGTTCGCGGTGGGATTGGTATGCTGGCTGTTCAACCGCGACCTGAAGATTGCCGAAGACTTCATCCGCGAGAAGTTTGGCAAGAAACCCGAAATTGCCGAAGCAAACATCAAGGTCATTCATGCAGGATATGACTACGGCCACAACACACATGCTTCCGTAGCCCATACTTATAAAATAGAAAGCAAAGCCACCGTGCCCGGCCGATACATGGACATCACGGGAAACAAGGCCACGGCCTACGGTTTCATTGCCGCTGCCGAAAAAGCAGGCATGAAACTGTTCCTCGGTTCTTACCCCATCACTCCTGCCACCGACGTGCTGCACGAGCTTTCAAAACACAAATCGCTGGGTGTGATGACCGTGCAGTGCGAAGACGAAATCTCGGGTTGCGCCACTGCCATCGGCGCCTCCTTTGCCGGTGCGTTGGCCGTCACTTCCACTTCCGGTCCCGGCGTCTGCCTCAAGTCGGAAGCCATGAATCTGGCTGTCATCACGGAGTTGCCGCTCGTGGTGCTCGACGTGCAACGCGGAGGCCCTTCCACCGGTCTGCCCACCAAGTCGGAACAGACCGACTTGTTACAAGCCCTGTTCGGCCGCAACGGCGAAAGCCCGATGCCCGTCATTGCCGCCGCTTCGCCCACCGGTTGCTTCGACGCCGCTTACATGGCCTGCAAAATTGCGTTGGAACACATGACACCGGTGGTATTACTGACCGATGGCTTTGTTGCCAACGGCTCCGGTGCATGGAAGCTGCCCAAGCTGGCAGACTATCCCGCCATCAATCCGCCTTACGTCACTCCGGAGATGAAAGACAACTATACTCCATACAAGCGTAATCCGGAAACGGGTGTACGCTACTGGGCAGTTCCCGGACAAGAGAGGTATATGCACATCCTCGGCGGTCTGGAAAAGGACAGCAACACCGGCGCCATCTCCACCGACCCGGACAACCACAACCTGATGTGCCGCCTGCGTGCAGAGAAGGTTGCCAAAATACCCGTACCCGATGTAGAAGTATTAGGTTGCGCCGATGACGCCGACCTGCTGATAGTTGGTTTCGGCGGCACATACGGCCATCTGTATTCGGCCATGAAAGAGATGAACAAGGCAGGCAGAAAGACAGCCCTTGCCCACTTCACCTATCTGAATCCGTTGCCCAAGAATACGGAAGCTGTATTGAAGAAGTATAAAAAAGTGGTAGTTGCCGAACAAAACTTCGGGCAATTCGCAGGCTATCTGCGCATGAAGATAGACAACTTCACGCCGTACCGGTTCAACGAGGTCAAAGGACAACCGTTTGTCGTGGCCGAGTTGGTAGAAGCTTTCAATAAGATAATTGATAACGACTAAAAGAAAAACATCATGTGCGAATATACAGCAAAAGACTTCAAGAAAGGACAACCCCGTTGGTGTCCGGGTTGCGGTGACCACTTCTTTCTGGCTTCACTGCACAAAGCAATGGCAGAAATCGGCATAGCTCCTTGGGAGAGCGCCGTCATCTCAGGCATCGGCTGCTCCAGCCGTCTGCCCTACTACATGAATACGTATGCGATGCAGACAATCCACGGGCGTGCCGCCGCCATCTCGACCGGCGCCAAAGTGGCCAACCCCAACCTGACCGTATGGCAGATTTCGGGTGACGGCGACGGACTGGCCATCGGTGGCAACCACTTCATACATGCCGTACGCCGTAACATCGATCTGAACATGATTCTGCTGAACAACCGCATCTACGGCTTGACGAAAGGACAATACTCGCCGACTTCTCCACGCGGTTTCGTCAGCAAATCATCTCCCTACGGCACGGTAGAAGACCCGTTCCATCCGGCGGAACTCTGTTTCGGTGCCCGTGGTCGCTTCTTTGCCCGCGCGGTAGCCACCGACGCCGCCGGAACCACAGAAATCCTGAAAGCAGCTATCGCCCACAAGGGAGCTTCCGTCTGCGAGATTCTGCAACATTGCGTCATCTTCAACGACAATACCTACGACAATGTTTACAAGAAAGAGGGCCGCGCCAAGAACGCCATCTATCTGGAACACGGCAAACCGATGCTTTTCGGAGAGAACAACGAATATGGCCTGATGCAGGAAGGATTCGGCCTGAAAGTTGTAAAGCTCGGCGAAAACGGCATCACGGAAAAGGACATCCTCGTTCACGACGCCCACTGCATGGACAACACCCTGCAACTGAAACTCGCCTTGATGGAAGGCCCCGACTTCCCGGTCGCTCTCGGTGTAATCCGCGATGTGGAAGCGCCTACCTACAACGACGCCGTTCACGAACAAATAGAAGAAGTATCTTCCAAGAAGAAGTATCACAACTTTGAAGAGTTGCTGATGACAAACGATACATGGGAGGTAAAATAAGCCTTCATCACAACGATACTTTCTGTTCATAATTTTCCCCCTTCACCAAAACCCGAAAGGCAGAAGTGAAGGGGGATTATATTATCCCTTATCATCCGTATTCACGGATGAGGAATATCTATTCAGCCAATTTTCCGGCAAATACCTCTTCCCCTTTCAGCGTGGCCGAACCGGATTCGGTGATTTTTACCATCACGAAGTCTCCTATCCGGTGCTTGCCACGGTCGAAGACCACTACGCGGTTCTGCTCCGTGCGTCCGAACAGTTGGTCGCGGCTGCGCTTGCTCACACCCTCTACCAGCACTTCGTAGGTCTGCCCCACACAACGGGCGTTGGACTCGGCGGAAAGACGGTTCTGAAGGGCGATGATTTCGTTCAGACGGCGAACTTTCACCTCTTCGGGCACATCGTCGGGCAGGTGCTTGCTGGCATACGTGCCGGGACGCTCGGAATATTTGAACATGAAGGCTGCATCGTATCCGCACTCTTCCATCAGCGAAAGGGAAAGCCGGTGGTCTTCCTCCGTTTCGGAATGGAAGCCCGAGAAGATGTCGGTAGACAAACCGCAACCGGGGATGATGCGACGGATGGCGGCCACACGCTCCAGATACCACTCACGGGTATATTTGCGGTTCATCAGTTTCAGGATGCGGCTGCTTCCGCTTTGCACGGGCAGGTGTATGTGTCTGCACACGTTGGGCATATCGGCAATGACCTGCAAGGTTTCGTCGCTCATGTCCTTGGGGTGCGAGGTGGTGAAACGCACACGCACGCCCGGCGCGGCCTCGGCCACGGTGCGAAGCAAGGCGGGGAAGCTGACCACGGTTCCGTCGGGTTTCTCAAAACGGTAGGAGTTGACGTTCTGCCCCAGCAGGGTGACTTCCTTATATCCTTTCGTCACGAGGTCGGCCACTTCGTTGAGGATGCTCTCCACGTCGCGGCTGCGTTCGCGCCCGCGGGTGTAGGGCACAATGCAATAGGTGCAGAAGTTGTTACAGCCGCGCATAATGGACACGAAACCGGAGATATGGTTTCCGCAGATGCGCGAAGGAATGACGTCGCGGTAGGTTTCGGTGGTAGAAAGCTCCACGTTCATCGCTTTCTCGCCGGCCTCTACCGCGGCAATCAGCTCCGGCAGGGTGAGGTAGGCGTCGGGGCCTACCACCAGATCGACGTGGTGGTTGGTGATGAGGTCGTCCTTCACACGCTCGGCCATGCAACCCAGCACGCCGACTATCAGCCGCCGCTTCTTCTTTCTGAGCGAATGGAAGAACTCCAGCCGGTTCAGGATTTTCTGCTCCGCATTGTCGCGGATGGAGCAGGTGTTCATAAACACGGCATCGGCCTCTTCCAGCGTATCGGCCACGGAGTAGCCCGCCATCTGCATGACGGACGCGATTACTTCACTGTCTGCCACATTCATCTGGCAGCCGTAGGTTTCGATGAACAATTTCTTGTTTTCATCGGCAGTTGCAGATTTAAAGTCTGCTCCCGTTACTTTTTCCATACTTGTCTTTATCGTTATTGATTTGCAAACTGCTTCTTTCGTGGCTCGAACAGACAGATTTCCAAGCACAAAAGAGTGTGCAAAGATACGTCCTTCCCCGAAAATAAGGAAACTCTTTTCATTTTTTATAGGAAGAGAGCCTTTCAGGACGGCGGCTCTCACCCTGTTTTTTACAGATGCAATCCTTTGCCGTGACAGACACAAGTGTTTCAGCCGTCAGACACAAGTGTTTTGCACGTCAGACACAAGTGTTTTAGACGTCAGACACAAGTGTCTGACAAAGCAGGGATAAACACCTGATAATCAACGGGGTTTAGATTCTGAAAAACAAGCCTCCGGATGAAATTACCGACCCAAACCCCAACAAACGGCGCCATCAAACAACGTAAACACGATTGCCGTTAATATGGGGAATTCACCAAAAGGAAACAAAAAATCTGTATGAGTTGAAAGAAAAGGGGATAATAACCCGTGAGGAGTACGGCTTAAAGAAAAAGACAATACTCCACTATTTACGGACGAATCCGGATTCAGTATTCCGATTCCCCCCGAACCGACGTTGAACGATTATAAGCCCGACGTTTTATTTAAATAGTGTTAATAGCACAAACTTTCCATTCGACAATTTGGTATAGAAAGAATTAATTCACAATTTTGTGAAATGAAAGAAACATTAGATTTTTTCATAGTTAAGGTTTAGGTTAAAATAAGGGGAGCTGTGAAGCTGCCCTTATTTATTTTTGTTTCTTGAATGCAAATCCGGACTTAATTACTACATTTGCCCGATAGCAAAGACAAATTGCATTCTGTCGCAAAAAACGGATAATTCCGTTTGTTCTACTTTCGGTTTGCATTATCTTTGGAGAAAAATAAAAGAATGACAGTATGGAAGATATCCTCAAATTCCTGCTGATTGCAGCCGGAATCGTAATCGCAATCGTCAAGCAGTTCAAGAAAGAGACCCAACAGAATGCCGGCAAGAAGCCCGTCTCCCCTGTGCCCGATGCCAACTTCCCGCAACCCGGACAGCGGGACAAAAACACCTATGAGGAATACGGCATTCCTGAGGATTCGGGAATGAAGACGGAAGCCATTCGCCAATCACCCGTCAGGCCCGCCAAACAACATCGCAACAAAAAACGGCCATCCCAACCGCAAACCACCGCTTCGCCATACCCTTCCGTCAACGCCTTCCCTCCTTCGGCATACAGCCCGCAGGAATCCGACGAAACGTCCGACTTCGGCATCCACTCGGCGGAAGAAGCAAGAAAGGCCGTCATCTGGTCAGAAATAATCCGACGGAAATACTAAAAACGGCAGGCAACCAAGACAGCCCGAACCCACCGGCATGAAACCCGCCGGAAAACCCCTGAAAATCTTTACGAGAAAAATAACAGTTTTTATTATGGCACTCAATTACATTTCGGCAGCAGAAGCTGCAAGCCTCATCAAACATGGCTACAACATCGGCTTGAGCGGATTCACACCCGCAGGAACAGCCAAAGCCGTTACGGCAGAATTAGCAAAAACAGCAGAAAAAGAACATGCAAAAGGAAATCCCTTCCAAGTAGGCATCCTTACCGGCGCCTCTACGGGAGACTCTTGCGACGGCGTGCTGGCACGTGCCAAAGCTATCCGCTACCGTGCCCCCTACACCACCAATGCCGACTTCCGCAAAGCCGTGAACAACGGCGAGATAGCCTACAACGACATACATCTCTCCCAGATGGCACAGGAACTCCGCTACGGCTTCATGGGCAAAGTGGACATTGCCATCATCGAAGCCTGCGAAGTGACACCCGACGGCAAAATCTACCTGACAGCCTCCGGAGGCATCTCCCCCACCGTATGCCGCTTGGCCGACCGCATCATCGTGGAACTGAATGCCGCCCACAGCACCAACTCCATGGGGCTGCACGACGTTTACGAACTGCCCGACCCTCCCCGTCGCCGCGAAATACCCATCTACAAGCCGAGCGACCGCATCGGACTACCTTATATTCAGGTTGACCCCAAAAAGATTGTCGGCGTGGTAGAAACCAACCGGCCCGACGAGGCACGCGACTTTGCCGACGCCGACCCGCTGACGGATAAAATCGGACAGAACGTGGCCGACTTTCTGGCTGCCGACATGAAACGCGGAATCATTCCCTCCACCTTCCTGCCCTTGCAATCGGGTGTGGGCAACATTGCCAACTCCGTGCTGGGCGCATTGGGACGAGACAAGACCATCCCCGCCTTCGAGATGTACACGGAGGTTATTCAGAACTCCGTTATCAGACTGATTCGCGAAGGCCGTGTGAAGTTCGGCAGCACCTGTTCGCTGACCGTGACCAACGACTGTCTGGAAAGTATATACAATGACATGGACTTCTTCCGCGACAAATTGGTGCTCCGCCCGTCGGAAATATCGAACAACCCCGAAGTAGTGCGCCGTCTGGGAGTTATCTCCATCAACACCGCCATCGAAGCCGACATTTACGGAAACGTAAACTCCACCCACATCAGCGGCACGAAGATGATGAACGGTATCGGAGGTTCGGGCGACTTCACACGCAATGCCTACATCTCCATCTTCACCTGTCCGTCCGTAGCCAAGGAAGGCAAAATCAGCGCCATCGTGCCGATGGTTTCGCACGCCGACCACTCGGAGCACGACGTCAAAATCATCATCACCGAACAAGGTGTGGCCGACCTCCGCGGCAAGAGTCCGAAAGAGCGCGCACAAGCCATCATCGAGAACTGCGTTCACCCCGACTACAAGAGCATCCTTTGGGATTACCTGAAACTTACCGACGGAAAAGCGCACACCCCCCATGCCCTGCGTGCCGCACTGGCCATGCACACCGAACTGAACAAAAGCGGAGACATGAGGAACGTGGACTGGGCACAGTACAAATAAACACCCCTTCCAAATTCGACATACAGGAACAGGAACAGAAGCCGCCCAAAAACGGAAAACCCCGATAGCAACGCAAAGCTATCGGGGCTTTCTTTTCATAAAACCGCTCTTCGATTCTCCTTTCTTATTCGGCCAAGATACCTATTTCCGCTCCCGACGCATAATCCTGCCCTTGTTGCTCGCTCAAAGCCATGAAACGGATGTAGCGTGCTTTCACCGGTTTGTCAAAGCGTACGGTCTTTTCTTTCCGGTCGTTCTCGAAGCTGCCTTTAGCCACGGGGTCGCTCCAAGTTTTGCCGTCGGTACTGATCAGGATGCTGTAATCCTTCACGTTTCCGTTGTCGCTATCCTGCCGGGGCAGATAAGTGACGCCTTTGATTATCTTCGCATCCTTGGCATCCAAATCTATCCAATGCGGATATTTGGCAAGGGTCACGGAGTACATGGTATGCCAAATGGTTCCGGCATCTCCGTCGGTCAGGTTCGTGGCTTCTCCGCCATCGGTTTCCTGACTGCTGGCGTTTATCACTTCAGCCTGCACTTTCTCTATCTTGCCGAATGTTTGCGATGCCTTGATGCCGGGAGTCGACTTGAACCATGCCGTCACGTTGCCGCCTTCGCGCATCGGGATGGGAGCGTTGTAGGTTCTCGCTTTCTTTTCTTTCCCCACAGTGTAGCATATCTCAGCTTCGGGGCGTGTGGATACGAATGTCACATCGCCTGCTTCGTTGCGCACGATGTTCAGCGGAATCTCTCCGCCGGCAGCCACTTGCGCGGATGCACTCAGGTCGTGCGCTGCCGGACGGATGATGAAACCGAACGAATGCTGGCCTGCCAATATTCTGTCGTGTTTCAACGGGCCGCCTTGCCCGCAACTGTTTCCGCCCAATCCGGTAACTCCCAAGTCGAGATGCAGATAAGTGCCCGTCACCTCCGGAAGCTGATAAGGATGCCCTGCCAGAATCATATCCGTGGCGGTATATTGCAAGGGTGCCACAGACATCTTGCCGCCGGTGGCGATGAACTGCGCTCCTGCGCCCGCCTCATCGGTCAACGCACACCAACGTACGTCTTCATGGTTTGCCATGTCTTGCGGCTTGGGGAAATTGGCAAATTCATCCGCCACCTTGTTGCGGTGTATCTCGATGAACTGCCCCGTCTTACGGTCGGGATAGTTCTCGACAGGGCCGCGACCGTAGTACGTAAAGTTCTCGTATTTCTGCGGAAGTTTCATCACATAGCCCAAGCGTGGAAGTATCAGCGTAGGACGGTTGGACGTAATGCCTGCCTGAAGTTCTATCGAACCGTCGCGATAGACCGTCCATACCTGATTGGTGGTAAATTTAAAGTCGTCCTCGCCGAACTTCCGGTCGGTCAGTTCCTCTATCTTGTTCTTGCCGCTGGATGTTCCGCCCAGAATGCGTGCGGCATTGGGAGCCTGGGATTCCACGGTGAAGGCCAATACCACAGCCCCGTCGGCACGTTGCATGGTGGTGGCGCGCACCACCTTGTGTTGCAGGTTGTGCAACCCGTTTTCGAACCAACCGGCATACACCCAGTTGTCGTTGTTGACGAAAGCACGGAAAGCATCCAACTTCGGCCCGTTTCCATCGGCAATGATAGTCTCGCCCTTGTATTTCAAGCGATGAATGCTTCCGGTTTGCATGTCGAAACAAGCTTCGAAATCCTTACCTTGTACGTCAGTGAAACGTCCGTCCGTCTTACCGGTAATGAGCTCTCCGGCATTTGCGGTCAACGTACCCATGCCGGGCAGATTGCTTGCCGGCTTCAAGGGGAGTTGCTCCTCCGCCATCACATAGCCCTTCTCGGCCCAAGGCTGAGCCTCTTTCAGACGGAACTGCACTTTCACAAAATATTCGGCGGCGGGTTTCAACGTTTCATACTTATAAGGAATCCGCACGAGCGCGCGGCTGCGTGGAGCAACGGTAACAGGTGGCAACATGCCGCTTTGCACTTCCTCCCCGTTTTCGTAAAGCGACCAACGCACCTCATAGCCGCTAAGGTCTTTGAAATAATATTTATTAAAGATTTCAAAGCTGCCCTGCTGCACATCTTTGGCTTGCACACCGATATGCTGATATACTTTCTTCACCTCATAGTATTGCGGTTTGGGTTCGAGGTCGGCAAAGACGATGCCGTTCATCACGAACTGTCCGTCGTTGGGCGTGTCGCCGAAGTCGCCACCGTAAGCCATATAGCGTTTGCCATCGGGCGTATAGTTGTACATGGCTTGGTCCACCCAGTCCCAGATGGCACCGCCGCAGAAGAAGTTGGTCGATTCGATGGCTTCCCAATAATCCACCAGATTGCCCACGGCATTGCCCATGGAGTGCGCATACTCCGAAATGTGGAAAGGATACTTGATGTCGTACTTCCCTTTCACGGCCTCACGTGTCCAAGCGATGGAGGGATATTGGTTGGAACCCATATCCACAATGTCGTTGTTGCGCTCGTATTGCACCGGCCGAGAGCGGTCGAAAGCCTTCAGGGCATTGTAGGCGGTCACGAAGTTCTTTCCCGGCCCGGCCTCGTTGCCCAGCGACCAGATGACGATGGAAGGATGATTGACATTGCCGTGCACCATCTCCATCACACGTGCCACGTGCGCCTTTTCCCATTCCACGGGGTGAGAAAGGGATGCTTTGCCGTAATAATACTGATGCGATTCCAAATTGGCTTCATCTTCCAGATAGATGCCGTATTTATCGCAAAGGTAGTACCAATAAGGGTCGTCGGGATAGTGCGAGTTGCGCACGTGGTTGATGTTGGCACGTTTCATCAGCATCACTTCCTTCTCCATCTGTTCGCGGGTGATGGCATGCCCTAATGCGGGATTCGTCTCATGGCGGTTCACACCTTTCAGTTTCACCGTTTTCCCGTTGATGTAGTAATAGCGTCCGGCCAGTCCGAATTCGTCTTCAGAAGCCGGCGTGTCCTTGATTTCCACTTTGCGGAATCCCACATAGGCAGAAACGGTTTCCATGGTGCGCCCTTTCTTGTCTTTCAGTTCGCCCACCAATGTGTAGCGGTGAGGCGTCTCGGCCGACCACAGCAGAGGTTTCGGCAGTGCCAGTGTGGTTTCACAGGTGACGATGCCCTCCTTGCCCACGGGCACGATGGAGGCAACGGCCGCAACATTTGCCACCGGTGTGTTATCGTCCGAATAAAGCTTGTTGGCATAGAGGGAATAGACCATGCTGTAGCCTTTTGCCTCTTTCTTGTCCAGATTGCGGATATCGGCCTTGATGGAGAGTGTACCCTCGTCGAAGGCGGAATTCAGGTCGGGAATAACCACCAAGTCGCGCACATGCAGCTTCGGAACGGAAGCGAGCGCCACCGTACGGAAGATTCCCGGCAGGCGGAACATATCCTGCGATTCGAGGAAAGAAGCGTCGGAACTACGGTAAACGGCCACGGCCACCGTGTTTTTTCCGGCTGTGAGGTAAGGGGTGATGTCGAAGCTCGCCGTGTTTCGCGAGTTTTTGGAGAAGCCCACGTATTGGCCGTTTATCCAAAGATAAAAGAAAGAATCCACCCCGTCGAAGTTAATGAATACTTCACGGCCGTTCCAGCCGGCAGGCAACGTAAAGTCACGGCGGTAAGACCCCACTTCGTTGCGATGCTTGTAGGTGGTCCAGTGGGCAGGCGGTATGCGCATCACTCCTCCGCGCCAGTCGTCCACCGCCACTTTGTGCTGGAAAATGACAGGCTGGTTCACGTAGATGGGCGTACCGTACTTCTGCGTGCCGTCTTTCTGTATGCCGTAAATGTTCCAGCTCGAGGGCACGTGGATGTCGTCCCATGCCGACACATCGTAGTCCGTGCGTTGGAAGTCTTTCGGACGCTCATCGGGATTGGGCACCCACTTGAATTTCCAGTCGCCGTTGAGGCTCATCCAATAAGCGCTATGCTCCGGCAAGACTTTGCGGGCGGTGGCCACGTCGGCAAAGGAGAAGAAAGCGGCGCGAGGCTGCTCTTTGTTCAGGGCCAATCGCTCGGGCGACTCCCATTCCGTTCCGTCGGGGGTCGGGACAGAGGCGTATTGAAATCCGCCCAGACTGTCGCGGACCGCGAATGCCGCCGAAACAAACGATTCAAGCAATAAAATGATGATAAGTGGCTTTTTCATAAATTCAAAAGATTGTTTCTATATCAAATGGTTGGGATTCGTTTTTGTTTTTGTCGCTCGGGACATATTTTCAATACAAAAATATGCCTTTTTATTGAATATGCCTGAAGTAGATTAAAAAAAAGTGACACTTGGGGCGTTTTTCCAAGCCCGCCATATCGCCACTGATGTACTTGTATCATAATTGTACGTACAATTACCCGGGTTCGGTACAGGAGGTCGCTTTTGCCAAAGAGGAGGAGCCGCATCCCGCCGGGCGGATATTTCCCGAACGCCCCGGTTTACAGCGGTCAGACGGAAGAGGAGAGAGCCTTCCGCTCCGGCCTCTTCCCCCTGTTTTGACAGCTGCAATCCTTTGCCGTGACAGACACAAGTGTTTTACGCGTCAGACACTTGTGTTTTGCACGTCAGACACAAGTGTTTCAGCCGCAAGACACAAGTGTCTGACAAAGCAGGAATAAACACCTGATAATCAATGGATTTTCGATTCTGAAATACAAGCCTCCGGGTGGGATTGCCGACCTGCTTCTTATCCCGGGCTCAAGAATACAATCAATGATTGAAAACCCTTTCCGACACGTAGAAACGGAGAATAAGAATCCAAGGTACGGCAAAAGAGAGATAAAGAGCTGTTTATTCTCGATTATCAGACAAAAACGCAGGTTGCAATCACATTACAATAAACAGCCCTTTATCTTTCATAAAATCACATTCTATCGATACCCCTCATTCTGGGTCAGCTGCGGATTCTTACTCAATATTGTCAAACGGATTGGCAGATAGCGATTATGGGCCTTAAACGTGCGCTCCTCTATAAGAGCGACATCCGCGCCGATTGCGGCTCGCATTTCAGGAGCTACGGATGTATCCATCGATACGGTTCCGACAACACGGTTCAGCTTTCCGTTCATCACTTTTTCCGCCACCATCTTTCCGTCAGATGTTTTCCAACGGACAATATCGGCACGTCTCAATCCCTCACCGGCAAACTCTACGGCACGCTCACGTCGAATAAGCTCGCGCAGTTTCTCTTTTGTGGCATACTTTACCCTATCCACAGCAGGCATGCCTGCACGGGTACGAACTTCATCCAAAGCATCATAAACACCGGCAGAAGGCCCGCTCAATTCGTTCTCCGCTTCAGCCAGAGTGAGCAGTACCTCCGCATAGCGGAATACGATAGGACACGCTTCCGTGTCCCAAACACCTGTGGCATTGTACTGAGTGATGGGATCCAGATACTTTGCCCACGTCAAAGCTGTTTTTGAAGCATTGTTGGCAGCCAAAGCATAATTTGCATTTTTCTTTCCCTCTATTTCTTTGTCCAACGTGTTGAATACGATTACCGTGCCGTCATCTTTAGTGAAGTCACAGCCGGGATAGTAAACGGTCATGCCCATCCGAGGGTCACGGTTGGCGTAAGGATGGGCGGGGTCGTAGCCCGAACCCGCCTCACCGGTGGTAAGCCCGGTAGACATTTCATATTCATCCACCAGATTCTGTGTGGGAACGATGGATGACCAACCGCCATCGCCATTGTTGTACATCTGTCCGATAGTACCCAGCGTTTTCGTGTTAGGTATGTACTGGACAGACAAGATGATTTCTCGAGACCTTTTGCCGCCGATGCGGAACAAATTACTGTAATCGCTCTCCAGAGAGTACTGTTTCAGTGCTTTGATTTTCTCGGCACGGTCTTTGGCCGTGGCCCAGTCGCCATAATACAAAGCCATGCGCATCCTTAAAGCCAATGCGGCACCTTTGGCAACACGGCCAAGAGCGGCAGGCCGGTCGTTCAAATCAGGAGTACATTCGTCCAGCTCCTTTTCGATAAACGCACGCACTTTGGCTTCGGTGTCACGAGGCACTTTGGCTTCATCGGCAGACATGTAGTTTTCAATGATGGGTACGCCGCCATACAGCCAGTTCATTACGAAATACCGATAAGCGCGCAAAAAACGTACTTGGGCAATCAAATCTTTCTTCACAGCCTCATCGTTGAAAGCTATTCCTTCTATATTCCCAAGGAACGTATTGCAACGACGAATGATAGAAAAGTCATAGAAGTTCGCCTCTTGAGCACCTCCGACTGCAGTGCCGTTGCCATAGGCCGTAAAACCTTCCCAAGGGAAGTTATTGTAGCCGAAGTCGGACATACAATCCAAGTAAAGCAGTGTTTCGCCTGACTCCCAACCGTCGTAACATCCGACCACAAACTTTTGTGCATCTTCCTCTGTCTTCCAAGTAATGGAAGGAGGTAGCGCATCATAAGGAGCCGTATTGAGAAAATCATTGCATGAAGTGGCGCTCAAGGCAACCATTCCTGCCAATATGCAGTTTTTGATACTATTCATGATACATACAGATTTTAGATTGTTAGAAAGAAAGATTAATGCCAAACGCATGAGTACGCAACAACGGATAAGAAGACAGACGCTGGCTGGTGGCTTCCGGGTCGACGTTGACTTTCATGCTGTCTATGGTAAACAGGTTTTCAACAGAGTAGTAGACGCGCAGGTTCTGAACCCCCAATGAGCCTAACCATTCTTTCGGGAAGGTGTAGCCCAACTGCAAGTTCTTCAGACGCAGGTAGCCGGTGTTCTGCAACCAGAATGTGGACGGTACGTTTCTTGAACAGCTCGGCGAATTGGTATCGGTGAAGATGCGAGGCATCTCTGCATTGTCGGGATTATATGTCCATGACTTCTTCCAGATGGAAGCCGGATGTCCGGCGTCACCGGAGAAAGCACCGTATACTTCGTAAGCATCAAACAAACGTGCTACCTTGGCTGCACCGTTGAACATCAACGAGAGGTCGAAACCCTTGTAGCCGGCATTCAGGTTCAAACCGAATGTATATGCCGGTTCGGGGCTGTTGCAATAGACTTTATCGTTCTCGGTCAGTTTTCCGTCACCGTCCGTATCTGCATAGCGGAGGTCGCCTGCTTTGAGTTTGCCGCCACCAAGTTTAGGGCTGTATTTAGCCGTATAAGCATCGGCCTCTTCCTGTGTGCTAAAGAAACCATCTGCTTTGTAAACATAATATGCGTTAATCATATCGCCTACATGATTACGCTGGTTATATCCCTTACTTCTATCTACATCCAAGTGTTGGTTTTTTAATGCTATGTCGCTTGCAAATCCCAAATCCAGTATCTTATTCTTGTTGTAAGCAAAATTGGCGGCAACACTCCATTTCCAGTCACCTGACCTGTCGTTATAGCTTACGTTCACTTCCACGCCACTGTTGCGCATGGCTCCCACATTGTCTTTATAAGCATCCAATGCAAATTCATTGGGCACCGTTACGTCCATGATGATGCCCGTGGTCTTGCGGTTGTAATAGTCGATGGTAGCGTTGATTCTGTTATTCAGGAAACCCAAGTCCAGACCGATGCCCCAAGTGGTTGCCTTCTCCCACGAGATGGTGGACAGGCGATATTTCTTCTGATAGTAGCCACCGTTCAACGAACCGTCAAAGGGATAAGCGGTATCCAAATCGTAAGTGTTTAAAGCCGGATAGTAATCGTCCAAAGCATCCTGATTGCCCAGCATACCCCAAGAGGCGCGAATCTTCAAAGTGCTCAACCAGTTCCGGGCATCTTCCATGAAAGCCTCTTCGCTCATGCGCCATGCGGCAGAGAAAGAGGGGAAATATCCCCAACGGTTGCCTTCGGCAAAGCGTGAAGAGGCGTCCGAACGGATATTAGCCTCCAGCAAATACTTACCCGCATAATCGTAGTTGACGCGGGCAAACCAAGATATCATGGCAAGTTCACGAGTGAAACCCTCGTTCTTCTGAGTGGAGCTGTCGCCGGCATTCATGTCGGTCAGGTCGTTGTTCGGGAAGTTTTTACGAGAGGCTCTCTGTTCTTTGTAGTTATATTTTTCGGTGTGCCAACCTAACAATCCCTTCAGGTTGTGCTGTCCGAAGTTCTTGTCATAATTCAGGAGGACGTCATAATTGGTACGATCCCATTTGTAGAAGCGTTCGTCCAAAGAATTGGGGTCGGACTTCTTGTTTTCGTTGTATTGGATGAACTTCTGGAAATACCGGTAGTTTTGCAGGTTGTGTACGTATGCGCCGCTCATGGTCAGCTTCAGTCCGTCCATGATTTCATAGTCCAATGCAGCCATGCCGGTGAAGTTGTAATTGTCTCTCGTCACCTTCATGCCCGAATCCAGCCATGCGATGGGGCTTCCGTCGGAGATAGTGCCCCAAGTTCCGTTGTCGTTGCGTGCCACAATCCAAGGAGCGATGAGGTTCAACTGGCGGATAATCTGGTCGGAGCTTCCTCCTGCATAGGCAGAACTGGCATCGGTGTACTCGTTTTTGATGAAAGCCAGATTCATGCGTGCGGTGAAGCGCTTGGACAGTTTCATGTCGAGGTTGGTGCGGGCGTTGAATTGTTCGCGTCCGGCATTGGGAAGAATACCGGTCTGGTTCAGATATCCGATGGAGGCCATATAAGAAGCATTGTCGGCACCGCCGTTGATGTTTACGTTATGGCGGTGCTGAACACCGGTCTTATAGGCCAAATCATACCAATCCGTATTGGGATATCGGGGGTCGGTGCCATCGTGAAATTTCTGTATCTCTTCGTCGGTGAAGCGCTTGGTTTTGCCTTCTGCCGCAAGTGCTTCGTTATACATAGAGGCATATTCGGCGGAACTCAGACGATCGATCATATTCGTGGCATTCTGGAAGCTGACATAGCCGCTGTATGATATCTGCGGTTTGCCCGTCTTTCCGCGTTTGGTGGTAATCAGGATAACGCCATTGGAGGCTTTTGAACCGTAAATAGCGGCCGAAGCGGCATCTTTCAGTACGGAGATGCTTTCGATGTCGTTAGGGTCGACGGCATTGAGCGTACCCGATTCCACACCGTCTATCAGAATGTAAGGAGAAGCGGTGTTGAGCGTACCCGTACCGCGCACGCGAATGCTACCGTTGTCTTGTCCCGGCGCACCGTTCGTGCCCGTGATGGTGACACCCGGCATCAAGCCTTGCAAACCGTTGGTAAGGTTCTGTATGGGACGGTTCTGAAGTTCTTTGCTATCGACACTGGCCACCGAACCGGAAAGGTTGGCTTTCTTCTGCGTGCCATAGCCCACAACCACTACCTCGTGCAGCATCTCGGTGTCTTCTTTCAGGCGGATGTCATAGTTGCCGGCCGCATTCACCTTGACTTGGCTGTTGGTGTAGCCTATGTAGGAGATAATCAGCGTGGAGCCTGCGGGCACATTCAGCATGTAGCGTCCGTCAAGGTCGGTGATGGCGCCGATGTTAGTGCCTTGCACCAACACGTTGGCACCGATGACCGGTTCGCCGGTATCGTCCGAGACGACACCCGTCACCCGCACCTCTTTCTTCTGTTGCCGGGCGGGTTCTTTTTTATTGAAAAGAGTGATTTGCAGGTTGGCAATCTCGAAACCGAGGCCTGTGCTCTTCAGCAATTCTGTCACAGCTTTGCTGACGGTGGCCTGCTTCACGTTCATACTGACGGTTTGCTGCAAGTTCACTTGTTCGGCGTCATAGAAAAACGTATAGCCCGACGCTTGTTCAAATCTATTCAGGGCTGTTTGTAGAGATAGGTTAGAGAATTGAATGGAAATCGTTTTTTCAGCTTTTCCTGTCTGTGAAAAGACATTTAGAAAGCTCAATAATAATAGAGAAATTAGTAAGCACAGTTTTTTATTCATAGCTTTGTTTATTAGAAGTTAACTGTTGGGGCCTCTATGCTGGATAAGGAAAAGTTACGGTTTTCCTTCCTCTCCGGCCCGGGTTAATTTTAAGGTTTTCGTGATGAAGGTACTGTCTGATAAGGATGGTACCTTCTGTTTTTCTTTTTCCGTGTCAACTCATAGGCATCTTGTTATTTTTTAAGATTAAACATTATTGGCCGATAATATCGTTTATTTTGCTTTACCGGCGGTTATCAGCAGTTTGTTGTTCTCATCAAACTGATAATAGACGGGATTGATGCGCGCTATCAGCCTCATGATTTCTTCCAGCGGCTCGTCGCGCAGAGTAAAGGTGTACAGGTATTTGTCCTCTAACTCCGGCGCCAGCTCTATCTCTACGTTGTACCACTTGGACAGGTATCTGGAGATGTATCCCAATGTTTTTTGGTTGAACACAATCTGTTTCTGTGCCCAAAGGCAATCGAAGTTCACATCTCCGCTTTCTATTTGCAGGGTGTTTGTCTGCCTGTCGAAAAGGGCTGTCTCACCCGGGTGCATCTTGCGGTTTTCGCGCGAGGTCTCCAGTCCCACAGAACCCTCGATGAGGCTTATCTGCACTTTGCTTTGCTCCTCCATGTTGCGGATGTTGAACTTTGTTCCGTAAACGGTCAGTTTCACCCCGTCCATCTGCACCACAAAGGGATGCCGGGCGTCGTGCGACACTTCAAAGAAGGCCTCTCCGCTCATGCTCACTTCGCGGTTGCCACCGAGTGAGAGACGACGGTAGTTCAGCGAAGTGTTGTTGTGAAGCCATACTTTAGTGCCGTCGGCAAGCAACACTTGCGACTTTCCGTTCAAGTTGGCAAACCGCATTTCCTGTGCCGCCATGTTCCGGGCTTCCCGCATCGTATAACAAGCAATGCCTCCGGCTATCACTGCCAATACAATGGAAGCTGCCGCCACGTAGCGCAAGAAGTTGGGCGTTCCCCGCTGCTTCCGGCCTTTGCCGTTCCCGGCCGTTGTTTTCGGATTATATGCGGAAAGAGCCTCTGCCTTGCGTGCACGCCCCTGCATTTTCCTAATGTCCGACGTCTTCTCTCTAACGTCTGACGCCTTCTCCTCGTGCATGCGTGCCTGCAACTTCCGCCAATAATACTCTTTGTCGGGGGTATATGTACCGGTTTCTTTTTGGATGCCGGTCCACAATCGAGACAGCTGTTCATAAAGGGCACGGTTCTCCGGCACGGCAGTCCACTGCTCCAGCTCCCGCGCCTGCGTGTCGTTTTCGTTACGGCTCAGGCAGGCTATTATCAAGTCCCAAGGTATATGTTGCTTCATGTTTTCGTCTTGCTTTTATATGTATGACACATGAAACGGGAAGAACCCTTATCGGGAAATCAAAAAAAACACCCGCTCCTATACGGAAGCATTCCACCCGGATTCAGGACAGGCGGCCTCTTCCGCAAAAGCCTTCCGTTCCGGCCGCTTTCCCCCTGTTTTGACAACTGCAATCCTTTGCCGTGACAGACACAAGTGTTTTACGCGTCAGACACAAGTGTTTTGCACGTCAGACACAAGTGTTTTAGCCGCAAGACACAAGTGTCTGACAACCCATAGTCAACAAGCTGATAATCAAAGGAATTAGGATGCCGAATCCGGACAAGTATCATCTCTTCCGGCTTCGGATAAGAGCGAGACGAATTTTACCTGCCGATGAAAAGTATATCAGGCGCGGGCTTCGCAAAACAACACAGTGCCTGTCAAACGGCATCCGTGAGATCCGCGAAATCCGCGCCTGAAAATAATCATAAAGAGGTGTTCCGGCAGCGCCGGAACATCCTCCGAATTCCCTTTAAAGTATGTGCATGCCCTCAAGCACCAGCTTGAGCAGCAGCAACGCGAAGATAACCCACATCGTGACCGATATGTGTTTGAACTTCCCGCTGAACGTCTTGATGATGACATAAGACAGCATTCCGAACACGATGCCGTGGGCAATGCTGAACGTAAACGGCATCATCGTGATGGTGAGGAAAGCAGGGAGCGCCTCGCCCATGTCGTCGAAATTGATTTTCACGACAGAGGAAATCATGAACAAGCCCACGATGATGAGCGCCGGAGAAGTGGCCGCCGCAGGCACCATCAGGAAGAGCGGAGCCAAGAACAGAGCCAAAGCGAACATCACCGCCGTAGACACGGCTGTCAGTCCGGTGCGTCCGCCCGCAGCCACGCCCGATGCACTCTCCACGTAAGAAGTCACCGTACTCGTTCCGGTGATGGCGCCGAAAGTAGTTCCCAACGCATCGGCAAAGAGAGCCTTCTTTATCTGGGGAAAATTACCGTTCTTGTCAATCAGGCCTGCCTTGCTGGCCACGCCCAGCAGCGTACCGATGGTATCGAACAGGTTGACGAAAAGGAACGTAAAGACGATAATCAGCATATCGAGCGAGAAAATCTTGTCAAAGCTGAATTGCAGGAAAATGGGCGAAATGTCGGGGGGAAGCGAGAAGATGCTTCCTTCGGGCAGGTGCACCAATCCGAAAAGTGCCGCACACGCCGTAGCCACCACGATACCGATGAAGAAAGAACCATATACATTTCTTATATACAGCACGGCAGTCACCACCAGACCGATAAGCGCCACCCATACATTCTTGTCGGCCATATCGCCCAAAGAAACCATCGTATTCGGGTTGGCAACCACCAATCCCCCGTTTTTCAGGCCAATCAGCGTGATGAACAGCCCGATGCCCACCGGAATAGCCTCTTTGATGGTCTGCGGAATGGTCTGCACAATCAACTCGCGCACGTTAAACAAAGTCAGCACCAAGAAGATGATACCCTCTATGAAGACGGCCGTCAGCGCCATCTGCCAAGAATATCCCAATCCCAACACCACGGAGAAAGCAAAGAAACTGTTCAACCCCATACCCGGAGCCTGAGCGATGGGAAGATTGGGGATGAAAGCCATGAACAGCGTGCCCAGCACACTGGCCACCGCCGTTGCCGTGAAAAGCGCGGCTTTGTCCATGCCCGTCTCGCCCAAGATATTGGGATTCACCACCAGAATGTAGGACATGGTGAGGAACGTGATGACGCCCGCAATCAACTCGGTACGGACCGTGGTATGATGCTCTCTCAGCTTAAAAAGTTTTTCCAACATAGTCATTCGTTTTAAACAATGGATATTCGATGAGGATTTCTTTTAGAAGTTCCACTTGGCAGCCAGTGTGGGAATGGCATAGAAACGCTTGTCTCTGGAGGAGCTTATGAAGTTATAGCTCAACTCCACCTCGCTTCCGACGCTGAAGTTCGGCGTCACGTTATACCATATCTGCGGCTCGGAAAGCAGGATGACCCTTTTTCCCGATTCTCCGCTTTTGCCCGTGGTGTCCTTATTCTCGCTCCAAAGGTCGAGGAAGCCCGAAAGCGTCAGCTTGTTGTTCGCCAGATTGGCATTCCATGTCACCGTCCACTGGATATCATGGCTGTTCTTCTTGAAGGCGTTGAGTTTATAGGCCAGATACGTACCCATATAGAATTGTCCCAATTGGAAAGGATAAGAAAGACCGGCAAGGTAAGCATTGGGAATGGAGAACCCGAAATCCGTGTTCCGAACCAGACCAAGCCCGCCGTTATACTCGATGTGCGGCATCAGCGGAAAACCCTTTATCTTAAAGTCGCGGGCTATCTCCATGTAGGCCAGCCCCATATTCCCGTCTTTGGCATTGAAATCGAAATCGACAAACATGAAGGTAGAACCCCACTTGTCGGGCTTGAACATTTCGAAAGTGGCAGTCATGAAGTTTACCGGACCGGCATCGTTCCCATACAGACTGTGACGTGAATCGAAGTGTAACTGCACATTTTGTGCAACAGCGCCGGCTCCTCCGCATACGAGGAACAGACAGGCAAGAAGCATGTTTTTGTAATTCATAAGGCTAAAAAATAAAAAAAAGTAAAATTAAGTGGCGAAGATACAAAAAAAACGTTTCATGAAAGCATTCCCGTGCATCAATTTAGAGCTTTATACCATAAGAATCTGTCAAAACATCAATTCATCTTCCACAGCTTCAGGTCGTACGTCGCTTCCACTTCTTTTTCCATCTTGTCCGGCAGTGCAGGAAAGAAGTCGATGCCCGTAATCCGTTCCACTTGGTCTATCGTGTTGACGTAGCTGTCCATCGGACGGTTTCCCGACGTGTTTTTGTAAATGAAGCCGATGGCTTTGGGAGGGTTGCTTTCAGTGCAGAGTATCACCTTGAAGAATGCTTCGGGCACGGTGATGCGGTGTCGCTTCCCTATGGTGCGGTGTTTTCTTTTATAAAGGACAGGCCCACAGACAATGTATATCCTGCCCTCCTCCTGCGCCCACCGACGACAAGCCTCTTCCAGTTCTTTCCAGTCGCCCCGGTTCAGGTTATGGTCTTGCGGGCAGATATTGGTCATGTAGAAACTTTCCTGCATGGCCCGCCAATGCCAACGATTGTCGCCGGCAGGGCACATGTGTCCGCGATCCAGTCCGGCGCCTTTGTAGTCGTCGGTCGTCACCGCCTCGTCGGCAGGCAGGTCGGGGTCGGGCAGGAACTTGCTGCTGCGGCTTTCGCGTTCTATCAGTTTTGCCGGAGTAAGCTCCCAAGCCACCCAGTTGGGAATCTTCAAGTCTCTGTTGTAGGAAACGGTATATCCCTTCCGGTGCAGAATCAGCTCGTCGGCATGTGCCATTTTGGCCGGTATCTCAAGGCGGGGTTCGGACGGGAGTGCCGCCCCCGTATCGGTTGAAGCAAATGCTTTCTTCTTTGCAGGCTCTTCCGTCTTGGAAACAGGAAGTTCCTTTTCTTTCTGTTCTCTCTCTGCAATCAGTCCGGCAACAGGCTCATAGAGCAGACAGACCGCACATATAAAAGCGATGAGGCAGTAGACGCTTTTGGATTGTTTCTTTTTCTTCTTTCGGGCCACGTATATTAGTATTTTGCGATGAGGAATGAGCGATGAGCGATTAACGTCAGTTGATTGCTAATAACTAATCGCCATTTAATTTCTCTTCCGCCCTTTCCAGCGCCACATTGATATTCGGACAGATGTTCTCTTCGCCCAGCAGTTCGTAGAAACCGGACTTTTCAAGCACCTTGTGCACTTTCTCGTTTACGCCTGACAGAATAATCGTTATCTTCTCATTCTGAGACATCCGGCAGAGGCTTGTCAGGTTATGCACACCTGTAGAGTCGATGAAAGGAACTTTGCGCATACGGATAATGCGCACTTTGGGACGGTCGCCCAACTGTGCCATCGTCTCTTCGAACTTGGTGGCGATGCCGAAAAAGTAAGGGCCGTTTATCTCGTACACTTCCACACCTTCGGGGATAATCAGATGTTCTTCGTGAAGGCTGATGTCCGATTCCGCGTTCGGGTCGATCTCATCTTTTATAACGGATATCTCGGTAGTTTCCATCACACGGCGCATGAAGAGCACGCAGGCAATGACCAACCCTATCTCGATGGCAATCGTCAGGTCGAAGATAACGGTCAGGAAAAAGGTTATCAGCAGCACGGTGATGTCCGACTTGGGACTCTTCATCAATGCCTTGAAAGTGCGCCAGCCGCTCATGTTGTAGGATACGATGACCAATACGCCTGCCAGACAAGCCATCGGGATATATTGTGCCAGTGGCATGAGGAACAACAGGATAAGCAGCAGCACTACGGCATGCACTATGCCGGCAACGGGCGATTTACCTCCGTTATTGATGTTTGCCATGGTGCGCGCAATGGCGCCCGTGGCGGGAATGCCGCCGAACAAGGGAGCAGCCATGTTGGCTATGCCTTGCGCAATCAGTTCCGTATTGGAGTCGTGCTTGTCGCCTATCATACCGTCGGCCACGGTAGCGGAAAGCAGTGACTCGATTGCCCCCAGCACGGCAATGGTCACGGCCACCGGAAACAATTCGCGTACCGCCTCCCAATCCAAAGCGGGCAACACGACACCGGGCAACTCGGCACGGATGCTGAAACGGTCGCCGATGGTATCTATGCTGTCGATGCCTCCATATACCTTCATCAGCCACACCGCCACCGTCACCACGATGATGGCGATGAGCGAACCCGGAATTTTCTTCGAGAAGCGGGGCGTAACGGCAATGATAAAGATGCTTACGATACTTACAAGTGTGTTCCACCAGTTGATGCTATCGAGGTGTCGGAAGTAAATCATCCATTTTCCCACGAAATCGCCCGGCACTTTCTCGCCACCGAACGTAAGTCCGAAGATATCGGCAATCTGCGTGGTGAAGATGGTGACGGCAATACCGCTCGTAAACCCCACGATGATGGGATAGGGGATGAACTTGATGATCGCTCCGAGCTTGAACACTCCCAGCAGGACGAGCATGACGCCTGCCATGAGCGTGGCCACAATCAGTCCCGACTCGCCATACTGCTGAATGATGCCGTAGATGATGACGATGAATGCGCCTGTGGGTCCGCCTATCTGCACCTTGCTTCCACCTAACAGAGAGATGAGGAAGCCTGCGATGATGGCCGTGACGATGCCCTTCTCCGGCGACACGCCGGAGGCGATGCCAAATGCGATGGCAAGCGGAAGGGCTACGATGCCGACGATGATACCCGCCATCAGATCGGCCGCGAAAAGTTCTTTCGAGTAATTTTTAAGCGTTGCGTACAGCTTCGGCTTGAATTCGAGTACTTTCATTTGCAATCCGAGAATCTTTATTTTACCTGTTCTTATTGTCTTTATGAATAGAGGATGCAAAATTAATTAAAATAGTGCAAACAGTTGCAATTATCCGGCCGATTTGTTTTGTCTGTGGATGGACAAATAACCTGAGCTCGGGATAAGAAGCAGATCGAGAACCTCACCCGAAGGGTTGTTCTTTAAAGAAAAATCCTATTGATTATCAGATGTTTATACCTGACTTGTCAGACACTTGTGTCTTACGGCTAAAACACTTGTGTCTGACGTGCAAAACACTTGTGTCTGTCGCGCAAAACACAAGTGTCTGTCACGGCAAAGGATTATAGCTGTCAGAATAGGGGAAAAACGGCCGGTATGAAAGGCCCTCTTCCGCCCGACCGCTGTAAACCGGTGCGTTCAGGAAACATCCGCCCGACAGGATGCAGACCCTCATCTTCAGCAAAAGGAACCGCCTGCTTCGGCCTCAGGTAAAATACGATGCTACGAAAGATAGGTTTTCTCAAACTAAATGCTTAGATTTGCATCGTTCCGTTCGATGAGCAGCAAAACCATTACGTAATTATATTAACCGATTCAAAAAAAAGAGATTATGGCTAAAAGTATCAAAGGAACCCGCACGGAGAAGAATCTGTTGACATCATTCGCGGGCGAATCGCAGGCAAGAATGCGTTACACTTATTTTGCAAGTGTGGCAAAGAAAGAAGGTTACGAACAAATCGCCGCTATCTTCACGGAGACGGCCGAGCAGGAAAAGGAACACGCCAAGCGTATGTTCAAATGGCTGGAGGGCGGCATGGTGGAAATCACCGCATCCTATCCCGCCGGCATCATCGGCACTACTTTGCAGAATCTTGAGGCAGCGGCAGCCGGCGAAAACGAGGAATGGACACTGGATTATCCCAAGTTTGCCGACATTGCCGATGAGGAAGGCTTTCCTGCCATCGCATTGATGTATCGCAACATTGCCGTTGCCGAAAAAGCGCACGAGGAACGCTATCGCGCTTTCATCCGGAACATCGAAGCGGCCACCGTATTTGCCAAAGAGGGCGAAGTGGTGTGGCAGTGCCGCAACTGCGGTTTCGTCTACACCGGCAAGGAAGCTCCGCAGGCTTGTCCGGCTTGCTTGCATCCGCAGGCCTACTTCGAGGTGAAGAAAGAGAATTATTGATAAGATTGCCTTAGCATTACAGGCAGGCGGTGTGTCGGGAAACGGTTATTCGGGTTTCGGACACACCGCCGTTCTTTTTCCGCGAAAGCGGATATTCTTCAGATGCGGAAGACGCGTCCGAGAAATCCGGATGTGCAACCCGCTTATTTCCCCGCATGCGGATAATCTATCGTGTAGTGCAATCCACGACTTTCCTTGCGCTCCATGGCCTGCTTCGTGATGAGGTAGCCCACGTTTATCATGTTGCGCAGTTCGCACAGTTCGCGCGTGGCTTTGGTGCGCTTGAAGAGGGCTTCGGTCTCCTCGTAAAGGATATCCAGACGGTTCCAAGCGCGTGTCAAGCGGAGGTTGCTGCGCACGATGCCCACGTAGGCTTCCATAATCTGGTTCACCTCTTTCATGCTCTGCGTGATGAGTACACGCTCTTCGGTGGAGATGGTTCCTTCGTCGTTCCATTCGGGGATGTCTTCATTGAAGTCGTAACGCTCCAGCACGCTCAGCGCATGCTTGGCAGCCGCGTCGGCATATACCACAGCTTCAATCAGCGAGTTGCTGGCCAGACGGTTTCCGCCGTGCAGCCCGGTGCACGAGCACTCTCCGATGGCATAGAGGCGGCGGATGCTCGATTGTCCGTCCAAATCAACCTTGATGCCTCCGCAAAGATAGTGGGCGGCAGGAGCCACCGGAATGTAGTCTTTGGTGATGTCGATGCCTATGCCAAGACATTTCTTGTAGATGTTGGGGAAGTGCCGTTTGGTTTCTTCGGGGTCTTTGTGCGTCACGTCCAGATAGACATGCTCGTCGCCCCGTTGCTTCATTTCGTTGTCGATGGCGCGTGCCACGATGTCGCGCGGAGCCAGCGAGAGTCGCGGGTCGTACTTCTGCATGAACTCCTTCCCGTCCATGGTGCGGAGCACGCCGCCATAGCCACGCATGGCCTCGGTGATGAGGAAAGCGGGACGGTCGCCCGGATGGTAAAGGGCGGTGGGGTGGAACTGGATGAACTCCATATCCTTTACGATGCCTTTGGCACGGTAGACCATGGCAATGCCGTCGCCCGTGGCTACCAACGGGTTGGTGGTGTTGCGGTAGACGGCTTCGCAACCGCCCGTGGCCATGACGGTGACTTTCGACAGGAAAGTGTCCACTTCACCGCTCCGCTCGTTCAGCACGTATGCGCCGTAGCACTTGATGCCGGGGGTATGGCGGGTGACGATGATTCCCTGATGATGCTGGGTGATGATTTCCACTGCATAGTGGTCGGTGAAGACGGTGATGTCGGGATGCCGTTTCACGGCTTCAATCAGGCTGGTCTGTATCTCTGCGCCCGTATTGTCCTTATGGTGGAGGATGCGGAATTCGGAGTGGCCGCCCTCTTTGTGCAGGTCGAACTCCCCGTTCTCTTTCTTGTCGAAGTTCACGCCCCATTTGATGAGTTCGCCTATTTGTCCGGGGGCATTGCGCACTACTTTTTCCACGGCTTCGCGGTCGCTTATCCAGTCGCCTGCAATCAGGGTGTCTTCGATGTGCTTCTCGAAATTGTCTACGGCCGGATTGGTGACAGAGGCGATGCCTCCTTGCGCATAATAGGTGTTTGCCTCCTCCAGACCGGCTTTACAGACGAGGGCTACCGTTCCTTTATGTGCCACTTTCAGCGCAAAACTCATACCGGCAATCCCGGAGCCGATAACGAGGAAATCGTACTTTCTTACCATACGTTTTATTCTATTTTGATATGGCAAAGATAGTGCAAAGCTCTTAAAAACACCCTTTTTAACGAAAAAAATAGGATGAAACAAAGGAATCGGGCATTGCCGATATAAAAAAAGAAGAAGAAAGGCGGTTAACCCGCCTTCCGTCTATTTTTTCCCATGTAATATAAAAGCAGACTTATGCCAGCCAAAACCAATGTTATTATCGTTTTGTGTTTTTCCACAAAGTCAGGAAAAGCAAAGTCCAAGGCAATGTATAATGCAAGCAACACGCCTATCTCTATCACAGCTCTTATATGTTCTTTTGTTAACATAGCTTTATAATTTCAGGGTGAGAAAAAATTTCATTTTTCCGGCCGGATTCAAGGCAGCATCGGGCCGATGGCATCGAAGATGCGATACAACTCTTCCTTCGTTTCGGCACGCAGCATGGCTATCCGTGTATCGCGGAAGTTGGGAATGCCTTTGAACAAGGGGCTGGCAGCCAAATGGCGACGCACGTGCAGAATGCCCCGGCGCTCGTCAAGCAGCCGGATGCTGTCTTCCACCTCTTGGCGCAACACGTTCAGTTGCCACCCGGAACTGAGCGGGGGCAACTCTTCGCCGGTTTCAAGGTAGTGCTTCACTTCTTTGAAGAACCACGGACGGCCGAAGCTGGCACGCCCTATCATGACGGCATCCACCCCGTAAAGGTCGAAACACTCTTTGGCCCGCCGGGGGGTGGTGACGTCGCCGTTGCCGATGATGGGGATGTGCATGCGCGGATTCCTCTTTACCTCGCCGATGAGTGTCCAGTCGGCCTCGCCGGTGTACATCTGCGCACGGGTGCGCCCGTGTATGGTGAGGGCGGCGATGCCGCAATCTTGCAGTTGCTCGGCCAAGGTGACGATGATTTTGTGGTCGGCATCCCATCCGAGGCGCGTCTTCACGGTGACGGGTATCTTCACGGCATCTACCACCGCGCGGGTGATTTCGAGCATGAGCGGGACGTTTTGCAGCATGCCGGCACCGGCGCCCTTGCCGGCCACGCGCTTCACGGGGCAGCCGAAGTTGATGTCGAGAATGTCGGGGCGTGCCTGCTCCACGATGCGGGCGGCTTCCACCATCGTGGGCGTGTCTTTTCCGTATATCTGTATGGCTACGGGACGCTCACGGTCGCTGATGTTCAGTTTCTGTTCGGTCTTGCTCACCGAACGTATCAGGGCGTCGGCAGAGACGAACTCGGTATATACCATATCTGCACCGAACTGCTTGCACATCAGGCGGAAAGCAGGGTCGGTGACATCTTCCATCGGAGCGAGCAACAAGGGGCGGGCGCCCAAATCCATATCGGCTATCTTCATGCGTAATCAGGTTTTTCGGGCAAAGTTAATCATTCGTAAGATAAAAAGAACTACCTTTGCCGTGTTAAATGAAAGAGTATTCACCCATTAACGACAGTCCAAATGAAAAAGTTTTTCTTCATGGCAACAATGTGCATTGCCATGTTGTCGCTTCAACCGACCGGCGCATACGCGCAAAAAACAAACAATCAGTACAAAGAAACCCTCTACAAAATGCTGGATAAATCAGGAGGCTTGGAGTCCGTGAGGCTGATGGTTCCTCAACTTGTAAACATGATGAAGCAGCAGGCTGCATCGCAACCCGACTCTTTCTGGGAAGACTTCACCAAACGTTGGACGAAGCAGTTCATCGACAAGATGGTGGAGGGCATCGCCCCTATTTACCAAAAACACCTTACACTGAAAGATCTGGAAGATATTCTGGCTTTCTACAACACGCCTGTCGGAAAGAAGTTGTCTGCCAGTACGCCCGTCATGGGCAAGGAAGCCATGAGGATAGGACAGCAACTCGGCACGGAAATCGGCCGGCAGATGCAGAATGAGATTGCCAACATGGTAAGTAAATAACCCCCTCTCCTCCCTTTCGGCTTTATGAATTCACCCTGCCTTTCCGATTTTGAGATAATGGCCCCCGTAGGTTCGCGCGAGTCGCTCGCGGCAGCCATACAGGCAGGTGCCGACTCCATATACTTCGGCATCGAGAACCTGAACATGCGTGCCCGCTCGGCGAATACCTTCACGATAGACGACCTGCGGGAGATAGCCCGCACGTGCGACGAGCACGGCATGAAGAGCTACCTGACGGTAAACACCATCATATACGACCACGACATCGCCCTGATGCGCACCATTGTGGATGCCGCCAAAGCGGCGGGCATCTCTGCCGTGATTGCGGCCGATGTGGCCGTGATGGAGTATGCCTACCGCATAGGGCAGGAAGTACACCTCAGCACGCAGCTCAACATCTCCAACGTGGAGGCGCTCCGTTTCTATGCCCGCTTTGCCGATGTGGTGGTGCTGGCACGCGAGTTGAATCTGGAACAGGTGGCCGAAATCTACCGTCATATCAGGGAGGAGAACATCTGCGGGCCAAGCGGCGAGCAGATACGCATCGAGATGTTCTGCCACGGCGCGCTGTGCATGGCCGTGAGCGGAAAGTGCTACCTCTCGCTGCACGAGATGAACCACTCGGCCAACCGGGGCGCCTGCATGCAGGTGTGCCGACGCAGCTACACGGTGCGCGACAAGGAGACGGACGTGGAACTGGAGGTAGACAACCAGTACATCATGTCGCCCAAAGACCTGAAGACCATCCACTTCATGAACAAGATGCTGGATGCCGGCGTGCGCGTGTTCAAGATTGAAGGGCGTGCCCGCGGGCCCGAGTACGTGCGCACTGTGGTGGAATGCTACAAGGAGGCCATCCGCGCCTATGTGGACGGCACGTTCACCGACGAGAAGATTGCCGTGTGGGACGAGCGGCTGAAGACGGTCTTCAACCGTGGCTTCTGGGACGGGTATTACTTGGGACAACGCTTGGGCGAGTGGACCAAGAACTACGGTTCGGCCGCCACGGAGCGCAAGATTTATGTGGGCAAGGGCATACGCTACTTCGGCAACATCGGGGTGGCCGAATTTCTGGTGGAAGCCGCCGAAGTCAGCGTGGGCGACAAGCTGCTGATAACAGGCCCCACGACGGGAGCGGAATTCCTCACGCTGGACGAAGCCCGTGTGGACCTGAAGCCGGTGCCCACGGTGAGGAAAGGAGAGCATTTCTCGATGAAATCGCCCAAAATACGCCCCAGCGACAAGCTCTACAAACTGGTCGGCGTGGAAGAGCTGAAGAAGTTCAAAGGACTGGATGTGGAGAAGCAGCGGGGATGACCGACGAGAAAACAGCAAATCTGTGAAACCGGCGCAATCCCGCCGAGAAACCAACGATAAAGGAGGTTCTGCCGAACCTCGACAAAAAAGCATTTATGGAAAAGTATATTTATGAACTGAAAATGAAGGTGCGCGACTATGAGTGCGACCTGCAAGGCATCGTAAACAATGCCAACTACCAACATTATCTGGAACATACGCGTCATGAATTTCTGATTTCGGCGGGCGCCGACTTCGCCAAGTTGCACACAGAGGGCATCGACCCCGTGGTGGCACGCATCAGCATGGCCTTCAAGACGCCGTTGAAAAGCGGAGACGAGTTCGTCTGCAAGCTCTATATGCGGAAAGAAGGCATCAAGTACGTCTTCTATCAGGACATCTTCCGTGCAAGCGACGGAAAGGTTTCCCTGAAGGGCGTGGTGGAAACCGTCTGTGTGGTGAACGGCCGCCTGACAGACAGCAGCCTCTTCGACACCCTCTTTGCCCCCTATTTGAAAGAAGAGTAAAACCCATTGTATAACAAGCATTTAACCCCCGGTTGTCAGACACTTGTGTTTTACGCGACAGACACAAGTGTTTTAGCCGTCAGACACAAGTGTTTGACACGAAAGACACAAGTGTCTGTCAGACGGGGGATAATTGTTGCATAAACAGCCTGCCGATGAACAGCGAAGAACAGCTTTGCAGCATAGCCCTGACGCTCTGTCCCGGCATCGGGCATGTAGGGGCGAAACGCCTGATAGAGGGCACAGGCAGCGCCGCCGAGGTATTCCGCCGGCGAAAGGAGCTTCCTGAAATCATGCCCGAAGTGACCGGTGGCGTGGTGGCCGCACTTGATTGCCCCGCCGCCTTCGATCGTGCCCGGCAAGAGCTGGAGTTCGTGGAAAAGAACCGTCTGACATGTCTGACCCTGAAGGACGAGGCTTATCCCGGCCGCCTGCGCGAGTGCGACGACGCCCCTGCGGTACTTTTCTTCAGGGGAAGCGTCGACTTCAACCGTCTGCACGTCATCAATATGGTAGGAACCCGGCAGGCCACGGACTATGGCAAGCAGTTCTGCGCCGACTTCCTGCACGACCTCGCAACACTCTGTCCCGATGTGCTCGTGGTGAGCGGACTGGCCTACGGCATCGACATCCACGCCCACCGCGCAGCGTTGGCGAACGGCCTGTCCACAGTTGCCGTCCTTGCCCACGGTCTTGACCGCCTCTATCCATACGTGCATCGTAAAACGGCGGCCGACATGCTGGCCGACGGCGGCTTGCTGACCGAATTCCTCACCGGAACCAACCCCGACCGATACAACTTCGTCAGCCGCAACCGCATCGTGGCAGGCATGTGCGACGCCACCATCGTGGTAGAGTCGGCAGCCAAAGGCGGCTCTCTCATCACGGCCGAACTGGCCGGAAGCTATCACAGAGATTGTTTTGCCGTGCCCGGACGCATAGCCGATGCCGCTTCCGCAGGCTGCAATCGGCTGATACGCGACAACAAGGCGGCCCTCGTCCAGAGCGCCGAAGAGTTTCTGCAAGCCATGTGTTGGGACACCGCGCGCAAAGAAGCCCGCCCTGAAGGTATCCAGCGCAGCCTCTTTCCCGAACTGACAGAGGAGGAGGAACGGGTGGTGCATATCCTTTCGGAGAAAGGAGACCTGCACATCAATGCGTTGGTAGTGGAGAGCGGCATACCCGTGAACCGCCTCAGCGCCCTGCTGTTCGGGCTTGAGCTGAAAGGAACGGTAAAAACGATGCCGGGCGGCGTCTGTCATCTGCTGGCACGAAGCTGACGGACTACTTCCTCGCCCCTCCCCTTCCGTATTTCATGACGAAAGTTTCCGGACGGTCGGTAGCCACGATGTCCACACCGAGTTCCACCGCCTTCCGGTTTTCCTCCGTCTTGTCATCCAAGCCAAGCACCAGCGCCACCACCTGCAAGTTGTGCGCACGGCATCGCCGCACAAACTCCGGCGTCAGCGAGTCGATATGCACGACAGCGATATCCGGCTTCAGCTCGCCGACCACACGTTCCAGTTGTCCGATGCTCCTGACATAGGCCTGCAATGTCTTCACCTCCGGCGCTATGGCTCTGAACCGCTTCACATCGTCCTCATCATAAAAAGAGAAGTTGCAGTTCTCCAGCATGCCCTCCTCCTTTATCAGCTCCAGAAGTTTCCGCATGTCTCCATCCCTGAAATCCACGGTGAGGCTCATGCCGCTTTGCCTCGCCTTGCGCAGCAAGTCGGCAAAACGCGGCACACGCTGCCCGGCAAATTCCGGCCCGAACCACGAACCCGCATCCAGCGTGTCGATGTCGGCCGACAGCCGGTCTCTGATAAGCCCCGTTCCGTTTGTGGTGCGGTCCAGCGTAGAGTCGTGCAGAAGGTAGAACACGCTGTCCTTGCTGATGCAGACATCGCACTCCATATTGCCGACGCCGTACTTGATGCAAGAGTCGGCCGACGCCAAGGTATTCTCAGGCGCAATGGCATTGGCGCCCCGATGCCCGCTCACGGCAGGCACTTCGGCATATCCGACCGCCTGACAACCATAGGCCGCAATGAGCAAGACAATGACAGACAAAAAGTATTGGAAAGTTCTCATTTTACCGAATCGACAGATTAAAAACTTATTGAAGATAAAACCTTTTTACGATTCGGCAAAACATCGACAGCCGTTTTTTCACAATCAACATCTTTATATACATTTATTATCTTTTGCCCGTCTCTCCAAAACCGCCCTGTTTTCCTTTCGGCAAGCATCGAGTATATTGTTAAAAATGATGCGGATACGGCAGTTTTTCCTATCTTTGCACGCTGTATGTATATCATCCGTAAAAGAACACGCCATCACAACCGGAGGTTTCGGGAAGAACCTCGGAAAGTAAGTAAAAGAGAGAGATTATCTGCCGGATATATCCTGCAAAAAACCGCATCCGCCAATGCGGCAGTGAAAAACAGGCCGCGCCCGCTTTTCGCGATGACGGCGCGCGCGGTATGGGCAATCTGCTGGGCAATGCTTTTCTGCGCCGCCCCGCTGCATGCCCGTCCGGCCGATTCCGTGAAATTGCCGCTTCCCGACAGCACGACCGTACGGCGCTTCCATTCCCCCGGCACGAAACACACCTTCCGTTCCGACGTGTCGTGGGCGGGTCTGCCGTGGATTGTTGCAGGTTTTCTCCTCCGCAACGACAAGACGAACTTCCGCGAAGTGCGCAACAAATTCCTGTATAACTTCCGCCATACGGCCGACAACTACTCGCAATACGTGCCGCTTGCCGTCGCCACGGGGCTGAAACTTGCCGGATACGAAGGGCGCAGCCGCTGGGATCGTTACGGCGTAAGCGCAGGAGCCTCTTATGCCATCATGGCCGCATTGGTCAACGGGATAAAATACAGCATGAAAGAGCTGCGCCCCGACGGCTCCACACGCAACTCCTTCCCATCGGGACACACCGCCACGGCCTTTGTCGCCGCAACCATACTGCACAAGGAGTACGGCATGACGCGCAGCCCGTGGATAAGCATTGCCGGATATGCGTTGGCCACCGCCACAGGGTGCATGCGGGTGCTCAACAACCGCCATTGGATAAGCGACACCTTCGCGGGAGCAGGCATCGGCATCCTCTCCACTGAACTGGGATATGCCATCGGAAACCTCCTGTTCAAGGACAAAGGATTGCAACGCCCCGACATCGAACGCGCCAACGACCTGTACCGGTATCCGTCGTTCTTCAATGTGCATCTGGGTGTGGGGCTGGGGTCTCAATCGCTCGACCTGACAGAAGGCAATCCCGATCTTGCCGACTACTACGAAGAGCATTCCGTCAGAAAGCTCAAACTCAGTCGCGCCACCGTGGTAGGTGCTGAAGGAGCCTACTTTTTCAGTCCTCACTTCGGCATCGGAGGACGGTTAAGGGTAGATTCGAGGTTGGTGAAGAACTGGAGCGACTTCGCCCAAAGCCCAATCGGCGACTTGTCTCAACTGGATCCGAGCCTTGAAGGCTTCATCAGTCAGTATGCACTGAACGTAAAGTCCGACCGCCTCTCCGAATTCTCCCTGTCTGCCGGAGCCTATTTCAGCCTGCCCCTTACACCGAGGCTGGCGCTCGGCGCAAAACTGCTCGTAGGCAGAAACTACACCCAAGGCATAAATATCAATGCCCACGCCCATGGACAAAAGCGCGACATCGACGCCTCGTATGAAGAAGAAGACGGAAAACGCTTTCTCGTCTACGAGATAAAAGGAAACAATAATCAGGAAGGCGAAAAATACGATACCGAATGGGACTATCTCAGCGTGAAGGCTGGCAAGTCCACAGAAGTGGGCACGGGAGTATCGCTTACGTACGCTTACAAGTCACGCATGACATTCAGGCTTTTTCTTGATTACGATTTCGCGCGCAAACGCTACGAAATCGACTATGCCCCCACTTCATTCATAAAAGCCGCAGCCCGAAGTTTCACTTTCGAGGGTCGCCCGGTCAATGCCGACGACTATATCACTTCACACACCATGCACACTACCAAGAGCATATCCAAATTCGTCTTGGGAGGAGCTTTCTGTGTCACTTTCTAAAAACCGTCTTTCAAGACCAAAAAAAGACTCCCCCGCCGGCTTTCCCGGCAGAGGAGTCGTCTGTAGTATTAATCAAATATAGAAAGGCAGATTAGTCTTTCAGTTTTGCAATGATAAAGTCGCGGTTCAAGCGAGCGATGTTGCTGATGGAAATGTTCTTCGGGCATTCGGCCTCGCATGCACGGGTATTCGTACAGTTACCAAATCCCAGTTCGTCCATCTTGCTCAACATGGCTTTTGCGCGGCGCAACGCTTCCGGCTTGCCTTGAGGCAACAGATTCAACTGGCTCACCTTGGCAGATACGAACAACATGGCCGAACCGTTCTTGCAGGCAGCCACACAGGCACCGCAACCGATGCAGGAAGCAGCGTCCATCGCCTCGTCGGCAACAGGCTTCGGAATAAGGATGGCGTTGGCATCCTGAGGAGCGCCGGTACGTACGCTGACGTATCCGCCGGCCTGCATAATCTTGTCGTACGCCGTACGGTCCACCATCAAGTCCTTGATTACCGGGAAACCGGCCGAACGCCACGGCTCTACGGTGATGGTATCTCCGTCCTTGAAGCGGCGCATGTAAATCTGACAGGTGGTAGCACCCGTTGCCGGGCCGTGCGGATGTCCGTTGATGTAGAGCGAACACATTCCGCAGATACCTTCGCGGCAGTCGTGGTCGAACACCACAGGTTCCTCTCCTTTGGCAATCAGCATCTCGTTCAAGATATCCAGCATCTCCAGAAAGGAGGTGTCGCCCGGAATATCTTTCATTTCATATTCTTTAAACGCGCCCTTTGCCTTCGGACCGGCCTGACGCCAAACTCTCAGTTTGAATGATATATTTTTATCCATTTCTTTTAGTCTTTAAAGATTGAACATAGTGTTAGCTCTTGTAATTACGAGTCTGCACTTTGATGGCTTCGTAAACCAGCGGTTCTTTCAGCAACACCGGTTCTTTTTCGTCCGAACCTTGGTATTCCCAGCAAGCCACATAGAAGAAGCCTTCATCGTCGCGCTTGGCTTCGCCTTCTTCTGTCTGGTATTCTTCGCGGAAGTGGCCGCCGCAGCTCTCGTTACGGTTCAGCGCATCGTAAGCCACCAGTTCGCCCATCGTGATGAAATCATACAGACGGATGGCTTTGTCAAGCTCTACATTCATTCCTTCTTTATCACCGGGGATGAACAGTTCTTTCTCAAACTCCTTGCGAATTTCTTTCAGTCGCTTCAAGCCCTCTTTCAAGCCTTCGGCCGTACGTCCCATACCTACGTATTCCCACATGACGTGGCCCAGTTCCTTGTGGATGGAATCTACCGATTTCTTTCCCTTGATGTTCATCATCCAGTCGATTTTGTCCTGAATGGCTTTCTCTGCTTCGGCAAATTCCGGCAAATCGGTAGAGAAACGGGGAACGGTAATCTGGTCGGCCAGATAGTTCTGGATGGTATAAGGCAATACGAAGTAACCGTCGGCCAAGCCCTGCATCAATGCGGAGGCACCGAGGCGGTTGGCACCGTGGTCGGAGAAGTTACACTCACCGATGGCGAACAGACCCTTGATGGAAGTCATCAGTTCGTAGTCTACCCAGATACCGCCCATTGTGTAGTGGATGGCCGGATAAATCATCATCGGGTTCTCGTATGGGCTGACGTCGGTGATTTCTTCGTACATGTCGAAAAGGTTGCCGTAGCGCTGTGCCACGACATCCTTGCCCAAGCGGTTGATGGCGTCGCTGAAGTCGAGGAATACGGCCAGACCTGTGTTGTTCACGCCGAAGCCTTTGTCGCAACGTTCTTTGGCTGCACGGCTGGCAACGTCGCGCGGAACGAGGTTACCGAATGCCGGATAGCGGCGTTCCAGATAATAGTCGCGGTCTTCTTCGGGAATGTCTTTTCCTTGCAGCGTGCCTTCCTGCAACTTCTTGGCGTCTTCCAGTTTCTTGGGAACCCAGATGCGGCCGTCGTTGCGCAGAGACTCGGACATCAATGTCAGCTTGGATTGCTTGTCGCCGTGAACGGGAATGCAAGTGGGGTGTATCTGCACGTAAGCCGGATTGGCGAACCAAGCTCCCTTGCGGTAGCAGGCCACGGCCGCCGTACAGTTGCAAGTCATGGCATTGGTGGAAAGGAAGTAAGCGTTGCCGTATCCGCCGGTGGCGATGACCACAGCATGGGCGGCGAAGCGTTCCAGCTTACCGGTCACGAGATTCTTGGCGATGATGCCGCGGGCACGTCCGTCGATGATGACCACGTCTTCCATTTCGTAACGGGTGTACAGCTTCACAGTACCCACGTTTACCTGACGGCTCAATGCGGAATATGCGCCCAGCAGCAATTGCTGTCCGGTCTGGCCTTTGGCGTAGAATGTGCGCGAAACCTGCGCGCCACCGAAAGAGCGGTTGTCCAGCAAGCCTCCGTATTCGCGGGCGAAAGGCACACCTTGTGCCACGCACTGGTCGATGATGCTGTTTGAGACTTCGGCCAAGCGGTAAACGTTGGCTTCGCGGGCACGGTAGTCGCCACCCTTTACCGTATCGTAGAACAGACGGTAAACGGAGTCGCCGTCGTTTTGATAATTCTTTGCAGCGTTGATACCGCCCTGTGCGGCGATGGAGTGCGCACGGCGGGGAGAATCCTGAATGCAGAAGTTGAATACTCTGAAACCCATTTCGCCGAGCGAGGCGGCAGCGGATGCACCGGCGAGTCCGGTTCCCACTACGATGATGTCCAAACGACGTTTGTTGGCAGGGTTTACAAGTTTTTGGTGAGCTTTATAGTTGGTCCATTTCTCAGCTACCGGCCCTTCGGGTATTTTAGAATCGATCTTAGTCATAATGCAATTTCAATTTAGTCATTTACAATTTAATTTCAGCAAGTGCCGCACAGAGATTTCACAAAGAATACGACAACTACCAGAGCGAAGCCTGCAACAATGATGGTAGAGTATATGTTGGAGATACATTTCCAACGCTCGATCCATACTTTGTTGTTCCAGCCCAAAGACTGCATGGAACTCCAGAACCCGTGTGTCAGGTGGAACCACAATGCCGCCAACCAGATGAGATAAAGCACTACGAATACCGGATTGCTGAATGTGTTCTGAATGTGATAAATGCCATCGGCAGCATACGCCAGCGTCATTGTGTCGGCGTGCATGCCCATGTTGTGCATCAGTTCGGGCAACTGCATCTTAGACCAGAAGTTCACCATGTGCAAAGCCAGACCGACAATGACGATGATGCCCAGCACGAGCATGTTCTGCGAGGCCCATTCCACGTTTTTCGGTTTTTCCACCACGGCATAGCGTTCGCTGCCGCGTGCCTTGCGGTTTTGCATGGTCAGCCAGAAAGCGTAGATGATGTGGATGATGAATAAAGCAGCCAAACCCGCCGTAGCTACCAGCGCGTACCAGTTTGCTCCCAAGAACTCACAAACCATGTTGTATCCATCGGCCGAAACCAATGCAACGAGGTTCATCGCCATGTGAAACGTCAGAAACAGGACAAGGGCGAGACCGGTAACGCTCATCACCACTTTCCTTCCTACAGATGAATTACTTAACCACATAAATGATTGAATTTAAGTTATTTAATAGTTAGAAAATATGTTCGTCGAGGATTATGTCACTATTTTCTCGCAAAAATAGATGAAAAACCTTGATTAAACAAGGAATTAAAGAAATTATTCCATAATGGGGAGGAGGCGTGGAGCAGGCGGGTTAAGCAAAGGATTCACTCGTCTTCCGAATCCCTGTCTTGCCTTCTACAAACGGTAGTGATTTTTTCTCCGTTTGCCGGACGTTTTTGAGGTTGCAGCAAGTTTCATCCCCATGAAAAAAACAGCGAATCACCTGAGGCCGGGATAAGAGACAGGTCGACAACCTCACCCGAAGGCTTCTATTTTAAGGGCAAACACCTATTGATTATCAGATGTTTACCACTGCCTTGTCAGACACTTGTGTCTTACGGCTGAAACACTTGTGTCTGACGTGCAAAACACTTGTGTCTGACGCGTAAAACACTTGTGTCTGTCACGGCAAAGGATTGCAACTGTCAAAACAGGGGGAGTGCGGCCTGCCCGAAAGGCTCTCTTCTCTTCTGCCCGACCGCCGTAAACCGGTGCATTCGTGGAAGATTTCCATGGAAACTCTATCCATTTGTCCTATCTTTGCACCAAACAAATATAGCAGATTAATGAAAAAGATTCTTCTTTGTGCATATTTCACCCTTCTCTTGGCTTTCAGTCTCTCCGCGCAGAATTGGGATATCAATACTTTACACCGGATCAACGGTTGGGACAATAACTTCATTCGCAACTACAATAGAATCGTTTCGGTCACGGAACCGTATATTGCCGTCGGTGTTCCGGTGGCAATGGCCGTAGCGGCTTGGATAAAGAACGACAAAGGATTGTTGAAAGATGCGGTTTATGTAGGAACCGGCGTGGCCGGAGCGTTCGCAGTGACTTATGGCATGAAATATCTGATAGGCCGTGAGCGCCCTTACAACAAGTATCCCGGCAGGGTGCACGCTTACAGCCGGGAGAGCAGTCCGTCTTTCCCATCCGGACATACGGCAACGGCCTTTGCCCTTGCCGCCTCTCTCAGTATAAGATACCCCAAATGGTACGTGATAGCTCCCTCGGCTTTCTGGGCCTGCTCTGTCGGCATCTCGCGCATGAACGAAGGTGTGCACTACCCCTCGGATGTACTGGCAGGCGCGGTGGTGGGTGCAGGGTGTGCCGTGGCCAACGTCTACATTAACCGTTGGCTGAACCGCTGGTTGTTCGGAAACTGAAATTCTGTTTATTCGGCTTTTATCGTCTCCTCATACTTCCCCTCATTCAATATCTTCAAAGCCTGCTCCACGCTGCTGTTGGTGGCGTTCATCACTTGGAAATACTCGTTCATATCCCACAGGTCACGGGCAATCAGGGCTTTGAGCTGGGTCTTTATCAGCGGCAGCGAGCGGCTGTACTGTTCTTCGTTGAAAGCGATTTTCTCGTTGTCGGCCAACGTGCGCAGCCCTGCAAGCATTTCGTCGTCTATCTCGAACTTTTCATTGAATGCCTCAAACTTCTTATAGAGGTTCTGCAACTCTTTCCTGCGCTTCTCGATATATTTTGCGACTCCTTTGATGACCACACCTTTGGCCACGAGATTGCGGTGATAATCGGTGTATTGGGCAGTGTCAATCGGAACAAAGAAATCAGGCATGATGCCTCCGCCCCCGTAGACGATGCGCCCCATGCGCTTTGTCCGTACTTTCAGCGAGTCCGCAAAATGGATGCTGTCTGCATGAATCATTTCCCCATGATTGAAACGGTCTGTCAATTCCCGATTGTATTTTTCCTGACCGCCTTCCCCTCCCGTCCGACCGTCGAGGTTGGCGGTGCTGTCATACGGTTTTTGAATGCAGCGTCCCGACGGGGTGTAGTAGCGGGCCACCGTCAGCCGTATCATCGAACCGTCTGGCAGGTCGATGGGACGCTGCACCAGCCCCTTACCGAAAGTGCGTCGGCCCACCACCACTCCTCTGTCCCAGTCCTGTATCGCCCCGGTCACGATTTCGCTGGCCGAAGCCGAATACTCGTCAACCAACACGACAAGTCGTCCCTGCCTGAAGCTCCCCGTTCCCTTGGCAAAGAAGTCGCTGCGGCGCGCAGCCCTTCCTTCGGTATAGACTATCAACTCTTTTTGTTGCAGGAATTCATTGGCAAGGTCGATGGCGGCATTCAAATAGCCTCCCCCGTTTCCTTGCAGGTCGAGAATCAAATCTTTCATGCCTTTCTTCTGCAAGGCTTTCAACGCTTTGGCAAACTCCTCGGCAGTCGTTGCCCCGAAACGGTTGACGCGTATGTATCCGGTCTTTGGTTGTATCATGTAGGACGCATCCAGACTCAGGATGGGTATTTTGTCGCGCTTCACCGTAAAAAACAAGGAGTCGTCCACGCCACGGCGCACGACAGTCAGCTTCACTTCCGAATCCTTCGGGCCGCGCAAACGGGCCATGATGTCTTCCGTGCTCATCTTTACCCCTGCGATGGCACTGTCGTTGACAGCCACAATACGGTCGCCGGCAAGAATGCCCACCTTCTCCGAAGGGCCGTTGCTCACGGGTTGTATGACGAGCAGCGTGTCTTCTATCATCTGAAACTGCACGCCGATGCCCTCGAAATTTCCTTGCAAAGGCTCGTTCATCTTCTTCACCTCTTCGGCATTGTTGTAGGTGGAATGCGGGTCGAGTTGCGCCAGCATCCTGATGATGGCCTCTTCTACCAGCTTGTTTTCATCCACCTTGTCTACATAAAGGTTGGTAATGGCAAACTCGGCCATTTGCAATTTGCGCAAGGCTTCGTTGTTCGGATTCTGCGCCGTCGCCGTCGCAAGGCACAGGCACAAGCATGCTATGATAAACAGTATTTTCTTCATATCGTTTCTTCTATTTCCGGTCAGCCGGCGGAATCTCCATTCCTTCCGGCAGGAACATGCTGATATCTTTTCCGAATTGCAGCAACTCGCGAACGATGGTAGAGCTGACACACGTCAGTTCCGGCTCGGTGAAGAGCAGGATTGTCTCGATTCCCGTCAGTTTGCGGTTGATGTCGGCAATGGTTTCTTCGTATTCAAAGTCCTTCACGGTGCGGATACCGCGTATTATCAGGTTGGCGTCCGCCTGTTTGGCAAAGTCGATGGTCAGGCTGTCGTAAGCCTGTACCATGACGCGAGGCTCATTCCGATAGTAGTCGCGTATCATCTGTTCGCGCTTGTCAAGGGGGAAATACGTGTTCTTGTTTTCGTTGATGCCGATGCCGATGACAATCTCGTCTATGAATGTCAACGCACGGTTCACCACCGAAGCATGCCCGATGGTAAAGGGGTCGAATGTTCCCGGAAAGATGGCTCTTCTCATGACGCTAAATCTTCTTCTATAACCAGATTGTTGATGATAAAGGTTTGCCGCTCCATGGTGTTCTTTCCCATGTAGAACTCCAGCAACTCCTTCACGAGGTCTGTCTTGCGCAGGGACACCTGCTCCAAGCGCATGTCCTTACCGATGAAATACTTGAACTCGTCGGGCGATATTTCGCCTAATCCCTTGAACCGCGTGATTTCGGGGTTGGGGCCTAACTCCTCGATGGCTTTTACGCGCTCCTCTTCCGTATAGCAGTAGTTGGTCTTCTTCTTATTACGCACACGGAACAAAGGAGTTTGCAGGATATATACATGCCCTTTCTTTATCAGGTCGGGGAAGAATTGCAGGAAGAACGTGATGATGAGCAGGCGGATGTGCATGCCGTCCACATCGGCATCGGTGGCTACGATTACTTTGTTATAGCGCAGCCCCTCTATGCCCTCTTCTATGTTCAGGGCGGCTTGCAGCAGGTTGAACTCTTCGTTCTCGTACACCACTTTCTTGGTCAGTCCGTAAGAGTTGAGGGGCTTGCCCCGCAGACTGAATACGGCCTGTGTGTTCACATCTCGGCTTTTGGTGATGGAGCCGCTGGCAGAGTCGCCCTCGGTGATGAAGATGCACGACTCTTCTTCCTGCGCTTTTCCTTTCCCGTCGCTCAGGTGGTAGCGGCAGTCGCGCAGCTTGCGGTTGTGCAGGTTGGCTTTCTTGGCACGTTCGCGTGCCAGTTTGGTGACTCCGGCAATGGCTTTGCGCTCTTTCTCGGAGTCTTGTATCTTTTGCAGCATCACCTCGCTGACCAGCGGATGCTTGTGCAGGTAGTTATCCACCTCGGTCTTGATGAAGTCGCCCACATATTTGTTCACCGTGGGTCCTGCGGCTTTCTGTTCCTGAGGCACGGCGGGCCACATGTTGTTGCTGCCCAGCTTCGTCTTGGTCTGGCTCTCGAACATCGGCTCCTCCACGTCGATGGCGATGGCCGCCACCAGTCCGTTGCGGATGTCGGCATACTCCTGATTCTTATTGAAGAACTCCTTGATGGTGCGGGCGATGTGTTCCTTCAGTGCCGTCTGGTGTGTTCCGCCCTGAGTGGTGTGCTGCCCGTTGACGAAAGAGTAATACTCCTCGCCGTACTGATTGGTGTGCGTAAAGGCTATTTCGATGTCCTCGCCTTTCAGGTGGACGATGTCGTAGAGGCCTTCGCTGGTCATGTTGTCCTTTAGCAGGTCTTCCAACCCATGACGGGAGACGATGCGCTGACCGTTATATATAAAGGTAAGACCGGTATTGAGATAAGTGTAGTTGCGCAGCAACCCTTCGACAAACTGGTTCTGGAAAGAATAGTTCAGGAACAGTCCGCCGTCCGGTTCGAAGAAGATGTAGGTTCCGTTCTCTTCGGTGGTGTCTTCGGTGGTGTCGGCTTGCAGCATGCCCCTCTCGAAGGTGGCGGAGCGCACTTTGCCGTCGCGATAGCTGCGCACCTCGAAGCGGGCGCTCAGCGCGTTGACGGCTTTGATGCCCACACCGTTCAGCCCCACGCTCTTTTTGAAGGCTTTCGAGTCGTACTTACCGCCGGTGTTCAGTTTGCTGACGGCTTCTATCAGCTTGCCTTGCGGGATGCCCCGTCCGTAGTCGCGCACGCTGACGCGCAGGTTGTCTTCGATGGCAACTTCAATCTTCCGCCCCGCTCCCATCTTGAATTCGTCGATGCTGTTGTCCATCACTTCCTTCAGCAGCACATAGATGCCGTCGTCGCTTTGCGAGCCGTCGCCCAGCCGGCCTATGTACATGCCCGAACGCACACGGATGTGCTCCATGTCGTCGAGGTGGCGGATATTGTCGTCGGTATATTCTACGGTAGAAGTGGCGGAGTTGTCCGGCAGGATGTTTTCGCCGTCCGGAGATAAGAGCAGGTTGTTGTTTTCTTCCATTATTCTATTTTACGATGCTTCCGGTTGATTATTTTATGAGGAGAACGCAAGAAAAACGCTTTGTGATTTTCCGGGCACGGGGCGCACCGATTAAGACGGATTCTATGGCCGTCCGTGCCCGAAACATCATAAAACAGCGTTGCCGTGCGCTCGCTATTGCGCAAAAATAATCAGAAAATCGGAGCTTCGCAAAGAAACGGACGTTTTTTGGGACGATTTTGCATCTTACTTTATTTCCTTCACGAAACAGCGTCGGCGTTTATGCTGCTCCGTCTTGAAGTACTCCCACTGTGCCTGCACCTTGCCGTTCATCTCCAGTTCGGGATTGCTTTCGGCATATTCGAAGCCAAGTTTCCGATAGACGGGAATGAGGTCGGAGAAGAGCAGCGCATTGACACCTTTGTTCTGATATTCGGGCTTCACGGCCACAAGCAGCAGATCCAGTATCTTTGGATATCGTTTCAGGAAGATGGTCTTGCCCAGATAGTACCAACCGAGGGGCAGCAAGCGCCCGTTACTCTTCTGCAACGCTTTAGAAAGCGACGGCATGGACAGACCTACGGCTATCAGGCGGTCGTCGGCATCGGTGATAAGCGTCACCATGCGCAGGTCGATGATGGGCAGGTACATCCTGATGTATTGGTCTATCTGCCGTTGCGAGAGGGCGGAATAGCCATAGAGCGGCCGGTAGGCCTCGTTCATCAGTTCGAAGATGGCCTGTCCGTATTTCTTGGCAAGCTTCCGGGCCGAGGTGCATTTCACCACGTTCAGGTTGTATTTGCGCTGAATCAGCTCGGAGATGCGTTTGTGCTTGTCGGGGATGTCGTCGGGGATGTAGATTTTGTACTCCACCCAGTCGGCATCTTTCTCGAATCCCATGCGCTCTATGTGCGTGCTATAATAAGGATAGTTGTAGGTAGTGGACATGGTGCTGAGCTGGTCGAAGCCTTCAATGAGCATGCCCTCGGCGTCGAAGTCGGTAAAGCCCAACGGCCCTTGTATGTGCGTCATGCCTCGTTCCTTGCCCCATTGCTCCACGGTGCGCATCAGGGCTTCGGACACTTCGGCATCGTCTATGAAGTCTATCCATCCGAAGCGGACGTCTTTCTTGTTCCACGTCCGGTTGGCTTTATGGTTGATGATGGCTGCCACGCGGCCCACGATTTCGCCGTCGCGAAGAGCCAGAAAATAATCGGCTTCGCAGAACTCGAAAGCTGCGTTTTTCTTCTTGTTGAAGGTGTTCAGCATGTCGTCGAAGAGGTCGGGCACGGAATAGGGATTCTCTCTGTATAACCGGTAATTGAACCGGATGAACTTCTCCAGCTCTCTTCTTGTAGAAACTTTTTTGATTGTAATAGCCATATCTGTATATTGTTATGCGGCGCAAAGATACTTTATTCTGCCTAAAAAGAGACATATCTGCCCGAAAAATGGATGAAGGTACAAGTATCTTACAGAGACGGATCAGATACGGAGCAGTCGTGCGCCTGTTTGTTCAGACATTATGGATGAGCACGGCCGTGTAGGCGATGTAGCACAGCACCATCAGGCCGCCCTCCACGCGCGTAATGGTGCGCTTGCCGAAGAACACGCCGACGAGCCAGAGCAGTATGCCCGACGCGGTGAGCACCAGCAAATCCATGTTGTTGATGCCGCCCAAACGCAGCGGGGTGATGGAAGCCGTGCATCCCAAGACGAAGAAGACATTGAAGAGGTTGCTGCCGATGGCGTTTCCGATGGCCATCTCGGGATTCTTCTTCAGGGCCGCCACCACGCTGGTGGCGAGTTCGGGCAGCGAGGTGCTGCCTGCCACCAGCGTAAGGCCGATGACGGATTCGCCGACACCCAGAGTGCGGGCTATGCCGCCGGCACCTTCCACAAAGAAGTTACCGCCGAGGACGAGGCCTGCCAGTCCGCCGAGGATGTAAAGCACGGATTTCCATAGGGATAGCCGCCTTATCTCTTCCTCTTCCTCCTCCTCTCCGCTTCCGTTGCCGCTGCGGGCAATGGCTAAAGTGTAGCTCATGAAAACGACGAAGAAGCAGAGCAGCACAAGCCCGTCGGTGACGCTGATGACGTTATCCGTTCTGCCATCGAGCAATATGTCGTTGGCGCAGACCAGAAGCACCACGGACGAAAGGATGCAAAGCGGGATTTCTTTCAGCAGCGTGTTCCGTGTCACCACAATCGGGGCAACGAGCGCCGTGCAGCCCACAATCATCAGCGTGTTGAAGAGGTTGCTGCCCACCACGTTGCCTATGGCAAGGCCGGCGCTGCCTTTCAGGGCCGAAGATACGCTGACGGCCAGCTCCGGAGCGGAAGTGCCGAAAGCCACGACAGTCAGTCCGATTACGATGTTCGGGATGCGGAAGCGTGTGGCCACGGAAGCTGCGCCGTCCGTCAGGCCGTTGGCTCCCAAAAGGATAAGGAGAAGGCCTCCGATGAGAAGAAGTATGTTCATAACGATTGGTTTTGGGTGCAAAGATAATAAGAAACGGCTTCGGATGAACAAAAAAGGCTCACGGTTAACAATCTTCCTGCGCCCCGGCAAGCAGGGCGCAGAAAGAAGCCTGTCTGACAGGCTTTTTCCCCCCTCTTTGTCAGACACAAGTCTTTGTCCTGACAGACACTTGTGTCTGTCGTCTTGAACACTTGTGTCTGTCACGTAAAACACTTGTGTCTGTCGCGCAAAACACAAGTGTCTTTCAACACGCTGATTTTCAGTGCTTATTTTCCTTGATAATCCTCGGTTTCGTACCTCATCGGCAGACAGTCGCAAGGGAACTTCCGCACCGGTTTTCCTTCGATCGCAGGCTTCACTCCCCCCAAATGAGGCGGCTTTTATCCCTATCTCCGGCTTTATCTTTGCCCAAACGGACGGAGCAGATCAACGGATATACCGGCAAAAGTAAGCCCTTTCCGCAAAAAGAGTGCCCCGGAGCGAGTTTTTCTGAAATAGATGTCGTATCTTGCAGGCAGAAATCTATAATACGAAAAACCATGAAATATCAACTTGCCATTATCGGCGGAGGCCCTGCGGGATATACGGCCGCCGAAGCTGCCGGAAAAGCCGGCCTGAGTGTAGTCCTGTTCGAGAAACAAAACCTTGGCGGAGTATGCCTGAACGAGGGCTGCATCCCCACCAAAACCCTGCTCTACTCGGCAAAGACCTACGACGGGGCACGCCATGCCTCCAAATATGCGGTCAACGTGCCCGAAGCGTCGTTCGACCTGCCCAAGATAATAGCCCGCAAACAGAAGGTGGTGCGCAAACTCGTACTGGGCGTAAAAGGCAAACTCACCGCCCACGGGGTGAACATCGTAAGCGGCGAGGCCGTGATTGTGGACAAAAACCACGTGCAGTGCGGCGAAGAGACCTACGAATGCGACAACCTGCTGCTGTGCACCGGCTCGGAGACATTCATCCCTCCCATTCCCGGCGTAGACCGAGTGCCTTACTGGACACACCGCGACGCGCTGGACAACAAAGAGCTTCCCGCCTCGCTCGTCGTCATCGGCGGCGGCGTCATCGGCATGGAGTTCGCCTCTTTCTTCAACAGCTTGGGCGTGCAGGTCACGGTCATCGAGATGCTTGACGAAATCCTCGGCGGTATGGACAAGGAACTCGCTGCCCTGCTCCGTGCGGAATATGCCAAGCGGGGCATCCGCTTCCTGACGGGCACGAAAGTGACCGCCTTGTCCGAAGTCCCATCGGCAGAAGGCCTCCCGCAAGTGCAGGTGGGCTATGAGGACGCCCAAGGTGCAGGTTCCGTGGTGGCCCACAAACTGCTGATGAGCGTAGGCCGCCGCCCCGTGACGAAAGGCTTCGGACTGGAGAACCTGAATCTTGAAAAGACCGAGCGCGGCAGCATCCGCGTGGACGGCCACATGCAGACCTCCATCCCCGGCGTCTACGTCTGCGGCGACCTCACCGGTTTCTCGCTGCTGGCACACACCGCCGTGCGCGAAGCCGAAGCAGCCGTACACCATATCATAGGCAAGGAAGACACCGTGAGCTATCGCGCCATCCCCGGCGTGGTATATACCAACCCCGAAATAGCCGGTGTGGGAGAAACCGAAGAATCCCTGCAAAAGAAAGGCATCGCCTATCGTGCCCTCAAACTCCCGATGGCTTATAGCGGCCGCTTCGTAGCCGAAAACGAGGGAGTGAACGGCGTATGCAAGCTACTGCTTGCCGACGACGACACTGTGCTGGGAGCACACGTGCTGGGCAACCCCGCCTCCGAAATCATCACGCTGGCAGGCATGGCCATCGAACTAAGACTCACCATCGGCCAATGGAAGAAGATTGTCTTCCCGCATCCCACGGTGGGGGAGATATTCAGGGAGATGGTGTGAAGATTTAGATTATTAGATAAATGAAAAACAAAACGATAACTCTCATAATTGGTTTAATCGCTTTTTTTCATCAGCATATTCTTTTAATATAGGTGGAAAGAGATTTGTATCCAAAGCCTTATATGCTTTCTGTTTGGCAATTATTGTCACTTTTCTGTCGGTAAACAATAAAAGACACAATAACGACACATGAAAACCATCAAACTCATCACATGCAAAGACGCCTTTCAGGCACACGTCATTCAGGGTGCTTTGCAGAACGAAGGGATTGCTTCCATCCTGCATAATGAAAACATGTCCGGCATAATGAGGGGATATATCAGCGACATTACAGGAGTGGACGTACTGGTATATGAAGAAGACTATGAAAAGGGAATACGACTGTTGGAACAGAACCGGATGATTCCGGAACAACCGAGATATTGCCCTCATTGCGGCTCGGATTACATAAAGTTCGTGCAGAAAAAAGGACACAGGCTGCGGGCTGTCATGGCTGCCGTCATCTCAGCATTGTCAGCCGCTCCTCCGAGCACGGAGCATTGGGAATATGTATGCCATGCGTGTGGCGCCCGTTTTGAAAATCCCGTAGCAAGGAGAGAGGAAAACAAGCAAGAATCGGAATAATCATGCTGTATGAAAATCAGTCAAGCCAGAAAGAAGATATTTACGAGGAGAAGGGTGCTGCCGGTACTGCTGTGCATTTACTTGCTACCGCTTTTCGCCCAGAAGAACGGAAGCAGCAGCCTCTCTTCCCGCCTCGACACGCTCATCAAACAGATGCTTCCCGCCGGTTCCAACGTGGGCATCGCGGTGTATGACCTGACGGACGGCAGGCCGTTGTACGAGTATCAGGCCGACATGCTTTCGCGTCCCGCCTCTACCATGAAGCTGCTTACCGCCATCACCGCCCTTGCACGCCCCGAAGCCGACGAACCGTTCCGCACCGAGGTGTGGTACAAGGGAGCGGTTGCACGCGATACCCTGCAAGGCGACCTATATATAATAGGTGGATATGATCCGGAATTTGACGACTCCGCACTGGACTCGTTGGCAAACGCCGTGGCAGGGTTGCCGTTCAGCGTGATTCACGGAAGAGTGTACGGCGACATCTCAATGAAAGACTCCTTGTATTGGGGAAGCGGATGGGCGTGGGACGACACGCCCGAAGCCTACCAGCCCTACCTCTCGCCGTTGATGCTGAACAAAGGCACGGTCACGGTCACCGCCACGCCCGGCGGACGGGGAGAGGCCGCACGGCTCTCGTGCATCCCCGCCTCGTCTTACTATACGTTGGGGAACCTGACGAAGTCGCAAACGCCTTCAGCCGGACGCTTCCGTGTGTCGCGCAACTGGCTGGAAAACGGAAACCGCATCGTCGTGACGGGTAATGTGGACGGACGGCGTACGGGCATCGTCAACATCTACTCTTCGCAAGACTTCTTCATGCACACCTTCATGGAGCGCCTGCTGGCACGGGGCATCCGGTGCATCCCGCCCGAAGGGCGCATCCCGTCTTCTGGCTATGCCTTCGGCGAATTTCTGAAGGACACGCTCTCAGTGCAGGCAGCTGTTTATGAGACTCCCGTGCAGCATGTGGTGGACGGGATTATGAAGGAGAGCGACAACCTCAGTGCCGAAGCCCTGCTCTGCCGCCTCGGAGCGCAATACACCGACAGAAAACGCGTGTCGGCCGAAGACGGGCTTTCCGCCATCCGCATGCTGATAAAGCGGTTGGGGCACAATCCCGACGACTACAAACTGGCGGACGGTTGCGGGCTGTCCAATTATAACTACATCTCCCCTAACCTGCTTGTGGCTTTTTTGCGGTATGCCCATTCGCGGACGGATATCTTCAGGAAACTCTACAAGGCATTGCCCGTGGGCGGGGTGGACGGCACACTGAAAAACCGCATGAAGAAGGGCACGCTTTCCCACAGGAACGTCCGTGCCAAGACCGGCTCTTTTACGGCCATCAATTGCCTTGCCGGATATGCGGAGGCAGCGGACGGGCATGAGATTGCCTTTGCCATCATGAACCAGAACGTGCTTTCGGGCAGAGAGGCGCGGGCGTTTCAGGATGCCGTGTGCGAGGAAATCCGCCGTTGCTCCACGTTTCCCCTCCCGTAGAGAAGGCGCCATCATCCTGCGCCCGCCTCGAAACAGGGTTCCCCTACTCCTATCTTCAGCTTTCATACAAGGAGAAGGCGGGCTTCCAGCCTGCGGAGGAAGGACTTCAGACCGCCCGACTTTCCCCTCCGTCTGACAGCCATAATCCCTTGCTTTGACAGACACTTGTGTTTTGCGTGACAGACACAAGTGTTTTGCACGTCAGACACAAGTGTTTTAGCCGTAAGACACAAGTGTCTGACAAGTCGGAGTTAAATTCCTGATAACCAATGGACTTATATTTTAAAGCACAACCCTCCGCATGAGGCTGCCGACCCGCTTCTTATCCCAAGCTCAGGTAATTGATGCCCCGAATCGTTTCAGATTTCCCCGAAATCATGTAACTTTGCGACATATCTGCAAAAAAATAAAGCCTGAAACAAGACGATGAACAAGATTGATTCCGTATGCGTATACTGCGCGTCGAGCACAAAGATAGACCCCGCTTATTTCGACACGGCCCGTGAGCTGGGCACTTTGCTGGGCAGCAAGCACATCCGCCTGATTAACGGAGCGGGAAACATGGGACTGATGTCGGCCGTATCGGATGCCGCGCTCCGTGCGGGAGGAGAAGTGACGGGCGTCATCCCCCGGTTCATGGTGCAACAGGGATGGCACCATACGGGACTCACACAACTCGTCGAAGTGGAAAGCATGCACGAACGGAAAAGAACGATGGCCGACCTGAGCGACGCCGTCATCGCATTGCCCGGCGGATGCGGCACATTGGAGGAACTGCTGGAAATCATCACATGGAAACAACTGGGCCTGTATCCGAACCCCATCGTCATCCTCAACACCAAGAACTACTTCGACCCCCTGCTCCGCATGCTCGGCAAAGCGGTGGAAGAAAACTTCATGCGCACGCAGCACGGCCGCATCTGGCACACGGCGCAAACACCGCAAGAAGCAGTCGCGCTGATACACACACTGCCCCTATGGGACGCCTCCATCCGTAAATTCGCCGCGATATGACACGGATCTTGACAGCCTGGGCAACGGCGGCAACGGAAGGAATCCCCCTTCCATATTCACTGCGGACGGACGACTGCATCGCCCTCCTCCTCTTCGGCTGCTTCTTCCTCTCGTCCTTCATCCTCTCCCGCAACCGCAACCTCCTGCTTCAGTTAATGAAAGACTTCCTGCTCCATCGCGCACGCATCAGCATATTCATAACCTCCACGGCATCCGACATGCGCTACATGTTTCTGCTGACCCTGCAAACCTGCGTGCTCGGCGGCCTGTGCATCTTCAACCATTTCAACCACACGCAGCCGGAACTCATACATCATCTTCATCCCGGAATCCTGCTAAGCATATATATCGCAACATGTATCCTCTACCTGATGGCGAAATGGCTGATTTACTCCTTTCTGGGTTGGATTTTTTTTGACGAAAGCACCACATCCTTCTGGCTGGAATCTTACTCCACGCTGCTTTACCACCTCGGTTTCGCCCTCTTTCCGTTCTGTTTATCCATCGTTTATTTCGATTTGAGTCCGCATTCGGCTGTAATAATCGGACTCATTCTGGTCATTTTAGCTAAAATATTGATGTTCTATAAGTGGATAAGGCTTTTTTGTCACGATTTACATGGCAGTTTGCTTTTAATTTTATACTTTTGTGCCCTTGAAATCATCCCTTGTCTGGTCTTATATCAAGGCATGGTGCAATTAAACGATTATTTGATAATAAAATTTTAGGACGTTGAAAATTAAGAAAGTACTTGTGTCGCAGCCTAAACCGGCATCGGAGAAATCTCCTTACTACGACATCGCCGAAAAGTACGGCGTGAAAATAGATTTTCGCCCGTTCATCAAAGTGGAGAGCCTTTCAGCGAAAGAATTCAGACAGCAGAAAATCTCAATCCTCGACCATACCGCCGTTATTTTCACTTCGCGTCATGCCATCGACCATTTTTTCCATCTTTGCGGCGAGTTGCGCGTAACAATCCCCGAAACCATGAAGTATTTCTGTGTGACGGAGACCGTTGCCTTGTATATACAGAAGTATGTGCAATACCGCAAGCGTAAAATCTTCTTCGGCAGTACAGGAAAAATAGACGATTTGATTCCCTCCATCGTAAAGCATAAGGCTGAAAAATATTTGGTACCCATGTCGGACGTGCATAACGACGACATCAAGAACATGCTGGACAAGCACAAGATTCGGCATAGCGAAGCGGTGATGTACCGCACCGTCAGCAACGACTTCGGGGCAGACGAGGCGTTCGACTATGACATGCTGGTATTCTTCAGCCCGGCCGGTGTGACTTCTTTGAAGAAGAACTTCCCGGATTTCGACCAAAAAGAAATCAAAATAGGCACGTTCGGTTCTACCACGGCACAGGCCGTCCGCGACGCCGGACTTCGTCTGGATTTGGAAGCCCCCAGCGTGCAAGCACCTTCGATGACGGCGGCACTCGACATGTTCATCAAAGAGAACAACAAAGGGAAGTAACCCTCATTGTTGCGGATAACGGATTACGAATCACAGATTACGGCGGCATAGTGTGTGAAGACAATCGTGCATGCGTAATTCGCGGTTCGTAATTTGATTTTATAACCTATTGTAATTCTAAAAAAGTGGCAAATACCCTGCGCAAATCCGAAAGGCTGGATAAAAAGAAAGTGATAGAGAAGATGTTTGCGGGCGGCTCGCATTCGTTTTCCGTCTTTCCCTTGCGTGTGGTGTATCTGTCGGTAGACGAACCGGAGGCCACCGCTTCCATCTTGGTCAGCGTTTCAAAACGCCGTTTCAAGCGCGCGGTGAAACGCAACCGTGTGAAACGTCAGATACGCGAAGCCTACCGCATCAACAAGCACGAGTTGCTGAGCGTGCTGGCCGAAAAACAATGCCGTCTGGCCATTGCCTTCATCTATCTTTCCGACCGCCTCGAAGATTCTTCCCTCATCGAAACCCGCGTAAAGACGGCCTTGGCACGCATTGCCGAGAAAGTAAATACCTCGAAGCCATGAAAAGAGCGCTTTCATACCTGCTGCTGCTTCCCATTTATTTTTATCAGAAGTTCATCTCGCCCATGACCTCCCCATCATGCCGCTTCACTCCCACCTGCTCGCAATATGCCGTGGAGGCCATCAAGAAACACGGACCTTTCAAAGGGCTTTATCTGGCAGTGAGACGCATTCTGCGCTGCCATCCTTGGGGAGGTTCCGGTTATGACCCCGTGCCATGAACATCCCTATCGACATACATACGCACCGGCTGCCGCAAACCTCCGGAAAGGCAATCGTAAACTGCGAACCCGAAACATTTCTTCCGCAGAAAGAAGGATGGTACTCGGTCGGGATACACCCTTGGAGCATCACCGCACCCTCTGCTTGCCGGAACAATCCCTCTCCACCCCCTGTCATGAGCGAACGCATGAATCGTCTTGAGACACAGGTGTGCCATCCCCTCGTCTTGGCCGTGGGCGAGGCAGGACTGGACAAGCTGGCAGACGCACCCATGACCTTGCAGACGGAAGTGTTCGAACGTCAGGCCCGCTTGGCAATGGAGGCAGACAAACCTTTGGTTATCCATCTGGTGAGAGCCACCGACGAGCTGCTGGCACTGAAGCGCACCCTGCGTCCGACCAATCCGTGGATTATTCACGGCTTCCGTGGCAAGGCGGCACTTGCCGAAGAATATCTGCGACACGGCTTCTTCCTTTCATTCGGAGAGAAATACAGGGAGGAGGCGCTCCGTCTGATGCCTGCCCACCGATTGCTCATCGAAACGGACGATAGCGATGTCTCCATTGACGAGCTGTATGCACGGGCTGCTGCCGTGCGAGGAGTCTCCTCCTCTGAACTCAAAAACACTGTGGAAGAAAATGTTATCAAACTCTTTTTTAAACAATAAGAGTTTGTTTCTTCAATAAAGTGTCGTACTTTTGCGAAAATAATTAATAAAGACAATCATTCGATGAATTTTGTAGAAGAACTAAAATGGCGTGGAATGGTGCACACGATGATGCCGGGCACCGAAGAATTATTGGCTAAGGAACAGGTTACGGCTTATGTAGGCATCGACCCTACTGCCGATTCTTTGCACATCGGTCACCTATGCGGAGTGATGATGTTGCGCCATTTCCAGCGTTGCGGACACAAGCCTTTGGCACTTGTGGGAGGTGCAACCGGTATGATAGGCGACCCTTCGGGCAAATCGGCCGAACGCAACTTGCTGGACGAAGAAACCCTCCGTCACAATCAGGAATGTATCAAGAAGCAACTGGCCAAGTTTCTCGATTTTGAGAGCGACGCTCCCAACAGGGCGGAACTGGTGAACAACTATGACTGGATGAAGGACTTCACTTTCCTTGATTTTGCCCGCAATGTAGGCAAGCACATCACCGTGAACTACATGATGGCAAAGGAATCCGTACAGAAACGTCTGAACGGTGAAGCACGCGACGGTCTTTCGTTCACGGAATTCACTTATCAGCTGTTGCAAGGCTACGATTTTCTGCATTTATATGAAACCAGAGGCTGCAAGCTCCAGATGGGCGGTTCGGACCAATGGGGCAACATCACTACCGGCGCCGAACTGATTCGCCGTACCAATGGCGGTGAAGTGTTTGCCTTGACTTGTCCGTTGATTACGAAAGCCGATGGCGGCAAGTTCGGAAAGACAGAATCAGGGAATGTTTGGCTCGATCCCCGCTACACCTCTCCTTACAAATTCTATCAGTTCTGGCTCAACGTCAGCGACGAGGATGCTGCACGCTATATCAAGATTTTCACCTCATTGTCGAAAGAAGAGATAGAAGCCTTGACGACAGAACATGCCGAGACTCCTCACTTGCGTGCGCTTCAAAAGCGTCTGGCAAAGGAAGTCACCATCATGGTGCACTCCGAAGAAGACTACAATGCTGCGGTAGATGCCTCAAACATCCTCTTCGGCAATGCCACTTCCGAGGCCTTGAAGAAGTTGGACGAAGACACGTTGCTGGCTGTGTTCGAAGGCGTTCCCCGGTTCGAGGTGTCTCGCGACGCACTGTCGGCCGGCGTAAAGGCTGTGGACTTCTTTGTGGATAATGCGGCTGTATTCGCCTCCAAAGGCGAGATGCGCAAACTGGTGCAAGGTGGCGGTGTTTCCTTGAACAAAGAGAAGCTAACCGCTTTCGACCAAACGATTACAGCAGCCGATTTGCTGGACGGAAGGTATTTATTGGTGCAGCGCGGAAAGAAAAACTATTACCTGATTATAGCTAAATAAGGAGAGGATAGAAAAAAAATAGTTCCGGAATATTTGGATATTTCGGTACAGACCTCTATCTTTGCACCGCTTTTTAACAGAAAGTATCCCAAGTTTGGACTATGGTGTAATGGTAGCACAACAGGTTTTGGTTCTGTTTGTCCAGGTTCGAATCCTGGTAGTCCAACCTCTTGTAATCATAATCAGGCTTTGAAAGATAACTCTTTCAAGGCCTGATTATTTTTTACCGGTCTGCAAACAATTCCTTAATAGTGGCAGTTTCTTTCAGTCGTCTGACACTTGCGTTTCGTCATTTCCCCGGCAAAAGCCTTTTCTCCATGTTCCTCGATGCAGCCGGATGCAGGCCGGACGGTCTGAGCTGAATAAGCAAGCGAATATCTTTCCAATGAACCTGAGTACGGAACAAGAAGCAGGTCGGCAGCCTCACTCTTCGGCTTGTGTTTTAAAGTTAAAGTCCATTGGTTATCAGATGTTTATCCCTACCTTGTCAGACACTTGTGTCTTGCGGCTGAAACACTTGTGTCTGACGTGCAAAACACTTGTGTTTGTCACGCAAAACACTTGTGTCTGTAAAGACAAAGGATTGCAGCTGTCAAAACAGGGGATAGAGTCCGGTCTGAAAGGTTTTCCGCTCTTCTGCCCGAGAGCCGTGAACCGGTGCATTCAGAAGATATCTGCCCGACAGAATGCATCCCCCTCGTCTTTAGAAAAAGCAACCGCCCGTACCGGACTCTGGTCATGAGATTTGAATATGTCTCGCATCCGGCAACATCCTTGATACATCCGGCACATACGTGAAAATCGTGATTCAATGGCACACGTTCCAATCCTGCGCCAAGCAGCCTTCTCATTTCGGCTGTCGTCAGGATTGGTTCCCTTATCGTCAGCGGCCAGTGGCATCCCGCAACTCTGACAGAATAGTTGTTCCATATCGTTTATCTTTTTGCCCCACAGTCCAATAGAGCGGATTACTAAATGCAGAAACGCGGACTGCAATGCCACGTCTTAAGCGAAGGTCGTAGGAAACCTTTTGAGCAGATGTAACAATAGCAGCCCACGCCATATGCGTGAGAACCACCATGCTATCCTTGCTCAATTGAAAATTTCCTACGTTTTCACTTACAAGATAAGCATAACGCTTCTTCTTTTTTAATATATCTTGAACAGAGTTCCTCCCTATCCGATTGCAAGTATAATAAAATCGACTTGGAAAGCTGCTTAATACCCAATTATTTATTGGGTACAATAAACGTGGATTAAAGAAAAAGTATGAATGAAATGTATTTTACGCACTATATATTAAAAGATGAGAAAGCCTGATTGACACCATAAAATACCACCATCTATCAATCTCCTCCTCATACAGTTTGTTTACCCGATTATACAAAAGAAGCAGCTACGAAATTCGTAGCTGCTTCTTTTCAGTGTGGACCAGCCTGGGCTTGAACCAGGGACCTCCAGATTATGAGTCTGTTGCTCTAACCAACTGAGCTACAAGTCCGGTGTATCCTCTTACGGATAGCGGGAACAAAAGTAGTGTTTTCCATTGAAATATGCAAGAATTTCACTTAAAAAAGAAAACCACACCAAAAACAGCCTTGCTAAAAAGACCGGTAATATACCAGTAAACTCCTCAGAACTTATAGGTTCTTTTAGGATTCTTAGGAAACCAGCCTTTTTTTACCCGCTCTTCCTGCTCGAACACTTCTTTGATGCTCCAAAAGGAAGAGAAAGCGAATACGCCCAACAAAGAAGCAACCATAATATTCTCCGTGCATAGAGAAGCTATGACACCGCCGATGCCGAACAGAAGGAAAATCCACCAACATTTGGTGCCCCAATGGTATTCGGCCTTTACAACTATGGGATGAAACAGCCCGATAATGATAAATGTGCAGATGCCGATGACAAGACCGGACAGATGATATTCGTTCAAGAAATCCATTATTGTTTGCTATTGACTATAAGCTGATGACAAATCACTTATAACTCTTTTTTATTTCTCAGGACAAATAGGAATTTCTTTCTTGATGCTTTGTTCCAAGGATATCAGTGTCTCTGTGGCTGTCACACCCGGAATTTCCTGCATTCTGTTGTTCAGCAAGTCCATCAGATGTTCGTTGTCGCGGGCATACACTTTGGTCAGCATGGTGTATGTGCCTGTGGTGAAGTGGCATTCCACGATTTCGGGAATCTTGTTCAGCTCGGCAACCACCGTTTTATACATGGAACCTTTTTCCAACTTGATTCCTACGTATGTACATGTTCTGTATCCAAGGGATTTCGGGTTTACATGATAGCCTGATCCGACAATAACCCCAAGATCAATCAAACGCTGTACGCGCTGGTGAATGGCGGCACGCGATACCCCACATTCGGCAGCTACGTCTTTGAAAGGAATACGGGCATTCAGGGAAATGATTCCCAGAATCTGCCGGTCAAGATTGTCTATTTTTTCCATAATAGTAAATAAGTAAAGTTTTGTTCTTATCAAATAGTAAGCAAATATAGGACTATATTTTAATTTATCTATAAAAATGAAAGGAAAAATGAGTAAAAGTGACAAATATGTGAGATAATTCAATAAGATACACTTACTTTCATTCCTTCTTCCTTTATCAGGTACGCAATGCGGTCCAGTTCTTCGTGTGTGGCTTTCCGCAGGTCTTGACCGGGCGTTTCGCGGTCGATGGTATAAATCATCACTTGGCGGGGAGATATCTCCTTCACCGCTTCCAGCCAAGGAAGAACGTATCTGTCGGAGGTATTGTCCATATCCTTGCCTGCGTGGCTGCCTTTCAGGAACATGGTCTGTATGATGCAGTTGCCTTTGAAGGCTTTCATGCTTTCGATGATTTTGCTTACGGAATAAGAACCGGTGGGGCGGTCAAGCTCTCGGATATAGGGCTCATCCACCGTGTCGAGTTTCAGGATGTTATTGTCCACTTTGTTCAAGGCTTCAAACACGGCTGGCTTATGGATGAAGGTGGAGTTGGTGAGCACGCTTACTTTGGCGTTCGGGAAATAGCGGTCGCGCAGGGCCAGCGTATCCGTGATGATTTCAGGAAAGCGGGGGTGTGCGGTCGGTTCGCCGTTGCCGGCAAAAGTCAGCACGTCGGGTGCGGGACCGTTCTGAAGCATATCCCGTAATCGGGCTTCGAGGGCCGTGCGCACTTCCTCGCGTGTGGGTAGCGGCTGTTTCGGACGACGGTCGGCGTTGAAACCGCATTCGCAATAAATGCAGTCGAAGGTGCATATTTTGCCGTCGGACGGCAATAGGTTTATTCCCAAAGATACTCCCAAGCGGCGGGAACGGACAGGGCCGAAGATGGGAGAAGGATAAATGACTGTCATTGCTATGATGCTGATAATAAAATGTATGTTCGACGAATTACAAGTTCTTGAATAGCGGGTAGGCAGCAATAAGGATGGCAATGGCAGTGTCTTTCATACCACAGCATTTCCGATGCTTTACCGCTATGTCCACAGAGGGCAAAGTTATTGAAATATTCCGTCTGTCTGATGATTTCCGCATTTTTTCTGTTCCTTCCGGATACATCGGCAGAGTGGCGATCCGGAGGTCTTTCTAAAACTTCACCCGCAACTGCATCTGCAAATCCGCCTTCCGGTTGCCGTTTATCAAATCGTCGCCCGAACCGATTGATTGGCGGTCCTGATATACGGTTTGCCCGAACTTAACAAGAAACATGAAGGTTTTGTTCAAATCACAGCGCAGAAAAGCGGAATAACGGAAACCTCTGCCATAATAGGAAGGGATGTGGAAGGTGTATAGCAAACCTCTTTCGGAGACATATACGCGCGAATCATAATCGTCCGTATTAAAATAAGTGCCTTGCAGGGAGAACGACAGGGGAAAGCGGGGAAAAGAACAGGTGCAGGATTGCGTGAACCGATATCCCTCGCTCCCTCGAAAACGGTATCGGGCTTTGTCTTGCCTGCGGAAATGATTGTAGTCGGCCGTGGTGCGGAATGTGAGACATCCCGGCGTGCAGACCAGACGGCAGCGAAGCCGATGATGATGCACCGGAGAGGTGGACGTGCCTTTGCCGCCCGCAACGTCTCTCTCTTTCCGCTTATACCGGTAGTGCAGACTGACAGATAGGTTTTCCCCGGTAGAATACGTTGCCCGCAACATGGCGTCCACTCCCTGCGAAGGCTTGCTGACACGATATCTCAGCCACGGAAAGGAAAACATGTCCAGCGAGGCGAAGAATTGCCAACAGGCAAAGGGGGCGGCTTCTGCCGCCAGATACCATCCGTTCTCGTTCTGCGGCGTACCGCTTTCGCCGAAAGAGCGGGCAAACATGGCCCAGTAATCGAACGAGTAATGGCGATGGACAAGCAGCAGCTTGCAGTCGGGCGACAGGTCATACTTCAGCCTGTTCAGCAGAGCATGGCCTCGTTTGCCGATTGCCCCCTCGCCTGTCCATGCCAGACGCCCCAACCGGTATTTGCAGTCTATCCCCGCATTATAAAAATCATTGCCGTGCAGGTTGTACTTGGCATATTCGGGGAGTTCAGGCTCATAGGGGCGGTCGAAGAAATAGCGGATGCCCGTCAGACCCACTTTCAGCAATTTCTTCTCATAAGTGATATTGCCGCCCATGAGCTGGAGAGCAAATGCCTTTGCCTTGCCGGCTTCCTTTTGCGTGCGGTGCAGGCCGGTTTTATAAACGGAAGTTATCTTTCCTTCCTTCACCGTGCCATCCATGAGCCGGCTGGAATAGAAGGCCGACAGCTCCAGCGAAGGGGCAAGCTCCAGCGTTGCCGCCGCTCCACGGAAGTAGTTATACTCATCCGTAGAGCCATGCCTGCGGATACCTGTGGGGCGGTATTCCACGGCAGACAGGGAAGAGGTCTTGCCGAGACGGAAATCGGTACTTACCACAAGTCCTTGTCCGAAGCCCAGACGGTAATTTCCCAAAGCCAACGCCTTCAGCCTGCCAAAATCCCTGACGAAGAGATAACAGGAATAATAATCGTATCCCTTGCCGTTGTGCAAGGCAAACATCGGTTCTCCGGCATCCTTCTCGGCCGTTATGCCCGCTTGCAGGTAGTCGCCGTGGCGAAAGGCATAGTGCAGGGAGTGATAGGGCGGAGGGCCGAGGAAATTCTTCTCGTATCCCTTGCGCGTATAGAAAGGCAGGTCCAGACGGGCAAGGGTTTCGTGCCGCCCATGCTTCAGAATGGTCTTCAAGGCAGGGTATCTCCTACTCTCCGCTTCCACCGCATGCACACGGACGAAAGGAAGCAGCAACCCGATGGTGCGCCTGTCCATCTCCTCCACCAATTGCAGTTCATACACGGTCTGCATCTGCCCGTGCAGGCAGATGTATGCCAGTAGGTTTTCTATCTGCGCGTCGGTGAGGAAAGGAAACCGTTCCAATTGGCGTCTGGTCGCCGCATTCAGGTTGAGGAGTTCTTCCAGATGCCGGGCAAGTTCCTGCAATTCGTCTTCCCAATCGGGCGTTTCTTCAGCATCCACGGAGAGTTGCTCCATATTCTCTTCAAAAAGAGAAACGGATGTATTTTGGGCTTCAAGAGCGGAAGCAGCCAGCAGCAGGCTCACAAAAATCACTATCCTCGCATGTTTCATTCCACACATCTGTTTTGTTACGGACGACTGCTTCAGAATGCGAAAATACGGAAATAAAACGAAAAACGGAAAAAGAAACAGGCCTGTTTCTCAGGCAAAATCCCTGTCCGTGACAGACACTTGCTTCTGACGTGTCAGACACTTGTGTTCTACGTGTCAGACACAAGTGTTTTGCGTGACAGACACAAGTGTTTTACACGACAGACACAAGTGTCTGACACGCCGGGAAAATCATATCTGAAAATCAGGCAAAAAGCGGGCTTGTTTGAATAAATAAGTTAACGCGCCGAGGAAAAAACTCGTTGCGGGCAACAACATTCCGCCGAATGATGTACTTTTGCGGTATGAACGCAAGGCTTAACATAGTAATATTCATCACCTTCCTACTCTGCCGAAACCAAGAATGTTTCGCGCAGCAGCAACCTGTGCAGGTCGGCACCCGAAAGAATATTCATCTTGTGCCCATGTGCGTTTACGAAGGAGACACCATTCCATACGTCGACCTGCCTAACGTCTATATCTTCAAGCCTCTGAAGTTCAAGAGCAGACGCGAGATGGACAAGTACCACAAACTTATCCGCGACGTGAAGAAAGTGCTTCCCATTGCCAAAGAAGTGAACCGAGCCATCATCGAAACATACGAATACATGCTGACCCTGCCCGACGAAAAAGCCCGACGACGACATATCAAGGCTGTGGAAAAAGGAATGAAAGAACAATACACCCCCCGGCTGAAGAAACTCACCCTCGCTCAGGGCAAGCTACTGATAAAGCTGGTGGATAGACAGAGCAAATCGACTGGCTACGAACTGGTGAAAGCCTTCATGGGTCCTCTCAAGGCAGGGTTCTACCAGACTTTCGCCTCACTATTCGGCGCAAGCCTGAAAAAACGGTACGATCCCACCGGAGAAGATGCCCTGACCGAACGGGTGATACTGATGGTAGAAAACGGACAACTGTGACTTTCCTATTCACCGCCGTGTCCTTACCTTATTCCGGCTGCAACTCTCCCTCCATCGGAAGCTCTTTCCATCCTTCACCGAAAGCGTCGTAAGCATCGGTCACCACCACAAAAGCCTTCGGGTCTGCTTCCCTGATTTTGTGTTTGATGCCTATCACCTCCTTATTGCTCACCACCAGAAACAACATCTCCTTGTCCTGCTTCGTATAAAGTCCGCTACTTTTGATGCAAGTGGCCGTACGGTCCAAATCCTTGAGGATGTAGTCATGCAATTCCGTAAGGCGCATATCGCTGATGACAAATAATATCTTGTCGTTCTTCTCCCCGTTGATGACATACGCTATCACCCTCGAAGTAACGAAAATGGCAATAAGCGAATAGAAAGACAAATGCCACGAAGGCTGGGTGGAATCGTCCGGATTGCCTATGCCGAAACCGATTACCAACAGACCGAACAACACCACTATGCCGTCCACCAACAAGATGGCCTTTGAAAAATGTATGTGGCAGTATTTCTGCAACAGCATAGCCACGATGTCCGTTCCTCCCGTTGTGGCCTGACTGCGCACCACAATGCCGCAGCCGACACCGATGACTACCGCTCCGATTATGGAAGTCAGCATCAGATGCTCCGTCATGTTGATGCAACCGCCCAACAACAGGGAAGGATCCAACTTGTGAAGCGCCTCTTCCGAAGGATAAGACAAGACGGACAAGGTGTTCATGACAAGCGGAGTGAAAAGCGCCGCAACGATGGTTCGCGCGCCGAGTTTCTTTCCAAGAAAAAGCACGGAAATAATAAGCAGCGGAACATCGAACATATATCCGAACGTACCCACCTGAATGGAAGGGAACAGATTATGAAGCACAATACTCGCCCCATACACTCCACCCGGAACCAAATTATAGGGATTGATAAAGTAGACAAACCCTGCCGCCATAATGATGCAGCCCACAAAAACACCTATCCACGAAGATATTATCTTTTTCATACTGTTTATATATAATTTTTATGCAGCAAATATACAAAAACATAAGAAGATGCCAATACTTCGGCCGAACATAATTATCTATGCAAAGCATTTTAAGAGATATTTACGCAGCAGAGGTTGTGCTTATCTCCGGTTTATCGTGTCCATGTCCGTTTATATAAGCAGCAAAACAGACAGTTTACCGACATTATTGCTTCAGCTTTTTAAATAAATCCCAGATAACGATGCCCGCCGTGACAGACACATTCAAAGAATGTTTCGTTCCGTATTGGGGTATTTCGATGCAACCCTGACAATGGTCGATAACTTCCTGCTGAACACCTTTTACCTCATTTCCCAGCACCACGGCATATTTTCCGTTTTTATCCAGCGTCAGCTCATCCAGCATCACGCTGCCTTCCGCCTGTTCCACGGAATAAACCGCATAACCTTCTTTTTTGAGGTTATCAACAGCTTCAACAGCATTGTCGGCATACTTCCAATCTACGGTAAATTCAGCGCCGAGCGCCGTCTTGTGCATTTCAGGATGAGGTGGAGTGGCAGTGATGCCGCAAAGATAGATGCACTCTATGCGGAAAGCGTCCGAAGTGCGGAAAACGGAACCTATGTTGTGAAGACTGCGGACATTGTCCAATACGATTATCAAAGGCAGCTTGTCTGCTTCCTTAAACTCCTCCATACTGATGCGGTTCAACTCTGTTATCTTCAGTTTGCGGTTCATGCGATGACAATGATTTATGTTTCCGGCTCCAAAGATAGCCCTTTCCGTTCACATCCCGGTTAATAACCGTTGAAAAGGTGTCGATACAACGTGGAAAGATTCTGAAAAATAATTCTTGCATTATTCATTGAAACGTATATCACGGCAGTGCTATGAACAAAACAAATAAGTTAACCGAAAGTTTCAAAGACTGTATAAACACATTTTTCAGTAACCTTTCGGCTATTAATCTACCTAAAGTTATTAACTTTGCAGAGTATCAACAAATAGTTAATAAAAGAGGAAAGAATAATGATAGCCTACTTATTATCAGAAGATATCATTCAATAAGGTAAGTTGATAACCAAAAAGTAAAACTTTGTCCGACACTAATAACTTCAAAAACAAGAAAAATCATATTTATTTATTCACACTATCAACAGCCTATCATCACCATCAAAAGATTTTTAAAGAAAAAGAGAAATTAAAGAATATAATTATGGATAATCTGATAGAAGCCATCAAACATCTGAAAAAAGAGAAGAATGCAATCATTCTGGGACACTACTACCAGAAAGGCGAGATACAGGACATAGCCGACTATGTGGGCGACAGTCTGGCTTTGGCGCAGTGGGCGGCCCGTACGGAAGCCGACATCATCGTGATGTGCGGCGTTCACTTCATGGGCGAGACGGCAAAGGTGCTCTGTCCGGACAAGAAAGTACTGGTTCCGGATATGGAGGCGGGTTGTTCGCTGGCCGACAGTTGCCCGGCCGATAGGTTCGGTCAGTTTGTCGAAGAGCATCCCGGATATACGGTTATATCTTATGTAAACACAACGGCGGCCGTCAAGGCGGTGACCGATGTGGTGGTGACTTCCACCAACGCCAGACAGATTGTGGAAAGCTTCCCCAAAGATGAGAAAATAATCTTCGGGCCGGACAGGAATCTGGGCAATTACATCAACTCCATCACAGGAAGAGAGATGCTGTTATGGGACGGAGCATGCCATGTGCACGAGCAATTCTCGGTTGAAAAGATTGTTGAATTGAAGATGCGGTATCCCGGTGCGTTGGTATTGGCGCATCCCGAATGTAAAAGTGCGGTTCTGAAGCTGGCCGATGTGGTAGGTTCTACGGCTGCATTGCTGAAATATGCCGTGGCCCATCCTGAAAAGAGTTATATTGTGGCTACGGAGTCGGGCATCCTGCACGAGATGCAAAAGAAGTGTCCGCATACAACCTTTATTCCTGCTCCTCCCAACGACAGTACCTGTGCCTGCAACGAATGCAGCTACATGCGTCTGAATACGTTGGAAAAGCTCTATGACTGCTTGAAAAACGAGTCGCCTGAAATAAAGGTGGATGCCGGAATCGCTGCCAAAGCGGTGAAGCCCATACAAAGGATGTTGGAAATATCGGCCGGATTGGGATTGTAGTTATCTGCTGTCCGAAATAACCATATCATCTCTCTGCTGTGTGATTCCTTGACTAAGACACAGCAGAGTTCATAAAATATAAGCCTCCTATAAGCGATTGGGATTTATAGGGGGCTTTACTGTGTATGTAAACCGGTATGATAATCTGCTTTATATTCCGATTATTTGCCTCTTGTCTGACAGTTGCAATCCTTTGTCTTGACAGACACTTGTGTTTTGCGCGACAGACACAAGTGTTTTGCACGTCAGACACAAGTGTTTGAGCCGTAAAACACAAGTGTCTGACAAGGCAGTGGTAAAAGTCTGATAACCAATGGATTTTTACTTTAAAAACAGAAGCCTCCGTGTGAGGTTGTTGACCTGCTTCTTATCCCGACCCCGGATATTATTCCATCAGCAGGAAGCGGCAAAGCTTTTGAGTGGCCATTGCCCGGTGGCTGATTTTATTCTTCAGTTCGTTACCCATTTCGGCAAAGGTCTGCGTATGCCCCTCGGGCACGAAGACAGGGTCGTATCCGAAGCCTGAAGTTCCTTTTCTGTTTTTGATGATTTCTCCTTTTACGATTCCTTCGAACAGGTATTCCTTTCCGTTGATGATAAGGGCAAATACGGTGCGGAATCGGGCTTTACGGTTTTCCACACCTTCCATCTCTTTCAGCAGTTTTTGCATGTTGGCTTCCGAATCGTGCGCGTCGCCGGCATAACGGGCCGAATATACTCCGGGAGCACCGTTGAGAGCTTCCACCTCCAAGCCGGTATCGTCGGCAAAACAGTCCGAGTGATAATGTTCGAAGACATATCTTGCCTTCAGCAAAGCGTTTCCTTCGAGCGTATCTGCTGTTTCGGGAATATCTACGTTGCAGTCTATGTCCTTCATGCTGAGAAGTTCGATATCCTTTCCAAGAATGGCGGTCACTTCTTCCAGCTTATGCGCGTTGTTGGTGGCAAATACGAATTTCTTTTTCACACTCATCGCATGTCTCCTCTTTTATATCTGTGGCTTGTCTTTTGTTTACTTCACTTTCAGTCGGTCGAACCCTTCTCCATACACGCCGATAACGGAACTTTGCGAGATGAAAGCATCCGGGTCTATGTCTTTCACCATCCGGAATATCTCTATCGACTGGCGTTTGTATGCAAGCACGACCAATACTTTCACGTTGTGTTTGCTGTACCAGCCGGTACCGTCAAGTACCGTCACACCACGATGGGTTTCCTTGGTGATTCGGTCGGCAATTTTCTCATACTCCTTTGAGAAGATGAAGAATTGCACGGATTGCCGTGCACTGTTCACGATATAGTCCAATACGAATCCTATGACGAACAAGGTTACGAAACCGAATATCACCCGTCGCCAGTCGTTGAAGATGAAGTAGCAGGAACTGATGATGATGACATCGCAGATCATTACCATGCGTCCCAAGGTCACGTCGTGATATTTGTTGATGATGGCGGCAATGATGTCCGTGCCTCCCGTGCTTCCGTTACAGTTGAACACTACTCCTAATCCGATGCCGCACATCGTGGCACCTATCAGGCAGGCCATGAAGTCTTGTCCGGGACCGAGAATTTGCGGCGGCACGCCGTCTGCCCCGTTCACCAGCAACTGGAAAAACCAAAGCAGGAAAGTCAGTCCGAAGATGGCATACGTGGTTTTGATACTGAACTTCGGTCCGAGTATCTTGATGGCAAACGTCATCAGAATGGCATTGATGATGAAGTACGACCATTGGATGGGAAATCCCGTGGCGTAATAGATAATGGCTCCGATACCGGTAGTGCCTCCGGTGGTAATCTGATAAGGGATGAGGAATGCCGCCCATCCCAATGCGTAGCTGATGAGTCCGAAAGTGATGAAGACATAGTCCCGCAATTCCCTCATCACTTCCGCTTTGGTTGGTTTTGTAATCTGCATATCTGTTATTTAACGACGATGTTCACAATCTTCTTCGGCACGACGATTACCTTGGCGATGCTCTTTCCCTCTATCCATTTGGCCGAACGTTCATCGGCCAGTACATCGGCTTGAATGGCATCCGGTGTTGCATCTGCCGGGAACTCCATGTTGAAGCGTGCTTTTCCGTTGAAAGAAACGGTATAGTTCACAGTATCTTCCACCAGATATTCTTCCTTGTATGCAGGCCATTCGGCATCGCATACGGAGTCTGTATTTCCCATTGTTTCCCACAATTCTTCGCATACGTGCGGGGCAAAAGGAGCCAGTACGACGACGAATTGGTTCAGGATTTCCTTTTTGCTGCATTTCATGCCGAACAATTCGTTCACGCAAATCATAAAGGCACTGATGCTGGTGTTGTAAGAGAATTGCTCGATGTCTCCCGTCACTTTCTTAATCAGCTTATGCAGCGATTTCAGTTCTTCTTTGGTGGGCGGTTCGTCCGTCACTAAATAGTTGCCGTTGCGGTCGTAGAACAAAGACCAGAATTTCTTGATGAAGCGGTGCACACCGTCTATGCCGTTCGTATCCCATGGTTTCGACTGTTCCACCGGACCAAGGAACATTTCGTACATACGGAGCGTGTCGGCTCCGTATCTCTCGACAATCATGTCGGGATTTACGACATTGAACATCGATTTGCTCATCTTCTCCACAGCCCATCCGCAGATGTATTTGCCGTCGTCTTCCAAGACGAACTCGGCAGTTGCATATTCGGGACGCCATGCTTTGAAGGCTTCGATGTCCAATACATCATTCGATACGATGTTTACATCCACGTGGAGTGGGGTAGTATCGTATTTGTCTTTCAGGTTCAGAGACACGAATGTGTTGGTGTCCTTGATGCGATATACAAAGTTGCTTCGTCCCTGAATCATGCCTTGGTTCACTAACTTTTGAAACGGTTCTTCCGTTACGGAAACACCGAGGTCGTACAGGAACTTATTCCAGAAGCGGGAGTAAATCAAGTGTCCGGTGGCATGTTCCGTTCCGCCCACATAAAGGTCTACGTTGCGCCAATACTCATCCGTTTTTTTATCGACCAATGCTTTATGATTGCGAGGATCCATGTAGCGCAGGTAGTAAGCGCTCGAACCGGCGAATCCCGGCATGGTGTTCAGTTCGAGTGGATAAACGGTTTTGTTGTCTATCTTTTCGTTTTCTACGACACGGTTGTTTGCAGTGTCCCAAGCCCACTTCACGGCATGCCCCAACGGAGGTTCGCCGGTTTCGGTAGGCAGGAATTTTGCCACTTCGGGAAGTTCCAGAGGCAGGCAGTTTTCGGGAATCATGTAGGGCATGCCCTCTTTGTAATACACGGGGAAAGGTTCGCCCCAATAGCGTTGCCGAGAGAAGATGGCATCACGCAGGCGGAAGTTGACCTTTACTCGTCCCAGATTGTGTTCCTTTACATATTTCTTGGTCGCTTCGATGGCTTCCTTGACGGTGAGTCCGTTCAATGAAAGGTCGCAATAGGGAGGAACGGTGTCTTTGCGCGGAGAGTTGCATACGATTCCTTCTTTGGCATCGAAGCTCTCTTCGCTGACATCGCAACCTTCTACCAACGGACGTATTTCCAATCCGAAGTGTTTGGCAAAGGCATAGTCGCGGCTGTCATGGGCAGGAACGGCCATGATGGCTCCCGTTCCGTATCCGGCCAATACGTAGTCGCTGATCCAGACGGGCACTGCTTCGCCTGTGAAGGGATTCACGGCATAGCTTCCGGAGAATACGCCGGTAACGCTGCGGTCGGCAATGCGTTCGCGTTCGGTACGCTTCTTGGTGCGTTCCAAGTAGGCATCCACCTCTGCTTTCTGTGCGTCGGTTGTCAGTTGCGATACCAATTCGCTTTCGGGAGCCAATACCATGAAGGTGACGCCGAACATGGTATCTGCACGGGTGGTGAAAATGGTGAATTCCAAATCACTGTCTTTCACTTTGAATTGTATTTCGGCACCTTCGCTGCGGCCTATCCAGTTCTTTTGGGTTTCTTTCAGGGAGTCGGTCCAGTCGATGGTATCCAGTCCGTCCAATAAACGTTGCGCATAAGCGGATACGCGCAGGCACCATTGACGCATCTTCTTTTGCACTACGGGGAAACCGCCCCGTTCGGATACTCCGTCCACCACTTCATCGTTGGCAAGCACGGTTCCCAGTTGAGGACACCAGTTCACCATCGTTTCTCCCAGATAGGCGATGCGGTAGTTCATCAGGATTTCCTGCTGTTCCTTTTCGGTTTTGGAGTTCCATTCTTCGGCGGTGAAGTGCAGTTCTTCGCTGCAAGCCGCGTTCAAGTCTTTGCTGCCCTGTTTTTGGAAGACCTCAATCAGTTCTTCGATGGGGCGTGCCTGTTTGGCATCGTTGCAATAATAGCTGTTGAACATCTTCTGGAAAGCCCATTGCGTCCAATGATAGTATTCCGGTTCGCAAGTGCGTATTTCGCGGTTCCAGTCAAAGGAGAAGCCTATCTTGTCCAATTGTCCGCGATAGCGGTCGATGTTTTCTTTGGTGGTAATTGCAGGGTGCTGTCCCGTCTGTATGGCATACTGCTCTGCCGGAAGTCCGTATGCGTCGTATCCCATGGGATTCAGTACATTGAAACCTTGCAGTCGTTTGTAGCGGGCGTAGATGTCCGAAGCGATGTAACCCAGCGGGTGTCCTACGTGCAGACCTGCACCGGAGGGGTAGGGGAACATGTTCAGTACATAGAATTTCGGTTTCGTTTCGTCTTCCGTCACTTGGTAGGTTTTGTTGTTCGCCCACCATTTCTGCCATTTCTTTTCAATCTCCCTGAAATTATATTCCATGATGATAGTTGTTAGTATATTGTTGAAAACCTTGTTTGTTATATTGTTGAAACCGGTTGAAATATGGTTTATAAGCGGTGCAAAGGTAATTGTTTATTTTCAGATTCGTATCGTTAGTGACTAAAAAACATGCTTTTACCTCAGAGCCTGTTTTGATTTCGCTCAAAAAGAACACCCGACATGACATGGAGGAAAATTTGAACATAGACAGCCTCACCCGCAGACTTGTTTTTAAAAGGAAAAATACTATTGATTATCAGATATTTATCCCTGACTTGTCAGACACTTGTGTTTTGCGGCTAAAACACTTGTGTCTGACGTGCAAAACACTTGTGTCTGACGCGTAAAACACTTGTGTCTGTCACGGCAAAGGATTGCAACTGTCAAAACAGGGCGAAAGCCGCCCGAACTCAGGACAGGTTATTTTGAATTTCTTCATATTCCGATAAAGAAACAGAGTTTTTATATACATTTGCATGTTTAAAACAAAGACGAAGTGAAGAATCATATTTGGCACATTGTCGCCGCCCTCATAGTGGGGGTATGGGGACTGACGTTTATTTCGACGAAAGTATTGATAGAAAGCGGCATGTCTCCGCAAGAAATCTTTTTTGCCCGTTTCCTGATAGCCTATTTGGGCATTTGGTTTATTTCTCCGCGCAAGCTGTTCGCCTATGGCTGGAAGGATGAACTTTTGCTGCTGGCAAGCGGTGTCACGGGCGGTTCGGGTTTTTTCCTCGCACAAAACGTGGCGATAAAGATAACCTTGGTCAGCAATGTGTCGTTCATTGTCTGTACGGCTCCGTTGCTCACCACGATTCTTGCCTTGCTCATCTACAAAAAAGAGAAAGCCACACGCTGGCTGGTGGGCGGTTCGCTGATGGCTTTGCTTGGAGTGGCTTTGGTGGTGTATAATGGAAATTTCGTTCTGAAGATTTCTCCGATCGGCGATTTTTTGTCTTTGTTTTCGGCTTTGCTTTGGGCTTTTTACAGTCTGATAATCAGAAAACTTTCAGGTCGGTATTCTGCGGTGTTCATCACTCGCAAAGTATTCTTTTATGGCGTAATCACCATTCTTCCTTTCTTTGCCGTCCATCCGTGGCAATTCGATGTGTCGAAGCTGCTTGATCCTGCCATCTTGTTCAACCTTCTGTATCTGGGCGTGTTGGCTTCGCTGATATGCTTCGTGGTTTGGAACGTCATATTGAAGCGCATCGGCATGATTACGGCTTCCAACTATCTTTACCTTAACCCGGTTTTCACGCTGACTGGCTCCATACTGCTGCTTGGCGAACACCTTACCGCTGTGGCCTTGGCGGGGTCTGTACTGATATTGGGCGGCGTATATGTAGCGGGGAAGAAGTGAAACTGTGCGGAAAAACGGAACGGTTCGGGAAGTGGCGCCCTATGTATAGGGCAAGAGGCTGTTCAGATTTTGCTCAGTTCCATTTTCGAGCAAAATCTAAACAGCCTCTGTCTTGTTCTTTGCAGACAATGTCCTGCTAAAACCTTCTTCCTATCGAGATGCCGACGCGCGGATAGCCTCCGCTGTCGTTTACGAAATCTCTGCCGCCTCCCAAGAAGATTTCGCCTGCCCAGTTGTTTTTGGTTATTAATTTCCAGCCGATTGCCAATCCCATTCCGGCTCCGAATTCCGATTTGGTGAATACCGATCCGTTCGCTTCGATGAAAAATCCTGCCGCAACCTTCCGCATGGACTGGTTGCTTCCTCCGAAAAACCATCTGAAATGGGGTGTAAAGGCAAATTTCAAGTCATAGTCGTCGGCAAACCTTACGCCCAATGCGGCTCCTATGCTGATGTCGGAATTGAGAATCCGTTCATAACTGATTTCAGGAAACGAACCGAAAATGGCAAGCGGAAGATTAATCTTCAGTTCGTTGCGCTTCAATGCCGACTTGAAGTCCTGATCATGGTTTTGGGCGAAAAGAACACTGCTTATCAGTAGTGTAAAAAATAGAGTCGTTGCTTTTTTCATTGTGTAGCTGCTTTTAAAATGGTTGCTGAACTTGTTCCGAAGAAGGAGAGGAAACGCAATGAGACAAAACACCCCCCGTTTTCGGGATGGCGTAAACTTAACAAAAGTTTTTATATGTTTGATGCCTGTTACAGTCTGTTTTAGTGTTTTTTTATACTTCATATTGTTTTCCGCTTTCTTATGCGATGTATGGAAGTTTTTTCCGGTTATTTTCCGTCAAACAAAATAATTTCAATAACTTAGTGGCCGTAAGCATGGATGAATCAGGTGCATTCTTCCTGTTTTCATCGGCCGGAGATTAAATGCAAGGAAAATATGATGATACGGAAAACAGTAATCTGCTTAGGATGCTTCTTGCTGTCGGTTTTCATTCCGCAACGGCTCTCTGCGCAAGAAGACAGTACGCGTCTTGTCGGCGACAGTGTGCGCCGGGCAGTGTCCATAACGCCCGAAATGAGCCGACCCGTCCATTCTTCGTCCGACGTTTCTCCTGAAACCCTTCTGTCTGCTCCCCCTCTCCATTCCGGAGGTGCCGACAGCCTGCCTCGCTTTTCGTTGAAAGAAGCGCTCCGCATACCTTATTACACCAATCCTTCGCCACTCTTCAGAGGCGATTACCGCACGGGCGGAATCATCTTTCAGTTTCGTGGAGGAGCCTTGTCGGGAGCGGGCGGACAAACTACCTTGCCCGGCATCGGACGTTTCAATGATGCTTCTCTTCTCTACCGGCAGGTGATTGGCAGGAATCTGAGCTTTCAACTCGGTATGGATGCCCTGAAGCTGAACATGCCGAACATCACCGGACAGGCATTTACCGCTTCGGGAGCATTGATGTATAGGGCTGCCGACCGTCTTGCTTTCAAAGCCTTTGGCTCGTATGCCATCGGCAATACGTATGGAATGACTACTCACAGATATGGAGGCACTGTGCTGTTCGGTGTTTCCGACCGTTTCAGCATGGAAGTGGGCGTGCAGCGCTACTACAATGCCATGCGAGGAAGTTGGGAGACGGTGCCGATGGTGATTCCGTCCTATGACTTCGGTAAGTTCAAATTGGAACTGGACGTAGGCGGTATTTTATTCGAAATCCTTCGTAATAAAATTTATAGCGGTGGAAGCAGTGGAGGCGGACCTACCATCGGTCCGCCACGCTTTGAGATACCGGTGAGATAGAGTGGGGTAGAGTAACGGCCGTATTCCTTAAAAGGAAAAGGCAATTTTAAGCAAGATTTCCCTCGGACGTAAGGAATATACAGATGCCCGTTGCGTCCAGTTGCCCACATAGATATTGTTTATTTCATTATGATTAAACAAATTGTGTAGTTCTATTTCCACTGACCATGTTTTTCTGGAATGTGTAAAGGAAGCATCGGCAAAATAGGTGACTCTCCTGTTCTGACTATCATGCGTAAGAGCATTCGTCATTTTTGCTCTCCATATGGAAGAGAAAATAAAATTGAGTTCGAAAGAATGCCCGTAACTCCAGATTCGGGTAATGGATTGTTCATTTAAGCCTGATTGTGACTTGATATGCGTAGCTCTCGAATTTGCTTCCATATTGATGTACCGCGAAGGTTGCAACGACACGTCGGCAGCGATAGAAGCCAGAGATAAATGTGAATCCACCAAATTGTTTTCCAATATCATTCGGTCGTCCATTTTGTTGTAAGACGCTGACAAGGCGATATACAGCTTGCTCCATCCCGTAGCTTTGGAAATACGCATGCTTCCTCCATAGTTCTTTTTGGTATTCGGGCAATGATAGGATTTGGAAATCGAGATAATCCCTTTCCTGCTGTCATACATGTGAATATTTTCCTGCCATGTTTGGTTGAAGAATCCGCTGACGTTGATGAAAAGCCCGTTCAAAGGGTTGTTGTATCGCAGTCTCAGCCGGTTGTATATATTTCTGTCATATATCAAATCTTGGGTAAAACTTTGGGCCGTGCGGTATGTGTCGAACAGGAAACCTGCATATAGGCGTCTGATGTCCGGCTTTAGGAAATTGAATGCGGATGCTGCACTGATGTTCCAATAAGCATTCAGATTATATTTCACATTCAAGGCAGGAGTGGGAAGTAAGGTGTGCTTGCTTTGATGTCCTGTTTGTGGCAATGTATTTTTCAAATGGGAATAGTGGTAGGTAAGTGGCAGGCGGAATTGGAATTCCCAATACGATGTTTTGAGGTTCACACTCGGCTCGACATAGGCTTCTACGGTTTCTAAACGGACTTTATTGGCATAGTCCATATCTTTTACAGGTTGCATATCTGCATAAAGTTGTGATTGTAAATGGCGGTTCTCGTAAATGAGTCCTGCTTTGTATTTTAGATGAATGCCTCCTAATTTGTGCTGAAAATAGGTATATGAATCGGACGTGAATGCACGCAAGAGGGCATCCTGCCTCAATTTGCCGTATTGTCGCCCGTCATTCAGCAAATCTTCATAAAGTCCGGGGCCGACAGTCATATATTGGGGCAGCTCCGTATAGGAGTTGTTTGAATAGCATGAAAAGGAATGTTTTCCGATATTTTTCACTAAATGAAAGTGGTTTTGCAGCAGTTTCCTTTGCGGATGGTTATGCACATGGGTCGGGTTGTTATTGGCAAACAGCGATAATTCGTTTTTGTGCAGACCAATCATTCCTTTCGTTGTGTTTTTAATATAAAGATTGGTGTCGTTTTGTGTATATGACATCTCTGCTTCCAAGCGGTTTTCGGTTCCTTGATATTTTTCTTGTTCGCTGACAACAACGGTCTGAGAAGGATAAAAATAGATGGTTTCGACTTCGTGTGATGCAGATTGCCTGTCGTGCATGGCAACGAGTTGCAAGCGCAAGTCTTTCTCTTTCCGTAGTTTGTAGAGATGGTTCGTTGCAACCAAATGGACGTCGTTGGAGAGATAACGGGAACGCTCTATGCCTTTGGGCGAAGCGGGTTTGCCGGAAAAGAAATTGTCTTCTGAACCGCTTTGCCATATTTCTTCTGCCGGTTTCAAGGTAAGCGCAGTGATTTCATCGGCAATGTCTTTGCCCGTATTGTTATTCTTATACATCGTCAGATTTTGCATCTTCTTGCCGAACAACATGGCCATCAGCCGGTTATCCCATACGGCTTTACCCTTTTGAGTGATGCCTGCTCCGGTATCGACCATTCCGATAAGGCGGTTTTTCGCGTTTTCTTCCAGTATCAGGTTCAATGCCGCATTATCACTGAAGGAATTGCCACGTAGAGCGGCAATCGATTGGTGTGATTGCAGAACTTGTATCTCGTTTACCATGTTTGCCGGAATGTTCTTGCTGGCCAGAGTATATTTGCTGTCGAGCAGATTCATTCCGTCGATATAAAAATGGCTGATTGGTCTGTCCTGAAACTTGATTTGTCCGTTTTGCGCTACTTCTATTCCCGGTATTTTTTTCAGCACGTCTTCAATGCTACGGTCTTGCGGCATCTTGAAGCCGCTGACGGAATAGATCAGAGTGTCTTTTCTTTGCCTGATGCGATTACTGCTTACTCTTACTTCGGGTATGTTGAAAGTGGTTTCTTCAAGTATGACTCTTGAAGCATTTGCAAACTCGGACAACGGAATTATCATCCTCTTGTATCCCATGCAGGAAAAGGATAAAAAGGCTTCCGAACGGCTTGGCCCGGATAATTCGAAAAAGCCCTTTTCATCCGTATAAGTATAATCGATAATCGTACTGTCTTGGGCCAACAGGCATACTGAAACGAATTCCAGCGGCCGTCTTGATTCGGCTTGGCAGACAAAGCCGCCATATGCCTTGTCTTGGGCATATACACAAAGGGAACAGATACCATACAAGATTAAACAGAGGAGACGGTTCATCAAAGCCATGTATATTGTCTTATTTCTCGATATGGTTATATTTGACTTCGGAAAATGCCGGTTTCTTTCTTCCGTCTTTCCCTACGGCGAAGACTTCGGACAGCCCTTGCCGTTTCATGAACTTGTCGGGTTGTTCCTCGTATTCGGTTTTCATTTTGATATGCTGTTCTTTCGTGCATTTAATATACTGTGCCTTGGGAACGCTTATCGCTGCACCTTGCGCTGTTTTCTTTATTTCTATGCAGGTAAACTGATAGTCGCTCTCAGAATCTTCCGCTTCCAGTATCAATCCCGGAAGTCCCCAAAGTTTCCAAGGGCCATCGGATATGGGTATGTCAACCGTAAACCATACAATCCATTTACGTCCCAGATAAGCGGCTTCTGCTTTCTGGCACGAATGGTTTGCTATGCTTTTCTTTTCTTGCAGGATTTTCCATTTGGGTTTTCCTGTCTGCTCTGTGTATATGTATTGCTTACCGAAGATTCTGTCGGTAAAGGTGAGCATGCCCTTTTCCGGAAGGTTTTTATATATCGTTTGATGTTGGTTGCTCAAAGGATATGCGATTTTTTTTCTTGCGGCCAAAACCTCGGCCTGACTTCCGCCTTTTGCCAGTATGCTGTCTTGGACTTCATTGTAGCGTCTTCTCCACAAACTGAAAAATTCGGATGAAGCCTTGCCGATGCGCAACACCATTTCATCCTGACGAAATTTGTCTTGCTTTATAAGGTTGTCGCGGAACTTTTCCGCATAGCGAACCTCCATGAAGTGAACATTGCTTTGGGCGGTAGCCGTAATCGAAATCAGCAATACGGACAATGTTGTTAGGATTCGGTTTTTCATAATGATGTCTGTTATTGCAATAATAATAAGAATTTTTTTATAAATGTTTTTTCAATGATTGACAGACACAATATAATGACTAAACTTTTAATTGGGTTGATATGATCCGAAAAAACACCGAACGTTAACATTGTTTACAATATTGGATTGTCACATAGGTCTGACATATTCCTGCCTCATATTCTTTCAGACTTCCGGACACGGGTTTAATAAAGGGCTGGTTGAAAACAGATGGGGAGGCAGACAGGGAAAAGAGCCTTTCAGGCGGCCGCCCTCATCTTGTTTTGAGGGCTGCAATCCTTTGTCTTGACAGACACTTGTGTTTCAGCCGTCAGACACAAGTGTTTTAGCCGTCAGACACAAGTGTCTGACAAGACAGAAATAAACATCTGATAATCAATAAGATTTTATTTTAAAACACAAGCCTTCGGATGAGGCTGCCGACCTGCTTCTTACTCCGTACTCAGGTTATTTTTACATATTATTTCCCCTTCACTATCCTCTTGATGTCATTCAGCTTGTTCAGCGCCTCCAGCGGAGTGAGGTTGTTCACGTCCAGATTCACTATTTCGTCGCGTATCTGGCAAAGCACCGGGTCATCGAGCTGGAAGAAGCTGAGCTGCATGCCTCCTGCCGAAGAAGCCCCCTCGGTAATGGTCTTTCCGCTCACCGTTCCGGTCTGGCGATTCTCCGTTTCAAGCTGGCGCAGAATCTCGTCGGCACGCCTCACAATGCTTTTAGGCATGCCCGCCAACTTCGCCACATGGATACCGAAAGAGTGTTCGCTGCCTCCGCGCTCCAGCTTGCGCAGGAAAATGACTTTATTATCCACCTCCTTCACCGAAACATTGTAGTTTTTGATGCGCCTGAAGCTTTTCTCCATCTCGTTCAGCTCATGGTAGTGCGTGGCAAACAGCGTGCGTGCTTTGGCTTTGGGATGTTCGTGAATGTGCTCCACGATGGCCCAAGCAATGGAGATGCCGTCGTATGTGGAAGTGCCCCGTCCCAATTCGTCGAAAAGCACAAGGCTGCGCGGAGAGAGGTTGTTCAGGATGTCGGCGGCCTCGTTCATCTCCACCATAAAAGTAGACTCGCCTACGGAGATATTGTCGCTGGCGCCTACACGGGTAAATATCTTATCCACCAGACCGATATGGGCGCTCTCGGCCGGAACAAAGCTGCCTATTTGGGCAAGCAGGGTGATGAGCGCCGTCTGCCGCAGCAAAGCGGACTTACCTGCCATGTTCGGACCGGTGATGATGATGATTTGCTGCGTGTTGCTGTCAAGCATCACGTCGTTGGCTATGTACTTCTCTCCTATCGGGAGCTGCTTCTCGATGACCGGATGACGGCCTTGCCGGATTTCCAGCACGTCATCGTCGGCAACGACGGGACGGATGTAATTGTTTTCGCGCGCTGCCGTGGCAAACGAGAGCAGGCAGTCCAACCGGGCTATCTGGTTGGCGTCTATCTGGATGGCGGGGATAAACTCGGCCAAAGACTGCACAAGTTCATTGTACAACTGCGTCTCCAACGCCAGTATCTTGTCTTCCGCACCCAGAATCTTCTCTTCATACTCTTTCAGTTCCTGCGTGATATAACGTTCGGCATTGACCAGCGTCTGTTTGCGAATCCACTCCTGCGGCACTTTGTCTTTATGCACGTTGCGCACCTCGATATAATAGCCGAAAACGTTGTTGTAGCCAATCTTCAGACTGGGAATGCCCGTCTGTTCGCTTTCGCGCTGCTGCACCTGCAAAAGGTAGTCCTTGCCCGTGTAGGCTATCCGGCGCAATTCGTCCAGTTCGGCATTGACACCTTGTTTGATGATGCCTCCCTTGTTGACCAGCAGTGGCGGGTCGTTGTTGATTTCCCTATCGATGCGGTCGCGAATGGAGCGGCAGATGTTCAGTTGTTCGCCGATGCGGTTCAGACTGGCATTATCGGCCTGCATACATGCTTCCTTGATGGGTTCGATGGCTTGTAAAGCCACCTTCAAAGCCACCACTTCGCGAGGAGAAACACGCCCCACCGCCACTTTGGAAATGATGCGCTCCAAGTCACCTATCAGGTGCAGCTGCTCTTCTATCAAATCCTTGAAATCGGGCTGGCGAAAGAAATACTCCACCACATCGAGGCGTTCGTCGACAGGTCTCACATCTTTCAACGGAAATACCAGCCAACGCCTCAGCAGACGCGCCCCCATCGGACTGATGGTCTTGTCTATCACGCTGAGCAGGCTGCTTCCGCCGTCGTTCATCGACCCCATCAACTCCAGACTGCGCACCGTGAACTTGTCCAGACGGACGTATTTGTCTTCTTCTATGCGAGCCAGCGAGGTGACATGTCCTATCTGCGTATGTTGCGTCATGATGAGGTATTGCAGGATAGCCCCCGAAGCGATGACACCGTTTCTGAGATGCTCCACGCCGAACCCTTTCAGGTTCTTCACTTCGAAATGCTTCAGCAGTTTTTCGCGGGCGGTGGTTTCGGTAAACACCCAGTCGTCCAGCTCGAAAGTAAAGAACTTGCTTCCGAAGTTACCTTCGAACATACCCCTCCGGCCTCGTTCGAAAAGCACTTCTTTGGGCGAGAAGTTGTTCAGCAGCTTGTCCACGTAGTCGAAAGGACCTTCGGCTGTGAGAAACTCACCGGTGGATATATCCAGAAAAGCCACTCCGCAAGCGCCTTTGCCGAAATGCACGGCGGCCAGAAAGTTGTTCTCCCGATGGTTCAATATGTTGTCGTTGATGGATACACCCGGTGTCACCAGCTCCGTGATGCCCCGCTTCACGAGTTTCTTTGTCAGCTTCGGGTCTTCCAGCTGGTCGCAGATGGCTACGCGCTTTCCGGCACGCACCAGTTTGGGCAGATAGGTGTCTAACGCATGGTGGGGGAAGCCTGCCATCTCAATCGTCTTTTCTTTGCCGTTGGCACGCTTGGTCAGCGTGATTCCCAAGATTTCGGCAGCCACCACGGCATCGGTGGAATAGGTTTCATAGAAGTCGCCGCAACGAAACAGCATGACGGCATCGGGATGTTTCGCCTTCAGGTCGAGAAACTGTTTCATCATCGGGGTGAGGACAATATCTTCGTGGCTCATGTGAGTTTTTATGTTTACAAGGGTTATAAGTCTGAAAGTTCATAAAACCTGTATCGGGAAGTGGTGGGGGAAAACTTAAAGATACAGGCAAGTATCAACTCAAAGGCTTTTCATGCAAAGATAATTCTTTTTTAGAAACGGATGCGGCGGGGCTTCAAAACCTTAGTAAGCCTTAACAAAGAGGATGTTTTTGCTAAAACATGTTATTAAACACGCTTTTTTATTTGTTTTATTTGGAGGTAAGCAGAAAAGCCGTACCTTTGCATTGTGTTTTTCATAGTATTAGATTTAAGGTTAACAAAGGTTGGAGTACAGCGGTACTCCTTTTTTTATGCCCGTATGTTTCGGCGTGTTTTTTCCAAAGATATTATAAGGCGTTAGTAAATATCAAGGAGCATACACTTGTTCAGAGTATGCTCCTTGTATTTCTTTTGATTTTATTGCAGCTTCAAGAACGGCAATGTATTTCCGCTTGTGGAAAGCGGCAGCTTGCCGTCCCATTTCTCCACGGCTTTGAGTTGAATCAGTTCCGGTGTGATGCTTTGCTGAAGGATGCGGTTGGCGTCGGCCTTGCCTTTGGCGGCAGCCACCACTTTCTCGGCTTCGGCTATGGCGGCTTTCTTCTCGTTCTCCACTTTCAAGGCGTTCTGTACGGCGGTGTTTTTCTCGTCGATAGCGGCTTGCAACACGTCGTTGGGCTTCACGCTGGACTGTATGTTGGTGAACGTAAATCCACGTGTGCTCAGGCGTTCTTTCAGCAGTTCCTCCACTTCTTTCTCGAATGCAGGGCGATTGTTGATGAGCGAATCCGTCTCATACAATCCGGCCACATCCTTATAGGCGTTCTTCACTTCGGTCAGGATGACGGACTGTTCCAGTTCTTGGGTTGTTTTTCGATAGCGCAGAAAGACGATTTTGGCATTCTCGCGCTCGATGTAGTACTCAATGGTGGGGTCGGTTTTGAAGATGGTTCCTTTCTTGTCCTGTATGTCGAAAGGTTCGTAATCGACAATCTGCGCAAAAGCAGGATATTCGAACAATTGTTTGGAGAACCGGTTGTACATCACCCATCCGGTTTCTACTCTTGCATCGTCCACACCACGCTCGCTGCCGGCCAGATTGACGATGATTCCGGTCTGGCCGGAGTCGATGCGCTCCACGGCAAACATTATCATCATCAACAATGCAATTCCGATGATTGCGGCGCCTGCCGCTCCGAATTTTACGGTTGTTTTCTTTGTTACTCCCATGACGGTATTCTGATTTTTTTAATGAAACAATGCTTCAAAGATATTTTCTTTTTCAACAAAATCAATCATTTGACTGAGAAAAAACTCTCAGCCATAGGAAATCTGCCCGTTTTGTTTCAGCCTTTCTTCTTTCCGTAGAAGAACATGAAGTACACACCGATGACGATGAAGGGCACGCTGAGCCATTGCCCCATGTTCAGCGTCATGCCGTCTTCAAAATTCACTTGGTTCTCTTTCAGGAATTCGATGAAGAAGCGGAAGACGAAGATTTCCGTCAGGCAGAGGCCGAAGAAGAATCCGCGGTGATGGCGCGATGTGGCCGCAATGCCGGCGGTGGCTTTGCCGGCGGCTGCTTTGCTGAAGTCTGTTTGGGGTTTCTCGCTCTGCTTTATCCGGCCTTGCTTGTAGAGGTAAATCATTCCCAAGAAGAAGATGAAATAGGCGATTGCTTCGTATAGCTGTGCCGGGTGGCGGGGCAGCATGTCCACCCGCTCGAAGACGAATGCCCAAGGAACATCGGTCGGTTTGCCGATTATCTCGGAGTTCATCAGGTTGGCAAGGCGGATGCAGCAGGCGGTGACGGGAGTGGCCACGGCTATCATGTCCACCACATCCATGTAGTGCATCTTCGTTTTGCGGCAGTAGAGCCAGAGGGCGATAATCAGGCCCAGCGTTCCGCCGTGGCTGGCAAGCCCCTCGTATCCCGTCCATTTCCAGCCTCCGCCGGGCAGGAAGTGCACGGGGAGTATCATCTCCCAGAAATGATTGAGGTAGTAGTCGGGTTGGTAGAACAGGCAGTGCCCCAACCGCGCCCCGACGAGTATGCCGAAGAAGCAGTAGAAGAAGAGCGGCTCGAACTTGTCATCGCCTATTTTCTTGTCGCGGTATTGTTGGCGTACCACGAGGTAAGCCAGTCCGATGCCCACAACCCACAACAGGCCGTAATAGCGGATGGGGATGCTTCCGAAGAGCTTGAAGAGTTCGGGATCGGGATTCCAGTTGATGGAGAGTAACAGTGGTGATGGCATATTAATGATATATCAAAAGTTTGTTTTGACAAAGGTATGAAAAAATCCGGTTGGGTGGTCTGTCTGTGATATCACATTTTGGAATATCAAGTCGGATTTCCGAACTTTTCCGTATCTTGATTTACTGTTTGTCGTTTGCAGAGAACACCTGAGTGCGGGACAGGCGATTGCCTTTGCCAAAGACGAGGGGCCGCATCCTGTGCCGGGCGGATATTTCCTGAATACGCCGGTTCACGGCGGTCGGGCAGGAGAGAAGAAAGCCCTTCAGACCTGCCGCTTTCCCCTTGTTTTGACAGTTGCAATCCTTTGCCGCGACAGACACAAGTGTTTTACGCGTCAGACACAAGTGTTTTGCACGTCAGACACAAGTGTTTCAGCCGCAAGACACAAGTGTCTGACAAAGCAGGGGTAAACGTCTGATAAACAATAAGATTCGACTTTAAGGCACAAGCCACCGGATGAGGTTATCGGCGCACGCTTACACGTTGAACCTGAAGTGCATGATGTCTCCGTCCTGCACCACATATTCCTTGCCTTCCACGCCCAGTTTTCCGGCTTCGCGCACGGCGGCTTCGCTGCCGTATTTCACATAGTCGTCGTATTTGATGACTTCGGCACGGATGAAGCCTTTCTCGAAGTCGGTGTGGATGACGCCTGCACATTGCGGGGCTTTCCAGCCTTTCTGATAAGTCCAAGCCTTTACTTCCATTTCGCCGGCGGTGATGAAAGTCTCGAGGTTCAGCAGTTTGTAGGCCGATTTTATCAGGCGGCTGACGCCCGATTCTTCCAGACCGATTTCTTCGAGGAACATCCGGCGGTCTTCATAGGTCTCCAGTTCGGCAATGTCCGCTTCCGTCTTGGCGGCCACAATCAGAATCTCGGCATTTTCGTCCTTTACGGCTTCGCGCACCATGTCGACGTATCTATTGCCGCCTACGGCAGCGGCTTCATCCACGTTACAGACGTACATCACAGGTTTGCCGGTGAGCAGGAAGAGCTCCTTTGCCACCTTCTGTTCGTCTTTGGTCTCGAACTGCACGGTGCGGGCCGATTTGCCTTGTTCCAGCGCCTCTTTATATCGCACCAATACGTCATAAGCCAGTTTGGCTGCTTTATCTTCGCCTGTCTGTGCCTGTTTCTGTACTTTCTGGATGCGGCTCTCAACGGTCTCAAGGTCTTTCAACTGAAGTTCGTAGTCGATGATTTCCTTGTCGCGCACGGGGTCTACGCTGCCGTCCACGTGCGTCACGTTGTCGTCGTCGAAGCAGCGCAGCACGTGGATGATGGCATCCGTCTCGCGTATGTTGGCAAGGAACTTGTTGCCCAACCCTTCGCCTTTGCTGGCTCCTTTCACCAATCCGGCAATGTCGACAATCTCCACGGTGGTGGGAACGATGCGTCCGGGGTGCACCAGTTCGGCCAGCTTGGTCAGTCGTTCGTCGGGCACGGTGATGACGCCTACGTTCGGTTCTATTGTACAGAAAGGGAAGTTTGCCGCTTGCGCTTTTGCATTGGACAAACAGTTGAAAAGTGTCGATTTGCCTACGTTCGGCAGTCCGACAATACCACATTGTAAAGCCATTGTCTGTTTCGTTGTTTTAGAGTTATCTTCTTGGTTATGACGGCCGAAAGATTCGGTAATCTGCCGCTTTTCCGGTTGCAAAGATAGGCATTCTTCCGCTTATTGCCTTAAAAGGCGCTCTTTTTCTCAAAATGAGAGAGCCGGAGTGCGTCGCGCATTCCGGCTCTCAGTGTTATGAAAAGGTTTGGTTAATTGTTAGGAGTGAAAAACAATCTTATTTCTAAGAGAGAATAAATTTCTTCGATTATATGTTAGGGTTGTCCATCGTCACCGTCATTGCGGGAATCAGGATATACTCTTTTTTGTTTTTGTTCCATTTATAGTAGGTCGTAGTGACGCTCTTTCCCTGATAGGCGTAGCGGATGCACATGTCGTTGGCCCACTCTTCTTTGATGCTGTCCCACTTCAGGGCTTGGCTTTCCGTCATGCGATTCTGTCCGTCGTACTTATAGTTGTACTTCATGTAGTTGGCCAATGCGCCGCTTTCCATCTTGTAAATGGTTTCGGATACTTTCACGCCGTTCACTTCTTCCGAATTGTAAACGAGGTTGCTTTTATTGTCGGCCGATGCGCTTAATCCGCAAACCGAAATAAATGCTGAGAGAAACAATGTTTTTAAAGAAACTTTTGCCTTCATGGTTATTTGTTTTTTGATTTTAACTTTCTATTTTCTATCAATATGTCATTGATTCCGCTGCAAAGGTATGTAATAAATTGACATAAATGTAATATTGGGCGTTATTTTTATCAATATGTCAGATTTCTGTCTTTTCTTTTCTTTCTTTTTGGCAAGATTGATGAACAAAAAATATCCGGCAGTGAGGTTGCCGGATATTCTGATGAGCAAACTGTATTTTGAAAAGATTGCTTCCGTTGCTTTCTGATTGTAAGTTAAATAAAGTTATTGGGCGGTTCAGTGTGCCTGAAGCCAGTTTTTTCCCCATCCGCAATCGGCCCTCAGGGGTACGAGCATGCGGTATGCCTGTTCCATCTCCTCGATTACAATTTTCTGTACGAGCTCTTTTTCGGCTTCCGGAACGCTGAAATTCAATTCGTCGTGCACTTGCAGAATCATCTTTGCTTTCAGATTGTTACTTTGAAAACGGCGGTAGATGCGCGACATGGCCACTTTGATGATATCGGCCGCGCTTCCTTGTATGGGAGCGTTGATGGCATTCCGTTCGGCATAGCCCCTCACAACGGCATTTCTTGAGTTGATGTCGGGCAGGAAGCGCTTGCGGCGGAAGATGGTTTCCACGTATCCGTTTTCGCGTGCCACTTGGATGCTTTTGTCCATGTATTCCTTAACCTGCGGATAGGTTTCGAAATATCCTTCAATCAGTTCTTTGGCTTCCTGCCGGGAGACGTCCATACGTTCGGCCAGTCCGAAGACGGAGATACCGTAGATGATGCCGAAGTTGGCGGTTTTGGCTTTTCGGCGCATGTCGGCGGTCACCCGGTTTATGTCTTGCTTATATATCTTGGCGGCGGTGGCGGCATGGATGTCGTGCCCGCTGCAAAAAGCGTCTGTCATGTTTTTGTCTCCGCTCAGATGGGCCATGATGCGCAGTTCTATCTGCGAGTAGTCGGCAGAGAAAAATTCGCAGCCATCGTCGGGGATGAAAGCCTTGCGAATCTCCTTCCCGTCTTCGTCGCGGATGGGGATGTTCTGCAAGTTGGGATTGCTGGAGCTGAGTCGTCCGGTGGCTGTTACGGCTTGGTTGAACGAGGTGTGTATGCGCCCCGTGCGCGGGTTGATGAGCTGCGGGAGGCTGTCGATGTAGGTGCTCAGCAATTTCTTCAGTCCGCGGTATTCCAATATCTTGTCGATGATTGCGTGTTTGCCGCGATAGCTTTGCAGCACCTCTTCGGAAGTGACGTATTGCCCGGTTTTGGTCTTCTTGGCTTTCTCCACGATTCGCAGCTTGTCAAACAGGATTTCGCCCACCTGCTTGGCCGAACTGATGTTGAACGTTTCTTTGGCCATTTCGTAGATGTCCTTTTCAATCTCTTGCAGGCGCACGGTGAAGTGTTCGGACGATTGCTTCAGGGCTTCGGTGTCAATCCGCACGCCATTGGTCTCCATGTGTACGAGTACAGGTACGAGTGGCATCTCTATCTCGTGGAACAGGTGTTCGGCGCCTTGCTCTTTCAATTCTTTTTCCAGCACGTTTTTCAGTTTCAGGGTGACGTCGGCGTCTTCGCAGGCATAGCGGTAGACATCGCAGGGTGGGAGGTCGCGCATGCTTTTCTGGTTTTTGCCTTTCGGCCCAATCAGTTCGTCGATATGGATGGTGCGGTAGTGCAGGTAGATTTCCGCCAGATAGTCCATGTTGTGGCGCAACTCCGGTTGGAGCACATAGTGGGCGAGCATGGTGTCGAACAACGGACCTTTGACGCAGACTCCGTAATTCCAAAGGACAATCATGTCATACTTGATATTTTGTCCCACCTTCATGGATCTCTCGTTTTCGTAGACAGGACGAAGCTCGTTCACTATTTTTAAGGCTTCTTCACGATTGGCAGGAACGGGGATGTAGTAGGCGCGGTTTTCGGCATCGCTGAAGCTCATTCCTACCAGTTCGGCTTCCATCGGCTCGGTTCCGGTGGTTTCCGTGTCTATCGCGAGAATTTCCGTTGTAAGTAACTTTTGAATAATTTCTCTTCTTTTCTCTTCTGTATCAATAAGTTGATAGTCCGTGTCGAGTGTTTCTAACCGTGCGAGATTTGAATTTTCAGATTCACCCGTCCAATTGCCCGCAGAATTTGCAAACAAATCGCCTTGAACGGGAGGGTTGTTTTCGGAACCGGTGTCGGTTTGCGGTCGGGCAAACAGCGTTCCGACAAAAAGGTCGGGTGCGGAGGCAGAGGCCGGGGATGGGGAAGAAGCAGAAGCTGCGTTTCCTTTTTTCAACACTCGGTCGATGAGGGTGCGGAATTCCAACTCCTCGAAAATCTTGCGCAGTTCTTCTTCGTCCGGTTCTTCGCGCACGAGCGAGTGCATGTCGAGTGCAACGGGCACATCGGTCTTGATGGTGGCGAGGAATTTGGAGAAAAGGATCTGCTCCCGGTTTGTTTCCACTTTGGTTTTCAGTGCGCCTTTCAGTTGGTCGGTGTGTTCCAGCAGGTTTTCAATGCTGTCGAATTCGGCGATGAGCTTTTGTGCGGTTTTTTCTCCTACGCCCGGACAGCCGGGGATGTTGTCGGAAGCGTCGCCCATCAGTCCCAGCATGTCGATGACTTGAAGGGTAGACCGTATGTCGAATTTTGCCTTCACCTCTTCCACGCCCATCACTTCGAAGCCGCCGCTATGCTTGGGGCGGTACATGAATACGTTGTCCGATACCAGTTGGCCGTAGTCCTTGTCGGGGGTCATCATGTAGGTGGCGATGCCTTGCCTGCCTGCTTCGGTGGCAAGCGTGCCTATCACGTCGTCGGCTTCGTAGCCGGGCACTTCCAGAATGGGGATGCGGTAGGCGCGGATGATGTCCTTTATAACAGGTACTGACAGGCGGATGGCTTCGGGCGTCTCTTCGCGTTGTGCCTTGTACTGTTCGTAGGCTTCGTGGCGGAAGGTGGGACCCGCGGGGTCGAAGGCCACTCCTATGTGGGTGGGATTTTCTTTCTTCAGTACCTCTTCCAAGGTGTTGATGAAGCCCAGAACGGCCGATGTGTTGAATCCCTTTGAATTGATTCTCGGATTCTTTATGAACGCGTAGTAGGCCCGGTATATCAACGCATAGGCATCGAGCAGAAACAGTTTATCGGTAGTTTTCATACATTTATTCCTCTTTTTTCATGGTAAAAGTACAAAAAAATACGGTATTAACCGTTTTATTGTTATTTTTGTGGGCAAATAGCGACGCATGGACTATTCTTCACTTATAAAATCTCCGATATCCGAGGAATTGGAAGACTTCAAGGAGCTTTTTGAAAGTTCGCTCTCCAGTTCCAATCTTTTGCTGAACAGCGTCATTGCACATATCCGGCAGAAGAACGGGAAGATGATGCGCCCCATTCTGGTGCTTTTATCCGCAAAGCTGTATGGCAATGTCTGCCCTGCAACCCTCCATGCCGCAGTTTCTCTGGAGCTGCTTCACACTGCCAGTCTGGTGCACGACGATGTGGTGGACGAAAGCACCGAACGCCGCGGGCAGCTTTCCGTCAATGCCATCTTTAATAATAAGGTGGCCGTGTTGTCGGGCGATTTCCTGCTGGCCACGGCATTGGTGCAGGTGGCCATGACTCGCAACCATGATATTGTAGGCGTCGTCTCCGCTTTGGGGCGCGACTTGGCCGATGGCGAACTTCTGCAACTTTCCAACGTCAGCAACCTGCAATTTTCCGAAACCGTTTACTTCGATGTGATACGCAAGAAGACGGCCGTGCTCTTTGCCGCTTGCACAAAGGCGGGTGCTCTTTCGGTGGGCGCCGACGCCGAAAAGGTTGAGCAGGCGCGTCTGTTCGGCGAGTATATCGGCCTCTGTTTTCAGATTAAGGATGATATTTTCGATTATTCCGACAGCAAGGAGATAGGGAAGCCCACCGGAAACGATATGTCGGAGGGCAAACTGACATTGCCGGCGCTCCACGTGCTCAACACCGTGAAGGATGAAGCGATGCGCGCGCTTGCCGTAAGGATTAAGAACGGAGAGGCCGCTTCGGATGAGATAGCCCGTCTGGTTGAGTTCACCAAGCGGCAGGGCGGGATTGAATATGCCTTGCAGACCATGTATGCTTATAAAGAAAAGGCGCTTTCGCTGCTGGCTTCCATGCCCGATACGGATGTCAAGGCCGCACTTGCCGCCTATCTGGACTATGTGGTGGAGCGGGAGAAGTAAGGATAAGAACCTCTCCTGATATGGAAATCCGGTGTAATATGCCTCATATTGGATTATTGGTTAATTGGTGTTTTAGGATTATATGATAAACGGGATAAACCGAATAACGGCTTATCCCGTTTACTTTATCGTTTTTTTTCTTCCATTCAGAAGAACTTCATCTCCTCGCCTTTGATTTCGGACAGCAGCAGATTGGCCAGACGGCTTGTGCCTAAACGGAACAGGCTGTTGTTCAGCCACTCTTCGCCAAGCACCTCTTTGACGATGGTGTAGTAAATCAGTGCGTCGTTCACGGTGTTGATGCCTCCTGCGGGCTTGAATCCGATCTTGTTTCCGGTCAGCGCATGATATTCCTTGATGGCTTGGCACATCACGTAGGCGGCTTCGGGCGTGGCGGCGGGCTGCTGTTTGCCGGTGGAGGTCTTGATGAAGTCGGCGCCGGCATACATGGACAGGATGGAGGCTTTCTTTATGTTGGAGGCTGTCTGCAAGGCTCCGGTTTCGAGAATCACCTTCAGGTGCTTTTCTTTGCAGGCGGCTTTCAGTTCCTGTATCTCGTCGCACATGGTTTCGTAGTCTCCGGCAAGGAACTTGCCCACCGAAATCACGATGTCTATCTCGTCGGCGCCTTCCATCACGGCCATTGCCGTTTCGGCCACCTTTACTTCGATGAAAGTCTGCGAGGAGGGGAAACCGCCCGATACGCAGGCTATTTTCACGTCTTCCACTTCGAGCGTGTCCTTTACGATTTCGGCGAAGTTGGGATATACGCAGATGGCGGCCACGTTCTTCAGGTCGGGGAATTCGTCGTCGAATTGGTTCACTTTCCGGGTGAAATTCATGACGCTTTCATCGCTGTCTTCGGTTCGGAGAGTGGTCAGGTCGATGCAGTTGAAGAGGAGTTTCTTCACGTCGGGCGTATTGTTTGCAGGCGCTTTCTCTGCAATGATTTCGGCTACTTTTGCAGCCACTTCTGCATCGTTCAGCAGGGTGTTGTACTTGGCCAGGGCGGCTTCGTACTTGTTCTGTGTAGACTCATTTTTTTTCATCGTCTTTCAGTTTTGGGTTATTGATATGTCTTGTTTGGTCACGTTTGGTTTTCTTTTCAAGGTTGCGGACGAAGGCTTCGGTCAGGTTCACGCCCGTCTGGTTGGCGATGCAGAGCAGCACCCAGAGCACATCGGCCATTTCGTCGCCGAGGTTGTCTTTTTCGCCTTCCTTGAAGGATTGGTCGCCGTATCTGCGTGCCATTATGCGTGCCATTTCGCCCACTTCCTCGGTCAGTACGGCCATGTTGGTGAGTTCGCTGAAGTAGCGCACTCCGTATTCCTTTATCCAAGCATCCACTTGTTTCTGTGCTTCTTCCAGTGTCATCATTCCTTGTTTTTCGTATCCATGCAGATGGTCACCGGGCCATCGTTCAGCAGTTCCACTTTCATGTCCGCCCCGAAGCGGCCTGTGCCCACCTCTTTGCCCAGCGCCGTGCTCAGTTCCCGGCAGAACAGCTCGTAGAGGGGGATGGCCGTTTCCGGCCGGGCTGCCCGTATGTACGAGGGGCGGTTGCCTTTCTTGGTCGAGGCGTGCAGGGTGAACTGGCTGATTACCAGTATGTCGCCGCCGGTTTCGATGACGGACTTGTTCATCACCCCTTGTTCGTCGTCGAAGATGCGCAGGTTCACGATTTTCTTGCAGAGCCAGTCGATGTCGTCCTTTCCGTCGGCTTCCTCGATGCCCAGCAGTACCAGAAGTCCCTTTCCGATGGCCGCTTTGCAAGCCCCGTCTATGCTGACGGAGGCGTGTCCGCTGCGTTGTATCACTACTCTCATGCTGTTTGTTTTCTTTTTTCCCGAAAGGCAAAGTTACAAATAAATTCGTTGTGTCGCGAGGCTTTTGCCCTCTGTTTTTATTATCTCTGTTTTCTGTCTTGTCAGACACTTGTGTCTGTCGGCTAAAACACTTGTGTCTGACGGCTAAAACACTTGTGTCTGTCACGTCAAACACAAGTGTCTGTCACGACAGGGGATTGTGTCTGTCGGCATCGCTCCGTAGGGGGCTTGGCAAGGGGGTAGGAGGGTGGGGTGGAAGGGACTGCCCGGAGGCGGATGGCGGGGATGACATCGGTTGCTTTCTTCCGAATCTGTCGTTCTCTCTTTTCGGCATTTCCTATCCTTCTCTTTTAATCTGCGTCGTCCGTGCCGTCCGCCTTCGAAGAATCCTCTTCCCTTAGTCTGCGGATGGAAGAGATACTATCTTGATAATCAGATATTTGGTTCTTTAAAATGATGCTTTATGATGTCGGCCTTCGCCTTGCCCGCCACGCGTGCCAGTTCCTCGTGCGAGGCTTCCCGTATGCGCTTCACGCTCTTGAACTCTTTGAGCAGGGCGGTTTTTGTTTTCTCTCCCACGCCTTTTATCTCGTCCAGCGCCGAAGCTGTCTGGCGCTTGCTTCGCTTGTCGCGGTGAAAGGTGATGGCGAAGCGGTGCACCTCGTCTTGAATCTGCGTCAGAAGGCGGAAGAGCGGAGAGTTCTGTTTCAGGCCGATGGTTTGGGGAGGGAAGCCGTAGAGCAGTTCCGAAGTGCGGTGCCTGCCGTCTTTGGCAAGCCCGGCAATGGGAATGTTCAGCCGCAACTCGTCCATCACCTCTTTTACGGCGCTCATTTGCCCTTTTCCGCCGTCGGTGATGAGGAGGTCGGGCAGGGGAGCGCTCTCTTCCGTGGCGCGCCGGTAACGCCTTCTGACGACCTCTTTCATCGAGGCGTAATCGTCCGGTCCTTCCACGGTCTTGATGTTGTACCTCCGGTAATCCTTTTTCGAGGGTTTTCCTTTCACGAACACCACGCATCCGGCCACGGGGTCGGAGCCTTGGAGGTTCGAGTTGTCAAAGCACTCTATCCTCATCGGCATGCGTTCGAGGTGCAGTTGTTGCTGAATCTCCTTGAGCAGGCGCACGGTTCGTTGTTCCGGATTCAGCTTTTCCGATTGTTTCAGCCGGTCGGCCTTGTATTGCTTCACGTTCAGGGTGGAGAGTTCCAGCAGCTTCTTCTTGTCGCCCCGTTGCGGAACGGTGAACGTCACGTCTTTCAGCTCCATGTCCGGCTCGAAAGGCACGATGATTTCGCGCGAAAGGCTCTTGTACCGTTCTCTCATCTCAATGATGCCCAAGCGCAACAGCTCCTCTTTCGTCTCGTCCAGCCGTTTCTTATATTCAAACGTAAAGGCCTGATTGATGGCTCCGTTCGTGATGTGCAGGTAGTTGATGTAAGCCGATTTGCCGTCGCCGTCTTCCTCGATGGAGAATACGTCGATGTTGTGAAGCACATTGCTCACCACCTCCGACTTCGCGCGATAACTCTCTATCAGCAGGTACTTCTCCTTTACTTTTTGCGCCTCCTCAAACCTCATCTCGGCGGCCAGTTCCTGCATCTGTCGCAGCATCATCCGCTCCACTTCCTGCGTGTTTCCTTTCAAGATTTCCTTTACCTCATCGATGTTTCTCATGTATTCCTCGTGGCTCTGCCTGCCGATGCAAGGGCCTGCGCAATTCTTGATGTGATACTCCAGACAGACTTTGAATTTTCCGGCACGGATGTTCTCCGGCGAGAGGTTCAGATTGCACGTGCGCAGAGGGTACAGGTGTTTGATGAGGTCGAGCACCGCATACATGGACGGAACATGACTGTACGGCCCGTAGTAGGACGAGCCGTTGCGTATTATCTTTCGGGTCTTGAATACGCGCGGGAAATATTCGTTCTGCACGCAGATGCTGGGGTAGGTCTTGTCATCCTTCAGCAGTACGTTGTAGCGCGGCTTGTATTTCTTTATCAGGTTGTTCTCCAGCAGCAGGGCGTCCTCTTCCGTCTTCACCACGATGTATCGGATGTCGGCAATCTTGCTTACCAGCACCCGTGTTTTCCCCGGCTCGTGCTCGCGGTTGAAGTACGAGGAGACCCTTCGTTTCAGGTTCTTGGCCTTGCCTACGTATATAACGGTTCCTCCGGCATCTAAATATTGGTAAATGCCGGGGCTTTCGGGCAGGTTGGATACAATCAGCCGCAGGGCTTCTCCTCTTGCCTCCCGATCTTGTTGTAAGGATGCCCTTGGGTCAATCATTGGTTTATAGTGTCAGCACGGCTTCCACGTCCACATCGTTTCCAAAGACCTCTTTCCCGTGCAGCTCTTTCAATTCGATGATAAAGTTCACATACACCTTCTGCGGATGCATCTGCTTCACTAACTTGCAGGCAGCCTCCATGGTTCCTCCGGTTGCCAGCAGGTCGTCGTGCAGCAACACCACGTCGTCTTCGCCGATGGCGTCTTTGTGCATCTGCACGGTGTCCTTGCCATACTCCTTGTCGTAGCTTTCTTCGATGGTTTCTGCCGGCAGCTTTCCCGGTTTGCGGATGGGCACGAATCCGGCTCCCAATCTGGTGGCAAGTATAGGACCCATGATGAATCCTCGCGACTCGATGCCTACCACTTTCGTTATACCTCTGTCCTTATACATCTCATACAGGATGTCCGAAAGCTCCTGCAAGGTGGCCGGGTCTTTGAATAGTGTGGTCACGTCGTAGAACAGAATTCCCGGTATGGGGAAGTCGGGAATCTCCCGAATGCTCTTGACAAGTGTCTCTTTGCTCATAATCAGTCTGTTTTATATGTTTATTTAATTACTTGTTTCACGTGGAACTTTGTTCCTTATCGCCCGCAAAGCACCAACAGCACATTGATGTCGCTGGGAGATACGCCGGGAATCCTGCTTGCCTGCGCTATCGTCTCCGGGTCAATCTTTTCCAGTTTCTGTCTGGCTTCGGTAGAGAGAGATTGGATGGAAGCATAGTCGAACTTTCCTTTTATCTTGATGCTTTCCAGTCTTCCCAATTTGTCCGCAATGATTCGTTCGCGTCCGATGTAGCCTTCGTATTTGATAAGTATTTCGGCCGCTTCTATTATTTCCTCTTTCCTGTCCGATAGTTTATCCAGTTCATGTTTAAAGGAGCTGACGTGTTCGGCAATGTTTTCAATCGTCACTTGCGGGCGGTTTATCAAATCGATCAGTTTGCATCCATGGCGGAGCGGGGTAGTGCCGAGCTGTTCCAGCACAGGGTTGATTAATGCCGGTTTCATCGAGTATTCGCGTGTAAAGTCTATGATATGGTTCACGGCTTCACGTTTTTCCGTCAGCAACTTGTAGCGGTCTTCCTTGGCAAGTCCCATTTTCCACGATTTCTCCGTGAGGCGCATGTCGGCATCGTCCATGCGGAGCAGGATGCGATATTCGGCTCGCGAGGTAAACATGCGGTAAGGCTCGTCTACTCCTTTTGTCACCAAATCGTCGATTAATACGCCGATATATGCTTCGTCTCGTGCCAAGGTGAATGGTTCTCCACCGTGGCAATTGATGTGTGCATTGATGCCGGCAATGATTCCTTGTCCAGCAGCTTCTTCATATCCGGTAGTTCCATTCACCTGTCCGGCAAAGAACAGGTTCTTTATTTTCTTCGTTTCCAACGAGTGTTTCAGTTGGGTAGGGTCGAAGAAGTCATATTCGATGGCATAGCCCGGGCGGTAGATGACCAAGTCTCTGAATGCCGGAATCTTTTTCAGTGCGGCAATCTGTATGTCCATCGGCAGCGACGAAGAGAAACCGTTGAGGTAGAGTTCCTGCGTGGTTTCGCCTTCCGGTTCGAGGAACAGTTGATGCTGCGGTTTGTCGGGGAAGGTTACAATCTTTGTTTCTATGCTGGGGCAATAGCGTGGCCCTATACTCTGTATTTGTCCGTTGAAAAGGGGAGAATCGGACAGACCTTTGCGCAATATCCCGTGTGCTTCCTCATTGGTGAAGCAAGTCCAGCAGGAGAGTTGTTTCAGGTGTCGCACGCCGGTGTTCATGAACGAGAACTTGTGGAAGTCGGCTTCGCCCTCCTGTATCTCCATCTCCTCGTAGTGCACGCTTCGCCCGTCTATACGCACCGGTGTGCCCGTCTTCATCCGTCCGTAGGCGATGCCATGTTTTGCGATGGATTCGGTCAATTCGTACGATGCGGGTTCTGCCATGCGTCCGCCCGGCAACATGGTTCGGCCTACGTGCATCAGTCCGTTGAGGAAAGTGCCTGCTGTAAGTACGATGCATTTGGCTCGGAAGGTTACTCCCCACAGAGTGACCAATCCCGTAATTTCTCCGTTTTCAACGAGGATTTCGCGCACGGTGTCCTGCCAGATGTGCAGGTTCGAAATGTTCTCCAATATTTCCCGCCACTCCCAGATGAACTTGTTGCGGTCGCATTGCGCGCGCGGGCTCCACATGGCCGGTCCTTTCGAGCGGTTCAGTATGCGGAACTGGATGGCGGTTCGGTCTGTCACCAGTCCCATGTATCCGCCCAATGCATCCACCTCGCGTACTATCTGCCCTTTGGCAATACCCCCCACGGCCGGATTGCAACTCATCTGTGCGATTTTGTTCATATCCATCGTGATGAGGCACGTCTTCGAGCCTAAGTTGGCGGCTGCGGCTGCTGCCTCGCAACCTGCATGCCCGGCACCTATTACAATAACGTCGTACTTAAATTCCATTCATTCAATGAAGTTAAAAACAGCACAAAGTTACTAAAAAGGCACGGATTTCATGGGCTAACATGATTTTTATAAACAAAATCCATGTTAATCCATACAATCTGTGCCTTGAGAGAAGTCATGGACGCATCGGGAGAGATGCTTTCATATGCTGTTCGGTGGTGGTTTTGTGCTTATGCGGCGGGTTGTTATCGTTGTTCCTCGCTATCGGAGAATCTGTGAGTTGCGAGGTTTTGCCTTGTTGTAAACACCTTTCTAAAAAGAGAGTTTCTTTCCACGGTGAACTGTCCGAAAAGAAATGTTGCGCTTGTTAGGAAAGTATCTTTTTAGGGTAACATGTCTTTATTCCCTTGCTCAATGCGCATTTTCTGCACTTTCTTTTTACCGACGTGAAAGGCGTCTGCCGTACGGCCGGCTGCTTCTATTCATTATGGTGATAAAAGAATTTCGGTTGGGTAATCATTGGCAAAGATATCTGTTAACCTGAATTCAGGATAAGAAGCCGGTCGACGGCCTCGCCCGAAGGCTTGTTCTTAAAACGTATTCCGCTGGTTATCAACGGTTTGTCTTCGAATTGTCAGACACTTGTGTTTTACGGCTCAAACACTTGTGTCTGTCACGTCAAACACTTGTGTCTTACGCCTAAAACACTTGTGTCTGTCGGCTTGGACACTTGCTTCTGTCACGGCAAAGGATTGCAGCTGTCAAACTTAGCAAAAGCAACGGCCTATCCCGGACTCTGGTTATTAATATTCACCTGTGATGCAAGTGCGGGCATATCATTTCGGTGCTCTCATCTCCAGCGCCTTGTTCTCCGCCGCCTCCATCTGTTCCCGTTCGCCCGGCCCTTTGTCGTTGATGCCGCAGAGGTGGAGGATACCGTGGATGACGACGCGGTGCAATTCCCTTTCATAATCATTGCCGGCAAACTGTTCCGCATTGGTGCGCACGGTGTCGAGGCTGATGAAGAGGTCGCCGTTGAGGCGGTTTCCCTCGCAGTAGTCGAAGGTGATGATGTCCGTGTAATAGTCGTGTTGCAGATAGTGGCGGTTCACTTCAAGGATTTTCTCGTCCGAACAGAAGATATAGGCGATTTCACCGATTCTTTTGCCGTATGAGGCGGCCACGGACCTGATCCATTCCGTTGTCTCGCGTTTCTTGAGGGCGGGCATTTCGATGCCTTCAGCGTGGTAGCTAATCATGTCTGTATATCGTTTTTAAATATTTCGTTTCCTTTCCGGTTTCCAATAATCCCTCATCGCCCAGATACAGCCTGACATCTCTTACTCTCTTATATTCTCATGTCTTGTTTCTCTGACATCCGACGTCTGACGTCTAATGCCTGACGTCTTACGCCTCTTCCCTCCATCATCTGTCAGGCCTCCCCGAAGAAGAAAATATAACTGATGATGATGGCGGCAATGATGCCTGAGAAGTCGGCAATCAGTCCGCAGGTCACGGCATTGCGTGTTTTGGTGATGCCCACGCTGCCGAAATATACGGCAAGGATGTAGAACGTGGTGTCCGAAGCCCCACGGGCCACACAACTCATGCGGCCCACGAACGAGTCGGCTCCATACTGCTTCATGGTGTCAATCATCAACCCGTTGGCTCCGCTGCCGCTCAGTGACTTCATCAGGGCGGTGGGCAAAGCTCCTGCGAAACTCGTGTCCACTCCGAGCAGCCCTACGGCACGGCCGATACCGTCTATCAATAAATCCATTGCTCCTGAAGTGCGAAAAACGGCGATTCCAACGAGGAAAGCCACTAAATAAGGTATGATGCGCACGGCGGTGGCGAACCCCTCTTTCGCTCCTTCGATGAAGGCGTCGTACACGTTGATTTTCTTCCACAGCCCCCAAAGGATGAACAGCAGGATGATGGAGAACAGCAGGATGTTGGCCGTCAGGGTGGAGTATGTACCCATTTCGGTGCGCCCGATGCGTGTAAACAGATAAACCAGTGCGGCGAAAAAGAGGCTGATGCAGCCTATCAGGATGAGTATGGGCTTGTTCAGCAGGTTGATGCGCTGGGCTATGCTGACGGCGATTACACCGACAAGGGTAGAGACGGCGGTCGTTATCAGCGTGGGGATGAAGATATCCGTGGGCTGTGCCGCACCCATCTGCGCGCGATACATCATGATGCTGACAGGGATAAGTATCAGCCCCGAAGTGTTGAGCACGAGGAACATTATCATCGGGTTGGTGGCGGTGTCTTTCTTGGGGTTGAGCTCCTGAAGCTCTTTCATGGCTTTCAGCCCCATGGGCGTGGCGGCATTGTCCAATCCCAGCATATTGGCGGAGAGGTTCATGAAAATGGAACCCATGGCGGGATGTCCTTTCGGTATTTCGGGGAAGAGGCGGCAGAACACCGGGCTCAGCCAGCGCGAAAGCGCATTGATCATGCCGCTTTTTTCGCCTGTCTTCATCACGCCCAGCCAGAGGGCGAGTATTCCCGTCAGTCCCAAAGATATCTCGAACGCTGTTTTGGAAGAGGAGAACGTGGAGTTGACAAGTTCCGTGAATATCTCCGTGTCGCCCATGAAGATGAGACGGCAAAGGGCCACGACGAATGCGATGACGAAGAATGCTACCCAGATATAGTTTAAAACCATGTATCGTTACGTTGTTTGTATATGGATTAATAGTTGCTCTCGTTGGCGAGGTTCCATGCGTTGAGGAACGCCGCTTTGGTTATTTCGACCACTTTTTCCCAGTTCAGGCGGTCGGCATGGTCCGAAGGGCGGTGGTAGTCGGGATGTCCGTCCGTGTGATACCAGATGACGGGGATGCCTTGCAGGGCAAAGGAAGCGTTGTCGCTTCCGCCTACGGGATTGTCCCAAGCACGGTAGTCGGGTTGCAGCTTCAGTCCGTGGCGTGCGATGTCCTGCTTCAGCCAGTCGCCGAAAACGGGGTGGCCGGCGGTATAGAAGTAGACTACGTGTTGCGGTTGTTCGGGCTTGTTGTTCCGGCCTATCATGTCGAAGTTGAGGTAGCCTTTCACTTGGCTGATGAAGGGGCATGTCTGCACGAAATGCCGGGAGCCGAGCAGTCCTTTCTCTTCGCCGTCCCAGAAGGCGAAGATGACGGTGCGCAGCGGTTTTCTTCCCGAAGCCCGGAAAGCGCGCGCTATCTGCAACACGGCCGAAACGCCCGAAGCATTGTCGTCGGCTCCGTTGTATATGGCATCGCCGGCAAGGGTGCTGTCCGTGCCCAGATGGTCGAAGTGCGCACCTACCACTACATACTCATCGCTACGCCGTCCCGGAATAATCCCTAAAACGTTGCTCATGTGCAATGAGCGGTACACACCTTGTTTCAAACGGGCGACGGAGTCGGGATGTACTTCCCATCCGCCCTGTTGCCGGCGTTCTTTGCCGCATGCCTCGAAGGGTTGGTAATACGTGCTATCTAACGGCTCAATACCGGCTTCTTTCAGGCAGGAGGCCAAGTAGCGTGCCGCTATGCGTGCACCGTGCGTGCCGGCTTCGCGTCCTTGCAGCTCGTCGTCGGCCAGAAAGCCTATAATGGCTTCGGCCGAAGCGCGGTTGATGCTTTGCAGTCCTTTTTCTTGCGGTGATTGCGCATACAGGGACAACGTGAAGGAAAGGCAACAGATTATTCCTAAGAAGACTTTATACATCGTTGTGCGGTTTTATGGGGGTGGGACACGTAATCGGTTGCAAAATTAAGGATAACTTTCGATAGTTCTATATAAATATCGTATTTTTGTCTGCTGACGAATGTATTCGGAATAAGTGTAAATCAAAAATGGCGAATGATGAAAAAGAAGAGCAGCATGCCGGAGGGCGCCGGCTTGAATCGTCTCCTTTCGGCGGAGGAAACGGCCGAAAGAGCAGCCCGCATACGGCAGGAGTTGGAAACGTATATCGATCCTGTGAAGAGAGAGGTTCTGACCCGTTTCTTCAAGACCGGGAAGGGGCAGTATGGCGAGGGCGACAAGTTTTTGGGAGTGACCGTTCCCAATGCGCGCTCGGTGGCCAAGATGCACAAGGACGAGCCTTTCGGGGTGCTGGCGGCATTGCTGCAAAGCCCGTGGCACGAATGCAGGCTTTGCGCCTTGCTCGTATTGGTGGAACGCTTTAAAAAGAGCGATGAAAAGGAGAGAAAAGCGATTTACGACTTTTACCTGTCGCAAACCTCGCGCATCAATAACTGGGATTTGGTCGATTTGTCCGCTCCCGGCATCGTGGGCGAGTACTTGAAAGACAAATCGCGCGAAGACCTCTATCGTCTGGCCGAGAGTTCGCTGCTATGGGATCAGCGCATAGCGGTGATGGCTACCTATACGCTTATCAAAAACCACGATTTCATCGACATTCTGGCTCTTTCCGAGCGCCTGCTCCGCCATGAGCACGACCTGATGCGGAAAGCCGTGGGCTGGATGCTGCGCGAGATGGGCAAGCGCGACAAGGATTTGCTGGTGCGGTTCCTTGAGAAGCATTGCAAGACGATGCCCCGCACCATGCTGCGCTATGCCATCGAGAAGTTTCCGGAAGAGGAGCGGAGGGAGTTCATGAAGCGTTAGGGTCACTGCGAAAGTTGCCGTGCACCGGCTCTCGATTCTTTCCTTTTCCGGAACGGGCAGGCGGAGAGACGCAAATCCTTGCCGTGTCAGACACAAGTCCCTTTGCCGTCAGACACTTGTGTCTTTCGTGACAAACACTTGTGTCTGAGAGCACAGACACAAGCCTCTGTCAGCCATGCCTCGCTTTCCTCTTTTCACAGTCTGTCTCTGCCCGTTTTCTCTTCTTTGGGTTATGGGTGCTTTCGCTCAATCCTGAAAGCCGGCAGGTTACTTGCGCCTTTTCCCGTTCTGCGCCGTCAGTTCCACATCGAAGCTTGCCGCATCCTTGCACGTAAAGCGTAGTACGGTCTGCCTCTTGTCGGCAGACAGCACCTTGCAGTATGGTGTCTCGGCAACCGTCCATCGGCCTTTTAAGGTGAGGGTGACGGGTATCTCGCCACTTGCGTTGTCTTTCCACGGGCGTGAGTAGATGCTGCGCTCGATACGTTTTCCGTCTTGGTCGAAAACTTCGTCGGCAGGGCCGCGATACAAGGCAAGGTCGGGCTGGGCAACGGTCAGCAGTAATTTGCCCTCCCTTTTTTCGCGCGTCATCACAAGGCAGCAAGTGTCGGCTTTCTGCAACACGCCTTCCGAAGGAAGTTGTTGCGGGGTCTCGAAGAGAACATAAGACGTCAGCCCGTCGGCCTGCAAGCGGACGATGTGGGCGGTGCGGTCTTGCCGTAGAATCCGGTATGAGGGTCGCTTGGCAAAAGCCTTCAGCGAAGCGGCGTCCGTGCGGGGCAGTACGGCATACTCGTACGAAGCGCCCCGTGGGGCTTTGCCGTGTTGCAACACCAGCGAAACCCAGTCGCCCGTGGTGGGCTTGGTGCTGCGCTCGCCCACGGTGACTTGCGGGAAGTTTCGCTCGAATTTACCCCGTTTCATCGAAGGTTTTCCTATATAATATCCCACGCCGTTGGGGTCGATGTAGGTCTGTCCGTTATCATGAAATCCATTCCAATAGCTGCGGGTTTCGGGGGTGAGGGCGGCCAGCTGGAACACGGTGGTTTCTGTGGGGAAGTCGGCATTGCTGTTCTCTATGTCCGTGCCCAGACAAACGATGACACCGTCGAAGAAGTGGAACGACTTGCGTGCCCGGTGCGAGCCGTTATACTTGTCGTGTTCGTGCAGCTTCATGCCGAAGTTGCCGTTGGTTCGGAAGTGCGACAATCCTCCGGCAAAAGCTTCGTCGGAGTAGAGCATCTCCTCCATACCGGAGAAGGCGTCTGCGTTGAGCACGCGGGCGCGCAACCGGTCGAAGGGCAGGTGTATGGTCGTTGTTCCGGGTATGCGGTTCCAGTCGAAGCCTGCTTCCTGCCAGCCACCGGTGGCAAAAGTGACCTTTTCATCGGGCTTTCCGGTCAGTATCTGCATGCTGCCGTGTGCCAGATAGCGGCCGTAGAAGTTGGCCGGGAGATAATGCTCGGCGGCCCATAGGTAGCGGGAGTGTCCGCGCACCACTGCCGCCCGGTTGTCGCACCGTTGTACGGACACACAGCCGTAGCCCAGCGCCAAGTTGCCTTGCGGTTCGGGTTCGGGACGGAAGCCTTGCGCTTCGAGCAGTTCCTTCAATTCACGCTCCTGCCGTGCGGAGGCTTTGGGCAGATAATCGGGGGCATCCTCTCCGGCTGTTCCGCTATCAGAGACAAGGCGCAGATAGGCGGCGGCCATTTCGGGGTCGTATGCTTGCTTGCCGTCCGGTGTGCCTGCAAGTGCCATCGTAGCATATTGAACAGGTATCAGCTCGCCTTTCCCGTTGGGATGCCGGCCTGACATGGAGAGCGGCCACTGCTTCAGGTTGCAATAGAAGCGCATGGCAAGCAATACATTCTTCACGGTGCGGTGCGCCAATTCCGAGAGCTTGAACTCCGTTCCGCTCAGCAGATACACCATGCTCGTTGCGCCGTCCAGCCCGCCCACGGCGTATGCCGGATAGTTGTTGCAGTGGTGGAAGCAGGCGCCGTCTTTCTTGAAAGAACCCGCCAGCCCTTCGGCAGGCCGGCAACCGTGGTCCAGCCAGCGTGAAAAAGAGCGCAGGTATTGCAGTTTCTCCGGCGAATCTTCCATGATGAGGATGCTGGCCATGCGTCCCTGCATCTTGGTGTTGAAAGTGTCGATGTCGATGCCGTCGACGAGGGGTTTGGGAAATACTTCGTTGGTGATGGCATACCAGTTCAGGGTGCGTTCGGCCTCTTCCAGCCTGCCTGCATCGCGCAGCACGTCTTTCATCAGGAAGTAGGAGACGAACAGGCCGCGCATGCTGTATCCGTAGTGGTGGATGTTTCCCCAGCAGCTGCCGTAGACGATTCCTTGGTCGGTGGCGTTGGCGTACATGGCAAGGAATTTCTGCTTCAGCTCGTTCTTCAGGGTGGCGTTGCCGGCGTTGTGGTAGGCCACGGAGATGCGCTTCATCAGATTGAAGTAATCGCTGATTTCCACTCCCAGCTTGGTGAACATGTCCTTGTCCCAATCGGGCAGAAGCCGTTCGTAGGCCTCGGACTGGCGGACGAACCAGATGGGGCGTCCCGTCACCTTGCCTTCCACGGTGGCAATGTTGTAAAAATCATACTTCCGGCGGATGGCTTCCATCTCCTTGTCCGAAAGGGCGGCAGGTGTGTAGAGCATATCCCGGAAGCGCCTTTCCATCTTCCGCATGTCTTGCCTTTGCGCATCCGTTACGGGTGTCAGAGGAATGTCCGGCTTCAACAGCGAATGCTCGTAGACCACCAGCCAGTGGTTGGTGGTGCCTTTATTGACGAAGGGCACTTGCAAGTCGGGCGTCTGTTGGCGGGCATCCACTTTCGAGGCAGTCAGCACATGGTCGAAGAAGAGCTTGCCTTTTACATCCGGAGCCACGATGCGCACTTCGTCCATCCCCTCTTCGGGCGTGCCTTGCATGTCGCGCTCGTAGCACACCCACGCTCCGCGCCAGCCGGTGAAGTTGATGCCGAAGGGAAAGGAGGTGCACAGCCTGCCGTCTTTCATGAATTCGAACCGGATGGTTTTGTCCTGTGCCTGCTCGTTATATATCCATACGATGAAGGCGGAGAGATAGGTATCGCGTCCCGTCGGGTCTTTCGGCTCAAACTTCAGGTCTTTTTTGATGGAGAGCACGGCATGAGGGGCGTAATTCCAGCTCAGGCTGTGCCCGCCGTCTCTGTAATGTTCGTCGCTGACGGATAGTTGAGAGTCTGTGCCCGTTATAAAGGGCGGAACTTGCGTTTCTTCGAAAGAGAGCAGGCGTTCGTTCTTCACTGTTTGCGCTTGCCCGTTCGCGGGGCATAACATCCAAAGGAGCATTGCCGCTCCCGTCTTCCATTTATTGAGTTGCGTCATGGCGGATTATTTTATAGGTATTGTACGCAGGCGGAAGCCCTCTATCGGTAAGAACCGAGCAGGTTGCTCACCGCCGCCCGGTAGTTGGACAGCTTGGAGGTTTTGTGAATAATCTTTCTGGCTTTGCGGTCTGCATCGGGCAAAAGATACTCCCAGAAGCTCTTCATCTTCATCAGCAGTTGGGTCTCTCCGCCTTGCAGTTGCTCCTGATAGCCGGCAAAGACCATCGCATGCAGTTGCCCTACTTTTTCAGCCATTTCATCGGTGGAAAGCGACTTCCCTTCCCGATATTCCTGCGCCAAGGCGGGGTTGGCCAGCAGTCCGCGCCCGATGACGATGCCTGCCAGTCGGGGGAATCGGCCGGCAATGGTATGGATGTCTGCCGTGGTGTGCAGGTCTCCGTTGTAGTACAGGGGCTTGGAGCATCCGTTGTAGAATGCCTCGAAAGCATCCAAATCCACTTCGCCCTTATACTGCTGCTTGCCGAGGCGGGGGTGCAGGATGAGGTGCGACAAAGGCAGTTCGTTGAACAAGGGCAGCAAGGCGAGGCATTCTTCGGCATCATCCCAACCCAAACGCAGCTTTACGGAGAAACGCACGTCGCGGAACTTCGTCGCAGCTTCCAGCAGAGACCTCACCTCTTCGGGGTGAGGAAGCATGCCTGCGCCGTTGTGCCGTTTGGCCAACAGAGGAAAAGGACAGCCCAAGTTGATATTTGCTTCGCGATAGCCTTTCTCGATGAAAAGGGGCATTATCTGTTCCAACTTGTCGGCATCCGGAGCCATGAGTTGGGGGATGAGGTGCAGGGCTTGGTTGTGTTCCGGACTTATGTCGCGCACATCTCTGCGACGTATCTCGCCGTGTTCTATGCGTACAAAAGGGGAATAGTAGGTATCTACGCCCCCGAAGACACGGGCGTGTGCCTGCCGGTAGACCGCTTCGGTATGACCTTGCAGCGGTGCGAAATGGATGGGAAGTCGGTTCATTGCGGATATGTCTTTATCGGAGGGCAAAGATACGAATAAAAAGGCACGGATTTCACGGCTTCATCCGGTTAGTATGGTCTAAATTCATGAAAGCCGTGTGGTCCGTGCCTTGAGAGAACAAGGTAACAAAGGTTTTTTTTCTTACAAAGAGATTGAGGTGCTTTCTACCCGAGTCCGGAATAAGATGCAGGTCGGGAGCCTCATCCGAAAGCTTGTTTTTTAGGTCGACATCCTGTTGGTTATCAGCGGTTTATCCCTGCCTTGTCAGACACTTGTGTTTTACGGCTCAGACACTTGTGTCTGACGGCTGAAACACTTGTGTCTGACGCGCAAAACACAAGTGTCTGTCACGGCAAAGGATTGCAGCCGTCAAAACAGGGTGAGGGAGGCAGGCCCGAAAGTCTCTCTTCTCTTCCGCCTGACCGCTGCAAACCGCTGCGTTCGGGAAATATCCGCCCGACACAGGATGCGGCTCTCTTCGTCTTCGGCAAAAACAACCGCCTGTGCCGGACTCAGGCTGTTTTCCATAAAGTCAGCGTCTTTTGTGTCGTCGGTTCTTTATTTCCAATACTTGTTCTGCTCTAATTTGGTGTTTACACCCAATTCTTTGGTGGGAATAGGGAGGAACTGGTGCTTCTCTTCCGTGTTGCCTACGTATTGCGCGGCTCCCTTGGCGTTGTTGGCGGTAGACCAGCGCGGATCTTTCACGGCAGTGCCGAGGCTTTCCTTGATGGTCTTGTAGTAGATACCCCAACGCACGAGGTCGTATTTGCGCAGCGACTCGAAACAAAGCTCCCTGCCACGTTCGTCTTGAATGAGTTTACGGAAATCGGCGTATGTAAGGTTCTTTGCTTCGTCTATGCCGGCACGTTTACGCACCATGTTGATGCAGTTGTAGGCCAGTTCCGTGGGGGCTTGGTTGACTTCGTTCTCGGCTTCGGCCAGCATCAGCAGCACGTCGGCATAGCGCAGGAGGCAGTAGTTCTCTTGCGTATAGTTCTTGTGCTTGGGATTGCTGGTTTCCCATTCGCGGCGATACTTACCGCAACGGCGGTCGGTGATTTGGTCTTTTTTCCATGCCACTTGCACGTCTTTGTTGTTCAGCTTGTAAGGAGCCATCGACAAGTCGCGGCGGGTATCTTTCTCGTCGAACAGGTCCCAAAGGATGAGGCTGCCCGCATAGAAGGCATACGTATATCCCGCACCCGTGGGAGAGGAGTTTTCTTGCAGGTTGCCGATGACGTTTCCGATGCGGCTTTCGGTGTAGCTTCCGTCGTCGCGCGTGCCGATGAATTCCACTTCCCACATGCTTTCGTTGTATGTATTGTCATAACGGTCGGAACTCAAGGCTTTCCACAGTTCGGATACATCCGGGTTCAGTTTGTGCTTCTGGGAGTCGCAGACGCTCTTGGCATACCGGGCAGCCTTCTCGTAGAAGGCTTTTCCGCCCTTCGACGGTTCGCCTGCGCGCCACAGGCATACGCGGGCAAGGATTCCTTCCACCACAGTCTTTTTCACGTGCGACGGAGACAGGTCGTAACTGCTGTCGTCCACCATGTCGATACACTCCTCCATCTCTTGGATAATCCAGTCCAGCGCTTCGGCATGAGGGGTAGCCTCCTTGCTGCTGGTTGCAATGTCGGTCACGGTTGTCTTGCGGATGGGCACTTCATACCATCCCTGCACCAGCAGGAAGTGATAATAGGCACGCAGGAACTTGGCCTCTCCTTTGATGCGTTGTTTCGTCTTCCCGTCGGAGATGTCGGCATTGTCGATATGGTCGAGCAGCACGTTGGCATTGTTGATGCCAGAGTAGAGCGATGTCCACGTGTACCACAAGTCGGTGTTGCCGGTGTTGTGCGCATTGGCAAATACGGCTCCCGTCTGGTTCTGTCGGTAGTAGTAGCTCAGGTCGTCGACGTTGGACAACATGCACGAGTAGCGGTTGCCGTACACATGTTCGGCAGCCATTGTCCAGTATATGCCGGCAAGAGCCATGTTGCAGTCCGTTTCGTTTTTGTAGAATGTTTCGGGGGCCACAAAATCGTAAGGTTTGGTGTCGAGCATGTCGCAACCGGCCATGGATGCGGCAATGGTGAGGACACAAATCTTTTTGAAGATGCTATTGATACTTTTCATATTTCATTGTCTTGATTACAGGTTATTAGAAGGTGATGTTGACGCCCAGCGAAGCGTTGAACGAACGCGGATAGGCCGACCAGTCGAAACCGGGAGTGAGCACGCTGTTGCGTGTGGACACTTCGGGGTCGGAGCCGGAATAGCCGGTGATGGTTGCGATGTTCTCGGCCGAGGCGAAGATTCTGGCGGCACTGATGCCCAATGAGCGCAACGTCTTGTGGGTGAAGTTATATCCCAGCGAGATGGTCTTCAGCTTCAGGTATGAGCCGTCTTCTATGTACAGCGAGCTGTAATATTCGGCGCCGATGGCTCTGGCGCGCGGCATGTCGCTATTGGGGTTTTCGGCTGTCCACCGGTTGTTGTAAGAGGCAAACATATTGGCGTTCTTCCTGCTTTGCGGGTTCTCGAATATCAGGCGGTTGGCGTTCAGCAGGTCGTTGCCGTAGCTCCATTGCATGAAGATGTTCAGGTCCCAGTTCTTGTAGGTGAAGTTGTTGCTGAAACCTCCGGTGTGCTTGGGATGCCCGTTGCCGATGACGGTGCGGTCGGCATCGGTAATCTTGTTGGTTCCGTCGTCGGTCAGTTTCCTGTATTTGGGGTCGCCCGGTTGCACGTCGTTGGCTATGCGGGCCACGTCGTCCTTCAGTTTGTAGACGGTTTTGCCGTTGGCATCCGTCGAGGTGTTGAAGTCGTCGTACTTGTACGTTCCGTCGTAGACGAAGCCGTACATCTTTCCGGCTGCTTCTCCCTTCCGGCTGATGTAGGCGGGCATCGTGCGGTACTTGTTGTCCCAGTTGATGTAGCTTATCATGCTTTCCTGTCCGTCGTTAAGCTCCAGAATCTCGTTCTTGTTGAAGGCGATGTTGAAAGAGGATGTCCATGTGAAGTTCTTCGTCTTGACGTTGGTGGTTTCCAGCGTCACTTCGAAGCCTTTGTTGCGCAGCTTGCCCACGTTGAGGGTTGCGCTCGAATAGCCCGAACTTGCGGGGACGTCTGCACTCAGCAGCAGGTCTTTGGTGGTTTTGATGTAGTAGTCGAGCGTCAGGTTGATGCGTCCGTCGAAGAGTCCGAGATCCAGACCGAAATTGTATTGTTCGGTGGTTTCCCACTTCAGCTTTTCGTTGGCCATCGAGCCGAGCACGTAGCCGGGATGGAAAGCGCTGTTCCAAGGATATTTGTAGACGTTGGAGCTGGTGACGAGCTGTGCCATATAGTCGAAGTCGCCGATGCGGTTGTTGCCCGTGAGGCCCCAGCTTGCGCGCAGCTTGCCGTTGGAGAGCCAAGGCAGTGCCTGCGTGATGAACTCTTCGCGTCCGAACGCCCATGCCAGCGAGCCTGAAGGGAAGTATCCCCAACGGTTTTTGGGAGCGAACTTGGAAGAGCCGTCGGTACGCATGGAGGCTGTCAGGTAGTACTTGGCATCGTAGTTGTAGCGGACGCGTCCCAGATAAGACACCATGGCGTTTTCTCCCTGCGAGGCGCTTACGACGGGGGCTGCCGAGCCTTTTCCGATGCCGGACATGCCGAAGCTCTCGTTGGTGATTTGCTCTTGGGTGATGGAGCTGTAATAGCTGGTATATTTCTGGAATGTGGCGCCCAGCAGAGCGTCCGTATTATGTCTTTTCCTGTTGTGAACGTAGGTCAGCGTGTTTTCGTTCAGGTAGTTGCGCGTCTCGGTCTGTCCGAGGAAGGCGTTGATGCCTTTGCTTTGCGTGTTCTTCGGGTGTGTGTTTCCGGTGCGGGTTTGGCTTCCGTTGAACTCTTCTCTTTTTATGTCGCGTCCGGTGTATCCGACGGTGGTCTTGAACTTCAGGTTCTTGATGATTTCCCATTCCACGCCCAAGTTGGCTTGCAGGTGGTTGGTGGTGTTGCGGCGGTATTCGTTTCGGGCAGAGAGCACGGGGTTGAAGCGGTAGTCGTTGCTCATGTCGATGTCGTTGTCATACAGTTCGGCAAGGAGGTCGGAGCCGGAGGGAGAAACCGGCCGGTATCCCCATACGCTATACATCAGCGAGTTGGTGAGGCCTGAAGTGGCGGCCGAGGGGTTGGCTCCTCCCTGCACGTTGCTTGCAAAGTTGGCGTTGGCGTCTATTTTTATCCGCTTGTTGATTCTTTGACTGAAGTTGAAGCGGCCCTGATAGCGTGAGAGGTCTGAATTGATGATGACGCCCTGCTGGTTGCTGTAAGAGAGCGATGCGGAGTAGTTCATCTTGTCGCTTCCTCCGCTCAGAGCCATATGGTGGTTGTGGCTGACGGCTGTGCGGTAGATTTCGTCTTGCCAGTCGTAGCTTTTGAATTTTTTGTAATCCTCGAGCGTGATGCCGTCTTTCAGGTAGAAGTGGGCGAACTCGTCCACTGTCTGTCCGTCTACCTCTTTCGTGTTGCCTTCCATGATTTCTTTTTGCAGGCCGACGAAGTCGTAGCCGTTCATCAGGCTCATGGGGTTCTTCACGTTGCTCATGGTGATGCTTCCGTTGTATGTCAGCGTGGCTTTTCCCATCTTGCCTTTCTTGGTGGTGATGATGACCACGCCGTTTGCTCCGCGCGAACCGTAGATGGCGGTGGCCGAAGCGTCTTTCAGCACGTCGATGGATTCGATGTCGTTGGGGTTAAGGGCGCTCATGCCCGATGTTTCGCTGGGGAAACCGTCGATGACGTAGAGCGGGGCGGTGCTTTGGGTCAGGGAGCCTGCGCCGCGAATCACGATGCTGTAGTTGTCGCCCAGACCGCCGTCTGTGGACGATACCTGCACGCCGGCGATGCGTCCGCCCAGCGTTTCGGCCACGTTGTTCACGGGTGTCTTCGTCAGGTCGCCCATGTTGGCCTTGCCGATGGAGCCGGTCAGGTCGCGGCGTTTCACGTCGCCGTAGCCCACGGCCACTACCACCACCTCTTCGAGGGCTTGCGCGTCTTCCTGCATGGTGATGTTGAACACTTTCCGGTTTCCTGCCGTGATTTCCTGAGTCTTATAGCCTATGAAAGAGAATTGCAAGATGTCGGTGGGCTTCACGTTGTCGAGCTTGAAAGAGCCGTCGGGTCCGGTCACGGTTCCGTTGGCGGTTCCTTTGACGGCGACGCTTACGCCGGGAAGTTCTCCCATCGCGTCTGCCGTTTTGCCCGTGACTTGACCGCCCGTCTGTGCCTGCATGGGCAATAGGGAGCAGAACAGGGTCAGCAATAAGAATAAGGTTGCTCTTTGTTTCATACGTATTAATTTGTTAGTTATTAATAAAGGTTGTTCTTCATTTTCCCGCCCGCTCTTCCGGACGGTATTGCAAAGGTAAGGGAAAAGCGGTGCGGGGACGTTAGTCAATCGTTCGCAAATAGTACGAATTCGTACATAACGGAGCGGCGTCCGTGCCCCGCCGTCTTCTTCCGGCTTGACGCTTTCCCTGTTTCGCCTCTTCCGGCGGTGCGGAGAGGGCGTCGCATCCTCCTTTTTTTCGTATGGCTTTCGTGGGTGTCGTCAGAGGCTTGTGTCTGTCAGCTTGAACACTTGTGTCTGACGGCTTGAACACTTGTGTCTGACACGTCAGGGACTTGTGTCTGACAGGACAGACACAAGCCTCTGACGGAACATGTACAGACACTGCTCTTTTGGGAGTGGAGAAGGGGCGCGGGTGTATGTTTTCTTTTGCTTGCCCGAAAGAAAACATGCTAAAAAGAAAAGGCCCGGAGCGGGCCTGCGGTGTTGCTGCGGCACTGCCATTCGCAGGCGGGGCTGTAACAACTATACAAACGCATAAAATGCAAATGGGCTATCTGTTAAGATAACCCATTTGAGTCTGTTCTTTTTTGGGGATTAATTACAAGCAGATAAATAAAGATTTGGACTTTCTCTGCGTGGATTTTCTCCATTTGGATTTCTTTTTGTGGAATAACTCCTTATTGAGCCTGTTGGCACTTCAAAGATGGATAGATCTTTTGTATATTGTCCTATACAAGTAACCGGTAGTCCCGTACTTTTTTCTGAATATGAGATTTTGAAAGCTTCTAAAACATTTTCTAAAGAATTAAAAAGCTGATTGAATGCACTATTTTTATCATCGGTTAAGACATATAAAGTAATGACTGATTTTTGCAATATTTCTGTGTCATGTTGGTTATAGCTGCCGTTAGCGGAAATTTTCCATTTAATACCTGCTTCAACAGCCTTTTTAACTTCCTCAAAGCTATATTCGCTTTCTATTGCCAACAATGCCAACTTGCCATAAGACATCGAACGGATGAAGACAGGATTTTCTGCAGCCTGATCCATTATTTTTTCTTTAAAGAAGCCTTTTACAGGCGTCTCCATAGTAACAGAAAAATTTTTGGAAATTAATCGGCCAACCAATCTACTCTTTATATTAGTTTTTTTTGAGTTACTTTGTACTTTTGCGGCAAATAATTTAGCTAATCCCATATTGGATGAAAAAGCTTTTTCAATATCAGAATACGAATAGAATTCTGTGCATTGAAAATCTAAAGACTCCAATACTCCACTGGAAACATGGTCTTTGTACTCCGGAGAACGTAAAACTTCTTTCATAAACTTCTTATATCCAAAGGAGCCTGTCTCTTTCGTAATCTCTCCTAAGTAAGCATCCTGAAAGTTTACGCTTATCTCTATCGGATTCCTTGGATAGGTTATTTCTTTACCATAATTTCTGGCAAACTCAGATTGAGGAAAAGCTGCTCCGACATAAAGGAAGTTGGAATTATTAATTAAAATCTCCGTGACATCTATGGGATTTACAATCTCTGCACTCCTCCGACGTGACTCACCAAATTCTCCATTCGAGCGCCTCGTTGTTTCTGCTTTAGTAACCACTATCGGATGTATTTCTTTTATTGAATGAAGTTCACCAATAACTAACTCGTTACTCTTTCGGCCAGTAGAATCCGTAGAGAAAGAATAATCCCATTTAAAATCAGAGTCATCAAATCTGCCTTTTAATGTTTTTTTCTCAATAGCCGTAGAAGCGTCAGATTGCTCCTCCATAGCCAATATAGAATCGTCTTGAGAACAAGAAACCAAAAAACTTATTGCTATTAAAGCAAATAGCGAAAAAGAATAAAATTTAATTTTCATAATAAAATAGGTTTTAATACAAAAGTTATAAATCATTTTTTTCTTTTGAAAAAAGAATTGTCTTTAGCGTAACATCCCCTGCAATATACGGGATAACCGTATATGTAGTATTTGTTGTTATAATAGTGATAGGGGTTTGCCAGATATTTGTCAAGGTCTTCGAAAGTGCTCCATACACGGACATCGTGGCTCATGTCTGAAATGGTGAACAATGTAATTTTAGAATTGTGTAAAATGCCGTCGGCCTTAGTGTATGAATCTTTAAAAGGCGTCTTTATCCCTCTGAAAGCGTTGAATATATCCTCGTAAGAATATTCGCTTTCTATTACAAAGTAGCCTACCGAGCCATAAGTTATGGAACGGATATATACGGGGTTATCTATGGAATCTTTTCTATGGGTGTTTTTAAAGATTCCGTTGGCAGGAGTTTTCATCGATACCGTGAAATTCTTAAATATAATCTCGCCTATTGACAGGTTTTTGTGCTTCTGTCCGTATTTTTGGGAAACAATCTCCTTTATGGATTTTCCAAACAGAACGTTATCAGGAAAAGCTTTCTCTATGTCTTCATAAGATTTTATCTCGGCCATTCTTACCCTACCATTGTTTCCTCTTGTATCGACGAAATCTTTATACTCTTTCGATTTAAGAACATTCTTGAAGATTCTCAGATAACTTATTCTTCCCACCTTTGCCTTTTCCTCCATGTAAGGATCCGGAAAGTTAAAGGTTATGTCGATGGGATTTATCGAATCCATGATTTCTCTGTCGAAACGGGCTAAAAACGTTTTTTCCGGATATATGCCGCCGACATAAATCCAAGGATCGTTACTTACCTGAAAGTTTTTCGCGTTCGCATACCTGATTCCGATAAAAAGATCCTCCTCATGTTCGTGTTCCCAAATCGAGTTATGAAGCTCTTGCCATGCCAAGGGGGTGTTATTGTCTTCAGGATTTACAGGGATGTCAGGGTTTACAGGGACATCGGGATTTACGGGAGTGTTATTTTCTTTTTCGCAAGCAGAAAAAGAAATAACCAAGCAAAGCAGATAAATTAAATTCTTTTTCATATTCTTTTCTATGTTTGCGCAAGAAAGGTATGAACTATTATTAAGACAAAAAAAACTTCCGATGCTTTTTTGTCTACTTTTCTTTATTTTTATACAAGTTTAATTCAATATTTGGAAAAGAGAAGTATGGCCTCTTGCCTGTAATGCTATAAACGCATTCCCGCGTTTTCATATCACTTTCATACCACCTCCGGCTTTCTGCCTCAAGCCCGCATCTCCCTCCGGCCTCACCGCAGGAGCGTTAAACGTAGAAAGTACACATCACGTCACTCTCCTTTGCGGTATGCCAACGGACTCACCTGATACACCTCCTTGAAACATTTCGAGAAGTAGCGCGGAGAGCTGAACCCTATCTTGTCCGAAATCTCGGTGACGTTCAGTTCCGGGTTGTTGCGGAGCATCAGTGCGCCCTTCTTCAGGCGGATGGTGAGGATGAAGTCGTTCGGCGTCTGGCCGGTGATGGCTTTCAGCTTGGTGAAGAGGTTGGTGCGCGCCATCATCATTTCGCGGGCAAAGACATTGACGTTGAAGCCCGTGTCGTCCAGATGCTGCTCGATGATGGCGGTGGCACGGTCCAGAATCTCCTTGTCGATGGGGTTGGTGGCCAGCATCCGGGCTGTGGCTTGCGGTTGCTTGCTGAACTTCTCTTGCAGGAGGATGCGCGAGTTCACAAGGTTGTTGCAGCGCGAAATCAGCAGGCCGGTGTTGAAAGGCTTGGTGATGTAGTCGTCCGCACCGATGCGCAACCCCTCGATGTTCTGCTCTACGGCGGTGCGGGCCGTGAGCAGCACCACGGGGATGTGGCAGGTGTTGAAGTCGCTCTTTATCCGTTTGCACAGTTCCGTGCCCGACATGCGGGGCATCACCACGTCGCTCACCACGATGTGGGGCATACGGCTTTGCACCTGCTCCAGCCCCTCTTCGCCGTCGGCAGCCGTCAGCACTTCGTAAAAAGGCTTGAAGAGGGCTGCCAGCATCCGGCGGATGGAGTCGTTGTCCTCCACTATCAGTATCGTGGCGTCGGGCAGACGCTTGTTGGGGGCGTTCTCCTCCAATTCGGCTTTCAGCAGGGCGTCGTTCTCCGCCACGGGCGCTTCTATCTGTTGCACGTTGTCGGGGTTCCTGCTGATTTGCTCCTCGTCGAACTGCGCGTTGCCCCGTTGCAGGCTCACTATGAAGCTGGCTCCCTTGCCCGGTTCGCTTTCCACGCGGATGGTTCCGTGATGCAGCTCCACGATGCCCTTGGTCAGTGCCAGCCCTATGCCCGTGCCTGTTTTGTCGGCATCGGTGCTGTCCATGGGGTCTATCTGGTAGAAGCGGTCGAAGATTTTGTCGACCTCGCCGGTGTCGATGCCGCTTCCGGTGTCCGTCACACGGATAATGGCGCGATTCTCCTCGCTCTTGATACTAAGGGTGATGCTGCCTTCGGCCTTGGTGTGTTTGATGGCGTTGGACAGCAGGTTGTTTATCACCTTCTGCATCTGCTTCTGGTCGTACCACACCTCCAGCTCGTCCGTCTCTTTCTCAAACCGGAAGTCTATCCGCTTGGCCGAGGCGTATTCGAGGAAGAGGAGGTAGTTCTCGTAAAGGAAGTCCACGATGTTGTGCGGGCTGACCTTTATCTTCATGTGCCCCTGCTCCTGCTTGCGGAAGTCCAGCAGTTCGGTGATAAGCTCGCGCAGTTGTATGCTGTTTTTGTAGATGCTTAATACCTTATTATATATGCCGGGCGTGAAGTTCTGCAGTTGCATCAGTGCCTCCACCTGCGCCACGATGAGCGTCAGCGGGGTGCGGAACTCGTGCGATATGTTGGTGAAGAAGCGCAGTTTCGACTGGTTCAGCGCCTCCACATCACGTATGTGTTTCTGCTCGTACTTCAGTGATTCGCGCAGCTTGATTCTCGTCTTGTACGTGCGCACCAGATACCAGAGCAGGCCTCCCGTCACCAGCAGGTAGAGCAGGTAGGCAAGAGGTGTCTTGTAGTAGGGAGGCAGCACGCGGATGGTCAGGCCCACTTGCGGGCAGAGGCTTTCGTCCTTTCCGTTGGGCTTGATAAGCAGTGTGTAGGTTCCGGCATTCAGGTTGGTGTAGGTGATGTTGTGAAGGCCGCGCGTGCTGTTCCAGTCGTCGGAGAATCCCTCTAATTTGTAGATGATGTCGTCCTTGTTTGCCGCCACGTAGTTGGAGGTGGCAAATTCGATGCTGAACATCGACTGGTCGGCGTTTAGCGTAATCTCCCGTGTGAAGCGGAGGGCTTTTTGCAAGATGCCTGTCTTGTCTCCCGCCTCTATCTCTGCACCGTTCACAATGAGGCGCGAGAGGATGATGTTGTAGGGTTTCGGCGTGAAGTTCAGCTCCATTTCGTGGAAGGAAATCATGCCCTGCGTTCCTCCGAGGAATATCTCGCCGTCGCGGGTCACACAGAGGGCGTTTTCGTTGACAGCCGTCAGTGGGAAACCGTTCTCGGCACTGTAATTCCTGAACCGTTTGCTTCTCCGGTCGAAGATGGAAAAGCCCTCGTTGGTGATGAGTAGCAGTTGCCCGCTTACGGGAGACTCGCGCACCTCGTATATGCAGTCGCTGGAAAGCCCGTTCTTTGCCCGGTCGAAGTTTTCGAAGTCGCCGGTCGAGGGGCTGAACAAGTCCAGTCCGCTGCCCGATGTGGCGAACCACAGATGTCCTTTGCCGTCCTGCATGATGTTGTTCACGTTGTTGTTGCTGAGGCTGTGCGGAGCGGCGGGGTCGTGACGGTAGTTCGTCAGTTGTCCGTTGTCGAAGCGGTAGCTGAACACTCCCTCGCCGGTGGCCGCAATCCAAAGCGTTCCTTTCTTGTCGAAAGTGATGTCGGCCACCATCTTGATTCTCTTCCCCTCCTTGCTGTCGGTGAAGAGTTGTCGGCACTTCCCGTCGGCGGGGTTGAAGAGGCAAATGCCGTTTTGGGTAGCCACAATCAGCGAGTCCCGGTAGGGGGCGATGTCGCGTATGATGTCGGAGGGCAACGTCTCCGGATTGCCGGGTTTGGCCCGGTAGTGAGTGAAACGTCCCGAACGGATGTCCAGTCTGTTCAGTCCGCCCAGATGCGTCCCTATCCAGATAATCTCCTTGGAAGGGTCGTAATAGAGCGCCTTGACGTTGTTTTGCGAAATGCTGTTGGGTCCGTTGCCGGGGCGAAACCATTTGAATTCGTGCGTACGTCGGTTGTAGTGGTTCAGTCCGCCCCCTTCGGTGCCTATCCAGAGGTCACCGTGCTTATCTTCCACCATGCGTCCCACCACGGGATAGCTCAGTCCTTTCTTCTCTGTGGGCGAGTAGGTGTAACGGGTGTATATCTCGTATTCCGGATTGAAGTAGTTGACGCCTCCGAAGTAAGTGCCCAGCCACAGTGTGCCCTGATTGTCCTTCACGATGCACCAGATGGAGGAGTGTGTCAGCCCGTCGTTACGGACATCGTCGGCGGTGTGGTTCTGAAACAGTCCCGTGCTCCTGTCGTATCGGTTCAGCCCGTTGAAAGTTCCTATCCAGATGTTGCCCAGATTGTCTTCGCAACATGCCCTGACGAAGTTGGACGAGAGGCTGTGCGGATTCTTGTCATCGTAAGTAAAGGTCTCGATTGTTCCGTCGGTTTTCACATGGTGCAGTCCCTCTTCCCAGCTTCCTATCCACAACTCGTTCCGGCTGTCGCAGTAGATGCTGGTGATGTTTCCTTCCGGTATGGGGTGGGTAAGTTCCTTGTCGGCCAGTCTCAGGCGGTACACACCTCTGTCGGTAGTTCCCATCCACAGGTAGTCCTTGTCCAGATGCAGGCAGAAGATTTCGAGGTTGTTTTCGGTCAGTTGGTAGTAGAGGTCGAAGTTTCCGGTCTGTTCGTTGTAGCGGTATATTTCGTTCTTTTTCCCGATGAAAAGGGCGTCTTTGTAGTAGATGCTGTTGATGTTTCCTTGTAGCAGTGTGGTGAATCGCCGGGTGGCGAGGTTGAACTCGGCGACGCCTTCGGTGCAGAGCAGGTAGATTTTCCCGTTGCGGTTTCCGGCCAGACGCAGCACGGTGTTGCAGAAGAGGCTGTGCGGGTCGTTCTTCCGCAGTTTGTAGGTCTGTATCTCCCTGCCGTCATAGCGGTTCAGTCCTTCGCGGGTTCCTATCCACAGCACACCGTTCTCGTCGATGTAAAGGCTGTTTACTGAGAATTGTGACAGTCCGTCGTCGGTAGTCAGATGGTTGAAAGTGATGTTCTGCCCTTGCAAGGTTATGGCAATCATGCCCAACAGGACAATCAGCAGCCGGGTGGTAAACTTTCGCACTTTTCGGATGTTATTTTAAGGTTTCCGTTACAAATATAGCTATATTTTGCACATAAAGGCTTATTTGTCGTCCGGTTTTAGTGTCTATGTCTGCTTAAATATATAATTTTGTATGCTTGCCGTACTTTTTCTGCCTTTGGTATGAATAGGAAAGCCCATCTTTGTAAACAGTTTATTAATAAATAAGTCATTATGAAAGACCTTTTATCTATTGTATCTCATTTTCAATTGAAGGGAACGACCGGGGCTGTTGCCCCTTTGGGTTCGGGGCTGATTAACGACACGTATAAAGTGACTACCGTCGAGGCGGATGCCCCGGACTATGTGCTGCAACGCGTCAACCATGCCATCTTCCGCGATGTGGATATGTTGCAGGGCAACATCGAAGCCGTCACCCGTCACATCCGCAAGAAACTGGAGCAGCAGGGCGAAGCGGACATCGAGCGCAAGGTGCTGCATTTCCTTCCCGCTGATACGGGCAAGACCTATTGGCACGACGGCGAGAACTATTGGCGCATGATGGTGTTCATTCCCCGTGCCAAAACCTACGAGACCGTCAATCCTGAGTATTCCTATTATGCAGGTAGTGCCTTTGGCCACTTTCAGGCGATGCTGGCTGACATCCCCGACACGTTGGGTGAAACCATCCCCGACTTCCACAACATGGAGTTCCGTCTGAAGCAGCTTCGCGAGGCCGTGGCTGCCGATGTCGCCGGACGGGTGAAGGAGGTACGCCCGTTGCTCGACGAACTGGAGAAGCGTGCCGACGAGATGTGCAAGGCCGAGCGTTTGCACCGTGAGGGACGTCTGCCCAAGCGCGTGTGCCACTGCGACACGAAGGTGAACAACATGATGTTCGATGAAGACGGCACGGTGCTTTGCGTCATCGACCTCGACACGGTGATGCCCAGCTTCATTTTCTCCGACTACGGTGACTTTCTCCGTTCGGCCGCCAATACCGGTCTGGAAGACGACCCTAATCTTGCGAACGTGAATTTCAACATGGATATCTTCCGTGCTTTCACCAAGGGTTATCTGGAGTCTGCCAAGAGCTTCCTGTTGCCTGTCGAGACGGAGAACCTGCCATACGCCGCCGCCCTGTTCCCCTACATGCAGTGCGTGCGCTTCTTGGGCGACTACATCAACGGCGACACCTATTATAAAATCAGCTATCCGGAGCATAACCTTGTGCGTGCCAAAGCGCAGTTCAAGTTGCTGCAAAGCGTGGAAGAGCATACGCCGGAGATGAAAGCCTTCATTGCCTCATGTATCTGAAAAAATATCTTAGCCTGACGGCGGCGGCACTTTGCGTGCTGTCGCTGTCTGCCATAACCCCCCAAAAGAATAGAATGAAAGAATTAAGTGTGAAGAAAGTGAGTGCGGCAAACGTGCCGGTAGAGTCGTTGCCCGCCCTTCTGGATAAAGAAAAGGTGGATTTCCAGCCTGTCAACACGGTGAATTGGACGGCATTCCCTTACCGTCCCGACGTGGAGTTTCGCATAGCCTATACGCAGGATGCAATCTTGCTCCACTTCAAGGTGAGGGAAGAGAGCGTGCGTGCCGTGGCAGGACACGACAACGGCCCGGTTTGGGAAGATGCGTGCGTGGAGTTCTTTTCCGTGCCTGCCGATGACGGGGTGTATTACAACGTGGAGTGCAACTGTGTGGGCACACTGCTTGTGGGCGCCGGAGCCGGCAGAAAGAACCGCCGTCATGCCCCGCAGGAGGTGATGGACAAGGTGCAGCGCTGGTCGTCTTTGGGTAGCGAAGGATTCGGCGAACGGGTAGGAGATTGCTGTTGGGAAGTGGCTTTGGTGATTCCTTACACCACTTTCTTCCTGCACCGCATCACCTCGCTGGAGGGCAAGGCCATCCGTGCCAACTTCTATAAATGCGGCGACAAACTCCGCACTCCGCACTTCCTTTCTTGGAGTCCTATCGGGTTGGAGAAGCCCGACTTCCACTGTCCGGAGTTCTTCGGAGTGCTGAAGATGGAGTAGGAGAGGCGTCACATAATCATGTTCTTCCTTATGGAGAACTTCACGATGGCCATGGCACTGACGGACGTCAGCGGCAAATCCATGGGGTCGTGGTGCGTGTTGTAGCTGACGAGGCGGATGCAGCCGGGCAGTTCGGAGTGGTTGACGTACTTCACGGAAAGGTATTCGTCTCCGCCGAGGTTGAAGGAGACAAGGTACATTTCTCCGTAGATGACGTCGGTGAAGCTCTGGATGGACTTGAAGCCCACGATGTCGCCCGACTTCAGGATGGGATACATCGAGTCGCCCGAGACGTAGAGTGCGCCGTCGCATGCGGGCACGTTGGGAATCACTATCTTGCCCAGCGCATACTGAGGTCGGTCGGCCAGCATGGTCTTGAGGTTGGCGGCGGCGGAGATGTCGTAAAGGGTCACGCTGCGATTGTCCATGACGTCTGTTGTTTTCGGATTGTGAAGAATCTCCAGTTCGCCCTGCACCAGCTCGCTGTCGATGTGTTTCGAGTGGCGGGCGGGGCGTCCCTTACCTGTCAATAGCCAATTGTAGTCCACTTGTTTCAGCTTGCCCAGCACCAGCGGGAAGTCGATGCTGTTGCGTGCCATCCAGTTGCTCAGGGTGGAGCGCGATATGCCCAGCCATGCGGCCAGTTGTGCGTCGGTGTGGAAGTCCATCACTTGTTTGGCGCGTTTCACGATGTCTGCGGCACAGAACATCAGGTCTTTGTCATTGCTCATCTCTGTTTTTCGTTTGCTCTAAGTGGGAATCCGTTCTCTTTTTTATTCGCTTTATGTCCTTATGGCAGATGCCTCGGGTTTCAAAAGATGTATTTTCACGACAAATATAGTCTGTGTGTTTTATAAATGCAAATAAAAGACGGTTTAATCGAGAAAAGGCGGTTTATCAAGATTCAGGCACGGGCGACACGTGTGTGCGGTTTTCCCGTATCGGGTTTTGCGCGGATCGTGTTGCCTGTGCCTGAAGGTGCCGGAATGCGGGCTGTTTCGGCCTTTGTTCCGGATGGGCTGCGGCTTGTCAGAAATTATATGCCAGTCCGATTCCCAGTACTTCTTTGAACTGCACTTTGGGGCCTCGCTTCACGCCGTTGTCGTCGAACGTCTTCACGTCGTCGTCATACTTCAGCGTGGTGTTGATGGTGGCTGACAGGAACTTGTTTATCTTCATGCTGATGAGCACGTCCCAGTTTATGTCGATGTTGCCGAAGTCCTTGCTGTACGGGGTGAAGAGGTCGGCCGTGGTAATCAGGTTGACGTTCTCCATCAGGGGCAGTTCCGCACGTCCTTTCACCAGAGCACCGGCTTCTATCTTGAAGTGTTTGCCGGGGTCTACGCCGAAAGCGCCCAGACCGGAAAGATAGTCGTCGTTCACGATGGTCATCTTGGCGGTGATGGGCGAGAGCAGCAGGGAGTAGTTGCTTTTGGGTCGCCATTCCATACCCAGGGCGATGTTGGAGTAGGCGGGAGCCAGAAAGTTCGAGATGTGGTAATCTTTGTCGGGATAGTTGTATCCTTTGGCAAACTGGGTGTTGAAATCGCCCATGAACGTATAGTACCATACTTTGCTGGCCGAATAGCCCAGCTGTGTGGAAAGTCCGATTTTATCGGTGCTTTTTCTCATTCCCTGCGATTTGGTCTTGGACAGTCCGTAGTCCAGCACCATGTTGGTGACCCACAGCCAGCGTCCTTTCTTATGCGTCAGCGACGCGTTCAGATAGGTGTTTCCGGCAATGGAGTTCTCGCCGCCCGCCGACCAGTTGGACATTGCCGTCTGCGACGTGTTCACGCCGGTTACGCCTTTCAGCACCCATGCTCCTTCCTGATACCCTTTGTCGTCCGTCTGAGCGTGGACGAGGGTTGCCAAAGCGGCAAATAACATTACGATAGATGTTTTTTTCATTTTCGATATGGTTTTGTTTAATAAAAAGTTTCTTATAAAAACGGTTCTATGGCAATAACGGTATCGGCGGACTTTTGTTCACGGGGGAACGCCTGTCGCCTTGCCGTCAGACGATGATTCCGCCTCCCAGCAGCAACCCGTCCGTGTCGTAGAAGGCTGCCGCCTGACCCGGTGCGACGGCCTCCAGAGGCTCGGTGAGGCTGACGTGCAGCATTCCCTCGGGCGTGAGGCTCACCTTGCAGCGGTTGGCCTGCTTGCGGTAGCGTATCTTCACAATCACCTCGGCGGCATCGAGCACGCGGGTGTCTTCCGTCAGGTTCCATTCTTTCAGCAGCATCTCCTGTTTATAGAGCGATGAAAGCGGGGCAAGCACCACTTCGTTGGTCGCCGGCCTTGTTTCTTTTACGTAGACGGCCCGGTTCAGGTGTATGCCCAATCCGCGCCGTTGGCCTACGGTGTAGAAGGGGTAGCCTTCGTGCCATCCAAGGAAATCGCCCTTTTCATCGACGAATCTTCCCTTTCCGGGCAGTTTTTGGGCACTGCTTGGGCACTGTTTGGGCATTGCTTGGGCAGTTTTTGGGCACTCTTCAACCTCACGGCGCAGGAACGAACGGTAGTCGAGCGGGCAGAAGCAGACGCCGATGCTGTCTTTCTTCGTCGCCACGTGACGGAATCCCCTGTCGGCGGCGTAGCTCCTCGCTTCGCCTTTGGTGATGTTGCCCAAGGGCAGCAGCATGCGCCGCAGGATGTCCTGCTTCAAGCCCCAGAGGAAGAAGGTCTGGTCTTTGTCGCGGTCGGCGGCAGGGGCTATGTGCCACTTTCCGCCTTGCTGCACTTTGCGCGCGTAGTGTCCGGTAGAAATCCAGTAAATGCCCTTTTCATCGGCGGTTTTTGCCAGCAGCGCCCACTTCAGCTCGTTGTTGCACACGATGCAGGGAACGGGCGTGCGCCCCGACAGGTATTCGTCGGTGAAGTAGCGGATGACGCGCGAACGGAACATCTCACGTGCGTCGCAGGTGATGTGCTCCATCCCCAGCCTTGCCGCCAGCCTGCGGGCGTCGTCCAGATAGTCCGTCGCCCCGTCGTGCTCGTAGAATCGGAACGTCACGCCGGTGACCTCATAGCCCGCCTCCTGCAATTTCATGGCGGCCACGGAGCTGTCGGTCCCGCCGCTCATGCCCAGCAATACACGTTTCTCTGCGTTCATGGGCGCAAAAGTAATAAAAATGAAAAATTAAATCGCTACATTTGCCCCGATAAATTACAAAACATGAACACATCCCGAAGGTTTTGCCCGGCGCTTTGTGAAATGAAAACAGGAACACGGCGGCGAGCGAATATCCCGAAGGAGATTAAAAAAGAAAATGCGATATGAGTAACGACTTCGACTACCGCGCAGTGCCCTACGGATTCGTGCACTGCTTCAACGGCGGCTGTCCGCTTGCCGACGGCTGCCTCAGACATCTGGCCGCACGGCACGCGCCCGCTTCGGCCGTCTTTCTGACAACAGTGAACCCCGCCGCCTATCCCAAACAGGGCGAGGCCTGCCCGCACTTCAGGGGCGCGAGGAGAATACGCACGGCATGGGGGCTGACCGGGGCTTTCGACGCCATTCCCCACAAGACCGCCGTGAAACTGAAAGGCGGCATCCGCCGCCTGTTCTCGAAAACCACCTACTACCGCATCCTGAACAAGGAGCGCTCCCTCTCTCCGGCCGAGCAGGAGGCCATTGCCCGCATCTTCGAGGAGCAGGGCATAACGGAGGCCGTGGCATACGACAGCTACGAGGAGGCGTACGATTGGGAAGACAGAGACGTGGCGGGCAAGGAGTCACGCTGACGCACCGGGCCGGTTGCCTGCATGCCGGGAATCTTTTCCCGCCTTGTCGGGAACCTTTTCCCGGCAGGCAGGCACTTTCTTCCCGACAGGCCGGGAATGCGCGCGGCGATATGCCTCCGGCGGTTCCGGCTCATCCCTCGTCCCGGAAAAGGAGGAGGGCGGACGGCAAACACGGGGGAATCTCGATAATTCACCCCGAAAAGTCTGCGTATTCAATTATATATCCCTATTTTTGCAACCGAATACGATTTACAAAACAAGAAAGCGTTATGGAACATCAACTGACCGTCTACAACACCCTGAATAGAAGAAAAGAACTGTTCGTGCCCCTGCACGCCCCCCACGTGGGCATGTACGTCTGCGGCCCCACCGTCTACGGCGACCCGCACTTGGGACACGCACGCCCCTCCATCACCTTCGACCTCCTTTTCCGCTACCTCAAGCACTTGGGCTACAAGGTGCGCTACGTGCGCAACATCACCGACGTGGGCCATCTGGAGCACGACGCCGACGAGGGCGAGGACAAGATAGCCAAGAAAGCCCGTCTGGAACAGCTCGAACCCATGGAAGTGGCGCAATACTACATCAACCGCTACCACAAGGCGATGGACGCGCTCAACGTCCTTCCTCCCAGCATCGAGCCGCATGCCAGCGGACACATCATCGAGCAGGAGGAGCTGGTGAAGAAGATTATCGACAACGGATACGCCTACCTGAGCGAAGGCTCCGTCTACTTCGACGTGGCCAAATACAACAAAGACCACCGCTACGGCAAACTCTCGGGCCGGAACCTCGACGACGTGCTCAACACCACCCGCGAACTGGACGGGCAGGAAGAGAAGCGCAACCCCGCCGACTTCGCCCTCTGGAAACGGGCGCAACCGGAGCACATCATGCGCTGGCCCTCGCCGTGGAGCGACGGTTTCCCCGGCTGGCACTGCGAGTGTACCGCCATGGGCAAGAAATACCTCGGAGCGCACTTCGACATTCACGGCGGCGGCATGGACCTCGTCTTCCCCCACCACGAATGCGAGATAGCCCAAGCCGTGGCCAGTCAGGGCGACGACATGGTGCGCTACTGGATGCACAACAACATGATTACCATCAACGGGCAGAAGATGGGCAAGAGCCTCGGCAACTTCATCACCCTCGAAGAGTTCTTCACCGGTTCCAACAAGCTGCTGGCACAGGCCTACACCCCGATGACCATCCGCTTCTTCATCCTCCAAGCCCACTACCGCAGCACGGTGGACTTCAGCAACGAAGCCCTGCAAGCCGCCGAGAAGGGACTGGCACGGCTGATGGATGCCATCCGCGGACTGGAGAAGATTGTGCCCGCGGCCACGTCTACGGTGGACGCGAAATCGCTGCGCGCCAAGTGCCACGAAGCCATGAACGACGACCTCAACTCTCCGATTGTCATCGCCCACCTCTTCGACGGCGCCAAGATGGTGAACAACATTCTGGCCGGAAACGACTCCATCACCGCCGACGACCTGCACGAACTGAAAGAAACCTTCCACCTCTTCAGCTTCGACATCCTCGGACTGAAGGAAGACAACGCCTCCAACGAAGCCCGCGAAGCCGCCTTCGGCAAGGTGGTGGACATGCTGCTCGACGAGCGCGCCAAAGCCAAAGCCAACAAGGACTGGGCCACCAGCGACAAAATCCGCAACGAACTCACCGCCCTCGGCTTCGAGATTAAGGACGGCAAGGAAGGCAGCGAGTGGAAGCTGAACAAATGATGAATTCTGCGTCATCCTCACATAAAACAGGGGCATTATGGAAGAAATTCTTTTAAAAGACAAAGTGGTATATATAACCCCACACACATACGAGATAAAAAGGCTGAACGGGAAATGGTTCAGATCTTTTTTTCAAATCGATGTCATAAACCATGTATATATCATCGACTTCATGCTGGCATGGATGATTGTGCTGTTTTCCTTACTGCAAATAAAAACTGTCTTTTTCCACCTGTCGGGTCTCTTTGGCGGATTTCTCTTCTCTTTAGTGCTTTCTTTTTTAAAATATTATCAGCCAATCTCCATTCCTGTGGGCGGAGTACGGAAAACATACGTCAACAACAACAATCAGTTGGTGATAGATTATATCCGCAAGAAAAGAAAGCTGAGTAAAGCCGTAAATCTGCCGGCAGAAACATCCGAAAGAGAAAAGGCAATCCATGAGCTGCAAGAAGCGGGAGTAGTGACGCAGAGCGGAGTCCCCTATCCCCTTCGTGATGAGACAACACGCGTACGCAAAACAGGTACATATACGACTGTCGTAAATACTTTTGTCAACATTGCATTCTACATCGTATTGTTTCATGTCGTTGCCGATGGACAGGTGCTTGGTGTCAGTTCGTTCAGTTTCCTCTTTTGTGTTTTTATCGGCATATTCAGCGTTTATAATCTGTATAAAAGGGTGAAAGCCGTTGTTTGCTGAAAAGCAGCCTGTATTAAAAGAGAGAATATCTTAGGCGCAACATGCCGTACCTAAGATATCCTCTCTTTTTTATCAACCTGTCAGTCAAGGCTTTTTTCTACCCTGCATACAAGCATTGTCAATACGGAATCATATCCGGCAAGATTCTCTCCTCATACCACGGGTCGCCAATCTCTTTCAGCACCTTGCCCATCTCTGCGCAAAGCTCTTTCACGATTTCGGCGTTCTGTTCGAGTGGGAGGTTGTGCATCTGGTAAGGGTCGTTCTCGTCGTCGAACAGCAGGCTTTTCGCCAAGCGGCGGTCTTTGCGGTCGATGTAGAGCGCCAGCGTGTAGCGGGCCGACTTGAAGCCGCGCGACGAGGGGAAGTAAGAACGAACCAGCCCCTCGGCATCCTTTTCTCCATCCATGTTCTGAATGTAAAGCGCACCGGAAGGACGCACAATTTCGGCCTTTTCATCGAAGAAAAGCGGTGCATAGTTGCGTCCCTGCACCTCTGCGGGAATGGAGTCGGAAAGGCCGGATAACCCCAGCAGCGTGGGCATGATGTCGGGCGAAGAGAGTATCAGGTTGTCTACGCGCGGTTTCACCCTCTGCGGATAGCGAACCAGAAAAGGTATGTTCATGGATTCGGAGTAGGGCGAGTTCTTCGGGTCGTCCGTGCGCTGGCTGCACATGGTTTCGCCGTGGTCGGAGGCAAACACAACGATGGTGTTCTCTTCCATCCCAAGCTCTTTCAATGCGTCGAGAATCTGCCCGAAGGCACGGTCTACGCCGGTGACGGAGGCGAAGTAATAAGGCGCGCTTCCGGCTTTGTGCATCGTGGGGTCGGCATTCGGACGAACGAGGAGACTGTCAAGCGAACGGTTCTTGTAGAGGTCGAAGTCCTGCTCCATGCAGTCGTCCAACGAGCGATACGGGCTGTGCGGCGGATTCATGCCCACCATGATGAAGAAAGGCTTCTTGGGATTGCGCACGCCGCCCTCGTTCTTCAGATAAGAGACCACTTTGCGCGCTTCGTGCAACGGCGACCACTCGTGCGGGTCGTGACGCCGGCCTTCGGTGTCCCAATAGTGCGGGTTCTTATGTTCGTCGAAAGTTCCGTAAGCATACCAGTGGTTGAAGCCGTGGCGGCGCGACGGGGGCGTGTAGGCATCCCATGCGGGTACGCGGTCTTCCACATAGCGGCCGGGGCGTTCGGGGTCGTTGGGTGTGGGGAAATCGGCATGCAGCTTGCCGAAATAGGCACAATCATATCCGGCACGGGCGAACACGTCGCTCACGCACACGGCATCCTCGCGCAGTGAACTGATGGGGCGGCTTGCATTACAGTTCAGGGGCACACCGCTCTTGTTGGGATACATGCCCGTGAGCAACGAGCCGCGATGCGGACTGCTCAACGGGCAGTTGCTCATGGCCGAAGTCAGCACCATCGACTGCCGTGCGAAGTCGTTCAGCCGGGGAGTGTGCACCGGGTCGTTACGGAAGTTCACCTTATCCCGAAACCCTTCCTGCCCCCAGAACTCCATTGCCTGATTGCGGAACTGGTCGGGGAACACATAGATTACGTTCGGCCGGATAGGTTGCTGTACCTGCCGGGCTTTGCAGCCTTGCAGGGCAAGCAGTCCCACACTGCCCGCCAATATGCCGTATCGGGTTTTCATTTCTCCAAGTCTCTTTTACGTTTCAGTCCTTCCAGAAAATAGTAGTCGGCATAGTTCAGGGGCACGTCTATTTCGGCACCGTGGGGAATGCTGCCTACGGAGTGCATCAGGATGAAGTTCCCGTTGGTTCCCACTGCGGCACGGTAGGCAGGCGAAGCAAGGCTTTCCATCACCTTGTCTGCCGTTTCTTTGTAGCCCTTGCCGGGCAGGTAGGTACTCAATTCATACAGGGCTGAAGCCGTACAGGCGGCTGCCGAAGCATCGCGAGGCTCATTAGGGATGCCGGGAGCATCGAAGTCCCAATACGGAACCAAGTCTTCCGGAAGATTCTTATGGTTGAAGATGAAGCCGTAAATCTTTTCGGCCTGCTCCAGATAGCGTGCGTCGCGCGTGTAGCGGTAGCACATGGTGTAGCCGTACAATGCCCAAGCCTGACCGCGTGCCCAAGCCGATTCGTCGGCATATCCCTGCGCCGTCTGCCGGTTGCGCACTTCGCCGGTTTCGGGGTCGTAGTCCACCACGTGATAGCAACTGTTATCGGCACGGAAATGGTGGGCCAGCGTGGTGTCGGCATGTTTCTTGGCTATATGATAATAGGTAGAATCGCCCGACAGTAAAGATGCCTCGAACAGCAGTTCCAGATTCATCATGTTGTCGATGATGACGGGGCACTTCCAGCCGCGCTCTGCCTGCCAGCCCTTGTCAGCATCCCACGACTGAAGCACGCCGGCTGCCGGACGGAAACGGGTGGAGAGCGATTTCGCCGCCTGCACAACGACCGGTTTGTAGACTTCTTTCCGTGCAAAGCGGTATCCGTTCAGATAGCTGGAGCCTATCATGAAGCCCACGTCGTGATGCCACGTCAGGTATTGCACGGAGTCGAGCGCTTCGGTGTATTTCTCGGCAAGCGGCAGCCATTTCTTGTCGCCCGTCAGCTCGTAGGTGTACCACATGTTGCCGGGGAAGAAGCCCGAACACCAGTCGTCGATGGGCACGTAGACGATGTTGCCGTCCTTGTCCACTGTACGTGGATTGAGGACTTTGCCCGATTGCTCGATAATGTCCGTCTGGAGCGTTTCCTGCTTCACGGCGTTGTCTATGTTCTCCCGGATGAAGTCGTTTCCGGTCTGCTTCCGGCTTGCGCAGCCGGTCAATACGAAAAGGGAAATACCCAATGTAGCGAGTACTGTTTTCATGATAAAATGGGTTATTATGGTTTATGACATTTTTTCTACTTGCAAAGGTAGAAGAAAGACACCGGCCGCACCCTCCTAAATAATCCAATAAATGGATAAAATCGTTATTTTGCACCCCGTGGATATGCCGCACCGCTCTTTTAGGGGCTGAAATTCCTAATAAATGAGGATTGCCCGTTTCTTTGCGGCTGTGTACTTTTGCAGCCTGAATAAAAACAAATGAAAATTGAAAAACGATATGAAAGACGGAATGAAAGGCTGTATCAGGAACAGAATGGAAGACATTATGAAAGACGGAATGAGACACTGCATCGCGGCAACGGTCGCGCTGTTGTTTCTCGTTGCTTCTGCGGCCACGGCCACGGAATTGGAGAACGACAGCAGCATCCATGTGAAGAAAGACCTGCAGGAAGTGGTGGTAGTGGGCACAAAGGCGAACCGGCACAATCTGTCGCCCGCCGCCGTATCGGTGATGGATGCACACCAGTTGCAGACCCGGCAGGTGGTGAACCTGAACGATCTGTCGGGCTTGCTCCCCAACTTCTACATGCCCGAATACGGGTCGAGGCAGACCACACCCATCTCCATAAGAGGCGTGATGTCGAAAGTGAAGGGCACGGCCGTGGGCTTCTACGTCGACGGCATTCCCCATTTCGAGACATCGGCCTTCGATGCCAACATGCTCGACCTCAGGGCCGTCGAAGTGTTTCGAGGTCCGCAAGGCACACTGTACGGACGCAACACCATCGGCGGGGTAATCAACCTGTATACTCCCACGCCTTTCGAATATCAGGGCACGAAGGTCAGGTTGGGCTACGGCAACTACAACCACATGTTGGCGCAGTTCTCCAACTACACCCGCATGGGAAACAGCTTCGGGACACACGTAAGCGGCTATTACCAGCACAACGGCGGATACTTCGAGAACACCTACCTCGGCAGGAAAGCCGACAAGATGAACCTCGGCGGCGGAAAGCTGGGCTTTTACTGGAATCCTGCCGCACGGTGGAACCTGCGTCTGATTTCCTCGCTCGACTATACCAATCAGGGCGGCTACCCGTATGCCGTGTATGATGCCGCAAAGCAGGAGGCGGGCAACGTGGACTACAACCGCGAGTGCGGCTATAAGCGCATCATCTCCACCAACGGACTGACGGCACACTATCAGGGCGACGGCTTCACGCTGAACAGCCAGACATCCTTTCAGCACATCCACGACAACCAGCAGTTGGATCAAGACTTCACCCGGCAGGACAACTTCTTCGTGACCAACGGCGTGACGCAGAACGTATGGAGCGAGGAACTGACGCTGAAGTCGGACAACGACAGCCGGCTGCAATGGATAGCCGGGGTGTTCGGCTTTGCACAGCGGGCCGTTCAAGACCAGAGCACCGACTATATAATGAAAAAATACCTCGAAGCCGCCCGTTACGACATCTCCACACAAGGGCTGGCCGTCTTTGCCCAAGGGTCGTACAACCTGTGGCGGGGACTGTCGGCCACATTGGGCCTGCGGCTGGACTACGAGCACAGCACGATAGACTACAACCGCGAAAAGACCGACCACACGGACGGCAAGCAAACCCATCTGAAAGATTTCACATCGAGCCTTAACCATACCCGGCTGATTCCGAAAATAGGCGTACAATATAAGTTCGACAACCGCAACACGGCTTTCGCCAACATCACGCAGGGCTATAAAGCAGGCGCTTTCAACCAGACGTTCCAGAAGGATGAGGAGCGCAGCTATGCCCCCGAATATAACTGGAACTACGAGGTGGGCGTCAAAACAGGCACTCGCAATGGCAAAGTCTCCGGCGAACTGACCCTGTTCTACATCGACTGGCGCCATCAGCAGATAAGCAGAACCGTGCCCGGAGTGGGAAATATCATCAGCAATGCCGGACACTCCGAAAGCAAGGGAGTGGAGGCGTCGCTGCAACTGCGCCCCGCCGGAGGATGGCTCGTACAGGCCAATTACGGATACACTTACGCGCGCTTCCTCGACTACAAGAAGAACGAGAAGACCGATTATTCGCACAACATGATTCCGATGGTTCCGCGCCATACGGTGGCGTTGAACGCAGAATACAGCATCTGCCCCCGCCGCATACTCGACCGCCTGACTTTCAGCGCCAACCTCACCGGAACGGGCAAACTCTACTGGATAGAGGACAACGAGCAGGTGCAGGATTTCTACATGCTGCTGGGCGGAAAGATCATTGCACGCAAGGGTATCTTCAGCCTTGAACTGTGGGGTAAGAACCTGACGAACACCGACTATCTGAGCTATTACTTCCGTTCCTCGGCCAAGTATGCGCAAAAGGGAGTGCCCCTGACGTTCGGCATCAACGCCGCAATCGAATTGTAAAGGCAGACGATTGGTGCCGAAATGACCGGCAAGACATATCCCTGCCTGTATTACCGAACCTGTTTATATGAATAACCGCCAATAAGAGCGAACAAATGATTCCGATAGAGAAATACAACGTCTCCGTGCCGCGCTACACCAGCTATCCGCCTGCCAACTTCTTCGGGCCTACGGACGGATCATCTTATATAGAGGCGGTGAAACAGAGCAACTCGGAGGGTAGCGGAAACATCTCTTTCTATCTGCACATGCCTTTCTGCCATCGGCTTTGCCACTACTGCGGCTGCAACTCGTACGTCATGCCCCGCCGGGGCGACACCGTGAGGCGGTATGCCGAGGCGTTGCACAAGGAGATAGACATGGTGGCCGCACACCTCGACAAGAGCCGCCCCATCAGCCAGATTCACTACGGAGGAGGCAGTCCCACGGCCATGCCTGCCGCCTTGCTCCGCGAGCTGAACGAACACATGCTGTCGCTCTTCCCCGTGATAGAGGGATGCGAGATTGCCATAGAGTGCCATCCCGGCTACTTGTCTCACGACGACTGGGAGGCACTTGCCGGATGCGGTTTCAACCGCTTCAGCATCGGCGTGCAGGACTTGAACCCCGAAGTGCTGAAAGCCGTGGGGCGCACACCCTCGCTGTTGCCGCTGAAAGAGATTACGGAGATGCTGCACGGTGCCGGAGCTGCCGTGAACATGGACTTCCTCTTCGGCCTGCCCCATCAGACGCCGGAGTCGTTTGCCGACAGCATCCGCCGGGCCATCGACACCCGTCCCGAACGCCTCGTCACCTTCAGCTACGGACACATGCCGCAGGTGTTCAAGCGTCAGCAGGTGCTGGAGAAGCATGGCCTGCCCGCCGCCAATGCCAAACGGCGCATGCACGACCTTGCCGCCGGACTGCTGCTGCAAGCCGGATACAAGCGCATCGGACTGGACCACTTCGTCCTGCCCTCCGACGAGCTGTACACAGCCTTGCTGCACGGGCAGCTCTACCGCAACTTTCAGGGCTACTGCTCGCGCCGCACCACCGGCGATGTGTATGCCTTCGGGGTAACGGGCATCAGCCAGTTCGACAGTTTCTACGCCCAAAACACGAAAGACATCGAAGAGTTCATCAGCCTCACTCTTGCGGGAGAGCCGGCCACGAAGAAGGGCTACCGGCTCACTCCCCGCCAGCGCATCGCAAAGGAGGTGATAGAACGGCTGATGTGCAACTACCGCATCCGTTGGCAGGAGATTGCCGACACGCTGGGCATCGGCACGGACACGCTCAAAGCGGCCATCTGCTACGACGAGGCGTTGCTGCACGAGATGGAGGACGACGGGCTGCTGAGGCTCGACCCCGACGGGATGCGGATAACCGAACAAGGACATCCCTTCGTGCGCAACGTGGCGGCGGCCCTCGACCCGTTGATGAGGGAGACGGATAAGCAGTTTTCCAAACCGATATGAAAAGAGGGGGATTAGTGATGAGTGATTAGCGGTGAGTGATTAGCGATTGGTGTGCATTATTAGGATACGTATTATGATTATGAATAGAGATACTGTTGTCATAGGAGCCGGAATCACCGGCCTGACCTGTGCTTTCCGCCTCAAGGAAAAGGGGACGGACGTGGCGGTGCTGGAGTGCCTCGACCGTGTGGGCGGGCAGATACATACCGTCAGGGAAGAGGGCTTCGTGTTTGAGAGCGGGCCTAACACGGGGGTGATTAAATATCCCGAAGTGGCGGAACTGTTTGAGCAACTGGGCGCACGCTGCACGGCGGAGGTTGCGCCCGATTCGAGCAAGCGGAGGCTCATCTGGAAAGGCAACCGCCTACACGACCTGCCTTCGTCGCCTCTGTCGGCCTTGCGCACCCCGTTGTTTACGTGGAAAGACAAGCTGCGCATCCTCGGCGAGCCGTGGCGGAAGAGGGGCACAGACCCCTATGAGTCGGTGGGAAGCTTGGCCGAACGCCGTCTGGGCAAGTCGTATGCGGACTATGCCGTCGACCCTTTCCTCTCCGGCGTATATGCCGGCGACCCTTACCGCCTGCCCGTGAGGTTGGCACTGCCCTTGCTTTACAAGCTGGAGCAGGAGCACGGCTCGTTCGTCCGCGGAGCCATTGCCAAAACGAAACAGCCCAAAACCGAGCGCGACAGGAAGGCCACCAAGAAGGTGTTTTCAGCCGAAGGCGGTTTCAGCAACCTCGTCGACGCATTGGCCGATGCCATCGGGCGCGAGCGCATCGTCACCGGCGCAAACCGCACCCGCATCACTCCCCACGGCGAGGGCTGGAAGGTGGAGTACGAACACGAAGGAAGCTCCTGCACCATCCATGCCCGCAAGGTGGTGACCACCTGCGCCGCCTATGCCTTGCCGGAGCTGCTGCCTTTCATCGACAAGGAGACGATGGCCCGGCTGAGCAACCTCTATTATGCCCCGGTGGTGCAGGTCGGCGTGGGCATCCGTGATACGGGAGGTCACGACTGGAAGGCTTTCGGAGGGTTGGTGCCCTCGTGCGAGCGGAAGGACGTGCTGGGCATCCTCTTCCCGTCGGCCTGCTTCGGCGGGCGTGCGCCGCAGGGAGGGGCGTCGATGGCCTGTTTCATGGGCGGAGTGAGGCATCCGGAGGTGTTGCGGAAGAGCGACGAGGAGCTGACACGGATAGTGAACACCGCCCTGCACGACATGTTGAAGTATCCCGAAGGCAAGACGGCCGACGTGGTGCGCATCTTCCGCCACGAGCGTGCCATCCCCCAGTACGAAGCGAGCACCGACCTGCGTCTTGCCGCCATCGGGCAAGTGCAGCGAGCCTATCCCGGCCTCGTCATCGCAGGCAACCTGCGCGACGGCATCGGCATGGGCGACCGCATCAGGCAGGCGTGCGACATAGCAGAGAGATACGACGTATGATGAACAGATTCCGACAACTCATTGCCCTGACAGGCGAGAGGCGCTACGACCTTTTCACGTTTTTCTGCCTCTACATAGCGCAGTCGCTGCCCATGACGTTCTTCTCGACGGCGTTGCAGGTCAGCATGCGGCAGGCCTCTTACAGCCTGTCGGCCATCGCGCTGATGCAGCTCATCAAGCTGCCGTGGATTCTGAAGTTCCTTTGGGCGCCGTGGGTGGACAGGGGATGCCGCACGCTGAAGGGTTTCCGCAAGTGCATCTTCGTGAGCGAGGGTGTGTATGCGTTGCTCATTCTGCTCATCGGCCACCTCGACTTGCAGGCCGACTTCCGGCTCATCATCTTCCTCATCCTGCTTTCGTTCGTGGCTTCGGCCACGCAGGACATCGCTACGGATGCGCTGGCGGTGCTCTCGTTCAGGCACGAGGAGAAGAGCCTGATAAACAGCATGCAGTCGCTGGGCAGCTTCTGCGCCACGCTGGTGGGCAGCGGTGTGCTGCTGATATTGCTGCAACGCTATGGCTGGCACATGGTGCTGCCTTTTCTGGCTGTGTTCGTGGGGCTGGCGCTGTGGCCGCTCTATCGCAACCGGGGCTTGACGATAAGCAAGCGCGAGGAGAAGAGGCGCATCCGTGCGGCAGACTTCTACGGTTTCTTCACCGTGCGCGGCAATCTTTCTCAAATCGGCTTCCTGATGCTCTATTACGCCTCCACCGTCGGCATCCTCTCCATGACCCGCCCGTGGCTGGTGGATTTGGGTTATTCCATGAAGGAGATAGGATTCATGAGCGGCATCATCGGCTCGTCGGCAGCCTGCGCGTCGACCTTGCTCGGCGGGCATCTGGTCTATTTCATCGGACGCTTCCGTGCCCGGCGCCTCTTTGCCTTGTTTTCCTGCCTCACGGCGGCGTATTTCGCGCTGGTTTCAAACGTCCATCCCTCCGGGGCGGCAGTGGTGACGGGCATCGTCCTGTTGTGGGCGGGCTATGCCATGAGCACCGTGGTGGTTTACACCACCGCCATGGACAGGGTGCGTCCGGGCCTGGAAGGAACCGACTTCACCATCCAGACCGTCATTACCCACCTTAGCGGCATCCTCGTGTCGGTGCTGAGCGGACACGTGGCCGAGCAACTGGGCTACCGGTGGTTCTTCGCTTTCGCCACGGTCGTGGCATGCCTCGGTGCGGGGTATGTGTTCCTCGTGTTCAGGCGGAAACAGGACGATTAGCGGCCGGCGTTTTTTTCGGTGAAGTGAATTCATGCTTTGAAAGAAAAGCAGTAACTTTACGGCATAAAAAATGAATCATGAAGAGAATTATCCCGGTTTTGTTGCTTTTCATGGCAACTTTAAACATAAACAGCAAGAATATGGTGAGTTATAAATTTCAGCAAGTAGACAACGTGAAGGTGTTCTATCGTGAGGCCGGCAATCCGGAGAAGCCGGCAATCCTGTTGCTTCACGGTTTCCCTTCGAGTAGCGTGATGTTTCGCGATCTCATTCCCGAGTTGATGGATGATTATCATCTCATAGCTCCTGATATGCCCTCGTTCGGGCAGACGGAAGCTCCTGTAAAGCCGTTCTACGAATATACATTCGAAAACATGGCCAAGACCATCGACAAGTTCACGGAACTCATCGGCCTGAGGCATTACGCCATGTATATCTTCGATTACGGAGCGCCTGTGGGCATGCGCCTTGCCATGTGGCATCCCGAACGCATTGACGCTATCATCTCACAGAACGGCAACTGCTATCAGGAGGGTTTAGGGCCCAAATGGGCAGCCCGTGCCGAATATTGGGCCAATCCTACTCCGGAACTTCGCAAGCAGTATTCCGTCGCGTACGCCCTTGAGACTATCAAAGGCCAGTATGTGAACGGCGCTCCCGAAGGCTCGGTAGGCCCCGACGGCTACACCATCGACTATGCCTACGTGCAACTGCCGAACCGCAAGGACCAGCAGGACGATCTCATTTTCGACTATCGGAACAACGTGAAGCTCTATCCCGAAATGCAGCGTTATTTCCGCAAGCATCAGCCCAAGCTCTTGGCCGTGTGGGGTAAGAACGACCCGAGCTTCATCCCTGCCGGGGCAGAGGCTTTCAAGCGCGATTTACCGAATGCCGTCGTTAAATTCGTGGATAGCGGACACTTCGCCCTCGAAAGCCATCACACGGAAATCGCGAGGCTGATAAAGGAGTTTCTGAAGAAATAGCATCGTAAGCACCCTTCGTGTCTTGGAAAAACTCTTTCCGGTTCCCCTTCTCCCCGAGCAACTGGGCTACCGGTGGTTCTTCGCTTTCGCCACGGTCGTGGCATGCCTCGGTGCGGGGTATGTGTTCCTCGTGTTCAGGCGGAAAGATTCGGAAAAATAAACACAAAGGGAAGCAGACGGAAGCGGCGGCTTTCTTGCGAACTGAATCCGCGGAATCCTGCATTTGAAAGGAAGTTTCTTGTGATGACAGACACTTGTCTTTGTCTTGTCAGACACTTGCGTCTGTCGTCTCAAACACTTGTGTCTGTCGTGTCAGACACTTGCTTCCGAGCCGACGGACACAAGTCTCTGACAGCGCGGGTGCAAGCCCTTGCGGGGGAGAGGCCGGGGCACGCCTGCGTCACTTGCGCCCCACCGCCGACGTCATGGGCGAGCGGTTGCCCCGTACCCTCTTGAGGAATGCCTTGGCCGAGCCGAAGTTCAGGTACATGTCCAGACGGATGGGGAGGTGGTTCTTATCGTCGGACACGTAGAAGGTGATGACCTCCTTCTCCTTGCCCTTCCTGTACTCTACGAAGGAGAACACAAGGCAGCGGTAGACGGTGTCGTTGTTGGCCTTTATTTCTTTCTTGCCCCGATAAATCAGGGTCTGCTCCTCCACTTCGCGGCCCGTGGTCATGGGGAAGTGTATCTTCCGGCCCTCTTGGTAGTCGTTCGGGTCGTAGGAGCGTGCCTGCGCCAGAATGCTCAGCATGTCGAATATGCAGCGGCTGTCGCTGTACTCCATCTCCTGCGTCTCGCGTGCGGGGTTGCGCCAAGTGCGGCGTTGCTTCACCTTCGACAGGCCGTCCTCGTAGGAAAACCAAGCCTCGTCCACCGTGTGGCGGCTTCCCTCTTCGGCTGCCTTGCGGAAGTAGAGCGGCTCCAAGCGCTCGCTCACGTAGCAGGTCAGCGTGTCGCGCATCTTGAAGAAGAAATCGGTCTGCCTGCTTCCCACGGAGAGCAGGTCGAAGCGGTATGCCGGTTTGGATTGGTAAGTGGCGGCGTTCGTGGTGAGGCTGGCCGTGCCCACCTTCTTCCAGATGAACTTCCAGTTGAAGTACAGGTCGTACATCACGTGCTCGCCCGACCGGAAAGCCTCGTTCTTGGCCGTGCACTGGGCGCGTACCGATGAGAAGGCCGTCAGGCAGAGCAGCCCCGCCATCAGCAGTAGGTGCAGGGAACTCCGTTTAATAGCTGTAACCCCTGCCGCTGTTGCCGCGGAGGTTGGTGTTGCGGTTGTCGTTGGCACGATTGCCGTTTCTGTTTCTTTTCTTCTTCTTGTCTTCATCCGGTTTTTGCTTTTTCAGTTCTTCCGGCTTCTGCTTGTCCAGAGGCTTGGCTTCCACGTTCCATTCCTGTGTCAGGTCGAAGTTGGCCTTCAGCTCCAGCAGCATCGGGTAATAATATACCATTTCCGGCTGGCGTTTCTCGGCATAGTTTCCCGTGTCCCACACGCCGTTGCCGTTGGCGTCGTTTATCAGCCTCGCCCCGTACTTGCCGGGGTTCAGGAAGTAGAAGTCGGCCTTTCCGTCCGTCACCGCCACCGTGCGCACCACTTTGTCCTGCCCGTCGAGCAACTCGACGAAAGCCGGCGAACCGGCACCGTGCACGTTGAAGAAAATCTGTCCGTATTCTTCCAGCTTCTTGGCTTTGAACTCTTTTTTTATCTTGTCCGTGTGCAGGCCGTACAATCCTCCTATGGCGGCAGAATCCACTTCGAAGCTGTACGACTTGTCCGGCTCCCACTCCGCATAGAGGTTATACCGTTTCAGGTCGGCCGAATCGCGTGCCAAGTCGAACGGGATGTCCTTCCACAGCGAATCGACCTTCTCTTTCAAGTGGAAAGCGGCGGTATCTACCCTCGTCACCGGTTCGTTGAAAGAGAGCGTGATGTAATCGTACACGTCCATCGACGATGGCGCATATACGTCGGCCTGCAAGAATTCCGCAGGTTCCGGCTCGGCCTCCTCCTTGTCGTTCTTCTTCTTTCTCTTTTCGCGCTCTTTCCGCTCCTTTTCTTTGGCCTCCTGCTTTTGCTTCAGCTGCTTGGCGTAGGTCAGTTTGGCCAGCACGTTCAGCGTGTCGGTGCGCGGAACCAGCTGCTTCAGACTGTCCGTGTGAAGGTAGGTGATGCTCATCCTCAGCGAGTCTTGTTTGTATAGCAGCGAGTCCTTTATCCAATAGCAGAGGGTGTCGTTGCGCCCGGTGACGTTCTCCATGATAAAGGCGTCGCTCTCGTCGAAGTTCAGCCCTTTCAGCAGGGGCGGTTCGGCGGCAGGGGCAGTGAAGAAGAGGGAGAATTTTTCGGGCGTCGGCCGTTCGTACTTCAGGAAGCGTTGCGAAAAGTTGGGCTCTTTGAAGCTGCGCAGCAAGAGGTTGTCCGGCAGGTAGTGGGTATATTCCTTCTCCACGATTGTGTCCACGGTCAGCGAGTCCACCCACGTGGTGTCTTGGCGCATGCGTCGTTCCATGGAGGGAATTACGAGCGAATCGTTGAAAGCGATGATTTCGGTAGGTTGCGAGTAGGCGAAGTTCTGGTCGGCATCCTGCAAGGCATAGATGCGGTAAGTGCCGGGAGCCACTCCGCGGATGGAGAAATGCCCGCGACTGTCCGTACGCCCCACACGCTCGAAGGGCAACTTGGTGAAAGCCGAGTCGGAGAGGTTGGAATGCAATCCCACGAGCAGACCCTTCACCGGTTCGAGGTTGAAAGCATTCAGTAACGTTCCCGCTACGGCCATAGAGTCCAGACGGTCGCCGGTGGAGAAAGAGTAAGAGAAGTTTTCAAGCGGATTGCTCTCGTTGTTGTCCTGAATGGCATCGCCGAAGTCGAACGTGTAAGTGACATTGTCCTTCAGTGTGTCTTGCAGTGTGATGACCACCTTCTTGCCGTTGGACTTTATTTCCGGCTGCTGCACCTGCGGAGGAGAAATCACAATCTTCTCGTTCGGTTTGTCCAGCTTGATGAACTCGTCGAACTCAAGCACAATCTTGTTCTTTCGGGCATGGAGCGCACCCTGCGACGGGGTGCCGCCAACGAATCGGGGAGGCGTCTCGTCTATCGGCCCGCCCTCTATCCGGCCTACGCTTGCACAAGAGTAGAGCACTGCCAGCACGGCCATCGGCACGTAGAGCTTACGGAAGATTCTTTTCATCGGCATGAAATGTTTTTAATCTTTATCATGCCGCAAAAATAAAGTTTATCCTGCAATATTCCTCTATGGTTTAGCGTATTTTCACCTAAGAGGTCTCTTTTACAGCAAGAAAGGGCGTCAGAACTGCTCCGGTATTCTTGTTTGTCCGGCAGAGGCCGTTCGGGCGGCATTGTTTGCAGACTGAACATCACAGGTCCGTCTGCAAGCTGCTGTATGGAGAGGAGCAGGAGGCATAAGAAGATAAATATTTTTTTCATGTTCGGTTTGTTATGGAATGAAGATGGTGCTGATGGAAAGAGGGCTGCCTGCTTCGGGCGGGCGTAAGTCGGCAATCTTTCGGCCAACCGTCCGCACTTCAGGCAGCCCGGATGGTTTCGGAGGCCTGTTACAGCGTCATCGCCTTTACTCCGAGTGCTCCGGCGATGGCGGTGGCTACGGTGACGATTACTTTCAGGATGGTTTTCAAGGTGTCTTTGCTTATTTTCATGATGTTTCGTGTTTTGGTTCTTCCGTCCGTTTCCGTCAGGGAGGGAGAGGGCGGGTCTGCGCCGGAGCCGGGGTTTCGGGAACCTGCGTGTTTCGGGCAGGATTGCCGGTTGTCCGATATGCCGGAAAGGGGCGGGAAGATGGTTAATGATAAAAGATGTGTGTGCCGTCGGCTTACAGCTCGCGGGCCACGTCGAAGCAGGGGCATTGCTTTGTCCATTCGGCAGGCTCTACCGTGCCGTTGCCGTCGAGGTCGGGGCTGAGGTCGCGGTGGCCGCAGACACGGGCGTTGCGGAACTGCTTCAGCAGTTGGCAGACGAGCAGGCGCAGGGCCGAACGCTGTTCGGACGTACGGGTGTCCTTGGCACGGCCTTCGGCATCCAGTCCGCCCTCGTAGCAGATGCCCACGGAGTGGCGGTTGCAGCCTCGCACGTGTGCGCCGGGCTGCTCCAACGGGCGGGTGGAGAGTATCGACCCGTCGCGGCGGATGTAGTAGTGATAGCCCGTCGTGCGGAAGCCGCGGCGGCGGTGCTCTGCTTCGAGAGCTTCGGGGGTGAGGGCATGCCCCTCGCGTGTGGCGCTGCAATGCACCACGATGTGTGTGATTCTTCGCATGTCGATGGTGTTTGGTGTTCGGGGGGGGTGGTGATTGGTGTTTTTTGCCGGTTTTATTGTGTGGGGATTTTTCAGACGCGGACAGGCGCCGATGACGTCGTCCGCGTCTGAAAAGTCAGGAACCCCGTCTCTTCTCCGGACGGGCTTCAGGGGTTATCCCAGAGGGTTGCCTCCTTGCCCCTCGCCGCCGCTGCCGGAGCTTCCGCCGCCCGGATTGCCGCTGCCTCCCGAAGAGGGGGAGCCGCCCGGAGCGGAGGTGTCTTTGCCGTAGGGCACGCATTTGGCGCCGGTAATCAGCGCACGGGTGGCCACGGTGCGGTCTTGGTTCTTGGTGTACGAGGGGGTGAAGCGCACTTGCAGCCGGGCTTGGGAGGCGTCCACGTCGCCGGCTGCTGCAGAGCCTTTGCCTTTGGAGCGCATCACGATGCTGAAAGTGCCCAACCCGTCTACCGTCACCGATTCAGAGGCGTGCAGGTGCTTGGTCATCACGATGACCATGTTGTCTATCGTGTTCTTCACGTCGCCCGTGGTGAGGGAGGAGTATTCGGAGATTTCTTTTGCCAACTGCGCGGTGGGTATCGCGGCTGTGTGCACCACACGGGGATGGTAAAGTTTCTTGCCTTCTTTGTTGGCTTTTGTCGATTGGATTGTTTTGTAAAGTACTGGCATGATTTTTACTGTTTTTAATGTTAATGGTTTGTGTTTTGTGTATTAAGCTTAACCACATTGCAAAGATACGAAGGTTTTTCTTTTCGGAGGAGGTTTTCGGCTCCAAGTGTTTCACGAAATGAAAATTTTTTTGGGCGGAAAGGAACTCACAAAGATAAAAAATCGGTGCCGCCTGTGTCAGGAAAATCACCGGCAGAGGCTCAGCAGGTAGCGTCCCGGCTGGCGTATCTTGCCGTGGCTTTCGCGCAGTGTGCCGAAGCCCTTCCACATGGGGTGGCCGATGACGCCGAAGTTGCTCTTCAGGATGATGGCATACTGCTCGTGGGGCGGTATCCTGAACTGGCCGAGGTTGAGCAGCAGGCCGTTCAGGTTGCGCGGCATGCCGTCGTCGGGCGGTTGCAGATGCTTCAGCTTGTGCCGGTAAATCTCCTCGGCGGAAGCCTCTTCCGTCTCTCCGGTTCTCCCGGTTCCGGGGGAACCTTCGGGGAGGAGGTTTTCTTTTGTTTGCTTTGCTGTGCTTTGCTTTGCTATGCTTTGTGTACTTTGGGGCGCTTTTTCGCCGTTTTCGGCCTTAAATGCAACACTTTCGGGCGTTTTTGCAACAGTTTTGCCCTTTTCCGCAGCATTTTCAGCGGCGCTTTCCTCCTTGTTTTCTTCTTGCGGAATCAGGTTGTAGCGGGCGTCTATCATCGACACGTTGCGGCGTTTGGTGATGAAGAGAAACTGGCGCTGGATGTCGGCCGAGGTGAGGATGTGGTACTTCTCGAAGAGCGTGGCCTCGAAAATGCCGCACTCCACGGCGTGGCGGATAATGCGCTCCGCGTCGGCGGCTTCCTGACGATAGAAGCAGTCGGCAAGGTCGTCGTAGAAGAGGCTGTCGGCCGTCACGTAGTAGCCCTCGCCGGAATAGATGCTGCAAAGGGTCTGGAGCAGCACGCCCAAGGCGGCGTCGCCTTCGCGTTTGAGCACGCGGCGCACCAGTCGGTCGTGCACGAAGTCGGTGTTCATGGGGAAGTAGTCGAGTCCCCGTTTCTTGATTCTGGACATGGTTTTTGGATTGTGGAGTTTGTTGTTTTGTTTTTGAAAATCACGGTTCGTCGTCTTGCAGGAACTCGTCTTCGCGGCGTTTCCGGTCTTTGCGCATCACGCTTTCGCGCACCGTGTACAGGGCGTTGAGTATGAGTTGCATGCGCACTTCCCGCTCTCTGATGTCGGTTATCACCGGATAGCGCGGCGGCGTCTCTTCCGCTTCGGGCCTGTATGCCCTGAGCTTGCGGTTCAGGCGGTTGACGTCTTTGCGGCACTCCTTGCAGTAGCTGTCCGGCCCGTTTCCCGTGTGGTAGAATTGCCCGGGAGGAAGCTCCCGGCGGCATCGGGCGCAAAGTTTCGGTTCCTGCGCGTCTGCCCGGCAAGGGCTTGCGGACGGGTTGTCAGACACAAGTGTCTGTCGTCTCAAACACTTGTCTTTGTCGGCTCGGACACAAGTCTCTGACGGCTCAGACACTTGTGTTCCATCTTTTCTTCTGATGTTTTCCATAAATCTTCTTTTTTTTGTTTGTGTATATAAAACCAATGACGTTTTCCTTGCGACAAAGATAAATTTGTTTTCTTTTATAAAACAAGAAAACTCCGGATAAAATTTCAAGAAAACATATAAACGGGTGTGAATGAGAAGATAGCGCGTTTCGAATATTTTACATTTGAAAAAAGGATGCGGTTAAAGTGTGCGGTTTCCGTCCGTTTCCTTGCCTCGCGGAAACAAATCTTTTTCCTCCGGAGGAGGACGGGGAAGGGTGCGGTTATATCCGGGGCGAATGCCCCTGCCTCGTGCGGGAGGGGCGGCGGGCAGTCGGGCGCCCCCTCGTCGGCGGGTATGCGAAATCGGCTTCCGTTGCGTCATGTTGTCCGCAACGAAAGCCGATTCATCCGTGTCCGCGTCGCGTCATGTCGAAACGCGTCGCATGTCGGTTTTATTTAAACACGTCAAGATTGAATTTTCCTTCGCTCTTGATGCCGCTGACGGCTTGGAGTGTGACGGTCTTCTTGCCGTTCTCGCTCTCCCACGTAACGGTCATCGTGTTGCCTTTGATTGAGTAGGCCGTCGGCTCCTGCTTTCCCTCTTCCTCCCCCTCTTCGAACGAGATGAATGTTCCTGCCGTTTTGCCGTTTTCCGTGACCTTAATCAGGGCTTCCCCCCATGTGTACCACTGTCCTTCTTTGTAGCCTTCGACCGTCTTTTTCATTTTCACCAGCGTCTTCATTTCTTTCCTTGATGAGAAGTCAAAGACAACGCTGCTGATGAAACCGGCATATTCAGGTTCGAGGTTTAAAAAAGATGAGACGCTCGTTTCCCATTGTCCGTACAATGTGGCGTCGGCGTCGTCCTTGCTGCACGAAGTGAGCGAAGCCGTCATGGTTGAAACCGCAAGCAGGGCTGCCAGCGCAAGCCACATGCCCTTCAAATTCATGTTTTTTTTCATTTTTGAATTAAGTTAAGTTATATTTTGCGTGCAAAGGTATGAAAAATCCCGTGCTTCTCCTTTCATGTTTTCAAGGAAAATATATTCTATCCGCCTGAAAAAGCCTTTATGCCGGTGTAAGGCAGAAATATGCCGCTGTTTGTCTGTTTTATGCAAAAAATGGATTATCTTTGTCTCTACTACCACCGATAACCATTGTTCAGATATGCTGGAAGATTACAGAAGATTCCCGATAGGGATACAGAATTTTGAGCAGTTGCGCAACAACAATTGCGTGTATGTGGACAAGACGGAACTCATCTACCGGCTGACGCATACCGACCAAGTGTATTTCCTCAGCCGTCCGCGCCGCTTCGGCAAGAGCCTGCTTGTGTCCACGCTCGAAGCCTACTTCCGGGGGAAGAGGGAGCTTTTCGAGGGACTGGCCATGGAGCGGCTGGAGCGGGAGTGGGACGCCTACCCTGTGCTGCACATTGATTTCAGCCTGACGAAGTACACCGAAGTTTCCGAACTGACGGAACAACTGAACCTGTTCCTCTCCCGATGGGAAGAAGAATATGGGAAGAATGAAAGCGAAGAAACGCCTGCCGCCCGTCTGCAAGGCATCCTGATGCGTGCGTACAAACAGACGGGAAAGCCTGTCGTGGTGCTGATTGACGAGTACGACGCCCCGCTGCTGGACAGCAATTCGGACGTCGCCCTGCAGCAACAGCTCCGCACCGAGATGCGCAAGTTCTTCAGCCCCCTGAAAGGGTTGGGCCAATATCTCCGCTTCCTCTTCATCACGGGCATCAGCAAGTTCAGCCAGATGAGCATCTTCAGCGAGCTGAACAACCTGCAAAACATCAGCATGCGCGATGACTTCAGCGCACTGTGCGGCATCACCGAGAACGAGCTGCTGACCGTATTGAAGCCGGACATCGAGCGGATGGCCCAAGCCAACGGCGAGACCTACGAAGAGGCCCGTGCGCACCTGAAACGGCAGTACGACGGCTACCACTTCAGCAAGCAGTGCGAAGACATCTACAACCCCTTCAGCCTCTTCAACGCCTTCAATGCCAAGGAATACAAAAACTTCTGGTTCTCCACCGGCACGCCCACTTTCCTGATAGACCTGCTTCGGGAGGCGGACTTCGACATACGCTGCCTCGAAGGCATAGAAGCCACCGACGAGCAGTTCGACGCACCCACCGAACGCATCACCAGTCCCGTGCCCGTGCTCTACCAGAGCGGCTACCTCACCATCAAGGGCTACGACCCCGACTTCCGCATTTACCGGCTGGCCTATCCCAACGGCGAAGTCCGCAAGGGCTTCATCGAGTCGCTGCTGCCCGCCTACGTCCATCTGCCGGGCGAGAACAACACCTTCTACGTGGTGTCGTTCATCCGCGATTTGCGCAAGGGTGACATCGAGAGCTGTCTGGAGCGCACACGCTCTTTCTTCGCCTCCATTCCCCACGATTTGGAGAACAAGACGGAGAAGCACTATCAGACGGTCTTCTACCTGCTGTTCCGCCTCATGGGGCAGTACGTGGATGCCGAGGTGAAGAGCGCCGTGGGCCGTGCCGATGTAGTGGTAAGGATGAAAGATGCCGTCTACGTCTTCGAATTCAAGTTCGACGGTACGCCCGAAGAAGCGCTGGCACAGATTGAGAGCAAGCAATATGCCATCCCCTATGGGGCGGAGGGACGCCGGATAGTCAAAGTCGGAGTGAACTTCGACAGCGCCACCCGCACCATAGGAGCGTGGAAAATAGAATCATAGAGCGTAGGTCAGAACTTCACTTCCGTCTTACTTCCGTCGTAGGCCACGGCCATCACCTTGATGCCGGAGCCTGCCTCCGTATCCAGACTGAAAGAAGGCCTGTTGGATACGAATACCGGCGTATCGCCATCATACACTTCGTAGGCCGCCACGTTTTGCCAGCCCGTCATGGTAATGGTTTTACCGCTCTTCACGGCAGTTCCTTGGCGTACGGGCAAACGGTCCTTGAATACCTTCCAGTTGGAATCGCAGATATACTCTATCTTTTCGCCGGCCGACGGATAGTTTTTAGCTTTTATTTCGGCCACGGCTTTGTCTATCCGGTTCTGCTCAAGCAGGAAGCGTCTTTTCCCGTAGTCGTCTATCTCGCCGTCGAAGGGCGACAGGTAGCCCCACTTCCGGAAGAAATCGGTCAAGTCGGCCTGCGCAATGTCGCACACCATCTTCACGAATTCCAGTTGCTGGGCTCCGGGATCCGGCCGGTCGGGCGAGGTGCGTATCTTTTCATACAAATCCTTGTAGAAGTCCGTCTTGCCGCGCGCATTGGAGAAGTAGAGCTGCAACTGCCACAACGAAACCAGCTTGCAGAAGACATCTTCCTCGCCGGGATGGGGCACATGCTTCACGAACGAGTTGTAGTAAGCCTTCTCGTAGCGGTTGTTGAAACGCCCCATCGCTTCCGACTCGATGCGCGAGGCGTTGCCCCACTCGGTTTGCACGTAGAGAGAGTGGACGTTGTTCGTCACCTCGGTCATGCCGTGCCATTTAAATCCGGGACGGGTTTGAAACGAGTGCCCTTGCTCGTGTGCCGGACCCCACGGCGATTTCTTCAGTTCGTTCACGTCCAGCAACGTCCGGCGTTCGTTTTCGCCCGTCACATTATAGGCCGTGCGATAGGAGGTGGAGTAGAAATAGGCATGGTACATGGCATGGAAATAGGCGCGGTTCACGGTGGGACGATTGTACTTCATCAGTCCCATGAACTCTTTCTCCAGACGCACCAGCTCATCGTAAGCATCAATCAGTTGCTTGCCGTTGTTGGCCGCATAGGTCTTGAAGTGTGCGGTGGAGAATGTGAGGTGAGCGTGCTTGCCCAACACGTCGAAATACTCGTCGACGGCTGCATGGAGGTACTTCTGCCAATCGGACGCCTGATGCTTCTGCGAGTCGAAATATCCGTTCACCTTTCCGGTGGCAAAGTGAATCTTGACCTGAGGCGCCGACTGATAATCGGGGGTATGATAGAATACATAGACCAGCCCTCTGTTCCTCATCTTCAGTTTGTTCACTCCCTCCGAAAGCGAATAGTGCGACGCGTTCCCATAACCGTCGCCTCCGGGTTTGTTCAGGTTCTGTACCTTCAAGCCGAGTTTATATCCTCCGGTGGGGCCTACGAAGACGATGAGCTCGTCGCTTTCGTCGACACTGATACCCGTGGGATTGTCGAGCAGGCTCAACGTGGAGGTCTTGTTCGCGCGTGCCCAGTCGTCGGGATGCGGCCAAGCACGGTAATTCTGGATGCGGAACTCGTGCGGATAACTTCCTTTGTGCAGATAGTAGGCTATGTTGCGGTAGAGGCTGTTCGGCACTTTCTCAATCTCTTCGAGAGAGATGCCGGGCTTCAGTTCCGAGCAGGTGAGGTCGGTAAAGAGCGTAAGCGGGTCGAAGTTGTCGGGATTGCGGCGATAAAACTCCATCTCGGCGCAAGAGGCAAAGCCTTGCCCGTCGCCGTGACCCGACTTCACCACAAACTTCACGGACAAGGGTTTTATCAGAGGCTTGTCCAGCATTACCTTTGCCGCCAGCGAAGAGCCTTTGAAGTCATACTCTTTCACCTTCGCATAGTTGGGAGCGGCCTGCGTGGACGCCCAAATCTCCACTTCCTTGAAATGACCGTTGTAGCCCTCGGTGCGAGGATAGTAAATCAGGTAGTCGATGCTTTCCTGATTCTCGAAGAAATACTCCAGCGTGATGGGGAAATAATGGTCTCCCTGATTGTTCCACGACGAATGGTAGATACTATTATAATCGCCGTCGAAGGATTTCTCTATCCCATCGCCCTGCTGGAACGAACTTGCCGTAGCACGGCTCACGGGTACCTTCACGTCGTCCTTGATGTCGCCGTTGCTCTCGCCCGTATAACCCGATTGCGCCTTCTGCCTCACCGCGACTCGCTTTTCCAGCGTTCCGTCCTTCTGCTTCACAACCAGCCCGGTGGCGCGCTCCGCTTCTCCGGCATTGAACGACACACTGAAGCGATGCGTCTTCTTCACCATTCCCGCGGCACGTGTATCGGCCACAGGCTTAATCCACGTCGCATCCGCCGGAATGCTGATGTCGTACTCCACATTGGCCGTCACTTCCAGACTGACCTCTCCGCCGCCGGCAGCGACGGTGAACATATCGGGAGAAAGCAGCAGGGCGGGAGCCATGCCCAGTTGTTCCACGACGATGATTTCGGAAAGCTTGCCGGCAGTCACTTTGATTTCTCCGTGCCGTTTCTCCATCTCCTCGTTGGCCGATACGCTGATTTGCAGGATGGAGCCGCGGCACTGCGTCTTGAGCCATGTTCCGGCATCGCCTTGAACGGTTGTCGTCCAATGGCTGTCGTTCGTCTTTATCTGAATGTCTGATGAAGAGGCCGTCTCGGTAAAGTTCACCGTTTTCTGTTCGATGGCAAGATACGGAGTTTTGTCTTCCTGACTGTCGCTGCACGCAAGTGTCAGGAATGCGGATATGGTTGAAAAAAGAATCAAACAAAATCTCATGGTAGATGTTTTTTATGGATTTGTACTAAAAAATGGCAATCTCGCCGACTTCTTGTGTCTTACGGTTGAAATCCGCAACGGTTTTCAGACACTTGCTCCTGTCGCGACAAAGACTTGTGTCTGACGGCTTGAACACTTGCTCCTGTCACGACAAACACTTGTGTCTGACGTGTCAAACACTTGTGTCTGTCGCGACAAGGGCTTGTGTCTGTCGAACGGGTTTCGGGCGGTTGGCGCGAAAGCCTGTATCGAATCGTGCATTTACTTCTGAACGGCCGTTACAGTACGGTTGTTTCTCCCGTTTCGGGGTCGAACATTTCGAGCTTATATTTGTACAGCTTGATTTCGGCCAAAGAGAAATACTGCTCGCCGCCGTGAGGTTCGAGCACCTCAAACCATACATACTGCATTGCAGAAGGCAGAACGTAGCCCGGAGAATCCACCTCGCTGCCGCTCCCTTCGGGCATGCCTCTGAACTCGGCGACCTTGTGCGCCGAGAACCGGGCGGGGTCGAAGGTTGCTCCGTCGAAGCTGTCGCTCACCCAAAGATTCATATTCTTGGGGCGGTTGTTATTATTGGCATGCGTGCGGTTCTTGAGGAAGAAGCCCAACGCTCCGACTGCTTCGGGAGCCTTCATCACAATGTAGTGCGGAAAAGGCTTGGGACTGCTCCAGCTCATGTGCAGGTAGGTGTCGTACTTGTTGTCTACGAGGCTTTCGAGTTTCCCTTCGCCGTAGAGAGGTTCCGGGTTGCTGGCCCAGACTTGGTCGGCCGTTATCTTCATCTGCTCCTTAGAGTCGGAAATCACTTTGATCTTCTTGGGCAGCGCAAGCGACTCGGCTGTTATGGTGCGCACCTCTCCTTCGCGTCCCTTGGCGGTTACGGGCATCAGCTTGAACTCGATGGCCCCGTAGCGCTTCAGCAAACCGTCGATGACGATGTGGTCGGCATATACGCTGGCCAGACGAATGTGCTCCTTGCCCGTGCCGGGATGCGTATAAGTGACCCGGATGTATTCGTAGTTGGCCGCTTCCGGAATCTTCCAGCTTATTTTTACGGCTCCTTCCTGCGGCTCGGCAGTGAGTGAAGAGGCTTCGATTGCCACGGGCTGCGGGCCCATGTCTTCTTTCTGGCAACCCGTAAGTGCAAGCAGCGCGACGGCTCCTGCAAAGGCATACAAAAATAAAGGTTTCATATCTTGTATAAAATGGATTTAAGCGTTAATAACCGGGATTGTTCACAAGTTTAGGATTTCTGTTGATGTCAGCGCTCGGTATGGGCAACAGATAGTTCTTCGGCGCCTCGAATTTGCGCTCGAAAGAGATTTCCCTGAGTTGTGCGAAGTCGTCGATGGTGTTTCCCTCGATGTTGAGTCCCTGAGCTTTCTTGCTGAAGGTTTCTTGGGCAGTCATCCAGCGGCGCATGTCCCAGAAATTCTGGTTTTCGAGATAAAGTTCTATCTGGCGTTCCTGACGCACGATTTGGCGCAGTTTGTCCTTATTGAGTTCGGCCACGCCCGCCCACGATTTCTCTACGGTGGGAATACCCGCACGCGTGCGCACCTTGTTCAGGTAAGTCTTGGCGGCATCCAGTTCGCCCGTCTCCACGCATGTCTCGGCATAGCCCAGATAGAGGTCGGCCAAACGGATGACAGGCCACGGATATACTGTGCGGTTGGGGCCTCCTTTTCCCATAACCATGTTGGGATCCGTACCTTTTTTATTGAGGTATCCGCCGGGCGAATAGTTGTTGGTGCGGTTCTTGCGTCCCTGATTGCCATCCTTCAGGAAGCTCAGGAGCACGCGTCCCCGTTCGCTCATGTATTGGGGAATGGGGTATGCGTTGTCGTCGCCGTTCAGCACTTCATAGTATCCGCCTTGGAAGCCCACCCAAGCATAAAAGCGAGGTTCGCGGTTGAGGTTGAAGGCGATGGTCTTCTCTCCCTCCTTGCCGTAGGCGGCATGGCCGGCGTCTATGCTGACAACCGCCAGCTTGTTGTCCGACTTGAATTCAGGGTCTTCATCCCACGGCAGTCCGTTCTTCGTATAGAAACGGTTCAACATGGTCCAAGTGAGCGACACGCCGTTGGCGCCTTGGTCTACGGATGTTTTAGGCGAACATTTCAGTTGTATGTCATAGTAACCTTCTCCCCGCGTGTCGGCAAACAGCACTTCGGGATTGGCCGAGCCTTTCCAGTCGAGGGTCAGGGTACGCATGCGGCGTACGATGCCTTTTTCCGGAAACTTGTTTGCCGAACCGTCTTCGCCCCGATAGGCGTCGTTGACGTAGAGGGTATGTCCGTTGCTCTCGGCCAGTTTGATGGCTTCCATCAGAGCCTCGCTTGCTTTCGTCCACTTCCGGGCATCGTATGTGGCGGGCATCAACGCCACACCTTCTTTATCCTTGAAATCGGCAATGCCTCCGTTGAACAGGGGCGAAGCGGCATAGAGCAGCATTTTGGCCTTTACCGATTTGGCCATGATGCTGGTGGCCAATCCGTACTGGCTCTTTATGTCCCGCTTGGCAGGCAGGTCTTTGGCGGCTTCGTCAAGCAGGTCGCAAATCCAGTCCACACACTCGTCGTAAGGCACACGGGTGGGATATTCGGAGGCAAGAATATCTGTCGACGGCGTTTCCTTAATCAGCAGAATGGGGCCGTAGGCGCGCGAAAGCAGGAAGTGATAGTAGGCGACGAGGAATTTGGCCTGTGCCCGATAATCGTTCTTCTCGGCATCCGTGGTGTCGGGAAACTTGTCTATCCTTTCCATGAACATGTAGCACTGGCGTATTCCTTGAAAGAAAGTGTTCCAGTATGAAATAACCGGCGAGGAGGCCGAGTAATTCCCTTTGGGGAAGGAGGCGAACGTTTCGTGCTCGAAAGCGGTTATCACCTCGTCGCCCGTGAGCAGGTCGAGCCCTCCGGGTGTGTTGGCCGGATTGGGCAGGTAGGCATAGCAGGAATACAGGTAGTCGATACCGTTGTTGCGCCCTGTGTACGTGTCGGTGTCCGTAGTCCGCTCATCGGGCACTACGTCCAGAAAATCGCAGGATACACTGCATATCATGGCCAGTGTCAGGGCAAATATTTTGGATAATAATTTCATATTATGTCTATATTTAAGGATGCAAAACTTATTTATCATTGAAGCGGACTTGCACACCTACGTTGAACGTGCGTTGCAACGGATACTTCATTCCGCTTCCTCCTCCCAGTTCAGGGTCCCAGAGCTTGAAGCCGGAGAGCGTGAACAGATTGGTTACGCTTGCATAAACGCGCATGCCCTTATAAGTATAACCCACTTCGAGGTTTTTCAGCTTCAGGAATGCGGCGTTGCGCAGCCAATGCGTGGATCCTTGCCGGTTGTTATCGTTGTAATGGTGCGTCAGGCGCGGATAGCGGGCACGGTTGTTCTGGTTGTCCTTGCTCCAGTAGTCGTCGGCTATCCATTGCAGCACGTTGCGCCTTTCCTGTGTGCCGAAGGGGTGGAAACCGCTCATCATAAGCGACACGTTGGCCTGGCCTTGGAAGAAGAACGACAGGTCTATGTTTTTATACTTCATGGACGGGCCGAAACCATATACGATTTCCGGAACATGGGGATGTCCTATTTCAATCCTGTCATCGGACGTTATCTTTCCGTCATACTTGCCGTCGGCATCGGGCTGGTCCACATACTTTATATCGCCCGGAGCAATGGTGATGTTGCCCAGCGTGGAAGTGGGGTTGTTGGCTATATCCGCTTCGTCGATGTAAAGTCCGTCGGCCACGTATCCCATGTAGGTGTTCAGCCGGCGTCCCACTTGGCGCAGGGCGGGACGCAGGCCGGGAGCCTCGTCGTATTCGAGCACCCGGTTGCGGGCAAAGGTAAACGTGCCTCTGAACTGTAAGGAGAAGTCCTTGGTGACTTGCTTCCCATAGTCTACGGAAGCGTCTATGCCCCAGTTTTTCACTTTGGCGTAGTTTCCGAAGATTTTCGTGTCGGCCGTGCCGAACGAGTTCGGGATGGATTGCTTTTGCTGGAAGATGTCGCTGCGTATTTCCTTGAAGGCGTCGATGGTGAGGTTCAGCGAGTTGAAGAACTGCAAGTCCACCCCGACGTTGTATTTCCGTCCTATCTCCCAAGTGATGTTATCGTTTTGCAGGCGCGAGTAGGTGGGGCCTTTGCGTTCGCCCGTCCGGGCGTCGTCGTAGCCGGTGATGTAGCCCGGTGTATTGTTCAATGAAACGATGCCCATGTAGATGAAGCGCTCGCCGCCGATCTGGTCGTTTCCTACCAGTCCGTAGGAAGCGCGGATCTTGAAATTGGACACGATGGATTTGAGCGGAGTCCAGAATTTCTCTTCACTGACGTTCCATCCCGCCGACACGGAAGGGAAGAATCCGAAGCGGTGTCCCTTTGCGAAGTTTTCCGAACCGTTGTATCCGGCATTTACCTCGAACAGGTATCTGTTGGCATAATCGTAAGTGATGCGTCCCGCAAAGCCGAGCTTGCGTTTGGGGAGCGAGCCTATCAGGTTGTTGTTGCCTATCACGTTGTTGTTGTACTCGCTCATGTTGTAGAGCAGCATGGCCGACACGTTGTGATTGCCGAACGAGCGGTTGTAGTCGAAGTAGCTTTGGAAATAGTAGCTACGGTCTCCGGCCACGCCCGAACCGGCGCTCAGGCTCGGTTTGGAGGGGTTTCCATCCAAGGGGGTCTGTATATATACTGTGTTTCCTTCGGCATCGGTCTCCGTTCCTTCAAGAACGTATCTGTTGCCGCCCTGAAAACGGAAATTCGTTGTCCGGTTCCAGTTCTTGAACGAGAAGAGGGCTTTGAATCCCAGCCCCTTGGTGATGAAGTCGAGCTTCTGTTCGTAGTTGAGGATGGAAACGACGGTGCTCTCGAACATGTCCTTATAGCCCGCAGTGGCCACCACCATGGGGTTTTCTATCGGGGTGGAGCCTATCCGTGTGCCTCCCCAGTGATACCACGGGTCGCCGCCTTGCGGATAGAGGATGGGGAAATCTACGGCGTTGTTCTGCATGATGGCGTTGAAGATATTGCCCACTCCACCGCCGCCGTCGTTGGCCGTGATGGGGCCGTGCAGGTTGTTGAGCTGCACATTGAGGTTAAGCCCGATTTTGGCGGTCTTGGAGAGGTTGAAGTCGATGTTGTTCTGGAAGGCGTACTTCATGTAGTTGATGTTGTTGTCGAACGAGAAGAAGTCTTTGCTGCGTCCTTTCAGCATACCGGTTTCGTGCACGGCGTTGACGTTCATGAAGTAGGTGATTTTGTTCGTACCTCCGCGGACGTTGAAGTTGGCCTTCTGGTTGAACGTGGAGCGGTTGAACAGCTCCTCGTACCAGTCTACGTTGGGATAAAGATAGGGGTCGAGGCCTTTCAGCGTTCCGTTTATTTTGTCCTCGGAATAGAGCAGGGCGTCGGTTCCTTGGTTGGTGACCGCTTCGTTGAACATGCGCATGAACGTGACGGGGCTTACCACTTGCGGCACGTTGATGGGCTTGTTCACATAGCCTTCCACACGCACGCTTATCACCGGTTTGTCGAGGTTGGCGCCGCTTTTGGTCTTGATGATGAGCACTCCGTTGGCACCGCGCGTACCATACATGGCCGAGGCGGTGGCGTCTTTCAGTACCGAAAAGCCTTCGATGACTTCCGGATCCAGCGCGTCGAGGTCGGCCTTGCTCACCTCCACACCGTCGAGGATGATGAGCGGATTGGTGGCGCCGCTCATGGTGGAGACGCCGCGCACAAAGAAATCGGCTCCGTTGCTTCCCGGTTCGCCGCTCCGCTGATAGGCTATGACTCCCGAAAGGCGTCCGGCAAAGGCGGTGGAGAGGTTCGTTGCCGGCACTTTCAAGTCGCTGGGGCGCAGTGTCTGTATCGAACCCGTCATGGTGGCTTTTTTCTGACCCATGTTGAAGGCCGTCACCACCACCTCGCCCAGCGCGGTCGCGTCTTCCGACAGGGAGATGCTGAGTATCTTTCGGTTGCCTATTTTTACTTCTTGGGACAGGTAGCCGATGAAGCTGACCATCAGCACATCGTCGGGCGACACCGAAAGCTCGAATTTTCCGTCCGCATCGGCCGTGACGCCGTAGGGGGGAGTGGCGTTCTTCACGAGCACGGAGGCGCCCGTCAGCGGGTCGCCCGTCACGGCATCCACCACTGCGCCTATCACCTTGCTGCGGTGCGAAGATTGTTGCTTGGCATTTGTTCCAGCTTTCTTCGGAGAGGTAATGATTACGTTTTTTCCTTTTATGGTTACGTTGTAGCCCGCAAAAATGGTTTTGGCCGCCGTTTCCACGGTTGCGTTCTCTATGTTTACGCTGATTTTGCGCGAAACGTCTACATCGGCATTGTTGTACACAAATTTGTAGGCGGATTGTTTTTCGACTGCTCTTACGGCTTCTACTACCGTTGCGTTATCCAGCTTTAAGGTTATCCGGTTGTCTTGGGTCGCGGCCTTCATGCCGGAGGCGGAGGCGAGCAGGCCTATAATCAGGACGCACAATCGTGTGCAAAACGTTATTTTTCTGCAACAGAATGAAAAGTCGTTCTGTTTTCCTGTGTAATTCATACTATTTGTTTATTTTTGTTGAGTAATTAGCTTCCTTCTCTTGCGCTCTCTCGGTTTTGGGCAAGAGTGGAAGAAATAGTTAGATAGAGCGAGGGGCGGATAGGTGAAGATATCCGCTCCTTAATTTTTTGGTTTTTTCGTCGATTTATGTTTTCATAGGCATTCGGGATTTAAGGGGTTTGTCATTCGATTGTTATCTCGTTGGTTTCGGTTCTTCTCCATGTCAGGGGCGTGATGCTCTGCAAGATGCTCAGGATGTCGTCCACGGTTTCATTGTCGAGCGTGAAGGATACCGGGGTGTCCAGCAGTTGCGGGCTGCACGTGTTGCACGAGATGCTTATGTTGTACCACTTGCCCAACTGGATAAACACGTCTCTGAGCGGCGTATTTTCGAACAGCAGATGTTCTTTCCGCCAATTGGTGTAGGCCGAGGCGTTCACCGCTCTCATCTCCGTGGATTTATCTTTTTTATTGTAGATAAGCCGGCGGTCGGGCTGCATTTCCAGTTTCCGGCCGGTCTCTTTCACCGTCACGTCAATCTTGCCCGTCTCCAATACGGTCTCGGCATGCGGCAGTTCTTTCCTGTCGGTGACTACGAAAGTGGTTCCGGACACTCTTACGGTCATCGTCGGCGTGTTCACCGAGAAGGGCCTTTTCTTGTCTTTCCTCACGTCGAAGAAAGCTTCGCCCTTTAAAGCCACGTTGCGGCGCTTGCGGCCGAACTTCTTCGGATACGTCAGCTCGCTTCGGGCATTGAGCCAGACGATGGAGCTGTCCGGGAGGATGACCTCTTTCTTGCTGTCGCAAGTGGCAACGGTCAGCATCCGCTCGCCGAACGGGAGTCCGGCGTCCCACATCTGCAACCCCAGCAGCAGAAGAAGCACTGCCGCTGCCGAACTTGCCACCCACCGATACAGCTTGCGGCGTCTCTTTGCCTGCATTCGTGCAACGAACAGGTTGGCCGCTTTCCGGGCTTCGTCTTTGTCTTGAAGTTCGATGGTCGATTCTTCCCACACTTTCGCCATCTGCACAAAGTGCTCTTCGTTCTCTTTCGATGCCTTTACCCATTGCATCAGCCTCTGTTTTTCTTCCGCCCCGATGTTGCCTTCCAGATAACCGACGATGAGCGTGTCGCAGTCTGCTGTGTTTTTCTGCATGATACCTGTTTTTTTTACTGACTTTATCTATCACGATTCGGAGAGGAAACACCCTACCTCGAATGGCGAATTATTTTCGGGGCGCTTGCACTGAGGCCGTTTTCTTCCCGGCAAGTCGGGAAGAAAGTGCCCGCTTGCCGGGAAAAAAGTCCCTGCAAGCCGGGAACGCTTTCCCCGCAAGCGGGGAAAAACGGGAGGACTGCCTCAGAAACAATTCTTGGGAAGGATGCCGGCATGGCCTGAGCCGCCTCCGGAGCGGAAGAGGAAACCTGCAAGACGGCGCGTGGGACGGTCGTTTCTTGAAATCAAAATGTTAAATATAATTAAACGGGGGGGGGGTAAAAATGGAAGAGAGCGAAAGCACGAAAGCCGCCACGGGCATGTATCCGTTTTGCAAAAGATGGGCGCGAATGTCTTTGAGGGCTTTCGAAATGTGTTTCTCCACCGCTTTCACCGTGATGTCGAGCTTCTCGGCTATCTCGCGGTTCTTGAGGCCGTGATGTCGGCTCATCACGAACACCTCCCTGCACTTGTTGGGCAAGAGGGCCACGCACCGTTTGATTTCCTTTCTTATTTCGTCCGTGTTCAGCTGCTCGTCTGCGGTGAAAGAGGTGAAAAGCAGGTTGTCCAAGTAGGAAACATCATCGGAAAAGTCTTTTTTGGCATATCCGGAAGACTTCAGCAGGTCGAGCGAGCGGCGATAGGTCAGCGTATACAGGTAGGACTTGACGGATGCGGACGCGTCTATCCGCTCCCGGTTCTCCCAGCAATGGGTAAACACCTCCTGAACGATGTCCTCGGCGTGCGACATGTCTCCGACGATGCGCATGGCAAAGAAGCGCAGCACTTTATGGTAATCGGCGTATATGCGTTCGAAACATGCTCTGTCCATTATGGCGTTGAAAGGTTTATTCTGCAAGGCAGGTAATCGCAGACAAAAATAGTAAAAAAAGCGTCTTGTTCATGAACTGCCCTGAAAAAACAAAAAAGGACAGAGTCGCACCGGTGCCGCGTCGTGTCGGCCTGCCGATACGGCTCTGTCCGCTTGTGGGGGCGATGCGCTTCTTCACGTGATCGGTGGCGCCTTTTCTCTCCCCCTTCCTCCGTAAAGGGTGTCTATACGTCGATTTCCGTGTTGGAGCCGACTATGGCGTTGATTTGTGTGCCGGCGGCAAGCTCTGCCTTTCCGCCCTTTATCAGAAATCCGAAAAGGCAGCAGAAGGTCAGTACGATGGACAGCGCCGTCTGGTTGTTGCCTTCGTCGTTCAGGCTGGCGGCAGTCAGGTAGACGTTGGTCCCGTCAACGGCCTTTACATTTCTCACGGCAATCTCCAGTTCGCCTTGCATGCCCAGCATGCCGTTCTTCTTGGCTCTTACAATCTGTCCCTGCGCGATGGCTCCTGCCGGAATCACGGTCTTTCCGTCCACCTCGACGTCGGCCAGCACTCTGAAGTCTACGATTTGCCCGTTACGCGCATTGGAACTCGTAATCGTGTTCATGAGTTCCATGGGGATGATTGTTCCCGCTCTCAGCACTACTGTGCCGTTGGGCAGGGTGAATGACATTGTCAGCATGGCGATGGCCATCAGCAAAGTTGCCGGTTTGAAGAATACCGATTTCATGAATTTGATAAACATAATGAAACGAAGTCTTTTTAATTGATGAATATATTGTTTAAACTCTCAAGCTGCCTGACGGAGGCGTCGTGCTTCTTCCGGTTGTATCGCAGGGCGCTGCGGCCCGCACCGTTGATGTTGCCGATATAGAACGACAACGACAGAAAGCCGCATAATCCGGCCACGCCGTAATTCTTCTGTCTGATGCTGGTGTAAGCGGCATACCCCAACAGGGAGTTGATGACGAGGGCGGTCAGTGCGCTTCCCTTGTGTCCGGTATACAGGTAGCCTCCTCCGGGAACGATGGATAGAAGCCGTGCCAGCAGGGGGCTTTTCTTCTTCTGCCTTTCCATCTGTTTCAGGATGTCAAGGTTTTGCGGCAGTAGCGGAGATGAGGCCTTTGCAAAGTCCTGTCGCGCTTCGGCAAACCGGCTTGAGGCAGCCTCCATGATTCCTTTCAGTGTATATGCCTTGCCGACGGTTTCCGCGCCGCTGTCTCCTTTTTCCGTGATGCGGTCGAGGATGGAGGCGGCGGAGGGATGGTTGTCGATGATATAGTACAGCATGGCCGCCTGCATGCCCACGTAGCCCGATTGCCTTGCATGTTCGGGAAATTCCGTCTCGTATTCGAATATTCCCTTTTCCATGCTCTGCGTGGCCCGGTGGCACAGCAGCTTCTGCGCATAGAGCGTGTCGCACGGATGCGGGTCGGAAAAGATGACTCTTTCGATTTCGAGCAGGGCGGCGTGATACTCTTTTCTGTTGATAAGGTGGTTGATGAATAGCCGCGCGTCTCCTCTTCCTGCCGGGCGTTTCAGCATGTCGGTGCCCGGAAGGGGGTAGTCTGTCCGGTGGGGCTTATGGTAATACGGATAGTCCACGAGGCTTCTGTATCCGTGCGGAGAGGCGGTTTCATAATGTTGTGCGTCGTGGCTGCACCTCATCATCCTGTCCGTCACTAACATGACGGCCTCGAAAAACGGCCTTTCCTTGAAGACCATGTGCCCGAATGCCGAGCAGGAGGGATACATGGCGCAATGGCCGTTCTTCTGCGGGCTGACGTATTTCTGGTACAGCCGGATGTATTCGCCGGCAGCCGTCGGTGATTCTTGCGCGGGAAGTATCCCGGCTGTAAAGAGCAATATGATGCAAGTCAGTGTTTTTCTCATCATGCGGCAAGTCGGGGTCGGGTGTGTTCGCCCTGTTGTTTCAGTCGTTCAGTTTCAGCATCTCCTCCATATACTCTCTCGTGTTGCTCAGGCGGGGCACTTTGTGCTGTCCGCCCAGCTTGCCCTTGCTGTCCAGCCAGTTGTGAAACAGGTTTTTGCGGGCAACGATTACCTCCGGCGGTTGCAGCGCCAAGTCGTTCTGCCGCTTGGCCTCGTAGTCGGAGTTGACCTCCTTGAGCGTCTCGTCCAGTATGCGTGCGAACGCCTCCATGCTGTCGGGCATCTGCGCGAACTCTACCAGCCACTGGTGCCGGCATTTGGCGTTTTTGTCCATGAAGACGGGGGCGGCCGAGTAGTCCGAAACCAGCGCGCCCGTGGCGGCGCATGCTTTGGCAAGTCCTCTTTCGGCATTATCCACAATCAGCTCCTCGCCGAATGCGTTGATGAAGTGCTTCGTGCGCCCGGTGATGACAAACTTATAGGGATGCTTCGACGTGAATTTCACCGTGTCTCCAATCAGGTAGCGCCACAGGCCGGCCGAGGTGGAGATAACCATCGCGTAGTTTTTGTCCGTCTCCACTTCCTCCAGACAGTAGGCGCGCGGATGTTCGCTTCCCACGTCCTCCAGCGGGATGAACTCGTAGAAGATGCCGTAGTCCACCATCAGCAACATAGAGGGGTCGTTCGGGTCGTTCTGCGTGCCGAAGTAGCCCTCGGACGCGTTGTAAGTCTCCACATAGTGCATCTTGCCGCTGCGGATGACCTCTTTGTATTGTTCGCGGTAGGGCGTGAAGGCCACACCTCCGTGGAAGAACACCTCCAGATTGGGCCATACCTCTTCGAGGCTCTGACGGCCGGTCTTCTCAAGTATGTGCCTGATGAGCACCAGCATCCACGATGGCACACCCGAGAGGTTGCTCACGTTGGCGCGGATGGTTTCGCGGGCAATCGCCTCCATCTTCGGTTCGAAATGCTCCATCAGAGCCGTCCGTTTGCCCGGCACCCGCACGAGGTTCACCAACGGGTTGATGTTCTCTATCAGTATGGCCGAGAGGTCGCCCACAAGGCTGTGGTTGGTATTCAGGTTGGGGGCATGGCTGCCTCCCAGTATGAGTCCCTTGCCTGAGAAGAAGCGGCTTTCGGGATTCTGCCCCAGATAGATGGCGACGGCATCCTTGCCTCCTTTGTAGTGCGTGTCGTGCAACGACTCCCGGCTGACGGGCAGGAACTTGCTCTTGTCGTTCGTTGTCCCCGACGATTTGGCAAACCAGCGTATCTCCGAAGGCCATAGCAGGTTCTGCTCGCCGGCGCGCAGGCGGGTCACGTAGGGCTTTATGTCTTCGTAAGTCTGTATGGGGAGGCGGTTCCTGAAGTCTTCGTAAGTGCGGATGGAGGCGTAGTCGTATTTCTTCCCCCATTCGGTGTCTGCCGCCATGCCCACGAGGCGCTGCAACACGCATTGCTGCAATTCGCCGGCATGGTTGCCGTATTCTTCTATTTCTTTCAGACGGGGGGAAAAATAGACCTTGTTCAGAAGTTTTGTAATATTCATCATTCTTGGTGAAATCATGTTTCAAAACGCAAAAGTAATCTTAATTTGTCATCTTCTCTATCTTTTTCTCTTTTTTTTATATCTTTACGGGGAGATAAAACAGACACATCATTATGAGAATCGGAATTCTAACCGCGGGAGGCGACTGCCCCGGTATCAATGCCACCATACGTGGCGTGTGCAAAACGGCCATCAACCATTATGGAATGGAAGTGGTAGGTATTCACAGCGGTTTTCAGGGCCTGCTGACGAAAGACGTGGAACTCTTTACCGAAAGCTCATTGTCGGGCTTGCTCAACTTGGGCGGCACGATGCTGGGCACTTCGCGCGAGAAGCCGTTCAAGAGGAGCGGAGTGATGTCCGACGTCGACAAGCCTGCACTGATAGGGCAGAATGCCAGAGAACTGGGGTTGGACTGCATCGTCTGCATCGGCGGAAACGGCACGCAGAAAACAGCCGCCAAGTTTGCCGCCATGGGGATGAACATCGTATCCGTGCCCAAAACCATCGACAACGACATCTGGGGAACCGATTTCTCCTTCGGTTTCGACTCGGCCGTCAGCATCGCTACGGATGCCATCGACCGCCTGCACTCCACGGCCAGCTCGCACAAGCGCGTGATGGTAATCGAGGTGATGGGGCACAAGGCCGGATGGATAGCCCTTTACTCAGGCATGGCAGGCGGGGGCGATGTGATTCTGATTCCCGAAATACCCTACGACATCCATAAGATAGGCGAAACCATACTGAACAGGCTGAAGAAAGGGAAGCCCTACTCCATCGTGGTGGTGGCCGAAGGCATCCAAACCGATGGCAAGAAGCGTGCGGCAGAGTATATTGCACAAGAGATAGAGTATGAAACGGGCATCGAAACCCGCGAGACCGTGTTGGGATACATTCAGCGCGGAGGCTCGCCCACACCGTTCGACCGCAACCTGTCCACACGTATGGGCGGGCATGCCACGGAGCTGATTGCCAACGGACAGTTCGGCCGCATGATTACTTTAAAGGGGAATGACATTGACTCCGTGCCGCTCGAAGAGGTTGCAGGCAAGCTGAAGCTGGTGACCGAAGAGTGTGACTTGGTGGTTCAGGGGCGCAAAATGGGGATTTGCTTCGGATGACGCCTGAGGCAAGAAGGCAGAGCGGGGATAATGGCTGTCCGCGTTATGGCATGATGCGGGAAGCGCGAATCTCACGGATCGGTGTGCGTTTCCGTTAAGGACGGATTCCGTGAGATGCGCGCTTGAAGGAGAAGAGCCTCAAAGTAAGTCTCCGGTGTGGCTCCGGTGTTTAAAATACTCTTTTGATGGAGAGTGCGAAGTCGGCTCTGGCCATCTTGATTTTGTCTTGTTTGTCCAATGTATGGTTTTTTGTCTCGTTGTTATATTCCGCTTTCAGCGAAGAAGTGGATCCCCCTATGAGAGAAACGCCTGCTCCTATGCTGAAATGCTTGTTGATGTTGTAAGAGAAAGAAAGGTCGGCATTTGCCCCTAAGAAGCCCTTGTTGCCTAGGAATTCATTTTCATTGTCTCCGATAAAACTTTTGCTTTGATAGTGCATGTATCCTGCTCCCAAGGCATATTCCAGATGCATCTTTTTCGTTAATCTGCATCGGTCTCCTATCTGAGGAGCAATGTAGAAGATGGTCAGGTCTTCGGCTATGGATGTTCCGCCTTGCTCATGATTTGCTGCGGATAAGAAACCGTTTAGTTTCAATCCTATCAGTCCGAAATCCTTGACATCATAGAAAGCCCGGAGGTCGGCGCTGAAACCGTGTTTATGTCCCTTGCGGAAGTGGATGCCGTGGGCAGAAAGGTTGGAATGCCCGAAGAGTACGCTCTCTCCCAAATGTAGGCTCATCGAGAATCTGCCTTCGGAGAAGTTTTGCGCCGAAACTGCTGCGATGCCTATAAGCAGACATGTGATTGATAGAATAATCCTTTTCATATTTGAATAACGATTAGTGATATGAATAAAATCTGAACTGACTCTGTACTGATGTTGAGGTTTTGCTTTAGCCGGGCTTTTTCAGGAGGGCGATTCGATGTATTTCCCGTATTTACGGGACAGACATCCTGCCGGCCACATCATGGGGAGGTGGAAAAAGGAAATCCGGCAGAGGATTGAGAGAGGCAATACATTTTAATGGCATCGAACCCTTTTTCTTATATTTCTGCAAGTATACCTATAAAACAGGAGAATGGCAAATTTTTTACAGGCTTTTTACGGCATCTTTTCTTCTGTTTCTTCCGTCGGGCTGTTCTGCTCTTTGGCTGCGAGGATTTCCTCCAGAAAAGCGTCGTCGTTCTTGATTTTCTTCAGTGCCATTTGCGCTGCGTTCTGCTGCGACTCTTTCTTGGAGTATCCCGTGCCGGTGCCGGCCGACAGGCCTTCGATGCGCACTTCGGTGTGGAACATCGGGTTGTAGTCCTTGTCGAGCAACTGTTCGATAAGCTCGAAAGATACCTCCATCTTGTTCTTCTGGCTCCATTCGATGAGCCTCGACTTGAAGTTCATCTCCTTGCGCGACATCTTGTCGAGGTCGATGTGGTTCTTGAAAATCTTCTGCTCCATGAACTGCCTGCAACGGTCGTAGCCCTGATCCAGATAGATGGCGCCGATGAACGCCTCGAAGGCGTTTCCATACATATAGCTGTTGTGCGAGGAGGAGCGGGTGGAATACTTCACCAGCTTGTCCAGACCGATTTCCACGGCGAGCTTGTTCAGCGTTTCGCGCTGCACGATTTTGGAGCGGGTGTTGGTGAGGAAGCCCTCGCGACGGCCTTCGAAATGCTTGTAGACGATGTCGCCCACGATGGCGTCGAGGATGGCGTCGCCCAAGAATTCCAGCCGTTCGTTGTTGATGGGGCGCCCTTTCTCCGAGCGCAGGGAGGTGGACTTGTGAAGCAGGGCCTGCCGGTAGACTTTGATGTTGCGGGGAAAGAATCCGAGGATTCTGTAAAAACAAAAATAAGACTCTCTGTCCTTGCTGAACAGGAGCCTTATTTTATCTATTTGGTTACGTAACACGACCGTATGCTATTCTGCGTATTTCTTGAATATGACACACGCGTTATGACCGCCGAATCCGAATGTATTGGAAAGGGCCACGTTCACTTCGCGCTTCTGGGCCTTGTTGAACGTGAAGTTGAGGTCATAGTCGATGTTTTCGTCGTTATCACCCTCTTCGTGGTTGATGGTGGGAGGCACAATGCCATGCTTGATGGCAAGGATGCTTGCAATGGCTTCTACCGCACCGGCGGCGCCCAGCAAGTGGCCTGTCATGGACTTTGTGGAACTGATGTTCAGCTCGTAAGCATGCCGGCCGAATACCTCTTTGATGGCTTTGGCTTCCGAAACATCACCTACGGGAGTAGATGTACCGTGAACATTGATGTAATCTACTTCTTCGGGTTTCATCTCTGCGTCTTCCAGTGCATTCTGCATCACTAATCTGGCTCCCAGCCCTTCGGGATGGGAGGCTGTCAGGTGATGGGCATCGGCAGACATGCCTACGCCGGCCACTTCCGCATAGATTTTCGCTCCGCGGGCTTTGGCGTGCTCCAGTTCTTCAAGAACGAGGCAACCGCCGCCTTCGCCCATGACGAATCCGTCGCGACTTGCGCTGAACGGGCGTGATGCCTTTTCGGGCTCTTCGTTGCGGGTGGACAATGCGTGCATGGCATTGAAACCGCCTACGCCGCAGGCGAAGATGGCTGCTTCGGAACCTCCGGTTACGATGGCATTGGCCTTACCCAGACGGATAAGGTTGAATGCATCGGCTATGGCGTTGGTGGAAGTGGCGCATGCAGAGCAAGTGGCATAGTTGGGGCCGTGGAAGCCGTACATGATGGAAATATGTCCGGCAGCGATGTCCGAAATCATCTTGGGGATGAAGAACGGATTGAACTTCGGGCCGTTTTCCTTGCCGGTCAGGGCATAATTGCCCGCCTCTTCTTCGAATGTACGGATACCGCCGATGCCGGCTCCGAAGATGACGCCGATTCTGTTTAAATCCTCATTTTCGACATCAAGACCGGAGTCATTTACCGCTTCTTTGGCCACGGCGATGGCGTATTGCGTGTACAAGTCCATCTTGCGGGCCTCTTTGCGGTCTATGTATTTGGTTGCGTCGAAGCCTTTCACTTCGCATGCAAACCGGGTCTTGAAAAGAGACGTGTCGAAATAAGTAATAGGTCCCGCTCCGCTGACCCCGTTCACCAGATTTTCCCAAAATTCGGGAACGCTGTTGCCAATGGGGGTGACGGCGCCGAGACCTGTTACTACAGCTCGTTTTAATTCCATGTTATAAACCGATGGATAAAGTTACTTGGAGTGTTCTTCGATGTAAGCCACGGCGTCACCCACGGTACCAATCTTTTCGGCTTGGTCATCGGGAATGGAGATGCCGAATTCTTTTTCGAATTCCATAATCAGTTCCACAGTGTCAAGAGAATCAGCTCCTAAATCGTTGGTGAAGCTAGCTTCGTTAGTAACTTCTGATTCTTCTACGCCCAATTTGTCGACGATAATCGCTTTCACTCTTGATGCAATTTCAGACATAACTTTAAATTTTTAATTAATAATTGGTTTTGTTTCTTTAATTTTGCGGTGCAAAGGAATGAATATTTATCTTTCCTCGCAAATATTTGATGAATTAAATGCAAAATTTTGCACATTTTTCACGCTTTTGTGCAGCGAGAATGAGAATAATATGAAGAATAATATCGCGGTTTTGGCATCGGGAAGCGGAACGAATGCCGAGAATATCATCCGTTATTTCCTCGGAAAGGGTTCGGCACGTGTGGCTTTGGTCTTGACAAACAGGCAGAATGCCTTTGTTTTGGAGCGTGCAAAGGGTTTGGGAGTGCCTTGCGCCTCTCTCTCGAAGAGCGAGTGGGAGAGCGGAGAGGCTGTTTTGGAGATGCTTCGCCGGTATGATATAGGCTTTGTGGTGCTGGCGGGCTTCTTGGCGCGTGTGCCCGACAATGTTTTGCATGCTTATCCTGACAGAATGATAAATATACATCCGTCGCTGCTGCCCAAGTTCGGAGGGAAGGGCATGTATGGCGACCGCGTGCACGAGGCGGTGATTGCAGCCGGTGAGCGGGAGAGCGGCATCACGATTCACTATACCAACGAGCGTTACGACGAGGGTGCCGTGATTTGCCAACTGAAGTGCCCCGTGTTGCCCGACGACACGCCCGGAAGTCTGGCGCAACGCGTCCATCAACTGGAGTACGAGCACTATCCGAGGGTGATAGAGCGGCTGTTGCAGGGCGATGTTCCGGTTTACTTGTAGAACCGGTTGAGGGAGCGGATGGACTCGTCGAGCTTGCGGGGGTCTATCTTATAATTGTCCAACGGGTTCATTGCGCTGTCGCAAATCTCTATGTATCCTGAGGGAAGTTTTTCCAGAATGGTGTTGTTTTCCACGATGAAGGCGTAGTTCAGGTGGCTGCCTACGACGTGCCACTCTCGTGCGCATGTGTCGGTCAGCAGGTGCCCCATGCCGTAGTCCGAAGGCGGGTTGCTTACGCCCAGCACTTCGGCCATCAGGGTGGGGACGAGGTCGTAGTGTGTGGTGCGGTGGCGGTAGATGCCCGGTTCTTTTCCGGGGGTGTATAGCAGGAAGGGCACGCGCACCTGTGCCGGCGAGTAGTTGCTGCCATGTCCCCAATAATTCTTGTGATTTTCGTTGAATTCTTGTCCGTGGTCTCCGGTGACGATGACGAGGGTGTTGTCGAGCAGTTGTCTTTCTTCGAGCTTTTGCAGTATGCGCCCCGCCAAAGAGTCGACCTGCGCCAGACAGTTGTTGTAGAGGTTGAGAAAGGGTGTGGGGTCGGTGTCGTTGTTCAGTTTCATGTAGTCGGCAAACTCCCAAGAGGGGCGGAAGCGATGGAGTTTTTCCTTGGGCAGTTCGAATCCGTGGGCCAAATCATAGAAAAGAAAGGAGAAGAAGGGCTTTGCGTCGTTGTCCGCCGTGTCGAGGGCTTGCAGGCAGTCTGCCGTGATGCGGCAGTCGCGGTCGTACACGGTCTCTCCTTCGGTGTGTGTGCGCAGGTGGGGCACTTTCGAGAAGAGCACCTTGGCAAACGGCGGGTTGATGATGTTGGCGCTGGGGTGGATGCCTATCCGGTAGCCTTGCGCCAGCAGCTCTTCTATGAGCAGGGGTTGCAGGCCCGATGTCTCGAAGTCGGTCCAGTAGACGGAAGGGAGGCTGTAGAACAGTCCGAAGATGCTGCCGCGCGTGCCGTTGCTGCTGCTCAGGTGAGACTCGAACTTGCTGCATCTCTCCGCAAAGCGGCTGAGGCAGGGCATCACCTCGCTGTTGAAAGAGCGGCTGTTCCATGAATCTATGACGATGAGCACGATATTCTTGCCCGTGGCCCGGCCGTGATGCGTCAGGGGGTGTATCGGGTAGGCGATGTCGGTGGATTTGCCCCTGTTTCCGAGGTTTGCCCTTGCCGTCTTGTCGGCCGGGACCACTCCTGCCTCTATCATCAGTGAGGTGGCCGTGAGCGGGAAGTAGTAGGGCAGGCAGGAGGCGCTGCGCATCACCGAGGTTTTCTGCACCACGGCCGAGTAGGCGTGATACAGGTGTGAGAAGAGGGTGAAGAGCAGCAGTGTGGCGACGACGGGTCGCAAGCCGCAGCGGTGGAAGCGGGCATGGCATCGCCCGGCGAGGGTTCTCAGCAGGGTGTTGGCGGCAAGCGCTGCCAGCACCACTCCTGCCATTTTCAGGTAGAGCACGGGGCCGAATGTGAAAATCTCGCTGTTTCCTTCGCCGAAGAAGAGGCTGAGGACGAATCCGTTGATGTGGAACTTGTAGAGGCTGTAAACGCTGCCGTCTATGTAGGCCGCTATGTTGAGCAGCGTTGCGAGGATGACGTGCGTGATGGCGGCGGCTTTGCCTCCGCGCGACGCGACGGCCGCAACCGCCGACACTGCATAGGGGATGAGCATCCACAGGGCGGCGTGCGAGCAGGCGGCCGTCACGTAGAACAGCCATCCTCCGGCATCCATCATGGAGAGGCGGGGGCTGTTGAGCAGGTAGAGCAGGAACTGGATGCTTAGGGTGAGCGTGGAGAAGGCATAGAAGATGAATCCTTCGCCAAGCGCTTTTTGCAGTTTTGTCTTTTCCATTTTCTTGTATTGAGGGTTATTCGGCTTCCTTCCGGTTCGGCAATCCGGGAAGAAAGGCGCGGGAAGCCGTCGTGCGTCTTTCATGTCTGTTTGTCGGTCAATCCCCCTGTTTGCGCCACGCCCGGAGGTTGTCTGCGGAAGGAAACCGAAACGTTCCGGGATGCGGTTTCTTGACGTCTGTGCCGTTCCGAAGCGCAAAGGAAACTAATTTGGGGCAATAAAGCAAGCCTTTTTTTGAGAAACAGCCCCTGAATCCTTCATGAAAGGGGAAGCCGGGGGCGTTGCGGCACGCTTCGCGGGCGGTGGCGACAGAGGCTTGTGTCTGTCGTCTCAAACACAAGTCTTTGTCGTCTCAAACACAAGTGTCTGTCGCGCAGGATGCAAGTGCCCTACGGACGGGGCAACACGGGCGGGATTTACGGAAGTTTTCGTTCCGGATGCCCGCCGGGTTCGATATGGGCGTTCGGGAGGAACGAGCCGCCGGCCGGTGGTTTGCAGGAATAAACGGTGAGGGATGGCGACCGTGCGGATAATTTATATATATTTGCAGGCGGAAAATCAAAAATCGATCATTAACCATTAAAAATGAAACGCTTATGAGACTCGTAAAGTATTCGCTGGTTTTGCTGATGTGTGTGCTGCTTGTGCCTGCCCATGCGCAAAAAAAGAAAAAACAGGATCCTGCATTGAAAGGCCCTTTCTTTATCCTTCCTTATTTGGACGCCTTCGGGATGCGTGTCTGGGAGTTGGATAGAATTCCCGAAATATCCAAGGGCAGCATCAGTGTGTTCGAGCATCAGATTGTGCGCGACTACACGTTCTTCGAAAAAAAAGAAAGCTCCACAAGCATCAAGTATGAGGTAAAGGGCAGCGGCTTTGGGATTGACCATATCTTCTTTCACGTTTGCAGGATATTTCCGACGCTGGAAGAGACGAAGGATTTCGTGCTGAATGAAATTCCGGCCGATTGGGAGGAAATAAGCATGGATGAGCTGAAGGAACATACGGGGAATACCGTAGGGATAAGTTCGTATTGCCACAGCACCTATACGAACATAGCCAAATGTTACAGGCTGCCCCGAAAGGAAGGAAAGCCTGCCATTTATGCAGGGGCGACATTGACGGTGTGGCCTTATAAGAAAGGACGTTTCCAGACCGTTGTCGGTATTCATTATTGGGAAGAGAAACCTCAAAAATGAAGGCTCTGATACCCGCTTCTTCCCGATGCGCTTTTCAGACGCCGGTGCCCCCGCTGTCCGCTAACCGCTGACCACCACCCTATACGCTTCTTCCTCTCTCCGCAACGGATAGTCGCCCCGCAGCGCCTCGAACCGTTCGGGGCGGGCTTTCAGTGCATCGCTGTCGCGCCGTGGGTCGTACATCTGCAGGCAGGCTTCGGCTGTCGAGGCGGCGGTGACGACGGGGTTCGGCGGCGGGGGAGGCGAAATCTGATAATCGGCCTCTATGTGGAAGAAGCGGCAGAGGGCATCCAGCGCCATGCGTGTGGCGTTTGCCTTGCCGTCGGCCGAGTAGCCGGCAATGTGGGGCGTGCCGAGCAGCACCTTATTCAATAAGGTAAGGTCGATGTCGGGTTCGTGCTCCCAAACGTCGATGACGGCATCCGAAACCAGCCCGTCCTCCAGAGCGGCGATGAGCGCACGGGTGTCGACCACTTCGCCTCGCGAGGTGTTGATGATGACGGGGCGGCGCTTCAGCGAGCGGAAGAAGCCCTCGTCCGCCAGATGGAACGTCCTGTATCTTCCCTCCTTATATAACGGCACGTGAAAGCTGATGATGTCGCACTCTTCGGCCAAGGTTTGCAGCGACCGGAAAGCGGCCGTTCCCTCACGCTCCTCGCGCGGCAGGTCGTTCAGCAGCACGCGCATGCCGAGCCTCTGAGCCACTTGCGCCACCTTGCCGCCCACGTTGCCCACGCCCACAACGCCAAGCGTCAGTTCCGGCAGACGCATGCCCCGCAACTCTTGCAACAGCAGGAGCGACGATTGCAGGTATTGGGCCACGGAAGCCGAGTTGCAGCCGGGAGCGTTGCTCCACGTGATGCCCGCCTGTCGGCAATAGTCGGTGTCGATATGGTCGAACCCGATGGTGGCGGTGGCGATGAAGCGCACCCGGCTACCCTCCAGCAGACGGCGGTCGCACAGGGTACGTGTGCGGATGATGAGTGCGTCCGCATCTCTTACCAACTCCGGCGTGAAGCCTGCGCCGGGGGCATATACCACACTGTCGGCAATCTTCCCGATGGCTTCGCTGATAAAGGGGATTTTGTTGTCTACGATGACTTTCATTTCTTCTTATGTGTATATTACTTTCTCATACACCGTCATTATCTCTGTGGCTATTCTCTCCGGCTCGAAGTTGACGGCGTATTTCTTTCCTTCGGTAATCATCTTTTCCCTGAGCGCGGAATCGGTGAGCGTGCGGGTAATGGCTTCGGCTAGTTCACGGGCATCGGTGGGACTCACGTACAACGAATGCGGCCCGCCGGCTTCTTCCAGACACGAGCCTGTGGCGCCTATGGCAGGCGTGCCGCTGTTCAGCGCTTCCAGCAGCGGAATGCCGAAACCTTCGAACTTAGAGGGATATACAAACACGGAGGCCATCTGATAGAAGGCGGGCAGGTCGTCGAAGGGCACGTCGCTGACGAGCCTCATGCGGTGTTCCAGCCCGTTCCGCCTGAGGAAAGTCTCCACTTTGTCGGCATAGCGGGTGCGCTTGCCCACGGCTATCACCTCCGTCCCATCGGGCAGAAAGGGCAGGGCTTGCGCCACCAGCATCAGGTTTTTCCGCTCTTCGATGCTTCCCACATAGAGGATGTATCGGGAGGGCAGGCGGTACTTCCGGCGTACGCTCTCTTTCTTTTCGGCATCGACGGGGCGCTTGAAGCTGGCGTCGCAACCCTGATACACCACGTCTATCTTCTCCTCGGGGATGTGGAAGAAGTCCACGATGTCTTGCTTGGTGCATTGGCTCACGGCGATGATGCGGTCGGCATTCTGGCAGGCCTTGCGGAATTTGTAGGCGTAGATTTTGCGGTCGATGTACGGGTAATACTCCGGATGGCGCAGGAAGATGAGATCGTGGATGGTGACGACGCTGCGCACACGGCGAGCTTTGCGTATGTTCAGGGGCAACTCGTTGCTCAGGCCGTGAAACAGCCGTATGCGGTCCTGTTCAAAGTCGGGGGTGACGCCCCATACGCGCCACAGTGAACGTAGCCTTTTCCAGAAGCCTGTGCGGGGGCAACGCATGTCCACATTATATCGTTGAAGGAGACTGCCCATACAGTCGGTTTTCCCGGGATGGGGAACGTACAGCAGATACCGCCCCACAGGGATGGTCTCGGCAAGGCTCTCGATGATGAACCGGCTGTAATTGCCCAGTCCGGTTTTGTTTTGTGCCGCTCGTTTGGCGTCGAATCCTATCTTCATGGCTCTTTTTTAGGCACAAATATATGCAATATTCGGATGCGGAGCGTCCGGCTGCTTTTAAATTATATATCTTTGCGGCGTAAATCCTATAAATAATGTATGAAAAATGAAGTCATGATACGGTTGCGGTGTTTTCGCGCTTTCTTGCAGAAACCCTTTTTCAGCGACGGCCGCACCCTCTTCGGCTTATGGCTCCTGCTGCCGGTGATTGCATCTTTGCTGAAAATCTCGAAACACAACAATTACCTCATCTTCAGATATGTCTTTTGGCATACGATAGAGCAGAAACCGCTCTATGCGGCCTATGACGAGTATTGGGACACGAACCACTACGGCCCTTTCTTCAGTCTGGTGATAGCCCCCTTTGCCTTGCTGCCCGGATGGGTGGGGATGCTGTTTTGGCACATTGCCTTGTCGCTCTGCCTCTATTATGCCATACGGCGGTTGCCTTTTCCCCACCGCAAGCGCATCTTCCTCTACTGGTTTTGCGCCCACGAGCTGTTGACGGCACTCTTCATGTCGCAGTTCAATATAGCCGTTGCCGCCATTGTCATAGCCACTTTCTATTGCATAGAGAAAGAAAAGGAGTTCTGGGCGGCGTGTCTTGTCATGCTGGGCACGTTCGTGAAGCTCTACGGCATCGTGGGACTGGCATTTATCTTCTTCTCCCGGCATAAGACCAAGTTCGTGCTGTCGCTGCTGCTTTGGGCGGCAGTGATGTTTGCGGCTCCAATGCTCATCAGCAGCCCCGACTATATCGTGTCGCAGTATGCCGACTGGTGGGAGAGCCTTTCGGCAAAGAATGCCGAGAACATGTTTTCGGGCTACCAGAACATCTCGCTGCTGGGCATGGTTCGCAAGATTTCGGGTTGCGCCGCCTATTCCGACCTCTGGCTCATAGTCCCCGCCCTGCTTCTTTTCGGTCTTCCCTATCTGCGCCGCGAGCAATACAAGTACGCCTCTTTCCGCTATGCACTGTTGGCTTCGGTGCTGCTGTTCGTGGTGCTCTTCAGCACGGGCAGCGAGTCGAGCTCTTATATCATCGCCTTTGCCGGAGTGGGCTACTGGTATTGGTCGGCTTCTTGGAAACGTTCCGAGTGGGATGTGGCGTTGATGGTTTTTGCTTTCGTGCTGACGAGCATGTCGGCATCCGACCTCTTCCCGGCCTTTGTCCGTAAAGAAATCGTACGCCCCTATGCCTTGAAAGCATTGCCTTGTTTTGTGATATGGCTGAAGTTGGTGTACGAGATGTGCCGCATGAACTATGCTCCCGTGGAGGAGGAAGCAACCGATGCCGGAGCAGAAGCCCGATGCCGGTAGGGAAACCGGCAAGGAGAACGGTAAAGAGGCCGATAAAGAGTCTGTCTGTGCAGAACTTTCAGGATGAATGTTTGGGCTTGAGGAAGCGTTTGAATTGTCTTCTTTTCTCAAACCTGTCTAATGCGTGCATCACCTGCTCCACGCTCTTCCCGACATTCCATTTGCGCTGCATGGCATATTCCTCTACGATGTATTGCAGCAAATCGCGTCTGTGAGTAACCCGCTTCAGATTGTCCAGACACTCTTTGCGCGAAAGCGAAGCCTTGAATACGGAGCGGTTGGTGTCGATGACGGAAAAGCGGAATCGCCTCTTTTCATCGGTGTGATAGAGGATGTTGGCCGGATTAGGGTCGCCATGCATGAACCCCTTGCAGTGCATGGATACAAGGAAAGAGGCCAAGGCCGAAGCCAGCCGTTTGTCGAAGTCGGTGCTTGTCACCAATACCGGATGGAGCGGCGGGTAATTGCATGCCGTGGATATGAAATAACCGGTGTGGAACAGTCCGTTTTTCCTGCATTCCACATATCCGATGCCTTCGGGTGTGTCTATCCCGATGGAGTTCAGTTTCCCGGCATATAGGAAAGCTCTTTCCGCCTTGCTTTTGCGCCAGAACGTATAAGCCAATCGCTGGATGAGGTTCGGTGTTTTGTATCGCTTCACAATCCACTCGCCGTAAGCGGTATCGAATCTTTTGACCACATTACGGCCTGCATATATCACTTCTCCCTCTCTCTCGAACGCTTCGGGCAGGCGGGCAACGAAGTCGGAAGCCGATTGGTGTTGGTATTTGGGCTGGACGATTATTTTCATGCGTTCAGGCTTGATTCTATTTTCTTTGCGATATCTTGGGCGGATATTTCCGTCAGGCAGGCATAATCACCTCTGAGGCAGGGCTTGTTGCCGAAGATGGAACACGGGCGGCAAGGCAAGTCGGTCTGCACCGCATTGTCAAGGCTTTGTCCCCATCCCATGAATCCGGCAAAGGGATGCGTCGCGCCCCAGACGGAGACAACCGGCGTGCCCGTGAGCGAAGCCAGATGCATGTTGGCCGAGTCCATGCACACCATCACTTCCAAGTGGCTCATCAGAGACAACTCGCCGCTCAGTTTCAGCTTTCCGGCCAGCGACACCACGTTGTCGTAGGGTTTGCTCCAGCGTTCCAACTTCTCCGCCTCGGCCTTTCCGCCTCCAAACAGGAATATCTTCCGGTCTTTGTGCGATGCGGCTTCTTCGATGAGTTTCGTGAGGGTGCTTTCGGGCAATATCTTTCCTGCGTGTGCGGCAAAAGGGGCAATGCCTATCCAATGCTTGCCGTCGGGCAGACCTGTCACTGCCCGGAAAAGGCCCGCCTCTCCTTTGCCTTCGCCATAGATGGAGCGGAAGGCCGTTTCTACGGGGAAACCCAACTGCCCGAACACATCGGCATAACGCTTGAAGGAGGACGTCAGCGGAACCAGCTTCTTGTTTCGCGCTCTTGTAAGCTCTTTTTTCTCTTTCCTTCCTTTGTCTATATGTGCCGTCTTCGTGCCGCACAAGGCGAACAGGGTGCGCAAGAGTTTGGAACGGAGCACATCGTGCAGGTCGGCCACGGCATCGTATCTCTCTTTCTTGAGCTCACGGAACAGGCGGAACAATCCGCCCGCTCCCTTGTATCGGCCTACGTCGACACCTTGAAACCGTACGTTGGCAGGCATCTGCCCGAACAGGGGAGACATGAAAGGCTTGCTCAGTACGGTGATTTCCAACTGCGGGTATCGACGGGCCACGGAATCGATGACCGGCACGGTCATTGCCACGTCGCCTAATGCTGAAAGACGGATGACGAGTATTCTCATTTCTTGCCGTAAAGAACCGGATTCAGGCTGGGGTCGTTATACATCTTCATCTGCTTGTACACCTTCATATACTTATGTCCCGCTTCGATGTCGGCAATCAGTTGGTCGATGGCGGAGGAGAGGTCTTTTTGTTGTTCCAGCAGCACGTTCAGTTTGGCTTCGCACTGGGCGTGGTGTTCGGGAGTGGTATCGGTGCGCTCCACTTCCTGACGCATGTGATAGATTTTGAGTGCGAGGATGGAGAGGCGGTCGATGGCCCATGCCGGACTTTCGGTGTTGATGATGGCCTCGGGGCTTACCTGCACGTCCTTGTATTTGTCGAGGAAATAGCTGTCTATCAGTTCCACCAAGTCCGTGCGGTCTTGGTTGGACTTGTCTATTCTTCTTTTTATCTTCAAAGCCTCCGCCGGGTCGATGGCAGGGTCGCGTATGATGTCTTCCAAGTGCCACTGCACGGTGTCGATCCAGTTCTTCAGGTACAGGTAGTACTCGATGCTTTTCAGCGGGTAAGGGTTCCGGATAGGGGTGTCCACATGGTCGTTCTTGTGATAATCAAGAATGGACTCTGTAAAGATGCGGTTGCCGAGTGTTGTAAAGCTCATAACTTCAGAGATTAAATGATAAATATTATTAAAGGACAAAACTAAGCAAAGTTTCTTACATATCCAAAATTAGAGCCTGTTTAAGAGCTTGTCCGAACTTCGGGCGAGGCAGGTTGTCCGGAGTCTCCGTACTCTCTTGCCTGAGTCCGGCACGGGTTGTTTCTTCTGCCGAAGATGAGGGGCTGCGTCCTGTCGGGCGGATAATCTCCTGAATGCGGCGGTTCACGGCTCTCGGGCAGAAGAGGGCCTTTCAGGCCTGCCGCCCTCACCCCCTGTCTGACAGCTATAATTCTTTGTCTTGACAGACACAAGTGTTTTAGCCGACAGACACAAGTGTTTTGCACGTCAGACACAAGTGTTTTACACGTCAGACACAAGTGTCTGATAGGGTGTTTATAAACATTTGATAATCAATGAAATTCGACTTTAAAACACAAGCTGTCGGGCGAGGCTGTCGGCCTGCTTCTTATCCCGGACTCAGGTGCTTTCCTGCTTTTTCGATGTCCGTTTTTGAGGTACACCCTGAAAAGAGCTGTATCCGGTTTTTGGGGTCTGTTTTATCGGGGGGGAAGAAGCGTCTCTTACCGGTTAATCACCTCTTTATAGACTTCCCAATATTGCTTCGCCGTATTCTCCCATGAAAAGCTCAGCGCATGGGCTTTGATTCTCTCCGGATCTTTATGGCCGTTGTAGAAGTCGTCGAGTCCTTTCCGGAACTCGCTTCTCATCACCTCCCTGTCGAAGTCGTGATTGAAATAGTAGGCATGCTCCTTTCCTATTTCCGGCAGGCAGGTGTGTGTGGAGAGGAACACCGGCTTGCCGTATTGCATGGCCTCGATAATGGGAAGCCCGAACCCTTCGGCTATGGAGGGGAAGAGGAAAGCGGTGCAGTGGCGCAGATACCAATGCTTTTCGCTTTCGGAAATGGCACCCGGCAGATGGATTCTGTCCGTCACCTGCCATCGTGCGGCCTCTTCGTAAATCTGCCGTACATACTCCGGAGAGTTGTGAGCGCCGGCAAGTATCAGTTCATAATCATTGTCTTTCAGCAGGCATGCCAGTACGTGGAAGTTCTTTTTGGGATACATGGAGCTGATGGAGAAAAGGAAAGGACGTGTGGGTTTTCGTTTGGGCTCTTCGACAGGACCGTTCCATACGTTGCATCCGTTGTATATTACCCTGACCGGAGTATCTTTCACGTCGAAATTGTTCAGGATGTCTTTCTTGGTCCATTCCGATATGGCGACGATTTGCGAAACCTTCTTTATATGTTTCCCTATTCGTCTGATGATGCGCTGTTTTTCCTCCTGCGGGACAGGCTCGTACAGATAGTTCAAGTCATGGATGGTTTGTACGATTCTGGTGCGGAGCGGCATGTAGTGCGTAATCTGGCAGCACGAGTGCCACAGGGTGATGTTCGGGTTGTAGAGGAAAAGTCTGTGAAGAGAGCTGTTCACCCTGATATACCGGTAGTCGTCTCCCCATATACCGGCAAGCCTTTTGGGCACGTAAAAACTCAAAGGGTGTTCCGGATTCTGCCGGGCCTCCTCGTGCAAAGCCTGCGCCAGATAATTGCAGAAAGAGTAGAATCCGTTATTGGCATACTTCATCCGTTCACAATCAAAGATAATCATACCTGTAAGCCTGTTTGTTTTTCTGATATATCGGAAAACATGTCCTGAAAATGTTGCAAATATAGTGCTCTTTGGGCATGTGAGGACTTTTATTTCCTTCTTTTTTGAATATAATGTGGCATAAATCGTATTTTTGTAGCCCGAAAGCAAACTCAAACAGCCTATGATACCTAAAGTGATTCATCTATGCTGGTTCAGCGATGACCCGTTTCCGGTGGAGATAAAACTGTGCCTGAACACTTGGAAACGACTGTTGCCCGATTACCGTGTGAGGCGTTGGACATATCAGGACGCCAAGGCCATCGGCTGCCGGTTCATAGACGAGGCGTTGGAAGCCAGAAAATGGGCTTTTGCTGCCGATGCCGTACGCTTTTATGCCGTGTACAGCGAAGGCGGCATCTATATGGATAGCGACATCTTTATCAGGAAGCGTTTCGACCACCTCATACCCGAACGCGGGTTCGTCACCTTCTTCGAGCATGAGACCACGCAGCTGCAAGCGGCTTTCTTCATGGGAGAGAAAGGAAACCCGTTCTGCAAGGAGATGTTCGACCACTATCAGGCAACTCCTTTTCTGAATGCCGACGGCAGCTGCAATACCGTTATATCGCCGGTGGTGATGTTCAATATAGCCAGTAGGAAAGGCTGCCTTCCCGAAGACAGGGAGCAGCATCTGGCCGATGGCATCACCATCTACCGCTCGTATTACGTGCGTCCCCGCAACAAATACCCCTCCACACCCGATACGTTTGCCGAGCATCGCATCTACGGGAGTTGGAGGAAGCGGAAGTTCGGACGTAAACTGGAACTCTTCGTCAAGCACGTCTGGCTGACTGTACGTTTCAGCCTTTTGAAGCGGTAGTTCGCCAAAGCGCAAGGGCGGCGGCAACGGTGTCGTCCATGTCGGCATAGGTGTATTGCGCCAGCCTGCCGCCGAACAACACGCGGCTTTGCTGCCGTGCCAATGCCTGATATTGCCCGAAGATGCGCATGTTCCGTTCGTCGTTTATGGGGTAGTAGGGTTCCTTGCCCGGTTCAAAAGAGTCGGGATACTCGTAGGTGATGACGGTGAACGGTTGCGTGCCGTATTCAAAATGCTTGTGTTCGATGAGGCGCGTGTATGGCACTTCGCGTTCGCAGTAGTTCACCACGGCGTTGCCCTGATAGTTGTCCGTATCGTCCAGCCGCTTGTGTTCGAAGCGCAGGCTGCGATATTCCAAGCGTCCGAAACAATAATCGAAATACTCGTCGATGCACCCCGTGTAGAGAATCTTGTCGGCCATCCGGTCCAGTTCCTGACGTTGTTCAAAGTAGTTGGTGCTTGTACGCACTTCTATCCCTTCCAGCAACGCATCCGTCAGTTTGTTGTATCCTCCTATGGGAATGCCTTGATAAGGATCGTCGAAGTAATTGTTGTCGAACGTGAAACGGAACGGGATGCGCTTGATGATGAATGCCGGAAGTTCGGTGGCGGGGCGTCCCCACTGTTTTTCCGTGTATCCTTTGATGAGGCGCAGGTAGATGTCTTTCCCGCAAAGTTTCAAGGCTTGCTCTTCGAGGTTGCGGGGCGTTTCGATGTGGGCATACGCCGCACGTTGCTCTTCGAGCTTGGCTTTGGCCTCTTGGGGAGTGCGCACGCCCCACAGTCGGTAGAACGTGTTCATGTTGAAAGGCAGGTTGTACAGCTTGCCGTCGAAGAGGGCGAGGGGAGAGTTGGTGTATCGGTTGAATTCTACCAACCGGTTGACGTACTTCCACACTTCGGCCCGGTCGGTATGGAAGATGTGGGCGCCGTATGTATGCACATGAATGCCGTCGATATCTTCGCAGTAGATGTTTCCGCCGGTGTGCGGCCGCTTGTCTACCACCAGACAGCGTTTCCCGGCCGCTTTGGCCTCGTGCGCGAAGACACTGCCGAACAGGCCTGCTCCCACGATGAGGTAATCGTATTGCTTCCTTGTTTCCATTCCTTTTTTTCAGTTCAGTGCTTTGAAGGCCTCGTCGAGCGCCTGCTTTATGAAGCGGCCTTCGCCCAGCTGCCTGCCCATCTTCAGGGCGTTCTCTTTCATCACGGCGTATTCTTCCTCGGTCAGTGCTTCCAAGGCGCTGTCTATGTCGCCCAGCGAGTCCACGGCCATGCCTATGCGGTGCTTCAGCACGAAAGGCGCTATGGCGGCCCGGCTCCATACGATGACGGGAAGTCCGCTTCGCAGGTAGAACGATGTCTTGTGCGGGTTGTTTATCCGCAGGTATTCTCCCCAGTTGCCCGAACATTCGTGGATGGAGTCGCCGTCCCACACCAGTCCGAAGTCGGCTTCCACACGGCTTACAAACTCTTCGGAGTTCAGGAAGCCGTGATAGGCGATGTGCCGCCACTCTTTGGCGTATGCCTCTTCGAGACCTTTGCCGTAGATGTCCAGAGTCCAGTTGCGGATGTGGGGATCGAGTTTGTACAGGAATTCGTTCCTCCACCGTCCGAGTCCGCCGGCATAGACCACCGACCGGGGATGGTGGGGCGTGGCGTATCGGGCGGGTTCGGCCTGCGACAGGTAGTCGAAGATGCCGAGACAATGCAGCGGCAACCGGCAGCCGTGGCGGAGCAGGTGTTTTTTCATCTCTTCGTTGTGCACGATGATGAAATCCGCGCGCGACAGGCGGGCGTTCTCTTGCTCCGGCGTCAGCTTGTGGCGGCGGAATGCCCCTAAATCATGGATGACGGTTACGACCTTCGCCCCTTTCAGGTGTGCGAAGACGCAGGCCATCTCGTAGAATTTCTTCATGGGATATTGCAGGAGCAGAATGTCTCCTCGCTTCATCTTCGTGAGGATGCGTGCCACCCCGCACACTTTGGCCGTGAAACGGGCAATCATGCCGTTCCGCTTCCTTGTCGGTGTCAGGTTCAGGAATCCCGTTTCCCGTATGATGTCGTCGATGTCGTTTTTTGCCTTGTTTGACGCCTGTATGGCTATAAAATAATTCATAAGTATCTGTTGTTGTGCTTCCCGGAGAAAGAAGAGGGCATTGTCGTTAAAGGGAACAAAGCTAAGCAAACTTTCTTTCATATCCAATTCGGGGGCGGATAAATTTTGTTCGCCGTGCCTTGCCGGGGGCTTTGGCGACGGATTGGTCTTGCCGGCTGAGGCCGGGGGGCTGCGCCCGTCTCGGCAGGCATTAATCCCTGTGTTGACAGACACAAGTGTTTTAGCCGTCAGACACAAGTGTTTGTCGTGTCAGACACAAGTGTTTCAGCCGTCAGACACAAGTGTCTGACAAACGCATCGTAAGGCTTTGGTTATCAGCAGATGACGGCGGTGCCGACAAGGCGTTCTGCCACTGCGCTGCGTGCGATGACGGACAGGCGTCTTCCGGCAAGGTCATTCCCCGGCATATCGCCCCAGATAGTCGAATTGTATCATGCGGTCGGAGATTTCGTATGCCTCTTGTGCATAGGCAGCTTCCTGCGGCGTGACGCTTTCTCCCTCCACCTTCAGTTGGGGACTGACGGCGAACCCTTTCTTCGAGGGGTCGAAGATGCTTTGCCCCAGCCCGCTCCAGCAGTAATCGTCCAGCCGTAGCAGGTTCAGCAGCGTGGGATACATGTCTATCTGCCCCATCACCTTGTCGTAGCGCATGCCTACGGGCGAGTTCACCACGATGAAGGGCGTGAACGGCTTGTCGGAAACGACGCCCCTGCCGCCGGGAGCGTTGCACAACTCCTCGCGGTGCGAGGCCAGCCCCTCGTGGTCGCCGGTGATGACGATGAGGGTTTCGGCGTATTGCGGCAGTGTCTTCAGGTATTCCACAAACCGTCCTATGGCCTTGTCCGTGTAGCGTGCGGTGGTCATGTAGTCGTTCATCTTCTGCGGGATGGCCGGGGAGAAACGCACCTCTTTCAGCTCTTCGGGCAGTTTGAAGGGGGCGTGTCCCGAATAGGTGACGAGCTGCATGTACACGTTCTCGCCTTTCTTCCATATCTCGCCGTTCTCTATCTTGCGGCGGCACTGTGCCAGAAAAGCGCCGTCGCCCGTGCGCTTGTGCGTGCCGAAGGCTTCCTCCAGCTTGAAGTCATGATAGGCAATGATGGTGTCCGTGCCGAAGCTGTAAGCAATGACGCCCTGATTCCATGTGGACACCTTGTCGATGGTGAGGAGATAGTTGCGCGAGGCTTTCTTCCGGTGCATGGCCTTTTGCAAGGTGTGGTAGGTATGGTCGGGGTAGAGGCTGCTGTATGTGCCGCTTTCTATCGGAAGCAGCCCGGCGCAGAGCATCAGTTGCGCGTCGATGGAGCGTCCTCCTTTCACCTGCGTCAGCACACGGGGAGCGTACAGGGTGGTGGAGTCCTTTATCAGCTTGTTGAGGCAGGGCGTGATTTCCTGCCCTTCCACTTCCGTTTCCAATACCCAGCTTTCGAGCGACTCGGCAAGGATGACGATGCAGTTGTTCCGTGTGCCGATGGAGTCGGGCAGGGCACGGTGCACGGGCTTCCGGCTCAACCACGCCTCTATCTGCTGCCGTGTTTCGGGGGTGAGTCTCTGCTTGCGGCTCATCAGGTCGTGGCACATATCTCCGAACACGGTGTACATGGAGGTGGTGCTTGAGCACATATAGGCGTCTTGTCGGACGGCTTTATAGGCCGCGCTGAAACCGCCCTTCAGCAAGGTGGTTGTGGCGAAGAGCACGATGGCGACGCCCGAAAGCACTGCGTAGCGGCGGTACGACGTGCGCTCACGCATCTGCCTGCGGCGCAGTGCCGGCGGAATGCAGGCAAGGGTGGAGAGGGGGAAGAAGGCGTCGTACCAACGGAAAGAGTCGTACACGCTTCCGGTGAAGTCGGCCAGATTGCCCGACAGGGCATAGCTGCTCAAGGGGATGGCCGTGTAGTAGGTACGGAAATACATCAGGTTGGCCACCAGCAGCATGTCCATCAGCAGCATGACGGCTATTTGCGTCTTCCACAGCCGGAAGAAACGGTAGGGCACGAGCAGCAGCAGCGTGGCGATGACTTTCGTGGCGTAGAACTCCACGGTGGAGAACGAGGCGAACGTGGTGGCTATGCTCCAGATGAAGTCGAACAGCAGGAACTTGAAGAACAGGGCGGCGCCAAACCAAAGAGCCGTCCGGTCTGTTGCCGCATGGTTGCGGAAGCGGTGAGAACGTATTCTTTCTTGCATATCAGTCGTTTTTCTTTCCGATGTATTCTATGGCGGTTGTCAGGTTTTTCAATATCAATTCCCAGTTATAGTTCTTTTCCACATATTCCGCTCCTTTCTCTCCCATCTCGGTTCTGAGTTTCTCGGAGGAGTCTATCCGGTGGAGCTTCCTTATGAAGTCTTGTTTGTTGAAATAGGCGAGGGCGGCATGCCTGCTTTTCTTGCAATGCTCTTTCAGCACATTGCACAGCCCGTTGACGAGCACCGGTTTCTTTTGGCTCATGGCTTCGAGCAGGATGAGCGAAAGGCTTTCGTATTTGGATGGGTTTACAACGATTTTGGCGTGCTGTATGATGGCGGTCTTTTCATGCTCGTTCACGAAGCCGGTGTAAATGATGTCCGGATGTTCGAACGTTTCGGTAAACAGCCCGCCCACCATGACTAATTTCAGCGGAGTGTCCTTATACGTCTTTTTGTACGCGATGAAGTACTTGAATATATGGTGCAGCTTGTTGCGGTCCACTCTTCCTACATACAACAGATACTCGGAAGGGAGTCCGTACTTGGCGGAGGTCGTTGCCCAATCTGCCGGAGGAACCATTTCTATCCCTACGCTGATGATTCCGTGATGCGACATCCTGTGGCCGAATATCCGTCTTCCGAGTTTTTCTTCGGCATGCGTGTTGAAGCCGATATAGGCCGCTTTTGTGAATACTTGGGTCAGGATGGAGCGGAACGATATGGAATGATAGTGCATGGTGGGGATGACCAGTGTCTTCTCGGGTGCATGCAATGCCGTATAGTACATGTGGGGATAGTCCAGCGATATGGGAATAAACGCTTTGTATTCCTTTTTATGCTCTTTGATGAACGAAACCAAGGAGGGCGAATAGAATACGCTGCTGTTGAGCGCCTTGATCTCGAACTCTTTCCGGTATGTCCACACGGGGCGGAAACATGAAACGAGTCCCAAGAGGCGGCACTGGTATAAGAACCTTCTCAGTTTCCGGGCGCGTTTTGCCTTTCTTACATACGAATGCAATTTCTCTTTATGAATGGGGGCGGCTTTGAATCTGCGGACAACCACCCCGTTGATGTTTTCTTCTCCTTCGGGAAACTCATTGCCGCCCGTCAAATAGTTCTTGACACATGTGGTCAGCACCTCTACCTGATAGCGGCCTGTCAATCTTTCGGCCAGCATTTTACAGTGGAACTCGGCGCCTCCGTTAATCTCCTTTCCATATCTTACGACAACAAATGCGATTTTTTCCATATATCATTTCTTTGAGTAGGGGGTAAGACAATATTTTTTTATATACGTGAAGAATTTCTTGTGTTTGCTGCTTTTGCGCAACGCAATCATGATATATATCCTGCACCGCAGATAGAGGAATATGTTTTGTCTGGCTCGCTTCACTCTTCCGAGGGCTTTGTACAGTTCCTTTCGCGGGAAGCCGTCGGCCAGAGTCAGGATGTCGCGGATAATCAGTTCGAGTCTTTCTTTCAGGTTGAACGGGCAGGCTTCGGCCCGTTGCGAGTAGTACTCTTCCATCCACTCGAAGAAATCGATTGTGGCGTATGCCCTTCTGAGTTTCAAGGCGCTGTTGTGGTTCGAAGAGATGTTTGTTCCGCTGTCCCGCCACAGAATCTTGGCGCCGTGAATGGTGCGGATGCCTCTGTCTCTGGCGGCGCTTATCACTGTGGCATTGTCGGAACGGTAGGCGAGGTCGAAGTTTATGAATCCGCCCGATTCTTGGAAATGCCGGGTTCTGAATATGAACTCGGGCATGCGGGCGTCTATCCGATAGGTATAGAGCATGCGCAGGAACTCGTTTGCAGACAGGACGGAGGGGTAATTGTTGCATGATTTTATGATGTTGCCGTTGCCGTCTATCAGGTCGATGTCGAAATGGTAGACATCGGAAGCGCTGTCGGTGCGGAGTGTCTTGTGGAAACTCTCGATACATGCAGGCTCCATTACGTCGTCGTCCGAGAAAAGACAGAAGAAGTCTTCGTCTTGCAGCATGTCGAGGCAACGGTTCCAGTGTCGCACCAGATCCGTACTTCCCAAGTTGGTCGGGAAGCGCTTGTAGGTGATGTCCAGCCGGCCGTGGTAGTTTGAAACGATTTTCTCTAAATCGTGCGGACTGTCGTCATCCCCGATATAGACCTTAAAGTTTTTGTCCGTCTGTCGGGAGAGCGAATCCAAGGTCTTGTCGAAGAATGCGGCCTTATAAGCAGGAATGATGATTGCTAACTTGTTTGACATAAATCCAATTGAGTTTAGAAAAAATTGTCTGTGCAAAGGTATTGCAATACCTGAACCATTCCAAGAGCTTCAAATTTTTTTTTGGATGCCGTGCGGATTTTCGATTGAATTGCCCGGGTTCGGGGCAGGCTGTTTCTTTTGCCGGAGACGGGGGCTGCATCCTGCCGGGCGGATATTTCCCGAATGCGCCGGTTCACGGCGATCGGGCAGAAGAGAAGAGGGGCTTTTACGCCGGGCGTCATCCCCTGTTCTGACAGCTGCAATCCTCTGCCGTGACAGACACAAGTGTTTTACGTGTCAGACACAAGTGTTTTAGCCGTCAGACACAAGTGTTTTGCACGTCAGACACAAGTGTCTGACAATACGGTGATAAATATCTGATAATCAATAGTGTCTTGCTTCAAGATACAGAAGCAACAGCACTACTATGATACCCATATATCGGGAAAGTCATAAAAGTTCTTGTAGTGCTTAAGGCTTCAGAGGCATTATTGTCATTTTGGGAAGTAGTTTCAGAATTATCAAATTCAATGCCATTGCTCATATATTCCAAGAAATTTTTGGTCTTTTCATAATCCATTTCTAAAAGCTCCTTATTACGCTGTTTTATACTAACAGTCGTGTCAAGTTCCCAACCATAAGAATCGAACAAATTCATTAATGTTTCGATTTTAGCTTTCTCTTTTTCAGAGTAACAGTAGTTGTGTGCATCCTCTTCATTGGCACATGATCCTAAGAATAATACAAAAGAAAAAGCAGCTGTTAATAATAAAATCTTTTTCATAAGCTCTTTATTTAAAGTTTATGAAATAAAAGTAAAAAATAATTTATCATATTGTTCTTAATAGTAAAAGTTTTAATGTCTTTTTATAAGCTTTACTGTTTTGAAAGAGAGGGCGCTGTCCACAATTTTGTGTAAATGCAAACGGGATTCAGTTATAAGTTCTTTTATACTGCCTCAACTTGCTCTGCTCGGAAGCTGACCTGCTTGCCAAACTCATTGTGTTCATAAGTATGGTTCTCCTCCGGCGAACTTGTCAGCGTGGCAATCTGCCCATCTGGTCATGGCTATGTTGGATGATATGCTCGTTTTGCCACTCGATCAGAGCTATATAAGTAGCCCATATAGAAGTAAATAGAGATATTTCTTCGTCAGTAGTCTTATATGTCTTTTGCTAAGAATGCGATGATTTGTATACTCCTGCTTTTCGTGCTTCAATAAATTCAATACCGTGAACAGAAGCATCTTTCTTTATGAACTCCGTATGTAGAATTCCTTCAGATAGGCTAAGAGGAGCGCCTTTTCCTTTTTTCAAATAAGGCCCGGTAATTATTTGAGTCTACCATAAGTATTCTTTTCCTTTATCGTTCTTTTATTTATAGTTGTTTCCAATAGGTTAAAGATACTATTTTCTTCGTTATGATTTGCTTTCAAATTAGTATCTTTGCCCCATTGGAAACAACTAATAATGCAAAGATAATACTTTTTTAGTTTTGATTTGCTTTCAAATCGGTATCTTTGTCCCCTGCAATACACTAACAATTAGCAATGAAGGAATTTCTGCAACTGATGCGGCGTTTCGTGTCGCCTTATAAGAAGTATGTCGGCTGGGCCGTTGTGCTCAACGTGTTGTCTGCCGTTTTCAACGTATTCTCGTTCACCCTATTGATTCCCATTCTGAACATCCTCTTCAAGACGGGAGATAATGCGCAGGCCTACCGCTTCATGGAGTGGGGTGCCGGAAGCCTGAAAGAGGTGGCGGTGAACAACTTCTACTACTACATCACCCGCCTCATCGAAGCCTACGGCCCCTCTACAACGCTGCTCTTGCTGGGTCTTTTCCTCGCCTTCATGACGATGCTGAAGACCTCCTGCTACTTCGGCTCTTCGGCCGTGATGATTCCGTTGCGCACGGGCGTGGTGCGCGACATCCGCGTGATGGTCTACTCCAAAGTGATGCACCTGCCGCTCGGCTTCTTCTCCGAAGAGAGAAAGGGCGACATCATCGCCCGCATGAGCGGCGATGTGGGCGAGATAGAGAACTCCATCACCAGCTCGCTGGACATGCTGCTCAAGAACCCCATCCTGATTATACTTTATTTCTCCACGCTGATTGTCACCAGTTGGCAGCTGACGCTGTTCACCATCTTGGTGCTGCCCGGCATGGGCTGGTTCATGGGCAAGGTGGGCAAGAAACTCAAACGCAGGTCGCTCGAAGCGCAGGGAAAGTGGAGCGACACCATGTCGCAACTGGAAGAGACGCTGGGCGGACTGCGCATCATTAAGGCCTTCATTGCCGAAGACAAGATGGTGGACCGCTTCAAGCAGTGCAGCGACGAACTGCGCGACGCAACAAACAGGGTAGCCACCCGTCAGGCGCTGGCGCACCCCATGAGCGAGTTCCTCGGCACACTGCTCATCGTGCTCGTGCTGTGGTTCGGCGGTCTGCTCATTCTGGGCGAGGGCACTTCGATGGAGGCTTCCACCTTCATCTTCTACATGGTGATTCTATACAGCATCATCAACCCGTTGAAGGACTTTGCAAAGGCCGGCTATAACATCCCCAAGGGACTTGCCTCGATGGAGCGTGTGGACAAGATACTACGGGCTGAGAATCCCATCAAGGAACCCGCCAATCCCGTTGTCCTGACCGGTATGGAGCAGAAAATCGAGTTCAAAGACCTGTCGTTCAGCTACGACGGAAAGCGGGAGGTGCTGAAGCACATCGACCTCACCGTGCCCAAAGGGCAGACCATCGCCTTGGTGGGGCAGTCGGGCTCGGGAAAATCGACGCTGGTAGACCTGCTTCCGCGCTACCACGACGTGCACCGGGGTGAAATCCTTATAGACGGCGTGAATATCAAGAACTTCCGCATCCACGACCTGCGCGCTTTGATAGGCAACGTGAATCAGGAGGCCATCCTCTTCAACGATACGTTCTTCAACAACATCGCTTTCGGGGTGGAGAACGCCACGCCGGAGCAGGTGATGGAAGCGGCCAAGATTGCCAATGCCCACGACTTCATCATGGAAACCGAACTGGGCTACCAAACCAATATCGGCGACCGTGGAGGCAAACTCTCGGGCGGCCAGCGCCAGCGCATCAGCATTGCCCGTGCCATCCTTAAGAACCCGCCCATCCTCATCCTCGACGAGGCCACCTCAGCGCTCGACACCGAGAGCGAACGCCTTGTGCAGGAGGCTTTGGAGCGTCTGATGAAGACACGCACCACCATTGCCATTGCCCACCGCCTCTCCACCATCAAGAATGCGGATGAAATCTGCGTGCTCTACGAAGGCGAAATAGTGGAGCGCGGCAAGCACGAAGAGCTGCTGGCAAAGAACGGCTACTACAAGCGGCTGAACGACATGCAGTCGCTGGGCTGATACTAATCGCTCAATGCTATCTCACCCATCGTCACCTTTGCCCTGCGGCCGTTGGGCGAAGTGGCTTCGAGTTTGATGTACCGGGCTTCCACGGCTTTGCCGAAGACCACGGTCTGCGGTTGCGGGTTGTGCATGATGTTGCTGAACTCACCATGCGTGCGTACTTCCGTCCAGTGCTCGCCGTCGTTGCTCACTAAGAAGCGGAACTTATAGGCCATGTCGGGGGTGGCTTCGCCGTTGGCAGGGGCGTAGGTGAAGCTTTTCAGGAGGCAGGCTTTTCCCAAATCAACCGTAAGCGGAGCCTCCGAGAGCAACTTCCAGCCGTCGCGTTTCATTGCGTCAGGCTCTTTCGCCTTAGATGCCTCTTTCACGGGTCCGGCAAAATAAGCCCCCACTTTGGCTATGTTGGCTTTCAGGCGCGATGCCGTCAGTGTGACACGCAAGGCTTTCGCCTCTATGGTGGGGAAACGGAGCAGGCGTTTGTAGCCCACGGTTGTGCCTTGCGCCACTTCCGTCCAGCCTTCGGATGTAAGGGCTTCTACCTTGAAGGCCTCCACACGTTGCCCCCGACGGATGTCTTCTTGCAGCATCACGACGTTTATCCTTGCCTTCGGTTTCAGTTTGTACACGCGGCTTTCGCCCTCGGCAGGTTGCCACGGTGCGCTGCCTTTGCGCACGTAGTCGGTGGCGAATGTTGCTGCGATGTAATCGGCCAGTTCCTTGATGCGTGCGGCATCGTTTTCATGAATCCGTCCGCGGCGGTCGGGCGGAATGTTGAGCAGAAGCACGGAATTGTAGCCCACCGATTTGAAGTAAATATCCACGAGGTGGGCGAGCGGCTTCACCTTGTCGTCTTCCTCTGTATGGTAGAACCATCCCGGACGGATGGACACGTCTACCTCCGAAGGATACCAGAAGAGCCTGTCCGCCTTTTGCAACATGTCGCGGCTGCCCAAGTCTTTCGTCAACTCGTTGATGCCGAGCCGTGCAAGTACCTTCTCCGAGTCGGTTGCCGTAGATGGGGGAAGCACCGTGGAGCTCCACTCCGTTTCGCGTCCCACGCCTGCCTCGTTGCCCACCCAACGGATGTCGTCGCCCATGATGGCGGCCACGGCCTTGGGTTGCAGCGTGTTGATTACTTTCATGTAGGCTTCCCAGTCGTACTCTTGTTTCTTGCCGTTGGGCCCTTTGGCGCAAGCTCCGTCGAACCACACCTCGTGCACCTCGCCGTAGTTGGTGAGAAGCTCGGTCAGTTGGCGGATGAAGAATTCGTTATAGCGTGGCGAATCGCCGTAGCATGGAGCGTTCCTGTCCCACGGCGAAAGGTAGACGCCGAACTTCATGCCGTACTTGTCGCATGCCGCGCGCAGTTCCTTCACCACATCGCCCTTGCCCTCTTTCCACGGCGAGGAGGCTACGGAATGGGCAGTGGTGGCGGTGGGCCACAGGCAGAAACCGTCGTGATGCTTGGCGGTGATGATGGCCATCTTGAATCCCCCCTCCTTCAGGCTCTTTACCCACTGTTCCGCATCGAAACCGGTGGGATTGAACAGGGCGGGGGCTTCTTTCCCGTCGCCCCATTCGCGATTGGTAAAGGTGTTGATGCCGAAATGCAGAAAGGCCGTGAGTTCCAGCTTCTGCCACTCGTATTGTTGCGTAGTGGGCACAAGCCGGGCAGCCATTTCCACTTTTTGTTCCATTGGGGCATTTTGCGGAAACTCCACCTGCTTCACGTGATAATGTTCTTTTTCTTGGGCTGCCGCCTGCAACAGGCACAGGTGCAGGCAGGCAAGGAGTAGTGTTTTTTTCATCAGAGATAGTGTGTTTAAGAGCTTGCAAATGCAATCGCAAAAGGAGCAAGCTCAAGGATTATACATAAATGGCGCATGTCAAGGCAACGGCTGTTTTGCCGCTTCGGGCAGTGTTACATTGAAGAACTTGCTGGGACGGTGCTCCTTCCGTATGATGCTTACCAGTTGTTCCACTACGTCAGGATACGAGGCGGCGACGTCATGGTCTTCGTGTATGTCTTCAGCCAGATTGTAAAGGTGGGGCACTCCTTTCTTCACCACTAACTTCCAGTCTTCGCGGCGCACGGCTATCTGGTCGGTTTCATGGAATTCCCAATAGAGATGGTCGTGGCGTTGCTGGCGAAGGCTGTCGCCCGTCATGGCTGCGGCAAACGAGATGCCGTCGAAGCAGTCGTCCGCCAGTTGTTTGTTCAGATACTTCTTCGGAAAACGGCGGTCGCCTGCCAGTTCACAGAAAGTGGGCATCACATCGTAGAAAGCCAGTTGATGACTGCTTGTTGTCTCCGCCGGAACACGTCCGGGCCACCGCACGATGAAAGGCACACGGATGCCCCCTTCGTGACACTCGCGCTTCAGTCCGCGCAATTTCCCGTCTCGTCCGAAAAAAGCAGGGTCGGCTCCTCCCTCTTCGTGAGGGCCGTTGTCGCTGCTGAATACCACCAGTGTGTTCTCGTCCAGCCCCTTCTCTTTCAGCTTTTGCAGAATCTCGCCCACATAAGCGTCCAACCTTGTAATCATGGCAGCAAACTGTGCATGTGTATGGACGGACGGATTGTAGCGCGAGCCTTCGCTTCCTCCCCATGTGCGGTCGTGAAAGAACTGCTTGCGGTAGGCCTGCAACAGCGAATCGTCAGGCTGTGCCAGTTCGGCATGCGGAAGCGTATAGGTCAGCAACCCGAAGAAAGGTTGCCGGCCGTCTTGCCCGTCAATCCATTCCAGCGCTTTGCGGTGAATCAAATCGGCGGAATATTGTGTGCGCTGTTCATAGCCTTTGCCATACATGGGGTGTTTGATGTTCTCTTCCATCACGATGCGCACCACGCCCGTATCGCCCTGCGTCCGGCTGTATCGGTTGAGGAAGTTGGGATAGTAAAGGTGGGCTTGGAACTGGCAGATATACCCGTAGAACTCGTCCACGCCGCGCTTGTCGGGTGTGGAGGCGGAACCTTCGTAGCCTCCCGCCCATTTTCCGAAAAGTCCGGTGGTATAGCCGTTGTTCTTCATCACTTCGGGCAGGATGATGTGTCCGGGGTCGTAGGGATGCTGCCCCACCATGCTGTAATCTTCGTTGTCGCCATACATGATGAGGGGGGCGTCTTTCCAATACTCCTTATTGCCCCGTACTTCGGTATGTCCTGTGTGTTGTCCGGTCATGAGCGATGCGCGCGACGGCGCACTGACGGGACTGCCTGCATAGGCCTGCGTGAAGCGCATTCCTTCCGAGGCCATCCGGTCGATGTGCGGAGTCCGGATATAGCGTTGCCCGTAGCAACCCAAGTCGCCGTAGCCCATATCGTCGCACAAAATAAAAAGGATATTGGGCTTTTCCGCCTGCCGGGCGTTGACGCCGGTTGCCGCAAGCGCCATACATCCCCATAAAAAGGTTTTCCGGTTGTTCATGGTTTTCTTGATGGTTGTGATATGCAAAAATAGGAAAAGAAAACCGGACTTCATCTATGCCTGTCGGAAAAAAGAGAGTCTGTAACACCGGCAGATGCAATATTGTCGCGAAGATGATATGACATTCATTTCCTTCCGAAGTCGGCGGGCACTTCGCCCCATTGTCTGGTTTCCCATTTCAGGACGGGGGTGGTGTAGGTGTTTTCGCGCAGCCATTTCTCGGCACGTTCTATCAGCTTGAAGAGGGCTTCGCTTCGGGCGTTGCGCGGGAGTTTCGTCTTGCATTTCTTCTGCTTCACCCAGTTGATGGCATTCACGCTGTCGCTGTAGATGGGCATGTCCATTCCTTTCTGCTTCAGGAGGGCGAGGCCGTGTACGATGGCAAGGAATTCGCCGATGTTGTTTGTGCCATACATGGGGCCGAAGTGGAACACCTGCTGACGGCTGCCCACGTGCACTCCCCTGTATTCCATGGCGCCGGGGTTTCCGCTGCAAGCGGCGTCTACGGCAAGGCTGTTGGCCACGACGGCTGCCGGAAGGGGGGTGTCGGCGTCCTGCGGTTTCCGAGCGGCCGCACGGGTGGGCGAACCTCCTTGCCCGATGTAGTGGCAGGGCGGAGAGGCAAAGGCTTTTTCGGCTTCTTCGCGCGTGTCGAACGATTTGAATTTCGCCCCTTCGTAGCCTTTGGTTTGCAGTTGGCAGTCGGTCCAAGAGCTGTAAATGCCCGGCGTGACGCCCGACCATACAACGTAGAATTTCTTTTTCTTCATAACTTCGGACAAAGGTAAAAAAGAAAATCTGAACAAAATCCCTCTTCGGGTTGTTTCTTTCTCATGCACTGATGAATTTGCGCCGTGAGCGAAGCCGTGAGGGATGGACGACGGGACATCCGGAAAGGAAAATACTGGCAGGAGTATCGGGCGGAATTCAGGACAGGCTTTGAAAAAGACAAATCGAACTATAAAAAAGAAAGGAAAAGAAAATGGGAAGAACATTTGCTGAAGCCATGAAGCACCGCCGCACGTATTATTCCATCGGCAGCGGTTCGCCGGTATCGGACGGCGAGATAGAACGCGTAGTACGCGAAGCCGTGAAGCACGTTCCGTCGGCTTTCAACTCGCAGTCGGCGAGGGTGGTATTGCTGTTGGGCGATGAGCATAGGAAGTTGTGGGACATAGTGAAGAGCACGTTGAAGAAACTTGTCCCTGCCGAGGACTTTGGCGGGACGGAAGCCAAAATCGACGGCTGTTTTGCGGCCGGACATGGCACGGTGCTCTATTTTGAAGACACCTCCGTGGTGAAGAAGTTGCAGGAAGCATACCCTGCTTACAAGGATAACTTCCCCATTTGGTCGCACCATACTTCAGCCATGCATCAGTTTGCCGTTTGGACGATGCTCGAAGACCTAGGTCTGGGCGCCTCCCTGCAACATTACAACCCGCTGATTGACGAGGAGGTGCGCCGCACATGGAACCTGCCCGAAGAGTGGCAGCTTGTGGCTCAGATGCCTTTCGGCACACCTACGGGCGAGCCGGGCGAGAAGAGCTTTGAAGACGTGGACAAGCGTTTCAAGGTGTTCCGCTCCTGACGGATTCTTCCGACGGATTGCCCCGGAGGACGGGTTTGCCGGAAGGTGTTTTCCGTACGCATACAACGCAGGTGGTACGGCTCTTTGGTTCAGAGGGCTGTGCCGCCTGCGTTTTTTCGCATCCGTGCGCCGGTGGCATAAGGCCGGCGCATCCCCCTCCTGAACGTGTCTGCAGGGTGGTTATTCCCTGTTTTGTCAGACACTTGTGTTTTAGCCGTCAGACACAAGTGTTTTGCACGTCAGACACAAGTGTTTCAGCCGTCAGACACAAGTGTCTGTCAAGACAGGCATGATTGCCTGCCGATCTTCCTTCACAGTGGGTCGGGAGATGAAATAATTTGTTTACCTTTGCGCGCATAAGGAAAGCAGATATGATACGTATTTTCTTGACCGGCTACATGGGAGCCGGAAAAACTACTCTGGGGAAGGCCTTTGCCCGCGAAATGCACTTGTCCTTCATCGACTTGGACTGGTATGTGGAGCAGCGTTTCCACGAATCCGTCCGCGACCTGTTTGTCGGTCGTGGAGAAGAGGCTTTCCGCCTGTTGGAGCGGAACATGCTGCACGAGGCGGGAGAGTTTGAAGACGTCGTCATCTCCACAGGAGGAGGCACGCCCTGTTTCTTCGACAACATGGACTACATGAATGCCCGCGGGCAGACGGTCTTCCTCGACGTGCATCCCGACATCCTGTTCCGCCGCCTCCGGGTGGCCACGCGGCAACGCCCCGTTCTGCAGGGCAAGACGGACGAAGAACTGCGTGCCTTTATCCTCGAGGCGCTGGAGAAACGCGCCCCCTACTACTTGCAGGCGCAACACCGGTTCGATGCCGGCCGTCTGGAAAGCCGCGCCCAGATAGCCGACTCCGTGCGACGGCTGCGCAACCTCCTGAAACTTTAATCCCCTGTAAATGTGCATTTCTCTGCCTAAAAGGCCGAAAATATCGGATTTATGCGTATTTTTGTCCCCAATAGAGAATAGTAAAATGTCAAAACAGCAAACATATTGGTGAAGCAGATGAGAAAATGGCGTATTGAAGATTCGGAAGAGCTGTACAACATAACAGGTTGGGGCACTTCGTACTTTGGCATCAACGACAAAGGCCATGTGGTGGTGACACCGCGCAAGGACGGCGTTGCCGTCGATTTGAAAGAACTGGTGGACGAGTTGCAGCTGCGCGACGTGGCGGCGCCCGTGCTGGTTCGTTTTCCCGACATTCTCGACAACCGCATCGAGAAAGTATCCTGCTGTTTCAAGCAGGCCGCCGACGTGTATGGGTATAAAGGCGAGAACTTTATCATCTATCCCATTAAGGTGAACCAGATGCGTCCCGTCGTGGAAGAGATGATTACGCACGGAAAGAAATTCAACTTGGGGCTGGAAGCAGGGTCGAAACCTGAGCTGCATGCCGTAATCGGCGTCAATACCGACCCCGGCTCGCTGGTTGTCTGCAACGGATACAAGGACGAGAGCTTCATCGAGATGGCACTGCTGGCGCAGAAGATGGGCAAACGCATCTTTCTGGTGGTGGAGAAGCTCAACGAACTGAACCTTATCGCCAAGATGGCGAAGCAGCTCAAAGTGCGCCCCAACATAGGCATCCGCATCAAACTGGCCTCCAGCGGAAGCGGCAAGTGGGAAGAAAGCGGAGGAGATGCAAGCAAGTTCGGACTCACCTCAAGCGAACTGCTCGAAGCCCTCGACTTCTTGGAGAAGAAAGAGATGAAAGACTGCCTGAAGCTGATACACTTCCACATCGGCAGCCAGATAACCAAGATACGCCGCATCAAGAACGCCTTGCGCGAGGCCTCGCAATTCTTTGTGCAGCTCAACAAATCGGGCTTCAACATCGAGTTTGTGGATACCGGCGGAGGCATGGGGGTGGACTACGACGGCACACGCTCGTCCAACAGCGAAAGCTCCGTCAACTACTCCATTCAGGAGTATGTCAACGACGTGGTGTCCACCTTTGTCGACGCCGCCGACAAGCACGGCTTTCCGCATCCCAACATCATCACCGAAACCGGCCGCAGCCTCACCGCCCACCACTCCGTGCTTATCTTCGAAGTGCTCGAGACGGCCTCCCTGCCCGAAATGAAGGATGACTGGGAACCGGGCGAAGACGCCCACGAACTGGTGAAGGAACTGTATCACATCTGGGACAACCTGAGCCAGCGCAGCATGCTCGAACCTTGGCACGACGCGCAACAGATTCGCGAAGAGGCCCTCGACCTCTTCAGCCACGGCATTGTCGACCTGAACACGCGTGCGCAGATAGAAAAGCTCTATTGGAGCATCTGCCGCGAAATCAACACCATTGCCGGCAACATGAAGCACGCCCCCGATGAGTTCCGCAAGTTGGGCAAGCTGCTTGCCGACAAATACTTCTGCAACTTCTCGCTCTTCCAGTCGCTGCCCGACTCTTGGGCCATCGACCAGATGTTCCCCATCATGCCCATCCAACGGCTGGACGAACGTCCCGACCGCGAAGCCACCTTGCAGGACATGACTTGCGACTCGGACGGCAAGATTGCCAACTTCGTCACTTCGCGTTCCGATACCACCACGCTGCCCCTGCACTCGCTCCGCGACAAGGAAAACTACTATCTGGCCGTGTTCCTCGTAGGAGCCTATCAGGAGATTCTGGGCGATATGCACAACCTTTTCGGCGATACGAACGCCGTGCACGTGTCTGTCAACTCCAAGGGCTACACCATCGACCAGCTGATTGACGGCGAAACCGTGGCCGAGGTGCTGGACTACGTGCAATACAACCCCAAGAAACTGGTGCGCACGCTCGAAACGTGGGTTACGCAGTCAGTCAAGGAAGGCCGCATCTCGGTAGAAGAGGGTAAGGAATTCTTGTCCAACTACCGCTCCGGACTATACGGATACACGTATTTGGAATAGAGCTGTTAGCGGATGGCGATTGGCTGTTAGCGGGTGGGACGTGTGTGCAAAGCGCACCGGAGAGATGTTTTCAGGTGCGCTCTGCGCGGATTGATTTCGCTAACCACTGCATACGCTTCGCCCGGTTTTCCATTCAAGAAACCGGAAAGCGCACACCTTATATTATATATGAGAACAGGATTATCCGCATCGTGTCTGCGGCTGTCTGCCTGAAGCCGGCACAAGGGCATCTCGAGGCCGTCCTCACTGAAACGGCCTTTTCAAGGCCGCATTTGCGGATCTGCTCCGAAAGCCTTTTCTGCTAAAAGGCAGAGACCCGCTTCGCTCGGGGCAGTCTGCCCTTCTTCACGCAGAAAACGCTTTCTCCGCTTGACGCTTCTGCGGTGAGGACGGAGAGAGACGTGGGGTTGAGGTATGGAAGCAGAGCTGAGGCCTCCGCTGCACAGCCTTCGGGGTTTTTCTTTTTGGTTCCTTTTTCTTTTGGGAAAGCAAAAGAAAAAGTACATGATAAGCAAAAAAACAGTATTTGCCTGTAACTTTTTGGATACTTAACCGTCAACTTATTAGATAGAGATGCAAGAACTCAGCTTTCGTAATGACATCCTTCCGCTGAAAGACAAGCTCTTCAGGCTGGCTCTGCGAATCACGTTCGATAGGGCGGAAGCGGAGGATATTGTGCAAGAAACGCTGATAAGGGTTTGGAACAAGCGTGATGAATGGGCGCGGTTCGGTTCGGTCGAGGCTTACTGCCTGACAGTGGCGAAGAATCTGGCGATAGACCGGAGCGAGCGAAAGGATGCCCGCACCGTAGAACTCACCCCTGACATGGAGCAGTTCGCCGATGCATCGAGCCCTTACGACAAGCTGGTGAATAAAGAACGGATGGCATTGATACACCGGTTGATGAACGGGCTTCCCGAAAAACAACGGCTGATTATGCAGCTCAGGGATGTCGAAGGCAAGAGTTATAAAGAAATAGCGGTTGTCCTGAACTTGACCGAGGAGCAGGTAAAAGTGAACCTCTTCAGGGCACGGCAAAAAGTGAAACAAAAGTTTATAGATATAGAAGGTTATGGACTCTAAATATATAGAACAACTCTTGAAGCGCTACTGGCAGTGCGAAACCTCCCTCGAAGAGGAAGCGCAACTGCGCGCTTTCTTCAGCGGAAGCGATGTTCCCGCACATCTGCTTCGATATAAGGAATTGTTCGTATACGGGCAACTTCAGCAGGAGGTGCGCTTGGGCGAAGATTTCGATGCGCGGGTATTGGCCGAAATAAAAGCTCCGGTAGTCAAGGCAAAGCGTTTGACGCTGGCGGCACGCTTCATACCCTTGTTCAAGGCTGCTGCGGTAGTGGCGGCGATTCTTTCACTGGGCAATGTGATGCAACATTCGTTCTTTTCCGATGTGAAGGAAGTGGCCTCGGCCGACACCATAGGCAACCGGATTTCCGCTCCCTCGGTGGCTCTCTCCGGAGAGACGGCCGTTGCCAAGGAAAGTATGGTGATAGACAGCCTGCGCCTTGTGGATAAGGAGAAGGAAGTCAAAGAGTAGATATTTTTCTTTGCAATTATAAAATAACATTTTCATTTGCTTTAAACATAATATAGTTAGTGTGCTTTATTAAAACAAGTTGAGGCTGTGAAGTTTCAATTCTCTCAAAACATTTATGGTAACTAACTAAGATAGACGGGATACCGCGAGATGCGGTGTCCCTTTTATGTTTTCATGCGCTTTCTCTCCATTGGGATGAAAAAACAAAAGGCTTCCTCACGGAAACCTTTTGCCATTCTCCATATTGGATGCTGTTTCTTAATATATAGGTAGTTTAAGAGAGATTTTTGTTTAGAAGCCTGATATGTGTCGCAGAAAGGCCGCTTGCACTGCTATTGTCAGTCGCGGATTTCATGGACCGTCATCCTTTTAATCAAAGCTTGTACAGTCCTTTTTTCGGGTAGTCCAGTTCCGGATTGCCTTTATAGCCTACGCTTCCACTGCCACTGGTGCGCACTTTCAGGAAGTCGGTGGCATGGCATTTGATGCTGCCCGAACCGGTTACGCTGGCCGAAACCCTCTTGGCTACGAAATCGGATGCGAACAAGCCGCCCGATCCCGCTACGCTGTATGCGGCCTCTTGGGTGCTGCCGTTCAGGATGACGGTGCCCGAACCTGCTACGGATACGCCGGCAGATGCGGCCGTCACATTTTTCAGTTTCATGTCGCCTGAGCCAGCAATAGAGGTTTTGAGGTTATTGCAAGTGATGTTGCTGCTGTTGATGTCGCCCGAACCGGCGATGGAGATGCTGAGGTCTGTGCAGGAAATGTTATCTCCGCTGATGTCGCCCGAACCCGCCACGGAGATTTTGAGTTCATCCGTTTTCAGTCCGTTGGCCAGCTCCACATCTCCCGAGCCTGCCACGGCAATTCCGTTGAGTTTCTCTGCTGAAACGCTAATCTTCAGCTTGTCGTAGGTTACGCTTACATTCTTCTTGAATCCGATGTGAAGCGTATTGTTCTTCACGTGGATGTCCAGCAGGTCTACGATGTTGTCCGAGGTGTATATCTTCACTTCCGGTTTGCCGGGTTTTTGCGTATAGGTGACATCCGGGCTGCCGGATACGCTCAACTTGGTGAAGTTGTCCATCTTGATGACTTTCGTCACATAGTTCTTGCTGGCTTTTACGGTTTTCCCTTTGAAGAAGCCTCCCGCATTGTAATTGTGCTGTTGCGAACAGGCGGTGGTGCAGAAAGCCAAGAAAGCGATTGTAATGATTGTTGTCAAGCTCTTCATATTCGTTCTTTTTTGGGGGTTGATATTCGTCTTTATTTGTCGTACATTTGTACGTTGGTTAATAATTCGATAATTTATAACTTTGATATAGGCATGGACAAAGACCGATTTATTGGTGGTTCTTGAAGCCGGGTTTAACGTTCAGTCCCCATGCCTTTACATCTGAAATCTGGATAGTTCGTTGGGACTTATGATCCCGTGTTAGCGACGATAGGTTACAGGATGTATTCAGCCAAATTAAAAACGTTATGACTTACATTGGAATTGACATCAGCAAGGACAGCTTTGTAGCTGCTTTTCCGAAAGTATCGGGTTATCAGACCCAAACTTACCCTAATACCGTAAAAGGTATCAGGAAGTTCATCGGCTCACTTTCCATAACAGAACATCATTGTGTGATGGAAGCCACCGGTAATTACGGCTTTCTGCTTCTTTATCTGCTTGACAGGCAAGGAATAGCTGCCAGTATGGTAAATCCCAAACAAATCAAGCACTTTTCACGCATGATGATGACCGTCACCAAGACCGATCCCAAAGATGCCTGTATGATTGCCATGTACGGGGAGAAAATGAATCCTCCCGTTTACAAGATGCCCTCCGAAACCGTCATGCTGCTGAAGCAGAAGAAAACGATTATCAGGCAGTTGAAGAAACAGCTTACGGCGAGCAAGAACCTGAAAAGCTCTCTCGTAGTGCTTCCGTTCCAAGACAAGAACGGGATGAAAGCCTTGGATAAGACTATTTCTTTTTTGGCAAGCCAAATTGAGTCTTTGGAATCTGAACTTGCAGACTTGGCTTCATCTGAGTTTGACAGGCAGGTTAAACTACTCACATCCATCAAAGGGATTGGCATCACTTTGGCTACAGCCTTGATTGTCGCTACCGGAGGATTCTCCTATTTCAACAATGCAAAGCAGGTTTCCCGTTTTATCGGGATATGCCCGACTTACCAGCAGTCAGGAACATCCGTACACATCAAAGGTGGGATTAACCGCAACGGGGATGCGAGTCTGCGTTCACTACTTTATGTCGCTTCGTGGTCGGCATTACGTGGAAACACTACTTGCAAAGAGTGTTATGCGCGATTGAAAGCCAATGGGAAGCCTTCCAAGGTAGCTCTTATTGCTGTCGCGAACAAGCTCGTCAGACAGGCATTTGCCGTAATAAAGTCAGATGCACCTTATGTGGATGGATTCGTTTCTACCCATCAAACAAAATAACCTATGGTGGAATTTTTGCTCTCATTTTATTTGCTTATTAATATAGTTCGTTAGACGCGGCTCGTTTCGCAGAAGTTGCATGCAGATGCGCTTTTTTTTGAAAGGAACTCCGTCGGCATGCTTGATTCAATTTCCATGCCATGACATTAAGCTGCTGTATATTAGTGTAGTATGGCTTTGAGGAGATGTCCGTTATCGGACATTCTGTTCGCTTTTAGCGGGCGAATACTTGTTTTTCCGGTCAATTCTTCGTTCTTTTGCCTTGTCATTATGGAACATAAGGAACACATATTGGAAGACAAGGAGTTCGGGCCTATGCTTATTCGTGTCAATGTCCGTGCGCGTCGTCTCGTCTTTCGGACGAGAGAAGACGGTGTCCACGTCACGGTGCCTCCCGGAACGTCTCTTGCCGAGGTAAAGAGAGCTTTGGAGGAGCTTCGTCCGCGCCTGAGGGCTGCTGCCGGAGAGAAACAGAACCGCAAGTTGATAGATTTGGATTACCGTATCGATACGGAGTTCTTTAAGCTGGCTTTGGTGGCAGGGCAGAGGGCGCGTTTCCTGTCTCGTTCGGAGTTAGGCGAGATGCGGATTATCTGTCCGCCGGATGCGGATTTCTCGGACAGGAACCTGCAATCTTGGTTGCGCAAGGTGATTGAGGAGGCCCTGCGCCGTAATGCGAAGATTATTCTTCCTCCACGTCTGTATATGCTTTCCGTGAAGCACAACCTGCCTTATAAGAGTGTGAAGATTAACTCCAGCAGCGGGCGTTGGGGCAGTTGTTCCATGCGTGGCAACATCAATCTTTCCTGTTATTTGGTTCTTCTTCCCAAGCATCTGATAGATTATGTATTGCTTCATGAGTTGGCGCATACCCGCGAAATGAACCACGGCGAACGCTTTTGGGCTTTGCTGGACAAGCTGACGGAGGGCAAAGCGGAAGCCTTGCGCATGGAATTGAAGCAATATCGCACGGAGTTTTGACGTGTGCGTGCCTCAGGCTGTTAATGCTGCGTCTGCGGCAGCAGCTTCACCTCTCCGTTCTCTTTCTCGAACCGGTAGTTGCCTCCTTTCTCGCTCAATTCAAACAAGAAGAGCCGGTCGGTGAGGTTGTCCACAATCATCAGCGCGCTCTGCTCGGCAAAGCGTTTCACTTCCATTTCAAACGGTTCTTCGGTGATTTTCAGCCTTGCCAGCAGGCTGTCGTTGACGAGCAGCGAGAGCGAATCTCCGGCAAATCCTTTGGTCAGTGTAATGGTGTATGTCTCTGCGAAGTTCCGTTCTTCGTTTTTCTGTTGTTGCAACCTCATGCTCATGTAGACGAAGATGACGACTACAAAAATCACGGCGAAAGCAAGAATGCCGTTACCTACCATAAACTGCTTGTTGGTGTTCAGACGGTGTGCCATAGTGTTGGAGTTTGTTTAGAGAATACTGCAAATGTAGCGAATAAATTCGAACCGGCCGCTTTCTGTCGGGCAATATGGTCTCGGCAACGAAACATGCCGATACATGAACCACTGATTATCAGGTGTTTGATTCGGCCTTGTCAGACACTTGTGTCTTACGGCTAAAACACTTGTGTCTGACGTGCAAAACACTTGTGTCTGACACGTAAAACACTTGTGTCTGTCACGGCAAAGGATTGCAGCTTTCAGAACAGGCCGTGGACGGCCGTCCTGAAAGGCACTCTTCTCTTCTGCCCGATGGCTGCGAACCGCTGCATTCGGGAGATTCCCTGCCCGACAGGACGCCGCCCCTCGTGCCTGTCCGCCTTGAAAGCCGTTTTTTCGGGAAGCGTCCCATCCGTTTTCAAGTAATCCGGAGGCGGTGCTTTTTAAGCAGTTTTAATAATGTAATAAGTCCAATTTATACTATCTTTGTCCCTGAAATGGTTTCGGGCGGATTTTCCCGCCGTCCGGATTAAAAGGGAATCGGGTGGAAATCCCGGACAGTCCCGCTGCTGTGAAACTCCGCCGAAATTTCCGGCACGACCTGTTGCCACTGCATTCTTGAAAACTGCGTTTGAGATTGCGGGAAGGCGCCGGAAACGAGGAGCCAGTCAGAAGACCTGCCATTCTCGAAAAGCCGCTTCCGCTCGTGGGATTAGGGGAACGGCGGCAAAAGTGTACGAGTATTTTTATTCAAATCCAAAAACATCACACATGCAGATAGTTAAAAGGAATGGGACTGTGGAGTCCTATAACAGAGAAAAAATAGCCATTGCCATACGCAAAAGTTTTGTCGGCACGGGCAAGGACATTACTGACGAAGCCCTCCGCGCCATTACCGATGAAGTGGAGCAGTTCCTGAACCGGAACGAAGACAAACGTGCGGTGGAGTGCATTCAGGACGAGGTAGAGCGCAGTTTGATGGAACACGGCTTCTATGCCGAGGCCAAAAGCTACATACTTTATCGCTGGCAACGCACCGAGCGGAGGAAAGCCCTCACGCAGATTGTTGACGGAGCCAAAGACGAGGCCATAGCCGATGTGCTGAAAGAGATACAAAACGACTTTACGGGCAGTGAATACAGCCTGAACGTCTTGGCCGAGAAGTTCGCAGGCTTCTGCAAGTCCGACATGGCGGCCGAAGAACGGCTGGCGATGCTCATTAAGGCCGCCGTGGAACTCACCACGCAGGAAGCCCCCGACTGGGAGTTTATCGCCGCCCGGCTGCTCGGCTTCCGTATGGCGAAAGAACTGAAAGCGCAGGCGGAGAGAACCGGCATTCAATCTTATTACGATAAACTGAGTTTCCTCACGGACGAGGCTTTGTACGGCAGTTACATTCTCGCCTCCTACTCGCGGCAGGAGATAGAAACGGCTTCCGGGTTTATCCGTCCCGAACGCGACAAGCTCTTCAACTATTCGGGGCTGGACTTGCTCTATAAGCGATACCTCATCCGCACACGCTCGGCGGAGCTGATGGAGTCGGTGCAGGAAATGTTTCTGGGCATCGCCTTGCATCTGGCCCTGCCCGAAAAGCACGACCGTCTGGAGTGGGTGAGGAAATTCTACGATATGCTGAGCCTGCTGGAAGTGACCATGGCAACGCCCACCCTTTCCAATGCCCGGAAGCCCTACCATCAGCTCTCCAGTTGTTTCATCGATACCGTGCCCGACAGCCTCGAAGGCATATACCGCAGCATCGACAACTTTGCCACCGTAAGCAAGTTCGGCGGCGGCATGGGCATGTACTTCGGCAAGGTGCGCGCCACGGGTGGAAACATCCGGGGCTTCAAAGGCGTGGCGGGAGGTGTCATCCGCTGGATGAAGCTGGTGAACGACACTGCCGTGGCCGTCGACCAATTGGGAATGCGGCAGGGTGCCGTGGCCGTCTACCTCGATGTTTGGCACAAAGACCTGCCCGAATTCTTGCAGCTCCGCACCAACAACGGAGACGACCGCATGAAGGCGCACGACATTTTTCCCGCCGTGTGCTATCCCGACCTCTTCTGGCAGATGGCGAAAGAAGACCTGAACAACCAATGGCACCTGTTCTGCCCCAATGAAATCATGACCGTGAAAGGCTATTGCCTCGAAGATTATTACGGAGAAGAGTGGGAGCGGAGGTATCGGGACTGCGTGAACGACCCGCGCCTATCCCGCCGCAGCATGAGCCTGAAAGACATCGTGAGGCTGATACTCCGTTCCGCCGTGGAAACAGGCACACCCTTTACTTTCAACCGTGATACGGTGAACCGGGCCAACCCCAATCCCCATAAAGGCATCATCTACTGCTCCAACCTCTGCACGGAGATAGCGCAGAACATGTCGGCCATCGAATCCGTCTCTACCGATATCCGGACGACGGATGGCGATACGGTGGTGGTGAAGACGGTCCGCCCCGGCGACTTTGTGGTGTGCAACCTTGCCAGCCTCTCGTTGGGGCACTTGCCTTTGGAGGATGAGGAGCGCATGCAGGAAAAGGTGGCAACCGTGGTCCGGGCATTGGACAACGTCATCGACTTGAACTTCTACCCGTTGCCTTTCGCGCAAATCACGAACCACCGCTACCGCAGCATCGGTCTGGGCGTCAGCGGCTATCACCATGCGCTCGCCCTGCGCGGCATCCGTTGGGAGAGCGAAGAACACCTCCGCTTCATGGATAAGGTGTTCGAGCGCATCAACTATGCCGCCATCCGTGCCAGCATGGAGCTGGCCAAGGAGAAAGGAAAGTACGCCTGTTTCGAAGGAAGCGACTGGCAGACGGGCAGCTACTTCGTCAAGCGCGGATACGATTCGCCCCAATGGCGGCAACTGGCGGCGTCCGTTGCCACGGAGGGGATGCGGAACGCTTATCTTCTGGCCGTTGCCCCCACCAGCAGCACCGGCATCATTGCCGGAACCACGGCAGGCATCGACCCGGTGATGAAACGTTTCTTCCTCGAAGAGAAAAAAGGAGCCATGCTTCCGCGGGTGGCGCCCGGCCTCTCCGACAAAACCTATTGGCTCTACAAAGACGCCTATCTGCTGGAACAATCGTGGAGCGTGCGTGCTGCGGGTATCCGCCAACGGCATATAGACCAGGCGCAAAGCATGAACCTCTACATCACCAACGAATTCACCATGCGCCAACTTTTGAATCTCTATCTGCTGGCTTGGGAGTGCGGAGTGAAGACCGTATATTACGTCCGCAGCAAGTCCTTGGAAGTAGAAGAATGTGAAAGTTGTGCATCCTAACCAAAACGAACGATTATGGAAATAAAAAAACTGAAAAAGAACGCTCTTTTTAATCCCGAAGGCGATATCGAACTCCGCTTCAGGAAAATGATTGGCGGCAATACGACCAATCTGAACGACTTCAACAACATGCGCTACAAGTGGGTGAGCGACTGGTATCGGCAGGCCATGAACAACTTCTGGATACCCGAAGAAATCAACCTCACTCAAGACATAAAGGATTATCCCCATCTGGAGAAAGCCGAACGCACGGCCTACGACAAGATTCTGAGTTTCCTTGTTTTCCTCGACTCGCTTCAAAGCAACAACCTGCCTACCATAAGCGAATACATCACGGCAAACGAAGTGAATCTCTGTCTGCACATACAAGCCTTTCAGGAGTGCGTACACAGCCAGAGCTACAGCTATATGCTCGACTCTATTTGCAGTCCGGAAGAACGTAACGACATCCTCTATCAATGGAAAACGGATGAACATCTGCTGAAGCGAAACACGTTTATCGGCAATTGTTACAATGATTTTCAGAATAGTCAGGACGGTTTCACGCTGATGAAGACGCTGATTGCCAACTACATCCTCGAAGGCATTTACTTTTATAGCGGCTTCATGTTCTTCTATAACCTGAGCCGCAACGGCAAGATGTCGGGCTCGGCCCAAGAGATACGCTATATCAACCGCGACGAGAACACCCATCTGTGGCTGTTCCGCAACATCATCTTGGAACTGAAGAAAGAAGAACCCGAACTCTTCACTCCCGATAAGATAGGCGTGTACGAAAGCATGATGCGCGAAGGCGTGAGGCAGGAGATAGAGTGGGGGCAATACGTCATAGGCGACGACATACAGGGACTCAACAAGCAGATGCTGGAGGAATATATCCTTTATCTCGGCAACCTGCGTTGGCACAGCTTGGGCTTCGGCTTCTTGTACGAAGACCATCGCAAGGAGCCTGAGAGCATGCGCTGGGTGTCGCAATACTCCAATGCCAATATGGTGAAGACCGACTTTTTTGAAGCTAAAAGCACGGCCTATGCCAAAAGCACGGCATTGGAAGATGATTTGTGATTCCTGTTGCCTCCCGCTTTTCGCTTTTTTTGTTTATTTGCCATATTCGCTCGGTGCTATCCCGAACTGTCTCTTGAAGCTGGTCGAGAAGTGCGGCAGTGTGCTGAATCCCGTCATGTCGGCTATTTCCGAAACGGTATATCTGCCCTCTTTTATCAGCTCGGCGGCGCGGTTCAGCTTGTAGGTCTTGAAGAAGACGCTGGGATTCTCGCCCGTCAGTCCCTTTACCTTGTAGTAGAACTTGGTGCGCGAGATTTTCAGCAGTTCGGTCATACGTGCCACATCCAGTTCCGGGTTGGACAGCTCGTTCTCCATCAGGTGGTAAAGCTCCGTCATGAACGAGTTGTCTTGGGGCGACAGCACGTTCTCCTCTATCTTGTCCGTTTGGGTATATCGGCTCAGGAGGTTGCGCACTTTTTCCCGGTTCTTTAGTTGCGACTTGATGAGTGCCAGCAAGTAGTTAGGCTCAAAGGGTTTTGTCACGTATGCGTCCGCTCCGGTGTCCAGCCCTTCCACTTGGTTCTCTACTGTGGCTTTGGCTGTCACCAATATCACGGGGATATGGCAGAGCTGCAAGTCTTCCTTTATCTGGCGGCAGAGGTCGTAACCGGTTCGTCCGGGCATCACCACGTCGCTCAGCACAAGGTCGGGGGCTTCTTCGCTCATGGCCTTGAAAGCGCTGTCGGCATCGAAGCGGCAGACAATCTTATAGAAGGGCGACAGCAAGGCTTTCAGGTAATGAGCCACTTCGGTGTCGTCGTCCACCACTAACAAGGTCTGCTTCTTGCCATCTTCCGTATCTTCCAATCGGTATTGCTCTTGGGTTTGCAGCGGGAATGCCATGCTCTGCTCTTCTTCGGAGGGGGTGCGCTCTTCGGGACTATATGCAAGGTCGTTCACCGGCAGCAGCAGGGTGAAGACGGCTCCATCTCCTTCACTGCGGTTGCCGGCCTTCAGGTAGCCGTGGTGAAGCAGAGCCAAGCTGCGGGCGTAGTACAGGCCTATGCCGGTGCCCCAGTTGTAGGTTCCACGGGTTTGGTTGTCCAGTTGATAATAGCGCTCGAATACTTTCTCCAACTGTTCTTCGGGGATGCCGTTGCCGCTGTCTGACACGGACACTTTGACGTATTGCGTGTCTATGTCCTTTGCCGTCAGAGAGAAGATGCGTCCGGCCTCTTCGCGCGTCACGACGTCGAAGCAGAGTTCCACCTTTCCTCCGTTAGGGGTGAACTTCAAGGCGTTCGAAAGCAGGTTACCCACAATCTTGTCCAGTTTGTCCACATCCAGCCACATCAGGAAGTTGTCTTCCAGTCCGTAAGCGTTCAAGGTGATGCCTTTTTCGTTGGCATTGATGCGGAAGATGTCCACGAAACGTTGCAACTGGGATATGATGTCTGTTCGCCTCACTTGTAGTTTCAGGGTGTCGTTCTCCAACTTGTTGAAGTCCATCAGTTGGTTTACGAGCCTCAGCATGCGTCCCACGCTGCGTTGGATGATGTAGAGCAGTTGCTTGTTTTCTCCTTCTATCTTGGGGTTTTCGCACAACTGCGTAACCGGCCCCGAAATCATGGTGAGCGGTGTGCGGAATTCGTGCGAGATGTTGGCAAAGAAACTCATGTTCATCTTGTTCACCCGTTGTTCCTGTTCCTTCTCCAATTGGGCGCGCCGGGCAGCTTCTTTTTCTTGTTTGATGCGCAGCCCGAAGCGGATGAAGAAGCCGATGATGGTGGTGGCAACAAGCAGGTAGAGACACCATGCCCACCACGTCATCCATGGGGCGGGTTTCACGATGACGCGTATGAAGTTTTCCGTTTCCACGATGCTTTTGTCGTTGTTGGTAATCTTCACTTTGAAGGTGTAAGTTCCTGCGGGAAGATTGGCATAATAGGCCTCGCGGTTGTTGCGGGCGTCTATCCAATATGTGTCGAAACCCTCCATGCGGTAATAATAGTGCACGCGCTCGTGCTCGCAGTAGTCCAATGCCGCAAAGGAGATACTGAATCCGTTTTCGTTGTGATTCAGCCGTATGTCGGGGCTGTACGAAAGGTGCTTGTCGATGTTTTTGCCGTCTTGCGGGTGTGCTGTTCGGTTGTGAATCTTCAGGTCCTCGAAGAGTAGCGGTATGCTTCGCTTGCTGCTCACGTCGATGGGATTGAAGAAAGTCAGGCCGTGCGTACCGCCGAATACCAGCGTGCCGTCGGGCAACCGGCACGAAGAACGGTCGTAGAACTGGTTGCCGCCTATGCCGTCGGCGGCATAGTAGTTGGTGAACTTCTCTATGGTGCGGTCGTACTTGCCCAGTCCGTATTGCGTGCCAACCCAGATGTTGCCTTGGGCGTCTTCCTCAATGCTCGATATGTCCAGACAAGGCGTTCCCTCCACCGTCCGCAGTTTGCCGTTGGCTGGAGAGTAGTGCAGCAATCCGTTGCTGACGGTACCTATCCAAATATCCTCCCGGCTGTCTTTGACGAGAGCCGTCGGGATGAAGACCGAACGCCGTATGCAAGCCTTCCACTCTTCTTCGCCGAAGGGATTGTCTTCATTCCTCCAAGTGTCCGGGTTTACCTGTTTTATGGGATTCATGAAAGAGGCCACCCATATCTTCCCGTTGCTCAGCGGCAGTATGCCGGGGATGAACGTGCCCATCTGCGGAAACGTCTGTACGGGTGTGAACGTTTTCTCGTCCTGCCTCATGGCATAGAACCGATGGCTCAATGTTCCCACCCAGAGCGTGCCTCGGCTGTCTTGGGCAAAAGACATCGGCATAAAAACGTCGTAGGTGCTTTCGGCTTGCAACGTGCCGTTCAGGTAGCGGCACTTCAGCACTTTGCTTGCAAGGAGTGCGCCCAACCAGATGTTGTTGTCGTTGTCCACGAAGATGCGTGTCACGTCCGTTTTTTCCGAATAGTCCTGTTTGAAGAGTTGCCGCATGTCTATCTGCTTCACCTCTTTGCTGTCCATGTTGTACATATACATTCCGTCCGACAGGGTGGCTATCCAGAGGTTCCGCTCTTTATCCACGGCCACGGACTTCACCGATTTGTCTTTCAGGCACGATTTGAGGTAGTTGTTGGTGTTGAAACGTTCCTTGTAGTTGTAGCATACGGTGTATCCTTGGTCTATGGAGCCTATCCAGAGGTTCTTCTGCGAGTCGGTGAACATTTTGCTTATGTTGAATCGGGGTGCCTCGAAAGGAAATCCGTTTTCATCCTGATGTATCACACGACCCTCCTGATGGTTGTAGAGAAACATCCCTTGTCTGGCGGTATTCAGCAAAAGGCCGTTGCTGCCGTAAGGGTGTATGTAGTTGATGTTGGCGTGTGCCAGCAGCCGGTGTTCTCGGATGGCTTTAGGGGTTTCGATGAATTTGCGCGTGTGCGTGTCGAACAGGGTCAGCCGGTGGTTGCCTGCCAGCCATAGCTCTCCGTTGTCTCTCATGAAGAAACAGGTGGGGTAATCGTGCAACGGGATGGAGTCTTCCTGAGCCAGTGTGACCGAGTTGTAGCAACGCATCGATATCGGGTTCACCGCCCAGAGCTTGTTGCTTTGGTCTATGAAGCAGAACAGGTTGTAGGTGTGATGGTGGTCGAGATTCGTGATGGGAACGTCGAACTCTTCCGTTTCGGGGTTGTAGACGGCCAGATGGTGCATCATGTTCAGGAAAATCCGTCCTTCCTTGTTTTCGAGTATTTGCAGTCCGTTCTTGTTGCTGATGTTGATCGGGATGCGGCGGAAATTGTCCTTGTCGGTATATAGGCTGGTACCGTTCACGGTCACTACCCACAACCTTCCCTTCGAGTCGCGGAAGAGGTCGTTTATTTGATTGTCGGGCAGGTCCAGCGAGTCGTCGGTACAGTAGTACTGGTGATACTCGTGCACGTTGTATTTGTTCAGTCCCCTGAACGTCCCTATCCAGATATGCCCTTGCGCGTCTTCGGCAAAGGCGGTGACCTTTTGGTTGGACAGGTTGTTGGTGATGACGGGGCTTTCTATTCCGCTTTCCGGTGCGGTCTTCGTGCTCGACGGGCGGCATGCGGCAATCAAACACAATAAAATCAGGTGCTGGATGTATTTCATATCTATCTAAAGCTGTCAAGGTGAAGCATCCCGAAGTTTTCGGTGAGGAACTTCGGTGCGGTATGCGAAAATAGACATAAAAAATGAGAAAGATATTGCCGGACAGCATGTTTTGAACAAATCGGCAAACATTTGAACGCAAAGGAAAGTTGTTTTGAACATTGGGGAAAGCTGTTTGAATATGGCAGAAAGTCCGCTCGGAAAGAATGTGTTAATATTGCAGGCAGAAAACAATAACAAACCAATACAATGTTTATGAAAAAGCATTTCTTACCTGAGTCCGGGATAAGAAGCAGGTGGGCAGCCTCACCCGGCGGCTTGTGTCTTAAAGACGAATCTTTCTGGTTATCAGGTGTTTATCGCCGCCTTGTCAGACACTTGTGTCTTACGGCTCAAACACTTGTGTCTGACGCGCAAAACACTTGTGTCTGTCGCGCAAAACACTTGCGTCTGTCACGTCAAAGGATTGCATCTGTCAGACAGGGTGAGTGCGGCCGGCCTGAAAGGCTCTTTTCCCTTCTGCCTGACCGCTGCGAACCGGTGCATTCAGGAAATGCCTCTCCGACAGGATGCGCCCCCTCCCTCATCTTCAGCAAAAGGAACCGCCTGTCCGCACTCAGGTATCTCTTGTCGGTATCGGCGTTTTCGGCCGTTCTTCTTTTCTCCTCGTGCGGAGGAGCATCGAAAATAAAGAAAGCCTCCGTTTGCATGCAGCAAGGCGGAGAGATAACAGCCTCTTCGGCGGTAGCCGTTGCCGAAACCGAATCGGGCAAGGTGGGCGGATATGTGGAAAACGGCATCTATATATATAAAGGTATTCCCTATGCCAAGGCCGAGCGCTTCATGCCGCCCGTGGCTGCTGACAAATGGGAGGGCATCCGCAGCAGTCGCGCTTACGGGCCTACCTGTCCGCAAGGCAAGCGCATGGGATGGTATAGCGATGAGCAGGCGTTTGCCTTCAACTGGGACGACGGCTATCCCGGCGAGGACTGCCTGCGTGTGAACATCTGGACACCGGGCATGGACGACGGCAAGAAACGCCCCGTCATGGTATGGCTGCACGGTGGAGGCTATGCGGCAGGTTCCGGTCAGGAGCTGCCCTCGTATGACGGGACGAACCTTGCAAAGAAAGGCGACGTTGTGGTGGTGACGCTGAACCATCGTCTGAATGCGTTGGGCTTTCTGGACTTGTCGGCCTATGGCGAGAGATATGCGAAATCGGGCAATGTCGGTCTGCTCGATTTGGTGGCCGCGCTTCAGTGGGTCAATAAAAACATTGCCGCTTTCGGTGGAGATGCCTCTAATGTGACCATCTTCGGACAGTCGGGCGGTGGAGGAAAAGTCTCCACCCTTTTGGCCACTCCCTCGGCTGCCGGCCTCTTCCATAAAGCCATTGTGCAGAGCGGCTCCATGCTGCGCACCATGGTCGCCAAATACTCGCGCCGCATAGGCACGGCCACGGTCGAGGCATTGGGATTGGAGACTTCACGGATTGACGAAATACGGAAGATTCCATACGAAATCCTTCTTGCAGCCGGAGAGAAAGCCATTGCCAAAGTACGTGCCGAAGCCGAAAAAGAAGGAGTCTCTTCTTTCATCTTCGGCTGGGCGCCCACGGTCGATGGCAGTGTGCTTCCCGCTCAGCCTTTCGACTCGCAAGCGCCGGCGCAGTCTCACAACATCCCCATGATGATAGGCACCACGTTGCACGAGTTTACGATGAGCGCCTATGTGCCCTCTTTCCGCTCCGTAGGCAAGGATGAAGCCGTGGAATACCTGAAAAAGAAGTACGCCGGCCGCACCGACGACTTCCTGAAAGCTTTTGAGAAAGCCTATCCTTCCTATCAGCCAAAAGACCTGATAGACGTGGATTTCATTTTCCGTCCGGGTGCCGTGGAGCAGGCCAGACTGAAAGCCGCCCGGCAGGGTGCACCCGTCTATATGTACCTGTTCGCTTGGGAATCGCCCGTACTGGACGGCATGTTTCGCAGCACCCATTGCATGGAGATACCTTTCGTATTCAATAACGTGGTGCGCCACGCGGGCATGACCGGCGGAGGTGCCGAGGCGCAAGCCTTGGGCGACAAGATGAGCGGAGCATGGATTAACTTCGCCAGAACGGGCGATCCGAACACCGATGGATTGCCTGCTTGGGAACCTTTTACGGCAGAGAAAGGCGCTACCATGTTCTTCAATAATACCTCCGAAATTAAATACAACCACGACAAGGAATTGCTGGAAGTGGTAAGGGCGTTTCCTACACGTGGCTTCTGACGTGTGACCCCATCTTTTATTAACCATCTAATTAAAACCAATGAGAAAAATTATGGAAAACAACGCAGTAAAAAGGCTGGTGGTATCAGCTGTTTCTCTTTTGATGTGTATACCTTTTATGCTGGCTCAGGGGCATATAAAGGTGACCGGTAAGGTTGTAGATGACCTGAACGAACCGATGATTGGTGTGAGCATCCTTGAAAAAGGCACAGACAACGGCGTCATTACAGACATGGACGGAAACTATTCCCTGTCTGTAAAAGAAGGAGCGACAATTGTCTATTCCTATATCGGCTACCTGACACAAGAAAAGACAGCGGTGGCCGGAGTGATGGATGTGATACTGAAAGAAGACTCCAAGACCTTGGACGAAGTAGTGGTGGTGGGATACGGTGTGCAGAAGAAAAGCTCCGTCACTGGAGCCATCTCGCAAGTAAAGGCAGAGGATATGGAGAACCGTACCATCAGTAACGCTTCGCAAGCTTTACAAGGTAAGACGGCAGGCGTACAGTTGATAACGACCTCTTCAGCCCCCGGCTCCACGCCTACGGTACGTGTGCGTGGATTCTCGTCCAACGAGTCTTCAAATCCTCTCTATGTAGTGGATGGCGTGCGCATGAGTGACATTAGCGGTCTCGACCCCAATAATATTGCCGGCATGGAAGTATTGAAAGATGCCGCTTCGGCAGCCATCTATGGTGCTGAGGCCGGTAACGGGGTCATTCTTATTTCTACAAAGAAGGGTAAGGCAGGACAAGGAAAGATAACTTACGACTTCCAGTTTGCCACACAGTCCATCTCGCACATGCCGAAGCTCTTGAATTCCCAAGAATATATACAGTACATGTCGGAAGGAAACATCCTGACCAAGGACTTTATGGAAACAAGCTGGGATGGCAAGACCGATACGAATTGGCTCGACATTGCTTTTGAGAACTCCCGCATGTCGAAGCATAATCTGGCTTTCACCGGCGGAGGCGAACAGGGCAACTATTATCTGGCGCTCACATATCTGGATAATGATGGTATAGTGAAAGGTAAAAACGATACTTACCAACGCATGACGGCTACCGTAAATGCCGAGTATAATATCAAGCCGTGGCTTAAAGTGGGCACTACCAACCAGATAGAAAAGTATAACGTCCGCAACGTGTCTTCTCAGAATGCCTACGGCAGTTTTCTTCAGGCCGTTCTGATGATGGATCCCCTGACCCCGGACACTTATGCCCCCGGACAGTTGCCTGCCCACATGCAGAATGCCCTCAGTCAAGGCAACACTTTGCTCAAGGATGAGAATGGACGTTATTATGGTTCATCCCTTTTCTACGTAGGAGAGAATTATCATCCGACCGTGATGCGCGAGAATAATATCACCCGTAATAGCGGGTTCAACGTCAACGGCTCTATCTATGCAGACTTCAAACCCGTCAAGGATTTGACGATAACCTCCCGTTTCGGCTATCTCTTGGGAGGCAAACGCTCTTCAGCCACGAACCTGCCTTTTTACGGCAATACCAACCAGAAGCGCGATTATGTCAGCGTCTCCGGCGAGTCTTCTACCAACATCTACTATCAGTGGGAGAACTTTGCCAACTATATGAAGTCTTTTGGAGGGCATACTGTCAATGCTATGGTGGGTATGTCATTTCAAGAATCCACTTATGACTATGTGAGTGCCGAACTTGAAGCCAATGGCGAGAATGCAGTACTTCAGAATAATCCGTTGTTCTACTATCTGAACTATGCTTCCTCGTCGGCGGTCAAGACTTTGGGCGGTGAGAAGACACGAACGGCCAAGATGTCCTATTTCGGACGTGTGGGCTACGATTATTTAGGCCGTTATATGGCTCAGTTCTCGTTGCGTGCCGATGCTGCCGACTTGTCTCAGCTTCCTGTCTCTAACCGTTGGGGATATTTCCCCGCAGCCTCTGTGGGATGGACGGTTTCGGAAGAAAAGTTTTTTGCTCCTTTGCAAAAACATGTCAGCAGTTTGAAATTGCGTGTAAGTTGGGGACAGAACGGTAGTCTTTCCGCTTTGAGCGGCTACTCCTATGGAACCGATATGACTTCCGGCGGCATCTATCCTCTGGGAGCCGGAAACAGTTTTACCAGTGCCGTGTCTCCTTCCTCATTGGGTAACGATAACCTGAAGTGGGAAACTTCCGAGCAAACCAATATTGGTCTCGACGCACGTTTCTTGCGCGACCGCTTGAACTTCAGTGTGGATTATTTCAACAAGAAGACCAAAGACCTTCTGGTCTGGAATACCACACCCTCACTCGTCATTGGAGGAAGTACATCGCCCATCAATGCCGGTAATGTGAGCAACAAGGGCTGGGAGTTCGAATTGGGATGGCGTGACAGAATCAAGGATTTCAGTTACAGTATACGCGCCAATCTGGCTACGCTGAAGAATGAAGTAACTTATATCGACCGATCTTTGTCTCGTATTGCAGGTACGGCTTTCCATACTTATACCCTTAGCTATTTTGAGAAAGGATATCCTGTGTACTACTTCCGTGGCTATAAGTTTAAAGGGCTGGATGCAGAGGGGAATCCTACTTTCCACGACCTTGATAATAGCGGTGACCTCAGCGACGGTGACCTGACCTACATTGGCGATGCCATTCCCGACTTTACCTACGGTGTCACATTGACTGCCGCTTGGAAAGGACTTGATTTGACCGTATTCGGTACAGGTTCATACGGCAATGAGATATACCATTGCTACTATCGTCCCGATTACAGCAGTAGCAATCGCCTGAAAGAGATTTTCTACGACAACCGCCGGACTGCGGAAAATCCGAATGGAACAGTACCTCGTGCCGGTGCAAAGAATATGGATCAATACATCCAGTCCGATGCGATGGTGTATGACGGTTCTTTCTTCAGAATCAAACAGATACAGTTAGGCTATACATTGCCGAAGTCTCTGTTGAAAAAGGTGTTTGTAAACAACTTGCGTGTTTACTGCTCGCTCGATGATTTCATTACTTTCTCCGGCTATCCGGGATTTGACCCCGAATCTTCTGCCAATGCCACCAAAGGTATGGGCATTGATATGGGTGGATACCCCGCCTCCAAGAAAGTGGTCCTTGGTTTCAATATAGAATTTTAAACCTTAATTTTAATGCATAAGATAATGAAAGCAAAACATTATATATACGTATTGTTCGTTGCCATGCTGGCTCTGGCGACTATGAGCTGCGAAGACCGCCTGAATATCGAGAAACATGGCAGTATGGGTGGTCCCGAGAATTATTATCAGACGGATGAGGAAGCCGATGCTGCCGTAGCTTCCATGTACCTGTCTTGGCGTGACTTATATTCCGCTTGGTTCTATGTGAAGAATCTTTTATCCGACGACGCATATACCGGTGGAGGCCAACGTGGCGACAATGCGAATATGGAACAGCTGAATGAATTCACGTTCACCACCAACAATGGCATCATAGAGAGCCTGTATTCAGGGCTTTACAGCCTGAACTATAAAGCGAATCTGATTATCGGGAACGTGAAAGGCAATTCGCCTGTGATGAACCGTGCTGTGGCGGAAGCCAAGTTTGCCCGTGCGTGGGCATATTTTGAACTGGTCACGTTATGGGGAACCGCTCCTTTGGTGGATCATTTGCTGTCGCCTGACGAATATCGTCAGGGTAACAGTACTCCCGAAGCCTTGTGGGCTTTCGTGGAGCAGAACCTTGAAGAGGCCATTTCATCGGGTGCCCTGCCATCTAAAGACAATGTGGGTGACGAAGAGGCCGCTTCACGCGTCACCCTTGAAACAGCCAAAGCTTATCTTGGCAAGGCTTATCTCTTTCAAGGCAGGTATGCCGATGCCGCCAAGCTGTTTGACCAAGTGATTGAATCGAATAAGTATGAACTTTATAAAGGCGATTTCGACCTTCTTGGACATGCTGTAACGAATAATTGCAGTGAAGCCATGCTGGAAATCCAACGGCGGAATAATGCGGAGCAAGGTTGGAATCAGTTTGTGCAATTCTATATCATGTTGGGTTGGCGTACAAGCCACATGGTTTATGGCGCCAAGGCAACGGGCGAAGAGGATATTGCATTGGGAACCTATGGATTCTTCAATCCCCGTAAGTCTCTTTATGATGCTTTTGTGGCAATGGAGGGCGAGGACGGTTATCGTTTGAAAAGCAGTATTCGTACTTACAAGCAGATGAATGAGATTGACATGGAGATTAATGTAGGTGCTCATTTGGTAGGACATGAAGGTTATTTCCCTTGGAAGACCCGTCTTTTGAATTCGGACAATATCATTGATATGACTTATTTTCAGGGTCTTCAATATACCAATTTGCGCATTATGCGTTATGCCGAAGTATTGCTGATGGCTGCCGAGGCGAATGTTATGGGAGGCGGTTCGGCCGACAAGGCTTTGAAATATATCAATGAAGTGCGTACACGCGCGCAACTTGCTCCGCTTTCTGTCGTAACATTGGATGACGTGAAAAAGGAAAAACGCCTTGAACTATGCTTGGAAAGCGTTCGCTATCAAGATTTGGTTCGTTGGGGAGATGCCAAGACGGTATTGGGCGAGCAGGGCAAAGCGATTCCTGCATTCGGATATTTCCCCAAAAAGAATGCGGACGGAGAGATAGTCAAAGACGCCCAAGGGCAACCGGTGTATGAACTGAAGGAAGAACCGGAGAATGTGAAAAATACGGTATATGGTTTCCAAGACAAGCATTTATTGTTGCCTGTTCCGCTCAAAGAAATGGAAGTGAACCAGAATATGAAGCAAAATGCGGGTTGGTAAATACGAACAGAGCCGATTGCGCGCGCGATGGCGGACATACATCTTTATGAGCACATAATATCCAAAAATATAACGATTAAATATCACGCAATGAAAAGAATTTCTCTTTTATCAGCCTTGTTGCTGATGTGTGCGATGACTTTTGCACAGCAAGCCCTCTGGGGAGGCGCTCCGGTTGTTTCGCCGGAGATACATGACGACAACACCGTTACATTTCGCCTGAAAGCGCCGAAAGCGATGAAAGTGCAAGTGACCGGCGATTTTCTGCCCACACAGAAAATCAATACCCCTTTCGGTGAATTCGACGGGCCGGGTGTGGCCGATTTGAAGGAGGGAAAGGATGGTGTGTGGGAATTTACCACTCCCGAACCTCTGAAACCGGAGCTTTACAGCTACTCTTTTATCGTGGATGATTTGAAGATGATGGACCCGGGCAATGTTTATATGATTCGTGATGTGGCTTCCGTAACCAACGTGTTCATCATCGGCGGAGGGCGTGCCGATTTGTATAAAGTGAACAAAGTGCCTCACGGAACAGTGAGACGTATGTGGTACAACAGCCCTGCATTGGACATGGAGCGCCGACTCACCGTCTACACCCCTGCCGGCTATGAGACAAGTGGCAGGCGTTATCCCGTATTCTATCTGCTTCATGGCATGGGAGGCGATGAAGAGGCTTGGATTGCGCTCGGACGTACTGCACAGATTCTCGATAACCTGATTGCTCAGGGCAAAGCCAAACCGATGATTGTTGTGATGACCAACGGCAATGCCGCACAGGAGGCTGCACCGGGCGAATCGTCTCTGGGTTTTGCCGCTCCCAACATGCAGTTGCCCAAAACGATGGAAGGTTCTTTCGAGACCGCTTTCCCCGATGTGGTGAAGTTCATCGACAAGAATTTCCGTACTGTTGCCAACAAGAAGAACCGTGCCATTGCAGGATTGTCCATGGGTGGTTTCCACTCCATGCACATATCCAAGCAATATCCCGATATGTTCGATTATGTCGGTCTGTTTTCTGCGGCCATCATGCCTGATAAAGATGTAAAGTCTCCGGTGTACGAAGACATGGAGGACAAACTGAAGGTTCAGTTCTCCAAGAAGCCGGCGCTCTATTGGATTGCCATCGGTAAGACCGATTTCCTGTATAAGGCCAACGAAGACTACCGCAAGCTGCTGGACAGCAAAGGCTACAAATATTCCTATTATGAAACCGGAGAGGGACATATCTGGAAAAACTGGCGTATCTACCTGACGGAGTTTGCACCGCAATTATTCAAATAAACCTTTTTCAATAAACATATATCATGAAGAAACAATTATTATTGATGGCGTGTGCCGCCACAGTGTTGTCGGCTTGCGGTCCGAAAGTGCCGCAACTCGGAAAATCATCTCTTGACGACGTGATTGCCGCCATGACCTTGGAGGAAAAGGCGCGCTTGGTTATAGGAACCGGCATGGCAGGCTTTTCGGGAGACAGTGCCGTAGTAGGCGAAACTCACAGTCTGGTTCCCGGTGCTGCGGGTACGACTTATCGGATTGAACGTCTCGGCATTCCTGCCGTTGTGTTGGCCGACGGGCCTGCCGGATTGCGCATCAATCCGACGCGGGATGGTGATTCGGTCACCTACTACTGCACTCATTTCCCTATCGGTACTTTATTGGCATCCACATGGAATCTGGATTTGGTGGAGGAGGTGGGCAAAGCCATCGGAAAAGAGGTGCTGGAATATGGTGCGGATGTGCTGCTTGCTCCGGCTCTGAACATTCACCGCAACCCGTTGTGCGGGCGTAACTTCGAGTATTATTCGGAAGACCCGTTGATTTCCGGAAAGATTGCCGCCGCATACGTGCGTGGTGTGCAAAGCAACGGAGTGGGAACTTCTGTTAAACACTTTGCGGTAAACAATCAAGAAACAAATCGTATGGGAAACGATGCTCAAGTATCGCCCCGTGCTTTGCGCGAAATCTATTTGAAAGGATTTGAAATAGCGGTGAAAGAGTCGCAACCATGGACGGTGATGTCTTCTTATAACTATGTGAATGGCGTTTATACTTCTGAGAATCCGGAGTTGCAGACCACAATTCTACGTGATGAATGGGGATTTGCCGGCATGGTGATGACCGACTGGTTTGGCGGTAAGGATGCTGTGGCGCAGATGAAAGCGGGCAACGATATGCTGCAACCGGGTTATGATAAACAGTATCAAGATATTGTAGAAGGAGTCAAGGCCGGTTATTTGGATGAAGCTGTGCTCAATCGGAATGTCAAGCGCATTCTTGAGATGATTCTGCAGACTCCCCGTTTCAAGGGATATAAATTCTCTAATAAACCTGATTTGAAAGCACATGCTGCTATTACACGCCAAAGTGCTACGGAAGGTATGGTTCTGTTGAAGAACGAGAATGCCACCCTGCCGTTATCTGCCGGGATGAAGCGTGTTGCGCTCTTCGGTTGCGCTTCTTATGATTATATAGCGGGAGGTACGGGTTCCGGTAACGTGAATCGTGCCTATACGGTATCTTTGTTCGAAGGATTGAAGAATGCAGGGTATGAAACCGATGAGCAGTTAAAGAAAGAGTATGAAACGCATATTGCTGCCGAAAAGATTCGACTGACACCGAAAGAGGGGAAATACTCCGCTTTCATGCCGGTGGTATTGCCGGTAGAAAAAGTGTTTGAATCCTCACGCCTGAAGAGCTTAGCGGCGCAGATGGATATTGCTTTCATTACCATAGGCCGTGGTTCCGGTGAATTTCTTGACCGGGAGTCATCGAACTTTTATTTGAGTAAAGAGAATCAGCAGCTCATACAAGACGTTTGTCTGGCTTTTCATGCCGCCGGAAAGAAAGTGGTTATTATTCTTAATATAGGCGGCGCCATCGAAACTGCTTCGTGGAAAGCTTGGCCGGATGCTATTCTTTGCGCTTGGCAGGGTGGACAAGAAGGTGGCAATAGTGTGATGGACGTGTTGAGCGGTAAGGTTTCGCCCAGCGGCAAACTGACCATGACATTTCCCATACGGTTCGAAGACCATGCTTCTACAAGCAATTTCCCCATTGATTTAACTTCTGACATAGATATTGTCACAGCCAATCAAGGCGAAAAGAAGTACGATTTAAAAGATGTGGATTACACTCGTTACGAGGAAGACATTTACGTGGGATACCGCTATTTCGACAGTTTCGGCAAGCAGGTTTCCTATCCGTTCGGCTACGGTCTTTCTTATACCGCGTTTGAGTATGCCAATCCGTCGGTGAAGTTGGATGACGGACTGTTCACCATCACTGTGGAGGTGAAGAACACGGGCAAGTTTGCCGGCAAAGAGGTGGTTCAGTTGTATGCGGCTGCCCCCAACAGCGCCAAGATGAACAAACCGGAAAAGGAACTGAAAGCTTTTGCCAAGACAAGCGAACTGAAACCGGGAGAAACGGCGGTCGTTACCTTGCAGCTGAAAGCTGCCGACTTGGCTTCCTATGACGAAGAATCGGCTTCGTGGGTGGTAGACGGCGGAACTTATAAGTTCTTGATCGGAGCTTCCTCTCGCGACATCAAAGCCGAACTGAGTGCCGATGTGGCCGCTTCGGCAGAGAAAACAAACAGTGTTCTGAAGTTGCAGGAACCCATCATTACCTTGAAAAGATAACAAAATCTATCCTAAAAAGCATCCTGCTATACTCTCCGGTATGGCAGGATGTCGCTATATTTGCGAATATCGAAACCAATATTACAATCATGAATAAAAAGTTAATCTTATCTTTAGCCCTATCGGGGTTAGTGCTTACCTCTGTGGCGCAGACTTCTGTTGCGCCTGCCATTCCAAGAGACGAGAAGATAGAACGGCAGATTGAGGCGCTGCTGAAGAAAATGACGCTGGACGAGAAAGTGGGACAGATGTGCGAGCTTGCCATCGACGTCCTGCAGAAGCGTACCAACCCTTTTGTCGGTGTCAATCCGAAAGATGTTACGCCGGACTTTCTGAAAAAGGTGGTGAAGCAATATAAGTTGGAGAAAGAGTTCAAGATAGGCAAGGAACTGCCTGCACAGGATGTAGTGATGAAGCTCTACATGCGCATTCAGGAGATAGAAGGCGCGAAAGGCTTTCAATTGGATGAAGCGAAGCTCGACTCCGTGATTGGAAAATATAAAGTCGGCTCCATCCTGAATGTGCCTGCCGGCGTGGCGCAGAGCGTGGAGAAGTGGCAGGAAATCATCAAGCGCATTCAGGAGAAATCCATACAGGTGATGGGCATCCCTTGCATATACGGTGTGGATCAGATACACGGAACTACCTATACGCTGGGCGGAACGCTCTTTCCGCAAGGCGTCAACATGGGAGCTGCCTTCAACCGCGAACTGACGCGCGAAGGCTCGCGCATCTCGGCATACGAGACAAAGGCGGGAAGCATTCCTTGGACGTATGCTCCGGTGACCGATCTCGGACGCGATCCTCGCTGGCCGCGTATGTGGGAGAACTATGGTGAAGACGCCTACCTGAATGCCGAGATGGGGCGTGAGTCCGTCCTCGGATTTCAGGGAGAGAATCCTAATCTGATAGGAACAGACCGTGTGGCAGCCTGCATGAAGCACTTCATGGGCTATGGTGTGCCTGTTTCGGGAAAAGACCGCACACCGTCTTCCATCACCGTGCAGGACATGCGCGAGAAGCATTTCGCCCCTTTCCTCGAAATGGTGAGAAACGGTGCGCTCTCTGTCATGGTGAACTCTGCAATGAACAACGGATTACCGCTCCATGCCAACTACGAGCTGCTGACCAAGTGGCTGAAGGAAGACCTCAACTGGGACGGTATGATTGTGACCGACTGGGCGGACATCGACAACCTCTGGAAGCGCGACCGGATAGCCAAAGACAAGAAAGAGGCCATTAAACTTGCCATCAACGCCGGCATCGACATGTCCATGGATCCCTACGACTGGAAGTTCTGCACTCTGCTCAAGGAACTGGTGCAAGAGGGCGAAGTGCCCATGAGCCGCATCGACGATGCCGTGAGCCGCGTGCTGCGTCTGAAGTACCGCCTCAATCTGTTCGAAAAGCCTTATTATGATTCAAAGGACTTTCCTCTGTTCGGTAGTGCGCAACATGCCGCCGCCGCATTACAGGCTGCCGAAGAGTCGTTGGTGCTGCTCAAGAATACGGACGGTATCCTGCCGCTGGCCAAAGGCAAGAAACTGCTGATTACAGGCCCCAATGCCGACTCCATGCGTACCCTCAACGGTGGCTGGTCTTACTCTTGGCAGGGCGACAAGGCCGATGAACATGCCGCAGCCTACAACACGATTCTCGAAGCTTTCACCCATAAATTCGGTGCCGACAATATCATTTACGAAGCCGGTGTCACCTATAAGAAAGGAGGCAGCTGGTGGGAAGAAAATGCTCCCGAAATTGACAAAGCGGTGTCTGCCGCTGCCAATGCCGACTACATCATCGCCTGCATCGGCGAGAACTCCTATTGCGAAACGCCGGGCAACCTGACGAACCTCACGCTCTCTCAAAATCAGATTGATTTGGTGAAGGCGCTTGCCAAGACCGGCAAACCCGTCATCCTGATTCTGAACGAGGGACGTCCCCGTCTGATAGCCGACATCGAACCTCTGGCTAAAGCCGTTGTCAACATCATGCTTCCGGGCAACTACGGCGGCGATGCGTTGGCCAACCTTGTGGCAGGCGACGCCAACTTCAGTGGCAGGCTGCCTTTCACTTATCCCAAGGAAATCAACTCTTTGATTACGTACGACTACAAGCCTTGCGAGCACATCGGCCAGCAGATGGAAGGCGCTTACAACTACGATGCGCAGGTTTCCGTACAGTGGGCGTTCGGCTACGGGTTGAGCTACACCACTTTTGCATACGGCAACTTCAAGGTGGACAAACCGAACTTCACAGCCGACGATGTACTGACTTTCACGGTCGATGTGACTAACACCGGAACGCGCATCGGCAAGGAGAGCGTGCTGCTCTTCAGCAGTGACCTCGTGGCCTCGCTCACCCCCGACATCCGCCGTCTTCGCGCTTTCGAGAAGGTGGAACTGAAACCGGGCGAGACAAAGACCGTGACCCTGAAACTGAAAGCCTCCGACCTTGCTTTCGTAGGATATGACGGCAAGTGGATTCTTGAGAAGGGCGATTTCCGCATACAGGCAGGCGACCGCATCCTGAATGTGGTGTGCACGGACACCAAGAAGTGGGATACACCGAACAAATGACGAATATGCCGTTCCGGGCATAGTTGCCGAGTCTGCATACTCATGGCACTCTTTCTTTCAGGCACGAATGATACGGAAGATGTGATTGTTGTTATCTCAAATCATCATTTCTTCCGTATCATTCGTGCCTGATTTTTATTCCGAATCTCCACGGAATTATTTCCTTAGTCAGCGGAACCAAATGCTGAAAGGATTTGAGAAGGTTTTGTTCGACAAACTCAGGATTAATTCACATTAATAGGCACGCACGTTCAAAACTTTTCCGTTAAGCAGTTCCACATGGCGGCTGTTCGAAAAACTCCAAGTCTCAAGCGCTCTGTCTTTCTTTTTTATTTCCGTCTTACGATAGGGTTCACCCCACGCAGCGATAACCATTTCTTTTGTCATTCCGATATCCACTTTCCTGAACGCTATCTGCTTGCCGAAAGTCTTGCCGTATTGTTTCTCCAGCATGGCAATGCGCTTGGTGCTTACAAACTCATATACTTCGTCGCCTATCGGGGAGGCTTCTACCTTGACACCGTCGGCTCCCTCCATAATCAGGAATGCCCCATTGCTGTTCATTTTCAGACCTATATCCACACAACGGTATTCGGCACTTTCGGCCGGCGTTATGACTTCTCCGTTCTCTGTTTCCACCTTTTTGGAAAGCGACAGGAATGTCTGGCCTATGTATCTTTTCAATTTCTCGTAGAACCCTAAACAGGTCATACAGTATGGATATGTGTAGGGCTTATAGTAAATCTCGTCGCCGCTTTCTTTTTCGCGCAGCAGAATACAGCAGCCTGTTCCGTAATAAGTAGTTTTAATCCAGACTTTCAGAACCTCATAATACTTTCCCACCACAGCCTTTGCCGGAGTCACGCTTACTCCATCCGCTTTATATACCGGATGCTTTTCACCATCGAGGAAGTTGCCCGTGAAGAAGACTTCGTAGTAGCCGCGACTGTCATTCTTCGCCCCGTGCATATAGAGGGTCTGCCCGGGCAATGAAGCGAAACTCCTACTTTCCACGTTTGCAAGGCTGTCATAGGGCAGTGCATTTTTCACTGTGTACTCTATCATGCCTTTGTTTTGAGGTACGATATTGAGTTGTGCCTTCGCATACAGGCTATAACTCAGGAATAACATTATAAATGGAATTGTTCTCATAACTTATTCTAAATATTGCTGACGTTATGCTAACAGCGAAATCGGCTGTTATTTTCTTTAAGTATATCTCTTTGCGAACAAATATAATTAAAAGTGCGGTACACCACGGACGGCGCACCGCGCTTTTTTCGGCAAATCGGACAGATTTAACATTTATAGTTTCTCCCTTTTCTTTATGTTTCTGCTGCATCTCCCGTATCTCTCGGCTGTGGTCTGCCCGCATGGCCTGTATTCGGGCTTGAAGGGCTTCGGCAGGGTTTCCTGCTTGACGCCGATACCGGGGGACAGGTGTCTTTGAGTCTGGCGGCGGTGACATAACCGTTCGCCTGCATCAGTTTCTGATGGCGGCGGTTTGCCCCCACACGGATTTTGTATGCCGGATTGTAAAGAGGTTCGGAAGATTCCCGATTATCGTCCTTGTCCGGGCCGATTCACATGAGATTGTGTGTAAATGGTGTAACGGCCTGATTCTATCACCGATAGGCTGGCTTTTCGGCATTGGGGAAAGAAGATGATTTACGGCTTATGTTCCATTTTCTCTTCAAAAGGTTCTTTATTTCGATTAAAATACATTTCTTTGTAATCACTAAAAAAGCCTTTGGATATACTTGAAATATACGTATAGGCGCTGTTAATATGGTTCGAGATGACTGCAATCAATTTAAATTCGATATATACGACCTATCATAAGAGGGCATTCCTGTTTACCTTGTCGTATGTACATAATGATTTGGTGGCCGAAGATATCGTATCCGAAGCAATCATTCATTTGTGGGAATTAAGCAAGAAGCAGGAAATTCCGAGCATCGAGGCTGTATTAATCACTTACATACGCAGCAAGTCGCTCAATTACCTGAAACATTTGCAGGTTCGGGAGGATGTTTACCAAAACCTGACAGATAGGGGACAGCGGGAATTGGAAATCCGTATTTCAACATTGGAAGCATGCGACCCGAAAGAGATTATGTCTGAAGAATTGCACTTGAAGGTGAAAGCATTGTTGGCCGGTATGCCGGAAAAGACGCGCATCGCATTTATATCCGATCGTTTGGATGGAAAATCCCATAAAGAAATAGCGGAAGAATTGGGTATCAGTGTGAAAGGAGTGGAGTATCATATAAGCAAGGCAGTGAAGTTGCTGCGTGATAATCTGAAAGAATACGCTCCTTTCCTGATATTTTTCATTTGATACCTGAGTTCGAGGCGGGCGGCTGCTTTTGCCGAAGACGGGGGGCTGCATCCCGTGGGGCGGATGTTTCCTGAACGCGACGGTTCACGGCGGTCGGGCAGAAGAGAAAAGAGCCTTTCGTTCCGGCTGTCCTCACCCTGTTTTTACGGATGCAATCCTTTGGCTTGACAGACACAAGTGTTTCAGCCGTCAGACACAAGTGTTTTGCGCGTCAGACACAAGTGTTTCAGCCGTAAAACACAAGTGTCTGACAAGGCATGGTTAATTGTCTGACAACCAGCAAACTAATTCTTCGGAATAGAAGCCTTCGGCTGAGGCCGTCGGCCTGCCTCTTATCCCGGACCCGGGCATTTGATGATTTTGAAATGCCTTTTTCTCTCTTTTCATAATAATAGCGAAAAAAACCGTATTCCCCATTAGGGATTCTTCGGGCTGAGCGGTATTATATATGCAAGGGGAGCGAACAGGCTCCTGTTTATTGCCTGTAAAATTACTCGATTTGTATATGAATCAGAATTTACTTTTGAAATATATATCCGGAAAAGCTTCTCAAAGAGAAAAAGAAGAAGTTGCGGAGTGGATTGATGCCGATGCCGCCAATCTCGAAGAATTCATGTCACTCCGCAAAACTTATGACACACTCGTCTGGCAGGATGCGGATGAACTGAAAAAGGGGCGGAGGAAAGCGCTTTCGTTACCTGCTTTTGCAATGAAAGCGATGCGGATTGCGGCCATATTCGTTTTGGCTTTCGGATTAAGCTATGTTCTGCTGCAAACCTTGCGAAAAGAAGATGTGGAAATGCAGACCGTATATGTGCCTGCCGGACAGCGTGCACAAGTGAGGCTTGCCGACGGAACAACGGTATGGGTAAACGGAAAGAGCACGCTGACTTTTCCCGCCCGGTTCGCTTCCCGCACGCGTAAAGTGGAACTGGATGGAGAAGCGTATTTCGAAGTACGGAAAGATACTGAAAGACAATTCATCGTTTCCACAGCCCATCAATCCGCGGTTAGGGTGTCAGGCACAAAGTTCAATGTCAAGGCGTATAAGGATTCCGAAGAGATTATTACCACTTTGATAGAGGGGAAAGTGCATTTCGAATTTAATGATGCGGCCCGGGAGCCTCGGTATATCGCTATGGCACCCGGCCAGAAGTTGGTCTATTATCCGCAGAGTGGAAGAACAGAGCTTTATTCCACTTCCGGTGAGGGAGAACTGGCATGGAAAGACGGTATGATCGTCTTTAAGCAGATGACCTTGCAAGGCGCTCTGGATATTTTGGCGGACAGGTATGATGTGGAATTCATCGTCCGGCGCGGTGTCCCCGATGATGACCTGTTTTCCGGAACATTCACAGGCAGGAGCTTGGAGCAGATACTGAATTATATAGAAGCTTCTTCAAAAATACACTGGCGTTATCTGAACAGTGTGCAAGGAAGTAAAGAGAAGATGAAGATAGAGATTTTTATTTAGTGCAAACAATGACCTTATTAAAAAAATCTTATTGCCATGAAAAACAAAGACCCTTGAAAAGAAAAAAGATACGGGATGATATTGATCGTATCTTCCCGTATCGAACCCGGTAATCGTGAATCTGCTTGTTACCCGACAAGTATAACTACCAGTTTTTTAATTAAACTCGTTACAAATTTATGCAAAACTATCGTGTCGTCCAATTTCTTGGAGGATTAAACTTCCTTAGGCGGTTCTCAAGGAAAGTGTCACTAACTGTTGAGGTTACTTTTATACTCGTACTCGGATTGGCGTATGCGCCCGACGGATATGCGCAAAAGACCTCCATTACATTGAAAGCAAACGATTGCACCATAGAGGAGGTGCTTCACAAAATCGAACTTGAATCAGGATTCGGCTTTTTTGTAAACAGCAAGAATCTCGATTTGAAACGCAAGGTGTCGGTGTCGGTATCCAATAAGGATATTTTCCAGATTCTGGAACAAGTTTTTAAAGGTGTAGACATCGAATATAAAGTATTGGATAATAAAATAGTGCTGGCTGCAAAAGAAAAAGACGTTGCACAACAGAAAAAAGGAAGGCTTATTGCAGGTACGGTAAAAGATAAGAATGGAGAGCCCCTGATCGGTGTCTCTATCAGGGAGAAGAACACCGGTACGGGAACAGTCACCGATATGGATGGAAACTATAAGCTTCCCGCCTCATCGGCGAATCCGGTTCTTGTTTTTTCCTATGTAGGTTATCGGTCAAAAGAGATTTCCGTAAAAGGAAATGTTGCCAATGTGGAACTGGAAGATGTGACGCAGGAACTGAACGAGGTTGTCGTTACGGCCTTGGGTATCAGACGGGCGGAAAAGGCACTGTCTTATAATGTACAAAAAATCAAAGGCGATGAACTGACTACTGTGAAAAACGCAAACTTTGTGAACTCATTGAACGGTAAAGTCGCCGGTGTGAGCATCAACCGGAGTGCTGCCGGTGTAGGAGGTGCCACACGCGTGGTAATGCGGGGAGCCAAATCTATCGAAGGAAACAACAATGCGTTGTATGTTGTGGACGGTATTCCTTTGTTCAACACGAACATGGGAAATACAGACAGTGGTATCATGGGCGAAGGAAAAGCCGGAACGGAAGGTGTTGCCGATTTCAATCCGGAAGATATCGAAAGCATCTCGGTTCTGAGCGGGCCGTCGGCGGCCGCTCTTTACGGTAGTAATGCGGCCAATGGCGTCATCTTGATTACGACCAAAAAAGGAAAGGAGGGAAAACTCTCCATACAGGTCTCTTCTTCTACCGAATTCAGCAAGGCCTATATGACTCCTGAATTTCAGAAAACGTACGGAAACAAAAAGGATTCTTACGAAAGTTGGGGCGAGAAACTGGCCGTTCCATCAAACTACGACCCTAAAGACGATTTCTTCAATACCGGTACAAACTTCATCAACTCGGTGACGCTGACTACCGGTACGCAGAAGAATCAGACTTTTGCTTCGCTCTCTTCTACAAATTCCGGGGGCATTGTTCCGAACAACAGCTATAACCGTCTGAACTTCACCATACGTAACACCACAACTTTTCTCGATGACAGGCTGCAACTCGACTTGGGAGCGTCATACATCAAGCAAGACGATACAAACATGGTATCACAAGGTCTTTACTGGAATCCGATTGTGGCCGCCTACCTCTTCCCGAGAGGTGAGAACTTTGAAGATGTCAGGACTTTCGAGCGCTACGATGACAGCCGTAAACTGCCGGTACAGTATTGGCCTGTTTCGGATGCGACTTATGCGTCACAGAATCCATATTGGACGGCATTCCGTAATGTGTCGACCAATGATAAAAGTCGCTACATGTTCAATGTCGGTTTGAATTATAAGATTACCGACTGGATGAATATCGCAGCCCGCTACCGCATGGATGACACGTATGTATTGTTCGAGCGTAAAATATATGCTTCTTCCGATCAGGTTTTTGCCGAAGGCTCAAAAGGACATTATGAATTCGGCAACTATGAAGACCGTCAGGAATATGCCGATGCCATGCTGAGCATCAACAAAAACACTCAGGATTTCAGCATCTCCGCCAACTTCGGATGGAACTACTCTGACTACCGGGCATTACAAAGAGGTTACAAAGGAACATTGCTGGGAGTTCCCAACAAGTTCGCCGCTTCAAACATCGACCCCTCGAATGGTCGCATCTCGGAAAAAGGAGGCGACAGCCGCGTGCGCAATCATGCCATCTTCGGCAATGTGGAATTAGGTTGGAGAAGCATGCTCTACCTCACCCTGACCGGACGAAACGATTGGAATTCACGATTGGTCAACACCGATGAAGAATCGTTCTTCTACCCTTCCGTCGGACTTTCGGCAATCATTTCCGAAATGGCAGAACTTCCCGATTTCCTTTCTTACCTGAAGCTACGCGGTTCGTACACTGAAGTCGGCGCTCCCGTATCACGCTCAGGTCTGACTCCGGGAACAGTCACTACCCCGATTGTGGGTGGTAACTTGAATCCCACCGGCATCTATCCGTTCTCCAACTTCAAGGCGGAACGTACCAAATCATACGAATTCGGTGTGAGCCTACGCTTGTGGAATCATTTCAATGCAGAAGTGACTTACTATAAATCGAATACCTACAACCAGACTTTCTTGGGAAGTCTGCCCGAATCTACCGGCTACAAATCCATCTACCTGCAAGCCGGCAATGTAGAAAACCGGGGATGGGAAGCATCGTTCGGTTACAGCAACCATTTCAAGAATGGACTCTCGGTCTCCTCTACGCTTACTTTCTCTAAAAACACCAATGAAATCAAGGAGATGGTAGAAAACTATCATACCGACTTAACGGAAACTCCCATTAATATTCCCGAAGTTCTAAAGGACAAGGGGCGTACCATCCTGAAAGAAGGCGGAAGCATTCATGATATCTATGCAACTCGTTTCTTCAAGAAAGACAGCCAAGGTTATGTGGCTGTTGGCAGTGACGGTACATACGAAATGGTGGACGGCGCCCCTGTATATCTGGGCAAGACAGCCCCCGATTTCAATATGGGATGGAACAATGCCCTTTCTTACAAAGGCTTCGGTCTCAGCTTTCTGATCAACGGACGTTTTGGAGGTGTGGTGACATCTTCTACCGAAGCCATTCTCGATCGGTTCGGCGTTTCGCAGCGCACGGCTGACGCACGCGACTCGGGCGGTGCGTTGTTTCCGGGACAAGGAAGGGTTGACGCCAAAACATACTACCAAATGATTGGCACGGGCAACTATCAGACTTCGGGTTACTATGTATACAAAGCGACCAACGTGCGCCTGCAAGAACTTACATTGAGCTATGCCATGCCCAACAAATGGTTTGGCAATATACTGAAAGACGTAACGGTTTCTTTCATAGCAAGCAACCCGTGGATGCTATACTGCAAAGCTCCGTTCGATCCCGAACTGACGCCTTCTACAGCAACCTATGGGCAAGGAAACGATTATTTCATGCAACCAAGTGTACGTAGCTTCGGTTTCGGAGTAAAATTCAAACTTTAACGGACTCATATTATGAAAAGAATAAACCCAAATAAATATCTTGCTGCTGTCTTTGCCCTTTTGGCATTGGTTTCGTGCGATTATGAAAATATCAATACCAATCCTTTCGAGATGACCGATAAGGAAGGAATCATGGACGGTGTCGCCGTGGGAGGTCTTGTCACGGCTATGGAGAAATCGGTATTCCCGACGGGAACCCAAGCCGACGATACAGGGCCGGTCAACCAATATCAGATTGCTTACAATCTGTCGGGAGACGTGTGGAGCGGATACATCGGAATAAACAATACATTCTCAGGAGGGAACTGCCACCTGAATTACGTGATGGTAGACAGTTGGGTGGCTGCAACTTTCTCTAACTCATACACCAACCTGCTCGACCCTTGGAAGAAACTGACAGCTTCGGCCAAAGAAAACAACACTCCTGAAATTGCCGCCTTGGCACAGATTCTGAAAATATCGGGATGGCACAAGGTATTGGAGTGCTTCGGGCCGATTCCCTATACCGCAGCAGGAAAAGAAACCGTAAACGTCCCTTTCGATTCGGAAGAAACTGTCTACACGGAAATGCTCAAAGATTTGGCGAAGGCGGTGGAGGATTTGACACCGAAAGCAATAAGCGGCATAAAAGTGATGCCTGCCTATGATTTGGTGTATGAAGGCGATGCGACGAAATGGGTGAAATATGCCAACTCGCTGATGCTCCGGCTGGCAATGCGCCTCCGCACCATAAAGCCTGAACTGGCGAAGCAATATGCCAAACTGGCCGTGAACCACTCTATCGGTGTGATGAAGGAAGTCGGCGATGCGGCCGGTGCCGGTTCTGGAGCGGGCATCACTCTTCGCAATCCGGTATTTTGGATAGCCGACAATTACAATGATGCACGCATAGGCACTTCCATACTGTCTTACCTGATGGGGTATGAGGATCCTCGCCTGAGCGCATATTGCCAATCTGCCAACAATCTCTGCAAGGTTGCGGTGACAGCATTCGACGGTAAGAAATATCAGGCTGTTCCCCTCGGTCATACGAAGACCCGTTCGGATGCCTCAAGTACGGAGTATGACAGCTATTACTATTACTCCAAACCGAACATCAAGGGAGAGACTCCGCTTTATTGGATGCGTGCTTCCGAGGTGTATTTTCTGCGTGCCGAAGCGGCTTTGTATTGGGGAAGCGAATACAGCGACGGAGATGCCGGAACTCTTTATAAAAAAGGAATAGAAACCTCGTTTCTTGAAAATGGTGTGACAGGTTCGGCAGACGATTATACGCACTCCGGTAATAAGCCTGCCGCCAATAAAGTCACCAGCAATAAGTTCGGTTTCGACTATCCCGCGCCTTGCCAGACCACAGCCAAGTTTGAAGGAACGAAAGAAGAAAAGCTGGAAAAGATTATCATTCAAAAATACATAGCCCTCTTTCCCAATGGGCAGGAGGCATGGACGGAATTCAGAAGGACAGGCTATCCCAAGCTGAATCCCATCCTGCCGGGCGGCAACCATAATTCAAACATAAGCGAAAGCAGAGGCATACGTCGCATGACCTATCCGGTGAGCTTTAGCGGGACAGGACAATCACAAGAGATTTATCAGGATGCCTTGCAAAAGCTGAATGGGCCGGACAATGCCGCAACCGACTTGTGGTGGGCTAAAAAACAATAATAATCGTGCGGGCTTTCTGCATCGAGTAACATTAAACTAAAACAGAATCTTGATATATAAATGAAGATGAAAACATTAAGAAGATTATTATACCTCCTCCCTTTGGCAGGCTTGATGGCGGCAGCCTCCTGTACGGAAGTGGAGAATTTGGAAACCGAACACGTCGGTGGCTATAACACGATGGGTGATAACTCATATTTTGCCAATCTGCGCGCCTACAAAGAAACAGCCAAAAACTACGGACGTCCTGTGGCTTTCGGTTGGTTTTCCAACTGGTCGCCTGCCGGAGCATATAGAAGAGGGTATCTGACCTCCATGCCCGACAGCATGGACATTGTTTCCATGTGGAGCGGTGCGCCCGGACGCTACGAAATCACTCCCGAACAGAAAGCAGACAAGGAATTCGTGCAGAAAGTGAAGGGAACAAAACTGCTGGAGGTAAGCCTGCTCTCGTATATGGGCAAAGGAAGAACTCCGGACCGGGTGTATGCCGAGGTAGAAAAACAGGCGGAAAGAGAAGGTTGGGGCGAACCTGAATTGAATGAAGCAAAAAAGCTGGCCCGCTGGAAATTCTGGGGGTTCGAAGGCAAATTGGAAAGTGAAAATCATTACGAGTCTCTGGCACGGTTTGCCAAAGCGCTTTGCGACTCTCTGTACACAAGTGAATGGGACGGTTACGACATCGACTGGGAAATAGGAAGCGGTGTGTTCGATATGGACGGAACATTGAGCAACAGCAAGCATCTGATTTTTGTAGTCAAGGAGATGAATAAATACATCGGGCCGAAAAGCGACCCGGAAGGTAAAGGGCACAAGTTGATTTGTATCGACGGTCATATCCAAGGACTTACCCGCGAATTGGAAGGTTACGTCGATTATTGGATTACACAGAGCTATGGTTCTTATAAGCCCAACCTCGAAGGCTATGGCACCGACCCTAAGAAAATCATCACCACGGAGAACTTCGAATCGCATGCCGCCACCGGCGGCGGGCTGCTGCATCAAGCCGCCAATATGCCGTCAAAAGGTTATAAAGGCGGAGTGGGAGCTTACCGTTTCGACAACGACTACGACAACACTCCCGACTATAAGTGGATGCGTCAGGCCATTCAGATAAACCAGAGGGTTTTCAACGAATGGAAGGCGGGCCAAGACGAAGGAGAAAGCAAGCCGTAAAAAAAAGACAGAATCATAAATCAATAAATTGAAAGAATCATGAGCAAACATATATTCAGCTACTTGGCATTAGGGTGCACGGCACTGCTGGCGGGTGCTTGCAACGACAGCGAGAGTAATCTGCTGGAACCTAAGGTTTATTTTGAGAACAGAGAATATACCCTTTCGGTTGAGGACGAAAACGAAACAATGGCTTTCGACCTGACATCAAGGCTGTCTACCATGACTTCATCAGGGGTGGAAGTTGCGTACTCCATTGCCGAGCCGAGCGTGGTGGACGAATACAATGCGAAATACGGAACCGCCTATGAGATGTTCGATACATCGCATGTAAAGCTAAGCCGTACAACTTCAACCATCCCAAGCGGGAAGCTGTATGCAGATAACGTGACACTGGAACTTTCCAACCTGAAAACGGTGGAAGAAGGAAAAGCGTTTGTCCTGCCGATACGAGTGCGGTCGGCTTCCGTGCCTGCTCTTCCCGGAACAAGCATCGCGTATATCTTCCTTTCCAAACCGATAAAGATTACCAAAGTGGGAAAATTCAGAGAGAAATATATTTCAGTAAAATTCCCAACCGGAACATTCTTCACATCGTTCACTTACGAGGCGCTGGTTAATTTCAAGAGGATTTCCTCGAACAATACGATTATGGGAACCGAAGGCGTAATGATTCTTCGTCTCGGCGATGCGCCGGGAACGCGCAAAGACTTCTTGGAAGTTGCCGGACGCCAACACTACAATGTCACGGAAGGTTTGAAAACAAACCGTTGGTATCATGTTGCCCTGACTTACGACCAGCCTTCGGGAAGAACCGCCATTTACGTGAATGGCGCGAAATGGGCGGAATCGGTCTGGGGTATTCCGGGTTTCGACCCGAATTCGGATGTCGGCTTCAATATCGGCATGATTCCTGATTTTCCGTGGGGAGAACGTCCGTTGAACGGCTATATGAGCGAAATACGTGTATGGAGCGTAGCCCGTACGGAGAACCAACTAAAACAAGACATGCTGGGTGTTGACCCGAAATCGGAAGGACTGGTGCTCTACTACAAACTGAACGGAGCAGAAAGTCAGGAAGGCGGAGTCATTAAAGATGCTTCCGGCCGCATTACCGGTACGACCAATGGAATACCCATTGAGACACTGGATGCTCCGGTAAGCATTGACTGACGTGAGCCTGATGTAAGGTTAGGACATTATAGGTTTCCCGCCATTGATGTAAGTCACGTCGATGGCGGGTTTCTTTTCAAAGAAACGGCATGCGGCTGTTGCCGATATGTATTTGCTATGAAGTTGTCGGACAATCGGCGGAGCAATGCGTTCCAATTGCCTGTTTTTACAGCTGCAATCCTTTGCCGTGACAGACACAAGTGTTTTGCGCGTCAGACACAAGTGTTTTGCACGTCAGACACAAGTGTTTCAGCCGCAAGACACAAGTGTCTGACAAGTCGTGATTAAACATCTGACAACCAATAAACTAAATATTCGGAACACAAGGCCTTCGGCTGAGGCCGCCGGCCTGCTTCTTATCCCGGACTCGGGTATATCTGCATCGTCTTGAGCCTAAAACGCCTGATTAGAACAAAACTGTTGATTTTCAAGACAACACAGGCATGCCATTTCGTTATGTAGTAAAAAAGAGAACGATTGGCATCTCTCACTCCGTGGCTGACATTGATTCTATCGCCGGAAACTGATTCTTGTTCCGGAAAAACGGCTGAAGAACAGGATGAGGCAGTACGGCATTGCCCGGTCGGTGGCCGATGCCGAAGCCATCGTGCCTGATAAAGAAGGAGGAGGAGGCGAAACAGAAGGAGGAACGCCCGGAGGCAGCGGCGGTCAGAGAGAGAATCCGTCAGGATAAAGAACGAAGGGATTCCTGTACGAAAAAGAAGAGCCCCGGAATCTTTTTCCTCTAATATTTTGTAGTCGAAGAGATTATTTATATCTTTGCAACCGGAAACGGATGAAGGTGGAGGGGCAATAAAGCTCCTCTTTTTCGTTCTTATTAGTTTGTTTATGATAGAAAAGAGTACGATTTGCAGGATTGTGGACGAGTGGCTGGAAGGAAAGGACTACTTCCTCGTGGAGGTGAACATCAGCCCGGATGACAGGATTCTGGTGGAGATTGACCACAAAGAAGGAGTGTGGATTGAGGATTGCGTGGAACTGAGCCGCTACATAGAGTCCGGACTGGACCGTGAAAAGGAAGACTATGAGCTGGAGGTCGGTTCGGCAGGCATCGGGCAGCCGTTCAAGGTATTGCAGCAATACATAAACCACGTGGGAAGCGAGGTGGAGGTGCTGACAAAAGACGGCCGCAAACTCAGCGGAGTGCTGAAAGAGGCGGACGAGCGGCACTTCATCGTTACCGTCCGCAAGAAAGTGAAAGAAGAAGGAGCCAAACGCCCCAAGATGGTGGACGAGGATCTGGACTTTACGTATGAGGAGATAAAATATACTAAATACTTAATCAGTTTTAAATAAGACTATGGCCAAAAAAGGAGAAACTGTCAGTTTGATAGATACGTTTTCGGAATTTAAGGAACTGAAGAACATCGACCGCACCACCATGGTGAGTGTGCTCGAAGAGTCGTTCCGCAGCGTGATTGCGAAGATGTTTGGCACCGATGAGAATTACGACGTAATCGTGAACCCGGACAAGGGAGACTTCGAGATATGGCGTAACCGTGAAGTCGTTGCGGACGGAGATGTGGAAGACCCGAATTTGCAAATATCCCTGAGCGAGGCGCAGAAGATCGATGCTTCGTATGAAGTGGGCGAGGAAGTGACCGATGAAGTGATTTTCGCCAACTTTGGCCGTCGTGCCATTCTGAACCTGCGCCAGACGCTGGCGTCCAAGATTCTGGAGCTGGAGAAAGACAGTCTCTACAATAAGTATATCGATAAGGTGGGCACTATCGTCAATGCCGAAGTCTACCAGATTTGGAAGAAAGAGATGCTGCTGCTCGACGATGAAGGCAATGAGCTGTTGCTGCCCAAGACCGAACAGATTCCGAGCGATTTCTACCGGAAGGGTGAGACGGCCCGCGCCGTGGTGGCACGTGTGGACAACAAGAACAACAATCCGAAGATTATCTTGAGCCGAACCTCGCCCGTGTTCCTGCAACGTCTGTTCGAGATGGAGGTGCCCGAAATCAACGACGGACTGATTACCATCAAGAAGATTGCCCGCATTCCCGGCGAACGTGCCAAGATTGCCGTTGAAAGCTACGACGACCGCATCGATCCGGTAGGCGCCTGCGTAGGCGTGAAGGGCAGCCGCATTCATGGCATTGTCCGCGAACTTCGCAACGAGAACATAGACGTAATCAACTACACCTCGAATATCCAGTTGTTCATACAGCGCGCCCTCAGCCCTGCAAGGATTTCTTCCATCCGTCTGAATGAAGAAGAACACAAGGCAGAGGTGTTCCTGAAACCGGAAGAAGTGTCGCTGGCCATCGGTAAGGGCGGTTTGAACATCAAGCTGGCCAGTATGCTGACCGAGTACACCATCGACGTGTTCCGTGAGTTGGATGAAACCGTAGAGGATGAAGATATCTATCTGGATGAATTCCGCGATGAGATAGACGGCTGGGTGATCGATGCCATCAAGGCCATCGGCATCGACACGGCAAAGGCCGTTTTGAACGCTCCCCGCGAGATGTTGGTTGAAAAAACCGATCTTGAAGAGGAAACGGTGGACGAAGTATTGCGCATTTTGAAACAGGAGTTTGAGGAAGGGTGAGTAGTGTAAGCGATTAACGCTTGGTGGTTAGCGATAACTTCTTCTTTCTCCATTATTCATGAAAAAATAAATATGACGATAAGGTTAAATAAAGTAACAAGAGATTTGAATGTAGGGATTACGACAGCTGTCGAGTTTCTGCAAAAGAAAGGGTTTACCGTTGAGGCAAATCCCAATACGAAAATTACCGACGAGCAGTTCGAACTGCTCAAGAAGGAGTTCAGTACAGATAAGGACCTTAAAATAAAATCGGAACGTTTCAGTCAGGAGCGTCAAAGCAAAGACCGCAACAAAGTGTCCGTGTCTATCGACGGCTATGAGGAAAATACGCAGGAGAAAGCGAAGCCCGAGGAGATAAAGACCGTTGTCCCCGAAGATGTGCGTCCGAAGTTTAAACCTGTCGGCAAGATAGATTTGGACAAACTGGGTCAGAAACCTGCCCCTGTCAGGGAGAAGGAGAAAGAAGAGGAAGAGCAGCCTGAAAAAATGATAGAGGAAAAGAAAGTGGAAGAGCCGGTACCGGTGGTTGCTGATACTCCCCGGCCGGAATCGGTAGCGCATCAGGAATCACAGGCCGACTCGCAGACCGAAGCGGATGATACGTCCGAAGCGCAACCCGCACCGGTCGCAGGGCAAGAATCGGTGGCGGTTGCAGAATCGGAAGAAGAAACCAAAGAAGGAGAAGCGACCGAACCTCTTTCCTTATCGGCTGTTGAAGAAGAACCGGAGGATAGAGAGGAACCCGAAGAAGAGGAAAAAGTATTCAAGATACATCAGCCCGAATTTGTCTCGAAGATAAATGTCATCGGGCAGATAGACTTGGCCGCCCTGAACCAGTCCACACGTCCGAAGAAAAAGTCGAAAGAAGAGAAGCGCAAGGAGCGGGAAGAAAAAGAAAAGATTCGTCAGGATCAGAAAAAGCTGATGAAAGAAGCCATCATCAAGGAAATCCGGCGCGAAGACAGCAAACTGAATGACTCCGGCTCCGAATCGAATAGCAAGAAAAAGCGTGTCCGCATCAACAAAGAGAAGGTGGACATCAACAATGCTTCCAACTTCCAGCGTGGAGGTGGCGACCGTTCCAAAAATGCCGGTGGCGCTTCCGGTGGAAACCAGCAAGCCGGCGGTGGACGTAACCGTAACAAGGACCGCTTCAAGAAGCCGCTTGTCAAACAGGAAGTGAGCGAGGAAGACGTAGCCAAGCAAGTAAAGGAGACGTTGGCCCGTCTGACCTCCAAAGGCAAAAACAAGGGTGCCAAGTATCGCAAGGAAAAGCGCGACATGCTTTCCAACCGCATGCAAGAATTGGAAGACATGGAAATGGCAGAGAGCAAGGTGCTGAAACTTACGGAATTCGTGACGGCCAACGAGCTGGCAAACATGATGGACGTTTCTGTCACACAAGTCATAGCCACTTGTATGAGTATCGGCATGATGGTGTCCATCAACCAGCGTCTGGATGCCGAGACCATCAATCTGGTGGCCGAAGAGTTCGGCTTTAAGACCGAATATGTAAGTGCGGAGGTTGCCCAAGCCATTGTGGAAGAGGAAGACAAGGAAGAAGATCTCCGGCCTCGTGCGCCAATCGTAACGGTGATGGGACACGTAGACCACGGCAAGACTTCGTTGCTCGACTACATACGTAAGGCGAACGTTATTGCCGGTGAGGCGGGTGGTATTACGCAGCATATCGGTGCTTACCACGTTTCGCTGGAAGACGGGCGCAAGATTACGTTCCTCGACACGCCGGGGCACGAAGCGTTCACCGCCATGCGTGCCCGTGGAGCCAAGGTGACGGACATCGCCATCATCATTGTGGCTGCGGACGATAACGTGATGCCTCAGACCAAGGAAGCCATCAACCATGCCATGGCTGCCGGCGTGCCCATCGTATTTGCAATTAACAAGATTGACAAGCCGACTGCCAATCCCGACAAGATTAAGGAGGAGTTGGCAAACATGAACTTCTTGGTAGAAGAGTGGGGCGGTAAATATCAGTCGCAGGACATCTCTGCCAAGAAAGGGTTGGGCGTGGCCGAACTGATGGAGAAAGTCCTGCTGGAGGCCGAAATGCTTGAGCTGAAAGCAAATCCCGACCGTCGTGCCACCGGTTCCATCATCGAATCTTCACTGGACAAAGGGCGCGGCTATGTGGCTACGGTATTGGTCTCCAACGGTACGTTGAAGATGGGCGATATCGTGTTGGCCGGTACCAGCTATGGCAAGGTGAAGGCAATGTTCAACGAGCGCAACCAGCGCATCAAGCAGGCAGGCCCTTCCGAACCGGCCCTGATATTGGGCTTGAATGGTGCGCCTGCTGCCGGCGATACGTTCCACGTGATAGAAACGGAACAAGAAGCCCGTGAGATTGCCAACAAGCGCGAACAGTTGCAGCGTGAACAAGGCTTGCGCACGCAGAAGATGCTGACGCTTGACGAGGTCGGCCGCCGTCTGGCATTGGGCGACTTCCACGAATTGAACGTAATCGTCAAAGGCGATGTGGACGGTTCGGTAGAAGCCTTGAGCGACTCTTTGATAAAACTTTCCACAGAGCAGGTACAAGTCAACGTCATCCATAAGGGAGTGGGACAGATTTCCGAGTCGGACGTCTCTTTGGCTGCCGCTTCGGATGCCATCATCGTCGGCTTCCAAGTACGTCCTTCGGGTGCTGCCGCAAAACTGGCAGAGCAGGAAGGCGTGGATATCCGCAAGTACTCTGTCATCTATGATGCCATTGAGGAGGTGAAGTCCGCTATGGAGGGAATGTTGGCGCCTACCTTGAAGGAACAGGTCACTGCCACCATCGAGGTTCGCGAAGTGTTCAACATCACGAAGGTGGGACTTGTGGCCGGTGCCATGGTGAAGAGCGGAAAGGTGAAACGTACGGACAAGGCCCGTTTGATTCGCGACGGTATCGTTATCTTCACCGGTTCCATCAATGCGTTGAAGCGTTTCAAGGACGACGTGAAGGAAGTGGGCACAAACTTTGAGTGCGGTATCAGCCTGACCGGTTGCAACGACATCAAAGTGGATGATGTCATTGAGTCTTACGAAGAAGTAGAAGTGAAACAGACACTATAATTATTGGATAGGACGATGTGCCGACTGCCCTGCGTAATGTGCTGTACGCAGTCGGTTGGCACATTTTGTATGCCTTGAAATCTTTTATGGAGGTGGCACGTATCTCATGAGCGACGACATACGTATCTCATATGTGATGACATATATATCTCGTAAGTGATGACATATATATCTCATGAGCGATGACATACGTGTCTCGTTCTACACCTTATTATATATGGATAGCTCAGGTTGAATAAAGATGACAATGATAGATTTTCTCATAATCGCTGTTTTCGGAGCGGGTGCCATCATCGGCTTCATGAAAGGGTTTATCAGGCAATTGGCCTCTATATTGGGATTGATTGTCGGCTTGTTGGCGGCAAAGGCCCTGTATGCCGGGCTGGCCGAGAAGCTTTGTCCCACAGTGACAGACTCCATGACGTTTGCGCAGATACTGTCTTTCGTCCTCATCTGGATAGCGGTGCCCTTGACCTTTACGCTGCTGGCCTCTTTGATGACCAATGCGCTGGAGGCAATGTCGTTAGGCTGGCTGAACCGTTGGTTGGGAGCCGGATTGGGGGCACTCAAGTTCCTTTTGCTTGTCAGTCTGCTGGTTGGGGTCGTCGAATTCGTGGATGAAGACAACAAGCTGATAAGTAAAACAAAAAAGGGGGAATCGGTGTTATATAATCCGATAAAGTCTTTCGGCGGGATATTCTTTCCCGTGGCGAAGCATGTGACCGAACAATATATATTGAACAATCATCCGACAGATGAACATGAATCTGAACAACAAGAATAAGATACCGGCTGCGGACGATGCGAAGAAAGAAGGAGATAAGAGGCCTTCCAACGAGTATGTCCGGAAGATTGCGGAAGAAAAATACAAGTACGGTTTCACGACCGACGTGCACACGGACATTATCGAGTGCGGATTGAATGAAGAGGTGGTGCGGCTTATTTCTGAAAAGAAGAATGAACCGGAATGGCTGCTGAAGTTCCGCTTGGAAGCATATCGGCATTGGCTGACATTGGAGATGCCTGCATGGGCGCATCTGCGTATTCCCGAAATAGACTACCAGTCCATCTCTTACTATGCCGATCCTACGAAGAAGAAAGAAGGACCGAAAAGTATGGACGAGCTGGATCCGGAACTGGTGAAAACCTTCAATAAACTGGGCATTCCTCTGGAAGAGCAGATGGCGTTGAGCGGCATGGCGGTAGATGCCGTGATGGACTCGGTATCCGTAAAGACCACTTTCAAGGAAACCTTGATGGAGAAGGGCATTATCTTCTGCTCTTTCAGCGAGGCTGTGCGCGAGCATCCCGACTTGGTGCAGAAGTATCTGGGTTCTGTTGTCCCTTATCGCGACAACTTCTTTGCGGCACTGAATTCTGCTGTGTTTTCCGACGGTTCTTTCGTCTATATCCCCAAAGGAGTGCGTTGCCCGATGGAACTCTCCACTTACTTCCGTATCAACGCCCGCAATACGGGGCAGTTTGAAAGAACGCTGATTGTGGCCGACGATGATTCGTATGTGTCTTATCTTGAAGGATGCACGGCTCCGATGCGCGACGAAAACCAGCTGCATGCCGCTATTGTAGAGATTGTGGTGCACGACCGTGCGGAGGTGAAGTACAGCACGGTGCAAAACTGGTATCCGGGCGATGCGGAAGGCAAAGGCGGCGTTTACAACTTCGTGACGAAGCGCGGCCATTGCAAGGGAGTGGATAGCAAACTGTCGTGGACACAGGTGGAGACCGGTTCTGCCATTACTTGGAAATATCCCTCCTGCATCCTGTCCGGCGATAATTCGACGGCAGAGTTTTACAGTGTGGCTGTGACCAACAACTATCAGCAGGCAGATACGGGAACCAAGATGATTCATCTTGGCAAGAACACCCGCAGCACCATTGTGAGCAAGGGAATCTCTGCCGGAAAGAGCGAGAACTCTTATCGCGGGCTGGTGCGTGTAGCCGCCAAAGCGGACAATGCCCGTAATTACAGCCAGTGCGACTCTTTGCTGCTTGGCGACAAATGCGGGGCACATACTTTTCCTTACATGGATATCCGCAACGAAACGGCCGTTGTGGAGCATGAGGCAACAACCAGTAAAATCAGTGAAGACCAGATATTCTATTGCAACCAGCGCGGCATTTCCACGGAAGATGCGGTGGGGCTGATTGTAAACGGTTATGCCAAGGAGGTGCTGAACAAACTTCCGATGGAGTTTGCCGTAGAGGCGCAAAAGCTTCTGGCCATTTCATTGGAAGGAAGCGTGGGATGATTTACTGAAATGGTAAATGGAAGAGAGTAAATTGTAAACAGTCAAACATAGTAAATATAGAGATGTTAGAGATAAAAGACCTGCATGCCAGCATCAATGGCAAAGAGATATTAAAGGGCATTGACTTGACCATACGCGACGGTGAGGTGCATGCGCTGATGGGGCAGAACGGTGCCGGAAAAAGTACGTTGAGCAATGTATTGGTGGGACATCCTTCGTATGAGGTGACGCGCGGTTCGATTACTTTCAACGGAAAGGATTTGCTTGAAATGAGTCCCGAAGACCGTGCCCATGAAGGGATTTTCCTTTCTTTTCAGTCTCCGGTAGAGATTCCGGGCGTATCTATGGTGAACTTCATGCGGGCTGCCGTGAACGAGCAGCGCAAGTACCGGCATCTGCCGGCTTTGTCGGCCGGCGAGTTTCTGAAGCTGATGCGCGAGAAGCGTGCCTTCGTGGAGTTGGATAATAAACTTGCCAACCGTAGCGTGAACGAGGGATTCAGCGGTGGCGAGAAGAAACGTAACGAGATTTTCCAGATGGCCATGCTGGAGCCGGCTTTTGCCATTCTGGACGAGACGGATTCCGGTTTGGATGTGGATGCCCTGCGTATCGTGGCGGATGGCTTTAACAAGCTGAAGAAGGCGGAAACCAGTGCGATAGTGATTACTCACTACCAACGGTTGTTGGACTACATCAAACCCGATAAGGTACACGTGTTGCTTGGCGGACGTATCGTGAAGAGCGGAGGTCCTGAACTGGCGAAGGAGATCGAGTTGCGCGGCTTCGACTGGATTAAAAAAGAGGCAGGAGAATAAACGATGATTTTTCAGACGCAGATAACGCAGATGGCACACAGATTCCAAGTTTTAGTCATGGCTTAAGATTCTCAAGCAGGCACGGAAGTGATTATAAATGCTTTCTATTATGAAACCAGAACAACAATATATAGAGCTTTTCTCCCGGACGGAAGCGATGATATGCCGTCACAGTGCCGAGGTGATGAATGCCCCTCGTGCGGCGGCTTTTGCCGACTTCGAACGTCTTGGCTTTCCTACCCGTAAGCAGGAGAAATACAAATATACGGATATCAGCCGTTTTTTTGAACCGGACTACGGTTTGAACCTGAATCGTCTGGATATTCCGGTGAATCCTTACGAAGTTTTCAAGTGCGACGTTCCCAACATGAGCACTGCACTTTATTTCGTTGTGAACGATTCTTTCTACGGCAAGAGTCTGCCGAAGTATCTTTTGCCCGAAGGTGTTTTTTTCGGCAGTCTGAAGGAAGCGGCCGAGCGGCATCCGGAACTGGTGAGGAAGCACTACGGCAAGCTGGCCGATACGGCTGAAGATGGCATAACGGCATTCAATACGGCTTTCACTCAAGACGGGGTGCTGCTTTATGTACCTGCGAATGTGGCGGTAGAGAAGCCCATCCAGTTGGTGAATATCCTGCGGGGCGATGTCAACCTTATGGTGAACCGGCGTGTGCTGATTATTCTGGAAGAGGGTGCGCAGGCCCGTCTTCTGGTGTGCGACCACGCAATGGACAATGTGAACTTCTTGGCAACGCAGGTGGTGGAAATCTTTGTCGGCGAGAATGCCACTTTCGATTTCTACGAATTGGAAGAGACGCATACCAGTACGGTGCGTATCAGCAACATGTATGTGGAGCAGAAAGCCCACAGCAACGTTTTGCTGAACGGCATGACCCTGCACAACGGAACCACGCGCAACACCACGCAGGTGACACTTGCGGGCGAAGGAGCCGACCTGAACCTTTGCGGTATGGCCATTGCCGACAAGAACCAGCATGTGGACAACCATACCAAGATAGACCATGCCGTGCCGAACTGCACCAGCAACGAGCTTTATAAGTACGTGCTCGACGAGCAGGCGGTAGGGGCGTTTACAGGATTGGTGCTGGTGCGTCCGGGTGCGCAGCACACCAACTCGAAGCAGACTTGCCGTAACCTTTGCGCCACCCGTGAGGCACACATGTACGCCCAACCGCAATTGGAAATCTATGCGGATGACGTGAAGTGCAGTCATGGCGCCACGGTGGGACAGCTGGACGAGGGGGCTTTGTTCTATATGCGGCAGCGGGGCATTCCCGTGCGCGAGGCGCGCTTGTTGCTGATGTTCGCTTTTGTCAACGAGGTAATCGACACCATCCGTCTGGATGCGCTGAAAGACCGTTTGCACTTGTTGGTGGAGAAACGTTTCCGGGGTGAATTGAACAAGTGTCAGGGCTGTTCGATTTGTAAATGACAAGAAGTTTGGATGCGGATGAGTATGGAGCTTATGGATTGTCCCTAAGCGGCATGCCATCCGCTTTTTTGATTAAAACCTATGTATATATGTATGATGTTCAGAAGATAAGAGCCGATTTTCCGATACTTGCGCGCGAGGTTTACGGCAAGCCGCTGGTTTATCTCGACAATGGCGCCACGACGCAGAAGCCCCGCTTGGTGGTGGATGCCATAACGGACGAATATTATTCGGTCAACGCCAATGTGCACCGTGGTGTGCATTTTCTTTCGCAGCAGGCCACGGAACTTCATGAGGCGTCGCGCGAGACGGTGCGCAGATTCATCAATGCCCGCACCACGAACGAGATAGTCTTTACACGGGGCACGACGGAAGGCATCAACCTGCTTGTCTCCTGCTTCGGCGAGGAGTTCATGCAGGAGGGCGATGAGGTGATTGTCTCCGTGATGGAGCATCACAGCAACATCGTGCCTTGGCAACTGTTGGCTGCCAAGAGGGGAATTGTCATCAAGGTGATTCCGATGAACGATAAGGGCGAACTGTTGCAGGAGGAGTACAGGAACCTGTTTTCGGAACGCACGAAGATTGTCGGCCTTGCGCATGTGTCCAATGTGTTGGGCACGGTGAATCCCGTAAAGGAGATGATTGCGTTTGCGCACAGGCAGGGAGTGCCCGTGCTGATAGACGGCGCTCAGTCCGTTCCCCACATGCCGGTGGATGTGCGCGAGTTGGATGCCGACTTCTTTGTCTTTTCGGGTCATAAGGTCTACGGCCCCACCGGTGTGGGCGTGCTCTACGGCAAGGAGGAGTGGCTGGACAAGCTGCCCCCCTATCAGGGTGGCGGAGAGATGATACAAAGCGTTTCGTTCGAGAAGACCACGTTCAACGAACTGCCTTTCAAGTTCGAGGCCGGTACGCCCGATTACATCGGTACGACGGGGCTTGCCAGAGCGCTGGATTATGTTTCGCTCATCGGCATGGACAAGATTGCCGCCTACGAGCACGAGCTTACCCGATACGGCATGCGGCGGCTGAAAGAGATTGCCGGCATGCGCATTTTTGGAGAAGCGGAAGAAAAGGGAAGTGTCATCTCTTTTCTGGTGGGTGACATTCATCACTTCGACATGGGTACGCTGCTCGACCGTTTGGGCATTGCCGTGCGCACCGGTCATCACTGTGCCCAGCCGTTGATGCAGCGCCTCGGCATAGAGGGAACCGTGCGTGCCTCCTTCGGGCTGTACAACACGTGCGAGGAAATCGATGCGCTGGTGGCCGGTATCGAGCGTGTCAGCCGGATGTTCTGACGCTTCGGGCACTCTCGCACAGGCTGTCGGGAAAAGGGCGGCAGGCTTCCGATAGGAGGATTCTTCCGACACGGACGGCGCAGATGACGTGGATTTCCTGTTCTTATCCGCATCATCTGCGCCGTTTGTGTTTGATAATTAGATATATACGGCCTTTCGGCATACTTTTTCGAGTCACTTGTTTCTGCCCCGGTTGTCGGATGCTTGTGTTTGTCTTCACAGACACTTGTGTTCAACGTGTAAAACACTTGTGTTTTGCGCGTCAGACACAAGTGTTTTACACGTCAGACACAAGTGTCTGACAAATGCCTTGTAACTATCTGATAATCAGTTGTTAAGTCGGCACGGATGCGGTTCGTTCCGGCATCGGCTATCGGTACGTTTTTCTGATGGCCTTTCCCAATGCTTTCCAATGTTCGGGTGTCATGTCGTTGGGGGTGAACAGGCACACGCCGGCGGCTCCGGCCCTCATCGAAACGGCCACGGCCTCTTCCATCTCCGAGGGCAACAGGCCGGAATGTTCCGGGTCGACCAGATTGGCTTTGTTCCGCCAGTCGCGGCAGATGAACAGACCGCTGTACACGGGCGTTTTCTTGTGGGCCACGCTTTTCACCTCCTCGGCCGTCACCCTGCCTATCCATTCGGCCGGTTCCAGATAGAAGTCGTTGTAGTTCATCGGGAAGTAGGCATCCACGTTCCATTTGTCCCATTCTTGGCGCACCATCCATACGGCATGGCTCTGCGGGCCGGGGAAGACGTCGGCGCTGACCTTTTTCCCTTTGGCGTGGACGACGTCGGCCAGCTCGTTCACCAATCCCGTGATGGCGTCGCATCGGAATTGCGCCCACTCCCGGCAGGCCGAAGGGTCGGCCACTTGCCGTATGTCGATGCCGCTTGCCCGCTGGAAGGCGGCTACGCAACTGTCGCAATAGCAGTAGTCGGCCTTGGGATACTCCTCGTTCATCGTCAGCCCGTACTTCTCCCACAAGCCGCGCGCCAGAATGACGTCGGCATAACGGATGTAGTCCAACTGTATATAGTCCACCTCCTTGATGGAGGCGATGCGGCCGAACTGCTCTTTCAGGAAGCGGCGCACTTGCGGGTTTAGCGGGTCGAGCGTCTTGTAGTAGGATACGTAGACCGGCTTGTCGTAGGCCGACTCGCCGAGGCGGTTCACCGTGTAGCAGGCAGAGTCCAGCCCCTCTTGCAGCATGGTGGGAATCCATGCGTGATATTCCAGTCCCGCTTCCTTGGCGATGCGGGCTGCGGCGGCCACCTTGGCCGAATCCAAGCGGGCGTTGAAGCAGACGCCCACCGTGCCGTATGCTTTCCAGCGTTCGAAGTCGTTACGCAGGCTTGTCTCCGTGGTGTTGTCCTCCCACGACTGCCATACGTAGAGGGGAACGGTGACGGCATCCTTTGCGCCGCAACCGGCAAGGAGGGCGAGGATGAGCAAGATAAAAAGATTGTTTGTTTTCATACGTGTATCATTGTTTTAGCGTTAATCTCCCTTCTTCGTCAATGCTTGCTTGGGTGCCGCAGGGCAGGCTGACGGTGATTTCATACCTGCGGCTGATGGCTTCTACCGTGATGCGGCTTCCCGGAGGCAGTATGTCGAGCTCTTCTTTCGTCAGGCCGAACGCTTCGAGGCTTGCGTAGTAGCGTCCGTGCTTGGCATATTGTTCTTCCTGCGCATAGAACAGCATCCACAGAAATCGCTCCACGGGATATGAGTCCGGATAGCGGAAAGCCTCCGGAGCGTCGCTGCCTGCGGTGAGGGCGGAAAGGTACACGTATCCCCATCGTTCGGGCATGTGCATGGCCACCTGACCCGTGGGTCCCCACGTCCAGTTGTCTTCGGGCAGGAACGTACCGTCGGCTCCTTGCTTGCGGCGGTAGCGTCCGTCCTTGTCCGTGCTGTGCTGCCACTGCACGCGCGAGAAGCCGATGCGCAGGTAGTTGCCCGCTTTCAGGCAGTTGTCGAACTCTGCTGCGATGGCTTCGCGAGGGATGGCCATCTCCACGCTCCAGCCCCGGTCGGTGTCGCCCGGAAGGTTGAGGGTGCCGTCCACGTGCGTGGCTATCCGCAAGCCCGGACAGTTCCACTGAAACTGCACGTGGGGACGGCGCGGCGCACGGTAAGGTTTCTCCAGAAAGAGGTCGAACACGGTGCAGAGGGCATTCACCTCGATTTCGTAATAGTGGTGTCCGTCGCCATCAGGGTCGATGAACACCTCGAAATCGTTGTTGTAGTAGACGATGGTGTCACGCTGCCTCAAGTCGGCCCATACATCGGGTTCTTGCAGCTCGGCGGCGATGTATAGGTAGCGGTCGTCCCAAAGCATCCTTGCCTGCGTGCGGAACCGTGGGGCGGGATACCCTTCTCCGCTGATATCCGTAAAACGGGTGATGAGAGGGGCATGCTGCCATACCGCTTCATCGGGGATGCCGTCGATGCAGATCGTATCGGCGGTGCGCAGGCATACGTAGCCTTCGGGTTGTGTCAGGAATCTGCCGTATCGCTCGGTCAGCGGTTGTGCCGTGACAGAGATTATTGTGGCTGTCAATAAAAAGCAGCATGATAAGAAGAGTTTTTTCATTATGAAAAGAAGTGTTTGGTTAAGAATAAGGATAAATCCGCGTCATCCGTTTCATCCGCGTCTGAGAAATCAGTTCACCGAAATCACCTGCCCTTCGCCTCGATAGAGTTTGATAGGGCCATCGAGCAATACGGCAATGACGGTAATCTGCTCGTCCAAGCACTCTTCGGGCACGTCGATGTAGACGATGCCGGGCACGGAACTCCAATACAGCTTGTTGTACACCTTATAGTTCAGCATGCTGCCGTTGCCCACCACCCATGCACGGTGCACGGTGTTGGCGATGCCTTTCAGCTCGATGGGGCCGTTGGGACGATTGGGCAGATAAAGGTAAAGGATGTTTCCTTCGCGGTTCAGTGTGGTATATCCTCCGTGGAAATGCTCGGCCGGGATGCCCGCACGGGTTTCGTAGATGGCCTCTTTGTGCTTGGATGTCCAACGGCCGAATTCTTTCAATATCTCCACCTGCCGGGGCGGAATGGTTCCGTCGGCTTTAGGACCGATGTCCAGCAGCATGTTGCCTCCCATGCTGAGGCAGTCCACGAAGGAGCGCAGCAACATCTGCGGAGTCTTGTAGTTGGTGTCGGTGGGTTGGTAGCCCCAAGAATCGTTCATGGTGTAGCACAGTTCCCAATACTTCTCTTTGGGACGTATCACGGGTACGCCCTGTTCGGGGGTGGCATAGTCGCCGTAACCCTGTATGCGCGAATTGATGATGACATCCGGATTGGGTGTTCGCAGCAGCTCTACGATGCCTTTGGAGTTCCAGTCTTCGGCAGACTGTTCCCAATCGCCGTCGAACCAATAGAGGTCGGGCTTATAGGCACTGTTCAATTCTTTCAGTTGTGCGAAGTTGAATGTGCAGAACGATTGCCACCGTGCCGGGTCGTCCTTGATGTCATAACGCTTCGTGGTCTTGGTCTTGTTGGGGTAGTCGTCGCGGCTCCAGTCAAGCAGCGAGTAGTAAAGTCCGAGGCGAAGCCCTTGGCGGCGCACTTCATCGGTGAAAGGGGTAAGCAGGTCGCGTTTGGCAGCGGATGTCTTCTTGGCGCTCAGTTGCCCTGCTTTCGTGTCCCACAGGGCGAAGCCGTCGTGATGTTTGGTGGTGATGACCGTATATTTCGCTCCGCTCTCTTTGATAAGTTTCACCCACTCTTCGGGTTTATACTTTTCGGCTTTGAATCCGCCCTGTTGTTTCATGTACTCTTCGTAAGGCAGGTAGTCGTTGTAGAACGACCAGCTTTCGGACACCCCCCTGACGGCATAGATGCCCCAATGGATGAATATCCCCAGTTTGGCTTTGCCGAACCATTCCATGCGGTGGTCATACGTTTCATTTCTATCTTCCGTCGGCAGGGGTTGTGCCGATAAGCCGCTTCCGATGCACAAGAGGAGGAGGGCAGCAGCTACCCATTTCTTCGTTTTTTTCATGTAATCAGTATGGATTTGGTAATTCAGGAGTGAAAAATAAGTTTTTTTTCTCAGTTGGCAAAGAACAGGCAGGATATTTTAAAAACTTCTTGCTTTCCTGTTGTCCATGAAGTGACTTATCCGTCGGATTACGTACCCTGCAAGAATTAGGCGAGGAATTATATGGCGGTACATCGTTTTTTTCTTACTTTCGCATAATAACTGAAAAAAAGATTTATGAACAAGTTGACCTGCTTTCTGCTATTGCTTTTCCTTTCATCGTCCGTCTTGTCTGTTTCGGCCAAGAAGCATCCGGCTATGGGCGATCTGACACTTCGTGTTTTTGATAAGACGCCCGTTTGTTTCCGTCCCGATAGCTTGAAAGGCTATAACGAACCGGATGCCGACGGAGTGATACGTCTGGTGAACGGGCGCATCATCCTGAAGAAAATCCATCTGCCCTCTTATCGGCGCAACGTCAGGCTGACGGCGACCGTGAGCGTGGAGTCCAACGGTGACCGTTGGGACAAGACCGGTTCGTGCTTCGTATTGCCCAAGGAGTCGGTCATCAACATGTTGGGTATAGCGCGCGACGAGCAACGTTATCCGGAGACGGATACCACCCGTGTGGAGTTGTTCAAAGGCATAGTCTCTGCTGACGGTTATCGTCCTGCCGTAGAACTAATGCGCTTCATGACACCTTTCGGCGTAGGCTTTTACAGTGGCGGCGACGATGAAAAGGCATCATTGCGCAGGCCGGTTTATATAGACGGATGGGCACCCAAGGTGGAGTGGACGCAGGATATTACGGATCGTTACTCCTGTCTGGAAGGTGATGTATATGTGGGAATCCTCATCGACACATGGACTGCCGAGGGGTATGTGGCTTCTTTGACGCTGGAAGTGAAAGAGTCGGCCGTTCCGGAGGATGCTTTGCTCCGTACACGGGTGTTGCCGCTCATCAATACCGTGCCATACGTGGGGCAGTCGTTGCCCGACCTGTTTGCCCGTCGCAGCGTGACGGTAGATGCCGAGGTGCCTGCAAAGGCGAAGAACCTGCGTCTGCAATACATCACCACCGGGCATGGCGGACATTCGGGCGGCGATGAGTTTACGCAGCAACTCAATATCGTGAAGGCAGACGGGGATACCGTCATCCATTTTGTGCCTTGGCGCACGGATTGCGCTTCGTTCCGTCGTTTCAATCCCACGTCGGGCGTTTGGCTGGTGAAGCGCAAGGCGGCCTATATAGGCGAGAAGGGGTATGAGACGAAAGAGATAGAAGAACCGCTTGCCTCGTCCGACCTGTCGCGTTCCAACTGGTGTCCCGGTTCGGACGTGTGGCCGGTGACGGCATGCCTGAAGCATCTGAAGCCGGGCATCCATACCTTCACTTTCAGCATTCCGCACGCACAACCCGCCAAGGGCGATGAACTGAACCATTGGCTGGTTTCGGCCTATTTGGTTTGGGAAGAATAGGTGCCCCTTTGCGCTCAATCCTCGAACATGCGGCTGCGTGCCAACAGGCAGGCGCCCACTACTCCCGCCCGTTCTTTCAGTTTGGAGGCAGTCACGATGGAGTCTTTGTTCACCAGATTCAGCGAGTATTTCTTGATGGCGGTTTTGATGGGCTGTATGAGGTAGTCGTCGGCCAGCGACAAGGTTCCGCCTATGATAACCATCTCCGGGTTGAACAGATTAATCAGTCCGGCGATGTGTTTGCCAAGCTCTTGCCCTATCTCTTCGATGATTTCGATGCAGAGCATATCTTCCTTGTTCACCGCCTCGATAATCTCGTCGAGCGTCAGTGGCGTTTCTTTGGAGGCGACGCGGTTTGACAGGATGGACTTTTCGTTTTTCCCGATGCGTTCGAGCAGTATGCGGTGCATGGCCACTCCCGAGGCTTGTGTTTCCAGACAGCCTTTTTTGCCGCAATGGCACAGTATCTCGTTGTCGAAGGCGTGTATGTGGCCGAATTCTCCGGAGAAGCCCGACTTTCCGTTATAAATCTTTCCGTCGATGATGATGCCGATGCCCAGTCCCCAGCTGACGTTGACGAAGATGACGTTTTTCTCGCCTTTCACGCATCCTTGCAGGAATTCGCCGTAGGTCATGGCGCGCGTGTCGTTGTCGATACATACTTGGAAGCCGAGTTTCTCGGTCAGGATTTCGGCCAACGGGCGTTCGGAGAAGTTGAATTGGCTGAAGCTGTAGCCCGATTCGGGATTGACCCGCCCGGATATGTTGATGTTGATATTCAGAATCTTTCCGGTATCGATGCTTGTTTTGGAAATGAACTTGCCGATGAGGCGGCACAACTCTTCCAGTGCTTCGGACGTGTTCTCAAAACGATAGGGGATGCCCATCTTTTGTTCCACCATGTCTCCCTTGAAATTGATGATGCCGATGTTGACGGAGAATTTCTTGATGTCCACCCCGATGAAGTAGCCCGATGCGGGATTCAGTCCGTAGAGGCTGGGGTGGCGTCCGCCGCTTGTTTCCAGTTTGCCGTAATCGTTGATGTATCCTTCCTCGCACATTTCGCTGATGAACTTCGTGACGGTGGGCACACTGAGTCCCAGCTCTTTTGAAAGGTCGGTAATCGTCGCGCTTCCGTTATAAATATAGTATTTGACGAACTTCTTCTTGATGAGCGCGTTTTTACTGCCCAATTCTATCTCCTTTAAAAGCTGTTGATGCATAATCCTTCTTTTTTTCTGTTTGGTTACTGGAATATTGCAAATATACAAATCTTCCATCAATTCTAAAACTTTCTGTATTGTTTTATTAAATAAGAGGGTTGCGGATAAATATTTTATATATTTGTGCCATATTATAAATTCTCTAAATTAAAGAAAGACGAATGATTGTTTCTAATTTGCAAAACAGCAGTCGGATAGAAGGACTCCATCCGTTGTTCACCCGGCTTTTCGAGTATGTGAAAACGCACGACTTGCTTCATGCCCCTTTGGGCAGGATTGAGATAGACGGAGAGAATCTGTTTATCAATAACGTGAATCCCGAATGTGTCTCTCAGGAGCAACAACCGCTTGAGGCTCACCGTGCTTATATCGACGTGCATATATTGCTGGAAGGTGCCGAACGGATTGGTTGGAAGGCGCTGGAGGATGTGACCGACGAAAAGCAGCCGTATGCCGAGGAGGGCGACTGTGCGCTCTATGGCGACACGCCTTCCGCCTTTGTCGACCTTAAACCCGGCGAGTTTCTTATTGTCTATCCCGAAGACCCGCATGCCCCCCTGATAGGGACAGGGAAGATTCGCAAGCTCATTGCGAAGGTGAAGCTCTGATTCTGGCTGAAACGGTTTGTTTGAAACCTTTTTTTCGGTTCGGTTTATCCTGATTTTTTACGCTTCTTTGTCCCTCGTCGCATTATCGCAGTCGGTCGGTGTTATATGAATACCCGAGTCCGGGATAAGAGGCGGGCCGGGAGCCTCATCCGAAGGCTTGTTTTTTAAAAGCCGAAATACTGCTGATTATCAATGTTTTATCTCTGCTTTGTCAGACACTTGTGTTTTGCGGCTGAAACACTTGTGTCTGACGCGTAAAACACTTGTGTCTGTCGGCTCAAACACAAGTGTCTGTCACGTCAAAGGATTGCATCTGTCAGACGGGGTGGATGCGGCCGGTCTGAAAGGCTCTCTTCTCTTCCGCCTGACCGCCGTGAACCGGCGCGTTCAGGGAATATCCGCGCGACAGGACGCCGCCCCTCGTCTTTGGCCGGAGCAACCGCCTGTCCCGAATCAGGCATGGATGCTTCATCACTGCCATGCTTAGGGTACATCAGTATATGGCCGAGATCCCTGAGCATAGGATTGTGCCCGGAAGGGGAGATGAATTGTTTTCTAAATCCTCATTCCGGCCCGAAGCTGAACCGACATGGGTTTTCGCATCCGCCGGAATGCTACTTTTTATTATTTAGAAAAAGCGGGGGTGTTTAATTAAATATTTCATTAATATGTGCAGTTGTTATTGAGAATATTTATATATTTGCCCCGTTGATATAATCTATTACAAATATAAAACATCTACACATGAAGAATAAAAACGTGTATCCGTGGGTGGTAGTCGGTCTGCTGTGGGTTGTGGCGTTGCTCAACTACATGGACCGTCAGATGCTTTCCACCATGCAGGAAGCCATGAAGGCAGATATTGCTGAGTTGAATAAGGCAGAGGCCTTTGGGGCGCTGATGGCGATTTTCCTCTGGATTTATGGCTTTTTAAGTCCCGTGGCAGGCATGATTGCCGACCGGGTGAACCGCAAGTGGCTGGTAGTGGGCAGCTTGTTCGTATGGTCGGCGGTTACTTCACTGATGGGATATGCCGACAGTTTCGGTGAACTCTACTGGCTGCGTGCGCTGATGGGCGTCAGCGAGGCGCTCTATATACCTGCGGCTCTCTCTCTGATTGCCGACTGGCATCAGGGCAAGTCCCGTTCGCTTGCCATCGGCATACACATGACGGGATTGTATATGGGGCAGGCCATTGGCGGTTTCGGCGCAACGATTGCGGCGATGTTCTCTTGGCACACCACTTTCCATTGGTTCGGTTTCATCGGCATGGCCTATTCGCTGGTGCTGATGCTGGCTTTGCGCGAGAATCCGGTGCACGATACGGCGAAGAAGTCGGCAGGTGCGCCTGCAACGGCGAAATCCTCGTTGCTGGGCGGACTGGGCATGCTGTTCTCCATGTGGGCGTTTTGGATTATCCTGTTCTACTTCGCGGTTCCCAGCCTGCCGGGATGGGCCACGAAGAACTGGCTTCCTACACTGTTTGCCGATAGTCTGGGCATTCCGATGTCCGAAGCCGGGCCTATCTCCACCATAACCATAGCCGTGTCGTCGTTCATCGGTGTCATCGTGGGAGGCATCCTGTCCGACCGTTGGGTGCAACGTAATGTGCGCGGACGTGTATATACAGGTGCCATCGGTTTGGGCATGACCATCCCCGCCCTTGTCCTGCTGGGCTTCGGACACAGCTTTGTGGCCGTTGTGGGGGCGGGACTGCTCTTCGGCGTGGGTTACGGTATTTTCGATGCCAACAACATGCCCATTCTCTGCCAGTTTGTACCCACTCGGTTTCGTGCCACGGCCTATGGCATCATGAACATGACAGGCGTGTTTGCCGGCGCTGCCGTGACGCAATTGCTGGGCAAGTGGACCGATGGCGGAAGTCTGGGTCAAGGCTTCGTCATGCTGGGAGGTGTGGTGCTGGTGGCTTTGGCGCTTCAGGTGCTCTTCCTGCGTCCCACGACGGATAATATGGAATAAAACGCGATTTCTGTTTTGTCGACTATAAGTTCTTAGTTGCTGATTATATAAATAAAAAGAATATGGAAAAGATTATTGGACTGATTGATGCGCCGTTTACTCCTTTTTACGAGAATGGTGAGGTGAACTGCGAACCCATTGCGGCTTATGCCAAGATGCTGCACAAGAACGGGTTGCAGGGAGTGTTTATCAACGGCTCTTCGGGCGAGGGCTATATGCTGACCGACGAAGAGCGCATGCGCTTGGCCGAGCGTTGGGTGGCCGAAGCCCCCGAAGGCTTCAAAGTGATTGTGCATGTGGGCAGCTGCTGCGTGAAGTCGAGCCGTGCCTTGGCCGAGCATGCCGCTAAAATCGGTGCATGGGGCATCGGAGCCATGGCTCCTCCTTTTCCTAAGATAGGCCGCATCGAAGAGTTGGTGAAGTACATCGAAGAGATTGCTTCGGGCGCTCCCCAACTGCCATTCTACTACTATCATATCCCGGCATTCAACGGTGCTTTCCTGCCGATGGTGAAGCTGCTGGAGGCCGTAGACGGCCGCGTGCCCAACTTTGCGGGCATCAAATATACGTTCGAGAGCATCTACGAATACAATCAATGCCGCATGTACAAGGGCGGTAAGTTCGATATGTTGCACGGACAGGACGAAACCATCCTGCCCAGTCTTGCCATGGGCGGTGCACAGGGCGGCATAGGCGGTACCACCAATTACAACGGCCGCGAACTGGTAGGCATCATCGAAGCATGGAAAGCCGGTGATTTGGAGACGGCACGCGAACGCCAGAACTTCTCGCAAGAGGTGATTAACGTCATCTGCCGTTATCGCGGCAACATTGTCGGCGGTAAGCGCATCATGAAACTCATCGGCTTGGATTTGGGTAAAAACCGCACGCCCTTCCAGAACATGACTGACGAGGAAGAAGCGCAGATGAAAGCCGAACTGGAAGCCATCGGTTTCTTTGACCGTTGTAATAAATTCTAAAGTATGGATGATATGAATGTGACAGAATATTTAAAGACTTGGGCAGACTCCTACAAGCACGACCTGACGGCCGATATCCTGCCTTTCTGGCTGGCCAACGGTCTCGACCGCAAGCATGGCGGTGTGTACACCTGCCTCGACCGCGAAGGACGGTTGATGGACAGCACCAAGTCGGTGTGGTTTCAAGGTCGCTTCGGTTTTGTGGCTGCTTATGCCTATAATCAGGTGGAACGCAACCCTGAGTGGCTGGAAGCGTCGAAGAGTTGTATCGACTTCATCGAGGCTCATTGCGCCGATGCCGACGGACACATGTATTTCGAAGTGGCTGCCGACGGCACTCCGCTGCGCAAGCGTCGTTATGTGTTCTCCGAGTGCTTCGCGGCGATAGCCATGTCCGAGTATGCCATTGCCTCGGGCGACAAGCGCTATGCCGAAAAGGCACTTGAGCTGTTCAAACGGATTCAGAGGTTCCTTGCTACCCCCGGCTTTCTGGAACCCAAGTATCTGCCTGCTTTGCAAGCACGCGGACACTCCATCACCATGATTCTCATCAACACCGCTTCCCGCATCCGGGCAGCCATTGACGACCCTGTACTTAACACACAGATAGACGAATCGCTCGACGCCATCCGCCGCTACTTCATCCATCCCGAATTCAAGGCATTGCTCGAAATGGTAGGTCCTGAAGGAGAATTCATCGACACCTGCAACGGCCGCCTGATAAACCCCGGCCACTGCATTGAAACGGCTTGGTTCATTCTGGAGGAGGCCCGGCACCGGGGTTGGGACAAGGATTTGACGGATATGGCCTTGCAAATTCTCGATTGGTCGTGGCAGTGGGGCTGGGACGAGCAATACGGTGGTATCATCAACTTCCGCGATTGCCGCAACCTGCCGGTGCAGGACTATTCGCAAGACATGAAATTCTGGTGGCCGCAGACCGAAGCCATCATAGCCACGCTCTATGCTTATCAGGCCACGAAGGACGAGAAGTATCTGGCCATGCACAAGCAAATCAGCGACTGGACTTATGCGCACTTCCCCGACCGGGAGCACGGAGAGTGGTACGGCTATCTGCATCGCGACGGCACGGTGGCACAACCCGCCAAAGGCAATATCTTTAAAGGGCCTTTCCACATTCCCCGCATGATGATTCGCAGTTATTCGTTGTGTAATGACATCTGTAACGATATTGACCATGAAAAATAAAAATCACTTGAACCTGTCCCTGACTTCCTATGGCGAAGTCAGGGACTTGACGTATGATTTGGTCGTGCTGCCTTGGGGAGCCACCGAGCCTCACAATCTCCATCTGCCTTATCTGACCGATGCCATCTTGTCGCATGCCGTGGCGGTGGATGCCGCCGAGAAGGCTTTGCAACAGTACGGAGTGCGTTGCATGGTGTTGCCTCCCGTCACGTTGGGCTCTCAGAATCCGGGACAGCGAAACCTCAAGTTCTGCATCCATGCCCGCTATGAAACGCAAAAGGCTGTGCTCGCCGATACGGTGGCCTCGCTTCATGCGCAGGGCTTCCGCAAGCTTGTCATTGTCAACGGGCACGGTGGCAACAATTTCAAGAACATGATTCGCGACTTGGCGGTGGACTATCCCGATTTTCTGATTGCGGCAAGCGATTGGTTTGCCGTGCTTCCCACAGAAAAGGTCAGGCAATATTTCGATGCTCCCGGCGACCATGCCGACGAGGTGGAAACTTCGGCCATGATGTATTATCATCCTGAATTGGTGGACTTGTCCACGGCAGGTTCCGGCGATTATAAGCCGTTCTCTTTGCCTGCCTTGCGTGAAAAGGTGGCTTGGATGCCGCGCGACTGGAGCCGGGCAACCGAAGATACGGGTATCGGCAATCCGTCGCTCTCTACAGCGGAGAAAGGGAGGAGGTTTACGCAAGCCGTTGCCGATAAATATGCCGAGCTGTTTGCCCAGTTATCTGGCGCACGTTTCCCTGAAGATTTTTATGAGACAGGCTCGCAGGGCAAATAGAGTGTGGGGGAGATGAAAAAAATCTTTGTTTCATCGGTATTGGTAGTTGCCGCTTCATTGGCAGTGGCACAGACTTTACATAACGGTATCGTTTTGCCGGCGGAGTGGCCGCCCCGTTATCCGATTCCTACGATGCGGAAGGAGATGCCTGTGCCTTACTTGCGGCAGAAGCCCGAAGTGATTCCTGTCAATACGGGGCGTCAATTGTTTGTGGATAGCTTTTTGATTGCGAAAACCACATTGATTCCTGTTTTCCATACGCCGGTATTTTATGAAGGCAATCCTGTGCTGGAGCCTGATAAAGAGTGGGAAAAGACCATGCAGGGGGCTGTGTATGCGGCGCCTTTTAGCGATGGTGTTTGGTATGATGATAAAGACGGGAAGTTCAAAATGTGGTATTTGGCCGGTGCGGGAACGGTACACAAGGATAATTCGCAGGCGTTCTATACGGGGTATGCCGAGTCTGCCGACGGGAAACACTGGACAAAAGTTCTTCAGGATGTAATGCCGGGCACCAATATCGTGGATACATGCAATCGTGACGCGGCTACCGTGTGGCTTGACCGCGCAGAGAAGGATCCTGCCAAACGCTGGAAGTTTTTCAATGTTCAACGTCGGTCGGGCGAACGCGGTTGGCAGATTGTGCTGAAATATTCAGCAGACGGCATTCACTGGAGCGAGGGAGTGGCTCAGTCGGGCGATTTGCCTGACCGGACTTCTGCCTTTTTCAATCCTTTCACGAAAAAGTGGGCTTTGAGTATGCGGGGAAGTACTTTGGTGTCGGGTCGTTCCCGCTTCTACGCAGAACATGCCGACCCTGAAATGTTGGTCAGTCTTGCCCATCGGGTGCGCAACGATGTAAAAGACAAGTTCGTCACCTTTTGGTTTATCCCCGATGACAAGGAGGTGAGGCATGAAAAATATCCGGAAACCGAGCCGGGTATATACAATTTTGATGTGATTCCTTATGAAAGCATCCTATTGGGATTTTACTCTGTCTGGGCGGGTCCGGAGAACAATATATGTGCCCGCGACGGTATTCAGAAGCGCAATGTGGTTTCTCTAGGATATAGCCGCGACGGTTTCCATTTTGCCCGTCCTGTTCATCGTCCTTTCATGGACGTCGATGAATCCGAGGGAGCTTGGAACTGGGGCAATATGCAGTCTGTCAACGGGGTTCCTCTCATTGTGGGCGATTCGCTTTATTTCTATTCCAGTGGCCGTCGTCTCAATAATGTGATGTGGGACAGTCATTCCTCCACCGGTTTGGCGATGCTTCGTCGCGACGGATTTGTGTCGATGCGGGCAGGCAGGTCAGGAGGGATATTGATTACTGAAAAAGTCTTGTTCGATGGCAAATTCTTGTTTGTCAATGCCGATGTGGGGCGTAAGAAGGCTTTGTTGTCCGTAGAGGTGCTTGATGCGGAAGGCAATGTGATTCCGGGATATTCGGACGAGGAGTGTATGCAGATGCGCCGTACAGACAGCACACGTTATCTGATTACGTGGAAAGAGAAAAAAGAGCTGACCGAACTGGCCGGCAAACCTGTGCGTTTTAAGTTCCGTTTGAGAGAGGGCGACCTGTATGCTTTCTGGATATCTCCTTGGGAGAGTGGGGAGAGCCGTGGCTATACGGCCGGTGGAGGACCGGGGATTAATCCTTCGGGTATCGATGCTGAATAAGCAAAACAAGGCTCTCTTGCGAAGGTTGAATCATACCTGAGCCCGGGATAAGAATCAGGTCGGGAGCCTCGCCCGGAGACTTGTGTCTTAAAATAAAAAATCCATTGATTATTAGATGTTTACCGCTGCCTTGTCAGACACTTGTGTTTTACGGCTGAAACACTTGTGTCTGACGTGCAAAACACTTGTGTCTGTCGGCTAAAACACTTGCGTCTGTCAAGTCAAAGGATTGCACTCGTCAGACAGGGTGAGTGCGCCCTGCCTGAAAGGCTCTTTTCTCTTCCGCTCAATCGCTGCAAACCGCTGTATTCAGAAAATATCCGCCCGACAGGATACGGCCCCTCGTCTTTGGCCGGAGCAACCGCCTGCCCCGTACCCGGGCAAATTATATCTGCAATCGCTGATGAGAGTCTCCATCTTTACAATCGGTATTTCGTGGCATGGCAACCATACCGTCCTAATTCATCAATAAAGCATTTGGAACGGCCGCTGCTTTTTCTGTTTTAATAAGTTATTACGAGAGCAGAGTTGTTATTTTTACTTTTGTTTCTTGGCAGCTTGTTGTATATTAAATAATTTAGTGTATATTTGCAAGGTTGAATTAAATATTTATTAAGCGTGGTTGATATGTGACTTTGTTAGATTAATTGTCCTTTTAATTATAAAACTATGGTAAAACAAGTAAAATCAGTATGTGTATTTCTGCTGGCATTGGCCATGATGCCAAATGCAGTTCATGCGTCGGCAGAAAACGATGGTGCTCATGCACAGGTAGTACAACAGAGTGGTACTTGCAAGGGCGTGGTAGTTGATGCGACCGGCGAAACGATAATCGGAGCGTCGGTTGTGGTGAAAGGAACGACCAATGGTACGATTACCGGATTGGACGGTGACTTTTCACTCTCAGGCGTAAAGAAGGGAGACGTGCTCCAAGTCTCTTTCGTGGGTTATGAAACGCAAGAGGTTGTTTGGAACGGGATTTCTACCCCCCCCCTGCGCATTGTGTTGAAAGACAGCGCTTTGCAGATTGACGAGGTGGTGGTTACCGGTTATGGAGGTTCTCAAAAAAGAGCGGCTTTGACGACGGCTATTTCAAAAGTGGATAATAATGTGCTTAAAAACTCTGCGTTCAGCAATGCAGGTCAGGCACTGCAAGGTTCGGTGACGGGACTTCGCGTTATCAATACTTCCGGCCAACCCGGTACAACCCCGAATATGGTGTTGCGCGGTGGAGCCACCATTACCGGAACCAATAACAACGCGTTGGTGATTGTGGACGGTATTGTGCGCAACAGTATGGCCGATGTGAATCCGCAAGACATCGAGTCGATTCAGGTACTGAAGGATGCTGCTTCTACGGCTATTTATGGTGCCCGTGCCAATGGCGGTGTAATCTTGATTGAAACCAAGAGCGGCAAGGAAGGCAAGGCTACCGTGACCTACAATTTCAAATATGGTAAGAACTTCTCTCGCAAAGGATATGACTTTCTGAATGCCCGTGATTATATTTATTATAACCGCTTGGGTATGCGCAGAACCAATGAGGCCATTAAAGCGTATAATAGCGATGGATATAGTGTAGACGGACAAATGGGATACGGTATCGGTAATACGAATTTCGATATACGCTATCTGATCGATGAAACCTCACATCTGCAAAATGAAGGATGGTCATTGATGGATGATCCTTATCACGACGGGAAGAAGATTTTATATAAAGACCATTCCGGTATTCTGGACGATGCCGTATTTAATAACAGTGCCGCTACTCAAGAGCATTACCTGAATATTGCGGGTGGCAATGACAAAGGCACATTTGCTGCCAGTTTCGGCTATTACGATGAAGACGGACAAGTGAAAAGTACCGGATTCAGACGTTTTAGCGGTAATCTCGCCGGTTCGTACAGAGTTTTGCCGGTTCTTTTGGTGAAAGCAAGTGCCAATTATATGTGGTCGACTACTCCGGAAATCTATTCCAGCAACTATAACTTATTCTATCGTACCCGTTCGCAACGCCCCACATGGAATCCGTATCGGGAAGACGGTTCGCCGGCAGCCGGTTTTGGGTCGGCCGACGGCAATCCCCAATATTGGATTTCGAAGTTACAACGGGACAACAGCACCGCACGCTATACTTTCAGCACGGGGTTTGCACTTGATATTATCAAAAAACAGCTGGTGTTGAACGGGAATGTCTCTTTGCTGAATTATCAATATCAGAAAGAAACTTTCAATAAGGCATACCAGCAGCAGAATCAGGGAAGTCCCAATACTACCCGTTCATCGAGCGTCGAGATTGATAAATACAATCAATTGCAGATGAACACGACCTTGAATTATACCAAGCTGTTCAACGGTGTCCATGACGTGAACGTAATGCTGGGCGGCGAATATTATACCTATGACCGTTTTACACTGAAGGGAAATGCGCATGGAGCACCCACTGATGATATAGCTACGATGAATGTCGCATCGGAATACGACGGTATTTCAACGGTGAAAACAGCTTATCGCATTCTGTCCGCATTCGGGCGTGCCGAGTATAATTACAAAATGAGATACTTGTTGGCCTTGACAGGACGTTATGACGGTATCTCCCGCCTGAAGGACAATCGTTGGGGATTCTTCCCGGGCGTGTCGTTGGGTTGGAATGTAACCGAGGAGGACTTCTGGAAAGAGATGAAAGTTGCGGATGTAATTACTACATTGAAGCCGCGTGTCAGCTACGGAACAAACGGTAATGTAAACAGCTTGGGCGACTATACGGTTTATGGAACTTACGGCGCCCAAATCAACAAGGACTTTAAACTGCCCAAATATGGCAACGCCACTCCTTTCGTGAATACCGGTTTGTTGAATACCGGCTTGCGTTGGGAAAAAAGTAAGACGTTCGAAGTGGGTTTGGATATCGGTTTGTTCCATAACAAATTCTCGTTCATTCTGGATTATTACAATCGGGAGACGCAAGACCTACTGACATCGCTTGACCTTCCGGGTTATACGGGTTTCTCTTCTGTCACGACCAACATGGGTAATTTGCGCAACTCAGGGTTTGAGGCTGAAATTCGTGCCAACCTGATTAAAACCAAAGACTTTACATGGGATATGACGGCCAATGTCACTACCGTGTCCAATAAAATCCTGAAACTCCCGAAAAACAGCAACGCCAATAACCGTGTAGGCGGTTATGAAGTGGCGGCCGGACAAGCTGTAAAGAATGCCGACGGCACATGGAAATATAATACAAAATGGGTAGGCGGTCGTCAGGAAGGCGGTAAGCTCGGCGAAATCGTAGCCTATCAGCAAAAACGTATTTATCGTGATTGGGACGATGTGAAAGCAAATGCCAACATGCTGTATGATGACGTGGGCAAATTGTATGGTCCCGGTTTGGCCGATGAGTACAAAGGAAAAGCAGGATACAAGCCCATTGAGCCGGGAGACGTTTATTGGGAAGATATGGACGGAGACGGAAAGATTACTTCGTATGACCGCAAGGTGATAGGCAATATATTCCCCAATCTGACGGGCGGTTTCTCTACCACTTTCGGATATAAGGGACTTTCACTGTATGCACGTTTCGATTATGCGTTGGGACATACGTTGTATAATGACTTGCTGGCCCGCTCTCTCGGACAGTATCAAGGAACATTCAATCTGATCTCGGAAGTGAAGAATACGTGGAGTGAAGCAAATCCCGATGCCGACCTGCCTAAATTCTACTATGCCGATCAGTTGGCCAAGTATAACATTACACGTTCTAACAATGCCAATCTGACTTTGGACAACAACAGTTCCCGTTTCTATGAGAAAGGCGATTATCTGGCATGTCGTGAGATTACGTTGAGTTATAATCTTCCGAAGAACCTTATAAAGGGCGCATTTATACGCGATGCTTCTGTCTACGTGACCGGTCAGAACTTATTCTATATTACCGGTTATTCCGGTATATCTCCCGAACCGGCTGTTGCAGGAACTAATGCGGCAGGTGTCGATGACGGCCGTTATCCCACACCTCGCACGTTATTGTTCGGTTTATCAGTTACTTTCTAACTAAACACACGATATAAGTATGAAAAAGTTTTTTAGCAATATATTACTTGGGGCGGCTTTGTTTGCGGTGGCTGCCTGCGACTCTCTGGACTTGCAGCCGGAAAGTGAAATTACGGATGCCAATTATTGGCAGACGACCGATCATTTCAGTGCGTTTAATGTCGGCATCCACTCTTATTTCAGGAATTATTCCTATAACTATTTTCTGTTGGGTGAACCGCGTGCCGATATTTATGGCGATACTCCTTTCGGAGGTGAAGCCACACAAGGCATGGAGCGTTTTCCGTATAACACCATTTCCGAAGTACAGCCGGGAATCAGTAACTATGCCGGATTGTATAATGTGATTAACCAATGTAACTTGATGATTAGTAAGACCACGGATACGTCCGTTTTGAGTGATACTGATCGTAAGTATTTCTTGGGTGCTGCTTACGGCATACGCGCCTATTTGTATTTCCATTTGTTGCGTTCATGGGGCGATGTCTTTGTCTATCTGGATTATACCAATGGTGCTACTCTGGACTTGTCGAAATTGAACAGAAAGCAAGATGCCGCTGCGGAAGTCATGGTGCAAATAAAGAAAGACATACAGGCTTCGGAAGAAGCTTTCGGGACAAGTTATGCTTTTACAAAAGGTAAATATTACTGGTCGTTAGGAGCTACCAAGATGCTGAAGGGAGAGGTTTATCTCTGGAGCGGTAAGCAGATGAATGGAGGCTCATCCGATTATCAGACGGCGAAGGCGGCGCTTCAGGAAGTGAAGAATTGTCCGAATGTAGCTTTATTGCCGGATTTTGCCAACGTATTCAGCTTTAATAATAAGCTGAATAACGAGATTATCTTTGCTTTTGTCAGCAATGAGAATGAATTTGATTTGTGGAATGGCTCTTACAGAGGTAACCTTTTGCCCCAACAGGCTTATATGAACAATGGTTCGTATTACGATGAAACCGGAACGAATATCAAGGAGACGAAAGACAGTCAGATCAACGGCTTGACTCGCCTGGCTATCAAGAAAGATTTGTATTTTAAATTGTATAGAGAAGGAGATTCGAGAAAAGCTGCTTCATTGAAAGCTGTTTACAACAAAAATGCGGCGGGAGAGTTGGTATATGTAGCTCCGTTTGCTTACAAATTCCAAGGCACTATGCTTACAGGCGGTTCTACTCGGAGTATGCTCGATGATTATCCCATCTATCGTTACTCGGATTGCTTGTTATTGTTGGCTGAGGCCAAGGCATTCCTGAATGAGGATATTACGGCCGAAATCAATGAAGTGCGCAAGCGTGCTTATGGCAGTAACTATTCGGAAACAGTGGCCTATCCGAATGATAAGGGAGATTTCTACACTGACAACAAATTCGTTTCGGGGGATGAAGATCCGTCTGAAGCCATTTTGAAAGAACGATTCAGAGAATTCTTGTTTGAAGGCCGTCGCTGGTATGACATCCGTCTTTTCGGTTTGACCTCGAAGTATTCCACTGCGTCTGTCGATAAGCTGTTGTGGCCGATTGACCAAAGTACATTGACGAATAATAACCTGTTGGAGCAAACACCGGGTTATAAGGACTAATCATCTCTATTGAAAACTATTGAAAGAGTTCGCTTAGGGAGGTATCTTCTTGGGCGGACTCTTTAAAATTTAATAATGCAGAGGAGGGTTATTGGAATAAACTTGTATATTTGAAGTTATAATATATAGAAATAGAATGAAGATGAAGAAAATCCTGTTATTTGTATTCCTGCTGTTGGCGGGAAAGGCGGCCTATGCGAAGGCTGCGGACACTGTTTTCGTGCATGAAACTCAAATCCCCGTATTGATAGAGCGTCAGGACAATGTGCTGTTCAAGATGCGCATAGAGGCGGATGCCGGCAAGAGGCTGGACGAGGTGATATTGAACTTCGGCAAAGAGGTGAAGCTGTCCGACATCCGCTCGGTGAAGCTCTATTACGGTGGCACGGAAGCACTTCAGAATTATGCCAAGAAACCTTTCGCACCGGTGGACTATGTCTCGGCATTTGCCGTGGGCAATACGTTGGCGGCCAATCTTTCTTACTCCATACTTAAAGCACAGGTAGATGAACCGGGCAGTAGGGTGGTACTGGCAACCGAACAGACACTCTTTCCCGGAATCAATTACTTCTGGGTGAGTTTGCAGATGAAGCCGCAAGCCACACTGCTCAATAAAGTGACGGCTGCCATCGCTTCGGTAAAGGTGGACGGAAAACAAGCTCCGATACAGATGGCGACTCCTGAAGGCATCGTTCACAGGATGGGAGTAGGCGTGCGCCATGCGGGCGATGACGGCTCGGCGGCTTTCCGCATTCCGGGACTGGCCACCACGAACAACGGAACGCTGCTCGGCGTTTACGATGTGCGCTATAACAACAGTGCCGACTTGCAGGAACATGTAGATGTAGGTCTCAGCCGCAGTACGGATGGCGGCCGCACATGGGAGAAGATGCGCCTGCCGTTGGCATTTGGAGAAACCGGCGGATTGCCTGCCGCCCAAAACGGGGTGGGCGATCCTTCCATCTTGGTAGATACCCGCACAAATACGGTATGGGTGGTGGCTGCTTGGACGCACGGCATGGGCAACCAGCGTGCGTGGTGGAGCTCGCATCCGGGTATGGACAGAAGCCGTACGGCGCAGCTCGTCATGGCCAAGAGCACGGACGACGGCAAGACTTGGTCGGAACCCATCAACATTACGGAGCAGGTGAAAGATCCTTCGTGGTACTTCTTGTTGCAAGGGCCGGGACGGGGCATCACCATGCAGGACGGCACGTTGGTATTCCCCATTCAGTATATCGACTCCACGCGCGTGCCCAATGCCGGAATCATGTACAGCAAAGACCGTGGGAATACTTGGACCATCCATAACCATGCCCGCACCAACACCACCGAGGCACAAGTGGCCGAAGTGGCTCCCGGTGTGCTGATGCTGAACATGCGCGACAATCGCGGCGGCAGCCGTGCCGTGTCTGTGACAGAAGACTTGGGACGCACATGGACGGAGCATCCTTCTTCGCGCAAGGCACTGGATGAGCCTGTCTGTATGGCCAGCCTTATCAGCGTGAAGGCCAAGGACAATGTTTTGGGCAAAGACCTGCTGCTTTTCTCCAATCCCAATACCAAGAAAGAACGTCATCACATCACGATTAAGGCCAGTCTGGACGGCGGGCTTACTTGGTTGCCCGAAAACCAACTGCTGCTCGATGAGGGAGAGAGCTGGGGATATTCCTGCTTGACGATGATTGACAAAGAGACGGTGGGCATCTTGTATGAGAGCAGTGTGGCGCACATGGCTTTCCAAAGCGTGAAGCTGACAGACATCATCAAGAAGAAATAACCTGCCTGAGTCCGGGATAGACGGTTGCTTTTGCCAAGTTTGACAGCTGCATACTTCTGTCGTGACAGACACAAGTGTTTTAGCCGACAGACACAAGTGTTTTAGCTGTCAGACACAAGTGTTTCAGCCGTAAGACACAAGTGTCTGACAAGGCAGAATCAAATCATTGATAACCAATATGATATACTTTAAAGAACAAGCCTTCGGGTGAGGCCGTCGACCTGCTTCTTATACCGAACTCAGGTATAACCTCGCCGGAGACTTGTTTTTGAGGATTCTCATCTGTCCTCGTCCGTTGAATGACCGATATCTAAACTTTCATTTGCCTATGAATATGATGTGTGTGCGGGGCTGTGTGCTTCTGCTCCTCCTGATGTTGCAGGCGGTTTCTCCTGCTTTGAGTGTTGTTTTTCCGGCTCGGAATGCGGATGATGCCGGAGCACGTTTGTTGCCTCGCCCCCGGCGTGTGGAGTGGCATTCGTCTTCGTTGGCATTGGATAGGGTGAAACTTTCCACAAATGTGCTTTTGAGTGATTGGGAGGCACTGATTGTCGAGCTGGGAGGTAAGGTGAGTGAACATGCCGCTTCTGCCGTTTCCGTTGTGCTGGTGCCTGAGTTGGAGGGAGTTCCCTTGAATAAGGACGAAGCCTATCGCCTGCGGGTGGACGAGCGTGGCATACGGGTGGAGGCCGTCACCGAGTGCGGCGTGTATCGGGCCATCCAGACGTTGCGCCAATTAGCGGAAAAAACAACGGAAGGCACACGCATACCCTGCTGCGAGATACTTGACTGGCCGGCTTTCCGCATACGCGGTTGGATGCACGACACCGGGCGCAGCTACATCTCGATGGAAGAGCTGAAGCGTGAAATCGCCGTGCTCTCCAAGTTCAAAATCAACACGTTTCATTGGCATCTCACCGAGAATCAGGCATGGAGGTTGGAAAGCAAGCTCTTTCCGGCATTGAACGACAGTGCGAACATGACCCGTATGCCGGGACAGTTTTACACGCTGGAGGAGGCAAAGGAATTGGTGCGCTTCTGCAAGGCGCACCACATGACGCTAATTCCCGAGATAGACATGCCGGGGCATAGCGCGGCTTTCGTGCGTACCTTCGGGCACGATATGCAAAGTCCTGAAGGTATGAAGATTCTGAAACTTCTGATAGACGAGGTTTGCGAAACTTTCGACGTGCCTTGGCTGCATATCGGTACGGATGAGGTGAAGTTCACCAATCCGCGGTTTGTTCCTGAAATGGTGGCCTACGTCCGCTCGAAAGGAAAGAAAGTCATCTCGTGGAATCCGGGTTGGCGCTACAAGCCGGGTGAGATAGACATGACTCAGTTGTGGAGTTATCGGGGGAAAGCGCAATCGGGCATTCCCGCCATCGATTCCCGCTTTCATTATCTGAACCATTTCGATACGTTCGGTGACATCGTGGCCTTGTACAACAGCTGCGTTTACAACGAGCCGCAGGGTTCCGGCGACTTGGCCGGCTGCATCTTGGGCATCTGGAACGACCGTCTGCTGCCCTCTGAACGCAACATCATCCTCGAAAACCATTTCTACCCCAACATGCTGGCCATGGCCGAGCGTGCTTGGCTGGGTGGGGGAACGGAGTACTTCGACAAAGACGGCACTGTGCTTCCTGCCGACGGGCAGGCAGATACGTTCAGGAGCTTTGCCGATTTTGAACACCGGCTGCTGTGGCACAAGGAACATACCTTCGCCGGCTATCCGTTTGCTTATGTGCGACAGACCGATGTGCGCTGGCACATCACCGACGCCTTCCCCAACGGAGGGAGTCTTGACAAGAGCTTTCCGCCCGAAACCATCGTTGCAGACAGCTATGAGTATGACGGAAAGACCTATGGCGTGCGTCCTGCCGTGGGAGCAGGCATTTATCTGCGGCATGTATGGGGTGCAACTGTACCGGCTTTCTATAAGCATCCCGAAGAAAATAGCACGGCCTACGCCTATACGTATGTATATTCTCCCCGTAAGCAGACGGTGGGTCTGTGGGCGGAGTTCCAGAATTATTCGCGTTCGGAACCCGATTTGCCGCCTTTGCCGGGCAGGTGGGACCATAAAGGCAGCCGCATCTGGATTAACGGCCGGGAAGTTGCTCCGCCCGTGTGGACGGCTACCCACGGGGTGAAGAACAATGAAATACCCCTCGGCAATGAGAATTGCGTGGCGCGTCCGCCCCTCTCCGTGCGATTGAGCAAAGGGTGGAACAAGGTGCTCTTGAAACTTCCGGTGGGCAGGTTCACCACACCTGAGGTGAGGTTGGTGAAGTGGATGTTTACCTGCGTCTTCGTGACACCCGACGGCGAGAAAGCTGTCGACGGGTTGATTTATTCTCCCGAACGGAAACTGCCTGTCCGATAATCTGTAACTTATCTTATTTCTATTTGCCATGAAACATTTACTATTGGTTTTGTCTTCTGTCTTATTTGTTTGTTTCTCCTCGTTGGCGCAGCAAAAGACGAAAGTGGCTTGTATAGGCAACAGTATCACTTACGGATATGGATTGCCCGACAGGGAGAAGCAGTCCTATCCTGCACAGTTGCAACAGATGCTGGGCAAGCGGTATGAAGTGGGCAACTTTGGCAAGTCGGGGGCCACGTTGCTCAATCGGGGGCACAGGCCGTATATGCAACAGCAGGAGTTCAGGGATGCGCTCCGTTTTGCCGCCGACATTGCGGTGATACACCTCGGCATCAACGATACCGACCCGCGCAATTGGCCGCACCATCGCGATGCTTTTGTAAGCGACTATTTGTCGCTGATAGATTCGCTGCGCAGTGCGAATCCGGATGTTCGCATCCTGATAGCAAGGCTCTCGCCCATATCCGACCGGCACGCACGTTTCCTTTCCGGCACGCGCGATTGGCATGCCGAAATACAGACAGCCATCGAAGCGGTGGCACGCTGTGCCGACGTGCAGCTCATCGACTTCCATGCGCCGCTTTATCCTTATCCTCATTTATTGCCAGATGCCCTCCATCCTACGGCCGAAGGCGCGACACTGCTGGCACGTACGGTCTGTTCCGCCCTGACAGGCGATTACGGGGGTTTGCGCCTGTCGGCTTTGTACACCGACAACATGGTGTTGCAACGTAATGTACCGCTGGATGTGTCGGGCATGGCCGATGCAGGCGAGCGGGTGACGGTGAACATCGGCAGGCAACGTTGCAGTGTCGTGGCCGGTAAGGACGGAAGGTGGAGTGCCCGCTTGTTGCCCTTGAAAGCCGGCGGACCGTATGAACTGACGGTATCGACATCCGGCAAGACTTTGCGTTACCGGAATGTGTTGGCGGGCGAAGTATGGCTTTGCTCCGGGCAGTCCAACATGGAGTTTATGCTGAAGCAGGCGGCTACCGCCGGACGGGATATTCCGAAGGCCGATGACAATGAACTGCGATTTTATGACATGAAAGCCCGCTGGCGCACGAATGCCGTGGAGTGGGATTACTCTGTGTTGGATTCGCTCAACGCTTTACACTATTACGAGGAGGCGGAATGGGAAGCCTGCACGCCCCGTACTGCGGGCGATTTCCCGGCAGTGGCTTACTACTTCGGTCGCATGCTGAGAGACAGCCTGCAAGTGCCCGTAGGGCTGATTTGCAATGCCGTGGGAGGCTCGCCCACAGAAGCTTGGATAGACCGGGGCACGCTTGAGCAGGAGTTTCCCGCCATCCTGAAAGATTGGAAACGGAACGATTTCATTCAGGACTGGGTGCGCGAGCGTGCCTCGTTGAACATTAAGCGGTCTGCCAATCCCTATCAACGCCATCCGTACGAGCCTTGCTACCTGTTCGAGGCGGGCATCGTCCCCTTGCAAAGTTATCCGTTGAAAGGTGTCATCTGGTATCAGGGAGAATCGAACGCGCATAACAAGGATGCCCACGAACGGCTGTTCAAACTGCTGGTGGGCAGTTGGCGCAAGACGTGGAAAAACGCCCGCTTGCCTTTCTACTACGTGCAGTTGTCGAGCCTGAATCGTCCGTCGTGGCCGTGGTTCAGAGACAGCCAGCGCAGACTGATGCGGGAGATGCCCTATACAGGTATGGCGGTGAGCAGCGATGTGGGCGACTCGCTGGACGTGCACCCCATGCAGAAACAACCGGTGGGCGAGCGGCTGGCACGCTGGGCGTTGAGCGACACCTATCATCGGGCACTGACACCCTCGGGTCCGTTGCTGCGCAAGGCTGCGTTCCGTGACGGAGCCGTCTACCTTACTTTTGATTACGGTGACGGATTGCGAAGCGCCGACGGGCAGCCGTTGCGCACGTTCGAAGTGGCCGAGACGGACGGACTGTTCCACCCTGCGAAAGCAACCGTGGAGGGCGGACGCCTGAAAGTGTGGTCGGAGGCGGTGAAGCATCCTCACTACGTGCGTTACGGCTGGCAGCCTTTTACCCGAGCCAATCTGGTGAATGACGCCGGGCTTCCCGCTTCCACATTCCGCACGGAAGATTCGCGCTGGTTGGGACAGATGCCCCATGACTCGTATGATGAGGGTTTACGGTTTTTCCTGAACTCTTCTCAGACCTTCTCCCAAGCTGCCTTGCCGCTGTGCCGTGCGGTAGAACTGCGCCCGATGAAAGGTTTCCCGAAACAAGAGAAAGGATTTGAACTCGGAGTTTCCGCCTGCTTTGCCGGTGTGGTGAACGGCCGGTTGCTGATGGCGGGCGGTTGCAATTTCCCCGATGTTCCGGCTGCCGATGGCGGACGGAAGCGGTACTATCGAGGCATCTATGCCGCTCCGCTTCCTGCCGACTCCGTGCTGCTTTGGCGCAAGGTGGGCGAACTGCCCATGCCTTTGGCTTACGGTGCTTCCGTGCCTACGGCCGACGGACTGGTTTGCATCGGCGGCATGAACGCCGAAGGCAGTACGACGAACGTCTATCGCCTTGTCATCGGTAATAAAGATAAAAAGGTACGGATAGAAACGCTTCCCTCATTGCCCTATGCGCTGGACAACCTGACGGGCAGCCTGATGGGAAACACCGTCTACGTGGCAGGAGGCAACCGGCAGGGAGCTGCCTCGAACACGTTCCTCTGTCTTGATTTGGAGCGGCCGGGCGAGGGCTGGAAAGAACTGACGCCTTTCCCTGGAAATCCCCGTATACAGCCCGTTTCGGCAGGAGTGCATGTCGATGGTGCTTATCGTTTCTTCCTTTGGGGAGGTTTCGCTCCCGCCTCGCAAGGCCGTGAGGCAACGCTTTCTGTGAATGGGTATTGCTATGATCCCGCCTTTGATACATGGATACCGGTGCCCACCCCCACGGGGCGCAATGGCGAGTCCGTTTCGTTGGGCGGAGGCACTGCCGTTGCCTTGGACGATGGACGCATCCTCTGCATGGGCGGGGTGGACAAGGACATCTTCCTCTCCGCCTTGCGCAGCCCGGCGAAGGACTACCTGCGCCATCCGGCGGAGTGGTATCGCTTCAACCGCCGCATCCTGCTCTATAATGCCGCCGCCAACAGTTGGCAGGAGGTGGCCGAAGCTGCCGGTGCAGCCCGTGCGGGTGCTGCGCTGGCGGGCGGCAACGGCACTTACTTCTACATCAACGGCGAACTGAAGCCCGGCATCCGCACGCCTGAAATCATGAAAATAACCGTGGAATAAGAAAGACATTTCCCCTGTTTGTCAGACACTTGTGTTTTACGGCTGAAACACTTGTGTCTGACGTGTAAAACACTTGTGTCTGTCGCGTAAAACACAAGTGTCTGACAAACACCCTGCGGGAAGCCTGTTTCAGCCCTGTCTGAAGGGCTTCCCGCAGGGCTTTGGCAGAGCGGGGAAAACCGATGGGAGCGGCTTCTTGGGCGGGGCTGCTTTTCCCCTTTGAAAAAACTCGTCCTCCTGTTTGCATATCTCGTTCCGATTCTTTATTTTAGGCGCCTGTTAAAAACCTTTTAAATATAAGTCATACTATGGACCAATTACTTTTCTGGCTGGTTCCGGCCGCTTCGCTTCTGGCGCTTTGCTTTGCCGGATATTTCCACCGTGAGATGATGAAAGAGAGTGAGGGAACTCCTCAAATGATTAAAATTGCCGCAGCCGTGCGCAAAGGGGCGATGTCCTACCTCAAGCAGCAGTACAAGATTGTGGGGTGGGTGTTCCTCGGACTGGTCATCCTTTTCTCCGTCATGGCCTATGGCTTCGGGGTGCAGAACCCTTGGGTGCCCATCGCCTTTCTTACCGGCGGTTTCTTCTCCGGACTTTCGGGTTTTCTGGGCATGAAGACGGCAACCTATGCCTCGGCACGCACGGCAAACGCCGCCCGCCACTCGCTGAATGCGGGTTTGCGCATCGCTTTCCGCAGCGGTGCGGTGATGGGGCTGGTGGTTGTAGGCCTCGGTCTGCTCGATATCTCTTTCTGGTATCTGCTGCTCAACGCGGTGATTCCGGTGGATGTGATGACGCCCACCCATAAACTCTGCATCATCACCACCACGATGCTTACCTTCGGCATGGGAGCTTCCACACAGGCGCTCTTTGCGCGTGTGGGCGGCGGTATCTATACGAAAGCGGCCGATGTGGGCGCCGACCTTGTGGGCAAGGTGGAAGCCGGCATTCCCGAAGACGACCCGCGCAACCCCGCCACCATTGCCGACAACGTGGGCGACAACGTGGGCGATGTGGCCGGCATGGGCGCCGACCTCTACGAGAGCTACTGCGGCTCCATTCTTGCCACGGCCGCGCTGGGCGCTGCCGCCTTTATCCATTCGGGCGACACGCTGATGCAGTTCAAGGCGGTCATTGCACCCATGCTGATTGCGGCTGTGGGCATACTGCTTTCCATTATCGGCATCTTTTCCGTGCGCACCAAGGAGGACGCGAAGATGAAAGACCTGCTGAACTCGCTGGCTTTCGGCACGAACCTCAGCTCCGTGCTCATCGTGATTGCCACTTTCCTCATTCTCTGGCTGTTGAAGCTTGACAACTGGATGTGGATTTCCTGCTCCGTGGTAGTGGGGCTGGTGGTGGGCATCATCATCGGGCGTTCCACGGAATACTATACATCGCAATCCTATCGGCCTACCCAGAAGTTGAGCGAAAGCGGACAGACAGGCCCTGCCACCGTCATCATCTCCGGCATCGGTCTGGGCATGCTCTCCACAGCCATCCCCGTGATTGCCGTGGTGATAGGCATCATCGCCTCCTACCTCTTTGCCTCCGGCTTCGATTTCTCCAACGTCGGTCTGGGGCTGTATGGCATCGGCATCGCAGCCGTGGGCATGCTCTCTACGCTGGGCATCACCCTTGCCACGGATGCTTACGGACCCATTGCCGACAATGCGGGCGGCAACGCCGAGATGTCGGGCTTGGGAGCCGAAGTGCGCAAACGCACCGATGCCCTCGACTCTTTGGGCAACACCACAGCCGCCACGGGCAAGGGCTTTGCCATCGGCTCGGCCGCTCTTACGGGCTTGGCGCTGCTTGCCTCTTATATCGAGGAAATCCGCATCGGCCTCACTCGCCTCGGCGTGGCCGAGATACATTCGGGCGGCGAAGCCATATCCGTGCAAGACGCCACGTTCTTCGACTTCATGCACCATTATGACGTGACGCTGATGAACCCCAAAGTACTGTCGGGCATGTTCATCGGCTCCATGATGGCTTTCCTCTTCTGCGGTCTCACGATGAATGCCGTGGGACGTGCCGCCGCCCACATGGTGGACGAAGTGCGCCGGCAGTTCCGCGAAATCAAAGGCATCCTTACGGGCGAGGCCGAACCCGATTACGAGCGTTGTGTGGCCATCTCCACCAAAGGGGCGCAGCGCGAAATGGTGTTCCCTTCTCTCATTGCCATTATCACTCCCATCCTGACGGGACTTATCTTCGGTGTTCCCGGTGTGCTGGGTCTGCTGATTGGCGGATTGAGTAGCGGATTCGTGCTTGCCATCTTCATGGCGAATGCCGGCGGCGCATGGGACAATGCCAAGAAATACGTGGAAGAAGGCAACTTCGGCGGCAAGGGAAGCGAAACCCATAAGGCCACCGTGGTGGGCGATACCGTAGGCGATCCGTTCAAAGACACCTCCGGCCCGAGCCTGAACATCCTCATCAAACTGATGAGCATGGTAGCCATTGTGATGGCAGGGCTTACGGTGGCTTGGAGCTTGTTCTGAGACAAACAGCCTGAACATCCCGTTCCGGAATAAGAACGAGGCGGACGACACATTTCCTGAATGAAAGGAGCAGTGTCGTCCGCCTCAACCGTTTCTGATTGGTATATCCGGCTTACTTGCCGTACTCCTCGTACAGCATCAGCAGATGCGATGAACTCCAACTGAAGTGGGGAGCTTTCAGGCATTCGCCGTTGTGGGTTCCGTAGTTCTCGTGTATGGGGGCGCCTTCTTTCAGTCCGCTCAGACGGTCGAAGACTTGCAGGGTATATTCATCGGCCAGTTTGCTGTAACCGTAGTTGCGCAGTCCGCGAATGGCGAAGTAGGTTTGATCGAGCCAGATAGGGCCGCGCCAGTAGCCGCGCGGATCGTATTTGGGGTTATCGGCGGCAATGGTGGGGAAGGGGATATACGTCGAGAACTTGGCCGTATCGCGCAACATCGGCAACATGCTGTCTACTTGGGCTTGCGTGGCGATTTGCGTCCACAACGGGGTGTAAGCCTCGCAACCCGGCTCTTCGATGAATGAACCGTCTTTCAGCCGGCGGTCGCAGAAGAAGTTGATGCGCTTGTCAAAGAAGTAATCGCCCACCTGGTCGCCATAGTCCGGACCGGAGAAGGAGGTATTCAGCAGTCCGGCGAACTTTTTCAGCAGCCGGCATTCCAATGCCAAGTAGGCATTGAGGTCTACACTCTCCTGATCCATGCTCCAAGCATCGTCGGCTCCTTCGTTCTTCAGCATGGTGGCGTTGTCAAAGCGGATGGCGTTGTCCATGCCGCTTTCCCATGCGGCGGCTTCCAGTGTACCGTCGGTAGAGCCGTATTCGCACATGCCGTTGCGGTTGTGGTCGCGTTTCCGGTACCACCAGTTATAGTAGGATAAGAGTTGCGGGTACATTTCGGCAACGAAAGCCGTGTCGCCTGTTTGGGTGAAGATTTCATCTACTGCCCAGCACACCAAGGGCGGTTTGCTGTCGCGGGCGTTGTTCTCTGCGGGATCGGTATAGATGCAGTCGATAATCATGCCGTCGGGCTGCTGATAGTCGAACATGGCGCGGATGTTGTTCTTGGCCAGTTCGGGGTCGAACTTGGCGGTTCCGGCACTGAAACGCCAACTGTCCCATGCCCAGAAACCGACAAAGTAGTCTACGGCATGGCTGGGTACGATGCCTTCGTGCAAGAGTCCGCCACGATGCGTGCGCCAATTGGAGATAAGGGTGGTGACGGCTTTCACGGCAATGCGGTCGTATTCGGGCTTCATGTCCGTGCGCAGCGCCTTGCTGAGGTAACCTTCCCAACGTTCGGCATTGGCTTGCAAGGCGTTTTCGGGATTGTTGAGCAATGCCGGGAGATTCTGTAATCCCACGGTCATCTCCTTTTCAGAAGCAAAGAAAGAGATGGCCACGTTGACGGTGCGTTTGGAAGCGGAGATAAGGGCCGTATAGTTATGCTCCGTTTCGGTCAGCATAACATCCGGCGTGAAGGTTATGGTCACGCTTTCTCCACTCGGATGGCGGGCGATGACGGAGCTTTGCTCTACGGTCACGCTTACGTCGTCGGCCCATCGGCTACCTGTCAGAAGCAGTTTCTCCGCTTTGTCGGTTTCGATGCGCAGCAGGGCGGTAGAGGCGTCGGCGAAGTTGAGGCGTTGCGTGATGCTTCCCTTGGCGGAGCGAGCCGACATGTACAACTCGCCGGGATAATAGCAGGTGGAGTCGGGTACAAAGAGTCCCTGCGGCTCTTTGGCGAAGCCAACGGTTACGGCCGACTGTGCCATCCATTGACGTCGAAACATGTCCAGACTGAACGGGCCGCAGAAGCCGTTTATCCATTGCTCCTTTTCGGGCAGGGTGAAGCCCATCCACGAGCCGGCATCGGTGAACCAGCCGTGGCACCGGTGCAGGGTGTCGGGGGTATAGGCTATGTCGAGTATGTTGTTGAAGGCGTACCTTCTCTGCTGTGTGCTTTGAGCCTCGGAGGTGCAGGAGGCAAGTCCTGCCGCAAGCAGGAGAAAGCAAAGGAGGAATGTAAATTTGTATCTCATATATTTAAAGTGGTTAATGGTTTTATAACGATATGTGTGTGTACTTTTTCTTTTGCGTCAAGGAAAAAGACAGTACATCTTTTATTCCACCGCTTTAAGCGGTTGCAGCCTGAAGCCATACCTCCACTCTTTCGGGGTGATGGTATATTCGGGATGCACTTGCGCTCCCCATGTGTTATCGCCTCCCACGCCCATCTGCCGGTGGTCGATGTTGAGCCATACCATCTCTTTCTTTTGGATGCTTCCGCCGTGTCGGCGTTCCATTTGCGAAGGACGATATTCGATGTCCTCCATCGGGAAGTTCCATGCACTGATGCTGAGCGGTTCTTCTCCGGTTATTAGCAGACCTTCTCCGGCTGCATTGCGCAGGGCCACCCAACGCACATCGCAGTGATTGGCTGTTTCTTGGGCACGCACATACGGATGGAATTGCTCCCATACGGTGGCGTTGTAAAGGCCTATCAAAGCACCGGTCTTGCGGTCGGCATAGTTTTCGTGCGGGCCGCGTCCCAGCCATGACATCCTTTCGTATTCGGCAGGCAGCACCATGCGCATGCCCAAGCGGGGCATCTCGCTCAGCGGCTTCTTGCCGGGAATGAAGTGCATCGTCACTTGAATGGAGCCGTCGGGACGGATTTTATAACAGGTTTGCAGGGTGGCGTCTTGCGCTTCCATGCGATAGGTGGCAGTGACGGTGGCAAGGTGATCGGCTTCTGTCAAGTTGATATCTTGCAGCTTTGCGTCACGTCCGGCGTGTTTCCATGTCCCGCAGCGTGTCAGGTGTCCGTTGGGGATGTCGTTATCGGTCAGCGGGCGCCAGAAGTTGGGTTGCAGGCCTTCTTTAATCAGGTTCTTTCCGTTGTAGACAAGTGCGGTCATCTCGCCGGTCAGGGTGGAGAAGTCCACTTGAAAGTCGTTGCCGCTCACGGTCAGTGTTTGCTTGTTACGGCGTGTGGTCAGTGTCCCGGTTATGGGGCAAACGGGGTTGGCTGCCGGGATAGTGGGTAAAGCCCATTGTTCGATGGCCGCTTCGTGTCCTTTCGGGATGAGTGGCGCCGGCTGCTTGGTGAATGCGCGCAGGGTGAGGAAATACTCTTTGCCGTCGGCAGGGAGAGGCTTCAGAGGTAGTTCCATGTCGGCAGTGCAGCCGGGTGCGATGGCCGGGAAATCGGCCTCTCCGCTTTGAACGGCCTGTCCGTCGCACTCCACTGACCAGCGCAGGAGGTATCCTTCCAGTCCGATGAAGTCGTGGCGGTTGGTTACTTTTATCCGGTTGGCGGTGAAAGCAAGCGGTTCGAAGTGGATGTATTGCAACACCTTCTTTACTTCGTGGATATGCGGATGCAGGGTGCGGTCGGCTGCCACCAGACCGTTGGCGCAGAAGTTGGAGTCGTTGACGATGCCCGCGAAGCCCATGTCGCCTCCGAAGGCCCAGATGTCTCGTCCGGCTTTATCCTTGATGGCAAAGGTCTGGTCCACCCAATCCCAGATGAAGCCGCCTTGCAGTTGGTCGTACTTGTAAATCAAGTCCCAATAGTCCTGAAGGTTGCCCACACTGTTGCCCATGGCATGGGCATACTCGCAAAGGATGAGGGGGCGGGCATCCCGCTGGTTCACGTGCCGACGGAGCGCCCAGATGCGTGCATACATCGGACAGAAGATGTCGCTTTTGCCGTCGTAGCCGCCGCCTTCGTATTGGACGGGACGTGTCGGGTCGGCTTTCTTGGCATAGTCGTAGAGCGTCTCGAAGTGCTTGCCGTAGCCCGATTCGTTGCCCATAGACCAAGTGACGACGGCCGAACAGTTGCGATCGCGGGCCATCATGCGGCTCATGCGTTGCATGAACGGCAACTCCCAGTCGGGATAGTTGGCAAGCGTTCCGTCCTTATGGTCCATCATGCCGTGGCTTTCGATGTTAGCCTCGTCTACCATGTAGAGGCCGAACTCGGTGCATAGCTCATACCAAGCGTAGTTGTTGGGGTAATGGCAGTTTCGCACGCTGTTCAGGTTGAACTGTTTCATCAGCCGGATGTCTTGTATCATGGAAGCCGTGCTGATGGTGCGCCCCTTGTGCGCGTCGTGCTCGTGGCGGTTCACGCCTTTGAACAAGACGGCTTTCCCGTTGATTAGCTGCATGCCGTTCTTCATCTCTACCGTGCGGAAGCCGAAGAGGTGGGTGAAGGATTCCAAAGGTTTGCCTTGTGCATCGTAGGTGTTCACTACCAGCGTGTAGGTGTGGGGCGTTTCGGCGTTCCATGCACGCACGCGGGGGAATTGCTGTTGCAGGGCAAAGAGCGTGTCGGCGGCAGAAGTGGCGATTTTCTTTTGCCGGTAGATTACGCCGTCTGCGTCCAGCACCTTTACCTCTACGGTTTGTCCTGTTTTCGGCCTGTGCAGAAGTACATCCAGCTTCAGCTCTCCGTCTTTGTAGTTGTTGACAAGTTCGGAAGTCATCCGAAAGTCCTTCACGCGGCTTTTGGGGCGGGCATAGAGATATACGCTGCGTTCGATGCCGCTGTATTTCCAGTAGTCCTGCCCTTCGAGGTAGGAGCCGTCGCTGTATCTGAATACCTTCACGGCCAGCCGGTTGCTGCCTTTCTTCAGCAGGCGGGTGATGTTGAAGTGCGACGGCAGGCGGCTGTCTTCCGCATATCCGGCAAGTTCGCCGTTCACCCATACGTAATAGGCCGACTCCACGCCCTCGAAATCGAGGAAGACGTCCATGCCTTCCCAACCTGCCGGAACTCTGAACTCGCGGACGTAAGCGCCTACCGGATTGTAGTCGGCGGGCACGTGCGGCGGGTTGGCGGGGAACGGATAGCGTGTGTCCGTATAGATGGGGGCGTCGAAGCCTTGCAGTTCCCAACTGCCGGGAACTTCTATTTTGCTCCACTTCCGTGTGTCGTATCCCGGCTTGTGGAAATCGTTGGGGCAAAGCCCGTTGTTCTTTGAGAAGAGAAACCTCCAAGTGCCGTCCAGCGATATGCGCCGTTCTGCCGCAGGATTCACGTCGAAACGCATTTCGGGCGGCAGCGAGCGTTGTTTCAGGGCGCCTGCTTCGCTGGCAAAGGGGATGAAGTGGGCGTGCATCGGCTCTCTGTTCAGCTCGTTGACTTGCGGGTTCTGCCACGGCTCGTTATCGGCCGGGGCACTGCTGCAAAGCAGCGAGGCGAGGAGAAAGGTATAAAGTCTGGTTTTCATTATGAATAAGATTTGATATATAAATAAGGTATGGCTGACGCGCTGTTTTCCTTGATTTGTCAGACACTTGTCTTTGTCCTGACAGACACTTGTCTTTGACGCGTCAAACACTTGTGTTTATCATGTCAGACACTTGTGTTTGAGATGTCAGAGACAAGTGTCTGACAAGACGGTTGCCGAAGCCTGTCCACAACCGTGTCCGAAGCCCCTATAAGGAGCAGAACAGGGTGACCAGAAACGGGACACTGAAGTCCACCACAAAGCCGTGGAAAATGGAAACCACCACAAACTGTTGTCCGGCCGTCCGCGTGATGATGGGCAGCGTGGTGTCCATCGTCGTGGCGCCTCCGGCCGAGATGGGGGCGAGGTTTCCGAACCACCGCACCAGCAGAGGCGCTGCCAGCAGTGTCAGTATCTCGCGGCTGATATTGGCCAGCAGGGCGATGGTTCCCAGTTCGGCTCCCTTGTATTCGGTGATGAAGATGCTGGAGAGCGAATAGTAGCCGAAGCCCGACCCTATGGCCAGACAGTCTGTTACGGAACGGTGCGTCAGGATGAGGCTGACCGCCGCCGAACCTGCCAGCGTGCCCAGTATCGTCATCACGGGCAGAAATACCAGCCGGGGGTTGAGCGAGCGGAAATTCTTCAGTGTCTGCGGGTCGTTGCCCACGCTTATCCCCACGCTGAACATCAGTGCGCAGAGGGCGTAGTAGCCGATGTCGGTTTCGGCAATGTCGAAAGGTATCAGACCGGAAACTCCGCACAGCGCACCCAGCACGAAAAAGCCGACGATGACGAGGCTTCCTTTCATACTTCGCCTCCTTTCTGTCTGTACAGGCTCTTCCACAAGGCCCATGCGGCGGTGACGCTTCCCAGCGTTCCACCCAGCGTCAGTATCACGGCCTCCATGCCGATGGTGTGCAGGCCTTTGATGATTTGTTCGTTGCTTCCCACCTCTATGCCGAGGATGAAAAGCAGCAGCCAGATGAGCAGGGTAATGATTTGGGAGATTTTCCGTAGATTCCGTTTCCGTAAGAGATAGCCCAGCAGCATTCCGGTGAGCATCAGTCCGATGATTGCAAACATATCTATGTCGTTTTTTTGTAGGCAAAGATAGCACAAACCCACTAAGTCTCGGCAAAGAAAAAGTTTTCGAGGCGAACAAGGCGGCACAGTCGGAACAGATGCCGCCTTGTACTGAGGTTGTGTCAGAGAGAATTAATTTCTACTTATTTATCAAGTCGTTGGCATTGATTTCGGTCAGAGGCACGGGATAGAAGGCATGCTTCGTTTCGTCGAATCCGGCACGTCCGGCGCTTGCCAGTGCCGATGCCAGCTTGCCCCAACGGCGCAGGTCGTACCAGCGCCAGTTTTCCAGCGGAAACTCAATCATGCGCTCGTGCTCTATCTGCGCGCGCACTTCGGCTTGCGAAGTACCTTTCATGGCAGGCATGTCGCCGTGCACGCTTCTGATTTCGTTAATCAACGGAATGGCTTGTTCGGGATGCCCTTGCTCGTTCAGCACCTCGGCTTTCATCAGCAATACGTTGGCGTAGCGCATCAAAGGGATGTTGATGGCGCAGAAGTCGTTATTCAATCCTTCATGGTAGGCAGGCATGAACTTGCGGAATGCCGGGCGGTTCTTGCCCTCGAACCAGTCGTCGTAGTTGCGTCCGTAAACGCGTCCCTTGCCGTCGTTGTAGTAGTAGCATCGGAAGAAGACGGTTTCGTATAGGCGCGAGTCGTAACGTCCCGTGGTGGCTGTCTCGCCCTCTTTCATGAATTCCTCCATCAAGACATTGCTCGGAAGGATTTCGTCCCATCCCATCAGTTCCGATACGCCTATCCAGCGGTGAAGTTTGGAACGGTAGTTGGCTCCGTTGGCACTGCTCATAGAAGTCTGCAACTCGAAGACGGACTCCTTGCTGTTCTTGTTGGTGGCGTCGAACATGCTCGAGAATTTCTTGACAAGCTCGTAGCCGGTCACCTTGTTCAAGGCATTGAGAGCCAAAGTCAAGTACTCCGACTTCTTTTCCGGTTCTTCGTAGGCACGTGTCAGGTAAGACAGTCCCAGATAGGCATAGGCTGCTCCGCAGGTGGCGCGTCCCAAGTTATCATTGTCGTAGGAGGCGGGCAGAGTCGTGGCCTCTTTCAGGTCTTCGATGATGAAATTCCAAGCGTCGGTGCGTGAAGAGAGTGCCTTGTTCAGTTCGGCCTGACTTGTGATATACTTATCGCGGATGATGATTTCCTTCCAGTTCAGCAGCAGTTTCAGGTGGTAGTAGGCACGCAGGAAGCGTCCCTCGTTTACAATCTGGGTGCGCATGGCGGGGGCAATGGAGCCTTCTTTCATGGCCGTCACCTTCTCTATCACCTGATTGGCAAAGCTGATGCCTTGGTAGTTGTTCCACCAGTAGTTGCTGAATTGCGAGTTGCCGTTGGTATAGGTGAAGCTATACAGCTCCAGCCAGTTGGAGTAGTTGCGCGCGTCGTTGCCCATGTTGATGATGTCCTCGCGATAGGCCTCTACGGGCCACTTCACCTCGGCAAATTCATAAGTGTCGATGTAATATTCCAACTGCGAATAGGCAGCCGAGATGCCGGCTTGCGCGTCGCTCTCGTTGCGCCAGAAACTGCTCGAAGTAAGTTGGTCGGGCGACTCCAAGGTTAAATAATCGTCGCACGAGCCTGTCAGGAGCGATGCGAAACAAAGGCCGGCTATGTATATTGCTTTTTTCATTTTCATATCGTATTGAATTGGTTAGAATGTTAGTTGTGCACCCAGTGTGAACGAACGGGTAAACGGATAAATCAGCTTGTCGATACCGGTGTTCAGCACACTTGCACGCGAGAATTCGGGATCGATGCCGTCGTAGCCGGTGATGGTGAAGAGGTTCTCGCCACTTACGTAGAAGCGCAGTTTCTCGATGAATACTTTCTGCATCATGGCTTTCGGCAGGGTATAGCCCAGTTGCAACTGGCGCAGGCGGATGAAGTCGCCCTTCTCGATGAAACGGTCGGATTCCTTCAGGTTGCCGTTGGGGTCGTTGAAGATGGCGCGGGGCACGTTGGTATCTGTGTGCTGAGGCGTCCACGCATCGAGCGACGAAGCAAGGAAGTTGGAACCGGAGTTCATGCCTTCGTAGAAATACTTGTTTCCGTTGTAGAGCTTGTGTCCCCATGCGCTGCCCAAAACAAAGGAAAGGTCGAAGCCTTTGTAGCCGGCAGAGAAGTTGAGGTTGACCTCCAGTGTGGGGATGCCCGAACCGCAATACACCTTGTCGTCATCGTCGATGGAACCGTCGCCGTTCGTATCGGCAAAACGGATATCGCCGGCATCGGCAAAGGGCTGATACTCTTGTCCGTCAGCATTTTTGTATTGGCGGGCTTCGGCGTTACTTTGAAACAGGCCTTCGGTCTTATAGAGATAGAATGCACCGATGGGTTTGCCCACGCGCGTCTGGGTGGGGAAGTGTTCGCTTCCGTATTTCAGACCCTCGCCATAGAGCACTTGGCTCTTGTCTGCCAGTTCCACCACCTTGTTGTTTGTGGTGCTGAGATTCATGCCTACGTTGTAGTCGAATCCGCCTTTCGAATCGGCCCAGTTCAGCTCAACCTCGATGCCGGAGTTGCGTATTTTGCCTACGTTCAGAATAGGGTTGTTCAGACCGGCAGAGGGTGGGAGCGCTTTGGTTATCAGCAGCTCTTCGGTCTGGTTGTAATAGTAGTTCAAGGCTCCGGTCAGCTTGTTGTCGAAAAGGCCGAAGTCTAGTCCGATGTTCTTCGTGTCGGTGGTTTCCCACTTCAGCGAACGGTTTTCCAGTCCACGGGCGATGCTTCCCGTCCATGCGTTGTCTCCGTTGCCTTTCACATATCCCTGATACTTGGTGTTGTAGGTCGAAATCAAGGCAAGGAAATCGTAAAATCCCAAAGCATTCTCGTTGCCCAGCCGTCCCCAACTGGCACGGAGCTTCAGGTTGTTCAGCGCAATGTCTTTCGGGAAGAACGCCTCTTCGCTGATTCTCCAGCCCACGGCCACCGACGGGAAGAATCCCCAACGGCTGTCGGCGCCGAACTTGGAAGAGCCGTCGCTGCGCACGGTAGCCTGAACGAGGTAGCGGTTATTGTAGTTGTAGTTCACACGTCCGAAGAAAGATACCCGTCTGTAATCCCATTTGCTTCCGCTTCCGTCGAATGTGCCGCCCGCACCTGCTCCTACGGTAGAGAAGCTTGAATCGAGGAAGCCGCCGGGTTGTTCGCCTATCACTAATTGCCCGTCTTCCACCTTATAAACGGTGGTTTTGCCTTCCACGCCTACCGAGTGCCAAGTATATCTGCGAGCCATGGTCGACGTACCTGCCACTGCGTTGACAGTGTGCTTGCCAAATTCCTTGTTGAAACTCAACAGGTTTTCCCATACGTGCTCTTCCCAATAGGCGGAAGTCTCGCTGTGGTACGGGTAGTCGCGTTTGGATTTTACGTCGGCTATATAGGTCGGGGTGTGGTAAGTTTGGCGTTGATGTTCTCCCCGGTAAGCATAGCTTGTCTTGAAGCTGAGCCATTTCGTGAAGTTGGCGGTCAGGGCTATGTTGGCGGTGGTGTGATAGCGTTTGTCGGTCGACTTTTCGTAATGCTGGTCGGCCATCACGTTTCGGTTGTTCGGCAGATTGTCGAAGTTGGTCAGACCGAAGCCGTACTTCTCGTCTTCGTTATAGATAGGTACTAACGGAGAAATCATGTACATCTCTTTCAGTTGGTACTCCGGCTGTTTGCTGTCGGTGAACTTGAAAGCCATGTTGGCGTCTATGTCGAAGATGTACTTGCTTGTGTGCAGTTTCAGGCGGGCGTTGTCTTGCCGGTAGTCATTACCCAAGAAGATTCCTTTGTCGTCGGCATGGTTGTACGATACCGAATACTGTGTGTTTTCGCTGCCGCCTCTGATGCTGACCATATAGTTCTGCGACAGGCCCGTGCGCAACATGGCGTTTTGCCAGTCGGTGTCGATGCCTGTATTCTTGGTCATGTAAGGTTCGAGTTTCAACAGTTGTTTTTCCCATACACCTTTGTTCTCAGCATCGTACTGCGATTTATGGTTCTCTACGTGCGAGTTCCAGTTTTCATACATTTGCGTATGCACTTTCTTGTATTGGTCGGCATTCAGCAAGTCGAGTTTCTTTGCCACATCCGTCATGCTGACGTATGCGCTGAAGTCTATTTTTGTTTCGCCTTTCTTTCCGTTTTTGGTGGTCACGATGATGACACCGTTGGCTGCTACCGAACCATAGATGGCTGCCGCCGCACCGTCTTTCAGCACCTCCATCGCCTGAATGTCCTGCGGGTTCACCGAGTTGATGTCGCCGGGAAAACCATCGATGATGTAGAGGGGCTCGTTGTCACCAAAGGTTTTCACACCGCGGATTTTCACCTGCACGCCTGCGCCGGCATTACCTCCGGACTTCATGATGTTTACGCCCGCAATCTTTCCTTGCAGTGCTTCGGCCGGATTGGTGGTAGTGCGCTTCGACAGCTCTTCCACATCGACGGAGGAGATGGCTCCCGTCATATCGCTCTTCTTCATCGTGCCGTAGCCTATCACGACCACCTCGTCCAGCATTTCGGTATCTTCTTTCAATACTACTTTCAGGGTATTGCGGCCGTTCAGTGGAATTTCTTGAGCAGCATAGCCCACATAAGAGATGATGATGGTTGCGTTGGGCGAAACGTTCAGGGCGAAGTTTCCGTCAATGTCGGTAATCACTCCGTTCGTCGTTCCTTTTTCCAATACGCTGGCGCCGATGATGCTTTCACCGGTTGCATCGGTCACGTTGCCCGTCAGCCGGATAGCTTGTGCCAGTGCGCTTATGGGTAACATAAAAGCAAAGAAGAAAAGCAGCAGAGCCGCTCTTTCTTTAAAGTAGTTACTTTTACTCATGTGAATAAGTTTTTAAGGTTAATATTCTTGTTTTTCACGATGCTAAGTTATTAAGCATAAGCGTGAAAAAACAAATAAAAGTATCTACAAGAGAACTACAAATGCTGCTTATTCTTTGTTTTATAATCTACAAATAAATAATTAAAAGCTTGATTAATAGTGATTAATATATTTTTCTATATCTATAATTTGTCATCTTTCATTCTTTTGGCTTGGTTCTTATTCATATCGCAATGAACGTGCAGGTTTATCCATTATAATCTTTATTGTATGGGCAGCGATTGTTAAAAAGGAAATAGTCAAGACCAACAGTACGGGAACGAGGAATAACCATACTTTCAACTCTGTGCGGAAAGCATAATGGCTCAGCCAAGCGTCCATTGTGAACCATGATACCGGAAGAGCAATGGCCACCGCTGTGAGAATCAAGAGAAAAAACTCTTTCACCAACTGATAGAAAAGAGAACGGCGAGAAGCTCCGAGCACTTTGCGTATTCCCATTTCCTTTGTACGAAGAGAGCAAGAGAACATTATCAGAACCCAAAGTCCCAAACAGGAGATGAAGATTGCCAAGCCGGTAAAAGCTCCAATCATCACGCCAAAAACTTCGTCTTGACGATATTGATGATTGAAAAAACGGTCGAGAAAGAAATAATCGTAACTGGAATCGGCAAAATAACGGTTCCAAATCTCTTGTACCTGCGACACCAGTTCATGGGGATTTCCGGAGACCATGGCTATGGAAACATAACGCTGCGGTAGCCAATCTATCTTGTCCTTATGAATCAACATAATAGGCGTGTAGTTTTTGCTCAAGGCTTGCTGATGATAATCTTTCACTACTCCCGCAATTTGCATCGGAGCATCGGTGCATTCTACGTTGACCAATTCTCCTATCGCTTCTTCGTTAGAAGAGAAGCCTAAATTTCGGGCGGCAGTTTCGTTTATTACCAACTTGTTGACATCGTCTCCGTATTCTTCTGAGAATCCTCTTCCGGCTACAACCTGAAGGCCATAGGCTTCTATATAGTCGGGGTCGCAAGTCAGCATTTCGTATAGCCGATTCTGTTTCAAGGCATCATTCGTGCGTCGGTTGGAGAGAAAAGTAGCTACCTCTTCGCCCGGAACGGAACCGGAGAAAGTGACTTTATGTACCAAAGGCAAACGGGCTATCGCTTTTTTCATTGCTTCGAGTTTTGTATTTAACCCTTCAGTACGTCCGGGAAATTTAACGACCAATATACGGTCGGTCTTCACTCCCAAAGGCTGCTTGCGCATGAAATTTAATTGTGCGAAGACGATGAGTGTGCTGCAAAGGAGTATCATGGAAGCTGTGTATTGAACGACAACTAAAACTTTGCGCATGTTGTCACCCGACTTGCTGTTCATGAACTTGCCTTTGAGCAGCATTATGGGTTTGCGTTTCAGCAAAGTTTGTGCGGGATAGTATCCGGAGAGAAAAATGCCGGCAATAAAGACCATGAGCAATGGAATACACCAATAACCTGTCATCCAAACAGAAAAAGTAACCATACGTCCCACCAGTTGGTTGAAATACGGTAGAATTATTTCGATTATTCCCATTGCCAGAATGAAGGCAGCCAGATTCATGATGAATGCTTCGAATAGGAACTGAAATATCACTTGTTTACGGAAAGCACCCACCACTCTGCGTACGCCGACTTCTTTGGCTCGCTCCATCGAACGTACCACTGTCAGGTTGATGTAATTAATCCAAGCAATGCCCAGAATGGCCATGGCTGCAAAAATTAATGCAACCATGGCAGAGCGGTTTCCTTTAGTTTCGGTCTCATATCCGGCCTGTGGAGTGAGATGTATGTCTGCCAAAGGAACTAATGAGATGCCCCATGTCTTGTTTTTCAACGCTTCTTCTGTCTTGTACTTTTCGGCCATCACCGGAAATTTTTCCTCTATTTCTATCTTTCTTTCCGGTGAATCAAGCATGACATAGGTATATACCTCGTGCTTGTACCAATAATCGTGCATGTATTGGGGCAAAGAGGAATATGAAATCAAAAAGTTGTAATGCACATGCGAGTTGGAGGGCATTTCCTGCATTACTCCGGTCACTTCGCAAGAAACGTTCTCGTATGGTCCCGTGAAAGAGAGAATTTTCCCGATGGGGTCTTCATCTTTGAAGAATTTCCGGGCGATGCGTTCGGTGATGATCACTTGTCCCGGCATAGAAAGGCAGGTGCTCTTGTCTCCTTTTATGAGTTCGAAATCGAAAAGCCGGAAAAAACTTGGTTCGGCATAGGCTATCTGGCCTTCACGTTGTGTCAATTCTCCGTATTTCACAATCTGCTCGGGCTGGAATAAGCTTACAATTCTGGTATAATCTTCAATTCCTGCCAGATTCTCTTTCATTGCTGAACCGTATCCGAAAGAACTTCCCGCCCAATAATCTGTCAGCACATCTCCTTCATAGAAGGCACTTTGCACGCGGTAAATGCGGTTGCACTTCGTGTGCATTCTGTCAAAACTGAATTCAAAGGCAACATAAGTCAGAATCAGTAATGCCGATGCCATGCCGATTGCTAGTCCGAATATATTGATGAAGCTGAACTTCTTTCGCTTCATTAAGTTCCGATAAGCGCTGTTCCAATAATTTCCTATCATACGGTTTCGGTTTTAAACGGTGTAATACTATTCTCCAACGGTCGATTGATGTTTTCGGCTATAATCTGCCCGTCGAATAATTGGATGACACGATGGGCATACATTGCATCGCGTTGAGAATGAGTGACGATAATGATGGTAGTGCCCTGACGGTTCAGTTCGCTGAGCAGTTCCATAATTTCCGCCCCATTGATGGAGTCGAGGTTACCTGTCGGCTCATCGGCAAGCAGCAGTTTACAGTTTGTCACTACAGCACGGGCTATGGCTACCCGTTGCTGTTGCCCACCCGAAAGCTGTTGTGGGTAGTGATTGATGCGGTGCAGGAGGTTTACTTTCTCCAATACCTTTTTCACTCGTTCCTTGCGTTGCGAGGTTTTGACGCCCATATATACAAGCGGAAGTTCCACATTTTCGTATACGGTCAGTTCGTCAATAAGGTTGAAACTTTGGAAAATGAATCCCAGATTTCCTTTGCGAAGAGCTGTCAACCGGTTTTCGCTCATCTTGTCCACTCGCTGTCCTTCGAAAAAATAAGAGCCGGAACTGGGAGAGTCTAATGTTCCTAAAATATTCAGCAGTGTGGATTTGCCACAGCCTGAAGGGCCCATTATTGCTAAAAATTCTCCCTGCTCTACTTGCAGGTTGATTTCGTTCAATGCTTTGGTTTGCACCTCTTCTGTGGTGAAAAGCATGGATAGTTTTTCTGTTTTAATCATCATGGTTTATCAGCTTGTTTATTTCAATATAAGTTTTTCATTGTCTCCGAATAGTTCATAGCCGGATATTATTACTTTCTCGTTTGGAGCCAGACCTTCTGTAATCTCATAGTATTGAGGATTCTGTCGTCCGATTTTCACAGGACGGCGCAGGGCAAATTTACCGCTTTCATCAACAACATACATCCATCTTCCTCCGGTTATTTGAAAGAATCCGCCACGAGGAACAAGAATAGCCTGTACCGGATCGCCCAGTTGCAGATTTATGTGATAGGTTTGTCCGGCACGGATATTTTCCGGTCGTTTTGTGACGAAAGAAAGGTCGGTACGAAATTGACCGTCCTTTACTTCGGGATAAGATTTGGTCACTTCTAATTTATAGTTCCCTCCATCGCGAGTAAAGTCGGCTGGCAGTCCCGGAAGAACACGTTCTACATAGTGCTCATCTATCTGAGCTTGTATCTTCAGGTCAGGGGTGATAATCTGCCCGATATGTTCACCGGCAGAAATAGATTGGCCTACTTGTGCGTTCAGGTTTCCCACTTGTCCGTCAATAGGAGCTTTTATAAGCAAGTTATCCAGACGTTCGCGAACTAATGCAAGGCTTTTCTTCATGTTGTGTATGTTTTCATCAAGACTGTTGATTTGATTTTCTCTGAACATGCTGTCGCGTCGGATGCGCTCATCGACAATTGCAAGTTGCTCTTTCGCTGCCCGATATTCTTCTTCAGCCTGCTGAAAGTCTTCACGGGCTATGAGTTGTTCTTCCATCAAACGCAGGAATTGTTCGTGACGCCGCTGTTTCCTGATAAACTCTTTATTCAATCCTATGCGTTCTTGTTTCAGTCTCAGACTTTCCTGCTCCATACTGATGCGGGTGTTTCGCAGTTCATTTTCCTGATATGCAAGGTCAGCTTCGCTTTGCATTATGCCGATGTTGAGTAGCGGATTGCTAAGGCGTAAAATTACGTCGCCTGCTTTCACCATCGCTCCTTCTTCTTTCAGGCGTTCTTCCACACGCCCTCCCTCAATGGCGTCCATATATATAATCCGGCTGGGCATCACTTGGCCTATCACCCGTATATAGTCATTGAATTCGGCTTTTTTCACAGGGGCTATTGTCAGGCTTTCTTTGTCTACGGTCATAGAAGAAACATTGCTTCTAAAGATAAAATATAAGACAACTGCCATTGCCGATACCATTCCACCGATTATGTAGATGTATTTGCGGTTGATACCGGGTTTCCGTTCAATAAGTGTATCCATTATAATATTTCTTTTTACTGTTATAAAAAAGTTCCTTGTCGATAGTATTTCTCCAGTTTCATCATCAATTCTATTTGCAGGCGTACACGTATCAGTTCTGCTTTGGCTGCGATAAGCCGATTACGGGATTCTATCAGTTGAAACACGGAGATAAGTCCTTCTTCCCATTTCCGTTCCGATTCTTGCAATACAAGTCTTTCCGCATTGAAATGCAGCAGTGCTTGCCGATGTTCAATGTATCCGGCCTGAAGTGAAAGGATTGTTTGTTCGATGCTGGTGTATAATTGTCGCTTTTCCTGTTCTTTTTCATTTCGCATCCGAGAGATGTTTAACTTCAACTTGCGTAAGCGGGTAGGCCGTTCCCAACCGTTTAATAGAGGGAAAGAGATACTTATTCCGAAGTATTTCCCGATGTTGCCGTGTAATTGTCTTGCAGAGAAAAACGTATTGTAATAATTGGAGCTGACCGTGGCACGGGCAAAAACCGAAGGATAAAAAGCTCCTTCAGCCATTGCGTATTCTTTATGGGCTGCTTTCTGCTTCAAATCAATCAGGCGCATTGAAGGAAGGATTTCTACCGACCGGTGATAAAGCGTCTTTGCCGTAGGAAGAGGAATAAAAGGCACGTTTGCAGTGGTTATTGTATCTTGCACTATGAGTATATCGTCCGGCTTTAAGTTCATCAGTCGTTTTAAATGCGAAAGTGCCAGCCGGTAACTGTTCTCACGTGATTTGTAACGATATAGATCTCCTTCTTTGCGAGCTTTCATCTCTTGCAGGTCGGAAACGGATTTCAATCCCAATTCGACAAAGGTTTCCGTTTGTTTCAGATAGTGTTCGCTCAAGCGGTTTTGTTCTCCGGCAAGCCCAAGCAGGTGCTTTTCCAAAATCAGTTTGTAATAAGCATCTGTTATTTGATAGGCCAGTGTGTTTTGTTTATCTGCCAATTCCCATTTGCTATGTTCCTTTTTAATTTTTCGGAACCGTACCCGGTTGATGCGTGAGAAGCCTTCGAATAAGGAAAGGGTCATGTTCAGACTTGCCGTTCCCTCCTCAAAGTTATCTGTTGTATACGTATTGGTATCGGGGGCTATCGAGCGTCCGAAGTGCTTTCCGACTTCGGCGTTGGCTGTGATGCGGGGAAAAAAAGCACCTATGGAAGCCATGTATTCGGTTTGCGCTTCTTTTATGCCGATGACGCAGTTACGGATAGATGGGTTTCGTTCAAGAGCCATCTGTATACACTCGTCCAAGTTCATCTCTGACTGAGCATGCAGAGATATGGAAGATAGAAACGGGAAAAAGAGTAGGAGCATGTGCTTCATTCTAATCATATTTTGGTTTAATCATATTTTGGCAACATGAGGACAAATACAATGCCAAAGAAATAAATACGTTGATAGTCAGTGGAATATTGTTTTTAGTGATGGGGTGAATGTCCATTTCTTTGACGTTGTGCCGTCTAAAAGTTGGACGGAGTATGTCGGCTCTTCCCATATCGTGGATGCAATACGGTTTTCAGCCTGTAACCGGGGTGCAAGATGTAGATACTTTTATAATTACCCCCTTAAAACGTCTAATTATTGGACACTTGCTTGCAGAGGAGTACAAAAACGGATACCTTTACCCACATGGAAACAGGAACGATTTTAATAGTAGATGATAATAAGAATGTGTTGGCTTCGCTGGAGTTGTTGCTTGAAAACGAGTTCAGTGATATTCGTACTGCTGTTAATCCCAGTCAAATTACTCATTTCCTGACTGCTGCTATGGTTAACGTTGTGATTCTTGACATGAATTTCTCGGCAGGCATTAATAATGGAAATGAAGGGTTGTACTGGCTGAAACGTATCCGTGAGATTTGTCCTGACCTTCCGGTCATCATGCTGACCGCCTATGGAGATGTGGAATTGGCCGTCAAAGCCTTAAAGAACGGAGCTACAGATTTTCTGCTTAAGCCTTGGGATAATCAGACATTGATACAGAAGGTGAAAGATGCTTTCAAAGGGGGCTGTAATGTTTCGGGGGATAAGCGTCTTTCCGATTCGAAAAGCAGAACCTCCGTGCGTGTACATTCCTGTGATTCGGAGATGCTGATTGGGCATTCTGCCTCCATGATACATTTGATGAAAATAGTGTCGAAGGTGGCTAAAACGGATGCCAATATTTTGATTACCGGAGAAAATGGGACAGGAAAAGAGATGCTGGCCAAAGAAATACACCGTCTTTCTCCTCGTGGTGTCCGCCGGATGCTGAGTGTAGACATGGGAGCCATTAGCGAATCGCTCTTTGAAAGCGAACTCTTCGGACACGAACGAGGGGCTTTTACCGATGCTTACGAAAGCCGGCCGGGAAAGTTTGAAGCAGCTGGCGGCAGTTCGCTGTTCATGGATGAGATTGGAAACCTTTCGCTTGCACTGCAAGCCAAACTGCTGGTTGTGCTGCAAAGCCGCAACGTCACCCGTATAGGAAGCAATAAGGCCATTCCGGTTGATTTTCGTCTGATTGCCGCTACCAATAAAGATATTCCGAATATGGTGAAGGAAGGCTTGTTCCGTGAAGATTTGTTTTACCGTATCAACACTATTCATCTCGAGCTGCCTCCTTTGAGGGAGCGGGGAGACGATATCCTGTTGTTTATCGACATCTTTCTGCGCCGTTTTGTTGCCAAATATCAAAGGCCTGAAATACGGATGCACGAGCAGACGATTGAAAAACTACGTTCTTATCATTGGCCGGGGAACATCAGGGAACTGCAACATGCCATTGAAAAAGCTGTCATTTTGTGCGAAGGCAGTATCATACGTCCCAAAGACATTATGGTGAAACAGACATGGAAGCCTCAGTCGGCAAACATGGTGCCTCGTTTGGAAGATGTGGAGCGGCAGGCCATCGAAACGGCGATTTTGCAGAACAACGGTAATCTGACTGCGGCGGCCGAACAACTGCAAATCAGCCGGCAAACTCTTTATAATAAGTTGAAACGCTTTAAACTCTGACTCTCATGATGTTCAGCCGGCACATATATTGGAAGATACTGCTGCATGTCGTGCTTATTCTTGCCACAGCAGGAACGGGCTTTTGGCTCATTGCCTCGCATCGCGGTATCATTATCGGTGCATTGTTAGTTATCTGTGCTCTGTCGCAGATTGGAGCATTGGCCAAAAGCCTCAATGATTTCAATCGCAAGCTTCGCCTTTTCTTCGATGCTGTCGACGATAATGACAATACGCAGATTTTTCCGGAACAAGATACGGACAAGGAACAACAGTTGCTTAATCGGTCATTAAACCGAATCAGTGCTTTGTTGATGCAGACGAAGATGAACAATCGGGCGCAGGACTTCTTTTACCGTTCTCTGTTGGAGAAAGTGCCCGACGGAATAGTGGCTTGTGACAGTATGGAGAAAGTGATTTTCGTAAACAGTGCAGCCTTGAGTCTGTTAGGATGCGAAACAGTAGGTACGTATTCCCAACTGGAAGCTATTCTGAGAAATGAAAAGAATAAAAACAGACTAAGCGTATCCCGAAGCTGTATGAAGTTGAAGGACGAGACTGTTGCTTTACTCTCAATACAAGACATTACTGACAAACTCAATGAAAAGGAGAGTGAGTCGTGGAACAAACTCAGCCATGTGCTTACGCACGAAATAATGAACACTATCGCCCCTATCATTTCATTATCTCAAACGGTGGCTTCCTATCCCGAAGTCGGTGAAAAAGCCATCCGTGGCCTTCGCATCATTCAAGCACAGAGTGAACGTCTGATGGAGTTTACCGAGTCTTTCCGGCGTCTGTCTTATCTTCCGAACCCCGAAAAGCGGCTTTTTTCTCTATCCGGTATGCTACTGAATTTGCAGGAACTGTTGATGGCCGATTTTCAGGAGAGCCGCATCTCATTTGCAATGCAGTGCATTCCTGAGTCTGTCATGATAAATGGAGATGAGAAGCAACTGTCGCAAGTGCTGCTTAATCTGCTGAAAAATGCCATGCAGGCATTGGAAGGAAATTCGCATGGAATGATTTCACTCCATGCCACGCAGAACACACATACGTGTATCGACATTACGGATAATGGAGCGGGCATTCCTGCGGACATGTGGGAACAGGTGTTCATTCCGTTTTTTACTACCAAGGCAGAGGGTACAGGTATCGGGCTGAGTTTGTGCAAAGAAATCATTCGCAGGCATGAGGGACATCTTTTTATCTTGGAAAGCGGAAAGGGAAAGACCGTGTTTCGCATACAACTTCCTTAGGGGTTGTCTGCCCATCCGCTCGTGATGTGTTTGGGAACCTGTTCGCCGAGGTGGGACGATTTTTATATGTTTTGCAGATAGTCGGTCAGGTCTTCTTCCGAAGAGAGATTGAGCGACTTGCGCAGGCGATAGCGGTTCATGTTGATGGTTTTCGGAGTGGTGCCGGTCAGCATGGATATCTCTTTGGTGGAGAGGTTCACCCTTAGCAATGTGGCAAGATACTTTTCGCCTTGCGTCAGTTTGGGATGGAGGGCAACGAGGCGTTGCAGAAACTCCTTGTTCTTGTCTTCCACATTTGTCAGTACGGCGCTGTTGGTCTTGTCTCCGCTTTGGCACTGGCTGATGAAGGCATTCACCTTTTTCAGATGGGGTATGAGAAGTTGGTTGTCCATCTTATATCCCTCTTTTATCATTTCGCGTATCTTGTCCAGCAGTTCGTTGCGGCTTCTGAGGAATACGGCGAAGCTCATGGCTTCCTGACGGCTGGTATTGAGCGCATTTTGCACGTGCTCCAGTTCCAGTTCCTGCTGATGCAGCTTCAGCTCGGAGACCTCGCGCTCCGACTGTTCGAGCTGGTAGCGCGCCTTTACCAATTGCAGGTCTTTCCTGCGTTTATACCATTTATAAAGAAAGATGCAAAAGGCCACACCCAGAACGAGGACACTGCCCAGCAGCCAGATGTTGCGCTTCAGCAGTTCTATCCTGTAAGCCTGCTCTTGCAATTCGGTGGCATACTTCTGGTCTTGGTATCTTTTGTAGGAGATTTCCTGCTCGATGTTGCGCAGCTTGTTGCTGCTTTGCAGCTCTTTGCTCAGCATGTACATCTGCTCCAGATATTTGTAGGCTTTGGCAAAATCGCCTATGGCGGCATACACCATGGAAGAATATTCGTAGTTGTCGCAAATCAGCTCGCGGGCGCCGATGTTGTGGGCATACTCATGGGCTTTCTGCAAGGCTTCCAGTGCTTTGTCGTACTGCCCGCCGTAGTAATATTGTTTTGCCATGTTGTTGTAGTTCTCGCCCAGCGACCATTGCGCGTCCAGATTTTTGTTGATGACGATGGCTTCCTGAATAAAGGAAAGCTTCTCTTCCGTATTTCCTTGATACAGGCAGAGATTGTTCAGGTTGGTGGCTATCTCTTTCAGGTTGCGCTGGGCGCGGTTGATGGCCAATGCCCTTCGGAAGAACCGTTCGGCAACGGCAAACTCGTTGAGGAAGTGGTGCATCACTCCGCGTTCGTTGTAGCATCCGGCCACGGAGGTGGAGTCGCCGATGGATTTGAAGATGGAGGTTGCCTTGTCGTTCAGTTCGATGGCTTTGTTGTAGTCGCCCAGCTTGCTATATACGCGCCCCATGAGGGAGCAGAGGAAGGCGTTCTGTTTTTTGTTGGCGGGATGGATGTACTTCTGCGTGTCATACAGGTTTTTGATGCTTAAATCGAAGTTACCCAGCAGTTGCTCTGCCTGACAGTAGAGCAGCATGGCTTGTGCGCGAACCTCGTTCGGCTTGTCTTCGGGGAACAGGGCGGAGGCTTGAGAGGCATAATAGGAGGCCTGCTTAGGGTTGTTGTACAGGTATTTCTGTGCTTGTCCGATCAGGGTTTGGGCTTGCTTTATATCTTGGCTTTGCAGGGGTGTCGTTGCCCACAGAAGGCATGTGAGTAATAAATAAAAGGCTTTCTTCATCGTCTCGTCTTATTTCCGCAAATTTAATTATTTCTTCTCAAAACTCCCGTCTGCCTCTGAAAAGATTTGGAAACAGTTCTTATCTTTGCCTTTCAAAGAGAACGATATACGAACTATGCTATTACCTTATTTGCATGAAGACTTGGTAGAGGCGGGCTGCGACGAGGCCGGTCGCGGATGTCTGGCGGGTGCGGTTTATGCCGCCGCCGTTGTCCTGCCCAAAGATTTCAGGAACGAGCTGCTGAACGATTCCAAGCAACTGACCGGGAAGCAGCGCCATGCACTGCGCGAAGTTATCGAACGGGAAGCCGTGGCATGGGCGGTGGGCATTGTCTCTCCCGAAGAGATAGACAAGATAAACATCCTCAATGCTTCGTTTCTGGCCATGCACCGTGCGTTGGACCGTCTGTCCGTGCGTCCGCAACATCTGCTTATCGACGGAAACCGCTTCAGGAAGTACCGCGATTTGCCGCATACCACCGTGGTGAAAGGCGACGGGAAGTATCTCTCCATCGCCGCCGCTTCCGTACTGGCCAAGACGTATCGCGACGACTATATGAACGGGTTGCACAAGGAGTATCCCCTATATGGTTGGGACGGCAACAAGGGCTATCCCACCAAGAAGCACCGTGCCGCCATTGCAGCCCACGGCACGACTCCTTATCACCGCATGACGTTCAATCTGCTGGGCGACGGACAACTGGCGCTCGACTTTCTTTAAGAAGATATTCCCCTTTCGGAGACAGGCTAAAACCACTTGATTTTCCTGAACCATACGAACGTCACTGTCGACAGCAAAGCCGACAACAGGATGATGAGGACGAAGGCATGGGGAAACTCTCCCAGATGTATGTCCACGTTCATGCCGTAGAAGCTGGCAATCAGGGTGGGTATCATCAGGGTGATGGAGAGGCTTGTCATGCGTTTCATGATTGAGTTTACGTTGTTGGAGATGATGGAGGCGAAGGCATCCATGGTTCCCGTAAGGATGTCGCTGTATATGTTCACGGTATTGTAGGCCTGTTTCAGTTCGATGATAACGTCTTCCAGCAGCTCCATATCCAGATAGCCGGTTCCCTGAAAGATGTTTCTCAGCCGGCCTATCATCACTTCGTTGCCGCGGATGGAGGTGTTGAAGTAGACCAGCGTCTTTTGCAGCTTCATCAGTTGTAGGAGGTCTTCGTTGCGGATGCTTTTTTCCAGTTCTTTCTCGGCGGCGGTCACGTCGTTGTTTATCTGCTTCAGGTATTTCAGGAACCATACGGCCGAAGAGTAGATGATGCGCAGAATCAGTTCGAGCTTGTTGTTCACGACGATGCCTTTGCGTCGGGTATGTTGGATGAAGTCCGGTATCAGCTCCGTGTGGTGGTAGCATACGGAAACGACGATGTCGTTGTTGGTGATGATGCCGATGGGGACGGTGATGAACGGCACGCCGCGCTGGTGGCTCTGCATGGGGATGCGCAGGATGGTCAGCAGCCAGTTGTCTTCTTTCTCCGTGCGCGGGCGTTCGTCCACGTCGGCAATGTCTTCCAGAAAAGATTCGGGAACTTTCAGTTCTTCGGTGAGGAACCGGAAATCGTCATCGTCGGGGCATTCCACGCTTACCCAGCAGTTGGGTTGCCACTCGGCTTTTTCCACAAAGCCGTTCTCGCTGTACAGATACTTTCTCATTGTTTGCCTCCTTTGGGTTTGGAACAGAGGCATTGCGGGCAACGTCTCCGTTCGTTTTTAATGGTTAATATTGTTGCACGTTCGTGGGTTTGAATCGTCCATATTCTCTTCTTTTAGGTTTTTTAAGCGTGACAAAAGTACATAAATCATTTCAGAATGTACGCTTTAATCGCTGTTTTTTGTGCTGTCGGCCTGCAAAACGGCTTCTTCGGGGAGAAGCCCTGTCGTTGCCCGGCAGGAAGCCGGAAACAGAATCAAGGCGGTTTCCAGGCAGGAAAGCGGCTGCTTCAATGCGGGGCGGGGATAATAAGTTCTCTTTCCGTCTGCCCTTCAAGAGGAAACTGCATAAGTCGGTCGCAAGGATGCGGCGTATGTGGTCATTGCTTGGGTTCGGGACAAGAGGCAGGTTGCTAACCTCATCCGGCGGCTTGTGTCTTAAAGAAAAAGATTGTTGATTATCAAGTGTTTATCCATGCCTTGTCAGACACTTGTGTTTTGCGGCTAAAACACTTGTGTCTGACGTGTAAAACACAAGTGTCTGACGGCTGAAACACTTGTGTCTGTCAAGTCAAAGGATTATGCCGTCACTGCCGCTTCAATCACCTTACCGGACGGCCTCGTTCATGTCGAGGAAAAGCAGGCGGTTTTCGTGGGTCAGCATCAGCAGCTTGTTGCCGATTGCTTCGCCTTTGCGGAGCGAAAGCGGCATCCGGGCTACGGGCATGCCTATCCGGTGAATGAAATGGTATTTGTTGTTGAATCCTATACAGAGGTAGTCGCGAAGACGGATGCGGATGGGGTACACTTCTGACAAGTGGTAAGTGCGGCTGATGTTCAGCTCTTTGTCTATCTCGTAAAGGGTTCCCTTATCGTTATATACCGGGCAGTATTGCCCGTCGAAATACAGGGGTGTGAAAGCGGTGCAGTCGTTGTTGGCGGCATAAAGGGTGTCGGGTCGCATGGCGTAGAGGTGTCCGTTCCGGTCGGTATCCCAAGGGGTGATGTTCACGACGGAGTCGGTCAGCTCCTGATAGGCCAGGCCATCGTCGAAAAGCATGTAAAGCGCATCCTTGGTGTGCAGCGCATCTTCTACGATGTCTTTCTTCATACTGAGCTTGTTGAAGAAATGTTCCGTGCCCTCTTGCAGGTCGTAGCAGGCAATGAAAGGGCGTCCGTACTTCTTTCGGCTGCCATTTGCACGCAATCCGTACCCGTAGCTTAGCATGTACAGCTTGTCGTCTTGTACGAAGAGGATGGAACGCCCGGCTTTCACGTCCGGAAACTCCCGCTTCCAGACAAGGTTCATGGTCGAGTCGATGCAGGCTATCTGCTCACGGTCGGCCCAATAATACCGGCCTTCGTGTTGCAGGATGTTCGATGAGAGCGAGGTGATGGTGTTGTTCGCTACTGGAACGTAGGCGTAGTACATGTTTCCTCCGCTCACCGCCGCACCCATCGTTCCCATAGCCACTGCTGCCAATCCTTGCAATATGGCGGCTTTCGTGTCGTAGGCGCCGGGGCTTCCGGGGAATGTCTCCATCTCGCCTGTCCGGAAATTCAGCCGGTGCAGTTCGTCTGCCACGATGAGCCGCCGTCCGTCGGCCAACTCCTCTATCCGGCTCCAACCGTATTGGTGGGGCATCTTTGTCTGCCACAGCTCGTTGCCCGAATTCAGGTCGATGGCGCACAGCTTGTTCGAGGTGGCCGATTGGTAGCCCAGCATCAGCCCCAGCGAATCGTCTATGTAGATGGGGTGCAGTTTGGTTTCCCATCGTTTCGTTCCGTCTTCTTTGTTCAGCAGCCACACCTTGCCGTTGCGGTTGATAAGCACACCCTGCGAGAGGCATCTGGTGGCGGTGGAAAGGTAGTTGATGGGACTTTTCCACAACAGTTTTTGCCGGTTTAAATCGTAGAAACCGATTTCCCCTTTGTTTTGCAGATACTTCCCGCTCTTGGTCGTTTCGCGGAAGTTGATGCAGAGGTAATCTCCCTCTTTGCTCATGGAGAAAGTTTCGGCTCGTTGCGGCAATGGGTAGGCGATGGCACGCAACTCTGTGCCGTCGGCTTTTGTCCCGATGGAAACAGTGTCGGGTTGTACTTGGGCAAACATGCTTGCAGAAACGAAGCAGAGCAATGGGAGCAGGAAGCGTGTTTTCATGACGAATGGCTGTTTATGAGTTTATTCATTGGTTTACGGGTGGTATAAACACGTGGCAAAAGTAGATATAATTCTTTTGAAATCATAGATTTTAACTCCTGTTTTTCGTACCTTTGCATCCGCAGAAAGAACATCTTTGCGCAAGGTTTGTTTTTATTTTGTTTTTATGATGTAAAAAGATTGTACAATTAAAATTCGATTGATATTATGAGCAAGAAAGCCCTTTTAATGATTCTTGATGGCTGGGGCATCGGCGATCAAGGCAAAGACGATGTGATTTTCAATACGCCTACTCCCTATTGGGACAGTCTGCTGGCCGATTACCCGCACTCGCAGCTTCAGGCAAGCGGCGAGAATGTGGGTTTGCCCGACGGACAGATGGGCAATTCCGAGGTAGGCCATCTCAATATCGGTGCCGGACGCATCGTCTATCAGGATTTGGTGAAGATTAACCGTGCCTGTGCCGATGGCAGCATCCTGAAAAACAAGGAAATCGTTTCGGCTTTTTCTTATGCGAAAGAGAAGGGAAAGAACATCCACTTCATGGGGCTGACCTCTACCGGTGGTGTACACAGCTCTTTCGACCATTTGTTCAAACTCTGCGATATTTCTAAGGAATACGGCATTGAGAACACTTTCATCCACTGCTTCATGGATGGTCGCGACACCGACCCGAAGAGCGGTAAGGGTTTCATCGAGCAGTTGACTGCGCATTGCCGAAAGTCGGCCGGCAAGATTGCCTCCATCGTAGGGCGTTTCTATGCAATGGACCGTGACAAGCGTTGGGAGCGTGTCAAGGTTGCCTATGATTTGCTGGTAAACGGTGAAGGCAAGGTGGCTACGGATATGGTTCAGGCCATGCAGGAGTCGTACGACGAAGGCGTTACGGACGAATTCATCAAGCCGATTGTGAACGGAGGCTTCGACGGCACCATCAAGGAAGGCGATGTGGTTATCTTCTTCAACTACCGCAACGACCGCGCCAAAGAATTGACCATCGTGCTGACGCAACAAGATATGCCGGAACAGGGCATGAACACTATTCCGGGCTTGCAGTTCTATTGCATGACGCCGTATGATGCAAGCTTTAAGGGTGTGCACGTCCTTTTTGATAAGGAAAATGTTCAGAACACGTTGGGCGAATACTTGTCTGCCAACGGCAAGACACAGCTCCACATGGCCGAGACCGAGAAATATGCTCATGTCACGTTCTTCTTCAACGGAGGCCGCGAAACTCCGTACGACGGTGAGGAGCGCATTCTGGTTCCCTCACCGAAAGTGGCTACCTACGACTTGAAACCGGAAATGAGTGCCTACGAAGTGAAAGACAAACTGGTGGAAGCCATCCGTAGGAAGTTCGACTTCATCGTCGTGAACTTTGCCAACGGCGACATGGTGGGACATACCGGTGTTTATGAAGCCATCGGGAAGGCGGTGAAAGCCATCGACGCATGCGTGAAAGATACAGTGGAGGCTGCCAAAGCAAACGACTACGAGGTAATCATCATTGCCGACCACGGCAATGCCGACCATGCGCTGAACGAAGACGGAACGCCGAATACGGCTCACTCTCTCAATCCCGTTCCCTTTGTCTACGTCACTGAAAACAAGAGCGCGAAAGTGGAGAACGGCGTACTTGCCGACGTAGCTCCCTCTATCCTGCACATCTTGGGCATGAAACAGCCTGAGGAGATGACGGGAAAGAATCTGATTAAGTAAAAGGTTTTTGGGAATCTATAATATAAAAAAGACCGTAACCTTCAAAGAGGTTACGGTCTTTTTCTGTTTGAGAGTCCGTTATCAGAATTTATATCCTACGGTGACACCGATGTTGGCGTTTCTGGGCGAGCCACTCTCTCCAAGTCTGCAAACTCCCAATTGGGTGTTGATGCCAACGAGGATGGCGCCGAACTCAAGACCGGCTTCAATGTTGATACCGGCATCGAAACGATTCAAGTTGCTCCCATCTTTTCCGAATGTATCGACTTTCTTCTCTACCGAGTTGCCTCCGGCAGCAACTGTATTGGTTGTCTTTCCTCCTATGCCGTAAGCAAAGTAAGGACCGCCGGCCACAACGATGTTGGTGTTTCCCGCAGCATTGAAGCGGAATTGTAGGTTGACAGGCAATTCCAGATAGGTCTGATTATAGGTAACGTCGCCTTTGAAGTCTTTTCCGAGGAAGTTGGCTGAACCGGAAAACTTTGCTCCTTTTGAGCTTAGGTATAAAGAGGGTTGCAATGACATAATTTCACTCAAAGCATACTCCATGCCCACACCGATGCGTACACCCGGTTTGAACTTGGCATCGTCTGTGTTCTTGCCTACATAGGTGCTCATGTTCAGACCTCCTTTTACACTCCATGATACTTGAGCAAAACCGCTCATGGAAACTACCAGTGCAAATAGCACTAACATAATTCTCTTTTTCATCTCTTTTTTCTTTAATAGTTTAGTTTATTTCGAATGGATATCGGTTCGATATCGGGGGGCAAAGATAAATAATATATTGAAAAAGCAGGTTCTTTACCTTTGTTTTTTGATGATAAGACCGGTTTCAGTCAGACGGAAGTGTTATCTTTGCGACCTCATTTTATAATGTACGATAGAGAAAATGGTTCAGATAGACAATGTAGTGGTCAGCCTCGATGTGCTGCGCGAGAAGTTTCTTTGCAATTTGGATGCTTGTAAGGGAGAATGTTGCATAGAAGGAGATGCCGGAGCACCGGTGGAACCGGAAGAGGTGGGAAAACTGGAAGAAGCCTTGCCGGTGATTTGGGATGATCTGGCTCCCGAAGCTCGTGCCGTAATAGAGAAGCAAGGTGTGGTATATACGGATGAAGAAGGAGACTTGGTGACTTCCATCGTCAACGGCAAAGATTGCGTCTTTACCTGCTATGACGAGAAAGGTTGTTGCTATTGTGCCATCGAGAAGGCATACCGGGAAGGGAAAACCGATTTTTATAAACCGGTATCCTGCCATTTATATCCTGTCAGAGTAGGTAATTACGGATCTTACAAGGCTGTGAACTACCATCGCTGGGATGTGTGCAAAGCTGCCGTATTGCTTGGACAGAGGGAGAGCCTCCCGGTGTATAAGTTTTTGAAAGCGCCGTTGATTCGCAAGTTCGGCGAGGATTGGTATGCCGAATTGGAATTGGTGGCAGATGAGATGAGGCAGCAGAAGATGCTGTAATCCTCCGGCTCTATAAACAAACAAGATGCGCTGTAATAAGAAAAGCTCCGGTCAGCAGGACATTCCTGCCCGTCCGGAGCTTCTTCGTTGTAAAATGCGAAGTTGGTTAATAAAAACGTATGGTTTGGCGACTTTCGCCGCCGAGGTTATGCGTCGATGTTTGCATACGTTGCATTCTTTTCGATAAATTCGCGGCGTGGTCCCACGTCTTCGCCCATCAGCATGGAGAAGATGTAGTCGGCTTCGGCGGCATTCTCAAGATGCACTTGCTTCAGCATGCGGTTTTCCGGATTCATGGTGGTTTCCCACAACTGTTCCGGATTCATCTCACCCAAACCTTTGTAGCGTTGTGTATGGACGGCATTCTCCGAGCCTCCGCCATAAGTGTCGATAAACCTCTGACGCTGCTGGTCTGTCCAGCAATATTCCTTCACCTTGCCCTTGGTGCAGAGATAAAGCGGCGGGGTGGCGATATAGAGGATGCCTTGCCGTATGACTTGCGGGAAGTAGCGGAAGAAGAGTGTCATAATCAGCGTGTCGATGTGAGAGCCATCGACATCGGCATCGGTCATGATAATCACTTTCTTATAGCGCAACTTGTCTATGTTGGCTTCCTTGCTGTCTTCTCCGTTCACGCCGAAGCGGATGCCTAATGCCTGAATGATGTTGTTTACCTCGTCGCTTTCGAATGCCTTGTGCCACATGGCTTTTTCCACGTTCAGGATTTTACCGCGCAACGGCAGGATGGCTTGGAACGCACGGTTGCGCCCTTGCTTGGCCGAACCGCCTGCGGAGTCACCCTCGACGAGGAATAATTCGCATTCTTCAGGGTCTTTGCTGGAGCAGTCGGCCAGTTTGCCCGGCATGCCGCCGCCCGACATCGGGGATTTGCGTTGTACGGACTCGCGGGCTTTGCGTGCGGCAACACGTGCGGTTGCGGCAAGCAGCACCTTGTCTACCACTACTTTGGCTTCTTTGGGATGCTCTTCCAGATAGTAGGTCAGCGCCTCGCCCACGGCTTGGTTCACGGCGCCGCTCACTTCGCTGTTGCCCAACTTGGTCTTGGTCTGCCCTTCAAACTGCGGTTCGGCAACCTTTACGGAGATGACGGCAATCAGCCCTTCGCGGAAGTCTTCGCCGGAAATCTCTACTTTGGCTTTTTCCAATGCTTTGGCGCAGTTGTCGTCGGCATATTTCTTCAGCACGCGGGTCAGTGCGGCGCGGAAACCTCCTTCGTGCGTACCTCCTTCTCTTGTGTTGATGTTGTTGACGTAGGAGTGCAGGTTCTCGCGATAGCCGGTATTGTACATGATGGCGCATTCGATGGGAATGCCTGCCTTTTCGGTGTTCAGATAGATGACGTCGTCGAAGAGCGGAGTGTTGTTGCTGTTGAGGTAGCGTACAAATTCTTTGACGCCCTCCTCGCTGTGGAATGTTTCGTTTATCGGATTGCCTTCCTCGTCTTTCTGGCGAAGGTCGGTCAGTGTGATGTAGATGCCTTTGTTCAGGTAGGCCAATTCGCGCAGGCGTGCTTGCAGGGTGGAATATTTATATTCGGTGACGGTGAAGATGCTGCCGTCCGGCCAGAAGGTTTGTTTGGTTCCCGACAGGTTCGTGTCGCAAGCACCTACTTCTTTGACGGGATAAAGAGGCTTTCCGCATTCGTATTCCTGCTGGTAGACTTTCCCGCCACGGAATACCTGAGTGGTCATGTGTGTGGAGAGTGCGTTTACGCAAGATACACCCACGCCGTGCAGACCGCCGGATACTTTATAAGAACCTTTGTCGAACTTGCCGCCTGCGTGCAACACGGTCATAACGACTTCCAAAGCGGATTTCTGTTCCTTCTCGTGCCAGTCTACCGGAATACCGCGACCGTTGTCCTGTACGGTGATGGAGTTGTCTTCATTGATGGTGACTTCGATGTGGTCGCAATAGCCGGCCATGGCTTCGTCGATGGAGTTGTCCACCACTTCGTACACCAGATGGTGCAAACCGTTCTCGCTGATGTCTCCGATATACATGGCGGGACGTTTCCGCACGGCTTCCAATCCTTCCAGAACCTGAATGTTGCTTGCGGAATAGTTGCTCTCGCCGATTATCTTTTCTTCTTCAGTCATAATATTTTTTCTTATTGTAATAACAGAGCAAATATACTGAATTTTATTGAGACATGATGTTTGTTGCGTGGATAAATTCGGTTAGTTTACAGCTTTTTAGTACAGGAGGCGGCAATAGGAGGAAAGGGCGGGGAAGGTGAACCGGGTGCAAATAAGAAAGGCCGAACTAAAAAGTTCAGCCCTGTATGTGTTGTTCTGTACAAGAAACAGCTTATGACAACTTGTTGATGTAGATTGCCAATTTAGACTTCAGGTTGTTCGCCTTATTCTTGTGGATAATGTTGTTTTTCGCCAACTTATCCAACATTTTTGTTACACCGGGATACATGGCTGTCGCCTCGGCTTTATCCGTGGTGTTGCGAAGTTTACGAACAGCGTTTCTCATGGTCTTGCCATAATATCTGTTGTGAAGTCTTCTTGCTTTTTCCTGTCTGATTCTTTTCAGTGATGATTTGTGATTTGCCATCTCGACTAATCTTTTTTAATTCGTTTGTTTTTATTGTAGCCCGTGGGGGAATCGAACCCCCCTTTCAAGAATGAAAATCTTGCGTCCTAACCGATAGACGAACGGGCCATCCTTTGTCGAGCGTCTCCGCTCGTGCAAGCGCTTTTTTCTTTCGTTTGCGGATGCAAAGGTAGAAACTATTTTTGAATTGGCAAAATGTTCTCAATAAAAAAATAGTGCCCGCCCCTTGTCTTTTCTTTGTTGTATGGTTGTTTGTTGCTGATAATCAAATGAATGATGTTCCTGTTTTTTTTATTGCACTTGCCGTTTTTTTTATTCTGCCTGTTTGTCTGTTAATATTTCAGGCTTTTTTCGTAGCTTTGTTATCGGATTAGGAACCGAACAGAAAAGCGGACAGAATGTTACAGAAAACGCCGGGTATCGTGCTGCATACCCTGAAATACAAAGACACCTCGCTCATAGCCGACGTCTATACGGAGGCGTTTGGCAGGGCTTCGTTTCTGGTGTCTGTTCCCCGTTCGCGCAAGGCGGCGGTGAAGTCGGTGCTTTTCCAGCCGTTGGCGTTGGTGGAATTGGAGGTCGAGCTTCGCCCCACTGCCACTATATATAAGGTAAGGGAGGCCAAGTCTCATTATCCGTTTTCCACGCTGCCCTATAATCCCTATAAGTCGGCCATTGCCATGTTTCTGTCGGAGTTTCTCTACCGCGCCGTACGTGAGGAGGCCGAAAACCGCCCGTTGTTTGCCTATTTGCGGCATTCCGTCATCTGGCTGGACGAGTGCGGTGCGGGGTTTGCCAATTTCCATCTGGTCTTCCTGATGCGCCTTTCCCGTTTTCTGGGCTTCTATCCCAATCTGGAGGATTATCATGCGGGCGACTATTTCGATTTGCGGAATGCCTGCTTCACCTCCTCACGGCCGCAGTTCCATTCAAACTATATCGTTCCCGAAGAGGCCGCCCGGCTGACACGGTTGATGCGGATGAATTATGAGACCATGCACCTCTTTGCCATGAGCCGCGAGGAGCGCATGCGCTGCCTGACCATCATGAACGAGTATTACCGCCTGCATCTTCCTGACTTTCCGGTGCTGAAGTCAATCGAAGTGCTGAAGGAGTTGTTCGACTGACTTCTCTTGTTTTTCTTTGCTGCCTGCCGAGGGCAGCCGTCATATCGGGTTCGGGTTTCTTGTATGCGCGGGTTTACGTCGGTCGGACAAAAGAGGAAAGGCCTTTTTCACATCAATCGTTTTCGCGTTTTGACAGGCATGTATCTTTGTCGCGTCAGACACAAGTGTTCAAGCCGTCAGACACAAGTGTTTTGCATGACAGACACAAGTGTTTTAGCCGTCAGACACAAGTGTCTGACAAACCCGATACAATCGCTTGATTACCAGACGTTTTTTTTCTTGTAAGGCAAAAGGCTCCGGCGAGATTGCCCGCCTATGCCGTTCCCGGCCCCGGGCAGGTTGGGTCATGCGGAAGAATCAGGAGGAAGAGAAGGTTTGAGCCGGGGGATTGAAAAAGAATGGCGTGCTCCGTCCGGATAGTGCATGTCTTCTTGTCGGGAAGACTGTCCGGTCGAAGCACGCTTCTATAAAACAAGTGTCTTTCTTGGAAAGCTGCCGCCCTCTTTCCTATCCCAGCAGTTCCTTCACTTTGGCTGAGATGGCCCGGCCTTCGGCAAGTCCGGCCAGTTTCTTGCCGGCCACGCCCATCACCTTGCCCATGTCTTTGCCTCCGGTGGCGCCTGTTTCGCTGATAATCGCTTTCAAGGCGGCTTCCAGCTCTTCGGGCGACATCTGTTTGGGCAGATAGGCTTCCATCACTTTCACTTGGGCCAGTTCGGCGTCCGCCAAGTCCTGCCTGCCTTGCTGCATATAGATTTCGGCGGCGTCCTTGCCCTGCTTGGTCAGTTTTTGTATAATCTTCAGGGCATCGGCTTCGCTCAAGGTGTCGTTGGCTCCCGGGGCGGTTTTGGCTTCAAGGAATACTTTCTTTATGTTTCTCAATGTTTCGAGGGCTACTTTGTCTTTAGCCTTCATGGCGGTTTTTATGTCTTCGCTGACTTTTTCAAATAAATCCATATCTTGTTGTTTACGGTTTGACTGTTTACCATTATGATTCATGTGTGTGGTCCACAGGAATTGCATCATGCCGGCCTGCGGTTTCGGGGGCATGCGCTAAAACCGGATGACTCCTCCTTCGTCTGTTTCTGCCTCGTGCGCGGCTTGGTCGGCAAGGGTTCTTTCGGTTTCGGCTTTCAGCTTGATGCCGTTCAGCGTGCTCTTGTCTCGCTTGTAAGTGGGCGACTCCTCTACCATGCCGATGATGTGGGCGTTGTCCAAGTCTTCGGGGTTGAATAGATAGATGTGGCGGCGTCGGCAGTGTTGCGAGCGGGCGTTGGCATCTTTGCCGTAGTACACCTCCCGGCGGTTGCGCTTCTGTTCCTCCTCCTCCTCCAGCTCGGCAAGGCGCTGTTGTTCTTCGGCGGTGCGCTGGTTGATGCGGTCGTCCATCTCCTTCATGTGTATGTCCTGAATGCCGAATCCGGTGGCCAGCAGTGTAATCTTTACGCTTTGCTCCAGCTTGTCGTCGATGGCCATGCCGAATTTGGTCTCGAAGTCGCGGCTGAACCGGTTCATGAATTCCTTTACCTCGTCCATCTCGCTCATCATCAGCTTGTATTGCGAGCTGTAAGAGATGTTCAGGAGTACTTTCTTGGAGTTGAAAATATCGTTGTTGTTCAGCAACGGAGAGTGCTGCGCATTTTTGATGGCTTCGCTGACACGGTTGTCGCCTTCGCCGTAGCCGGTACTCATGATGGCCACGCCTCCGTCTTTCAGCACGGTCTTCACGTCGTTGAAGTCGAGGTTCACTTTCCCGTGCAGGGTGATGATTTCGGCAATGCTCTTGGCAGCCACCGAAAGGGTGTCGTCGGCTTTGTCGAAAGCGTCGTCTACGGAAAGCTCGCTGTATATCTCGCTCAGTTTCTCGTTGTTGATGACCAGCAGCGCATCCACATGCTTGCTGATTTCTTCAACGCCGTCCAGTGCTTGGTCTATCTTCTTGTCGCCTTCCCAACGGAACGGGATGGTGACTATGCCGATGGTCAGGATGTCCATTTCTTTGGCTGTCTGTGCAATGATAGGTGCCGCACCCGTACCGGTACCGCCACCCATCCCGGCGGTGATGAATACCATCTTCGTGCCGTCGTTCAGCATATTCCTGATGTCTTCTATACTCTCCTCTGCTGCTTTGCGGGCACGTGCAGGGCGGTTGCCGGCTCCCAGTCCTTCCTTTCCCAGTTGCAGTTTCACCGGCACGGGAGAGTCTTTCAACGCTTGGTTATCCGTGTTGCACAGAACGAACGTCACGTCGTGTATGCCTTCCCTGTACATGTGGTTCACGGCATTGCCGCCTCCGCCTCCCACACCGATTACTTTGATGATTTTCGGTGAATCGGTCGGGAAGTCGAATTGTACTATATTATCCATATCTTTTATAAATTGATAATTGACAATTGATGACTGACAATTGGCAATTTGATGATTACTTTTTTAGTTCATGTCGTCGTCCGAGAAGATTTCATTGGAAAGCCTGTTAAAGGTCTTCTCAATCCAGCTGGGTCCTCTCTTCTTCTCTGCTTTCTCACGCCGTTCTTTCTCTTTGCGTTCGCGTTCCTTGCGTTCCTTCTCTTCCTTTTCGCGTTGTGCCTTGGCGGCACGTGCGGCAGCTTCCTGCTCTTTCAATGTTTCGTCATTATCGAACATGTCGGTCTGTTGGGAAGAGGCGCTGCCGGAAACGGTGGCCTGTGCAGGCTTCGCTTCCTGCAAGCAGCAGTTTTCGTTTCCTGCGGCCAGCAGGCCGAGCAGCGTGTTCTGCCTGCCGTCTTTCTTCAGTTCCTCGACATGTCCGTGCACAGTGTTGCAGATGAATCCGGCTGTTTTCACCTTTTCCATCTTGCTTATCTTGCGGAATGCTTTCTCCAGATTCTTCAGATTGGCTCCTCCGCCGGTGAATACGACACCGGAGAAAAGCTTGTCCTCGTAGCCCGAAAGTTGCAGTTGGTTCCACACGTTGGCAAGAATCTCTTCGGCACGTGCTCCGACGATGTTGTTCAGCAAACTCAGTTCGAATGTGCGTCCGTCTTCAAGCGTGCATACGGCAGGTGCTTCGTTTTCCTCTTCTTCCTCATAGAGTGCGTCTCCGTATTGCAGTTTCAGCTTCTCGGCATCTTCCTCTTCCATTTGCAGGGAGGCGATGTCGTGCGTGATGTTGTTTCCGCCCAAAGGCAGTACGCTGAGGTAGCGCAGGATGTTGTTCTTGTAAACCGAAACGGTGGTAGTGTCGGCACCGAAGTCTACCAGCGCACATCCTGAGCGCATCTCGCTTTCGGTCAGCACAACGTTGGACAATGCTATCGGAGCCACAAGCAAGTCATCGGCCGTTTCTATCTTGGCCAGTTCGAAACTGTGTTCCAGATTCTTCTTCAGCGATGCGCGCGCCACGATATTGAGAAACTGGCCGGTAATGTGCTTTCCTGCGACACCTACCGGCTCTGCTTGAAGCGTGTTGTCTATCTTATACTCTTGAGGGGCGACATCCAGAACGCTCATGTCCATTAAAGGTGTGTCGCGGTTCTCGTCGCAAATCTCGTCTACCAGCTCTTGCGAGATGATGCCCTCTTCCTCCAACGTACGGCTTACTGCATTTCTGACCGTGCGCAAAGATTGTCCGCCGATGCCTGCATATACCTTGGCTATGGAGTTGTTCAGTTGTCCTTCCAGTTTATTGATGATGGAAGTCAGTGCCTGAGCAGCCTTGTCGATGTTGTAGACCCCTCCCTTATGAATGAACGAAGATGCGTCTTCGCGTGCATAAGCCAAGACTTGGAGGCTTCCGTCACTGTTCTTCTTTCCTGCAATACCGGAAATTCTGGAAGAACTCAACTCGATGGCGGCGATAAAATCAGTTGTTGCCATATCTTTTTATTTACTATTTTAGACAATTTACAATCTTCTGTTTGTTGGGCAACACTATCCGGCCATTAAAATCATGACTTGTAAATAATCGGATAGTGAGCTCCTTATTCCCTTTTCGTGCAGATAATCTGGTTGTCAAATTCAACGTCGATGCGGGAGTATTTGTTCCAGCCTACCCGGTTCAATCCTTTCTCGTAAAAAGCCTTGACACGTTTCAGCTTTTTTTCGAAATTCGTCAACTTGCCTAAGTGGATAAGATGGTCGCCGACACGCGGCACTAATTCTATGTTCCTGCCGGGCAGCACATGAATCTGTTCTATCTGTGCATTCCAGAATGAATTACTCTGCAAAAATACACCAAACTTGAATAAATCCCTCATTGCAAACGACTTTTCTACATTTCCGGTCACTACGGCAAGGTGTGCAACGCACTTCGCGTCGGGGGGCATCACTGTGCCTTGGTTGTCTATATAGTAGTTTTCGCCGTTGTCGGCCATTACCCGCAGGATGGGGATGCGTTGGCTCACCTCTATGCAGAGTTTGCCGCTTGGTGTCTTGTAGCACTCCACCCGTTTGATGAGGGGATGTTTGGAAAGCTCCTGTTCCAGTGCTTTGCTACGTATGCCTTCCAAATCCTTCCCGACAGGACTGATACCTTTCTTTTCCAATAAGGCGACTACTTCCTTTTTTGTAATGAAGCCGGCGTATGCCGTGTCCTTTATCACCAGTTCTACGTCACGGCACGCTTGAGAGGACTGCTTTCGGTTGAAAACAGTCACCGCTACCACCAAATAGGCAATTACGAGCAGCAAAACAATAGAAAGCAGAATCCTTTTAATCATATGTCTGTTTACTTTTTTACGGTTTACTGTTTATGCGTTGTTCGAGCAAGTGCGCGATTTCAGGTACATAATTATCCAAATCGCCGGCTCCCAGCACTATCAGCACTTCGATATGTTTCCCAGAAAGCAGTTTCAGGACATCTTCTTTCTTGCAGATACACTTCTCGATGCCTGTCCGCAGGTGGTCATAAATCAGTTGGCTGCTCACTCCGGCGATAGGTTGTTCGCGTGCGGGATATATTTCGGTCAGGATTACTTCGTCAAGCAAGGAGAGGCTGTCGGCAAATTCCTTGTAGAAGTCGCGGGTACGGGTGTAAAGGTGGGGCTGGAAGATGGCGGTTATCTTTTTGTCTCTATACAGTTCGCGGACAGATTTCACGCTTTGTGCTATTTCTGCCGGATGGTGGGCATAGTCGCTGAGGAATACGATCTGGTCGTTTTTCAGTTTGAAGTCGAAACGACGATCCACTCCGCCGAAACTTTTCATGCCTTGTCTGATTTCCTCGTCTGTGGCTCCGCTAAGGTGGGCAAGTGCCATGGCTGCTATGCCGTTCTCGATGTTGATGCCGACGGGAACGCCTAACTGGATATTGTTGATGCGGGTGTCCGGCGCTACGAAGTCGATGAAGATTTCACCGTTTCCGATACGGATATTCTCGGCATGGAAATCCCCCTCATGGCGCGAATAAGTGTAAGTTGTTACGCCCGATCGGACATCGGGTTGTAGTTCAAGTCCTTTGTGGATAATCAGTGCGCCACCCGGTCGAATAAGGGTGGTGTAGTGGCGGAAACTTTCAAGATAGGCTTCTTTGGTTCCGTATATATCCAGATGGTCGGGGTCGGTAGCGGTGATGACACTTATCCAAGGCGATAGCCGGTGGAAAGAGCGGTCGAACTCATCTGCCTCGATAACGGTGTAGGGACTGGTTGGAGAAAGAAGCAGATTGGTGCCGTAGTTTTTCGATATTCCTCCGAGAAATGCCGTGCAACCTATCTGGGATTGATGAAGCAGATGGGCTGCCATGGTGCTGGTGGTTGTTTTGCCGTGTGTTCCCGCCACGCACAGGGCTTTGCTGCTGCGGGTAATAATGCCCAGCACTTGAGAGCGTTTATGAATCTCGAAACCATTATCGCGGAAATACGTCAACTCCGCATGCTCTTGTGGGACGGCGGGAGTATAGACCACCAAAGTGGTTGTCTTGTCTTTACACTCTTCGGGTATGAGGCGTATGTCTTCTTGGTAGTGTATTTGTGCGCCTTCCGTCATCAGGTGTTCGGTCAGGTCGCTGGGCGTTCGGTCATATCCCGCTACCATCTTTCCTTTGGACAGGAAATAACGTATCAAGGCACTCATGCCGATGCCACCGGCACCGACGAAATAGACGGATTTGATAGTTTCTATGTTCATTTCTTAATTAATTTCAATACTTCTTTTGCAATGGTTGCAGCCGAATCGGGTAGTGCCAGTCCGGCAATGTTTTCACTCAGGCTCTTCAGTTTTTCCGTGTCGGAAACTGTTTTCAGTGCGGTAGATAGCAATTTGTCGTCTGCTTCCGCATCTTTCACGTAGATTGCCGCATCTTTATTCACCAGTGCCAATGCGTTCTTGGTTTGATGGTCTTCCGCCACGTTGGGCGAAGGTACCAAAATGACGGGTTTGTGCAGTAGACAGAATTCGGAGATGGAGCCGGCGCCTGCACGCGAAATCACGAGATCGGCCGCCGCATAAGCATTTGCCATGTCCTTGATGAAGTCCGTCACATATAGGTTGGGGATTGCATGGATGTGCGGCTGGCGCACGGGTTCTCCCGTAGCGGCAATGATTGCTTCCCTGATTTGTTCGATATATATATTCCCCGTCTGCCAGATAAACTGTATGTCGGGATTGGCACGAATGGTTTCCAGTCCCTCGGTCAGTGTCCGGTTGATGGTACGTGCTCCCAAACTTCCGCCCAGTATGAGGATGGTCTTCTTTGCCGGGGTCAGTCCGAAATACTTTACGGCTTCTTCGTGTACGATGGAGTGGTTGAGCAGATTTTGGCGTACAGGGTTTCCGGTCATGATGATTTTCTCTGCCGGAAAGAACTTCTCCATGCCTTCGTAAGCCACACAAATCTTGTCGGCTTTCTTGGCAAGCAGTTTATTGGTTACACCGGCGTAGGAGTTCTGTTCCTGTATCAGTGTGGGGATGCCCATCATGCCTGCCATTTTCAGTGTGGGACCGCTGGCATAGCCGCCTACACCGACAACTGCTTGAGGCCTGAACTCGTTGATGATGCTGCGTGCTTTCCATTGGCTGCGTACCAGTTTCACTAATACTGCAAAGTTTCTCCATAATCGTTTGCGGTCGAAACCGGCAATGGGAAGCCCTATAATCTTATATCCGGCATCGGGGACGCGCTGCATTTCCATTTTTCCCTCGGCACCTACGAATAGAATTTCGGCATTGGGGCGCAACTCTTTTATTGCGTTGGCTATGGACACAGCGGGGAAAATGTGTCCTCCGGTTCCACCTCCGCTGATGATGAGTCTCACTTTCTGTTTTTCATCCGTGGATAGGGGAGGAAGATTATTCTTGTTGCTGTTTGGATTCATGCTCTTTATATGTTTCTTTTAAATATTTTCTTTCACATCGCAATTATTCGAATTCCTCATCGTTATTCAGCATTTTTGCCGTCGGATCGGCTGCTGTCTGTGCATCACTGACGAAAGTAGATGACGTATTTTCCGGATTGCCGGTGTCTACCAGCATGGGGATTTGCGCGTCGTGCAATCGTTGTTCTTCCAATTTGGCGGTATAGCGGCTGACACTCAGTATCATACCGATGTAGGCACAATTGATAAAGGTGGATGTGCCGCCTTTGCTGATGAGCGGCAGAGGTTGTCCGGTGACGGGGGCCAATCCTACGGCGACCATCATGTTGAAGAGTGCTTGCGTGACAAGCAATAGGGCTATTCCTATGATGAGGAAAGCCGGGAATGTCCGGTCGCACTTCTTGGCAATACGTCCTACACGCACCAGCAGACAAACGTAGAGGAATACCACGAAACCTCCACCCAGCAATCCTAATTCCTCGATAATGATGGCGTAGATGAAATCGGAGAAAGCCTGACTCAGGAAATCGCGTTGTACGGAGTTGCCCGGTCCCTTGCCCAAAATGTTGCTTGTGGCTACGGCAATACGTGCATGTGCCACTTGTCCGTCACCGTCTATGTCGAATTTGGCGGCAGGTATCTCTTCCTTGCCGGTGAAGTCGGCAATGCGGGATTTTACGGTTGTGAAGCGGTGTCCCATCGGAATCTTTTCGAGTGTATCGTTCGGTGTGGCAAGCAAGAAAGTGATGAACAACACTACAAAGGCGAGGATTCCTCCACCCAATATCAGCAGTTTCTTGGCAGGTACCCGCCCGATGAACATCATCAGATACACCGTTCCGAAGAGCAGCATCCCTGTCGAATAGTTCTCCGGCAGGATAAGTCCGCAGACAATGCCGGTGATAATCATGATGCGTTTGAAAGCTTTCGGACTCGCTCCGTTTTCATCCTGCCCTCGCGAGAGAATAAAAGCTGTGACGATGACGACGGCCATTTTCGCTATTTCCGATGGTTGGAACTGGATGCCCATGAACGTCATCCACCGGGCGGCGCCATTTACACGGTCGCCGGTAATGAAGCCCATCATCATAACAAAAGCCAGTAAACCGATGGAGAGTGGTAGCAGAAATACCGGAAATGCCTGAAACCATTTGTAAGGGATGTTGTGTACCAATACCACAATTACTGCACCTACCATCAGAAGAATGCTGTGCTGGGTGATGGGTCCCCAGTGGTCGCCGCTTTTATAAGTCAGCGTACTGGCAGCACTGAACACTTCTATGATGGAGATGAGACAGAGGAAGAGGAAGATAATCCAAATCACTTTGTCACCCTTGAATATGCTTCTTAATAAATCCAATGCTTTTCTATATTAAAGTTTATAATTACAAATCAAAACATTGCCTGCTGTCTATTTTGGGGACTATATGCAGTAACGGTCTGTTACAGAGCTCTCACATATGCCTTGAACTGGTCGCCCCTATCCTCATAACTCTTGAAGAGGTCGAACGAGGCGCAACAAGGACTGAGTAACACGGTGTCGCCTTTTTGGGCCAGCTTGAAAGCTGCGTCTACGGCATCTTTCATTCCGGTTTGCACATCGGCTACGGGCAGTCCCATACGGTCGAAAAAGTTGTGCAGCTTTTCATTGTTCGCTCCGAGGTAGACGAGAGCAGAGCACTTCTCGCGGACAAGGTCTTCTATTTCCGTATAGTCATTGCCTTTGTCCTTGCCGCCGAGAATCAATACCGTTTTGGCACTCATGCTTTGCAGGGCATACCAGCAGGAGTTTACGTTTGTTGCCTTGGAGTCGTTGATGAAATGCACACCGCGCACAGTGGCTACTTTCTCCAGACGATGCTCCACTCCTTTGAAGTCGGACAAGGCTTTGCGAATATGCTCCTTTTGTATTCCGGCAAGGTTGGCGGATATGCCGGCGGCCAAAGAGTTGTACAAGTTATGTGTGCCGCGCAGTGCCAGTTTTTCCTGCTCCATATTGAAAGCTATCGGTTCGTTGATTTCTATTTCGCCGTCTTCCACATAGGCAATGGCACCATCTTTTTTTACGGCGGCGAACGGGTAGAGATGAGCTTTCAGGCCATGTTTGTCCAGTTCCTGCTTGATGATGGGGTCGTCGTTCCAGAAAATGAAAGCGTCTTCCGGCGTCTGGTTCCGGGTAATACGGAACTTGGCATCTACATACTTCTGCATGCAATGGTCGTAGCGATCCAGATGGTCGGGTGTGATATTCATCAGTACGGCTATATTGGCACGGAAGTTATACATATTGTCCAATTGGAACGAACTGAGTTCAATCACGTAATAGTCGTGCTGTTCGGTGGCTACTTGTAGAGCCAGACTTTTGCCTATGTTTCCTGCCAGACCGACATTCAAGCCTGCGCTTTTAAAGATATGATAGATGAGCGAAGTGGTTGTGGTCTTCCCGTTCGAGCCGGTGATGCAAACCATCTTGGCATTGGTGTAGCGACCTGCAAATTCTATTTCCGAGATGATGGGCGTACCTTTCTCTTTCAGTTTCAGGATGAGAGGGGCATCGTTGGGGATGCCGGGACTTTTCACCACTTCGTCGGCATTCAGAATCAGCTCTTCCGTGTGGCGTCCTTCCTCCCATGCAATGGCATGTTTGTCCAGTTGTTCTTTGTATTTATCCTTAATGGCCGACGTGTCGGAAACAAACGTATCGAATCCTTTCGTTTTGGCCAGTACGGCAGCTCCTGCACCGCTCTCGCCGGCTCCTAAAACAACAATTCTACTCATATATTTATTTTGCTTCTTTGTTTTTTATCTTATCTTCAATGTTATAATGGTTATTGCAGCCAGCATGATGGTCACAATCCAGAAACGGACGGTAATCTTCGATTCATGAAACAGCTTGTCCGGCTTGGTAAATACGACCTTGCATCCCGGCTCCACCAGATTCATGCCTGTACGGAAATGGTCGTGTATCGGTGTCCGTTTGAAAAGGCGTTGCTTCACGCCCTTTCGTTTGCCCGCTTTGTAGTAGAAACGTTGCAGGATGACCGATAGGTTTTCTACGAGGAATACGCCGCAAAGAATAGGTATCAACAATTCTTTGTGTATGATAATGGCATATACGGCAATGATTCCTCCTATGGTCAGGCTGCCCGTATCGCCCATGAATACTTGGGCCGGATAAGCATTATACCACAAAAAGCCGATGAGGGCGCCGATGAAGGCGCAGATAAAGATTACCAGCTCTTCCGATCCCGGAATATACATGATATTCAGATAGCCGGCATATTCTATGTGGCTGGATACATAGGCCAATATTCCCAACGTCAGTCCGATGATGGCAGAGTTTCCGGCGGCCATGCCGTCCATACCGTCGTTCAGGTTGGCTCCGTTGGAAACAGCGGTGACTACGAAGATGGTGATAATGACAAACAAAACCCATCCGGCGGTTTGAGCGTGTTCGCCCATGAAGCCTGCAAGGTCGGAATAATCGAAATTATTGCTTTTGAAGAATGGAATGGTGGTTTGCGTGGCCTTGATTTCTTTGGCGGCATGCACCACTTCTATCTGTCCGTCCGGCTTTTGCTGTTCTATGTTTTCGCGGATAACAACCTGCGGACTGAGGTAGAGTGTCATTCCCACTATAAGTCCCAGGCCTACCTGCCCGATGATTTTGAATTTCCCGTGCAACCCTTCTTTGTCTTTCTTGAATATTTTGATGTAATCGTCTGCAAATCCCAACGAGCCCAGCCAAACGGTTGTAACCAGCATCAGTATCATGTAAACGTTTTCCAGTCTGCCTAACAACAAGCAGGGAATGAGAATGGCAAATATGATGATGACACCTCCCATACTGGGCACGCCTATCTTATTTACACCGAACGGGTCGATACTGGCGTCGCGCTGTGTTTCGGTGATTTGCTTACGTTTCAGCAGGTCGATGAACTTGTCTCCCCAAACGCTCGAAATGAGCAGAGCCAGAATGATTGCCATCAGCGACCGGAACGATGTGTAGCCAAACATTCCCGCACCGGGGAAGTCATAGCGGTCTAACCATTGAAATAAATAATACAGCATGATCTCTTCTAATTTATCAGACTTCTTGTAGATTCGTTTTTATATATGAACGCATGGATGTTGTACGTCGAGAGGCTTTTTCCTCTTTTTCTGTTATGCTCAACACATAATGGCTTTCAGCTCCTCTTTATCGTCAAAGTGATGCTTCACTCCTTTTATCTCCTGATAATTCTCGTGGCCCTTTCCGGCAACGAGAATCACGTCTCCCCGTTTTGCAAGCATGCAGGCGGTTTTGATGGCTTCCCGGCGGTCTACTATACTGATTGTCTTCTGCAAGTCGTCTTTGTCGAGTCCGGCCAGCATGTCGTTGATGATGTCTTGCGGCTCTTCAAAGCGCGGATTGTCGGAGGTGATGATGACGCGGTCGCTCAGGCGTGCCGATTCTTTTGCCATGATGGGACGTTTGCCTTTGTCCCGGTTGCCGCCTGCACCGCACACGGTGATTACTTGGCCTGTGGCTTGCAGTATTTCGTGTATAGACAGCAGTACGTTTTTAAGTGCATCGGGCGTATGGGCATAGTCAACAATGGCCGTAAAGCCTTTGGGCGAGTGTATCGGTTCGAGGCGTCCGCTCACACATTTCAGCATGCTCATGGCAATAAGTATGTCGTCGGTTTGTTTTCCAAGCATGCGTGCGGCTCCATAAACAGCCAACAAATTGCTGGCATTGAAACGCCCCGTGAACTGTACCCCGACCTCTCTTCCTTCGATTTCCAAAAACATTCCTTCAAAATGGCATTCCATGATACGTGCTTTATAGTCGGCCATCGTCTGGGTGGAGTATGTTTTAACCACGGCTCTGCAGTTTTGTACCATTACTTTTCCGTTCTTGTCGTCGGCATTGGTAATGGCAAAAGCTGTTTTGGGTAGTCCGTCGAAGAACGCTTTTTTGGCTTTGAGGTAGTTCTCCACCGTCTTGTGATAGTCCAAATGGTCGCGGGTGAGGTTGGTGAAGATACCCCCGGCAAACTTCAGGCCGCTGATTCGTTTCTGTGCGATGGAGTGGGAGCTGACTTCCATGAAAACATATTTGCAACCGGAGTCGGCCATCTCGCCCAGCAGGCGGTTCAGCGTGATGGGGTCGGGGGTGGTGTGCTCGGTCGGAACGGGGCGCTCATCAATGTAGTTGCATACCGTGGAAATCAGTCCTGCTTTATATCCGAAATAGCGGAACATGTTGTACAGCAAAGTGGCAATGGTTGTTTTCCCGTTTGTTCCGGTCACACCTACAAGCTCCATCTTTGAAGTGGGGTCGCCATAAAAAGCGGTAGCCACTTTTCCCACGGCATCTTCACTGTCTTTCACCTGAATATAGGCAATGCCGGCTTCCGGCTTTTCCGGCAGTTCTTCGCATAGCACAGCCACAGCGCCTTTCCCGATGGCGGCCGGGATATAGGCATGTCCGTCGGTTTGAGTGCCGTGCATGGCCATGAACAGGTGTCCGGCCTCTATCAGTCGGGAGTCGATGTTTACTCCCGTAATTTCTATGTCCGTACTTCCGATTGTTTGAACCGGCTGTATCGCTTTCAACAAATCACTTAATTTCATGAGCATGTTCTCTTATTTGTTTTATATCAAGTGCACCACCTTATTATATATAATGGTTATACTGCATCTTACTTGTTTTTTCATTCTCCTTTCGGGCGTCAGTGCAAGGTCAAGGTTATTGTTTGCCCTTTCACTGCCCGGTTGCCGCCGGCTATCGACTGGTTTTTGACTTGTCCCACGCCTCTCAGTCTCACTTTCAGTCCTTTGCTCTCCAACAAGTAAACGGCATCTTTGGCTCCCATGCCGATGACATTGGGCACAGCCGTGCCCGAAGACGATGTACGGTCTTGCAGGACGACGGCCGACGGGGTTTCCTGTGTATGTCCCCACACTTCTTTTTTCTTCTGTCCGGAGAACTCCTTTTTGACGGGAACTTTCAACTCGTTCAGTACAAGGAATGTTTCGTTCATCTCTCCCGCTTTTACGGAGGGAATTACGTTGGTAGTGCTGTCTATGGCGTTGCGTATGTCGAAACGCAAATCTTTGGCATACACTCTTTCCGCTATTTTCCCGAAGACGCTGCCCGCCATCAAACCGCCCGAAGCGGGAAGTCCGGGCTTCTGTATGGACACGATGCAACTGTACTTGGGAGCTTCGGAAGGAAAATAACCGCAGAAGCTTACCAAATAGTTCACTTGCCCCGATTTGTACCCGGCTGCTCCTTGCGAAATCTGTGCCGTACCCGTTTTTCCCGCTACCGAGAACTGTTTGCTTCCCGCCGGTTTTGCCAATCCGTCGGATACCACCCTGCGGAGTATTTCGCGGATTTGCGTCAATGTGCGGTCGGAACAGATTTTCGGATTGATAACCTCGGTGGGATACTCTTTCACCACTTCGGTGCCTTTCACGGCTGCTTTCACGAACTTGGGGCGTACCATTATGCCGTTGTTGGCTATGGCATTGTAGAACGTCAGGATATTCATTGGCGGCACTTGGGTTTCGTAGCCGATGCTCATCCACGGCAGGGTGGTTTTGGCGAAGTAACGCTCTTTCGGTCCTTTGATGTTGGGCTTTCCCTCACCCGGAATCTGGAGCCGGAGGGGTTGGTCGATGCTCATCCGTCTCAGTCCGTCCACATATTTCTGCGGGTTGTCTTTGTAATGCTTGTCTATGAGGTAGGAGACACCGATGTTGGACGACACCTCCAGAATGCGCGTCACGTTTATCTTTCCATAGCCTCCGCGATGCCAGTTGTGGTCTTTCATGTTGCTGCCATACATCCTCATTACTCCGTTGCCTGTGTCTACTTCTGTGTCCGGAGTGATTTTACCATCTTCCAGCGCTACCATGATGGAGGCTGTTTTGAAAGTGGATCCCGGTTCTCTCATGTCGCTGATGGCGTTGCTGTTCATCTCATAATAGTTGCCGTCGCCGGCTTTCATCATGTTGACGATGGCTTTTACTTCACCGGTGGCCACTTCCATCAGTACGGCCACGCCCACGCTGGCATTAATCTCTTTCAGTTTGTCTACCAGTGCCTTCTCGCAGATGTCCTGCATGCCCACGTCGATGGTAGAGACAATGTCGCAGCCGTCTACGGGAGGCACATCAACGATGTTCAGGAATTTGTTCCTCACTTTCTGGCGGTGGGTGATGCCGTCGCGTCCTTTAAGCAGGGTGTCGAAAGCCAGTTCGAGGCCGTTGCGCGCCCCCATTGCCGTGTCGGCATACAGGCGTCCCAGCGTTTGGGCGGCCAAAGAGCCGAAAGGTTTCTTGCGCTGGTTGTATATCTGCTCGTGGAATCCTCCTCTATACTTGCTCATCTTGAATACAGGCAGCCGTTTGGCCTCTTTGTACTGTATGTAAGAGATGCGTCTGTTGCGGTTGGGCAGGATGTTGTAGTTTCGGCTTTTCATCTCCCGTCCTTTGCGCAAGTGGCTCTTGAAGGTCGCCGAGCTGATGTCGGGGAATATCTGATGAAGGCCGATGCAGATGGAGTCGAGGTTGGCCTTCCAGATTGAATCCTTGCGGTGCTGGTCTTGCCTGCGCCGTTTTTCGTCTCTCTCGCCGGACATGAAGTCCATGAAGATTTTGTATTCGGGCAGTGAGCTTGCCATCAGTTTGCCGTCCGAGGAGAGTATGTTTCCGCGGTTGGGCTTTACTGTTACGTTCTCTTTTACGAAACGGTCGGCCACGTCGTGCCAGTATTGCCGTTCGGTAAACATGATCATGGTGCCTTTCGCGATAATAGCTATCCCCGCCAGCCCCATCAGGAGGATGACGAAGAAGTAGCGGGTCATTATGTTTTTCTTGTTTACGGCCAAAATCTATATCTTGTTTTTAACGGGTTTGCTGTTTGAATCATACCGGACAGGCGTCTGCCGGCTCTCGCTTACGGCTTTTTCTTTATCAGATAGGGCGGGTGGGTAGAGGTCTGCAAGTCGCTTTCTTTGGTGGCTATGTATTCCTCGATGCGCGATTGCCGGCTTCGTTCCATCAGTTCCGAACTGCGTGTCAGGGCGTCATACTTGATGTCCGTCAGTTGCTTTTTGAGGTTGTCTATCTCTATCAGTTGTTGTTGGCATTCGTAGCGGTTGTTGATGTAGACGATGATAAGCACCATGATGAGAAACAACAGTCCTGCCTGACGGCGGAAAAAGTCCGTGGCTAGAATATCGCCTCCGATGATGTTTTTCAGCGAGGTGCGTTTTTGGGTTTTCTCTGTTTTTTTTTCTTCTTCTTTCATATCATTGTTCTGTTTTCTCTGCAATCCGCAGTTTGGCGCTTCGTGAGCGCGGGTTTTGTTCCACTTCCATTTTGTCGGGGACAATCACTTTGTTGTTGACCGGCCGTAACGGTGTCTGCACATTTCCGAAGAAGTCCTTCTCCGCTTTGCCTTCCACGTTGCCGGTCTTCATGATGTTCTTCACCATGCGGTCTTCCAGAGAGTGGTAGGTGATTACCACCAGCCGGCCTCCGGGCTTTAGTGCTTCTGTGGCGGCATACAGCATTTCTTTCAGTGCTTCCATCTCTTGGTTGACCTCGATGCGCAGTGCCTGAAACACTTTGGCCAGTTCTTTCTTCTCGCGTTCGCGTCCGAAGAAAGGCTTGACGATGTTCAGAAACCCGCCGATGGTCGTAATCTTCGCGGTGGCGCGTGCCTTTGCGATGGCGGATGCCAGTTTCCGGCTGTTCTTCAGCTCGCCGTACAGGTAGAAGATATCTGCCAGTTGCTCTTCGCCGTATGTGTTCACCACGTCGGCGGCCGTGATTCCGGCACGCTTGTTCATGCGCATGTCCAGTACGCCGTCGAACCGGAAGGAGAAGCCCCGCTCGCTGTCGTCGAAGTGGTGGGAAGAAACGCCGAGGTCGGCAAGTACGGCGTCCACTTGCCCTATGCCGTGATAGCGCAGGAAGTTGTGCAGATAGCGGAAGTTGCTTCGCACGAACGTGAAGTGCGGGTCGCTCACGATGTTGCGCTCCGCGTCCTCGTCTTGGTCGAATCCCAGCAGGCGGCCCCCTTCTTTCAGGCGGGACAGGATTTCGCGCGAATGTCCTCCTCCGCCGAAGGTGACGTCCACATACGTGCCGTCCGGACGGATGTTCATTGCCTCTACGCTTTGTTTCAGCAATACGGGGATGTGATATGTCGTTTCTTCTTTCATCTTTCTGTTTTGTCTATGGCTCGTTATGGATTCGGCAGGCGGTCAATCTTTCCTCGCCGCTTCTTCCCTCTCTTGAGCGTTGTCCGGACTTCCAAGCAATTTCTCGAGGGTGAGGCTGAACTCTTCGGGAGTCATGAACGGGTGCCCGGCTCGTTCTTTCGCCCAGATTTCTATCGTGTTGTCCATGCCGATGAAGCGGACGTCGTTTCGGATGCCTGCCATTTGCAGGTATCGTTTCGGTAGCAGGATGCGTCCGTTTCCGTCGGGAACCATGACTTCCGCCTCGCTCACGAATTGGCGGAAAATCATTTGCTCCTTTGCGTTCCATTTGTTCAGTTTGCTCCTGAGCTGGTCTTGTGTGGCAAACCATACGCTTTCGGGATAGAGTACCAGACAGTCTTGATACACGTCTTTGCGCAATACGAGCCTCTCTTCGGAAACTGCTTGCAGTTGCTTCCGAAAGGCGGCGGGGATGAAGACTCTTCCTTTAGCGTCCGTCTTGGCTTCTATGTTGCCTAAGAATCGTATCATTTCTACCTTATTATAATAAGCGACGGTAAAAATACGCATTTCCCCACAATTCCCCACTATCTTTTCATAAAAATCTTATGGATAAGTTTTCAACACCTTGACGGTAACTTACGGAGCTGATAATTAATATGCTTTTGAAATGTTTTGTCGGTGGGGGATTGGCGTGTTTGCCGGTGGGATATGTCGTGCCGACGGCAAGCGCCGATTACGAAGAATCTTGCTGGGCAACTCATCGTGTTGCGGATTCTCTGTAATCGGCGCCTGCCGTCATGTCTTGTTGCGTCCGGCTTTCGCTTTTGGCGCATCCTCGTGCTTTTACGAGGAGGCGAAGGCGGTTTCCGTGCGGGTCGGGGCTGTTTTCATCTTGCCGTCCTAAACAAAATCCTTCAGTTCTTGTTGTAGTTTCTGGCGGGTGAAGTAAATGCGGCTCTTCACGGTGCCCAGCGGTAATCCTAATTTCTCGGCTATTTCGCGGTACTTGAAGCCTGACACGTGCATGGAGAACGGGATTTTGTACTCGCGCGGCAGGGCGTTGACGATGCGATGCATCTCTTTCAAGTCGTATGCGCTTTCGGTGCTTTCGAAAGCCGTGTCGCGGGGCAGGTTCAGGTGGTAGAGGTTGTCGGTCTGGTCCACGAACGTCTGGTCGCGCACCACCTTGCGGTAGTTGTTTATGAAGATGTTTCGCATGATGGTGTATATCCATCCTTTGAAGTTGGTTTCGGGCGTATATTTGTCTTCGTTGTCCAGGGCTTTCAGCGAGGTTTCCTGCAACAGGTCGTTGGCTTCTTCGCGGTCGGAAGTCAGTTTGTATGCAAAGCGCAATAAATCGTCTTGGATTCTTATCAGATCTTTTTTGAATGTAATGCTATTCATAATGTAGTATGTTTTTTTGCTTGTTCTTGAATTGTCAGTGCAAGTATATGGATAGTTTTTTTCTCCGACCGACGGATTTCAGACATTCTTTAGGGTATAAATTGCCAATTGATAGATTTCAGTCGGTTTTTGATGGAGTTCGGGTGCAGTTTTCTGTTGTTTTTTTTGTGATTGATTAAAAAGATGAGTTATTTTGCGCATTCATTTCACCAAAAAGAAGAATGACTGACGACTCTTTATTTCTGATTGATATAGACAGGATACTTCGGGAGAAAGCTCCGGGAAAGTATCGCTACATCCCTAAGTTCGTTGTTTCTTATCTGAAGCGCATTGTCCATCAAGAGGAACTGAACGTCTTTTTGCGCGAATCGAAAGACAAAGTCGGGGTGGATTTCCTGAAATCGACTTTGGATTTCCTTGATGCGCACATCGTGGTGAAGGGGAAAGAGAACTTGCCCAAGGAGGGACTTTATACTTTTGTATCCAATCATCCTTTGGGTGGGCAGGATGGAGTGGCATTGGGCTATGTGTTGGGCACTTTCTACGATGGCAAGGTGAAGTATATGGTCAACGACCTGCTGATGAACCTGCGCGGGTTGGCGCCGCTCTGCATACCCATCAACAAGACCGGAAAGCAGGCCAAAGACTTCCCGAAAATGGTGGAAGCGGGTTTCGCCTCGGACGACCAGTTGATAATGTTCCCGGCCGGGTTGTGCTCGCGCAGGCAGAACGGCGTGATTCGCGATTTGGACTGGAAAAAGACGTTCATTGTGAAGAGCGTCGAGGCGCGGCGCGACGTGGTTCCCATCCATTTCGAGGGACGCAACTCCGACTTCTTTTATAACCTTGCCAACCTGTGCAAGGCCTTGGGCATCAAGTTCAACATAGCCATGCTCTATCTGGCAGACGAGATGCTGAAAAACCGCCACAAAACTTTTACCATTACTATCGGCAAGCCCATACCGTGGCAGACGTTCGACAAGTCGAAGACGCCTGTGGAGTGGGCGCAGTATGTGAAGGACATCGTATATAAATTGTAGAAAGACCGTTATTTTACTTAAAGAAGTACTACTGACAAAGAATATGGAAGATATTATTGCACCGGTGAGCAAGGAATTGCTGAAAGCGGAGTTGACCGAGGCGAAGCGCCTGCGCATGACAAACCGAAGCCACAACCAGATATTCATCATCACGGCTCAGGATTCGCCGAATACGATGAGGGAAATCGGGCGTTTGCGCGAAATCGCTTTCCGTGCCGCCGGAGGAGGAACCGGAAAATCCGTGGACATAGACGAGTATGACCTGATGGATAACCCCTACAAGCAACTGATTGTGTGGAATCCGGAGGCCGAAGAGATTCTGGGGGGCTATCGCTACATCTTGGGCACGGATGTGCGTTTGGACGGGCAAGGCGCGCCTGTGCTGGCCACCGCGCACATGTTCAGTTTCTCCGAAAAGTTCTTGAAGGAGTATCTTCCTACCACCATCGAACTGGGACGCTCGTTCGTCACGCTGGAATACCAGTCGACACGCGCCGACGGCAAAAGCCTCTTTGCCTTGGATAATTTGTGGGACGGCTTGGGAGCGTTGACGGTGGTGATGCCGAACGTGAAGTACTTCTTCGGAAAAGTGACCATGTATCCCAGCTATCACCGTCAGGGGCGCGACATGATTCTTTATTTCCTCCGGAAGCATTTTGCGGACAAGGACGACCTGATTGCCCCGATGAAACCGCTGGTTTTGGAGTCGGACGAGAAAGAATTGGCAGCCCTGTTCTGTAAGGATACGTTTAAGGAGGATTATAGAATACTGAACTCAGAAATCCGCAGGTTGGGATACAACATACCTCCGTTGGTAAATGCCTACATGGGGCTCAGTCCCACGATGCGCATGTTCGGCACGGCCATCAACTACGGCTTCGGCGAAGTGGAGGAAACGGGCATACTGATTGCCGTGGACGAGATTCTGGCCGAGAAACGCGTCCGGCACATCCAGTCGTTCATCGAGAGCGAACCGGAAGCGTGCAGGCTGACGTCGGGCGCTAACAAAGTGGTGTACAAAAGCGGCTGTTAGCGGTCGGTGGCCGACGGCTGGAGGCGGGTTGTCGGGCGGTTTCACAGACACTTGTGTCTGACGTCTGAAACACTTGTGTCTGACAGCTCAAACACTTGCGTCTGTCGCATCAGACACTTGTGTCTGTCAGCTCAAACACTTGTGTCTGACAACCTGTTGGTTTATAGGTGATTATCGGGAGGTTTCCGGCCTAAACGCGCGGCATGCCTCCTCCGCTCACCCTTCGCCGCAGCTTACACCGCCGGCAGGCTGTTTCCGTTTATCTTTCGGTAGAGGTCGAGGGCATACACGTCCGTCATGCCCGAAATGTAGTCCAGCACCGCCTGAATCCTTTCGTAGAGTGCGGGCGCTTTTATGTTGTACTGGCTCGACACGCGGTTGATGAGCAGTTGCGAATAGGCCTTCTCGGGCGAGCGCACGGCATCGATCATCAGTTCGAGCAGCGTGCTGATGATGCGGAAACCCGCCAGCTCGATGTCCAGTACGTCGCGCGAGCGGTAAATCTTCCTCATCGAAACGTCGGCGCAATGCTTATAGGCGGCGGCAGGCTGTTCGGATATATGCCGGATGAGGCTTCCCTCGAACTCTCCTTCCAGAATTTTCGCTTCATTGTTCAGGAAAGCCTCGGTGCATTCGCTTATGAGCAGCCCGATGACGCTGGAGCGCAGGTAGGCTATCTGCTCGTTGACGTCGCTCACAATCTCCAACGTCTTCAGCATGTGCTCCTTGCGCTCGTCGGTGAAGTAGGCCAGCAGCAACTCCTGCGTCTCTTGCGAGGTAAGAATCTTCAGCTTGTGCGCATCCTCGATGTCCATCATCTGATAGCAGATGTCGTCGGCAGCCTCTACGAGATATACCAACGGATGGCGGGCATATCTCAGCGGGGCGTCGCTCAGCTTCTTCATTCCCAGCTCTTCGGCAATGCGGCGGAAGCCCTCCTCTTCCGTGGTGAAGAAGCCGAACTTCGGCTTCTTGCCCGCCAGACTCGACGAAAAGGGATATTTTACGATGCTTGCAAGGGTGGGGTAGGTAAGTACGAAGCCTCCCTTCCGCCGCCCTTCAAACTGATGCGTGAGCAGGCGGAAGGCGTTGGCGTTTCCTTCGAAGTGCGTCAGGTCTTCCCATTGCTCAGGCGTGAGGTGCGCTCTCAAATCCATGCCTTTGCCTTCGGAAAAGTACGTGGAGATGGCCCGTTCGCCCGAATGCCCGAAGGGAGGATTGCCCAAATCGTGAGCAAGGCAGGCGGCCGAGACAATCGAACCGATTTCGGGCAGGTAGGTGTGCTGCAACTCCGGGCGGCGGGCAAGGATGGCTTTGGACACGTCGTTGCCTAACGAACGTCCCACGCACGATACCTCCAGACTGTGCGTCAGCCGGTTGTGGACAAAGATGCTGCCCGGCAGGGGGAATACCTGCGTCTTGTTCTGCAACCGGCGGAACGGGGCGGAGAATACAAGGCGGTCGTAATCCCGTTGAAACTCCGAACGGTTTTCGTGGCGTTCGCGGTGAAACTCTTCCAATCCGAAACGTTTGGCGGATATAAGCGTATTCCAGTCCATATTAAGTCAAATTAATTCAGGGTCTGTCGGGGGTTACCCGGCATTCTTCCCGGGCTTTCTTATTATTTAACTGCAAATGTACCATTATTTTGTATCAAATTCCGTATTTTCGCCCATTAAATGCAACAGGCAGGTTTTGCGGCTCTTGGATGGCCGGCGAAGACCCTACTGCCTTTCGCTGTTGAATAACCCCTAAATTGTGAATCATGCTGAATGTACAGATAATCAACAAGTCAAAACATCCTCTTCCCGCTTATGCCACCGAATTGTCTGCCGGGATGGATCTCCGTGCCAACCTCGACGAGCCCCTTACGCTGGCTCCGATGCAAAGGTGTCTGGTTCCTACGGGGCTTTATATCGCCCTGCCCGCAGGCTTTGAAGCGCAAGTGCGTCCCCGCAGCGGGTTGGCCCTGAAGAAGGGAATCACGGTGCTGAACTCTCCCGGAACCATCGACGCCGATTATCGCGGTGAAATCTGCGTCATCCTCGTCAACCTTTCTGCCGAAGCGTTTGTGATAGAAGACGGCGAACGCATTGCCCAAATGGTGATAGCCCGCCACGAACAGGCCGTTTGGCAGGAAACGGAAGTGCTGGACGAGACGGAGCGCGGTGCCGGCGGATTCGGACATACCGGGAAAAAATAAATAAATAATACTTAGCGGTCTGATGACCGATTTGGGTTTAAGATTGAAAACATGAGATATATCAGATTGATAGCTTTTCTTTTGCTCCTTTCTTCGGTCGGCCCGTCGTACGGAGTTTTGGTTGGAAGCGTTGCGGACGGAGCGGCTTCCTCTGTCATCGCCGGTGCGGCAACCAAGAAAAACAAGAAGAAACAAAGAAAGCCGGCTTCCCCTCCAGTGCAGCTTACCGACGAGGAGCAGCGGCGCTACGACTACTTCTTCCTTGAGGCTGCACGCCTGAAGGTGCAGAAAGAGTATGCCGCCGCCTTCGACTTGCTGCAACACTGCCTGACGATTGCCCCCGACGAGCCTTCGGCTTTGTACGAGATAGCCCAGTATTACCTCTTCCTCAAGCAAAAGCCGTTGGCGCAGGCCGCTTTGGAAAAGGCGGTGGAGAAAGCTCCCGGCAACTATTGGTATAGTCAGGCGTTGGCCAATCTCTATATGCAGCAAAACGAAACCGATAAGGCTGCGGCACTGCTGGAACAGATGGCGGCCCACTTCTCCGACAAGATGGACCCGCTTTACAATCTGCTGGAAATCTACAACAAGGCAGAAGCCTATGACAAGGTAATAGGCATACTGAACAGGCTGGAAAAGAAAACGGGCAAGAACGAGCAGCTCAGCATGGAGAAATTCCGCATCTATTTGCAGAAGAAAGACGACAAGCGCGCTTTTCGTGAAATAGAGAGTCTGGTGGAAGAGTATCCCAACGACATGCGCTATCAAGTGGTGCTGGGCGATGTCTATATGCAACACGGCAAGGAAGACGAAGCCTACGGCATTTACAGGAAAGTGCTGGCCGAAGAGCCCGACAACGTGATGGCGATGTATTCGCTGGCCTCCTACTACGACCAGACCGGGCAGAAAGAGCTTTACGAACAGCAACTGGACACGCTGCTCCTGAACAAAAAAGTGGCTTCGGACGTCAAGCTGAACGTGATGCGCCGCTTCATTGTGCAGAACGAGCAGGAAGGGCGCGACAGCACCCGCGTGCTCACTCTCTTCGACCGTATCATGGAGCAAGACCCCGACGATGCCAACCTGCCGATGCTCTATGCCCAATATCTTCTTTCCAAAAAGATGAACGGGCAGACGTGGCCGGTGCTGAGGCAGGTGCTGGTCATCGACCCTACCAACACGGCGGCACGCATGATGCTGGTGGGCGAGGCCGTGCGCAAGGAAGACAACAAGGAATTGATGGCTTTGTGCGAAGCCGGAGTGGAGTCGAATCCCGATATGCTGGAGTTTTATTTCTATTTGGCCATTGCATACAATCAGGAGGAACGGACAGACGATGCCCTGAACGTCTGCCTCAAAGCCCTGACTCGTGTCACCGACGGGAGCAATAAGGAAATGGTGTCGAACTTCTATGCCATTATGGGCGACATCTACCACACCAAGAACCGCAACCTCGATGCCTATGCCGCCTACGACTCGTCTTTGGTCTACAATCCGTCGAACATCGGTACGCTGAACAATTATGCCTACTACCTCTCTTTGGAGCGGCGTGATCTGGACAAGGCGGAAGAGATGAGCTACAAGACCGTGAAGGCCGAGCCGAATAACCCCACTTACCTCGACACCTACGCATGGATATTGTTTGTGAAGGGAAATTATGCCGAAGCGCGCCTCTACATGGACGAAGCCATGAAAAACGATGCCGGAAACAGCAGCGTGGTGATAGAGCATTGCGGCGACATCTACTACATGACCGGCGACGTGGAAGGAGCGTTGAAGTATTGGAAACAAGCTTGGGAGAAGGGCAACCGTTCCGATACGCTGAAACAGAAAATCCAGAAAAAGAAATACATAGCCGATGAAAACAAACCAGCTCAATAAAACAGTGTCGAAGGCACTCCGCATGTTGCCTTTGCTTCTGCTGGCCGTGGCCCTTGCCGGGTGCAAGACGTCGCGCATGGCTCACATGGGCGTTGAGAATACCGGATACCTTTCTTCCAAAGTGCAACTGACCGTTCCTCATAAGGATGCGGTGCTCACGGTGAACGGAACCATGAAACTGAAAGAGGGCGAGCGCATGCAACTCTCTTTCCTTATGCCCATCCTGCGCACGGAAGTGGCACGCATGGAAGTCACACCGGACGACATCCTGCTGGTAGACCGTATGGGAAAACGCTACGTGCAGGCCACCCGTAAGGAACTGAAGCGCATATTGCCCAAGAAAGCGGACTTCGCCCGGTTGGAGAAACTGCTCTATGCCGCTTCCAAACCCGATGGCAAAAAAACATTGACCGGCAAAGAACTGGGCATTCCCTCTCTGGCAAAAGGGAAACTTGTCTTTTCCGACTTCTCTAACAAGGGATTCACGATGTCTCCCACTCAACTCTCGCAAAAATACAGAGAGGTGGCATGGGAGGAGTTGTTGGAGATGCTGATGAACCTTTAATCAACATATGTCATGTGCATGAAACGTTTCTTTTCTATTCTTATAAGTTGTTTCTGTCTGGCTATTCCGCTTCTCGCCCAGTCCAACAAGCTGATTAAGGAGTTGGAAAACAGGCGCGGGGCTTTGCAGAAGCAGATTGCAGAGTCGGAGACGCTGTTGGTCAATACGCGTAAGGATGTGGGCAGCCAGTTGAGCGGACTTGCCGCACTGACCGGACAGATAGAAGAACGGAAACGTTATATCCTTGCCATCAACAACGATGTTGAGGCGATAGAGCGCGAGTTGGGCGTGTTGGGGCGTCAGCTTGTGCGCCTGCAAAACGATTTGAAGGACAAAAAGCAGAAGTACGAATCGTCTGTCCAATATCTGTATAAGAACCGTTCCATCGAGGAGAAGCTGATGTTTATCTTTTCTGCCCGGACGTTGGCCCAAACCTACCGTCGCATGCGCTATGTGCGCGAATATGCCACCTATCAGCGCCTGCAAGGCGAAGAGATATTGAAAAAGCAGGAGCAGGTGAACCGCAAGCAGGCGGAACTCCGGCAAGTGAAGGCCGCCAAAGAAGGCTTGTTGAAGGAGCGTGAGGCGGAGAAAGCCCGCTTGGAGGTGCAAGAGAAAGAGAAAAAGACGCTGGTTGCCAATCTGCGGAAGAAGCAACGGGGCTTGCAAGATGAAATCGGTAAGAAACGCCGCGAGGCCGACCGCCTCAATGCCCGTATCGACCGGTTGATAGCCGAAGAGATAGAGAAAGCCCGTAAGCGTGCCGAGGAAGAGGCGCGACGCGAGGCCGCCGCACGCAAAAAGGCCGATGAGAAAGGTGGAAAGAGTGAGAAGAGTGCCGCTTCTTCCACGTCCTCGAAGCCTAAGGCCACTCCTTTGGAGACTTATTCGATGAGCAAGGCCGACCGCGAGCTTTCAGGCAACTTTGCCAATAATCGGGGAAAACTGCCGATGCCCCTCACCGGTGCTTATATCATCGTCAGCCACTACGGGCAGTATGCCGTAGAGGGGTTGCGCAACGTCAAACTCGACAATAAAGGCATCGATATTCAAGGCAGGCCGGGTGCTCAGGCTCGTGCCATCTTCGACGGCAAGGTGGCGGCAGTATTCCGGTTGAACGGACTGTTCAACATCCTTATCCGCCACGGCAACTACATTTCCGTATATTGCAACCTCTCTTCCGCCTCGGTGAAGCAGGGCGACAACGTCACAACCAAGCAGACGCTCGGCGAAATCTTTTCCGACGGGGCTGATGGCGGACGCACGGTGCTTCACTTCCAGTTAAGAAAGGAGAAGGAGAAGCTGAACCCCGAACCGTGGCTCAACAGATAGGGGGGGAGGAGGGCTTACATTCTTATCCCGTCCAGCAGTTCCAGATACAATGCGATGGCCTCTTCAATCTCTTTGATGAAGACAAACTCGTCGGCCGTGTGAGAGCGTGCGCTCTTGCCGGGTCCCATCTTCATGGAGGGGAACGGCATCAGGGCTTGGTCGGAAAGCGTAGGCGAGCCGAAAGGCGTGCGCCCCATGGCAATGGCTTTCTGTACGACGGGATGATTGAGCGGTACGTGCGACGAACCCAACCGGAGGGAGCGGGCCTTGGCCTCGCAGGTGATATGTTTCTGTATCTCGTCGAAGAGTTCGCTGTTGTTGTAGCATTCGTTGCTGCGTATGTCCACTGTGAACGTGCAGCGGTCGGGGACGACGTTGTGCTGTGTTCCGGCATTTATCATGGTCACGCTCATCTTTACCGGGCCCAACAGGGGAGATTCTTTCGGGAAGCGGTAATCGCGGAACCAAGCGATGTCGTTCAGCGCCTTGTAGATGGCATTGTCTCCTTCGTTGCGTGCGGCGTGTCCCGACTTGCCGGTTGCCGTTACATCCAGCACCATCAGCCCTTTCTCGGCCACGGCGGGTTGCATCCCGGTAGGCTCGCCCACAATGGCAAACCGGATGGGAGGCAGTTCCGGCAAGACGCTCTCTATGCCATCCTTGCCCGACACTTCTTCTTCGCACGAGGCAAGATATATCAGGTTGTAGGCTTGCGTGGTGCGGCACAGTTGCAGGAACACTTGCAGCAGGCTGACTACGCTTGCGCCGGCATCGTTGCTGCCCAATCCGTACAGCTTTCCGTTGCTTTCCTGCGTCGGGGCGAACGGGTCTTTTCTCCATCCGTTCACGGGCTTCACCGTATCTATGTGGGAGTTCAGCAGGATGGTAGGCTTTTTCAGGTCGAACATCGGGCTGAGACACCATACGTTGTTGCCTTTCCTGCCCGTTGCCATGCCTTGCATCTCGATGTGGTTTTGCAGGAAGTCGGCGGCCTTCTCTTCGTCGCGGCTTATGGAGGGGATGCTGATGAGCGATTTCAGCAGTCCGATGGCTTCTGATGTCAGGCCGGGTATATCGTGGTTCATGATGCTGTGGGGTTATGGTCTGTTCTGTTATGGGCGCAAATTTACGTATAAATCCCGAAAAAGGAAGATGGTTTCAGATGAAACTACTACCTTTGCGGCGTATTTATCAATTAACAGGCTTATGACTTATCAGCATTTATCTGTCTTGGTGCATTGCCGGGCAGAGAAGTATGGGGACAAAACGGCCCTGAGATACAGAGACTATGAGACGGCGCAATGGATTTCGGTTTCTTGGAGTGAGTTTTCGCAAACCGTGCATCGCACTGCCCGTGCCATGGCTGCCTTGGGGATAGAGCCCCAAGAGAATGTGGGTGTCTTCTCGCAGAACAAACCCGAATGCCTTTATACCGATTTCGGGGCTTTCGCCAACCGGGCGGTGACCATTCCCTTGTATGCCACCAGTTCGCCGGCACAGGCGCAATATATCATCAACGATGCAAAGATACGCTACGTGTTCGTGGGCGAGCAGTTTCAGTATGACGCCGCTTTCGGCGTGTTCGGCTTCTGCCCTTCTTTGCAACGGCTCATCATCTTCGACCGTGCCGTGGTGCGCGACCCGCGCGACACCACTTCCGTCTATTTCGACGAGTTTCTGGAGTGGGGTAAAGAGACGGCGTATGAAGACCTTGTGGAAGAGCGCACTGCCGCGGCTTCGGACGACGACCTTGCCAATATCCTTTATACCTCCGGCACCACGGGCGAGCCCAAGGGTGTCATGCTCCACCATTTCAACTACACCGAGGCGCGCCGCATCCACGACATCCGCCTGCCTTTTATGACCGACAAGGACGTTTCGATGAACTTCCTCCCGTTGACGCATGTGTTCGAAAAGGCGTGGACGTATCTTTGCATCCATCGCGGTGTGCAGGTCTGCATCAACCTGCGTCCGCAGGACATTCAGACCACCATCAAGGAGATACGCCCCACGCTCATGTGCAGCGTGCCCCGTTTCTGGGAGAAAGTCTATGCAGGCGTGCAGGAGAAGATAGCCCAAGAAACCGGCCTCCGCAAGGCGATGATGCTGGATGCCATCAAGGTGGGCAAGGCGCACAACATCGACTATCTGCGCCGTGGAAAGACTCCTCCGATGATGCTGCACCTGAAGTATAAGTTTTACGAGAAGACCGTCTATGCCCTGCTGAAGAAGACCATCGGCATAGAGAACGGCAACTTCTTCCCCACGGCGGGTGCTGCCGTGCCCGATGAGATATGCGAGTTTGTGCATGCGGTGGGCATCAACATGGTGGTGGGCTACGGGCTGACGGAGTCGACGGCCACCGTGTCGTGCTTCCTGAACGAAGGCTACGAGATAGGCTCCGTGGGTACGCTGATGCCCGATGTGGAGGTGAAAATCGGCGAGAACAACGAGATACTTCTGCGTGGAAAGACCATTACGACCGGCTATTACAATAAGCCGGTGGCCACTGCGGCCGCCATCGACGAAGACGGATGGTTCCATACGGGCGATGCCGGCTATCTGAAAGACAACCATCTCTATCTGACAGAGCGCATCAAAGACCTGTTCAAGACGTCCAACGGGAAGTATATCTGCCCGCAGGCGTTGGAGACCAAGCTGGGCATCGACCGCTACATCGACCAGATTGCCGTCATTGCCGATGGACGGAAATTCGTCTCTGCCCTGATAGTCCCTGTATATGGTTTCGTCAAGGAATATGCCGAAGAGAAAGGCATTGCCTATGGCGGCATGGAAGAGTTGTTGCGGCATCCCAAGATACAGGCCTTGTTCCGTGCCCGCATCGACACGCTGCAACAGCAGTTTGCCCATTACGAACAGGTGAAACGCTTCACCCTCCTGCCCGAACCTTTCAGCATGGAGCGCGGCGAGCTGACGAACACGCTGAAGCTGAAACGTCTTGTCGTGGCGACGAACTATAAGGAGCTGATAGACAAGATGTACGAGGAGTAGCGAAAGAATCCTTCAGACACGGGTTGCGCCGATTTGCCCGGGTTCGGGATAAGAAGCCGGGCGGCAACCTCACCCGGAGTCTTGTCTCTTAAAGTCAAAACATATTGGTTTTCAGGTGTTTAATATTTACCTGTCAGACACTTGCCTCTGACGGCTCAGACACTTGTGTCTGACGTGTAAAACACTTGTGTCTGTCACGTCAAACACTTGTGTCTGTCGGCTTGGACACTTGCCTCTTTCACGGCAAAGTCTTGCAGCCGTCAGGCAGGGCGAGGGCAGCCGGCCTGAAAGGCTCTCTTCCCTTCCTTCCGTCCGCCGTAAACCGCTGCGTTCAGGAGATACCCGCCCGGCAGGACGCCGCCCCTCATCTTCGGCAAAAGCAACCGTCTGTCCCGCTCCCGGCGGATTTCCTTTCTTCCGGACAGGGAAAACGCGGGATGTACAGACGTATCAGGCGCGGACCAAGCGGATTACACGGATTAGGTAAAACCCCGTCATCCGTGTTTCTCCGCGTAGTCCGCGCCTGATTTAAAATCCGCGTCATCCGCGTCCAAGCAATGTATGAACAGCCTTTCGGGCAACCCGTAGTGCCGCCCCCGAAAGGCTGTTCGTTCTTTTTAGTATCCGAAGATTTCTTCCTGTGTCAGTTCAACCACCGGGGCGATTTTCTTCAAGGCCTCGATATCGAGTTCTTTCTTGTCTCCGAGGATGCCGTAGGTGTACGTGCGGCCTTTTATCCGCTTGTTTTGGAAGTCGACAACGTCTTTCAGCGTCATGCCCTGAATGTCGTTGTACAATTTGATGCGCGAGTCGACATTCTGATTCAGATATCGGGCGCTGATAAACGACCAGATGACGTTCATCTTCGTGATGCGTTCTGTGCGCAGGCGTGCCGTCATGCTCTCTTTCGCCAGCTTGAAGGCGGTTTCCGATTGTGGCATGTTTTCGATGATGTCGTTGAATGTCTTGATGGCATCCAGCATCTTGTCGTTCTGCGTGGCTATTTGGGTTACAATGCGGTAATTGTCTTTCAGGTAAGACGGTTTTGCGAGAGTCGCCCATGCGGAATAGGCCAACCCGCGGCTTTCGCGCATTTCTTGGAACACGATGGAGTTCATGCCGCCCCCGAAATACTGGTTGTAGAACTGGCGTGCCGGCTCGATGGAGGCATCGAACTTCTCTCCCCGGTTGGATATCTGCGTCATGTAAATCTGTTTTGCCTCGTAGGGGGCGATGTAGAACATGGTCTGCGGCGTCAGCTGTTCTTTGAAGTCTTTGCCCGTGGGGATGTCTTTCAGCTTGGCCGGAGTCTTATGCTCTTTGGCAAGGAGGGCAAGCAGGTCTTTCTTGCTGCTGGGGCCGTAGTACAGAATGCGGTGCTTGAAGCCGTTCAGGCCGTGGATGCGGTCTACCAGCTCTTGCGGGTTCATGCCGGTCAGTTCGGCTTCGCTCAAGAGGTTGGTCGCGGCGTTTTTCGGGCCGTAGCTGAGGTAGTTCAACAAGCGCGAAAGGTTCTGCGCCTGGTTCAGCTTGGCGTCTTTGCGCTTCTTCAGTATGTCTTGCACGAGGTTGGCGTAAGCCTCCTTGTTGACTTGCGCGTCGGCCAGCAGTTTCTCGAAGAGGGCGATGGCGGCCGGCATGTTCTCGTTCAAGCCCGAAAGCTCCACATACGTGCGTTCGCTGCTGGGAAATACGCTGAAGCTGCAAGCCATGCGGTAGAACTCGCTTTTCACCTGTTCGGGAGTCATGTCCGACGTGCCCAGATATTCCAGATACTGTGCTGCCGTGCCCAGCGCCTTGTCGTGGTTGTTGCCCATGTCGAAAAGATAGGTAAGCCCGAAGATGTCGTTGTCGGTGTTCTGCTTGTATAGCACGGGGATGCCGTTCCGGGTTTTCAGTTGCGACAAGTCTTTGTTGTAATCAAGGAATACCGGTTCGATGGGAGTGACTTGGCTTTCCTGTACCTCTTTCAGGAACGGGCTGATGGCGTCGCGGTTCATGAAGATGGGGGTGATGGCGGGTTTCGCAATCTTCTTCTCGTTCGGGTCTTTTCCCTGACGTTTGTAGATAATGGCGTAGTTCGTGTCTTTCAGGTGCCGGTTGGCGAAAGCCACGATGTCGGCTTTGGTCAGCCGTGAGATGCGGTTCAGCCTATTCACCTCGTCGGCCCAGTCGCTGCCGTTGACGAACGACTGTACGAACCAGTCGGCGCGTGCGTTGTTGCTCTCCAATTTGTGCAGCTGGCTCAGCTTGAAGTTGTTGATGTTGGCTTCCAGTATTTTTTCGTCGAAGTCGCCGTTGCGCAGTTTCCTGATTTCGCCCAGCAGCAGGTCTTTCACCTCGTCCAGTGTCTGGCCCTGTTTGGGACGTCCCTGCATCATCAGTGCGGAATAGTCCGACATGGTCATCGGATAGCAGTAAGCGCCCAATGTCTTCTGTTGTTGGGTCAGGTCGAGGTCAATCAGTCCGGCTTGTCCGTTGTAGAGGATTTGCGATACCACCTCCAGTGTTTCGGCCTCTTTGCTGGCCGCTCCGGGGAACCGCCATGCCAGTGCCACGCTTTCGGCGTCCGTGCCGAACACTTCGCGCACGATCGGGGCGGCGATAGGCTCTTCTTTCGCCAAGTTCAGTTTGGGCAGGTTGGGATTGGGCTTCAGCGAGCCGAAGTATTTGTCTACGGTGGCAATCATGCTGTCGGGGTCGAAGTCGCCGCTGAGGCAGATGGCCATGTTGTTGGGCACATACCACACCTTGTAATAGTTTTTGATGTTGGTGATGGAGGGATTCTTCAGATGCTCCTGTGTGCCGAGTACGGTCTGCGTGCCGTAGGGGTGGTGGGGGAATAGAGCCGACAGGGTGGCTTCGTACACCTTGCGCGGGTCTCGGGTGAGCGACATGTTCTTCTCCTCGTACACTGTCTCCAGCTCGGTGTGGAAACCGCGAATCACGTTGTTCTCGAAGCGGTCGGCCTGTATCTTTGCCCAGTTCTCCACTTGGTTGGAGGGTATGTCTTCGATGTAGCACGTCACGTCGAAGCTGGTGTAGGCATTCGTTCCGTTGGCGCCTATGGCGGCCATCAGCTTGTCGTACTCGTTGGGGATGGACAGTTTGGATGCCTCGTAGGAAAGGCTGTCGATGACGTGGTAGATGTTTTTGCGGGCAACGCTGTCCGTGGTTTTGCGGTAGATTTCGAATTGCTGTTCTATCTGGTCGAGCAGGGGCTTCTCGGCTTCGTAGTTTTGCGTGCCGAAGCGCTTGGTGCCTTTAAACATCAGGTGCTCGAAATAGTGTGCCAGTCCGGTGGTTTCGGCGGGGTCGTTCTTTCCGCCCACACGCACGGCGATGAACGTCTGTATGCGCGGTTTCTCTTTGTTCACTGTCATGTAGACCTTCAGGCCGTTGTCTAAGGTGTAGATACGTGCTTTCAACGGGTCGTTGGGCACGGTGGTGTAGCGATAGTCCTTGGGACCGGCGCCACGCATGCTTGCTGTTGCCAGAATGAAAAGCAGCAGGCACGCCAAGCGGAATAGTTTGCTCATAAATAAAGTTATTAGGTTGACAAATACAAAAGTATGTATTTTTATCCAAAGGTGGTGCATGTAGCAGGTTATTATTTTGAAAAACGGGCTATGTTTCACTGCTTCAACTATTTCAGAGGCTTGCTTTTTGGGGTAATTGTGTTTTTTTCCTACCTTTGCCGCCTTGAAAACTGAAAAGGAACAAGCGTATGATTACCGCAGAACAACTGAAAGATATCAAAGAACGTACCGATGCGTTGAACCGCTATCTGGACATCGAAGGGAAAAAAATACAAGTAGAGGAGGAGCAACTCCGCACGCAAGCCCCCGGATTCTGGGACGACCAGAAGGCCGCCGAAGCGCAGATGAAGAAGGTGAAGGGCTTGCAACAATGGATTTCGGGCTACAACGAGGTGAAGACGCTGACGGAAGAGGTGCAGCTGGCCTACGATTTCTACAAGGACGAGCTGGTGAGCGAGGAAGAGGTGGACGAGGCCTATGCCAAAGCATCCGTTGCCGTAGAGGAGCTTGAACTCAAGAACATGCTTCGCGAAGAGGCCGACCAGATGGACTGCGTGCTGAAGATAAACTCCGGTGCGGGCGGCACGGAAAGCCAAGACTGGGCCAACATGCTGATGCGCATGTACCTGCGCTATGCCGAGACCAACGGCTATAAGGCCACCATTGCCAACTTGCAGGAGGGCGACGAGGCGGGCATCAAGACTTGTACCATCGAGATTGCCGGCGATTATGCCTACGGTTACCTGAAGGGCGAAAACGGGGTGCACCGCTTGGTGCGCGTCTCTCCCTACAACGCACAGGGCAAGCGCATGACTTCTTTTGCCTCGGTGTTCGTCACTCCGTTGGTGGACGACACCATCGAGGTGAACATCAACGTGGCCAACATCTCGTGGGATACCTTCCGTTCCAGCGGGGCAGGCGGGCAGAACGTGAACAAGGTGGAGTCCGGCGTGCGTCTGCGCTATCAGTTCAAAGACCCTTATACGGGCGAGGAAGAAGAAATCCTGATTGAAAACACCGAAACGCGCGACCAGCCCAAGAACCGCGAGAATGCCCTGCGCCAGTTGCGCTCCATCCTGTACGACAAGGAACTTCAGCACCGCATGGCCGAGCAGGCCAAGGTGGAAGCCGGCAAGAAGAAAATCGAATGGGGCTCGCAGATACGCAGCTACGTGTTCGACGACCGCCGCGTGAAAGACCATCGCACCAACTTCCAGACCAGCGACGTGAACGGGGTGATGGACGGAAAGATAGACGGCTTCATCAAGGCATACCTCATGGAGTTTGCCGGAAGCGGCGAGTAGAGGCGGCGGTGAGGGGGGACTACATGGGGCGCAGTTCCACCGTGAGCCCCATTGCCGCCGCGATGCGGTAGAGCGTGGAGACGGTGGGGATGGTCAGCCCTCTTTCGATTCTCGATATGTAGCCTTTGTCCGCCCCGATGCGCTTGGCGAGTTCTTCTTGCGTCAGCTTCGCGTTCTTGCGGGCATCCAGCAGGATTTGGGCGTTGTATTCTTCCCAAGCCTTTTCTCTGTTTTTCTCTCTTTCTGCACTCCCCTCCTTGCCCAATACCTCATCAAGCAATGCGCTGACATCGTAGATATCCTTACTTGTTTCCTTTGCTTTCATGATATTCATGCTTTAGTTTGATAGCTTTGTTAATTTCATCATTGGGCAGTTTTTGTGTTTTCTTCTTGAGACAGTTCAACAATACCACAATCGTATTCCCGTCGTATATGAAGAAAATCCGGAATTCGGAATGCCCGTAGTTCACCCGTAGTTCGTATATCCCGTCCCGGATGTACTTTATGTAATGGCGGGGTATTTTGTCTTCCGTCAGCAGCATGTCCAAGGCTCGCAACAGCTTTTTTTGCTCTTGTGCCGACAGTTGCTGCAAGAAGTCGTTAAAATACCCTTTGTATGCGATAATCTTCCTCATGGTGCAAAGATAGCAGTAGTTGTATGAAAATACAACTTTTTCTCTCTCTTTTTTCTTTCCGGCGCTTCGGCATCCTCCCCGATGCGGGGCGGGATGCGGGCGGCTGCCGCGATTGCCTCTCGGGGATGGCTGCTGCCGTTCTTCCTGCGACATGCCTCTCCTCTGCGGACGGCACGTCCGCTCCCTTCGGGTTTCCTCCGGTTTCGGAGGAACCATTAAAGGAGGAGGTATGCTTTTATATGCTATGCTTTGCTTTGCTTTGTGTACCGAATGCCGCTTCAACGGGCTTTTGGTACGTAAATCCTGCATTTTTGAGCTTAAATGTTGCATTTTTGGCGATAAATGTAACATTTAACGGACGGGTTCTCCCTGTGTCGGCCGCTTCTCTCGCGATGTTGTTCCGCCGGGTGTTCTTTCGGGTGCCGGCGCGATGAAGATTCTTCAGACATGCCTTTGTCGGGCGGGGAGGGGGAGACGGCGCCGGGGGAGTGCCGGACACGGGTGCTTGTCGTGTTGGAGGCTTGTGTTTTACGTCTCAGACACAAGTCTTTTACACGTCAGACACAAGTCTTTTACACGTCAGACACAAGCCTTTTACGCCTCAGACACAAGTCTTTTACATGTCGGACACAAGCCTCTGTCTTGCCGGACGCCTGTGTCTGTCACGGCAAAGCCCGGCCGTCCGGGAGCGGAGCCGAGAGGGAGACGGGACGATGGTTGAACATTTTTCTCTTTTTCGTTTGGAAACTTCCCGAATTTCCTCTTACTTTGTTCATCGTTGGACTTTAAACAGCAAAAACGCCATGGGAAAAAGTAAGAAGAAGGCAATGCACAGCCTGAAAGAAGAGCAACAAGCCAGGAAAGTGATGATTGTCATCGGCATCGTAGCCATCGTTTTGGTTATAGCCATGTTTGTGGGCTACTCTTACTGGGGCTGATGACAAATTGGAAAAGACGGGCATGCCGCAGGAGATAGAACGGAAATTCCTTGTGACGGGCGAGTATAAGTCGCAAGCCCACGCACAGAGTCGCATCGTGCAAGGCTACATCAGCAGCGCGCGCGGGCGGACGGTGAGGGTGCGCATTCGCGACGGCAAAGGCTATCTCACCATCAAAGGGCCGTCCGATGCGTCGGGAACCGCACGCTACGAATGGGAGAGGGAACTTCCGCTTGAAGAGGCCGAAGAGTTGATGCGGCTGTGCGAATCGGGTGTCATCGACAAGACGCGCTATTTGGTGCGCAGCGGCTGCCACATCTTCGAGGTGGACGAGTTTCGAGGCGAGAATGCCGGACTTACCTTGGCCGAAGTGGAGCTTTCCTCGGCCGACGAAGTGTTCGTGAAGCCCGCTTTCCTCGGCCGGGAGGTGACGGGAGATGTCCGTTATTATAACTCGCAACTGATGAAGCAGCCTTTCGGCACGTGGCCGCAAACCGACGACTCACTTTAATCCTTACGCAATCATGGAGAAACTTTACGAGTACTTGCCAAGAGAACTGGTCTCCTTTGTTCTGGTCACCCTGTTTTCTCTGCTCATCGGGCTTTCGCAGCGTAAAATCAGCCTGAAGCGCGAAGGCGAGACCACGCTCTTCGGCACCGACCGCACGTTTACCTTCATCGGCATTCTGGGCTACCTGCTCTACATCCTCGACCCTGTGGAGTATCGCCTCTTCATGGGTGGCGGTGCCGTTCTGGGCTTGCTGCTCGGGCTGAACTACTACGTGAAACAGGCGCAGTTCCATGTGTTCGGCGTAACCACCATCGTCATTGCGCTCATCACCTACTGCATAGCACCTATTGTGGCCACGCAGCCGTCATGGTTCTACGTCATGGTCGTCGTCACGGTGCTGCTCTTCACCGAGCTGAAGCACACCTTTACGGAGCTGGCGCAGCGCATGAAGAACGACGAGATGATAACGCTTGCCAAGTTCCTTGCCATCAGCGGCATCATCCTGCCCATGCTGCCCGACGACAACCTCATCCCCGGCATCGACCTGACGCCTTACACCATCTGGCTGGCCACGGTCGTCGTATCGGGCATCTCCTACCTCTCGTATCTGCTCAAGCGTTACGTCTTCCACGAATCGGGCGTGCTGGTTTCGGGCATCGTGGGAGGGCTGTACAGCAGCACGGCCACCATCTCCGTGCTGGCACGCAAAAGCCGCAGGGCCTCCGCTCAGGATGCCCCGGAATATGCGGCTGCCATGTTGCTGGCAGTGAGCATGATGTTCCTGCGCTTCCTGATACTGACAGGCATCTTCAGCCGCGATGCGCTGATGGCCATCTATCCCTACCTGCTGATGATGTCGGCTGTGGCGGCGGGCACGGCATGGTATCTGCACTCCCGGCGCAAACCGGCGGATAACGGCGACCATGCAGGCGAGGAAGAAGACGGCAGCAATCCGTTGGAGTTCAAGGTGGCACTCATCTTCGCCATGCTGTTTGTCGTGTTCACCATCCTGACCCATTACACGCTGCTGTATGCCGGCACGGGCGGATTGAACCTGCTCTCTTTCATCTCCGGTTTCAGCGACATCACCCCCTTCATCCTGAACCTGCTTCAGGGCACGGGCAGTGTGGCGGTGACGGTCGTTGCGGCTTGCAGCATGCAGGCCATTGTCAGCAACATTGCGGTGAACATGTGCTACGCCCTCTTCTTCGCCGGCCGGCAGAACCCTTTGCGCCTGTGGATATTGAGGGGTTTCGGTTGTGTCATAGCCGTGAACATCTGCATCCTGCTCCTTTTTTACTTTCTGTAAGCAAGTTGTTCCCTGATTCCGGACCATTGGTCGGGCACCGCGGCGGAAGAAGCGGCTGGAGGAAGACCCCGCACCGAAAAGGCAGAAAAATATATTTCAATAAAAGCCACACAGGGCATTTATCGTATCAAAAAACTTGCGAAATTCTTTGCCATACGGATTTTTCAGTAAATTTGTCCTTGGTGATTATAGGGATTGTTGTCCGTATTTGTTATAAATAGGTACTGTAAAGCCGTGATGGTCTTTGCCTATCTCCGCTTTTACAGCTACTTATAGTTTATCCGACTTACGTTGTTTAGAAAGAATCACTGTATTTGTAGGGATTGACTTATATATTGACTTAATTGTAACGTCATGAGCGTATGCCAAATAGCTGTGAGTGCCCTTATTGTGGGAAAAAACTGACTTTACGCCAATGCTTGTCATATCTGAATAAAGGAAAGGAACATTCTGTTCTTTGCAATGGGTGTGGGCGTGGTATTCATCCGAAAAAGAATCCTTATTCGTTCCGCAAGGGGGCGTATTTCGGAGCGCTTTCGGCTTGGCTTCCGGCAACTATCGGTATATATTTTTTCCATACGGATCTTGTTACGGCATATTTGATAACCCTTCCTTTTATTATCATCACTTGCTTTCTAAGTGTGTACGTCTGGTATAGGAATTTGTATTTTGAATAAAGGCGGCAATAATGCTATTGCCCGGATGCGGGTTAATGCCTGCCGGGCATATAATGGGGGGACTGATGAAGAAAGGGCTTGCCCGTCCGGTTTCCTGACTTTTGCGAAAGCGTTCCGTCGCAACGGGATATGCGGAAAGATAAAAAGATGAAAGGAGGCTGTCTCACGACACCCTCCTTTCGGTTTTGTTTTGTTTGATTGTTCTTCTTATAAATAGTGCGGGTGATAGGACTCGAACCTACACGCCTTACAGCACCAGATCCTAAGTCTGGCGCGGCTACCAATTACGCCACACCCGCAGGTTTGTTTTTTTTGTGGATGCAAAGGTAGAAAGATTTTTGATTTTTGCAAATTATGGAGGCTATAAAGTCGTCGTAACTTCTTGTTTTGTCCGGGTTCGGGATAAGAAGCAGGTCGGGAGCCTCATCCTTGGACTTGTGTTTTAAGGTGGAGGGTTGTTTATTATCAGGCGTTTACCTCTGTTTTGTCAGACGCTTGTGTCTGACGGCTAAAACACTTGTGTCTGACGTGCAAAACACTTGTGTCTGTCGGCTTGGACACTTGTGTCTGACACGTCAAAGGATGGCAGCCGTCGAAACAGGGTGGGGGCTGTCTGCCTGAAAGGCTCTCTTCTCTTCCGCCCGGTCTCGCTGTGAGCCGGTGCATGCGGGAAATGTCCGCCCGACCGGATGCCGCCCCTCGTCTTTGGCTGAAGCAACTGCCTGTCCCGAACTCCGGTTATTTTAATATCTTTCGGGCTTCCTCGATGATTGTGTCTGTTCCGTTGGCCTCGTCTTCCTTGCTCATGTCCACCTTTCTGTCCGGGTCGATGCCGAACTCTATCTGCCGCTTGTCTGCGTCGAGGTGCGGACTGGCCGAGAAGCGCACTCCCCACCCGTTGGGCAGCTCGGACGAGAAGGGCAGACCCGAGCCTCCGCCGGTCTTGTCGCCTATCAGCGTGACGTTGGGGAAGTAGCGCATGGAGTTGACGAAATCGTTGGTGGCGCTGTAACAATGGCGATTGGTGAGCAGAGCCACTTTCTTCTGCCAGCGGATGTTGTTCGAAGGCTCTATATAGACGGGGGTGGGTTCGGAGAAGTCGCTATGCCCTTTGCCGGTCTTGTGCAGGATATAGCCCGTCAGCACCTTTTCGTTGGTGAAGCGTTGGGCCATGCGGGTGGCGTTTGTCAGGTTGCCGCCGCCGTTGTTGCGCACGTCTATAATCAGGCCGTTGCACACGGAGAGGTAGGAGAGTATCTCGTTCAGATTGCCGTTGCCGATGGCGTTGGAGAAGCTGCCGTAGTAGATGTAGCCGATGTTGTCTTCCAGAATGGTGTACTTGGCGCCGCCGGCGATGCGGTAGTCTCTGCCCAGATACTTCTCGATGATGGCCTCGTTGAAGTTGCGGGGATAATCCAGATACCAGTCCCAATAGCGTGCCATGTTGTGGGAGGAGTAGAGGTTGACGTGCCCGTCTTTCAGTTCGGCAAGCATGTTGCCCAACACCTCGAACAGAGCCTCGTTGCCCATGTTCGGCGTGATGAGCGCCTGATACTTGTCGCGGATGTCGTTCCAGTCTATCTGCTTGTAGTCGAAGAAGCAGTAGCGCTCGTCGATGATTTTCCACAGGGCCTCGAAATTGCCTTGCGGGGTGTTGCCGGATTCCTCTTCGCGGATACATCCGTGCAGCAGGGATGACAGGCCGAGCAGAATGACCCAAATGCTCAAAAGATATTTCTTTTCCATACACATCGTTCTTACCGTCTTCTTGTTTCTTGACTTTCTCATCTTCTTTTGTTGGGAAACAGATAAAATTCCTTCACGAAGCCCGCCATGAATACGTGCGAGTAGGTGTGCGTCTTTATCCCGTTGACGTTGGACTGTTGCGCGTCCCACAGATAGGCAAGGCGTATGCCGGCACGTCCTCCCACCGTGAAGTCGGCGGTGAGCATCTGCCTCATGGACGGCTGGTTGTGCAGCGAGGTGAAGTTCACCACTCCGTCCCGATGCCCCAGCGTGAATATCTCGTAGTACGACTGCCCGTAGTTGGGCATGAACATCACGCCTGCCAGCGGGAGGTTCACCTGATAGCGCAGCGTGACGGGGCGGTTTGCCACGCGTAGCTTCCACACGGCCATGCCCGATGCGGCGAGGTTGATGTAGGCGCGTGCTTGGGCGGGGTTGTTGCCGTTGCGCAGGTTGTAGACGAAGCCCCCGTTGAGGTCGGCCACGCCTCCGGCCAGCAGCTTGAAGTTGCTTGTGATGGGAAAGTTGTAGTGCAGGCCGTAGTTCCAGTTGGCCAGCGCGGAGAGGGCGTTGTTGTTCTCCGCCCTGTTGTGCGTATATCCCAAGTCGGCCTGAAAGAAGGTCTGTTGCGAGACATTGCCGTTCATCAGCCGTGTCATCCGCATGCTTTCGCGGGAGACGCGAAAGTCAATGCCTTTGTACTCCTGCGGCGACAGATAAGTGTCAAACACATTGGCGGAGCCGATGCCATACATCGTGGCACGGGTGACGATGCGGTTGCGGGCTGCGGAGTCTGTCCGCAGCTTCTGCACGAAGTCGGCCTCCGCATCTTGGGCTTGCAGTGTGCCGCCGCCCGAAAGCAGCCCCACCAAGGCGATTATCCTGTATAACTTCATAACTCTTCCTTCCATATTAACCGTTCGTCACTCATCGCCAACCACTCTAAAACAGTTGCATCTGCCCTGTCATCTCGTCCAGTATGTCTCCCTCGCTCTTCCCGTGGTCGGGGTCCAGAATCTCCGGCTCGCCTTCCTCTTCCCGGTTTTCCGGCTGTTGCGGCGGTTCGGGACGACGGGTGGGTTCCAGTTCGTTTATGGTGTCGAGCGTGTAGGTGGTCAACCGTTTGCCTTTGGCTTTGAAACCTTTCACGGCGATAAACTCGTCAGCTTCCACCACCATCGGTTCGCGGAAGTTGTCGTGCCCGCCGAAGATGACCTCTAACCGTGGGTAGTATTCGTCGGTGAGCAGTATGAGGCTGTTGTTCTTGTTCTCGCCCAAGTAGTTCTGCTTGCGCGGCGTGGCTTCGAGGCAGAAACGCTTGATGTAGGGATAATTCTGTTGGTCGGCATCGTAGAGCACGGCTGTCCATACCTTGTTCGCGTCGTACTTCTCAAGCACGCGTATGTTGTCCTCGTAGTGGTTGTTCAGGTCGAAATTGGTGACGTAGAAGTCGCCGTTGTTCTGCACCACGAGGATTGTGTCGTCGCTCTGGAACTCTCCGAGATACTCTCCGCGTCCGTCGTAGTTGAGGCGCAGCACGTCTTGGTCGAACCATACCTGCCGTCCGCCCAATGTGGAGCCTCCGCGTTGCTTCAAGGCTATCTTGTGCACCGGGTTGCGGGTCAGGATGTTTCCCATGGCCTGACGTCCCTTGATGTTGATGGTGCTGAAGTCTTCTTCGAAAATGATGCGGCGGATGCGAGGGTTGGGCTTCAGCGTCACCTTGATTACTTCCGCCTCGCCGTTGGGGTTGGCGCTGAAGTAGGTGATGCGGGAGTCGGGCGTGCCTTGCGTCACGTCATACTCGCGGTCGCGCACCACGCCGGTGACGGCGAAACGCTTGATGTAGGTGGTTCCCTCTTTTCCGTCGCGGTAGCACACGTTGTAGATGGTGCGTTTGTCGTTCTTCTTGAATATGCCGGCATAGAGTATGTTCTTGCCCACGAACTTTTTCTCGGCTACGGGCGTGATGATGTACTTCCCGTCGCGGAAGAAGATGATGACATCGTCGATGGGCGAGCAGTTGGCCAGATACTCGTCCTTCTTCAGGCCGGTTCCGATGAAACCTTCTTCGCGGTTGATGTAAAGCTTTTCGTTGGCCTCGATGACCTTGGTGGCCTCGATGGTGTCGAAGTTGCGCAGTTCCGTGCGGCGGGCAAAGCCTTTGCCGTACTTCTCTTTCAGCATGCTGAACCAGTCCACGGTATATTCCACGATGTTTGCCAAGTGGCGGTCTATCTCCTCGATGTCCGCTTTCATGCGGGCAATCAGCTCTTCGGCCTTATCGGAGTTGAACTTGAGGATGCGTGCCATCTTGATTTCCATCAGGCGGAGGATGTCGTCTTTGGTCACTTCGCGGATGAAGGTGGGGTAGTAGGGCGTCAGGCGGTCGTCGATGTGTTCGCAGGCGGCATCCATGCTCTTGGCCTGTTCGAACTCCTTGTCCTTGTAGATGCGCTCTTCGATGAAGACCTTTTCGAGCGAGGCGAAGTGCAGGCTTTCCAGAATCTCGCTCTTGCGTATCTCCAGTTCCCGGCGCAGCAGGGCCAGCGTGTTGTCGGCCGATTTGCGCAGCACGTCGCTCACGGTGAGGAAGTGCGGCTTTTGCCCGTCGATGACGCAACAGTTGGGCGAGATGCTCACTTCGCAGTCGGTAAAGGCATAGAGTGCGTCGATGGTCTTGTCGGACGATACGCCCGGCGCCAAGTGCACCAGAATCTCCACATTGCCCGATGTGAGGTCTTCCACCTTACGGATTTTTATTTTCCCTTTTTCGCTTGCCTTTACGATGGAGTCGCATATTCCCGCCACGGTTTTCCCGTAGGGTATCTCCTTGATGGCAAGCGTCTTGTTGTCAATCTTCTCTATCTTGGAGCGCACACGCACGGCACCTCCGCGTTCGCCGTCGTTGTATTTGGACACGTCGATGGAACCTCCCGTCTGGAAGTCGGGATAGAGCTTGAAGGATTCGTTGTGCAGATACTTGATGGAGGCGTCGCACAGTTCGTTGAAGTTGTGCGGCAGTATTTTGGACGACAGGCCCACGGCAATGCCCTCTACGCCTTGTGCCAGCAGCAGGGGGAATTTCACGGGCAGCGTCACCGGCTCTTTGTTTCGTCCGTCGTAAGAGAGTTTCCATTCGGTGGTTTTGGGGTTGAACACCACGTCGAGCGCAAATTTGGAGAGACGGGCTTCGATGTATCGCGGTGCGGCGGCGCTGTCGCCCGTGAGGATGTTGCCCCAGTTCCCTTGGCAGTCCACAAGCAGGTCCTTCTGTCCCAGTTGCACCAAGGCATCGCCTATGGAAGCGTCGCCGTGCGGATGAAACTGCATGGTGTGTCCCACGATGTTTGCCACCTTGTTGTAGCGTCCGTCTTCCATGCGGCGCATGGAGTGCAGGATGCGCCGTTGCACGGGCTTCAACCCGTCCATGATGTGGGGCACGGCGCGTTCCAGTATCACGTACGAGGCATAGTCCAGAAACCAGTTCTGGTACATGCCGCTCAGCTGGTGTTTCACGTTGGCGTCTTTCGTGTCGGTAGGTTTGTAGTCGGAGTGTTCTTCTTTTCCGGCCGGCAGTTCCTTGTCAAGATCGTCTTTCTGTGCTTCGTTTTCTTCGCTCATATTCGTCTGCGGATTGTCTGTTCAATGATATGGCTGATTTTCAGTTGCAGGCAAAAATACGAAATTTGTTCGATAAACGAGAATTTATGCCGGACTTTTATCATGAAGCGCCTCTCGCAGAGGCTTTCCGGGGGGGGGAGGAGAGGGACGTGCGGAAGATGCGGCATGCGGAGGCTCTGTCAGGTGCTTGTGCCCGGCGTGACAGACACAAGTCTTTGACGGCTCAGACACAAGTGTCTGACGGCTCAAACACAAGTGTCTGTCACGTCAGACACAAGCCTCTGACAAACCTGTCCGAGAAGCCCCTCGGGCAGGGGGCTGACAGGCTTGGCGGTTGCTGAAATTCCATTCGGATGCGGCACGGCGTCTTCTCCACGGCCGCTCACACGGCGGAGCGCCCCGAACCTCCGGCGATGACGAAGGATATAGCAGAAATTAACGCCCGGCGTGCCCTACTTATGATATAAATCTCTATCTTTGTGGCACTTTTTTATACAATAGTTTGAAATAAAATCAATTAAGATACAACAGAAAATGGCACAAGAAGACGTTTTTAAGAAACTCGTATCACACTGCAAAGAGTATGGCTTCGTATTCCCCTCCAGCGATATTTACGACGGATTGGGCGCCGTGTACGACTACGGCCAGATGGGTGTGGAACTGAAAAACAACATCAAACAATACTGGTGGCAGAGCATGGTGCTGCTGCACGAAAACATCGTCGGTATAGACTCGGCCATCTTCATGCACCCCACTATATGGAAAGCCAGCGGGCATGTGGACGCGTTCAACGACCCTTTGATAGACAACCGCGACTCAAAGAAACGCTATCGTGCCGATGTGCTGATAGAAGACCAGATTGCCAAATACGACGATAAGATAAACAAGGAAGTGGCCAAGGCGGCCAAACGCTTCGGCGAGGCTTTCGACGAGGCACAGTTTCGCAGCACCAACGCCCGCGTGCTGGAACATCAGTCCAAGCGCGACGCCCTGCATCGACGCTATTCCGAGGCCATGAACGCCGGTCCCGACCTGAACGAGCTTCGCCGGATTATCCTCGACGAGGAAATCGTGTGCCCCATCAGCGGAACGAAGAACTGGACGGAAGTGCGCCAGTTCAACCTCATGTTCTCCACCGAGATGGGCTCAACGGCCGACGGCGCCATGAAGATATATCTCCGCCCCGAAACGGCGCAGGGCATCTTCGTCAACTACCTGAACGTGCAGAAAACCGGACGAATGAAGATTCCTTTCGGCATCGCGCAGATAGGCAAGGCCTTCCGCAATGAAATCGTGGCCCGTCAGTTCATCTTCCGCATGCGCGAGTTCGAACAGATGGAGATGCAGTTCTTTGTGAAGCCGGGCACCGAGCTGGACTGGTTCAAGACATGGAAAGAGACCCGCCTGAAGTGGCACAAAGCACTGGGCTTCGGCGACGACCACTACCGCTATCACGACCACGAGAAGCTGGCCCACTACGCCAACGCCGCCACCGACATCGAATTCCTGATGCCTTTCGGCTTCAAGGAAGTGGAAGGCATTCACAGCCGCACCGACTTCGACCTCTCGCAGCACGAGAAGTTCTCCGGCAAGAACATCAAATACTTCGACCCCGAAACGAACGAAAGCTATACGCCCTACGTCATCGAGACCAGTATCGGTGTAGACCGCATGTTCCTCAGCATCATGTCGGCCTCCTACTGCGAAGAGCAGCTGGAGAACGGCGAGAGCCGCGTAGTGCTGAAGCTGCCCGCCGCCTTGGCGCCGGTGAAGCTGGCCGTGATGCCATTGGTGAAGAAAGACGGCCTGCCCGAAAAGGCACGCGAAATCATCGACAGCCTGAAGTTCCACTTCCACTGCCAGTATGACGAGAAAGACAGCATCGGCAAGCGCTATCGCCGTCAGGATGCCATCGGAACGCCGTTCTGCGTGACCGTAGACCACCAAACATTGGAGGACAACTGCGTGACGCTGCGCAACCGCGACACCATGCAGCAGGAACGCGTAGCCATCGCCGAACTGAACAATATCATCGCAGACCGTGTAAGCATCACCTCCTTGCTGAAGACGCTGCAATAAACCGGAGCTTGCGCTGCGCACGAGACAGGTATCGGGCAACGGACTGCACGGGTTCAGGCTTCGTAAAGGCCGTGCCCGCACGCATCATCCGCCGCCCCGACAGAGAAACAGACGAATGAATACATATTAATACATAATAGTTTTGACCGAATGAAAAGACCATCCCTTTTGTTTTTGCCTTTCGTGTTGCTTCTGGCAGGTGTTTTTGTTTCCTGCGAAGAAAGTGAAGAGGCTGGAAAGTATGATAACTGGCAAAAGCGCAACCAAGCATTTGCCGACTCGATAAAGGCCTTGACCGGCGATAACTACGTGGTTACGGCAGAAGCCGCCGATGCAATGGAGCTTGGCAAGCTGTATGCCATACAAACCACAGCCTCTACAACCGAGGGTGCTCAGTACATCTATTGCAAAAAGCTCGTGAAGAATGAAACGGGCGAACGTCCGCTCTATACGGGCTATCATTCGAAAGTGAACGCGTTCTATTACGGAACACTTATAAACGGTGACAAGTTCGGCGGGAACTTCATCGGTTACGGTGCGCAGGACCGTGCGATACCCATTCCGCCAGTGAAAGCCCCTGCCGAGTTTGATGCGTATAAAACGTTTGAAGTCTCGAAAGACCTTGCAGGCAAGGCGGCTGCTTTGCAGTTCATGCGTATGGGCGAGCGTTGGATATTGTATATTCCGTGGCAAAGCGCGTATGGAACGAGCGCCTCTACGGAGGAGTCAATCACGATTCCGGCTTATTCGGTTCTTACATTCGATGTGCAGCTGGATAGTTTTGAGGAGTAAGCAATAAAGTGTCACTCCGCTAAGTTTCCACATGAATTGGGGATGGTATGGGCTGAACGACGGTTATTATGCGGATGACAATCTATGGTTAAAAGTCAACGGAAAAGACTATAATTTTGCACACGGTAGGAAAGATATTATAAATATTTATCCTTCTCAATACTAATCAAATAAAAACATCTATGAAAACCAAAACACTGACTGTTATCGCCCTGCTGTCTGTTTTTTGCATCACTTCAGTGGTGGCGCAAACCAAGGAGAGAGGTCTTTTTGTGGAAATGAATGCCGGATTCGGAAATGTGGAACGACGCCGTAGCGACTATGGCCTTTTTGTTCCCCGCATAGGGTATCAGCTTGGCGAGAAATGGGCCGTAGGAGTAAAAGCGCGTTTTGAAACGAACGGCAGCAAGGGCTATACGGCTGCAGGGGCTTATGTGCAATATGCTTTCTGGAAGAAGGGAAAACTGAAGCTGTTTACAGAGGGAGAACTCTCATACAACGTCAAGAGGGATGGGTATGACTATGTAGTATTAGAACATCCGACTCCAAGGGAGAATTATGTGGAGGCCGGCTTTACATTCGGAGGTTCCTATGCCTTGTGCCGCAACCTGAACGTGATGGCACGCTATCTCTACATCGGATATAATGATTATCCCGATGTGCGCGAAGGCGCCTATATAGGAAACGGAAGAGGCATCGTTGATGCCAATTGGCACCGACTGCAAGTGGGGTTGCAATACATCTTTTGATATATAGGCATCTCCGTTTTATGGAATTGTTTTGCAAAGGCATACTTGGCGCATACCGAGTATGCCTTTGCTTCTTTATATCTTCTTCCTGATTGCCTTTACCCAAATCTTATACCCTTCCTCTTTCAGGTGCAGTCCGTCGTTGGTCAGCTCGCTGCGAAGCACGTTCGTGCCTTTCTCGGTGAACAAGGGAAAGAGGTTGATGAAAGTAATCTTCTTTTCTTTGGCGAGCGCTTCGAGGCGGGCGTTGATTTCGGGAATCATATCCGTCTTTCCGTTCAGCCTCTTGTAGCGGCCGAAGCTCTCGTTGATGGGGAGCAGGCTTTGCAGGTAGAGCTTGGTTTCGGGCGATTCGCGTTGGATGCGCTCTATGGTTGTGCGCATTATGGCCACGATACTGTCTGTCGTGAGGTCGTGGGATACATCGTTTACACCGGTCAGCAGGAAGAGTTTGGCCGGATGTCCGGGAAGAATCTGGTGCAGACGGTCGTAAATGCCCATGATTTCGTCGCCTATGATGCCACGGTTTCGTATTCCCTCTTTGCCGAGACGGGCAGACCAGTCGCCTCCGTTCTCTGTCAGGCTGTTGCCCAGCATCACGATATCCTTGCGGGTGATGGCAGGCTCGTCCGTGAATTGCAGGAAGCGTTTGTAGTAATGCTCCGTATAAGTGCGCGGAATGGGGCAGATGGCAGCCGCTACGGCGTTGGCCACCAACGAACGCAGGCGCACGGTGCTATGACCGTCTTCGGGGTGCACGGCATTGATGAGCAATATCACGGAAGTATCATTGTCAGGGTCGATGATGATGGAAGTGCCGGTATAACCGGTATGTCCATACGTGTTAGGCCCGAACAGGTCTCCGTTGTTCGAGGCGTATGCACTGAAGTTATCCCAGCCGAGGGTGCGTCCGAAAGCGGCAGTGGCACGGGGAACAGTGCGCATGGTCTTCACACCGAGCGGGCTGAGGATGCGGTGTCCGTTCCATTCGCCTCCGTTCTGCAGGGCGGCGCAGAGCACGGCAATATCTTCGGCACACGAGAACACACCGGCATTGCCGCTGATTCCTCCGTTCATGATGCGGGCCAACGGGTCGTGCACCTGTCCGCAAAGTACCTGTCCGTCTGCCTGCTTCTCGGTGGGAGCCACGTCGCTTAGTGCATAGCGGTTGGTGGAGAGTGAAGAGTGGGTGGTGCGGTTGTTCGTTGTTTGTGCCCAATGAGGAAGGTCGGTATTCGTCCATTGTCCGTTCTTATCGCGCCGGCAGGGCAGGTAGTCGGTGTGATTCATGCCCAGCACGTCGAAGATATTCTCGCGGGCGAAGTCGCGCAGGCTTTTTCCGCTCACGTTTTCGATGATATGTTGCAGGGTGATGAAGTTGAGGCAACTGTATTGAAAGTCTGTTTGCGGTTTGAAATCGCGTTTACACGTGGCGATGTACTCCATCAGGCCGGCAGGGTCAGGCGAACCGTATCGTTTCTCCAGCTCGGCTACAGAGGCGTAGGGAGGCAGACCGGAGGTATGCGTCATCAAATCGGCAATGCGGATGACTTTCTTCTCTTTTCCGTCTTCGCTCTCCCAATTCTTGAAACCGGGGATGTAGAGGCTGACGGGGTCGAGCATGCGTATCTTGCCGCGCTCTGCCAGTATCATGACGCAAACGGCAGTAGACATGGATTTGCTGCAAGAGGCCATGTCGAAAATGGTGTTTGTTGTCATCGGCTGCGTGTCAGGATAGATGCGCTTGTTGCCGTATGCTTTCAGGTAGCCCATTTTCCCACCCCGTACCACGGCAAGTACGGCGCCGGGAATCTCACGGTTGGCAATGGCCGTCTCAATGGCTTCGTCGGCATATACCAGTTTGCGTGAGTCCATGCCCGCTTGTTCGGGAGCTATGCGTTGCAAGGGTTGCCCGAAGACTGTTTGCAGGAGGAAGAGAAAAAGAAGGAGAACCCCCTCTCTCAGCCCATTCCCCGTAGGGAGTGACGTTTTGACGTTGCTTTTGGTGGATGTTGACGGTGTCATATACGCATCTACCGCTTTCTTCACCGAGCCGTGCATCAACAGCAAAGCCTTGGCTTTGCCATAATCCAGTCCAAGCTCTTCTACCAGCATGCGTGTGCCGCGATCCACTAATTTCTTGTTGCTGAGTTGCATGTTTACCATCTTGTTGCCCTTCACGCGTCCCAACTGTATCATGACGGAAGTGGTAATCATGTTCAGAATCATTTTCTGTCCCGTGCCCGACTTCATGCGCGAACTTCCTGTCACATATTCCGGGCCTACAATCATTTCGATGGCTACATCGGCTTCTGCCGCCATGGGCGAATCGGGATTGCTGGTGATGCAACCGGTCAGGATGCCGTGTTCGCGTGCTTCGTGCATGGCTCCAATCACGTATGGAGTAGTGCCCGATGCTGCGATGCCGATGACGGTATCCCTGTCTGTGATGTTACGTTCCGTCAGTTCCTCCCATCCGCGGTGTGTGTCGTCTTCCGCATTTTCCACCGGATTGCGCAATGCGGTGTCTCCGCCTGCTATCAGTCCGATGACTAACGTGGGAGGCATGCCGAAAGTAGGAGGTATTTCCGAGGCGTCGAGCACTCCGAGGCGTCCGCTGGTACCTGCACCCATGTAGAAGATACGTCCGCCTTGCTTCATGCGCGGCACAATCAGGTTCACCAGTTTCTCTATTTGCGGAATGGCCTTTTGTACGGCAAGCGCCACTTTCTGGTCTTCCGTGTTGATGTCTTCCAGAATCTCACGGACAGACTTCTTTTCCAGATCGTTGTAGAGCGAGGGTTGCTCTGAGATTTTTACGAACATAAGGCTATTTACTGTTTTAACGGTTTACTATTTGTTGTATGGCAGTGTGCCGGTTGCACGGCCGCTTTCTTCATCATTTCCCGCTGTGATATTTGATTAATCCCTCCATCGGGCTTTTGATGATGTTTCCCACTTGGATGCCCGTTTCATAGGCGGCTTTTATCAGCACCTCCTTGTAGTGGAAAGCCACCGAACCGATGAAGTGCACTTTTTCGTGTTGATAGCCGTCGTATTGCATGACATTGCGTTTGAGGAATGCCTTGAAACTGTTCAATACCAAGTTGTGCACGCAAGGTTCGTCCATGTTCTGTGCAAGGAACGGCGACAGGCTTGCCAGAAAACGGTTTGGGAACGGTTGACGGTACACACGGTCGATGATATCGGCAGGCGTCAGGTCGAACTGCTTCAGAAACTTCTCTTTCAGTCCGGGTGTCATCTGGTTTTTCAGGAGGTCGCCCACCAAGAGTTTGCCCAAGCAGGCACCGCTGCCTTCATCGCCCAAGATGAAGCCTAAAGGCGATACGTTGGCTACGATGTCTTGCCCGTTGTAATAGCACGAGTTGGAGCCTGTGCCCATGATGCAGGCAATGCCGGGCGTGTGTCCGCAAAGCCCGCGCGCAGCCGCCAGCATGTCGGTGTTCACTTCTATCTCTCCTTTCACCTTGAGGTGTTGGGCGATGGCTCGGCGCATCGTGGCAATCTTATCGGGAAAGCCGCATCCCGCACCATAAAAATAGACTGCATCCGGTTCGTCGGACTTCAGCCGGGGCAGTAGCGTCGTTGCTATCTCGTTGCCGATTTCTTCTTCCGATTGAAAGAAAGGATTCGTTCCTTTCGTAAATATCTGTTGGAGGAGTTCTCCATTCTCTACAACGCACCAGTCGGTTTTTGTAGAGCCACTGTCTGCTATTAGAATCATATCTTTATATGTTACATTTATATCTTGATGTATATCTTCCGTTTGTATAGCTGATAGCCTATGCACCAGTTGATTGTGATGAACAGAAGGGCATAGGCCAGCGAGCCTCCGGTTTCACCGAAGACGGGCATGAACACTATCTTGTACAGGAATCCATGTATGCTGATGCTGCCGTCGGCCCACGGAAAACGGATGCTGCCGAACAGAATGCTGAGCACACCGCCCAGCACATACATGAACAGAGGGTTCACACCGAAGGCTTCGAAGAACATGCTCCACCGTCTGGCGCCTTTCACGTCGATAATCCAGATGAGTAATGCCAGAAAGCTCGAAGCCAGTCCGCAGGTAGCAAGCACATAGGTGGGCGACCATATCTTCTTGTTGATGGGGCATCCGTAGCTCAGCAGGAAGCCGGCAAAAGTAAGGATGACACCTGTGAGAAACAGTGTGATGAGCTGTGAGTTCAGGAAGCTCTCGCGGTCTGCCGACTTGTTGCCGTCGAGCATCAACCGCCCCACGCAGAAGCCAAGCAACACGTGGGCAATGGAGGGAATGGTGCTCAATATGCCTTCCGGGTCGATGCCGTTGTCCTTGTACATGTGTGCAGGGGTCAGGATGGCACGGTCTACAACGGAAAGGATGTTCGTTTCGTTATAGGCAAAGCCGTTGCCACACATCAGCAGGATGAAATAGCCTGCCAGCAGGGTGACGATGAGGTAGGGGATGTGCTTGTGCTTCATGGTCAGTGCAATGATGGAGGTTGCCCCATAGCACAGGGCCAGTCGCTGCATGACGCCCAAGATGCGGGTACGGTCGAAAGTCCAGACCGAAGCCCACAAGTTCTCGCCGAAGCTCAAGTCGTCCGGAGCGGAGGCCCAGTAGTAGCAGAAACGGGAGAACCAGCCGATGCCCATGCCGATGAGGAAGATGAGGACGGTGCGCTTCAGTATCTTCATGGCGGCGGCACGACTGAAAGTAAAGTCGTATTTCTTCAGGGAGATATACGTGGATATGCCCATGATGAACATGAAGAAAGGAAAAACGAGGTCGGTGGGCGTAAGACCGTTCCATTCGGCATGCCTGAGGGGGGCATAGATGTGCGCCCAGCTTCCGGGATTGTTCACCGTAATCATGCCTGCGATGGTGATGCCACGCAGGATGTCGAGCGCAAGGATGCGCTTGCTTGTCTTCTGACTGTTCATGAGGCTGTATGTGTTAAGTAATTGGTTTTCTTCATCTTCACTGCGGTGACGTTGACAATGTCTCCATAGGGGCGTCGCCCGTGTCGTCCCGATGTGGTTGGCGGTTGGTGCTACTTCTTCCCTTTCCCGTAATCAGAGTCAATCTTCCGGTCTGCCAAATAAGTGACGGCGAGGGTGGCGAGGCAGCAAGCCATCACCATCCAGAAGAAGTTGACATAGCCGATGGCTTCCTGTATGTAGCCTGCCACGAATCCCGGCAGCATCATGCTCAATGCCATGAAGGCGGTGCAGATGGCATAGTGCGACGTTTTGAACTCGCCTTCGGAGAAGTACATCATATAGAGCATGTAGGCCGTGAAGCCGAACCCGTAGCCGAACTGCTCGATGGATACGGCAATGCTTATCAGCGTGATGTCGGCAGGCTGAACAACGGCCAGATAGACGAAAGTGAGGCAGGGCAGCGTTATGCAGGCAGCCATGAGCCACAACGAACGTTTCAGTCCGCGACGCGAGGCGTAGACGCCTCCCACAATGCCGCCGGCCAGCAGGGCTATCACACCGATGGTGCCATATACGATGCCCACCATCTCGGTGCTGAGTCCCAGTCCGCCGTTCTCGACGGAGTGCACAAGGAAAGGCTGGCACATCTTGATGAGGAAGCCTTCGGGCAGGCGGTAGAGCAGCATGAAGGCTATGGCCGTCAATACGCCGGGCTTCTTGACGAAGGTGATGAAGGAGTCGGCAAGTTCCCGTCCTTTCGACTGCTGCGGTGCTTGTGCCGAACCCTCCGTTGCGGAGACCGAAACACGTGGCCTGTCTTCTTTGGAGCGTGGCAGGCGGAAGGTGTGGTAGATGGTAATCAGGCAGAATACCACGGCTGCACAGCCCATTGTCACTTGCCAAGAGAAGGGGATGTTGCCCGTGTCTTTCTCCAGCATGCCGGCAATGAACACCAGCACACCCTGCCCGAAGACGGAGGCCACGCGATAGAACGTGCTGCGGATGCCGATAAAGGCGGCCTGACTGCTCGGGCTGTGAGCCAGCATGTAGAAGCCGTCGGCGGCAATGTCGTGCGTGGCCGAGGCAAAGGCGGCGATGATGAACAATATCAGTGTGAACGAGAACATGCCGATGGGGGTTTGTCCCGAAGCGATGGTCTCTTGCTCCGGATGGGGCAGGCTGACGGTGAGCACTACCATGAGCACCGTCAGCAAGGCCTGCATGGAGAGAATCCACCAGCGTTTTGTTTTTACCACGTCCACGATGGGGCTCCAGATGCCTTTCAAGAACCAAGGGAAGTAGAGCAGCGTGGTGAAGAATGCCATGTCGCCGTTGGGCACACCCATCTTGGTGAACATCATCACCGAGATGGTGTTTACTACGAAGTAGGGCACTCCTTCTGCAAAGTAGAGTGTGGGCACCCACCACCAAGGACTCTTTTCGGTGTCGTTCCAGTTTCTTTCTCTTGTATCATTCATGGTCATAAAGTTTTTCGATTTGTGCGTCTATATAATAATGTAACAGGATGGCGTCGTACGTATATCCTTGCTCGCCCATCACGGCAGCACCTATCTGGCACAGTCCCACGCCATGCCCCCAGCCTGCTCCGGTGAGAACGAAGCGTCCCGGTATGCCTTCGGGAGAGAGCTCTTCCTTATCCACCACGAAGGCCGAGCTGTACAGGTGTGAAGCGGAGAGCGTACGGCGTATCTCCAGTTCCTTGCCGATGGTGAGCGTTTTCTTCGTGCCCACGATCTTCAGTTTCCAAAGGCGTCCGCTCGTGCCGCGAGCCACGGGGACGAGGTCGATGATTTGCCCGTAGTCGATGCCCGAACGTTTCAGTATGAGGGCCGACAGTTCGTCTTGCGTGTAGACCACCTTCCAGCGATAGAAGTCCGTGGTTTCTTGGTCGTAGTTGTTGAGCACCTGCGAGAGTATCCGCTTGTCGGTGGTGTTGCAGAAGGCTTCGGGCGAGGTGCGTATCCAACGGTCTGCCTCGGCTTCCTGCGTAAGGTCGGGCGGGGTCGGCTTCTGGCTGTTCACGCTGTAATCCCGTTGTTTGGCAAGATAGGGATGCTTCGCGTCTTCCCAACAGTATTGGAATTCCTCGAACGCGCCTCCGCAACATTTGGAGAAGCGTGCATCGCAGATTTTTCCGTCGTACGTAAGTATCTGTCCGTAGGTTGCGGCAATGGCTTGTTTCACGATTTCGGTCGAGGCGCGCGTGATGCCTTGATAGCGTTGGCAATGGTCGTCGGCGCAGACGTCGAAGCGTGTATGGTCTTCCCGGTCGTACCAGCGAATCAGCTCTTCTTCGGTTTGGGTAAAGGCCGAATAATCGGTCTTGGCCTCGGCTATTTCCCTGTTTTTTTGTATCTGTGCCAGCAGCCAGCTCCTCGAAATCACCGCATGCGCCTTCAGCAACTCCAAAGAGGCGGTGGCGCTCATTTCGGAGGAGATGACGCTTGTCAGATAATCTTCCACCTTCACCACATCGATGGCGGTGAGCTTGCCGTCTTCGACAATGATTTTCAAGGCGCCGAGGAAACGCTGGTCTTCCTTGCGCTCCCAATGGAAGTCGATGCCGATGGTGACGCCCGGCAACTCGAATGCGTCTGTCGATTCGTTTTGCGGCTCGAACAGCAGTTCGTCATACCGGCGGCCGTTCCAGAGGATTTTGCCTTCGTCATAAGCGACCGTCTGTCTGCCGCTGGCCTCCGTTCCGCCGATGCGGTACGGATTCGGCAGGTTGAACTCTATCTGTGGCTCGGACAGGATGCCTACGTGTACTTTGGGCTCTTTCATAGTGATATGTTTTTGGGGATTTGTTCCTTGATGCGCTGCCGTATGCGTCGGAAATCGGCGGCGGAGATACATACTTCGCTTAAGATGGCGGCCACGTCTTCGGCGGTAATCTTCAGGAAATCTTTCTCCACGGGGGTGATGAATACTCCTCCCAAGTCTACCGATGCCGGACTGCTCAGCAGGTTGGCGTCGCCCTCGGCGGTGTAGCAGGCGGGGCGGTGCTTGGCGCGCGGGAAGACGAAGACAATCCATCTCTCGGCTTCGTACATGGCCAGCACGTTCATCATCGGTTCTTCTTCATCGGGTTTTGCATCTGAAGCGCGGTATATGATGTCGAAGAGGGCGGTTGCGTCTTCGGCTGAGGCCGACTCGATGACGAGGGTGGCACGGGGGGCATCGTCCAGATGCCACAGGGCGGCTTTTCCGTAATCGGCCACCTTGCCGGCGATGAGCCTGCGCCACGCTTTCTCAATGGGCAGGAAGCCTTTGTTGCCTGCTTGAAAATGGGCATGGTCGGGGGCGGAGGCGCCACACTTGGGACCGTTATAGAAGACGGTGAAGTCGGGCAAGGCTTGTGCCAGCTCCAGCATATCCGCGAAACGGGGGACTATGCGCTGGGGCACGTGCGCCAGCTCCGGTATCGTAAGGTGGCGGGGGAAGATGGGGAAGGGGTTTACCAGTATGTGGTAGTGCTCCTTGAAAGGGATGCCTTTCTGCTCAGGAGGCAGGTTGGCGGGGCATAGGAAGCACTTCCGCTCTCGGATGGTTTTGGCATCTACCTTGGCTCCGGAGGAAACGATGCGGGCGGGATTGAACTGCACTTTATACGGAATGCCGTCGACGTCCAGTTCCTTCACCCGCACACCTGCCAGAGCTGCATAGTTGTTGCGGGCCGTTTCCCAAGAGATGGTTTGTTCGGTCAGAAGGTTGTGTATAGTTCGATTCATTTGTACTTTGTAACAGCTTGTTTATTAATGTTTTGTCGGATACCCGAATCTTGTTTGTCAGACACTTGTGTTTTGCGGCTCAGACACAAGTGTTTTACGTGTCAGACACAAGTGTTTGAGCCGTCAGACGCAAGTGTCTGACAAACCAAACGACAATGCCTGTCGAATGCGGTTATGATTTGCTCTTGTTCAATGCGATACGTGCCTTCAGCTCCCACGTGCGGATGCGGTCTTTATAGAGGTTGTGCCCGTTCATCTTCACGATGTCCAGCGAAGCGTCGGAATTGTCTTCCCAGCGTCGGCAGAGGTAAACCACGTCGTACACGCGGCCTATACGGTAGCGGCGCGAGATGTTCAGTCCCAGCGCATAGTCTTCGCCGTAGCTGGTGTTCGGCACTTTCACCTCGCGCAGCACCGGGGTGTAAAAGGCGCGCGGAGCACCCAGCCCGTTGATGCGCAGGGCGTTGTTGCGTCCGTTGTCGGGCGTCCACTCCTTGTGGTCGATGATGCCCGGCGCAATCATGTTCATGTCGAAGTCCGTCATCATGTAGGTGCCCACCACCATGGCGCAGTTCTGCTCGTAGAAGGCGCGCACCATGATGGCGAGCGTGTGCTCGTCCTTATACACGTCGTCGCTGTCGAGCTGCACGGCGAATTTGCCGCATTTCTCATGATGTACGCCCATGTTCCAGCAGCCGCCGATGCCGAGGTCGTGGCGTTCGGGGATGATGTGGACGAGGCGTTCGTCGTCTTTGAACTCGCCGATGGCCTCCGTGGTGCCGTCGGTGGAGTGGTTGTCGATGACAATCAGGTTGTATTTGAAGTCCGCCTTCTGGTTCAGTACCGACCTGATGGCGTCGCGGATGGTGCGGATGCGGTTGCGCACGGGGATGATGACCGATGCCTCGTATTCAAAACTGTCATCGTCGTCGAACTTTATCTGCGTGAATTCGGGTTCCAGATAACCGCCTGTCTCCTTCAGATGTTCGGTGCAAGCCTGCTCCATCTCAATCTGACGATCGCGGTTCTTGGGGTCTACGTAGTCGAAAATCTTTTCGCCGCTTTTGCGTGTGTCGTTCTCCACCTCGCTGTACAGGTATTCGTTGATGTGCACCAGCTCTGCCTTCTGGCTCAGCTTCAGCCGCAGGTCGTAAAGGCCGGCGAAACGATACTCCTGCTTCATGCGTCCGGCGGCCTCTTTCAACTTGGCGGTGTCGAACAGCAACACGGAGCCGAAGTTGAAGTCGTCTCTCAGCGAGCCGGACTGATAGTCGATGACGGGAGCATTGGCCTGCTTGCCGTCGGTGGTCTGGTAGTGGTCGGCATACACCATGCCCGCATCCGTGTCTTCGGCAATGCGCATCATGCGCTCCAAGGCGAACATGCCCGTTTCAAGTGTTGTCTCCTTGGTATAAAGCAGTGTGTATTCGCCCTTTGCCGCATGTGCCATCGCCTGCATGGCCGTGCTGCCGAAAGGATGTTCCACCCGGAGGCAACGGCAATCGGGAAGCTCTTCCAAGCCGGCGTTGGCGGTCATCAGATAGATGTTCTCTACAAACCCGGTGGCCTGCAATCCCTGTATCGTTTTCTCTGCTTGTTCTTTTCCTGCGTAAGGAATGAAGCAACTGATTCTTTTCATAAACGTATGTATGTTTTAGTTGTTGTCATTGAAAAAGGCCAATACCGCATTCATGAGCGCCTCTCTTTCGGCCTCGGTGCGTATGGCCTCGAAAGGAAATCCGAGCACAAGGGTCTTGTATGCTCCTTCGTAAGCCACGCCGGCGCTCAGGTTGTTCTCCGGATAGCGCATCACCGTGTAAGCGTCTTTGTCTGCCGGTTCGATGGCGTCGGGCGACTCCACTACATACGATTCTGCATTCAGTTCGTTGTGATACGTATAGTCTCCCGAAAGGGCGGGGAACGGAGAGGCCACGCTTTTCACCTTACCCGTTACGGCCGCTTGTCCCGCACGCCACTTGTATTTCAGGATTTCCGTTGCAAACTTCTTGTCGGCTTCATCGGCGGCTGCAAGGCGGTTGTCCCACAAGTCCGTCCCGACGAAAGCACCCGATACAAAGATGTTTCCGCCCTGCTTGCAATAAGCGGCAATTGCCTCCTGCATCCGCTTGCCGAAGGTTTTGAACTCCAACGGTTTCACGCCTCTTCCCATCTTGCTTTGGCATTCCTTGCCTAAAATGAGGTCGACGTGTTTGTAATCGTTGAGCGATGTCTGTCCGTCTTCCACGGCCTCGTCGCTGATCGAAACAAAAGAGTAGCCCGCTTTCAGAATGGCAGCGCCGTGCACGGAAGGATAATCGAATGTGTTTCCGGCAATCACCCGGGTTTCATAGTTGGCATAGCTGTCGCCGAAGCCCGGTGCGTCGTCGTCCATCCAAGGAATGGAGCGGCGGTACTCCTTCATCTTGCCGGTGTAGCTGATATCATTTATATAAGGTACTCCATGATCCAACTCATCCAGAAATCCGGCATATTGCGTGTCGGCCGATGCTGATGTGGCGAAGTCGGCAGGTGCGCTGATGCGGTCGAAACCGTTCACCACCAGCACCGTGCCTTTGGATTGTGAAGCCCGTCCGGCAGAAAGAATCTCGGACGGGAAACTTTCGCCGCCCCGGTTCACGGCTGTCACTTTGTAACTGCATACCATTCCGGTAGGAATCCGTACACGATAACTGTTCTTCTCCACTAATACGCCATTGTCGAAAGCACCATTGCCGATGCGGGTATAAACAATGTATTTCTCTGCTTGGGCAGTAGGCTCCAAGGCATCCTCCACCGGTTGCCACGTCAGTTCCGCTTCCTCTTCACCGGTCATGCGCAGTGCCATGTGGTCTACCGGAAGCGGTTGGACAACGTACTCCGTGCCGTATTGCGAGCATAGAAATTGCAGCATGCCTTTGTAGATGGCACGGCTCACGGTGAAGCGGAAGCGCGGGTCAAGCCCGTAGCGCATGTCGGCAAAGTTCTGATGCGAAAGCAATTCCAGTAGCATGGTGGGTACGCGCGGCACTCGCGCTTCGTAATAAGACCGGTTCCACATGCCTCGGCGAGTCCATCGGGGTTCGTAGAGGGTGCGCACATCGCGTACGATGTTCGATTGAATCAAATCGGTCAGGTCGTGACCGAGGTAGCGTGACGCTCCGTTGGCATACTTTTCGTTGTAGGCATTGGTGTAGTAGATGCCCAGCGTTCCGATAACGGAGTCGTTCAGGGTGGTTCCTGCATCCGAGTGAAAGGCGAAAGCCATGTTCACGGGGATGTTCAGCCCCTTCTCCGTGGGATTCACCGGAGAGCCTCCGGCAAGATAGTTCACCCAGATGCCACGGCATTTGTAGTCGTCCGTATAGTCGTTCTTGCCTTTGCTTTCGGAATATACGCTGTCGGGGATTCCCGCCCATTGCAACCAGTAGCGGGCTGCTTCGCAGAAACGGGGATAGCCGCTTGGTTCGTACTTCTGCTGCGAGAGGAAAGCGGCTGTTTGAGGGTCGGTTTTTCCGTTTGCGCTTCCCGTTTGCAGGTTGCGTGTATCGGAACTCTTCAGGTTTTCCGTTATGCCTTCGTCGGAGATGCGGCGTGCAATGTTTCCCATGCCGCCGCCAATCTTCACGGCATCTGCCGTTATCATTCGTCCGGCTTTGGCCGAGCGGTTGCTCAAAACCACTCTGCCCTCCTTATTTCTTCCGGCATCGAAAGCGAAAGTACCGAGGTAAATCCACGTGCCGCCTCCCATTTGCTGGTTGACTCTGAACTGTGTCATGCCGCCTTTATGATACACCGTGTAGAGTGCATCGTCTGCACTGTTTGGCAGTGTTTGGTAGGCTACGTATACGGCATACTGTCCGGTCGAAGGTATTTCGGGCATCCATTCGGCTGTGCTTTCTTTCCCTTTCTTGATGGTTTCGACAGCACGATAGCTACCTTCCTTGAAAGGGTTCTCGAAGCCGATGTAATGCGAGCGCAGGTGGGCGAACCCTTCTCCGCTTCCTTGCGTCCAACTTTTATCTCCCGTGCTTTCCGTGTAGGTGGAGCTGCTGTTGAGGCAACCGTCGTTATCCACAATTTCCTCCTCCGCCCGGCAGTCGCGTTCGCGTGGCAGCAATACATTGGCGCCTGCATTTTCCAGCATCGGCACGAGGAAAGGCAATACGTAACTTTGGGTGTACAAGTCCTCCACCGTCTGGAAAATACGTGCACGTTGCCATTCCCAACGGGCAAGTTTAGACTCGTAGTACCAGCCGTGGCTTTGCCACAAAGCGATGTGACGATTCAGCAAGCCGTTAGTGGGGGCATAAGGGGCAGAGATATTCGTCACCAAAGGCCTTGTGGCGGTGGGGTTGAATCTTTTGGCTTTCTTGTCTTTTTTATGGCGCAGGGCTTGGGGAATCTGCTCTTCGATACTACGTTTGTTGGTGCGGATTTGCAGCCTGCTTTTGGCAAAGTGTGGCGGAAGTAAAGCACGCACACCTTTATAAATCTCGCCGACGTTGTCTTCACGGAAAGGGATATAGGCGCAGTTCATGTTGGCAAAGAGTTGCAGCGTTTTCCCTTCCACGGCCACGGAGTCTATCCTGATGTTTCCCACAGAAACTTCTTTCCGTGCCACGTCGTCCAGAAACCGCTCGATTTCACGGCGTACATCCGTCGGAAGTTCTTGCGCGCCTCCCGTCTGGGGGAAGAGGGAGGCGGCAAGCAGACTTGGTAAAAAAAGACGTCTTACATTCATGATGATGTGTTAAGTTAATGTTCTTTTTTATTCTTCTTAATCAGCAGGCAGAGGCCGATGAAAGTGAACAGCGCATTGAATATCAGTAATTCGTAGCTGAACTGGTAGCCTCCAAACCATGCTTCGGAATTCTTTTGCAGAATGAAGCATAAGGCCGGCGAAGCGATGGCAACCAACGGTATATACTTGTCACGCACCTGTTGTTTCATGAAAATGCCGAAAGCAAACAAACCCAAGATGGGGCCGTAGCTGTAACTTGCCAGAATATATACAGCGTCGATGACGCTTGTGTTATTCAGGAGATTGAATACAAAAATAGTGATGCCCATGACTACGGCCATGCCGACGTGTACCTTCTTGCGTATCTTGACAACCGTGTCTTCCGGCTTGCCTTTCGCCTCCAGAATGTCTACGGTGAAAGAGGTGGTCAGGGCGGTAAGTGCCGAACCGGCAGCAGAATAGGCCGAAGAAATCAGTCCGATGACGAACAGGATGCCTACGACGGCGGGGAAATAGTCGCCGGTGGCAATCAAGGGGAACAGCTCGTCGCTCTTTGCTACCGTAATCTGCCGGTTGGCGGCGAATATGTAGAGCAGCACGCCCAGCATGAGGAACAGCAGGATGACGAAGAACTGAGAGATGACGCTGGTTATCATGTTCTTTTGCGAGTCTTTGAAGTTCTTGCAGCTCAGGTTGCGCTGCATCATATCCTGATCCAATCCCGTCATGGCAATCATGGTGAAAACTCCGGCAAGGAATTGCTTGAAGAAGTATTGCTTGCTGTTTACATCGTCGAAGAAGAAGATGCGCGACAGGTCGCTGTCGGCAATGGTGCTTATCATGCCGGTGAACGACAGGTTCAAGTCGGCAGCGATGTAGCAGATGCAGAGCACGACCGAAACGACCAGACAGAATGTCTTCAGGGAATCAGTCCAAATCAGTGATTTCACTCCGCCTTGGAATGTGTACAGCCATACTAAAGCTACCGTGATGGCCACATTCAGCAGGAACGGCAGTCCGAACGGCTCGAATACCAGCAGTTGCAGCGTGAGGCAGACCAAGAACAGGCGGACGGCTGCGCCGAGCATCTTGGAAATGAAGAAGAACCAGGCTCCCGTGCGGTAAGACGACATGCCGAAACGGTTCTCCAGATATTCGTAGATAGACACCAGATTCATCTTGTAGAACAAGGGTACAAGCACGTAAGCAATGATGAGCTGTCCGGCAATGAAGCCCATGACCATCTGGAGATAACCGAAGCTGCTGGCTGCCACCATGCCCGGAACAGAGACGTAGGTAACGCCCGAAATGGCAGAGCCTACCATGGCAAAAGCCACTACATACCAAGATGATTTGCGGTTGCCGACAAAGAAACCTTCGTTGTCGGCCTTTCTGCCTGCAATGTAGGATACCGTGAACAGTATCGCGAAGTAGGCGGCGATGGTGATGATTACTGAAAGCGGTGTCATGAGGAGGATTTACTGTTTATTCATTTATAATTGTTTGTTATCGGTTGTTCGCCATGAACGGATGGTGTTGGGTATCGTGCACGAGGTTATTCTTCGTAGAGCAGATAAGGTTTGCGCTGCACCTTGAACTTTTCCACGTCTTCTTTCCACATTGCTTTTATCTCGTCGGCACTTTTCCCTTCTTTAATCATTTTGCGCACGTAGTCCGTACCTATCAGCAGTTCGAAAAAAGAGCGGAAGAAGTGGTCTTCCATATTCAGGTTTCGGTAGGCATCTATCACGTAACTCAGGTCGATGCCGCGTTTCCTGATTTCCTCATCGCTCAGGTTGCTCAGGTTCACGCCGTGGCAAAGTTTGTTCAGTTGCGGCGGATTCTTGGCTCCGGGCACGCTGCGCGGTGTGAAGCTGTAGTTGTAACCCTTCATGTTGGGATGCCCGTAGACCTGAAACGGAAGGTCGGTTCCTCTGCCCAGACTGACGGGGGTAGCTTCAAAATAGCAGGTAGACGGATACAGATAGACGGACTTCATGTTCGGCAGGTTGGGCGATGGCGGAATGGGCAGCTTATACATGGTTCGGTGCGTGTAATTCTTGCAGGGGATGACAGTCAGGTCGCATACGCGTGAGGCGGGCAACCAGCGTTCGCCGTTCACCATCAGGGCGAGTTCGCCCAGCGTCATGCCGTGCACGATTGGAATCGGCAGCCAGCCCACCCCTGATTTGTATTTCATGTCCAGTATGGGGCCGTCCACGTAATGCCCGTTCGGATTGGGCCTGTCCAATATCAGCACCTTGCGGTTGTATTCGGCGCAAGCGTCCATCAGTCGGCACATGGAGACGTAATAGGTGTAGAACCTCAGCCCCACATCCTGTATGTCTACAATCAGAATATCGAATTTACGCATGGAAGCCTTGCTTGGTTTGCCCGGTTTACCGTCGTATAAAGAAAGGATAGGTACGCCTGTCTTTGAATCGACCGAACCGGACACGTGTTCGCCGGCATCGGCATTTCCCCGGAATCCATGTTCGGGCGAGAAGATGGCCACTACATCGAACTTGTTTTCCAGCAGGAGGTCCAGCAGGTGCTTGTCTCCCACCATGCCGGTATGGTTTGAGAATATGGCTATCCGTTTGCCTTTCAGGATGGGGAAATACTCCGAAGTCCGTTCGTCGCCTAAAATGACTTTTTCTTCCTGTGCCCTGCACAACAAGGAACCGCATAGCACCAAAAACAAAAGCAGCAGCTTTTTCATAATAGTATTACCTAAGGAGGATATTGTTTGCAACAAAGATACGTTTTAATTTAATGTCAAAAACACTTATTTTGATATTTTTATCATTATCAATCTTAATTTGCAGATAAGTTGAGGGCGATTGTTCATTCGTAAGTTCGAATAAGATGTTTGTTTTGGAGTATGGCTTATACGGGTTTTCGCCTATGGATTTATATCTGAGTTCGGTACAAGCGGTTGCTTTTGCCAAAGACGAGGGGCGGCGTCCTGTCGGGCGGATACTTCTTGAATGCAGCGGTTTGCGGCGTTTAGGAAGAGGAGAAGAGAGACTTTCAGGCCGAACGCTCTTCCCTGTTTTTACGGCTGCAATCCCCTGTTTTTACAGCTGCAATCCTTTGTCTTGACAGACACAAGTGTTTTGCGCGACAGACACAAGTGTTTTACGTGTCAGACACAAGTGTTTTGGCCGTCAGACACAAGTGTCTGACAAATCAGGCATAAACGTCTGATAATCAGTGGTGATTTTCTTTAGGATACAAACCTTCGGGTGAGGTTGTCGACCTGCCTCTTATCCCGGACTCGGGTATTTGTCTGTTCGTAGAGTAAGGGGGGTATCTTATTGTTTTCAGATATTTATGTTGGATTCGTTCTGTTTGAAAGTGCCCATCCCCTGATTCTTGCATCGGGAAAGGATGGGCACTCTTTAAAATTCAGGAAAAAATTCCTGATATCGGGATAAGATATCGCTTACCAGCCGGGATTCTGCTTCATGTTTTTATTTAGAGTCAGTTGTCCGGTAGGTATCGGATATAAGTAGTGCTTGCTTTCGTATATACGAATCTGGTCATCCGAAGCGTCAAGATAATCGCCTTTCATTGCTTCTTCCGGATTGGCTACATTTTTCAGGTTTGCACCTAAGAAGATGTTAGGATGTTTTTTGCTGTCCAATAGTTCTAATTGGTGCCAGCGGATTAAATCCCAATAGCGGTACCAGTTATCGAACATCAGCTCACAACGTCGGCAACGTCGGATTTCCCAAAGCAAATCGCTTACGCCCATGTTGTTTGCCGGGTCGGCCTCGGGAGTGGTGGTCATGCCGGGCAGGCCTGCTCGGGCTTGCAGCTTGTTGATGGTGTTGTCCAAATCTGTTTGAGTCAGCGTGCCTAATTCCGCTTTGGCCTCCGCATAGTTCAGGTAGATGATGGAAAGCCAGTAGATGGGAGCGTCTGTATAGCCGGTATTTATCTGATTGCGATTGTAGATAGCCAGACTTGTATTGTCGAACTTGGCAACACCGTATCCTGTCGATGAAGTAAACGGTGCTACGCCGGCACGGCTGTAGGCATGTCCTCTGAAGGCAAGTACCGGGTCGATGGAAGCCGCCAAGCGTTTGTCGCGGGTTGCAAGCACGGCAGCCAGCGAATAATTGCCGTCGGCATCCGGCTCTGCCGCATCGTTCTTATCCATTGCCGTTGTGGCCAGTGGTTTGCCATCCAAGAACAAATAACTGTCGAAAGCATCCTTGGACATGCCGTGCGTGCCGCCGGTATCTACGGTATAGTCGATGGTGGAGTGCATGAAAGCATCCTTTGAATAAGGCTTGTAGAAGATAATCTCCGGATTGCTTGAGAGGTCGACGGCATTGTAGATTGACTGATAGTCTTCTCTTAGTTCGTAGCTCTTCTTCATCAACTCTTCGCAAGCCGAAGCGCACTCTTGCAGGAACTTCTGTGCGCGACCGATGTCTGCTGCCTTTCCGTTCTCATTCGCTGTGCGGTATTTGCAGAAAGTGCCTTCCCACAAGCAGATGTCCGCTTTCATGGCAAATGCCATGTCCTTGTTGAAACGCTGTTTGTTCGTACCGGTCATGTGGGCGCAAGCATAGTTCAGGTCTTCCAGCACTTTGTCCATCACGACATCCCGATCGGTGCGGTCGTATTGCAAGAACTCCTTGTCGTTGGGGTCTATAACTTGGTCTATCCATTGCACGTCGCCAAACATGCGGACCAGTTGATAATATTGCCATGCACGATTCATGCGGGCAATGCCTTCATAGTTGGCTTTGGTGGCATTGTCCAGCGAGGAAGACCGCACGCCATCGATTATGTAGGCCGCCCGGCGAATCTCAACGAATGGTGTTGACCAATCGGTTGAAGTGGATACCAAACTTGTGTAAGTCCATGTGTGATTGTCTTTGTGAACTTGGTCGTCACTCAGGGTCTTGAAGTAGAACCATCCGCCGCCACTTCCGTTGCCATAACCGGAATAGTTGTTCAGGAAAGTGTTGCACTGGTTATCGAGGTTGTCCGTATTACTCCAATATTCGGGGGTATTGGAGAATGTATCCAATGGCTCTTTGTCAAGCAGGTCGTTGCAGCTTGTCAGGCTTATTAAAGCCAAAGTTCCGTATATGAATGATTTTTTCATGTTTTTTCGTTTTAGTAATTACTACAATGTCACTTGAATGCCGAATGAGAAAGTACGGGTGATGGGAGCGACACGTCCCCAAGTACCATAGAGTCCGTTATTGGTTGGAGAAGCATTGATTTCCGGGTCGATAGGCAGGTCTCCGCTACCTTTATGAAGCAGGAATAGATTGCTGCCGCTGAAGTAAACACGTGCCTTTTCGATGAATGCCTTGCGGGTCCAATCTTTCGGGAGGGTATATCCCACCGTCACATTCTTCAGGCGGAGGTAGGACATATCTGTCAGGTAGCGGCTCTGCGGATAATAGTTATTATTTCCTGCCGCAATACCTGCTACTGCACCTTTTTCATCGTTACCGGGATAAAGGCGCGGGTAGGCATTGCTTTGATTGATTTCATATCCGACAATCTCCTTCCAGTCGCTGCTGTACAATACCTTGTTATGGTTGGTTTGGTGGTCGTAGATGGCCAAATCTGACGCACGCATCATGGGGAAGTTGAAGGCCGAGATAGTCCATTCGTCACGTTTCCCCACACCTTGGAAGAACAGGTCGAGGTCGAGACCTTTCCATGCGCCTCCGATGTGGAAACTGTATTCATAGCGCGGCATGGAGTTACCGATGACTTTCAAGTCGCCGTGGTCATTAGCCGTACCCTTACCGCCGTCAATCTTCTTGTCGCCATTCAAGTCTTTGAATTTAATGTCGCCGGGGCCGAAGTGGAAGTTGCCTTTTTCCAGTGCCGATTGGTCGGCTATGCCGTTTTTATAGTTCCAGGAACCGTTTTCATTCTTACCGGTGAAATCCGATTCCTCAAAATAGCGGTCGGTCTCAAATCCCCAAATGTCACCGTATGTTTTGCCTGTATAGTAGGTGTTCAGCAACATGCTGTCATTGGTCCATCTGGTTACTTTCGTCTTGGAGTCGCTCAAGTTGAAATTGGCATAGACGGTGAAGTCGTTGAATTTGTGTTGCCAGTTCAGGTTGATTTCCCATCCTCGTGTGCGCAGGTTACCGGCGTTGGCGTATGGGGCATTGGCTCCCAATGTGTTGGGCAATACCTCGGCAGGGGCCAGCATGTCGCGTGTCTCGCGTTGGAACCAGTCGAAGCTGACTGTTAACTCATTGTCAAGGAATCCCAAGTCTAATCCGACGTTTGTGGTACGGATGCGTTCCCATGTCAAAGATTTGGATACGAGGTCGGGCATGTTGTACATGGTCAGGCGATTGGCGTTGGCACCATTACCGTCTACCCAGTACACATAACCGGTAGCCTCATTGTTCAGGCGTTGTGTGATAAGCTCGACGAACATGTAGTCGCCTACGGCTTCGTTGCCGATTTCTCCGAGAGAGGCACGCAGCTTGGCGTTGTTGACTACTTTTCTCAGCGGTTGGAAATAGGCCTCTTCAGAGAAACGGTAGCCGATGGATGCCGAGGGGAAGAACGCCCAGCGGTCAGAGCTTGGGAAGCGGGATGAACCGTCATAACGGCCGTTCAGTTCCAATAAATAGATGCCTTTATAGTCATAGTTGATACGTCCGAAGTAACCGGCAGAGGCACGGTCATTATGACTCCATTTTAATTCTTGTCCATCTTGGTTGGCTAAGTTCAGCTCGGGTTTGTTCTGATCGAAAAGACCTTTGCGTTTACCATATAGATAAATGTAGTCCGTCTCTTCTGCATTGACGCCCCCCATGATGTTGATGTTATGCTTTTGGGCAAAAGTCTTGGTATAGTTGGCATAGACATTCAGCACCCAGTTGTTCTGGCGCGAGCCGTCACGCCAAATACTGGTGCTGCTTTTGGCTACGATGTAAGAGGGTTCTTTGAATGTTCCCCAGTTGTTCATTCCGAAAACGGAATAATCGGCAGAACCTCTGTTCATGTTTTGAATGCTGTAAGTAAAGTCGGCATTCAGGGTCAGACCCTTGATGATTCGCGCTTTCAAGAAAGTGTTCATACGCATGAGGTCTGTTGTCGATTTACGGTCGGCAGCCTGTTTTTGTTGTGCAATGGTCTTAAAGTCATATCCGCCTACTGTTCCGTAAGGACCGAAGAAACTACCCCAGCGCCATAAGTATTGGTAAGTGTTCTGCCATGTGTCGGGGCGTTGGTAGGCCTTACGTGTATAGTTGAAGCGGGCGCCTGCCTGCAGCCAATCGAATACATCGGTTGTCAGGTTTACCGAAGCGTTGTGTTTCTTCAACTCATCCGGGTGAATCTTCATGATGCCTTGCTTCTCGTCATAGCCGAAAGAGAGGTAGTAGCTGGTCTTTCCGCTGGTGCCTTGCACCGAAATATTATGGCTTTGGGAAGGAGCGGCATTGTTGTAGAAGATACCTTTGACATCCCAGTCGGCATAAAGTAGTCCTTTACCGTTTTCAAACAGCAAGTAGTCGCCTACATTGTCCTTGTTCTGGTAGAGTTGCATTTCGCGATAGCCGCTTTTGCCTCCGTGCTGGGCTTTCCAAGCCTCGGCATAGGGCAGCATTTGGTCGAAGTACATACCGAACAATTCAGGCATTCCTTCACCTGCATTTTTCTTGGCTTCAATGGCAGAGCGCAGTTGGGTGGGAACGTCAGGATAGTCGGGGAGGAATGTAGACTGATCCCATGCGAAGTTGTTGCTGTAATTGATGCTGACCTTATCCTTGGGCTTAGCTCCTTTGGTGTTTATCAAGATCACACCAAAGGCGGCACGCGCACCGTATATGGAGGTTGAAGCGGCATCTTTCAATACGGATATGTTCTCAATGTCTTGGGTGTTCAGGAAAGAGATGTCATCCATGGGTACACCATCTACAATGATAAGCGGATTGCTTACTTCCTTATTACTTAAAGTACCTAAACCACGGATGCGCATGGAGGGACTGCCGTTGATGTCTCCGGAATTATTCAGGATTGAAAGTCCCGGAACAGCTCCTTGTAAAGCCTTTGCCACATCTTGTTGTGGGCGTCCTTCCATTGTTTTTGATAAATCCACCGTCGACACAGCCCCCGTCAGGTTTACTTTCTTCTGCGTACCATATCCCACAACCACAACCTCGTCCAGCAATTCCGTGTCTTCTTTCAAGACTATCTTCATGGTCGAGGTTGCTTTCACTTCTTGTGGCTGATAGCCTACAAATGAGACTTTCAGCGTTGCTCCCGGTTTTACGTTTAGCGTGAATTTACCGTTGATGTCGGTAACTATTCCGTTGCTCGTACCTTTTTCTACCACGCTGGCGCCGATTACCGGTTCGCCTGTGGCGTCTACTACCAGACCGTTGACGGTGATGGATTGCTGTTGTTCGGCCACTTCCGAAATTCCGGTCGAGGCGTTCGAGGCAGCCGTCACGTTGCCGCTGCTTAAGAACAGGGCACTTATGGCTACTGCGGTGAGAAACCTGCTGTGCGCCGTTCCTCGTTTTTTGTGATTTTCATTCATAATAAAAGATTTGTGATTTGGTTATTTTTGTATAAAGCAGGAAATAGGCATAATGATGTCCATTTCCTACTTGTTTTTACTTACCAGCCGAAGTTGTTTTCTAGTTTATAGCCACGGCTTTCATAGAGAGTTATTTGATCTAAAGGAATAGGATACAAATAATCTTTTTCAGAATAAGTTCTCATTAAAGCGACATCAGATATTGGCAATATATATCCTGAATTTCCCGCTCTGTCCAAGGTGATACTTTTTAGTTTATCCAAAGTTATTGGGGTGCGGGGATTCTGCTCGTTATACCAAGCTACATATCTGTCTTTATCCAGCCATGCGCCAAGATTCAGCTTCTTGTTGATTGTCATGTCGGCGTATTCCAGCTTGTTCCAACGTCGCAAATCATTAAATCGGATACCTTCATAAACTAATTCTATGCGTCGTTCGCGACGAATTTCCCAAAGAATGGAAGGAACGTCTGCATCGCGTAGAGGGTCATTGATGGTAATGCCTTTGACAGAGAGGTTCTTGCCGTCTAATGTCACGTGCGGCATACTTGTGCTTTTTCTGTCACGAATCTTATTGATCGTTTGATCAAAATCCTTTTGACTCAATTGATAGGCACCTAATTCTGCCAGTTCGGCTGCTGCTTCAATATAGTTCATTAAAACCTCATTTAGCTTCATTATCGGAGCGTCGGTGATACAAGTGCTGCTCATACCGCCCGGTTTGTCTTTAAGATTCTCGTTCACAAAGCGGTTTCCGAAATAACCAGAGATGGCATATACTCCTTCTACTCCGTTTAAACGCAGTCCCTTGGTGTCGATATTGTATGAAAGACGGGGGTCTCTGTCGGCTATTTCGTCATAGAACCACTTGTCGCCTTTGAACGTCGTGTTCTCTGCTTGATAAATGGGGAGTCCGTTCGCAGATAAGTAAGAATCTATCAACGACTTTGAAGGACTGTTTATTTCTACCTCTGTGTTTTGGAAACTCATCAAACTATGCATCAAAACACCTTCGACATACGACCGATAGATTATGATCTCTGGATTTCCGGCCAAATCTTCAGAAGTTGTCAGTCCTTTATAGTTACCTGATATTTGATAAGTATTCCAGCTCATCAATTCAGAGGCGGCATCTTTGGCAGCTTGTAGATATTTCTTGGCATATTCGCTGTTCTTTGCGCGATATTTCTGCCAAGTTCCTTCGAAAAGCATTATACGGGAAGCATATGCATATGCTACTGCACGGTTGATGGTCAAACCGGGAGTTCCGTCACTCTTGCGTATATTCTGGCAAGCGAAATTCAGGTCGGCCAGCACGTTGTCCATTACGGTGGTTCGTGGTTCGCGTGGTTTGTATAGTTCATCATAATCGGTATTCCCGATTTCTTCGCTATACCAAGGTACGTCTCCAAAACGTGAAACAAGTTTTCCATATTCCATGGCTCTCAAGAAACGGGTTACTCCCAGCCAGTGATTCTTGACTTCTTCGCTTAGTGATGCCTGAGAAATACGGTCTATCATGATGTTTATCTGACGGACATAGCTGAAAGTCCAAGTTCGCTCGTCTTTTTTCGTTGATGCCACGTCTGTTTCGTTGGTGGGGGCCACTTTGGTGAAGAAGGTTGCGCTTCTTTGCGCATTGTCATCTGTCCAGTCGGCCACATTTGTTTCAGAATACCAGTCAGAACGTTCCCATCCTGTTCTGTACCCCTCGAAATAGATGTCATACAAGGCATAGATGGATGTGCGGATATTGCTCTCGCTATTCCAGAATTCGGGATTGTCTGTGACTGTGTCCAGAGGATCCCGTGTCAGAAAATCTTCACAGGCCCCTAAAATCATTGCTATTAAAAGCAGATTTAATATCTTGATTTTCATATCGATGTTTTTTAAGTTTTAAAATATGATTTGTATACCAAAGGAAATCGTTCTGGAGAAAGGATAGCTTCTGCCAAATGACCATGAGCCGCTTCCATAGCCCACTTTATAATCCGTTGATTCAGGATCAATGGGCAGGTGCATGTTGTCAAACTCAAACAAGTTTTCTGCGCTGACGTAGAAACGGGCACTTTCAAAATAGATTTTCTGCATCGATGATTTTGGCAGTGTATAGCCGATAGTCAGGTTCTTGCAACGTAAATAGGACATGTCAGAAAGGTATCTTGTCTGGCGCAGGAAGTTTTGTCCATTACTAACCCATGCATGATTGGTCGGACGCGGGTAAAAAGCATCGGTATGTTCCGGAGTCCAGTAGTCCATCTGGTGAGCAAAAGCCGCATCTGCATAACTTGAACCACCGGAAGGTATGGCTACATTTCCAAATGCCCAGAAGTCGCGCTTGCCTACCCCCTGAAAGAATGCGCTGAAATCAACACCTTTATAGTTTAGTCCGACAGTGAAGCTGTATTCAAAGTTGGGGAGGGAGTTTCCTATGACTTTCAAGTCGCCATGGTCTTCTACCGTATTGCTTCCGTAGCTGATTCTTTCATCTCCATCCAGATTCTTGTATTTCACGTCGCCCGGGCCAAATTTAAAGGCGCCTGTCTCATATAGGGATTGTGAAGGAATTCCTTGCTTTAGTTTATAAACACCATTTTCCAGTACGAAGTCATCTTCCTGAAACAGGCGTTCTGTTTCATAACCCCATATTTCGCCCAGAACCTTTCCTTCATAGTTGCCGTAGATATTTCTATCGTTTCCATTGTATTTGGTTATTTTCTCTTTGACATGCGATAGGGTTCCCCTCAGGTTGATACCCAATCCATTGTTGAAACGATGGTTGTAATCCAAAGCGAGTTCAAATCCTTTTCCGGTAATTTCTCCATAATTGATTTTTGGGGAAGATGTTCCGAATGTTACGGGCAAAGTCTCACCGACACTGTGCATGTCGGAGGTCACTCGGCGATACCAATCGAAAGACAATCCTAACTCATCATTAAAAAATCTCAGGTCGATTCCTAAGTCAAGAGTAGTCACTCGCTCCCATGTCAGTGCGGGTGAGATAACAGAAGGTGAGCTCAGGTATAATAGGTTCTTGCCATCTATGACCCAACCAGAGTTGCCGGATTTCATTGTAGATATAAATGAATTGGCAGCAACATCCTGATTTCCTATAGTACCCCATGAACCTCTGACCTTAAAATTGCTAAGAGCTGGCTTGGCCCATTGCATGAATGCTTCTTCAGAAGCTCTCCAGCCCACTGACGCTGATGGGAAGAAAGCCCATTTATTGCCTTTGGGGAATCTGGAAGAACCGTCATAGCGAGCATTGAATTCCAGCAGATACTTTTGCATAAAGTCATAGTTGATGCGGCCGAAGAAACCTGCGGCGGCAAAGTCGTTGTGGAAGCTGTCGCTTCCGCTGTATGAGAACTGTTCTCCGGTAGTCAGTGTTATTTCAGGAAGTGTGGTGCTTATCAGCTCGCGACGTTCGGAATAGTGTCCCAGTCTTTCACGGGTTTCGGCATCCATACCTGCCATCATCTTGAAATTGTGCTTTCTGTCGAGGTCGAAGTTATAAGTAGCGTATGCCTTGAAGATGTTTGACATCGTATATTTGCTGGCCTGTACCACGCGGTTGTGCGTTGAGCCATAAATGTCGGTATAGTTGCTGAAAGGTGCACCGCTAAACATGTTGTATGCCATGATTGTACCACCGTTTCTCTTCTGTGCATCGATCAGCATGGAGAATGTATAGTCGAAATTGATGGCCAGATTCTTGATGGGGTTCAACTCCGTCCCGAGATTTGCACGGACATAGTTAGAGATCACCGACTCGCGGTTACCGGCTTTGATGTCCGTCACTGCCGAACGGAAATCTTTTCCTTCGTATTGGGCATAAGGATACCAGCGTGGCCAACGCAGCAAGTAGAACCATGCGTCATATTGTCCGGATGTATATCTGTAAGGCTGATCGTTTGTAGAGCGGGTGAATAAGACATTTGCTCTTACTTTCCACCAATCACGGATGCTCGTTGTGATATTACTGTTTAGAGTATATCTTTCATATTTGTCCTCATTGAATTTCATGACACCCTCTTGCTTCAGTAATCCGAGACTGACGTTATAAGTGGTTTTGTCATTACCGCCCGTCACAGACAGGTTATGATTCTGTTGCGGTGTCCATTTCTTTGTGAACTTCTTTACGGGGTCGAACGACCGATAGAAATAGGTCTTCCCGTCTTTTATCTCAAAGTCGCGTCCTTCTTGCATATCGCCAAGACTACTCTGTGACATGCCACCGTATTGTTTCTCCCATGCCTTTATTTTCTCTGTGGCATACGCATCAATGGTGTAGCCGATGTTGCTTACTGAACTCAGGCCCAAGCGCCCCATTATATTCATGATGAAATCGGCATTATCAGATGCTGAAGCCAATTCGGGCATTTTGGTTGATGTGTTCCACGCGAAGTTGTTAGAATATGAGACTTTTACTTTCTCATTCCTCTTCCCCTGCTTGGTAGTGATGAGGATAACTCCCCATGCGGCGCGAGTACCATAGATGGAAGCAGATGCCGCATCTTTCAATACAGAGATGGTCTCGATGTCGTCAGGGTTTACAAGATTCAAGCTGGGAACCTCCACGTTGTCTACCAAGATTAGAGGAGTTGTTCCTTCTGTTGCACTCAATGAACCAACTGAACCACGCAGTTTGACTTTTGACTCGGTTCCAACACCTCCAATGTTATTAATAATAGAGAGTCCCGGAGTAATACCTTGTAATGCTTTTGCTACATCTGTGATAGGGCGACTTGCAATAACCTCTTGTACATTCACATTGGCAACCGCTCCCGTCAGGTTTACTTTCTTCTGCGTACCATATCCCACAACCACAACCTCGTCCAGCAATTCCGTGTCTTCTTTCAAGACTATCTTCATGGTCGAGGTTGCTTTCACTTCTTGTGGCTGATAGCCTACAAATGAGACTTTCAGCGTTGCTCCCGGTTTTACGTTTAGCGTGAATTTACCGTTGATGTCGGTAACTATTCCGTTGCTCGTACCTTTTTCTACCACGCTGGCGCCGATTACCGGTTCGCCTGTGGCGTCTACTACCAGACCGTTGACGGTGATGGATTGCTGTTGTTCGGCCACTTCCGAAATTCCGGTCGAGACGTTCGAGGCAGCCGTCACGTTGCCGCTGCTTAAGAACAGGGCGCTTATGGCCACTGCGGTGAGAAACCTGCTGTGCGCCGTTCCTCGTTTTTTGTGATTTTCATTCATAATAAAAGATTTGTGATTTGATAGTTAATAAATGTATTCTTGTTGGAAGTCCGGGTAAGGTTTAGTGAGATACGACAGCTATGTTGCCATCCATCTTTTTAGGGCAGTTCATTCTCCATAGGCATTTCCTCTATTTAAAGTCATTATTGACAAAGGAATGAGACGATAAGCTCATTTTGCCTAACAAAGATATATTATTATTTTAACATCAAGAACGTTTGTTTGCGAATATTTAGAATTATAAACAAAGATTTATACGTCTGAGTCTTCTTTGTAATATTATGGATATGTTAAGGTTTCTTTGTTCTTTCAGGTGAACTAAGGCTCTTCAATGTTTAAGGCATGGAACTCAACCAGTCCTCTCATCGGTGTTTCTTCGATGACTTCAAGTTCGATGCCGAATTCGCCGGCCACGTCGCGCAAGATGTTTGCATAGCTATGAGCCAGAGAACCGACAAAGCGGATGGGATAGTTCTTGTAGTCGTATTGGCAGACGTTGCGGGTGAAGAAACTCCGCAGGTTGCCCGTAATGAGGCCATATACATAGTCGTTGTTTGTATAATCTGCAAGGAAGTAGGACAGGGTGGCCAAGAAACGGTTGGGGAAAGGGCGGTTGTACACCGATTCCATCACTTCATTGGGGCTGATGCGGAACTTGTCGAAGAAATCGGATGCAATATTCTTGGGGGCCAGCCCTTTCAGGATGTCGGAGAGGAAGAGTTTACCCAATACTGCGCCACTGCCTTCGTCGCCTAAGATGTAGCCGCCTGCCTTGACGTTCTTCACAATGATTTTCCCGTCATAGAAACATGAGTTGGAGCCGGTGCCCAAGATGCAGGCAATGCCGGCTTCGCATTTGAAGAGGCCGCGGGCAGCGGCAAGCAGATCGCTTTCCACTTGAATGGGGGTTTTGAACTGAGCCACTAACGAGGCGCCCAGAATGTTCTTCTTTTCGTGTGAGGAACAGCCGGCACCATAAAAGTAGACCTGCTCCAATTTCCTTTTGAAGAAATGTTCGGGCAGACCTAACCGTACACTCCGGCTAATTTCTCTTCTGGTCTGGAAGAAAGGATTCAATCCTTCCGTGAAAGCCTGCTGTATCAGGCGGTTGTCTTCGATCAGCGCCCATTCTGTTCTGGTAGAACCACTTTCTGCAATTAACTTCATTGGTAGTCGGTTTTAGAATCGAACACAAATGTATAGCTTTTTTTAGTCTTTTCAATTTTATTTCGTGTAAAAAAACGGAATAGAGGGAGGGGCGGAGGATTCACAAGGGCATTCGGCACTCTGCATGTGACGCATTGTGCGATGTGGCTTATATGCTTCGGGTGTCTTTTTTCCCGGCTGAGATACAGCCTTTTTCGTGATAAATCTAATATATTTGCGTTGTTAATGCAAAAGCTCGCTCAAATGAAAGAGAAACTGCGCATCGTTTTCGTGCCGTTCGTGCCGGCTCTTGCAGGACAAAGGGCGGGCTACACGTTTCTGAACCGGCTTTTGTCCGTCAGGCTCGGCATCTTCAACCCGAAGAGACAGACGAAGTCTGTGTTACGGGAGACGGTCGTCTTCATCGGCATCAATCTCTTGGCCGGCATAGTGACGGGCATCGACAACGCCGCCCACATCGGAGGACTGTTGTGCGGTTTTCTGTTCGGCTTCGCGTTCCTTGCCTCGTGCAAGGGGAAAATGATAAAAACGGAATATAAACACTGAAGGGTTATCTTGATAAAATAGCCTGATAAAAATGATATATGCGATGAATGAATTTACAGCGGCATTGTGCGGCAATGCAAGAAACGAAAGAATCCCCGAAGAATACGACTTCTTCGGTGACTTGATTGGCGAATGGGACATCGTGTGGAACGACCGTTTGGAAGACGCCGAACCAAGATGGGTAAAGGGCGAGTGGATATTCTCCCGAGTGTTGGACGGTACGGCGGTGCAAGACCTCTTCATCGTTCCCTCCCGTGCGGAACGCCTGCGCGACAGACAACCCGATGCCGAATACGGAACAACACTCCGCATTTTCAATCCCAAGACCATGGCGTGGGATATTTTCTACGGCTGTATGGGCGAGGCTATCCGTCTGACTGCCCGAAAGGTTGGCGAAGAGATTGTCCTGACCGAGAACACGACGGAAAAGATGAGGTATGTGTTCTCGGATATGACCGCTCGTTCTTTCTTGTGGAGAAAAGAACGGATGAACGGGAATGACGGGTGGAAAACGGTGGCGAAAGTAACGGCAGAGAGAAAACAATACAAATGAATTTATTATGAAACAGAAGGTTTTATTTATCTTGTTAAATGAATACACGGACTGGGAAGGGGCATTTCTTTCCGCTGCTCTTCATGTGGGTGTAATTCCGGGCAGTGAAGTGAAGTACGAAGTGCATACCGTTGCCCCTACATCGGACGCCGTCCGTTCCATCGGAGGCTTCAGAACGCTGCCCGATTATTCTTTCGGGAATATGCCGGAAGATTATGCCGCCTTGGTGCTCATCGGTGGCAACCGTTGGGATTCGCCCGAAGCGGAACTTGCCGCACCATTGGTGCAGGGGGCTTTGGATAGTGGTAAAATCGTCGGGGCTATATGCAACGGAGCTTCATTCCTGTGTTCGCACGGTTTCCTGAACAGCGTGAAGCATACGGGCAACGGTCTCGACCAGCTCAAAAAATGGGGTGTGGAAAAATACACGAATGAGGCGGCTTATGTGGAAGCACAGGCAGTGAGTGACAAGAACATAGTTACGGCAAACGGTGTGGGACATCTGGAATTCACCCGTGAGATGCTTCTGCTGCTGAAAGCCAATACTCCTGAGAATATCGCCTCGTGGTATGATTTCTACAAAAACGGATTCGTGAGATAATGACAGAAGACTATACCATAAGAGAAGAAAACGGGGAAGCCTTGAGGCTGATGGGACGTGCCGGAATGGAGTATGTGTCTCCTGACGGTATTTCCTATTTTATAGATTCCGAGATGCTTGCTTCAGGCGAATACGATTTTGTCATATTCCCATCCTCTGTCAAACGATATGAAGATTACGAGAGAGAACAGGCCCCTGAAAACATCGGGTATGTTGAAGTCTTTGATGATAAGGCGGGCGTGTGGAAAGGATGTGTCGAATATAAAAAACGGTGTGACTCGAATATATCGACCGGCGAAAAAGGCCGCATCATCGAAAGAGTAAAGCGATTGTGCGCCAAGGCAGGTATCAAAATAGACATAACCTGAGTCCGGGACAGGAAGCTGGTCGGCAGCCTCACTCGAAGGCCTGTGTTTTAAGGTTAAATCCCTGTTGATTATCAGGTGTTTACCACAGCCTTGTCAGACACTTGTGTCTTACGGCTGAAACACTTGTGTCTGACGCGCAAAACACTTGTGTCTGTCACGCAAAACACTTGTGTCTGTCACGGCAAAGGATTGCAGTTGTCAGAACAGGGTGAGGACGGCCTGCCTGAAAGGCTCTCTTCCCTTCCGCCCGACCGCTGCGAACCGTTGTGTTCAGGAAATACCCGCCCGACAGGACGCCGCCCCTCGTCTTTGGCAAAAGCAACCGCCTGTCCCTAACCCGGGTCGGGCATAAGTCGACAAGCAGAATAAGAATGAAGAAAAGAGAGGCTCCTGCCATGAACCGTAACAGTTAATCCTTGGAAAGCCCGTTTTGAATTTATTTTGGGACAATGTCTGTCGGCTACATACACGCCGCAGCGCATTTGCCAAGCTCATCAAATGACCTGAAAAAACACGGATATGCCGTTTACCGTTATATGGGCAGCGACGGCATACATAAAACCCGCATTCAGCCTTAGGTATGAGAAAGTCATCCCCATTATGATTTGAGGAGAACAAAGAAATACATAGACAGGAAGATAGCGGACGGAAATATCGAAATTGATTAAATGGAGATATCCGAAAAGGAATACCAGACCAACAACCGTTTGTTTGCCGAATTTAGAGGCGTATCTTCCTGAAAAGTCCCGCGGCAGGGCAATAAGAAATACGAATACGCATACGCCTATCATACACTTTATGGCAACCCGGCTCGAATATCCTCCCCAAGCCGCACTGAGCAAAATAAAACAAAGTACAGGCAAAGAAACCGCCAAATCTTTTTTATCGAATGAAATTCCGAGCCTGAAAGCAATCTCTTCAATCACAGGCCCGATAAAAACGGCAAGATACCATTGGTCGGGAACGCAGTTTCTGACCGAGTGCGGATAAAATAAGTAGGGATCGATATCCGAAAATTTTAAAACGAGATAGAATATCCAGATAGACAATATCACGGCCGTCTGACTGACAATATAAAAAGAGACGGATTTGATTACTATTTGCTTTTTGGTTAATAGACTCTTGTCTGCACTGCTATAAAATTTAAGAATCATGATTTATGATTTTAGGACACGAGAGGACGCATCAAAAGGTGCCGATGCCCTTTTAAGGCTTTTCTCCCCGACTTTTCGTGTGATTCGGAACCCGGATATTACCCGGCTCTGACATTTTCATTGCAAAAATACTCGAAAAAGTCGACACTCGAAATATCTTCTTCGATAAACTATATAAAGAGACTTCTTTGTGACTTCTTCGAGCATATTTATGCTTTTACGGAAGCGTTCTATCTTTTGGCGAAAACAACATTTCGAGTCCCTCTGCGGCTTGCGGCGCATGCGGATATCCGGCAGGCATGATGATGCAATCGCCTTTCTGCGGCAGTCGGGATGTTCCGTCGCTGCCGGTTTCCGCTGCGCCGTCCGCTATTTGCACGGATGCCTCGAAACAGGCCGTGTGTCCTATCGAATCCTCCGGAGCGATGACTGTGGCTTTTCGTATGTGTTTACTGCACGCTACACCTTATTATATTATGCACTTAAAAAGCGTTTCATGTCCTCGTCTACGGAGGTGATGCCGGCAATGCCGAAGTTGTTCACCAATACGTTGGCCACGTTGGGCGAGAGGAATGCGGGCAATGTAGGCCCGAGGTGGATGTCTTTTACTCCGAGCGAGAGCAGGGCCAGCAATACGATGACCGCCTTTTGCTCGTACCAAGCAATGTTGTAGGCGATGGGCAGGCTGTTCACGCTGTCGAGGCCGAAGGCATCTTTCAGTGCGAGGGCGATGCGCACAAGCGAGTAGCTGTCGTTGCATTGTCCTGCATCGAGCACGCGGGGAATGCCGTTGATGTCTCCCAACGGGAGCTTGTTGTAGCGATACTTGGCGCATCCGGCAGTGAGGATTACCGTGTCTTTGGGCAACTTCTCGGCAAACTCGGTGTAGTAGTTGCGTCCCGGCATGCGTCCGTCGCAGCCAGCCATTACGAAGAACTTGCGGATGGCTCCCGATTTCACGGCGTCAATCACCTTATCGGCCAGTGCAATCACCTGATTGTGGGCAAAGCCGCCGATGATTTCGCCGGTCTCTATCTCTTGAGGGGCTGCGCAGCGTTTGGCATGCTCGATCAGGGCGGAGAAGTCCTTCGGCCGGCCGTCCTCTCTGTCGGCGATGTGCTTGAACCCGTCGAAGCCCGAAGCGCCTGTGGTATATACGCGGTCGGCGTAAGTGGAGCTTTTACGGGGAGGAACGATGCAGTTGGTGGTGAAGAGAATCACGCCGTTGAAGTGCTCGAAGTCTTCGGTCTGATGCCACCAAGAGCTGCCGTAATTGCCTACGAAGTGAGCATACTTCTTGAATGCCGGATAGTAGTTGGCAGGCAGCATCTCGCTGTGCGTGTAGACGTCTACTCCTGTCCCTTCGGTCTGTTTCAGCAGTTCTTCCATGTCCTTCAGGTCGTGCCCGCTGATGAGGATGCCCGGATTTTTGCGCACACCGATGTTCACTTTGGTGATTTCGGGATGGCCGTATGAAGAAGTGTTCGCCTTGTCAAGCAAGGCCATGACCTGTACCCCGTATTTTCCTGTTTCGAGCACAAGGGCTGTCAGCTCTTCGGCGGAGAGGGTGTCGTCTGTGACGGCTACCAATGCACGTTGCATGAAGGCGTAAATCTCGATGTCCTCGTGGTTCAGGTTGGCGGCATGTTCGGCATAAGCGGCCATGCCCTTCAGACCGTAGACGGTGAGCTCGCGCAAGGAACGCACGTCTTCGTTCTCCGTGGCCAACACGCCCACCGAGGCGGCTTTCTCGTGCATCTCGGCTTCGGTTTCTCCACTCCATGAGGCACCTTCGAAGGTGATGCCTTCAAGTGTTCCGCCTTCGGCGAGCAGGCGTTCTTTGACGGAGTTGCGCAACTCTTGTGCCATGCGGATGCGAGTGATGAAGCGGTTGATGTCGAAATTGGCGTTGGTGATGGTCATGAACAGGCTGTCCGTGATGAACTTGTTGGCTTCGGGGATTTCTATTCCTTTCGCTCTCAGGCGCACCGTGTAGCAAGCCATGCCTTTGCACAAGAAAAGCAAGAGGTCTTGCAGGTTAGACACATCGGCGGTTTTTCCGCACACGCCTTTCAGTGTACAGCCTTGGTTCTTGGCTGTCTCCTGACACTGGAAGCAAAACATTTTCTTCATAATTACGCTGTTTTTTCTTTAAGTGAATACTGTGGTCTTTCGATGTCGCAAAGGTAGGGCGCGCACCATCGGGAAACGGTAACCATGGTTACACTTCCGTGCTCTTTGTGTTTTTTAACAACATGGAGCCGGGTTTTATTCCCTGTGCGGCGTATCTTTATCCTCAAAAGAACAGAAGCCATGTTGGAGTATAGTTTGGTCGGTTGCCCTTTGTTTGCGGGCATGACGCCTGCTCAGGTCGAAGAGTTGGCGGTGCGGTGCGTCTCTGATGTCAGGGAGTTTGCCAAGGGAGAGCATGTGGTGAGGCAGGGCGGTGTCATCAATCATCTGTACCTGCTGGTCTGCGGTTTGGTGCGCACGGAGATGATTACCAAAGACGACAATGTGCTCGAAATCGAGTTTATCGACCCGGTGCGTCCGCTGGCTCCGGCCTTTGTCTTTGCCGACCGCAACTTCTTTCCGGTGGATGTGATTGCCATGGAGGAGAAGACGGTTCTTTATCTCATCCCAAAATCGGTGTTTCAGGAAGAGATGATGCAGAACGGGACTCTGCTGCGCAATTTTCTCCGCATCAACTCCAACGTCGTTGTTTTCCTTTCGGGCAAGGTGCAGATGCTGTCCATCCGCAGTTTGCGGATGAAGCTGGCCATCCATCTGCTGGAGAACACCACGGAAAAGCAAAACACCTTCAGGTGGCGGCGCACGCATACGCAGCTTGCCGAATACTTCGGAGTGCAACGCCCGTCGCTATCGCGCACGCTTGGCGAGATGGTGGCCGACGGAGTGATTGCGTTGGACAAGCGGCAGGTCACGGTGCTGGACAGGCGGAAGCTGCAAAGCTATGTGTAATCCGGAGGCTTTTGCTGCCGGATTGTTTCTTGTAGGCCCGTTTAAAAAAACATAGCCCGATAAAGTCATGACTTTTCGAACAAGCAATTCACGTTATTTCGATTCCTGTCCCGGAGCGGGATGAATAATATCTGAGTCCGGGATAAGAAGCGGGTCGGCATCCTCACCTTCCGGCTTATGTTTTAAATTAAAATTCTGTTGATTATCAGATGCTTATCGTTGCCTTGTCAGACACTTGTGTCTTACGGCTAAAACACTTGTGTCTGACGCGCAAAACACTTGTGTCTGACACGCAAAACACAAGTGTCTGTCACGGCAAAGGATTGCAGTTGTCAGAACAGGGTGAGGGAGGCCTGCCTGAAAGGCTCTCTTCTCTTCTGCCCGACCGCTGCGAACCGTTGCGTTCAGGAAATACCCGCCCCACAGGAGGCGGCCCTCGTCTCCGGCAAAAGCAACCGCCTGTCCCGAACCCGGGAAAAATGTCTTTCTCCCTGCGGTATGCTGCCAAAGAAAAAGGAAACAGTGTTCGCTTTTTAAATCTTTTACCGAATAAGTTGCAAAAGTTTTTCTTTTTTTAGAAAAAGTAACTACATTCGCACCGTTAACTTGGTTTTTGCCGAAGTCAAACTGAAGAAAAGGATGCTCTCCGGGGAATTTCGTGCATGCTTCAATCGGAAGAGGCTTTAGGCAAAACATAATAAAACTAATCGACATGTTAAAGATTTTTAAATTGGGGGGGGTAATTCTCTCTCTTTATTGCGGAGGTATCCAAACCTCATTCGCAGCCGGTGCGGCAGGCACTGAAGTCGTTCAGCAAAACGGCACATGCTCCGGCACCGTAAAGGACGGAACAGGCGAAACCATTATCGGCGCCTCCGTTGTAGTAAAGGGAAGCTCAAACGGTACGATCACCGACATCGACGGCAGCTTCTCACTCCGAAATGTCCGGCAAGGAAGCATCATCCAGATTTCATTCGTAGGCTACCAGCCACAGGAAGTAAGATGGACGGGCACACCGCTGAACATCATCCTGAAAGAAGACAGCAAACTGCTGGACGAAGTAGTGGTAGTGGGCTACGGAACCCAGAAGAAAGTCAATGTGACGGGAGCCGTCAGCATGGTCAATGCCGACGCCATCGAGGCACGTCCCGTGGCCAACGTGTCGCAAGCCCTGCAAGGAGCCATCCCGGGCCTGAACCTCACCACCAGCTCCAGCGGCGGCGACCTGAATACGACCATGCGCATCAACATCCGCGGCACGGGAACCATCGGCGACGGCTCGGTAGACAGCCCTCTGATTCTGATAGACGGCATCGAAGGCAACATGAACACGCTCAATCCGAACGACATCGAGTCCGTGTCCGTACTGAAAGATGCCGCCTCGGCCTCCATCTACGGTTCGAGAGCCGCGTTCGGCGTCATCCTCATCACCACCAAGAGCGGCAAGGCCGGAAAAGTAAGGGTGAATTACTCGGGCGACGTCCGCTTCAGCACCGCCACCCAAGTGCCCGATATGGTCGATTCTTATTCTTTCGCCACCTACTTCAACCGGGCTTCCGTCAATGCCGGAGGCTCCAACCAGTTTAACGAGGAAACGTTGGAACGGATACGGAAGTTCCAACGCGGTGAGTACACGGATCCCACCAAGCCCGAATATTACGGCACGGTTGCCAATACCGGAAACAACAAATGGGCGGACTATACCGGCGCCTTTGCCAATACCGACTGGTTCAAGGAGTTCTATAAGAAAAACGTTCCTTCCACGCAGCACAACCTGAGCCTGAGCGGAGGAACCGAAAAGTTCAACTGGTCGGTCAGCGGAAGCATCCTCAGCCAGAACGGACTCATCCGCCACGGACACGACGAACTGAACCGCTACACCATGAACAGCAAGATCTCCGCCGAACTGGCCAAGTGGGCACGGGTGGAATACTCCACCAAATGGATGCGTACCGACTTTGAAAAGCCCCAGTACCTCACAGGACTCTTCTTCCACAACATAGCGCGCCGCTGGCCCACCTGTCCGGTCATTGACCCCAACGGACACTGGTCAGAGGGTATGGAAATCGCCGAACTGGAAGAAGGCGGCATCTATCGGGAACACAAAGACCACTTCACCCAGCAGGTGAAGTTCACTTTCACCCCGCTTGCAGGCTGGAACATCTACGCCGAAGGCGCCATGCGCACCCAGAACGAGAAATATACCCGCAGCCGCATTCCCGTATATCACTACTATGTGGACAATACACCGTTCCTGCGTGACAGCGGTTACGGCTCGAAAACCTTCGTTTCCGACGAACGCTTCCGTCAGAATTATTACGCGGTCAATGTGTACTCCGACTATACTCGCAGCTTCGGCAAGCACAACGGCAAGTTGCTGCTCGGTGTAAACTACGAACACTACAATCAGGATGGCATGTGGGGCAGCGGCACCGATCTCACTACGGCCGACAAACCCTACCTGAGCCAGGCCCAAGCGGATAAGAAGAACGGCGACTCTTATTGGAACCGTGCCACGGCAGGCTACTTCGGCCGCTTGAATTACGACTACGACGGCAAGTACCTCTTCGAAGCCAACATCCGTTACGACGGCTCTTCGCGCTTCGTGGCCGACAAACGTTGGGCTTGGTTCCCCTCTTTCTCCGTTGGCTACAACATCGCCCGCGAAGATTTCTTCGAGAAACTTACCGATGACATCAGCCTGCTGAAGCTGCGCGCTTCATGGGGGCAGTTGGGCAACACCAGCTCCAAATACGACTCTTTCTGGGATTGGTATCCTTTCTATCAGCAGCAGAGCATCTCCTCGGCAAGCGGCGGATGGCTCATCAACGGCCAAAAAACAAACATTGCCAACCGTCCCGGCATTGTAAACAACAGCATGACTTGGGAAACAGTGGAAACATGGGACATCGGTCTGGACTGGGCCGCCTTCAACAATCGCCTGACCGGCTCGTTCGACTGGTACAGCCGCACCACCAAAGACATGATAGGCCCTGCCCCGAGACTGGGTTCCGTATTGGGTGTCGATGCTCCGAAAACCAACAACTGCGACATGCGCACCACAGGCTGGGAACTGGAGATAAGCTGGCGCGACCGTATACATGACTTTAAGTACGGCGCACGCCTCAACCTCTCCGATGCACGCTCCAAGATTCTGACCTATCCCAACGAAAGCAAAAACATCCATACCTACTACAACGGTAAGTATCTCAACGAAATTTGGGGCTACGAAAGCGAAGGTATTGCCCAGACCGATGCCGAAATGACCGAATGGCTGGCAAAGAACAAACCCAACTGGGGCGGCAACTGGGGCGCAGGCGACATAAAATATAAGAACCTCGTCGACCGTAAGGACGCCAACGGCAAGATTATTGACGAAGGCATCGTGAACAGCGGAAACAACACGCTGGACGACCACGGCGACCTGAAGCGCATCGGCAACTCCACGCCGCGCTACAATTTCGGTCTCAACTTGGATGCCGAATGGAAAGGTTTCGACTTCTCCATCTTCTTCCAAGGGGTGCTGAAGCGCGATTGGCATTTCGGCTCGAACGATCCTTACTTCTGGGGAGCCGTGGGCAATATGTGGCAAAGTGCAGCCTTCAAAGAACATATGGACTATTGGACGCCCGAAAACACAGGGGCTTATTATCCGAAACCCTACTTCGGGAATATCGACAAGAATCACATGACGCAGACACGCTACCTGCAAGATGCTTCTTATATCCGTTGCAAGAACATCCAATTCGGCTACTCCCTGCCGCAGTCTGTGTTGCATCCGGTAGGCCTGAACAATTGCCGTATCTATGTGTCATGCGACAATCTGTTCACCCTTACCTCCCTCTCCAGCATATACGACCCCGAAGTGTTCGGCAGCTATGGAGACGAAGGCTGGGGGGCAGCAAAGACTTACCCGCTGCAAAGAACCATTTCGGTGGGTGTAAATCTCAGTTTTTAATCATCTAAAGTAAAAAGACGTTATGAAAATCAATATAAAACATCTGAGCCTGTATGCGATGTTCGGGTGCATTTCTGTGGGAACTACCTCGTGCAACGATTTATTGGATCTGGATCCGGTAAGCCAAATCACGCCCGAATCCTACTATAGCAATGCCGACCAACTGGCCGCATACCTGAACAGATACTACGACAGTTTCTTGCAGTTGCCTTTCAACGGCAATATGTATCACGACGTAAATGCGTGGAACGATGGTCTGGCACGTTCTGACCGTAACACCGACATCTTCGTGCAGGATGTAAACGGAAATACCGGCCTCTTTGCAAACGACCATTGGGAAGTGCCAACCGGAAAGAGCCTTCAGGGCTATTACGGCAACTTCCGTACCTGCAACTACTTCCTTGAGAAAGTGCTGCCGGCTTACGAGGCCAAGAAAATCAGCGGCGACGACGCCCTTATCCGCAACTACATCGGCGAAGCCTATTTCCTGAGAGCCGTCAACTATTTCAATGCGATGGCCAAATACGGCGACCTTCCCATCATTACTACCGTGCTGGAAGACAACGATGCGGATATCGTAGAAGCCAGCAAGCGGGCTCCGCGCAACAAAGTGGCGCGTTTCATCCTTGAAGACTTGGACAGGGCCATCGGTTTTCTTGCCGGGCGTGGAAAGTTCAAAGGGCAGCGCATCAACAAGGAGGTGGCTTTGTTGTTCAAATCGAGAGTAGCTCTTTTCGAAGGGACATTCGAGAAATATCATAAGGGTTCGGGACGTGTGCCGGGCGATGCCAACTGGCCGGGAGCCAAGATGTCGTACAACAGCGGGGCGACTTTCGACATCGACGCCGAAGTGCGCTTCTTCCTGACCGAGGCGATGAATGCCGCCAAGCAAGTGGCCGACAACGCGCAGCTGACGGAGAACTCTCACGCAATGAATCCTGCAAGCGGAACCGTCTACGGATGGAACAGCTACTTCGAGATGTACAGCCAGCCTTCGTTGGCCAATGTGCCTGAAGTGTTGATGTGGAAAGAGTACAGCTCGGCGCAGGATATCAAGAACGGAGTCCCGTATCGCGTCAAGATAGGATGTGCCGACGGTTATACTCGCACCTTTGTCGAGACTTTCCTGACAAAGAACGGGCTTCCCATCTATGCGGACAATACATACAAGGGCGACGTGTCGATAGACAACGCAAAAGCCGGACGCGACGAGCGCCTGCAACTCTTCGTATGGGGAGAGAGCGACATGCTCGATTCCGATCCGAAGGCGCCCACTGTCGGTACTCCCTTCACCAAGCCCGACATTACCACAGGCGTAAGCGAGAAGCGTGCCATCACCGGTTATCAGCCGCGAAAGTACTATACCTATGACTATAACCAGACGGAGAATGACGAACGCAGGGGTACCAATGCCTGTCCTCTCTTCCGTTCTGCCGAGGCTCTCCTGAACTATATGGAGGCTTGCTATGAACTGAACAAGACTTTGGATGCCACGGCCAAGGGCTATTGGAAGAAGCTGCGTGCACGCGCAGGAGTAAGCACTGACATCGACGCCACGATTGCCGCCACCGAGCTGACGAGAGAAAAGGATTTTGCAGTCTATTCCGGTACGGCAATGGTAGACAAGACTCTCTACAACATACGTCGTGAACGTATGGCCGAGCTTTTCAGCGAAGGGCAACGCTTCCCCGACCTGATACGCTGGCGTGCTTTCGACCGCATGATTACTACCAAGTGGATTCCCGAAGGCATCAACTTCTGGACCGAGGCCTACAAGAAATATGACAACCTGAAAGCCGACGGTTCGGCCGAAGCCATCGTTTCGAGCAAGGATCTGAGCATCTATCTGCGTCCATACAGCCGAAGCATGCAAAGCACCAACGAACTGCGCGACGGTTATATCTGGCACGAGGCATATTATCTCTATCCCATTGGAAACGAGGATTTCTCTTTGGCTTCTTCGGACAAGAAAGTGGAAACCAGCAACCTCTACCAGAACATCTATTGGCCGATAAGCGGTGGTGCGCATGCCGAGAAATAAAGGAGGGAAATGAATTTATCGAAAGGCTGTTTTGACAGTCATAATCCTTTGCCGTGACAGACACAAGTGTTTCAGCCGTAAGACACAAGTGTTCTGCGCGTCAGACACAAGTGTTTTAGCCGTAAGACACAAGTGTCTGACAAGGCAGGGGTAAATGTTTGACAGCCAACAGGTTTTGACTTTAAAATAACAGACCGTCGGGTGGGGTTGCCGACCTGTCCCTTACCCGGGCTTGGGTTACAATCAATCATGCGGCACACCTGCACGGTTTCCGTTTATGACATCGGTGAAATCAGCACAATCCGTGCCTGAAAAGAAGAAAAGGATAAAGCGCATGCGCACTTTATCCTTTTTCTTCTTTTATCTTATGTTCAGCCCCCTTACAGTGCTTTCTCCTTAATCAGATATTCGGCAATCTGCACCGCGTTCAGTGCGGCGCCCTTTTTGATTTGGTCGCCCACAATCCAGAACGTCAGTCCGTTTTCGTTGCTGAGGTCTTTGCGGATGCGACCCACATATACCGGGTCTTTGCCTGCAAGGAACAACGGCATCGGATACTCCTTCTTTTCCGGATTATCCATCAGCACCAGTCCGTCGCCTTTGGCGAACGCTTCGCGCGCCTCTTCTACCGAAATGGGACGCTCGGTCTCCACCCAGATGCTCTCGGAGTGGGAACGAAGTGCGGGAACACGTACGCAAGTGGCGCTGACCTTGACGTCGGAGTGCATAATCTTGCGCGTTTCGCTGTACATCTTCATTTCCTCCTTCGTGTAGCCGTTCTCCATGAACACGTCAATCTGCGGGATGAGGTTGAAGGCCAACTGGTAGGCAAACTTCTCTACCGTCACAGGTTCGCAGGCCAATACCTGACGGTATTGCTCGTACAACTCGTCCATGGCGGCGGCACCTGCACCACTCGCCGCCTGATAAGTAGAGACGTGTACCGTCTTTATATGCGATAGCTGTTCGATGGCCTTCAGCGCCACCACCATCTGGATGGTAGTGCAGTTAGGGTTGGCGATGATGCCGCGCGGACGCTCTTTTGCATCGGCGGCGTTTACTTCGGGCACTACCAGCGGGATGTCGGCATCCATGCGGAACGCACTTGAATTGTCAATCATTACGGCTCCATGCTTGGTAATGGTTTCGGCAAACTCTTTAGAGGTGCCTGCGCCTGCGGAAGTGAAAGCGATATCAACCCCTTTGAAGTCATCGTTGTGTTGCAAGAGTTTAACCTCGATCTGTTTACCGCGGAACGTGTATTTGGTTCCGGCACTGCGTTTGGAGCCGAACAGCACTAACTCGTCCAACGGGAAATTCCTTTCATCGAGCACTCGCAGGAACTCCTGTCCCACGGCTCCGCTTGCTCCGACAATAGCTACTTTCATTTTTCTTTCTTTTTAATTTGGTTTATAAAAAAAGTGATATTCTACTTTGAAAAGACAGAATTGGCTGCAAATTTATAACAAAACGCTGTATAAGACCGCATAAAGTGAAAAGTTTTTCGTTATTTTGCACTCAAATTCTGAAACTTGCAGCCTATGGATTGGTTTGACTTTAGCCTGAAACTCCCGATTACCGACCCTACATGGATATTCCTCCTTGTACTCCTTATCATCTTGTTTGCACCCATGCTGCTGAGCAGGCTTCGCATCCCTCATATCATAGGCATGATACTGGCAGGTCTTGTCATTGGCGAGCATGGTTTCAACATCCTTGTGCGCGACAGCAGTTTCGAGCTTTTCGGCAAGGTGGGGCTGTATTATATCATGTTTCTGGCAGGTCTGGAAATGAATATGGGCGACTTCAAGCAGAACCGTGGCAAGGCGCTGATGCTGGGATTGCTGGCTTTTGTCATCCCGATAGGCATCGGTCTGGTGACCAACATTGCGTTGCTGAAGTACGGGGTGCTCACTTCCGTCCTGTTGGCAAGTATGTATGCCTCCCACACGTTGGTTGCCTATCCGATTGTCATCCGCTATGGCGTGTCGCGGCATCGCAGCGTGAGCATTGCCGTGGGCGGCACTGCGGTGACCGATACGCTGACCTTGCTGGTACTGGCAGTGGTGGGCGGCCTGTTCAAAGGCGAGTCGGGCGGTTTGTTTTGGATATGGCTGGTGGTCAAGGTCGTCTTTCTGGGTGCTCTGATCATCTTTTTCTTTCCGCGCATCGGACGCTGGTTTTTCCGCAGGTACGACGACAACGTGATGCAGTTTATCTTCGTGCTTGCCATGGTGTTCCTCGGAGCCGGATTGATGGAGTTTGTCGGCATGGAGGGCATTTTGGGCGCTTTTCTTGCCGGATTGGTGCTGAACCGTCTGATTCCGCACGTCTCTCCGTTGATGAACCATCTGGAATTTGTGGGCAATGCGCTTTTCATCCCATATTTCCTGATAGGCGTGGGCATGCTGATCGATGTGCATGTCATTTTCGGTCACGGCGATGCGCTGAGGGTAGCCGCAGTGATGATTGTGGTGGCCTTGGCGGGAAAATGGATTGCCTGCTGGCTGACGCAGAAGATATATAAGATGGAGGCCATCGAACGGGAACTGATGTACGGGCTGAGCAATGCGCAGGCGGCGGCAACGCTGGCGGCCGTATTGGTGGGCTACAACATCATCCTGCCCGATGGAGAGCGTCTGCTGAACGATGATGTGCTGAACGGCACTGTCTTGCTGATTCTGGTAAGCTGCATCGTCAGTTCGTTCATCACGGAGCGCGCGGCACGCAAGATAGCCATGGAAGAAGCACGTCCGGAAGAGCATCGTTCCGTGGAGCAGGAAAAGATTCTGATACCCATAGGCAATCCCGATACCATTGAGGACCTGATTAATCTCTCTTTGGTGATACGCGACCCGAAACAAAAGGACAACCTGCTGGCCTTGAGCGTGATTAATGATGACAGCAGTTCGGGAAATGCGGAGCTTCGCGGGAAACGCTGTCTGGAGAAAGCAGCCATGATTACGGCATCGGCAGACGTGCCTTTGAGGCAGATAACCCGTTATGACCTGAACATCGCTTCGGGCATTATCCACACGGCGAAAGAGTATAAGGCCACGGACGTCATCATAGGCCTGCACCGCAAGGTAAACATCGTAGACTCTTTCTTCGGAATGCTTACGGAGAGTCTGCTGAAAGGGTTGCACCGCGAGGTGATGGTTTCCAAATTCCTGATACCCATCAATACGATAAGGCGGGTCATTGTGGCCGTACCGCCGAAAGCGGAATACGAGGCTGGCTTCCACAAATGGGTGGAGCATTTCTGCCGGTTGGGCGGCACGTTGGGTTGCAGGGTGCATTTCTATGCCAACGAAGAGACGACGGCCCATCTGCAAGGATTGGTGAAAAAGAAATACGGCCATACGTTGACGGATTTCTCCCGTCTGGATGACTGGGACGATTTGTTGCTGCTGACCGGTCAGGTGAACTACGACCATCTGCTGGTCATTATCAGTGCCCGGCGCGGCTCTATCTCGTATGACAGCTCGTTCGAGAAACTGCCCGGCCAGATAGGGAAGTACTTTGCGAACAACAGTCTGATAGTATTGTATCCCGACCGCTTGGGCGAACCTCAGGATTCGGTATCTTTCTCCAATCCGCGAGGAAATAATGAGTCGCAGCATTACGAGAAAGTAGGCAACCGGTTCTATAAGTGGTTCAGGTCTTCTTGAAAATACATCGTTCATTTCCTCGTGCGGTATGGAAAATACGATGCAGGAAATAGTGTGTAGACCGCCATATTTGTGAAATAGTAAAAGACGAAAAATGATAAACGGAACAACTCCTTCTTCCCTCCTTTCGGGGGAGAAATCGGAAGAGAAGCTTTGGTTGCAGAGAACCCGCCTCTTGTTGGGAGATGAAAAGATGGAACGCTTGCGGCGGGCGCATGTGCTTGTTGTAGGGTTAGGCGGTGTGGGCGCTTATGCCGCCGAGATGATATGCCGTGCCGGAGTGGGCAGGATGACGATTGTGGATGCCGATACGGTGCAGCCCACGAATATCAACCGCCAGTTGCCGGCTTTGCATTCCACCATAGCGCAGAAGAAGGCCGAAGTGCTGGCTGCGCGTTTCAAAGACATCAATCCGGATTTGGAACTGACGGCGCTGCCTGTTTTCCTGAAAGACGACAATATCCCGCAACTGCTGGACGCCGCCACTTATGACTTTGTGGTGGATGCCATTGATACGCTTGCGCCGAAATGTCATTTGATTGCGGAAGCCATGAAACGGTGCCTTAAAATCGTGTCGAGCATGGGCGCCGGTGCCAAAAGCGACATTACGCAGGTGCGTTTTGCCGATATATGGGACACTTATCATTGCGGGTTGAGCAAGGCGGTGCGCAAGCGTTTGCAGAAGATGGGCATCAGGCGGAAGCTTCCGGTGGTTTTCAGCACGGAGCAAGCCGATGCCGGAGCGGTGCTGCTCACGGAAGATGAGATGAACAAGAAGTCTACCTGCGGCACGGTGAGCTATATGCCGGCTGTCTTCGGTTGTTATCTGGCAGAGTATGTGATAAAAAGGTTGTAGTGGAATTATGATACGATTAGAGAATATAACGAAAAGCTTCGGCAGTCTGCAAGTGCTGCGAGGCATTGATTTGACGATAGAGAAGGGCGAGATTGTCAGTATCGTAGGTCCCAGCGGTGCAGGCAAGACCACTTTGTTGCAGATTATGGGTACGCTCGACATGCCCGATGGCGGTTCGGTGACGATTGCCGGTACGCAGGTCGGTCGCATGAAGGAAAGAGAGCTTTCCGCTTTCCGCAACAAGCACATCGGCTTTGTCTTTCAGTTTCACCAGTTGTTGCCCGAGTTTACCGCTTTGGAGAATGTGATGATACCGGCTTTCATTGCCGGAAAAGGGCAACAAGAGGCAAAGAGTGCCGCTACGGAAATACTCGACTTCATGGGGCTTTCCGACCGTGCCGGGCATAAACCGAATGAGTTGTCGGGAGGAGAGAAACAGCGCGTGGCCGTGGCCCGTGCGCTTATCAACCATCCGGCTGTGGTCTTGGCCGACGAACCTTCCGGCAGTCTGGATACGCACAATAAGGAGGAGCTTCACCGGCTTTTCTTCGAACTGCGCAACCGCTTCGGGCAGACTTTTGTCATCGTGACGCACGATGAAGGACTGGCGCAACTGACAGACCGGACCATCCATCTTGTTGACGGGGAAATAGCGGGCTGAACCCGTGTATTGCTTCTTTAACGCTTCGCCACAACAGCATAGAGAGTTGGGCGATTTATCGGCAAAAAGAAGCTGCCTCGTTTTGAGGCAGCTTCAAGAAGAAGATTATGCTCATTCTAAAGAATGAACCGGCTATTAAAATTCATCAAATTCCAACTCGCCTTTGAAATCCAGACTGACGGTGTGTTCAAGGCCGTCGCCATACTCACCCTCGCCTTTTACCTTGCCGTTCTTGAGCGTTATCTCAAATTCTGTCCCGGTGCCGATGCGATCGACCTGTAGCGTGCCGCTTAGGAAGACCGGATATTCGGTCCCCGGTTCACCAAAAGTCTGAAATAATCTTGTGGGATTACGCATTTCGACAGCCCAGTACCATCCGTTGTGCTCGTCTTCCTTCCGGGTAAGATCCAAGGTCTTGCCGTTGTGGTGCTCGCCGTCAGCCATGATATTAATGTACTTTGTTTTGTCCCCGGACAGGAAGAGGTAAATGTCGTACCGATTGTCTTCCTCCAAGTCCCATTTATCTATGCCCGCACTGAGCACCGGCATCGTCACGCCGTCAAGAGTAACGGTATTGGTAAAGGCAGGGGTATCGCCACCGCCGTTGCCGATGGCCTCTTTCAACGCTTCGAGTTTGGCGATGATTTCGGCGAGGGCTGCGGCGGCATCGGTGTTGCCGCTGTTCACCTCGGCGATGAGGTTGTTGATGGCCGTTGTAACTGTGGCTACCTGCGCGGCGATGGCAGCCTGCGATTCTCCTTGTGTTTCAATCTGTGTTTTCAGGGCATCAAGTGCGGAGACCACGGCGTTGAACTTTTCGGAGTAGTCGGGCAGTGCGTTGATGGCGGTTTCAAGCAGTGACAGTTTTTCTGCCAGCGAGAGCGTCTGCGCCATGACGGCTGCTTCGATGGCTGCCAGCTTCGTTTCAAGCGTGGCATTTGCAGAGTTGATTACGCTGATGATTGCCTGTAGTTTGGCGGCTTGGTCGGCATTCATCTTGTCGATGGCGGCAACGAGTTTCTCAATCGCTTCGGTCTGCTTGAGCGTACCGTTGTTGATGGCTTCTACTACTTTGGTGAAGTCATTGTTCACACTTACGTTTACGGTGTAGTTAATCTCGGGTGCATCTTCCTGACAGGAGGTGAAGATGGCGGTTGTTCCCATCATGACCATGATGAAGAACAGGGTTGATTTAATACGTCTCATTTCTTTTGGTTTTAAATTGTTGTCGATATTCTTTTTATTTGTTTGAAGATTAGTCGAGGGGGAGTACATTGGAAATCCTGACAGTGCTGAATACGCTTCCTTTAAGGATAACATCCATTGCCCCGGTTTCAATTTCTCCGTGATTGAGGCGTTTTTCATCCTGTCCCTTATAGTCGGCAACCCGACTGATCTTGCTTCTTATTCGCAGTAGCGGATTTTTGTAAATGTATTCTCCGGGAGCCAAGTCTCCGTATTCTCTTGTTTTGCTGCCCTGAAAAGTGTACCACCAAGGTGATTGTGCTTTTTTGGAACTGTTTCCGTTGATGGTCTTGAAGATATTGGCTTTGCCGTCCGCTACACGGAAACACTGCACGTCGAGTTGCACTTTGATATTGCCGTCCAATATTCTCACATCCTTGACATTGATATGTGCGGACAATCTTCTCGGACATCTTGTGTATCCGATTTGATACTGTGTTCCCGAATACAATGGTTTGACTGCTTTTCCGGGATAGGGGCCTGTTATGAGCTGTAAGGTATATTTTGTCACCACACCCTGATTGCTTTGGCTGAACTTCATGTTGTCGGCCATCGTCTTTTCCAGTTCTTCCTGAGTCCTTTTGCTTCTCAAGGCTGAAATCGTCAAGGCGGTTCCGCCGATATTGAATATTTCATCGTTGGTATAGCTTGATGATTCTGCGACAGACTGGCTTGAACTTGCTTTCTGCCCGTAGGCCGATACTTTTTCAGAGGCGTCGAACTTGAATTTCTTTGCAGAATACTCTTTCATGTAGCTGAATGTCCTGCCATAAGTCACGGAAGTGACGATTGCAATGGCTTTTCCTTTCAGTTCATTGCTTAGTTGCTGCCATGTCACACTCTTGTCAAACAAGGACGAAGGGTCTTGCTTCCAATCGTCTTTCAGTTTAACGGTAAAGTAATCCTGATCTAATGTGGTGGCTTGGATAAAGGAGAGCTCGGAAGAAGAGGTGTTTGCCTTCAGGTTCATGCTGCATCCTGCAAATGAGGCGTCGACGGCCAAGTCCATCATCAGGCTCTTTTCGCTGGTATGAATTTTGGTTCTTACTCTTTGCATGCCCGGAGCCTCATACCTCTGGTCTTTCAACAGGGCCTGCATGATATTGTTCTTGGCTGTCCTTACGGCCGAGTTGTTGGGCTCTATATCGTTTTGAGACGGGTTTCCTCCGGCAAGGAAGTCTCCGTAAAGGGAAATCCTGTTTCTTTTGATTCGTCCCAACGGATGGGGAGAACCGCTTGTTATTTGGTCGTCTACAATAAGTATCGCTCCCGGATAGATATTCTCATAGTCGCTTCCTCTCACATATATCTCTTTTTCTTTCAATTCTATCGGCTTCTTGTCTAAAATATACGCAAAATCCCTGTCCGGCAGACTTTCAAATGCTTCGGGATAGGCCGTCTTGTCATTATACATCTCGTTGTTTATCAAGTGGGCGGGGCGGTATGCTATGGAAGCCAGACCGGTGTTGATTTCCCTGCGTCTTTGGGCGTCGTTGCCGGTGCTGCTCGTATTGCCTGCCTTTGCGGTAGTCACATATAGGTTGTTGTAGCGTGAAAAGCTTTGTCCGTCATATACCCAAACGACGATGCAATAGCTTGTGTCGGGGAACAGTCCTGTTATTTTATAGTTGTCGATGTCCATAAACAAAGGGCTTTGTTTTCTGTTGCCGATATCGTATGTAGGTCCTTGCGTCCATGTAAGCATATAACGGAGGTTTCTTTGGGCGGTTTCTTTGTCCGTTGCTTTCTGCCATGAAAGTTCTATGCTGTTGGCGTTGATTTTATTGATAACCACCGTCTTGTTGGGAATGTAAGGTGCGGTGTTGGGTGCCGTATGGGGCAAGGTGGTCACTTTGGTTCTTGCATAGCAGTTTTCATATCCGTCCGGGTCTCTTACGTAGACGATGATTTCGTAAGTCGTATCAGGCTGAAGCCCTGTAATGGTGTATGAAGAATTGTCGAACTTCCTTTCGCCTGTCTTACGGACGTTGTTGTCCCACTTGTAGGGAGCGACGCACCATGTAACGGTGTATTGCAACTGGCTTTGAGGGCTTTCTTTGTCTGTCGCTTTGTTCCAGCGGATTGTAATGCTGTTGTTTGTTTTGCTGACGATTGTAATATCTTTTATTGCAATCTGCGGTTGTGTATTAGCCATAATTCTGTGCAATTGACCTTATATCATTGCGAGGTTTTTAGTGAAGCTTGTATTTTGAAGTTAAAGTTTGTTGGTTATCAGGTGTTTACCCTTGCCTTGTCAGACACTTGTGTCTGACGTGCAAAACACTTGTGTCTGACGGCTGAAACACTTGTGTCTGTCACGGCAAAGGATTGCTGTTTTATTGTCGGCATTTGCCGGAGGCCCGTTTACTCTGCGGTGATGGTTACCCGCCGTCCTTCGGATGTGGGGATTCCGTTCTGCGAACCGATGGCGATGGCCGGCTTGAGGTCTTCGCGTGACAAACCTTCTTTTACCAGTGCCTCGATGACACGCATCAGTCTCTTTTCGCTTAGAAGCTGGTTGTATTTTTCCGTGCCGGGTGTGCTGGCTTCGGCAATGAGTGAGAGCTTACGGCCCTTTACTGTTCGGGCGAAGGCTTTGAGTCGGTCGCCCTCTGCATGGCTGAGGAAAGAACTGTTGTGTTCGAACTGCACGAAGTGTGAGGCTTTCTCCGCGGTGCCCGTCGGGGCGGACTTGGTCTTTTCACACCGGTCAAGGCGGTTCTGCAAATCGCTGTTTTCCCTCTGCATCCGTTCACGCTCGGCAAAGCATCTGCCGGCCTTTTCTTTCTCTGCCTCTATTTCTCGTTGCATGGCGTTTATGCGGTCGTTGAGTGCCGATATGTCGCCTTTGTAACGTCGCTTCAGGGTCTTTGTCTCGCCGGGTACGAAATTGTAGCGGATGCTGGCCAATGCGAAGATGAGGTTCTTCGGCGCCATATCCTCGCGATTGAGGAACCAGTCCATCTCGCCTTTCAGCCCGACGGTGAACTGCCTGCTCACATCGGCCTCTACATGCAGTGATGCCGGGATGTATAGCTTGTTGAACTTCTCGTGGCTGTTTGTCGTCTTCACGTTGCCCGTGATGGTGACTGTCGAGGAATTCCCCACGGAAGCGTTGCTCCCGATGGGCGTGGTGGTTCCGCCTTGCGTTTGCGTTGTGCTCAGCCAGATGCCGTATTCGTTGCCGCGGGCCATTGTGCAGCCCACGCCCGTACCAAGCCAGACGTTGAGCCACTGTGCCTTGCGCCCCGGCCATCGCTCCATCAGGTTGAAGCCTGCGCCGAGTTTTACGTTGTGAGCGTTCATCAGGTAGTTGCCATAGGCCTTGACGGGTATGGTGTTGTGATCAAGTGCCGTGAAGCGTTGCTCGCGGCGGTAGCGCGACCAGATGTATTCGGCTCCGACACGCACCCACGGGCGAATGTTGAAATCTACGCCTCCGCCCACTGCCGGCGAAAGGCCATAACTTTTCTTGGCGTCATAGTCTTGATACCACAGGCCGGCGGCCCATGATGCGCCGCCCAGCGCATGGATGCTCCATGTCCGTGTGCGCACTTCGCGGTTGTATCCTCCGGTGTCCTTCGTCGCGCTTTCCGGTTTTGTCTGCGCCAGTGTGGCGGCTACGCTTACGGTGGCGAACAGGACGGAGAGACCCGCTCTTGCCATCCTGCCGCTGAGCGGCGATAATAGCTGTGTCATTCGTCTTTTGTCCATTGTTTCTTTGATTTAAATAAATGAGAATTATGTTATCTGTTTTTTTGTCGTTTCAAGCAGAGGGAGAGGCGTTTCAGGATTCGCTGCCATAGGCTGCGGCAGTGGGGAGGCTTCCCGCGGTGCGCATTATGGCTTTGCTCCTCCTTGCATCGGTCGAGTTCTGTTTTCACCATGTCGTGTATGGTGTCAAGAAGCTCGAGGCGGTCGTCCGTGAATTGCATGTTCCGCTGTTGGCGCTGCCTGATGTTGTCGTTCTGCTGCCGTTTCATATCTCTTTTGTTTTCAGCATCCGGGGGAGACGGTTGCCCTGCCCGTAAGCCGGAATGACTTTGTTGTTGTTACCGCAAAGTTATGCTCCTGATGGGCGAAAGGGCATTGCAAAATCAATCAAAAATCTTGCAAAATCGTGCAATTTGCATTCGGGTAAATCTTGCAAAATCGTGCATCCGTATGATGTAAACGTTTGTTTATTAGCGTTTTGGTACTGACACTTCCGGAAGGTTTGATAAAATGCTGTTTGGTAGGCAGAAGAGTTTGAAGAGTGTTTAAGATTCCGTTTCCTTTCTTGTCGGGATTGTCTTTCAAAAACCGGTAAGGCGTAAAAATAACGGGAAATTATTTTGTCGTACCCGAAATAATTCATATTTTGCAGCAATTGACCAAGAGAAATCAGTTTTCGTGCCCGGCAACCTGCCGAAGCCCTTGATGAAAGTGTGTCTTCCACATCCGTGTTTTGACGACTTGCGTTTGGAAACTGAAATAACGGCCGAAATACAATGAATACAAACAATCCTGTGAAAAACATAAAACATCTCTTTTTATGCGATACGAAACCTATGATTATGAAGCTGTTTCACCAATCCGCCACATCCTTTTTGACGTTTGCCGGCGTAAACGCTGCCGTTTGATTTCAGATGCGGTGATGGCATTTGTTTCAGTCTCTTTCCTGCTTGCCTCTTGCGGTCAAAAGCCTTCCGGCTTCACTTCCGAAGAGCGTAGGGCGGCCGACAGCATCGTCCGCACCGTTCACGGTATCGACTCGCTTTCTATGCTGCAAAAGCGGCTCGAAAGTAAAGGCGATCACCTTGGAAGCGTTATTCTCCTGAGAGAATGGGGTAAAGCGTTGCGCAACGAGAGCCGCTTCGACGAGGCGTTGGAGGTTCATAGCGAAGGGTTGCGGCAGGCCGAAGCTATCGGCGACACCATCGAATGGGTGCAGGCGCTCAACAATATTGGTACGGACTACCGACGGATGGGTGTGCTTGACGTGGCGCAGGAATATCATTACCGTGCAGGCATATTGAGCCAAGAATGCACCGACACTTCGTTCATCGCCAAGAAAAACCGTGCGGTGTCGCTTAACGGACTGGGCAACGTCTACATGACTTTGGGAAACTACGAACGTGCCGACAGTGTGCTGCGCTTGGCGCTGGCAAGCGAACGGCAACTGGGCAGCCCGGTGGGGCAAGCCATCAATTATGCCAACCTCGGCTCCATCTTCAAGCAACGCGGACAAGTGGATTCGGCATGGGTGTATTATCACCGCTCGATGGCTTTCAACCAAGAGGCCGGAAGCCACCTCGGCATATCGCTCTGCCATATCTATTTCGGCTCGCTTTACGAGAAAGCCGGAGAGTACGACAAGGCAACGGAAGAGTATAAAACGGCCTATGAACAGATGAAAACCATGAAAGACGAGTGGCATGCACTGAATTCGCTCATAGCTTTAGCGGGTATATGCAATACTGTGGGAGAAGGCAAAAAGACATTGGAGTATCTTGCCGAGGCGAAAGCGACGGCGGAGCGCATCAAATCAGTAGAACATTTGGCGGAAATCTATACCTTATATTATAGGCTTTATAGGCAGCAGGGCGATTGTATGTCGGCACTGGCGGCCTACGAGACGGCTTCGGCATTGCAGGACAGCGTGATGGACATGGAGAAGGTGAACCGCATCCAGAATACGAGCCTGAACATAGAACGCAACCGCCAAATAAGGCAAATGGACGAGGCACGGCTTAAATTGGAGCAGGAGCGCACGAAAAGAAACGTGGGCTACGGCATCTTTGCCTTGGTGGTGATTTTCCTGATAGGATTGGTTGCGATGCTGCTCTACTTCCAGCGTCTTCGAGCGAAAAACCATCGGGCATTGAAGCAGATGAGCCGCTTGCGCGAAAACTTCTTCACAAACATCACCCACGAATTCCGCACGCCACTCACCGTGATACTCGGGCTGAGCCGCGACCTGCAACAGAACGAAAACAGCCCGGCGGAAGTAAAGGCGAAGTCACGTGTCATCGAACGGCAGGGCAACGGATTGCTTACGCTCATCAACCAATTATTGGACATTTCGAAGATAAAGTCGGCAGTGGGCAATCCCGACTGGCAGAACGGCGACATCACGGCACATCTGACAATGATCGTGGAGACTTATCGCGACTATGCCCGAAACCGTAACATAGACTTGCAGTTCCTCTCGAAAGAAACGGTGGAGATGGATTTTGTACCCGACTACGTGAGCAAAGTGCTGAACAATCTGCTCTCCAACGCTTTCAAGTTCACGCCCGAATACGGCAAGATAAACGTGGTGACGTGGCGTGATGATGAACGCTTGTTCATTGATGTGTCGGATACCGGCGAGGGAATGGAGGAGGAGACGCTCGCCCATATCTTCGAGCCGTTCTATCGGGTGAAGGACACCTCGCATAACACCGGTTCCGGCGTGGGGCTGGCCTTGGTCAGGCAGATTATCGATGCCGTTGGCGGAAACATAACAGTGGAGAGCGTCGTAGGCAAAGGATCTGTCTTCCACGTCAGTTTGCCCATTCATAACGAAAGCAGGCAACGGATTGCCAATCCTGTGGAAACCAACAAGCCTATGCTTCCCGAAACCGAGGTCGAACCCGGTGAGAACGAAAAGGAAGACTACGAATGCCGCCTGCTCATCATCGAGGATAATAAGGATGTAGCTGCTTACATCGGCTCGCAACTTTCCGACCGGTACGTCGTTTCTTATGCCTATAACGGCAAGGAAGGGCTGGAGCGTGCGTTGAAGCTGATACCCGACCTCGTCATCACCGACCTGATGATGCCCGGTATGGATGGATTGGAAATTTGCAGGCAGATGCGGAGCAACGAAATCGTGAATCATATCCCCATCATCATGGTGACGGCAAAGATTACTGAGATGGACCGTATCAGGGGACTCGAAGCCGGTGCCGATGCCTATCTTGCCAAACCATTCAACAGCGATGAACTGCGCATGAGAGTGGAGAAGCTTTTGGACGGACGGCGATTGTTGCGGGAAAAGTTTGCACAGGCAATGATAGGAAGCAAAGACGCAGGAGGAAAGAAAGTGGAGAATGCCTTGCCGCAAAGCGATGCCGACTTCCGCTTCCTGACCAAAGTGTCGGATGCCATTTATCTGCAACTCAATCGCCGGAAAGAAGTTGAGGTATCGCTCATCGCCTCAGACATGTGCATGAGCAACAGCCAGTTTTACCGCAAGATGACCGCCCTCACGGGCTATACACCCCTTGCCTATATCCAACGCGTCAAGCTCAAGAATGCCCAGCACCTGATGAACGAAAGCCCGCAAATGAGTTTTGGGGAAATAGCTGAACTGTGCGGCTTCAACGACTACTCCAACTTTGTAAGGGCGTTCAGGAGTGTCTATGGCATCACGCCCACAGAATACAGGAGAGGGCAATCGCCAGCACAATAGGCTTCCTTATTCAAAACATACGTAATGGCTGATTCGCTCCAAGTCGGCTTCCGAGAACTCTTCATAAAGCGCGAAAGGTTTCAGGTTGCGTAGCGTTCCGTTCTTCTTTCGGTACTCCACGAATGCTTTGGCTTGGTAGAAGTTGATGTAGGGGTGGCTGCGTAGTTTCTCTATGCCGCTCCGGTTCAGATTGATGGGACGTATCTTCTGGGGGTCGACATGAAACCATGATTGCAGCGGACGATAGTCCAGACGGATGTCTTGCAACTGCTCTATGCGGTAGAATCCTCCCAGACGTTGCCGGTAGCCGGTTATCAGGCGGGCGATGTGGCTGCCTATGCCGGGAATCTTCTTCAATTCCGTGGTGTCGGCAAGGTTCAGCTCCACAACAGTGCCTGCGGGATATTTGTACTGAACGTTTTTGGTGGATGCCGTGCTGTCACGCTCGGTAAGGAGCAGAGGGATATGGCGCGTGTTTTTTACCGTATCTTCGGGAGCGATGCGGATATAGGGCAATAAAGCTTGGTATTGCTCTTCCGTCAGTCCGTAGATTCTTCTGAAATCTTCTGCCTTGCGGAACTTGCCTCCTTTTCTGCGATAGTGCAGGATGTTGTGTGCCATCCATCCCGGTAATCCCAGTTGACGAAAGAGAAGGGAATCTGCCCTGTTAGGATTGAAAGGAACCGGACTGAGAGCCGGAGAACGCTTTGCCGGATAAAGCGTGGTGGAACGTTGCTTCCATTGCGGCTCTTTCTCTTTTACGGAAGTAAGAAACGCTTCATATTCTGCCACGGCAGCAGCCTGCTTCCGCAGTTCTTCGTGAGAGAGGGTCTGCTTCCGTAGATACGGATAAAGCTGTCCGGCAAGGAAGATGAGGATGATTCCGGCTGCCAGAACCAGTATGCCGCGTCTTTCTCCCCGGGAGAAATAGAAGAAGTCTTTGAATGGGTTTGGCATCAGTGTTTTCTATTTAAACAAGCCCAGTTCGTTGACGAAGATGAACGCGATGCCTATCGGTGCAACGAACTTCAGAATGAATATCAGTAACCGGTAGATATATACCTTCAGTGTGCCGTTGTTGCTGATTTCCTCGCGGACAATCTTTTTGTCTATGTACCAACCCATGAAGACCGAGATGAGGAAACCGCCCGCAGGCAACATGATTTTGGCTGTGACAAAGTCGAACAAGTCGAACAGCGTCAGTCCGAATATCGTGTACTCCTTGCCTACGCCTAACGAAAGAGAACAGAAGATGCCTATAAGGATGCAGCCTCCTGTGACCATCTTTGCCGCCTTGCCACGCGTAAAGTTGAACTCTTCGTGCAGGTAGGCTGTTGCCACCTCGTGCAGGGAGATGGTGGAGGTCAGCGCAGCCAATGCCAGCAGGATATAGAACAGCATGGAAAGCACGATGGCAAGCCCCGGTATGCTTCCGAACGCTTGCTGAAACACATTGGGCAGCGTGATGAACAGCAGGCTGGGCCCCGCGTCGGGCTGAATGCCTACGGAGAATGCTGCCGGAAAGATGATGAAGCCCGCCAGAATGGCTACCACCGTGTCGATGGCCGCTACGTTGAAAGCCGTCTTTGGCAGATTCGTATCGCTTCGGAAGTAGGAGGCGTAGGTGCACAGGCATCCCATGCCGAGACTCAGCGAGAAGAAGGCTTGTCCCATGGCTCCCAGCAGCACGCCGGCATCCACCCTGCTGAAGTCTGGCTTTAGCAAATACTCTATGCCGTTGCCTGCTCCGGGCAGGGAGATGGAGCAGAAAGCAAGTACAATAAGCAGGATGAAGAGCATCGGCATCATGATTTTGGCCGATTTCTCGATGCCTTTCTCCACCCCTTTGACGATGATGAAGTGTGTGGCGAGCAGGAAGAGTATCAGCCAGAGTGAGGGACGCCAAGGATTGCTGACAAAACTGTCGAAAGAAGCGATGAAGTCGGCTGCCGACTTCCCGGCGAAGCTGTTGGTTGCCGCCTCGATGATAAACTCCAGTGTCCAGCCTGCCACTACGGAGTAATAGCCCAGTATCAGGAAACCTGCCAATACGCCCGTTCTGCCCACCCATCGCCATGCTGTGCCGGGTGCCAGTTTCTGATATGCTCTGGCGGTATTGGCCCGAGAGCGCCTGCCTATCAGGAATTCGGCTATCATGATGGGGATTCCCAGCATGAGTACGCATGCCAAGTAGATAAGGATGAATGCTGCACCCCCGTGGTTTCCCGTTTCGTACGGAAAACGCCAGATATTGCCCAAGCCGACGGCTGAACCCGCAGAAGCGAGTATGACACCTAATTTGCTACCGAAGTTGGCTCTGTCATTTCTTGTCATAGAATGTTCCTTTTTCTTTCATTTCGTTATAAATGCCTGCTGAAACGTGCAAATATAGAAAATGTTCTCTACTTTTGCACGCAATCCGTTTATTAATTGAGAATATGCTGTATTATTTTGTCAGGAAATATCCGTTTTCGCTCTGTATTATTCTGGCGGTGATTTTTCTTTCTTTCTTCAGGTTTCCTGCTATGGGGATAGACCCGGTTCCCGGTTTGGATAAGGTGGCTCATGTCTGTATGTACTTCGGCATGTCGGGTATGCTGTGGCTGGAGTTCCTGCGGGCACACCGCAATGACAATCAGCCGTTGTGGCATGCGTGGATAGGGGCATTGGCGTGTCCCGTTCTGTTCAGTGGGGTGGTGGAATTGTTGCAGGAATATTGTACGACGCATCGCGGAGGCGATTGGCTGGATTTTGCGGCCAACACCGCAGGAGCGGTGCTGGCATCGCTGACGGCTTGTTTCATCTTGCGGCCGATGATGACGAAGCCCGGTAAATAAACGGATTCGGGTTGAGGCAAGCGGTTACAGATAGTCTGTCACGCTGCTCAGTTTTATTCCGTTCGAGCCTTTTATCAGGATGGTCTTTCCGCAGGGTTTGTTTTCTTGCAATGCTGCGATGAGTGCCGTTGCGTCCCGATAGTCCGGATAGGTGTGGCGGGTGGCGGCAAACAATTCTCCTACAAGCACCACATCCTCGAATCCGCACTCTTCCAGATAGTCCACAATCTTTTGGTGTTCTTCGGCACTCTCTTTTCCAAGTTCGCGCATGTCTCCCAATATCAACATTTTATTTTCGGCCTGCATGTTGCCGAAATTGCCGATGGAAGCCATCATGCTGGTGGGATTGGCGTTGTAGGCATCGATAATCAGAGTGTTGTCGGCCGTTTTTCTCAGCTGCGAACGGTTGTTCCGGGGCGTGTATCCGGCCAGTGCCTTGTCCGTCTTTTCAGCGTCCGCGCCGAAGAACCGCCCGATGGTGACGGCCGCAAGGGCGTTGGGGAAGTTGTATTCGCCGATGAGTTGCGTCCGTACCTCGTGCCACTCGCCGTCTTTGCCTGCTCTCCACTCGAAAGTCAGATAAGGTGAGTTTCCGGTGATGCGTCCGTTGACGCAGAGGCCTTCTTCCGTGCCGTAGGCAACTTGCTTCAGTCCGCGGGCCATCTCCATCAGATAGGGGTTGTCGTGATGAACGAAAACGGTTGCATCGCCCCGTCGGCGCAGGAAGTCGTACAGCTCTCCTTTGGTACTGATTACCCCTTCCAAAGAGCCGAAACCCTCCAGATGGGCTTTCCCCACGTTGGTGATGATGCCATAATCAGGTTCGGCTATCTCTGCCAACTCTTTGATGTCGCCCGGATGACTGGCTCCCATTTCGATGACGGCAAGGTCGTGCCGCGACTGTAAGCCGAGCAGGGTGAGGGGCACGCCGATATGGTTGTTCAGGTTTCCTTGCGTGTAGAGGATGTGGTGGCTTTGCGACAGCACGGCAGCTATCAGCTCCTTGGTGGTTGTCTTCCCGTTGGTGCCGGTGATGCCTATGATGCGTGTGCCCAACTGCCTGCGGTGATGGTTGGCCAGTTGTTGCAGAGCGCGCAGGCTGTTCTCCACTAATATATAACGTGTATCGCTGGCGGGGGCGTATTCCGCTTCATCCACCACGGCGTAGGCGCTGCCCTGTTCCAGCGCTTTGGCGGCGAAGGCGTTTCCGTTGAAGTTTTCGCCTTTCAGGGCGATGAAGAGCGAGCCTTGCGGGCAGTTGCGGCTGTCTGTGCTGACGCAGGTGCACTCCCGGAAAATACGGTAGAGAGAGGTAATGTCCATAATCGTTGCATGGTTTCTTAATCCGGTGCAAAGATAGGCTTTAATTTGCTGCGTTGGTTTTGTTCAGGCGGAAAAATGCAGGTTGCCACATGCTTTCGTTCGCGGCATGCCTGCACGGATGCGTATGCGGCCTGATACTTCCTGAAAGCACCGGTTCACGGCGGTCGGGCAGAAGGGAGGAGAGCCTTTCAGGCCGGCCTTCCTCCCCCCTGTTTTGACAACTGCAATCCTTTGCCGTGACAGACACAAGTGTTTTGCATGACAGACACAAGTGTTTTGCACGTCAGACACAAGTGTTTTAGCCGTCAGACACAAGTGTCTGACAAACCGGATGTAAGTATTTGATAATCAGTAGGGATTAACCTTGAAGTACAAGCCGCCTGATGAGGCCGCCGGCCTGCTTCTTATCCCGGAGTTCCGGTTCTCCTTGGTCTCTTTTATGTACACGGCACGAATATCGGATGAGGCTTCTTTTGCAGTCTCGATTAAAATCTTTAGCTTTGTATCATTAAACCAAATCATAACCAAACGAATATGACCAAGTTTGAAATAGAAGAAAAGATAGTTGCCATGCTCAAGACTGTGTTCGACCCTGAAATACCGGTCAACGTGTACGACTTGGGACTGATTTACAAGATAGACGTGAATGACGACGGGGAAGCCGTTATAGACATGACGCTGACCGCCCCCAACTGTCCTGCGGCCGACTTCATCATGGAAGACGTGCGCCAGAAGGTAGAGTCCGTCGACGGGCTTGTTTCCGCCACCGTCAACCTCGTTTTCGAACCGGAGTGGGACAAGGACATGATGAGTGAAGAAGCCAAACTGGAACTGGGGTTCCTCTGATTAAACCGATAATGAACGGATGATGATGAAGAATGTATATTTCCTGTCCGATGCCCACCTCGGTTCACGGGCCATTGAACACGGACGAACGCAAGAACGCCGGCTGGTGAACTTTCTGGACTGCATCAAGCACAAGGCATCTGCCGTATATCTGCTGGGAGACATGTTCGACTTCTGGTACGAGTTCCGCACCGTAGTGCCCAAGGGATACACGCGCTTTTTGGGCAAACTGTCCGAACTGACCGATTTGGGAGTGGAAGTGCATTTCTTCACCGGCAATCACGACCTTTGGTGCGGCGATTACCTGACCAAGGAGTGCGGTGTCATCATCCATCGTGAACCGCTTACAACCGAAATCTACGGAAAGGAGTTCTACCTTGCCCACGGCGATGGTCTGGGCGACCCCGACAAGAAGTTCAAACTGCTTCGATCCATGTTTCACAGCCGCACGCTTCAAGTGCTCTTCTCGGCTCTGCACCCGCGCTGGAGCATGGAGCTGGGGCTGAACTGGGCCAAGCACAGCCGCATGAAGCGCATAGACGGGAAGGAGCCTGAATACATGGGAGAAAACAATGAATATCTGGTGCTATATACCAAAGAATACCTGAAAAGCCATCCCACCATCAACTACTTCCTGTATGGGCATCGCCACATCGAACTTGATTTGATGTTGAGCGCCACGGCCCGTGTACTGATTCTCGGCGATTGGATAAACTACTTCTCGTATGCCGTTTTTGACGGTGAGAACCTTTTCCTCGAAGAATTTGTGGAGGGAGAGACAAAGCTGTAGTCCGGCAGCTTGCTTTTACCGGCTTATATTATAAATATTGAAAAGACGGAGACACGGAGACTTTATTTATCCATAAGGATTCCAAGTCTCTGCGCCTCCGTCTTTCCCCATACTCGATTTCCGGTTACTTGTATCCGGCGGCTTTGGCTATGCGCTTCGGAATCTCCGTGTTGTCCATCTTGCCCATGAACAAGTTGGAACCTGCACCTATCGCATATACAGGCACGTATCCGGCTGTGTGGTTGCCACTTGTCCATCCCACCATTGCAATCCGGCTCATCACTTTACGGGCTGCGGCGGCAAGCGGTTCGGTCTTGGAGTAGAGGCTCTGCTCGAACACTACATGCTTCTTCACGAAAGACTCCTCATATTCATCGCGTAGCATCTTCTCCTGCTCCCACGTCAACGGCAGCTCTTTCCAGAATCCCATTTTCTCGGTGAGCAGCGACTTCACCTCTTCCCAGCTGACGGGACGGTTCATCTTGCGCAGGTCGGTGATGGAGCGCGACAATACTTCTTGTGATTCCTTCTGGTTGACCAGCGACTTCAGTTGCAATTCATACTTGGCAGTGCCCAAGCCCAGTCCGCCGGTCTCGTGGTCGGCCGTAATCACAATCAGCGTTTCTTTGGGGTGCTTCTTGTAGAATTCATAAGCCACTCTGACGGCATTGTCCATATCCACCACTTCGTTGAAGGTAGTGGCGGGGTCGTTGCTGTGGCAAGCCCAGTCTATTTTTCCGCCTTCAACCATCAGGAAGAAACCTTTGTCTTTGCCTTTGGTCAGGAAAGAGATGGCGCTTTCGGTAATCTCGGCCAAGGTCAGGTCGCCCTCTTTGCGGTCGATGGCATAGGGCAAACAAGAGGGTTCGGCGCCCTCTTTCTGGATAAGTATCATTTTATCGGCTTTGGCTGCCTTGGACTTATATTCGTCAAGTCCTCTGGCAATGGTATAGCCGTTTTCCTCAAAAATAGGGAAGATGCTCGGAGCTTCTTTCTTGTCGGCCGTTGTGGTGGGCTTCAGGAAACCGCCGCCTGCATAGAAGTCGAAGCCGGCCTTCGGCAGGTCGAGGGCTATCTCATAATACATGCTGCGGTTGGGCTGATGGGCGTAGAATGCGGCCGGAGTGGCGTGGTCTACGCTGACGCTGGTTGTAACGCCTACTTTTCTGCCGGCCTTCTTGGCTTTCTCGGCAACGGTTTGCAGAACGTTCTTATTGTCGTCCATACCGATGGCGCCATTGTAAGTTTTCTCTCCGGTAGAGAGAGCTGTTCCGGCGGCGGAAGAGTCTGTCACAGAATTGGTGGCCGAGAAAGTGGTGGCCATTCCGGCTACCGGAAATGTGGTGAACAGCAAAGGCTTTATGCCGATGCGTCCTTCTTGTTCTGCCAGATACATTTCCGTTCCGTTCACTTGGTTTACTCCCATTCCGTCACCGATGAAATAGAATACATACTTTGCCTGCTGGGCATAGGTCATGCCGCTTGTCAACAGTGCAAAAAGCAATACATACATCAATCGTCTCATAACATACTATATTTATTTAAAGTTACACGAAAGCAAGCCGATGTTTCAGAATCCGCTTCTTTGCAAGCGCCGGTTTCTTCCCGTTTTACGTTTCAGACCCGAAAAAGAAGGCGGAAGAATGCCGGATGATATTTAGACAGACTCTAAGTAGCAAAGATAGGTATTTTAAATTTCTTAGAAAACAGTTTGCCTCTATAAAATGTCATAATAAAGGCTTACGTAGGTAATCGGAGTATACTTTATCTTCTATCGGCATGTTTTACTGAACGGTTGATATTCCTGACTCGCGTATGGTCTTTGTTATTCAAAAATGTCTGTCCGGGCTGTGCGAACGTCTGTTCGCGTGGTGCGAATGTTTGTCCGCAGGTTGCGGATTTGTGTTCGCACGGCGCGAACAGAGCCTTCTTCGGGCAGGGTACAGGCTTATTCCTTGCTTCACACGACTTTTCTCCTTGAGATCAGGGAGTTTATTGCTTGAGTTCAAGAAGTCGGTCAGCTGTCGGAACATCGTAGGTTGCTTGTCTGTACGGCAACGGATGGTTGCCTCCGGCGCATAAGTGGAAAGAAAGCGCCTGATTGAGGGGAGGAGAGGGCTTCATATAAAACATCTGCCCTTTAGGAAACCGAACCGTGTGGCAATGTTTCGCCGTTCGACTTCCCAAAGAGCAGACACAATTGTTAAAAGATATCTTTTCGACTCTTCTGCCGGAATTGCCTGTTCCGCATTACTTTTGCAAGATGGCCATTGTATCGGAGGCAATCATCAGCTCCTCGTCGGTGGGGATTATCACTACTTTCACTTTGGAGTCGTCGGTGGAAATCACCTTTTCTTCGCTGCGGACGTCGTTCTTCCCGGCATCTATCTTTACGCCCATGAATTCCAAACCTTCGCATGCTCCCCAACGGGCGCTGGCCTGATTCTCGCCCACTCCGCCGGTAAACACGATGATGTCTACACCGCCCAATGCGGCTGCATAGGCTCCGATGTATTTCTTGATGCGATAGAAGTACATGTCTTCGGCCAGAATGGCTTTCGGATTGCCGGCTGCCACGGCATTCTCCAAGTCGCGCATGTCGCTGGATTCGCCGAAGATGCCCAGCACGCCGCTTTTCTTGTTCAGGAGGTTGGACACTCCGTTGGCGTCCAAGCCTTCTTTTTCCATGATGAAGGAAACGGCGCCTGCGTCTATGTCACCGCTGCGGGTTCCCATCATCAGGCCTTCGAGCGGCGTCAGTCCCATGCTGGTGTCTACGCACTTGCCGTCTTTGATGGCGGTGATGGAAGCTCCGTTGCCGATGTGGCAGGTGATTATCTTTTTCCCTTGCGGCTGCACTCCCAGAAACTCGCAGACACGCTGCGATACATAGCGGTGGGATGTGCCGTGGAAGCCGTAACGGCGTACGCCGTATTTCTCGTACAGCTCGTATGGTACGGCATACAGATAGGCTTGTTTCGGCATGGTCTGGTGGAAAGCCGTGTCAAACACGCCAATCTGCGGAACATCGGGCAGGATGGCCGATATGGCGTTTACGCCTTTCAGGTTGGCCGGGTTGTGGAGCGGCGCCAAGTCGTTGCAAGCGGTAAAGGCAGCCAGCACTTCAGGTGTCAGCCGTACGGATTGGCTGAACTTCTCGCCTCCGTGCACCATGCGGTGGCCTACGGCATTAATTTCGTCCAGTGACTTGATGGCTCCGTATTCCGCATCGGTCAAGGTGTTCAGGATGAATTCCACGCCCACGGTATGTTCGGGGATGTCTTTCGTCAACACCTTCTTCTCGCCGCCGGGCAAGGTGAATTTCAGGAACGAGCCCTTTAAGCCGATTTTTTCGATGCCTCCCTGCGCGATAACCTCTTTCTTGTCCATATCGAACATTTTGTACTTGATGGACGAGCTACCGCAATTCAAAACTAAGATTTTCATATTAATATGTTCAGATTAAAAGTTATTCAGCGTTCTTTTTGGCGGCAATGGCCTGATTGGCCGTGATGGCAATCATGCGGTAGACATCTTCGATGGAGCAACCGCGCGAGAGGTCGTTCACCGGACGGGCGATACCTTGCAGGATAGGGCCTACGGCATCGGCATGTCCCAAACGTTGTACCAGCTTGTAAGAGATGTTGCCCACTTCAAGGCTCGGAACAATCAGCACATTGGCATTGCCGGCAATCTTCGAGCCCGGTGCCTTGCTTGCGCCTACTTCGGGAACCAATGCGGCATCTGCCTGCAACTCGCCGTCGATGGCCAGTTCCGGATCCATCTCTTTGGCAATCTTCAGGGCTTCCACCACCTTATCCACCACTTCGTGCTTGGCCGAACCTTTGGTTGAAAAGCTGAGCAAAGCCACTTGGGGTTCCATGCCTACAACCGCCTTTGCCGTGCGTGCCGTGCAAACGGCAATCTGCGCCAACTGTTCGGCATCGGGCACGGGGGTTACGGCCACGTCGCCCATCACCAATATGCCGTTCTTGCCATATTCGGGAGCGTGTGTCAGCAGCAGCATGGCGCCCGAAACACACGTAATGCCGGGAGTGGTCTTGATAATCTGCAAAGCCGGGCGGAGCACGTCGCCGGTGGTATTGCGGGCACCTGCCAACTGCCCGTCGGCATCGCCGTTCTTTATAATCAGGCAACCCAGATAGAGAGGGTTGAGAACCAATTTGCGGGCCTCTTCGACAGTCATGCCTTTCTTCTTGCGAAGCTCATACAGCAGCTGCGCATATTCCTCTTTCTTAGGATGGTCTTCCGGATTGATGATGGTAGCTTTCTCGATGTTGCCCAATCCCCACTCTTGGGCACAAGCGCGTATTTCTTCCGGGTTGCCCAGAAGAATCAGGTCTGCGATACCGTCAGTCAGAATCTGGTTGGCGGCTTTCAAGGTACGCTCTTCCGTACCTTCGGGAAGAACAATGCGTTGGCGATCGGCTTTCGCACGTTCAAGAATTTCATTAATTAATCTTTGCATGATATTATTGTGTAAAGTAAGAATAGGCAGCGTGTGTCATTCACTTCGCAAAAGTACAGAATTTTGCAATATCAACATTGCAAATCCTCCTCTTTTTCTATGCTTGCTCTCGATTATTACAATATTTAACATCAAGCAACAAGAGAAGAAATGTGTGCGCACACAACACCTGTTGAAAATGTAAAATCCATAGACTGTCTGCATGATGCCTTAAAAAAAGAGAATTGTTGCAACAAGCAATACATAGAATACCTACCTTTGTGAGGTTTTTCAACATATAATAATTATTTTCCGGTCGGTTTAAGACCTTATTTTTATGATTCGTCAATGTGCCATCCTCTTCGGATGTTTAGCTTTGGGTGAGTTGGCCGTATTCATCACAGGCGTCAAGTTGCCTTCCAGCATCATCGGCATGCTGCTGCTTACCTTGTTCTTGAAATTGGGTTGGATAAAGCTGCACTGGGTGCAAGGTATGTCCGACTTTCTGGTTGCCAATCTGGGTTTCTTCTTTGTGCCGCCCGGAGTGGCCCTGATGCTCTATTTCGACATTATCGCCGCCGAATTCTGGCCGATAGCCGTTGCCTCGTTGGTCAGCACCCTGTTGGTGATTGTCGTCACCGGGTGGGTTCATCAATTAACACGTAAAATCAAATGAGTTTCTTAGAAAATAATTTTTTCCTGCTGGCCGTCACTTTCGGAGTGTTTTTCTTTTCCAAGCTGTTGCAAAAGAAAACCGGCATCATGTTGCTGAATCCCATTCTGCTGACGATAGCCATCCTCATCATTTTTCTGAAAACGGCGAATGTCAGCTACGAGACCTACAACGAAGGAGGACGCTTGATAGAATTCTGGTTGAAACCCGCCGTCGTTGCACTGGGAGTGCCTTTGTATCTTCAACTGGAAACCATAAAGAAACAATTGCTTCCCATCATCTTGTCTCAATTGGCAGGCTGCATCGTGGGGGTGGTTTCCGTTGTGCTGATAGCCAAACTGATGGGAGCTTCCGATGAAATCGTCTACTCGTTGGCTCCCAAATCCGTAACCACACCGATAGCAATGGAAGTGACCAAATCATTGGGAGGCATTTCGTCGCTGACTGCCGCCGTTGTGGTCTGTGTCGGTCTGCTTGGTGGTATATTGGGCTTCAAGACCATGAAACTTGCCCGCATAGGCAGCCCTATGGCTCAAGGCCTTTCGATGGGAGCCGCCGCTCATGCGGTGGGCACTTCCACCGCTATGGAGGTCAGTCGTAAATACGGTGCATTTGCCAGTCTCGGCCTGACGCTGAACGGCATTTTCACGGCTTTATTGACGCCGGTCATTCTGCGTTTGTTAGGTTTGCTCTAACAAAATCGGCCAATCTTTGTTATTACTAACAACTTCAATCAACCAAAACATTTATGATTTCATTTAAAGACATCGAACTGCAAGACAAAGAGCTTATCACCTCATATACCTTAAACAATCCTCGAAGGAACTGCGACCTTTCATTCTCCAATCTGTGCAGTTGGCGTTTTCTGTACAATACTCGGTTTGCCATTCTGGATGGATTCCTATTGTTGAAGTTTTGGGCCAACGGAGAGTTGGTATATATGATGCCCATAGGTGACGGTGACTTGAAGAAAGTGTTGGGTGCTTTGCGAGAGGATGCCCGTCAGGAAGGAGAGCCTTTCTGCTTGCTGGGCATTTGTTCCGGCATGTGTTCAGAACTGGAAGCCTTCATGCCCGGAAAGTTCCAATTTACGGCCGACCGTGATTATGCGGATTATCTTTATCTCCGCACCGACCTCGCCACGCTTTCCGGAAAGAAGTTCCAAGCCAAGCGGAATCACGTCAACAAATTCAAGCGCACTTATAGCTATGAATACACTCCTGTCGCGCCCGATCGCATTCAGGAATGTTTGGAGTTGGAAGCCATCTGGTGCAGAGCCAACAACTGCGACCAACATGAGGGAACAGGCAACGAGCGCCGTGCATTGGTCTACGCTCTTCATCATTTTGATGAATTGGGACTGACGGGAGGGATTCTGCATGTGGATGGTAAAATTGCAGCCTTCACCTTCGGCATGCCCATCAATCAGGATACTTTCGGAGTGCACGTCGAGAAGGCCGATACAAGCATCGACGGGGCATACGCAATGATTAACCATGAGTTTGCAAAACATATTCCCGAACAATATATCTATGTCAACCGAGAAGAAGATTTGGGTATTGAGGGTTTGCGTAAGGCCAAGCTCTCATATCAGCCTGCCATCATTCTGGAGAAATACATGGCCTGCTTGAAAGACGAACCGGTGGCAGCGATAAAGTGGTAATGGGCGCAATGGACAGGATGAAGCAGAAAATAAAGAATTTGTGGAAACTGTGTTTCAATGACAGCGAGGAATTCGTAGAGATGTATTTCCGTTTGCGCTATCATAATGACATCAATATTGCCATAGAAAGCGGAGAGAAGGTGATTGCAGCCCTGCAAATGTTACCTTATCCCATGACTTTCGGAGGAGAAGAAATCAATACCGCTTATATTTCCGGAGCTTGTACGCATCCCGGCCATCGCAATAGGGGAGTGATGCGCGAATTATTGTCGCGGGCTTTTATGCGTATGCTGGACGATGGCATTGCCTTGTCTGCCTTGATACCTGCGGAGCCTTGGCTGTTTGGCTATTATGCCCGTTATGGTTACGCACCCGTGTTCAGTTATAAAACGAGTACTTTTGTGGTTGCGGACACTCCTGCTTCCAATCATAAATATGTGTTGCAGATGGAAGACCGGTGCAAGGGAAAGGAGTATGAATATCTGAACCGGAAATTAAGAGAACGCGCTTACTGCATCCAACATACAGAAGATGACTTTCGCGTTATCCTTGCCGATTTGCAACTGGGCAAGGGACGTGTCTGCACATTGTATGAAGATGGACATGTCTGGCAAAAAGAGGATACGCCGCAAGGCAAAGCACGTATTGTCGCCTTGGCTGTCGTTTATCCGGCAGGTTCGAACAAGTGGAGTGTCGGAGAAATTGTATCGGACAACCCCGAAACGCATGCCTTGTTGCTTCAAAGCATTTGCCGGGAATTGAATGTTCCGTCTGTCGAAGTGTTTGCTCCTCCCGCTGCCGGTGAAGCCGGCCGGCCTTTAGGAATGGCACGTATCATCAATGCCAAGGCCATGTTGGACATCTATGCGGCAACCCATCCCGAAGCGGAAGCCTGCATCCGGCTTACCGACGAACAGATAAGCGGGAACAGTGGTGATTATTGTTTGAGCAACGGTATATGTACGATTAGTGCCAAGCGGCTTCCGCATAACCACTTGGCACTTACAGCAGGTGAACTCACCACAAAAATATTCGAAGCTTCAAGCCCCTATATGAGCCTGATGCTAAACTGACGTTACAGTCCACTGAAGTCCACTCCCTCGAATACCAGTGAAGGTATACGCCAAGAGGAAGAGACACGGGGATCATTGCCTACAGCTACCAAAGAAGACCAGAGGGTAATCATATTGCCGGTTACGTTCATCTCGTTGACCGGTTGAACCAATTTGCCGTTCTCAATCAGGAAGCCTTCGATGCCGTATGAGAAGTCACCGGTGCTCTTGTTGCTGTTGCCGCCGTTGAATCCGGTGACCAATATGCCTTTCTGTACATCTGCCACCAAACCGTCCAAGTCTTTGTTCCCCGGTTGCAGTATCAGCAGAGATGGTGAGCTGATGGTTGGCTCCACACCCATTTTCTTGGAGTTGTAGGTGTCGATGAAATAGGTCTTCAATGTTCCGTTTTCAAATATCGGGCGACGTTCGGTTGCCACGCCTTCGTTATCGAAGTAGCGGGCGCCACGGGCTCCGATAAGATGAGGCTCGTCCATTAGATTCAGTTTGTCGGAGCCGACTTTCGTATTCAGCTTGTTCAGCAGAAACGAACTCTTTTGCTGAAGGGCGGAGCCATACAAGGCATTCAGCAACGGGCTGAGCAATTGGCCGGAATTCATCGGGTCGAGCACCATGGTGTATTTGCCCGAAGCGGCCTTGCGCTGTCCCAATTTCTTCAATACACGTTCCAACGCTTTTGTTCCGATGCCCGACTTTATCAGTTTGTCATAAAACATTGCCGAGTCGTACCAAGAAGATGAAGGACGTGCTTCTCCTTCGCCTTTCACGGCCACATCGGCCGATACCGCAAACCAAGTGGATTTGGATTCTCCTTCAAAACCGTTACTTGTCAGGCGGTATGAAGCCCCTTCGCCATCGCTGTAAGAACTGCCTACCGATATGATACGCTCATCTTTTCCTAAGACCTCTTCGGCTGCGGCACGGGCAATATCCACCTTGTCATCGGGATTCAGGTTGTAGAACTTGTCGTCGAACTGTTGCAAATCGGGCTTGCCGCCTTTGTAATAGCGGGATGAGTCGGGCAATACGCGCGCTTCATCTTCTGCCAGATAGCGTGTGGAATCGATGCCGTTCCTGATGAAACTTTCCAGTTCCTTTTTATCCAGACGGTTGGTGGAATAAGAACCGTATTTCCCGTCTACATACAGGCTGATGCTCAAGCCGCTTTCGGATGCCTGCTGCAATTTATCCATCTTGGCGTCGCGCAGTTCGAACGAGGCGTTGGAGTTGGAATACAGCACCAACTTGGCTGCCTGACAGCCGTTTTTCAGGGCATAATCCATTGCCCATTGTGCCAATTTCTTATTATTATCCGTAATCATTTCGTTTAATTTTCAGTTTTCCATTTTGTTAGCTTTCTCCTCCTACCGTCAGTTTGCTGACCAATGCCGACGGCATGCCGCAGGTTACGGGGCAGGACTGTCCGTCTTTGCCACAAGTCCACGTACCGTTGTCGATCTTGTCGTTATTGGCAATCATGGTGATGTCCGCCAATGCTTTCGGGCCGTTGCCGATGATGTTGATGTCCTTGATGGGCTGTGTCAGTTTGCCGTCTTCAATCAGGTAGCCGGATTTCACGAAGAAGGTGAAGTCGCCGGCGCCGATTTGAACCTGTCCGTTGGTGAAGTTGTCTACAAAGATACCGTTCTTCACGGTAGAAATGATATCCTCCTCTTTCATATTGCCGGCTTCCATATAGGTGGCGCGCATACGGGGAATGGGCATATTGCGGAATGTGTCGCGACGGCCGTTTCCGGTAGGTGCCACGCCATAATGTTTGGCACTGATGCGGTCGTGCAGGTAGCTGGTCAGTACGCCGTCTTTCACGATATAGGTCTTTTGTCCTTCTACGCCTTCATCGTCGAAGTTTACGGAGCCTCGATTGAAAGGAATGGTACCGTCATCCACCACATTGATATGCTCGTCGCAAATCTTCTTGCCGAAGAGGTCGCAGAAGATGGAGGTGCGCTTGCGGTTGAAGTCGGCTTCGAAAGCATGTCCGATGGCTTCGTGCAGCAGGATGCCCGAGCCTCCTGAACCCATGACCACGGGCATTTCGCCGCCTTTTGGCTTGATGGCTTTGAACAGGATGGCGGTCTTGTCCACCGCTTCGCGTGCAAGGACTTCCACTATATCGTCTGTCATGAATTCAAACCCTTTGCGGTAGGAGCGGCCGGCATAGCCATTCTCCATTTTCCCGTTTTCTTCCATGACGCAGACTGCCACGAACGAGACCATGGGGCGGTAGTCGTAGTAGCTCACTCCCTCGGAGTTGCAGAACAGTACGTGCGAGGTGTTGTCGGTGAGATGCGCCTGCACCTTGCTGACGCGTTTGTCCAAAGAGAAAATCTTCTGGTTCAGTTTCTCCAGATAAGGGATTTTGGCCTTTACGCCCACGTCTTCCCAAGGTTCGGCGACGGCATAGCGGCTTTTGGCTATTGTCTTCTCCGTCAGTGCCACTGTCTTGCCTGCTTTGCCGGAAGAGGCGATGCGGGCGGCGGTGCGGGCGGCACGCAACATTTCGTCCAGCGTGACGCCTTCCACATAGGCATAGCCGGTTTGGTCTCCTGACAATACACGCACGCCCATGCCGAAGTCGATGTTGGCGCCGCAGTTGTTTACCTTGCCGTCCATCAGGCTTACGCTGTTGTTGAATGTGTGTTCAAAGTAGAGATCGGCATAGTCGCCGCCTTTTTCCAGAGCGGCAGCAAGCACTTTCTTTAAATCGGCTTCTGTCACGCCGAAATGATTCATTGCCGCAGCAACGGCAGATTGGTCATCTGCTCCTCCCAATGCCTTCCGTACGGATGCGGGCACAGCCAACGACGGTGCTGCCAGCGAGCCTAATGCCGCCAGACTTCCCGTTCTTAAAAAATTTCGTCTGTCCATCTTTTGTCTATGAATTGGTTATAAGAAACTGTTTCTTTTTCTTTTCCGGGCCATCGGTCAATTTTCCTTTGTCAACAGGCTTTCAAGTTCTTCTGCGTTCAGGCGCAGGTAGAACTGTCCTTTATAGGCCACGGAGATGGAGCCGGTTTCTTCCGACACGATGATTGCGTGTGCGTCCGAGGATTGGGCGATTCCCATTGCGGCTCTATGGCGCAAGCCCAATTCTTTGGGAATATCCAGATTGTGCGATACCGGCAGGATACAGCCTGCCGCCTTGATGCGTTTCTTGCTGATTACCATGGCTCCGTCGTGCAGCGGACTGTTCTTGAAGAAGATGTTTTCTATCAGGCGTTGGTTGAGGTCGGCATTGATTGCCTCGCCCGTGCGCACCACGTCGTCCAGAGGCATGTTGTGCTCCATGACAATCAACGCGCCTGTTTTTTGCTTTCCCATGCTGATACATGCCATTACTACCGGCATGATGTCTTCGTGTTCCAGTTTTTCTTTCTTGTTGCCGGTGAAGAAACGTACCAATGCGCTGGCATGCTGGTGCGAGCCGAGGGTCAGCAGAAAACGCCGTATCTCTTCCTGAAACAGGATGATAAGCACCAGTACGCCCACGCTCACCAGTTTGTCGAAGATAGAACCGAGCAATTTCATCTCCAGCACTTGGGATACTACCAGCCATATCAGGATGAATACCAGAATGCCGGTGAACACGTTGATGGAGCCGGAGGCTTTCATCAGCTTGTATGTGTAATACAGCATGAATGCCACCAGCAGTATGTCTATGAAATCTTTTATGCCAAATTCTATAAACACCGGCTGTCTTTATTGTTTATGGTTTGTATGCTTCTTCATTGCTTCCACTATTTTCACGGTTTCCACGGCTTCCTTCACGTCATGTACCCGAATGATGTCGGCTCCTTTCAGCAGGCATATCGTATCGAGCACCGTGGTCCCGTTCAGGGCTTCCTGCGGCATGCCTCCCAGCAGGCGGTATATCATCGACTTGCGCGAGACTCCTGCGAGCAAGGGCAGCCCGAAGACGCGGAACTCTTCCAGATGTGCCAGCAGCTCGTAGTTGTGTTCCAGCGTCTTCCCGAAGCCGAACCCGGGGTCGAGGATGATGTCTTTCACGCCGAGCTCGCGCAACTGCTGCACCTTGCGTGCGAAATATTGGAACACTTCCTTCAGCAGATTGTCATAATGCGGATGTTGCTGCATGTTTTGCGGAGTGCCCTGCATGTGCATCATTATGTAAGGCACGTTCAGTTGGGCCACTGTGTCGAACATGCCGGCATCCATTTCTCCGGCCGCGATGTCGTTGATGATGGCTGCGCCGTACTCTTCCACGCACATGCGGGCCACGTCGGCACGGAAGGTGTCGACCGATACCACGGCGTCCGGGCACGTCTTGCGCAGTACGGTGAGGCCGAAGCGCAGGCGTTCCATTTCTTCCCGAGCCGAAACGTCTGCGGCATCCGGACGGGAAGAGTAGGCTCCGATGTCGATGATTCCGGCGCCCTCCGCCAGAATCTGTTCGGCACGGCGGGCGATTTCTTCTTCCGTCTGCATGCGGCTGACGGAATAAAAAGAGTCGGGAGTGACGTTCAATATCCCCATGACACAAGGGACGGACAAATCCATCAGTCGGCCGTTGACGTTTATATAGCGTGATTTTAAGCCTTCCATAAGCGGTTTTCCTGTTACATTTCTGCAAATGTAAACAAAAAAGTTGTAGTTGATGTATGTAGGCAATCACAAAATGCACTGTTTTTCTGAAAGATATTGCACCCGTCGGTGGCAAGAACCGCACGGCAGATGTCGGAAAGATTGCCGACGTCTTGTCTTTGTCTCTTGAAATCTCCTGATTATCAAACATTTGAATCCTGTTTGTCAGACACTTGTGTCTTACGTCTAAAACACTTGTGTCTTGCGTCTAAAACACTTGTGTCTTGCGGCTAAAACACTTGTGTCTGTCACGGCAAAGGTTTATGTCTGTCGGACGGGGTTCGGGCGGTTGGCACGAAAGTATCTTTCTCTTCTCTGCCTGCCGGCTGTGAATCAGTATGTTCAAGCGACGTGTCCGATATGACGCCGCCCTTCGTTTTTAGTAAAGGAGGCTTTCCGTCCCGAACTTTGGCAAGACGGCTTCTTGGCGAGGAAGCGGGGAGGGTACGGGCGGGCGGCTCATAGCATCCCCTCGTCGCTGAAGCTGTAATAGCTTCCGTCGGTGACGATGACATGGTCCGTCAAATGTATGTTCATGGTCTGTGCGGCTTTCTTTGCCAGTTCCGTCAGGCGTTTGTCTTCCGTGCCGGGTTGCGGATTGCCCGAGGGGTGGTTGTGGACGAGGATTATCCGTGTGGCACGTTGTAGCAGGGCTTCGCGCAGGATGGCGCGCACATCGGCGGTGGTTTGGTCGATGCCTCCGCGGCTGATGCGCACCTTGTCTATCGCTTTGGAAGCCCGGTTCAGGAGCAGTATCCAGAATTCTTCGGTGGGAAGGTCGCACAACAACGGGTGGAACAGTTCGTAGACATCTGCCGATGACCGGACAACGGCACGTTCGGAGCGCTCCTGCCGTTTGCGCCGTTTTCCCAGTTCGAGGGCTGCCATGATGGTGACGCTTTTTGCCGGGCCAAGCCCCTTGAAGCGGGAAAAATCGCGCACCTCCCATTTCCCCATTCGGTTTAGGTCGTTGCCGCAAGCGGCAAGCACCCGTCTCATCAGGGCCACGGCGCTCTCTTCCGTGTTGCCCGAACCGATGAGGATGGCAAGCAGTTCGGCATCGCTCAATGCTTCGGCTCCTTTCTGCATCATCTTCTCCCGCGGGCGATCTTCTTCCGCCCACTGGTTGATATTCAGTTTGCCCATCTTGCGTACTTTTGTCTCTATTTGTAGAAATTCTTTTTAAAAGCCTCGAATTCGCCTCTGCCCAGCACGCAACGGTTCCACCAAGCACGCCAGAACCCCGTTCCGTATCCTATGAGCTGGATGAAAGAGGCGGCTATGGAGTAGACGCCGATGCGCAGGCTGTGGTTTCGGATGGCAGAGTCCAGACATACCAACAGGGCATAGGCTGCAATCGGTGTCAGGCTGTACAGGCAGAACGGCGCTCCTGACAGCAATATTGCCGTTCCTGAAGTGAATGCCGCCGGAAGCAGGTGTACCGCTTTCAGCGATTCGGGATATTTCTTGTATAGGTTGATGCGGGCGATGCCCGAGTTATGTACCTGCTTGAAGAACTTTTTCAAATCCGTCCGCCGTTTGTGGTATACCCATGCGCCGGGAAACAGGCGGCACGTATATCCGCCCTTGAAGATGCGGATGCTGAAGTCGATGTCCTCGCCGAAGCGCATTTCCGAGAAGCCGCCCAGCGTTCGGTATATTTCCCTGCGTACTCCCATGTTGAAACTTCTGGGATAGAACTTGTCCATCTTCTTCCTCCCTCCGCGTATGCCGCCGGTGGTGAAGAAAGACGTCATGGAGTAGTTGATGGCTTTCTGTATGTCGGTAAACGAGCCGTGCGCGCGGTCCGGTCCGCCGAAAGCGTCGGACGGTTTTCGCCGCAATTCTTCTTCCACAGCGGTGAAATATCCTTCGGGCAGGATGCAGTCCGAGTCCAGAATAATCAGATACTCGCCATTGCTGCGCTCTGCGGCATAGTTGCGTGTCTGGCCGGGACCGGAATTGGGCTTATTATAATAATGTATGTCCAGCTTTTCCCGGAACTTCTCCACGACATCCCGGCAAGGGAGAGAAGAGCCGTCTTCCACCACAATCACTTCAAAATCGGTGTGTCTTTGGCGGATAAGGCTTTGCAGCAATTCGTCCACCTCATCCGGACGGTTGAAAACGGGGATAATGACTGAGTATCTCATAGCGTTTGTTCTTTAGCGACGAACAAAGGTAATGGAAACCCGGCAATAATGGAAACCCTGAAATAAAAAAAGCAGCCTGCCCAAGAAAGTTATGGACAAGCTGCCGAGCGAATTACAAACTGTACAAAGAAATTATGCTTTTACGCGGCCTACGTAAGAACCGTCGCGAGTGTCTATCTCAATAGTCTCGCCTTCATTGATGAACAGGGGGACACGGACGGTTGCGCCCGACTCTACCGTGGCGGGCTTCAAAGTATTGGTTGCAGTGTCGCCTTTCAGCCCCGGCTCGGTATAAGTGACCTTCTGCTGGACTTTTATCGGCACGTCGGCATAAAGCACCGTCTCGGTCGTGGCGTCCGACACGACGTCTACCACCATGCCTTCAAGCAAGAAATCTACACCGTTGATGAGGTCGTGGGTGATAGGAATTTGTTCGAAAGTTTCCTGATGCATGAACTGGTAGTAGTCGCCGTCGTGATAGAGATATTGGTGCGGGCGACGCTCTACGCGCACGTCTTCAAGCTTCTCGCCGATATTGAAGCGGCGTTCGAGAACATAGCCGTTTACCACGTCTTTCAGCTTGGTACGCATGAAGGTATTACCTTTCCCCGGCTTTACATGCAGAAAGTCGATACAAAAATACAGCTTGCCGTCCATGCGGATGCAAGTTCCGATTTTGATGTCTTGGGCATTAATCATACTTATTGTCTTTATTTTTTATATTATTATTTGGTTTGCTTTGTTGGAATTGCTTCACGAGTGCAAAAGTAATGGAAATCGGTAAAAATCACAAAACTTTTGAGAGAAAATGAGTTATCTCTTGGTTTATTTGAAAAAAGTCTCTATTTTTGCAGCCCGAATTCGTGAGAATAATAACATAAAACAAGATACAGTAATGAAAAGAACATTTCAACCCTCTAACAGAAAGAGAAAGAACAAACACGGTTTTCGTGAGAGAATGGCAACTGCCAATGGTCGCAGAGTTTTAGCTGCACGTCGTGCCAAGGGCAGAAAGAAACTGACTGTTTCTGACGAATACAACGGTGTGAAGGCGTAAGCCCGTTTCCCCGTATGATTAAGGATAGAAGGCCGCAAAGAGATGAAAATTCGCTTTGCGGCTTTTCCTTTTCTCGGATGTATTCGGTAAATGCCTTGTGAATGGAAAAGCTCGGTCCGGAAAAGTATGTGGGAATATTAAACCGGCTTGGCCTGAAGAGTCTGCCGGCGGGAAAACAGATAAAAGGCCTTTCAAAGGATATCTCTCAGACGAAGATGACGCTGAATGTGCGGCTTTTTGAAAGTAAAAAACTGCACATCAGCGTCATCTTCGTCAAAAGGCCAAAGGCGTGATGCCTTTCAAACCGTTTTGTCTTTACATTCTGTCCGGTACTTCGATGCCGAGCAGTCCCATGCCCAAGCGTATCACCTTGGCCACATTGGCAGAGAGGACAAGGCGGAACACCTTCACGGCTTCGTTCTCCTCACGCAGAATGCTGAAATCATGATAGAACTGGTTGTATTCTTTCACAAGTTCGTAGGTGTAATTGGCAATGATGGATGGGCTGTAGTCTTCGCCTGCCTGCTTCACGATAGCTGCGAAGTCGGCAATCATTTGTATCAGGCCTTTTTCTTTTTCGCTCAGTCCAATGTCGGCAGGTAATCGGGCGGGAACTGTGAGGTTCGACTCTTTCGCCTTGCGGAGCACAGACTGAATGCGTGCATACGTATATTGGATAAACGGCCCGGTATTGCCATTGAAATCGATAGACTCTTTCGGGTTGAACGTCATGTTCTTTCGGGCATCCACTTTCAGGATAAAGTATTTCAAGGCACCCAAGCCGACAATGCGTGCAATGTTGTCCGCCTCTTCCTGTGTCAGGTCATCCAGTTTACCCAGTTCGCCGGAGGTCTCCTTGGCTGTTGCTATCATCTCGGCCATCAGGTCGTCGGCATCTACCACCGTACCTTCGCGGCTCTTCATTTTACCTTCGGGAAGTTCTACCATCCCGTAAGAGAAATGAACCAACCCTTTCCCCCATTCAAAGCCTAACTTGTCGAGCAGAATGGAAAGAACCTGAAAATGGTAGTTCTGCTCGTTGCCTACCACATAAATCATCTTGTCGATGGGATAATCGGCAAAACGCAATTTGGCAGTACCTATATCCTGAGTCATATAAACGGAAGTTCCGTCGGAACGAAGGAGCAGTTTATGATCCAGTCCTTCTCCTGTGAGGTCTGCCCATACGGAGCCGTCTTCTTTCTTGTAAAAGAAGCCTTTCTCCATCCCTTCCATTACTTTCTCCTTGCCTTCAAGATAGGTGTCGGATTCATAGTATATCTTGTCGAAAGTAACGCCCATCATACGGTAGGTCTCGTCAAAGCCGGCATATACCCAGTCGTTCATCTTTCTCCATAAAGCACGCACTTCGGGGTCGTTGGCTTCCCATTTCACCAACATCTCCCGTGCCTCTTTCATCAAAGGCGATTCTGTTTCGGCTTTCGCTTTGGCTTCTTCCTCGCTCAGGCCTTCGCCCTGATATTTCGCCGTCAGCTCTTTTATTTCTGCTTTGTAGTGCTTGTCGAAGGCCACATAATAATCGCCGATCAAATGGTCGCCCTTCTTGCCTGAAGATTCGGGTGTTTCGCCGTCGCCATACTTCTGCCATGCCAGCATGGATTTACAAATATGAATTCCACGGTCGTTTACTATATTGGTTTTTATCACCTTATTCCCATTTGCGGCTATGATGTTGGCCAATGCGTTGCCCAGCAAGTTGTTGCGGACATGGCCTAGGTGGAGGGGTTTGTTCGTGTTTGGAGAGGAATATTCAATCATCACAAGCGGAGACTCGTCGGTGGCAGATATGATACCATACTGTCTGTCTGCTTGAATATTATTCAACAATTCAATCCATGCGGAAGATGCGATAGTCAGGTTCAAGAAGCCTTTAATGACATTGAATGATGCTACCATAGATTCGTTGGCCTGCAAATATTCACCGATTTCCTGCGCCGTTTGTTCCGGTGCTTTCTTTGAAATACGGAGAAAAGGAAAAACCACCAGCGTAAGGTGTCCTTCGAATTCTTTCTTGGTTTTCTGCAATTGCACTTGTGAGGCAGGAACTTCTTGTCCATACAGTGATTTCAGTCCGTCAATGACGGATGCTGCCAGTTTCTGTTCTATATCCATGATTTTAATGTATTTTCCGGGGGCAAAGATAATGCAAAACGAAAGCAGAATAAAATTTTGCAGAACAAAAAAGGGCATATCTCAATGATATGCCCTCTCTTTTCATAACATAATATCCTCGCTTATTCAGCAGTCAATTCTGCGCCTGCTTTAAACTTCACGACTTTCTTTGCCGGGATTTTGATAGCTTGCTTCGTAGAAGGATTAATACCTGTACGTGCAGCTCTTTCTGCTACGGAAAAAGTTCCAAAGCCCACTAATGATACTTTATCACCGGCTTTCATTGCCTTGCTTACTGATGCGATGAATGCATCCAATGCTTTTTTCGAGTCAACTTTTGACAAGCCGCACTCTGCTGCCATAGCGCTGATAAGTTCCGCTTTATTCATAATACTTCAATTTAATTATGTTATACAAAAAAACTTTCCTGTTTTCGTTACAAACCTCTACAAAAATAGAGCAATATTTCTGAATATCAAATAAAAACGCTGAAAAAATATTGGGGAATGTCGAAAAAAAAAGAATAGAATCGACTTTTTCTGTTATAGAACAGAATTTATTCTTACTTTTGCGAGAAAAAGCGAAAAATGAAACAGTTTTTTGCTTCTAAAAAAGGAAACGAAAGATTATGAATGCGATACCGACTATAACCAAAAATCTACTGATTATTAATCTGCTGATGTTTTTGGGCACTATCGTAGCCCAAAGCTACGGTATAGATCTCTCTCAATATTTAGGCTTGCACTTTTTCCTTGCCAAAGATTTTAATGCTGCACAATTGATAACCTACATGTTCATGCACGCCGGTTTCTCACATGTATTTTTCAATATGTTTGCCGTATGGATGTTCGGGCGGATTCTGGAGCAAGTATGGGGTCCTAAACGCTTCTTGTTTTATTATCTGGTGTGTGGTATAGGAGCCGGTGTCATTCAGGAGTTGGTGCAGTACATCCATTATGAAACGGTATTGTCCGCTTATGACAGCGTAAATACCGGAATGTCCATCATTCCGATGGAGGAGTACCTCAATATGATGACGACGGTGGGTGCTTCGGGTGCGGTATATGCCATTTTGCTGGCATTCGGCATGCTGTTCCCCAATCAGCAAATGTTTATCTTCCCGTTCCCTTTTCCTATCAAGGCAAAATATTTTGTCATGGGTTATGCTTTGATTGAACTATATGCCGGATTTGCCAACAATGCCGGAGACAATGTTGCTCACTTTGCGCATTTGGGCGGCATGATATTCGGCTTTATCCTGATTATGTATTGGAGAAAAAAGAACAGAGGAAATGGCTACTATTATAACTGATTTGAAAGATAACTTTCGCAGAGGACCTGTTTATATCCGTCTGATATATATCAATGTAGGGATATTTATACTTACTGCATTGACGGAAGTAATGCTTCAGCTTTTCAACCGAAGCCTGGCAGGGGCATTCCAATGGCTGGAATTGCCGGCGTCGTTTCAGCGTTTCGTCATACAGCCTTGGTCATTGCTGACATATATGTTCATACATGCCGGTTTCGTGCATGTTCTTTTCAATATGTTGTGGCTCTATTGGTTCGGCACTCTATTCTTGAATCTCTTCTCAGCCAAACACTTGCGCGGGGTATACATACTCGGAGGAATGTGTGGTGGCTTGCTATATATGGCAGCCTACAACATTTTTCCGTATTTCATCCCTATGGTAAACGGTACTTTCATGCTTGGAGCCTCTGCTTCCGTACTGGCTGTTGTAACCGCTACCGCATATCGGGAGCCGAATCATCCGATACATTTGCTTATTTTCGGTACTGTCCGGCTGAAATATCTGGCTCTTGTTGTAATAGGTGTCGATTTATTGTTTGTTACGTCCGGCAATGCGGGCGGACACATTGCACATTTAGGAGGTGCATTGGCCGGACTATGGTTTGCGGCCGCTCTCAACAAAGGAACAGACATTGTGCTATGGATAAACAAATGCTTGGATATGTTGCTTTCTCTGTTCAGTTTTAAGTCCCGAAAGCCGAAGATGAAAGTGCATTATGGTGCCGGAAGAGAAAAAGATTACGATTATAACGCTCGAAAGAAAGTTCAATCCGATGAAATAGACCGTATTCTCGATAAGTTGAAAAAGTCGGGGTATGAAAGTCTTACGGCAGAGGAAAAGAAAAGTCTGTTCGATGCCAGTAAACGATAAGTTAATGAGGTGAAGCATTTAGGAAATTTTGTCGCCCTCCTGATTTTGGCGGTCAATACCTTATTTATAGGCTTACTACTTCTTGCCGCCTATAGTCCGCACATTCAGCCGGTTGCGCATCCGGCACAATCGTGCTTGGGATTGTTATTTCCCATCTTCGTGGTAATAAACGGAGGTTTCCTTATTTTTTGGCTGATTATACGGCATTATAAATCGGCACTGCTGTCTTTGTTGGGCTTTTTGTTGTGCTACTCGCAGATACGCACTTATCTGCCCATCAATTTCCATACGGAGCACTTGCCCGAGGCAAGCATCAAGTTCCTTTCTTATAACATCATGGGGTTTGACGGTGCCATCAAGCAAGATGGCAAAAATCCGATACTTACTTATCTGAAGGAGAGCAACGCCGATATACTTTGCCTACAAGAATATGCCACGGTGGAATCTTCCCGCCATCTTTCGCAAAAGGATGTGGTACAGGAACTCAAAGCATATCCATACCATTCCATTCATCCGGTAGGCAGTGGGAAGGGGCTTACCAATAAGATTGCATGTTATTCCAAATACCCCATTCTTTCATCTCGTGTATTGAACTGTGTCAGCGAGTATAATGGGGCGGTGCTGTACGAGGTGAAAATCGGAGAAGATACCGTCACTCTCATCAACAATCATTTGGAGTCCAATAAACTGACCAAAGCCGATAAAATCGTTTATGAAGATATGCTTAAATCTCCTGAAAAAGAAAAAGTGAGGAATGGTGTGCGCCTGTTGATACGTAAGTTGGCCGAAGCATCGGCCATCCGTGCCCCACAAGCTGATGTCGTTGCAAGGGAGATAGCTTCTTCGCCGCATTCGTCCATTATTGTTTGTGGCGATTTCAATGACACTCCTATCTCCTATACCCACCGGGTGATCAGTCAAGGGTTGAATGATGCGTTTGTTCAATCGGGACGGGGATTGGGTATATCCTATAATCAGAACAAATTCTATTTTCGGATAGACAATATTCTGACAAGTAAGAATTTAAGAACCTATAATTGTACCGTAGACCGTTCTATCAAAAATTCAGACCATTATCCGATATGGTGCTACATTACTAAAAAAGAATAATAAAATCAGTAATAACCCATTTAATACCAAGAAAACAATGTTCAAAAAAAGTCTTTTAATTTTAGCAGTAAGTTGTATGATGTACTCCTGTGCTACTCAGACAGAAAACAATCCGTTTCTTACCGAGTTTCAAACGCCGAATGGCGTACCACCCTTCGACAAAATCAAGTTGGAACATTATGCGCCTGCCTTTAGACAAGGTATGGAGGAACAGAATATCAATATCCGGGCTATCATAGACAATACGGAGAAGCCTTCTTTCGAGAATGTCATTGCTGCCCTCGACAACTGTTCTCCAATACTGGACCGTGTCGGCGGTGTATTCAACAACCTGACGGGAGCCGAGACGACAGATGAACTGACGGCCCTTTCCATAAAATTGGCTCCGGTACTGGCCGAGCACGAGGATAATATTGCGCTTAACCAAGAACTCTTTAAGAAAGTAGATGCTGTTTACCAACAGAAAGAATCGTTCGGCCTGACTCGCGAACAAGAGCGGCTTTTGGAAAAAACTTACAAAGGGTTCGTTCGTTCCGGTGCCAATCTTCCATTGGACAAACAAAACCGGCTGCGCGAAATTAACAAACAACTTTCTACGCTTGGCATTACTTTCAGCAACAATATTCTGAACGAGAACAACGACTTTAAATTGTTTGTCGATAAAGAGGCAGACCTTGCGGGCTTGCCTGAATGGTTCCGTCAAAGCGCAGCCGAAGAAGCCAAAGCGGCCGGACAAGAAGGTAAATGGCTCTTCACCCTGCATAATGCAAGCCGCCTGCCTTTCCTGCAATATTCTGCCAACCGTCCGCTGCGCGAGAAAATATACAAAGCTTACATTAATCGTGGCAATAACAACGACAAGAATGATAATAAGAAAATCATAAGCGAAATAATAAACCTGAGACTTGAAAAAGCACGGCTATTGGGCTTCGACTGCTATTCCAATTTTGTCTTGGAAAATAAAATGGCAAAAAATGCAGCCACTGTAATGGATTTCTTGAATAATCTCTGGGGCTATGCCCTTCCTAAAGCGAAGGCCGAAGCTTCCGAACTGCAAAAGTTGATGGACAGGGAAGGCAAAGGCGAGAAACTGGAAGCATGGGACTGGTGGTACTACACCGAAAAACTGCGCAAAGAGAAATACAATCTTGAAGAAGCTGAAATCAAGCCTTACTTCAAACTTGAAAACGTACGCGAAGGGGCTTTTTATGTTGCCAATAAGCTCTATGGCATTACATTGACGCAACTCGACAATATTCCTGTTTATCATCCCGACGTTGAAGTTTTTGAGGTAAAAGCTGCCGACGGTTCGCAACTGGGCATCTTTTATGTAGATTACTTTCCTCGTTCAGGAAAGAGGGGAGGCGCTTGGATGAGCAACTATCGCAAACAACAAGGAGATGTGCGCCCGTTGATATGCAATGTATGCAGTTTTACCAAACCTGTCGGCGATACTCCTTCTCTGCTTACTATCGATGAGGTGGAAACCTTATTTCACGAATTCGGCCATGCCTTGCACGGACTGCTGACCCAATGCCGATACAAAGGAGTCTCCGGGACTAACGTTGTACGCGACTTTGTGGAACTTCCTTCTCAAATCAACGAACATTGGGCTACCGAACCCGACGTTCTGAAAACATACGCCAGACATTACAAGACCGGTGAAGCAATTCCCGACAGCCTGATTGAGAAGATTCTGAATCAGAAGACTTTCAACCAAGGATTCATAACTACCGAACTGTTGGCGGCAGCCATCCTCGACATGAACTTGCACAACCTGACAAGCACGGAAGGGGTTGACGTAGTGGCTTATGAAAAAGAGGCAATGGACAAGCTCGGCCTGATACCCGAGATAGCTCCGCGCTACCGTACCACCTACTTCAACCATATCATCGGAGGGTATGCGGCAGGCTATTACAGTTATCTTTGGGCAAATGTCTTGGACAGCGATGCCTTCGAAGCATTTAAAGAACACGGTATCTTTGACAAACAGACCGCCGACCTTTTCCGTCAAAATGTATTGGAGAGAGGAGACAGTGAAGACCCGATGGTGCTCTACAAGAACTTTAGAGGTGCCGAGCCTCAATTGGACCCGATGTTAAAAAATCGCGGTATGAAGTAAGATTTGTAGAAAAAAGACTATATTTGCAGCCTTGTATACGGCAGAATCAAATTAAAAAACAATAATAATAAACTAAAAAGTAACATGCAAAACAAAGGATTTGTAAGGGTTTTTGCAATATTGCTCACACTGGTGTGCGTATTCTACCTCTCCTTCTCTTTTGTGACTCGCCATTACACCAATAAGGCGAAAGAGTTTGCAAAAGGCGATGCGAAAGTAGAACAAGACTACCTTGATTCTCTGGCTAATGAGAAAGTGTATTTTGGCAATTGGACTCTGAAAGAATGTCGTGAGATGGAAATCAGTTTGGGCTTGGATCTGAAGGGTGGTATGAACGTCATCCTCGAAGTTTCCGTGCCTGATGTCATCAGGGTGCTGGCAGACAACAAGACAGACGAAGCTTTCAATCAGGCGTTGGCCAATGCTGCCAAACAGGCTGCGACAAGTCAGGAAGACGTCATCACGCTGTTCGTCAAAGAGTATCACAAGCTTGCTCCGGAAGGTAAACTTTCCGAGTTGTTTGCAACCCAACAGTTAAAAGACAAAGTAAACCAGAAGTCGTCTGATGCGGAAGTTGAGAAAGTCTTGCGCGAAGAAGTAAAGGCGGCGGTCGAGAACTCATATAACGTGCTTCGCACCCGTATCGACCGTTTCGGTGTTGTGCAGCCCAATATACAAAGTCTGGAAGACAAGATGGGACGCATCATGGTGGAACTTCCGGGAATCAAGGAGCCGGAACGTGTAAGAAAATTACTGCAAGGTTCTGCCAATCTGGAATTTTGGGAAACATATACTGCAAAAGACGTTGCTCCTTACCTGCAAGCTGCCGATTCCAGACTGCGTGCCGTTTTGAGTACGGTCAGCGACCATGCGGAAGCAGAAGGCGAGGCTTCCGACAGTGCAATCATCGAGCCGGCCGTGGCACAAACCACCAGTACGGCCGACAGTCTTGCCGCTGCCTTGAAAGGTGAAAGCAAAGAACAGGCGGTCGACTTTGAACAAATCAAGAAAGAGCATCCTTTGCTGGCTGTTTTGCAGCTAAATCCGAACAACGGCCCTGTGGCAGGCTATGCCAATGCCAAAGACACCGCCGAAATAAACAAATACCTTTCTATGCCGGAGGTTATGGCCGAAATGCCCAAAGACTTGCGTTTGAAGTGGGGGGTATCGGCTTATGAGTATGATCCGAAAGCGCAAACTTTCGAGCTCTACGCCATCCGTTCTACCGAGAGAAACGGCAAGGCCCCATTGGAAGGTGATGTGGTGGTCAGCGCCAAAGACGAGTACGACGAATACGGCAAACCCGCAGTAAGCATGTCCATGAATACCGATGGAGCGCGTCGCTGGGCTCAGCTTACCAAACAGAACATCGGGAAGAGCATTGCCATCGTATTGGACGGTTATGTATATTCCGCACCGAACGTAACCAATGAAATCACCGGAGGTAACTCGCGGATTACCGGACACTTCACTCTGGAACAGGCCAAAGACTTGGCAAACGTCTTGAAATCTGGTAAGATGCCGGCTCCCGCCCACATCGTGCAAGAGGATATCGTAGGTCCGTCGTTAGGACAGGCTTCCATCAATGCCGGTGTCATTTCGTTTGTGGTGGCCTTGATTCTGCTGATGATTTACATGTGCTCGATGTACGGTTTTGTTCCGGGTATGGTGGCCAACGGGGCTTTGGTACTGAACTTGTTCTTCACACTGGGTATCCTTTCGTCTTTCCAGGCGGCGTTGACGATGTCCGGCATTGCCGGTATGGTGCTGGCGCTCGGTATGGCAGTGGATGCCAACGTATTGATTTATGAGCGTACCAAGGAAGAACTTCGTGCCGGCAAGGGTGTGAAGAAGGCGTTGGCCGACGGTTATTCCAATGCTTTCTCCGCTATTTTCGACTCCAACCTGACATCAATCATCACAGGTATCATCCTGTTCAATTTCGGTACAGGGCCTATCCGTGGTTTTGCCACTACGTTGATTATCGGCATCCTGATTTCGTTCTTTACGGCAGTGTTCATGACGCGTCTGTTCTACGACCATTTCATGAGCAAGGACAAGTTGCTGAACCTGACGTTCTCTTCCGCCATTTCCAAAAACCTGATGGCGAATGTGCGTTTCGACTTCATGGGAAGAAATAAATTGTGGTTGACCATTGCAGGAACCGTGGTGATGGTATGTGTGGCTTTCCTTGCGGTTCGCGGATTGAGCCAAAGTATCGACTTTACCGGTGGACGCAACTTCAAGGTGCAGTTCGAGGACAAGGTAGAGCCCGAGCAAATCCGTGAGTTGATTTCCAGCAAGTTCGGCGATGCAAATGTGAGCGTTATCGCTATCGGTACGGACGGAAAGACCGTACGTATCAGCACCAACTACCGCATTGAGGAGGAGGGGAACAATGTAGACTCGGAAATCGAAGCCTACTTGTACGAGACCCTGAAGCCGGTATTGACCCGGAATATTACTTTGGAAACATTCATCGACCGCGAGAACCATACCGGCGGAAGCATCGTCAGTTCGCAGAAAGTGGGGCCGAGTATCGCGGATGATATCAAGGAGTCTGCCATCTGGTCTGTTGTGCTTGCGCTGATTGCCATAGGTGTCTATATCCTGATTCGTTTCCGTAATATTGCATACAGTATAGGTTCCGTTGCCGCGTTGGCTTGCGATACCGTTGTTGTTTTGGGTGTTTATTCCATTTGCTGGGGCTGGATGCCGTTCTCTCTGGAAATCGACCAGACGTTTATCGGCGCTATCCTGACGGCCATCGGTTACTCCATCAATGACAAGGTGGTAATCTTCGACCGTGTGCGCGAGTTCTTCGGCCTCTATCCGAAACGCAACAAGTTCCTGCTTTTCAACGATTCGCTGAACTCCACGCTGGCACGTACCATCAACACCTCATTCAGTACGTTGCTCGTATTGCTGTGTATCTTCATCCTCGGCGGTGATTCCATCCGCGGTTTTGCATTCGCCATGATTCTGGGTGTCGTGTTCGGAACGTTGTCTTCCCTGTTTGTAGCGTCTCCTATCGCTTATCTGCTGATGAAGAGCAGGAAAGCGGGAGAGGCCGTAATGGAAGAGAGGAAATAATCCGTTCTGATAATAAGATTGTGAACATCGAAGGGGGCGCTTCTTCACGGGAAGCCGCCCCTTTTCTTTTGGCCATCGGAGAATCGATGCGGGTTGCATGAATGACGGGCGACGTATGATGCTTTAATCTTATATCGGACTCATGCTTTTCAGGCGGGCTTGTCTCTGACTTTCTTAAAAAGTTCTTGTATGAGTGTGTTGTTTCGGATAAAAGTCTTTATCTTTGCGGTCGCGCATCTTTGTTTGCTGTTTTGCTGCGGCTTTGCTGCCGTGCGTGTGTGATAGCGTGTGGGATGCGCATAATGTTTGTCATTTAATGTCCGAAACCTATGTTGTTGTGTTTGAGCGATAATATTTTACTTCTTTTAACTGCTGAATGCTTGGCGGTTTCGGATTTTTGTGTAAACACACACACACACACACACACACACACACACACACACACACACACACATTTAGTGTGTAATCCCCCCTCCTTTATTTTTATCCCCCCCTTTCAACAATCCCCCCACTTTTTTTCTTGCTTGTTCCCCCCCTCTTGTCCCCCCTCGTTCAAGTCAGGGTTCTTCCGTCGGGCGTGCTTTCCTGTGCGCCCTTGCCGGTTTGTGCCCGCTTGTCTGCCTGTTTCCCCTGAAGAAGATTAATCACCAAATTATGTATCAATATGATTAGACAGATGAAACCTACAAGTTTTTCCCGGTTGTCTTTTTTGGGGCTTCCGGTTCGTGCTTCTTTCTGCGGCCTGCTTTCAGGCTTGTGTTGTTCCTTGTTTTTGCTTTGCCTGTGTTCCTGCCGGGGCGATGACGATGATGCTCCTCCTCCGGTGCCCGACCATACGGCCATCCTGCACTTGAGGTTGGGTGGGGATGTGGCCGGGCAGCCTCTCTCTTTGGATGCGGGTGTGCCTGAAGAGGTTTCCGCCATTACGACACGTGCGCCGATGACACGTGCCGTAAACGAGACCGAGATACAAACCGTGGACGTGCTTTCGTTCAAGGCCGACGCATCGGAGCCTACGAATATAAAGAAAGGTACGTTCTTCTACCGTGCTCAGGGGGTATATACTGAAACCTCTCCGGGGCAGGGTAAGGTGGAAGTGAGACTGACGGGCAGCCCGGAGAGGCAGACGCTCGTGGTGCTTGCCAACGTGCGCTCGCAAGTGAACGCCTTGGGTGCCGCCTATGGCGAAGAGAAAGAGGCGGTGATGAGCCGACTGAAGTTGCCCGCCAAGGCCGACCATACTCCCGACCTTACGAACGGCATGCCTATGTGGGGCGAGCTACCTAACAAAATCGTGGGCGAGGGCTTTTCTCCCTCCTCGGCTCCCGAAGAGGTGACGATGATACGTTCGGTGGTTAAGGTGACGCTGAAAGCTACCAATCCTCCCATTACTGATGGTATCGAGGAGGTTCATGTGTACAACCTCCGTACCGGAGGACGTGTCTCGCCCGATAATTACGACAATGTCCAATCCAAGGTGTCCGCTCCGACAGTCCCTGCGGGTGCCACCGTTGCGGCAGGGAACCATATTAATACGGGCATCTCTTACTTCATGACTCCCAACCAAGAGTCTTTCTATCTTTTTGAGTCTGACAGCAAATCGAAGGTGACGGGCACTTCCGCATTGGCTGCCACTTGTCTGGTGGTGAGAATCAAATCGACGGAGATACTGGGAGGAGGATATGGTTATTACCGTATCGACTTCAAGGATTACACCACGGGTGCTTATCTGGACCTCTTGCGTAACCACGACTACCGTATCGAGGTGGAAAGCATCGAGGGGCTGCCCGCAGGGACTGCCGATGAGGCCTACAAGGGCAACCACACGCTCAAGTGTAAAATCGTGCCTTGGAATCAGGTGAACGAGGAGGTGGTAGTGCCGGGCAACAAGCGGCTTTCGGTGGACAAGCGGGTATTCCAATTCCCGGGCGACCCGAACGTGGCGGGCGAAACGGGCGGTACGCAGACCCTCACGCTCAGCACGGAAAACACGGGCGGATGGCGTATCGACGGCAAGCCCGACTGGGTGAACCTCTCGCAAACCTCGGGTGCCGACGGCACACCTGCCACCGTGACGCTCAGCGTAGGCGTCAACCCCGGACGTACAGACCGCACGGCGGTGATGAACCTCGTGGCCGGCAACCTTACCTATAAGATTCACCTTTCGCAACCCGACGCCTGCGGAAAGAACGGCGTGCCCAAGAAGATGCGCATCGGCAATAACGATTACTACACGCACCGTTTCGGCGGGCAGTGCTGGATGCTGGAAAACTCACGCGAAGGAACACCCGACCATATACTCAATCCCCTGCCCGGGCGGCCGCACAGGCGCTATCTGTGGTACGCAGAAAACGCCCTTCAAAGAGCGAAATATGGCGCTCCGTCTGACTGGGATATTCCTACATACAGGGATGTTTACCTTCTGAAGAAAGACACCTACCCGGGGGGTATGACGACGGGAACCTCGAGATGGCTGTGGCTGCAATGGCAACAGGATCCGGGCGTAATAGGTTATTATCCCGTTTTTGATATGAACGGTCCTTATGTTGACCCATGGCCAGGCAGATCCCCCTCCAAATTTTATTCGGGTGCATATCCGGGGAACTGGGTATATAGGCGCCTACCGCGATTGAGTTCTTATACACAAAAACAACATGATAACATAAACGCATTTTGGGCATACGAAATAAACACCAATAGCAGTATGGATTCCGGTCGTCAAGTTATAACTGCTGCCGATGGCAGAAGAGCGACCGCTTTCATGAGAGCCATACCGATTACAACAGTGGATTATTGGTATACACCGGCTAATCCTCTTATTGAAGTAAATAATAAGGGAGCAGATATAATTTCAAATACTGAACTTAAAAGCAAGGCGCTGGAGTGGGCGACTCTTTATTGGTGGGTTAACCCTACTACTGGGGACAACTGGCCGTATGGGGAAGGCCCATGGGCAGGACTCATAGGTTTATTGCGCCCAAGAACAAGCTCCCGAGGTTGGTTCGGCCCTTATGATATGCCTTGGAGAATAGACGATGCTACGTTTAAGAGAGAAATGATAAGAACGATATGGGACTTTGATGTAATTAAGGCATTTAATCATCCTGATAGCCATTATAAAACTAAGGAGAGTGGAGGAAAACATGAATATGAATTTTATCCGTATCTAAAAGAACTATATAATCCATATCTGACGCCGAGTGGGGGGCATTGGGGATACTTGGATCCTTCTCTACCTCAGTCAAACGTGGGCTACAATAGAGAATACATGAGCGGACTGACTTGCTACTGGGAGAATCTACTCCCCCTCCGTTTTGTACGCAGAGATTAATTTTATCTCCCTCCTCTGCTTCGCATCGGCTTATGACACATCGATACGAAGCAAGTTTTTTTTCATCCTCGCCGGGAAAAAGGACTGCGAGGCCCACGAAGTCAGAAATAATGACAAATAGGCCCATCCGCCCCCCATCCGCAGGCAAAGCCCACGCCAAGGTGGGGCTTAGAGGAGGCCTAAGTCGGACTTTGACGTTGTCTAAGTCCGACTTAGGCATTGTCAAAGTCCGACTTTGACAAGCCCCCCCCAGAAGCATGTCCGGGGCATGGGCAACGAGAATCGCAAACGATTGTTTAATCTTTAAATATTTTATTACAATGTTATTCTTCAAGAAACAAAAATCACAGTTGAAAGGAAACCCCGTGAAGTATTATCCGCAAGTAGTGACCGTGGGCAAGCCCGCCAATACGCAGGAAGTGGCGCGGCGCATAGCACGCGAAAGCACCGTGTCGCCCTCCGACGTGCACGCCGTGATACGGGCGCTGCCCGAAGTGATGTCGCAAATCATGAGCGAAGGCCGAAGCGTGAGCCTCGACGGACTGGGCTCGTTCCGCTATGCCGGCGTGGTGGGCAGGACGGTGGACAGTCCCGGTGAGGTGAAGACCGAACTCTTCACGGGCATACGCGTGCGCTTCACCCCGGCGCGCGAACGCAAAGACCTCGGCACAGGCTACACCCGTGCCTTGGTGAGCGACATCAGCTTCACCGAATGGAAAGGGAAGAACCCGAAGAAAAAGGAGACGGAGCAGGAGCAGACCCCGGAAACGGGAGGAAGCGGCGGAAGCGAGAACCCGCTGGGATGACTGGCGGTGAGTGATTGGCGGTAAGCGGTGAGTGCTTGACGGTGCGTGGTAAACGGCGGAAGAGCGCACTCTCCCGTCTGAAAAAGGAAAGAGTCCGGCGCAATGCGCCGGACTCTTTTTCATATTCAATGCCGTGCAGACGGCTTGCCGTCCGTTGGTTTCGGACGTCCCCATGCCCCGCGGGACATGGGTGCGTGACGCCTATTCGTTCCTGCCTCCTCTGTCGCGGCGTTCGCGCCGTTCGCCGTTCCTTTCGTTGCGCTCCGTATAGCCTTCGGGCTTGGGCAGCAGCACCTTGCGGGAGAGCTTGAACTTGCCGGTTTTCGGGTCGATGTCCAGCAGCTTCACGTCTATCTCGTCGCCTTCCTTGATGCCGGCCTCTTCCACCGTCTCCAGACGTTTCCAGTCTATTTCGGAGATGTGTAGCAGTCCGTCCTTGCCGGGCAGGAACTCTACGAACGCCCCGTAGGGCATTACGCTGCGCACTTTGCCTTTATAGGTCTCGCCGATCTCGGGCATGGCAACGATGGCTTTGATGAGGCGCATGGCGTCGTCGATGCTCTTCTTGTTCGTTCCGGCAATCTCGATTTTGCCGACGTTGTCCACCTCCTCGATTGTGATGGTGGCTCCGGTCTCTTCCTGCATGCCTTGGATAATCTTTCCGCCCGGGCCGATGACGGCGCCGATGAACTCTTTGGGAATGGTCATCGTCTCGATGCGCGGCGCATGGGGCTTCAGGTCGGCACGGGGTTCGGCAAGGCATTCGGTGATTTTGCCGAGGATGAACTCGCGTCCCTCCTTGGCTTGCAGCAGGGCCTTCTCCAGAATGTCGTATGTCAGCCCGTCGCACTTGATGTCCATCTGTGTGGCGGTGATGCCGTCTTTGGTTCCGGTCACTTTGAAGTCCATGTCGCCCAAGTGGTCTTCATCGCCGAGGATGTCGGACAATACGGCGTATTTCTCTTCGCCGGGGTTCTTGATCAATCCCATGGCGATGCCCGATACGGGCTTATGTATTTTTACGCCGGCGTCCATCAGCGCCAGTGTGCCGGCACATACGGTGGCCATGGACGAAGAGCCGTTCGACTCGAGGATGTCGGATACCACGCGCACCACGTAGGGATAGTCTGCCGGAATCTGGCTTTTCAAGGCGCGCCATGCCAGATGCCCGTGCCCGATTTCACGACGCCCCACACCGCGTTGCGCCTTGGCCTCGCCCGTGGAGAACGGGGGGAAGTTGTAGTGGAGCAGGAAACGCTCTTTGCCGTGCTTCAGCACATCGTCGATGATTTTCTCGTCGAGCTTCGTCCCCAAAGTGACGGTGGACAAGGATTGGGTTTCGCCGCGTGTGAAGACGGCCGAACCGTGGGGGCCGGGCAGAGAGCCGGTCTCGCACCAGATGGGGCGGATTTCGGTGGTCTTGCGCCCGTCAAGGCGCTTGCCCTCGTCGAGGATGGAGCGACGCATGGCTTCTTTTTCCACATCGTGGTAGTAGCGGTCTATCAACGCGCCTTTCTCCTCCAGCTCTTCTTCCGAATATTGTGCTTTGAACTCTTCGCGGATGGCTTCGAAGGCATCGAGGCGCTCGTGCTTGTTGTTATTGCCCGAAGCGGCGATGGCGTATGCCTTGTCGTAGCAGGCGGCGCGAACGGCCTTGCGAAGCTCTTCGTCGTTCACCTCGTGGCAGTATTCGCGCTTCACTGTGGAGCCGACTTCCTCGGCCAGTTCCATCTGGGCTTTGCACTGTGTCTTGATGGCTTCGTGCGCGGCTTTCATGGCTTCCAGCAAGTCCTGTTCGGAGACTTCGCTCATTTCGCCTTCCACCATCATGATGTTCTCGTATGTGGCGCCGACCATCAGATCCATGTCGGCCTTTTCCAGTTGTTCGAAAGTGGGGTTGATGACAAACTGCCCGTCGATGCGTGCTACGCGCACTTCGGAAATCGGCCCGTTGAAAGGAATGTCCGACACGGCAAGTGCGGCAGAGGCTGCGAGGCCGGCCAAAGCGTCGGGCATGTCCACGCCGTCGGCCGAGAAGAGGATGATGTTCACATATACCTCTGCATGGAAGTTGTCAGGGAATAAGGGACGGAGAGCACGGTCGACGAGGCGGCAGGTGAGGATTTCGTAGTCGGAGGCGCGCCCTTCACGTCTGGTGAAGCCGCCGGGGAAACGTCCGAATGCCGAGAATTTTTCTTTGTACTCTACCTGTAACGGCATGAAATCTGTTCCGGGAACTGCGTCCTTGGCGGCACAAACAGTAGCCAAAAGCATGGTGTTTCCCATGCGGAGCATTACAGAACCGTCTGCCTGTTTTGCCAGCTTTCCCGTTTCGAGCGTGATGGTTCTGCCATCAGGAAGCTCGATTGTCTTAACGATTGGGTTAATCATAAAAAATGTTTTATATCTATTTTTCTTCAAAATTCGTGCAAAGATACATAATTAATTCATGTAAGATAGTGGGAATGAGATAAAAAGTTTCTGTTTGGACGCTTTTTTGTGAATATCGGTACGGAAGAACGGGTGAAATGCTTTGATTGAATCTGAAAAGAAGTATATTTGCAGGCACGTTTGCCCCGTACCGGCTCCATGTCATGTCCGTGTCCGCACCCTGTCTGTCATGCGGAGGAGATACGGGCATGACACGAAGTTGGTGCGAAGCGGTTGCGGCCTGTGCGTGGAGAGAAACGGATGGATGAAAGTATATGCAGGAAAAGTAAAAACAATATATGATATGAAGAAAATCTTTTTTATGGCACTTGCCGCTGTTGCAATGAGTGCGTGTGATTCCGAATCGAAGTTCAAAGTGGAAGGCGAAGTGTCCGGCGCCGACGGGAAAGTGCTTTATCTGGAAGCATCGGCTTTGGAAGGCATTGTCGCTTTAGATTCCGTGAAGCTGAAAGGCGGCGGCTCTTTTTCTTTCAGGCAGGCGCGCCCGGCCTCTCCGGAATTCTATCGTCTGCGGGTCGAAGGCAAGGTTATCAATTTCTCGGTCGACTCGACGGAAACGGTATCGGTGAAAGCTCCTTATGCCGATTTTGCCACGGCCTATACGGTGGAGGGTTCGCCCAACAGCTCTAAAATAAAGGAACTGACGCTGAAGCAAATGAAGCTCCAGAGCGATGTGAACCGTTTGCTCCAATCCATGCAAGCCCGCAAGATGGATGCCGACGCCTTTGAAGACAGTCTTGCCGCCTTGCTGAAGAATTATAAAGACGAAGTGAAAAACGGTTATATCTTCGCCGCCCCGAATACGGCTGCCGCCTACTTTGCGCTGTTCCAGAAACTGAACGACTATCTGATATTCGATCCTCTGAACAGCAAGGACGACATCAAGTGTTTCGCTGCCGTGGCAACCAGCCTGAACAACCTTTATCCGCATGCCGACCGTTCCAAGAACCTTTATAATATCGTGATAAAGGGGATGAAGAATACCCGCACCCCTAAGCAGAAGGTCGTTGAAATACCCGAAGGAAGTGTCTCCGAGACAGGCATAATCGATATCAGCCTGCGAGATATGAAGGGCAATGTGCACAAATTGAGCGATTTGAAAGGAAAGGCCGTGATTCTGGATTTTACCGTCTATCAAAGCGCCGTTTCAGCCACGCATAATTATATGCTTCGCGACTTGTACGACAAATACTCCTCTCAAGGTCTGGAGGTCTATCAGGTTTCTTTGGATGCCGACGAGCATTATTGGAAAACGACAGCCGACAATTTGCCGTGGATTTGTGTGCGCGACGCCAATGGCGTATATTCTTCCGTTGCGGCTTCTTACAATGTACGGAATCTGCCGTCTGTTTTCCTTATCAATAAAAACAACGAGCTGAGTGCCCGTGGAGAGACCGTCAAGGATTTGGAAACAGCCGTAAAGGCTTTGTTGTAACATGTTATAAAACAGAGCCTTGTTGTTAATATGTTGCAAAACAGCCTTTTTTGCTTGACAGGCATTGTTCAAAAGGCTATCTTTGCGGAGAAAATTTGGGAAGAGGGTTCCAGCATGCAGCTCATGTTGGAATTCTTTTTTGTTTATGGTACCATTAAAACTAAATAAATATTTAAGGAGGAAAATGTATGGCTTATATGTCAGAAGAAGGCTACAATAATTTGCTTGCCGAACTAAAACATCTGGAGGCTGTGGAACGCCCCAAAATAGTAGCAGCCATCGCTGAAGCGCGCGACAAGGGCGACTTGTCCGAGAATGCGGAGTACGATGCTGCAAAAGAAGCTCAGGGTATGCTTGAAATGAAAATCAATAAGTTGAAAGCGCTGATTGCCGACGCCAAGATTATCGACGAATCCAAACTGAATACCGACTCGGTGCAGATACTCAATAAGGTGGAGCTGAAAAACGTGAAGAACGGAATGAAGATGGTTTATACCATTGTTTCAGAGAGCGAGGCCAACCTGAAGGAAGGGAAAATTTCAGTGAATACCCCGATTGCACAAGGCTTGCTTGGTAAGAAAGTGGGTGATGTGGCCGAAATCAAGGTGCCGCAGGGCATAATTAACTTGGAAGTAGTAAACATTTCTTTTTAATGGAAAGGCAGGTTCGCATGCGGACTTGCCTTATTTTATACATACAGCTATGGCAACAATATTCAGTAGAATTATCGCAGGTGAAATACCTTGCTACAAGGTGGCGGAAGATGCCCGGTTCTTTGCTTTTCTTGATATCAACCCGTTGGTGAAGGGGCATACATTGGTTGTTCCCAAACAGGAAGTGGATTATATCTTCGACTTGTCCGACGAAGATTTGGCGGCAATGCACGTGTTTGCCAAGAGAGTGGCATCGGCCATCGGTCGGGCTTTCCCATGCAAGAAAGTAGGTGAAGCGGTGTTGGGACTTGAAGTGCCCCATGCGCACATACATCTGATTCCGATGCAAAACGAAAAAGATATGCTTTTTTCCAATCCTAAACTGAAGTTGACCGACGAGGAGTTTACGGCAGTGGCGGAAGCTATCCGTGCGGCACTCTGACAGATTTATTTCCTCCTCTTCTGAATAAAACAGCGGGAGCCGGACTGCATCATCGTCCGGCTCCCGCATTTTCTTTCTCCCGACAGGTGTTTCTTAATCGGCCTAAATATATTTTTCTCCCATCTTGATTTGCGCATCGTTTACGTATTTGCGGATGGCATGTTCTTCGTCTTTCTTGCAAATCAGCAGTACATTGTCCGATTCGGCTATGAGATAGCCTTCCAATCCTTCGATAACTGCGAGCTTGTTGTCCGGCAACGCCACGATATTGTCCTTGCTGTCGTAAAAAAGGGGGCTGCATTTTAAGGAAACATTGCCCGTTTCATCTTTCGGAGATAAGTCGTATAACGACCCCCAAGTGCCTAAATCCGACCAGCCGAAGTCGCCTAACGAGACATATACGTTGTCGGCCTTTTCCATGATTCCGAAGTCGATGGAGATATTGGGGCAGGTCGGGAAGTTTTCGTCGATGAACCGTTTCTCCATAGGCGTTCCGTAAACTTCTTTGCCGGAGGACAACTTTGCCGCCAATTCCGGCAATAGTGTTTCGCCTGCCTTGATAATGGTATTTACGTTCCACATGAACAGACCCGAGTTCCAATAGAATTCTCCGCTCTCTACAAATACTTTTGCGAGTTCCAGTTCGGGCTTTTCTGTAAAGGTTTTCACTTTGTAGAAGTTGTCGCCGGCTGGTTCATCTATCTGTATGTATCCGTATCCGGTTTCCGGGCGGTTGGGCTTGATACCCAGTGTCAGCAGCTTGTCCGACTGCGAAACGAACTTCAGTCCGTTTTCGATAGCCGACAAGAATTCACCTTCTTTCAATATCAGGTGGTCCGAGGGAGCCACCACTATATTGGCGTTCGGATTCAGGGCACGGATATGATAAGACGCCCATGCGATGCACGGCGCCGTATTTCTGCGTGTCGGTTCCAGTAATATTTGTTCGGGTTTGAGTTCCGGGAGTTGTTTTTTTACCAGATCGGCGTACAAGTCGTTCGTTACGATTAGTATATTTTCTATCGGGATTATCTGTTTGAAGCGGTCGAAAGTCTGCTGCAACAACGAGCGTCCCGTGCCAAAGAAATCCAGAAACTGCTTGGGCATCGTTTTACGGCTGAATGGCCAAAAACGGCTGCCGATTCCTCCACCCATAATGACGCAGAAGTTATCCTTATTGGTTGCCATATTGTATGTTTTTAAAGTTTCCGCTAATGTACTGCATATTTTATAAAAGAAGAATGATTCATTGGTATTTTCTCGTTTTCTTTGTCTTTTTTCATCGAAAGTATTGCAGGTTTGGAAAAAAGCCGTATATTTGCACCGCGTTTCAGGAATGAGGCATGCCCAGATGGCGGAATCGGTAGACGCGCTGGTCTCAAACACCAGTGGATTCACTTCCATCCCGGTTCGACCCCGGGTCTGGGTACGAGTAAGGAAGCCAAATGATTTATATAAAATCGTTTGGCTTTTTTCTGTTTATGGAATTGTTTCTTAATTTTGTTGCCGACTATATCCATAGCGGAGAAAATCAAATGTCATAAAGGTATGAATATAAGATTGCTTTTAACCGTATTCTTATTCTGTTTCTCATTTTCGTCTTTCGCCATACGTCCGGATAGCATAAACAGGAATCTGAAAGATTTCCGATATCTTACACGGTTCGCAGAGGATAATCTTGCCACCTATCCATATATCAAGAAACTGTATGGCAGAGAATATGCCAAGCAGAAGAAGGCTATCCGTAAACGTCTTGTGAAAGGGCAGGATATGGAGACTGCGGCCTGCGACTATGTCTTTTGGTTCTTTTCCCGGTTTGATACCCATTTCATTGTCGACCGACGCAAGTTCTGGCAGGAATATGACCGAAGGGTTCACCCTAAGTACGGCGATGAGATGGAATATGAGCCTCAGCCTCTTGCATGTATGGTCGATTCCATCACCTATTTAGTCAGGATTCCATCGTGTAGTGGCAAAAATCCGACATTCGAATGGGTCGATAGCGTTGCTCAGGCTTTTAAAAAGAGGGATTGCCCGCATTTGATTTTGGACATTCGTGGCAATACCGGCGGGAATGATGCCATTTGGGAACCTTTCTTCGAAATATTGGCGGATCATAAACCCGACAAGCCGTGGAATGTTTTGTTCAGAAATACTCCTGCCAATATCGACGTGCTGACCGAACGGGGGATGGACGACTTGGCCGAGAGGGCGAGGAAAAGCAAGTCGGAGTTCGTGCCAATGGCAGAAGGAAATGAAGACGGCGGAATGTTTCCGCCTGCCGGCAATCCTGTCAAAGTTGCCGTTATTGTCGATAGCAGGACGGCAAGCGCGGCAGAGACTTTGGTCCGTTTTATCAAAGATTATTGCTATCGTGGAAAAATATATGGGCGCGACAATACCAATGGAGCCAATATGTCGGGTAATGTGGCCCCGTTCAAACTTCCGTACAGTGGAATTACCTGCTATTATCCCGTTTGCGTCGACGAAGGCTTTGCAAAGCAAATTGAGGCGAAGAGGCCGGGAATCAGCCCGGATGTTAAGATACCGATCCCTCTTCCTATGTCTCTCAAAGATAAAATGGACACGTGGGTGGTATGGGTTGCCGGGCATTTGAATGCAAGTCTGACGCGATAGAGGTATGCCCGTCTCACGTCATCGCCCTCGCCGTCGGGTGGCGTTCCCCGAATAAATCTTTTTGTACGGCCGAATTACGCGGCTTCGATAATAGGGGTGTATCCTGAAAAAACAATCTATAAAACCTAATACCTATTGAAAACTTGTCGAAGCTTTCGCTTCTTTCCGGTGCAAAGATAAGAATATGTTTTAAAACATGAAAGGCTTTCAAGGGGGAAAGTGAAGTTTATACTTCCATTTCTTGATTTATATCAATTGCGGGATGTTGGAAAGTGCGGTTTGTCGCTTTTTTGCCGGCGTTTGTGATAGTTTGTCTTGAGGGCCAAGATGACGAGGGGCGCCGGAAGAAAAGCGGCGTCAAGCTGAGGAATCGCGTAAGTGGGGGAAGAGAGGCCGTGAAGGTCAGGAAAAAAATGTCCGGAGTCGGCAGGAAAAAGCGTGTGGCAGGGGAGGAAAACTTGTCTTCTTACTGAGAAAATCTCTGTCCGCAGTGCGCGTTTATAAAAACGCAGTGTGCGGTTATATATCCGTATGCTGCGAATACATGTCCGCACCGTGCGGATAGAGGCTCGCTCGGCGTAAAGGCAAGATTTGCTCGGGACAAAGACAAGATTTGCCCGGGACAAAGGCAAGATTTGCTCAGGATAAAGAGAGTGCCTCATTCAGACTAAAGGCAGGATTCGCTCAAGACAAAGACAGAGCTTCGTTCGGACTAAAGGCATGACTTTGCTCAGGATAAAGAGATTCTTCACGCTTGATGAATGCAATCTTCGCTCGGCACAAAGGCAGGTTTCTGTGGGACAGAGGCAGGTATGAAGAGGAGAAGCGGGAGGTTCTCTCACAGGAGTTTTCCTCTTTTTCTCCCGTAGGGAGGGAGTTGTCTTTCCGCACGCTGGCTGTTTCTGCATCCGGTATCGGACTCCGGTTAAGGCATAGTCGCATGGCGTAAGGCAGGGATTTCTACACGGGATATGCGGGTTGTCAGGCTGCTTTCAGGACGCTTTCGGGGCTTTGTTCGGGGCATATCGGATGCTTTTCCGCAAGGCCTTGAGGGGGGAGCGTCAATGAGCCTCTTTTGAGTTCGTTTCCGAGGTTTTTCACGTTTTCATCCGTCGGACAGGCTGACGTCCTTTTCGTATGATTGCGGGAAAACGCCTTGGAAACGGTTCTCTCAAAAGAGGCTCGGAACAGAATCTAAGCAGGTATTCAGGAACAGGCTTCGATTCTTTTTGAAGGCGGGTTTACTTTTCGGAACCTGCGTTCTGCTTCTTCGGTGTGGAAGAGGCGGAAGCGTTTACGACTTCAAAGTCGGAGGTGGAGTTATTGTCGTCCACGTATTTGTTTCCGTCGAACTTTCTTGTCAGGGCCTTGCCGGCATGTTTTTCAATCTTTTCTTTCGAGGTTTCCTGTACTCCTTTGTGTCCTTTGTCTATCTGGGGAGTGACTACCGGCCATTTGAAATCCCTGTCAGGGCAAACGGTCACTGCGTCTTTCACCCAATCATAGGGTATGGTCAACACAATTTGGGTCTGGTCGTGGTGTCCGCCGAATTTGTAGGCGATTTCCTTGTAATATTTCCTTTTGGCTATCTCGTCTGCTTTCGTATATTCGGCTTCTTCCAGAAATGTCTTTTTCATGTTTTCAGGCGTATCATCCAGTTTGAGCAGGGCCACGACGAAACTTGTCTTTATGTCGAAGTCTTGCATTTCTTCCCCTGGCGCCCACATTCCGTTTGAATAGGTTAACCGCATCACATTCTCTTTGCCGATGGGCTTGCCGTCTTCGTCTTTCGTCGCCCATTGGAAGTCGGCCTTGCTTAAATCCAAAAGATGGTCGAGCCCTTTGTAAGTTTTGGGATCTTCTTCATTTTCCTTCAATTCCTTTTCTTTCTCTGCTTTATGGTCGATTGCCTTTTGGGCGACGAGCACAGACTTTCCGGGGTGCAGCGGGTGCTGCGTTCCGTTGCCTCCGAACAGGGTCATGGCAGCCACCCCGAAGTGTGTTTTCATGAAGTTGTATTCGTCTCTGAGATCTATCCGGTTGCTGGGATTGAACACATGTACGGCCAAGGCATAGTTGTCCAGATAGATCGTCTTCGACGTGGGGTTGTAAATCTTGATATACTTATCATCATTATAAGATATAGTGAATTCCTTACCCCTATTGGTTCGGGTATAATAAGTGCCCGTGTAGTACACTTCCTGTATCAGGAGATGGTCTATTTCCGTTTTGGAGGACGGCACTTTCTCGTCGCCGTCTCTTCGGCAACTTGTAAATACGGTTAAACCGATTGTTGCGAGCAGTAGCCCGTTTTTCAATAAATTCTTCATTTGTTTTTAATTGTTTTGGTTATAAAAAAAGTGTTTATTAATTTATAATGTACGGTTTGTTGTCCATCCGTCCGTTCTATAAGAACCATGAGCCGAATGCTCCGCTCCCGTGAATCGTCATCTGTTGGGTGGCTTCATAGGCTTCTTGCGGCGTTAATCCTATTTCCCTTCCCAAGTGATAATAATACGGCTCGTTGGGCTCGGTTCGGGTGGGGTCGGTGTCGTATGTGTTTGTATATACCTTGATTGGAATGTTGAAGCGTATCATCTCCTGCCAGTTCGATTCTGGGCTGGGATTATAATAGGGAGCGCATATAGATTGGCTGGCTCCCAAAGGCTCGTTGCTTTCGTTGCGAGGCATGGGGATAACCGTTTTTTTGTCTTTGTCGCACTTCATGACCCTGACGGCCAGATAAAAATAAGGAAGCAGGTTGGTTTGCCTTGTGTAGGTTCCATTCTTGAGCGGAACGGGCCAGCCTGTGTATATGGGATCTACTTCCTCGGCTATGTCGAACTTCATATGCCCTTTCAGTCCCGTCCAATCTTGGTCGTATGGCGCCATAGCACCGTCGGTGTTGAAACGGTCGAACGGAGGAAGCAGCTTCTGGTTGAACAGCTCGCGCACACCGTCGCCCATGTCGTCCGAAGTCCACGTATCGCGGTAAACGTATGTGAAGAGTTTCGGGGTGGCGGCTCTTAGTTGGTCGAAGGTGCTCTTGTCTCTGAAGAACTCCGAATCAATCATGTCCGGTTGTCCCTCTCCCCGATAACGGACATCTTTCACGGCAAAGGGCTGTCCCTTGTCGTCTGTATCGCTGATGGAGATGAATACCTGATAACGGTCGGACTGTTCCAAGATACGGTCGTTGATGAGTTGCCCGTTGCGGTCGTAAAAGAACAGGCACAATCCCCACAACTTGGTGCGGCCTCCGATGATGCGGATGTACTCGGGACCTTTTTTCCCGGCAACCTTTTCCTGATAGGTCACCGTGCTTGTGGTGTCCACATCTACTTTAATCCCTTTCGAGGTGTTGTGGATGACCACGAATTCCTCCTGCCTCCAAGGGGCTTTGTCGTAAACGAAATTGCCATGAAACTTGCCCCCTCCGTGCGGATGGCCTTCCTTGAACATGACAAGGCACGTGGCCCAGTCTTTCAATGCGCCGTCGGGATCCGGGTTGGCCAATCCCTGCTCGGTGACAATGGGGGCTTTGTAGAGATCGGCAGCCGATTGCGGCATCTTTTTCCGTGTCAGGGCATTGTCTTTGTAGTCGACTTCGATATTGCCGAATATGAACTTGTCACATGATGAGCATAATGCCGCAACACTGAAAATCAGTACGATTGCTTTAATAATTCTTTTCATGTCAGTATGTTTTAGAAAATCCAACAATTTACATTACTGTCGTGGGAATACGTTTGAAGAAACTCCAGTCGTCTCCCCAAAACATCTCCTGCATGGCCGCGTCGTCGGCTTTGGGATAGAAGCGCCGGACATCGGCCTTGCATTGTTCACGGTCTCCGTCAAGGTCGGCTATCACCCTGAAAGCGACGGGGTAGTCTATATCGAAGCTGTTCCATACCGTTTGGAGCGCATAATAGTCGTACACTCCGCCATTGTAACTCTTGTCGGTGTTTCCGTATTTCCCCAACCGGTTGTCGTTGGCCGGGATAGAGACCCTGTTCAGGATATGGCAGATACATATCCGCATCTGGAATGCCATATCGGCTTTCTTGAACCGGAGCATGCCTTTGAATCCCAAAGCATCGAGGGGCGCTCCGTCGTCCAATGATCTGTTTTCTCTGAGGCGTATCACCGTGCTGCCTGAGCGCAGCCGGTTCATGTCATCGTATTCGGTCAAGCCTTTTCCCAACTCCTCTTCGACGGGGTCGGTGTCGCGATACTCATAACTGAAAATCTCCGGCACTTTCTTGTTCAGATTGAAGTTGTTGACGGTTTGATAAAGCCTGAATGTCTTGCCCGTGACGGGGTCTTCGTATGGCTCCATTGCTGCGGGTTTCATGGAGTTTTCGACGGATTTCTCGGCCAAGTCGCTGCGGTATTTCACTTTGTCGGTTTGATTGTCGTCATCGGGGGCATAAATGTTCGATGCCGAAATTCTGGATGCCGGAACCCTTTTCCCGTCCCCATTCTCGCTGAAGGTGTATTTGTTGTGATAAACGCTGTCCAACGACATGGGGTAAATCAGTTGCCGGCCATCTAAGGAGTAATTCTGTATGGTGAAGAAATGCTGGTGCACCAACAAGGTGGAGTTGTCTTCGTCATCGGGATAATAACTTGAAAACTGATAGTTGATGAGCATGCCGTTAATATCATAATACTTCAACTCAAGACCATAGTGGAACTTCTCCGACTTGACGACGTCGAACACTTTTCTGTCAGACGTAATCACCATTTTCCCGTTGTCGTCTTTCGACAGCGTTATCTCCTGAACAAGAGGGATGGGAGTCGCTTTTTCACTGTTTTCAAAAGCGACATACGTATTATCCCCGTTGGTCAGTCTTCTGTCCGACTTACGGGCCAGTCTCAGAATGAGCTGCACCGAATAGATTTGCTCATGTCCTTTCACATCGCGCTCTATCGAAGAGGGCGGGGCTTTCACTATTTTCTTCAACAGATTGTCCACGCTCTCGTCAGAGCAACCACCCAGCAACAGCAGTGCGCCGAGCATCGGTAATATAAGACGGATGTTATATTTCATCATGTTTAGAATTTTAGAATTGTTCTGAATGTCACGTTCGAGCCTCTTGCATGCGCATAGTATCTGAAGCGGTCGGTATATTCTTTATACAGTGCGTTAAGGATATTGTCGCCTATCACCACTATCTTCAGCTCCCTCTGTCCGGGCAGCTTCATGCTCCAGTCGGCCGTTCCGTTGAGCAGCGTATAAGCAGGCGGAGAGTCGGGCACCAAATCTTTGTCGGGGTCGTAGCGCTGCTGCTTGGTGACGTAAATGCCCGACAGCGAGACAGAGGCATTGTATTTTCCGTTGTTTCCGAATTGCCACTGATAGCCGCCCGACATGCCATAGCGGTCGGAAGGCATGAAAGGCAGCCACTCGTCCTTTGTGAGATTGCGGGCATAAATCCACTCTCCTTTCATCGTGAAGGTGAGGCCTGAAAGAGGGGTGACCGCCAGCGTGAGGTCGCCTCCCGTCAGTTTTACGTTGTCCTGTCCGAAAAGAAACTTGGGGTATTTGCCACTGGGGTGGTTATGAAAGCGGTCAGCCCCTCTCCCGATGGCGTCGTAGATATAGTTGTGCACGTGCTGGTGGAAGAAGCTCGGCTCGATGGAATACCGTTCCGTGTGATACCTCATTCCGAACACGGCTTTGTAGCCATGCTCACTCGTCAGGCTTCGGTTGCCTACCACCCAATGGCTACCGTGATGCAACCCTGTGGCATAAAGCTCGTTGATATCGGGCGGACGCCACGACCATCCGATATTGGCACGTGCATCCCATCGGTCGGAGAACTGGTAATGGGCGGCCAGACTGCTGGTGAAGTTGCTGTACACCTTGAAGTCCTTGTAGTACTTGTAACTTTTCAGGCTGGTATATCCGTCCACATCCATCGCCCTGAAATCGTAGCGCATGCCCAGCGAGCACTGGAGTCGTCCGATTTTTGCCTGATGCAGGAAAAAGCCGCCTATGGTGAGGGCAGCATAGTTGGGGATGAAAGCCGGTTGTTTAGTGCCCGGATAATTGTAGTTCGACTGGTAAGTGCCCGACACTCCCGCTTCGGTCGTCATGTCCCACCGTTTCCATTTGGCGTTCCACAACACATCAGTTTTATAGGTAGACAGGATAAGGTCCTGCATCGGTATCCAGCTGTATTTGTCTTGTTTCCGGTTCTCGAATTCCCATCTCAGATTGCCCTGATAAGAGAGGATGAACGACAGCTTGTGCGCCTTGTTGATGTCCCATTTGGCGTCACCCTTCAAGGTGAAGTGTTGCACCTGCTGAAACGGAGGGCGGATGTCGTAAGAAAACGGCTTGAACGAACTTTCGTCCGGCCTTCCTGCCTCGAAACGTGCCAGCAGCTGGTCCAAGTCGGATACCTTGCTGGCATAATAGATGCCGCTTCGCGAGTAGTACAGACTGGTGTAAAGCGTCATCGTGATGTTTCTGTTCTGATAGCCTGCCAAAGCCGACATGCTGATGTTGTTGAATCCGGTATTGTTCAGGATATATTCGGCTGTCGAGTAGTCGCCGGCTTTCTGATACATGCCATGCAGCCGCAGCCCCACATGTTTATATCCCATCTCCACCGTGGCTGTTCCGTTATATCCGCGGGCATTGCTGTCGTAACCCATGTTGACGGTTCCTCGGGCTTTGAGATGCCGATGTCCGTAGGGAAGGGCAGCCTGATTGAGCAGCACCACACCTCCCATCGCTCCATAACCGTAGCGTATGGATTCGGCTCCTTTCACCACCTCTATCATGTTGGCGCCACTGTAATCAATTTCCGGTGCATGGTCTTCGCCCCAACTCTGGCTCTCCAAGCGTACACCGTCGTTCAGAAGAAGGATGCGGCTGCTGTGCATGCCCTGAATGACGGGCTTGGCAATGGTGTTTCCGGTGCTGATGGAACTTACGCCCGGCACGCTTTCCAGCAGTTTTGCCAAGGAGGCGGAACCTACCTTTTCGAGTGCGTCCTGCCGGATGGTGGCTGTTTGCTGCAACACCGAGGTGTGCTTGCGCTGGGCAACGACCGTGACTTCCGAGATTTGTTTGATGTCTTCGCGCAGAAACAGGTCGATGGTTTTCGACACATCCGCCTTGACAGTCATCTCCAATGGTGCGAAGCCTACATAGCTGACTCTCACCTTGATGTTTTTGAGCCGTGTTTTAAAACGGATGACGCAATGGCCGTCGGCCGCCGTCACCCGTGGTTCCATCGCTCCATCGCAATAGACCACGGCACCCGCAATCGGTTCGCGGCTACCTTCCTGCATCACCCTGAATGTTTGTCTCATTTCCGTTTCGTCCTCCTTTGCCGGAGTGCGGGGCAAAAGTCCGGCACAAACATCACCGAGAGCAAAGGCCAGCATGAGCATGATAAACAGTACTTTATAAGATACTGCAAAATAAAGATACTTCTTCATATAAACAGATTATAGAAAAATAAGATGTGAGTTTCGGAATCGGTTCAGATTTGGGTAGCATATACGATCTTCCGCACACCTTTTCCCGCATATCTTTCTGGTTTGCAGGAGGATGATGAAGATTTTCCTTTTCTCCGTTATTCGCGGATACGATATTCCGAACCCGTCTTCCGGCTTTTCTCCCTTTCAGTCGCCACACACTTCTTCATGTTTTTCCCGAAAAGAGAAATACATAAAAAGATATGGTACAGAAAAGAGGAAAGACGGAACGGAAGAAAGGGATCGCTTCCAAACCTACGATACAGACACGGCTCCGGAAAAGAACCGCCTTAAAAAACTTTCTGTATCAAAGAGAGAAAGGAGGAGCCCGGAGGCTGATGGTTTTATAAGAATTGCGACACTTGACGTGTTCCGTCGAAAGGACATTCAGCACACACAGCAAGACAAGAAGTACAGGTGCGGTCGCAAAGGATATGGTAAGAGAAGGAGAGAAGAAAGAGGAAAGAAAAAAAATGGTCTCCGCTTCGTCCTCGGAATGTTCATGTTCTCCCTTGAACGGGTGGGAATGCGAAATAATCACACCGTTTACCACATGCGAGTGGGTGAACAGCGTAATGCCTCCCAGATAGGCAATGAACAGCAGAGGGAGGAACCATTTCATTATACTCCTTAGCTTCTTCAAGGCTCCTTATGATTTCGATTTGCGAAGATAAGTTCATTTATGATAAAAAGCAAACAAATACATATATTTATGCAATTACATATTGCAAATACCTATTTATTGCTATTTTGCGATGGGCCGGCACGTCTTCGCCGAAGAACGCATCGGCCACGCGGTAGGCTATCTCTTGAAAACCAAATGTTTCGATATTGTCGTAAAATTCTTGCGGCAACGTTTTGATGGTAAAAGGCATGAAAAGTCCCTTGTCGTCGGCAAGTCCACGCACTACGGCCTCTTCGAGTGTGGCTTCGGTTGCCTGCTTATTAGTACTATAATATTTCATGGTTGATGGAAAGTGGATGATTGGCAATTAAAATCTTTAAAGGGACGAAGAACGAGGCTCTTTCATGAATTCATTGATAAATTCGTCCTCTTTCATCAGTCCGTAGCTGCCGTTGCAGGCAGAGACCTCGTCGAACGTCTGTACCCCGTCCGGTTCGATACCCGGATACCAGATGAGGAAAGGGACAGGTTCGGCCGTATGCGTGCGGAGTTCGCAGGGGGTAGGATGGTCGGGTAACAAGGCGATGGAAACAGGCTCTTCGCTCTCTTTCAACGCTTCGTAAAGAGGACCTACAACCCGCCGGTCCAAGTTTTCGATGGTCAGCCGTTTCAGCGCGACATTGCCCTCGTGACCGGCCTCATCGCTGGCCTCGATGTGCAGATAAACGAAGTCGTCCGTCTTTAAGGCATCGAGGGCGGCGGCCACCTTATTCTCGTAGTTGGTATCGTACAGTCCGGTAGCTCCCTGCACGGCGATTCGGCGCAATCCGGCATAGCGGCCGATACCGTTAATCAAATCGACGGCGGAAATCACGGCACCCCGCCTCACTTGCGGGAACTTGTCGGAAAGGCGTTCCATCTTCGGGCGATAGCCGGGACTCCACGGCCATATACTGTTGGCGTGGTCTTTACCCCCGGCCATGCGCTGCAGGTTGACGGGATGTTGGCGCAACAGTTCTTGCGAACGTAGAATCAGGTCGTTTATCAGATCGGCCGTTTGCCGGGGAGTTAATTCCGCTTCCCCTTCGGGTACCGCGATGTCCTCCGTACCCTCCATCGGCTTCACCATCAACGGGCGGAAAGGTTGCAAAGGCACATCGTGCGGCGGTGTGCAGTCGATGCGCTTGTCTCCCCCTTTTATCACTAACAAATGGCGGTATTGCACGCCTGTATAGAAGCGCACACGGTCGTCGCCCAAGTGTTCCTGCAAGTATTTCACCAGCACGTCTGCCTCCTCGGTGGAGATGTGCCCGGCAGAATGGTTCTTTATAAGGTTGCCTTCTATGCAGACTATGTTGCAACGCATCGCCATTTCGCCCGGTTGCAAATCCACACCGATGCTTGCCGCTTCGAGCGGACCACGACCTTCGTACACCGTAGGCAGGTCATAACCCAGAACAGACATGTTGGCTACCTCGCTGCCCGGATGAAATCCCTCGGCAACAGTCAGCAACCGCCCCACACGCCCCATGCGTGCCAGCTTGTCCATATAAGGCGTTTCGGCGGCCTGCAACAACGTGCGCCCGCCCAACTCTTTTATGGGATGGTCGGCCATGCCGTCGCCTAATATAATAATGTGTTTCACGCTTCCTGTTGATTAAACGTTCGCAATGCTCATGATATCGGCAAATACGCCCGCAGCCGTGACACTTGCACCGGCGCCGTAACCCTGTATCATCATCGGATACTCTTTGTAACGCTCCGTAGTAAGCAGAATGATGTTGTTGCTTCCCTCCAGCCCGTAGAACGGATGGTTGGAGGCCACTTGCTGCAAGCCTACCGAGGCTTTGCCGCTGTCCAGCTTGGCCACGAAGCGCCAATGCTTGTTTTCGGCTTCCAACACCCGGCGACGGTTTTCAAAGTCGGTATCAAGGCTTGGCGCTTGCTTCCAGAAGTCGTCCAAAGAGCCTTCGAAGAAATCGTCGGGCACGAAGAGGTTTGTCTCCACATCGCTCTGCTCCAATTGGTAACCGGCTTCACGTGCCAGAATCACCAACTTGCGGATAACGTCCTTGCCGCTGAGGTCTATGCGTGGGTCGGGCTCGGAGTATCGCTCTTCCTGTGCCATCCGGATGGCCTTGCTGAAAGGAATATCGGCGCTGATTTTATTGAAGATGTAGTTCAGCGTACCGCTCAGTACCGCTTCAATCTTCAGAATCTTGTCACCGCTATGGATGAGGTCGTTGATGGTGTTGATGATGGGCAGTCCCGCGCCTACGTTCGTCTCGAACAGATACTTCACCCCGCGTTGGCGGGCAATCTGTTTCAACTCGCGGTAATTGTCGTATGCGGAAGAAGCGGCAATCTTGTTGGCCGCCACCACCGAAATGTTGTGCAGCAGCAGGTCTTTGTAGAGCGAAGCCACATCGGCGCTTGCCGTGCAGTCCACGAACACGGAGTTGAAGATGTTCATGCCGATGATTTCGTTGCGCAACGTCTCCAAGGAACTTCTCTTGCCTTTTGTTTTCAGCTCTTCGCGGAAGCGCTCCAAATCAAGGCCTTCGCGGCTGAATATGGCTTTGCTGGCATCAGCAATACCCACCACATTGAGCTGCAAGCCGTTTTCGTGCATCAGTTTACGGCGTTGGCTGTGAATCTGCTCTATCAGACTGCCGCCCACCGTGCCGATGCCGCAAATGAAGAGGTTCAGCACCTGATATTCGGACAGGAAGAAAGAGTCGTGGATGACGTTCAGCGATTTACGCAACAGCCTGTTGTCTACCACAAACGAGATATTCGTCTCCGAAGCACCCTGCGCACAGGCTATCACATTGATGCCGTTGCGCCCCAGCGTGCCGAACAGCTTACCGGCAACGCCCGGCGTATGCTTCATGTTCTCGCCAACGATGGCCACCGTGGACAGATTCTTTTCTGCCTGAATCGGCGAAATCTCTCCCATCTCTATCTCTTTGGCAAATTCCTCGTTCAGCACCTCGCAAGCCAAATCGGCATCGGCATTGCGCACACCGATGGATGTGGAATTCTCCGAAGAGGCCTGAGACACCAGAAACACGCTGATTCCGTTCTTTGCCAATGCCTTGAAGATGCGGTAGTTTACGCCGATGACGCCCACCATGCCAAGCCCCTGCACGGTAATCAGGCTCGTATCATTGATGGAAGAGATACCTTTGATGGCCTTGCTTTGCGAATGCGAAACTTCCTGTTTGATGACCGTCCCCACGCCATCGGGATTGAAGGTGTTCTTCACCAGAATGGGAATGTTCTTGTGGCAAACCGGATAAATGGTGGGCGGGTAAACCACTTTTGCGCCGAAGTTGCAGAGTTCCGTCGCTTCCACATAGCTCAACTCGCTGATGGTATATGCCGTTGAGATGACACGCGGGTCGGCTGTCATGAATCCGTCCACATCCGTCCATATTTCCAGACAGTCGGCATCCAGTGCGGCGGCAATGATGGCGGCCGTATAGTCCGAGCCGCCTCTTCCCAAGTTGGTCACTTCACCCGTTGTCTTGTCGGTGGAGATGAAGCCGGGAACCAGTGCGCGACGAGGCAGCGTGCCGAACGTCTCGCGCACCAGCGAGTTTGTTAGGTCCGTATCCGGCACATGCTTGGAATGCTTCTTTTCCGTCTTGATGAACCGGCGCGAGTCGTACCATTCCGCCCCTGTCAGTTGGGCCACTATAATGGACGAGAGACGCTCGCCGTAGCTGACAATCGTATCGGATGTCTTTTGCGAAAGGTCTTTAATCAGATAGATGCCTTGGAAAATATCTTTCAGTTCATTGAGCAGTTCGCCTGCCCGCCTTTGCAAGGCCACCTGCGCCTCTCCTTCGGGAATCACCTCTTTTATCATCTCCACGTGGCGATAGACTATCTCGCGGAACTCGTCCTCATAGGAAGCGTCGCCTGCCGCCGCCATCTTTGAGGTGTTTATCAGCTTGTCCGTGATGCCGCCCAATGCGGATACCACCACGATGACCGGTTCGTCTACCGCTTCTACAATTCTCTTGACGTTTAAAACACTGCTGGCGGAACCTACCGACGTTCCGCCGAATTTCATTACTTTCATTGTATTGTTGTTTTCTGATTATCCGAATTATGCTTCCGGCTTCTGTGGCCCTCTGTCGTGCCGAATGCTGCCGGAGCATCTTGTCTCCGTATTCACCATGCCGTTATTCCCAAATGGAAGCCTTCTTTTGAGTATGCTCAGGCTGACAGATACTTCCGCCGGGTAAGTATGTATGAAAAACGTTATTAAATAAAAAAGCTGCTTGAAAAATAGTGTAACACGTAGAAACACAAAATACTATCCCTGACCCCTAAGGGTCATGGTGCACATGGATGCGGCTGTATGTTGATAGTACTTGTTCATAACCTCCGGTTTCTATCGCTTCTGGTAAGTGTTGCAAAAGTAAGAATAAATATGTTCAAACTATCACTTTCCACTACTTTTTTACAATAAAAGTGCAGATAACTCCTGAAAAGGCAAGAAAACTGCATCTCGTCCGGCTTACACTTTCACACTTTCGGCATAATATTTTCATGGCATGCCACATTCTTTTCTAACATTTTGCCATCATTTCCAAGATATATCATTATATTTGCATTGAAAACTTGAAAGAAACGTAATGACCCCTGATAACACTTCCGTTTTGTTGATATATACCGGTGGAACTATCGGAATGATAGAAAATGTGGAGACCGGTGCTTTGGAGAACTTCAATTTCGAGCAGTTGCAGAAGCATGTCCCTGAGCTTCAACGGTTCATGTTCCCTATTGATACGTATCAGTTCGACCCTCCCATGGATTCTTCGGACATGGATCCGGATGCTTGGTGCAAATTGGTGCGTGTCGTCAGTGACAACTACGACCGGTATAGCGGTTTCGTCATCCTGCACGGCACGGACACCATGGCCTATACCGCTTCCGCCCTCAGCTTCATGCTCGAAGGGCTGAACAAGCCCGTCATCCTGACCGGCTCTCAGTTGCCCATCGGCGTGCTCCGCACAGACGGCAAGGAAAATCTGCTGACCAGCATCGAGATTGCCACGGCACACCATCCCGACGGGCAGCCCATCGTGCCCGAAGTGTCCATCTTCTTCGAGAACCACCTGATGCGCGGCAACCGTACGACCAAGATGAATGCCGAAAACTTCAACGCTTTCCGCTCGTTCAACTATCCGGTACTTGCCTCGGCCGGCATACATATTAAATATAATAATGTGCAGATTCGCACGAACGGTCGCCACCACGAACTCAAGCCCCACTACCTGCTCGACACCAACGTGGCCGTACTGAAACTTTTCCCCGGCATTCAGGAGAACGTGATTGCCTCCTTGCTTGCCACAGAGGGGCTGAAAGCCATCGTCCTCGAAACCTACGGTTCGGGCAATGCCCCTCGCAAGGAGTGGTTTTTGCGTCGCCTGCGCAATGCCTGCGAACAAGGCGTCGTCATCGTGAACGTGACCCAATGCAGCGCTGGGACAGTGGAAATGGAACGATACGAAACCGGCTATCAGCTGATGCAGGCAGGCGTGGTATGCGGATATGACAGCACCACGGAGTCGGCCGTAACCAAACTGATGTTCCTGCTGGGGCACGATTACCCGCCCGCCAAAGTGCGGGAATTGATGGGACGTCCGTTGGCGGGAGAAATTACGGTGTGACAGGAAGAGATACTCCACCATGACGAAAGAAAAGAGAGTATATGTATGCAGCAACTGCGGTCAGGAGTCTCCCAAATGGGTAGGAAAATGTCCTTCGTGCGGAGAATGGAACACGTATGTGGAAGAAGTGATACGGAAAGAGGCGGTAAGCAAACGTCCGGTATCGGGCATAGAGACCGCCAAAGCAAAGCCCGTGACCTTGGATGACATCACGGCCGACGACGAGCCGCGCATAGACCTGCACGACGACGAACTGAACCGTGTGTTGGGCGGCGGTCTGGTGCAAGGCTCATTGGTGCTGATTGGCGGCGAACCGGGCATCGGCAAATCCACTTTAGTACTGCAAACCGTGCTCCGCATTCCGGAGAAACGCATACTCTACGTCTCCGGCGAAGAGAGCGCCCGCCAACTGAAACTCCGTGCCGACAGGTTGACAGGCAGCTCCGGCGATTGCCTCATCGTGTGCGAGACGTCGCTGGAGCAGATTTATGTCCACATCAAAAACACGCGTCCGGACATTGTCATCATCGACTCCATACAGACCATCTCTACCGAAAGCCTCGAATCATCACCGGGAAGCATCGCCCAAGTGAGGGAATGCTCCGCCTCCATCCTTCGTTTTGCCAAAGAGACCCACACGGCGGTCGTCCTCATCGGACATATAAATAAGGAGGGTAGCATAGCCGGCCCCAAGGTGCTGGAACATATTGTAGACACTGTGCTTCAGTTTGAAGGCGACCAACATTATATGTACCGCATCCTGCGGAGCATCAAGAACCGCTTCGGCAGCACGGCAGAACTGGGCATCTACGAGATGAGGCAAGACGGACTGCGGCAAGTGAGCAATCCCTCCGAACTGCTGTTGAGCCAAGAACACGAGGGAATGAGCGGCGTGGCCATCGCTTCGGCCATAGAGGGCGTAAGGCCCTTCCTCATCGAGACGCAGGCGTTGGTCAGCAGTGCCGTGTATGGCAATCCGCAACGCTCGGCCACGGGATTCGACATCCGCCGGATGAACATGCTGCTGGCCGTGCTCGAAAAGCGTGTGGGATTCAAGCTGGCACAGAAAGACGTCTTCCTGAATATTGCAGGCGGGCTGAAGGTGAACGACCCCGCCATCGACTTAGCTGTAATCAGTGCCATCCTTTCCAGCAACATGGACGCCGCCGTCGGACAAGGCGTCTGCATGGCAGGCGAAATCGGGCTGTCGGGCGAAATTCGTCCGGTGAACCGCATCGAACAGCGCATCGGCGAGGCGGAGAAACTGGGCTTCAAGCAATTTATATTGCCAAAGTACAACATGCAGGGCATCAACACCAAGAAACGGAAAATCGAATTAATACCGGTGCGGAAAGTGGAAGAAGCCTTCCGCACGCTGTTCGGTTGAAGCATCACGAATGTAATATATAATAAGAAGTGAAAAGACGTTCTTCTGTAACATATTCACATCAGCATCCTCAATAACTGCAATTTATGATACAAGAATACCAACTGCGCGTATTGCCCGAAGTAGCGGCCAACGAACAACGACTGAAAGACTATCTGGTACATGAAAAAGGACTGGACGCACGGGATATTACGGCGACACGCATCCTGAAGCGCAGCATCGACGCACGGCAACGAACCGTTTTCGTCAACCTGAATGTGCGTGCCTATCTGAACGAAATGCCGCGAGAGGACGAATTCGAGAAAACAATCTATCGCAGCGTCGACGGCAAACCGCAAGTGGTCGTGGTAGGCGCCGGACCGGCAGGCTTGTTTGCAGCCCTGCGCCTGATAGAACTTGGGCTGCGCCCCATCGTCGTGGAGCGCGGCAAAGATGTGCGCGAACGTAAGAAAGACTTGGCCGCCATTGGCAGGGAACAGAGCGTCAACCCGGAATCGAATTATAGCTTCGGCGAGGGAGGGGCAGGTGCCTACTCGGACGGCAAACTCTATACCCGCAGCAAGAAACGGGGAAACACGGATAAGATTCTGAACGTGTTCTGCCGGCACGGGGCATCCACCTCCATACTGATAGACGCCCATCCGCACATCGGTACCGACAAACTGCCGCGCGTCATCGAAAACATGCGCAATACCATCCTTGCATGCGGCGGCGAGGTGCATTTCGAGACACGCATGGATGCCCTGATTATAGAGAAGAACGAAGTAAAAGGCATCGAGACAAACACAGGGAAAACGTTTCTTGGCCCGGTGATACTCGCCACCGGACATTCTGCCAGAGACGTGTACCGATGGCTTGCAGCCAACCGGATAGAGATTGAATGCAAAGGCATCGCCGTGGGCGTTCGTCTGGAACATCCTGCCGCATTGATAGACCGCATACAGTATCACAGCCGGGAGGGGCGTGGCAAATACCTCCCGGCCGCCGAATACAGCTTCGTCAGTCAGGTGGACGGACGAGGGGTGTACAGCTTCTGCATGTGCCCCGGCGGCTTTATAGTTCCTGCGGCCAGCGGACCGCAACAAATCGTGGTAAACGGCATGAGTCCCAGCAACCGGGGCTCGCGCTGGAGCAACTCCGGCATGGTGGTGGAACTGCGTCCGGAAGACTTAGACGATAAAAGCCTGTCCGTGCACTCCGGAGGTACGGGTCACGGCCAACTCCCTTCGCTCGCCCCTCAATTAGGCATGATGTATTTTCAGGAGAACCTCGAGCGGCTCTGCTGGCAGCAGGGAAACATGCAGCAGACTGCCCCGGCACAGCGTATGGAGGATTTCACAAAGAAAAAACTGAGTTACGACTTACCCGCAACATCCTATGCTCCGGGTTTGGTCTCTTCGCCCCTGCACTTCTGGCTGCCTCCGTTCATTGCCGGACGCCTGAGCAAAGGCTTCCAACAGTTCGGCAGATACAGCCGGGGATTCCTCACGAACGAGGCCGTGATGATCGGAGTGGAAACCCGTACATCGGCACCGGTACGCATCCTGAGAGACAAAGAGACATTGCAACATGTGCGCATAAAAGGCCTGTTCCCTTGCGGAGAGGGTGCCGGATATGCCGGAGGCATCGTTTCGGCGGGCATAGACGGCGAACGGTGTGCAGAAGCCGTGAAGGCCATGCTCTCCTCCCGGCAAGCCTCTGATTAGTCGTCCCAAGCACTAAGCACTAAACGTTAAACAACTAACCGCTAAAGTCATGACACCCGAAATAGCAATCGTTGATCCCAATATCCTGTCCTGTCTGGGACTACGGACACTTTTAGAAGAAATCATCCCGACAGCCGTTATCCGTTCATTCCGCTCTTTCGGCGAGCTGATGGACGACACGCCCGACATGTACGTGCACTATTTCATCTCTTCGCAAATCTATTTCGAGCATACCGCCTTCTTCTTGGAACGCAAGCCCCGGACAATCGTATTGGTGAACGGGGAAGCCGGTCCTCAGTTGCCGGGCATGCCTACCCTGAATATTTATCAGGATGAAAAGCATCTGGTGAAAAGCATTCTCCAACTGCGCCAGTACGGACATCCGTGTAAGTATCAAAGAAAGCCGGCGCTTGCCGGGCAACCGGATGACGTTCCGAACACAACCGGCGACGAACACGAACTCTCCGCCCGAGAGATAGAGGTGCTGGTATTGGTGGTCAGGGGACTTATCAACAAGGAGATTGCAGACAAACTGAACATCAGCCTGACCACCGTCATTTCACACCGTAAAAATATTACTGAGAAACTGGGCATAAAATCGGTTTCAGGGCTTACCATTTATGCGGTAATGCACGGCTATATAGAGGTCGACAGAATCTGACAAAGCCTTGAACCGTAAGAAGAAATGACGCTTTACTCCTCTTTCTGATACAGAGAATTGTCGTATCTTTGCAACGGTATGCTGGGGGCTGCCCGCATGCCGTAAAATCTTTATAACACACATTTTACCATGAAGAAACATCTTATTACCGGCCTGTTTGCCGCTTTGGCCCTGTCGGCAAGTGCACAGTCTTTCAACGAATGGCGCGACCCTGAAGTCAACGCCGTGAACCGTGCTCCGATGCACACCAACTATTTCGCCTACGAGTCGCCCGAAGCTGCGGCTCGCGGAGTAAAAGAACAATCTGCCAACTACATGACGCTGAACGGCACTTGGAAATTCTTTTGGGTGAAAGATGCCGATGCCCGTCCTGTCGACTTCTGGAAAGAAGGTTTCAACGATAAGGGGTGGAGCAATATGCCGGTTCCCGGAGTGTGGGAGCTGAATGGCTTCGGCGCCCCTATCTATGTGAATGTGGGTTATGCTTGGCGCAATCAATTCGTAAACAATCCTCCCTATGTGCCGGTAGAAAACAATCATGTTGGCTCTTATCGGCGTGAAGTGACCGTGCCTGCCAACTGGAACGGCAAGGAAATCATCGCCCATTTCGGTTCTGTCACCTCTAACATCTATCTGTGGGTGAACGGGCGCTATGTAGGTTATAGCGAAGACAGCAAGCTGGAGGCGGAATTCAATCTTACTCCTTATCTGAAGCCGGGGCAGAAGAACCTGATAGCTTTCCAAGTATTTCGTTGGTGCGACGGCACATACCTCGAAGATCAAGACTTTTTCCGTTATAGCGGTGTAGGTCGCGACTGCTATCTTTATGCGCGCGATAAAAAGCGCATCGAAGACATCCGCGTGACGCCCGATTTGGATGCCGGTTATCAGAATGGCTCCTTGCGTGTGTCGGTCAGCCTGAAAGGTAGCGGCAACGTGAATCTGGAACTGCTCGATGCCACCGGCAAGCAGGTGGCTGCGCAGACGGTGCGTGGCGGCATTGCGGTGATGAATGTGGATAATCCGCAGAAGTGGACTGCCGAGACACCTTATTTATATACGTTGCGTGCCACGTTGCAGGGCGGCAGCGAAGTGATTCCCGTAAAAGTAGGCTTCCGCAAGATCGAGTTGAAAGGAGAACAATTGCTGGTTAACGGGCAGCCTGTGCTATTCAAAGGAGCCAACCGCCATGAGATGGACCCGGACGGCGGGTATGTGGTATCGCCCGAACGCATGATACAGGATATTCAGGTGATGAAGAAGTTCAATATCAATGCCGTGCGCACCTGCCATTATCCGGATGACAATCTCTGGTACGACCTCTGCGATAAATATGGCATCTATGTGGTGGCTGAGGCCAATGTGGAATCGCACGGCATGGGCTATAAGGAAAAGACTCTTGCCAAGAACCCTGCTTATAAAAAAGCGCACATGGAACGCAACCAACGCAACGTGCAACGTGGCTTCAATCATCCCAGCATCATCTTCTGGTCGTTGGGCAACGAGGCCGGATATGGCCCTAACTTCGAGGCTGCCTACGATTGGGTGAAGGCTGAAGACCCAAGCCGTGCGGTGCAGTACGAGCAGGCCCGCAAGGATGGCAAAACCGATATATTCTGTCCGATGTACTATCGCTATGATGATTGCCGGGCTTATTGTGAAGATGCCTCCTACACCAAACCGTTGATTCAATGTGAGTATGCGCATGCCATGGGCAACTCTCAAGGCGGCTTTAAGGAGTATTGGGACTTGGTGCGCAAATATCCTAAATACCAAGGCGGCTTTATCTGGGACTTCGTAGACCAATCGGTGCGGTGGACTGGTAAAAACGGAAAGATGATTTATGCTTATGGAGGCGACTTCAACCGGTTCGATGCCAGCGATGTGAACTTCTGCAACAATGGTTTGATTAGTCCCGACCGTGTGCCCAATCCTCACATGTATGAAGTAGGGCGCATTTATCAGAACATCTGGACTACCCCTGCCGACCTGAAGAACGGTGAGATTAACGTGTATAACGAGAACTTCTTCCGCGACCTTTCTGCCTACTATCTGGAATGGGAAGTCTTGAAAGGCGGTAAAGTGATGCGTACGGGGCGTGTGGATAACCTGAATGTAGCTCCCCAACAGACGGCTGCCGTCAAATTGGATCTGAGCAAGACATGCCAATGCACCGAATGGCTGCTGAACGTTTCCTATAAACTGAAAAACCGTGAGGGATTGCTGCCTGCCGGCCATGTAGTGGCCAAAGAGCAACTTGCGCTGAATCCTTATAAAGCCCCTGCCATGGACTTGGCAAACGTAGAAACGAAGAACATGCCGGCTGCGGCTCCGCAGATGCAAGAGAACGACTATAACTATCTTATCATAGGTAATGAGACGTTCCGTGCAGAGTTCAGCAAGCATAGCGGCTATTTGACAAAATATGAAGTGAACGGACAGGATATGATAAAAGAGGGTGCAGCCTTGACGCCGAACTTCTGGCGTGCGCCTACCGACAACGACTTCGGTGCTGCGCTGCAACGCAAGTATGCCGCATGGAAGAATCCTGAAATCAAACTGACCTCGCTGAATCGCCGCATCGAAAACAAGCAGGTGATTGTGGAAGCCGCCTATGACATGCCTGCCGTATCGGCCAAGCTGAACCTGACATACGTCATCAACAACACCGGAGCCATCAAAGTCACGCAGAAGCTTACTGCCGACAAAAACGCCAAAGTGTCCAATCTCTTCCGTTTCGGCATGCAGATGCCCATGCCCCGTTTGTTTGATACGGTGGAATATTACGGTCGTGGCCCGGTTGAGAACTACATCGACCGCAATCATGCCGCCGACCTCGGCATCTATCGTCAGAGCGTGGCCGAGCAGTTCTATTCCTATATCCGTCCGCAGGAAAACGGAACGAAGACCGACATCCGCTGGTGGAAGATGTTGAGTGCCGCAGGTAGCGGTCTGCAAGTGGTGGCCGACGCTCCTTTCTCGGCATCGGCATTGCACTACACCATCGAGTCGCTGGACGAAGGCTGGGAAAAACAAAACAGACATTCGCCCGAAGTGGAGGAAGCCGACCTGACGAATTTCTGCATCGACAAGGTGCAGATGGGGTTGGGATGCGAAAACAGTTGGGGACACATTGCCCGTCCGGAATATCAGTTGCCTTATGGCGATTATGAATTTACGTTCATCCTTTCTCCCGTAAAGAACGGTATAGGGCTTGATTAAAAGGGCTTTTTCTCCGATACCGGGGGAACGCCCCTTTCCCCGGTGTCGCTCGTTTTGTATTCCGGCGTGATAGGAATCCTGTTTGCTCCCCGGCGACCTATGCCATCTTTACGTGCGTGAGCCGTGTATATTTTCTGCTTCCCGCCATGTAGGTACGTGCCACGCGGGCGGATGCGATCTCTATCGTTTCTCCCGGCCGGTAGGCATGTTCCGCGGCAGGCAGTTGGCACGAACTTCGGCTTGCCGTGCGTGCGTTGATTCTGAAAGTAACCAGATTTCCGGAGGCATCTTTCAGTTTCAACACTTGGCGTACGTAGAAGTAGGCTGTGGTTCCTCTGACTTGCGTTTTGTAGGGATTGTCTTCTACTGTAACGCTGAGCACTGTCAGGGTCAGATTCTCCAGTTTCTCTCCTTCTTTCCCCAGAAAGTGGCCGTTGCTTGTTGCCTGTTTCGCTCTTCTTCGTTGGATGTCCAGACTGACCGAATGGTAAATCTTGGCTATCTGTACGAAACGTTCTTGTTTCGGTATCCGCGGTTGGAATTTGAAGGCTGTCCACGAAAGATAGGCGGGGTCTATGCGGAGTATCTCGTGCAGAAAGTGTCCGCGGTATTTGCCGAAAGAAATGATATCGTCTCCTTTGCTCTGCATCCTTTTGGCATTATATTCCACTATTATCAGGCGGCGGATAGAGTAGAAGCACAGTGTGCTTGCCGTCCGCAAGGATTCGTGTATGTCGGCGGAAAGGTCGCAAATGAAGAAAATGGATTGCCGTTCGGGCAGAGGGGAGTATATCCATAGGGAGTACCGGGGATATTCGGGACGAGGCAGCACGACAAGATAAGTGCCTGCTTCCTTGTAGGAAGCCCTTCCTTGATTGTACGTGTTCAGCTTGCTGTACAACAGGTCTTGTTCTGCTTGGGAAATTCCCGGAATTTGCGGATTGGCCATCTCTCGAATTCTATTTTCTCAAATATATGTTTTTTGAGATTAAAAATCAAGTTTTCCGCAAGAAATGTTTGTCCGGTGTTATCTCCGGTGCCGGTATAGTTAGGGATGCCCTTGAAAACGGCAGCCTTTTTTTAAAACCGGATCATCAACTCCAATACAATCTTGTCTTGTTCCGATTCTTTGGCGATACTGTTGCTTGCATAGAAGTATTTCTCGTAGTTCAACCGCAAGTCCGTGCGGAATGCTTTGCTGAGGCTGAAGGTGATGCCGCCCGTCAATCGTTGACGTTTGTGGTCGGTGACGACGAGAGCGCCGGTCTCTTTATCCGTTGTCTTGGCATCGCTCTGGTCGGTCATCATGTCATAGCGTAGCAGAAAAGACATCTTGTTGAAAACCTTTCGTAGCGGTAAATCATAGTTTATGAAAGCATTTGCGGCATGCACGTTCCCGAAAGCATTGTCGGCGTATTGTTTGTACAGGTATTCCCCTTCGATATGAAAACGTCCTGATTCGTAATAGGCACCGATGTCATAAGAGCGCATGCGTATCTCTTCGGGTTGCATGCTTTGGACGCTGAGGGTCAGGTTCAGTACTTCGGCAAAAAGGAATTGGGCTTTTGCCGAGTAGTTTACCTCCTTGTGCCACTCTTTCTGGTTGGTCAGTCCCGAACCATTGAAAAGCCCTCCTTCTACGGTGATGGGTATATCGGTAGGGAAGGTATAGCCTATGGTGAAACCTGCATCGCGCACGTTGCCCGCTTGCTTGGCAATGAACGAACGGTTTGGAAAATATTGTTGATGCGGCGAGCGGTGTGCATCGATGGTGAAAGGTACACGCATCTGTCCGGCGGTAACCGTCAGTCCTTGGGCAGGGAAAAGTCGGGCATAGGCATCCAACATTTTTATTTGCCCTTCGTCCGAAAGGTCTATTTCAGCTTTGTAGGCAACGATGGGCAATATGTTGCCCGTTATGCTGACGCGGGCATTGCGCACTTCAAAGCGTCCTGCCCCCATTGCTGTCTGATATTCGAATTTGGAACGGATGGTTCCGTGCACTTCGGGCAGATAATCTTCGGTTTCCGGCTTTTCCTTTTCTATCTTCTTTCCGTCTTCGTTGATCAAAGGATTTTGGGCTTTTGCGGCCAGTGACAGTAAGGCGACGAGTATCACTAATGCGTTTTTCTTCATATTTACATGGATTAGTTGTTTTGGCTGCAAAGATAGTGATTATGTGTCATGGCTTTATGAAGAGAATGTTACATTCCTGTTTTCTTCTTGTCATCTTCCTGTCTATGGCGGGGAGAACAACGGGAACATGACAAGAACATGACAAGAAGATGGTAGGAAGATGACAAGAAGATGGTAGGAAGATGATAGGAAGATGGTTGATGGGAAATGCGGCTTTTCTCGTTTGCAGGAAAAAAGGATTTTCCATATCTTTATCGTCGTAACAGAGTAGGTATTAGTGTGAAAACCATCTGTTTTTGGGGTATAATCAAAATACATCCGTTTATGAAGAAAACACTTTACTTTATTTGTCTTTTTTCGGCTCTGTTCTCTTTGAGAAGTGTTGCGGCCTTTCCCGATGGAGTTATTCCGTTTATCTTTGACGGACATCTGTATCTTCAATCCACCTTGAATGATACTGTTCCTGTTACCATTATTTACGATACGGGAGCCGACTTTCTGTATCTTGACGAAGATTTTTTAAAACTTAAAAAACTTCAAAACGCTTTTGGAAGAAAAGGCAAGGCAAAAATGGGAGGTGCAGGAAATAGTGGGCCTAAACTCATAGACATATTCATCGACCCGGTTAAAATCCATTGTGGAGAGCAGGAATACGAAAACCGGATTACACCTGTAATTAAGTTGCGTGATATTCTTGGGAGGCATACTGACGGCTTATTAGGCAATACTCACCTATTAAAGACCCCTTTGGAGATTAATTTCAGCGAGTGCTGCATACGTCAGTTAAAAGAACCTTTTCCGGTTGGTTTGCTTGATGATTATATAAAACTTAACGCTCGATTTGAGGATAACCGCATTGATGTGAAGGCGAAACTGCAAATTGACGATAAAAACATGTTGGAAGGTTGGTTCAGAATGGATTTAGGGTGTGGCTCCACTATTATTCTTACTAATGAAACCGCATCTTCGCTAAATCTTACGGATGCACCGAAAGCATATTTCTGCACACAGGCCGGAGGTATTGGCGGTGCTTCTGATGATGTTGCGATGAGGGCTGCAAAATTCTGCATGGCCGATACGCTCGAAAATCTTGTGATAGATTATTCTCTCAATGAAAAGGGCGCATTGTCATTTGGCAAGCCCTATATAGGTATAATAGGTAATGAAATATGGTCTCTCTACGATATCGTTTTAGATCCGACAAACTCTTCTGTATGGGTAAAACGTAATAAAAATAAGGGCACTTATGCCCAATCCTCTGTAACGCATATGGCAACCGTCGACCGCACGGATATTTGCGATGGCTGGATAGTCAATGGCTTATATAAAGGAGGTATAGCAGAACGGGCCGGTATTGAAATAGGTGATATAATTATAGCCATAAATAATCGTCTTGTTAAAAAAATAACATGGGAAGAGCAACGGAAAGGTTTGGGACTTAAAGGAGATACTATATATACCATTAGGAAAGCCAACGGTAAGATAATTTCCTATACTTTGTTTATTGACAAACAGATTATTTAATAGAAACCGTGTCCGGATAGAGTGTCGGGAAATCGTATTACAACCAAAAGACAATGAATATCAAACAAAATATAGTACCTTTGCGGTGGCGTAGGCAATGAAAATTATGGCTATATTCCCGACTTGCTGCTTGCAAGGTGTTGATTAATAAATGGTTATAAACGGTTTTTGTAATTAATGCAATTGCTTCCTGATGATTCTCCTTGACGAACAACAAAAGAAAAAGAAATTCGAACGGTTTTTCATTGCCGCTTTCCCGAAAGTGAAGGCTTTCGCGTCGAAGCTGTTGAAATCGGAAGAGGATGCGGAAGACATTGCGCAGGATGTGTTCGTCAAACTGTGGGATAATCCGGAAATCTGGGAAGAACGGGAAACATGGAACAGCTATGTCTATACGATGGTCCGCAACCATATCTACAACTTCTTGAAACACAAGTCGGTGGAATATAGCTATCAGGAACGTGCGGCACAAGAAAACGCGCCTCTCTTCGAAGCCGACATTCACGACCGGATATATGCCAAGGAAATCGAACTGCTTGTCAAACTGACTTTGGACAATATGCCCGAGCAGCGGAAAAAGATTTTTCTCATGAGCCGCAGGCGGGGCATGAGCAATCAGGAGATAGCCGATAGCCTTCGGCTTTCCGTGCGCACCGTGGAGCGCCACATCTATTTGGCGCTTCAAGATTTAAAGAAAATCATTTTAATCGCATCTTTTTTTTATTTCTGTTGAGTAGTCGGTCCGGTATAGTTGTCTTATATATGATAAAGGCGACTGTATGAAAGATTACGTTCGGAAAATAATACGTGTGTTTGCCGCTTTTCGGTACGAGCGGCGACTGACCGAAGAGGTACACCAATGGCTGGTGGACGATGCGCATGCCGATGAGAAAGAAAGGGCGCTGTGCGATTTGTGGGAGGCGACGACGGAAAAAGCGGATGCCGCTACATGGGACTCTCTCTCCAAAGTGTACGAACGGGTGGGCTTAAACAACCAGCCTGCCGGAAAATCTTACGTGCTTTCTATCCGGAAAATCCGTCGGTATGCTGCTGCGGCCGTCGTCTTGCTGGCTGTCTCCGTATCGGCCACGTTCCTGCTGACAAAAAATGTCTATTCCGATATTGCGATGGTGGAGCGGTTTACACCGGCCGGAGAGATGGAAACCATCGAGTTGCCCGACGGCAGCACCGTACAGACCAATTCGGGAACGCTGCTGCTCTATCCCGAAACGTTTGAGGGAAAGACACGTACCGTGTATCTGGTGGGAGAAGCCAATTTCAAGGTAAGGAAGAATTCCGCCCGGCCGTTTGTCGTGAAGTCGGCTGCAATGGCCGTCACCGCGTTAGGGACGGAATTCAATGTCTTCGCTTATCCCGAAAGCGACAAGATGATTGCCACTCTGATTCATGGAAAGATAAAGGTGGACTGCGGTAACGGGGCGGAGAGCTATATCCTGAATCCGGCCCAACAGGTGGTTTATCATTCCAAAACCGGAGAAGGCAGATTGGTTGAAGCCGATTTGGAAGATGTGACCGCCTGGCAGAAAGGGCTGGCCGTGTTCCGTGGATTTACGATTAAGGAGATATTGGCCACACTGGAGCGGCGCCATGCCGTTACGTTCCAGTATAACGCGGGCGTTTTCAATGAAGATAGGTATAACTTCCGTTTTCATGAAAAATCGGATATTGCCGACATCATGGCGATTATCCGGGAAGTGGTGGGAGGTTTCACCTACGAGATGGAGGGAGACATTTGCCGCATCAAAAGCAATAGGAAAAAGAAATAGAGAGAAACAGAAAGAACATTTGCTAATCTTAAATTAAACCGACGGGTATGAGAAAAAGTATCCGGAACGAGGAGTCAGTCTCGCCCCGGATATGAAATCATTTTTTTTAGCATTAAAAACATATATGCTTATTTTTGAGAGATAAAAGAAATATTATGATCTAACACTAAAAAATTGCTCTAATCTATGAATTATTATCGATTTAAAGCTTTTCTTTTTATGTTTTTTAGCTGTTTTCTGATGCAAACAGCTCTTTTTGCCCAAAGCAACGTTCCCATAACCATAAAGAAGAAAAATATTACGTTGCAAGAGGCATTCCGGCAAATAGAAGAACAAACGAATTATTTGATAGCCTTTAATGAGTCTAAACTGGAAAAAACGAAGCGGGTTGAACTGAACATCAATGCCGAACCCCTCGATAAGGCGCTTACCGCTATTCTGGCGGGAACAGGTTTCTCGTATAAAATCAAAGACAATTACATCATGATTGTCGCCCAAAACAAGCCTGTCGGCGAGAAAAGACTGGTGACAGGTGTGGTAAAGGATGAGAAAGGCGAGGAACTCATCGGTGTGAACGTTTCTCTAAGTGGCAGTTCCGCCGGAACCATCACCGATATGGACGGCCGTTTCTCTTTGCAGGCGGCCAAGGGCGAGGTGCTTCAGTTTTCGTATGTGGGCTATATGCCTGCGCACATCACATTGGGCGATGCCACCGCACTGACCGTGGTGCTGAAAGAAGACACGAAAACGCTGGACGAAGTGGTGGTTACCGCATTGGGTATCAAACGTGCCGAGAAGGCTTTGAGCTATAATGTGCAGAAAGTGGACAACAAGGCTCTGACTACCGTAAAAGATATCAATTTCGTTAATTCGCTTAACGGTAAGGTGGCGGGCGTGAACATCAATTCTTCGTCTGCCGGCGCCGGCGGTGCCACTCGTGTGGTGATGCGCGGAGCCAAATCCATTACAGGTGGCAACAACGTATTGTATGTTATCGACGGTGTGCCGATGAACAACATCAGCGGCGGAGACATCGGTACCGACCTGCGTTTTGCCAAACAGCCTAAAGGCGAGAGTATTGCCGATATAAACCCCGAGGATATCGAAAGTATCTCCGTGCTGACAGGCCCTTCGGCTGCGGCGCTCTACGGTTCTTCGGCCGCCAACGGCGTTATTCTTATAAACACGAAAAAGGGGCAGGAGGGTAAGGTGAAACTGAGCTTCTCGTCAAGTGTGGACTTTTCTTCTCCTTTTGTGAAGCCTGAGTTCCAAAACACGTACGGCAACGTGAAAGGCACTTTCGAGAGCTGGGGTGAGAAGCTGGAAACGCCTTCTTCCTTTGACCCTATGAGCTTTTTCCAAACGGGCCACAACTTCATGAACTCGCTCGCGTTGACTACCGGAACGAAGACGAACCAGACATTCGTATCCGTGGCGACTGCCAATTCGGAAGGTATCATTCCTAACAACAAATATGACCGCTATAACTTTACGGTGCGCAACACCGCAAGTTTTCTCAACGACAAACTGCATCTTGATGTGAGCGGTAACTATATCATTCAGAAGACGCAAAACATGTACCGTCCGGGAGAGTACTACAACCCGATTCCGGCAGTTTACCTCTTCCCCAGAGGAGAGAGTTGGGAAGCTGTGAAACTCTATAAGCGTTATGATCGGGTACGTAAATTCCCCGTGCAGAACTGGGTTTACGGTGATAACGGCATGCAGATGCAAAATCCTTATTTCATCGTCAACGATATGATGACTCCCCAGTATCGCAAGCGCTATATGTTCATGGCCAGCCTGAAATACGATATTCTGGACTGGCTGAATGTGGCGGGCCGCGTGCGTGTGGACAATACGAATACCGAAAGCGAAGACCGCTATCACGCATCCGGTCAGGGACTGCTTTATGCCAATACACACGGTAACGGTATCTACGGGCATTCGCAGTCGTTGGCGCAGCAGACTTATATGGACCTCATCTTCGGGGTAAACAAAACATTCGGAGACTTTAATCTTACGGGTAACTTCGGTGCCAGCTTGGAAGATTACTACACAAGCAGTGTCGCTTTCTCCGGCCCGATTCTGAGAGTCCCCAACATATTCTCTTCGGATGCGCTCGACCCCAATTTCAACCATGGCAGCGACAGTAATTTCCGTAAACGCGGCACCGCTGTTTTCGGAAGTGCCGAATTGGGATGGAAGAGTACCCTCTATCTGACACTTACCGGCCGTAACGACTGGAGTTCGCTGCTGGTGAACGCGAAAGAGCCTTCGTTCTTCTATCCTTCGGTCGGCCTGTCGGGCATCGTGTCCAATATGTTGCAGCTTCCCGAAGTCATAACTTTCTTGAAGGTAAGAGGTTCTTATACGGAGGTAGGCGCTCCTATCCCCGACAGGTATCGCGGCATGACGCGCGGTACGGTGACGTTCCCCATGAACAACGGTCTGCCTTCCACGAAGACCACCCGTCCGTTCTACGACTTTAAAGCGGAGCGTACCCGGTCGTATGAATTGGGAATGAACTTGCGCATGTTCGATAGCAAGCTGAATTTCGATTTTACGTACTATTTGTCCAATACGTATAACCAGACATTCCTCAATTCGCTTCCGGCTTCCTCGCCCTATTCGCACTTCATCATTCAGGCCGGTAATATCCGTAACTACGGCTTTGAAGTGGCATTGGGCTATCAGGACAAGTTCGGGCCGGTGAGCTTATCGTCCAACCTGACTTATTCGCGCAATGTGAATCAGGTGAAGGAACTTGTGCACGACTATCCTACCGGCGAAGACGGGAAGACCGTCAGCTTCAGGGAAACGACGGCCGGCGGCGGATATATCCGCGAAGGCGACGCTATCGGCGATGTATATGTCACCAAGATACTCAAACGCGATCTGCAAGGCAACGTCGAGGTAGATGCCGAAGGCAAAATATCCACGATGGAGCTTCCTGATGGAAAACGCTTGAAGATAGGAAGCGCCAATCCGGACTTTACGATAGGCTGGAGAAATGACATCGCTTATAAGAATTTTAATCTCTCGTTCCTTATCAATGCGCGTGTAGGCGGTATCGTCGTATCGAACACACAGGCGCTGATGGACCAATACGGTGTATCCAAGGCATCGGCCGAAGCTCGTGACAGAGGCGGTGTCATGGTGGCGGGAGGCAAAATCGTAGATGCCAAGAACTACTATTCCGTAGTAGGAGGCGAGCGACTTGCCGCTTATTACTATTACAGTGCTACGAACGTGCGTTTGCAGGAAGTAAGTCTGGGCTACAAACTCCCCAATCGTATATTCGGAGTGCAGTGTCCGGATATTTCCTTGTCGTTCATCGGACGCAACTTATGGATGCTTTACAACAAAGCGCCGTTCGACCCTGAATTGACGGCCACGACAGGTACTTATGGGCAAGGCAGCGAATACTTCGGTTCGCCCAGTCTGCGTAATCTGGGATTCAGTTTGAAAGTGCAGTTCTAAATCAGTACAGAAATGAAAAAGTTTTTAAAATATATCACATTCTTGGCGGCAGGAACGGTGAGCCTCGCTGCTTGTCAGGCGGACTTTGAAAAAATCAACACGGATTTCCGTCATCCGAAAGAAGAAAACTTGTTATTGGACGGGTTGAAAGTAGGAGGTTTCTTGACCAGCTTCCAACAGAACATCTTTCCTGTGGGAACAACAGGAACAGGCTATGTGAACGATTACCAGATTCCCTACACGCTGGCGGGCGCTTGCTGGATAGGCTATATGTCTCCTGCGCAAAACAAATGGGTGGGTACAGGATTCCCTTCATACGCATTGAAGAATTGGAGCGACTATACGTTCAACATCATGCACAAGAAAGCATTCGGGAATTATATCGAACTGAAGCAAAGAACCGAAGACGATCCTGCCGCGTTTGCGATTGTTAACATCATCAAAATCGCCACCGTGCATAAAGCCGCCGACACATTCGGGTCCATCCCTTATTCGCAGGAACCGGAAAAGGGGGCGATACAAGCGGTGTACGACTCACAGGAAAACGTGTATCGTTCCATGCTCAAGGAATTGGACGAGGCGGTCAAGGCGCTTCGTGAGCAAAGCCATGATGTCCTGCCCAATTACGATATGATTTATGGAGGCAGTTATCAGAAATGGGCTAAACTTGCCAATTCGTTGATGTTGCGCCTTGCGATGCGTGTAGTATATGCCGATAAGAGTTTGGCGAAAGAGTATGCGGAAAAGGCTGTGAAGAATGACTTTGGCGTGATTGAAAGCATTTCCGATATCGCGCAATTGAGCCGCGGCGCGGGCGTCACTTTGAATAATCCGCTGGTCACCATCAATGGCGCTTATAACGACGTGCGTATGGGGGCGGAGATTTACTCTTACATGAAAGGATATGATGACCCGAGACTTGATGCTTATTTTCTCAAAGGGAAACGAAACGGCGAGGAAGGTTTCTATCCTGTCTTCAAGAGCCTTGAAAAAGTGGATTACTATTTGGAGAGAGAAAAGTTTTCGTTGTTGAACGTGGCCAACGAAACTCCCGTTTACATCATGAAAGCCTCTGAGGTGGCTTTCTTGCGGGCGGAAGGTGCGCTGCGCGGATGGAATATGGGAGGAAAGACAGCGGAGGTATATTATAAGGAAGGCGTTTCGCTCTCGTTTAAAGAAAATGGCATAGCAGACAGTAAACTGGATGGATACTTGAACGGGACAGGAAAACCTGTGGAGTTTGTAGACGCTGCCAACCCTGCCAACAATTTGGCTCCCGTCAGCACTGTCACGGTGAAATGGGAAGGAGAGGATTTTGAAAATTTATTGGAGAAAATCATTACGCAGAAGTATATCGCCCTCTATCCGGATGGTCAGGAAGCGTGGAGCGAATATCGCCGCACCGGTTATCCTCATATTTTTGAGGCCAAGTTCGTACGTTCCGACAGTAATGTGGATGGTAAGAAAGGCCCTACCCGTATTCCGTATTCCAATAAAGAGTACACGGATAACCTCGAAAATGTCCAAAAGGCAGTAGAGATGCTGGGTGGTCTTGATGATGGTGCCACGCGTTTATGGTGGGATAAGAAACCCAACAAAGAATAACATTTAAAGGATTATGATATGAAACAGAAAAATATATTGATTCTATTTTTGTTCGGCGTATTGGCATGCTTTCAAACTTCGTGTTCGGATTGGACCGAAGTGGAGCATGAGAACATAGACAAGTTGTTGGCGGGTGCCGACAGTGCCATGGTAGATGCCCATAATAAATATCTTGAGAACCTGCGGGCCTACAAAAAGTCCGACCATTCTCTTACTTTCGGATGGTTCGCTGCATGGACGGCAAACGGGTCAGGTTCTACATTCCTTTCACAACTTCCCGACAGCACCGATTTGGTGGCTTTATGGGGAGAAAGCCTTTGGGCTCATCCGACACCGGAAATGCTGGCGGATTTGAAAAACGTGCAAGAACAGAAAGGTACCAAGGTGGTGATTGCCTGTCTGTTGTTCGATATAGGCAAGGGCATTACTCCGCCGGTTCCTGCGGATTATGGCGAGAAAAATCCCGATATACCTGCCGACAAGCATTGGGAAACATGGTCGAAAGGTTATTGGGGATGGGTTGATGGCGACGAAGAGGCCATCACTAAATCGGTGGAAAAATATGCGAATGCCCTTTGCGACACAATCTTTAAATTCGGATACGATGGATTCGACCTTGATGCCGAACCTTCTTATGCACAGCCGTTCCATACAAGAAAAGAATTATGGAAAAATCGTCGTATGCATACATTCTTAGAAACGATGGGCAAACGCATCGGGCCTAAGGCCGAAACCGAAGAAGGACGTAAGAAGCTGTTGGTTGTGGATGGTGAACCGGAATGGTTTCCTGCCGAATACGGCCCTTATATGAACTATTTCATACATCAGGCGTATGGAAGTTCTTCTTTTTCGATTCTTGATGGCAGGTTGCAAAAGTTGATTAACCATTTTGCATCCGTGCATACTGCGGAAGAGGTGGCAAACAAATTCATTGTCACCGAAGAGTTTGAGAAGTGGGGAACTACCGGCGGTGTAAGTTTCCGGTTACCCGATGGCAGAACGGTGCCTTCTTATATCGGTATGGCTGAATGGAAACCTTTGGATGGAAAATATCGTAAAGGGGGTATCGGCTCCTATCACATGCAAAGAGATTTTGCCGCGAATCCGGTGTATAAATACTTGAGGCAAGGCATTCAGATTATGAACCCTGCCGCTTATTAACCATTAACTTGTTTATTCACATGAAAAAGACATTCAGAATATTTGTTGGGGGTATGTTTGCTTTTCTTATGGCAGGCTGCTCCAACGTAGACGTAGATGATGTAAATGCCCAGATAGGGTTGCCGAACGCTATTTATCTTGACGGGGTTCAGTCTTCGCCGATAAAGAAAGTCGTTGTAGACGAAAAAGGCGGTGAAGCTACTTTCCTGCCACGTGCGGCCAATTTGCTGACTTCCGATGTCAAAGTGGACATTACGGTGGATGAGGCTTCGTTGGAACTCTACAACAAGCAGTACGGAACTTCCTATAAGGTGCTTCCTGCCGAATATTACGAAATTGAGAAGACATCGGTGACCATTAAATCGGGAACCGTGAGTACGGAGCCTGTCAAGCTCGTAATCAGAGATGGCGCATTGACTGTAAATCCTTCATTCAAGTATGCTGTTCCTGTCAAGGTCAGCACCAATTCGTCTTTATCCGTATTGGAGGCCAACTCTTATGAGATTTTTGCCCTTGATCGTGTATTGAAGACTTCCGCCATGCGACAAGATGGTTTTTATATGCGATGCGACCTTGTGCCGCTTCCTCACGATAAAAATCCCATGGTGCTGAAAGAATGGACATTGCACTATGGTATGAAAATCGATTCTTGGTTTGCCAATCAGCAACCTGTGATGGGCTCGTTCTATTCGCGTATTACACCTGAGGGTAAGTTGCAATACAAACCCGGAGGCTCGGATGACCCGAAAGGATTCTCCAAACAATCTATTCAGAGGAACAAGTGGTATCATGTGACTTATACCTATAAGAACCAGCATGTGAAAGCGTATATCAACGGAGTGCTTGAGTTTGAGTTCGATGTTCCTTCAACAAACGAGGAGTATTACAAAATACAGGCAAGTTTTGGAAATTTCAAAGGATATCTCCGCGACATCCGTCTCTATAAAAAGGCATTGACGGATTTCCAAATTACCGAAAACTTGTATGTGGAAGATCCTGCGAACCCGGATTTGATTGTTTACGCTCCGTTGACAGAAGAATCAAAACTGAGTGACGTGACAGGAAACGGATATCATTTTAAGGCTTATATATCAAACAGTGATAATCCATATTCTTTAGATCTGATTAAATGGGACTCTCCGCTTTATTTCCCTGAAAAAAAATAATAAATAATAAAACATCATGAAAAGAAAAGCATTATTATATATACTTCCTGCTGTGGGTGCGATGCTTGTCGCATCGTGCAGCCGGAATTTGGAATACGAAGGCGAGTACGATGTGAAGAGCTATTATAATGGCTCCGATCCGCGGGATAATCTTCTTTCTTTTGACAAGGACATGCAGACCGTTTCGCTTCCTTTTGTCGGAAATGTTTGTCTGCAAGAGAAAGCGGAGGTCTTGGTAAATGTGCGTGCCACTCGTGAAGTCTCTTCTGACGAGAAGCTATGCTTTGAAGTGGTAGGCAAGGACGAAAAACTTGTAGAGGCCTATAAGGAGAAAGATTTCGTTGCCGTCGATAAAGTGTCGTTCGAAGAAACTTCTTTGGTTTTGGCCGCCGGCAAGAATATGAATGCTTCCAAGCTGTTTATCGATACGGAAGGTCTGAAAAGCGATGCTGTTTTGCCTGTTAAAATCAAACGAAATGAAGATTCTCAGCTTCGTGTAAGCAGTAACAGGTCTTTGCAGATAGTGAAAATCGAAGGCCAGCAGCTTGTCACTCCCAGTAAGCAGTACTTTGAACTCAGTGCCGCTGTAACGAAAGATGGAGTGAAGTTGGAGGGAGAAGGAAAAATCGAGATTGCCGCCTTGTCTTCGTCTCTCTTCAGCGGCTACAAGGCGAAGCTGGTGCGCGATGACGAGATTGTGAAAGACTATCCCGGCCGTCTGAAAGGATATGAAATAGCTCCGGACAATATGTTCCCGAATTTTGAGTCATACTCTTTCGATAACCTTGAAAAGGTCGACTTGTCGTTTCAGGTACAAAACGCCACCCAGTTTGAAACGGCTAAAAAAGTCGTATTGCCTTTAAAGATTGTCCTTGTCGATAAGAACGGGAAGCAAGTGGAATTGCTGAAGAACAAAGGTGACGTGCTTGTGCAGATTGAGTATTACGAATCGAATGTAATACCTGCGGAGAATGAAGGGGAATTGGGAACGGCGTTATCCAAGAATGGCTGGACGATTAGTACGACGCCTATTTCATCTAATGTCAAACGATTGTTGGATGGTGATGAAAAAGGCTATGGATGGTGGCGGCGTGCCGGATCAGGAGGAAAAACGGATGTTTTGATTGACATGCAAAAAAGCTATTCGGTTCAAGGCTTTAAATTCTCCAATATGCCGAACTCATCTCCCGATCCTTCACCTTCCGCTTACCGTTTCTTTATCAGCGAGGATGGCAAAGAATATACTGCCATATCGGGTGTTATCAAAGGAAACACGGAAGGGGGTTCTTATCTGTTTAAGGTGCTGGATGATTATAAGGCCCGTTATGTGAAGGTTGAACTGACTTCATCCTCAAGTTATGTAGGACTGACCGAGATAACCGTATATGGTAAAGAATAGCATTCCTGCTGAATAAAGGGTGTGTCGCGATAAGAGCGATATGCCTCCAAAAAGTCGGACGGTTTAAATATTGTCCGTTTATTGAAAGAGTCCGGTATTGCACCGGGCTCTTTCTTGGTTTCTGATAGGCTGCATCCGTTCTTTTTCCGCATTGCGCATTATTGTAAAAGTACGAAGACAAAAGCCAAGCGGTGCGGAACATGAACAGTCTCAAGGGGTTTGCCTGCTTGACTATGCACGGTGTTTGTTTTGCCGGCTTAAACTTTCTGTACTTTGCCGGATTTTTTTCATCCTTTCCTTTTTCCTGTATTTAAATTGACTTATATTTGCCTTTAATATTTGGTATCAGCAGAATGTTCGTCTTTTTTTTATTTACATAAATCATGTTTATCATGTTAGGAAAGAAAAAGAATGAAGATTATTCTGCAAAAGCAGTAAAAGTCGGTGCTGACGGATTGACTACAATAGCACAAGGAACAACAGTGACAGGTACAGTTACTGTTGAGGGAAATCTACGTTTGGATGGAACGGTTGACGGAAACATTTCCTGCAAGGGAAAGCTCGTGATCGGCCCACAAGGAAAAATCAAAGGTGATATAACATGTGATGCGGCGGTGTTGCATGGTATGTTGCAGGGAGATATTCATGTGACGGAGGAACTGATAATGAAATCGGGGTGTATAATGAATGGAGATGTTTATACATGTAAACTTGAGATTGAATCGAAAGCCCGATTCAACGGAACATGCAATACTACGGAAAAGAGCCTGCCTGCGGAAGGAAAAACGGCCCTTCCCGGAAAGCGCACAAAAGAAGGCTGATAATCACATGGTATTTGTACATCGATAAGGCATTGGTAATCCTTTATTTTAAGTAAAAGTTTTAATGTCGGCAAAGTTATCTGAAAAAATAAAAGATAATGATGCGGATGGTTTGTTGTGGCACTATGCTTTGACTGCTTGCGGGAATTACAGTATGTACAAGTATAGAAAGTATAATAACTTAATATATAACAAAAGCAGACTTGAAAATGAAAGAAGTACTTTTAACACGATTTATGGAGAAGCTGATTGTCGAATTAAAGGAAGGGCATCGTGATGGTACAGCCCATGTATATAGAAGTACTTTGAATAGGCTGAGAAAGTTTGTGAATGGACGTGAAATAAGCTTTAGGCAGTTGACTCCGGAGTGGTTGGCGCGGTTTGAGCAAAGATTGCTGGCAGATCAGTTGAGCTGGAATACGGTTTCCACATATATGCGTATGCTGAGATCTGTCTATAATCAGGCTTTGGAATGTGGTATTGCCGTCTATGTTCCGCGTCTTTTCAGTAAAGTACATACAGGAGTTAATTGTCCGGTAAAAAGAGCTGTTTCGCCGGAAGTGATATGCCAACTGATGACGGCTAAAAAGAAGTTACCCGAAAGACTTTCTTTTAGCCGTGACATCTTTGTCTTGTTGTTTTTGCTCCGTGGAATGCCATTTGTCGATCTTGCTTTTTTGCGAAAGCGTGACTTGCAAGGAAATGTCATAACCTATCATAGGCATAAGACGGGGCGCAGGATGTCTGTTGTCGTTTGCCCGGAAGCAATGGAAATAATCGGAAAATATAAGAATGTTTTTCCCGATACTCCTTATCTTTTCCCTATCATTCAAAATCCGGGGAAAGACGAATATGGGCAATATTCTCGTATGTTACGTTTGGAAAATCATCGCTTATTGCAGGTGGCCCGTTCTTTGCAAATAAAAGAACGGTTAAGTACTTATACCGCCCGCCATACATGGGCAACCACAGCGCTAAGACAAAATTACAATTCCAATCTGATATGCGATGCAATGGGGCATTCTTCTGTGAAGGTTACGGAAACATATTTCCAGCCGTTTAAAGAAGCTGAAATCAATCGAATGAACAAGTCTCTTATTACATATATTCTATCAAGAAAATTATAGGAGGGAAATAGGATAGTAGATTGTGTGTAATATGTTGATAATAAGAAGTATATGATTTCGTTACTTGCTAAGTAACAGAACCGTATTCAGGCGGCAAAAATAAACATTATATTTGGGAAACAAATAATATATCTGCCTTTTTATTCTTAATAAATATTAAAACTGTAAACCTTTTCAGATAGTTTCTTTCGGTTATGAATAATAATCAAACAGTCCATCTTTACAGGTTCAAAGGTGGATAGATGTTATATTGTCTCAATTCAGATGTAGAGACTCATTCTATAATAAATTTCTCTTAAAGACTCCTCTTTTTCCCTTTTTTCGCGCATTTCCGTTACTTAGCAAGTAACGGGAGTGTACGAAGCTTCTAATCGATGAAGTTTTAACGTAACATTTTGTTTGGTACCAATTATTAATGTAATTTTTTAATTTTATGAAAGGAAAATTTGTTTTAGTATGCTCGTTGTTCGCTTTAATGGCGTTGGGAGCATGTTCAGAAAAGAATGATTCTCCGAATGGGGGAATTGATGAGGGGGCAAAGTCGAAGCTTGTAGTACAGTTGAATTTTGAGGGAGTAAGTGCCAACACAAAGGCTCAGTCTACCGCCATACCGGCAACCTCATGGGCTAATATTAAGCAGGTGCAGTTTTTGCTTTATGATGCGGCTACTAATAATGTGCGTTTTTCTGCTGTAGCGACTCCTAATACTAGTGCAGCTAAAACTTTTACTTATACGGATGTACCGGCAGGTACTTATAAGTTGGTTGCTGTCGCTAATGCGAAGAGCTCAACAGATAAAATCGTAACTTATTCGGATGGTGGTACTACTCCCGTAGAGTGGGATATGTGGAATGTCCGTCAGAAAAAAGCGGATAATTTAGTAATGAAGCATAAGACTGGTTCGTTCCCTTCTTTCTGTTCCGCAAAGTTGACTTCGGCCGGTAATACTGCTTATTCAGAGCCTTCTGAGATTTTTATGGGTTCTGTTGATAATGTAGTCGTTGCGGCTGGGGCCACTATCAGTCATACGGTTGCTTTAAAGCGCGAAGTGTCTTTGATGCGTGTGCGATTGAATGTGAAGGAAGGACAAAATGGTGTGGATAATAATACAACAATGGATTATACGAAGGATGCTTCTATCTTGATTTATCGTTTGCCGGAAAAAATGAGAGTGTTGGCAGGGAATGACGGTGGTGTAGACGCTAATTCTTTAGAAAAACACGTTCTATCAATAGAGGGTACGGATGTCTTTAAAAAGACAGATCCCACTACTGGCTATAGTGCAGGCGGCAAGATTTTGAAGGATAATTTTACAATGTGGAGAGATATTATCGTATTCCCCAACAATGGTGGGCGTGCTAATGACGGCGCAACTACTGCAAACGCTGACGGCTCACGGCAATATTTTATTGTTGTCTCTGCAAGCGGTAAGGCAGGACATGTTTTAGCGGATGGAACGAAGTTGGATTCTCCTGCCCCTGTGTACTGGTCCGGTGTGGTGAAAGAGAATTTTGTACCCAATGTTATTCGTGAAGTAAATCTTACTTTACGTACCGGCGGTACGACGGATGTTCCTACTGCTCCTACCACATACGGCGGATTGACTATTAAAGTCAGTGAACCGACTCCGTGGAACAGCAATATCGTAGAATCTTCTATTATTATGTAATTTTCCCGGCTGTAGTTTGGGAGCAGAAAACGGAATAAGAGACTTTCTGCTCCCTCTATGAGCCGCTTGTGATAAAATAAACTATAGAGTATGAGAAAAAACAGGCTCCTCATAGTGTTATTTATTGGTGTAACGGCTTTGTTTCTTGCTTCATGTACGTATGACTATTTTGAAGATGAAACCAACTATCAGCTTTTTGTTCCTGAGGTTCTGAATAAAACAGTCAGTGATTGCCGTGTATTGGTTTATAACAATGCCGGAGTATTGGTAGGTACACGTTATGCAACTTCTCCTTGGGATGAAAATCCCCGTATGGCGGCAGGTTTATTCGGTTTTAAGTTACAACCGGGTGAGTATAAGGTGTATTGCTATACCAATACGGACAGTATCTCATTTGTGGATGAACGGCATTTGGGTAATTCGGCTTTTGTCTTGAAAGGCAGTTCTTCCGGACAGCACCATTATGTGCAGCCTTCGGATATGCTGTTTCAGAAGTTTGTACCTGTCATTGTTCATCCGGGTATCTTAAAAACCGATACCGCGCATTTGGAGCGTTATACCGGCCGTATTACCGTGCGTTTCAAAAACTTTCCCGGTGATGTGTCGCGCATAAAGAAAGTGCAATTATTGGCAGAAGGAGTTTCGGTCGTGCAGTATCTCAAGAATGATACTCTGACTTCACGATTGACTTCGGATGACCGGATGTACGATTTAGGCGAACTGCCTGTACAGGAAAGTGCCGGAATATTGGAGGTCGATCACCGTTACTTGCCTTCTTTAGAAGGAGAACCTATGAGGTTGAACTATACATTCCTTGGAGATGACGGTGCTGTCATTAATAATTTGCCGGTTGAAGTGAAAGACAAGAATACCGGAATGCCGATGAGATTGCTGTATGGTCGGCGCATCATTATTGAAATAGACTCTTACACTGTTATTAAAATATCGATTGTAGGATGGAATGAAGATATAGAGGGTGGAGATACAGACTTGGAATGATATATATTAAAATAAAAAAGAGAAGAATCATGAAACCAGTTATACGACATATTTTAAGTCTTACCGTCTTGCTTTGTTTTATCGGCGGAGTACAGGCACAAAGTGTCAAGATTAATATTCCTTTATGGTTGACAGGATCACCCAATGTAGGTTTTGAATATACGTTGACCAGACAGATTACCGTGAACGGAGAAGTGGCATGGTTGCCGTACTTGTTTAAAAAGCATGAGGAGGTTTTTCGTGCTCTCCAAGCCACGGCCGAAGTACGCTATTACATAAATCCACGTAACTTTTATACCAATGACTCATGGGACGGTTTTTATATTGGTCCGTATGCCATGTACGGCAACTTCAACATCGGCTTGTTAGAACACAATGATCCCTTGCAAAGTTTCCGCCGCAAGGGGTGGGGAGTGTCGGGAGGTATTTCTACCGGATATAAATTTGCTTTCAATTCCCGTTGGGGGTTGGATTTGAATATCGGTATAGGATATGCCCATCTTCAATATGACAAGTTTTATTTGGGAGGAGAATATGCGGACTTCCCCTTGGAACGGAAAAAAACAAAAGCTTGGATCGGGCCGACAAAGTTTGGCATAAATCTTACTTATAACATATTCCGCTAATGTTACTGATAAAAAGTTGCTGAAAATGAGAAAGAAGAAGTTACAAATTCTCCTGTCTGCTGCCGCATTCCTCTTTTTAATGGAGGGGAGCGTCCCTTCTTTTGCGCAGGAACGGAAAATAGGACGGGTAGAACGACGGGCAGATCGTAATTTTATCAGACAGAAATTTGATAAAGCGATGACTCAGTATGAGACAGCTATCAAACGCGAGCAGAACATTGAATATCGGGCCGCGCTTCATCTGAAGATAGCACGCTTGTACTTTATGGTTAGGGAATATGCCCGCGCATCCGAACATTATAGCAAAGCGATAGAGGTGCGCCCGGATTTGCTTGGAGTGGACGACGTCTGTGAATACGTAGATGCGCTGCGCTTTCAGGGGCAAGCCCGTCAGGCGGAAGCCATTTGTCTGAATAATGCCTATAAAGATGTATATAGCCGATATCAGCGATATCAGAACACTTTGGAGGCGCTTGCCATGAGGCATTCTGTACAGGAAGATCCGGGATTTTCGGCTAAACGCTTGTCTTTGAATACGGACAATTCCGAATTTTGGATTGGCAATTTTGGCGAACAGCCTTTTTATGCCATTAGTTACAGTAAATTCAATGATCCGGGAAAGTTGTTTTTTCACCGCACCCATTATTATGTGTTGCATGAAACCGATAATGAGGAAACATCTTTCCGTAAACCACCGAAATATTACGATTATTTCCGCAAGATTCCGGCGGATTTGCAGAACGGACCGGTAGCTTTTTCACCGGATATGCGTACAATGGTGGCTACTGTAATTGAATACGACAAAAAGAAAACGACGGTAGAAATGGCTGATAAGAAATTCCGCCCGTTTCGCACGAAACTTTTCTATTCTATACTGAAAAATAACAAGAAGAGATTTACCAAATACGCTCCTGTCTTTCCTCAGGAGTCTATGGCTTCGTATGCGCATCCATACCTCTTGAATGATGGAAAATCATTATTGTTCGCTTCGGATATGCCGGGAGGCTATGGTGGTTTTGACTTGTATATCACTCATTGGAATGAAGAAAACCGGACATGGGGAACTCCCCGAAATTTAGGGCCTCAGGTCAATACGGAAGGCGATGAAATTTTTCCTGTTGTTTATAAAGGACGCCTTATTTTCTCTTCTAACGGATTGCCGGGATTTGGCGGATACGATTTGTTCAGTGTATTTTTTGATAAGGACGGGGTCGTTCCGGGCGGTGTCAATCATTTCCCTTATCCGGTAAATTCTGTTTTCAATGATTATTATATGTGTCCGCTTGACTTACGGACTGCCTATTTTGTTTCTGATCGTGAAATAGGGTCCAGAGATGATATCTATTATTTGCGTACAGTGGAAGATTTGGGTACTCAACATGGAAAACCTTTCTATGGCATGAGCGAGGAGAATGCTATTTTAGGAGGAGCGTTATTGTTGAATGGAACGACTGAAAACGTTCGTCCGGAAACCGTCACATTAAAGCAATATGCACCGGAAGGTCTGCTGATGACTCTTTATTTTGATTTTGATTCGGATGCCTTGACCCCTGAGTCTGTCCAACGCTTGGAACGTTTTGTGGACGAGATGGGTACTTACGATTTCTCAGAGTTGAGGTTTGACGGTTTTGCCGATGAGATAGGCGGCGATAGCTATAACTATCGGCTTTCGGAACGCAGGGCTGAACAAGTGGCCGATTTCCTGCGTGCTCGCGGTATAGACGTGAATTTTAACATACAAGCCCATGGCAGGATAAAACTTTCTCCGGAAGAAGTGAAAAAAGAGGTTGAGGGCTATCGCTGGCCGGAGGGAGTCATCGACTGGATACAAGTCAACCGTCGGGCAAGGCGTGTGGAAATATATAATAAGAGGTAGAAATATAATAAAAGTAACGATAATATGAAGAAGACAAGAACTCATAGAGTGTGGTTTTTACTCCTGCTGGTTATCACGATCTGTTCGCAGGTAAAAGCCCAATATATGCCGGTGGTTTTTGATAAGAAGTATGGTGATAAAAATCAGATACAGCAGATTTGCCCACTGTCCGGTGATGAAGTGGCCATGATAGGTAAAGAAGGGCAAAAGTATAACCTGACATGGGTGGGACGAGAAGGTGAGGTTGTTTTCTCGTTGCCGCTGATCGGATTTACGAAAGTAAATGAAGTTACGGGATTGGACAATGATTGCATCTTGATTGTCGGCCAGTCTGCCGTGCAGAATACTAAAAGCAGAAAAGACCGTGTTACCTTGAGTGGACGGGCGATTATAGTGAACCGTAGCGGGAAGCTTGTGAATAATATTTATGCCGGGGCTCAGGGGAGCGATTTTCTGAAAGGAGTTTTATTGCGTGGTGGGGCGCTTCTTTTGTCAGGAACCGAGCCTAAAGGAACAAATGAACGTCAGGGAATACTTCTGAAGGCTGAAAAATCAGGTAAGGTCATTTATCAATATAAGAATGTGAATAGCGGCTATTGCGATCAGTTTGCCGTATTGGGTAATACCACAGAGTATGTTTGTGCGGCTTTCTCCGGCGACAGGGATAAAGAAGAGACTGTCGTAGTCAGATTGGATGACAAGGGAAATCCTTATTATATGACGGCTATTCCGGCAAAGAAATATACGGTGACCGGATTGAGCGCGAATATCAATGACGGCTCGGTTATTATTATCGGTAACTCACGGTTGGAGGGAGGTATTATTTATAAGATCCGTCCGGAAGGTGATATCGTTTTCGGGAAGACGCTGATACCCGCCAATGACGGAAATGCGTCATTGAAGCATCTTTTGGTTTCCCGTAATGGAAATATTCTGGTAGGAGGAAGTGGGACTAAAGGCTATTATGCTTTGTTGCGTAATGACGGAACGGCTTTGTATTCAGGGGCATCCAACGGCAGCGTCAGAGGAGTGGGGATGAACCGGAATACCGGCGAGTCGGTGGTGACCACTTATGACATGAATACGCGCAGAGGGACATTCGTGCGTATCCAACCGACCGGAAAGGCCGAGTTCGACCGTACTGTTGAAGGGAATTTTGACAAGATTAAAGTGACGAATAGCGGTGAGGTTCTTCTACTTTCATCGGATGAAGGCAGGGTTTGCATGTATTCTGCCGCCGGTGAAAAAGAGTTTGACCGTTATGTTACAGACAATAAACCGACTGTTTTCCGTCAGGCATTGACCGCATCATCCGGTGAACTGCTTTTCTTGGGCAATGGAAGCCGTTTGGTTAAGCTGGGGCACGGACTTTATGTTTCGGATCTGAAGATAACCAAGCCTGTAAACGGAACTGCCACTGCTGTATTTACTGTGACATTGACCGGTTATGCCACGACAAAGGAAGGGGCGCCTGTTCCGGTTAATGTAGAATATGCCACCCGTGAAGTATCGGCTACCGCTGCGAATAATTTCACGCCGGTGAAAGGCAGGTTATCGTTTACCCCTTCGCGTGGAACGGCCGACCGCTATTTGGTGAAACAAGAAATAGAAGTGCCGGTAAAAGCGAATGATTTGATAGAGGGAGTGAAAACCTTCGAGTTGCTTCTTTCTGACGCGCAACAGAGTTATTTGGTGAAACCCGTTGGAAAAGCGCTCATTGAAGATCAGCAGGCTGTTGTGAAGTTGGTACGCACAGAGCGTGGCGAAGAAGGTGCAAAGGATATTCTGTATGAATTGGGTCTGTTTAAAGCCGATGGAACTGCTTTGACAAATGCAACCGGTGCCAATATTATAGTGGATGGTACTTATGGAGAAGGTACGGCCGATGCGCTTGATTTTGATATGGGGCTGACTCCAAGGGTTGTTTTTGCCAATGGCTCCCGAAAATCTTCATTCAGTGTCAAAACATTGGAAGACACTCGTTATGAACTTCCCAAGACAGTGGTGGTGAATTTCAATAAAGTACACAGCCTGAGCGGCTCTAATGTTTCGTTTGATGGCGAATTGTTGAGTTGTAGCGGCATCGTTGCCGACCAGCCTGCGCGTTTGGCTATTGCCTCACTTGGCGATCACAGAGTAAACAACAACGTCGTATCCGGATTCTTCACCGTCTCCCTGCTGCGCGCCTCGGATGGAGCATTGCTGACCAACGTCACCGGCAGTGATATTATCGTGAATTGTGTTGCGCTTCCCGATGCTACGGCAAAAGAAGGCAAGGATTTTGTCTTCACCAACTTGCACGACCTTCGCATAAGCGGTGAGGGCAACCATAGTTCGGCAAACGTGAATGGCGTGGTCTTGTATAGCATGGATAATGCGGAGAAACAAGTAAAATTGAAAGTCAAGTCTGTGAACCAGCCTACCGGTGCACAACCTATAAGTGTATCGGCGGAGGAAAGCGCAGCTGAATTTACAATCCGGAAATAACATATTCCTTTGAGATAAGAATATCTTGTGATTTGCGGGGTATTCTTATTCTCTTTGAAATAATGGCTGAAAAAGGAAAACTATGACAGGAAAAAAAGTAAATATATTATTGGCATATCTGTTGCCTCTTCTGATATTTGCCTGTACAGATGACAAGGAAGCCCCGAATACAACGAAGGGTAATCCTTCCTTGACATTTGTGATGACAAAATCTTTGGGAAGTATTATCGGTAATACCCAAGTCTATCTTTTCGATGGAGAGGGGGCTGATGTAGGGCAATTCAGGCAGAAGGTTCCTGATATAACTTATGGTGCGGATCGTCTTACAATGTCCGTTGCTGCAGGGAAGTGGGATTTTATGTTGGTTAGTGCCGATAGGGATATAAGCGGGCAAGTGATTCAGCCCGTTCGCGGACAGGCACGTTCGGCTTTGAAAATGTGGGAGACACATCCCTCGGGTGGAGTTCTGCCATCTATGCCGGAGTTGCGCACCGCTTATCTTGCCGGGCAACAGGTTATTGCCAATCAGGCCAATACAGCTACCGAAACAGCTCTGTTGGCCCGCAATGCCGCTCTGGTAAAAGTAGAGATAGCTGATGCGGGGGGATTGGACGTGAATGGAACCCATACGTTGAAGTTGACGAATGTGCCTACGACTCTTAACTGGGAGGGAGGATTGTATCCTGACAAGAACAATCCGGATGTGAGTACGGCTCCTATGACAGGTACTTTTACAGTACGTAATAAAACTTCGGAAAGCGGACATCAATATAGCGATGCTTTAAGCTTCATTATTCCTGCCCACAAGGGAAGTGATTATTTGAATTCCTCTCCTGTTGATACTACTACAAGCCATTTGAAATTGAGTGTGGATTTGGCTTGTGAAGGAGGAACCCGTTTCCAAAAGACGGATGTGGTGATTCCCCGTGTACCGCGTGCAAATGCTACCTTGCTCGTTCGTGTTTTTTTAGGAGGCAAGCTTGATGTATCCACGGATATTCTGAATTGGGAAGATAAGGCATTGGATGCCGATTTGTCACAAACACTGCTTTATACGGATAAGGCCGAAGTAGGACTGGCATTTAAAGATACGATACATATAAATACCAATGCGCCGGATTTTACGGTAGAGAAGGCGGCGGATGCCGATTGGATTACATCCGTGAGAAAGCTGGACAACAATGCGGTTGAGATTACCGCCAATGTGGATACTTATGTGGACAATAGTCCGCGTAAATCCTACATTACCGTTAAAGCCAATAATGTGTCGAAGAAGATTCCTGTCACTCAAAGACCGGATAGGGGGACTATTAAGGTCAGCACTAAAAAATTGGTATTCTGTCCTGGCAACCATGAGACTAATTCATTGCAGATAACAAGTCTGGGAGGTGATTGGAAGTTTTTGAGCAGCAGCAATAAAGCGACATCAAATGTGCAAAACGGATCGCAAGGAAATACTACGGTTAATTTTACACGTACTTCTACTACCAAGGTTGAGGATTTTGAAACTTACTATGGTGATGACCGGATAGTGGTAAAAAATAAAGTAACTCTTGATACGGATACCATATCATTGGTAAATTGTTTTATTCATGTGGATGAGGGGATGATTAAGGCTGTTGCTCCTACCGGAGATGCTCAGACTGCCGTAACTAATTCAAACGATGTTAAAGTATATGGAGGTGCCCGGAATATAGTGTTTGATTCATGGGAGTCGTGGATACACAATGATTTGAGTTGGAATCCTCAAACACAGATTTTGACTATGCCCACAGACCGTGAACCTCACGATGAGGCACGTGAGGGAAAGATTGTTTTCCATCATGCAGATTGTCCGGACTATAAGGTGATGGCGAAGGTATATCAGGATATTATCATTACTATCCCTGCTTTTGATTTCTTTGTGGTGAAATTTACTTGGAACAACAATGATGTGGATATTGCTGCTGAGTTCCGAGGGAATAATGTATCCGGTGATGGCAGCAATAACTCGACCTATGACAAAAGGCCGGTTGGATGGAGATTTGCATCTTCTGTTGATTATAACAGTCAATCTCTTCTGAAATGGGGCGGTGATGCTACGGGTGGACAAGGTGAAACTGTTTTCTTTAATGCTCCGGTGCTGGAAGGAGACACAAATTCTCCCCGTAAAATTAAGCTGGATGTTTATGCTACTTGGTACACTGATGGCAGGGCACCTGATAAAATGACATTTACAATGTTTGCATATAAAGGAGGAACAATGCAACAGGATAAAACTAATTTTAATAACATCGGAGGTCAGAATTTGTATAATGATGCACATACTGTTATGATTACTACAACGAAAGGTCAGGGAAGTTATGCTACCGGCGGCTATACAAAAGTGTGCACTATTACTTATGACCGAGTCAAGCACTCCGCTTCGGTTCAATTATGGGCAGGCGTTGCTACCCGTTCCGTGCAGGCTCCTATGAGGATTGGGAATACTGAAACGAAACCTCATTGGAAGCCGGTCATAGTCAATACTTATTCGGATGACTACCAAGGAAAAAGAAAATAGTTTGAGTATGAACAATATATAATGAAAAATGTGCTATAATATGAAAATACGATATATTATATATGTACTGATAGCTTTTCTGTCTCTTTCGTGCAGTAACGAAGAAAGCGGTAAGCAACAAACTCTTTACGGCAAGGTAGATGTCACCGTTTCGGTGACATTGCCTCAGCCGGAGACTGTAAATGCTTCCACTCGTTCTTCTTATACAGATACGGATATCAAGAATGTAGATGTACTGGTATTCGATAAAGACGGTAAGTTTATGGAGCGTGTGAAGGTGGAAGGTAATCGGTTGACTGCTACGGGGACCAGAGTAGCCTTTACTGTGCGACTGAATGCTACTTCGGAGAAACGTATTATTCATTTGGTCACCAATGGTCGTACAGCAGATGGTGCAACGGACCGTTTGAACTTTGATGGTTTAAGTACGAGTATGGCGGAAAGGGAGGCTATATCTTCTTTGCATACAGCTTCACTTGAGAATGTGAACAACGGAGAAAACACTTTATTAAATAATGTGATGCCTTTGGTTATGTGGGGGCGCTTTGTCTTGGATAATGGAATCAATATCATTACGACCGCAAATAATGTAAAACTGTTGCGCTCCGCTGCCTGTATTCAGGTGAAGAAAGCTGCCGGCAGCAGCAGTAACGGATTAAACGATTTCGTGATCGAGGGCATCACTGTACATAAAGGAATGTCTTCCGGTTTCTTGGCTCCTGCCGATTGTACAGGAGCCGTAAGCACGCCTGCTACTGCAAATCCGGTCAGCGGTAGTGAACTGGATTATAGTAAAGGATGGGTACATGCCGCAGAGCCTTCTTTATATATTTATGAACGCAACTGTAACGTCTCTGATTATATGGCAGTGATACTTAAAGGTAAATATAAAGAAAAATCGGGATATTATAAAATAGTAATGACCGATGGTTACGGAACTCCTTTGAATGTTGTACGCAACCATCGCTACATCATTACCCTTGTCGGTGTCAATGGTCCCGGATATGCAGATGTGGCTACGGCTGCAGATTCTGCTCCTTCGAACGCCTTGAAGGTGGAATTGAAGGATGAAGATATAGACTTTTCATGTGTTGTTGCCGATGGGCAACATCAGATAGCTTCGTCAAATAATGTTTTTGAGCTGTATGGCAAAACAGGTGGAACAGCATCGGCTACCGGAGTAGAAATCTGTACAGTGTATTCCAGCCGTGGCATTCTGCCCGTTTTGTCGGCTCATGGTGCTGCTACTTGGCTCAGTAACTTGAAAGCCAATGCTTTGGGAGGTAATAAATACCGGATAACCGGTGATTTTACATCTTCGGGAAACAGCCTTGTTACTACGACTTTGACGATGACATGTGACAATCTCTCTTTGCCGGTCGAGATTAGTTGGAATCCTATAATATCAAATCAGAAAGATAGTGACTCTTATGTATTCGATTTGATTAAACCTGCCGATAAAAACTGGAATATACGGGTGGTGAATCCATCTTCTGCAACCGGACTGTTTTTACATCCTTCTTCCGCCACTCCTGCCGGCTATCCGGGTGAAGGGATGTTGTCTGAACTTAGCAGTAAGTATAGTGCACATGCCTATTTGCATGTAGTTATTGGAAGCAATAAACAGGGTAGTGTACGGAAGACCTACGTTTCTGACGGAAAGACAAAAGCCGGTAAAATAATGATTGTTCAATAAAACAGAGAGGATGAGCTTGGAAGAGATTTTGCAAAAGGAAGAAAAGAATGCGGATTGCATTTTTTTGTACCAGGAAGACGGGGCATGGTATGCGTACGAACATTCCGCTTTTTATTGTTATTCTCTTTTGGGTATATTGGAGATAGATTGGCTGTCTTCGCCGGACGGCTCTTCTGAAAATAGAATTGTCAGGGTACGCGTTTCCGAGCCGGATAAGTTTTTGCGTACCCCTCTGTTGCGTTTACTTCATAAGAAGAAAACAGAATGTGTCATCTTATGTAAAATCTCATGTGGCGGTTTTCATTATTGGCGAACTCGGTTGCAGATGAAGTTTCATGCTTTGCAAAAAGAGTAAGAATAATTTCCTGCGAAACTTTGGAGTATTATAGCGGACTTGGCCTGTGAAGGTCGTTTTATATGTTTTACTGGTTGCCCTTCACCTTTTTCTGTGAAAAAATTGAAGTGTAACCAAAAAATGGGATAGGTTAAACATTGTCCGCTTATTGAAAGAGCTTGGTGCAAAACCGGGCTCTTTCCTTTTAAATTAGTTTCTTAAATCATGTTCCGGCCACTTCAAACCATTGTGCATCGGATGATAAAGAAACTGAAGATACATGGCAAGGCTTATTGAAAAATCATGGAAGAGAAGAAAATAAAAAGTTTTGCCTTTTCTGTTTTTCTACTTAAAATCACGTACTTTTGCAGATAGAAAATGTTCGACGCCGGACTTGGACGCCGGTTCTGTTGCCATGCCCTGAAGCGTGTCCGGCAGAAACAAAAGCAGTAAGAGCTGTTTGTACAAGTATGCTTTTAATAAAGGCAGACAAGGCGGAGAAGTAATGATTACGATAATTTGGCTATATTCGAAATGATGGGCGAATCCGGGAAAAGAGTATTGGTGGGCATGAGCGGGGGCATAGACAGTACTGCCACCTGCCTGATGTTGAAAGAGCAAGGCTACGAGATTGTGGGCCTTACCATGTGGGTATGGGGAGACGAACCGGCAGAGGCCGGCAGCCTTGCCCGCAGCATGGGTATCGAACACCATGTGGCAGACGAGCGTGAGGCTTTTCGCAGCGTAATCGTGCAGAATTTTATCGATGAATATCGTAGCGGGCGTACTCCCAATCCTTGCGTAATGTGCAACCCGTTGTTTAAATTCCGCATCCTGACGGAGTGGGCGGACAGGCTGGGATGTGCATACGTCTCCACCGGGCATTATACCCGTTTGGAAGAACGTAACGGGAAAGTCTATATACTTGTAGGAGACGACGATAAGAAAGACCAGTCTTATTTCCTTTGGCGGTTGGGGCAGGATGTCTTGAAGCGATGCATCTTTCCGTTGGGCACTTATACCAAAGTGCAGGTGCGCGAATATCTTCGCGACAGGGGATATACGCTCAAGGCAGAAGAGGGTGAGAGCATGGAAGTATGTTTCGTCAAGGGAGACTATCGGGATTTTCTGCGCGAACATTCTCCGGAGATAGACCGTGAGGTAGGGCCGGGGTGGTTCGTCGACTCGGAAGGAGTGAAGCTGGGAGAGCATAAAGGCTTCCCGTATTACACCATCGG